>CBDBPZ010000002.1:0-386246 GCA_965209025.1 Acidimicrobiia bacterium | reverse complement strand
TATCGCGGCCGGATCGACCTCGGGAACGATCACTGTTCCGGTGAAGGGCGACACAGTTGACGAACCGGACGAGACGGTCGAGATAACCCTCACCAAAGCCACCAACGGTGTCCTGTCGTCCAGTAAGAAGAAGGCTTCGGGGTCGATTACCGATGACGACGCCACTCCCACTGTTTCTGTCACCGACGCCGCCGCGGTTTCGGAGGGTGACGACCCGTCGAAGACCACGGACATGACATTCGCGGTGTCTTTGTCGGCGACCAGCAGCCGGGACGTGACCGTCACCTACACGCTGGGAGGTTCGGCTGGTTCTCCCGCCGATTACACGGCTCCGACCCCCCTGTCGGTGACTATCGCGGCCGGATCGACCTCGGGAACGATCACTGTTCCGGTGAAGGGCGACACGATAGACGAGTTGGATGAGACCATTGAGGTCACTCTGTCGGGTGCTACCAATGCGGGGTTGTCGGCGACCGAGGGCGCCACCGAGGCTTCGGGGTCGATTACCGATGACGACGCCACTCCCACTGTTTCTGTCACCGACGCCGCCGCGGTTTCGGAGGGTGACGACCCGTCGAAGACCACGGACATGACATTCGCGGTGTCTTTGTCGGCGACCAGCAGCCGGGACGTGACCGTCACCTACACGCTGGGAGGTTCGGCTGGTTCTCCCGCCGATTACACGGCTCCGACCCCCCTGTCGGTGACTATCGCGGCCGGATCGACCTCGGGAACGATCACTGTTCCGGTGAAGGGCGACACGATAGACGAGTTGGATGAGACCATTGAGGTCACTCTGTCGGGTGCTACCAATGCGGGGTTGTCGGCGACCGAGGGCGCCACCGAGGCTTCGGGGTCGATTACCGATGACGACGCCACTCCCACTGTTTCTGTCACCGACGCCGCCGCGGTTTCGGAGGGTGACGACCCGTCGAAGACCACGGACATGACATTCGCGGTGTCTTTGTCGGCGACCAGCAGCCGGGACGTGACCGTCACCTACACGCTGGGAGGTTCGGCTGGTTCTCCCGCCGATTACACGGCTCCGACCCCCCTGTCGGTGACTATCGCGGCCGGATCGACCTCGGGAACGATCACTGTTCCGGTGAAGGGCGACACGATAGACGAGTTGGATGAGACCATTGAGGTCACTCTGTCGGGTGCTACCAATGCGGGGTTGTCGGCGACCGAGGGCGCCACCGAGGCTTCGGGGTCGATTACCGATGACGACGCGGCGCCGTCTGGGGTGGTGTTGGGTGTGGATCCGGGGAGTGTGTCGGAAGATGTCGGGGAGGCGGTGACGGTGACGGTGACGGTCACGCTTTCGGGTTCTACTACTTTCGACGCCGACAAGACGGTGGCGGTGACGGTCGGTGCCCGGGGCGACACCGCGGGGTCGGGGGTCGATTACACGGCAGTGAACGGTTTCAATATCACCATCCCCGCCGGCGAGTCGAGCGGCGAGGCCACGTTTGATTTGGAACCTGTCGATGACGGTTTGGACGAACCCGCCGAAACGCTGACTGTGGCGGGAACGTCAGCCGGTCTGTCGGTCACCAAAACCACGGTCACGATTACCGATGACGACGCCACTCCCACTGTTTCTGTCACCGACGCCGCCGCGGTTTCGGAGGGTGACGACCCGTCGAAGACCACGGACATGACATTCGCGGTGTCTTTGTCGGCGACCAGCAGCCGGGACGTGACCGTCACCTACACGCTGGGAGGTTCGGCTGGTTCTCCCGCCGATTACACGGCTCCGACCCCCCTGTCGGTGACTATCGCGGCCGGATCGACCTCGGGAACGATCACTGTTCCGGTGAAGGGCGACACGATAGACGAGTTGGATGAGACCATTGAGGTCACTCTGTCGGGTGCTACCAATGCGGGGTTGTCGGCGACCGAGGGCGCCACCGAGGCTTCGGGGTCGATTACCGATGACGACGCCACTCCCACTGTTTCTGTCACCGACGCCGCCGCGGTTTCGGAGGGTGACGACCCGTCGAAGACCACGGACATGACATTCGCGGTGTCTTTGTCGGCGACCAGCAGCCGGGACGTGACCGTCACCTACACGCTGGGAGGTTCGGCTGGTTCTCCCGCCGATTACACGGCTCCGACCCCCCTGTCGGTGACTATCGCGGCCGGATCGACCTCGGGAACGATCACTGTTCCGGTGAAGGGCGACACGATAGACGAGTTGGATGAGACCATTGAGGTCACTCTGTCGGGTGCTACCAATGCGGGGTTGTCGGCGACCGAGGGCGCCACCGAGGCTTCGGGGTCGATTACCGATGACGACGCCACTCCCACTGTTTCTGTCACCGACGCCGCCGCGGTTTCGGAGGGTGACGACCCGTCGAAGACCACGGACATGACATTCGCGGTGTCTTTGTCGGCGACCAGCAGCCGGGACGTGACCGTCACCTACACGCTGGGAGGTTCGGCTGGTTCTCCCGCCGATTACACGGCTCCGACCCCCCTGTCGGTGACTATCGCGGCCGGATCGACCTCGGGAACGATCACTGTTCCGGTGAAGGGCGACACGATAGACGAGTTGGATGAGACCATTGAGGTCACTCTGTCGGGTGCTACCAATGCGGGGTTGTCGGCGACCGAGGGCGCCACCGAGGCTTCGGGGTCGATTACCGATGACGACGCCACTCCCACTGTTTCTGTCACCGACGCCGCCGCGGTTTCGGAGGGTGACGACCCGTCGAAGACCACGGACATGACATTCGCGGTGTCTTTGTCGGCGACCAGCAGCCGGGACGTGACCGTCACCTACACGCTGGGAGGTTCGGCTGGTTCTCCCGCCGATTACACGGCTCCGACCCCCCTGTCGGTGACTATCGCGGCCGGATCGACCTCGGGAACGATCACTGTTCCGGTGAAGGGCGACACGATAGACGAGTTGGATGAGACCATTGAGGTCACTCTGTCGGGTGCTACCAATGCGGGGTTGTCGGCGACCGAGGGCGCCACCGAGGCTTCGGGGTCGATTACCGATGACGACGCCACTCCCACTGTTTCTGTCACCGACGCCGCCGCGGTTTCGGAGGGTGACGACCCGTCGAAGACCACGGACATGACATTCGCGGTGTCTTTGTCGGCGACCAGCAGCCGGGACGTGACCGTCACCTACACGCTGGGAGGTTCGGCTGGTTCTCCCGCCGATTACACGGCTCCGACCCCCCTGTCGGTGACTATCGCGGCCGGATCGACCTCGGGAACGATCACTGTTCCGGTGAAGGGCGACACGATAGACGAGTTGGATGAGACCATTGAGGTCACTCTGTCGGGTGCTACCAATGCGGGGTTGTCGGCGACCGAGGGCGCCACCGAGGCTTCGGGGTCGATTACCGATGACGACGCGGCGCCGTCTGGGGTGGTGTTGGGTGTGGATCCGGGGAGTGTGTCGGAAGATGTCGGGGAGGCGGTGACGGTGACGGTGACGGTCACGCTTTCGGGTTCTACTACTTTCGACGCCGACAAGACGGTGGCGGTGACGGTCGGTGCCCGGGGCGACACCGCGGGGTCGGGGGTCGATTACACGGCAGTGAACGGTTTCAATATCACCATCCCCGCCGGCGAGTCGAGCGGCGAGGCCACGTTTGATTTGGAACCTGTCGATGACGGTTTGGACGAACCCGCCGAAACGCTGACTGTGGCGGGAACGTCAGCCGGTCTGTCGGTCACCAAAACCACGGTCACGATTACCGATGACGACGCCACTCCCACTGTTTCTGTCACCGACGCCGCCGCGGTTTCGGAGGGTGACGACCCGTCGAAGACCACGGACATGACATTCGCGGTGTCTTTGTCGGCGACCAGCAGCCGGGACGTGACCGTCACCTACACGCTGGGAGGTTCGGCTGGTTCTCCCGCCGATTACACGGCTCCGACCCCCCTGTCGGTGACTATCGCGGCCGGATCGACCTCGGGAACGATCACTGTTCCGGTGAAGGGCGACACGATAGACGAGTTGGATGAGACCATTGAGGTCACTCTGTCGGGTGCTACCAATGCGGGGTTGTCGGCGACCGAGGGCGCCACCGAGGCTTCGGGGTCGATTACCGATGACGACGCCACTCCCACTGTTTCTGTCACCGACGCCGCCGCGGTTTCGGAGGGTGACGACCCGTCGAAGACCACGGACATGACATTCGCGGTGTCTTTGTCGGCGACCAGCAGCCGGGACGTGACCGTCACCTACACGCTGGGAGGTTCGGCTGGTTCTCCCGCCGATTACACGGCTCCGACCCCCCTGTCGGTGACTATCGCGGCCGGATCGACCTCGGGAACGATCACTGTTCCGGTGAAGGGCGACACGATAGACGAGTTGGATGAGACCATTGAGGTCACTCTGTCGGGTGCTACCAATGCGGGGTTGTCGGCGACCGAGGGCGCCACCGAGGCTTCGGGGTCGATTACCGATGACGACGCCACTCCCACTGTTTCTGTCACCGACGCCGCCGCGGTTTCGGAGGGTGACGACCCGTCGAAGACCACGGACATGACATTCGCGGTGTCTTTGTCGGCGACCAGCAGCCGGGACGTGACCGTCACCTACACGCTGGGAGGTTCGGCTGGTTCTCCCGCCGATTACACGGCTCCGACCCCCCTGTCGGTGACTATCGCGGCCGGATCGACCTCGGGAACGATCACTGTTCCGGTGAAGGGCGACACGATAGACGAGTTGGATGAGACCATTGAGGTCACTCTGTCGGGTGCTACCAATGCGGGGTTGTCGGCGACCGAGGGCGCCACCGAGGCTTCGGGGTCGATTACCGATGACGACGCCACTCCCACTGTTTCTGTCACCGACGCCGCCGCGGTTTCGGAGGGTGACGACCCGTCGAAGACCACGGACATGACATTCGCGGTGTCTTTGTCGGCGACCAGCAGCCGGGACGTGACCGTCACCTACACGCTGGGAGGTTCGGCTGGTTCTCCCGCCGATTACACGGCTCCGACCCCCCTGTCGGTGACTATCGCGGCCGGATCGACCTCGGGAACGATCACTGTTCCGGTGAAGGGCGACACGATAGACGAGTTGGATGAGACCATTGAGGTCACTCTGTCGGGTGCTACCAATGCGGGGTTGTCGGCGACCGAGGGCGCCACCGAGGCTTCGGGGTCGATTACCGATGACGACGCGGCGCCGTCTGGGGTGGTGTTGGGTGTGGATCCGGGGAGTGTGTCGGAAGATGTCGGGGAGGCGGTGACGGTGACGGTGACGGTCACGCTTTCGGGTTCTACTACTTTCGACGCCGACAAGACGGTGGCGGTGACGGTCGGTGCCCGGGGCGACACCGCGGGGTCGGGGGTCGATTACACGGCAGTGAACGGTTTCAATATCACCATCCCCGCCGGCGAGTCGAGCGGCGAGGCCACGTTTGATTTGGAACCTGTCGATGACGGTTTGGACGAACCCGCCGAAACGCTGACTGTGGCGGGAACGTCAGCCGGTCTGTCGGTCACCAAAACCACGGTCACGATTACCGATGACGACGCCACTCCCACTGTTTCTGTCACCGACGCCGCCGCGGTTTCGGAGGGTGACGACCCGTCGAAGACCACGGACATGACATTCGCGGTGTCTTTGTCGGCGACCAGCAGCCGGGACGTGACCGTCACCTACACGCTGGGAGGTTCGGCTGGTTCTCCCGCCGATTACACGGCTCCGACCCCCCTGTCGGTGACTATCGCGGCCGGATCGACCTCGGGAACGATCACTGTTCCGGTGAAGGGCGACACGATAGACGAGTTGGATGAGACCATTGAGGTCACTCTGTCGGGTGCTACCAATGCGGGGTTGTCGGCGACCGAGGGCGCCACCGAGGCTTCGGGGTCGATTACCGATGACGACGCCACTCCCACTGTTTCTGTCACCGACGCCGCCGCGGTTTCGGAGGGTGACGACCCGTCGAAGACCACGGACATGACATTCGCGGTGTCTTTGTCGGCGACCAGCAGCCGGGACGTGACCGTCACCTACACGCTGGGAGGTTCGGCTGGTTCTCCCGCCGATTACACGGCTCCGACCCCCCTGTCGGTGACTATCGCGGCCGGATCGACCTCGGGAACGATCACTGTTCCGGTGAAGGGCGACACGATAGACGAGTTGGATGAGACCATTGAGGTCACTCTGTCGGGTGCTACCAATGCGGGGTTGTCGGCGACCGAGGGCGCCACCGAGGCTTCGGGGTCGATTACCGATGACGACGCCACTCCCACTGTTTCTGTCACCGACGCCGCCGCGGTTTCGGAGGGTGACGACCCGTCGAAGACCACGGACATGACATTCGCGGTGTCTTTGTCGGCGACCAGCAGCCGGGACGTGACCGTCACCTACACGCTGGGAGGTTCGGCTGGTTCTCCCGCCGATTACACGGCTCCGACCCCCCTGTCGGTGACTATCGCGGCCGGATCGACCTCGGGAACGATCACTGTTCCGGTGAAGGGCGACACGATAGACGAGTTGGATGAGACCATTGAGGTCACTCTGTCGGGTGCTACCAATGCGGGGTTGTCGGCGACCGAGGGCGCCACCGAGGCTTCGGGGTCGATTACCGATGACGACGCCACTCCCACTGTTTCTGTCACCGACGCCGCCGCGGTTTCGGAGGGTGACGACCCGTCGAAGACCACGGACATGACATTCGCGGTGTCTTTGTCGGCGACCAGCAGCCGGGACGTGACCGTCACCTACACGCTGGGAGGTTCGGCTGGTTCTCCCGCCGATTACACGGCTCCGACCCCCCTGTCGGTGACTATCGCGGCCGGATCGACCTCGGGAACGATCACTGTTCCGGTGAAGGGCGACACGATAGACGAGTTGGATGAGACCATTGAGGTCACTCTGTCGGGTGCTACCAATGCGGGGTTGTCGGCGACCGAGGGCGCCACCGAGGCTTCGGGGTCGATTACCGATGACGACGCCACTCCCACTGTTTCTGTCACCGACGCCGCCGCGGTTTCGGAGGGTGACGACCCGTCGAAGACCACGGACATGACATTCGCGGTGTCTTTGTCGGCGACCAGCAGCCGGGACGTGACCGTCACCTACACGCTGGGAGGTTCGGCTGGTTCTCCCGCCGATTACACGGCTCCGACCCCCCTGTCGGTGACTATCGCGGCCGGATCGACCTCGGGAACGATCACTGTTCCGGTGAAGGGCGACACGATAGACGAGTTGGATGAGACCATTGAGGTCACTCTGTCGGGTGCTACCAATGCGGGGTTGTCGGCGACCGAGGGCGCCACCGAGGCTTCGGGGTCGATTACCGATGACGACGCGGCGCCGTCTGGGGTGGTGTTGGGTGTGGATCCGGGGAGTGTGTCGGAAGATGTCGGGGAGGCGGTGACGGTGACGGTGACGGTCACGCTTTCGGGTTCTACTACTTTCGACGCCGACAAGACGGTGGCGGTGACGGTCGGTGCCCGGGGCGACACCGCGGGGTCGGGGGTCGATTACACGGCAGTGAACGGTTTCAATATCACCATCCCCGCCGGCGAGTCGAGCGGCGAGGCCACGTTTGATTTGGAACCTGTCGATGACGGTTTGGACGAACCCGCCGAAACGCTGACTGTGGCGGGAACGTCAGCCGGTCTGTCGGTCACCAAAACCACGGTCACGATTACCGATGACGACGCCACTCCCACTGTTTCTGTCACCGACGCCGCCGCGGTTTCGGAGGGTGACGACCCGTCGAAGACCACGGACATGACATTCGCGGTGTCTTTGTCGGCGACCAGCAGCCGGGACGTGACCGTCACCTACACGCTGGGAGGTTCGGCTGGTTCTCCCGCCGATTACACGGCTCCGACCCCCCTGTCGGTGACTATCGCGGCCGGATCGACCTCGGGAACGATCACTGTTCCGGTGAAGGGCGACACGATAGACGAGTTGGATGAGACCATTGAGGTCACTCTGTCGGGTGCTACCAATGCGGGGTTGTCGGCGACCGAGGGCGCCACCGAGGCTTCGGGGTCGATTACCGATGACGACGCCACTCCCACTGTTTCTGTCACCGACGCCGCCGCGGTTTCGGAGGGTGACGACCCGTCGAAGACCACGGACATGACATTCGCGGTGTCTTTGTCGGCGACCAGCAGCCGGGACGTGACCGTCACCTACACGCTGGGAGGTTCGGCTGGTTCTCCCGCCGATTACACGGCTCCGACCCCCCTGTCGGTGACTATCGCGGCCGGATCGACCTCGGGAACGATCACTGTTCCGGTGAAGGGCGACACGATAGACGAGTTGGATGAGACCATTGAGGTCACTCTGTCGGGTGCTACCAATGCGGGGTTGTCGGCGACCGAGGGCGCCACCGAGGCTTCGGGGTCGATTACCGATGACGACGCCACTCCCACTGTTTCTGTCACCGACGCCGCCGCGGTTTCGGAGGGTGACGACCCGTCGAAGACCACGGACATGACATTCGCGGTGTCTTTGTCGGCGACCAGCAGCCGGGACGTGACCGTCACCTACACGCTGGGAGGTTCGGCTGGTTCTCCCGCCGATTACACGGCTCCGACCCCCCTGTCGGTGACTATCGCGGCCGGATCGACCTCGGGAACGATCACTGTTCCGGTGAAGGGCGACACGATAGACGAGTTGGATGAGACCATTGAGGTCACTCTGTCGGGTGCTACCAATGCGGGGTTGTCGGCGACCGAGGGCGCCACCGAGGCTTCGGGGTCGATTACCGATGACGACGCCACTCCCACTGTTTCTGTCACCGACGCCGCCGCGGTTTCGGAGGGTGACGACCCGTCGAAGACCACGGACATGACATTCGCGGTGTCTTTGTCGGCGACCAGCAGCCGGGACGTGACCGTCACCTACACGCTGGGAGGTTCGGCTGGTTCTCCCGCCGATTACACGGCTCCGACCCCCCTGTCGGTGACTATCGCGGCCGGATCGACCTCGGGAACGATCACTGTTCCGGTGAAGGGCGACACGATAGACGAGTTGGATGAGACCATTGAGGTCACTCTGTCGGGTGCTACCAATGCGGGGTTGTCGGCGACCGAGGGCGCCACCGAGGCTTCGGGGTCGATTACCGATGACGACGCCACTCCCACTGTTTCTGTCACCGACGCCGCCGCGGTTTCGGAGGGTGACGACCCGTCGAAGACCACGGACATGACATTCGCGGTGTCTTTGTCGGCGACCAGCAGCCGGGACGTGACCGTCACCTACACGCTGGGAGGTTCGGCTGGTTCTCCCGCCGATTACACGGCTCCGACCCCCCTGTCGGTGACTATCGCGGCCGGATCGACCTCGGGAACGATCACTGTTCCGGTGAAGGGCGACACGATAGACGAGTTGGATGAGACCATTGAGGTCACTCTGTCGGGTGCTACCAATGCGGGGTTGTCGGCGACCGAGGGCGCCACCGAGGCTTCGGGGTCGATTACCGATGACGACGCGGCGCCGTCTGGGGTGGTGTTGGGTGTGGATCCGGGGAGTGTGTCGGAAGATGTCGGGGAGGCGGTGACGGTGACGGTGACGGTCACGCTTTCGGGTTCTACTACTTTCGACGCCGACAAGACGGTGGCGGTGACGGTCGGTGCCCGGGGCGACACCGCGGGGTCGGGGGTCGATTACACGGCAGTGAACGGTTTCAATATCACCATCCCCGCCGGCGAGTCGAGCGGCGAGGCCACGTTTGATTTGGAACCTGTCGATGACGGTTTGGACGAACCCGCCGAAACGCTGACTGTGGCGGGAACGTCAGCCGGTCTGTCGGTCACCAAAACCACGGTCACGATTACCGATGACGACGCCACTCCCACTGTTTCTGTCACCGACGCCGCCGCGGTTTCGGAGGGTGACGACCCGTCGAAGACCACGGACATGACATTCGCGGTGTCTTTGTCGGCGACCAGCAGCCGGGACGTGACCGTCACCTACACGCTGGGAGGTTCGGCTGGTTCTCCCGCCGATTACACGGCTCCGACCCCCCTGTCGGTGACTATCGCGGCCGGATCGACCTCGGGAACGATCACTGTTCCGGTGAAGGGCGACACGATAGACGAGTTGGATGAGACCATTGAGGTCACTCTGTCGGGTGCTACCAATGCGGGGTTGTCGGCGACCGAGGGCGCCACCGAGGCTTCGGGGTCGATTACCGATGACGACGCCACTCCCACTGTTTCTGTCACCGACGCCGCCGCGGTTTCGGAGGGTGACGACCCGTCGAAGACCACGGACATGACATTCGCGGTGTCTTTGTCGGCGACCAGCAGCCGGGACGTGACCGTCACCTACACGCTGGGAGGTTCGGCTGGTTCTCCCGCCGATTACACGGCTCCGACCCCCCTGTCGGTGACTATCGCGGCCGGATCGACCTCGGGAACGATCACTGTTCCGGTGAAGGGCGACACGATAGACGAGTTGGATGAGACCATTGAGGTCACTCTGTCGGGTGCTACCAATGCGGGGTTGTCGGCGACCGAGGGCGCCACCGAGGCTTCGGGGTCGATTACCGATGACGACGCCACTCCCACTGTTTCTGTCACCGACGCCGCCGCGGTTTCGGAGGGTGACGACCCGTCGAAGACCACGGACATGACATTCGCGGTGTCTTTGTCGGCGACCAGCAGCCGGGACGTGACCGTCACCTACACGCTGGGAGGTTCGGCTGGTTCTCCCGCCGATTACACGGCTCCGACCCCCCTGTCGGTGACTATCGCGGCCGGATCGACCTCGGGAACGATCACTGTTCCGGTGAAGGGCGACACGATAGACGAGTTGGATGAGACCATTGAGGTCACTCTGTCGGGTGCTACCAATGCGGGGTTGTCGGCGACCGAGGGCGCCACCGAGGCTTCGGGGTCGATTACCGATGACGACGCCACTCCCACTGTTTCTGTCACCGACGCCGCCGCGGTTTCGGAGGGTGACGACCCGTCGAAGACCACGGACATGACATTCGCGGTGTCTTTGTCGGCGACCAGCAGCCGGGACGTGACCGTCACCTACACGCTGGGAGGTTCGGCTGGTTCTCCCGCCGATTACACGGCTCCGACCCCCCTGTCGGTGACTATCGCGGCCGGATCGACCTCGGGAACGATCACTGTTCCGGTGAAGGGCGACACGATAGACGAGTTGGATGAGACCATTGAGGTCACTCTGTCGGGTGCTACCAATGCGGGGTTGTCGGCGACCGAGGGCGCCACCGAGGCTTCGGGGTCGATTACCGATGACGACGCGGCGCCGTCTGGGGTGGTGTTGGGTGTGGATCCGGGGAGTGTGTCGGAAGATGTCGGGGAGGCGGTGACGGTGACGGTGACGGTCACGCTTTCGGGTTCTACTACTTTCGACGCCGACAAGACGGTGGCGGTGACGGTCGGTGCCCGGGGCGACACCGCGGGGTCGGGGGTCGATTACACGGCAGTGAACGGTTTCAATATCACCATCCCCGCCGGCGAGTCGAGCGGCGAGGCCACGTTTGATTTGGAACCTGTCGATGACGGTTTGGACGAACCCGCCGAAACGCTGACTGTGGCGGGAACGTCAGCCGGTCTGTCGGTCACCAAAACCACGGTCACGATTACCGATGACGACGCCACTCCCACTGTTTCTGTCACCGACGCCGCCGCGGTTTCGGAGGGTGACGACCCGTCGAAGACCACGGACATGACATTCGCGGTGTCTTTGTCGGCGACCAGCAGCCGGGACGTGACCGTCACCTACACGCTGGGAGGTTCGGCTGGTTCTCCCGCCGATTACACGGCTCCGACCCCCCTGTCGGTGACTATCGCGGCCGGATCGACCTCGGGAACGATCACTGTTCCGGTGAAGGGCGACACGATAGACGAGTTGGATGAGACCATTGAGGTCACTCTGTCGGGTGCTACCAATGCGGGGTTGTCGGCGACCGAGGGCGCCACCGAGGCTTCGGGGTCGATTACCGATGACGACGCCACTCCCACTGTTTCTGTCACCGACGCCGCCGCGGTTTCGGAGGGTGACGACCCGTCGAAGACCACGGACATGACATTCGCGGTGTCTTTGTCGGCGACCAGCAGCCGGGACGTGACCGTCACCTACACGCTGGGAGGTTCGGCTGGTTCTCCCGCCGATTACACGGCTCCGACCCCCCTGTCGGTGACTATCGCGGCCGGATCGACCTCGGGAACGATCACTGTTCCGGTGAAGGGCGACACGATAGACGAGTTGGATGAGACCATTGAGGTCACTCTGTCGGGTGCTACCAATGCGGGGTTGTCGGCGACCGAGGGCGCCACCGAGGCTTCGGGGTCGATTACCGATGACGACGCCACTCCCACTGTTTCTGTCACCGACGCCGCCGCGGTTTCGGAGGGTGACGACCCGTCGAAGACCACGGACATGACATTCGCGGTGTCTTTGTCGGCGACCAGCAGCCGGGACGTGACCGTCACCTACACGCTGGGAGGTTCGGCTGGTTCTCCCGCCGATTACACGGCTCCGACCCCCCTGTCGGTGACTATCGCGGCCGGATCGACCTCGGGAACGATCACTGTTCCGGTGAAGGGCGACACGATAGACGAGTTGGATGAGACCATTGAGGTCACTCTGTCGGGTGCTACCAATGCGGGGTTGTCGGCGACCGAGGGCGCCACCGAGGCTTCGGGGTCGATTACCGATGACGACGCCACTCCCACTGTTTCTGTCACCGACGCCGCCGCGGTTTCGGAGGGTGACGACCCGTCGAAGACCACGGACATGACATTCGCGGTGTCTTTGTCGGCGACCAGCAGCCGGGACGTGACCGTCACCTACACGCTGGGAGGTTCGGCTGGTTCTCCCGCCGATTACACGGCTCCGACCCCCCTGTCGGTGACTATCGCGGCCGGATCGACCTCGGGAACGATCACTGTTCCGGTGAAGGGCGACACGATAGACGAGTTGGATGAGACCATTGAGGTCACTCTGTCGGGTGCTACCAATGCGGGGTTGTCGGCGACCGAGGGCGCCACCGAGGCTTCGGGGTCGATTACCGATGACGACGCGGCGCCGTCTGGGGTGGTGTTGGGTGTGGATCCGGGGAGTGTGTCGGAAGATGTCGGGGAGGCGGTGACGGTGACGGTGACGGTCACGCTTTCGGGTTCTACTACTTTCGACGCCGACAAGACGGTGGCGGTGACGGTCGGTGCCCGGGGCGACACCGCGGGGTCGGGGGTCGATTACACGGCAGTGAACGGTTTCAATATCACCATCCCCGCCGGCGAGTCGAGCGGCGAGGCCACGTTTGATTTGGAACCTGTCGATGACGGTTTGGACGAACCCGCCGAAACGCTGACTGTGGCGGGAACGTCAGCCGGTCTGTCGGTCACCAAAACCACGGTCACGATTACCGATGACGACGCCACTCCCACTGTTTCTGTCACCGACGCCGCCGCGGTTTCGGAGGGTGACGACCCGTCGAAGACCACGGACATGACATTCGCGGTGTCTTTGTCGGCGACCAGCAGCCGGGACGTGACCGTCACCTACACGCTGGGAGGTTCGGCTGGTTCTCCCGCCGATTACACGGCTCCGACCCCCCTGTCGGTGACTATCGCGGCCGGATCGACCTCGGGAACGATCACTGTTCCGGTGAAGGGCGACACGATAGACGAGTTGGATGAGACCATTGAGGTCACTCTGTCGGGTGCTACCAATGCGGGGTTGTCGGCGACCGAGGGCGCCACCGAGGCTTCGGGGTCGATTACCGATGACGACGCCACTCCCACTGTTTCTGTCACCGACGCCGCCGCGGTTTCGGAGGGTGACGACCCGTCGAAGACCACGGACATGACATTCGCGGTGTCTTTGTCGGCGACCAGCAGCCGGGACGTGACCGTCACCTACACGCTGGGAGGTTCGGCTGGTTCTCCCGCCGATTACACGGCTCCGACCCCCCTGTCGGTGACTATCGCGGCCGGATCGACCTCGGGAACGATCACTGTTCCGGTGAAGGGCGACACGATAGACGAGTTGGATGAGACCATTGAGGTCACTCTGTCGGGTGCTACCAATGCGGGGTTGTCGGCGACCGAGGGCGCCACCGAGGCTTCGGGGTCGATTACCGATGACGACGCCACTCCCACTGTTTCTGTCACCGACGCCGCCGCGGTTTCGGAGGGTGACGACCCGTCGAAGACCACGGACATGACATTCGCGGTGTCTTTGTCGGCGACCAGCAGCCGGGACGTGACCGTCACCTACACGCTGGGAGGTTCGGCTGGTTCTCCCGCCGATTACACGGCTCCGACCCCCCTGTCGGTGACTATCGCGGCCGGATCGACCTCGGGAACGATCACTGTTCCGGTGAAGGGCGACACAGTTGACGAACCGGACGAGACGGTCGAGGTCATCCTGACGGGCGTTTCGAACGCCACCCTTTCCAATAAGAAGGGTGTGGGAACGATCTCCGATGATGACGCGGCGCCTACCGTAGCCACGTTGTCTGTCAGCCCGAACAGTGTGTCGGAAGGGGTCAGCCAGGCCGCCACGATCACGGTGACCGCCACTTTGTCGGGTTCGACCACTTCCAGTGTTGCCAAGATCGTGGCGGTGTCGGTCGGCGCCCGGGGCGATTCGGCGGTGTCGGGTGTCGATTACACGGCAGTGAACGGTTTCAATATCACCATCCCCGCGGGCGAGTCGAGCGGCGAGGCCACGTTTGATTTGGAACCGACCGACGACAGTACGGATGAGTCTGGCGAGTCGTTGACCGTTTCGGGAACAGGCGGGGGCCTGACCGTTGGCAGCGCCACGGTCACGATCACCGATGACGACACTCTGCCTTCGGTGTCGATCGCTGACGCTTCGAAGGTAACCGAGGGTGACGACCCGAGTACCACCAAGAATATGACCTTCACCGTGTTACTGTCGGAAGCGAGCAGCGAAGCAGTGACAGTGACATATTCCCTGGGCGGCGACGCCACCCCCGACACCGACTACACCGCCCCGAACCCCCTGTCGGTGACTATAGCGGCCGGATCGACCTCGGGAACGATCACTGTTCCGGTGAAGGGCGACATTGTAGACGAACCGGACGAGACCATCGAAGTGACCCTGACCGGCGCCACCAACGCCGCTCTGTCTACGGCCGAGGGTGCCGTCGAGGCTACCGGGACTATTGCTGACAACGACCCCACTCCGGTGATAAGCATTTCGGGATCGGTGGCGATGGAGGGAGAGAAGGCTCGGTTCGTCATCAGTATGTCCAATCCCTCCTCTCAAGCGGTGACCGTCCGGTGGAAGACGACAGAAGACACAAGTCAAGATGCCAGTCCGGCCACGGCAGGAGATGACTACATGCCGATAAATGCTCCACAGGCGGTGACCATCCCCGCCGGCGACACCACAGCTTCTGTGGAGGTGCAGACCTTGGAGGACGCCATCAAAGAGGACTCCGAAACGTTCATGGTGGTGCTGTCCAGTCCGAGCGGCGGAGTGGTATCGGGCACGCAGGGCACGGTTGAGGGGAGCATCACCGACGGTCCACTTGCACTGATCGGCAAGGATCGGCCTACCGTCACCCTGGCTGCTGATTACGCCATGATCGAGGGTGGCGTCGTGGTGGTGGCGGTGATGCTGTCGGCCCCGTCGGATGAACCTATCGAGGTTCCCTTGAAGCTTCCTCCCGACACCGCACACACTACGGCGGCCGACGAGATCTACCCGCACGACACCTTCTACATGCCCAGCATGTACACAGCCCTCAGCTGTATCCCGGACCCCGAATGTGAGTGGAAACCCGATAGAACCAGGGCTCCCATCATCAAAGTTGAGCGGGGCGTGGTGGCGGTTATCAACACTATCCATTCCATGAACAGGGGCGGCCCCGCCAATCGGAAGTTCACGGTGGAGCTTGGTGACCTGCCGAGTTCGGTTCAATCCGCAATGCCCGATGCGGTTGAGGTAACGATTGTCGCCCGGGCGCTGGGCGGCGTTTCCAAGCGGTGGTGGAGTGTATTGGCGGAGGGCGGCCGGGGGATGACCGTTGATGTCAAGGACGCTCAGACCCAGCGGCATCTGCATGATGCCAGGGTCCGAGGATCACAGGCCGGCGTGGATCAGATCGAGCGGATGCACGGAGAAAAGGTGGATGCAGCCGTCTCGATGTCTTACTGGAAACTCAGCTCGTCAATGAGAGCGCTGGTGGGTGCCTCCGCCGGGGATTTGAAGGACGTGGGCGGCCAGTCGGCGGAAACGTGGTGGGGTGGGCTCGATTGCCGGTTGCGGCGAGTGGCTGTGGGAGATGGTAGGGAGGCCGATTCCAGCAGCCCCTGGTGCAACGAGTGGAACTTGCTCGACCAAACAGCGCAAGATGACGTCCGGTGCGTATATGACGCGTTGTTTACCGAAGATGACCTTGAATGCGGTCCGGTGCCTACTCCTCCCGAGGGGGACGGAACCGATGAGATCAGGTTGCCACGCGCAACGCTGGGCGTGGGTCTGAAGGTACGACTGAGGGCGGGATCCGGCTCCATACCGGAAGACGGCGGCGTCACCCAGATCACTATAAAGCTGGATCGAGTGCTGAAGAGCGGCGAGTCGGTGACGGTGCCGCTGGCGGTGTCGGGCGCCCAGGCCGGTGTTCACTACACGCTCAGCCTGCCTTCGGGCATCGGGGCCAATGCCTATGTCGAGCTGATTACCGCTAGTCCGCACAGCTCCCAGCATCCGGCCGTGAAGCTCGGTGCTGGGGCGCGGATGGCCATCGTGAAGCTGGTGGCTCTGCCCAATGAGGACACCGAGAAACGCACGGTAGAGGTCGCCTACGGTAAAGGCGAGCGGGTGCCCGGTCACAGTGGATTTGGCGGCGATCTCGCCTTGTCGGGGAGTCCGGTGCAAGTGGACATTGTCAACGATGATGATGCGACCGACGATGCCGTGGACAACAACGCGGACAACACCGAAGACACGGCCGACAATGCCGACAACGATGATGATGCGTCCGACGGGAATGATCCTGACCAGGACGCCGACCACCAGAATGAGGTCGCTAACCCGGTGGTTTCTGTGGAAGATGCCGCCTCGGTGACCGAGGGGGATGATCCGACCGCCACCGTCAACATGACTTTCACCGTCAGTCTCAGCCGGGCAGGTTCCGAGAAAGTGACGATCCCCTATGTCCTGGGTGGTACTGCCCAGGCTGGCGCTGATTACACAGAGCCTGCGCCCATGTCGATACAGATAGCAGCCGGAGAGCGCACCGGGACCATCATCGTTGCGGTGAAGGGCGATGTGGTGGATGAATCGGATGAGACCATCACTGTTACCCTGTCGGATCCGGTCGGGGCCGTCCTTTCCGCAGAGGAGAGCAAGACCGAGGCGGAAGGAACCATCACCGACGACGATGACGCTCCCACCGGGATCACATTGAGCACTCGGCCCGGGGCCGTCTCCGAGGACGCAGGCAAACCCGTGACGGTCACCGTGACCGCCACGGTGACCGGCGGCACCACCTATGAGGAGGACCGAAACATAACCGTCACGGTGGGCCAAGCCGACGATAGCGCAGAATCTGGTATGGACTACGGAGTAGTCAAGAATCTGGTGCTGGTGATCCCCGCCGGAGCGGATAAGGCTCAGGCGAAGTTCAAGTTATCCCCGACGGATGACGATGAGGACGAGCCGAACGAGACAATCACCGTGGCCGGGTCTTCTGCCGACCTCACCGTATCGAGTACGGAAATCACTATTGAGGACGATGATGAGCCTCCGCCCGTGTCTCTCCCCTTGCTCACGGTCTCGGATGCGATTGAAGAGGAAGGGCAACTCCTGCTGGAGTTCCTGATCACATTGAGCGAGGCCTCGACTCAGAAGGTGACGGTAACCTTGAAGACTCGGGACACTTCAGCTGAAGACCCCCTCGACTATCTGGGTTATTACTACGGGGAAACCATCACGTTCGAGCCGGGCGAGACACAACTCTCATTCTACGTGTCGATAAGAGATGATGAGCGGAGAGAGAGCTCCGAAACGATGGAACTGGTGGTGACCAAGGTCGTGGGCGCGGAAATCAGTGATGGAGTCGGAGAAGGGACCATCCTCGACGACGATTGATCACGGTTGAGAGTTAACCGGCTCATCGGAATATACGGGGGAGTGATAGCTGCGAGGAGTTCCCAGTTGGGTTTGCCGGCGTACAGGAGTGCCCGGATTCGGTAGTCCACCAAAAACGGGACAGCCTCGCCTTGGGAAGGTCTCCCATCGGGGACGGTCGGCCCGCGTCGGGCCTGCCCGGGGTTAGCTCTGCATGGTGGGGTGGGGGAAGGTCTTAAGGTGGTTGGACTAGTTTTGGGCTTTTGGTGGCGCGGGTTAGGAGGGTGGCCATTTCGCCGCGGGTTACGGCCGTTTGGGGGCAGTAGCGGAGCGGGTCGGTGGCGCAGCCCTTCGTGATGCCCAGGTTGGCTAGTTGTTCGACGTGGGGTGCCCACCATTGCTGTGGATCCACATCGGAGAAACGGCTAGCGTCTTGGGTAGGGTCTGGTGTCTTCCCCAACGCGCGCGTTAGCCAGACAGCCTGAATCGCCGACTTGTATGTGGGGTACTGGTCGCTGTGGCTGTGGGGTCGTAGCGTCTGGTGGGTCGTTGGCTGGGTTGGCTCGTGAATCGCCTGCCACCTTTTGGTTGGCTCTGTCGGGGTGTGCCACCCAGTTGACGGCTGGCTGCGGTCTGGCTCAACAGAGGCGTGACATTGCCCCTAGTGGGTCTCGAAGTCGGCATGCCGACCGCGGTGTTCCCCGTTTCTGAAGAGCAAGGACTGAGAGCATGATTATCGGAGTTGATCCACACAAGAGAAGCCACACCGCTACGGCAGTGGACGCAGTTACTAACGCGAGGGTGGCCTCGTTGCAGGTCGATGCCAGCCTGGCAGGTTATCGCCACCTGTTACGGGTGATGGCGATCATCGAAATTCCCCAGAGTCGATCACCGAAATTCCCCACCCTGGGTTAGTGGTTTTAGGCTAGCGGGTCTCCTTTCGGTCGCTGTTTTCTGGCTTGTGCTTGGTAGCTTCGGAGTCGGTAGCTGTCGCCGGTGATGGTGAACACGACGATGCTCCTATTTTTGTCTAATCGAGTTTTGGTGGGTGGTGAGCCATTGGTGGTATCGGGTGGCGAGTTGGTGGTTGTGTCGGATGCCTCGTTCGAGTTGGGAGAGGCGGGTTGGGTAGGTTTGTAGGGCTGTGGCGGCTTGAGCGAGCGTGGTCGGGGTGTTTTGGCGTAGGCAGCGGAGATCGTTGCCGTCAGGTGTTGGGGGTGGGTTGGTGAGTAGGTGGTAGATCTCTCTGGCGATGTGGCGTTTGAGACAGCGGATGATCTCGCGTCGGTTCTTGCCTTCCGCCTGGCGTTTTTCGATGTATGAGATGGTTGGTTGGTGTCGGCGCATGCGGGTGGTGGCGATGCGCCATAGGGCCTGGTTGGCTTGGCGGTTCCCGCCCCGGTTGAGCCGGTGGCGGACGGTACGGCCCGAGGATGCCTGGACGGGACTGACGCCGCACAATGCAGCGAAGGACGCTTCTGAGTGCATGCGTTGGGGGTTGTCGCCGGCGGTGACCAACAGGGTGGCAGCGGTGTCGGCGCCGACACCGTCGGTGGCCAGCAGCGCCGGGTTGGCCTTTGTGCAGAGACGGTTGATCTGGGTGGTGAGTTCTTCGATCTCTGCGGTGAGGGTCTGGTATCTGCGGGCCAGGGAACGCAGCGCCGCTTTGGCGTATCTGATGGTGGTGTTGGCTGTGCCTGGGCGGAAACCGGCACAGGTCTTGACACGGGCTTTGGCCGGTAGTCTCTCCAGTTGGTTTCTGATCTGGTCTGGGGCGGTAACCACCAGAGCATGTATTTGGTTGATGGCCTGGGTGCGGGCCTTGGTCGCCGAACGGCGGGCCAGAGCCTGTATACATGTCTGTGTGAGGGGGTTTGCCTGGCCGGCGGTGGCTGGCTGTGAGGAGATGATGTGTATGGCTGTGAAGGATGTGACGGAGCGGGCTGTGGTGGCTGCTGTGTCTGATGAGCTTGTGGATGCTGTGGTGGCTGATGCTTTGGAGGGTGGTGTGGATCTTTTGGGTCCTGATGGGGTGTTGGCCGAGATAGTCCAAGCGGGTCTTGGAACGGGCCCTTTCTGAGGAGATGACCGATCACCTGGGCTGTGAGCACGGCGACCCGATCGGCCATGGCACGGGCAACAACCGTAACGGGACCACCCCGAAACAGGTGCTGACCGAGATCGGCGCGGTGGATCTGGACGTTCCCCGGGATCGTAACTCCTCGTTCGAACCCAAGATCGTTCCGAAGGGCGCCCGGCGCTTGGAGCGTTTCAACGCCAACATCGTGGCCCTGTACGCGCGGGGTTTATCCACCCGTGACATCCGCTCAGAGCTAAAGCGCATGTACGGCGTGGAAGTGTCGTCGGCGTTGGTGTCCAAGGTCACCGACGGGACCGTGGAGGAACTCACCGAATGGCAGAACCGGCCCCTCGACAGTGTTTATCCACTTCTGTACATAGACGCCATGGTGGTCAAGGTCCGCACGGACGGCACCGTCATCAATCGCCCAGCGTATGTGGTGGTCGGCGTCGACGTGGACGGCCGCAAACACGTCCTCGGTGTGTGGCTGGGTGACGGCGGCGAAGGCGCCAAGTACTGGCTGTCGGTACTGACCGAGATACGCAACCGAGGCCTCGAAGACGTATTGATCGTGTGCCGCGACGGCCTCCGCGGTCTCCCGGACGCGATCGAGGCCACCTGGCCTCAGGCGCTGGTACAGACCTGTGTCATCCACCTGATACGAGCCTCGATGCGCTTGTGCAGCTGGAAAGACCGCAGAATTGTCGCTCGGGGGTTACGGACCGTGTACACCGCCACCAACTCCGAAACAGCCGCCAAAGAGTTGGACGAACTCGACGACCAGTGGGGAAACCGCTACCCGGGGATGATACGAGTATGGCGCCAAGCGTGGGAAGAGTTCACCCCGTTCCTGCGGTTCCCGCCAGAACTCCGCCGGGTGGTATACACCACCAACCTGGTCGAAAGCGTTCACTACCAGCTGCGGAAAGTCACCAAAACCAGGGGCCATTTCCCCACCGACCAATCCGCTCTGAAACTGCTGCGCCTCGCCGCTCGCAACATCACCGACAAGACAGGGGAGGAGACCTCGGCACCGGCACCCACGGCTGGACAAGAGCCCTCAACCAACTCGAAATCCACTTCCCCAACCGACTGAACCTAACCCGATAAACCCATAATGAACCCACCCCCTCACACAGACGATTTGACTGTGAGAATAAAGAAGGTGCCTTTAGAGGCTCTCAGGTTATAGCTGCTGGTGGTGGTGTCGTGACCCACGATTTGACTGACCCCGATTTTGGTGTCCTTTGCCTGATCTGTCCGACACCGACCTCCAGCAGCTTGCCTGGCGTACCGCGCTGGCCTGATCAGAAGCCTGTCCACCCCCAGGGGGTGTGACCCATCACAGTCCTGCCGTTTTCGCGGTTTGCGCCCCTCTTTTGGCGCACCGTCAGCAACCAAAGAGGGAGTTTCTCATGATAGGCACAGAAGTAGAGCATGTGATCGGGATCGATCCTGATCGTGATTGGGTCACCGCCTCGGTAGTGGATACTGCCACCACCGGAGAACAAGCCTCCGGAGTGTTCGAAACCACCCGGGTGGGATATGAACGGTTGGTGGGATGGGCCGATCAGCACACCCAGGCCACCGACCGGATATGGTCGGTGGAAGGCACCGGAAGCTACGGAGCAGGCGTATCAGGCTACCTTGCCAGCCGGGGTGAACAGGTTACAGAGTTCAACCATCCCACCCCAACTGTGGACGGCGCCAAGAACGACACCCTTGACGCTCGACGGGCCGCCCGCCAGGTGCTAGGCCGCCGTAGGCCATCGGTTCCTCGAGTTCGGGGAGACCGAGAAGCCCTCCGAGTGTTAGCAACCACCCGCCGAGGCGCCATAACAGCTAGAACATCGGCGATCAACGAACTGAAAGCCCTCCTAGTCACCGCGCCGGTCGATCTCAGGGACCAACTCCGAGGTCTTACCACCCCTGCTCTCGTAGCCACATGCGCGGCGTTCCGTCTCCGATCCGGACCCATCGGAGAACTCACCGCCACCAAACAAGCAATGCGCAGCCTGGCCAGGCGCATCCGCGCGCTCTCCACAGAGACCCAAGACCTCAAAACATCCATCACCGAACTGGTCATCTCTGTCGCTCCGCACCTGCTGAACCAGCCAGGAATAGGCCCCATCACCGCCGCTCAAGTGCTCATCGCCTGGTCCCACCCCCGCCGATGCCGCAACAAAGCAGCCTTCGCTCGCCTAGCCGGCGTAGCACCACTCGAAGCATCCTCCGGGCAACACACCCGCCACCGGCTCAACAGACACGGCGACCGCCAACTAAACCAGGCCCTCCACACCATCGCCATCAGCCGCTCCCGACACTGTCCCAAAACCAAGGCCTACATCGCCAAACGAACCAGCCAAGGAAAAACCACCCAAGAAACCCGCCGCTGCCTCAAACGATACATCGCCCGACAGCTCTACCGCCTTCTCGAAAACCCCCCACCCACCTAAACACCCCACCCCTCCAAACACGATTTGGAAATCATAGAAGCATCAGGCCCTCAGCTGGGAAAGCCTGCTCGACGCTATGGCTGCCAGAAGCAGCGACAGCGGCGAACCGAGAGCGGTGACACAGATCCGCCAGTTGCGTAGCCTCGCCCGCTACGCCGACGAGACAGCCTTCAAACCGCTCCCACCGGGCAACGAACCCAGCAGCGACTCCGAGATCCGGCTACGGCAGTACCGGCGATTGGTCGACGCCGCAACCGAAGAAGGCATCAACCAGAACTGGGCGGACCGCAAGAGACTGCGTGCGACTCCCATGCCCTACGGCTACGGCAGATACATCCGCCTGCGCGGCACCGTGGTGTGGTTCGGTATCAACCTGGAACTGTTCGAGGAAACCGCCGAGACCCCTCTTTGGGTATCCAGACATCACAGCTACGCCGACGAACCCGACGCGAGCCAAGAACTCGGCGAAGAGAACCAAGACTGGTACCGCAGGCACGGCAGGCACTGGTTCCCGATCGACGTCAGAAGAGACACCGAATACCCACAGGTCCTCACCGGCGTCATCGAAAGCCTCAGCCGTTACGGAGCCGCCCTCCAAACAGCCCGGCAGACTGTCGAGCGACGTGGTTGAACCGTTCGTCCCTCAAGCTACGGTAAAGGACACGGAGGCAGGACAACCCCCCGGTGCCTGAACCGTGATCTCCCCCAAGTTGGAGACCGGCCCGTAACCCTCCGCGCAGACCGCCCCTTGGGCATCGCAGCCCGTGATGATGAAAAGCACGACGATGCACGGTCCCATCCAAATCGGGCCTGCCTGCGAACCTCGCATCGGATGCCGCTGCCCCGCTCGCAACACCCGGGGCCTCAATAGGATCGCGGACGGTGGTCAGGTTTCGAGGTGTCGATCTGACGCTTCGACCATGTGAAGCAGCTTCGCCAACGTCTGCCCGGCAGCCGTCAGAACATGATGGATGTTGTCCAGGCTCTGCCACGAACCATCGACCAGCACAAAGATAGTCCCATCGACACGCTTCGCCATCGGCTCGTCAGCGTCGAACAAACGGAAAGCAATGGCAACACCGTCGATGATTTCAGCGGTCCGGTACAACCGGCCCTGGAGATTGCGGTACACAGCCAGGTCACTGTGATGCATACTGAATCTTCCTTTCCGACGCCGACAAAGGCACTGGTCTACCGCTCACGACCGCACCGCCTCCTTCGACGGCGTGGCAAGGATCGCCACCGGGGCGGCAGGGCTATTCGCGGGTGGCCCGGTATCGGCGCGCATCATTTCTCTCCTGCTCGAATGGCCCACTCCCGATTGTAGGCAACGACCCGCTCCTGATGGACCTGACCGGCTGTGCACCTTGCCACCCTCCAAAACCGGGAGGCCGATCCGTCCTAAAACGGTCGGACAGAAAGGCTGCAAGCGAAACCGGGGAAGAGAACAGAACGCAGCTGCGAAGGCAAAAACGGGTCTAACCAAGGCAAACACCGAGAATCCTCCAACTCTGCCACTCCGAGGGCCAGCATGGCCTGCCCGAACCCGGCAGCGAAAACGTTCTTCGACGTGGGCGAACTCAACCACACGGTTGCACTGAAAGCGGTGCCTTCACCGGTCCGTTTTCGGGTGGGACGTGTCGTGATCCGGTGACCACCCGAAGAGAGCCCCGGGTGTGTCGCATGGGTTCCCTTGTTCTTCGGGTTCCCCCGACTTTCCGCTCCTCGGAGTCGTCGTCCCTTCACCCGGTGTTCAAGAGATGCGATTGTTCAGGTGTTGTAGGAAATGCCGGCGGGCTGTGGTCGAGGCGAGCAGCGCCGCCGCGGCGTCGGTTTCGGAACAACACAACATTTCCGCAACCCGTCGGATGTGAGCGTAGTGGCGGCGGGTGATACGTATTGACCAGCGCACGGTTCTCCTATCGGACGGCACCCGGTGGAGGTGTTCGTGGGTGATGGGATGGCGGGTGGCATGGGAAAGAACCCCTCGCACCATTTCGGAGCGGCTCAACCCATGCCGAAAGGCTGTGGAGTCCAAGAGAGAGGCTTGCATGGGAGTGATCCGTAGGGTTCGGTGGACCATCCCCGGTCTGCTGTCTCGGTTGGGGAAAGACCGCGGGGGATGGTCGAGAACACCCCGATCTCTAAGGTGTCCTATCGCGGGGTGGGGGCGACGGTTCCTGTTGGTTTGGGCCACATTTTAGGTTTCCCGAGGACTTGTTCGGGGGTGCGTCCCTGGTTCCATCTTCCGGTGTGTGCCCGGTCGGTGTTGTAGTAGTCCAGGTACTGTTTGAGGTCGCGTCGGAGCCCGGTGATCTTGGGTATCAGGTAGCGAGCAAACGCGGGTTTCCAGCATTCTTCGAGGATGGTCTGCTGTACTCGTTCCACACACCCATTCGTTTGGGGACGGCCGGCTCGGATGAACCGATGCTCTGCGCCGAGCGTCCCGATGGTGTTACGGAACACCTTGGAGCGATACTCTGATGCATTATCCGACATCACCGCTTGGAGTTTCCACCCCCTGGCGGAGAGGTCTTCTGCTACCCGCCGGGCGAGTCGGCTGGTCCGCAACGCGGCGGGGTTACGAGGGGTAGTCCACAACTCGGCCCAGGTGTACGACGACGCCACGTCGATGGCGGTGTATTGCCACACTGTTCCTTTCACGCCTTGTAGGCGTCCTACATAGAAGCAGTCCATCTGTACCAGTTCACCAGGCACTGCGACCTGCAGATGCTGCTGGGCCAACACAGACGGTTTCTCCCGAGCCGGTGGGGCGGCGTAGCCGGCCACCAACCCCAGGCGCTTTCCGCGGGTGTTCAGACCGTGCCGGCGGAGCACCCGCCACACGCCCGAGGGGGAGATCACGATCCCACCCCACTTGGTCCGACCTAGCTCTGCTGAGACCCTTGCCGGACCGAACCCCGGGTGACCCAGAGAAAACGCCACTATCCGATGCTCCACGAACGGACTGGTCGCGTTCGGCATCCGAGGCTGGCGCCGCTCCCGCGGGCGCAAGATCTCTGTCCCGTGCCGTTCCAACTGGTGCTTCCACCGATAGAACGTCGAATGATGGATCCCCATTATCCGACACGCAGCACGTACGTTCCCCAGCTCCTCGGCTAGAGCAAATACCCCCAGCCGAAACCGATACAAGGCATCATCATTACCCACGGCGGTGTGTCCTTTCTGCTCGATGTGATGGTCAAGCAACAGGATGCACCGCCACACCCCACCAGGCCGGCATTAACCCACCCAGGTGTCGCTACATCTCAGAAACAGGACACTCTAAGGACCTCGCGAACGATCCGCCGGGCAACCGCCACAGGGGAGATCCCCCACTCCTCGGATAGTGCCATCAGACCAGCCGAATAGGACGGATTGAAAACCACCCGGACCTCTTGTAGGTGCTGTCCCAGCTGCTGTTCTGACATTGTGTTTATCCCCCCTCTTTCTCAGGTTGTGGACCGAACCAGACGCCCCGGGGTGAGAGGCCCCGCCCGGCAAAGCCCCGGACGAGCGTGCTGATCGAAAACTGTGCCGGGTTGTCTTCTAAGGCGGCTCGTTCGACTGTGAATCCAAGACCCAAACGGACAGGACTCAGAAACCCATCGGTTCGGCAAAGCCTCCACAAAATCACAGGAGACCAACAGCCGCCACCGCCGACACGCCCAGCACCTGACACACTCCACCCCGCCGGGGGAGACCGGCCGGAAACAAAGAGCGCTGTGTTTCATGCCCTCCACCTTGCAACAACCGTCACTCCGGAACGTTCGCAAACCGTTCGCTGCAACCGTTCGCAGCGTTCGTTTAGCCTCTGACCTGGGATAACACCGGCTCGAAGCGGCAAGCGTTCGCAAACCGTTCGCCAGCCGTTTGTCTTGTGAGAAACCGGATCAGGTATTAGGCGAACGTTTCGCTGGGAGCCCCCCCCCCGAATCGGCTTTCAAACCGGCCTGTTCCGTTCCGGGTTGGCTGGTGGTCGCCCACGTGTTTTTGGGTGTGGGCAGGCTTTAGTGCAAACGTGTGGTTGAGTTCGCCCACAACGAAGAACGTTTCCCGAACGGGATTTCGCAGGGTCATGCCGGCCCCCGAAGTGGCAGAATTCGGGAGACCCTTTTGGTGTTTGCTTCGGATGGAGGTGTTGTTCTTGGTTTTTAGTGTTTTGTTCGCTTCCCCAGTCATGAACCTCCACAAAGGGTCAGAGCCCTATGTCGAGGCCGGGGGTTGGGTCGTGTTGGGTTGGGCTGGGGTCGTCCAGGGGGCTGGTTGTGTCTCTGGCGGGAGGGCTTTGTAGGGAGAGTTCTCTGTCGAGTTGGTTGATGAGACTGATTACGTCTGGTGCTTCGAACACCCGGTATCGTTCTTTCCCGACGGTCCGCTGTTTTAGTACCCCTTTTTCGGTGAGTTGGTTTACGGCCGATCCGGTGGCGACATCGGACCGGCGGATGATCGCAGCAGCTGACGGCACGGTGAAGATCGGACAGGCCGGTAGTATCCCAAGGAGGAGGTCCGCGGATGATCCTTTTCTTACCGGAGCGGCCCGGTCGCGCAGGTTTGTCTCCAACGCGGAAACGGCTTGCAGGTAGCTGTGTGCTTCTTGACAGGCCGAGTGGGTGGCCTCGGCGAACATTCCCAGCCATTGTTCGGCGGCTCTGTCCCTTTCCGGGTTGTTGGCTGCTCCGACGTGTCGCCAGGTGGTGAGACCGTCGAAGTAGGCTTGGCGGGATCGGGCCAGTACCGCGCTGATGGGCGGCACGAACACCGGAGCGACACCGCTGCGGCGGAGCACTGCGTGTACCAGGGCCCGTCCTAGCCGACCGTTCCCGTCGCCGAACGGATGGATCGTTTCAAACTGAGCGTGGGCGATTCCCGCTTGCACCAGCGGCGGAACGTCGGTGCGGTTCACGAACGCCATCAGGTCTTCCAGGAGCGCTGGGACTTCTTCGGGAGGGGGCGGAACGAACGTAGCTCCTACCGGTGTGTAACCCGAACCGCCTATCCAGTTTTGAACGTCTCTGACCCAACCGCCCAAATGGGGGTGCATAGACGCTGCCATCAACCGCCGGTGCATGTCCAACAGATCGTCCGTCTGCAACGACCTCCGAACAGATGCCAAACGAACCGCGTCTCCCATTGCTTCGATGTTCGCCAACACTTCCACCGCTCGACGGTCCGACGATCTGCCTCCCTGACGATGCTCCGCCTCTGCCGTCAGGAGACGCCGCGGGGATAGCTCTATGTCCTCGATCCGCGAAGAAGCAGTCGCCTCTACCCGCAACAACACATAAGCGAACGCGTCCAACGGGTGGGGCACGTCTGCGGTGTAGCTTCTGTTCAAAGTGGCAACCGCCGCCTCAGCCTCCCTTAATGTCGCAACCAAGCCCACCGACACACGCGGAGACCATCCCGAGAGCACATCCGGCACAAACGCCTCATACCGTCCCCCACGCCTCTCCCGGGACACCGGAGCGTCGAACCGCGGATGCCAGTACCTAGACACATACCAACCCATAACCTTTACCCCCAACTACCCTAACCACAACATTACCAACAACCTTATCCCAAAAGTCGAAAAGGGAAAGGTTAAGGCGCAATTCGACCCCCTCCGTTGCGACCTGTTTACCCGATCACACAAAACCGAAGGCCGGAACCTACAATCCCCCGGCGTCACTAGCCGTAAGCCAGGTATTCGACCTGGTCCGCTATCCACCAAACCAGGGGAAGAAAAGGGGTGGTGGGAAAAAGACTCGCCCACACCCTCCAAAACGAGCCGCCGGTCAGCAAAGACCGAACATCTCTCACTGTCTCACCGCCCACCACAGCCCCTTCCCACCCCCAGTAGGATCCTCCTACCGTTATTGACCGGACCTGCATGGCATCCCCACCGGCGGTTGTCGAAGAGTCTCAGGGCTGGGGGTTGGTGATGTACTCTGCCCACTGTTGCATCACCTGTCGGCGTTGTCCGAGGAGATCGGTTCGGCTGTAAGCGGCTTCTGCCCGATTCCGGATAGCATGTCCGAGGGCCCGTTCCGCCACCTCCCGAGAAACACCGGTCTCGGCGCACCAGTTCCGGAAACTGCTGCGAAACCCGTGCGGCACACAATCAATGTCGTTTTCCTTAAGGACCTTCGCCAGCCCGTCGCTGGATTGGGTCTTGCCCCGGATCGACGGGAAAACCAGCCTCTGCCCGCCAGTTTGGGTGCGTGCCTCGTCCAGGACGGACCTGGCGGCATCGCTTAACGGGACGCGATGGGGGCGGCCTGTTTTGGTCCGACCCGGTGGAATACACCAGGTCTGCTGGTCCATGTCGATCTCCTCCCACGTAGCGTTCCTCACCTCACCCGAACGGGTTGCCGTCAAAACGAGAAACCGCAACGCCGCCCCCAGCAGCCCACCAAGCACCACTCGTTTCAACGGTTTCGATCGCGTCCCTGACCTGTGAGTGGTGGAGGGCCTTGTAATGAGTCGGTGGTCTGCTGTTACGACCCAACGCCGCTACCACCCGCTCGTCGGCAGGGTTGTCCTCCCGATACCCCTGAGCGATAGCCCAACGCATCACCACGCTGATCCGCTGGCGAACCTTACGAGCCGTCTCGGCCTTCACATGCCACATCGGCGAAAGCACCGCCAGCACCTGGGCGGTGGTTACCCTGTCCACCCTCACCTCACCCAACGGACCGGCGAACCGGGTCAGAGTCGACCGCCAAATAGCGGCGGAACGTCCTCCCGTTTTCCACTTCGCAGAATGAAGTCCTATCACCCGCTCCGTAGCTTCCGAAAACGTTGGAATGGCGGGGGCATGTGGGTTCCGGCCCTGTTCAATAGAACGGCGGTTCCCCAACGCCTTATGACGGGCCTCCGAAAGCGTAACCACCGGGTAAACACCCAAACCGAGGTTGGTTTCCCGACCATCGATACGGACCCGCTGGGTCCAACGCTTCGACAACCGACCATTGATCCGCCGGGAGACCAACAAAGAAAGACCGTGACCTCCCCTCCCGTCGCCGTACCTACCCGGCTGGTTGACAGTACGAACGAACGCTGCCGACAGTGTTTTGGGACGCTTCGGACCCATTGTCTCCTCCTCATTCTAGTATATACGAATACGTATCAGTATATCGGAGGGATTACACGGATCCTAACGAAACCCCAAGAAACGACCCTCTCGGCTAATATGCAGATCTAGCTGGGCTAGCAGCAACCCTACGGTAGACCCTGGAACGCTACGAAACCTCCACAATGTGCCCTCCCCCGCCACCACCAGTCCATGGGTTGACAGCTCTGTCCAGCCTGGGACAGGGCTCTCTGATTAGGTCGATCTGATCCCTCGACGCGATCCGCGCGACGCCTGAGCGGACGGTCTTAGTGTTTGGCTGGCATCAGTATGGAATAGGGGTGGGACAAGAAACAACCTCCCCACAGCAGCTTTTTTAACAGCCTGTGGCAACCCTCCGACAGGTGTCACACCAACTCCGCGACAGGGCCGCCTAAACAGCGCCGGACCACACCGCCCGGTAGACGGCGTGGCCGATCCTCGAACCCCACCGCGACCTGGGGCCGGCGAACCGTTCCGGAGCGGTCCCTGCGGGCCACACGATGGCGACCGCGTCGGTGGCAGTCCCCGTCCCTGGCACCCCGCGGGCGGCCAGTGCCTGCGTCTTGGCCTCGGTGGCAGTCACCACCGCGTTGACCGCGGCTCCCGGATCGAGGCCGACCGGCACCTGGATCACCAGGTTGATGGTGCCCGGGGAGACCCGTTGCTCAGTCTCGGGAATCTCGGCGGCCCAGGTGGGATGACTGATCCCGACGGTGGCGTCGACCGTCACCCCTCCGAACTCGCAGCGTTGCCGGCGGCTCAGGTCCACGGCGGTGAACATCACAACACCCGCTCCCCGCAGGTCGAGTTCCGCCGCAACCTCCCCGGCGTGCTCGGACAGATCGGTGCGGTCGTAGTCCGACCGGACGCCGATGTTGAGCGCCCACTGCACCAAATCCGGGCCACCGCCCACCGGCGCCGAGGAGAGCACGGACACAGGAGTCCCCCACCGCCACACCAGCACCCCCCGATGCCCTGCTCCGGCACCGTATAGACGAGGCTCGACCGGGAGGCTCAAGAGCCGGGCTCCCGTACCTGCAGCCGCCGACTACAGCCGCGGATTGATCCGCTCCTCGAGCGAGAACGCGATCAGGGCGAACCCGAGCGACGCCAGCATGATCAGGATGCCCGGCGGCAGCACCCACCACTTCCAGGCCGGGGTCAGGAAGGCCCCCCGGGTCTGTGCCCAGTAGAGGGTGGAGCCCCAGCTCTTCTGGATGGGGTCGCCGAGGCCCAGGAAGCTGAGGGCCGCCTCCAGGAGAATCGCCCCCGACACCGCTCGGACGAACGATCCCGTGGCCAGCAGGGCCGTGCGTGGAACGATGTGACGCAGTATCGTCCACCGGTCGGGGGCGCCCATCGAACGGGCGGCCAGCACGTATTCGCGGGAGCGAAGGGAGAGGACCTGTGATCGGATGATCCGGGCCGGCTCCGCCCAGATGAGCAACCCGATGACCAGGATCGTGTTCAACAGGCTGCGGCCCAGGTAGGCAGCCAGCACTATCAGCAGGGGGAGGAACGGGAGGATCAATATCACGTCGACCCCTCGCATCAGGGTCGACCCCAGGCGCTTCGGGTAATAGCCCGCCACCACTCCCACGGTCGTACCTATCAGCAGGGCCACAGTCGCCGCCACCAGTCCCACCAGCAAGGAGACTCTCGATCCGAAGATGATCTCCGATAAGAGATCGTGTCCGACGTCGTTGGTGCCCAGGGGATGTTCGGCGCTGGGGACCAGGAACGGCCTTGCGATCCGCTCGGTGGGGTCATACGGCGCCAGCCACGGAGCGAACACCGCCGTCACCACCAAAGCGCCGACGATCACCAATCCCGCCACTCCGAGGATGGTGGGGAGCCGCGAGCGACGTCGCACAGCCCTCCTCACCGCCCGGTCTTCACCGCCGGTCGCAGTCATGATGTTCTGCTCCTGGGGTCGATGAGCGGATACAGGAGGTCGGCTGCGAGGTTGGCCACCAGAATCGCCGCCGTGAAGACCAGGAACGCCGCCTGCATTACGGGATAGTCACGTCCCGCCACGGCCTCGAAGACCAGACGGCCGAGTCCGGGGTAGGAAAACACCGTCTCGATGATCACCGTGCCCCCGAAGGCGAACCCCAGGCGGATGGCGAGGACCGTGATGACCGGAGCGATGGTGTTGCGGGCCACGTGCCCGAACAGTACCCGGCGCTCGCCGGCGCCTTTCGCCCTGGCGGTACGGATGTAGTCCTCTCCCAGCGTTTCCAGCATCGAATAGCGCATGGTCATGTAAACGCCCGGGGTTCCGACGATCGACAGCGCGGTGACGGGCAGGATGGCGTGGCTGATGATGTCCCACACATGCGCCCAGCCCTCCAGGTCTGACGCAGGGGTCACCGCCCCGAACGACGGCAGGAGACCCCATTGGACGGCAAAGAGGGAGACCAGGACCATGCCCAGCCAGAACGAGGGCAGCGACTCGATCGAGATCATCCCCGAAAGCATGCCCAGGTCGCCCTTGGTCCCTCTCCGCCAGGCCGAGATAGCGCCCAGCAACACCCCCACCACCGCCGACACCACCAGCGACAGGCCGGTGATCAGGAGCGTCCAGGGGAGCCGTTCCAAGATCATGTCGACGATGGGACGGCTGGACCGGAACGAGAACCCGAAATCGCCGGTGAAGATGTCACCCCAGTAGCGCAGGTACTGCTGCCAGAGAGGAGCGTCCAGACCGACCCGGGCGACGATCTCGGCCCGTTGCTCCGGCGCCAGCATCCCGACGTCCACTCCGGCGATCAGGGCGAGCGGGTTTCCCGGCATCAGGCGGGGCAACAGGAAGTTGAGCGTGACCGCCACCACCACGACCACCCCGTACTGGGCCACCCGGCGGAGGTCGATGCGCCTCGTCAAGCCTTCGACCTGTTCCCACCTGCGGCCTTCCCCGAAGCCCGGGGTGGCTTGGTCAATCCACTGTGGGGTGGTAGCCCGACACGCGACGTGTCATCGGGCGGCGGGCTACCACCAGCCGTCATTGTTCGGTTGTTCTCCTACGGCCGAGCGGATGGCGGGAGCAGCGACAGCTTGCTCACGATGCCCTGGCCGGCGATGAACTCCCAATCGGCGTAGACGCTCGAGTCGTACACATACGCTCCATCCGGGTAGAGCAGCAGCACGAAGGGCAGGTCCTCGGCGATTATCTCCTGCATACGGCCCAGGATCGCCTTCCGCTCCGCCGGATCGGGCTCCACGGCCAGCGCCTCGGAGAGCTCGTCCATCTCGGCGTTACCGTAGCCCGTCAGGTTGAGGAATCCTCTGTCCAGCGAACTGTGGACCAACCAGGGAAGCCGCAGCGGGTCGGCCTGCACGGGAGGCGACCATCCCCACATGGCGATCTGGTAGTTCCGACCGTTGTTCACGTCGAAACCGGGCCACACGGCGTTCTCCCAGACCGCGGTGTCGACAGGCAACACCTCGGTCTCGATCCCGATGGCCCCCAGCATCTCCACCGTCAACTCGGCGATCCGCAGACGCAGCGAGTCGGAGGCGTTGGTGATGATCTCGAACGACATGGGCTGTCCGTCGAACTCGCGGACGCCGTCGCCGTCGCTGTCGGCGTAACCGTTGGCGTCCAGCAGGGCGTTGGCCGCGGCAGGGTCGTACACGTCGACTTCGATCCCGGGGTTGTAGACCGAGTGTCCCGGATGGATCCAGCCGGGGCTCCCCACCGTGGCCGCTCCGAGATACACGGTGTCGACGATGTCCTGGCGGTCCATGGCCATGTTGATGGCCTGGCGGACCGCAACATCGTCGAACGGACGGAGCGATGCGTCGTAGTTGATCATCTGGGTGGCGAACTCGGGTCCGAGGATGACGTCCAGGGGATCCTGGGCGTCCAGCAGGTCGATCTGCTCCGGAGGTATCCGTTCGAAGATCACGTCCACTTCCCCGGTCCGGATGGCCGCCTGGGCGCCGGCGTCGTCGGCGAAGATGATCAGCACCAGTTCGTCCACCGCCGGGGCGCCCCGGAAGTAGTTGGGATTGGCCGCGAAGCGGTAGCTCTGGTCCGGCGCGATTTCGGTCAGAATGTACGGACCGGAACCGATGTTGGTGCCGCCGAAATCGTGCTCCGACGGAACATCCACCGACTCCCAAATGTGGCGGGGGATGATGGGAGCGTCGGCCAGCGCCACGACGTCGAATCCGGGGTTGGCGCTCTCGAGAACGAAGGTGACGCTGTAGTCATCGTGCACCACCACGTCCGCCACTCCCCTGAAGTCGCGTGCGAAGCGGCTCGCCTCGGGGTTGGTGGTGTAGAACTCGACGCTGAAGGCCACGTCGTCGGAGGTCAGGGGCTCCCCGTCGTGGAATGTCACACCCTCCACCAGGGTCACCGACCACTCGGTGAGGTCATCGCTGACGCTGACGCTCGAGGCCAGCCAGGGCTGGGGAACGCCGGCGGCGTCAAGCTGCATCAAGGAGTCGTACTGGAGCATCAGGATGTTCCAGCCGGGGAAGCCGCTGATGTAGGTGTAGGGGTTGAGGGTTCCCTCGTCCCCGGTGATCGCAGCCCTGACCGTGACCGGTTCCGGCGGTGGAGGCGGCGCGGCGGTGGTGGTCGTGGTCTCGGGTGCAGGCTCTTCCTCTTCCTCCGCCGGCGCAGCGGGCTCTTCCTCTTCGTCGGCCGGCTCCGGCGCGGCCGTGGTGGCCGGCGTCTCCGCCGCCGTGGTGGCTGCCGGTTCCTCCTCGGCGTCGTCGCCGCACCCGGCGACTACCAGCGCCAGCACAACAAGCAGGACTGCCCACTTGAACCTCTTCACTCTTTGCATTTCTGGCTCCCCTTTCTAGTCCCCGTCCACGAGGTGGCGGGGTTTCATCATACCGAGGGATGGAATTCTTAGCTGATCACAGATTAACCAGATCCTGGGTCGAATCACCTGAAAACTGCACCACCATTGCTATCGGCACCGGGACATTCGTGGCGCAATTCCGTTACTCGCTCTGGCCCGATTGGGCGACTGAGGGCTGTCCGGCGAGCGGATTGACCAGATGACAGGAGACCCAGCGGCCGGGCGTCACCTCCTCCAGCGCCGGCTTGACCGTCGAGCAGAGCCCTTCCACGGCCACCGGGCACCGCGTATGGAAGCGGCAGCCGGCCGGCGGATCGGCCGGGCTGGGCACGTCCCCGACCAGCCTGGTTCGCTGAGTGGCGTCGTAATCAGGTTCGGGAACCGGCACCGCCTCCAGGAGGGCCTTGGTGTAGGGGTGAAGAGGATCCTCGTAAAGCTGGTCGCGGGGCGCCTTCTCCACGATCTCCCCGAGATACATGACCCCTACCTCGTGCGAGACATGGCGTACCACCGCCAGGTCGTGGGCTATGAACACCATCGCCATCCCGGTCCGCGCCTGCAGATCGGCCAGCAGGTTGATCACCTGAGCCTGCACCGAAACATCCAGGGACGACACGGGTTCGTCGCACACCACCACCTCGGGATCGGCCGCCAAGGCGCGGGCTACGGCGATCCGCTGGCGCTGGCCCCCGCTGAACTCATGCGGGTAGCGCCCGCCCGAGTCGGGAGGGAGCCCCACCTGGGTGAGAAGTTCCGACACCCTTTCGCGGGCAGTCACCGCGTCGGCGAGCCGATGGATCCGGAGAGGCTCGGCGATCACATCCGACACCCGCATCCCGGGGTTCATGGCCGAGAAGGGGTCCTGGAAGATCATCTGGACCACCTTCCGATGCCTGCCGCTTCGGTGGTTGATGGGCTCTCCGTTGATCTCGATGGTCCCTCCGGTGGGTCGTACCAGCGCCACCATTGCGCGACCCAGAGTGGTCTTCCCGCACCCGCTCTCGCCCACGATCCCCAAGGTCTTGCCCCGCACCACGTCGAGCGACACGCCGTCCACAGCCCGAATGGCCCTCTTACGCGACTCCCGCATACCGCGGATGATCGGGAAGTGGACCCGGAGGTCCCGAATCGAGACGACCACGTCGCCGGGTTGTTCTTCTGAGTCCTGGCGACCGGCTTCCGTCCCCTCCGGCCACAGCGAGGACGCAGATCCCATCTCGTGGTGATGAATACAGGCCGAGCTGTGCCCTTCGGGCCCCACCGCCTCCAGTTCCGGAAGAGCGTCCTGGCAGCCGTCGGCGGCCAGCGGGCACCGGTCGTCGAAGGGACAGGCCGCCAACTCGCTGACCACCCGGACCGGCGCCCCCGGTATCTCCGCCAAGCGGGTGGTGACCGAACGGTCCAGCCGGGGTATGGATCGGAGCAACCCGGACGTGTAGGGATGTCGGGTCGCCCGGTAGAGGTCGGACGCCTGGCCGGTCTCGAGGATTCGCCCTGCGTACATCACCGCCACCCGATCGGCTATCTCGGCCACCACCCCCAGGTCGTGGGTGATCCACACCACCGCCAGGCGGTACTCGGCTTGAAGCTCGCGGACCAGGTCCACGATCTGGGCCTGCACGGTCACGTCGAGCGCGGTGGTGGGCTCGTCGGCGATGAGCAGCTTCGGGTCGCACGCCAACGCCATGGCGATCATGGCGCGCTGGCGCATGCCTCCCGAGAACTCGTGCGGGTAGTCGTCGACCCTGGTTGCGGCCGACGGAATCCCAACCCGGTCCAGTAGACGGATCGCCTGGCGCCGCGCTTCCGACCGGGCGACGCCGCGGTGAATCCGGAGGCTCTCTCCGATCTGGCGACCCACCCGGTGGACAGGGTTCAGTGATGACATGGGCTCTTGGAACACCATGGCCACGTCCCGGCCGCGGAACCTCCTCAGCAGCCGTCCGGGCATGCCCAGTACTTCCCGGCCCTCCAGGCGGATGGAACCCGAGACGACCGCGGGCGGCGAGGGAAGAAGGCCCATGACGGACAGCATCGATACGCTCTTGCCCGACCCCGACTCACCCACCAGGGCAAAGGTCTCGCTCGGAGCCACGGATAAGCTCACCCCGCTGACGGCGCGGACCGTCTCGGCCGGCAACTCGAACCGCACCATCAGGTTCTCGATTTCCAGCAGGTTCGGCTCCCCCGAGGCGCCTTCCCGCGGGTATCCGCGCCCGGCTACCACGGTCCCGGTGGTCATCTCACCGACCGCCCTGCCGGGGCGCAGTCATGGATGATGTGGAACGCGCCGATGGGGTTCATAACCGTGAAAATACACCGTCGACCGTCCGTTCACCGGCTAGCGGCCCCTCCTTCCTCCCCGGATCCCCGCCCCGCGGTCGGGCTCAAAGGGGGAACACCACCGGGACTAATGCCACCACGATGCCGAGCACCACCACGGTCAGGGGGCTGCCGACCCGGGCGTAGTCCACCGACCGGTATCCGCCCGCCCCCATCACCAGCAAGTTGGCCTTGTGGCTGAAGGGGGTCATGAAGGCGGCGGAAGCAGCCAGGCTCACTCCCATCATGACGGCATAGGGATTCATCCCCAGTTGAGCGGCCGTCTGCAGGGCGACCGGCGCCAGCAGGACCACCGAGGGAGCGCCGTCGAGAGCCTGGCTGAGGATGCTCGCCAACAGGACCAGGGCTATGAGTATGGCGTAGTTGCCCAGGGGCCCGAGAATGTTGATGACCTGGTTGACCATCAACTCGGCCGCTCCAGTTCTTTCCATTGCAAAACCCACCGGAAGCACTGCGGCCACCAGGAAGATGGTTCGCCACTCGATGGCCCGGTACGCCTCCTCCATGGTGACGGTACGGAATAAAAGCACCAGGCTGGCCGAGATGAAGGCCGCCACATGGATGGGCTGGATGCCGAAGACCACCAGGCCGACCATCAACAGGAGCGCGCCCAGGGCGAGCGGCGCCTTGGCATGCCGCCGCGGGCGGAGGCCCTCTGGAGAGAGGACCACGAAGTCTGGGTTGGTGCCGAGCAGGCGGATCCGCTCCCACGGCCCTTGGACCAACAAGGCGTCACCCAGTTGGAACCGGAGGTTGGCCAGGCCGGTCCGGATGGTTTGCCCGTCCCGCCAGACGGCAAGCAGTTGCAGGCCGTAGCGGTTCCGGAACTCCAGGTCCCGCACCGTCTTTCTCACCGCCGCCGACCGCGGGGAAAGCGCCACCTCCACGATGCCGATGTCCTCGGTCTGGAGATCGGCTCGACCCACCTTGGTGTCAACCCTGATGTCCCCAATCCGTACCAGGTGTTTTACCCGCGCCGTGTCGCAGGCGACCAGCAACCCGTCGCCCTCCTCTATGACATCATCGGGAGAGGCGACCATGCGGGTCACTCCGTTGTGGACAATGGCGCCCACCGTCACTCCGAACAACTCACTCAACCGGCTGTCCTTCACAGTGCTGCCCACCAGCGATGACCCCCGGGGGATCCTCATCACCGAGAGGTGGTCTTCCAGGGACCTCAACGCGGAGAGTCCCAGGCTCTTCACGACAAAGTTCAGGTCGGCCTGCATCCTCTGCAACTCGCTTCGGGTGCCCAGCCCGATTATCCGGTCTCCCGCCCGCAGCACCTCCGAAGCCAATCCTCCCCGGATGGTCTCTCCCCGGCGGTCGATCCCGACGATCACCACGTGATAACGTTGCCGGAACCCGATCTCGGAGAGACTCTGCCCGACCAACTCGGAGGACTCCGTGACTTCGGCTCTGATCGCCGAGAACCCTCTGATGCGCGGGATCTCCCGGGTGGTCGTGCGTTCGAGTTCCATGCCGCCCACCCGCAGGATGCCCTCGAGATCGGCCAATCGTCCCTCCACCAGCAGGACATCTCCGCCCTTGAGCAGCGTGTCCGCTTCGGGAACACGGTTCTTGGCCCCCAGCCGGTGAATGGCGACCACCTGGATGCCCAGGGCATCCGACAGGTTGGCCTGGGCAAGCGTGACATTGTCGAGCGGGGACCGCTTCGGGATCCTTATGGTGAAGAGTCGCTCCTCCAGGTGGTAGATGTCGGTCAGATCGGCGGAATCGGCCACCCCCGGACCTGCGATCCGGTCCGGCAGGAGTCTTCTTCCCAGGGTGATCATGAACAGGATTCCCCCGGCCAGCAGCAGAGCGCCGATGGGCGTGAAATCAAAGAGTCCGAACGGCTCCATGCCCCGTTCGGCCAGTATCGAGGCCGCCACGATGTTGGGAGGCGTTCCGACCATGGTGGTGGTCCCACCCAGAATTGACCCGAAAGCCAAGGGCATCATCAGCCGAGACGGTGACAGCCCGGCCCGGCGGGCGATGGCGGCCACCGCGGGCATCAGGACCGCAGTCGCCGCAATGTTGTTCATGAACGCCGAAAGGACCCCCGAGACCAGCATCAGCATGATGATCAGGGGCACCTCTTTGCTGCCCACCAGCTTGTAAATCCTCGAGGCCACGATGTCGGCTATGCCGGTGTAGAGAAGCGATGCGCTGAGGATGAAGATCGCCAGCATGGTGATCACCGCCGGCGAGGCGAAACCGCTGAAGGCCTCGGTCGGCCCCACGTACCCTCCCAGGATCAGAACCGCCAGGCCCAGGAAGGCCGTCAAGTCCACCGGCAGTTTGGCCGTCAGGAACAGGTAGGCCATCGCCACCAGCAGCAGGACCAAGAAGGCGATCTGCCAGGTCATCCGGCTACTTCGGCAACTGCAAGAACCCGCCGGCGGTAGCCGAAACCGGGTGGCCCGTCCCCCACAGTCCCCAATTCCGAACACCCCGCACCCGTGGTCACTCCCTTGGCTAGAAGGCCCAGAACCGGGGGATGAATATCACCGACAATATCCAGAACAGGATACTTAGCGGCACGCCCGTGCGTAAAAAGTCGGTGTACTTGTATCCCCCGGGGTTGTAGATCATGGTGTTGGTCTGGTACCCGACCGGCGTCGAGAACCCGGTGGAGGCGGCGAAGGTGATCGCCATCAGGAACGGCCTGGGGTCAACCCCGATCTGTTCGGCGGTCGAGATGGCGATAGGCGCCAGCAGCACCGCCGCCGCCGCGTTGGTCATGGTGTCGGTCATGATGGACGTCATCAAATAGATCACGGCCAGCACCGCCACCGGTCCCATGTCCCCCACCACTCCCACCGCTCGCTCGGCGAGTGCGCCGGCCGCACCACTGGTCTGCATGGCCACCCCCAGGGGAAGGATCCCGGCCACCAGGAAGATGACCTGCCAGTTGATGGCGTTGTAGGCCTCTTCCAGTCGAAGAACCCGGGTGACCAGCATCGCCACGCAACCCAGTAGCGCGGTGACCAGGATCGGGAAGACGTTGAAAGCTGCGAGGCCTACCACCGTCACGATAATCCCGATAGCCAGGGGGGCCTTGCGGCGAAGGACCGACCCCGGCACTTCGTTGAGGACGATGAAGTCGTTGCTGCGTCGAAGGTTGGTTATCTCCGTTTCGGGAGCCTGGACCAGCAGGACGTCACCCATGCTGAGGGTGATCGAACTCAGCTTGTCGTTGATGGTCTCCCCCCGTCGCTGCATGGCCAGCACCAGAGCCTTGTATCGGTTACGGAAGTCCGCCTCCTTCAAAGTGCGTCCGATCAGAGGGGAGCCGGGCGCCACCAGGGCCTGGACGAGACGGAGGTCTTCGGTTTGCAGGGTCTCGTCACGCAGCTTGAAATCAACGTTCAATTCCATCCCCATCGATCCCTGCAAGCGCATCAAGTCTGCGATCGATCCGTGCACCAGCAACACATCGTCCGGTTTGAGAGTTTGCCGCAGGGGTGCCCAACCGGCTTCTCCTGCCTCCAACACCCGCAGGACCGTCACGTCATGATCCACCCCAAGCCTGCTCTCGATCACCGACTTGCCCACCAGGGGAGACCTTTGGCGGACCCTCAACTCGGTGACGTAGTCGCCCAGGTGATACGTGGATGCCAACTCCCTCTGCTGGCGGTCGGGTAGCAGCCAGCGTCCGAACACCAGGAAAAAGGCAACCCCGGCTACGAAGAGAATCAATCCCATCCGGCTGAACTCGAACATGCTGAAAGAGCCATAACCGGCCTGATCGGAGATGGAACTCACCAGGAGGTTGGTGGAGGTCCCGATGAGTGTGCACACTCCGCCGAACTGAGAGGCGTAGGAGAGCGGGATCAGCAGCTTGGACGCGGAGATCCTCCGTCGGTTGGCGAGGATCGTTACAAGGGGGATAAAGACGGCGACGGCGGCGGTGTTGTTGACGAATGCCGACATGACCGTGATGGTGGCCATTATCACAACCAGGGCCGCGTAGTGGCTTCTTCCGTAATGCACCATCAGCCGTCCCACCGCGGCCGTGGCGCCGGTCTTCTGCAGACCGGCGCTCAGGATGAACATCGCCGCCACAGTTAGCGTCGCCGGATTGCTGAATCCGGAGAATCCTTCCTCGGGCGTCACCAGTCCGAAGATCAGCAGCGCGCCCAGCCCGATCATCGCTACCAGATCGAGCGGGTACTTCTCTGAAACGAATAGCGCTACCGTGCCGACCAAAATCGCCAGCACCAAGATGGCTTCACCAGTCATGGTCCTGCGCCCATCCTATTGAGCTTCTCAGCTGGGAAACATCAGACTAGCCGAAAGGAGGCACGGAGACCGACAATTGTCACTCGCTTACATGTCGGTGCTATTCGAGTTTTGACCCCGGGAACCCCCAGATGAGAACCCTCTGTGGGGTTTCGTGTCACCGGCTAGGCTTATCCTTTGGTTTAGGCCCTGCGCCCGTAGCTCAATTTGGACAGAGCGTCTGACTACGGATCAGAAGGTTGGGGGTTCGAGTCCCTCCGGGCGTGCTGGAGATTGGACGAGGCGGCCGCGGCCGCCCAACTTCAAGGAGCGACACTGATGAAGCACCCCCACGGCACTTTCTGCTGGATGGACATCTACCTCCCCGATCCCGAGCGGGGCAAGACCTTCTACAACGGCATGTTCGGTTGGGAGTGGACCGATGTTCCCATGGGTGACACCGGGATGACCTACACCATGTTCAACCTTGACGGAAAGACCGTGGGCGCCATGGGACCATCGATGCCCGGCATGTTCCCCGAGGGGGTGCCGCCTCTCTGGTTCTCCTACATCGCCACCGACGACATCGATGCAACCGCCGAGGTCGCCCGGTCCCTGGGAGCCACTTTCCGCATGGGGCCCGCCGAGGTGGGGACCGGAAGGGTCGCCCTCTTGGAGGAGCCGGGCGGAGGGGCGGCATTCTTCCTCTGGCAGGCCCTGGAGTTCGGCGGCGCCGAGGTGAAGAGCACCCCCGGCGCCCTGGTGTGGAACGAGTTGTACACCAGGGACCTGGAAGCAACCCAGAGCTTCTACAGCGGGCTGTTCGGCTGGGAGTGGAGCAGCATGCCCATGCTCCAGGGCGGGGAATACCACCTGGCCAACGTCGGGGAAATGCCAATCGCGGGAGTAATCGTCATGGACGAGAACTGGGGAGAGATCCTTCCTCACTGGATGGTCTACATCCAGGTGGACAACGCCAACGAGGCAGCCGCCCGGGTGGAGAGCCTGGGCGGGGATGTCTGCGTCCCGGTGACGGAGATCGCGGTGGGCCGCTTCGCAGTCGTCAACGACGACCAGAAGGGCACCTTCACCATCTTCGAACCCGCCGAGCACTAGGGACCCGGGAGGGCAACCACCCTCAACCGCCACGAATTCCCGCGACAGTGGCAAAAAAAGGCCGGCCTGAGGGTTGACTACGTCACATCCCCATTACACACTCCATAGAACTACAACAGAGCCTCCCGCCGGGCCCGGGCTCTCCCGGCTGAGGAGACCAAGGATCCGAGAATCCGCACCCTACCGGCCCGCGGATTTTCGCGACCCACGATGGTTCGGCGGTGGTGGGGGATGGGCCCGAAGGGGAAAAATCAGGTTCCGTTTTCGCGAGATAGTGTTTGTTGCTGCGCGACAGGGGATCCCGCTACCGGGGGTCACCCACCGGACTTGATCCTTCTCAGCGCTACCTGAGCGGCGTGGTAGCCGCACATGCCGTGGACGCCCGCCCCCGGGGGAGTGGATGAGGAACATAGAAAAACCCCGTCGACTCCCGTCCCATAGGGTGACCACCCCCCGAAGGGTCCCCGCAGTAGCCGGCGCACGCCCATCACCCCACCGCCGATGTCTCCCCCCACGTAGTTGGGGTTGTAGCTCTCCCACTCCGAGGCCGAGACGGTGTGACAGGCCAGGACGGTCTCGGAGAATCCCGGTGCATGCCGCTCGATCTCGGCTTCCACCGCCGCCCGCATGTCCACCGGACTACCGGATGGAACATGGGTGTAGGCCCACAGGGTGTGTCCTCCCTCCGGGGCGCGGGAGGGGTCGAACCGGGAGGGTTGGGCAGCCACGACGAAGGGCCGGTCGGGAATGCGGTCGCTCCACACCATCCGCTCGGTCAGGGCGATCTGCCGGTGGTCGCCTCCCAGGTGGAGCACCCCGGCCATCGCCATCCGGTCATCTGTCCACGGCACCGGTCCGGACAAGGCCCAGTCCAGCTTGAACACCCCCGGCCCGTGCCGGAACCCTCTACCAATCCGAGCCATCCGAGCGGATCCGGCCTCTCCGAGCATGTCGATGAGCGCGCCTGGGGACACGTCGGCCAGCACCACCCGGGAAGGGGGAAGCTGAGCCAGATCGGTTATCCGGCGCCCGGTCTCGATCTCCCCTCCCATGTCGGTGAAGTGAGACACCAAGGCATCGACCAAGGACTGGGAGCCTCCCGACACGAAAGGCCAGCCGTACCGGTGCCCGCCCGCCAGGAGCAGCCACCCCACCCCGGCGGTGAACATCCTTTCCAGCGGCATCACCGAATGGGCTGCGCAGCCTGCCAGCAGGGAACGAGCCGCCCGGCTCTTGAACCTGCGAACATCCCAGGAAGCCGGACGGGCGAGGGAACCGAGCCTCCGGTCTCCCCACAGATCGGACCCGGCGCCCAGGGCCGGTCCCAGGAGGCGGTCTTCTATCCGGGGCCACATCCGGTCGATGCCTTCGATTCTCCGCCGGTAGCGGACCGCGTCGGCGCCCAGGCCCTCGGAGGTCTGCTCGACCGAACGCCGGAGCATTACCACCTCGCCGTCGTCGAGGGGATGGGCGAGGGCAGCCGGCGGATGGACCCAACGCAACCCGTGCCTGGCCAGGGGAAGCCGGCGAAAGACGGGCGATCCGCGCCCCAGTGGATGCGCCGTGGCGCACACGTCGTGGCGGAACCCCCCGAGAGTCAGTTCCGCCGTGCGGGAACCGCCGCCGATGGTCTCCGAAGCCTCCACCACCAATGTGGAACATCCCGCCTCCGCCAGGACGACCGCCGCGGTCAGGCCGTTGGGACCTGCTCCGACCACTACCGCATCGTAGAGCATTCCTGTATTCACGATACCCCGAGAGAGCACCCCGCCCCTCCGCGCGCGGTGTTTCATTTTGGAACTCATACACCTAAGTGCCCAACTAGGGGCTAAGGTGCGGGCACGGCGAGAAGTCCACCGTGATCTGTGGTGAACGAGAACCGGTCTGCGGTGATTTGCAAGAGTCCGAGTCGGAGAACATTCCGACCAATGAGAACGTCAAAGCCCTCTTGGGGGATGCATTCCACAGCACCGACCGGATACTCGATGTCGCTGTTGGGAAGCTGAACGGTGATGAAATACGCTGGGGAAAGTCCTGTTTCCCTAGCGTGCGCACAAGCACCAGCGATGGGGAAATCAACCCAAGAGATTGGACAAGCTCCGCGGATATTCCGCAGTAGGTGCTACCCGTGTCTAATAAACCGCTGGTTGCGTGACGTTGTGGACCTCGCTCAGTGCCGATCGTGATGGGCATGACTGGGCCGATTTGCGAGTCGTATTGGCTCTCATATAACACGGGTGTGCCCACCCATCGTGATGGGCACCTGTTCGCATATCTCTTGGATGGAGAACATGTGATCGGAGTAAAGCCTGAGCCCCTCTCGATAGGCTTCGCTCATAGTGGGGCACACCTTGATGATGTCCTGGTCATGCAGGATTGCCCATTGCCCTTCATGGGCGCCCATCAATCTGGAAAGGTGGGTGTTGACGAAGGCGTGGTAGTTATCTGCTACCTGTCGGTCGATGTCGGAAGGAATAATGGAGGGGGATGGCGCCATCGGCATCGCTCCTTCGTTGCATGGCCGGCCTACTGGTAAGTGTAGGTCATGGACTAGTCCATGAACCGGTAGATCCTACCCCCGGTCCCGATGAATCTCCGGTCAGTGGCTGCTCTTGCCACATAAATCAGTATGCCAGGGGGATGTGACAAAACATCCCCCAATATCACGAGATTGGCAAAACAAACACTAAACAACTAGCGGACCGCGGACGGGCACAGGCTGGCTCCGTCCAGGCCGAGAGAGCCTTCCTCAGACGGGGGCGTCCGTCCCTGCCAGGGGAATCTGGAGGACGAAGGTGGATCCCTCCCCCAGCAGGCTCTCCACCGTCACCTTCCCCCCGTGTCGTTCAGCCACATGCTTCACTATCGCCAGGCCCAGACCGGTGCCGCCCGTTCTCCGGGAACGGGCCACATCCACCCGGTAGAACCTCTCGAATATCCGCCCCAGGTCCCTGCCCGGGATCCCCACTCCCGTGTCGGTGACCGTCAGGGCCGCCTCGCCGTTTCGCCGGTCCAGGGTCACCGCGATCCTCCCGCCCTCCTCGGTGTACCGGAGCGCATTGTCGCACAGGTTCCGGATGGCCAGACCGAGTTCGGCAGACGACCCTTTCACAGCCGCGGTGGTGGTCTGCACCGAGAATGAGATGTCCTTGCGGCGGGCGGAGCGCACGAACTGCTCCACCTCGGAGATCACCAGTTCCTCCAGATCGAAGTCATCGGGGATGGGGTCCTGTGCCTCCAAGCGGGAGAGGTCCAACAGGTCCGAGATCAGCCGGGAAAGGCGCAATGCCGCCGACAGAATCCGGTCGGCGAACTTCCGGCTCGAGGCCGGATCGTGCTCCATGGCTATTTGCAGAGCCTCGGCCGAGGCGAGAACCGAAGCCACCGGCGTTTTCAGTTCGTGGGAGGCATCTGTGACGAAGTCCCGCCGCATGGTCTCTACCCGCCTGCTCTCGGTGAGATCCAGAACGATCACCAGCACCCGCCCGTCGGTGTCGATCGTGAAGGCCCTCACGGCCAGGGTGCGCTCGGGATAGCCGCGGTGCAGAATCTCCTCATAGAACTGATCGCTGTCGCGCGCCCGGGTCACCAGTCTCCTGATCTGTCGGAGCGCCAGACGGCCCGACGGGTCGCCAACGGTGCCCAGCATTTGGCGACAGGCCGAGTTCGAGTACGCCACATGATCGTCGGCTTCCACCAACAAAATGCCTCCGGGCAGCGCTTCGAGCACCACCTCCAGAAGAGCCCGTTCCCTGCGGAGAGCCTCCTCGGTGTTCCGGAAGTGGCGTCCGGCCTCCCAGAGGGAGTCCGCCAGGCGGTCGACCTCCTCGATTCCCGTAGGACGCGGCTCGGGTTCGATGTCGCTACCCAACAGTTCGTCCGCCGCGCGGCCCAACGCCACAAGGGCGCTGCGCAGCCGGAAGAGGACTATGCCGTAGGCTCCGAGACCCAGAACTCCGGAGATGGAACCGGCCAGCCAGGGCGACATCCCCAGGGCGGCGTTCAGCACCGCTCCCAGGATCGCCGACATGCCGGCGACGACGACCAGGGTGGCAAACAGGCGGCGGATCAGGGAATGTTTCGGGCGCCCGCTAGGAGGCATCGACGAACTTGTACCCGAGGCCCCGAACAGTGATCAGATAGCGGGGCTTGGAGTAGTCCTCCTCTATCTTGTGGCGGAGTCGCTTCACGTGTACGTCCAGGGTCCTGGTGTCTCCGTAAAAGGTCGAGCCCCAAACCTCGCTCAGCAGTGTCTCCCGGGTGACCAGCCGGCCCCTTCTGCGCATGAACGTCTCCAAGAGATCGAATTCCTTGGGTCGCAGGGAGACCGCCTGTCCCCGGATCCTCACCTCATGGGCGTCCACGTCCAACTCCACGGGCCCGCCCCGGAGAACCTCGTTGGTTTCCGCCATCTGTCCGGAGCGGGCAGCCCTGCGGATGTGGGACCGCACCCGGGCGATCAACTCCCGCATGGAGAATGGCTTGGTCACATAGTCGTCGGCGCCCAACTCCAGGCCGGCGACCTTGTCGGACTCCGCGTCGCGGGCGGAGAGCACGATGATGGGAACATCCGAGAAAGACCTGATCTCCCGGCAGATGTCCAAGCCCGAGCCGCCGGGAAGCATCACATCCAAGAGAACCAGCGAGGGAGGGCGCCTGCGCACCCGGGACAAAGCCTCGGAGAACGTGTAGGCCGCCTCGACAACCATCCCCTCAGTTTCCAGCGCATAGGAGATCGATTCGGAGATGGCGGGCTCGTCCTCCACCACCAGGACCCGATGGGTCACTTCAGAGATCCGGGACACTATCCGGTATACCGGGTGAATTCATGGTGATCCCCGGTCATCAGGAATGCCACCTGTTCGCCGATGTCCACCGCCTGGTCGCCGACCCTCTCCAGCGCCCGGGAGACCAGCACCATGCGGGTCGCCCACTCCAAGAGCGGCTGGTCGTGCCCGCACTCCACCACATGCTTCCACATGCCGCGGTTGAGCACATCGACGGGAACGTCCATGGCCGGGAGCAAGAGGCACTCATCGGCGTCCCGGCGTACGAAGCAGTCGATGGAGGTGCGGATCATCGGCTTCACCAAGTCGCCCATCTCCACCAGCTTGGCCAGGATGGTCTCCTCACGGGGCAGTCCGGCGGTGGCTCGCGCTATGCGAGCGATATTCACTGCCTGATCGCCCATGCGCTCCAGGGTGTTGTTGAGTTCCAGGATGGCGGCCATCATTCTCAGGTCCCGGCCCATGGGCTGTTGGCGGGCCATGATCTGCATCCATCTGCTCCGGATGTCCATGTAGAGCTCGTCGACCCTGTCGTCGGAGGAGATCACCTCGGTGACCAGGGAATTGTCGGACGTCACAAGCGACCTCACCGCCATGCCCACCATCTTCTCCACCCGGTCGGCCATGTCCATGGTGGTCTCCTCGAGGCTGTTCAGGGCGGCGTGGAAGTCAGGGCGCTGGTCCGTCGTCAACCGAACCTCCCGGTGATGTAGTCCTCGGTCTCCTTCAGGGAGGGGGCCGTGAACACCTGGTCGGTGGAGTCGTACTCCACCAGCCGGCCGGTGCGCTGGCCCTGCTCCCCCACGTCCACCGAGAAGAACGCCGTGCGATCACTCACCCGGGCGGCCTGTTGCATGTTGTGGGTGACCACCACAATGGTGTATCGCTCTTTCAGTTCCCTCATCAGAGTCTCGATCCGGTAGGTGGCGATCGGGTCGAGCGCCGAGCACGGCTCGTCCATCAGCACCACATCCGGGCTGGTGGCGATCGCCCGGGCGATGCACAGTCTCTGCTGCTGTCCTCCGCTGAGGTCAAGCGCGGAGTTGCCCAGCTTGTCCTTTACCTCATCCCACAGGGCGGCCCGCCGCAGGGACTCTTCAACCAGGTCGTCCAGGTTGCCCTTCCAACCGGCCACCTTCGGGCCGAAAACGATGTTCTCGTATATGGACTTGGGGAAGGGATTGGGCTTTTGGAACACCATCCCTATGCGCCGACGAACCTCGACCGCATCAACTGCCGGACCGTACAGATCGATCCCGTGATAGAGGACCTTGCCCTCCACCCGCGCTCCGTCGATCAGGTCGTTCATCCTGTTGAAACAACGCAGAACGGTGGACTTGCCGCAACCCGAAGGGCCGATCAACGCGGTGATCTCGTTCTGGTGAATGTCGAGATCGGTATCCGCCACGGCATGAAAGTCCCGGTAATAGACATTCAAACCCCTGATGTCGAAGATGACAGGGGCAGATTCAGGCGATGTGGAGGGGCTCGATGCGGGGTCGCTCGATACCACTCTGTCTACCATGACGGGCGCCGGTTCCAGGCGAGTTGGCACGTCTTCTCCTTCAAGATCCGGTTAATGGTTCTCACATCCGATTGCGCCGCTCCAACGCGTCCCTAGCCAATATCGTCCCGGTGTTGACCACCAGCAGAATCACCAGCAGGGCCACGATGGCGGCAGCCGTCAGGGCAATGTATTCCTGCTGGGGCTGGCGTGACCAGTTGTAGATGATGATAGGCAGAGCGGTGTATTTCTCTCCCAGTACCAGGTCGGTTATCGGCGTTCCCTCGGGCGCTGCGAAAAAGGTGGAGAGCACCGCACCCGCCAGGAGCAATGGCGCAGATTCCCCGAAGGCGCGGGCCAGGGTGAGCACCGAACCGGTGAAGATGGCGGGACTGGCGACGGGCAGCACATGATGGCGGATGGTCTGCCAGGGTGTGGCGCCCACTCCGAAAGACGCCTCCCGTATGGCGAGAGGAACAGCCCGAAGCGCCTCCTGGGTGGTGATCACCATGATCGAGAGCACCAGCATCGAGAGGGTGAGCCCCCCTGCGATCAGCGTACGACCGCTTACCTGTCCCAGCATTCCCTCGAGGATGAGCTTCACGAAGACGCTCAGGCCCAACAGGCCGTAAACGATGGAGGGAACCCCGGCCAGATTCCGGATATTGGCCACCAGCAACCGGGTGATCCTGGTGTCGCGGGCGTACTCCTCCAGATAGATGGCGGCCGCCACCCCCAGGGGGAAGGAGAGCACCACCACTATCACGGTCAGCATCACCGACCCGAATATGCCCTGGATCATCCCCGTCTCCGCCGGCCGGGGCGAGAGGTCGTTGGTGATCACCGACCACCCCCGCTCCTGCCAAACGGGCATCGACTTGGCCACCACATCCCACAGGAGCACCACCAGGATCGCCAGCGACGCCAGGAGGGAGATCAGAAGCATCAGGGCCACCAGTGGATTGACTATGTTGACCCGCCGTCCCTCCAGTGCCCGGCGGAGCATCTCCTGGGTGACGGCCGAACCCATCGTGCGTGCGGTCACAGGTCTTCCCCCATGGTCCTAGTACCTCTGCCGGAACCGACGCACCAGTCGCTCGCTTCCGATGTTGAGGACCAGGGTCATCAGGAACAAGAGAAGCCCCACGAAAAAGAGGCTCTGAAAGGCGGCCACCCCGCCGGCCACCTGGTCGGAGCCGATGGCGAGGGAAGCCATGGCGCCGGTCATGGTCTGGCCGCCGTAGAGGGGATTGAGTTGGAGGAGTGAACCCCCGGTGGCACCGGCGGCGATCGCCACCACCATGGTCTCCCCGATGGCCCGGGACAGTCCCAGGATCAGAGCGGCGACGATCCCCGACAGCGCCGCCGGGAACACCACCCGCAGTGAGGTGTGCCACTTCTTGGCGCCCAAACCGTAGGAGGCCTCCCGGAGGGCTCTCGGCACCGCCTGCATGGCGTCCTCGGAGACCGATGAGACAAGAGGAATTATCAGTATTCCCACACCGATCCCAGCCGCCATCAGGTTGGACTGCTGGGTGGTGTCCCAGAGATTGCGAAGGATGTCGGGAGTGATGAAGCGCAGGGCGAAATAACCCAGGACCACGCTGGGGATTCCCGCCAGGACCTCCAGCACCGGCTTCAGGACCCGTCTCACCCCCGGTTTGGCGTATTCGCTCAGGTAGACGGCCGCCCCCAAGCCCAGGGGGGTGGCCACCAGCATGGCGATGATCGAGACCGACAGGGTGTGCCAGATGATGGTTCGCAGGTCGAACCGGTCCCTGCGCGGGAACCATCCGTCGGCCATGAGAGAACCCAGGCCTTCGTCAATCTCCGAGGCGATGCTTTGCAGGAAGGCCACCGCCTCCCCGACCAGGCTGAGCACGATGGCGACGCTCACCAGGATTGTGAAGACGGCGGCCGACAGGAACAGCCAACGCACGTTGCGCTCCCTGCGCAACCGGCGCGGATCGCCGGAGAGATCCAGCGGGGCCGAAGTGCCGAGCAAATTCCTTCCTGCCTGCATGATCAGATCCGGTCCGAAGCCCTAACCGACCCCTGCCCAGGCGGCCTTGGTGGCGGAGATCTCATCATCGGGAAGAGTCACGTAGCCTGCTTCGGCGACCGAGAATAAGCCGTCACCCAGGTAGAAGTCCACGAACGGACCCAGCGCCGGGTTCTCGGCCAGACGGCTCAGCGAAACATAGATGAACAGAGGACGCGACAACGGATACGACCCGTCGGCGATCGACTCGATCGAAGGCGCCACGCACCCGTCGCCACCATCGACCTCGATCGCCTTCAACACCGAACTGTTCTCGACATAGAAGGCAAACCCCACCCAACCGAACGAAGTCGGGTTGGAACTGACGTTGTCCACGATCACATTGTCATTCGCCGAAGCCTGGTAATCGACACGGGTCGGCTCATCCTGACCACGCTCCTCTGTGATGTCCTCCAACGCCAACTCCACGAAGGCGTCGAAAGTGCCCGACTCCTCACCAGGAGCGGTGATCACCAGCGGAGCATCCGGATACGGAGCACCCGATCCGCCCAAACCGGCCGCGGCCAACTCGGAGGCCAGGCTATCGGCGTCCGACCAGGACCGGAAACCCTCCGACTCCGCACCCACCAGCGCGTACAGGTCACCGGTGTCCAGGCAACTCACGGCATCGTTGTCAGGAGAGGTCAAAACACTGACACCGTCGAAGGCGACCTTCAACTCGACCCACTCGACACCGGCCTCGGCGCAAGCCTCAGCCTCCGAATCCTTGATGGCCCGGGAAGCATCCGAGATATCGATCTCACCAGCGCAGAACCGCTGGAAACCGTCACCCGTGCCGGGACCCTCAACCGAGATCCCCACACCGGGATGCGCACTATTGAACTTCTCCGCCACCAAAGCCGTGATCGGCTCCACAGTCGAAGAACCGGAAACCTCAATGGAACCCGACAGTCCCCCGGGGGCCGGCGCCTCGTCGGGGGCTGGCGCGGCGGAGGTGGCTGGAGCATCGCTGTCATCATCTCCTCCGCAGGCCGCTGCCAACAAAAGCATGGCCGAAAGCGCTGCCCCCCAGCGGAGAAGACGTTTATCGGCAAAGTTCATCTGATATCCAGACTCCTGAGCTCGAGAACACGTTCACGACCCGCTGGAAAGCAATACCACCCTCGGGCGCGGGTCCCACCCATATGCGCTCACGCTAAGGGAGGCAAGTGAACGCCAGTCCGGGCTTTATGCGAACGGAATGTGAATTCTTGGCGTTGGTTGGCCCCCGGTACTCAGAACCGGGCCTGCGCCCTGGCTTCCGCCAGATCCTGCAACTCGACATGAGTGCTCAGACCCTGCCTCTCCGCCATTTTGGTCCACTTCCCATCGGGTCCCAGTTCCCAGGAGAGAATGTCGTCGGCCATCAGCACCTCGAAGATCTCGTCGATGCGGAACTGCAGATCGGGGTCCTCGATGGGCGCCATGGCCTCCACGCGGTGGTCGAGGTTTCGTTGCATCAAGTCGGCCGATCCCACGTAGTAGACCCGGTTCTCCCGGCCACCGAACCGGTAGACCCGCGAGTGCTCCAGATACCTCCCCACCAGGGACCGCACCCTTATGTTCTCCGACATCCCCTCCACGCCGGGCACCAGACAACAGATCCCCCTGACCACCAGGTCGATCTTCGCCCCGGCCGCGGAGGCGGCGTACAGGGCCTCGATCATCGCCGGGTCCACCAGGGAGTTCATCTTCATGGTTATCAGGCCTTCGGGATGGGCCTGCTCTGCTATGAGCTTCAGGATGCGAGGACGGGTGAAGATGGGCGAAACCAGGAGCTTCTGGTACACCGAATGGCGGCTGTAGCCGGTCAGGTAGTTGAACAGGAAGCTCAAATCGGCGCCCACCGCCTCGTCACAGGTGAACAGCCCCAAATCCTCATAGATGCGGGCGGTCTGTTCGTTGTAGTTGCCGGTCCCAATATGGGAGTAACGCCGGATCTGATCCCCCTCCCGCCTGACCACCAGGGCGATCTTGGTGTGGGTCTTGAGTCCCACCACCCCGTAGACGACATGCACGCCCACATCTTCCAGCCGCTGAGCCCAGGTGATATTGGCGTCTTCGTCGAATCGGGCCTTCAACTCCACCAGCACCACCACCTGCTTTCCCCGTGTTGCCGCTTCCATCAGGGCGTTCATGATCACGCTGTCGCTGGCAGTGCGATACAGGGTCTGCTTGATGGCCAATACGTTGGGGTCGGCAGCAGCCTGCACAATGAACTCCTCCACGGAGGAGGCGAACGAGTCATAGGGGTGATGCACCAGGATGTCCCCCTCCCGGATCACCTGGAAGATGTCCAGATGGTCACTGATGCGCGCCGCCAACCGGGGGTGGGTCACCCATGTCCAGGGTCGGTACTGCAACTCCGGCCGGGGAAGGGAGGCCATGAACATGAGGTCGGCCGTGTTCAGCACCCCGTCCATGACATACACATCCGACCTGGTTATCTGCAGTTCCCGGATCAGCATGTCGAGCGCCTCGCTGCTCATCGTGCCGGTCACCTCCAGGCGGATCGCCCGGCCGAACCGCCTCCGGGTCAACTCCGACTCGACGGCCGACAGGAGATCCCCGCCCGCGTCCTCCTCCAACTCGAAGTCCGCATTGCGGGTGACCCGGAAGAGGTGATAGTCGAGGATGCGCATCCCCGGGAAGAGTTCGTCAAGGTGGGCGGCGATCAACTCGTCCAGCGGGACAAACCACCCGCTATCGGGCAGGGGCACGAAGGCGGGAAGGATGGGGGGGATCTTGACCCTGGCGAATCTCACCGCTCCGCTCCTTCCCTCCTGCACGTGGACCGCCAGGTTGAGAGAGAGACTGGAGATGTGGGGAAAGGGATGGGCAGGGTCCACCGCCAGGGGAGTCAGGACCGGGAAGACCGTGGCATGGAAATAGCGGTCCAGGTAGGCCGTCGTCTCATCATCCAGGTCGGCATAGGACTTCAGACCCAAGCCCGCCTCGGCCAGACCCGGCACCAGGAGGTCGCGGAAGATCTTCGAAGCCCGCAGGTACTGCTCGGAGGTCTCGGCGCGGATGGCGGAGAGTTGTTGGCCCGGCGTGCGCCCGTCGGGGCTCTTTCTCATTATCCCGTGGGCGACCTGCTCCTTGAGGCCGGCCACCCGGATCTGGAAGAAGTCGTCCAGATTCGAAGCCCAGATGGAGAGAAACCGCACCTTCTCCAAGAGCGGCGTCTCCTCCTGCTCAGCCAGGGCGATCACCCTGCTGTTGAAATCCAGCCAGGATAGCTCCCGGTTGAAAAAGCGTGAAGGATCGTTCCGGGTGGTCATCGAAATCGGGGGCGGCAGTGGGCAGAGTCCAGTTTCGCCCAAAGAATAGGCCGTCCAGGCCTGAGCAGCCAGAAGGTTTGGCTTTAAGGCGAGGGCCGGCATCTTGATATTCTCTGTTACTGCAGATGAGCGTTTATCGGCCTCCCCTCAGAGACATCGGCTTCGTGCTGGAACACATCGTCGATTTGGAGGCCCTGGCCAAACTCAACGGATACCAGCACGCCGATCCGGCAACCGTAGGCGAACTGCTGGAAGAAGCCGGGCGTTTCTACTCCGAAGTGGTGGCCCCCCTCAACCCGGTCGGTGATCTTGAAGGGTCGGTACTCACCGAGGACGGGACGGTGAAGACTCCAACCGGGTTCGCCGAGGCCTACCGGAAACTGGTGGAAGCGGGCTGGCAGGCGATCTCTCTGCCCGCCGACTGGGGCGGAGGGGGAATGCCCCAGGCTGTGGGTTTTGCAGTCGACGAGATGATGATCTCCTCAAGCCTGTCATTCTCTCTGTGTCCCACTCTCACCACCGGAACCGTTCACCTCCTGAACATGCACGGATCCCCCGAGCAGAAGGGTCTCTACCTGGAGAAGCTCATAACCGGAGAGTGGTCGGGCACCATGAACCTCACCGAGCCCCACGCCGGCTCCGACGTAGGCGCGCTCACCACCAAGGCCATCCCCCAGCCGGACGGGACCTACCGGATCACCGGCACCAAGATTTTCATCACCTGGGGCGACCACGACATGGCGGACAACATCATCCACACCGTCCTTGCCCGCACCCCCGACGCGGCAGCGGGCACCAAGGGAATCTCGCTCTTCATAGTGCCCAAGCGCCTGGTGGGCCCCGACGGGAAGCCGGGTGAGCTGAACGACATCCGGACCGTCTCCCTGGAGCACAAGCTGGGCATTCACGGAAGCCCCACCTGCATGCTCTCCTACGGCGAGCAAGGCGGGGCGGTCGGCTACCTGGTGGGTCCCGAGCAGGGAGGCATGGCCCGGATGTTCACGATGATGAACGCGGCGCGGATCGCCGTCGGACAGGGCGGGTTGGCAGTGGCCGAGCGCGCCTACCAGAAGGCGTTGGAGTTCTCCTGGGAGCGGCGCCAGGGAAGAGCGGTGGGGGCGCCCAGCGGCCAACAGTCCCTGATCGTGGAACACCCGGACGTTCGGCGGATGCTGGCCACCATGAGGGCCCGCATCGAGGCGATGAGGGCTCTCCTGTTCTACTGCGTGGCCGCCGTCGACCGGTCCCATTACGCCGATACCGATGAGGAGCGGACCCACTCCGAGGAGTTGGTTTCGATCCTTACGCCGGTCGCCAAGGCCTGGTGCAGCGACCTGGGAGTGGATGTGGCGTCGTTGGGCATCCAGATCCACGGCGGCATGGGTTTCGTCGAGGAGACCGGCGCCGCCCAGTTCTTCCGCGATTCCCGCATCAGCCCCATCTATGAGGGGACCAACGGCATCCAGGCCATCGACCTGGTGATGAGAAAGCTCCCCATACGTATGGGCGCCGCGGTGAAGGAACTGCTGGAGCAGTTAGGCGTCACCGCGGCCGAGGCCTCCTCTGTCGCCGAGTTGAGGGCGTCCGGCGAGGAATTGGCCCGGGCGGTCCGGGTTCTCGGGCGATCCAGCCTCACCCTGGGGTCTCACCTGGCCAAGGGGGACTACCAGGGCGCCCTGGCGGGCGCCTACCCATACCTGACGATGTTCGGCACGGTGATGGGCGGATGGCTCATGGTCCGATCCGCCCAAGCGGCTCTACAGAAGATCGGAACGTCCGGAGCAGACGACGACTGGCTGCGGCAGAAGGTCGCCACCGCCCGCTATTACTGCGAGCAACTCCTCCCCGAAGCCGCTTCCCTGGAGAGCGCGGCGTCGGGCGGATCCGAGCTTTTGTACGAGCTGGATTTCAGACCCGAAACGGCTGCCCACTAGAAAGGAAAGTTCATGCGACCGGTTCATTTCGAGTATCAAAGTCCCGATCCGGCGGCCAGCCAGGATTTTTTCTCACAGGCGCTGGGATGGACCTTTCAACAATGGGGAGAATTCCCGTACTGGCTGGCCACCACCGGCCCAGTCGACCGGCCGGGAATCAACGGCGCGCTGATGCCCTCGCCCGACGACCAGGCTCGCACCGTGATCACGGTGGACGTACAGGACATTCACCAGGCCCTGGAGAAGATCTCGTCCGCCGGGGGCGAGACGGTGGTGCCCATCCAGGACATACCCGAGGTCGGGCAAGTCGCCTATTGCCGCGACCCCCAGGGCATAGTCTTCGGCGTGTACCAGGCCGCCGCAATGGACCAAACCGAAAGCGAGTAGGAACCGTGCCGCACGACAAGAAAGGGACAGGGTGAACAGACGCAGGGTCGCGGTCACCGGCGTGGGAGTCGTAACCAGCCCGGGCGTCGGCGTGGAATCCTTCTGGGAAGGACTCACCAAGGACCCGGGGAAGGGGCCTTTCGCCGTTGAAGACTGGGACCCGACGGTGTGGATACCTCGCCGCCAGGTCCGGCGGCTGGACCTGTTCTCCCAGTACGCGCGGGCCGCCGCGCACGAGGCGTTGGCCATGGCCGGCGACCATGGCGCCGATCCCCTGCGGTCGGGGACGTGCATCGGAACCGGCATCGGCGGGATGCAGTCGTTCGAGGGCCTGGTGGAGGCGGTCAATCACCGCGAGAGGCTTCGTCCCTCGCCGGTGGCCATCCCCATGATGATGGGAAACGCCGCAGCCGCCGACATCTCCATCACTTTCGGCTTCCTGGGACCGGCCACCACCCAGACCCTGGCGTGCGCGGCAGGCGCCCAGGCCATAAGCGACGCCTTGCGCCAGATCCAGTGGGGATACACCGACCTGATGGTGGCGGGGGGGTCCGAAGCGGCGATCCGCCCGGCGACCATCGCCGGATTCAGGGTGGCGCGGGCTCTCTCTCCCACCGACGAGTCACGGCCCTTCGACATCGACCGCAACGGGTTCGTGGTCGGGGAAGGCGCCGCCGTGATGGTTCTGGAGGAGTGGGACAGGGCTCGGGATAGAGGCGCCGACATCCTGGCGGAGATCCTGGGTGCGGGAACCACCTCGGATGCGCATCACATCACCGCTCCCCACCCGGAAGGCGACGGCGCCCGACGCGCCCTCGAGGGAGCCCTGGCCGACGCGGGCGCCACTCCCGAACAGGTGGGCTACATCAATGCCCACGGCACCGCCACTCAACTCAACGACGCGGGCGAAGGACGGATTATCGCCGACATCTGGGGCGATCGCCAGCCACTGGTCTCCTCCATCAAGGGGACCACGGGCCACGCATTGGGAGCCAGCGGGGGGATAGAGGCCGTGGCATCCGTGCTGGCCATCAGCCGGGGACAGATCCCCCCCAACATCGGATTGAGAGAACAGGACCCCGAGATTCCCCTCCACCGGATCGTGACCGGGCGCCAGGAGTGGGAACCCGGCCTGGCGGTCTCCAACTCCTTCGGTTTCGGGGGCCACAACACCGTGCTGGTCTTCGGCCCGGGAAGCTGACCCGCCGGCGCCGAGAACCGTCGTGTTCTCCATCGTCCTCTACCAGCCGGAGATACCGCCCAACACCGGAGCCATCATGCGCCTCGCAGCCAACACCGGCTGCCTTCTCCATCTCATCGAGCCCCTGGGGTTCGAGATGTCCGACACCCGCCTGAAGCGGGCGGGGATGGACTACCGGGAGAGGGTGATCACCCAGGTGCACGAGAGCCTGGAAGCATGGATCGAGTCCGAGGATCCCCAACGGGTGTTCGCCTTCTCGCCCCTGGGCGCCACCTGGCACTCCTCGCTCGACTACGCACCCGGCGACGCCCTGTTGTTCGGGCCCGAGTCGACCGGTCTCCCCGAAGATGTGACGTCCGCCCTCTGGGTCGACGAGACCGCTCGCATCCCCATGCTGCCCGGCGTCCGCAGCCTTAACCTGGCCAACGCGGTGGCCATCGTGATCTACGAAGCCTGGTCGCACCACCGCTATATGGGCGCCGTCTGAGCCAGAACGGCAAGTAAGCGTCAGTAGAGACGATATGGGTCGGGAGGCCACCACCTGTCCGGTTGGCGGTTCTTCTTCTCGTCCGCCTTGGTTTCAAGGTCCTTGACCAGCCGGACAAGCATGCTCCCGATCCGCATTGCCACAGCTATTGCTATATCCATGAACCACCAAGGAGGTCACTTGCGATAGCCGGTAAGACCCTCATCCGGCGCTGTTAGGCAGTCGACCGCTCTCCGGAGAGAGGGGCTGGACAATTACGGGCCCAAGGGGGCCTTCCTGGCGGACCACCCGTCCCTTCCTGATCCGTCTGGTCCTGATGCTTTCCAGATCCGCCAGCCTCTTGGCGCCCTGCAGGGCCTTCCGATCGGCGTCGTAGTAGTCGAACCACGGCAACCCAGCCGCCGCATATTCCCCCGCGGTGGGAGGCCGGTGCGGCGGGGAGACCCCGCACACCGAGAAGTACTGGAGGCTGTTGACGATGTGCACGTAGCAACTGACGCCGACCGTGGTGTCCCACACATCTATTCCGTAGTCGTCCTCGTAGATCTCCTGGCGCATGAGACCCCCCGGCGCCAGCCCCATTTCTTCGGTGGGAGCGGCGGAAAACTCCATGCAGTACATGACATCGGAGCGTCCGTCCATCCTGGAGAATCGCGCCTCATATTCCGTGGCCTTCATCGGGTAGGCGGTGATCTGGACGCCGCCGTGGCGGGCCTCGCCGGTCAGTTGCTCCTCGGCCGTGTACCCTTCACCCAGCCGCATCGCCACGAACTGGCGAATCAGGCCCCGCTTGACACTGAACCCGTCCAGCCACGGTTGATCGGGGACCACCAGATAGTCCTGAGGATCCTCGCAGAGGTCCTCTGTCCATGGCTCCCCGGTCAGCGCGTTGACCTTCCCGGCAGCCACCTTGACGGCCATCGGATACCCGCCACCGAAGTTGATCCACATCGCCTCGGACTGGTACATGGGGAGAAAGACCCCGCCGTGTTCTCGCCAAGCCTCCGGGACTCGATCGGCGTAGTCGTCCACCAGATCGAGGGGGAATCTCCCCAGTCCGGGCGGCAGATAGTGTTCCCGACCGTCGTCGGGTATCCGGAGAGTGCGCTGAAAGTCAAGGGTGAACTCAGCGTCCTCGTGGACAGGGAAGGAGAACCCCATGCGGTCGGCCCTGAGTTCCACCACCCCCCGCACCTTCTGACTCTCTTCGGGTTCTCTGGTCCGGGTAGTCGCGGTCATGGTTCACACCTCCTGGTGATGATGGCCCTGTTGCTGTCTGTCCATAACCGTAAGAGGGGGGTGTGACAGTCTGAGATTCCGCGCTTGGGCTGATCTACAGGGGAAGCCTTACGCAGCCTGTCCTCCGAGCGGGGGTCGGCCGGATCTCCGCTCCGAACTACTCTGCGAAGGCCTGTTCGATCTGTTCGGGTGTCCAGAACCCCTGAGTGGGACGGCTTCTGTCGTCCCTTCCATAAGACCCGAGGCGGTCGGCGCCCTTCGGGTCGAATATCTCGATGGCGTCGAACACGCTACGGGGTCCCACCGCTTTCAGAGCCTTCCATCCTTCGGTCCCGGGCTTGGGCAAATTCGAGGTGAGGACCAGGAGCGGAGTCCCGTCTCCCGCCATGTGATGTACGTGGGCCCGGCCCAGCGTCTTCCACAGAGTGTCGGTTCGCATGAGTCCCGGACGGACGGTGGTGAAAGCCCCCGAGACGTCCACGTACCACCTTCGGCCAAGCCGGTTCTCGACCAGAAAGTTGAACTGGATGCCCAACCTGGCTATCCGGGGATTCGTCCTGACAATCTGAAACCCGGCTTTACTCAAGGCGTCCCTCGCCAAGTCCCGGGCTTTCTTCCCTTCCCGCAGCGCCCGCGCCTGGAAGTGCTCGATGGTGTCACCGGCGATGGGCCCGCCGTCGGCGACACCGTTTGGAGACGAGGTCACCCCCACCTCCTCCTCCGGAAAGGGCCGGCGGCGGGCGCGTCCCAGCCTCTCTTGAGCGATCTCCACATATTCGGGATTGATTTCGTACCCGATGCCCATCCGCCCGGCCCGGTGGGCGGCGACCAGGGTGGTTCCCGCTCCCATGAAGGGATCGAGCACCCAGTCCTCCCGGTAGGTGTAGAGGTCGATGAGCCTCAATGGAAGCTCCACAGGAAAAGGCGCCGGGTGACCCACCCGGCGGGCGCTCTCGGCGGGAATCTCCCACACATCCAGGGTTGCCTCCACGAACTCGTCGTTGGGAAGCGTGGCCAGATGAGGTAGGCCCTCCACCCGGCGGTCCGAGCGGGTCCCGGCCCTATCGAAGCGCCCCTTGGACGCCACGATGATCCGCTCGGTGGTGTCGCGCAACACCGGATTGGAAGGCTGCTTGAAGGAACCCCACGAGACGGCGCCGCCCATCGCCTTGGATTTTCTCCAGACGATCTCTCCCCGCAGCAGCAGACCGAGGTCCTCGAAGATCCCGATCACGTCCGCAGAGAGGCTCCGGTAGGGCTTTCTGCCGAGATTGGCGACATTGACCGCCATGCGTCCGCCCGGTTCCAAGACCCGGCGGCACTCCCGGAAGACATCATGGAGCAGCCGGAGGTACTCCCTGTAGGTCTCCGGCAACCCAGCCGAAAGCGCGTTGGACCGGGAAGCCTGGAGCACCGCGTCCTCGTACTCCTTCCCTACGAAGTAGGGGGGTGAAGTCACCACCAGGGCGATGGAACCATCAGGGATCCGGTCCATGCTCCGGGCGTCTCCCAGGATCGGCCCCCAGGTCTCCGGACGGGGGCCTATCCGGTCGTCGTCATCAATGACAGGAGGCTGGAAGCGGGCGTAGAAAGCCGACGAGTCGTGACTCTCTCTCCGACCTGCCCCGAAAGCGGAGGTGCTGGTGGGCCTCCGCGGTGGCCGGGACGCTCGATCCTCCATGGCATCCATCATATAGATCGTCGCCCCCAGCCGAAGGTATGCCTCTCCCACCCCCTCCCCGGCTGCTGGTTGATTCACTGATCCAGTAGGTTTCGGATACACCGAGAGGAGGCTATGAACCGAGCGCGTTCACCGATAAGCGGGAGCCTGGCTTGGTTGGCCGTGGTGCTGATCATTGCGGCCTGCTCCTCCCCTCAAGAGGAGGTTCGCCCTCCTGAGCCATCGGTCACCACCACCGCTCAATCCCCTTCGACCGTGACGACTCTCACGGTCACCACCGTCACAACTGCCTCCGCCTCTGGAGGAGAACAGCTCTCCTCCCAGCCCGACGACACCACGGTCACCGATGGCACGACCCAACCGACCGCCTCCCCCACCACTACCTCCATCACCTCTGTCACCTCTCCCCCCGCTGAACCGGAAGAGACTCCGACCACCACCAGGGCACTGCCTCCCGACTCTCTCCGGTTCGTAGAAGTCGCGCATGGGGCGCAATACCCGATCTTTCTCACCGCCTCCCCGGGTGCCGACCATTCCCTCCTGGCCGAACAAGGAGGACGGATCCTTTTTCTCCTCGGTGACGAGATCGCCGATCAACCGGTGCTGGATCTCTCCGAGAAGGTGACGTTCCGTGGAGAGCAGGGCCTGTTGGGCATCGCCCTCCATCCGGTCCAGCCCTTGCGCCTGTTCGTCCACTACAGCAACCTGGGCGGTCACACCGTTGTCTCCGAGTTCTCCCTCTCCGATGACGGGCGAACCGCCGATCCCGACTCGGAGAGAATCATCTTCTTCGCCCAGCAACCCGCCACCAACCACAACGGGGGGATGGTCCAGTTCGGGCCAGACGGCTACCTATACCTGGGCCTGGGGGACGGCGGCCGAGCGGGTGACCACTACGGCCACGGCCAGCGCCGGGATACACCGCTGGCGGCCCTGGTGCGCATCCACCCCGACCAGGTGACCTCGGAAGTGTGGTGGTACGGCCTCCGCAACCCCTGGCGTTTCTGGATAGACGAGCCCACCGGCCTGACCTACATCGCCGACGTCGGCCAGGACGCCTACGAGGAGATCAGCCTGGCGAGCCTGGCGGAGCCGGGCCTCAACTTCGGATGGCCGATCACCGAAGGCTTCCACTGCTACGAACCCCGCCAAGGCTGCGATGCGACGGGCCTTACCCTGCCGGTACTGGAGATCGCCCACGACGACGGAGGAACCTGTTCGGTCACCGGCGGCATCGTCTACCGAGGACCGGCAATTCCCGGCCTCCACGGGCACTACTTCTACTCGGACTACTGCGGCGGCTACCTCCGCAGCTTCCGATGGGACGGCTCCCTGGCCATGGACCTGCGAGAGTGGGCCTCCGATCTGGGCAACGTGGTCTCCTTCGGAACCGACGGATCGGGAGAGATGTACATCCTCACCACCGACTCGGTCTACCGAGCGGAACCTGGTTCCTGACGCTCCCCACCTGCTGGTCGGGAGGACGCCTATCCGCCGAAGTAGATGCCGCCGACACCTCCGAACACTGTCTTCCGGGCTCCTGGATCCGACCAGGGTCTCTCGGTGGCGGCGAAGAACCTTCCGACCTGTTCCGGAGGAAGGTCATCCGGCCAGAGGCACCCGAAATGCGTCCAGATCGGCTCGTGACATGGGGCCGGGTGCCTGGGGTAGGAGGGACAGGGAGCCACGAACCTGCCGGTCTCGGGATCTCGCGGGCGTCGGGTTGCGCTTGGTTTGGGCATAACGAATATTCTGCCGGAGGGGTGTGACAGCCTCTGCTCTAAGGAATCGCGAAAGAATCCTGTACCACGTAGAAGGTTCTTGCGCTTTGCCAACGGCTATTCTTCGCAAGCAGGGTTGGAAGTTGGGCTTACAGCAGATCGACCAACAAAGCAGGATAGGGAAGGAGACACAATGGGAGAGATACACGCTTCGATAATCGTTCGGAATCCAACTGAACCGGAACGATCTTGGGAAGGGGTGCTCATGGTTGATACCGGCGCCACGGACACTCTCATACCCAGGCCACATCTGGAAGCCATCGGCTTGAAGCCGAGGGGACAGCGGATCTATGAGATGGCGGACGGAAGTCAGATCACTATGGACGTCACTTTCGCAGAGGTGGAAATCATGGGAGAGGTCGTCGGTTCCAGAATCGTGTTCGGAGAGGCCGACACCGAGCCCTTGCTGGGGGTGACGGCTCTCCAGTCAGCCGGCATCGCAATCGACCCGCGCAGCGAGTCTCTCTTTAAGAAACCGACGGTGAGACTCTGAACTGGGACTGAGCGGTCAGGTGGAGGGGTGGCGGGGTTCGGAGAGGACGCGGCGGACCATGGGCTCGAAGAATTCGAGGGGCTCGGTGGGGTAGTCGGGGTCGAACGAGACCTGGTCATAGTCGGCGCAGAACTGGACGGTGCGTTCGTACAGGGGATGGTCCCGGTAGCGGTCCCGGGCGTCGGGGTCGCGTCCGTAGTGGTGGGCGTAGTACTTCTCCTGGAAGACCCCGTGGTACTTGACGATCCAGTAGTTCTCCTCGGACACGTAGGGTCGCAATAGCGCAGCGGCCACCTCCGAATGGTTGGCGGGACTCAGGACGTCGCCGATGTCGTGGAGCAGCGCTACCACCACCATCTCCTCGTCCTCCCCGGCCCGGTGGGCGCGGGTGGCGGCTTGCAGGGAGTGACCGAGCCGGGTGATCTGGTACCCGGTGTGCTCATCCATAGAACGGAGCCACTCGAGCACCCGATCCGGGAACTCGTCCAACTCCTCCTGTTCGTACCCCTCCAGGAGGGCATAGTCCTCAGCCGTGCCTTCCGACATCTTTGTGAAAGAGACCGTTCCGTCCATCAGATCACTCCTTTGCGAAGAGCCATGGTGGAAGCTGTCGAAGCCCCCCGGTTCCTACTCTATTTTATCGCTAGGGATCGGAGTGGTGCGGGGGCGAAGACATGGACCCCTCTTGCGACGGCGCTTTCAGTCTCGGGCGTCCGTGGAGCGTCAGACCGCCCAGCGCCACGACCGCGATGCCGGCGATTTGCATCCATGTCAGGCTCTCCCCGAGCGCCACCCACGCCACCGCCGAGGACACGACCGGCTGGGCGGTGAGGACAGTTCCCACCGTGCCCGGGCCGGCGCTGCCCACCGATGCGATTTCCAGCAGGATCCCCACCGCGCTGGCCGCGGCGGCGACGCCGAGGGCCAGCCACTTCGATACCGGCAGGTCGATTGGTCCTATCCCGGAGAGCGGCAGTACCAGCATCGCCGCCGAGAGTCTGAACCACACCCCGACGGTCACCGGCGAGAGTCCCCTCAGGCGATCCACCAACAACAGATAGGCCCCCATGCACGCGGCCGAGCCGAATCCGCCCGCGATCCCGATGGGATCGGCCCGCTCCCATGTCCAGGTCTGGGTCGCCAACGAAACACCCAGGCAAACGATGCCCGCTGCGGCCCACGCCCGGCCCGGCACGGGGACTCCCTGCTTCATCCGCGTCCAGATGAGCACCGTGGGGACCATGATGAACGCGAAAGTGGCGGAGGGACCGGGGCCGAGGCGGGAAAGGCTCACGTAATACATGACCGTCGCGGCTACCACGCACACGCCGAGAAGCACGAGGGTTCGCAGATGGCCCCGGGGGTGCAGGGCCTTCCTCCACCAACCGATCACCAGGAAGATCACGAATCCTGCCAGGTTCATGCGGAAGGTCAACTCCAGGGCGCTGTGGTGGGAGAACAGGTCGAACACCGCCACGGACACCACCGCGAACAGCACGGTGGAGATGGCCGCCATGACGAGGCCCTTCGCCGCGTGCGGACGGACATAGGACTCGGTCGGTTGGATGGACCCTGCGGCCTGGGCCGGCGCGTTGCTGCGATTTCTGATGGGTGGGCACCTCAGCCGGCGCGGGAACGACGTCTGTCGGCCCGCCGGGGACCCGGCTTTAACTAGAGGCTATCGCCTAGGTCGGCAGTTCCGCGGTCCGGAGCGGTAAACCCTCGGCGCCGTTTAGCATGGCGGTGAGGGGCGCCACCTCCTTCTCGTAGCCGGGGCTGGCCAACACCCCCAGCCGGTCGGCGGTGGGAGTGATGAAGAATCCCTGCTCCTGGTCGTCCTCGAACCGGTCGCGGTCCACGAACAGCCGGGGCTTGAGCACCGCCGGATCGCCCTCCTCGGGGCAGAAGGTAAGGCAGTTCCCGCACTCGTTGCATAACTCGGCCAGTATGAAGTACTGCCAGCGGTCGGTCAGCTCATCCTGAAGCTCGGGCACGGTGGCCAGGCGGATCACCGCGTCGTTGGGACACACGGTGACGCAGAAGTTGCAGGCCACGCATCCCCACATCTGGAGGACCTTGTCCACCGCTCGGGGCAGCTTCTCGTTCCCCGAGAGATGGTAGAAGCCGGTCTCCTTGCCGCCGCTCATGGCCATCACATGGGCTTCCACCGGCCCCCGGTGGCCGCTGGCGCGCGCCAACTCCCACTTGTGGTGATGCCAGGAGGCCAGGTCGGTGGTGCCCACCCGGCGCATCTCCAAGGCGAGGCGGTTGAGCATCGGCGCCAGGCGGCCATAGCCACCGGGTTTGAGCAGGTCCGAGCAGATGGTGACCGGCGCCACCCCCATCCCCAGGGTGTCGGACAGGTTCTCCTTGCTCACCCCTGCCGAGAAGCTCACCTGCACGTCGCCTCCGTGGCCCGCCAGGTTGAACACGCCCGGCAAAGCGCAGATCAACTCGTCCAGGAGAGTCGAGGTGATGACATGCAGGGGAGGCCCGGAGAGGTACATGGGGTCGTCGGGCATCCACCCCTTGTCGTTGCCCACCACCAAGGTGTTGCTGAGCTTGATCCCGAACCGGCGGCCGTGACGGCGGGCGAACTCCCGCAACCCCTCGATCAACTCTATGCCCTGGTCGAACTGCAGGTCGTCCACGAAGGCCTGGGGCAGCAGCGGGATGTGCTCGTAACCGAGGGTCTCGTGGAGGATCTCCTGCACCCTCCCGATTCCCAGCAGGGTGGGGTTGAGCTTGACGATCACATCGCACTCGTGACGGGTCATCAGATGCTTGGTGATCGCATCGATCTCGTGAGGAGGGCAGCCGTGGAAGGTGGATAGCGTCACCGTATCGGCTATCCGGGAGGGGAAGTCGAGGTCCCGGAGGTGGGCGAACGGCTCGGGTATCTGGGGCCGGAAGGAGTCGATCCGGTCCTTGGCGTTCTTCATCTCCACGATGAAGTCGGAGACCTTGTCGGTGGAGATCCCCTCCAGGTCATAGCCCACCGACATGTCGAAGACGAAGGGACCTGGATCGGGGCCCACCAACTCGGACACCGGCTCCCAGTTGTTGAGAATCCTGATCATCATCCAGGCTTTCACGTACTCGATGAGAGACTCCTCCACCCGTAGTTCCTGGCTCCACTCGATGTTGTAGCCGATGGTCTGCATGTCGATGCAGGGACGGGCTATCTCCAGGCGGTCGAGGACCTGGACGGTCTTCAGCTCAAAGAGCCGCGACCCGCCAAGCCAAGACAAAACGATGTTCTGGGTCATCTGGCTGTGGGGCCCGGCGGCCGGACCCACCGGGGTTGCGCAGGGACGGCCCAGGAAGGAGAATCCCAGGTCGAGGTCGGACGGCCGTTTCCAAACCCTCGCCGAGGGCAGATCGAAGATCCGCTGCCGGGACTCCCATTCGGCGGCCACCCTCCCCAACAGCATGTCCAGGGGATATGGAGTTAAGGGATCAGCGCCGGAGGACATTCTTATAGCTCCCTTCTATCTACAGGCGGGCATGGAGACGGGCCGCCTGCTCGGCGGCCTTGGCCCGCACCTCATCGGGGTCGACCCGGGTAGACCGACCCTCTGAAAGAACAACTTCGCCTCCCACCTCCACCAGGAGAGGCCGCACGCCGGGAGTGAAAGCCAGGTGCCAGGGGTCCATGGGGTCATAAGACCAGATCACCCGGTCCTCCCGAGCCTCGGGGAAGAGATCCCAGCCGGTCTCCAGCCACGACCAGGCTATCTCCGGAGACGAAGTGACGTCCTGTTCCCGCATCCGAAGGTAGGCGGCCCGGAAGGCCCCCAGCATGTCGCCCCCGATCCCGTCGGTCCCCAGCGCCACGCGGTTGGGGAACCTGGTGGGCCGCGCATAGCCCACCGCGTTGTTCATATTGGACTCGGGATTGTGGAGAATCACTCCCTTCAGATCGCTGTCCAGGTGAACACAGTGTCCCAAGAGCCAGTTGTCCCGGGACCTGGCCGCGAGGCGCCGCCCTGCGTCGGGGTCCTCTATCCCCTCCGCAACATGGATGTGTACCCCCACCCCCAAGTCCTCGGCCAGCCCGCACACCTCATCCAGGGTCTCGTCGGAGAGGGTAAAGCAGGCGTGGGCGCCCACCCAACCCTTCCCCCCCTCGGAGAGAAACCGACGGTTCTCCTCCAGACCCCGGCGGGCGCCGTCCGGCCCGTGCCGGTCGGTCACCTCGTAGGCGCAGGCCACCCTCACGCCCACGTCCGCACAGGCATCGGCGATCAATGACAGGGAACCTTCGATCAAGGAGGGGGAAGCGTGATGGTCCACGATGGCGGTGGTGCCCCGCTCCAGGGCCTCCAGGGCCCCCAGTTTGGCCGACCAGTAGATCATCTCCTCATCCAGGGCGACATCCAACCGCCACCAAATCTGCTCCAAGATCTCGCCGAAGCTGGTGGGAACGGAGGGCGGGGCGGGCATGCCCCTGGCCAGGGCCGAGTAGAGATGATGATGAGCGCAGACCAACCCGGGGGTTTCCCGGTTCATGTCAGCGCCTTCGTCCGAGGGGGTGGTGTTTGTTGAACGGCAACTGGGTACGCCAGACCCCATCCACCTGGTGCAGGGCCGCGGCCACTGCCCCGGCGGTCGGCACCAAACCGATCTCTCCCACCCCCTTGATGCCGTAAGGAGAGTCCGGCTGGGGCTCCTCCACCAGGATCACCTCCACCTCCGGCATGTCCTTGGCGCGGATGATCCCCAGACTGCGCAGGGTCATGTTGGTGGGTCGGCTGTCGGAGTCGCAGGGGAAGTCTTCCGAAAGGGCGTATCCCAGCCCCATGTGGATGGAACCCTCGATCTGGCCCTCGCACAGAGCCGGGTTCACCGCCTTCCCGACATCGTGGGCGGCCACCACCTTCTCGACCCTTCCCGTCTCCGGGTCGGCAATCACCAACTGGCTGGCGTAGCCGAAAGCTGAATGGATCACCGGGTTCTCAACCTTCTCCTTAAGACTGTTCGTCCAGTCCACCACCCACACACCGTGATAGTCCACTCCCGGCTCGCACCCTCCCTCCAACGCCTTCCGGCAGGCGTCCGCCACCGAGCCGGCCACCATGAGCGTCCCCCGGGAGCCGGTGGTCTGCCCGGCGCCCAGTTCCCGGGAGGTGTCGACCAGAACCTCAATCCGGTCGGGATCGATCCCCAACTCCTCCACCGCCACCTGCAGGGCGACGGTGTGCACTCCCTGGCCCATCTCGGTCCAGCAGTGGCGGACCTCCACAGTCCCATCGAGACGGAACCGCACCACGGAACGGGACACCTCACGAAAGCCGTTGCCCAGACCGGAGTTTTTCAACCCGAGCCCCACCCCAACGGCTTTTCCTTCTTCGATCGCACGGTCGTAATGGGGCTTTACGGCCTCCAGGCAACGCCGCGCTCCTCGCGATCCCTCATCCATGATCTGTCCCGGCCCCCAAACCGCCCCCGGCTCGATCACGTTTCGAGCCCGCATCTCCCAGCCGCTGATCCCGACCTTCTCCGCCAGGCGGTCCATGACTCCCTCCATGGCGAACTGGGCCTGGTTGGCGCCGAAGCCGCGGAAGGCGCCGCACACCGAATTGTTGGTGCGCACCGCGGCCGCCTCCACGTCTATGGCGCCCACCACGTATGGGCCGCTGGCGTGTCCGGCGGCCCTCTCCAGCACCTTCATACCCACCGAGGCGTAAGGCCCGGAGTCTCCCAGCATTCGCGCCTTGAGGGCGGTGAGCTTGCCCTCCTCGTCACAGCCCGCCGACAGCTCGATCCGGATGGGGTGGCGCTTGGGATGGATGTGCAGGGACTCCTCCCGGGTGAGGGTGCACTTCACCGACCTGCCCAGGAGATGGGCGGCAAGAGCGGTCTGGGCCTGGTTGGCCATGTCCTCCTTCCCTCCGAATGCGCCTCCGTTGGAGACCAGTTCCACGGTGATCCGTGAGGGGTCCATCCCCAGCACCGAGGCGATCTGGTTGCGGTCGTCCCACACCCCCTGGCCTCCCGAATAGACATGGAGGTCGCCGTTGGGGAAGGGGACCGCCACGGTCGACTCCGGCTCCAGGAAGGCGTGCTCCACCCGCTGGGTCTTGAAAGTCTCATGAACGGTGTGCGCCGAGCGGGATAGAGCCTCCTCCACGTCTCCGCGCTTGTAGACCGAGAGCGAAAGGAGGTTGCTGTCCAGCCCCCAAACCGCGTCCTCGGACGCCAGCGCCTGCTCGGGATCGCTGATGGGGGTCAGGACCCGGTACTCGACCTCGACCAACTGGGCGGCTTCCCGGGCGGTCTGCACGTCGGAGGCCACCACCATCGCCAAGACGTCTCCCGAATATGAGGTGCGGCCTCCCACCGGGATGAACACCGGCCAGTCCTTGTGAATCAGCCCGACCCGGAGGTCGCCGGGGACATCGGCGGCCGTTATCACCCGCACAACCCCGGGATGAGCCTCAGCCGGCGATGTGTCGATCGCCAACACGTCCGCCCGGGAGTGGTCGGTGAGACGCACTGCGGCATGCAGCATCATCGGAGACATCAGATCGTCGATGTAGGGGCGGTCTCCCAGAGTGAGTTCCAGCGCCTCGTACTTGGCGCCGTCTTTCCCGACCCCGCCGGGGCGGGCCACGGTGGGAATCGGGTCCCCGGACGCCAGCAACTCGATGGCCTCCACGATCTTGGTGTAGCCGGTGCAGCGGCACAGATGGGCGCCCAGCCTGCCATTTATGGTCTTCCGGTCCAGCGACGACCCCTTCTGGTCGATGAGAGCCTTGGTCCGGATCACGATTCCCGGCGTGCAGAACCCGCATTGCAGGGCGCCGGTGGCCGCGAAACCGCGAGCCATGCGGTCTCTCTCCACCGGATCGAGTCCCTCCACGGTTATGACTTCCTTGCCCTTCACCCTGGTGAGGGGAACCTGGCAGCTCACCACTGCACGGCCACCCACCAGCACGGTGCAGCACCCGCATTGTCCGGAAGGCGCGCATCCATCCTTTGGCGAGGTGACCCCCAACTCCTCGCGCAGTGCAGCCAGGAGGTGGGGGTGGTCGCCCCGGACCGAGACATCCTCGCCGTTGAGACGGAAGGCGACGGTCGGAGGCGCTTCGATGAGAGTCATGGTCTACTCCGGAGGGAGGATCGCTCCTTTGGTCTGGCTGATCAGGCGATAGTGCTCCGGTATCCGGTACAGATCGAACTTGAACACGGTGTCCTTGTAGAAGGAGCAGAAGTCCAGGTCTACGTTGGCCACTATCAACTCGTCACCGGTGGTGATCGTCTGGGCGACGATCTGGCCGGAGGGGGCGATGATCACGCTCTGGGCTATATGGTCGATTCCCTCCTCGATCCCTCCCTTGGCCACTCCCACCACCCAGCACCCGTTCTGGTAGGCGCCCGCCTGCATCACCACGTGGTTGTGGAAGTTCTGCAGGGCATTCTGCTGGGGATCGGGAGCGTAGAAGGAAGGGGTGTTGTAGCCGATCAGGATCAGTTCCACTCCCTGCAGCCCCATCACACGGTAAGTCTCCGACCACCGGCGGTCGTTGCAGATGGCCATGCCCACGATCCCCCCGAACGCCCGCCACACCCCGAAGCCGTCCGGCCCCGGCTCGAAGTAGTACCGCTCGAGGTGTTGGAAGGGCCTCCACCCCTGCACCTCGGCGTGTCCGGGAATGTGGACCTTCCGAAACTTGGCCACCACCGAGCCGTCCCGCTCCACCAGCATCTGGGTGTTGTAGCGGTGGGTCACTCCATCCGAATCGGTGTGCAACTCTGCGTACCCGAGGCAGAAGCCGATTCCCAGCCGGGCCGCCTCATCGAAGAGAGGCTGGGTGTCCTCAGACGGCATCTCCTCCTCGAAAAAGGAGAGCATCTCCTCGGTGTCCTCCAGATACCAGCGCGGGAAAAAGGTGGTCAACGCCAACTCTGGATACATCAACAACTCCACTCCCCGATCGGCGGCTTCTGCCAGCAGATTCAAGAGGCGTTCGACGACGTCCTTGCGGGTGTCGTCCCTGGCGATGGGACCGAGTTGGGCTGCTCCCAGCGTTAAGTTGCGGCTCATGCCGTCCGACTGTACCATACGCCTTTACAAATTGTCAAATGATAAACAGGCCTATTCCCCATGACCTCTGAGCAGTCCCCACACCAGGAAATGTGTCGGCTGGAGTTCCTGGTTGAGCCATTCGAGGAGGGAAACCCGGGACCCCATGTGCTCGGAACCCAGGAAATCCTGAAACGCCACGGTCTGGAGATGACAATGGGACCATTCGGAAACACCGTGGATGGCGACTACGAGACGTTAACTTCGGTGTTGCCAACAGTCCTCAGATCCGCCTTCGAAAAGGGAGCTTCCCGGATCTCCATCACCCTGACCAAAAGCCTCGCAGATCCCTCGGTCGGCCCGGTCTCCGAGGCGGTCGGCCACATGCAGAGACCATCCCCCGGCCCCGATGCGGCCTCCGATGAACCGGCGGTATGGAACCAGGCGATGATCGGATTGGGCCGTCCCGAGGACATCCATGGAGCGGTGGAGCGGATGGTGGCGGTCGTGGAGAGCCGGATGGGGGGGGAGCTGGGCGACTTGCCCAGGGAGAAAAAGCAGGCGGCGGTGCGCATTCTCGACGAACAGGGCGTCTTCCTGATCCGCAAGTCGGTGGAGACCGTGGCCGAGGCGATGGGGGTCAGCCGAATTACCATTTACAACTATCTGAACGCCATCCGCGGTGATTAAGTACACATATGGTGAAGAAATGGTGAAGAACATATTCTCAACACGGCTTGTCCGCAGAACCCGTCCCGAGGCGTCGGACGGTAGAACCGGATGAGTACCCGGGAACCCTCGGAGGCCGCGGCGCGGCGTTCCCGGCTGGGTTCCCACCTCCTGTCCTACAGCGTTCCGGCGCTGGCCGTGCTCGGAGCGTTTGCGATCGGAGCGGTCATGCTGGCCGCGTTGGGCGCCAATCCCTTCACCGGCTTCTGGGCTATGGCCAAGGGCGCGTTCGGAAGCTCGGGCGCCTTGGTGGAGACGGCCCTGAAGTCCACTCCCCTCCTCCTGGTGGGAGTGGGTATAACCATCGCCTTCCGGGCAAATGTGATCAACATCGGAGGAGAAGGACAGATGGTGGCTGGCGCCCTGGCCTCCACCATCACGGCCTTGGGAATGACGGATGTACCGGCCTGGACGGCGTTGCCCCTGGCGTTGGGGGCCGGAGTGGCGGGCGGCGCCATCTGGGGCGCCATCCCCGGATCGCTGAAGGCGTACTTCGGGGTAAACGAGATTCTCAGCACCATCATGCTCAACGTGGTGGCGGTCCAGGCTATGAACTGGCTGCTCAGAGACCCTCTCATCGACCCGATGGAGATCGAACGGGGCACCCGGATCCCCCAGACCGCCCGCTTGCCCGAGAGCACCGACCTGCCGTTGTTCGTAGAAGGCGGGCGTCTTCACATAGGACCCGTCATCGCGGTGGCGGCGGCAGTCCTCGTGTACCTGCTGTTGTGGAGGACCACCTCCGGCTACCGCCTGCGGGCTGTGGGACTCTCGGCGGACGCAGCCCGCTATGCAGGGATGTCGGTGGAGAGGAATGTGGTGTGGGCGCTGACCCTGAGCGGGGCGATGTCCGGGTTGGCGGGCGCCATCCTGGTGCTGGGCTCCGAGGGACACCGGATGGTGACCGACGGCAGCACCATCGGATTCACCGGAAGCGCGGGGTTCAACGGGATAGTGACCGCGCTCTTCGGAGGGTTGCATCCCCTGTGGACGATTCCCTCATCGTTTCTGTTCGGGGGGTTGCTGGTGGGTGCGATCGCCCTGCAGAGAGCAGCACAGGTGCCCACCGCCCTGGTGCTGGCGCTCAACGGACTGGTGGTCCTGTTCGTGGTCAGCCTCGACCGGTACCGGCGCCAACTCAAAGAGCGAGAGGAGCAGAGCGTCTCTTCGGTAGTCACCGCGGCGCCCGAAAGCGACGCGTCCGACTCGCCCCCATCCGGGGAGGATGACGACCATGGCTGACATCTTCAGCGCCACGGTTATCGTGGCCACCCTTTCGTCCGGAATCCGCTTGGCGGTCCCGCTGCTGCTGGCCTCCCTGGGAGAGGCATTCGGGCAAAGGAGCGGAGTCCTCAACCTGGGAGTGGACGGGATCATGCTCCTGGGGGCGTTCGGCGGCTATTTCACAACGCTCAAGACCCAGAGCCCCTGGCTGGGATTGGCGGTCGGGTTGGGAGTCGGGCTGGTCCTGGGACTTCTCTCCTCGGTGATCAGCGTCTCCCTTCTGGCTGAGCAGGGCATCAGCGGAATCGGCGTGTACCTGTTCGGGCTGGGGATGAGTGACCTGCTGTTCCAGAAGCTGGTGGGGACTCCACTGCCCGCCGCCTCTTTCCAGAAGTCCCCCATACCCTTCCTCTCGGAGATCCCCGTGGTGGGAGACCTGTTCTTCAATCACAGCATCCCCATCTACCTCGCTTTCCTGGCCATCCCGGTCTCCACGGTGATCATCAATCGGACCCGGTTCGGGATGAACATCCGCGCAGTGGGAGAAAACCCGGAGGCGGCCGACTCGCAGGGCATCAGCGTGACGAGGGTCCGCTACGCGGCCGTGACGATCGGAGGAGTCCTCGCCGGAGCGGCCGGAGCGGTGCTGGCCATCGGGCTGGGCATCTTCCAGCAGAACCTCACCAATGCCCAGGGTTTCATCGCCATCGCCCTGGTCTATTTCGGCGCATGGAGGCCACTGGGCGTGATGGCCGGGTCACTGGTCTACGGAATGGTGTCAGCGGTTGTGCTGCTGCTCAAGACCAGGGGCATCATCCCGCTGGGCGCCTCCGACCTGGCGGCCATGATCCCAGCGGTGATAACGGTGCTGGCCTTGGTGGTGGCCGCCCGCCGATTCAGGGCGCCGACTGCGCTCACCAAGCCTTTCATCAGGGGGGGATGAATGAGATTTCTCACTCGACAACCAATAAACCTCTCAACCCAAGGAGCAGAACCAATGCTTACCCATAGGAAACCGGGTTTCGCCCGGCTTTTGGCCGTCTTGGCGGTCCTGGCTCTAATAGCCACCGCCTGCGGAGACGACGAGGAGGAGCCCACCACTACCGAGGCTGCGGCTCCTCAAACGACCGCCGCCGAGGCGCCCGAAGAGGACATGCCCGAGGAGGACATGCCCGAAGAGGACATGCCCGAAGAGGACATGCCGATGGAGCCGTTGCGGATCGCGGTGGTTGCACCGAGCGCCTCCAATGACCTGGCGTTCACGCAGAGCATCGTGGACGCGGTGAACGTGATCGTGGCGGAGAACCCGGGTACCGAGGTGGCCATCACCGACGGGACCTTCATAGTCGAGGACGCCGCCGCGGCCATCCGCGGGTACGCCGAGGAAGGCTACGACCTGGTCATCGCCCACGGTTCCCAGTACGGAGGATCGCTGCAGGAGATCGCCGGGGACTTCCCCGACACCGCCTTCGCGTGGGGCACCTCCGCCGACACGCTGGGTCAGCCCAACGTCTCCGCCTACACCGCCGCCTCCGATCAGGGCGGTTTTGTGATGGGAGTTTTGGCCGCGGCCCTTTCCCAGTCCAGTGTCATCGGCGTGGTCGGTCCCATCGAGGTGGGCGACGCCAAGCTGTACGTGGACGGATTCCACAACGGCGCGCTCACGGGCGGCGCCGGCACCGTCAACATCAACTACATCGGTTCGTTCAGTGACGTGGCGTTGGCTTCCGAAGCCGCCCAGGCACACATCGCGGCCGGCGCCGACGTCCTGACCGGATCGGCCCAGATGGTGGTCGGCGCGGTCGGAGTCGCCCAGACCGCCGGCGCTCTGTGGTTCGGCACCCAGGCCAACCAGACCGCCCTGGCGCCCGACCTGGTGGTGGCATCCCAGGTGTACAAGTGGGAAGTCGTGCTGCGACAGATCATCGCCGACATCTCCGCCGGTTCACTGGGCGGAAAGGCCTACGAGATCAACCTCGCCAACGGCGGGTTGGTGATCGAGTTCAACGACGGCTTCAACCTCCCCACCGAGGTCCGAGCCGGCGCCGACATCGTCATATCCGGAATCGTCAGTGGCGCCATCAACACCATGGAAGCCATGGCGGCGCCGCCCGCGCCGATGGAGCCGTTGCGGATCGCGGTGGTTGCCCCGAGCGCTTCCAATGACCTGGCGTTTACCCAGAGCATCGTGGACGCGGTGAACGTGATCGTGGCGGAGCAGCCTGGCACCGAGGTGGCCATCACCGACGGGACCTTCATAGTCGAGGACGCCGCCGCGGCCATCCGCGGGTACGCCGAGGAAGGCTACGACCTGGTCATCGCCCACGGTTCCCAATACGGAGGATCGCTGCAGGAGATCGCCGGGGACTTCCCCGACACCGCCTTCGCGTGGGGCACCTCCGCCGACACGCTGGGTCAGCCCAACGTCTCCGCCTACACCGCCGCCTCCGATCAGGGCGGTTACGTGATGGGCGTGGCGGCTGCGTTGATGTCCCAGTCGAGAGTGATCGGCGTGGTCGGTCCCATCGAGGTGGGCGACGCCAAGCTGTACGTCGACGGGTTCCACAACGGAGCGGTAGCCACCGGTCCCGACGTGACCGTTCTTATCAACTACATCGGCTCGTTCAGTGACGTTGCGTTGGCTTCCGAAGCCGCCCAGGCACACATCGCGGCCGGCGCCGACGTCCTGACCGGGTCGGCCCAGATGGTGGTCGGCGCGGTCGGAGTCGCCCAGCAAAACGGCGTGTTCTGGTTCGGCACCCAGGCCAACCAGACCGCCCTGGCGCCCGACCTGGTGGTGGCATCCCAGGTGTACAAGTGGGAAGTCGTGCTGCGACAGATCATCGCCGACATCTCCGCCGGTTCACTGGGCGGAAAGGCCTACGAGATCAACCTCGCCAACGGCGGATTGGTCTTGGAGCCGAACCCGGCCTTCGACATACCACCGGAGATGTTCGAAGGGATCAACCAGGTGATCCAGGGAATCATCACCGGCGCCATCGACACCGGCGCCAACTAGCCGAATAGGAAAGGAACCAACAGGGTGACGGAACGATGACGCAGCTCTTGGAGATGCGGGGAGTCGTCAAGCGCTTCCCCGGCGTGCTCGCCAATGATCGGATCAACTTCGATCTGCGCGCCGGGGAGGTGCACACCCTGTTGGGAGAAAACGGCGCCGGAAAGAGCACCCTCATGAAGATCCTCTACGGGCTCTATCAGCCCGACGAGGGCGAACTCCTCATCGAGGGGACGCCGACCCGGATCACCAGCCCGATCGACGCCATAAACCACGGGATCGGAATGGTGCATCAGCACTTCATGCTGGTGCCCTCTCTCACAGTCACCGAGAACGTGGCGATGGGCACCGTCTCCAAGCGGGGGCGCATGAATCTGCGGCACGTATCCGACCGTATAAAAGAGTTGTCGGAGTCCCACGGCCTGGCGGTGGACCCGGACGCCTACATCTGGCAACTCTCGGTGGGAGAACGCCAGCGGGTCGAGATCATCAAAGCGCTTTACCGCGACGTCAAACTGCTGGTGTTGGACGAACCCACCGCGGTGCTCACCCCCGGCGAGGTGGACCATCTCTTCAAGATCCTCCGGCAGATGGCAGACGCCGGCCGAGGTCTGGTGTTCATCTCCCACAAACTCCACGAGGTGCTGGCCCTCAGCGACCGGATCACCGTCCTTCGCCATGGACGGGTGATGGGAGAAGTGGAGGCTCAGGACGCCACCCGGGCAATGCTTGCCTCGATGATGGTGGGACGTCCGGTGCGGCTCGCCCCGGACAAACCACCCATGGAAACGGGAAGGGCCCGGCTGACCATCCGGGACCTGAACGTGATGAGCGACCGAGGCTTGCCGGCGCTGCAAGACCTGAGCCTGACGGTCCGGGAGGGAGAGATCCTGGGGATCGCCGGAGTCTCCGGCAACGGCCAGCGGGAGTTGGCCGAGACTATCGCCGGTCTCCGGAAGCCTGAGTCGGGCGCCATCGCAGTCGACGACGACGACATAACCGGTCGGAAACCGTCGGCGGTCAGAGCCGCCGGGCTGGCTTACGTTCCCGAGGAACGCCAACGGGACGGCGCCATCGGAGCGTTCTCGGTTTCCGAGAACATGATCCTGGTGAACCACCGCCACCCTCCGATGAGCCGGCGCGGGTTTCTCCGCAACGGTGAAATCCGCCAACGCAGCCAGCAACTGGTGGACGACTTCTCGGTGGCCACCCCGGGACTCGATGTTCCGGCCTCGAATCTCTCGGGAGGCAACCTGCAGAAGCTGATCCTGGCCAGGGAGCTCTCCGGGTCACCGTCGGTGCTACTGGCTTCCCAACCCACCCGGGGAGTGGACATCGGAGCCGCCGAATACATCCACGACCGGCTCATCGAACAACGCGGATCCAAGTCGGTGGCCATTCTGCTCATCTCCGAGGACCTGGACGAGATCCTGGGGCTGGCCGACCGGATCGCAGTCATATATGAAGGTCGCATCGTTGGCGAGGTGGACGCCGAACACGCCGACCGGCAGGGAATCGGCCTGATGATGGCCGGAGTGTCCAGCGAAGACTGATGGGCGGGGACCCGAATGTGACCAACAGCAAAGGAGACCTTGCATGTCCGACCAAGTCGTAAAGGCCGCCCTGGTCCAGTCGGAGTGGACCGGCGACCAGGAATCCATGGTGGAGAAGAACATCTCCTACGCCCGGGACGCCGCCGAACAGGGCGCCCAGGTGCTCTGTTTCCAGGAGATCTTCAACAGCCCCTATTTCTGCACGGTTCAGGACAGCGACAATTACTCCTGGGCAGAGCCGATACCCGACGGACCGACCATCCAACGCATGATCGCCGTGGCAAAAGAGACCGGGATGGTGATGGTGGTCCCCATATACGAGGTGGTGGACGAGGGCACCTTCTTCAACGCCGCGGCGGTGATCGATGCCGACGGTACCTACCTGGGCAAGTATCGGAAGACCCACATACCGCAGGTGCTGGGATTCTGGGAGAAGTTCTACTTCCGGCCCGGCAACCTGGGCTACCCGGTCTTCGACACTGCGGTGGGGAGGATCGGCGTGTACATCTGCTATGACCGCCACTTCCCCGAGGGATGGAGGGTGCTGGGCCTGAAGGGCGCCCGGATCGTGTTCAACCCCTCCGCCACCACCCGAGGCCACTCCAAGCACCTCTGGCAGCTGGAACAGCCGGCCGCGGCGGTCGCCAACGAGTACTTCGTCGGCGCCATCAACAGGGTGGGGGCCGAAGACCTGGAGGGCACCGACTACTACGGTTCCTCCTACTTCGCGGATCCCCGCGGGGAGATAGTGGGAGAGACCGCGTCGGACACCGAGGACGAGGTGCTGGTGCGCCAGCTGGATCTGGGCATGGTGGAGGAGGTTCGCCGCTACTGGGCCTTCTACCGCGACCGCCGGCCCGAGGTGTACGAAGAGGTGGCGGCCGTCTAAACAACCAGAGGGTTCTCGGAAGTCCCCTACTTCCGGAAACCTACGGAATCATCCTCCCGCCGTCAATAACGAGCGGCAAACCCGTCACGAACCGCGACTCGTCACTCGACAGGAACAAGATGGCCTGTGCAACGTCGCGGGGAGTTCCCAGGCGCCCCAGGGGTGTGATGTCGAACCAGGACTGCCGCATGGCCTCCGGGTCCTCGGCCCGGGATAGGTTCCGCTCGTTCATGGGGGTGTCGATGACGCCCGGGCACACCGCGTTGACCCGGATTCCGTAGGGCGCTCCCTCCATTGCAATCCCCCGCGCTAGCGCCATCATCCCGGCTTTCGACGCCCCGTAAGCGGTGGTGCCGCCCGCCGCGATGAAGTTCGCCACCGACGAGTTCATCACGATCACGCCGCTCCGCCGCTCCTTCATGGCGGGGACCACCCGCCGGGACATCAGGAACGCCGACGTCAGGTTGATGCGAAGGATCCGGTCCCACTCCTCAAGGCTCGTGTCCTCCACCAGTCTCTTCAGTTCGACGCCCGCGTTGTTCACCAGGACATCCACCGGGCCGAAGCGGCGCTCCGCGGTCCCCACCACCTCCTCCGCGCCCTCTTCGGTCGAAACGTCCGCAACCACCGCAACGGCCTCGGCTCCGGTCTCCCGGATCTCACCGGCGGCCCGTTCCACCGCCCTGCCGGCGATATCCGCCAGCACCACGCGGGCCCCCTCTTCGGCGAACAACCCCGCTGTGGCCCGGCCGATCCCCGCAGCAGCCCCGGTAACCACTGCCACCCTGCCTTCCAGTCTGTTGCTATTGGTCATGTCTTCCGTCTTTCGTCGAGGGATTGTGCGGCCGTTGAGCCGAGTCAGTCGATTGGGAGATCGATACCTAGGCTGTCGAACCGTCAGGCGGCTGTTCGGTCTTCATCCATACGGTACGTTGAGGGAACGGTATCTCAATTCCGGCTTCGTCGAAGGCTGCCTTGATCCGGCCCCGCAGTTCCCGGGCGGTGGCGAAGTGTTCACCAGGCTCGGTCTTGGCCATCAACCGGATGGCGATGGCGCTTGCGCCGAAGCTCTGAATACCTGCGATAGCGGGCTCTTCGGTGATTGTGGCGTGCGGCAATTGCTCGCGCCACAGCCCGTCAGCCACCTCCTTGATGACGGTCTTGGCCTTCTCGATGTCGGTGTCGTATGCCACCTCGAGGTCCAACACCGCCCGGCCCCAGTCCTGTGACAGGTTGGCTACCCGACGGATCTCTCCGTTGGGTATGTACCACACCGTCCCGTTGATGTCCCGGATTTGGGTAGTGCGAAGCTTCACCGCTTCCACAACCCCGACCGTTTCGCCCACGTTGACCACATCCCCCACGCCGTACTGGTCTTCCAACAGCATGAACACCCCGGTCAGGAAGTCCTTCACCAGGCTCTGTGCGCCGAAGCCCACCGCCACGCCCACGATGCCGGCGCCAGCAATTAGCGGCCCCAGGTTCACGTCGAACTCTGCGAGAGACATCATCACGGCCATTCCATAGATCACGATCGAGGCGATCGACCGCAGCACCGCCCCGAGGGTCCTGGTCCGCTGAGTACTCCGTTCCTGCTGTTCGAGCATCAGACTGGCCCGCTGGAGCGCCGCTTCCCGGAGTCCCCCCTCTCTTCGACTGGAAGCCTCGGTCGAGCGGTCCCGGGCTGCCTCGGCCACCGCCGCCCTTCGCTCCAACCAACCCTCTACAGCCCGGTTGAGCCAACGCCGTACCATCCGGTTGGCCAACCAAGCAATCACCAGAATGATCACGACCTTGACGGGACGGGCAGCGAAATCAGCGAAACGCGCCGCGCCGGTGCTACCGGTCACATCGAACACGAGCCGACAGATAGCCTGCGGGGCAGCTCCGCAGGCTTCCGTCAACGTCTGCGCCAACACGACAAAGGGCATCACACCATCTCCTCCGTTCCTTACCCTCAGCTTAATGTGACATTCCGGATTGGCGGCCTTCCGATCCGCGAGGCCCTGCCCCCCGTAGTTGGACGGGAAGACAGGAGCGTCCGGTGAGGTTCATGAACCGGTCCCACGCCGGACGCAAGCTGGCCCGCCGTCTCGATCACCTGAAAGGCGAGGGATCCGTGGTGCTCGGGCTTCCCAGGGGCGGGATCCCGGTGGGCTTCGAGGTTGCCCGCCGGCTGTCGGCGCCGCTTGAGGTCCTCCTGGTGCGTAAGCTCGGCGCTCCCTTTCAGCCGGAGTTGGCCATAGGCGCTCTTGGTGAAGGAGGGATACAGATAATCAACCAGGACCGGGTAAGAAGACTCCGCATCGGGGCCGACCACATAGAACGCCTGGTGGACCGAGAGACGAGCGAGATGACCCGGCAGGCGAACGTGTTCCGGCAGGGCCGCCCGGCCGTGGATCTGGCGGGTAAGACGGCTGTAATCGTCGATGACGGGGTGGCCACCGGTTCCACAGCCCTGGCCGGTTGCGCCATTGCCCGCCGGCTGGGCGCAGATCGGGTGGTCATGGCCACCCCCGTGGCGCCCTGCGATGCTCCCGCCATCTTCGCCGCTGCCGCCGACGAGTTCGTGGCCGTCTCCACTCCGCGGCGATTCTCGGCAATCGGCCACTTCTACGCCGATTTCCGGCCCACGCCGGACCATCAGGTGATCGAGTTGCTGGAACGGGCCCGCCAGGGATAGTCAGCCCGGCCGCCAACACCACACCGTAGGGTCAGTCCCGATCCCGTGCTTCGCCGGATTAAGATTCCCCGCAGTAGCAACCTGAAAGAGGAGTCCGTCTTGGTAGTGCCCATGAGCGACCTGGCCGCCGAGTACCGGTCACTGAAGACGGAAATCGACGAGGCTGTGGGGCGGGTGCTGGCCAGCGGCGACTACGTCCTGGGCGACGAGCTCGAGGCGTTCGAGGAGGCCTTCGCCGGTTATGTGGGGGCCCGCTATGCGATGGGCGTTGGTTCTGGAACGGCGTCCTTGCACCTGGCCCTGGCCGCCTTGAACCTGGGACCCGAAGACGAGGTCATCACCGTTCCCAACACCGACAACCCCACCGCCTCGGCGGTGACGCATACCGGTGCGAAAGTGGTCCTGGCAGATACCACCGGGGACACCTTCACCATGGATCCGGAGAAGCTCGAGGATAAGATCACTCCCCGCACCAAGGTGATCATTCCGGTCCACCTGTTCGGACACCCCGCCGACATGGACCCCATTTGTGAGATCGCCGACCGTCACGGGATCCTGGTGTTGGAGGACTCGGCGCTGGCGGTGGGTGGTGAGTACAAGGGAAGGCGCACGGGGACGTTCGGCCCGCTGGGATGCTTCAGCACCGCGCCGGGCAAGATCCTCGGAGGGTACGGTGACGGTGGAATGGTGGTCACCAACGACCCTGACCTCGCTGACCGCATCAGGGTGCTGAGAAACTACGGTCATGCGCCGGGCTTGCGACTGTCCGGGAGAGACCTGACCGGAGGAACCGGATGGAAGGTGCTGGAGGAGGGGTTCAACCAGCGTCTCGACACCATCCAGGCCGCCATCCTCGCAGCCAAGCTTCCCACCCTGGAAGACCGCATCGCCGGCCGGCGGCGAGCGGCCGCCCTCTACCGGACCCTCTTCGCAGACACCCCGGTTACGGCCGTCCACGAGGCGCCCTGGGCCCGTCACGTCTACTTCGCGTACAACGCGATGGTTCCTGAAGGAGTTCGCGACCAGGCCCGGGAATACCTGGCCTCTAAGGGAGTCGCCAGCAGGCTGTACTACAACCCCCCTCTGCATCTCCACCCGGCCTACCGGTGGATGGGCCTCGGCCCGGGTTCCCTGCCGGTTGCTGAGGAGACCGCCTCCCGGATGATCGGCCTACCCTGCTTCCCCCAGATCAAGGAGTCGCAGGTGGAGGAAGCCGCCGCAACGCTCCTGGAGTTTGTGAGCTCCGGCTGACCAACCCGATCGATCCCCCACAAGCCACGCCTTCTCTCACAAGCTACTGTGGTGGACATCGCCCGAGCCGCACTGATTGTTCAGGGTGCACGCCTAGAATCCTTGTGCTACAATGTAGCACATGGACAAGGTAGGGATCCGAGCTCTGAAACAGAATGCCTCGGCAGTGGTGGCCAGAGTTGCGGCAGGCGCCTCCGTGACGATCACGGTTCGAGGTCGCCCAGTCGCTCAGATGGCACCGGTCCCAAACAACCGCATCGAGACCCTCATCCAGGGTGGTCGGGCCCGGCAATCCCGCGGGAGGCTCAGTGATCTACCGCCCCCCTCAGAGGCGCGGCCCGGAACTCCTACGTTGTCAGAAGAGCTGGAGGAGATGCGTCGCGCCGAGCGGTATTGACATTGTATTACCTGGACACCTCTGCGGCCGTGAAGCTGTTGATCGCAGAAGAAGGCACGAACCCACTGATCAAGTGGCTGGAATCTCACGAGGACCAGGTCTTCTCAAGCGATCTTCTCCGGACCGAGTTGTTGAGGGTTGCCCGAAGGACCGCACCTGACCTCATGGTGCAAGCCAGAGCAATACTTGACGCCCTGGTGCTCCTTACCCTGTCCACCGAACTGTGTGAGCGGGCGGCGATCCTGGAACCTCGCCTCCTGCGTAGCCTGGATGCCATTCACCTGGCGGCAGCCATGGAGATGGGAGATGACCTCCGGGGCCTGGTCACCTATGACCAGCGACTGGCCGCCGGCGCCGAGAGCCTGGGTATCGAAGTCCTGACGCCATAGGGTGACGGATCTCGGAACCGGGAGAGTTTCGTAGGGCAGGGAGCTCATGGCCGCGTCTCCTTGTTCCCTGCCCGGAGTTCCAGGCGGAGCATGGTGCTTTTCACTGCCCGGGCAGCCTGCCCAGGGCTAACATTTCGCATATCCAACCGACAGAGGAGCACCCCTTGGCAGTCCCCAGCAGTAATCTGGCCGCCGAATACCAGTCGCTGAAGCCCGAGATCGACGAGGCGATCATGCGAGTACTGGCCAGCGGCAACTACGTACTCGGCGAGGAGTTGGAGGCTTTCGAGGAAGCGTTCGCCGAGTACCAGAACGCCCGGTTCGCCATGGGAGTGGGTTCGGGCACCGCTTCTTTGCATCTCGCCCTGGAGGCGATGGATCTGCAGCCTGGCGACGAGGTGATCACGGTCCCCAACACCGACAATCCAACCGCTTCGGTGGTGACCCATGCCGGCGCCAAGGTGGTGCTGGCGGACACCACCCCCGACACCTTCAACATGGATCCCGAGAAACTGGAGCAATACATCACTCCCCGCACCAAGGTGATCCTCCCCGTGCACCTGTTCGGCCACCCCGCCGACATGGATCCCATCATGGAGATCGCCGATCACCACGGCATAACGGTGATCGAAGACGCCTGTCTTGCCATCGGGTCCGAGTACAAAGGGCGGCGGATGGGGACCTACGGCCCGCTCGGGTGCTTCAGCGTGGCGCCCGGAAAGATCCTGGGAGGATACGGGGACGGAGGGATGATCGTCTCCAACGACCCCGACATGGCCGAGAGAATCCGCGTGCTACGCAACTACGGCCACGCTCCCCGCGTGCCGCGCTTCCCCGGAGACTTGACGGGTGGCAAGTGGACGGTGCTCGAGGAAGGCTTCAATCAGCGTCTCGACACCATCCAGGCGGCCATCCTCAGAGCCAAACTCCCCACCCTGGACGACCGGATCGCCGGCCGTCGGCGGGCCGCCGCCATCTACCGGGAGATCTTCGAGGGGACGCCGGTGACCGCCGCCCACGAGGAGCCTTGGGCAAAGCACGTCTATTTCGCCTACAACGCAATGCTCGACAATCGTGACGAGGCCCAGGAGTACATGAACTCACGGGGCATTCCCGCCCGGCTGATCTACAACCCGCCACTTCATCTCCATCCCGCCTATAGCTGGATGGGACTCGGACCGGGCTCCTTGCCGACCGCGGAGTACACCGCTTCGCGGATGCTCGGACTGCCATGCTTCCCCCAGATCACCGAGTCACAAGTGGAGGAAGTCGCCACGACCCTCGTGAAGTTTGCCGAAGGCGGCTAGCGGATATACAACCAAGCCCGGAACGGCGGCGCGTTGGATTCAGGGGCTTTGTTGGGGCGCGTATATCACCGAATCGAGATCGTCATCGGGATCGACGTCCAGACCACCAATCAGCTCGTCAACTGCGTCGCCGGGAGTATCGAAGTAAGCCTCCAGCGAGGCCCGGACCGCGTCGCGGACCAAGGCAGACCGGGATATCCCCAACCGCGTGGCCTCGGCTGACAGAGCCTCATCAAGGTCCGGGTCCAAATAGAGCCGTTTACGCCGCATACATGACACTATGCATCATTACCTCTATGGCATCGTCACAAAAGGCTGATTGCCGGCATGAAGAGCCGCGTGCCCAAGATCATCTGTTGGAGAATCTTTCCGAGGTTCAACTCAACCTTCGATCAGTTCCTGATGCAAGACTTCGGGATCTAGATTCTCCGATCTCACTCGAAGATCCAGGTAGAGCACGGTCGCCACCACCCAAGAGAAGGGCAGGCCGAACACGTTGAGAAGCAGGACCGCCCAGTGGTAGGGAAGCATCCGGTAGATGACCAAGAATGGCAGTGCCACCACCAGGAGGGCCAGCAACAGGACCTTAATGGTTCGCCACAGATTCGGCAGGACCAGCTTCCATGACCGCACCAGGCTGGGGATGGCGCCCGCACCCTCCACCGTCAAGCCCATGGGAGCAACCCACCACGTCATTGCCAGACAGATGGCGGGGAGGACCATCACGAAGGTCCACAACAGGAATGGCAGCAGGGTCTCGGCTGGCATTGAGAAGGGATCGTCGCCGTAGGAGCTCACCTCCGCCGCGAACCCGGGGGCGACCACGGCCAGGATGGCTGAGCCGATCATGGTCATGACGGCGGCCACCGCGGCTACGGCCAACGCGAAGACCACCACCATCAGGAGCATGTTCCCGTACTGTCTCCAGGCCATCCGGATCGCTTCGGCCGCCGAGAAGTGAAGGCCGACACAGTGGGAGGCCACGATCCGTATGAAAGCCCCGATGGCCAGAAGTTCCGCAAACAGCAGCAGGATGCTCATCATCAAGCCGACGCCGGGAAGCCACTGGAGAAGGGAGGGAATGGCCAACAGGGTGAGGCTCACCCCGATCAGCGACCCGAACCGCCGCTTGTAGAGGTCCCATGAGAAACGGACGACCTCTCCGGTGCCAAGCGGTCGAAAATCTGGCATCTCCATTGCTTGGTGAGAGAGCGTACCTCTATAAGGCAGGTCCGCCGACGGAGATGGGAGGGACCAGGTCCCAGCCGGCAGCAGTGTGGTAGGCCTGTCCGATGCGGGAGATCTCGGTCTCCGCCAAAGGGCGGCCGATGACCTGCAGTCCGATGGGGAGCCCGGTGGTATCGAACCCGCACGGGACGGACAAGGCGGGAAGGCCGGTCAGGTTCCAGGGGGCGGTGGTCCGCACATAGGCCGAGATCACATCCTCGCTCGGCCCTCCGTAGTCGAAGGAGTCCTGGTCCTTCAGAGCGGCGGTGGCCGCAAGGGTGGGGGTGACCATCCCGGTGAGGCGGTTCGCTTCAAAGCACTCCCGCACTCCCCGCCGGACGCGCTCCCGTGCCCGCAGAGCCGTCAGGTAACGCTCGCTGGGCATCATCAGCCCGGTCGCCAAGAGTGCCCTTATGGAGGAATCGATCAAGTGCGGGGCTTCTGCCAACAGCCTCTGGTGATAGGCGGCGCCTTCGGCGCTGAACACCGCGTATTCCACCTCCATCACCATGTCGAGTTCCTGGATCTCGACCGGCATGACCTCCGCCCCCAAGTCGGTCAGCACCCCGACCGCCGCTTCGAAAGCCTCGCCCACCGCCGGTTGGATCAGCGGGCCCCGGTAACGCTCGATGACACCCAGCTTCACGCCTTCCAATCCGGCGTCCGAGACGGGATAACCGTCAGGGGGTCGGTCGCCCAGGGTGGTGGGGTCGGAAGGGTGGAAACCTGAGATCACCGACTGGACCAGGATGCAGTCGGCAGGGGTGGGCGCCAACGGTCCGATGTGGTCGAGGGACCAACTGAGGGCGGCCACACCGCTGCGGGGAACTCTTCCGTAGGTTCCCTTCAGTCCGGCTGTCCCGCACACGGAGGCGGGGATACGGATCGAACCGCCGGTGTCGCTCCCTAGAGCCGCGGCCGTGATGCCCGCCGACACCGCCGCTCCCGAACCTCCGCTGGAACCACCGGGGATGCGGCCGGTGTCCCAGGGGTTGGAGGCCGGAGGGGATTCAACCCCGCACGCCAACTCGTGGGTGGTGGTCTTGCCCACGATCACTGCCCCCGCCGCTCGGAGGCGTTCCACCACCGGTGCGTCACGCTCGGCGGGCTGCACATCCGAGTAGGCGGGAGAGCCGCAACGAGTGGGATGTCCGGCCATGTCGATAATGTCTTTCACGCCCACCGGGACGCCTGCCAGCGGACCCGGGTCGATCCCACCGGCAAGTTGACGGTCAACCTGATCGGCGGCTTCCCGGGCGCCCTGATGGTCGATGACCACAAAGGCTTGCAACTGCGGGTTGAGGTCCTCCGCGGCCGCCAGTGACCGATCGGCAACCTCCCGGGCCGACACCTCACCGGACCGAATCTGTCGGCCAAGCGCTGCTATGACACCGGGAGTGTTCACTCGCATCGCGGGTCGAACTTCAATGCAGGCTCGTCCGCGTGGGCCAAATGCTCCCGTAGGGAGTCAATCCCGGCCTTCTGGCTCTCAAGCATGTCGGCCAACTCCGCCGATTCCCAGTCGTCAGGATTCAACCCGACCGCCGAAAGCATGGCGTCCACCTCTTCGGGACCGAGGGTGCTCACTGTGGAATGACAGCGATGACGTCCACCTCGAGTTTGAGCCCAGGGAGGCCCAGGGCAGCCGCCTGGCAGGCGGTGACCGCCGGATAGGGACCCCCGTCGAACACGCGACGGCGCACCTCCATCTCCTCGGGGAGCTCCCGGATGTCCTGGCAGAAGTAGGTGATCTTCACGATGTTGGCCACCGACCCTCCGCAGGCCTCCAAGATTTCGGCGATATTGCCCCAGATCTGTTCGGCCTGCTCTCCGGTGGTCTCGCCCACGATCTCTCCCGAGGAGTCGAACGCCACCTGACCGGCCAGGTAGACGGTGGCGCCCGCCCGGACGGCGTGTGAGTAGGGCTCGGGAGGCTCGGATAGGCCGTCGGGGTTGATGGCCTCGATGTTCACCCCGGAGTTTCCTTCGTATCAGGACGAGCCGTGCGCCGGTGCGCTTTCCCGATGATGTCAACCGGGTCGGGCGACACCGCCAACGGTGGCGCTCCCTCAGTCATCCAGGTTGACGAGTACGTCTTCGGCGTACGTGAGGCGCTCGCCGCCGGTGGGAGTCACCCGGATGTTGTCTGCAAGCGAGAGAGCGGACACAGACTGGTAGGCGGCAGGATCGCTGAAGGTCGAGTGCGGATGGAGATTGATAATCATGTCGGTCTCCATGATCCGCTCCTTCCCCGGCGACCACGGGGGCTCCAGGGAGTCCGTGCCGAGACCGTGGGCGCTGTAAGACACCAACTCCCGGCCGCCGAGGCCGTACTTGTCGTTGACCCGGTCGCGGGCCGCCAGGACGTCATCGGAGGAGTCACCGCTCTTCATCGCGTCTATGCAAGCCTGGAAAACCTCACATCGAATTTCCCAGAAGCGCTTGGCCTCATCGGAGGGCTTCCCGAAGCAGTAATTGCGTCTCAACTCCAACCAGTATCCGGATGGGCCTTGCCACTCCAGGTCTATGGAGAGGTATTCGCCCCGTTCGTACGGGGCGTGCCTCCCCTCGGTAAGGGCCCTGGGGGAGGTACGGCCGGTCTGGGCGATCCCGGTCAGACAGCCATACTGGCGGACCAGCCGGTGAGCCTCGGCCATGACGTCGATGTCGAGGGCCCCGGGGCGTATGTGGGCCTCGAGGCTGCGGAACACCTGCTCAAGAATCCTCGAGGTCTCCCGGTGGTTCTCGATCTCCTCGGGGCTCTTTTTGATGCGGACGTCGTCGAAGAGGTCGGTGGCGTCCACCAGGGTGGCGCCGGGCGCCAACTTTCCCAGACCGCTCATGAGCGCATAGGTGGTGATGTCCGCAAGCCCCGCCATCCCGATCGTTCCGTTCGAATAGCCTTGGTCGGAGAGAATCCCGGCGATCTCCACTTCGGGGGTTTGGGTGTGCCGGGCGTCCTGAATCCAGTTCACCATCATCGCCATGCGTTTGCCTCCCCACAGAGGATCGCCTATGTAGGAGGGCTCACCCTTGGCGGGAAGCACCACGATCCCCCATCCGGCTGCCTGCCAGATGTCGCTCACGTACTGGACGCGGCCTCGCATGAAGTCGTCGCCGCGACAGTAGATGACCAGGGCGTCGATCCCCGCTCCGGCCATGGCCTCGCGCAGCGCTTTGTAACGTCTCGCCCGCTCAGCGGGAGAGGAAATATGGCTTATAGGTCCCTTTGCCATGTTTATTCAACTCCTTTGTAGCCAGGCGTCCACTCCACGCCAACCGGGGGCCGGCGGAGGATTGCGGACGCTCAAGCTCCTCACATATCTCGCCACTCGCCGGCCGGACTTACAGTGCCTCCTCTGCGTACCACATGGGAGTGGGGCTCGGGAGGCTCGTTCGATCCGGCCGGATTCTTCGCTCGATTTCTATACAGCTACTCCTGTCGGTAGGTGGAAAGCTCAGTCGGGGACAACCACGGTCCGGATCGCCGAGCCCGCTTCCAGGTTGCGGAAGCCCTGTGCGGCCTGGGTCAGGGGGACGGTGTGGGTGACCATGTAATCCAGATCGAGGCTTCCCTGCTGATAGAGGGAGTCCAACACTGGAAAGTCATGGGCGGGGATTCCGCCGCCGCCGTGGGTGTTCTGCAGCGTCAGGGCGCTGCGGGAGAAGGCCGCCGGATCGAAAGAGGCCATCACCCCGGGTGGGTTGCCCCCGATCAGGGTGGCGGTCCCCCCGTGGGCCAGCATCTCTATGCACTGTTCCACGCAGACCTTGGCGCCCACCGCCTCGAAGGAGAAGTCCACCCCGGCGCCACCGGTAATCCGGCGTACCGCTTCCACAGGGTCTTCGGAGGCCGCGTTCACCACGTCTGTGGCGCCCAGCGCCCGTGCCCATTCGAGCTTCTGATCGGACAGGTCCACCGCGATCACCTTGGAGGCGTTGGCGATCCGGGCGCCCTGCACAGCAGATAGCCCGATGCCGCCGCACCCGATCACCGCGGTGGTGGCCCCCGGCCACACCTTGGCGATGTTGAAGACTGCGCCCGCCCCGGTCATCACCGCGCATCCGAGAAGCGAGGCCGAAGTCATGGGCATCCCGTCGGAGACCGGGAACGTGGCCATGGCGTCCACTGCGATGCGCTCGGCGTACATCCCGAGACCCATGGGCACCTCCACAGCCGAACCGTCGGAGGCCAGCGTGACCTGAGGGGCCCGGGGCGAGGAATCCCGGCACCGTCTCGGGTCGTTGCGCCGGCACATCGAGCAGGCGCCGCACTGAACCCGGCATCCGGTCGCCACCCGGTCGCCCACCTTCAGGTGGGTCACTCCCGGACCCACTTCCTCAACCACCCCTGCTCCTTCATGGCCCAGCAGCATGGGAAAGCGAGACATCCGCGGGCCATGGCGGCCCGCCGCCACCTTGTAGTCGGTGGCGCACACCCCGGCCGCCTCCATCCGCAGGATCACCTCCCGCTCGCGGGGAGGACCGATCTCGATCTCGGTGATCTCGATCTGCCCGGGCGACACCACCAGTGCCGCTCGGTTAGGCATCCAGGTCTACCAGTTCGTCTGTCCACTCGGTAAGCCGCTCGCCTCCGGTGGGAGTCACCCGGATGTTGTCGGAGAGCGAGATGCCCGAAACCGCCAGGGCCTCGGCCGGATCGCTGAAGCTCATGTGGGGATGGAGATTGATCACCATGTCGGTCTCCATGATCCGCTCCTTCCCCGGCGACCATGGGGGCTCCAGGGAGTCCAGACCGATGCCGTGGGCGGTGTAGCCCACCGACTCACGTCCGCCATAGCCGTACTTGTCGTTCACCCGGTCGCGGGCCACCAGTACGTCGTCGGAGGAGTTGCCGGTCTTCATCGCATTTATGCAGGCGTCCAAGCACTCCAACCGGTACTCGAAGAAGCGTTTGACCTGGTCGGAGGGCTCTCCGAAGCTGTAATTGCGTCGCAACTCCAGCCAATAGCCGGAGGGGCCTCCCCACTCCAGGTCTATGGAGATGATGTCCTTGCGATCTATCTCGGCGAACATCCCGAAAGTGTAGGACTTGAAGGGCGGGCGGGCGATCTGGGCAATCCCGGTCAGGCAGCCATACTGGCGAACCAGTCGCTCGGCCTCGGCCATCGCGTCGATCTCAAGGACCCCGGGACGCAGGTGGGCTTCGAGGCTGTTGAACACCTGCTTGAGGATCCGCGAGGTCTCCCGCAGGTTCTCCATCTCCTCGGGGCTCTTGACGGCGCGGATGTCGTCGAAGAGGTCGGTGGCGTCCACCAATGTGAAATTGCTGAGCGTCTTCTGGAAGGACCGCATGTGCGCGTAGGTGACGATGTCGGCCAAACCCACCACTCCGAGTTTGCCGCTGGTGTAACCGTGGTCGGAGAGAATGCCGGCGATCTCGGTATCGGGGTGCTGGGTTGCCCGAATGTCATCGACCCAGCCGGCCAGGGCCACCCGTCCCCCACCCCACAGGGGATCGCCGACGTAGATGCCATCGCCCTTGGGGAGAAGCACGATGATCCCCCATCCGGCCCACTGGAAGGCATCGCTCACGTACTGGATGCGGCCTCTCATGAACTCATCGGCGCGGCTGTAGATGATCAACGCGTCCATGCCCTCTGCGGCCATGGCCTCGCGCAGTACTCGATAACGCCTTTCCCGCTCGGCGGGAGAGGAAATATGGGTAACGGTTCCTTCTGCCATTTCTTCTTCGCTCCTTCGTCAGCCGGCGCCGGTTCTTGGACGCCAGGGGTTAGGCGGCGGATTATTACAGGTTTTCAAGCTCCCCGCATATCTCGTCGGTGGTCCGGGAGGCGATGAACCCCCCGTCGGTCATCCTGACGAGAGCGTTGTCGTGAAGCTCCTTGGTTGAAGAGGTGCAGGCGTCGTTTACCAGCGACACCGTGTAGCCGCGGTCGGCCGCGTCGCGGGCGGAGAGTTCGACGCAACCCTCGGTCACTATTCCGGTGATGACCAGGTGGGTGATCCCCATGCGCTTGAGGACTTTGTCGATATCCGTGGAATTGAAGACGCTGGCGGAGGTCTTGGAGAAGATCATCTCGTCGCCCTGTTCCGCCACCTCCGGCAGGAGATCGTCGTCCCACCCTTCACGGGGCACCGGCTCGATATCGGCGTCCGGCATGAATGCCTTCCCGGCGTCCCGCCCGTCGTCGGTGCGATACGCCACCCGGACATGGATGACTTCCTCGCCGGCCGCCCGGAAGGCGTCCTGGCATCTTCTGACACTGGGCAGGATGGCGTTGATGTTGTCCCATCGCTCCTGCATTATCTCGGGCTTACCGGCTTCAGTGGCGATCCGTCCTATCCACCCGTCGGCATGCGCATCCAGGTACTGAAGGTCGATAGTGAGGAGGGCGGTCCTTCCAGGAGCGATGGATTCGAAGGAGGGCCGGGGGAACAGGTCGTAAAAGGGATCGTGCAGATTCAAGTCTCTCGCCTTCCTGGATTTAGCTGGCTGGTACGCAACAAAGTCTCTCGCTGCAATAGCGCGACTCCAAGTTTTAGTAAGTATATTTAGCACAGTCCGGCGATCGCGCCCCTTGGGCCCGATTCCCGGTTAGAGCGATTACGAACCCGCGCACCCGCGCAGGAGAAGGGATGAACACAGAGAGATGAGAGTATTGGTGACTGGAGCAGCAGGGTTCTTCGGCAGAGCGCTGGTCCGGGCCTTCGCCCGGGGTGGGGATCATGTAATTGCCGCGGACATCCTTCCGCCCGATCAGTTCGTTCCCCGTTCGGATACTCCCAGCGACCGCCTCGAATACGTGGTCCTGGACGTCGCCGACCCGGATGCCTGGTCCACGGAGGTGACAGGGCCGGTGGACGGGATTGTCCAGGCTGCGGCCCTGACTCCCAGCGTGCAAGAGGCGTTTGGCAACCCCGCCGGCCTGGTTTCAGTCAACCTGATCGGGACCCTCAACGCCCTGGAGTTCGCCCGAAAAGAGCAACTGGGCAAGTTTCTCTTCATCTCGTCGGCCGGCGTCTATAACCAGTCCAAAGAGGAAGTTCTCACCGAAGACGACGCCGACGGCGGCTTCTCCCTGTACGGCTCGGCCAAGATTGCCGCCGAGATCATGCTCTACCGGTACGCCGTGATGTTCGGGTTCGACGCCGGCGCCATCCGTCCCACTTCCATGTACGGCCCGGCCGAGGAGTTCCGCGATACCCGTCCGTTCGTCACCCAGGCAAAACAGTTGGCCGACGCCGCCTTGGACGGGGCGCCGGTTCGGGTCATAGGCCTGGAAGACCGCTGCGACTGGGTATTCGTGGACGACGTCGCCGAGGCAGCACACCGTTTCTACTCCGGGACCATGGGTAGCCGTTCGTTCGCCTTCTCCTCCGGAGAGGCCATACCCTTCAGCGATGTGCTGGCGGCGGCCCAGGACGCCTTCGGAGTCGTTGTGGACGAAAGCGCCGAGATGCTGGTGGACGCCACACCCGACCGGCCCACCACCATCTCCTGCGACAAGGCCCGGGCAGAACTCGGCTGGAACCCGATGGGCATAGCCGACGGCATGCGCCGCTATGCCGAGTTGGGAGGCTGAGCTCCCACAAACACCTCGATCCTTCGTGAACCTCACCCACACCCGACCTAATTAGAGATGGAGTTTCAATGAGCCAAACGAAACTAAGAAACGCGGTTGCCGAACGCATCCTGCGAATCCGCGAGGGCCAGGAGTCCCCATACCTGCGGATAGTGCGGGAAGCGTCGCAGCGGGAGAACGTCATCCGCCTGGTGAGGGGGGAGCCGGACATCCCGACTCCAGCCCACATCATCGATGCCGCCAAGCGATGCCTGGACACCGGCCACATCGGCTACACCCCGCCGGGGGGAATGATCGAGCTGCGCGAGGCCATCGCCCGCAAGTTCAAGAGGGACAACGGACTGGTGTACAACCCCGAGAGCGAGATCCTGGTCACCGCCGGCGCCCAAGAGTCGATGGCCGTCAGCCTCCAGACCCTTCTCGACCCCGGCGACGAGGTCCTCCTCGCCAATCCCCACTACATGGCCTATCCGACCAACATCACCATGGCCGGGGGCAAGCCCGTCTACGTGCCCACGGTGGAGGAAGACAACTTCGAGCTGAATCCCGAGATCATCGAGTCGTGCATCACCGACCGCTCCAAGGTGCTGGTACTGGTGACTCCCAACAACCCCACCGCCGGGGTGCTCACCCGTGAGACCCTCGAGGGGATCGCGGAACTGGTGCGGAACCATCCGGACCTGGTGGTCATCTCCGACGAACTGTACGAGAAGGTGGTCTACGACGGCTTCGAGCACGTCAGCTTCGCCACCCTGCCGGACATGTGGGAGCGGACCATCACCATCAACGGTTTCTCCAAGGCCTACAGCATGACCGGGTTCCGGGTTGGATACATGGCCGGACCGGCCGATTACATCCTGGCCGCCACCGAGCCGCGCCACTCCCTCAGCATCTCCACCAACCTGCCCTCCCAGCACGCCGCCCTGGCTGCCCTAGACGGCCCCCAGGACTTCCTGGAGGAGATGATGGAGGAGTACCACCACCGCCGGCAGATGATGAGGGACACCTTCGACAAGCTGGGGGTCACCTACGGAGAGCCCCAGGGCGGGTTCTACTTCTTCGCCAACGTGTCCGGATCGGGAATGGATGCGGGGGAGTTCGCCGCCAAGGCAACCGACTACGGGATCATCTTCTCCCCCGGCAGGGCCTTCTCCAAGGGTGCGGCCAAGTACATCCGCATCTCCTATCTGGCTCCACGCGATGAACTGGCCCTGGCCATGGAGAAGTTCACGCAGCTGTGGAACGACTGTCTGGCCGGCAAGTGACCGGACCCTCAGTAGCAATCGTCGAAGAGTTCACATCCGCCCAGGTGGCGGCCCTCCAACAGGCTCTCCCCGACGGGGCGACGGTCCTTGCCGACGCTCTTTCCTCGGGGACCATCGGCCAGGCCGACTACCTGGTGCTTCGGGAGACGAGCCTCGACGACGACCAACTGGCCGGCCTCTCCTCTCTCCGGGGAGTGGTCACCATCGACTCGGGGGGCGCCAGTGTTTCCCCAGAGGTCTGCGCCTCCCTGGGAGTGTGGACCGAAGGCGTCGTGTCCCCCGGGCCGACCAGCGTTGCCGAGCACGCCGTGATGATGATCCTGGCCCTCTTCAAACGCCTGCCCACCGGTTACCAGCGTCTCATGGACGGGGTGATCGTGGAAGGAATGGAACCCTTCGTCACCGACCAGATCAACTACTCCTACAACTGGGTGGGCCTGGAACTGTTCGAGGCCGTCCTGGGTAAGACCGTCGGGTTGGTCGGCGTCGGCGGGATCGGACGGGTTGCGGCCAAACTGTTGGTGGCGTTCGGGTGTGATGTCGTGTACTACAAGCGAAACAGGTTCTTGCCCCAGGAAGAGGCCGAGTTGGGGATCCGTTACCTCCCCTTCGACGAACTCCTTGCCGAGTCACACTGCGTCTCGCTCCACAACAAGTTCACCCCCGAGACCGAGAAGATGATGGGCGCCAGAGAGTTCGCCCTGATGCCCGAAGGCTCGTTCTTCGTCAACACCGCCCGCGGGCGCCTGGTGGACGAGGACGCCCTGATGGCCGCGCTTCACAGCGGGCACCTGGCGGGCGCCGCCCTCGACGTGTTCTGGTGGGAGCCCATCCTCCCGGACAGTCCTCTCCGGGACACCCCCAACCTGCTGATGACCCCCCACACCGCCGGTACGCCCGCCGGCGACACGGTGGCCCTGGAACTGGGGTCCGCCGGAAGGGTCATCCGCCGAAGGAACGGAGTACCAGGATGAGCGAGAAGACTTTTGTCGGCATGCAGGTGGGGGGAATCAGCTTCATCGACGAAGGAGTTGAGGAGACCCTCGACATCTTCACGAACCTGGCCGGCGTGAACGCCATCTTCATCTCCGCGCTCTCATGGGCGCGGGGTAACGCTGGGCGCTCCGGCAGCGGTGACTATCCCGACCACGGTGGGCAGGAACCCGACAACCTGCAGGGCGGGGCATTCTTCCCGCCCAATCCCAAGTACTACCACGGCACCACGATCAAGGACTTCACCGCTCCCGATCCTCTCTACGAGGGCTGGGACATCATTGGAGACGTGATCCCGGCCGCTAAGGAAAGGGGCATGGAGGTCTTCACCTACTACTGCGAGACCGCTCACGCCAGACCCAAGCCTCTCTGGCAGCCGGGATTCTCCCAGGTGCTGGAGATCGACGCGTGGGGCCGCAAGGACACCCGCCCCTGCTTCTACAACCCCAACTACAAGAACTGGTGGTTCGGAGTTATCGACAACTGGCTGAACGAGTACGACCTGAACGGTGTGATGTGGGGCATCGAGCGTGAGGACCCGCTCTCGTCGATGATCGTCTCGGCAGAAGTGCCCACCTGCTTCTGCGTCCATTGCCGCTCGGAGGCCCACCGCCGGAACGTCGACGCCGGACGGGCTGCCGAGGGTTACCGGCGGATCTATGACTATCTCACCGCGGTGCGAGGCGGCCATGAGCCACCCGACGGCAAGCTGATCACTTTCCTCCGCCACCTCTTCGAGTACCCCGAGGTCCTGCAATGGCAGAAGCTCTGGTGGGAAGGACACAAGGGCCTCTACCGGGAGATCTCCGGACAGATCCGTTTCTTCGGCCCCCAGTACCAGGTGGGCTTCGGGATCTGGCAGATGATCAACACGTTCAACCCCCTGCTCCGGGCGGCCTTCGATCCGGCCGAGTACAAGCTGTACGCCGACTGGCTGAAGCCGGTGTTCTACAACGCACCGGGCGGTGCGCGGTTCGTCAGTTTCGTCAACAAGATGTGTCAGACCATCTTGGGCGACGCCTCGCCGTCGGAGTGGACGCCGATCCTCTATAAGATCCTCGGCTTGGACGAGGCTCCCTACGAGGACCTCCCGGCCGCAGGATTCAGCCCTGAGTACGTCAAAGAGTTCACCAGGCGCCACGTGGAGGCGGTCGGTCCGGACGTCCAGGTCTATCCCGGCATCGGGCTGGGTGTGGAGACGGTGGACCGCGCCATCAATCCCCCCGATGTGGAGGACATGGTGGACGCTTCGCTGGCAGGCGGAGCGGGAGGAGTGATGATCTCCCGCAACTACTCGGAACTGACCCTTACCAACCTGGCCGCGGTGGGGACCGCCCTACGGCGCCATGGAAGAATCTGACCACGATATAGAAAGGAACCAACCCGTGAGAACAATTCTCAAAGGTGGCGTCGTAGTCAATCTCGACGATGACTCGCCTTCCCAGCAACAGGACGTAACTATCGAAGCCGAGCGGATCGTGGCGGTGGGCGCCTCAGACCCCCAGCCGGGTGACAACGTCGTGGACGTGTCCGGCATGTGGCTCATCCCGGGCCTGGCGAACCTACACGTTCACCTGGGCTGGGACGGCACCCACGACCTGGAGATGCAGGGCTACGAGTCCCCCGCCGTCAACGCCATGAAGGCGATCATGAACATCCACCGCACCCTCTCCGCGGGGGTCACGACCATCCGCGACCTGGGCATGAACAACGCCAACGTCGATGCAAAGTACGCCATCGACAACGGCTGGGCGCCCTGGATCCGCCTGTTTCCCAACGGGCGGGCAATCTGCACCACCGGCGGCCACACCTGGTGGGTCTGCCGGGAAGCCGACGGCATCTACGGGGTTCGCCAGGCCATTAGAGAGCAGTTCAAGGCCGGCGCCAAGTGGATCAAGATCATGGGCTCCCACGTGAGAGAGCAGTTCACCTTCGAAGAGTTGCAAGCAATGTGCGAAGAGGCACATCAGAACAACATGAAGGTAACCGCTCACGCCACCTTCGACCTCGCCATCTCACGGGTGGTGGACGCCGGGGTGGACTGCGTGGAGCACGGTGGCCAGATGACGATGAAGACCATCGAAAAGCTGGTGGAGAAGGACATTCCCATCGTCACCACCTACTCCCCCAATGTGCAGCAGGCCCTGTTCGGCCACCTGTACGGAATGAGCGAAACCGACCTTGCGGCACGCAAAGCGAGCATGAACGACATGCCCCGGTTCGAAGGCAACATCAACTTTGCCAAGGCCGGTGGACGGATCATCTTCGGCACGGACGCCGGAAGCCCGGCGGTGCCCCACTACGCCATCGCCGAAGAGATGAAGTTCATGGTGAAGATCGGGGTGTGCCCCGACGCCAGGGACGTCCTCAACGCGGCCACCCAACGCGCCATGGTGGTGCTGGGACTCGAAGAGGATCTGGGCAGAGTGGAGCCGGGCAAGATCGCCGACATCGTGGCTCTGGGAGGCGATCCGCTCGCCGACCTGGATGCCGTGGCCGACATCAAGAAGGTCTATGTCCGGGGAATGCTGGCCATCTCGTCGGAGGGCGGCTACGCCCAGGCCGGCAAGGATGTGGGCGACATGAAGAGCCACTGGGGGCCCAGCCCGCAGCTCGAGTATCGCCTGGCCTAGCCCAAGCTCGCCAAGGAAAACATAAGAAAGATCAGTGCTTGATCTGAGAATCGTCGGGGGGACGGTGGTGAGCGACGGCCGTTCACGTCCGGCTGATGTCGGAGTGGAAGGCGAGCTCATCACCGAGATCTCCCCGACCGGTGGTCTGGGCGCGGCCCGGCGCGAGATCGACGCCTCGGGGCTGCTGGTGATTCCCGGCGCGGTGGATGCCCATTTCCACTGCCGGGCGCCCAGCAACCCCGAGCGGGCCACCTTCGAGTCGGAGTCGCGGGCCGCCGCCTCGGCCGGCGTTACCACGCTGTTCGAGATGCCGATCTCCAACCCGCCATGCAGCACTCCCGAGGCCTTTGAGCTTCGGCGGGGGCTGGGAGAATCCGAAAGCCTGGTCGACTTCGCCCTGTACGGGGGAGCCGGAACAACGGACCCCGCCCGGGCGGAGGCGATGGCCGAATGCGGGGCGATCGGATTCAAGCTCTTCACCCACACCCCACCGGCCCACCGGATGGTGGACTTTGAGGGCCTGTGGGCGTCGGGGCCCGAAGAGATCTACGATTGCCTGCGGACCGTGGGCGCCACCGGCCTGCGTTGCGCGGTGCACGCCGAGAGCCAGCAGTTCATCGAGCGCTTCAGCCTCGACCCGGACCGGTTCGGTCATCCCTCCCGTCCTCCCATGGTGGAGGCGGCGGCGGTAGGCCTGGTGGCCACCGCCATCCGGGACCTCGGCATACCCGCCCACATCGTCCACATCACCTCCCGAATGGCCACGGAGGAAGTAGAAGCAGCCCAAGCGTTGGGAGTCGACCTTTCCGCCGAGTCCTGCCCTCACTATCTGCTGTTCGATGAGTCGCTGATCCCCCGGCTCGGCAATTTCGTGAAAGTGGCTCCGCCGCTTCGTCCCCCGGAGGATGTTGCGTATTTGTGGGAAGCGTTGACCAGAGGGTCGCTGTCGGTGGTGGCCTCCGACCACGCCCCGTTCACGCCCGAGGAGAAGGCGGCCGCCGACTTCGCCACCACCGGGCAGGGGATCCCCTCCCTGGAGATGCTGGTCCCGACGATGATCGACGCCGGTCTCTCGGGAAGGCTTCCCCTGACCAGGGCCGTGGAGGTGATGACCGCCAATCCCGCCAAGCTGTTCGGCATCTATCCCCGCAAGGGGACGATCTCTCCCGGGTCGGAAGCCGACTTGGTGTTGGTGGATCCCGAGGCGCGGATCACCGCCCACTCCTCCCGGTTCCTCAGCCGATCCGGTGGAAGCGGCAAAGCGTATGACGGACTGGAGTTCTCCGGTCGGATCCTCACTACGCTGTCTCGGGGCCGCGTTGTTTACGACAAGGGACAAGTCGCGGAAGGACCGGGAGGCAAACTCGTCTCTCCAAACGGTCCTCCCCGCAACGTCACCGAGACCCAGGCTTCCGCCACTTAGCGCCTGCTGCTGGGATCTTGCCCATCCCGGGTCACATCAATCCCTGAGGCCCAGCCCACCGGTGGAGGATCGGAGCGCCTGGCAGCCATATATCCTCACTCCTGACGCAAACAAACCTACAGGGAGCGAGCATGGCAAACACCAAGCCCGGACGGCGGTTCGTCGTCCTATTCGCCTTGGTGCTGATGACCGGGATTCTGGTGTCGGTACCCGCAGGCGCCCAGGACACCGATGACGGTGGAGGATTCACCCTCACCATCCTGCACAACAACGACGGGGAGTCCAAGCTCCTCCCCGACGGGAACGCCGATCCGGGAGTGGCCCGTTTCGTCGCCCTGATGAAGCAACTCCAGGCCGGCGCCTCCGGCACGGGCCTGGTGACCCTGACCTCGGGCGACAACTTCCTGGCTTCTCAGGAGTTGGGGGTCTCCCTGGGCCGAGAGGGTCCTCTCTACGACTCGATAGCTCTGAGCGGAATCTATGACGCGATGGCCCTGGGCAACCACGACTTCGACCTGGGACCCGAGGTGACCGCCCGGTTCGTGACCGGGTTCTCCCCGCCGGTTCCATTCCTCTCCGCCAACATGGACTTCTCGGGCGAACCTGCCCTGCAGGCGTTGGTAGATCAGGGCCTGATCGCCGCCAGCACGGTCATAGAGACCGGGGGCGAGCTCATCGGCGTGATCGGAGCGGTCACCCCGATGCTGCCCAACATCTCCACCCCTCGCAACGCCGTGGTGTCACCGGTGTTGCCAGCAGTGTTGGCGGAGGTCGAGAGCCTGACCGGCCGGGGCGTGAACAAGATCATTCTGGTCAGCCACCTCCAGGACGTGGCGGAGGAGATCCAGTTGGTCGAGAGCCTCTCGGGCGTGGATGTCGTGATCGCCGGAGGTGGGGACGACCTGCTCCGCAACGACGGCGACACCTGTCTTCCCGAAGCGGAGGCGGTGGCGCCCTACCCCATCGAAGCCACCGATGCCTCGGGCGCCACGGTGCCGGTCATCACCGCTCCCGGCGGGTACCGCTGCATCGGGGAACTGAACGTGACGTTCGACGCCGACGGCAACGTCACGGCGGCGGAGGGCCGCTCGGTCGGGGTTGGTTTCGACGTGGAACCGGACCCGACGGTTCAGGCAGACGTGATCGAGCCACTGACCGAGGCGGTGGGTCTCATCGACGCAGAGGTGATCGGCGCCAGCCAGGTCGAACTGGACGGGCGCCGTTCGGGAGTCCGCACCAGGGCCACCAACGAGGGCAACCTGATGGCGGACGCCCTGCGGGCCGCCGCCGCTAACCTGGCCGGCGACTTCGGGATCGCGCCGCCGGACGTGGCCGTCCAGAACGGAGGAGGGATCCGCAACGACTCGGTGATCCCCGCTGGGGATATCACCACCGGAGACACCTGGGACGTCGCCCCGTTCAGGAACTTCGTGGTGGTCGGCGAGGTCCCACGTGAGACCTTCTGGGTGCTGCTGGAGCAGGCAGTGGACCGGATACCCCGCGCCGGGGGCCATTTCGCCCAGGTCTCGGGGTTCACACTGACCTACGACCCGTCCGCCCCGGCGAGGGAGATCGCCCGGGACGGCGACTGCTCGCTGAGCGGTGACCCCGGCGGGCGGGTGCGGGAGGTGGTACTGGACGACGGCACCGTCATCGTGAGCGACGGGCAGGTTGTCCCGGGTGACCCGTTGGTGCTGGCGACCATCGACTTCCTCGCCAACGGCGGGGACTGCTACCCGCTGGCGGACATCGAGTTCACCAAGCTGGGCGTGAGCTACCAGCAGGCCCTGGCCAACTACATCTCGATCGACCTGGGAGGAACCATCACCGCCGCGGCCTATCCGACAGACGGAGCCGGCCGTATCGTCGCCCTGGAACCGGAGCCCGAGACATTCGAGATCACGGTCATGGCGGGTGACTACCTGCGCAGGATCGCCATGACGCATCTGGGCGACGAGAACCGCTGGATGGAGATATTCGAACTCAACCGAGGAGTGACCCAGGCCGACGGTCGGGCCCTAACCAGCCCGGACCTCATCCGCATTGGCTGGGTGCTGAAGATACCGGCCAAGTAGGGACTTGTCCGAGAGGTGTCCCGGCCCTGACGGCTGGGACACCCTACTCGGTCGTGACCACAGGAGAAACCCTCCGGAGCGCTGGCCCGTCTCAGAGCCTCCCGAACCCGGCGCCTTCGATCACGGGTTGAGAGCGCCTTTGCGCCATGCTCTGATGTAGTTCATGCAGTGCTCGTCCCGGCCCAGCAGAGCGTCCTCGGCCATCCGGTAGGGCGCCGAGTCCCGGTCGGCGGCGAACACGGCGGAGAGTGGGTTCATGACCGGGTCGATGATGCCGCTGTCAGCTCCGGCCTCGACCGCCAGGTTGATGAACACGGTGTTCATCAACTTACGTGCAGGAATGCCGAAGGAGACATTGCTCATACCTCCCGTGATGTGGATCTCGGGGCCGAAGCGGCGCCGGATCTCGCGGATGGCGTCGAGGGTGTGCAACCCGAAGGCCCCATCCACCGATATGGGGAACACCAGCGGATCAACGAAGATGTCTCCTATGGCGACTCCCACCCCGAGGGCCGCCTCCACCATCCGCGACGCGTTGTCGATCCGCTCGGCGGCGTCCGACGGCATCCCGGCGCCGCCGGCGGCCGTGACTATCACCCTCGCTCCGTACTCGACGGCCAGTTCGACGGCCTCGGCCCGTTCCAGAGAAGCCGAGTTGAGCATCGGTCGCCCATCCCCGGTCCCGGTGGCTACGGCCAGACCGGTCTCTATGACGGTGATGTCGGAGGAGTCAACCGAGATCGGAAGCGTCGTCAACGACCGAACGTAGCCGACCAGCCACTCCATGGCCTTGCGCTGCTCCACGAGTTTGAGTGATATCTCGTCGACGTTCACATCCAGGTAGTGGGCGCCTGCCTGTTCCTGGTCGACTACCACCCGCCGCAAGTACTCATAGCCCGTCGACGCCCCGTCGACGCCGGCCATGGCCGTCTCGACAGCCAACGCGATGTGCTTGATGCGACCCTCGTCGTAAGCCTGGCTTGCCCGCATGGTCTCCGATATGACCAAGAGACCCGGATTGCCGTCAACCGACACGAACTTGACCCCCTCGACTCCCCCGTGGGTGGCGAACCGTTTGCCCTTGCGGAGAACGATCCGGCTGGTGTGGACGTTCTCGCCGATGACCGTGAACCGGCGGCTCACGATCGCACCGGTTGGGCCACCGGTTCAGGACCCGCAAAAACAGGAGGCATCGGTTTTAGCTGGCAGCCTTCGACAAAGATGTCGAAGAAATCCGGGGTGGTTTCCAGCTCTATATGGGTGACCTGCTTGGTCAACTCCTCCGCCCAGCGTCGCTTCTTCTTCGACAGCAGCAGGGCGCGAGCGCCTTCGACCGCTGCGTTGCCCACTTTTACCACCCGCTCGGGCGCCACCGGTGCGATGAGGCCGATCCCGATGGCGGCGCTCACATCCAGGTAGGTGGCGAACCCCCCCGCCAGGTACAACCGGTCGATCTCGGCGGGTTCCACCCCTGCGGTGCGCATCACGATCAACTGTCCGCAGTAGTTGGCAGCCTTGGCCTGGGCAAGGTTGCTGGCGTCCTCTCGCGAGAAGGTGATGCCACGCTCGGGTATCACCTCGATGTCGGACAACTTCCGATCATGAGGAAAGGCGCCCCGCTCGGTCATCACACCCTGGCTGCGGAGCCCAGCCAGCAGATCCACCAGACCCGAACCGCAGATCCCCACCGCCGGTTCGTCCCCGATGGTCCGGTAGGAAGACGCGGTCCCGTCCGGGGACACCGTAATGGACTCGACGGCCCCGTCGTAGGCGCGCATCCCGTAGGTGACCAGACCGCCTTCGAACGCCGGGCCTGCGGGACAGGAGGCCGCCCACATTCGGCCCCCATGGCTGAGCACGACCTCGGTGTTGGTGCCCATGTCGACCAGCATCTCGGTCCGTCCCTCCTCACCCAAACGAACCGTCTCCACGCACGCCACAGCATCGGCGCCAACATGGCTGGCCACCAGTGGAATCCCATACACCTTGGCCTGGCGGTTGGCGCGCAATCCCAAACTCCTGCTGTCGGCTACCAGCGCGGTGTGAGGTCGGCGCCCGGCCAGGTACTCGTGCTCGGTCAGGGACTTGTACGGCATCTCTCCGATGCTCTGCACGCTCATTCCGAACAGGATGTCCCGCATGGTGGAGTTGCCCGCCACCACGATCTCGTATACCTGCGGGACGCGCCGACCAGCCCGGCGCGCCAAGTCCCGGGTGCCCCGGTTGATGGCTGCCACCGCGGCGTTCTGGAGCTCGCCGGCAACCCCCGGGCGGGCCTCGTAGGAGATGCGGTTCATCACGTCGCTGCCGCCAAACTGCTGGGGATTCTCGAATCCGGCCACTCCCAACGTGGCGCCCGACTCGAGATCCACCAACTCGAGAACCACCGTGGTGGTGCCCAGATCCACCGCCAGGCCGCAAATGGCGCCCCGGTAGCGGTCGACCGCGGTATCCCCGTATCTGACCTCGTCGCCGACCCGGGTCACGGCAGGACAGAAGTCGCCTGGCCCCCGCTCCCGCAGGCGGCTGGCGTCAAGGATCCTCGGCCGTCTGCGCAGCGGCGCGAACCTGACGGGCAGGTCATCGCGCAAGACCCGGGCCTGGCACGCAAGGCGGAAGTCACCTCGCAGGAACCGCTCGGTCTCGGTCCGCTCCGTCAGCGCTCCCATCCCCTCGCTTATCTCCACCACGCATTCGTGACACTCCCCTCTACGCAGACACGACGTGGGTACCTCGACCTCCAGCGCGTCAGCGTGGTCGAAGATGGTTTTGCCGACAACGAGGGGCCGCGTTTCCGCGCCGTGGGCGACGGTGCTCACCGGATCCGATCCTCCCCGGAACGGCGTCTGCGTCGCTCTGCGGCGTCTCGTTTGATCCTGACTATCTTTTCCCGGGTCCGCTCGTAGGCCCGGGGATTGGATTCCCAGGCGCTGCGGTAGTCGAAGGTGCCGTCGTGGGTACAGATAAGTTCGTCCGAATCGGGGTCGGCTACGGGGGCCTGGTTGCGGCATCGGAACTGGGCAGTGCAGAGATCGTGGCGGTCCCGATAAGGACAGCGGGTGAGGGAGGACTCCTCGGCGTGGGAGACGATGTCCGAGAAGATTGCAGCCATGCGGTCCAGCCGCTCCTGGAAGGCCTCCTTCTCGGAATCGGACATTGCCCGTCCTGTTCAGTTGACCTCGACGGCTAGCTTCTTGGCCAACTCCACGCAGGCGAGCGCGTCCTTGCCGTAGCCGTCGGCGCCCACGTCCTTGCCGAACTCCGGAGTGACCGGAGCGCCACCGACCATGAACCGCACCGACTCCCGCAGGCCGGCGTCCTTGAAAGCCTCCACCGTTTTGGCCATGTTCGGCATCGTGGTGGTCAGCAGAGCAGACATGCCGATCAGATGAGCGCGGTGCTCTTCCACCGCGGCGACGAACTCGGCCGGGGAGGTGTTGACGCCGAGGTCGATCACCGTGAAACCACCGCCACGCAGCATCATGATGCAAAGGTTCTTGCCGATGTCGTGCAGATCGCCCTGGACGGTACCCATGATCACCGTGCCGATCGGTTCCACCCCGGAGGCGGCCAGGATCGGCTCGATGTGTGCCATCCCGGCTTTCATCGCCCGTGCCGACACCAGAACTTCCGGGACGAACACGTATCCCTCACGGAACTTGATGCCGACTATCCCCATCCCGGCGATGAGCCCGTCGTCCATGATCTCAAGAGCCCCTACTCCCCCGTCCAGTGCTTCCCTGGTCAGCCGATCGACGACTTCGTTGTCTCCTTCGATCAAAGCCGCGGCGATGTCCTGCATGGCGGGCGACACCCGGCTGAAGAGCGCCACGTTCCTCTCGATCTCTTCGGGCCGTTCGAGGAACTCCTCGATCTCGTCGCGGATGAACTCGTTGGCTATGTCAGATAGTTGGGCCATGGAAAAAGAAGTGGTTGGACATCAACGTGCGGGGTGGCGCCGGAGATTTCATCAGTCTGTCTCAGCCCCGTTGTCTGCCGGAGGGGGATCGTGAACCACGAGCCGCCCGTCCGGTCTATGGGTGTCAGAATAGTCGCGGGCCGAGTCAGCCAGCGCCATGAGCACGTCGTTCTTGGTTCCGAGCGGCACAGAACCCTCCGGGGCGATCCCGTTGATCCCGGCTTGCATCACCTTCATGCACGCCTCGTAGGTGTCCTCATAGGTGCCGCTGAACAGGGTGGTCGGGTTGTTGATGTTGCCCATCAGGGACATGCGGTCCCCGGCGATCTCCTTGGCGACATGGGGATCCACCTGGGACTCGAAGTGGAAACAGTCCCAGCCCGCCTCGGCGAAATAGTCGATCCGGTCGGTCGTCTCCCCACAACAATGGAATATGCTGGGCCCGCCCATCTCCACCGTGACTTCCTTGTGCATCTCCAGGAGAAAGTCTCGGTACGTCTCGGGACTGACAAGTTCCCGGTTGGCGTGATCCGCCCACATGATGGCATCAGCGCCCGCTTCCAGTTGAGCGTGGGCCGACATCATGCAGGCAGGAAGCATCACTTCGAGGTAACGGCGGATCTTGTCGGGGTCGAGGATCGTATCCATCAGGTAATTCTCGATTCCGACCAGGTGGTACCCGACCGACCAGGGCCCGTACACCTTCCCGACGATGCCCACATCGGGATAACGCTTCCGGAGCAGCCTGATGGCGCCGAGCACCGCTTCGAACGACGGCCGCTTCAGGTAGTCGGATGGGATTTTGAAGTCTTCGGGGTCGGTGAGCACGTGGTCGTTGGTAGCCGGCCAGTTGTCCACGGTCCCCCACCAGGTTGCCGCGTCCAGGGCGTCGGCTTCGAGTTGGGAATGGAACACCGGCATGACCGTGTCGAGTCCGAGTTCCTCGTGGGCGGTGGCCGCCAGTCGGGCCATCTGCTCCGCGTCGAGATGCGCTTCGGGGAACCAGGCGTCGGCAATCTCCATTGAATCGAGGGTTATCACCGAGCTGAGTGTCATGGCAGGCACCTTGTCGACCCGCCCGCCGTAAAGCGCGGACAGGAACCGGCGGCGCGGCGTCATCCACTCACCGGTGAGACGGGTGAAGTTCTCGCCCTTTGTCTTTACTATTGCAGGAGAGATAGCTAGCCCTTTCCACGCGCTGCCCATCCGGACGGCAGGGCAGAAGCTTCGAAGCGTTTTTCGGTAAGGATAACGACCCAACCACCACCCGAAGGTCCCGTGGGCTCGTCTTTAACGCTCCACCTACTTCTTGGAGAAGTCGCATCTGACACCGCAACTATTATGAACTGGCAAGCGCAAGCCCAGAGCAAGGAGTAGTCACCATGACACAAGTCCCCGTAAGCCACATCACCTCAGATGCCGAGCGCACCCGACGCTATGCCGCCCTTCGGGAAGTCATGGCCGCCGCCGGCCATGATGCCTGGGTTATCTGCAGCCGCGGCGACGAGTTCGTACGTGGACGGGTCCAGTATGTGAGCGACATCTTCCAGTGGGCAGGCCGTGGCTTCGTGGTTTTCCCCTCCTCCGGCGAGGCCACATTCGTGGTGGACCCGCTCTGGGGCACCGGCTACGCAATGCAAGGCAGGTGGCTCAATGACTATCGCCAACCCGACAACGCGGGAGCGGGGATCGGAGAGGTCCTTTCCGATCTCGGACTGGCCAAGGGAACCATTGGTGTAGTGGGACTGGTCGACATCACCTGCGTTGGGGACTACAACGACATGCGCAACGCTCTCCCCAACGCCACCTGGCAGGACGCCACCGACCTCTTCGATGACGTGCGGATGATCAAGAGCCAGGAGGAGATCGACGCCACCTACGAGACCGGCAAGCTGGTTCGCCAGGTGTTCAGGGGAATCGAGGCGGAGATACGCCCCGGGGTCGAGGAACTCGATGTTCTCTCCGAGGCGCACCGCTTGGCGCGTCAACTGGGCTGCATGGAGGGAATCGCGCTCATGGGCCGCGCTCCCTTCGAGTGTTTCGGGCCGGGCACCCGGGGAGTGATCGAGGAGGACGACATCATGGTGATCGACCTGGAGTGGGGAGGCCCCTCGGGCTACTGGGTCGAGGTCCGCAGGGTGTACAGCTTTAAGCCTCCAACCGCCGAGCAGCAGAAGTTCTGGGAGATGCGGGTGGAGAGCTTCGACGCCGTGGTGCAGGCAATGAAGGCTGGAGAGTCTTCCGACACCGTCCTCGACGCCCGGGACAAGTGCTACGAATCCTGGGGATATCCCCCGGCGAAGAGCATCAACTCCTTCACCGCCCACGGGATCGGCGTCGACTCGCTGGAACCCCCGTGGATTCCGGGGAAGGAGCGGATCATGCAGGAGAACATGATCATCAACACCCACCCGGCCGTGGCGATCCCCGATCCCGAGAAGGGCGCCATGCTGGGCGGGATCAGCATCGCCGACAACGTTCTGGTCACCGCCGACGGACCGGTCCGGATGGTGGACCAGGTCGACGAGTGGATCGTCCTCGACTGCTGAGTAACAGCTTCTCCAAATAAAGACCTGATGGTCCCCCGGTTTTACGGAGTCAGCTCACTTGGATCAGTGGTGTGACGGTTCGGTTGTTGTGGGTGTTTTCGTATTCGATTGGGGTGAGCATTTCGAGGGAGGTGTGACGCCGACGGCGGTTGTGAAAGATCTCGAGGTACTCGAAGATAGCGTTTGCGAGTTCGATACGGGTCGTCCACCGTTTTCGGTCTAGCAGTTCGACTTGCATTCGTGCCCAGAAGGCTTCCATGAGGGCGTTATCGAAACAGTCTCCCACGGTTCCCATGGACGGTACCAGGCCGGAGTCGTGGGCTCTTTGGGTGAACGCCCAGGAGGTGAACTGGGTGCCCTGGTCGGAATGTATCACAGTCCCTTGGGGTTGGCGGTTCTCGATTGCCATTCCCAGCGCGGAGGTGACCAGTCCCGCGGTGGCCGTGTTGTCGATCGACCAGCCCACCACTCGGCGGCTGTACACGTCCAAAACGACAGCACAGTACACCCTGCCTTCCCGGGTGGGATGTTCCGTTATGTCGGTCACCCACAACTGGTCCGGTTTGGAACGGGCGAAGTTCCGGTCTACCAGGTCGACAGGGGTGTCCACGGGACGGGGCCGCCTTCTGGGTCTCCGGTTGCCGCTGAGACCAGCTAGACCGGATCTTCTCATCAGCATCGCCACCGCGTTGTGTCCCACCGTGATCCGATGACCCAGCCGCAGTTCGGCATGTACCCGCCTCGCTCCATAAGTACCCCGTGACTGCTGGTGGATCTGACAGATGATGTCGGTCAGCCACGCGTGACGGATAGACCGGGCCGACGGCGGACGGGACCGCCAGGCATAGAACCCCGACTGTGACACTCCCAACACCCGACAAGCCACCTGGGTGGAAAGCCCCTCGGTTCTCATGGTGCGGATCGCCTCGTACCGTCTTTTGGGGACACCACCTTGCCCTTCAGCAACTCGATGGCTCGCCTGGTCACGGCCAACTCGGTTTCCAACTCCCTGATCCGACGACGGGCAGCCCGCAGTTCAGTCTGCTCCGCCGAGGTAGCACCCGGTTCGAGACCGCGGTCAATCAGGTCCTGGCGTCGCCAGTTGTAAATGGTCTGGTCCGACACGCCAAGATCCTTCGAGAGAGACCCAACTGACCTGCCAGCTGCCAGAAGGTCCAGCACCCTGCGACGGAACTCGGGTGGATATCGATACGGCATGAAGACCCTCCTTCTGGGTCGATCACGCCACCAATTCAAATATGTCGACTCCGGAAAAGTGGGGGCGCACCTGACCCCTCTACAAGACCGAGGCCGGAGTCCAACTCCGGCCTCGAGTCGCGTTTGGGGATAATCGATGTCAACTTGCCCAGGAGGCCAGGCTAATCCTCCAGGGAAGTGCCGGCGGGAATACCGACTCAAACGCTAGATGATTGGAGAAGTGGCCCTCTGGCCCTATCGGGGACTAGAGGCGGTCCTTACTCCGGATAGTGGTAGTAGCTCCCTCGGAAATACCCCAGTGCAGGCTGGTCAGTGTCGGCCATCTCCATCCTCTCCACTTCTCCCAGGTAGATCACGTGGTCGCCCCCGTCATAGCCTGCGATTATCCGGCATTCGAACCGCGCTATGTAGTCGGAGAGGAGAGGAACCCCTCCCAGACCCGGTGACCAGGAGACTCCGTCGAGCTTCTCGGCTCCGGAGAGGTCGCTGCGGGTGAATCGTCTCGACACCGACTCCTGGTCGGCCGAGAGAACATGCACGGCATAGCGGGTGGCGGTGGACATGACGTTGTAGCTGTTGGTGTCCCGATCGATGCACACCAGCACCAGGGGAGGATCGAGAGAGACCGACGTGAAGGAATTGACCACCAGCGCAGCCAGAACCGACTCCTGGTCGATAGCCGTTACCGCATTCACCCCGGTCATGAACTGCCCGCAGGCATTACGGAAATCCTTGGCGTCTATAACGTCCGGGGCCGACGCTGGGTCATCCCACTCGACGCTGTCGCCCAACCAGCGGATCAGGCTTCCAACCCTACGAGCCGGGAATGGAAGCCGCTCGTCCGCTTCCACACTGCTACCAAACGAACGAACCAAACGCCCGACCCTACGAGCCGGGACCAGGACTCTCTCCTCCACCCCGATGCCGTCGCCAAGCCTGCGAACCAAACCCCGAGTCTGGCGCGACGAAGACGGAGAGTCCTTGTTCGATTCCATGGCGCTGCTCATTTAATTCTTCCAGAGTAACAGCAGACAAATCCCGGGGCGACTGCCAGAACGCCCTCGTATGAGCGGTCCAGTTGCACCCCTGGGACCGCGACGAACGCTATCCCAGATTGACTGAGGTCAGGTCATCGGCGACGATCACCTGCCCGGTGTAGCCGCCGCGGCGGACGTCATCCACGAAGCCCTGCCGATCTTCGGCGGTGACGGGTTCGGGAATGAGGTGCGTCAGGATCAGCGTCGGTGTCCTAAGTTCTTGCGCCTGGGCGCCAATCAGTGAAGTGTCGGCGTGATAGTCGAGCACGAAGTGCAGGTGGTCCGGCCGTGCACGGATCAGGTCGAAACGCATTGCCTCGTAAACCAGCACGTCGGCACCCTCGGCCAGTGCCGCCATCTCCGGACACACCACCGTGTCTCCACTGATGGCCACCACCCCGTCCGGCGTCTCGATACGGTAGCCCGCGGCCGGCGTTACCGGCTCGTGACGGACGGGTCCGGCTATTACTCGAACACTCCCTCGGGACCAGACCTGGACCAATGAGTCGGCGACCTCGAAGGACCTGACCTGGTAGCCGGGATGGGTACCCCGCTCGGTGTGGGCGCTCCGGACTGCCAAATCATGTTCCCAGGGGTCCAGCATCCGTACCAAGAAGTCGGTCGCAGGCCCTTCCGGCGCCACGATGGGAAGGGTCGGCGCCTCATCAAGTCGGTCCATTATCCAGCGGGACATCACCAGATCCTCCAAGCCGCTGACATGGTCACTGTGGTGATGGGTGACGAACACCCCGTCGAGGTCAACCGGCGACAAACCGAGAGCGGCCAGGCGCATGGCGGTTGCCCGACCCGCATCGAACTGCAATGCCACACCGTGCGATTGCACCAAGACCCCCGGCCCTGCCCGATCGGGCGATGGAACCGGCATCCCCGTTCCCGTGATGGTCACAGATGTCGCCACCGTTCACACCCTACCCTGGTTCCCCAGACCCGTTCCGTGCGAAAGTGTCACAGGGGGGTGCTTGAATCAGGAGTAGAGGACAGAGCAGAAGCGGAATCGGAGTGACAGTATGGCAGACGAACCATCAGACAAAGCGGGAGAGGCAGACGGGCCGGAGAAACCACCGCCAAGCCTGTTCAGCATGTCGCTATGGGGACCGGAGGGGCCACCCGAACGGGTATTCGGCAGGAACAATTGGGGACTGTGCTCCGAGGGCGATGGACACGATGATGACTGCTCGCATGTCTCCCCTATCAGAGAACCGGTGGCGATTCCGCCTCCAGAGATGATCCTCTCACGAGAAGACATGCAGGAGATCGCTAAGGGATACAGGCCCATGGACATGAACGACAAGTGGGTGGCGTTCATGGAGAATGACCGTCTGTTCCTTCACCGTAGTTGGACCGGCCATGGCATTTATGAGGTGCGATTCGCAGCCAAAGGGTTCAGTTGGACCAACGAGACCGGCTTCATGCCTACCTCGGCAAGAGTCGAAAGCGACCCTCGCCGCTACAACCCAGATAAATTTGACCCATTCCGCGAGCGCGCCCTTCTGAGGGACCTGATTGTGCACGTATCCGGAGAGCCGATGCCTGTTTCCCTACCAGTCGTCCATAGTGGACCCACTATCGGAGCCGTACTGGGCGACATCACGGCCGAAGAGGTCGACGCGATCGTCAATCCTGCCAACCCACGGCTGTCCTACGGAGGTGGAGTCAACGGGGCCATCCACAAAACAGCGGGTCCGGAACTCCTCGCCCACTGCAGCACGCTCAACGGTTGCCCCGTGGGACGCGCCAAGGTCACCCCCGGTTTCTGGCTGGATTCCCGCTGGGTGATCCACACCGCCACGCCGAAATGGCGAGGCGGGAACCGAGGGGAGCCCGTGCTCCTGGAGTCGTGCTACCGCGAGTCCCTCGCCCGCGCCGACGAAGTAGGCGCCCAGAGCGTGGCCTTCCCAGCCCTCGCCACCGGCGCTCACGGCTATCCCCTCAAGGAGGCGGCAAGAATCGCCGTGGACATGGTGCGCTGGACCCCAACCGATGTCCAGTCAATCCGCTTCGTGTGCTTCGACAAACGAACGCTACGGGTGTTCCAGTCCGCGTTGGGCCAAGGCAGGTAGCGAGACAATGGCCCACCCCACCCATTGGCGCCGGGGCCGAGGCTAGGATGAAGTGCGCGAGCCTAGACTCAATGCAGGAGGAGGGGCTATCAGATGCTGACCTATACCACCGCCCTGATCTCCCCGGCGGGATGCTCATCTATGCCCAAGGGGAGGCCGAGCCAATAGCCCGCAGGGTCGCCATCTCGGCAAGTAGGTCGAGGATGGATATCAAGACCTCGGTTGGTCCTGTCCGGCATTTCGGCAGCCGTCCTCGACCTGTGCGGTACCTTCGATCAGGTTACAGCACGCGTCAAGAACCTGGCAGAGAGGATCATGGCCTTACGCAACGAGGGGCGCCAGGCTGCCTAGTGCTGATCGTCTCCTAGTCTTGAAGGGCTTTCATGATCCCCTGGATTCGTGGGTCGAACACTTCTTTGAATTTGGGCAAGAGATCGAGCATCCACGCTCTGATCTCGGCTTGTTGCTCCGGCGAGTCCGTTATCGAGCCGTCCCGCCTTATGTTGATGCTGGAGTAGTGATAGGGGTTGTGTCTGCGCCAGTGCCACTCGGAAGGCGGCCTAGCAGCAATTGATGACTCGATAGGCTTCCTGTCCTCCTTGAGGACATCAAATAGGTGCTTCGTTAGATCCTTGTCACCCATGCGGATATGAAGGGTCACCCAGGAATCGTTTCGGCCCTCGAGAGACGCCATGTACCAAATGCCTTCGGTGACGGTCGAGGCAAAGCCTCGATCCCGGTAGTTCCAAATCTGTCGAGGTTGCTTATCCGAAAACCCTGTTCGGATCAGGTTCACAACCAAGGGCTCAAAGAAGTCCTGGTATACCAACTTCTCGGGGTTTTGCGCAGGCCCACGCAGGGTCTTCTCCTCCCTCCACCCTCCCGGGTACACCACTTTACTGAACCTGGGCTGAGGTCGCGCGGCTGCGTTGGTCTGTACGGCTTCGATTCTGATACCGTAGAACCGCATTTCATCAGTAGTCCACTCATTGAGACAATGCAGAGTTTTAGCATGCTCGTAGCGAAATGCGGGCGCAACCCATATCACCGCTTGAGCCCCAAGGCCCGCCGCGTAGGTGAGCAACTGGCCCAGATGGCTGTGGTCGGTCCACTCCAATTGGTTCTCAATCGCAACGAAAACTTCCGAATCAGAATTGGCTTGCTTTGCCAGGATGTCCAATGAAAACTGGCCTACTTGTATTTCCTGGCCGACTAACTCCAAATCCATCCCGATTTCCTTCCCTAGCAGGTTCAGATGCTCAGCCAGCCATGGCGTGAATTTCCGAGCCTCGTGCTCCCACAGTTTCCGGACACTCAACCGCTGATATTTCTGTTCGCTGTCGGACACTATCCTCATTCCTTTCAATCACCCCTGTCACCGGGTTTGATTACGAAGTCGCGGCGATCCAGATAAAGCAGCGCCCGGTTCTGAACATAGTCGTCCTTTTCCAGGTCAATGTCTGAGCAATCTGTCATCGTCCAATACTTGTATTCACCCAAAAACAGATACTTTCGCTTCTGGTAAAAGAACCGGCACTCCACACCCTCCACTGGCAGCGATCCGGGCACAGAACGCCGCTAACAGCGCATGCTGCCCGTCCCTTTTGATCACCACGTACTCGCGAGGCCAGGAATTTCGATAAGTGACCGCTTCCCGCCAAGGAGCACGAGAGATCAACTCCATAATGCCAACACGCTCTATCAACAAGGGACCTCCTTCAAAACGCACTCCACAGGCTATAAGGCCGGTGCGACACCTGGCCCAATGGCTCGACGTGGCCGCTCTTGACTTGTCAGGGACTCGATGGCGTGGGGGTACTGGTGCAGAGGATCATGGACTCGCGATGAAGCACGCTCCTTACGACCCGCAGCCTGAAGTGACGACGGGACTGCATTTCCGCGCTGGCAAGCTTTCCCCTCGTATTGTGCCACTGCCACTACGTTCGCCTTAAGATGGGGCCGTGAAGAAGACGCGCCTAGAGAGACGGACCGCCGACCAGAAGGCACCCAAGGCAGATAGGGACGAGGAAATGGGGTGGGAGATGAGGGACTTCATCGACAGACATGGCCCCTACTATCTTCATAACACCATCTTCGCGGTCGGCACTACGTCGAGGACCGGCTGGTCTGGCTCGACTCGCTGACGGCCACCGTCGATGACATCATGAGAGAGTGCACCTATCTTCTCGAAGAACGGGAGCACGTCAAGGCTCTTCACCAAGTCTCTGCCCAACTCTTCAAGGAGTTCTACCGGGGACCGCTGAACGGCCCCTGAAGCGGAACGCCCTCGGGCTGGATGCAACGGAACCCTTGATCCTGGCGAATCTCCGTCCACGGAACATCGGACTGTGAGCAGGCATCCACCGCGTGGGGGCATCGGGATGCGAACCGGCATCCTGTGAATCCAGGCGTCACCCGGGGCGGCGTCCCCTCGATTCCCACCAACGGAGCCCGCTTCGCCCACATGGGCACCGATCGGAGCAACCCGAGCGTATAGGGATGGCTGGGAGAGGCTATCACTGACGCCGTGGGGCCTTCCTCCACGATCTCGCCACCGTACATCACCGCCATCCGGGTGCACACTTCTGCGGCCAGCAGCAGATCGTGGGTGACATAGATCAGCGAGTGTCCCATGTCGGTGGCCAGTTCCCTTACCAATTCCATCACTTCCGCCTGGGTAGTGACGTCAAGCGCCGAGGTGGACTCGTCGGCGATCACGATCTCGGGTTCGGAGACGATGGCGATGGCGATGGCGGCTCGCTGGCGCATCCCACCCGACAGTTGGTGGGGGTAGGATCTCAGCACCCGCTTGGGATCGTGGAATCCCATCCGGGAGATGACCTCTTCAATTCTCTGTTGATGAGCGGCGGCCCTTTGGTCCGACCGGTTGACTCGGAGAACCTGTCTCATCTGCGTCTTGATCTTCAGCAGCGGATTGAGCGAACTGGAGGCGTTCTGGAACACCATCCCCACATGCCGTCCCCGGAGACGACCCAGATGGTTCTTTCCGTCTCCTAGCACCTGCTCACCTTGAAAGTAGATTGACCCCTGGGCAATGCGGACGTTGCGTTCGGTGAGCCCCAGCAAGCTTCGAACGGCGGTGGTCTTTCCGCTTCCCGACTCCCCGATCAGCCCGATCACGTCCCCGGGATATATGTCCAGATCGAACCTGTCCACGGCCACGATGGTCCCGACCGAACTGGTGGCCTCCACCCTAAGGGATCGAACGCTCAGCAAAGGGTCCATGGCGCTACAGATAGGTCCGCTTGCGCGGGTCGTATCGGGCGCGCAACGCATCCCCCAGCAGGTTGATGGACATGACAACGAAGGTGATGGCGATTCCCGGGAAAGTGACCACCCACCAGGCGTCCTGGATGAACTCGCGGCCGCCGGCCAGCATCCCGCCCCAACTTATGTCGGGGGGAACTACCCCCAGTCCCAGGAAGCTGAGGGCGCTCTCGGCCAGGATCATGGTTCCGACCTCCAGGGTAGCCAGCACCAAGACAGTGCCACCGATGTTGGGGAAGATGTGGCGGAGAATGATCCTTATGGGCGAAGCGCCCGCTGCCCGTAAGCCCAGGATGAAGGGCCGCTCCCGAAGAGACAAAGCCTCTGCCCGGATCACCCGGGCGTACTGTGCCCAACTGATGATGGCCAGCACCGCCACCAGAACCACCAGGGAACGGCCCCGGCTGACGATGATGGCAATAGCCAGAAGGATGAAGGGAAGGGCCAGTTGAGCGTCCACCACCCGGGAGATGATGGTGTCAATCCAACCCCGGCGATATCCGGCGATCATCCCCAGAAGCGTCCCGAACACCGAGCCCACCAGCACCGCCGCAATGGCGATCACGAACGTGAGCCGGCCCCCGTAGATGACGCGGGCCAAAAGGTCCCGACCCAGTTGGTCGGTTCCCAGCGGGTGTTCCCAGGTTCCTCCTTCCAGGAAGATGGGCGGTATCAGCCGTCCCCGCAGGTCCTGCAAACCCGGATCGGCCAGGGGTAGAAGAGGAGCGACCACCACCAACAGCCCCAGCAGCAGAAGCGGTAATCCCATGAGCCAAAGCGATCTGTTGCCGGACCGGCGCATGCTCCTCGTTTCGTCCTCGGAGACGTCGGCGGTGGGGTGGTTTCCCAAAATCACGATCCCTGCTCCCGGATCCGGGGGTCGATGATCCCATACAGCAGGTCCACCGTGAGATTGATCACCACGAAGGTGACGGCCCCCACTATCACGACGGCCTGCACCAAGGAGAAGTCCCGGAACTGGACGGCCTGGGTGGCCAGTGTGCCGAGCCCGGGCCAGGCGAACACGAATTCCACGGTCACGGCGCCTGACAGGAGCGTGCCAGCTTGAAGTCCCATGATGGTCACCACCGGCAGGGCGGCGTTGCGGATGGCATGGGTGATCACCACCGTCCGTTCCTTTAGTCCCCGGGCCCGGGCGGAGGTGATGTAGGTCTCCTCCAGCACCTCGCTCAGGCTGGATCTCGTCAAGCGGGCGATCCGAGCCATGGGGAGCACTGACAGAGTCACCGCCGGCAGCACCAGATGCTGCCAGGTCCCCGACTGCCCGGCCGGCAGCCATCCCCAAGCCACGGCAAACAGAAGAATGAACATGAGGCCCAACCAAAAGAGCGGGATGGACTGGCCGAATAACGCCACGAACACCGAAATCCGGTCCCATATCCTTCCCTCCTTGAGGGCCGCCACAATCCCCAGAGGAAGGCCGATCAGAGTAGCTATCAGCATCCCCGCCACGGTCAACTGGATGGTGGAGGGGAAACGCCCCAGGATCAACTCCCAGTTGGAACGGCTGTACCGCAATGAGTCTCCCAGGTCGAAGGTTGCCAGTTGTCCCAGGTAGTTCCAGAACTGGACAGGCAGCGGCTTGTCCAACCCCAGTTCTATCTGTTTCTCCAGCACCTGCTCCTCGGTGGCGAATTCCCCAAGGATGTTCCGGGCCGGATCGCCGGCGGTCCGCGCCAGGAAGAAGGCCAGACTGAGGGCGATGAGCAGGGTGATAACCGCACCCACCAACTTGGGCGCCATGAACCGGACAAAGGTCATGGCGAGTCCGACCCTTCTCTCCGGCCGTTCGGACTCTCTAGGGACGACCGATCCCAGTCCTTGCCGGGAATGGCGGCTATCAGTTGACGGGTGTACAGATGGTTCGGAGACCCCAGTAGTTCTTCGGTCTCCCCCTCCTCGACGACCCTGCCGTCCTTCATGACATACACCCGGTCGCAGAGGTTGCGGACCACGCTCAGGTCATGGCTGATGAGAAGCACGGAGATGTTCTCGGATTCCCGCAGTTGGAGCAGCAGGTTGAGGATCTGAGCCTGCACCGAGACATCCAGTGCCGACGTCGGCTCATCGGCCACCAGCAACGAAGGACGAAGAAAGAGCGCCCGGGCTATCGAGACCCGCTGAGCCTGCCCCCCGCTCAGCTCGTGGGGGAGGTGATCCAGGAGGTCTTCGGTCATGCCCACCTTGGCCAGAAGTTCGGCGTCGGTGATCCATGCCGTGCGGTCCATATGAAGGGAACGCAATTCGGAGAGACCCTTGCGCACGGTCTGGCGCGGATCCAACGAACCGTGGGGGTCCTGGAATACCACCTGTATCCGGGACCTCAGACGCCGCATCCTGCTGCGGGAAACACCGATGATCTCTTCACCTTCCAGGCTTATCCTGCCTTCGGTGATCTTGCCCAGAAGAGCAGTGGCCAAGGCCAAGGTGGTCTTGCCCGAGCCGGACTCTCCCACCAAACCGACTATCTCGCCGGCTTCGATGTAAAGGGAGACACCGTCGACTGCCACCACGTCCGGTCTCTTGCCGATCCCCCGTTCCGAGAAAACCACCCGGAGGTCTTCGATTTGGAGAACCGGGGACTTGGTCACAGACGGCCTTTGATCAGAATCCAGGATTGCCGGGATAACCGGAAAACCGCGGAACGATCTCCGCGCCTATGGCCTTGATGGCTTCCAAGGTCTCTTTCAGGGTGGGCCCTGGGAAATGGCGGAGTCGCAGGATGATTTCCTCCGGTCCGACCAGTTCGATCCATTTCGGAAGTGTTTCCAGCCAATGTTCCAAGGATCCGCACAACACGCGGTCGGTCAACACGTGCTCCACAGTCAAGTCGGCCGGACTGGACAGGTCGGCGAACCACGGTTCGTACCTGGGGTGATAACTGTTGCCCCGCTCCATGTAGACCCGGTGGTAGCCGAGCACGTACTCTCCGTAGGTTTCCGTAGCAGCCTGATCGGTCTCTCCCAGCCAGGCTTCCCGCAGCATGACGATCCGGGGCTTTCTGCCTGCCCTCCTGCACTCTTCCCGATAAATCTGCGCCAGGTCGGCCAGCCAGTAGATGTTGCGAATCGGCCCGGTGATCCACCCGTCAGCGTACCGGGCGGCCCTCCTTACACCACCCGGTGACCATGCGCCGGCGAACACCTCTAGGTCGACATCGGCCACTGCCTCGTCCCGGATGGGAGTCCTACCGCGATAGGGACCGTCCAGCAACACTTCCCGGCCGTCCAGATAGGCGTTGATCGCCTGTAAGCCCTGCTCCATGCGCGCCGCTCTCTGGCCATGATCCACACCCATTATCTGGAAGTCCCCCTCCATATAACCGGCGCCCACGCATAACCGGAACCGGCCCGGATGGAGGACAGCCAGAATGGTGGCGTCCTGTACTACCTCCACCGGATGGTGCAAGGGCAGCACCACCAGGCCGGCAGAGAACATTATCCCCTCCACTTGCCCCAGGCCATAGGCAGACAGAAGCATGGGGTTGTGCGAGTAGGAAGTGGCCCCGGAACTGCGCCGCTCGCCGGTGTACACACAATGGAATCCGGCTGCCGACGCCGCGGCGGATTCCTGCAGGAACCCGTCGAGGTCGTAACGCCGCCGCCCGTTTTGGATTGTCTGGTTGGGAGGTGCGATGCTGAAGCGAATAGATGTGTCCGGGACGCCTTGGGACATAGAGTAACCCTCTGCTGCCCAAGTCCCCGGAGTCCCACCTATCTTGGGGTTAGCAATCGAAAGGAGCTCGAGGTTGGAATACCAGGATTACGACGCGATAGGACTGGCAGAGTTGGTGCGTGGTGGAGAGGCGACTCCCACCGAGTTGTTAGACACCGCTATTGAGCGGATCGAAACTTTGAATCCGGTGATCAACGCGGTGAACCGCAAGATGTACGACGAGGCCCGGGCTTCGATCGAGCGCGGTCTTCCCGACGGACCATTCACCGGGGTTCCCTTTCTGCTCAAGGATCTCCGGGCGGCCTATGAGGGAGTTCCCACCACGGCGGGCAGCGCGTTTTTTGCGGACAAGGTGGCTCCGCATGACAGTGAACTGGTGCGCCGCTACCGGAATGCGGGGCTGGTGATCGCCGGCAAGACCAACACCCCCGAGTTCGGAGGGGCGCCCACCACCGAGCCCAGCCTATTCGGCCCCACCCGCAACCCCTGGAACCTCGAACATTCCAGCGGCGGCTCGAGCGGCGGCTCTGCGGCGGCGGTGGCGGCGGGAATCGTCCCGGCCGCTCATGGAAGTGACGGGGGCGGGTCGCTGCGCATTCCGGCGGGGTGTTGTGGAGTGTTCAGTCTCAAACCCACCCGGGGGCGGAACCCGGCCGGACCCGACTTCGGCGAAGCCTGGAACGGACTGAGCGCCGAGCACGTTATAAGCCGCACCGTCCGGGACAACGCGGCGCTCTTGGACGCCACCACCGGCCCTTCTCCGGGCGATCCATATTCAGTGCCGCCACCCGAGTATTCGTTTCTGGCCTCGGCCGGACGTCCTCCCCGACCGCTTTCAGTAGCCCTCACCACTTCCACCGCGGCGGGATCTGCGCACCGAGACTGCGTGGAAGCGGTGGAAAAGACCGCCGACCTGCTGGAGGAAATGGGCCACAGGGTCACCGAGGACAGTCCGGAATGGGACCGTCCCACGGTGGGCGCCGCCTTCCGATTGTTAATTGCCGCCAATGTCATGGCGGGAATCGACGAATATGCCGAGCAGAAGGGCCGACGCCCACATGATGACGAATTGGAGAACGTCATCCGGGTACTGGGAGGAGAAAGCTATGACTCCACCTCGATAGATATGGTAAGAGCCACTTGGGCGATGCACCGGGCCGGTCGGGCGGTGGCGCCCTTTTTCCAGAAATACGACGTCTGGTTGACCCCGACAGTGGCGACCCCACCACCCCCACTGGGCCTCATCGATATGACGACCGAAGACATCGACGCCTACCTGGTAACGGTCTTCGGGTTCATCCCGTTCACCGCCATCGCCAACATCGCTGGGTTACCGGCCATGTCGGTGCCTCTCCACTGGAACGCCGCCGGTCTGCCGATCGGTGTCCACTTCGTGGCCGGTTACGCCCGGGATGAACTCCTCCTCAGCCTGGCCGGACAACTGGAAGCGGCCCGGCCTTGGGCCGACCGTCGTCCACCAATCTGCTAGATAACGATGGGGCCGACTTGCGGTCGGCCCCATCGTAGTTGTCCGTCAACAGGTGGCTTCTACTCCTGGAAGTAGAGACCCTCGTAGTCGATCTGCAGGTCTAGTCTCTGGTGGAATCCGCCCAGACCCGTGGTGTATGCGAAGTTGTCCACCTGGTCATAGATGGAGACCCAACAGACCAAGTCGATCAAGACGATCCGCTCCACCTCGCTGTAGGCGGCGATACGCTCCTCTTCGGTCTGTGCCGTGGCGCCGATGGTCGCCAGTTCATCCAACCGGTCGCTGGTGCAGGCCTTCACCAATCCGGCGGAGGTGAAGGTGGTCCGCATGAAGACATCCTCGTGCGGATAGCGAACGTCGAATGGCAACTGGTGAGTACCACCCAACTGATTGGTGAACAAGGCAACGATGAACTCCCCCGGCTCAAGAGCCCGAGCCTCCAAAGGCAGTCCCACCGCCTCCAACATTCCTACCACTGCTTCTCCCATGTCCTTGTCGCTGATGTAGCGACCGACCGTGTAGTTGATCGGAATCGGCGGTATATCGCCCTCGGCCTGCACTTCGGCGACCAATTCCCTTGCCCGGTCCGGGTCGTACGGGTAATAGTCGTCGGCATGCCTACCGGTGCTGGAGAAGAAGTTGTGGAAGGCGTTGGGGTTGGCTATGCCGCCCCTTCCCTCCAGCACTCCTCCTACCAGGGCTTCCCGATCTATGGCATGGGCGATTGCCTGGCGGAGGCGGATGTCATCCATCGGCGGAGCGTGGATATTCATGCCCATGAAGAACTTGTTTCCTCCAGGCGCGGCGGAGAGAACCAGATTGTCGTCCGCCTCGACGTCGTCGAAGAGCTGGGGTGACAGGGTGACGATCATGTCCGCGTCGCCCGTTTGCAGGAGCGCCAGACGAGTGTTGGCGTCAGGAGCCCATGTCCACTCCACACCGTCGAGAGTGGGAGCGCCGTTCCAATAGTCCTGGTTGGCCGAAGCGCTGATCATCTCCCCCGGGATCCACTCCTCGAACACCAGCGGACCAGTGCCGACCGGCGCCAGACCGAATTCATCGGCGCCCACTTCCGCCAGGTAGGCGGGCGGGAAAACAAAGGTCTCGGTAAGCAAGGCTGGAAGCAACCCGATACCCGTCTCCGTGGTGGTGATGATCTCAAATGTTGTGTCGTCGATGGCTTGGGCGTCGGCGATCAGGGTGAAATAGACCCGTAGCCCGCCGGTGTCGCGGTTGGCGCGCACCGAGGCGGCCGCCGCTTCAGCGTTGAACGGCTCACCGTTGTGGAAAGAGACGCCTTCCCGCACCGTGAACCGCCAAGTGAGGCCGTCCACCTGCTCGTAGGCGGTGATCAAGCCACTCGGTTCCGGATGGTTGTTCACATCCTTCTCCATGAGAACATCGATGATTCCCCGCGAGATTTGCTGTGCGAAGCGAGATGTGGCAATGGAGGGATTGAGAGACTTAGGCTCGGTTCCGATCACCATCCGCAGAATGCCCCCCTCCACCCTGGTGGGTCCTGCCTGCGTGGTCTCGGTCACCTCCTCTTCCATCTCCTCCTCTTCCTCTTCCATCTCCTCCTCTTCCTCTTCCATCTCCGGCGCCGCCGTGGTGGTGGTGGCGCGGGTGGTGGCAGTGGTGGTTTCGGGAGTGGGTTCGGCTGCCGCGGTGGTGGCGGTGGTTGTGTCCGGCTGGGCGGCAGCGGTGGTGACTGACTCTTCCTCGTCATCACCGCAGGCGGCCACCAGCAAGGCCAGCGTGGCCAGGACCGCAATCAGCTTCACGCGTGATATACGGCGGTTCTTCAACCTCATCGTCTTCTCCTTATTTGGCTGTGTATCTACCTGTCAACCAGGTGACGGAAATGCGTCACACAGCGGCCGGTATCAATCATCCCTAGCTTATAACCCAAATCCTGGTCAGGGCTGGCGGGTGGCTATCGTCTTCTGGGCGTGGGCATCGTTTTGCCGGGCCAACCCACCGCATAGGTGAATTCCCCCGGCTGCACAATGGCCGGCCGAGCCGGCGCCAACATAAGCAGAGGCTCTTCGGTGACGGTGAACTCCCTCATCGGTCCAGGCCCCCACAACTCGAATCCCGGACCCATTCCGGCCCGCGACCCGATCTCGTCAACTATGAACTCCTCTATCCGCTCTCCTGTCACAAGGTCCGTTACCCATCCCACCGGACCAACCTCTGCCCTGATACCCACTTGGGACGGTCCGTATCGCCCGTCGAGCGCTCCGGCGTGAGAGGCCAGGAACACTTTCACTTGGTCCAGAATCGCCACCTGATCGGGGCCGGTTGGGTGGGAGTCGAGATGACCCCGGTATCGCAGGGTATTCAGGCACCCCTCCACGCCCAGAGTGGGGTCGTTTGACTCTCCTCCTCCGAACTCGGCCAGGAAAGAGGACCCCCCGGCGGCCGTCACCGCCTGGCTGAGTTGACCGGGAACATGCCTGTTGATCACCACCGGCAGATAGCCGAAGGAGGCACTGAGATCCAGATCACCATAGTCGTAGGTGTAATGCAATCCCCGGCCGGGGGTCCCGGAGTGAAGATCGACGACACAGTCGGCTTCCTCCAATAGCGCCGACATCAGGGCATACGCCATTTGGTCGGATAGAAACCCGGCAGGCCGACCGGGAAACCGCCGGTTGAGCTGCATGCCATCGGGGTTGTCCCGGGTTCCGGCGGCCAGACCGAATAGGTTGGAAGCCGGGACCAGGGTCACAGTCCCGGCAAGGTCTGAACCGAGCAGGCGGCGCCGAAGTTCGTGGACCGCCAGAACCGCCAAGGGTTTGTCTCCCAGCAGGCCCGCGGCGATGGCGGTTGCCGGCCCGGACCGGGAGCCGACCAACCGGTGAAACCGGATCTTCCAGGTTCCACCGTCCATCTTGCGGGCACCCGTGTCAACCTCATACATCGTTTCGCTTACGCTCATTTATCTGCTCCCTGTAATTGGTGTTCTGTAGCCGGAGTTCGCCAAAGAATCTGACCTCCCGCGGTGCTCTTAAGTGAACCGGGGGATTATGTCGCGGCCGATGCGCTCTATCACCCGCAGGGTGTCAGATGGGGAGGGACCGCTCTGGAAGCGCAGTCGCAGCACTATCTCTTCGGGTTGGATGCTCTCAATCCAGCCCTGTAGCAGTTCCAGCCATGTATCTACCGACCCGATCATGAACCGGTCCTCCAGCAGATGGTGCAGCGCCAGTTCTTCTTTGCGGTCGATTTCTCTCAGCCAAGGATCGACGCCCACGTCGTAAGGCTTGCCCTCTCCGGTTCCCAGGCTCTTCCAGCCACCCTCCATTCGCGGGAAGTATTCGGCATGGGCGTGGATCACGTGCGGACCGTACTCGGCCCGGGCCTGCTGATCGGTGTCGGCCAGCCACGCCTCCCTCAACAATCCGATGCGGGGTTCCTTCCCGTGCTTTCTGCATTCCTCCCGATATATCTCGGCCAACTCGGCCACCACCTTCCCGGTCCGCATCGGATCTGGCAACCACCCATCGGCCAGGCGGGCCGTCCTTCGGACTCCCTCCTTGGCCCAGGACCCGACCCAGACTTCCGGCATGTGGGGACCCATAGCCGGATCGAGGGCCGGCACGGGTCCTCTCCCCACGTCGATGTTGATCTCTCCGTTTCGGAAAGAGTTGATGAGCCGTAGTCCTTCCTCCATGTCCCGACCCCGGTGGGATAGTTTCTTACCGAACATCTCGAAGGCATGCTCGTTATAGCCCGCACCCACCCCCAACCGGAACCTTCCCGGATAAAGAGAGTTGAGAACCGTGGCGTCCTGAATCACCTGATACGGGTCCCGCAACGGCAGTTGTACTACGGTGACCGCGAATTTCAACCGTTCGGTCGCCTGCAGAGCCGAGGCAGCCAGGACATGGGGGCTGGTCGTATAGGCCGTCACCCCGATCCTTCTCTCCCCGACCACCACCGAGTAGAACCCTGCCCGCTCGGCAGCCTGGCATTCCGCAATAAACGCGTCGAAATCGAACTCGTAACGTCCGTTGACTATCCGCTGCAACGGTACGGCCAGACTAAAACGCATTCCTTCTCCAGCCTAACGCTCGGAAGTTGTCAGCTTCAGGTCAACTCCCCCCGGACACAACTTCAAAGGTGACGGGCAACTCTTCCAGCAGCATGAACTGAAAGTGAGGGCGGCGGCGGAACTCGGTGGCCGCCAGATGGATCGGGTCGAAGCGCCGGAGCAACTCGCCGATCGCTATCTGCGCCTCCAAGCGAGCCAGGGGAGCGCCCAAGCAGAGGTGGCGTCCCCCTCCGAAGGAGAGGTGCTTGATGTCGGGGCGGCGGATGTCGATCCGGTCGGGATGCTCGTAGAGATCAGGATCCCGGTTTGCGGCCGCGATCAGCGCCAAGACCCGCTCGCCGGGCAACATCCTCTCTCCGTCCACTTCCCATTCGGTGGTCAGGTAGCGATAGTGGGCATGGACCGGGGATTCCCACCGGAGGAACTCCTCTACTGCGTTGGGCACCAGTTCCGGACGGGACCTCAACAGAGCCATCTGATCGGGATTCTGCAGCAACCCCAGAACCATGGAACCGATCAACCCCATGGTGGTCTCGAACCCGGCAGTGATCAGCCCCCGCAGAGTAGCGATTAACTCGTCCCGCGACAGTCGGTCGCCCGCTTCCTCCAATGCCACCAGATGCGAGGTGAGATTGTCGGTAGGGGAATCCCGATGACGATCCACCAAGGCGCCCAGATACTCGATGAAGTTGGCGCAGGCGCGATGGCACAACTCGATGCCCTCTTCGTCATTGGCGTCGGGAACGAACATCCGCAGCAGATCGGGAGTCCACTCCATAAGCAGGTCCCAGTCGCTGTCGGGTATGCCCAGCAACCCGCAGATAACCCGCATGGGGACCACCATGGCGAACTCCGACATCACCTCCATCTCGCCTCGGGGCTCCACTGCGTCCAGCGCCTCTGTGACGATCTGTTCCACCACCGGACGGAAGCGGGCAGTGGCGCGGGGAGTGAATGCCGGGGTGAGAAGGCGACGGAGGCGGGTGTGGTCGGGAGGGTCGGACATGGAGATGCTGTGCGCCCACATCCGGGCCGCCGGGCCGTCGCGGATCTCCGCGGGGATCTCTCCTCCTGGGGACCGCATCCGGGAGGACGGGCTTCCCAGGACTGACGCCGCATCGCGGAACCTGCTCACCACCCGGGCGCCACCCTCGCCCAGAGTGGCGCGGCCAACCGGGCACTCCTGCCGGAGGCGCTTGTAAACCGCATAAGGGTCGGCCAGAAAGCCGGGGTCGGTGGGATCGTAGACGATCGACGGCTTCCCGTCCCCGTTCCCGCCTGAGCCTTGTTGCATCGTTCTCTCCCCGGAGCTAATCCCTGCTCATTGCCCGGAGTTCCCGTTTGAGGATCTTGCCCTGGGTATCGATGGGAAGGTTCTCAACCAGATGCACCGCCTTGGGAACCTTGTAACCCGCCAGAGACCGCTTGCAGTGGGCGATAACCGCCTCTGCATCCACCTCGACGCCGGGCTGGGTCACCGCGAAGGCCGTCACCGCCTCCGACCAGTACTCGTCAGGAACTCCCACCACCGCGACCTGCAGAATCCCCGGATAGCTGTAGAGCACCCGCTCGACCTCCTGGCTGGAGACGTTCATGCCGCCGCTCTTGATCATGTCCTTCTTGCGGTCGAAGAAGAACAGGTTCCCATCGTCGTCGATTCTCACCAGGTCGCCGGTCCGGAGCCATCCGTCCCTGAACGCCTCGGCGGTCTTCTCCGGGTCGTCGTAGTAGCCGACCATCGCCGAGGGAGACCGACAGGCCAACTCCCCGATCTCGGCGGGCTGATCATTCTCGTCGAACACCGCAATCTCCAGTTGAGGAACCGGCTTCCCTATCCAGGTGGGGTCACCGCCTGGGACCTCGTCCAGGCTACGGAACCAGCCCACCGAGCCCAACTGGGTGAGTTCGGACTGGCCCCAATAGGTGGCCCACAGCACATCGGGGTTGGCCTTGGTCCATCCGTCCAGCATGGCTTGGGGAACCGTGCCTCCGTAGGTGATGCATCGGCGCAGGCTTGAGAAGTCGTAGTCCTCGAACCCCTCCACCTGGGTCATGGCCAGGTAGAACGTCGGCGTCTGGGCCATGATGGTGACCTTTTCGTCTGACATCATGGCGGCCGCCTTGGGAGGATCAACCGAGTGAACCAGCACCAAAGTGGCGCCCAGCAGGGTGAGGGTGGTCATGCTTCCCAGACCCGCGATGGTGAAAAACGGCATCAGGAACAGCCATATCTCATCCGGGGCGATCCCCAGGGCCGATTGCCAGGCGGGAGTGGTGGAGATCAGATAGTTGCGATGGGAGATCATCACCCCCTTGGGATAGGCCTCGGTACCGCTCGTGTACTGGATGATGGCCAGGTCGTTTTCTCCCACTTGCGCCTCAGGCTCGGAGGCGTCCCGGCCGTCACCCACCAGCGTGGAGATGCGAGTCCAACCCTCCGGCCCTGCGTCGGAGACAACATCTGAAACCATGAAGTGCTCCACCCCGGCCAGTTGATCGGCGATGGGAGCGAAACGGTCCACGAACACCGACTCCACCACTATCACCTTGGGTTGGCAGTGATCGACCTGATAGGTGATCTCCCGGGCTGTAAAAGTGAAGTTGATGCCGGTCAATGCCGCGCCCAGCTTGATGGTGGCGTAGTAAATCGCCACGTAGTCGGGGCTGTTGCGGGACATGATCGCAACCACGTCACCCCTTCGGACCCCCCGCTCCGAGAGAGCATGGGCCAGACGGTTGACCATCCGGTTCAGCGACCGGTAAGTGTGCACCTCCCGGTCGCCCTCGGTGGTGTAGAAGATCAGGGCCGGCTTTGAGGGTTGCAGTTTGGCATTTCGCCGCAACTGGTCCCCGATGGTGGCGCGGCCAATGACGGTATCCCGCTGGTGGGTACCAGTATCAACATTCATCTGTTTCCTCCTTGCCTCTTTCTCATGCGGACGTCACATCTCTCTTGCTTCCCCGCCGGGCCTCAACCAGGCGCCGGGCCTGTTCAACAATGTCCGAAAACATAGATCCGGGGGGAAAGGTGGAGACCCCCCGGGCCTCCAGGGCGGATCGGTGCTGGGGTTGGATCGTCCCTCCGAGCATCACCCCGACATCGGGAGCGGAAATGTCCAACTCATCGAGGATCCGCATCACCACCGCCAGACTACCTCCCACGTTCAAGCCGACTAGGTCGACGTCCTCCTGAACGGCCGCCGCCGCTATCTCATCCGCAGTCGCCATCCCCAGATAGATCACCTCAAAGCCGGCGTCCCGCAGGACATGGACCACCACCGCCGGACCGCGCCAATGGCCGTCAAGGGCCGTCTTGGCAAACAGGACTTTGCCGGGCTGGTCAACGTTCAGAATGAGATCGGCACCTTCCAATCGCCGAACACCTCGCTGAACACATCCCCGAACTCTCCCAGGGTGGCCTGAGCGGCCACCGCTTCCATCACCGCCGGCATGATGTTGGCATCTCCGCGGCATGCGGTCTCCAAGTCTCTCAAAGCCGTGGCGGCCGCCCTGCCGTCCCGTTCCCGCCGCACCAGTTGCAATCTTTCCATTGACTGTCCCCAAACTCCCTCCACCGGTTCGAAGCCGGTCATCTCCCAGGGAGTTACATCCTCGACAAAGGCATTGACCCCCACCATTTTCCTGTCCCCCCGGTTGACCGCATCGGCCAGGTCCAGTTGATTGCCAGCCGCCAGGTCATGGAGCCACCCTTCGTCCAGTACGGCCGCGAATCCGCCCCTGCTCTCGATCTCCTCGAACACCTCCCATGCCCTGGCCTCCAACTCGGCGGTGAGCGCCTCCACATAGTGCGACCCGCCCAGAGGGTCCGCTACCGCAGGGATGTTGGTCTCATGATGGATGATCTGTTGGATGCGAAGAGACATCTGATGGGCGTGCTCGGAGGGGATCGACATGGCTTCGTCATAGGTGGCCACCCCCAAGGACTGGGTACCCCCTAACACCGAGGCCATCGCCATGATGGTTCCCCGGGCGATGTTGTTGAGAGGCTGCTGGTAAGCAAGGGCCGATCCGGCGGTGACGATGTGGATCCGAAGCCGGGTGGCGCGGGGGTCCGTGATTCCGTATCGTCGCCGCAGCAACTCGACCCACATCTTCCGGGCGGCCCGCATCTTGCAGATGTCCTCGAAGAAGTCCATCCCCACCCGCAGGTTTATTCCTCCCACCATGTAGGCCAGGCGTGTCAGGTTCTCGGGCGTCCGCCGGTTGATCTCGTCCAGGTACACCACCGCATTGGCGAACAGGGCGGCGAGTTCCTGGTAGGCGTTCAGTCCGGTGTCGGCCGCGTTGTATGCGGCGATCGACACCGGGACCCATCGAGGCAGATAGCGTCCGCAGAACTCAATGATGTCGGTGTTGAGGCGGATCCCGGCTTCGGTGGGAATCTGGCGTTTGGGGATGCAGCCCAGGTAGGTGAGGAAGAAGTCACTCTGCCCGGTGCCGGACAGCCTGGAAAGGTCCAGGCCCCGGCGGCGGGCCACCGTCCAGTAGCAACCGAGAGCAAATGGGGCGTGTTGAACCACTGCTCCTCCCGGGTGGGCGTAGTAATGACCAATGTCTATCCCGTCCAGGATCGTCTCGTAGTCCCGGACGCTTTGGATCACCGCTCCCGTCTGTCCCACGTCCTCGCGCCTGGCCACCACCTCGGGGTGATCTACGTTGTAGAGATGGTCGGCGGTGTTGCGGTCGTGCTCCATGATGAAGCCGGTCTCACCTTGACTCAAGAGGAACAGGATTCGCTCCCGCTCATCCTCGGGATTGCCATGCCCGCTCAGTTGGAACACCCTCCAGGGTTTGGTCCGGTACATACCCGGATACGCGCCTCGAACGTAGGGCGGGGCACCGGGCGATCCCGCTCCGGCTTCCCGGGCCGGGGAAGGAACGTCTTCGGGGCCGTACCAACCTCTGAGCGGGATGCCCGAAGCGGTGAAGTACCGATCGGAGTTGCCCTGCTCAGAACTCATGGAGAGGAAGCAACGGTCTGCTGCGCATGGCCTCCATCATATAGACCACCCCCATGTTCCACCGGGCGTAGGCAGGGCTGACGTCCTGCCATATCAGGTGACACCGATCATCGGAATCAGACTCGCTCCGGATGATCGAGAATAGGCGGGTTCCCTCATCGCATACCACCACTAGACGCTTGGAATTGATCGTCGAGTGCCCACCAGCATCTAGCCGGAATACATGCGTTCATCGCACGGGTGTGGGCGGCACAGTGGCCAGACCGGCCGCTTGGAGAACCCATCTAAAATGCATTGGGATTCGATCCGGTAGCTGCCAGGGACCTCTCGGGAAGCTAGGGATCGTTCCGAGAGGATCTCCTTGTATTCCGGAGCGAGTCAGTAATGCCGCAGGTCGCAGCCGGTACCCATCCCGGTCAGGCAAGATACCGATTAGTAACGTTGATCAGCCTGATCGCGGCTATTGCGCAGATCGTTCTGGGTGGGGTGGTTCGGGTGACCGGTTCGGGGGATGCGTGTCCTGATTGGCCTCTTTGTCACGGACAGATCATCCCGCCGTTCGACTACCACATCTGGCTTGAGTTCACACACCGATTGGTGGCGACTGCGGTGGGACTCCTGGTGTTGGCCTCACTGGTGCTGGCGTGGCGGCATTACCGGACATCAAAACCGGTGATGCTTGCCATGAGCGCCAGCATGGTGCTGGTTGTGGCGGCGGCGATCCTCGGTGGCCTCACTGTCCTGAGCGAACTCTCCTGGTGGACACGTCTGATCCACCTTGGGTTGGCCGAACTGACCGCAGCCGCGCTTGCCGTTGCCTGGCTGGCCGGTCATCCGGATGACCAACCCGGACGGTCACAGCATCTTGAGAACAAGGCTTCCAGACGGGATCGGACCATAGCGTGGGCCGGCTTGGCCGGTTTGCTGGTGGTCATCCTCTACGGTTCTTACATGGTGGGGGTCGGGTACGGAGCTATCTGCGCCGGGTGGCCGCTTTGCCTGGGCGAGCGCAACCCTGCCGGCACCCCCTTCCTGATCCACATGATCCACCGCTACATGGTGGCGATCGTGGCGGTGCTCGTCTTCCGGGCTTGTATCGCGGCATGGAAACGGGGTGCGGCGCTGCCGCAGTTGCGCTGGATGGCGGTGCTCACCGCCGGTTTCCTGATTGACGAGATAGGAGTAGGAGCTTTCACGGCATGGCTTGGTTCATCCCCTGTCATAGCCTCCCTGCATCTGACATTCGCCACTTTTACGTGGGTTTCAATGGTGCTGATGATGGCGGTCCACTTCGATCCCGCAACGTTCCGGGTGAGGACCATACGAGGGAAGGCCGCCGGATGATGCGCGCCAGCCATCACGGATCCAGCGTCCTGGGGGACTATGTCGCCCTGACCAAACCCCGGATCATTTCCTTGTTGCTGATTACTGCGGTGGGCAGCATGTTCCTGGCCGCGGAGGGTTGGCCCGATCCCCTCTTGGCCGCCCTGGTTGTGTTGGGCGGTTATCTGGCGGCAGGCGGGGCGAATGCTCTCAATCACAGTCTGGAAGGAGACATCGACCAGAGAATGCACCGGACCCAGCGTCGCCCGGTGGCCAGTGGCAGGGTATCGCAGCGGCAGGCTTTTGTTTTCGGAACAGCTCTCAACCTGGCCGCATTCGCGGTCCTGGCTCTCTTCGTCAACGTCCTCAGCGCCGTACTGGCTATTAGCGGCACCCTCATCTACATATTCGTTTACACAAAGGGTCTCAAGCGGACCACCCCCCAGAACATCGTGATCGGCGGTGCCGCAGGCGCCGTGCCACCGCTGGTGGGATGGGCGGCAGTGACGGGGACACTCGAACTCCCCGCCGTTTATCTCTTCGCCATCATTTTCTTGTGGACGCCGCCCCACTTCTGGGCTCTCGCCCTGTTGATCAAGGACGACTACGCCCGCGCCGGGATCCCGATGCTGCCCGTGGTCTCCACCCTGGCGGAAACGAAGCGCCAGATCCTGCTCTACACCGTGGTGCTGGTCGTATTCTCTGCATCCTTTGCCGCGACCGGTGCAGTCGGATGGATCTACCTAATCGGCTCCATTGCCCTTGGTGGAGGATTCCTCATCCGGGCAGTACGACTGGCGAGAGGCGATGGAATCGAGGGAGCCAAGCCTTTATACGTGTTCTCGATCGCCTACCTGGCCCTCCTGTTCGGTGTCGCTGTAGTTGACTCAATCGCTAACCGTTACCTGATCGGCTGACTTTTGGTGATGTTCATCTGGCTCGCTCGGCGGGACCATCAAAAACCCCTGTCACCAGGTTTGATCAAGAAGTCGCGACGATCTCGGTACAGGGGCGCCCGGTTCAGTACGTAGTCGTCCTTCTCGAGGTCTATGTCCGGGCACTCCGTCATCGTCCAGTACTTGTGGTCCCCTAGGAACAGATAATCCCGCTTCTGGTGGAAGAACCAGCATTCCACGCCCTCACCGGCGGTGATCCGAGCACAGAACGCATCCAGCAGCGCTTGCTGCCCGTCCTTTTTGATCACCACGTACTCGTGAGGCCAGGTCTTCCGATATGTCACCGCTTCCCGCCAGGGAGCCCGGGCGATCAACTCCATAATGCCTATGTGCTCCATTTAACGGGGACCTCCTTCAAACCGCGCTGCACAGGCTATAAGGGCGATGTGACAAAGTAGCTAAAACCGACCATAGGACAAGTTGGGACTCCACGGTTGGATATATTTGATGGAAGACCAAGACGGTAACTAGAAACGAGAAGGCGACACTCTTCCTGAGGAGGTAGAGCCATGGCAACGAAGACAATCAACAAGCTGGAAGCTCTGGGACTGATTGTGGGGCCTGTGCTGGCGTTGCTGTTCTTTCTGCTGGAGCCGGGAGGGATACTCATCGATCCCGTAGAGATAGGCGACGCCGTTGGGACTATCACCGCCCTTGCGTCGAACCGCGAATTGGCTCACATCTCCGCGCTCCTGGTGCCGCCGGGCCTGGTGATGATGCTTTTCGGGTTGGCAGGAGTCAATCGGGTGATCCAGGGAGAGACGATGGCAGCCGCCCTGTCACGCCTGAGCATTCTGTGCGTGGTGATGGGCGCCACCGGCTGGATTCTCACGGCCGGGCTGACTCACGTCCTCGCGCAGACCTCAATCGACATTGAACAGAGTATTCAGCAGGCGATCCCTATCTACAGAGTGGATTCGGCCATCACGCTCCTCTCGGGCGTCGTGGTCTCAACCGGGGTCCTCGCCTTCAGCCTGGGGATGTCGGCCATACATCCTCCCGGTTTCAGTAGGAACGCAGCACTGGTGATCGCCGCGGTCTCGCTCCTTGCCCTGGTCGCCTTCATCATCGGCCAGACCGGAGCGAGCCCTGCCATGATCAGCGTGGCCAGAGCCTGCTACTTCCCCTGGGTGGCCTGGTTCGTCATGCTTGGCGTGAAGTTCCTAAAGGGGAGCGCCCTCCCCCCGACAATGGGCAGGTGACCAGGTAGGGAACTAACCGTTGGGTCCCGCCACGATCAGGCATCGGGTGGTTCTCGCTTAGAAACCGGGGGTCTTGCGGATGCTCCAATGCACCACTGCGATCCCCAAAGCGGTCAGAGCCACGCCCATCGTCTCCACCAGGGACAGGGCCTGGCTCAATGCCACCCAGGCTGTCAACGTGCCCACTATCGGCTCGGAGGTGGCGGCCACTCCCATCGGGCCGGGACTGATGTGGCGAAGGGAGCTCATCAGCAACAGGAACCCGATCCCCATGGCGATGATCGACACCCACCCAACCCCCAGCCAGCCGGCAATGGAAAGCTCAGGAATCCTCACCGGGAGCACCGCCAGCCAGATCAACGCCGCAATGGTAAGGCTGTAGGAACTGTACGTGAGCGGGTGGAGAGTCTTCCCGAGCTTCTCCCCCACGATGGTGAGGGCGGCGTAAGCCACTGCAGCCGACAAGCCTGCCGCCACCCCTATGGCATCGGCGTAGTCGGCGGTGAAGGCGCCGGTGATCAGCCCGATACCCACCACGGCCGCCGCCGCTCCCAACCAGCCGGTGATCGGTACTGCCAGGCCCTGTACGAAACGCCGCCACATCAGCATCAGGATCGGTCCCAGATATTGGATGGTGATCCCGGGTCCCACTCCCAGGCGTTCGACCGCCACGAAGAAGACGAAGGTGATCACCGCGGTGATGATCCCCTGAAGGACTAACCACCCGAGCATTCCCCCGTGATGCGTCAGGCCCTTTCGAGCCGCGATTGCAGAGATGAACACCGCGGCCAGCACCAGCCGGAACTGGTTCAGTTCGGCCGGACTGATTTTTGAGAAGAGGCTGGCGGCCACCGTGTCGGCGATGCCGAACAGGACTCCGCCCGTCAACGCCATGGCGAAACCCAAACCGGGGCGCCGGGACAGGGAGGCGGGACTCTGAGCCGATGTCATTCCCACCCCAGACTATGCGCCAGCGCCCTGGCTGCATCCGGCTTTGGAGAACCACACATCCGAATACCCTGATGAGCCCCAAACACCCGGGGCAGTAACCTGAATTCAGTTCCGATTCCCCGACCCTCCCTCGCTTGACGCTTCATGAAGACATCCGGCTCGCCAGCGGCCACTTTTCGCATCGGGGTTGACATCGGAGGCACCTTCACCGATCTCATGCTGATCGACGACCTCTCCGGAGAGACGGTGGTGGGAAAGGTCCTGACCACCCCCGACGATCCTTCCCGGGGGGTGGAAGAAGTCCTGGTCCGGGCACTCGACAGGTCAGGTCTTCACCCATCGGACGTCAGGCATCTGGTGCACGGGACCACTCTGGTGACCAACACCATTATCGAGCGCAAGGGCGCCCGCACCGCGCTGCTGGCCACCCAGGGTTTCCGAGACTCGGTGGAGATCGGGCGGGAGCACCGTTACGAGCTCTACGACCTGTTCCTGGAGATGCCCGTCCCCCTTACCCCACGACATCTTCGGTTCGACGTTCCCGAGAGGATGGCGGCGGGGGGCCAAGTGCTTCGGGAAGTGGACGAGGAGCACGTGGAGGCCCTTGCCGCCGAGTTGGCCGAGCGGGGGATCGAAGCGGTGGCGATCAGTTTTCTTCACAGCTTCGCCAATCCGGACAATGAACGGGCCGCTCGTCGGGCAGTGAACCGCGCTTCTCCCCGGATACGTGTCTCGATCTCCTCGGAGGTCGCTCCCGAGATACGTGAGTACGAACGCGCCTCCACCACCATCGCCAACGTGTACGTCCAGCCCCTCGCCGAGCAGTATCTGTCGGGACTGGAGGGCCGCCTTGCCGATCTGGGATTCGAGGGATCCTTCTTCGTGATGCTCTCGTCCGGGGGTATCGCCACCGTGGACACCGCCACCCGCTTCCCTATCAGGCTGCTGGAGTCGGGCCCGGCCGCCGGTGCGTTGGCGGCGGCAACCCTCGGTGCGGACGCAGGGGTGGACAACCTGCTCTCCTTCGACATGGGGGGCACCACCGCCAAGCTGTGTGTCATCGCCGACCGGCGTCCGGCGGTCACCTACGACTTCGAGGTCGACCGGCGGTACCGGTTCCGGAAGGGCTCGGGTCTGCCGGTGAAGGTGCCGGTGATCGAGATGATCGAGATCGGGGCTGGGGGAGGTTCGATCGCCAGGATCAACCAACTCGGACTGCTCAAGATCGGACCAGACTCGGCGGGGTCGGACCCGGGTCCGGTCTGCTACGGCCTGGGCGGCACCCAGCCAACCGTCACCGATGCCGACCTGGTCCTCGGATACCTCGATCCTCACTACTTCCTGGGCGGCCGCATGGAACTCGACGCCGAAGCGGCCCGCCGGGCCATCGAGGCCCGGATCGCTCGACCGATGGGGCTGTCGGTGACCGAGGCGGCGTGGGGCATCCACCAATTGGTAAATGAGAACATGGCTAACGCCGCCCGCGTGCATGTCGTGGAGCGGGGCAAGAGTCCCCGGTCGCTGCCGCTGGCCGCCTTCGGGGGGGCGGGGCCGGTCCACGGATATCGGGTTGCGGAACTGACCGGCAGCCCCTCTCTGGTCCTCCCCCCGTCCGCCGGGGTCACCTCGGCGTTGGGGTTCCTGGTCGCTCCCCTGGCATTCGACTTCGTCCAATCCCACTATGCCCGGCTGGACGACCTCGACTGGGAATACCTCAACCGGCTGTTCGCTGACCTCGAAAGGCAGGGAACCGAACTGCTGACCGGATCGGGGGTTGTCCCCGATGAGATCACCCACACCCGCAGCGTCGACATCCGCTACATAGGCCAGGGCCACGAGGTGCGGGTCCCGGTCCCCGGAGGGTTCCTGGGAGAGGATGACGAACTGCCCCTGCAGCAGAGCTTTGACCAGGTCTATCGGGAGCTTTACGGACGGTCAGGCCCCGCAGTCGGGCTTGAGGCGCTCACCTGGAGGGTGGTGAGCTCCGGGCCGGCGCCCGGCATCCGACAACCGACCGGCGACCCGTCTCCTGCCGACCGGGGCGCACGGAAGGGAGTGAGACCGGCCTACTTCCCGGAGTACTCGGACTATCGGGACACTCCGGTCTACGACCGCTACCTGCTGAGGCCGGGCGACGAGATGACCGGCCCGGCCATTATCGAGGAACGGGAGTCGACCGCGGTGGTGGGCCCGGGGGCCCGCATCCGGGTGGACTCTCAATTGAACCTGGTGGTGACACCGGGCGGGGGGGACAGGGGAGAATGAGCGGGATGGACCCCATCTTCCTGGAAGTTCTGTGGAACAGGCTCCTCTCGGTGGTGAACGAACAGCAGGTGGCCCTGATGCGGACCGCGTTCAGCACCATCGTTCGCGAAACCCAAGACCTGGCCTGCGGGGTGTTCAACACCGAAGGGGCCATGGTGGCCCAGTCGCTCACCGGCACTCCGGGCCACATCAACGCCATGGCCACCGGGATGCGTCACCTGCTGGCCGAATACCCTCCCGAACGGCTGGTTGAAGGCGATGTGCTTCTAACCAACGACCCGTGGATGACCGCCGGGCAGATCAACGACATCACCGTTGCCACCCCGGTGTTCCGGGGAGGGAGGATCGTCGGGTACTTCGCCAACACCTGCCACGCGGCCGACATAGGAGGCAGGATCCTCTCCGCAGAGGCCCGCGAGGTCTATGAAGAGGGACTGCGACTGCCCATCATGAAACTGTTCCGGGCCGGGGAGATCAACCGGGATCTCATCAGGCTGATCCGCGCCAACGTGCGCACTCCGGACGAGACGGTGGGCGACCTGTACGCCCAGACCACCAGCAACGAGGTGGGCGCCCGGGCGCTCCTCGAGTTCATGGACGAGTTCGGTCTGGACTCCATCGATCCGGTCGCCCGGGAGATAATGGACCGCTCCGAGGAGGCGATGCGCCGGTCGATCGAGACGATCCCCAACGGCCGCTACGAGCACGAGACCTGGAGCGACGGGTTCGAGGAACCGATCAGGATCAAGGTGGCGGTGACCGTCGAGGACCGGGACATCCACATCGACTTCGCCGGCTCCTCGCTCCAGAGCAAGCGGGGGATCAACGTGGTCTTCAACTACACCCACGCCTACGCCTCCTTCGCCATGAAGGCGGCGGTCAGCCCCGAAGTCCCTCACAACGAGGGAGCTTTCCGGCCGGTGCATGTCGCTGCTCCTCCCGGCTCCATCCTCAACTGCCAACCACCTGCCGCGGTGGCTTCGCGCCACATCCTGGGACACTTCCTGCCGGGCGTGATCTTCGGGGCGCTGGCCGAGGCCCTGCCCCTGATGGCAGCCGGATCAGACCCGATCTGGATCAGCGTGTGGCGGGGCCGGCCTGCCGACCAGCAGAGCCTATTCACCTTCAGTCTCTTCCAGTGCGGAGGTGGAGGCGCCCGAGCGGGAAAGGACGGCCTCAGCGCCACGGGTTTCCCCAGTGGGGTGGCGGGTGTGCCGGCCGAAGCCGTGGAGACCCTTTCGTCACTGATCCAGCACCGCCGGGAACTCCGTCCCGACTCCGGAGGGCCGGGCCGCTACCGGGGGGGTCTGGGACAGTACACCGAGATGGGATGCCGCACCGAGGAGGCATGGACGGTCTCGGCCATGGTGGACCGGATCAACCATCCGCCCGAGGGGATGCTGGGTGGAGGACCGGGCGCACGAGGAGAGCTCCTCCTCGACGGCCAGGAGAGGGGCCAGCCCAAGGCGCTGCTGACGCTCCGGCCGGATCAGCGAGTGCAACTAAACCTTCCCGGCGGCGGGGGATTCGGCGATCCGCTGGACCGGGAACCGGCGACGGTGCTGGCCGACGTGGTGGAGGGATATGTCTCGGCGGCCGGAGCGGAGCGGGACTACGGGGTGGTGATCCGCTACACCGGGCCTTCTGGCCGGATGGTCCGCCTCCCGGAGGACTATCGGATCGATGAGGACGCCACCGAGGCGCTCCGATCGGAGCGTCGGGGTCACTTATAGTCGGGGACAGGTATCCGGCCGGCAGGCGTTAGCGGAAAGGGATGCACGATGAGTAACAACCAACCCGTACGAGTGGGAGTGGTGGGCGCCAGCCCGCCCGGCTTCGGCGACCGGGCCCATCTGCCCGCCATCCGGTCTTCCTCCGGACTGACGTTGGAGGCCGTATGCACCACCCGGCCGGAGACCGCCAAGGCGGCCGCCGAGAAGTGGGGCGCCCGAAAGTGGTACGCGGGTGTGGAGGCATTGTGCAACGATCCCGACATCGACCTGGTGACGGTGGCGGTCCGGCCACGCCTGCATCATCCGCTGTCCATGGCGGCTCTGCGAGCCGGCAAGCCGGTGTTCTGCGAATGGCCGCTGGCTCTGAACACCACCGAGGGCCGGGAGATGGCGGCCGCGGCGGCAGATGGAGGGATCCCCACCGCTGTGGGTCTGCAGGGCCGCTTCGCTCCGGCGGTCGGCTGGGCGCGCAAACTCCTGGCCGATGGGGCTATCGGCAGGCCACTCTCTTTCGTTGTCTCCCAAATGCTCTCGAAGTTCGAAGTGGACTCCGACCGGGCATGGCTGGTGCGCCACGAGGAAGCCAGCGGGGCGCTGTTCGTGGCCTTCGGCCATGTGATGGACTCGGTGCGCTTCATCCTCGGAGACGTGGCGAACATCTCTGGGCGTCAAATGACCCTGTCGCCGCCCGGGGTGTTCAGCGAAGGGGGGACCTTCGAGTGGAAGACCGCCGACACGGTGATGGCCATCGCCGAATTGGAGGGAGGGGTGGTCGGGACTGCGTACGCCTCGAACACCACATCTCCTCCCCTGGGGTACTCCCTGAGAATCCTTGGAGAGGAGGGACAGATCCTCCTGGGAGCGCCCTCCTATTACCAATTCAGCCCTGTCAGGCTGTCGGTGGGGCCCCTGAAAGTCTCGGTGGGCCGAAGAGAGACGGACAGTCTCGAGCAGGTGGAGATCCCTGCCGAGTACTTCTCGGACACGGCCCTGACCGAAAGCGACTCCGGCTACAACGTGGCACGAGCACTGGAAGACTTCGCCGACTCCATCCGGGAGGGACGACGCTTCCGCCCCGACTTCGATGACGGAGTGGAACTCCACCGGATCATCGACGCCGTAATGACCTCGAGCCGCGAGGGCCGAAGGGTGGCCGTTGGGACTTGATGGCTCCGGTCGTCCTCCAAGCGACCCTGCAGGACCGCCGGAGGTAGACTGACCTGCCAGATGGACACCAAATGGTTCACCACCGCGGGCGGCGAACGGATGGCCTACCACGAGATGGGTTCGGGCGATCCGGCGATAATCTTCGTGCACGGCGTGTACGGCAGCCGGGGAGGATTCGGACTCCAGGAGGAATACTTCTCTCCCAGGCACCGCTGCATCGCCGTCGATCTGATTGGCAACACGGGCGAAAGCGACCAGCCTGACCGGTACGTCAGCATGTTCGAGCACGCCGACCATGTGGCCGAGTTGATTCGACATCTTGGATTGGACAAACCGGTTCTCATCGGCCAGAGCATGGGAGGACAGGTGGTGATCAGCGCCGCCGCCCGGCACCCCGACCTGGTGGGGGCGATAGCCAGCCTCGATTCACCCAGCAACGCCCCGGGGTGGACCAAGAATTACATCGACCCCTTCAACCATTTGATGGTTCATGGAGGCCCCCTTCGGGAAGCGCTGTTCACCTTCATCGGCGCCGCCTATCTAGCCACCGACCCCGCGCATGCTGAGAACTTCATGGAGAGAATGGCGCCCGTCCCTGATTTCGTGCTGGTCAATGGCTGGCAGACCATGACCCGCTTCGATCCCGTGCCGGTGCTGCCCAAGGTGAGGGCCCCTTATCTGTACATCGACTGCGGCCAGCCCGGCGTGGACTTCGACTGGCTGAGAGAACTTTGTCCCCAGGTCGTCATCGGAAAGACGGTGGGCTCCGGACACAAGGCCCTTCAGGACGTTCCCGACCAGGTCAACGCCATGCTCCGCCGATTCATAGAACACGCCGACGCCATCGCCGCCGAGATGGTCCGCACCGGCGGAGTGTTCCAGTACACCTTCCCGTCCACCGGATCCTGAGGCTCTCCTCCCCACACGCCTGGGCGCCTCTCTAGACTAAGGGACTCTTGGCCGGCGGGTGTAGTTCAATGGCAGAACACGAGCTTCCCAAGCTCGGAGTGGGGGTTCGATTCCCCTCACCCGCTCCCTTCTCGGATCCATCTTTGCGATACCTGCGTTCGGTCACCTAACCGGGATGCCTCGGGCGGAACCCCTGCTCTCCGATGGTCCGATACCGCTTGTTGTGCACTACGCTATATAGCCATTCCTGACCCCTTTTTCCGGAGGACTTCCGTGCTGGCTCGACCGTCCCGGCTGCTATCCCCTTTCGTTGCCCTGACACTCCTTGCGACACTCCTGGCCACTCCCGTTGTGGCTGCCGACGGTGGCGCCTATGAAGATGTCTCCCCTCAGACAGCTCACGCGCCGGCGATCGAGGCCCTGCAGGCCATAGGGCTCTTCACCGACACCGATTGCGAAGAAGGAAACTTCTGTCCCGACGAGCCCGTGCAGCGCTGGGTGGCAGCGGTGTGGCTCTCCAGGGTCGCTTACGGTTTCGGTTTCAACCCGGGCCAGGAAACGGCGACCACACGGTTCGGCGACCTGGACGCTGGGATCACCTGGGCTGCTCCCCACATCGAGCGGTTGGTGGACCTGGGAGTCATGGAGGCGTGCTCGGAAGACCCCCTCGGGTTCTGTCCCGAGGAGGCCATCACCCGGGCCGAGATCGCCACCGTGCTGGTTCGCGCTTTCAACGCCCCGCCGGTCGGCTATGTAGGGTTCGGCGACCTGGACGGCGTCGAGAACGCATCGGACATCAATGCCCTCGCCGCCGACGGACTGACCACGGGTTGCTCGGCCGACCCGTTCCTGTTCTGTCCCTCCCAGCAGGTGACCCGGGGCCAGATGGCGAGTTTCCTGGCGCGGGCCGCTGGTCTGGTGGCCCTGCCCGGTTACCAGCCTGCGTTGGACTCGACCCCGCTGCCGACCGACCCGGCGGTACGCGTCGGGAATCTCGACAACGGCTACACCTACTACGTGCGAGAGAACGACAAGCCCGGCAACAGCGTGTCGCTAAGACTGGTGGTCAACGCAGGATCCATCAACGAACCCGAACCGGGATTGGGCATGGCCCACTTTGTGGAGCACATGCTCTTCCGGGGAACCGAGGCCTACACGGAAGAGGAGTTCAATTCCACCCTGCGTTCGCTCGGTGTGGAATCTGGCCCCGACATAAACGCCGGCGTCTGGTACGACCAGACCGTTTACGACCTCACCGTCACCACAGATCCTGCGGAGAACGTCGACACGGCAATGCACATACTGTCCCAGATGGGCCACGCCGCCCTCATCGAACCGGAGGCGGTGGAGTTGGAGCGGGGCGTGGTCATCGATGAGTTGCGGTTCCGGACCGCCACCGCCAGCGGCAGTATCTCAGCCGAGTTCGACCGGGTATACACCCAGGGGACACCGTATGAGGGCTACTACCCGATCGGGACGGTGGCTGCTCTCGAGTCCACCACGGCCGAGGACCTCAGAGAGTTCTACGAGACTTGGTACGTGCCATCGAACATGGCGATCGTGGTGGTCGGTGACCGGCCTGCCGACGAGTTGTTGGCTCTGGTCGAGAAGCACTTCGGTCCGATAGAGGCCGGTGCGGCGCCGGACTTCTCCCTTGGCGAGATCACCCATGGCCAGGCGTCATCCTATGACGTGGTGACGGACGACGAATACGGTCTCTCCTTCATCTCGCTCGACATCGCCATCCCGGTTTTCGACTATGCGACCGTGGGCGGTGACCGTCTCCTCATGCTGGAGAGCCTGGTCGCCACCATGGTCCAGAACCGACTCGAGGACGCCTTCTATCGCGGCGAACTGACCCAGGTCGACGTGCCTCACTTCGGCACCTTCAACCACAACCGGGGTCTCCGCTACTACGGCACCAATTGGCAGGGCGAGAACCTCGACACCGCTTCAAGAGACTACGTCTCGGTGTTGCAGACGGTCCAGCGGTACGGCTTCAACGACGACGACGTGGCCCGCGCCACCGAGGCGTTCGCCACCTCGCTGGAATACCAACTGGACAACGCTCCCTCCACCAGGGATGGCGAGTATGCGGGACGTTATGTCGCCCACTTCCTGTCCGGGGTGGACATAAGCGCGCCGCAGGAACGCCATGACCGGCTGTCGGCCCTCTTGGAAGGCGTCACCGCCGAAGAGTTGACCGATCACTTCCGGTGGCTGATGAACCGGGCAGGCCTGATTGTCTTGGCTGTGGGTCCCGACGCGGCGAGCGTCCCCACGCCCGCCGCCCTGGAGGCCGCCGTGGAGGCTGCCGCACCCCGGAGCGAGCCGCCGCCGATCGAGCCCGAGATCGACAAGTTGATGGAGGTTCCCGAGCCGGTGAGGCCGGTCGCCACCCGGGCACTGCCGGTGCTGGACGCCACGGAGTGGGAGTTCGCCAACGGAGCGCGGGTGGTGTTCGTCTACTCAGACATCGAGGAGGCGACGGTCAACATCCGGGCGCGGTCCCTGGGAGGATGGTCCACGCTCTATCCGGGCGCCCGGGCTCTGGCTTTTCGGGCGGTGGAAGCGGTGTTCGGAAGTGGTTTTGCTGATCTGAGCAAACTCCAGATGGACCGTTTCCTGGGAGAGAGCACCGCATCGCTGGGCGCCGTCATCAATGAGAGAGACGAGGGCTTCGACGGCGCCGCCAACCCCGAGGACCTGGAGACGCTGTTCCAACTTCTCTACCTGGCAGTCACCGCTCCCCGGGTGGACGACCTGGCCTTCGGTCAGGCCTTCAACAGCACCGCCATCCGCACGTCCTTCGCGGAAGTGAATCCCGCCTGGCAGGCATGGGTGGCATACAACGAGGCCCGCTTCGGGACCGAGTGGCACCACCCGGTGGCCACCCGGGAACAACTGGCCACCCTTAGCCCCGAGACCTTCCTCAGCTACTACCAGGAACGACTGGGTGACGTGGACGACATGATGCTGGCGGTCGTGGGAGATACCAGCGCCGAAGAGGTGGAGCGGCTGGCTCGCCATTACATCGGGACCCTCCCCGCAGGCGATCCCGACACCTTCGTGGACCGCCACCGACCCGCACCCACCGAGCTGGTGCGGCGGGAGATACCAGTCACCGCAGACATGACCGCCGTGCTGCAGATGTATCACGACACCGACGTCTCCGATTACCGGTCGGTGCGGGTCGATGCCCGCGTGCTGGATGTGATCCTCAATGATCGCATATTCCGGTTGGTCCGTGACGAACTGGGCGCCTCCTACGTCGCGGGAGTTGACATCACGGCGGCCGTGACGCCCAGGCCCACCGTCTATTCGGACCTCTTTTTCACGGTCGATGCCGACGGTTACCAGGCTGCCTACGACCGGGTCATCTCCATCCTGGCCGACATGGTGGCCAACGGACCCACCGCAGAGGAACTGGAGGAGGCACAGGCCGTTCTCCGGGCCGACTACAGCGTACCCAGCAACGGCGCACTGCTCAGCGCCCTCATCAGCAGGCTGTACTTGGCCGATGCCGACCTGGCCACCTCCCAGAACTCCCTGGAGGAACTGGAGGCGGTCACGCTGGCCTCGGTGAAGTCCCTGGCCGGCGTTCTCTACTCCGGTGAGGGTCGCGTGGAGATCGTCCGAGTGCCGACCGCCAGCCCAGATGGAGGTGGGTAAGGTTGTCACTTTGTGAGGCGATGGCGGCGGGCTGTCCGCAGCCATCCACTCCACAGTTGACGGGGATCGTTCCGAGAGCAAGGAGTACCGGTGATCTTCTCTGACCGGTCCATAAGGGAAGCGCTGGCGGAAGGCCGGATCGAGATCGACCCCTACGAAGAATCCCACGTTCAACCTTCCAGCGTGGACCTCAGGGTGGCGCCAACTTTTCGGGTCTTCGCCAACCATCTCTATCCGCACATAGATCCCCGCCAGGCTCAGGAAGACCTGACCTCTATCCATGAGGTGAGTCCGGATCACCACTTCATCCTCCATCCCGGGGAGTTCGCCCTGGGCGCCACCCTGGAACGGGTACGGCTGGGAGATGATGTAGTAGCCCGACTGGAAGGAAAGTCCAGCCTGGGGCGGCTGGGTCTGTTGATCCACTCCACGGCGGGGTTCGTGGACCCCGGCTTCGACGGACACCTCACGCTGGAGCTCTCCAACGTCGCCCAGCTTCCCATTGCCATCTATCCCGGGATGCGCATCGGGCAGATCAGCTTCTACCAGATGACCACCCCGGCCGACAATCCCTACGGCAGCGGGGTGATCGGCTCCAAATACCAGGGCCAGACGGGGCCCACCGCCAGCCGGAGCCACCGAGACTTCCGGAACCCCGGTTAGATCGAGCGCCCCTCGGTTCGCCCGGGGCTCCCTCAGTACTCGTGGTCGGCGCGGCGCTGGCGGGAGGGTTGGACCCGGGGAGGCTCCCCCGGCTGTTTCGGATAGTGGGGAGGCCACGGCGCGTCTCCCAAGCCGTATTCCTCCTCGTCGCGAACCACCCATTCCAAGAGAGTGTGGATCTCGCCCGCCGCCTGATCTATCCCCTCCGTCAAGTCGCCAACCTCCCTGTAACGGTCAGCGAACCGGTCCATTGGGAAGTCCTCGATCTCCACGTCTGGCAGCTCTGCCCAAGCTAGCGGAGCGGAGACATAACCCGTGGGACGCACCCCATAGGCGGAGGAGACGGTCTTGTCCCGAGCGTTCTGGTTGTAGTCCACGAAGATTCCCTTGCGTTCCTCCTTCCACCACCTGGTGGTGACCAGGCCGGGGAGGCGCCTCTCCAATTCCCTGGCGAAGGCCAGTACCGCCCGGCGGGTGTGATGGAAGTCATATTGGCGCTCTATCCGCACATACACGTGGATGCCGCGGCTACCCGAGGTCTTGGGCCATCCCCGCAGGCCCACCTCCTCCAGCAGGGAACCCGCCGCCAATGCCGCCTCCTTCACCTGGGCGAACCCGAATCCGGGAGTGGGATCGAAGTCGAACCGCAACTCGTCGGGGTGATCTATGTCGTCGGCCCGGACCGGCCAGGGATGGAAATCCAGACATCCCAACTGAGCCAGCCGGACGATGTCGGCCGCGGTGGTGGGCACGTTCATCACCCCCGGCCGCTGGGAAGGGAACCGGATGTCAACGGTCTTGAAAGGGGTTCTCTTCTGAGCCCTCTTCTGGTAGATGGGAGGCTGTTCCACTCCCTTCATGTAGCGCTTGAGCATGGTAGGACGGTTGCCCACTCCTCGTAGCGCGCCCTCCGCGCATGACACAAAGTGCTCCACCACGTCCATCTTGGTCCAACCCTGCCTGGGAAAGACGACCCGGGACGGGCTGGAGATCCTCACCTCTTCCCCGGCAAGCTCAACCATGGTCACATCGGCCATCACCGAACACGGTAGCTTATCTGGGAGGTTGCTTCGTAACTCTTCCAGACCGGCCGGTTCCCACCCCAGGAGTCGCCCGCCAAAGGGTGCAACGGAAACGGCCCGGCAGGTGTTCTTTTAAGTAGATGGACGATTTAGCCAGATCCCTGGCATCCGATCTGGACGAGGCCTTCCCCGCCTTGGTGTCCAGCCTTCAAGGCGGCGTTTTCAGCGGCCTGCGACAGCTGACCGGCGATCACCATCGCGCTGAAGACCTGACCCAGGAGGCTTTCATCCGGGCGTACCGCGCCATGCGAACCTATCCTCCCGAACGCATTCAAGCCATGCGGTTGCGAGGCTGGGTCTGGACGATCGCCCTCAACCTGGTGCGCAACGAAATCCGAGCAGAGTCCAGGCGGCCGAAGCCGGCGCGGTTGGAGGAAGCCGGATACCTCCCGGAGGAACCTCCCGACTCGGAAGCTTGGGGCAGGCGGTGGACGCGGCTGCCGCCCGCCCAGAGGCAGGCGGTGATCTTGCGCCATGTGGCGGGACTCACCTACCGGGAGATGTCGGAGGTCACCGGCAGGCCCGCAAACACCATCCGGAGTGACGTCAGCCGGGGACTGGCCCGATTAAGGTCGGTCATCGAAGAAGAAACCAAGGAGGAGGAACGAATATGACCCTGGAGAGGAAGTTGGAACGACTCTCGGTCCCAGCGCCGAGCGGAGTATCGGACGGAGTGGCGCTGGGGACCGGACTCTCCGACGGCTTCAGGGTGTTCGAGTCACCTTTGGGATCGGTGGTGGTGGCCTTCAACCTGTTGGGCGTTTCGGCCGTAGACCTGTTCACCGAAGGGTTCGAAGAACGCTTCGCGGACCGCTTCCGAAGACCTCTCCTGGAGGCGCGTCCCCCCCGAGACTGGGAGGACCTGATCATCCGGGCATTGGCGGAGGGCACTCCCGGGGCTCTGCCGGTGGACTTTCGATCGGTGACCTCCTTCCAGCGACTGGTGCTGGAGCAGACCGCGGCCATCCCCCGCGGTGAGACACGCTCCTACGGATGGTTGGCCAACCGGACCGGACGTCCCGGCGCTGCCAGGGCGGTGGGCCAAACCATGGCCCGCAATCCCGTTCCCCTGGTGATCCCCTGCCATCGGGTGGTGCTCTCCGATGGCCGGATCGGCCACTACGGATTGGGAGGTGCTGAGCGGAAACGGCGCCTGCTCCGGGTTGAGGGAGCAATCAGCTGACACCCCGCTCCTCGTTACTACCGCGGCACTTGTAGAGTCAACTTGATGAGCGACGAGTCCACCTTGGCCTTTCCCGTCACGGACGGACTCCTGGCGGTGGTGAAGGACGACTGCGAGACCTGTCACCTGGTGGTTCCCGTCCTAGCCGAACTCGCCGCAGGCGACCGGACCTTCACTGTGGTATCCCAGGATCGGGCCGACTTCCCGCCGGGTTTCGAAGTGCTGCACGACCGGGAGCTGGATATCTCCTGGAAGCTCCAGACCGAGACCACCCCCACCATCTACCGCCTCGCAGAAGGGGAGGTGGCCGATCAGCAGGCCGGCTGGCTGAGAAGCGGCTGGGAGCGGGTCACCGGAGCCGTGGGACTCGGAGCAGGGCTCCCGGAGCAACAGCCGGGATGCGGCTCGGACACCATGCTGCCCGAGATGTACCAGCGTCTCATGCGACGCCACTCCCCTCACAGAATCTCATCGCGACGGGTCGACCTGGGAAGCGCCGAGGACCCCATCGAAGCTGCTTTTGCCCGCGGCTGGACGGACGGCCTCCCCGTGACACCGCCCACCGAAGAGCGGGTGGCCCGAATGCTGGAGGGCACGTCCCGGGCGCCGGGCGAGGTGGTGTGCGTGCTCCCTCCCGACCTGGCCGAATGCACCGTCGAGAAGGTGGCGATCAACGCGGTGATGGCCGGCTGTCTGCCCGAATACCTGCCGGTGGTGCTGTCCGCGGTGAAGGCTGCGGCCACCAGCCGCTTCAACATCCACGGCATCTCGGCCACCACTTACTTCACGGGCCCGGTGATGGTGGTGAACGGCCCGATCCGCCGCCGAATAGGGATGAATTCGGGCATCAATGCGCTGGGGCAGGGAAACCGGGCCAACCTGACCATCGGACGGGCCCTCAACCTGGTGGTCAGGAATGTGGGAGGCTCCCGACCGGGCGGGGTTGACCGCGCCGCTCTGGGAAGCCCGGGAAAGCTCTCCTTCTGCTTCCCCGAAGACGAAGAAGGCTCTCCCTGGGAGTCCCTTTCCGTGGAGCGGGGATTCCCGCCCGAAGATTCCACGGTGACCCTGTTTGCCGGCCACGGACCGATCGAGATCATCGACCAGAAGTCCCGCAACCCTGAATCTCTGGCCAGGACTTTCGCTCTGCAACTGCGCATGGTCGGCCATCCCAAGCTGGCCGGAATGGCCGACGCGATCGTGGTGGTCTCCCCCGAACACGCCCGCATCTTCCGAGAGGCGGGCTGGTCCAAGACCCGGCTGCGCCGGGAGATCCACGCACTGCTCACCCTCCCGGGTGCCGACGTAGCGGCCGGAGCCGGTGGAGTAGCGGAGGGCATGCCGCCGCAGGTGGCCGCTGGAGGGAAGGAATTCGCGAAATACACCACCGAAGGCCTGTGGTTCGTCCACGCCGGAGGAGATGCCGGGATGTTCTCGGCGATAATCTCCGGTTGGATCGGCGGCGCAGCCAGTTCGCAGATGACCACCGTCGCCATCGACAGCTAAGGGGGATCATATGACCGCATTGTTGGACCCGACCAGCGAACGAACCGTCCAGAAGCGACAACTCAGTCCCCGACTTCCGGACCTGGGAGAGGGGACAGTGGCCTTGCTGGACATATCCAAGCCGAGAGGCGACGTGTTCATCAAGAGGCTGGAGGAACTGTTCTATGAGAGGGGGGTGTCGGTGAAGCACTACCGCAAGCCCACCTTCTCTAAACCGGCCCCCCTGGACCTGCGCCAGCAGATCGCAGCCGAGTGCACCGCGGTGGTCGAGGCACTGGCCGACTGAGGCTCGTGCGCGTCGTGCAGTGTGCACGACCTCGTTGATCTGGAAGACCGCGGCGTGGCGGGAGTCTTCGTGGCGTCAGACCGGTTTGCCCAAGCGGCCGACGCCCAGGGAGAAGCCCTGGGCCTGCATCCCCGCAGAGTGTTCACGCCCCATCCCATCCAGGACCGGAGCGACGAAGAGATGCAGTCTCTTGCCGAGATCGCTTTTCCGGAGATCCTTGCGGCTTTGTCGACCTGAAAGCGGACCGGAAGAAGAGGGAGGACCGAAATAGCTCCCCGGACCAGTGCCGGACTATTGATCTACCGGCGAAACTCCTCGGGCGCCGTGGAAGTGCTGCTCGGCCATTACGGCGGCCCGTTCTGGGCTCGGCGCGACCAGGGAGCCTGGACCGTGTTCAAGGGCAGAGGGCACCAAGGCGAAACCCCCATGGAGACCGCCACCCGCGAATTCGAGGAGGAGACGGGTTGGAAGGCGCCACCGGACCCGTGGCTGCCACTGCCCGAGGTCAAAGCCGCCAACCAGATCATGAACATCTGGGCGGTGGAAGCGGACTTCGACCCCGAGGCCCTTCAACCGGGGACGTTCTCGATGGAGTGGCCACCCCGCTCGGGAAGAACCCGAGAGTTCCCCGAGATAGACCGGGCGCGGTGGTTCTCCATTCCCGAGGCCAGAGTCAGCGTCGTCCCCAGCCAGAGAGCCCTATTGGATCATCTGATCCGGATCCTTGGTACTGGTTCAGTTTGAATCGCGGGGCCGGATGATACGCCGGTGGGTGTTCCCGCTTAGATGTCGATCCATTCGACAAGAAGCCGGTCGCGAAGAACCAATGCCAAAACATCAAACACCTGACTGGCGCCTACGAGTTTGCCGACTTGTGTGACATCACCGGGACGGCGTGGACGCTTGAACGCTTTCTGTCTCATTATCAGTTTGATCACAGTAGAGGGTGCCGGTGACACCCACGAGTGTCTGGCGGGTAGTCTGGTGGGTGTGCGACAACGCATGTAACCCTTTCGTCGGGTTGCCTGCCGAATACAACAACCTCAACCGGGTGAATAGGCGGGACTTCACGCCATGCGTTGATCGCACAACAACCCGACGCGAGGAAGGTGCGAATCATGGGTCTTGTCATATGGGGAGCTTTGTTATTTGTGGGAGGCGCGGTGGCGGTCTTTTCGCCGTTGATGCTCATAGCGGTCTTTGCGGCATCGTTCGAGTTGGCATTGGAAGGCGACTCCGCCGACGTGGGATCGACAATCCTGGTTTTGGGATCATTAGCGATGGCTGCTGGGTTGCCAATGATGCTTATAGGAACGGCCCGCGTTGTCGAGGTCCAATCCCAAACGGACATTTCCAAGCACATTCCCCAACCCTGACGGCGATCATCGAAAGTGCCCAGAGTCGATCACCGAAAGTGCCCAGTCTGGGGGTGGTGTTTTAGGCTAGCGGGTCTCCTTTCGGTCTGTGTTTTCTTGCTTGTGCTTGGTAGCTTCGCAGCCGGTAGCTGTCGCCGGTGATGGTGAATACCACGCTCCTGTGGAGGAGCCGGTCGAGCATGGCCGCGGCGATAGTGCTGTCTGAGAAGATCTCTCCCCACGATGTCACTGCGAGGTTGGTGGTGAGGATGATTGATCCTTTCCCGTAGCGTTGGGAGATCACCTGGAACAGTGTCGCGGCGTCTTCTGCCGGCATCGGCAGATAGCCGAGTTCGTCGATGATCAACACTTTCGGGGTGTTGAAGAATCGCATGGTTCTGGCCCATCTTCCTTGTAGGGCTGCTTTGCGGCAGCGTGCTGCCAGGTCTGCTGCGGTGGTGTAGTAGACCTTGTGACCTGTGTCCACCGCCGCTCTGCCCAAGATGACGGCGAGCATTGTTTTGCCTACTCCGGGTGGTCCGATGAACAGCACGTTGGTGGCGTCGGCCAGGTACGCGCCGGTGGCGAGTTCCCGGATCAGTTTTTGGTCGATGCTGGGTTGCGCGGCGAAGTCGAAGTCTTCCAGTTTCCAGCGGGTTGGGAAGTTCGCCAGTTTCAATCGGGTTGCCCATCGGCGCTGTTCGGTGGTTTCCACCTCTACCCGCAACAGTGCTTCGAGGAACTGGGTGTGACCGATGTTGTGTTGGCGTGCCCGTTCCAGGTGGGTGGGGAGCTCCTCGGCCGCGGCCGACAGACCGAGATAGGCCAGATGGCTTCGGAGCTGTTGGTACACCGAGTTCTTGTTCATCGCCGCCTCCGGTGTTGGAGATCGATGTGCCGCTGGTACACCCCCAGGTCTATCACCGATTCTGTGTTCAGATCACCTCCGATACCCGAAGCGACGGCTAGGGCAGCTTCCGACGGTGGCCGGTTCGGTTTCGGTCTGCACGGCCGTTTGGTGGTGAACGCGGCTAACACGACGTTCTCCAAAGCCTCGACGTGCTCGGGCAAACGAACCACCCGTCCCTGACCGCGGGCCACCTTCCGATGGGTAGCGACCAGCCGACCTGACTCTGACGTCATGTCGATGGTGGGGTCTCCCAGACGCCAACGGACGGTGACCTGGGTTCCTATCACCCCAGGTGGCACCGAGTATCGGTTGCCCCACACCGACACCAGGCCATTCGACGCGACCCTCCGATAGAGGGTGCCTTCTGCCGGGTAAGGCATGAGAGGAAGCTCCAATAACGGCTCGGTATCGGCCAACTCACCAACGGTGCTCTCGCCCCGCCGGCGGGAATCGCCCACCGCCACACAGAAGCGGTCGAGGCTGTCCTGCGCCGAAGCGAGACGAGCCACCGAAGCGGTGCGCCACCACCGCTGAGAGATGAAATGGATGGCCTTTTCCACCACACCCTTCCGCTGAGGATGCCGCGGTGGACACGGATCCACCCCCACCCCATAATGCTTCGCCACCGGAACAAACGACGACTGTAACCGACCAGTGCCCGGGTCTATCACCGTGGCCATACGATCAACCCGCCACCGCCGGGCAGTACCACCCAGGCGCCGCAACACCGCGTCGATCCCCTCGATCAGATGCGGCTGGTCCTGCCTGGATGTGACCCACCCGCGAAACCGGCCCGAATACGACAGAGCACCAACCAGCACAAAAGCTCGGGACCCCCAGGGGGTGTCCCGAAGTTCTGTCCAATCCCACTGACACTCCTCACCCGGCGGATGATCGATAATCGCAGCAGCACGACCACGGGTGCCCGCACAGGCACCACAAGACGGTCGAAGACCCCGATAGCGGACCTTCCGCACAAACGTCGGATAGCTCTGCGAATAGCCCAACACCACCACCTCGTCGAACAGCACAGTCGCCCAAACATGGGGATCATCCGACAGTCGCTGACGAACATACGCCTCGAACCGATCAAACGGATCCGGCCCGGACGGGACTCGCCGACCCGGAACCCGCCCATCCAAATACGCCCGAACCGTACGACGATTCTTTCCCAAATGACGGGCAATAGCCGAGATCGACCACCCCCGCCTTCTCAAAGCATGAACTTCCAAGTACTCCTCCTGGACCAACATAAAGGGCAGGGCTCCTCTCCACAGCTAGAGAACGTGACAGTCCCCTAGCTTGGAGAGAGCCCACCCCAACAACGGGCAATTAGCCCCCCAGCAACTGGGTACTTTCAGTGATCAGGTGTGAGCACTTTCAGTGATCGCCATCAGATGATGGCGATCATCGAAATTCCCCAGAGTCGATCACCGAAATTCCCCACCCTGGGTTTGGTGGTTTTAGGCTAGCGGGTCTCCTTTCGGTCGCTGTTTTCTGGCTTGTGCTTGATAGCTTCTGAGGCGGTAGCTGTCCCCGGTGATGGTGAACACCACGCTCTTGTGCAGGAGTCGGTCGAGCATGGCCGCGGCGATGGTGTGATCGGAGAAGATCTCTCCCCACGATGTCACACCGAGGTTGGTAGTGAGGATGATCGATCCTTTCCCGTATCGTCTGGAGATCACTTGGAACAGTGTGGCGGCGTCTTCTGCCGGCATCGGTAGGTAGCCCAGTTCGTCGATGATCAACACTTTCGGGGTGTTGAAGAACCGCATGGTTCTGGCCCATCTTCCTTGTAGGGCGGCTTTCCGGCAGCGTGCTGCCAGGTCGGCTGCGGTGGTGTAGTACACCTTGTGACCGGTGTCCACCGCCGCCCTGCCGAGGATGACCGCCAGCATGGTTTTGCCTACTCCTGGTGGTCCGATGAACAGCACGTTGGTGGCGTCAGCCAGATAGGCGCCTGTGACCAGTTCCCGTAGGAGTTTCTCGTTGATGCTGGGTTGTGCTCCGAAGTCGAAGTCTTCCAGTTTCCATCGGGTGGGGAAGTTCGCCAGTTTGAGACGGGTTGCCCATCGGCGGTGTTCGGTGGTTTCCACCTCCACCCGCAACAGTCCCTCGAGGAACTCGGTATGACCCGCACAGTTGTGTCGTGCCCGTTCCAGATGGGTGGGGAGCGCCTCGGCAGCGGCCGGTAAGTTCAGATAGGCCAAATGTGACCGGAGTTGTTGATACGCCGAGTCTTTGTTCATCGCCGCCTCCGGTGTTGGCGGTCGATGTGCCGTTGGTACACACCGAGATCTATGACTGTTTCGCTGCTTTGGATGTTCCCGATGCCCGAAGCGACGGCTAGGGCAGCTTCCGACGGTGGCCGGTTCGGTTTCGGTTTGCAAGGCCGCTTGGTGGTGAACGCTGCCAGGACCACGTTCTCCAACGCCTTGATGTGTTCGGGCAAACGAACTGTCCGTCCCAGACCACGGGATACCTTCCGATGGGTAGCGACCAGCCGACCTGACTCGGACACCATGTCGATGGTGGGGTCTCCCAGACGCCAACGAATGGTCACCTGAGTTCCTATCACCCCAGGTGGCACCGAATACTGGTTTCCCCACACCGACACCAACCCATTCGAGGCGACTCTACGTGTCAGGGTGCCCTCAGCCGGGTAAGGCATGAGAGGAAGCTCCAACAACCGCTCCGTGGCGGCCAACTCACCAACGGTGCTCTCACCCCGCCGGCGGCTGTCACCAACTGTCTGACAGAACTCGTCGAGGCTGTCTTGTGCCGAAGCGAGGCTGGTTACTGTGGCGGTGCGCCACCACCGCTGCGAGATGTAGTGGATGGCCTTTTCCACCACGCCCTTGCGTTGGGGTTGGCGCGGTGGACACGGATCCACCCCCACTCTGTAATGCTTCGCTACCGGAACGAACGACGACTGGATCCGGTCAGTACCCGCTGCCACCACTGTGGCCATCCGGTCAACCCGCCACCGCCGAGCAGTGCCCCCCAGGCGTTGCAGCACCCCGTCGATCCCCTCGACTAGGTGGGGTTGGTCCTGACTCGAGGTGAGCCACGCCCGGAACCGGCCCGAATACGACAGAACACCAACCAACACATAGGCTCGGGACCCCCAGGGAGTATCCCGGAGTTCTGTCCAGTCCCACTGACACTCCTCACCCGGTGGATGATCAATAATCGCAGTGGCACGACCCCGGGTTCCCGCACAGGCGCCACACGACGGCCGTAGCCGACGGTGGCGGATCTTCCGCACCAACGTCACATAGCTCTGCTCATAGCCCAAAGCCACTACCTCGTCGAACAGCGCCGACGCCCAAACATGGGGATCATCGGACAGGCGCTGACGCACATAAGCCTCGAACTCGTCGAACGGATCCGACACAGCCGGGGCTCGTTCTCCAGGGACCCGTTCACCGGACAGATACGCTCGCACGGTCTTTCGGTCTCTTCCCAAATGACGGGCAATGGCCGAGATCGACCACCCCCGCTGTCTCAATGCATGAACTTCCACGCATTCCTCCAATGCCAACATAAGGGGCAGGGCTCCTCTCCACAGCTGCCGGACTTGCTACCCAAGCAGCTTGGAAGGGGCCCTACCCAACAACGGGTATTTGCCCCCAGGAGGTGGGGAATTTCAGTGATCGAGAGTGGGGAGTTTCAGTGATCGCCAACATTGAGCTACGGGCGCACAATCTACCCGTCCGCGCGATGGTTACTTTGTCCCACCAGAAAACCCTGAACCACTACCGGATCCCCGATACGCGCCCCAAGTAAGAGAAGAGCTACCTGCCGAGTAACAGGTGTGGTTAGCCGAGACCCAACCGCGCAGGATCCCACACCACCTCGGCCAAGCGCCAATACAACTCCTGCCGCTCGTCAATATCGGCCTTTCCGAACTTTTCAGGGTAAGCCTTGAAGGGAAGGTCGTGCTTGGCCATGAGCCCTGAGAAGCTGGGATTGTATTGGTATGCCATCGGGTGAAGCGAGCGAGCGAGCGGGTTCTGGGAGTCATAGTGCCCGACCTTCTCCGCGTAATCCATATCGCCATAGCTGCGGTTGAAGCTTCTGGGGAGTAGAAGGAGGCCTCCGATCTTGTTGCGGTGTTCGCCGAACTCATAAGGGTTGTCGAACTCGCATTCGTGACGCTCGAAGTGATTGGCCCAGATATGCTCGACCTCGTAGGGATCTTTGCTATACCGGTTGACGTAGCCAGGAAAGGTCAGCATACCTCTCCCCATCTCGCTTTCAAGCCAGGATGTGATCCGCGCCAGCAGATAGTGGATGTGTCGACGGTTGCGCTGAGTGAGTCGAAGATGCCGGATTCCCTCTACTCGCTCGTTTTCCCCTGCCAGCCACCCAGTGAGAACCTCCCTCACCTCATCGGTGGCACCATTCCGTATATCTTTCATGAGGTTGAACATCGTGTATACGACCGTGCTATATCCGAAATAGCGGTAATTGACCATCCGACGGGCCACAAAGACATCCAGCGCTCCTGCGACTAGTGCCGCCTTTTCTTGAAAGGTGTCGTCACTGTCCTCCGGCGTGATGGCTGCCAGAATCACCGGAAGCTGCAGGGTATACCCGTTTCCGGCATTGTAGAAGACAGCTTCCAGTCCCGGCTTCAGTTCATGGCAAGCCTCGATAAGCTGCACATAGCGGCGGCTAAGACGATCGAATTCGTATTCGACAAAACGCCGGAAATCTGGCGGCCGTTTGAGTCCGATCATCTCCTTAGCGTGCTCGCGAACCCATTTGTGGAAGGCCGTCCCGATGATGTCGAAATCGCCGGGGGCTGCCTTTGCCTTCCGCTGACGCTGGGACTCCGCATAGTTGCCGCGAAGCCAGGCCTTCATGAACTCAGCCGGGGCATCTTTTTCAGCATCTGCCAATTCGGTGGTTCTGCGACGCCAGAGGTCGTTCAACACCCGAATCTGGTTCTCGTCTCGGACTCGCGCCAGCAGGAAGCTCTTCAGCATATCCGCGTTGGTGAGCCTCAGCCCCCGGTCGTTCATTGTCTCGAATATTTCGAGAGCCATGTCCTGGTCTACCGCGCCGATATCAACAAGGATCACCCTGTGCTGAAGCCAATTGGCGAAGAAGGGAAGGGCTCTTTCCCTTAGATCTTGATGAGGAAAGCGCTCTTCGATGGTCTTATACCGGTCCCAGACATTTCGGACTGACTCCGACTGCTCATGGGAATCAAAGTCGTGGCCCTCCAGGATCGCCGACATACACGCCTGGCGCTCATCGACATCTAGATTGAACGTTTCTTTGTCTATCTGCCAAGAAAAAATGAGAGAGTCGAGCGCACCGCTGTCTTTTGGATGTTCTGGGGCCAAGGAGTGGCGGAGATGGATCAGCAGTAGGGTGAGCGTCGTGATCCGCTGCTGTCCGTCTACCAGATACCGAACACCGCCACGCTGGGCTGTCACTATCGGCCCAAGGAAATAGGGCCGATACGAGAGTACCTGCTTCGGCTCATGACTTGGGTCGAACTCGTCCAGGAAGCGCCCCACCAGGTCATCCACGAGCTCGCCGACCTCCGTCTCCCTCCAGGTGTATTCCCTTTGGTAGAAGTCGAGACCGTACCGGCTGTTCGAGAGCAGCTGACTCACAGAGCGAGCCGTTCCAGTGATTTGCTGGACATCAACAGCCATTACGGGGATGATAGATACAGGCTACGACACCTACAAGGTCGGGGGATTTAGTGGGTCGAGCCTGATCCAACCACACAAACGGCGCCGTACCGAGGGGCTAATGATGAATGGCTTTCGCGTCCTTCACCATCCGCTAATGGCTTGGGTCCAAAATGTACGGAGGGCATAAACCAGTAAAGCAACCTGCTCTTCACCCTTGTAGAGTCGCGGATATGAGCGAAGAAACCACCCTCCCTCAAACCGAAGCCGAGTGGCGGGAACGCCTGGACCCGATGCAATACCGCGTGCTGCGGGAGGGCGCCACCGAGCGCCCGTTCACCGGGACGTACTGGAATGCCAAAGACTCGGGAACCTACTCCTGTGCCGGGTGCGGAATGGAGTTGTTCGACTCCGACACCAAGTTCGACTCCGGCACCGGCTGGCCCTCCTTCTACCAGGCCATGGATCCCGACCGGATCGAGACCCGCGTGGACCACTCCTATGGCATGGTCCGCACCGAGGTGCTCTGCAAGGCTTGCGGAGGTCACCTGGGACATGTCTTCCCGGATGGCCCCGGACCTGACGGCATGCGTTATTGCATCAACTCCTGTTCATTGGAGTTGAGACCCACCGACTGACGCCCAACAAGCCCTCCAACGGGTCGATTTGATAATATGGTGTTGTGGAAATATGATACCCCTCTTGTTAGGTTGTATTAAGTAGACAACCAAGCGGGTCCGGGCCGGCTCGAGGCTCGCACTTCAAATCGAAAGACGGAGGACAAGAGATATGGCATCCGCAGTCGGAATAGACCTCGGAACCACTAACAGCGTGATCGCCGCCCTGGACGGCGCCGATCCGGTCATCATCGCCAACGCCGAGGGGTCGCGCACCACCCCGTCGGTGGTGGCTTTCAAGGACGGAGAGATCCTGGTGGGGGAGGTCGCCAAGCGACAGGCCATCACCAACCCTGACCTGACGGTGCGCTCGGTGAAGAGACAAATGGGCACCGATTGGTCCATTGAGGCCGAGCAGAAGACATACCGGGCACAGGAGATTTCGGCCCGGGTGCTGCTCAAGCTCAAGCGGGACGCCGAAGCCTATCTCGGGGGTCCGGTGACGGATGCGGTCATCACCGTCCCCGCCTACTTCAACGACGCCCAGCGGCAGGCCACCAAGGAAGCCGGCGTGATCGCGGGGATGAACGTCCTGCGTATCATCAACGAGCCCACCGCGGCCTCCCTCGCCTACGGCCTGGACAAGGAGAGCGACCAGACCATCCTGGTCTTCGACCTGGGCGGCGGCACCTTCGATGTCTCCATTCTGGAGATCGGCGACGGAGTGTTCGAGGTGAAGTCCACCAGCGGGGACACCAGCCTGGGGGGTGACGACTGGGACCAGGCCGTCGTCGACTGGCTGGTCCGCCGCTTCCGGGACGAGCACGGTGTCGATCTCTCCGCCGACCGCATGGCCGCCCAGCGACTCAGGGAGGCCGCCGAGAAGGCCAAGATCGAGCTCTCCACCGTAGCCGAGACCGAGATCAACCTTCCCTTCGTGACCGCCACCTCGGCGGGGCCGCTTCACCTCCAGTACAAACTGACCCGCTCGGAGTTCCAAAAGCTCTCGGAGTCCCTCCTCAAGCGCTTGGAGGGACCGTTCCTCTCAGCCGTCAAGGATGCAGGGGTGAACACCGGAGACATCCATCACGTGGTGCTGGTGGGCGGGTCCACCCGGATGCCCGCCGTCCACGAGTTGGTGCAAAGGCTGTCCGGGCGCCAGCCTCACAGGGGAGTCAACCCCGACGAGGTGGTGGCTGCGGGAGCGGCGATCCAGGCCGGGGTGCTCAAGGGCGACGTGAAGGACGTCCTGTTGCTGGATGTCACACCCTTGACGTTGGGGGTGGAGACCAAGGGATCGGTGATGACCAAGATGATCGAACGAAACACCACCATCCCCACCCGCCGCTCGGAGATCTTCACGACGGCCGAGAGCAACCAGCCTTCGGTGGAGATACATGTCCTGCAGGGCGAGCGGGCCATGGCCATGGACAACAAGAGCCTCGGGAAGTTCCTCCTGACCGGCATCCCCCCTGCTCCTATGGGAATACCCCAGATCGAGGTCACCTTCGACATCGACGCCAACGGGATAGTCAACGTATCCGCCAAGGACCTGGCCACCGGCAAGCAGCAGGCCATGACCATCACAGGCGGGACCGCCCTGGACCGGGACGAGATCGACCGGATGGTGCAGGACGCCGAGCAGTACGAGGAAGAGGACCAGAAGAAGCGAGAGGCCGTGGAGACCCGCAACCAGGCCGACCAACTGGTGCACCAGACCGAGAAGCTCATGGAGGAGCAGAGCGAGCAACTCACCGAAGAGGAGAAGGGCGCCTTGGAAACCGCACTCTCCGACCTTCGGGCGGTGCTGGAGAACCAGAACGCCGACTCCGCGGCCGTGCGGGAGAAGATGGAGGCGGTGATCGCAGCCAGCCAGGAGATGGCGACCCGTCTGTACCAGCAGGCCGCAGCCCAGGCCGACCAGGATCAGGCCGCCGAAGTTGACGACGACGACGTGGTGGAGGCCGAGATCGTGGAGGACGATGAAGAGTGATGACCGACTCGCACCGGGACGTTGACGACTCGACCGGCCGCCCAACGACGGAAACAGCCGAAGAGGCCACCGTGGAGGCGACCCTGGAATCGGACGCCTCCCTTCCGGCCGGGCTGGACGAACTGCCGGCAGACCCCGCCGAGGCGCTGGGGCTCGTGCTGGAGACTCTCCGACAGACGGAGGAAAAGGCGGACCAGGCCCACCAGTCCCACCTGCGGGCGCTGGCCGACCTGGACAATTACCGCAAGCGCATGCGCAGAGAGCAGTCTGCTGTGGCCTCCCAGGCTGCTGCCCGGACGGTCTCCTCCCTGCTGGCGGTTCTGGACAGCTTCGACGCCGCCCTAGTCCTCGAGACCCGCTCAGAGGAGGACCAGAGCGTCCTGTCGGGGATGAGGGCCACCTACGAACTGCTGCTGGGAACCCTGCAGAGCCAGGGCCTGGAGATCATTCCCGCCGCCGGAGAGATCTTTTCCCCCGATCTCCACCAGCCGATCAATGCACCACCGCCTGGTGACGGGGAGGTGATAGTCTCGAATGAGGTGCGCCGCGGGTATCGACTGGAAGGACGGCTCCTCCGTCCGGCCCTGGTGGAGGTAACCAGAGAGAACGAAGCCGAGTAAATGAACCGTGACTGGGTAGACAAGGACTTCTATCAGACTCTGGGGGTTGGAAAGTCCAGCCCTCCCGAGGAGATCAAACGCGCCTACCGTAAGCTGGCTCGTCTCTACCATCCCGACGCCAATCCCGGCGACCAGACCAAGGCCGAGAAGTTCAAGGAAGTCTCCGAGGCTTACTCGGTTCTCTCCGATGCCGAACGCCGAAAGGAATACGACGATGTCCGCCGGTTGGTGGAATCGGGCGGGTACCGACACTTCCCGGGTGCTGGTGGCGGCCCCGGCGGTCCCTTCGGCGGACAGGTGAACCTAGAAGATCTCTTGGGGGGCATGGGCGGATTCGGGGACCTCTTCGGCAGGGCCGGACGGCAGGCGGGCGCGAGAAAGGGCGCCGACCTCACCGCCGAACTCCGCCTCACCTTCGAAGAGTCCATCGAGGGCGTCACCAAGTCGATAGCGGTGAAGGGCCCGGCGCCCTGTCGGGACTGTCGGGGAACCGGGGCCCGGGCCGGGACCCACCCGGAGACCTGCCCGACCTGTTCAGGCCAGGGAACGACCGTCCAGAACCAAGGGTTCTTCTCCTTCAGCCGACCCTGTCCCCACTGCCAGGGATCGGGAAGAACGATCAAGGATCTCTGTCCGGGCTGTCGGGGGACCGGCTCACGCCACCGGACCCGCCGGGTGCGGGTCAAAGTCCCGCCCGGAGTGAAGGACGGAGGCCGCATACGGATACGAGGAAAGGGCGCTCCAGGCCGATCCGGGGGGCCTGCGGGGGACCTGGTGGTGGGGGTCGAAGTGGAGCGACACCCCCTGTTTGAACGGAATGGGAAACATCTCAACCTGGTGCTGCCCCTCACCTACGCCGAAGCCGCCCTGGGCGCCACCCTGGAGGTTCCCACCCTGAATGGACCCGTCAAGCTGCGCATTCCAGCCGGGACGCCCAACGGTAAGACCTTCCGGCTCCGAGGCAGAGGGGCGCCCGCCCGGAAGGGCAAGGCCGGCGACCTGCTGGTGGAAGCCCGAGTGGAGATCCCCAGGCGTGTCTCCAAGCAGCAGCGGCGACTCTTGGAAAGCCTCGCTGCGCTGGACCGGAAGGATATACGCTCCCACTTCGAGGTGAAGGCATGACCAGTGGTCAGGAAGCGGTGTTCGTGATCTCGGTGGCCGCCCGGCTGTCGGGGATGCATCCCCAGACGCTACGCATCTACGAGCGGCGAGGCCTGGTGGCGCCTTACCGGACCCAGGGCGGCACCCGTCGCTATTCCCAGCAGGACATCGAGCGGCTGCACCTCATCGGCGAACTCACCTCTGCCGGACTCAATCTGGAAGGGGTGAAGATGGTGATAGAACTACAGGCCGAACTCTCCGCGTTACGCAAAGAGCAGGAGAGACGAAGGCGTCAACGAGACGTACTGGCCGCCACCGCCGGGCGGGCAGCCCAACTGGAAGCAGAGAACGAGCGACTGCGCTCCAAGATCCGCGAGTTGGACGACCGGTTGGGCGCCGTCTCAGGTGAACTGGAGGGCCTGCGCCGCATCTATTACCAGAACCTGTACCAGAACCTGCCCGACCCGGGCAATGCGGACAACGGCTAGTCTCACTATCTCGTGAGCGACTTCTACCAGGGAACCCTGCGGGTTATGGACCCTAACGGATTCCTGCTGGACATTGGCGCATCCGTTCTCCAAATCGACGACCTGGAGCGGAGGACCTGGGAAGGCGAACTCACCGTTTCGAGAGGATCCTGCCTGGACCGCAAGAGCTTGACCGCTCTGGTCGAGACATCCGGCGGCGTCCGCTCGCTGGCCCAGATCAGCCCGGCGCCCGGTTCGGATCGCGGTCCGTTCATCAAGATGAGCGTGGCGGGTTTGGGAGAGCCTCCCTTCTAAGCACCTCACCGGGTTCCAAACAGCCCTATACGCAGGCGGGGGGTAATCGGTGGAAGCACCGGTTTGGGTTGACTCTGGCGCCGTCAATCGGCAATATCCTCGGTGAGGGCATGGCCGATCACGTGGTATGGGACTGGAACGGAACGCTGTGGGACGATCTTCCACAGGTGCACCTCGCCGTCAATGCCGCTCTGCGGGAAGTTGGGGCCCCTCCGCTCGGAATGTCCGAATACATCAGGCTGTTCACCCGTCCGTTGCCGTTGTTCTACCGCCGGGTCCTGGGACGGGACATCACGGACTCCGAGTGGGAGAGGATCAACCGTCGCTTTGAAATGTCATACGTTGCCAGTTTGCATCATGCCAGCCTGGCGTCCGAAACTCCCCGAGCGCTGGAGGCGGTGGCCCGGAGCGGCGCCACCCAGTCGATTCTCTCGCTGTATCCCCACGATCCCTTGAACGCCCTGGTTCATGATCTCGGCATCGCGCACTATTTCACGCGAGTCGACGGCCTCCGGGGAATCTCCGGCGGGAGCAAGGTCGGGATGTTCGGCAATCACCTCAAGGCGGCGGCCGCCGGAATCCCTCCCCACCGGGTGGTGATGGTGGGCGACACCGATGACGACCTGGCCGCCGCCCGAGAAGCCGGGTGCACCTGCATTCTGATCAATCACCATGGAGACCAGGCGCTGGGAGCCGAGGCCGATCTGGCTCCCTTCTTCGCACACGGACTGCTTGCGGCCCTCGGAAGGGCGGGTTTGGACTCCGTGGGAGGGTAAGGCTTCACAGGTTTAGTTCGCCCAGGCCGTTCAAGAACGCGCCTACGGCGGTCCCATCTCTCCCGACGTCTCCCGCTGACCGGCAGCGGCCTCCCGGCCTAGTCTCCCCTCTCTCGGGCCAAGCTGTGGTAGGTGGTGATATATCGGATCGCCCCGGTGCTGGCCTGCATCGTGACGCTGTGGGTGACGGCTTGATCCTGTCCGAATTCCACACCTCGCAGGAACTCGCCGGAAGTCACCCCGGTTGCCGCCAGGTAGGCCTCATCTCCCCCCACCAGGTCGAGGGTGGTCATCACGCGTTGCAGATCCAAACCGTGGTCAGCCGCATATTCTCGCTGCTGTTCGGTACCGGCCCACAGCCGGGTCTGGATCTCTCCCCCCATGCACCGCATGGCCGCCGCAGCGATCACCGCTTCGGGTGAACCGCCGATTCCCATCAGCAGGTCAATACCCGTCTCGGGACGGGCCGCGGCTATTGCGGCGGAGACATCCCCGTCTCCTATCAACCGGATCCGGGCCCCGACCTCGCGAATCTCTCGTATGTACTCCTGATTGCGGGAACGTTCCAACACGATCACCGTCAACTGGTCGAGATCGAGGCCCTTGGCGCGGGCCACCCGCTCCAGGTTGTGTTTGACCGGCGCCTCCAGGTCTATCACCCCGGCCGCCTCCGGTCCTACAGCCAGCTTGTCCATGTAGACCAGGCTGCCGGGCGAGAACATGGTCCCCCGCTCTGCGATTGCGATCACCGACAGAGCGCCCGGTCCGCCTCGGGCGGTGAGTGTCGTGCCATCCACCGGGTCTACTGCTATGTCCACCCGGGCGCCGCTCCCGCTCCCCACCCGCTCTCCGTTGTGGAGCATCGGGGCGCGATCTTTTTCGCCCTCCCCGATCACCACCACACCGTCCAGTCGGATGGCGTTGAGCCGCAGGCGCATCTCGTCCACCGCTGCCTGGTCTACCGCTTCCTTGTCAGCCCTTCCCTGCCAATGGGCGGCGGCGATCGCCGCTCGCTCCGTCACTTGGGCCAGGTCGAGGGCGTAGTTCTGCTCGAAGGTTGAAACCGTCATCGAGGCGTCACCGGCAAGGCGAGGCTCCGACCCGACGGGAGGTCTGAGTGACCGGGCACATGACCGGCTCTGTGTCAGTCATCATTCAGGAAGGATAGTTGGCAGGGAATTCTCCCCCCTCGCCGAACCGTTGCGGCCCGTTCAGTAACCCGCGGGCCTTCTCGAGTGTCTAAAGAGTTTCCGGACCTAATAGGAAGCGACTTTGATCAAACTGCTGAACCTCGACCATGTGGGCATCGCCGTCCACGATCTGGACCATGCCCTGGACGAATACCGGGAAAAGTACGGCATAACCCCCCTGTACCGGGAGACGGTTGCTTCTCAGGGCGTGGAGGAGGCGATGATCCCCTTGGGAGGATCGTTCATCCAACTGCTCCAGCCGCTCGGACCCGAGACCCCGGTGGGTCGGTTCCTGGCCAAACAGGGAGAAGGGGTGCATCACCTCGCTTGGGCGGTGGCCAACATCAACGCCGCCCTGGAACACCTGAAGGCCCAGGGAGCAAGGCTGGTCGATTCCGAGCCCCGACCGGGAGGCGGGGGAACCCGGATCGCTTTCGTTCACCCCCGCGACCTGGCCGGGACCCTGATCGAGTTGGTGGAGTCCCCCGATGATTGAACGGTTCGAAATCCAGGGTGGCGCCGGAGAATACGAGGCGGCGGTGCTCTCCGCGGTGATGGAGCAGATGCGACGGAGAAAGAGAGCAGCCCGAGCACGCCGGCCTCATGCCAATCGACAACTCTCCGCATGGGTGCGAGCCGGTCGACTGACCGCCCTGGACACACTGCCGGTGCCCGACCCGGGTCTGAACGGAGACACGGCACCCACCAAGCCATCAGAGCAGCCATGGCTGCAACCGTCTCGGCGCCGGGGAATGATGCGTTGAGCGCTTCCTCCGGACGGGTCGACCGAACCTGCAGGAGGCAGCAGCCAGGTAACCACGGGACGCCCGGCGCCAGGCCGGTGTCGCGAACATGGTCCAGACTGGGTCGGACTCTCGGGCACCTGTCGGGCCGATCGGAATTCCGCAGGTACACTATGAGCGTCCGCCGCCCCCCGGCGTGACGGACCAACCCGGGCCCGCAACAACACCGTAAAGCGCCTTAGAGGAGGAAGGACCTGCACATGCTGAGATTCGTCGAGGAAATCATCCTGCTCCTGCTCCGTGATGAGGATGGAAAATTCGTACGGGTGCCCAACTGGGCGTTGGACTATGCCATCGCCGGTGGCGTCCTAATGGATTTGGCGATGGAAAACCGGATCGACACCGACCTTGACAACCTGGTCCTCGTCGACTCCACACCACTGGGCGACAGCCTTTTGGATCCCACACTGGCCGACATAGCGGCGGCGGAGAAGCACCCGACCCGTCATTGGGTGGAGCACATAGTGGAGAGCGCCGACGCCATCCGCGCAGAGGGGCTCACCAGACTGGTGGATGCGGGCATCCTGGAACGCAAAGAAGATAGCTTTCTCTGGGTGTTCCGCACCAGACGCTATCCCACCATCGACGGCACGGTCGAACGTGAGGTGAAGTTGCGGATCATGGAGGTGCTCTTCAGCATGGAGATCCCCGATCCCCGCGACGTGATGCTCATCTGCCTGGTCGATGCCTGCGGCATCTTCGAAGAGTTACTGTCCAGACATGAACTGGACAGGGCATCGGAGCGCATCGCCCAAGTACGCCAGATGGATCTCATCGGACAGGCCATGGCACAGGCTATCCGAGACATAGAAGTGTCGATCGCCGTCTCCATCGGGCGGATGTACTGACCGGTCTCTCGAACCCGGGGAGGCGTGTCCGGGTGATCGACCCGCCGGGTGGCCGGCCCGGCTAATCGGTAGCGGGAGAGTTGTCGGAGGCGCCTCGTCTCCTGGCTTCCCAGAGCGCCTGCAGTTCTCTGCTTCCCAGCATCCGGGCGACGGCCCAGAAGACCACCACGACCGCCAAACCTCCCACGACGAAGGCCCCCACCGCCTCGGTGACGTCCCAGGCTCGGTCCTGCGAGAACCAGCCGGCCACCATCCACCCCGCCCCTGACGCGGCTGCGCCGGCCACCAGGGACCGGCCCAGCCCAAGAGCCAGGCTCCTTCCCCCCGTATCCTGCCCGCGCAACCAGAAAAGGGTCAACGCCACGGTGTAGACACCCACCGAGATCACACTGGCCCACACCAGTCCCGTCGCTCCCCACCCGGACACCAGTCCCAAGGAGAGGGGGACAGCGGCCGCCGCGGCAAGAGTACCGATCACCACGGGCGGCCACATCCGCCGCTCGGCGTAAAAGGAGCGAGAGACGACCTGGTGAACACCCCAGGCCGGGATCGCCAGCGCGTACACGGCCAAGAGTTGGGCCACGGCTGCCGAATCGCCGGAACCGAACGCGCCCCATTGGAACACGAGCCTCACTCCGGGCGCTCCCACCGCCAGCACCGCCGCCGCCGCGCCGGTTCCCAGGAAGAGGGTCATCCGGGCGGTGCGCAAGGTGGTCTCCACCAACTCCGAACGGCGACCCGAGGCGGCCAGCGAAGCAAGGAAGGGAAAGGCGGCCACCCCCGCGGCTTGAGCGACCATTCCCACCGGAACCATGTTCAGCACCCGGGCGAATGAGAGGGCCGATATTCCTCCCTCGGGGGTCAACTGTCCGAAGAACCGGACGAATTGCTCATCGAGGACCGCCACCGATTGGCCCACCATCAACGGGACGGCCAGCCCCAGATAGGTCCGGACCGCCCGGTGCTTCCACCCAACGCCTCTCACCAGGCGGAGGCCCACCCGCCGCGCTCCGAACCACTGTATCCCGAAGTTTCCGAGCGCGGCGCCCACCAGGGCGCCCCACACAAACCCGTCCGCAGGCACGGGATCGACAAGAATGCCGCCCGTCATCCCCCCAAGGATGATGGACAGGTTGTAGACGATGGGCGCTGCGACGGGGACCAGGAAACGCCGGTGAGCGTACTGATAGGCCATCAGCAATGAACCGCCGACGAAGAAGACCTGGGCAGGCAGAGCTATAAGGGTGAGCCGGGTCACCTCCGCCAGTTGGTCCGGGGACAGCTCGGGATAGATCAGTTCGATCAGGGGCGCCGCCCAGATCATCAGCACCGCAGTCAGAAGGAGGGTCAAACCGGTCACCACCCTGAACACCGCCACGAACGCTCGATTGCCGCCCTCAGGATCATCCGCAGCCAGACGGGCGGCAAGAATGGGGACGAAGGTAATGGTCAGATACCCTCCGGCCAGCAGATAGTTCAGAAGATCAGGGACCAGAAAGGCGGCCCGGTAGACATCCCCAACCGCGTTGACGCCGATCAGGGCGGCCAACATTGTCTCCCGTCCCAGGCCCAATACCCTGGACGCCAGCACTCCACCCGACACCACGAGAGCCGCGGCGCCCATCCCCATCGCTTTGTCTTTCATGAGCGGTGGGGAGTCGGGCTCCGCCGCGCGGAGACGGCCGCCCTCAACTCGGCCAGTACCTGATCGGGCACCAGCAGATCACCCCTGCCCGTTCCCAGCTTGACATCCGGCTTGAAACGCCCGTGATAGTCCGATCCTCCCGAGGGAACCAGTCCATGTCTCCGAGCCAACTCGGTCAGCGAGCGGCGGGTTGGAGGATCATACGCCCCGTAGTGGGCCTCCATCCCGTCCAAGCCCTGCTCCGCCAGTTCCTCCAACACAGCCGAGAGCCGCCCTCCCTCCACCCCCAGGGTGAGGGGATGGGCCAGAACCGCGACCCCACCGGCGGCGTGAGCCGCCGCGATGGCGTCCGCCGGATCGAGGCGGAATCTCTCCACATAGGCAGGACGCCCCCTGCCAAGGTACAGGTCGAATGCGGCCGGAATGTCGGGGGCGTAGCCTTTCTTGACCAGGAGGGAAGCAAGATGCGGTCTTCCGATAGTCCCCGACCCGCCTTCCTCCCTCACCTCCTCAAGGGTGACGTCCATGCCCCGGGAGCGCAGCAGCTCCACTACTTTCAGATTGCGCCGGGTCCTCCCCTCCCGCACCCGGACCAGCCGGGATGAGAGATAGTCGCGGTCCTCGATCAGCAACACCAGCAAATGCATGGCGCCGAGACCCCACTGAAGGGACAACTCCAATCCCTTGACCAGTTCAATCCCGGCCCGGGAGGCGGCTGCTTCCGCTTCGGCCAGCCCTTCGGTGGTGTCATGATCGGTGACGGCCACCGCCGACAGTCCCAACGCTGCGGCGGCGGAGACCAACTCGGCCGGAGAGTCGGAACCGTCCGAGGCGGTGGTGTGGGTGTGCAGATCGACCCCCATAGCAGGGGCCCGATCAGGATTCGACGGTGATCGTCACCGACTCGATGTAGATGGCTTCCCTGGGAAGGCTCTGCTCACCTGTGGAGGAAAGGACCGTGGGCACCTGCGCAATCAAGTCCAGTACCTCCAGGCCTTCGACTATCCGTCCCAGCACGTTGTATTGCGGGTTCAGGAAGGGGGCGTCATCCAGCATCCAGAAGAACTGGCTGCCGGTGGTGTTCTTCCCGGCGTTGGCCATGGCGACCACCCCTCGCTCGTACTGGAAGTCTTCGGGTGGGAACTCGTCGGCGATCTCGTACCCGGCGTCTCCCCGTCCGGTGGCAGTGGGGTCGCCACCCTGGGCGACGAAACCCTCCAACACGCGGTGGAACACCGTGCCGTCGTAATACCCCTCCCTAGCCAGGAAGACGAAGGAATTGACAGTTGCGGCATAGCGCGTGTCGAGTTCGATTACCACCGTCCCACATGAGGTCTCCACCCGGGCGAAGACCGACGAATCGGGGGTGATCCCCTGTGTGACGAAGTCGTTGAAAGTCATCCCCTGCAGGAGAGGAGGCGCCTCCGCCCCGCAGGCGGTGGGCTTCTCCCGGTACTCCTGGTAGTCGCCGGACAACTCCGGGGAGGCCGCCTCGTCGGGCTGATCCCCCCTCGAAGTGCAGACCACCAGCACCGCCACCAGGACCACCGCCATGGCTACCCCGATCCCCAGTCGCTTCAGGTTCTCCTTCCGGGATGCCTTCTTCCGCTCCGCCTGGAGACGCGCCGCCTTGGCGGCCTTCTGACGCTGTCGCTTTGCCTTGCTCACCTAAAAGGACTCTCCTGTGCCGATCGGTCGGATCGCCGGCGTGGTCTTTCGAAAACATTGTACGCACCCGGTGGCGGCCATGGACCGCCGAGGCGAAAGGGGTCCTGAGGACCGGGCGCCAGGCCGTAACATGAGGTTGTTGATCTCCCTCCCTTCCTTGGAATGACGCGAATCGTACAAAAATTCGGCGGGTCTTCACTCGCGACGCCCGATCGCATCCGAAGCGTGGCAGCCCGGGTGGTCGGCGCCCGACGGACGGGCGCCCAGGTGCTGGTGGTCGTCTCCGCCATGGGTGACACCACGGACGACCTGGTGGTCCTCTCCCGGGAAGTGAACCCCAACCCGCCGGCCAGGGAGATGGACATGCTGCTGAGCGCAGGCGAGCGCATCTCCATCGCCCTGACCGCCATGGCCATCGCCGCCCATGGCGTGGAGGCTGTCAGCCTGACCGGCAGCCAGGCCGGGATTCTCACCGACGACACCCACGGCGCCGCCAAGATCCAGGGGATAACGGGTGCCCGGGTCACCGACAATCTCGCCGAGGGGAAGGTGGTGATCGTGGCCGGCTTCCAAGGGGTCAGCCCGCGGTCAAAGGAGATCACCACCCTGGGCAGGGGAGGTTCCGACACCAGTGCGGTGGCGCTAGCCGCTGCCTTGGGAGGAGATGTCGCCGAGATCTACACTGATGTGCCCGGGGTGATGACCGCCGACCCCCGGATAGTCCCCGAGGCACAGAAGCTGGAAGAGATCTCGTATGAGGAGATGATGGAGTTGGCCGCCGGGGGAGCGGGAGTGCTCGTTCCCAGGGCGGTGGAGGTCGGTCGTCGATACGGAGTCCCCATCCACGTACGATCCTCCTTTACAGATTCACCCGGCACCTGGATTAGAAAGGCCACCGAGATGGAGCGCATGGAACAAGCCATAGTCAGCGGAATCGCCCACGACTCCTCGGAGGCGAAGGTCACCCTGCGGGAAGTCCCCGACCAACCCGGCGTCGCGGCCTCGATCTTCGAACCGCTGGCGGAGGCGAGCGTGAACGTCGACATGATCGTCCAGAACGTTTCCCGGGAGGGCCTGTCCGACATCAGCTTCACCATCCCCAAGAGTTCTATGGAATGGGCCGAGGAGGTGGTCAGGCTGGTTGGTTTGCAAGTGAAGGCGTCCGGGGTTGAGATCCGCAGCGACATAGCCAAGGTCTCTCTGATTGGAGCAGGAATGAAGACCGAACCGGGGGTGGCGGCCCGGGTATTCCGAACCTTGGGCGAGGCGGGCATTAATATCGAGATGATCTCCACCTCCACCATCAGGATCTCCTGCGTGGTGGAACAATCCCAGATGCAGAAGGCCGTGCAGGTGCTCCACCGCGAGTTTCGCCCACCATTGATCCGGGAGGAAAGAGGGGCATGAGCATCGACCTTGCCCTGGTGGGCGCCACTGGAGCAGTGGGCCGGACTGCGCTGGACATCCTCGCCGAACGGGATTTCCCGATTGGCCGCCTGCGTCTCATGGCCTCGGCGCGCTCGGCCGGGAAGAAGGTCTCCACGGCCTGGGGCAAGGTGGAAGTGGAGGACCTGGATGAGGCCGATCCCGGAGGCGTCGAGATTGCGATCTTCTCGGCGGGCGCCTCCCGGTCGGAGACCCATGGCCCGCGGTTCGTGGAAGCCGGGGCGGTGGTGATCGACAACTCGTCCCGTTTCCGGATGGACCCCCGGGTTCCGCTGGTGGTAGCGGATGTGAACGACCATGCCTTGGAGTCACACCAGGGAGTGGTCGCCAACCCCAACTGCACCACCATGGTGCTGATGATGGCGGTTGCCCCCCTCCACCGGGCGGCCGGACTCCGTTCAATGGTGGCCACCTCCTATCAGTCGGTCTCAGGCTCGGGCCAGAAGGGGATGGCCGAACTGTCCGATCAGATAGAGCACTTTCGGGATGATCGGTCAGCTTTGGCACAGGGACGGTGGACCGATCCGGGGACCGAGGTTTACAGTCGCCCCATCGGTTTCAACGTGCTGCCCCTGGCAGGCTCGGAGGCCCGACGGGGCTATACCGACGAGGAGTGGAAGCTGGTCAACGAGTCCCGCAAGATTCTCGACCTTCCGGAGTTGGACGTTGAACCCACCTGCGTGAGAGTGCCCGTGATGGTCGGGCACGGATTGGCCGCCTCCGTGTGGTTCGAACGCCCCATCGACCGGGACGAGGCGGTGCGAATCCTCTCCGCCGCTCCCGGAGTGGAGGTCTGGGAGGACATCCCGCCCACCCCTCTCGACAGCGCCGGGCGGGACCGCACCCTGGTCGGCCGGGTACGGGAGACGGTGGGAGCCGCAGGGGGGATCAACCTGTGGGCGGTAGGCGACAACCTCCGCAAGGGAGCGGCTCTGAACGCCATCCAACTGGCAGAACGACTGAACCTCTAGCCTGGCGGCACCATGATCGCCGGAGGGGTTCCGGAGTGTCTGGAGACTGAGCCAGGATCCCTACTGGAGGGCATGGCCTCAATCTCCGCTGCTTGCGCCCCTGGGCCTGAGGTGGCGAACGCCCACCAATGTGGCGATGATGCCTGCGATGGCTATGCCTATTAGCACGGCCTGCGCGGTGGAAGCCGCTTGCTCGGTCTCATCTGCGGAAACCGCTGCGGCTTGTTTGATCTCCTCGACAAGACCATCGATCTCTGTATCGAGTCCGTCCTGCACCTGATGATTGATGGCGATCAATTCCCGCTCCAACACCGCCCTTGACAGCCTTGTCCTTATCTCGTCAAAAGTGGTTGATCCGGTGGCGTCCATTTGGAACAGCCTCTCGGCAAGAGGAATGACCGATGCGTCTATGTCCGGTCCGCCGTGCGCGGAGAGGTATTCGATGTCTCTCCTGGCGCGTTGAGCGGCGGAAACGAACCCCCCCTCAACGCTTGTGACCAGAGGTGGATTCGGCATCCGGTAGGCGGCCGCCAAGATCAGATGCCCTACCGTCACCGAACGCTGCAAGGAGGCCAAATGGTGATAACGCAGCAATTCTTCTCGATTCATCGGATCACCTGTGGCTGCATCCCTGAATTCGCTCCTGCCGGTCATCATGTAGTAAAACTGGTTGTCCACGCTGGTGTTGAGCGCCGGCTGAAGCTCGCGTACAGTGAGCATGTTCAACTCTTGGCTGTTACGCGTTCCAGCAAGCAACGACCTCAGAAGATCGGGACGTCCCGCCTCTATGCGATCAACGTTGGAGACCAGCAGTCCGACTTGCTCTCTGATTTTCTCCATCCTTGCGGCATATCTCCCGCCATCAAGGACGGCCAGTTGTTCGGAAAGCCGGGTCTTGTGCTCTGCTACGGCTGTCCTCGAAGCGATCACACTCTCTCTCGTCATATTTAGGTTGGTCTCGACAGAACCGATCAACGCCAAAGCATTGGAATGCCGGGAAACCTCCAAAACGGCGGCCAGAGCCTGGACATCTGCATCTGGCGCTTCGTCGCCGGTCAGATCGCCAGTGGCCAGCCATCCCCCCCACCGAGGCCAGAGTGACAACCAGCGACAAGGCCACGATCACCTTCAGCGGAGCGGAGCCGACTCGTGCCGTCATCGTCTCTCTCCCAGACTCTCAACCACGTGATATTCCCCGTCATCGCCGATAACCGTCACAAACACCGCGTCGGATCCTTGATTGTCGTCTTGTCCGTAGTGGAGACTCATCCCATCAAGATCAACCGTCCCTGCGTCGCGAACGGCTCCCAGGAAACACTCCCGGCTGACCTCGGGGCCGCACAACTGCAGACCGGCAATGGCCAAACGTCCGGCCAGATAACCTTCCAGCGACACGAAACCCGGCGCCGCATCGGCTTGAAAAGCCCTCAATGCGTTCTGATACTCAGAAACTACGGGCACACTGGTGTCTCCGGGAAGTGGCACCACTTGTGTCACATATACGCCGGTCCCATCGGGCCCCAACTCTTCCGCCAATGCGTTGCTGCCCACGAAAGAGACCGTCATGAACACCGGATCAATGTCTTGGCGCATCAGGTTGATGGTCTTGGCCACCGGAGAATAGGCCCCGATCATTATGACTGCCTCGGGATCGGCTTCCACGAGGTTCATCACGGCATTCTTTACAGCACTGGTGTTCCGTGGGTAGTACCAAGAGGCCACAGGAGAAAGACCGCGGCGCTCCAAAGCCTGGAGCGCTCCATCGAGACCCGTCTGACCATAGGAATCGTTCTGATACAGAACCGCCACTCTCGTAACGCCCAAGTCTTCAGTGAGACGCTCGACCATCTCCTCGGTCTCCTGGTGATAGGAGGCACGCAGGTTCAAGACGGTGTTCAAGTCAGGCTCCCGAAGGAACGCGGCACCGGTGAAGGGAGCGATGAAGGGCACTCCCCCCTCCTCAGCCAATGGCAAAGCCGAGCGGGAGGTAGGAGTACCCACCTCCCCGATCAGAGCGAAAACCCCTTCCCTATTGATAAGTTGTCGAGTATTGATGTAAGCGGAGTCCGGTTCGTAGAAGTCGTCTAGGTGTACTTCCCAGGGACGTTGTTGACAGTTTGGTGTTTGGATAAGGGAGGGCCTCCCTGGTTTGATTCGTGGGTGATTGATATCCGCGAATCCAGGAGGCCCTCATGGGAAACTCTAAAGCACGGTTGACACCGTTTGGTCGAAAGTTGCTGGTGGATCGGATCCTGGTGCATGGTTGGCCGGTGGCTCACGCCGCCGAAGCAGCGGGGGTTTCCCGCCAGACCGCCTACCGGTGGCTGAAACGCTTCCGGGAGGAAGGCGAAGCAGGTTTGCAGGATCGTTCCAGCAGGCCCCACCGGAGTTCCAACCGGGTCTCTTCGGAGACAGAGGAACGGATCGTTTCTGATCGGATCCGAGAGAAGGAAGGTCCTCATTTGATGGCCGGGCGGCTGGGTGTACCGCGATCGACCATCTACCGGGTGCTCTGCCGTCGGGGACTGTCCCGCCTGTGCGACCTGGACCGCACCACCGGCGTCCCGATCCGCTATGAGCGAGACTGTCCAGGCGAACTGGTCCATGTGGACATCAAAAAGCTGGGGAAAGTACCTGATGGAGGCGGATGGAAGGTCCTGGGACGACCAGGAGCGGGACCCTCACAGAAAGTGGGATATGAGTATGTGCATTCGATGGTCGATGACCACACCCGCATGGCCTACTCAGAAGTCCTCGACGCCCAGGACGCCCAAGCCTGTGCCGGGTTCATGCTCCGCGCCGCCCACTGGTTCGCCACCTGGGGGTATCGCATCGACCGGGTAATGACCGACAACGCCATGGCCTACCGCCGCAGCCAGGTCTTCGCCGATGCCCTCACCCAGATCGGCGCTGCTCACAAACTGATCCGCCCCTACCGGCCCCAAACCAACGGGAAGGTCGAACGCTTCCACCAGACCCTCCTACAAGGATGGGCCTACAAACGCCCCTACCAAACCAACCAGCAACGCCGCCGAGCGCTCACCAGATTCCTCCGCACCTACAATCACCACCGACCCCACAGCTCACTCGGAGACCAACCACCCATCACCCGACTTGTAACCCACCTCTGTGGGAAGGACATCTAGGGTCACCAGTTCCACCATCCTCCCGTGGACCCCACCGGCCTGGTTCACTTCATGGAATGCGGCCTGAATGCCGAGCCGCATCTCATTGCCAAGTGCTTGCGCAGGCCCGCTGAACGCAGCAGACTGACCGAACACGATCCTGCTGTCGGATATGCCCGGGTCAATCTCAACGGATTCAACCATTGAGCCTTCCTGAGAGGCTGGGGAGTCGTCAGGAGTTGTTTCTCCCGACTCTTGGCAAGCAGCAAGCAATGCCACCAATGCCATGCCCAGCACAACCGCAGTGAACGAACCCCACCCGGCCCTTCCTTTACCAACCGCCTGCTTACCGGCGGTCCGGTTCTCAAAGGATCGTCGTGAAGACAGCACCTCGACGCTGGCTCTGAACCTCTTTCGGCGGCTTGTCCTGCTCACGATATCCCGAGCGATGATGAACCCATCTTTATCCAAGATGGGCTGAGTATACCGACACATGAGAATGATTATCGTTATTAAGTAAAGGTTGGCCCCCTGAGGACGAGAGAACCACACCAACATCTGAGCCCTTAAACCGAGTCCCGTCCACTGAACGGGGCAACTCCACCGGCGGGTTTGTGGCTCGAAAATCTCGGACGACATGACTGAGTGGATCACCACCCGCGACGGCGTCCGCATCGCTTACCACCAGGTGGGCGCCGGCGAACCGCCGATTGTCTTCGTGCACGGTATCTATGGCAACCGGGGAGGCTCGGCCATCCAGGAGGAGTATTTCTCGCCGAACCACAAGTGTGTGGCCGTCGACCTGCGCGGCAACGGCGACAGCGACAAGCCCGACGAGGTCTACTCGATGGCCCGACACGCCGACGACGTGGCGGAACTGCTCCGGCACCTGGGCTTGGAGCGATCGGTCCTGATAGGTCACAGCATGGGCGGACAGGTGGTTATCTCGGTTGCCGCCCGGCATCCCGAACTGGTGGGAGCCATCGCCAGCATCGACTCGCCCAGCAACATGCCCGGATGGCAGAGACGCTTCAGCAGTTCTTATGACCACCTGATGACCCGGGACGGCCCCTTCCGGGAAGCCGCCCGTACCTTCCTGGGCGCCGCCTACCTGCCCACCGACGATCCGTCGCGGGTGGCGGGAATCTCCGAGCGGCTCGCCGCATTTCCCGACCACGTGATAGTCAGACAGTGGTGGGCGTTGAGTTCCTTCGATCCGGCGCCGGTGCTCCGCCGGGTCAAGTGCCCCTACCTCTACATCGACTGCGGCCAGCCTTACCTGGACTTCGATCTGCTCCGGGAGTTGTGCCCCCAGGTGGTGATCGGCAAGACCGTGGGCTCCGGTCACGCCGCCACCAGAGATGTGCCCGACCAGGTCAACGCCATGCTGCGGCGATTCATAGAACACGCCGACGCCATTTCGGCCGAGATGATCCGCACCGGCGGGGTGTTCCAGTACACCTTCCCCTCCATGTAGGATCCCGGCGCCGAGCGTCGTTCCGGTGGCCGGGTCCCGTTCTGTCCACCTAATCTCGGCGACATGACCGAATGGTTCACCACTTCCGATGGAGTACGTCTCGCCTATCACCAACTCGGGGCCGACGACCCGCCCATCGTCTTCATCCACGGCGGGTTCGGCAACCGGACGGGTTTCACGCTCCAAGAGGAGTACTTCTCCCTCAGACACCGGTGCCTGGCGATCGACCTGCGAGGTCGTGGCGAGAGTGACAAGCCCGACGAGTTGTACACCATGGACAAACATGCCGACGAGTTGGCCGAGTGGATCCGTCACATGGGTCTTCGCCAACCCATCCTGGTCGGTCACAGCATGGGAGGACAGGTGGTGATCACCACCGCCGCCCGGCATCCCGAACTGGTGGGAGCGATCGCCAGTCTGGACTCGCCCAGCAACATTCCCGGATGGCACCGGCGTTATCACGGCCCTTTCGACCACCTTATGACCCGGGACGGTCCTTTCCGGGAGGCGCTGCTGACTTTTCTCGGCGCCGCCTACCTGCCGACCGACGATCCCTCCCGAGTCGGGGACATGCCGAAATGGCTGGCCGAAGTCCCCGACCATGTGATCGTGAACAGCTGGCAGGGCATGAGCGCCTTCGACCCGGCGCCGGTGCTGGCAAAGGTCAAATGTCCCTATCTGTTCATCGACTGCGGGCAACCTGGCCTCGACCTCGATCTGCTCCGGGAGTTGTGCCCCCAAGTGGTGATCGGAAAGACGGTCGGCGCCGGTCACCAGGCCACCAAGGACGTACCGGACCAGATCAACGCCATGCTGCGGAGATTCATCGACCACGCCGACGCCATCGCCGCCGAGATGATCCGCACCGGCGGGGTGTTCCAATACACCTTCCCTTCCGATTGAAGGACCCTTCCAGGATCGGCTGCGCCATCAGCGGGCGTTGGGCCCGGAGCCGAAAAGACCGCGAAAAAAGAACCCCTTTCGGGCCCTCCCCCTCCACCACCTTTCCAGGGTTGAACGCGCTTCGCCCAGTCCGGAACAACCCTGTTGAACAGGGCGATTGATCCCTCGACGCGGTCCGAACGACGCCGGAACGGTCCGTGCGGTTGCTTGGTTCGTATCAATGTGAACTGCCGGTGTGACAACTTTCAAACATTCAGCCTGGGTTTGTTTCCCAACTTCCTGTAAGAACTGGCGGCGGGTGTGAACGCCGCACGTGGTGGGACCCTCTAAGCTCGGTGGCATGACTCAATGGATCACTACCTCCGACGGGGTCCGTATCGCCTACCACGAAGTGGGCGCCGGCGACCCCGCAATCATCTTCATCCACGGGGCTTACGGAAAACGCGGAGGCTTCAACTTTCAAGAGGACTACTTCTCCCCCAATCACCGGTGCATCTCTGTCGACCTGCGAGGCCACGGCGACAGTGACAAACCCGACGAGCCCTACACCATGGAACAACATGGCGACGACATGGGAGACCTCATCCGCCAACTGGGGCTGAACCGACCCGTGATGGTGGGCCAGAGCGCGGGAGGACAGGTGGTGATCTCCACGGCCGCCCGCCATCCTGAGTTGGTTGGGGCCGTGGCAAGCCTCGACTCGCCCAGCAACATCCCCGGATGGCACCAAGCGCATCATGGGCCCTACGCCCATCTGATGAACCAGCGCGGCCCTGCTCTCCGCGAGACGCTCTATAGGTTCCTGAAGGTCGCCTACCTGCCCACCGACGATCCTGATCGGGTGGGCACCATGCCCGAGCGCCTCGCCGAAGTGGACGAGGATCTGATCCTCAACACTTGGCGGGGGAAGATCGATTACGATCCCACCTCCACCCTGCGAGCCGTGAAGTGTCCCTACCTGTACATAGACTGCGGCCAGCCGGATCTCGACTTCGAGCTGCTCCGTGAGTTGTGCCCTCAGGTGGTGATCGGCAAGACCGTGGGCGCCGGGCATCGGGCCCTACAGGACGTGCCTGACCAGGTCAACGCCATGCTCAACCGCTTCATCCAGCACGCCGACGCCATCGCCGACGAAATGGTGCGCACCGGCGGGGTGTTCCAATACACGTTCCCCGAGGACTGAGGACGCGGGCCGGAACACGTTTCGCTCGGCCCGTCCATCAACCAGGCGGGTTTCCATACCCGAATCGGCTACCGATTAGTCCAGCGTCGTTTCGCCCTCCCCGGTTAACCTGATCTCTAAGCTCGGTGACATGACTGAATCGATAACCACCTCCGACGGGGTCCGCATCGCCTACCACGAGATGGGCGCCGGCGACCCGGCCATCATCTTCATCCACGGCGGCTTCGGCGATCGGAGCGGGTTCGGCTTCCAGGAGGAGTACTTCTCGCCCAACCACCGGTGCATCTCGGTCGACCTGCGCGGCCACGGCGAGAGCGATATTCCGGACCAGATCTACACCATGGAACAGCATGGCGACGACGTCGCCGAACTCATCCGCCAACTGGGCCTGCGAAAGCCCGTCCTGGTCGGACAGAGCATGGGCGGACAGGTGATCATCTCGGCCGCCGCCCGCCATCCCGAGGTGGTCGGGGCGATCGCCAGCCTGGACTCGCCCAGCAACATCCCCGGATGGCACGCCTACCATCACGGACCCTTCGACCACCTGATGCAAGAGGGCCAGGACATCCGCAAGGCGCTGGAGCTGTTCTTGAGCGCCGCTCACCTGCCCACCGACGACCCGAACCGCGCCAAGAACACATCCGAGCGGCTGGCCCGCCTTGGCGACAAGAGGATCCTCAACGGCTGGAAGGGGATGATGGCCTTCGACGCCGGGCCGGTGCTGGCCGGGGTGAAGTGCCCATATCTCTATGTCGACTGCGGCCAGCCCCGCCTCGATCTGGATCTGCTCCGGGAACTGTGTCCCCAGGTGGTGATCGGAAAGCCGGTCGGCGCCGGGCATGGAGCACTCCGGGTGGCCCCGGACCAGATCAACGCCATGCTCAACCGCTTCATCCAACACGCCGACGCCATCGCCGCCGAGATGATCCGTACCGGCGGGGTGTTCCAATACACCTTCCCAGAGAACTGAGGCCCCGGGCTAGCCCCGCACCTTCCCCGACGGGCGATCAGCTTGGCCCTGAACCACCCGCCAACTCGTCAAGTAGGCTGGGGCGCATGACTGAATGGATCACTACTTCCGACGGCATTCGCATCGCCTACGACCAGGTGGGCGCCGGCGACCCGGCCATCATCTTCGTCCACGGCGGTTTCGGAGGGCGGGGCGGATTCGACCTCCAGGAGGAGTACTTCTCCCCCAATCACCGCTGCATCCAGGTCGACCTGCGCGGCCACGGCGAAAGCGACAAACCGGAAACCTGGACCATGGCAAACCACGGCGACGACATGGGAGACCTTATCCGCCAACTGGGCCTGCAAAAGCCCGTAATGGTGGGCCAGAGCATGGGAGGACAGGTGGTCATATCCACCGCCGCCCAACATCCCGACCTGGTGGGAGCGATCGCCAGCCTGGACTCGCCCAGCAACGTGCCCGGCTGGACCGCCCGCGTTCACGGTCCCTACGATCACCTGATACAAAGGGACCAAGACTTCCGGAAGGCTCTGGAACAGTTTCTCAGCGCCTCCCACCTGCCCACCGACAACCCGAACCGCGCCAAGGAGACGGCGGAGTTCCTGGCTGGTCTTGACGACAATGTGATCCTCAACGACTGGCACGGGATGAGCGCCTTCGATCCCGCGTCGGTGCTGGCCGGGGTGAAGTGCCCCTACCTGTATGTCGACTGCGGCCAGCCGTACATCGACCTGGACGTGGTCCGGGAACTCTGCCCCCAGGTGGTGATCGGAAAGCCGGTCGGCGCGGGGCACAGCGCTCTCCGGGTGGTGCCGGACCAGATCAACGCCATGCTCAACCGCTTCATCCAACACGCCGACGCCATCGCCGCCGAAATGGTGCGCACCGGCGGAGTGTTCCAATACACCTTCCCCGAAGACTGAGAACCAACCTCCCACGGGCATGGAAGGGGCGGCATTAGCCGAGAAGGGACATCATCACACCGACCAGAATCAGCCCCACGCCGGTCCATTGAAGTCGGTGGAGCCGTTCATTGAAGAAGATCACCCCGCCGACGACGGACAGCACCTTTCCGCTTTGGGAGATGATGGCGATCAGCCAAGCCGGTGCGTAGGCCAATCCGTATCCGAACGAAATGAAAGAGACGCCGTCGATCAGTCCCACTATGCCCAGGAGCCATCCCGTCCTCCAGGTGATTCTCACCGGGGACTGAGAGTCGTCTCCCCCCCGCCGACGCCGTAGTCCCACCCGGGAGAAAACCACCAGGACCAAGAGGACGAAGGCCACGGTGAAGACCCGCTGGGTGATGACGGTCAGGCTGGAGTCGACACCGTCCCTGATGGGGATCTTCAATCCGGCGTTGGATAGCGATCCTACGAATACGCCGATCAAGGCGAAGACCGGTCCCCAGGTGACCAGTCGTATCTTGACTCCGCGTTCGATCACCAGCGATACCAGTACTGCTCCCAGCACGGCGATCGGTATTCCTGCCCACTGCACGGCGCCGGGCCTCTCCCCCAGCAGCCAAAAGGAGTAGACCACCGTCATGGCGGTCCCCAGAGAGCCGATCGGCGTCACCACGGAGATCGGACCCAGTCGGAGGGCCATGTAGGAGCCCAGGAACGAGGCGCCGACGCAGGTGCCCAGAAAAGTCAGGAGGATCAGGTGGTCGGCCGTCATCTCGATCGGCACGTCGATGAGGATCGCCCAGGCGACCATCATCAACAGGGCGACCGTCAGCGTGACAGCAGCAGAACGCACCACGCCGAAGCGCCGCGCCACAACAGCCGTGAGCAGACGGTTGATCCCCAGCGTCACCGCGGTCACAAACCCGAAGATGACGCCGGTCAACACCCCTCGGACAGCCTCACGCCTCTATTACTGGCAAGCAACCGCAATCCGAGGACTACCCAGATAGGGCAGCCTCCAAGAAGCGGAGAGCGTCGTAGAAGTTGTAGATGTCATAGTGGTGCTGGGCCCGGGCGATCAAATCAGCCTGGCCGGCGGACAGATCCATTTCCGAAGCCCTCTCGAACAGTGCGTCGGCGCGGGCCTTGAACTCCTTCATCTCGTAGTAGAGGTCCTGGGCCAGCAGGAACTCCTCGAGCCCGGCTTGCGTGTCATAGTCCCCGGCCAACACCCCTTTGACCTTGAGCCTCTCGATCTGAGTGGCAAACACAATCTCGGGGTGGTAGCTCGGCAGGTCCAAGTCCCATAAGGCTTCCTGGTCCTCCCAGTTGAAAGAGGGGTCGATCTGCTCCCAGATAGTCCCGATCTCCTCAGGCTCCAGGCTCAACTGGCGATGGCTGTTGATGAGATTGGCCTCGATCTCCCAACCTTGATACCGGGTCTGGGGATCATCAAGGAACTCGAAGGTGCGAAAGGCGGCAGAGAGAACCCGGTAGGCCAGGTCCTTGTTGTTGTCAACCCATTCGCGGTTGGCCAACAGACCGATCCCGCCGACAGTGGAGTTGGCGATCGCCGTTTGCTGGGAGAACGGATCGTTCTCGATCATCATCCCGAAGTTGATCAGCGGATCCCAACCGTTGCGCATCATCTGCACCAGGATCGGGGCGCTGTAAGGCACAGCGTACTCGATCCGGCCCGGAACCGCCGAAAACTCCACGATCGCGGAGTCGTGCATGTATTGCGGATTGGCGTAGTTACGCCAGTCGTTGGTCGTTATCCGGATCGGCTGAACGTTGCCATCCTCATCCAGGAGAGGCTCGCCGTCACGGCCCAACAAAACGAGGGGGTTGCCTTCCTCGTCCAGGGCGGGAATCTCCTGCTGATAAGGCTCCCACCACTCGTCCAGATAGGCGAAGAACGCATCCAGGTACTGAGTCTGCTCGGTGCTGCCGGACGAAATGTAGATGTCCTCGCCAACCAACTGCTGGACGGCCGCTTGGGCAGCATCCGGGAAATCCATCCCTTCATTCACCAATTCCATAACGGTCTTCGAGGGGCTGTCAGGCGCCACCAGGACGGCATAGCCGACATAGATGTCCGCCAAGAGTATGGGAGGGGTCTCCTGAGCAAAGGTCTCCAACGTCCCGAACAACCCCGGCACCCAACCGAGGGCCACGTTGCCTTCCCCGCTCCGCAACCAGGCAATGGCCTCGGCGCCGGAGATGAAGTGGTAGGTGGGCGTGTTGGGAACGATCGTGATGTTCAAATCATCCCACCACCCCAGCTCCAGGGGGATGTTCCAAAAGGCCGTATCCGCGCAGCAGGCGTTGAAGCCCATGGCAACCTCGGCTTCCCGGATCTCCGGAGCCTCCACCATCATCGACTCTTCCATTTCCTGCTGGGCCTCGTCGTCTTCGGCGGCGGCTTCGCCCACAGCAACTTCCGTCGGAGCAGTAGCCGCCTCGGGAGCAGGCGTATCCGCGCCATCACCGCAGGCCGAAGCCAACAACGCCCAGGTAGCCACCAGGGCTATGGGTACTGTGAGTTTCCTCGTTGCGCTTTCCTTCCCCTCGCTTGCTCGTCGAACCGCCGGCTGTCGACAGCCGACCCGCACCCCTCGAAATATACCCAGCCCGTGCTAGCCGACCAGGGACATCACCACCCCCACGGCTATCAGAGCTATCCCTGTCCACTGCAGGCTGTGGAGTCGTTCGTTGAAGAAGATCACCCCGCCGACCACGGCTATCACCCGGCCGGTCTGAGAGATGATCGAGATCAGCCAGGCGGGTGCGTAGGCCAGCGCGTAGCCGAAACATATGAAGGAACCGCCGTCGATGAGTCCCACCAAGCCCATCAGCCATCCTGTCCTCCAGGTGATCTTGACCGGGGGGCTCCTCTCGGAGCGGGCGTCTCCCCTCAGACGCCGTTGCACGGTCACCCGGGAGAAGACCACGAACACCAGGAGGATGACGACCACCGTGAACACTCGTTGGGTGATGACGGTCACGTTGGGATCGACTCCGTCTCTGATGGGGATCTTGAGGCCGGCGTTGGAGAACGACCCGACCAGCACGCCAATCAGAGCGAAGACGGGCCCCAAGGTGATCAGCCGTATCTTGGCTCCCCGCTGGATCACCAGGGACGCCAGCACCGCTCCCAATACCGCCACCGGTATTCCCGCCCATTGCAGCTCACCCGGCCTCTCTCCGAGCAGCCAGAAGGAGTAGACCACCGTCATTGCGCCCCCGAGAGCGCCAATGGGGCTCACCACCGAGATCGGGCCCAGTCGGAGGGCCATGTAGCCGCACAGAAAAGCCGCGCCGATACAAGAGCCCATAAAGACCAGGAGGATCAGGTGGTCGGCCTCCATTTCGACTCGGACACCGATCAACGCCGCCCAAGCCATCATCACCAAACAAGCCAGGGTCACCGTGACGGAGACAGAGCGCAACACGCCAAAGCGTCGCACCACTACTGCGGTCAGCAAGCTATTGATCCCCAATGTCACCGCGGTGATGAACCCGAAGATGATGCCGGTCAACATCAGACAAACAGCTTAAGACACAGGGAAGAACCAGGCTGACTATTCCCGGCCCGCTGCCCCTGCGCGTGGCCTCTGATGTGGCGGCGCCGGTTCTATCCGGCCTCGATGGTTTCTGCGCGGCCCCCGGCTCCCGCCGCCCCGGCGACCTTGCTGATGTCCGTCCCCTTGGTGGTGCGCTGGGGCATCCAGCTGACGGTCTTCTTGAATCCCTCGTTGAGCAGATAGAAGGTAGCCAGGGAATAGAACGCCACGATGAAACCGACTATCACCAGCCGGGCGGTGTTGGTCTCCTGCACCGCCACGTTGGCCATGTACCCGAGCCCGGTGGGGAACCCGAGGAATTCGGCGGCGATGGCCAGCGACCAACTACCTCCCATGGAGAGCAACATGGCGGTGCGCAACTCGGGAATCGACCCCGGCACTATCACCTTGAAGTAGGTGCGGGGCCGGGAGGCCCCCAGGGTACGGGCGCTCTCGATGTACCGGTCGGGCACGTTGGCCACCGAGTTCATGGTGGCCACCACCATGGTGGTCCACACACCGAAAGCGATATAGAGGGTGATGCCGGTGAGGGTTGATCCCACCGCGAACTGCAACCAGGGTATGGCCGCCAGGAGGGGGATCATCCGGAGGAAGTTCATGGGCGCCCAGGCCGACTGTCGCAGCCACGGCCAGTAGGGAATAGCCAGACCGGTCAGGAGACCGAGACTCATCCCGACCGCCATGCCGCACAACAGCCTGAAGAGAGTGACACCGGAGTGGAAAGCGATAGCGAGGAACACCGCCGGCCACGTCGCCTCGCCTCCGTAGATGGGTAGGGGCGCCAGTGCCGTCATATCGAGACCCACAAACTCGAGGTCAAACCCGCGGACGGCCCAGTCGCCGGACATTCTGAAAAAAGTGTCACCGAACACGTAGTCCCAACCGGGAACCAGGGGATGCTCCAAGGCTCCCGGGGGCGCCAGATAGGACCCCAGCTGCCACGCTCCCAGCAGTATTCCCCAGGAGACGAAGAACAGTGGGCTGCGGCGCATGCCGGCCCACAGCAGGGGCGGCCCCGCCGCGATCCCACGTCCCATATTCACCAGGCGGTCCTTTACCTGGATGGGACGGAACGCCACCGGCCAGGCGATGATCAGGATCAGCCAACAGACAATGATCGACCAGGTAACCGTCACCCAGCCCTCGACATATGTCCAGGTGACGAAAAAGAGGCTCTCAGGAAGCTGCAGCAGCAACCAGGGAGCGCCAAGGACGGTCCAAACCAACCATCCAATCCCAAACAGGACCCGGAAGACAGCTGGCTGGTTCACGCTTGCGTCGCCTCCTCCTCGGTGATGCCCAGGTGCGCCAGGATGAGCTTGAAAATGCCCACCGCCTCGGGCGTAGCCCGGACATCCTCATTACGAGGACGAGGCAGAGTAACCGCGATGTCGTCCACCAACTTCCCCTCCGCCAACAGGATCACCCGATCGGCAAGGATCAACGCCTCCTCAATGTCATGAGTCACGAAAAAGATGGTCTTCTTGGTCTCGAACCACAGATTCAACAACACCTCGTGCAGGTTCCGGCGAGTGAAATAGTCCAAAGACCCGAAAGGCTCGTCCATGAGCACCACATCGGAGCCCACCGCCATCGCCGACGCCAAAGCCACCCGCTTCCTCATACCCCCCGAAAGCTCCCGCGGCCAGGAATCGGCGAACTCCTCCAACCCCACCGCCTGCAACCAGTAGTCGGTGATCTCGTTCCGCTCGCCCTCGGGAAGCTTGTTCGCCCGCAGGCCGAACTCGACGTTCTCCTTCACATGCAACCACGGAAACACCGTGTCCTGCTGGAAAACCATCGCCCGGTCGCTGCCCGGCCCGGTGACCGCGGTCTCCCCCAGCTTCACCGCACCGGCGGTGGGGGGCTGCAAACCGGCCAGCACCCTCAACAGGGTGGTCTTACCATGCCCCGACCGGCCGACCACACACACGAACTCGCCCGGATCCACACGGAAATTGACATCCTCGAGAGCATGCACCAACTGACCCGACCGGTGCTCGAAAACACACCACAGGTTCTCAAAGTTCACAACAGTCGACATAGCGTTCCTCCTTCGCCTACAAACCCCAGTTCGACCTACAACCCCAGCTTGCGACCGGACTCGGACCACCTGGTGATATAACGGATAAACAGCACCAGGATCCCGTCCACTACCACAGCCAGGACACCAAAGAAGAGAATCAGGGAGACCACCGCAGCCGGGCCCTCAAGTACGCCCATCGCGAAGCTCCACATCCGGATCAGGAACCCTCCACCCATCTGGATTCCCAAGACCTCCACCAATGTCCCCAGTCCCCAAGCACCGGCCAACGCGATCCGGAAACCACCCGCGATCTCCGGGATCGTCCCCGGCAAATAAACCCACCGGAAAATAGACCCCCGGTCTCCCCCCAATGTAAGAGCCGACTCGATGATCCCCACCGGTATGTTGTCGGCCGCCCTCCGACTGAAGAAATACATCAACAGAGTCGTGTAAAAGACCACCACCCCCACCGTGGTCATCAACGGATACTCGATCCCGAACCAGATCACGAAGAACGGGGCCGCAATGAAAATCGGGGTAGTACCGAAGAACCCGGCGATCGGGGTCACCACATCGGCGATCCTCGGGAACACCAAACTGCTCAACCCCACCGTCAACCCGAAAATCGTCCCCAACGTGACCGCGATCATGATGTTGCGGGTAGTCCGCATAATGTGGCGGATGTACCCGAAACAGTGATCGGGAAGATCGAACATCCCACCCCCCGTGAGCTCCAACTCGTCCAACAGGTCCGGACAAGCATGAACATACCGCTCCAACATCCGCTCACTGAACATCAAGTTCTCCCCGAAGTGCCGGAAGGCGTCAAAAGGGGGCGGTACCAGATAGAAAAGGGGCGAGAAGGGCGCCGCCACCAACTGCCACATAAGCAGAGAGAGAATTATCCCCAGGATCAAATAGAGGACATAAGCGATCTGTCGGCGCCTCTTTTGGCGATGCGCCGCCGCTCTCACATCCAGAATATCCGTGTCGGTGGTGGTCACAGTTTCTCGTCCTCGCTCTGGCGGTCCTTGCTTACAGGCCGAAGCGCGGGACCGACCGGAAAATCCGTCCGGCCCCGCGCTCGGCGTCTTCTCTATCTACTAGGCAATCGCTACCGAAAGCCTACCCGATAAGGGCAGCCTCCAAGAATCGGAGAGCGTCGTAGAAGTTATAGATGTCATAGTGGAACTGCGCCGTCGCGATCAAATCGGCCTGGCTGTCGGAAAGATCCATTCCCGAAGCCCGGGCGAAGAGATCGTCAGCACGGTCCTGGAAGCCCTTCAGGTCGTAATAGAGCTCCTGGGCCAACAGGAATCTCTCCAACCCAGCCTCGGTGTTGTAGGTGGAGGACAGGACGCCCTTCTCCTTCAAAACCTCGATCTGGGTCCTGAACACCGTCTCCGGGTGGTAGCTCGGGAGGTTCAAGTCCCATAGCGCCGCCTGCTCCTCCCAGTTGAAGGAGGGGTCGATGGTGGTCCAGATGATCCCGATGTCCTCGGGCTCCATGTTCAACTGGCGCTTCTCATTGATGAGATTGGCCTCGATCTCCCAACCTTGATACTGGGTCTCGGGATCATCGAGGAACTCGAAGGTCCTGAAGCCGATGGAGATGACTCGATAAGCCAGGTCCTTGTTGGCCTCAACCCACTCGCGGTTGGCAAGCAGACCGATACCGCCGACAGTGGCGCTGGCGATGGCCGTCTGCTGGGAGAACGGATCATTATCGATCATCATCCCGAAGTTGATCAACGGATCCCAACCGTTGCGCATCATCTGCACCAAGGTCGGAGCGCCATAAGGCATGGCATACTCGATCCGGCCCGGAACAGCCGAGAGCTCCACAATCGTGGGGTCATCGACATACTGCGGATTGGCATAGTTACGCCAGTCGTTGGTCGTGATCCGGATCGGCTGCTCGTTGCCGTCGTCATCCAGGAGCGGCTGGCCGTCGCGGCCCAACAACACCAGAGGATTGCCTTCCTCGTCCAAGGCCGGAATGTCCTCCTGATAGGCCTCCCACCACTCGTCCAGATAGGCGAAGAACGCATTCGTGTACTGCGCCTGCTGGGTGCTGTGCGGCGGAATATGAATGTCCGCGCCTACCAACTGCTGCACGGCGGCCTTGGCGGCATCCGGGAAGTCCATCCCTTCCTCCACCAGTTCCATGACGGTCTTGGAGTCGCTGTCCGGCGCCACCAGAACGGCATAGCCGACATAGATGTCCGCGAAGAAGATCGGTGGGATGTCCTGAGCGAAGGTCTCCAACGCCCCGAACAGACCAGGCACCCAACCGGGAGCCACGTTACCCTCACCGCTCCGCAACCAGGCAATAGCGTCAGCGCTGGCCGTGAAGAAGTGATAGGTGGGCGAATTTGGAACGATGGTGATATTCAAATCATCCCACCAGCCCAACTCGACCGGAATCTGCCAGAACGCCGAGTCGGCGCAGCAGGCATTGAATCCCATGGCGACCTCTGCCTCCTGGATCACAGGGGCCGTCACCATCATCGACGCTGCAAGAGCATCTTGGGCCTCTTCGGCAGCCATCTCAGCCTCTTCGGCAGCAGCAGCAGCAGCCTCAGCAGCAGCAGCCTGCGCGGCGGCCTCCTCCTCGGCAGCAGCCAACGCAGCCTGGGCCTCCTCGTCACCCGCCTCAGCAGCGGCGCGAGTGGCCTCCAACTCGGCCTGCGCGGCCTCCAACTCGGCCTGCGCCGCAGCAGCCTCAGCAGCAGCAGCATCCGCAGCAGCCTGAGCATCGGCGGCCTCAGCAGCAGCAGCCTCAGCCTCAGCCTGCGCGGCGGCAGCGGCGGCGTCCGCAGCAGCAGTATCCGCCGCGTCGTCCTCGCCGTCGCCGCAGGCCGCAGCCAACAGCGCCAAGATAGCCATCAGGGCAATGGCTACTTTCAATTTTCTCATATGATCTTCCTTCCGCTCGCTTCTCGTCGGGCCAGCGGCACTCGACTTAAAAGTGGCTAGACCGGCAAAATCAACCGGTCTTCGCCCTAAATATATAGCAGTCCCATCCTCCTGCCGCCAAAAAGGGCGGGGTTATTGTTTGGACCGCAATCCCGCCGCAACCTCCCCAGGCGTCAGGGGAAGTTCGTCGAACCACAACCCGACCGCGTCGAACAGGGCGGCGGATACCGCAGGGGCCAAGGGAACGAAGGGCATCTCCGCCATTCCCCGAACGCCCCACGGGCCTCTCGGGTCGGGAATCTCCAGAATCACGCTCTCCACCCTCCCGGGGATGTCCCCGATACCCGGTATCAGATAGGTACTGAGGTGGGGATTCAGGATCTTCCCCTCCTCTGTCTTGAGCCGCTCGGTGATCGCGTAGCCGTGGGCCTGCGCCACCGCTCCCTCCACCTGCCCTCTAACCAACGCCGGGTTGACGGCCCTTCCGACATCCACCGCACAAACCACCGACTCCACCCGCAGGTGCCCGGTGTCCAGATCCACCACCACCTCTACCGCCTCAGCCATCCACCCGTAGGCGAAGTTGAGTTCCCCCGAGCCGGTGTCGGGATCGAACGTCTCGGTTGGCGGTGGGACGAACCGGAAACTACCGAGGGCGGGCCGGTCCCCTTCCAGCCATCTCTTCTGGGCCTCCTCGACCGCGCCGAGAATGGAGTTGCCGGCCATCCAGGTCATACGGGAGGCGGAGGCCGATCCCGAGTCACCGGTGTGAGCCGTGTCTGAGTACCGGGTCTCCACCGCCCCGACGTCCACCCCCGCTGCTTCAGCCGCCATCTGCGCCAGGGCGGTGTGAGCTCCCTGTCCCACCTCCGCTCCGCCGTGATACAGCACCACCTTCTCCACTTCCTCGTCTCCCCACAGTTCGACATCCGCCTCACACCGCTCGGGGAACCCGAAGGAGAAGCCGACATTCTTGAGCCCGCATGCGAATCCTCTCCCCCGGCGCTGACGGGAAGGATCCGGAGGCAGCGATCGAAAGGCGGAAAACGGGGACGCATCGGCGTCCAGCGGCTCTCCCCATCCGGCTCGATCGGCGCATGCCTCGATCACCTCGGGAATGCTGACCACCGAAGGGACCACCGTGCCCCAGGCGCCCACGTCGCCTTCCCGGTAGCAGTTGAGAAGACGAAGGGCCACCGGATCCATTCCCAACTCGACGGCCAACCGGTTGATCTGCCCCTCGGCCGCCATGGCGCCCTGGGGCGCTCCGAAGCCCCGAAATGCGCCACCGGGCACCGAATGCGTGTAAACCACCTTGGAATCCACCCTCAGGTTGGGGACCCGGTACGGCCCGACCGAGCAAAGATGCATGTTCCCCAGCACCTTGTCGGACGTGTAGTTGTACGCCCCGGCGTCCAGCCACCCCTCAACCTCCACCGCGGTCAGGCGGCCGGTGCGGGTGGCGCCCCACCGAGCGTGGATGACAGCCCGGTGCCGTTTGTGATGTCCGACGATGCTCTCCTCCCGCGACCACACCGTTCTCACCGGCCGGCGGATGCCTATCCGGGACAGCTTGCGGACCGCCAGGGCCATCACGATCTGGAGCGACATGTCCTCCCGACCTCCGAACGCTCCCCCGATCGCCGGATAGATCACCCTGATCCCCTCGGGGTCCATATCCAAGGCGTGGGCGATCTGTTCCCGGTCCTCGTGAGTCCACTGGCCGGCGATCTCCACCGTTATCCGTCCGCGGGAATCGATGTAAGCAAGGGCAGCTTCCGGCTGGAGGTAGGCGTGTTCTTGGAGGGGAAGCACGTAGGTGCCCGTCACCTGCACATCCGCCGCCCGCCACCCCTCCTCCATATCCCCCACCCGGAACTTGAGGTGCTTGTACATATTCGTCTCCAGCCCGTTCTCGGGGTGGACCAGCACAGAACCGGAGCGAGCCGCATCAAGGTCGGGGACCAGGGGAAGGTCGTCCCAATCGACTGACAGGCGCTCCGCCCCCTCCTCCGCCTCCCGGCGGGTCTCGGCCACCACCACCGCGATCTGATCTCCCTCCCAACGGCTGATCTCGGAAGGGATCGCGCTCCGTCCCGTACCTCCCAACCCCACCAGCACCGGCTGGTCGAACCGGGTCAGCCCGTATTCGTTCAAAGGCACGTCGGCTGCGGTGACCACCTCCACCACCCCCGGCGCCGCCAAAGCTCCCCGGACGTCCATCCCCACCATCCGGGCATGAGGCCGCCCGCTGAACACCACCTTTGCCCAGAGGGCGTCGGGCCGGTGAATGTCCGCCGGATAGAGGGCCTCCCCGGTTGCCTTGGAACGAGCGTCGCTTCTGGGTACCGACCGTCCGACGCTCATCCTGACCCTCCAGAGGCTGAAGCGCCCGCTTCCGAGACCGCCTCGATGATGGAGTAGTAGCCGGTGCAGCGACACAGATTGCCGCTCAGGGCAGTGACGATCTCGTCGGTGGTGGGATCCGGAAGCCTCTCCAAGAGCTTTGTGGCCGACATCAAAAACCCCGGCGTGCAGTAGCCGCACTGGACTGCGCCCGTCCGGCAGAAGGCGGCTTGAACCGGGCTCATGCCACCCACTCCCAGCCCCTCCACGGTCACGATCTCGGCACCATGGGCCCGGGGAGCGGGGGTCAGACAGGAGAGGGCAGCCTCGGAGTCCAGGAAGACGAGGCAAGCGCCACATTCGCCCTCGGCGCACCCTTCCTTGGTCCCGGTGAGAGACAGACCGGCGGCAGGGCCGGCAACATCCCGCAGCCAGTCCAATAGGGTTAGCTCCCCGCCGCTCCGGGTCACGACCGGGGTCCCGTTGACCACCGCTTCAATAGGGTCTCCCTCCCGGTGGGAGTGCGCCTGGGCCAGTGTCGCTCGCCGGGAGGCGCCGAAGTGGACCGGGCGGGATGGCATCGCTTTACTTTCATCCCCGTCGGCCAGGGCGGTGAGGGCCCGGCGCACCATCACTTCGGTCGACCATCGCCGGTAGTCCGCCGTTCCGCGGAGGTCGTCGATCGGATTGATCGCCCGGGCCGCCGCCTGCGCGGCGGCCGCTATGGCGACCTCGTCAAGTCGGCGGCCCAACAGTTCCCTCTCGGCCTCGGGCGACCGGACGATCACCGGAGCCACGCTCCCCAGGGCGATACGGGCCATGGTGGTGACACCCGAGGCGTCTCGTTCCACGACCAGCGCCAAGTGCACCACTGAGATGGCCTGCGCCATTCTCAGGCCCAGCTTGACGAACACCCCTGATTGACGGGTGTCCAGGCCCCGAAAGCTCACGCCGGTCACCATCTCGTCCGGCGCCAGGGTCGTGCGTCGAATGCCGGGATAGAAGTCGGCCAGCGCCTCTTGGCGATCCCCCCTCTCTGAACGGATGTCCAGCCGGGCATCCAAGGCGGTGAGGGCGGAGATCGTGTCATTGGCCGGGCTGGCCGTGACCAGGTTCCCCACCACCGTGGAGCGGGCCTGGAGCGGAGGGGCGCCCACCTCCAGCGACGCCTGGGCCAAGGGAAGAGCCTGGTTCCAGATCAGGTCGGAGGAAACGACGTCAGCGTGGGTCACCAGAGGGCCCAGGTGAATCACTCCTGCCGCGTCCTGCCGGATGCCGTCGAGGCCCGCCACCCGGGAGATGTCAACCAGAACCTCCACTCCCGACCGGACACCCCGGCGGATCTCCAGGACCAGGTCGGTCCCCCCGGCGATGAGCCGAGCCCGGTGGCGGTAGCGGGCCAACAGCGCAAGCGCCTCATCCACCACCGAAGGGGACTCGTAGCGGCCTGTCAGATCGGCCCGGCGCTGTACCTCATGCAAGCGGCTCTTCCTCCGTTTTGGAGCTGTTATAGACAACCCCTCCCTCACTTACGTACTCCCGCAACACCTCCACAGCCTCGGCCCGCAGCACATCCTCGGTCACCTCGATCCCCCGCCGTCTCAATCCATCAACCCAGTCCGGGGGCCGGTTGCCCTCGTCGAACCCCACAGAGCGGGCGTCCTCTTCCCGGGCGGCGATCACCAGGCTGGAGACCCCCGACCAAGGCACCGCGCCAAGGCACATCGCGCAGGGAGAGCAACTGGTCACCAGTTCGGTGGGGGTTCCGCTGCCGATCCCGAGATCGTAGTTTCCCACCGCCTGACCGGCCAGACAGATGGCAACCACCTCCGCATGGGCGGCTGCCGAGGAAGTGGGCATAACCAGGTTGACTCCCACCGCAAGCGGACGGTGGGTGGAAAGGTCGAACACCGCCGCCCCGAACGGACCTCCCGTCCCCTCCGCCACGTTGCGGCGGGAAAGCTCCACAGCCACCTCCATCCGCTCCAAGGTGGTCGGGAAGCGTTGATCGGGCTGCAGGAGGTCCTGCGCCCAGCGGGGCAGGTCCCATCGCACGCTCACGGGAAGGGGGGAGACCACGTCGGACCTACTTCCTCCCTCCCCTGTTCGCATACTCCCTAAGCACCTCCACCGCCTCGGCCCGCAGCACATCCTCTGTCACCTCGATCCCCTGTTGCCGCAACCTCTCCACCCATTCGGGAGGTCTCCTGCTCCCTCCCAACCCCAGAGAGTGCGTGTCATCCTCCCGGGCTGCGATCACCAGGCTGGAAACGCCCGAACCGGCAACCGCGCCCTGGCACATCATGCATGGAGCGCAACTGGTGACCAACTCGACGGGTCCCCCGACCGCCGCGCCCAGGTCGTAGTTTCCCATGGCTACCCCGGCCAGGCACAGGGCCACCACTTCGCCATGCGCTGCGACGGTGGCGCTAGGCACCACCACGTTGACTCCCACCGCCAGCGGACGGTGGGTGGAGAGGTCGAACACCGCCGCCCCGAACGGGTCGCCGGTCTCTTCCACCATGTTCCGGCGGGAAAGCTCCACAGCCACCGCCATCCGCTCCGAGGTGGTCGGGAAGCGTTGATCGGGATGGACGAAGTCGTGTGCCCAGGTGGGGAGATCCCAACGCATGGTGAGAGGTAGGGCCCGCACCATGCTCACATCCGGGAGGACGCCAACCGGTTGAACTCGTCGATCAGCGGATCGATCCTCTCTCCGGCCCGGCGGATGTTCACCCAGTATCCGGGGTCGTACCACTGGTCCTCCAGTTCCGAGGCCGACTTGCCCTGTTGCTCCACCCAGGTGAAGTACTTGAGGCTGTGAATTCGCCGGCGCTCAGGATAGCTCAACTCAGCCATGTGGTCGGTGGAGGCGCCCAGCAGGTATCGGTGGTAGATCCCCGCCGCGTCGGCCGTGGTCAGCTCCCCGTGGGCGGCGGTGAGCTCCACCAAGCGGCTCCGGTAGAGATCCATGGAGTCCGTGAGGATGGTGAGTACCAGGTCGTCCGGCCCTAGCTCGTACCACCTGGCCATCTTGATAGCCGAAAGCAGGTTGGCGGCCCCCGAGATGCCCAGCAGGTCGAGACTCTCGATCATCTCGGAGGAGACGCCCTGTTCGGCCAGGTAGTCCTGGCCGGCAGGTTCGTTGAAGAGACGGATCAGCCCCAGGGGAGCGGCGTCATCGATGGCGATCACCATGTCGGTGTTGCGGACATTGTGTATCCATGGAATGTGCTTGTCGCCAATTCCCTCTATGCGGTGTTCACCGAACCCGCCCCTGAGCATGGTGGGACACTGCAACGCCTCGGCGGCAGCGATCCGGCTGTGGGGATGTTGTTCCTTCAGGAAGTCCCCGGAAGCCAGCGTGCCCGACGAGCCGGTGGTGAGGGCAACCCCGGCCAGGCGATCGCCCGGACCCATCAGTTCCGCCGCCAACTGGGCGAAGGCAGGGCCGGTAACAGAGTAATGCCACAGGTAGTTGCCGAACTCGTCGAATTGGTTGAAGATGACTATGTCCCGTCCCGAGCTTCTCAGTTCCCAGCACTTGTCGAAGATCTCCTTGACGTTGCTCTCCGAGCCGGGGGTGGCTATGACCTCGTCGGCGACCGTGTCCAGCCACTCGAACCGCTCGCGACTCATCCCTTCGGGGAGGATGGCGATGGAACGACACGACAGGATGCGGGAGTCATATGCCCCTCCACGGCAGTAATTTCCGGTGGACGGCCAAGCGGCCAATTGCCGAGTGGGGTCGAACTGACCGGTGACGAGCCGGGGCGCCAGGCAGCCGAAGGCGGCGCCGACCTTGTGCGCCCCGGTGGGGAACCACTTGCCCACCAGGGCCGCAACCCGCGCCGGGACGCCAGTCAGCTCCGGTGGGAACTCCAGGTAATTCAATCCACCGAAACCGCCTCCCTGGGAGACCGGTTGGTTCCTCCACGTAACCCTGAACAGATTGGCCGGATGCAGATCCCACAGACCTATCCGGGTGAGTTGATCCTTAATGGAGTCGGGAACCAGTTCAGGGGAACGCATCTGGGCGAAGGTCGGGATAACCAGACCCAACTCCGCCGCCCGGCGAGCCGCCCTTTCCCTCACCTCGGGAACAATGGTCAGATCAATCATCGACTTCTTTACCTTTTGTACAGCTTTCCGGCAATCTTACCCATCAAGTGGAAAGGCCAATCCCTCCTTATTTCTCCCAAGGACCAGGAAACCGGCTGCTAAGGGCCCAGGAACCGGCTAGCCAGCCTTTCAGCCAGAGCCTCTATCTCGGGATCGACCGAGAGCGGACCCTCTCCGCTCTCGTCCACCGCTCGCATAGCCGCGTCGATGTCCTTGAGGCCGTTGCCGGTACTGATTACGACCACTCGCTCTCCCCTCTCCACCAGCCCCTGCCTACGAGCCTCGATCAAGCCTGCCAGTGAAGCGGCCGCCGCAGGCTCCGCGAACACTCCCAGCCGCTGTCCCAGAGTTACGATGGCGTTGAGTATCTGCGCGTCGGAGACTTCCACGAAGGCGCCCCCGGTCTCGGTCACGGCCGCCATCGCCTTGAATCTGTCCCTGGGGAGGTCGGCCGAGATGCTGTCCGCCACCGTCTCCGCCCGAATGGGTGGCTTGGTGGTCAGGTCTTCTCCCCGACTCCACGCCTGAGCCAGGTAGGCGCTTCCCTCCGCCTGCGCTCCGATCAGCCTGGGAACACGATCCGTCCAACCGAGTTGCCGGAGATCCTCAAAACCCTTGTGGACCCCTCCGATGATGCACCCGTCTCCCACGCTCACCACCACCACATCGGGGACCCGATAGCCCAACTGCTCCCATATCTCATAGGAGACAGTCTTCTTCCCTTCGGTCATGTAGGGGTTGTAGCCGGTGTTGCGGTTGTACCAGCCAAACTCCCCGGATGCCCACAGGCACAAGTCGAACGCCTGGTGATATGACCCTCGCACCAGAAGCACGGTCGCCCCGAAGGAGAGGAGTTGCGCCACCTTTGGTTGGGGAGCGGTAGCCGGGACGAATATCACGCTGGGAATCCCGGCGGCCGCGCACAGAGCCGCCAACGCCGCTCCGGCGTTGCCGGTGCTGGCCGCCGTGATGATGTCAGCGCCCCGCTCTCTTGCCTTGAGGACCGCCAGGGCCGATGCCCGGTCCTTCAGCGAAGCCGTGGGCTGGCGTCCCTCGTCTTTTACCCAAAGCGTGACTCCCACTTCTTCTTCCAGCACTTTCGCCGGCAATAGGGGGGTGCCCCCCACCTGGAGCGGAGGGGGCTCGGCATCGGGATGGACGGGCAGGAGGCGACGATAACGCCAGATCGAACGATCGGGATCCGAGGCGAGTCGGTCGGGGCTGGTTAGTCCGGCCAGGTACTGGTAGTCGTACACAACGGATAGAGTCGCCGCCCCGAGGTGGTCGGGGCAAACATAGTCGACCTCATCGGTTTGGAAGTGACGCCCGCACAGGACACACCTGAGACCCAAGACTGAGCGAATGGACCTCATTACCGGTGTGTCCCGCGCCCCAACGCTCGGGCCCGCGGGTCGGCTTTCTCACCCTGGTGTGGGGGACAACGGTTATCCATGCTGCTCCTGTCTTCGTCCCCGGGAAAGGGTCCCGTTCACCGTAGATACGCCCGTTCCGATGATATAGGGAAGCGCCAACTCCAGAACGCGGTCTTTCGCAAGCCGATAAGATGAGCATTGGCGGGACGTGGCGCAGTTTGGCAGCGCGCAGCGTTCGGGACGCTGAGGTCGCCGGTTCAAATCCGGCCGTCCCGACCAAACAGAATCTTCTTCACGAAGGGGGAGTCGAGCGAACTCCTCGGTCTCCTTAAAGATAGGAGTCGGTCGTCTGTCTAGAAGGGGGGCCTAGCCATCCATGGGGGGATCCATCCACACCGTCAAGCGGGAAATGCGAAGACGGTCCATGGCGAGCACCCGAAAATTGACCCCGTCCACGGCAGCCGTGTCGTCGGGACGGGGGATCCGGCCGGCAAGATGGAGGTACAGCCCGGCCACCGTGTCGTAGGGACCGGAGGGAAGCGGCCGGTGAATCATCTCGGCAAGGTCCTCAACCGGCAGCCGCCCTTCGACCACCCATCGGCCGGGACCGGTGGGGAAAGCCAGCGGCGCGGCGGGATCATGCTCGTCCTGGATGCCCCCCACCAGTTCGGAGACCAAGTCCTTGGCCGTGACCACCCCTTCAACCCCGCCGTGCTCGTCGATCACCACGGCCAGGCTGATCCGGTGCCTCCGCATGACCATTACGGTGGAGAGGATCGGATAGCTCTCCGGAACCACCAGCGGATTGCGAATCAGCTTTCCGGGTGCGACGGTCTCGTCGATGGTGGGATCCTGGTGTCGCAGCCAGTCTTTCACATAGAGAATCCCCACCAGGGCGTCGAGATCGCCCCCCGCCTCCACCACCGGGTAGCGGGAGTGACCGGTCCGGGCCACCTCTCTCCGGATCTGCTGGAAGTCAACCGGAGCCTCGAGGGAAATCACCTCCAACCGAGGAGTCATGACCTCCCGCACCGGGCGGTCCGCCAACTCGAAGAGCTTCTCGATGATCTCCCGCTCGGCGACGTCGATCTCGCCCGCCTCGGCGCTGAGCACCGCCAGGGCCCGGATGTCTTCCTCGGTGGCGGGACTCAACCGGTCGGAACGCACGCCCAGAAGTCGCAGCAGACCGGTGCTGACCGCCGAGAAGATCCTGGCGATCGGGCCGAGCCCGCGAGAGACCACCCACAAGATGGGGGCCACCCTCCAGGCGTACTTCTCCGGGTGCCGGGCAGCGATGGTCTTGGGGGTGATCTCGCCCACCACAAGGATGACTGCAGTCAGCACCCCGGTGGCCAACCATGGCCCCCACACCTCCCCCAGCCGGCGAGTGCCCAGCGTCGACAGGAAGTCAACCGCCAGAATGGTGGCCAACGAAGCCGCCAGGATGTTCACAAAGTTGTTGGCCACCAATAGCATGGCCAGGGTTTGCTCCAAGTCCTGGACCAGGAGAACTACCTTCTCTCCACTCTTTCCTTCCCGCGCCAACTGCGGGCCGCGTTCGCGGGGAAGGGCCAGAAGGGCTGTCTCCGAACCCGAAAAGAATCCTGATGCCACGATGCAGAGGGCAATCCCCACCGCCGCGGCGATATGGAACGAGGTCACGACGCCGGTTCGGACTCCATCCCGGAATAGGTCATCCCGGCCACTTCGTCGAGCGTCGAGCGAAGTTGGTGGGCCCCAAAGGGCTTCAGGACCCATCCCGCCGCTCCCGCCCGGCGGGCCAGAAAGGCGTCGGCCTGGCGATCCAAAAGCAGGATGACCGGGAGAGGCGCGGCGGATAGCGCGGTTCTGGCTTCCCGGATCGCCCGGCAGATAGCCATGCCACCCATGCTTCCCACCTGCATGTCCACCACCGCCACCGACCCCGGCCCACCCGCGGCTATCTGCTCGACCGCCTGACGGGGGTCCTCGATCACGATTATCTCATAACGGGTATCATCGGTGGCCGACAATACGTCGTTGCGAACCCAGGGGGCTTCGGCAACCACAAAGATGCTGGTCATTTGCGATAAAAGAGTACCCGTTCCGGGCAACGACCGTCTCCTCGTTACCGGGCCGGCTGCCGGACCCCCACCATGATCCCAAAACACCCTGTGCGGGCCACCCGGATTCTGGCCGGCGCGGCGGCGCTCTGGGCTCTCCTGATTCCCGCTTACTTCGCGGTAGCCAAGCCTCCCCCCACCACCATCGAACTGGTGGCCGTGGAAGGCGCCATCCATGACGCCACCGCTCGCTTCATACTCGACACCATCGACGATGCCGACCGGTCCCGGTGGCCGGGCAATGAGAGCCAGGGGAGGGTGGAGCTTGTGATCCTGATGATCGACTCCCCGGGGGTGGTGGCCGACGCCGAACTCTTTGCAGAGCTTGGGGAGGTGGTCCGCAACCCGCCGCTGCCGCTCGGTGCTTGGGTTGGCCCCGCTCCGGCGGTCGCCTACGGAGGGGCTGCCCAACTGGTCTCTCTCGCCCCCATCCGCGCCGCCGCCCCGGGAGTTGAGATCGGCCATTGGCAGCCGACCCTGGTCGGGGAGGCGGCCGGCTCGCCGTCCCTGGAAGGTTCCTACACCGGCGGCGACGGGACTGTCAAGGTCGATGGGCCCCTCCCCGGGCTGATCGACCTGTCCTCCTCACAGACCGCCTCGCCGCGCCAACTCCTGCAACTTCTCGACAAGACCACCCTTCAGCTTGGTGGAGAGACGGTAACCCTCTCCACCACCCGTCCATTTACGGCCGAGGATGGCGCAGAGGGCGTGACAGTTCTTCAGACCGTGCTCCGCCGGCCCGGACTGTGGACGCAGTTGGTTGGATTGTCCACCCGACCCGAGGTGGCTTTCTTCTTCCTGATGGCCGGCCTGACGGTTGCGGTCTTCGAGTTCTTCGCGGTCGGTCCGGGAGTGGCGGCGGCCGTAGCAGCCATCTCCCTGGCGTTGGGAGCCTATGGACCGGCAACGCTTCCGCTCCGCTGGTGGGCGTTTGCGCTGATGCTCGGGGGAGTAGGTCTGCTCGCCTTCTCATATCAGCGGGGTGGAGTGCTACTACTGTCCACCGCGGGCATGGGGGCGGTGGCGGTCTCAGGCGTCTACCTCTTCGACGGCGCTCCCCAGATCACCCTGGGGTGGGCCGGATGGGCCCTAACCGTGGCGGGTGTGGCCTTCTTTTTCCTCCTGGCCATGCCGACCGTGGCCCGGGTACGGTTCAGCGCCCCAGGACTGGGAAGAGAGGGAATGGTCGGCAAGCGCGGCAACGCCGTAACCGACCTCGGTCCCGACGGAGTGGTGGAGGTGGAAGGAGGGAGATGGAAGGCCACCTCTCACCGGGCGGCGGCCGTCGGAGCGGGAGATCCGATCAAGGTGGTTGGCGTGGAGGGAGACACGCTGGAAGTGGGACCCACGGAGATTTCTTAGAGAAATTTCTTGACATCGGCCGATACGGGGCCTATGTTCTACATTTTGAGCGGAAGCGGCATGGAGGTTCAAATGGCGGGCATGGGCACCAACTGGCAGGGGCAGGCCCTGTGCAAGGGAGTCAGATCAAGCCTCTTCTTCCCACCCAGCACTTCGGAGAAGAAGGACGAGAAGGAGCGGCGTGAGAGCCGCGCCAAAGCCATCTGTGGCCGGTGCAGGGTCATAGTGCCCTGTCGGCAGTACGCCCTGGCCCTCAAAGAGCCCTACGGCATATGGGGTGGGCTCAACGAGTCGGAGCGCAACCTGATCCTGGCCCGGATCGCAAGCTAGCCGGAAGAGCACATGGTTTCGTTCAGTGACTTGAACTGGCTGGCGATCCTGGTGGCTGCCGTGGCGTTCTTCGCAGCGGGGGCACTGTGGTACCAGCCGAAGATTCTGGGTAACAGATGGATTAAGGCTGCCGGTGTAGACCCGTCGAAGGCCTCGCCCAATCCGGGGATCTTCGTAGGGACGTTGGTCGCTTACTTCGTTATGGCGATGGTTCTGGCCGTGATCGCCCGGGGTGTCGGCGCATCTTCCGTGGGCGAAGGCCTGGTTCTAGGGTTACTCACCGGCGTAGCGTTCGTAGGGGCCCAGGCCTGGGTCAATGCGGCATTCGAAGGCCGATCAACCGACCTGGTGCTGGTGAATGGAGGGCTGGGCATCCTCGGTCATGTAATCATGGCGATAATTGTCACGATTTGGACGTGAGGAACCTCCCGGGGAAGGCCTAAAGCCCCGCCCCCCGGCAAGGTGCTGAGGCCGGTGGCACTGGGACCGCTCCGAGTGGCAGCCGGGTCAATCTCCCACCCGCTCCGCCAAATGGCGTAAGTCACCCCGGCGGCGGGTTATGCCTTGGCGGTCGGCCCATTCCAGGAAGGGGATTGCGTACTTGCGGGACAGTCCGGCCGCCTCCCTGAAAGCGCTGACGGTAAAGGGCTGGGAGAGGTTCCCGGCGGTGTGCAACAATGTCTCCACCTGTTCGGGGAGATAGCAGATCGAAGGGCTGATCCTCACCATCAGACCGGCCCGCTGGAGGGCATGAGCCAGATCCTCGTCCAAGCCGAGCGACGCCGGATCGGGCGTCAGCAGGCCGCCCTCCGACAGCCGTCGGCGAGCTTTCATCCAGGCCGGCGCCTCGGCGGGATCGAGATCCCCCTGGGCCTCCGGATCACGTACCACCGTCCCCTCCGCCAGGATCCTCGGGTGGGAGTCGGCCAGCCCGACCAGCAGGGCCTGTCCTATCCCCAACTCCGATGCGGCGCTGGCCGTCGGCACACCCAGCTGGAAGGGGTTCTCCCGGTGATGTCGCTCCACGATGGCCTCCAACCTGGCCTGGAGCGACTCGGCCAACCGGTCCGAGATCACCATGCCGGCCGCTTTCATGCCCCGGCGGGGGACGCCACCCCGGGTGTGCGCCGCCAGTTGGTCCAGCGACGCCTGCCCGCGCACCTCCAGGAGGCCCTCGGCCTGACGGTGGGGCGGGGAACCGGCCAGTTCCGCCAACCGGGTTCCGGCCACAAGACGCCTCGCCATGGTGGGAGGAGGCTCAGGATCCACTATCCGACCGCCTCCCACCACCATCCGCCGTCCCGTCTCGCGCAGGATGAACCTGTCTCCCATCACCAGCCCGAGGGGCTCGGCCGGTTGAAGGTGGGCAAGCATCGGACCCGGACTCTTTTCCAGGGGTGTGAACCGGACCGGCCATGCGCCGCTTCCGACGTGCAGGTGATAAGCCCCCTTGCGGGGCAACCCCCCCACTACGTAGCGGGCCGGATGCACCATCGCCAAAGCCGAGTCGGTGGACCGCCACTGCCCCGGCGCGGTGAGCATGCTCCCCCTTTCCGGCGTGTGGCGACCGAGACCGCTGAGATTGGCCGCCACCCTCCATCCCGGACCGACTCGGGGCAGCGCCTCCCCGTGTGATTCAATGCCCCTGATCCGAGCCGTCACCTGTTCGGGCCACACCTCGACCCGGTCCCCAACCGACAAACCTCCGTCCAGCAACGTGCCGGTCACCACCGTCCCGGCGCCCCTGATGCTGAAGGTGCGATCGATCCACATCCGGGGCCGTCCCAGGTCTTCCGGCGAGTACCCGGCCAGCGCCGCCGAGAGGTTGGCGGCCACCTCATCCAACCCGAGGTTGTTGGGAACCGATACCCTGATTACCGGCCAGTCGGCCGCCGCGGTGCCGGATAGTTTCTCCGCAATCTCCATCTCCACCAGGGAAGCGAGTTCCTCGTCCACCAGGTCCGTCTTGGTCAGAGCCACCACTCCGCGAGTCACCTCCAGCAGGTCCAGCACGGCCAGGTGCTCTTCGGACTGCGGCATCCAACCCTCGTTGGCCGCTACCAGGAGCAAGGCTGCGTCTATGGCTTCTATGCCGGCCAGCATGTTCTTGATGAAGCGCTCGTGACCGGGGACGTCTACAAATGAGACCCTCCGCCCATCGGGCAGGTTCGCCCACGCGAACCCCAGATCGATGGTGAGACCCCGACGGCGTTCCTCCGCCCAACGATCCGGGTTGATCCCGGTCAGGGCGGCGACAAGAGTGGACTTGCCGTGGTCCACATGGCCCGCCGTCCCGACTACCGGCATGCTGCCCGCAGGGCCCGGGCCACCACCTCGTCGTCGGAGGGGAAGACGGTGCGTAAGTCCACCTTCAGCCGCCCCCGCTCCCGGCGGGCAACCACCGGGGGATCCCCACTCAGCAACCGGGAGAACATCTGGTCTGCCTGTCCCCTGATCGCCATCACCGGACCGGGAATCGTTGACCCGGGCACGCTCCCCGCTCCCGGGGTGGCGCCTCCTTCTTCGATGTCGGCCTCAATTTGCCCCGCCTCGATCACCCGGCGGGCCCGCTCCTCCAGGACCGTCCGGTCGAGACCGGCCATTTGCCAAAAGGGGAGATCCCCCGCTCGCCCGTCGGCGTAAGCCTCGGCAGTGGCCACCAACCCGGAGGTGGTTGCGCCGTCTATCCGGAGGGCTCGGGCCGCCGGGTGACGCCGCAACCGGGAAACCAACTCCTCTCTCCCGACAATCACTCCCGCCTGCGGACCGCCGAACAATTTGTCGCCTGAGAAGAGCACCAGGTCCGCCCCCCTCTCCAGACTCTGCACCACACCCGGCTCGTCGGCAAGCCAGGAAGGGGGCGGTCCCGCCCACCAGGGAACCCTCTCGTCGACCAACCCGCTCCCCGCATCGAAAACCAGCGGGATCCCGGCTGAAGCGGCAATCTGGGAGAGTTCGGGCAGGGTGGCCTCTTCCGAAAAGCCCACTATGCGGTAGTTGGAGGGGTGGACCTTCAACAGAAGCGCTGTCTCGGGACACAGCGCCCGCCGGTAATCCTCCGGCCGGGTGCGATTGGTGGTGCCCACCTCCACCAGTCGGGCGCCCGAGACGGCCATTAGCTCCGGAAGCCGGTAGGCGCCCCCGATCTCAATCAACTCGGACCGTGAGACCGGTACCTGCCTCTCTGGCGCCAGCGCCATGAGGGACAGCAGCAAGCCGCCCGCGTTGTTGTTCACCACCAATGCAGCCTCCGCGCCTGTGATCATCGAAAGCAGGCGATGAAGATATCCGGCCCGCCCTCCCCGATCGCCGGCGGTGAGATCCAACTCGGTGTTGCCATAGCCGACCGCCGTCTCCATCGCCAACCGGGCGGAGTCATGATGCCACGGAGCCCGACCCAGGTTGGTGTGCAGCAGCACGCCCGTGGCGTTGATGACGCGAAGCGGCCTGCTCCGCTTCAACTCCTCGAGAACCCGCGTCGCCTCATCCTCGGCTTTGACGCCTCCCTCTCCCTGGCGGGCGCCCTCTATCGCATCCCGCGTCACCTGGACAACCAGACTGCGGGGCAGACACCCGTCATACAGGGAACCGGCCAAGCGGTCCACCGACGGGAACCTCCGCTTCTGCATGTGCGAAAGGCTACCGGCGCCCGATCCGGCTTCCAGCAACGGGGGTATCGTTACTCGCGATGTGGCGCTTGCTGGTCTTCGTCGGAGTTCCCCTGGTGGAACTGTATGTGCTGTCCGTGGTCGAGAATCGGATAGGGTTGTTGAACACCCTGGGTCTGATAGTCGCCACCGGCATGCTGGGGGCGGTGGTGATGAAAAGACAGGGGGCGGGCGTGTGGAGATCGGCCCAAGCGCGACTGGCCCGGGGAGAGATCCCCACCGAAGAGATTCTCGGAGGGATAATGGTCCTGGTGGGCGGGGCCCTCATGATCACTCCCGGGATCCTCACGGACGCGGTGGGCCTCTTGCTGATGGTTCCCGCGGTGAGGTCATTGCTCATTCCCTCCATAACCCGGAAGAGGTTCTTTTCGACCTTCACCAACCGTGACGAGGGGATATATGACATCGGTCCTTCCTAGCCGTCCCGGTCTCCGCCCCGTATCCCCCCTTCCCAGTTCGACCGTCCTGCTGCTGGCGGATCGCGCCGGCCGTCTGGAGGTGCTGATGGTGCGGAGATCCCGATCGGCGGTGTTCGGAGGGATGTTCGTCTTCCCCGGAGGGGTGGTGGATCCGGTGGACCTCAGCCCCCTGGCCGAGGAAGTCCTGGGAGGCACCGAGCCGGGGGAAGCCGGTTGGCTGGCGGCAGGTCTGCGGGAGACCGCCGAGGAGGTGGGGATCTATCTGACCGACCGGCCTATCGAACCTCCTCCCATGCCCTTGCGGGGCGAAGACGTTTACCGGTGGGTTGCCGGCCGCCAAGCGCGCTTCGACCCCGGGCGACTTCGCTACCTGTCCAACTGGGTGACCCCGCGGGAGGCGCCGCAGCGTTTCGATGCACGCTTCTACCTGGCCAGGGTTGAGGGAGACGAACCGCTGACGCTGGCCGAGGCGGAATTGACGGAGGCGGCGTGGGTGGAACCGCGCCGAGCCCTCAGCAGGCGACGGACGGGGCAGTGGGAGATGATCCTGCCTACCGAGAAGACCCTGGAATACCTGGCCGATTTCAACACGTCACGGGAGGCCTGGGAGTCCGTGGACGAAACCGGCGAGGTGACGCCGGTCCTTCCCAGGCTGGTGATGCGACGAGGAAGGCCGGAAGCCTTGCTGCCCGGCGATCCCGGCTATGAGGATGCCGAATGAAGGTGAGGCGGGTCCTGGCGCCCAACCCCAGCCTATTCACCGGACCGGGCACCAACAGCTACCTGATAGAAGACGGGGGGGAAGCGGTCGTTCTCGATCCGGGACCGATAGAAGCTACGCATCGGAAAGCCTTGATAGCCGCCTGCGAGGGGCTGGATGTCCGAGCGGTGATCGTCACCCATACCCATCCCGATCATGCACCTCTGGCAAACCCCTTGGCGCGATGGTTCGAAGTTCCGGCAATGGGATACGAGGCAGGGCCGGGTTTCCGGCCCGACCATCGCCTCACCAACGGGGAGGTGGTAGAGGTGGGAGCCACCGCCCTTCATGCGATCCACACCCCCGGCCACTCCGACGACCACCTTTGCTTTCTGAGCGGGGAAGTGCTTTTCACCGGCGATCACATCATGGGAGGCTCCTCGGTGCTCATCACGGACGCCGCGTCTTATATGGATTCCCTACATAAGTTGACGGACCTGAAGCTGGATCGCCTCTACCCCGGTCACGGGGAGGAGATTGAACGCCCCACTGAAGTCATCTCTTGGTACATCGCCCATCGCCGCCGGCGCGAACAAGAGATACTCGCCGCGGTCGTCTCCGGGTGCCGAACGGTGGGGGAGGTAGTGGAACACGTTTACCGAGAGGTGGATCCGGCTCTTCACGCACTGGCCGTCCACTCGGTGGGCGCCCACCTTCAGAAGCTGGCTACCGAGGGAGAGGTCCGGTTCGAAGTCCTCAACCGAAGAGACGCTCCCGTGGAGTTGCCGGAAGGCTCATGATCCTCAGGGCGCGGCGGGGCGGGTTGATTGCAGGAGTGTTGGGGGCGGCGGTCCTGACCATGCTGAACATCCCGGCCATCGGGGCCCAGACCGACGAGGTGGACACCGCCCGCCAACGGGTGGCCGACCTTCAGGCCCAGCAGGAAGAACTGGCCCGCGCCCTGGAGGACACCTGGGTCGCCCAGGTGCGCGCGGAAGAGCGGTTGGCCGCCACCGAGGAGGCTCTCAGGCAAGCAGAGTCGGATCTATGGCTGGCCCAATCCTCCCTGGAGCAATGGGCGGTGCGCCTCTACATGGACCTGACAACCGGCAAGGCAGTGAGCCTGTTGATGGTGGGGAGTCCGGAGAGATTCGAGGTGGGAGTTGGCTATTTGCAAGCCGTCGGGGGTGACGAGGAGGAGATCCTGAACCACTACCGGAGCGTCACCCACGAACTGGCTCGCCAGCAGACAGAACACGAGTCGCATCTTGGGGAACTGGAAGAAATCAGAGGAGAGCAGGAAGCTCTCTTTTCACAGTTGATCGAGAGGATGGACGCGGCTCAGCAGGAACTCGCCCTGCTGGAGGCGCTGGACAGTGAACAAACCGAGTCTGCTCCCACCACTACGACCACGACCACGACCACTACCACCACGACCACTACCACCACAACCACAACCCAACCACCGCCACCCCCCACGACCACCACAACCACAACCACCACAACAACTACCACAACCCGACCACCACCAACCACAACCACCACAACAAGGCCCACCACTACTACGACCCGGCCCACCACAACCACCACTACTACAACCACAACCCGGCCACCCCCCACGACCACCACTACTACAACCACAACCCGGCCACCACCAACCACCACCACTACGAGGCCGTCCGACGGCTACGACTACAACGGCGTCTGCCCCGTGGATGAGCCCAACACTTTTGTGGACACCTGGGGCGCTCCCCGCTCCGGGGGTCGTACTCACCAGGGCGTGGACCTCCTGGCCGAGAGGGGGACCCCGGTGAGAGCCATCCATGAGGGTGTCCTGTTCCGGGTCGACGTGGGAGGCCTGGGAGGCCTGTACATATGGCTGCGAGCCCCCTGGGGAGACGAGTACTACTACGCCCACCTGGAGAATTTCGGCCCCGGAATCGGCACCGGCAAGAGGGTGTCCCAGGGAGATCTCATCGGGTACGTGGGCACCAGCGGCAACTCCCCCGACTACATCCCCCACCTCCACTTCGAGTATCACCCGGGGGGCGGCAGGGCTGTGAACCCCTATCCCCTTGCGCTCCAAGCCTGCGAGTAGCCCGAGCGGACCGAACGAAAGCTACGGAGTAAGGGCCGCCAGGGAGTCCCAGTCCTGTCCCGACTGGGCAAGGCCCTCCAAGAGCTTGGCCAACCGACCTGTGCAAGTCTCGTCCTGGGCCGGCGGGACCAACTGGACGAGGAGTTCGGCGGTCTCCGCAAAGGCCAGGGCGGCGCCGTGCAGCGGGAGTTCTCCGGCCACCGGGCATCCGCGGTCTCCTCCCTCCACCACCCTGATGTCCAGAGGCACCTGAGCCAGCAGCGGCACTCCAATCCCGTCGGCCAACTCTTGACCGCCTCCCCGGCCGAACAGGTGATGGACCGTCCCGTGACCGCAGTCGAAACCCGACATGTTCTCGATTACCCCCACTATTGGCATGTGGGACCGCCGGGCCATGTCCGCAATTCGGGCCGCCACTTTCTGTGACGCCCGCTGGGGGGTGGTAACCACCACCATCTCCGCTTGGGGGAGCATGCGGGAGAGCGCCATCTGGATGTCACCCGTGCCGGGGGGCATGTCGATCACCAGATAGTCCAGTTCTCCCCAGTCGACCTGCTTCAAGAACTGCTCCAATGCCTTGGCCAGCATCAACCCCCGCCACATCAGGGCCGTCTCCTCCGAGTCGATGATCAGCCCGGTCGACACCACCTTCAATCCATGAGCCTCCACCGGGATGATCAGCCTGGTGACATCGTCGGCTTCCATCCGGGTTTTGATCCCCAACAAGCGGGGAACCGAGAACCCCCAGATGTCGGCATCCATCAAGCCGACCCGAAACCCGAGGCCTTTGATGGCGATGGCCAGGTTCACGCTTACCGATGACTTCCCCACGCCCCCTTTCCCCGAACTGACCGCGATCACCCGGGTGGTGGGGGCCACCTGGGTCGGCTCGGCTCGCTCCCTGGCCTTCTCCCTGGCCCTTGACATCAACTCGGCCCGCTGCCGCTTGGTCATGGCGGTGGTGTGCACAACTACTTCATCAACCCCCGGCAGCGAGAGCGCCCTGCGCCGGGTGTCGCCCTCGATCTGGTCCCGCAGAGGGCACTCGGCGATGGTGAGAGCCAACCCGATGGTCACGGTCCCCTGAGAGTTGGCGTCCACCGAGGCGACCATGCCCAAGTCGACTATGTTGTCTCCGAGTTCGGGGTCGATTACTCCCCGCAGGGCAGCCCACACTCGCTCGACGGTCGGCTCGCTCGGGTTGCTATCCAACAGACCAACCTCCTAGGCCTTGCAAGTGATAGATAGTAGACGACTCCTTGCATGAGAGCACCAAAGTACTCTTTACATTTTGTTCAACGCTGCTAAACTTGGACCCCGGTGGTTATGACCTTTCCGGACACCATGGCTCAAGAGGCCGCTACTCCCCTACTTGACTGGGACTCTGGGATATACCGGGAGGCCGTCAACCAGTTTGACCGGGTGGCGGCGTACATAAACCTTGATCCCAATGTCTCCCAACGCCTCCGTCTCCCACAACGGTCGCTGGTGACGACGTTTCCGTTCCGAAGGGACGACGGCAGCGTCGAGACGGTGTTCGGCTACCGCATCAGGCATGTACTCACCATGGGGCCCACCAAGGGAGGGATCCGCTATGCCCCCACTGTCAACTTCGGGGAGGTTGCAGCCCTGGCGATGAACATGACCTGGAAGTGCGCTTTGGTTGGACTGCCATTCGGGGGCGCCAAAGGTGGAGTCCGGGTGTCGCCGGAGTTGTTGAGTCGAGCGGAGAAACAGCGCCTGACCCGCCGGTACACCTCTGAAATCTCTACCCTGATCGGCCCCCAGCGCGACATACCGGCCCCTGACCTGGGAACCGACTCTCAAGTCATGGCATGGATCATGGACACTTACAGCCACCAAGTGGGCCACGGGGCCCCGGGGGTCGTTACCGGAAAGCCGGTTGAGCTGGGAGGCACGGCCGTAAGGGAGGAGTCCACGGGATTAGGTTTGGCTTATCTCCTGCCCCTGGCCCTGGAGATGGTCGACCTGCCCTTGGAGGGAACGCGGGTGGCCATCCAGGGATTCGGGCAGGTGGGACGCAGCGCCGCCCTGGCCTTGGCTCGGCAAGGCGCCCGAGTGGTGGCAGTCAGCGATCTGTCGGGAGGGATACACTGCCCCACCGGACTTGACATCGATGCCTTGAGAGAGTGGACAGACCACAACCTTTGGGTGGAGGGTTTTCCGGGAGGAGATCCGATAAGTGGAGAGCAACTCTTCGAGGTGGACTGCGAAGTGCTGATTCCAGCCGCAGTTCAAGAGGTGATACACGGCGGTAACGCCGATCGCATCACCGCCTCGGTGGTGCTGGAAGGCGCCAACACTCCCACCACCATGGAGGGGGATCAGATTCTGCAGAAGAGGGGTGTGCTGGTCGTCCCGGACATCCTGGCCAACGCAGGCGGCGTCACGGTCTCCTACTTCGAGTGGCTCCAGGGACTTCAATACTATTTCTGGACCGACGAGGAAACACGCCAGCGACTGCGCAGCATCATGACCAACGCATTCAGGGAGGTCCACAGAATCGCTCGTGAAGAGAAGGTTGATCTGAGGACCGCGGCCCTGATAAAAGGCGTGGCCAGGGTGGCCAAGGCAAAACTGTTGAGAGGCCTATTCCCCTGACGGCAGGCCGTTTCCCACTGTATATAATCACAATCAAGCTTTACTATTTACACCAGACGACCTCGGTTCCCAGATGCAGCTTCTAACCATCAAGAGTTCCGCTCCGCAGCGGCCCATCCTCCTGACCGACTCGGCGGTGGCCAAGGTCAAGACCCTCCTGTCTTCCGAGGAGGACGATGACCTGGGCCTCCGGGTGGCCGTGAGGCCGGGCGGGTGCTCAGGCTTTTCCTACGAGATGTTCTTCGACTCCGACGTGGAGGAAGAGGACATAGTCATCGACTTCGACGGGTTACGGGTGCTGGTCGACCCGCAGAGCGCCAAGCGGATCACGGGCGCCACCCTTGACTACCGGGAGGGCCTGATGGAGGCCGGCTTTTCCATCGACAATCCAAACGTGACGCGCTCCTGTGGGTGCGGGAACAGCTTCGCCTAGTATCTCCCGCCATGCCTAAACAAGCACCCCAACTCAAGAGCGCTCCTGCTCCCTTGGCTCCTTATTCCGTGGTGACCGAGGCGCACGGCTTCGTCTTCATCTCCGGCCAGGTAGCCATCGATCCCCAGACCGGGGAGACCCCCGAGCCGGTGACGGCCCAGACGGAACTCATCCTCCGAAACATCGGCAACATCCTCTCCGAACTGGGCCTCGGCTACTCCGACATCGTGAAGACCACCGTCTTCCTGGCCGACATTCGCGACTATGGCGCCGTCAACACCGTGTACGGGAGTTTCTTCGACGGCAATCCTCCGGCTCGCTCCGCCGTCGGCGCGGGAGGCCTGCCCCTAGCCGGCCTCAAGGTGGAGATCGAGGCGATCGCCGCCCGCTGATCCCTTTCCTTTAGAAGACCTCCTGACACCACGGCTGGGGGTACCAATCGAACATGGCGTCGGCCAACGCCCTCGCCGCAGGCTCTCCCTTCAGCCGGCCCAAAGCTCCCAGACGCCGGAAGCGGGCGCGTCCCAGGAACCCGGCGCTCAGGTCTTCCAGGTCGAGGGAAAGGTCGGGAGAGTCGGAGGCTCTCCGACACGAGCCAGAGCCCCCGGACACCTCCAGCCGGTACCTGGACGGCTTTGCGGTCATGGGATCGAACACCTCGAACACCAGGGACCCGTCGGCCGAGTAACGGCGGGAAGAGAGCGCCGACTCCACGTCCAGGATCCTCAACCACAAACCGTCGTTCAGGGTCTGTGCCTCCCGGAAGTTGGCGAAGAGCTGGTGTAGAGCCGTCTCGGCTGGTACGTTCCACGCCCGGAGTTGCCGCACCAAGTCCTGGTTGACCAGGAAGTTCCACAGGCCCGAATACGCAGCCGGCGTAAGGGCGATCATCTCCTCCAGCCTCAGGGTTATGCCTATGCCGATCCCCTCCCAGGACCCGCTGGTGCGGTATTGGGCGTATCCGATGGGATGGCCGCGGGAGTCGAGCGCCAAGGCGTACCGGAGGGAACTGGCGTCTCCGCGGTTACGGGGATCGTCCGCCAGGATCTCCAACTCCCACCAATCCGCCGAGCGGGCGAACATTCCGGGTGTCTCCCTGCGTTTGCGATCGAACACCCGCGGCAGGACCTCTTTGGCTTCATCCGGTTCGACCAGGACCACCGGCGCAGGCCGGGGAGCCAGCCGGTGGGGGACCAGGGGGAATCGATCGATGACGAGTTTGGTGGTGACCCCCGCCACTCCGAACCCGAACCGCCCGTAGAGAGGGACTTCCGTCGACCACAGCGCGGCCAGCATGTCCCCTCGATCCCGCGCCTCGGCCAACAACCCGGTCACCATCCTGCGCATGATCCCGCGCCTCCGATGGCTCGGGAGCACCCCTACGCTGGCCACTCCGGCCGCGGCCGCCGTCCCGCCGGGGATTGTCAACTCCAGGCCGTAAGCAAAGGAGGCGCCCACCATCCGTCCTCCCTCGAAAGCACCCCGACTGCGCTCCAGTTCCAGCAACTTGCGATAGCTTTCCTCGGCGGCGGGATCGGGGTCCTGTCCGAAGGCCATGGCGGTCACCCGCCCCAAGACATCCAGTTCCTCGGGGGCGACGGCCCGTATCTCTACAGCCAACGTCCTGGGGGCGTCAACCGCCGATAGTGTTCTGAGCCCGCGTAACGGCAGCGACGAAGTCGGTGGTCGCCGTGTTGAAGTCAGCCGCCGCCCCCCTGCGGGTCTCACCGGTGTCGGCGCTACGCAATCCCTCCACGACGGTGGCGGCCGCCGCCGCCGCCCGAGTGGAGGCGGTCAGCATGTCCTGATGTGACGCCGCCAATACGGAAGGCGCGTTCAGCCTTACCACGTTCTCCTGCCAGCTGATTACATCCTCCATCACGGCCACCAAGCGCTCCTCGGTCTCGGCGTATTCAATCGACCTCTCGTCCCAGGCGGCGTTGACCTCCCGGGCCTCTCTCGCCAGGGCAGTCAACTGCTCCCCCAGCGCCTCGATGGAAGCCAGGTAGGAGACCACCGCGGGCAACAGCGTGGTGCTGGTGGGCGTCTCCTCAGGAGCCGCCTCGCCGTCGGGTTCTTCGCCCTCCGCGGCGGAGGTCGTGTCCGTCGACGAGTCCTCCTCCAGCGTTGTCGCGGTAGGAACGGTGGTTACCGGCTGGGGTGCGATCTCGGCTCTGGGCAGCGTCCTGACGAACATGAAGGTGAACGCAAACATCGCCAGGATGGCTAAGGGAAGAAGCCAGCGGCCAGGCTTGGGATCGGGATTGACCACCATTCTTCGGGAGTGTAGTTGAGGTGACCTGTCATTGATGACAAGTGCCCGAGCAGCTCGCGACTCTGTGTTTTCTTTCGCGATGCGGACAACACCCCTTGAATCCGCCCGGCACATCTCATAACAATGTGGCATGAGCGATTCCAAACCATCCGATCAAGAAGTATTCGAATCAATCCCCTGGGACGAGTTGCGAGACCTTGGAGACACGTCCCGGCGCCGCCGACTCTGGTACCTGGTGGGAGGGGCGTCAGTGGTGGCAGTGCTGGCCTTCAGCGTGGTCCGCACCTTCTCTTCTCCTGACCCTCATGTAGTCATCCCGCCGACAGTTGCCCCGTCCTCCGCCGCCGGGTCGGCGTCACCATCCCTTCCGGGGCAGAACCAGAATCCCGCCCCAACGCACTCACCCCGCCTAGTACCGGCTACTCCGGCGACCATGAGCGAAGCGGACCTCCGGGCGGGAGAGGACCCGACCGCATCGAACGGCCACTCCCAGGAGGAGCGTCAGGCCGCTTCCTATTCGGAGTGGTTCGTCCTGGATTACTTCACCCTGGACGGGACGGAGCAGTCCGACGTCCTCGAGTGGTGGCTGCCGGGCATCAACCGTCCCCTCGACACATCCGCACGCCCTCTCTCCTTTGTGGAATGGGTGAGAACCTTGTGGGTTGAACCGGTGGCCGGGGGACGTTGGCGGACGGTGGTAGCCCTCCGACGGCTGGTCTCCGTCGACGGCGGCGCCTACAGTCGGCTACCCACCCAGTCAGTTGAAGTGGTGGTGGATGTGGAAGCGGGCATGCCGACTATTGTCGACCTACCCCGCCTCATTCCTCTGCCGGAAGCGAATCCCGGCCAATGGTGGGTGGGAGAGGAGTTGGAGACGCCTCCAACCGCGGTGCTCAGGACCGCCCGAGAAGAACTGCTCCTCGCCCAGGCAGGCACCGTGGTGGGTCGACCGGTAGTCAACCGGATGGGAGACGTATGGCGGGTGGAATGGGCAGTGGCCGATCCGGCCGGCATCTCGTGGCCGGTCAGCCTGTGGATCGGTCCCGACGGAGTGGCGGTCCCTGCCGGAGGCTAGGGCTAATCACCCCGTCTCGAATTGGCTTCTCAGAATCGATTCGACCGCAGGCTGTATGGTGGCCCAGTCCCCTCCGGTTGCCTTGCTGACCGTGACGAAGTCCGCTGTCCAGAACACCGAATCCACCCCCTCTGTCGCCAGGATGGCCACGGCCAACGGATGCTCCACCGCCTCGCCCTTCCGATAAGTGACAGGGCCACCCACCTTGCTCCCAACCGTGAACTTCATGGCATTGGGGTTGGGGGTAGGTTGAGCGTTCACCGTCATACGTAACTGCCTGATTGGGACTGACCGCCAACCGCCCTCGGGCAGGATCGGGATTGACGGGCGATTGTTATTCTAGATCACCATGGCTGCCACCCTCACCGGGAGCAACACCGAGTTTCGAGATGACCTGATCCGCGTGCTGGGCGCCGAACGGGTGATGGATTCGACGTTGGAACGCCACCTCTACGCCAAGGATGCAGGGGTCTACACGGGAAACCCGACCGTGGTGGTGATGATCGAAACCACTGAGGAAGTCGCGCAAGTGGTTAGGGCCGCACGGCGCCACGGCATACCGGTAGTAGCCCGAGGGGCGGGAACCGGCCTCTCCGCCGGGGCGGTCCCGGAAGTCGGTGGTGTGGTGCTGGTGACCACCCGCATGAACCGGATCGAAGAGATCGACACCGAGAATCGCACCGCCTGGGTAGGCCCGGGAGTCATCAACTTGGACTTGTCCGCCGCCACCACCCCCTTCGGTATGCACTTCGCCCCCGATCCCTCCTCCCAATCGGCGTGCACCGTGGGAGGAAACATCGCCTGCAACTCGGGAGGTCCTCACTGCCTGTCCGAGGGGAGCACTGTCAACCATGTCCTTGCCTTGGAAATCGTCACCGACACCGGAGACGTGATGATCGTGGGCAGCGGGGCGCCCGATCCCATCGGATTGGATCTCCGGGGCATCCTCGTCGGGTCGGAAGGCACCCTGGGGATAGTCACCCGCGCCCTGGTGAAGCTCACCCCCAACCCCCCTGATGTGCGGACAATGGCGGTGGCCTTTCCCACCATTGAAGACGCCGCGGCCACCGTCTCGGGGATCATCGCCGCGGGACTGATTCCCGCTGCCCTGGAGATGATGGACCAACTGATGATGCAAGCCATCGAGAACTGGCTGCACGCCGGTCTGCCCGTCGAGGCGGGAGCCCTGTTGCTGGCCGAGGTCACCGGGGTCACCGAGGCGGTGGCGGCGGAGGCGGAGATCATCACCAGCATCGCCCACGGGAACAACGCCTTGTCGGTGCAGGTGGCGGCTTCCCCCGAGGAGCGGGAGATCCTGTGGAAGAGCCGCAAGTCAGCCTTCGGCGCGGTGGCGCAGGCTGCTCCTGACTACTACCTGCACGATACGGTTGTGCCTCGCACTCGTCTCGTGGAGGCCATGCGCCAGGTGTATGAAATCGGTCAACGTTACGAGATCACCATGATGAACGTTTTCCACGCCGGGGACGGCAACCTCCATCCTCTGATGGCCTTCGACGCCTCCGAGCCCGGTCGGCTTGACCAGGTGAAAGCCGCCGCCGACGAGTTGGTTGAACTCTGCGTCGAAAAGGGGGGTGTTCTCTCGGGGGAGCACGGCATCGGAATCGAGAAACGCCACCTCATGCCGTTGCTCTTCACGGAGATGGATCTTGACGCCCAGGCTCGCGTGAAAGAGGCTTTTGACGCCGAGGGAGTCTTCAACCCCGGCAAAGTCCTTCCGGAGGGATCCCGTTGTTTTGACTTTGGACGGCCGGTGCCCGAGGGCGCCTGGGTGTGAAGAGCCGGTTCGGCGCCATCCCTGCCGCCGACATCTCAGCCGACCAGGCCATCCCGCCGGCCGAGATCGTGGTGACGCCCACCACCCTCGAAGAAGCCTCTGAGGCTCTTCGCATCGCCACCGAGCGCCGAATGAAGGTACTGATCTGGGGGGGTGGCAATCATCAGGGATACGGCCACCGCGTGCATCCGGACATGGTGTTGGTCACCACCTCACTCAACCGGGTCGAAGTCTGGGAACCCGAAGACCTGACCATTGTGGCGGGGGCGGGGGCCCGTGTCTCGGAGGTGGAGGAGATGCTGGCGGATGAGCGCCAGACCACCCTCCTGCCGCACTCTTCGCCAACCGCAACGATCGGCGGCGTTCTCGCCGCCGGGCTCAGCAGCTACAAGCGATATCGCTACGGCCCCAGCCGGGACCGGGTGCTGGAGACCACGGTGGTCACCGGTGACGGGCGCATCGTCCGGAGCGGGGGGCGGGTGGTCAAGAACGTGACCGGCTACGACATCCCCCGGCTGATGGTGGGCGCCCTGGGCAGGTTGGGCCTGATCGGCTCGGTGTGCCTGAAGCTCATTCCGACGCCCGCCGCGGCGGTGACGGTGACCGTTGACGATCCGGCAGCCGCCCTTGCTGTTCTATACCGGCCCCTAGCCGTGCTCTCCACGCCGTCGGGGCACAGCGCTTTTCTGTGGGGAACGCAGGCCGAGGTGGAGTCTCAGGTCAGCCGGTTGGGAGGAGAGGTGCAGAGCGGACACGCATGGCCGCCGATGCGTTCGCGGCCGGTCGCCTGGTCGCTGAGGCTTCCTCCTTCCCGAATGACCGAAGGCCTGGAGCGCCTGCCCGACTCCTGGGATTACGTGGCCCAGCGGGGAGTGGGGATCACAGAATGCGTCGCGGACCAGGTCGAGATCGGAGCGGCATCTGAACTCCGCGGGTGGGCGGAGTCGGTGGGCGGGGCTCTGGTGCTTACCAACGGGCCCGAGACCCTGTACGAACGGATCGACCCCTGGGGCACTCCTCCGGCAGGCCTCGAATACCAGCGCAAACTGGTGGCGGGGTTCGATCCATACCGAGTGCTCAACGGCGGCCGACTGCCGGGAGGCATCTGATGGGCTACCAGACGCCTTACGCACCCACCCGATCCGAACTCTCCAGTTGCATCCAATGCGGCTTGTGCCTCCCCCACTGTCCCACCTTCCGCCTCACCGGGAAGGAGACCGACTCCCCCCGGGGCCGACTGACCGCCATGACCGCGGTGCTGGACGGAATCACGGGAATAGACGAGGTCTTCGCCGAGACCATCTCCTTCTGTCTGGGCTGTCGCGCCTGTGAGCCGGTGTGTCCAAGCATGGTCCCCTACGGAAGGACCCTGGAGGGAGCCCGTGCGGAGATCTCCGCCCGGCGGAGCGGCGTGACCCGGCGCCTTCGGGGATGGGTCATGGAGACCTGGCTCGGGAGTCCGGCGATAATGCGGGTTATCACCTGGGCAACAGCCCTGGTCCAACACACCGGGCTGGCCCGGATCGCCCCGCGTCGAGTTCGCTCCGGCCTCAGGGGCCTGAGACGCATCGGTTGGAGGACCCAGTCACTGCGGGGAAGAACCTTCCTGCCCGATCGGGCGCCTGTCGCCACCGTGGGACTCCTCACCGGTTGCATAATGGGTCCCTGGTTCGCCGACGTCCACCAGGCAAGCATTGCTTTGCTGGTGCGAGCAGGCTATCGGGTGGTAGTCCCCTCGGCCCAAACCTGCTGTGGCGCCTTGGCAGCCCATGACGGCGCCGCTGAAGGCGCCGCCCGACTGGCTGCCCGGAACGCCGCGGCGTTCCGTGGAGTGGATTACGTGGTGGCCAACGCAGCCGGGTGCTCCGCTCATCTCAAGGACTACCGCCACTGGGCTCCCGGAGAAGCCCTGGACGATGGTTGGCAGGTCCGAGACATCACGGAGTTGGTGGCTGACGCTGTCAAGGACGGCCGGCTTCCCCGCCTGGAAGAGGGACGCGGAATGGTGGCGCTCCAGCATCCTTGCCATCTTCGCAACGCCCAGCGGATTGTCACCCAGCCTCAATTGATCCTGGAGGCGGCCGGATACCGGACCAAATCCATCGATCCGGTGTGCTGCGGCGCAGCGGGGTTCTACTCCATTCTCCGACCCGACACCTCCGCCCGCCTCGGAAGAGACAAAGCTGATGAGATTCGACGCAGCGGAGCCACGCTGGTGGCCAGCGCCAATCCCGGGTGCGAGATGCAGTTGCGTTCACATCTGGCCGGCGAATACCGGATCCTGCACCCGGTGGAACTCTATTTGCAAGCGCTGTCGAACGCCAAGGAGAGTCAGGCATGACCCGCCCCTCCCCCTCGGCCTCCCAAGCGTTGGACTGGCGTGATTGGTACCGTCTGGCTGCCGGGTCTTTTCGCTCCATGCTCCGGGTGGGTTTTTCGGCTGCCGGGATAGCACTCCTGGGGCTGGCCCTTGCCTCACTGCTCCTCGAAGTGGGGATCGTGGAGGGCGGTCCCGACCTGAGCATCATGGAGGCCATGAGCGCCATCGCCGCGGTGGGGGCGGTGGGCGGAGTGATCCTGGGCCTGGGAGCGGAGGCTTCCTACGGGGCGTCCGCTCTGGAAGACGAACAAGACGTCTGGCATCGGGCGGCCGGAAGAGCCCTGGCCGGACTGGCGGTTGCGATGATCCTGGTGGCGGTCAGCGCCTTGCTTCCACTGCCCGAGGACCTGCCCGTCACCATCGATTACGGACGGGCCACCCTCAGGGCCGCCGGGGGTGCCGGGCTCATGTGCTCCCTGCTTGTCCCGCCCCTGACCGGATGGCTCTCAGTGCGGGCCGGGTTTTGGAAACCCCGTTGGGACCCTTACCTTCTGTTCGGCGCGTGGGCGGTCCTGATAATGGCGCTGTTCGCTCCTCCCGGTTGATCCGGGGTCACATTCTCTCGGGGACGTCGATCCCCAGCAGCTCCAGCAGCATGGTCAGCACCTCCCCGGTGTACCGGGCCAGGGTGAGCCAGGAGCCCTGACGGACGGGATCCGGTTCGCTGAGGATGTGGCATTGGTCGTAGAACCGGGTGAAGCCCACAGCCACCCGGTAGGTGTACTCGGCCAGGTGGTGCGGGGCGCGCTCGGACGCGGACCTGCTTATGGCCTCGGGCATCAGAGCCAGGGTGAGCATCAGGTCACGCTCGGCGGGGCGCGATGGCGGAACAAGGGCGCCTGGCGCCAGGTTCTCCGCCGCCGCCCTCGCCAACAGCGACCGGATCCGCACCACCCCGTACTGCAGGTACGGACCGGTCTTCCCGGAAAAGGAGACGAACCGTTCCGGATCGAACAGGTAGTTGGAGGCCCGATGGGTCGCCAAGTCCCCGAACTTCAAGGCGCCCAACCCCACCGCTTCGGCTATGGCGTCTCTTTCCTCCGGTGAGTAGTCCCCGGCGAGATCGTTCTCTTCCAATCGAAGGCGGGCGGACGCCGCAACCATCTCGATCAGCTCGCCGAGCCTGACCACACCTCCCTCCCGGGTGCGGAACGGACGGCCGTCCGGGCCGTTCATGGTGCCGAACCCGACGTGCTCAAGGCCCACCCGGCACGGGGCCAGGCCGGTGAGCCGGGCCGCCCTGAAAACCCCGCGGAAGTGATCGGCCTGGCGGGCGTCCACCACGTACAGGATGACGTCGGCGTCCAGGTCGTCCACCCGCATCTCGATAGTTGCCAGGTCGGTGGTGGCGTACAACGCCGCCCCGTCGGATTTGCGCAGAAGGAGGGGCGGCAGGGGCGCTTCATCGTCGGGCTCCGCCACCTCCACCACCGTCGCCCCCTCGCTCTCGGTAACGCGTCCGCTACCCTCCATCCTCCGGATCATCTTCTCCACCCTGTCGGCCACCGTGCTCTCTCCATACCAGAGATCGAATTCCACCCCCAGCCGGGCGAAGTCGGCCCGCTGGCTCTCCATGGAGACCCGAACCATCTGCTCCCACAGGGCCCGATACCCTGGTCTCCCCTCCTGCAACTCCAAGGTGGCCCGCCGGGCAGCCCGCGCCCGCTCTGGGTCCGAGGCGCAGGCAGCCGCCACCTCCGGGTACAACTCGGACAGGTCCTCCAGGCTGATCGGCGACTCGAGGGGATAACCCCCCTGACGTCCCTCCTCGAAATACGGCAATCCGGGAAGTCGCTCCTGCACACCCATGATCAGCATTCCCATCTGCGTCCCCCAGTCCCCGAAGTGGGGATCGCGGGTGACACTGTGCCCCAGATGGGCGAAGATGCGGGCCAGGGAGTCTCCGATGATGGTGGACCGGAGATGTCCGACGTGCATCGGCTTGGCAACGTTGGGCCCTCCGTAATCCACCACGACGTGACTGACCGCATCGGCGCGCGGCGCCCCCAAGCGAGGATCCGATTCCATCTCGGCGACCCACTGGGCCAGGAACCGGTCGGAGAGACGGATGTTGACAAACCCGGGTCCGGCCGGGAGTACCTCTCCGAACCTCTCGTCCTGCCCGGCGCGTTCGGCTACCGTGACCGCCAGGCTCCGGGCGGACTGTCCCGCAGGGCGCGCGGCAGCCAGGGCGCCGTTGCACTGAAAGTCCCCCAACTCGGGGCGCTGGGAGGGAAACACCTTGCCATAGCCCCGGTCAAGACCCAGTTCTTCGAAGGCCGAGCCGAAAACCTCCCCCAAGAGGGAAATCAGGGACATCGGGCCGCCTCCCCAAAAAGGCCGTGATCGACCATCCCCAGACTCAGGAAATCTCTCCTTCCAACAGGCGCACCGAATACTACAAAGCCAACCGGGTCTGCCATCATTGGGGCTATGAAAGTAACAGAGTACCGACGCTACGACGCGGTTGGCCTGGCCGCGCTGATCGCCAACCGGGAGATCTCGGCCCCAGAGGCGCTCGAGGCCGCCATTGGCCAGACCGAGGCTCTTAATCCCGCCCTCAACGCGGTGGTCCACACCACCTATGACCGAGCCCGCCGACTCGCGCAGGCCGCACTGCCCGCCACCCCCCTGGCCGGTGTTCCCTTCATGCTCAAGGATCTCGGCCAACTCTGGGAAGGGGTGCCCACCACCTCCGGGTCCAGAGCCCTGCTGGACTTCATAGCTCCTTTCACGACCACCCTCACTTCTCGCTATCTGGGGGGAGGCCTGGTCATTCTGGGGAAGACCTCCACTCCGGAGTTCGGCATGGCGTCGGTGACCGAACCGGCGGTGCATGGCCCCACTCACAATCCCTGGGCGCCGGGGATCACCGCCGGGGGATCCTCAGGCGGGTCGGCCTCGGTGGTGGCGGCTGGAGTCGTCCCGGCGGCACACGCCAGTGATGGGGGAGGTTCCATCCGGATACCCAGCTCCGCCTGTGGCCTGGTGGGGCTCAAGCCCACCCGTGGAAGGAACCCGGTAGGCCCGGTCATGAGCGAAGGGTGGTACGGCCTGGCCGCATCTCATGTCGTCACACGGACGGTGAGGGATTCAGCGGCGTTTCTCGATCTCAGCCATGGACCCGAGCCGGGCGATCCCTACGCGGCGCCGCCCCCCGACGGTCCCTACCGGCAAGCGGCGCAGGGGCCGCACCGCTCCCTGCGAATCGGCGTGGTCGAGGGGGCGATGACCGGTGATGTGAACCTGGACCCCGAGTGCCTGCTGGCGGTCGACCGAACCGCCTCGCTCCTGGAGGAACTCGGCCATCGGGTGGAACCGGTCTCGACCGGGATAGGCCCGGGGCCGGGGAGGCGGGCGATGCTGACTCTTTCGGCGGTGGACACGGCCTGGATGGTGGAGACCTTCGACATCGACGTCAGCAAACTGGAACCTGCCAACCAAGTGGTCGTGGAAGCGGGAAAGACGGTCTCGGCCACCGACTTCGCCGACAACCTTTATCTGGTGCGCCATTACGGTCGGATCATGGGTCGGATCATGGAGGACCATGATGTCCTGGTCACCTCCACCCTGGCTACTCCGCCCTGGCCCCACTTCGCTCTCCAGCCCGGAGCGGAGCAGAGAGAGAGGATCGCCGCCCTGCTGGATGGCCGGCACAGCGGCTCCGCCTTCGAGTTGATGGAGGAACTTGCCGCCAAGTCCATGAATCGGATACCCAACACTTGGCCGTTCAACATGACCGGCCAGCCCGCCATGTCCCTGCCGATTCACCGCGCGGAGTCAGGACATCCGTTGGGCGTCCAGTTCGTAGGCCGCTTCGGGAGAGAGGACACCCTGTTCAATCTGGCCGCTCAACTGGAAGAGGCCCGGCCCTGGATCCAGGACTATCCCTTCATGGATCCCGGGACCCCCCAATGGGCTGAAGCCGACCATCGGGCGCAGAGCGGCCGGCCCGAGTAGCCTTCGAGAGTGTCGCAAGTCAACTGGGAGCTCTACCGGCAGCTTGGGCGTCCAACCGCCTTGGTCGCCTACCGGGGCTGGGGAGACGCCGGAGAAGCCTCCAGTCGGGCGATCCAGCACGTCCTCTCTATCTACCCCTCGGTGCTGCTGACCGAGATCGACCCTGAAGAGTATTTCGATTTCCAAGTCGTACGGCCGGAGATCTCCTTCGGGAAGGGAGGCTCTACGACCCTGAGTTGGCCGAGCACCGACGTTTACCTGACCACCCCTGCGGAGCAGCGTCCGCTTCTGGTGATAACCGGAGACGAGCCTCACGCTCGCTGGAAGTCATACGTCGGACAGATCATGGACCTGTGCCGGGCGGCGGGTGTGGAAAGAGCCCTCACCATGGGAGCCTTCATGGGGCAGATCTCCCACACTTTCCCGGTCCCCATGGTGGGGCGGGCAACCGATCCCTCCCTACTCGGCCGGTACGGCCTCTTCGGGTCGAACTACCAAGGTCCCACCGGCATCGTGGGGGTCCTGCACCAGGCCTTTGTCCAGGAAGGATGGGATGCTCTGACCTTGTGGGCAGCCGTACCCCACTATCTATCCACCCAGGACTACCCACCCGCCAGCCTGGCCCTGGTAAGAAAGGCCGCCCAAATCCTGGAGGTGAACCTCGACGTCTCTCCCCTGGAGGTGGAGTCCGCCGAGTTCCGGGAGAAGCTTGACGCGGTGGTAGCCGAGTCCGAGGATCTGGCCGGGTACATAAAACACCTGGAAGAGGAGGCGGCCAAAGGCACCAGCCTTCACCCCCAGAGCCTGGAGGACGCCGGAGATCAGATGATCTCCGAGATCGAGGCCTTTCTCCGGCACCCCGAGAACTAGCTCTGCCCGGCAGGCCCGGCATCTCTCTGCTCATCCGTGCCCGGTGGGCGTCCCAGCCGGGCCGGAGCGGCCAGTCTCCCGTTACGGCCCTATGTTGAAGACGCCGGCGTTTCGAGAACGGAGAAGCGTTTTCTGCACCTTGCCCATGGCGTTGCGTGGGAGACGCTCCACTATGAGGATCCGCTTGGGGATCTTGTACCCCGCCAGCCTCCTGGCAAGGGCCTGCTGGAGCCGGGAGGTAGCGGGGTTGGCCTCGCCATCCCACACCACCGCGGCCACCACACCCTCCCCGAAGTCGGGATGCGGCGCCCCGAACACCGCCGACTCCACCACGCCCGGCAGGGAGTTCAATGCCGCCTCGACTTCGGGTGGGTGGACATTCAGGGCCCCGGTGATAATCACATCCTTGGACCTTCCCACCAGCGTGACCCGGCCGTCGCCGGCCAGCAAAGCCAGGTCTCCCGTGGCCACCCAGCCGTCGGCGCTCACCACCCTCGCCGTCTCGTCGGGACTGGCAAGATAACCGGTAAACGACCCGGGACTGCGAACCAGGAGTTCTCCTGCCTCTCCAGGCCCCGGTTCGGCGCCCGTCTCCTGCGCAACCTTGATCTCGACCCCTTCCAGCGGATACCCCACCGTCCCAGGTATTCGCTCTCCGCCATAGGGGTTGGAAGTGATGATGCCCACCTCGGTCATTCCGTATCGCTCCACGATGCGATGGCCCGAGCGCAGACGGAAGTCCTCCCAGGTCTGGGCGAGAAGGGGAGCCGAGCCGCAGGTGAAGAGCCGCATCCCCGCCGCTGCTCCGACAGAAAGCCCGGAATCGGACAGGAGACGGGTGTAGTGGGTGGGTACTCCCATGAACACGGTCGCCCGAGACCAGAGCCTGATAACCACCCCGGGATCGAAAGCAGGCAGCAAGAGGATCGAGGCCCCCGACAGTAAAGCGCAATGGAGGGCTACGAACAGTCCGTGCGTGTGAAAGAGCGGAAGAGCATGGATTAAGGTGTCCTCGGGCCGGAAACGCCAGACCCTGCAGAGGGCAAGGGCGTTGGCGGCAAGGGCCCGGTGAGTGAGAACCGCTCCACGCGGGCCGCCCGTGGTGCCGGAGGTGTAGAGGATCGCCGCCGGATCGCTCCCGACCGGCCCGGTCCTCCCGGCCGGAGGTGACTCTTGGGCCGGCGGGTGCGTGAGGCTGACCGTCCCTTCGGGCCGGAGGGCCGCCACCTCGACAGGGGAGCCGGAACCCCTCAGCAGTTCAACGACCTCCATCCGTCGATAGGGATCACATATCACCAGCCGAGGACCGGCGTCTTCCACGAACCCAGCCAGCTCTACCGGGGTGTAGGCCGGGTTGACCGGTACGTAGACCGCTCCCTGGCTCAGGCAGGCCAGGTAAAGGAATACGTTCGCCAGGGACTTCTCCACATAGGCGAGGACCCGGTCCCCCCGCCCGATCCCAGAGGCCGCCAAGCTCGCTCGGCAACGCTCCACCAGCGAGTCGAGTTCACCATAGGTGACCGGTGGGTGGCCAGAAGCTTCGAGGGCAACCTTGGAAGGGTCGCGGAGAAAAGTCTCCCGGAGAGTTCGGTAAAGACCGCCGGGAAGGGCAGGAGGTTCCAACCTCCATCGCACGAGGTCCGCGCATTCCAGTGATCGGGACATCCGCTTCACCTCAACAGGTGGCCAGGGGCAGAATCGAACTGCCGACCCTCGGTTTTTCAGACCGATACTCTACCAACTGAGCTACCTGGCCTCCCAGCCCGTGGCGGGGACGACGGGATTTGAACCCGCGACCTCTGGCTTGACAGGCCAGCGAACACTCCAGACTGTTCTACGCCCCCAATGGGGGAAGCCGACCGTAGTCGACTCCGCAGTGTCAGTATATCCCCTACCCCAGGCCACCGTGCCGCAGATTGCCCCAGGCGTCAGCCGGTGATGGTCAGTCCAGGGAGAGTGCGATTTTTCCGAGTTGACGGCCCGCTTCCATCCTGGCCATGGCGGCTGGCAACTCCTCGAAGGGAAACACGCGGTCGACCGGAGGCGGGGCCGCCCGGCCCGAGGCGATCAAGTCCAGCAGGTCCCTGTACTCAGCCGGGGTGAACATGGTGGACCCGATAATCTCCAACTGTCTGAAGAACAGCGCCGGGATGCCGATCTCCGCCTTGGCTCCGCTGGTGGCCCCGCAGACCACCATCCGACCCCCCAATCCGAGCGAACGAAGCGATTGTCCCCAAGTTGCCGGACCCACATTCTCCACCACCACGTGGGCCTGCCCTCCTGCCGCCGCCCTGAGCTCTTTGGAGAACTGTCCAGCCGAATCAAAGCCGGCTTCGGCGCCGTTTTCGATTGCCCAGGCGATCTTCTCCGGACTGCGGGAGGTGACGAATACCCGGGCGCCGAATGACACGCCGAGCAGGGCGGCCGCGCTGGAGACTCCTCCCCCCACTCCTACCACCAGCATTGTCTCTCCATCCGCCAGGCGCGCCCTGCGCAGCATCCGGAAAGCGGTGCCGGTCGCCAGGGAGAAAGAACCCGCGGTCTCCCAGGAGAGCGCCGGTGGCTTCGGCCAAACGTTGGCTACGGGGACCACCACCTTTTCCGCCAGGGTCCCATGGCTGTGCTCTCCGAGTACCCCGAACGAAGGGCAGTACACCGTTTCTCCGGTAGCGCACGTCGGACAGGCCCCACAGGAGAGGGAGGGGTTGATGATCACCTCGTCTCCCTCGGAGAGGCCCGACACCCCCGGCCCGATCGCCTCCACCACCCCGGCGCCATCCCCGCCGAGGATGTGAGGAAGGCCGGGAGGAGCCGGCAGCCCGCGGGTCACCCACACGTCCAGATGGTTGAGGGCGCTGATCCGGAGTCCAACCCGAACCTGACCATCTCCGGGGTCGGGGTCAGGGACTTCATCCAAAGAAATCGCCCCGGGACCGGTCAGTTCATGCAGACGCCAAGCTCGCATGACTGATCAGGTTACCCCTCCGGCCGGGGGTGGAATCGGTGTGTCCCACTTGGTATTCTTCCTCCGCAGTGGTCCGAACCGAGAAAGGCAACTGGCTATGAAAAGGTGGGAGCATCGAATCGAGGGAGCGCATGTGATCAAACTGCTGGTCGGCCCCATGGAGAACAACGTTTACATTCTGGGCTGCACCAAAACGCAGAAGGCGGTGATCGTGGACGCGGCCGACGAAGCCGACCGCATCTTGGAGGCGGCGGGGGATTTTGACGTACAGGCCATCCTCACCACTCACGGCCATCAGGATCACCTCCAAGCGGTGGACCAGGTGAGCGACAAGCTGGGCGTCCCGTTCCTTCTGAACCCCGAGGACCTGTTCCTCCTGGAGGAGGCGGGCATCGAGAAGGCCGCTCCCGACGGACTGATCCAGGACCGGCAGGAGATCGAGGTCGGAGACCTTCTGCTCCATGCCGTTCACACCCCCGGCCACACCCCCGGATCGACCTCGTTCGTGCTGGAGCCCTGGTTGTTCACCGGGGACACCCTCTTTCCAGGTGGCCCCGGCGCCACTCAGTGGGACTACTCCTCTTTCGGCCAGATCATGGACTCGGTCGAACAACTCGTGTCAACCTATCCCGACCCCACCGTTGTGTTCCCCGGCCACGGGGAGAACGACACGACCGTGGCGAACGAAAAGCCCCATACCGAGGAGTGGCGCGCCCGCGGCTGGTAATCGGGATCCCTTGGAGTCGGGTCAGTCGAAGACCACTACCGAGCGCAGCACCTCTCCCCGCTCCATGCGGTGGAAAGCCTCCTCGACATCCCCGACGCCGATCGTCTCGCTGACGAAGCCGTCCAGATCGAGGCGGCCCTGCAGGTACAGGTCGATCAGCATGGGGAAGTCCCGTTCCGGAAGGCAGTCCCCGTACCATGACGACTTCAGGGCCCCGCCGCGGCCGAACACCTCTATGAACGGAAGCTCGATCTTCATGTCCGGCGTCGGCACGCCGACCAGCACCACCACGCCGGCCAGATCGCGGGCATAGAAAGCCTGTTCGTATGTCTCGGGCAGACCGATAGCCTCCACCACCACGTCGGCGCCGTTGCCGTCGGTGATCTCCCGGATCCGTTCCACGGGATCCTCGTCGCGGGAATTGATGGTGTGGGTGGCCCCGAAACCTTCGGCCCACTCGAGCTTGCGTTCGTCGATGTCCACCGCGATTATCTTTTCGGCGCCTGCGAGGCGGGCCCCGACAATCGAACCGGACCCAACCCCACCGCAACCGATGACCGCAATGGAGTCCCCTCGGCCCACACCGCCGGTGTTAATAGCGGCGCCGATTCCCGCCATGACGCCGCAGCCCAACAAGCCTGCTGCCTCTGGACGCGCTCGGCTGTCGACCTTGGTGGCCTGTCCGGCGGCAACCAGGGTGAGTTCAGCGAAAGCGCCTATCCCCAGAGCGGGGGAGAGCTCGGTGCCGTCGGCGAGGGTCATCTTCTGGGCGGCGTTGTGCGTGGCGAAGCAGTACCAGGGACGGCCCCTGTCGCACGCCCGGCAATCTCCGCAGATCGCCCGCCAGTTGAGGATCACGAAGTCGCCGGGGGCGATCTTGGTCACGTCAGGTCCGACCGACTCCACTATCCCGGCCGCCTCATGGCCCAGGAAAAAGGGATAGTCGTCGCTTATCCCACCCTCCCGGTAGTGGAGATCGGTGTGGCAAACACCGCAAGCCTTCACCGCGACCCGGGCCTCTCCGGGGCCCGGATCGGGAACCATCACCGTCTCCATGGAGACCGGCGCCCCCTTTTCGAGGGAAACAATTCCCTGTACCTCTGCCACCATTGTGGACCTCCGTCTTCGCTCCGCGCCAAGACTAGCCCACGCCACATCCTCCCGCCTTGGGCGGCGACACCGGGCTTGATCAACCGATTCCTCTCCTCCTGTCCGGGGAGAGTTTGTATCCTTGGAAGACATGGTCCGGCAGTGTTGCAACGGGAGGTAAATGGCAAACAGAGAGCCTGATTACCCCACCTTTCATCTGCAATGCTGTGGCCGCAACCACCCTGTTTCGATACGCGTCACGGCTCCTTCGGCGCAGTCAGGCGACGCGACAAGTGAGGCGAGAAGGTAAATGAGCAGGACAGAACAACCTCAGCAGACTGCCGCCGAGCGACCTCCCTACCGACCTCACATCGGGGAGACCCGCCCCTATTTGCGAGACGTGATTCTGGGAGTGAACGACGGGCTGGTCTCAATTCTCCTGCTGGTCGCCGGCCTGGTCGGCGGTCAGGTGGGATCGTCCGCGGTGTTACTGGGCGGTCTGGTGGGAGCGCTGGCCGGCGCTGTGTCCATGGCGCTGGGCGAGTACCTGGCGACCAAGTCCCAGGACGAGGTGTGGCAGGCGGAATTGTCCCTCGAGGACGAACACATCAAGTACTACCGGGATGAGGAGGCCGCCCAACTACCCGAACTGCTGGGACGATTCGGTATCGACGGAGAGGACCTCGAAGAGGCGGTCCGCATCTTCTCGGCCACGGACCACCGTCTCAAGCAGGCCATGGCGGTGCTGGAATTCGGCGTGGTTGAATCGGAGCGGCGTTCTCCCTACCGGGCAGGGTTCATGGCCGGGGGCATGTTTCTGGTGGGCGCGGCGGTCCCCATCATCCCCTTCCTGGTGTTTTCCCAGCCGGACGCCGGCCTGGTGGGATCGTTCGGGTTGACGTTCGTCAGCCTGTTCGGAGTTGGCTGGGCCAAGACCCGGATTACCAATAACCCCGGCCTCCGCTCGGGATTGGAAAACATGCTTGTCGCCGGCGCAGGGGCAGGCCTGGCCTGGTGGGTGGGCCGCCTCATCGATCTCGGACTCGGTTGAACGGCGGTCCGCCTTCCGGTACTCCCTACTCCCGGTTGGCGAATCCCGGATCGGAGGCTTGCGACACCCACATTTCCACCTCCCGGGGACTAGGAAGGCGTCGGACTATCCGACGGTTGTGATTGACGGCTAACAGCGCCCTGGTGACCTCCTCGGAGGACAACCTCCCCAGTTCCGACACGGAGTGGATACCGGCGGCCCGTAGCAAACCGCAGTAGGCCCCACCCATTCCCTCCAGGCGCATCAGGTCGGCGGACGCCGCCAGGTCCCGCAGCGTCTTTTGATCGATGCCGGTCGCCTCGGAGAGAGACACGAGGCGCTTTTCCCCCCGTGCCTCCTCCAGAAAGGTACGCGAGGTCTTGATGCCTGCCCGACGCAACCGCGCGGCGGAGAGGTGATCCATTCCGGCGATCTTTCCTATGGTCGGCACTTTTCCTCCCCTATTCCTTGTCGGATGCCACCAGGGACTCCTCCACCTGGAACTTCTCCCCTCCTCGGGCGAGGCCGCGGGGTCTCAGTCTCTCGACATCCTGCTGGTCGTCGACGTCCTCGGGATGCAGGTCGGTGAACCACACTTCGGTGACCCACTCGGGATGCGCCTTCAACAACTGCATAGCGCCGCGGTCTCCTTCCAACATCATAAGTCGTCGCCATAGAACTCTATCCACCAGCACCGGGTTGGAAACCACGTAGCGGTAACGGGGAACCACGGCCGGCGTGACCCCTGGCCGGTAAGCCTGGCGCAGCCGAGCAGCGGTCTCGGGATTGACGCCGGGCTGGTCGCCGAGGAGAACAAGCGCCCCGGACACCCTTGAACCTCTCTCCAAGGCATCGAGTCCCGCTCTCAGAGAACTGGCTAATCCCTCTTCCCACTCATGGTTGATCACCACTCGGCATCCGGAAAAGTCGGTGCTCGCCAGGATCTCGTCGTGGGCGGCGCCCAGCACCACCCAGGTCTCCTCGGATCCCATTGCCAGGGCGTTCTCCAGGACCTTTCCCAGCAAGGTCGTCCCTTCACCCCATGGTTCCAACTGCTTGGGCCGGCCAAGCCGCGAGGAGCCTCCGGCTGCCAGCACCAGGTTGGCGATCACGGTCTTGCACCCCGGGCGGGACGTCGAGGCCGGCCATTCAGTTCCAAGGGGGTCTGCGCCTGACGGCGGGTTGAGATCATCTCCCCCAGAATGGCAACCGCCACCTCCGCAGGGGACTCTGCCCCGATCTCGATTCCGATAGGGCCTCTGATCCTGCTGATCTCCTCCGAGGAGTAGCCCGCCTCCGCCAGTCGCGCCCTTCGGGCAGCGGCGGTGCGCCCACTTCCCATCGCCCCGATGTAGCGCACCGGCGACCTGAGCAACAACGGCCAAAGCGGCGCTTCGAACCGGTCGTCGTGACTCAGTACTACGACGTAGGAGCGCTGGTCAAAGGAAAGCCATCCTGAAAGCTCGTCCGGCCAACCCACCAACAACTGATCGGCGTAAGGAAAGCGCTCGGGTGTCAGGAATGCGGGTCGAGCGTCGGAGACCGTGATTTCAAAGTCGAGATGCCTCCCTAGGGCGCACAATGCCTGGGCGATGTGCACCGCCCCGAAGATGATGAGGTGCGGACGGGGGATGATCACATCGATGAACACGTCCCGGTCTCCATAGGAAACGGTCATGGACTTCTCCCGCTCCATCAAAGTGCTTGCATCGGCCATAACGGAAGATGGAGTGTCCGCAGGAAGTGCTCCGGCCACCAAGCCTTCCTGGGCGTCCACCACCGCCGAGGCGCCTGTCCCGGTCCCTTCCACAACGGTGAGGCGCGCCCCCAGCCTCCGTTCTTGGATCATGCGGGAACAGGCGCGCAGCACCTCCCCGGTCTGACAGTCCTCGCTCACCACGGTTCGATGAACACCTGTATCGTCCCTCCGCAGGAGAGCCCCACCGTGAAGGCGTCCTCGTCGCTGATCCCGTAGGTGACCAGTCGCGGACGACCTTCTTTCATCACCCCGAGCGCATGCTCGTAGACGTCGTTTTCAACACATCCCCCTGACACCGACCCAGCCATGTCGCCTTCGGAGGACACCAGGAATTTCGCCCCCACCGGACGGGGGGAGGGCCCGGCCGTGGCCACTACGGTGGCCACCACCACTTCCTTTCCCTCGGCCAGCCAGCGGTCACGGGTCTCCAAGGCTTCTTTCATCACTTCTTGCGCTCCGGCAGAGATTCCAAGAGTGATACCAGCGTAGCGAGATCCGAGAGCCGTCCTCCCGCTAAGAAGTCATCCACGTGAGGCAGTGCGGCGCGCATCCCCCTGGTTTCCGGGGAATATCCTTCCCGCGACGCCAGTGGATTGACCCAGACCAGCCGGTGCACCGTTCGGCGAAGACGTTCCATCTCCTCCGCAAGCATCGCCGGGTCCCCCCGGTCCCAACCGTCGGAGACGATCAGCGCCACCGGCCCGCCCCGGGTGACCCGCCTGCTCCAGTCGTAGTTGAACGAGCGGAGACACTCCCCGATCCTCGTGCCTCCCGACCAATCCTCCACCGACCTGGAGACCTGGGACAGAGCCTCTGTGGGGTTGCGACGCATCAGTTGTCGCGTGATCCGGGTGAGGCGGGTGGAAAACACAAAGGTCTCCATCCTGCCGAGGCGAGCCCGGGCGGCGTGGGCGAAGTAGAGGAGCATCTCCGTGTACCGCTCCATGGAGCCTGACACGTCGGCAATGAACAAGATGGGACGCGGCCTCCTCTTGCGTTCGCTGCCCTCCAGTTTTATTAAGTCACCCTCGGGCCCTACGCACTTACGCAGGCTACGCCGAAGGTCGGGACGGTCGCCGGCGGCGGAAGGCCGCCTTCGACGACTCTTCACCGGGGCCGGCCGCCACATCATCTGGGCCAGCAGGCTGCGAACCTGAGCCTGCTCGATCTTGGTCAGTTCCGAAAAGTCCTTGTGGGACAGGCGCTCGGCCCAGGAAGCCCCGGTGAAAGTCTCCATCTCGGGGCCGGCGTCATCGCCGTCTCCCTCCAACCCACCCCTCTGCACCCGCTTAATGGTCCACGACCGAGGCTGAGGCGGTGCAGCCATAGCCAGGCCCTCGGTCAGGTAACGACCGAAGAACCGCGCGAACACCCGGTCGAAGATATCCAATTGCCAAGGCGAGGAGACCGTCAGGCAGCGAAAGGCGGCATGAACGTCAGCCGCGGAAGCCAGTCCCACCTTGTCCAAGGCAGTCATGAGGTCCGCAGCGGTGGTGGAGCCTACCGACAGTCCCTCTTCGCGCAGTTCCCGGGTGAACTCCACCAATGTCTCGGCGCCAGCCATCCTCCGTGACTCAACTGTTCGTCCGCACCAGGCTTTCTACGCCCCTCTCCGTGACAGCCTCAACGTCCTCGCGGTATTTCAGCACCACCCCCAGGGTGTCCGAAACCGCCTCGGAGGTCAGCTCGGAGGCGCCCAACACTCCCAGTGCGCGGGCCCAGTCCAGAGTCTCGGCCACCCCGGGAGGTTTGAAGAGCTCCAGTGAGCGGAGATCGGACATCGCCTCGGCAAGCTGGCGGGCCAGCCGCTCGTCGATGTCCGGCACTTTCGCCCTGACTATCTCCACTTCCCGATCCAGATCGGGAAAGTCCAGCCAGTGGTAGATGCACCTTCTCTTCAAGGCATCGTGTATCTCCCGGGTGCGATTGGAGGTGATTACCACCACCGGCGGCGCGGCGGCGCGGATGACCCCTATCTCGGGAATGGTCACCTGGAAATCGGAGAGTATCTCCAACAGGAACGCCTCGAACTCCTCGTCGGCCCGGTCAAGCTCGTCGATCAACAACACCGCGGGTCTTCCTTCCGAGGAAGAGAATTCCACCGCCTGAAGGAGTGGGCGGGCCAGCAGGTACTCGCGGCTCATGATGCTCTCCACGGAAGCCCGCGCCTGTCCGCCACCCGCCTCGATGAGGCGAATGGCAAGCATCTGGCGGGCATAGTCCCACTCGTACAGGGCGTGATTGGCGTCGAGGCCCTCGTAGCACTGCAGGCGGATGAGTTCGGTCTCCAACACCTGGGCCAGCACCTTGGCGACTTCCGTCTTGCCCACCCCCGCCTCTCCCTCCAGGAACAGGGGACGGGCAAGGCTGCGGGAGAGGTGAATCGCCACCGCCAGGGGCCGGTCGGCCAGATAGCGGTACTCGGCGAAGGCGGCGGTCACTTCATCGACGGAACGGGGGATCACGGCTCTGCAAACTCTACATTGGCGGGATTGGTCCGGAGCTCGGCGCTCCGGGCCTCATCCTATCGTGGGTCGCCGGCGGGATTACCGGGCAGGCGGAGCGTAGAGGAGACCCCCATCTGTGTAGAGCGCGTTCAAACCGCGCTCGAGCGCCAGCGGCGTCAGGTGCCGGTCATAGACCTCGGCATAGTTGCCGACCTGGCGGATCACCTGGTAAAAGGCGTCCGCCGGGAGGCCCATCTTGGTCTGCAGCTCGTCCTCGGTCGCCCCGAACAGGCGGCTCGCCTCTCCGTCGACGTTCAACATGTCATCCACATTGGAAGAGGTGATGCCCTTCTCCTCGGCGATCAACATGGCAAACACCGTCCAGGTGACCACATCGCCAAAGCGGGACTGGTTCTGGATCCAGACCGGGCCCAGCGGCTCCTTGGAGATGGGCACCGGCGGGAAGATCACCCAGTCCTCGCCAGCAGCCCCTTCGGTGGCCTTTCGGGAAACCAGGGCGGATCCGTCGCCTGTCATCACATCGCAAGCCCCGGAACTGAAGTTCTCCAGCACGATGTTGGCATCCTCAAAGGTGTTCAGGGTGATGTTGACTCCGGCAGCCGCGGCGGCCTCGGAGATGTTCTTCTCGGTCGTGGTGCCTGCGTTTGCACACACCACCGCGCCTTCGATGTCCTCCAGAGTGGACATCGAGTGGAAACCCGCAGCGCCCTTCGCCATCAACTGCTGGCCGTCGTAGTAGGTAGTCGGCCCGAAGTCGAGGCCCAGGTCGGTGTCGCGGCTTTGCGTCCATGTGGTGTTGCGGCTCAGGAGGTCGATCAGCCCCGAGTTCACCGCCTCGAAGCGGGTAGCGGAGTTGAGCGACCTATACCTGACCGCCTGTGCGTCGCCGAGAATCGCAGCCGCCACCGCCCGGCACAGATCCACGTCAAAGCCGATGAAGGCCCCCTCGGAGTCCTTGTAACCGAATCCGGGAAGAATCTCGTTCACCCCGCAATTCAACTCGCCACGGGCAACTACCGCATCCAATAGATCCGCGGCGGCCGGGGCAGGCTCGGGAGGCGGGGCCTGGGTGGTGGCGGGCCCATCCGTGGCCGTGACGGCGTCGTCGCCGTTTACTCCGCAACCGGCCATCGCCACCATCGACAAAAGAATTGCGGCCGTGGCTCTTCTCACAGGACATCCCCTCGAATCGACTGAGGCCCGGAACTCTGAGCTCCGGGCCTCATCCTATCGGCTCAGCGTGGGTTCCAGGCCGAATTACCGGGCGGGGGGTGGGTAGAGGAGACCCCCATCAGCTTGGAGGGCGTTCAGTCCCCGCTCGAGCCCCAGGGGCGTCAGGTGCCGGTCATAGACCTCGGCATAGTTGCCGACCTGGCGGATCACCTGATAGAAGGCGTCCGCCGGGAGGCCCATCTTGGTCTGCAACTCGTCCTCGGTCGCCCCGAACAGGCGGCTCGCCTCTCCGTCGACGTTCAACATGTCATCCACATTGGAAGAGGTGATGCCCTTCTCCTCGGCAATCAACATTGCAAACACCGTCCAGGTGACCACATCGCCAAAGCGGGACTGGTTCTGGATCCAGCCCGGACCCAGCGGCTCCTTGGAGATGGGCACCGGCGGGAAGATCACCCAATCGTCGCCGGGGTCGTCACTGGCCTTGCGCGACACCAACCCCGAGCCATCGGTGGTCACCACGTCGCAGGCCCCCGACTTGAAGTTCTCCAACACCACGTTGAAGTCCTCGAAGGTGTTCAGGGTGATGTCGATACCCTTAGCGGCCGCCGTCTCGGTGATGTTCTTCTCGGTCGTGGTGCCTGCGTTGGTGCACACCACCGCGCCTTCGATGTCTTCCAGAGTGGACATCGAGTGGAAGCCCGCAGCGCCCTTCGCCATCAACTGCTGGCCGTCGTAGTAGGTGGTCGGCCCGAAGTCGAGGCCCAGGTCGGTGTCGCGGCTCTGCGTCCATGTGGTGTTGCGGCTCAAAAGGTCGATCAGCCCCGAGTTCACCGCCTCGAAGCGCGCCGCAGCCGTCAGGGCCTCGTACCTGACCGCGTCGGCCTCTCCCAGAATGGCAGCTGCCACCGCCCGGCACAGGTCCACGTCGAAGCCCGTGAAGGCCCCTTCGGAGTCCTTGTAGCCGAATCCCGGCAAAGTCTCGTTCACCCCGCAATTCAACTCGCCACGGGCGATCACCACATCCAGGAGATCGGCCGGAGCAGGCTCCGGAGCAGTGGTTTGGGTGGTGGAAGGCGCTGCCGTTGTGGTGTTTTCCGCGGCATCACCTCCACCGCAGCCGGCAGCCGCCAGCATCAACACCAGGAGCGCGACCGTCTCTCTTCTCATCGGGCATCTCCTCCAAACAAGATGAAGCCCGGAACTGTAGGTTCCGGGCCTCATCGCATCGTCGGTTGTGTACAGGACTACCGGGCGGGCGGTGGGTAGAGGAGACCCCCATCAGCTTGGAGGGCGTTCAGTCCCCGCTCGAGCCCCAGCGGCGTCAGGTGCCGGTCATAGACCTCGGCATAGTTGCCGACCTGCTTGATCACCTGATAGAAGGCATCCGCCGGGAGGCCCATCTTGGTCTGCAACTCGTCCTCGGTCGCCCCGAACAGGCGGCTTGCCTCTCCGTCGACGTTCAACATGTCATCCACATTGGAAGAGGTGATGCCCTTCTCCTCGGCAATCAACATCGCGAACACCGTCCAGGTAACCACATCGCCCATGCGAGACTGGTTCTGGATCCAACTGGGACCGAGGGGCTCCTTGGAGATCGGAACCGACGGGAAGATCACCCAGTCCGCACCAGCATCCCCTTCAGTGGCCTTCCGGGAGACCAAGGTCGACCCGTCGCTGGTCACCACGTCACAGGCGCCCGACTTGAATCCCTCTATCACCACATTGAAATCCTCGAATGTGCTGAGGGTGATGTTGACTCCCGCAGCATTGGCTGCTTCGGTCATGTTCTTCTCGGTCGTCGTGCCGGCGATGGCGCAAACCGTGGCGCCCTCTATCTCCTCAAGTGCTGACCCGGAACTGAATCCCTGCTCCGCTCTGGCCATCAACTGCTGACCGTCGTAGTAGGTGGTCGGCCCGAAGTCAAGACCCAGGTCGGTGTCGCGGCTCTGCGTCCAAGTGGTGTTTCGCACCAGCAGGTCGATCAGGCCCGAGGTCAGGGCCTCGAAGCGGGCGGCGGCTGTCAGCGCCTCAAACCTGACTGCTTCTGAGTCCCCGACGATTGCAGCAGCCACGGCCCGGCAGAGATCGACGTCGAAGCCCGTGAAGGTCCCTTCTGCGTCCTTGTAGCCGAATCCCGGAATAGTCTCGTTGACTCCGCAGTTCAACTCGCCGCGGGCAATCACCTGATCCAACACGTCTACGGTGTCTGCAGGAACTTCAACTTCAACGACAACCGTCTCCGGCGGTTGGTCGGCTGCAGCCGTGGTCGTGGTCTCTTCAGCGTCATCGCCGCAGGCTGCCACCAACAGCGCAACCACCAAGAGCGTCAATGCCGTCTTCTTCATGGAGTTACTCCTTCTTTTCATAAATGATGATGGACTTCCCTACAGCATCATACTAGCCGGACGCCTCCTCCGGGGGCTGCGGAGAGGGGCCAAACCTGTACAAAAAGAATCCCAGCAGCCCAGCGAGCAACGATCCGCTCAGAATCCCTAGCTTGGCCTGATCGATGAGTCCTTGGTCGACAAAGGCCAGCCCGGAGACGAAGATGGCCACCGTGAATCCGATCCCGGCCACCGCCGCCAGAGCCACGACGTCACGGGCACCCATTCCCTCGGGAAGAATGCCCCATCCCATCTTCACCGCCAGCCATGTAAACAAGCTGATTCCCACCGTCTTTCCCACCAGCAACCCCAGGGCGGTGCCCAGCGCCACCGGTTGCAGCAACTGACCTACATCTCCTTCCAAGCGGACGCCGGCATTGGCCAGGGCAAAGATGGGAAGCACCAGGAAAGAACTCCAGGCAAGCAGCCGGTGCTCGTTCCTGACAAGAGGCGCCACCGACTCTCGGGCCACGTCGGCCAGCGCCAGTATTTGGTGGTCGGCTTGCTCCCGCTGCTGATCCGTAACTATGTGACGGGGAGAGGAATCAAGGATCGCCCGCCCCTTGCTATGGAGAACTTCGGCTGAATACATGGGGCGCGGGGGTGTCAGGAAGGCCAAAGCCACCCCCACCAGGGTGGGATGGACGCCCGATTCGTAAACGCAGAACCAGGCCAGGAGCGCCATGGGAATGTAGAAGGAGTGGGCCCGGATCCCGACTCGTCCTGCCACGGCCACCGCCACCAGGGTGAGGATCCCCCAGCTCAGCCAGTCCCACTGCAGGCTGTCGGAGTAGAAGAAGGCGATGATTGCGATCGCCCCGATGTCGTCGGCTATGGCGAGCGCCAGAAGGAAGAGCTTGGCGCCGGGCGCCACCCTGCTACCCAGAAGGGAGACCACCCCCAGGGAAAAGGCGATATCGGTGGCGGTCGGGACCGCCCAGCCGTTCAAGGCCGGGCCTCCCTCTCCCATCACGATCAGCACATAGACCAGCGCCGGGATGAGCATTCCACCGGCGCCCGCCACCACGGGGAGCGCCGCAGCCCGGGGATCACGGAGCCGTCCCAGCACCAACTCGCGCTTTATCTCCAGACCCACCACAAAAAAGAAGATGGCCATCAGCGCATCGTTGACAAAGTCCTGGAGTGAGTGGGAGAACAGGTGGATGGAACCGAACGCAACCTCCACATGGGTGTGCCAGAGATCGAAGTAGCTGTCCGACAGCGAAGAATTCGCCCACACCATGGCTATTACGGCCATCAACAGCAGCGCTGCCCCAGCAGAAGCCTCCACCTCCATGAACCTCTGAATCGGGCGGACAAATCGGCGGGCAACGAAACGGTTGGAGTCGATCCAGGTCTCGTGAAGGGGCTCCCTCACCATGCTCTGCTAAGCGCTCCGGGAACGGCCCGCCGACCCCAACTCCGCGCAGGCCTGCACGACCCGTTCAGCCATCGCCTGCTGGGCCTTCTTCATGTATGACCGGGGATCGTAGACCTTCTTGTCGCCCACCTCCCCATCCACCTTCAGCACTCCCCGGTAATTGGTGAGCATGTGATCGGCCACCGGACGAGTGAATGCGTACTGCGTGTCGGTGTCAATGTTCATCTTCACCACCCCGTAGCTCAGCGTCTCCTGTATCTCCTCGGAAGTCGACCCGCTTCCCCCGTGGAAGACCAGGTAGTGACGATAGCCGAACCGCTCCTCGGTGGCGGCCTGCCCGTCCCGCAGGATGGTGGGCCGCAGCTGCACCTTGCCCGGCTTGTAGACCCCGTGCACATTCCCGAAGACAGCAGCCAGGAGGTAACGGCCCCGCTCCCCCAAACCCAGCCGCTCCGCCACCGCCACCATGTCGTCGGGAGTGGTGTAGAGCTTCCGTCGGTCCACTCCCGAATGGTCCATGGTGTCCTCCACCCCGCCCACTATCCCGATCTCCAGTTCCAGTTGCACTCCCTGGGAAGCGCACTCGTCCAGGAGCTGGGAACTGAGCGCCAGGTTCTCATCCAGAGGCAGGGCGGAGGCGTCCAGCATGTGGCTTTGATAGAGCGGACCCAACCCGGCCGCGCGCCGGCGGGCCGTCTCGGCCAGGAGGGGCCGGATCAGGTCATCCACCCGGTCGGGCGGGCAGTGGTCGGTGTGGAGAGCCACCAGCATCGGGTACCTGTCCGCCACTGCATGGGCGAACTCCCCTAGGGCCTGGGCCCCGAGGGCCATGTCGTTCACCGCTGCTCCGGAGAGAAACTGGCCGCCACCTGTCGAGACCTGGATAATCCCATCCGAGCGGGCGGCGGCAAATCCGGCCAGGGCGGCGTTGAGCGTCTCGCTGGAGGTGACGTTGATGGCCGGATAGGCGTACCCCCCCTCCCGAGCCGCGTCCAGCATGTCGCGATATTGCAGGGGACTAGCGATCGGCATGTGGGACCTCCTGTGGCACCAGACTATATCTCCGAATCTCCCTACCCCAACCTGCCGGATGGCTCATGTCCCGCCCGGGCCGAGAAAGTTGGCCAGCAGTCTCTTCCCCTCGCTGGTGAGGATGCTCTCGGGATGGAACTGCACACCCACCACCGGCAGGGACCGGTGGCGCACTCCCTGGATAACCCCATCTTCACTCCAAGCGCAGGCTTCCAGATCGGGAGGCAGCGCAGTGATGGCCAATGAGTGGTAACGGGTAGCTGTAAACGGGTTCTCGCACCCAAGAAACACCCCCTTCTGGTCGTGGCGGATGGCGGAGGTCTTCCCATGTCGAGGCTCCGGCGCCGGACCCACCTCCCCGCCGTACGCCACCGCTATCGCCTGGTGTCCGAGACATACCCCCAACGTGGGCACGCGGCCCCCGAAAGTCTTCACGTAGTCGATGGAGAAACCGGCGTTCTCGGGACGCCCCGGGCCAGGAGAGATCACCAGCCGGTCCACATCCCAGCCGGCAGCCTCGGCGGCAGTAACCACATCGCTCCTCACGACCTTCGGCTCGGCGCCCAACTCTCCCAAGTACTGCGCGAGGTTGAAGGTGAACGAGTCGTAATTGTCGAGAATCAAAACCCGCATGACCATTTTTAGCTTAATGATCCGCCCATCGAGTTTCCCTGGTGGCTGCCGGAACATGTCATCAGGAAAGGCGCCGCGCCGCCTGATGGCGCCGCCCGGGCCGCATCCGCTATTCTGTCGGAGAGAAGCATGCCGGTCTCCAAGAAACGCAAGGGCGCCCGATCCCGCCAGCCCACCCCTCCCCGCAACCCGGTGAAGGCGGCCGCGCCCTCCCCCCGCTGGTATGTGATCACCATGGCCGGCCTCATGGGAGCGGGCCTGGTCCTGGTGCTGCTGCGCTTCGTGCTGGGTCTGGATCAGCTGTGGCTGGTGGGTGGACTGGCGTTGATCGCAGTCGGGTTTCTCATGACCACCGGCTACCGCTAGCTCGAGGTTTCAGGCCTCCAAACCGCAACCATCTCCTCGCGGCAGTGGCGGGGAGGCGAAGTCTCAGAGACACTGGCGAACCTGACCGTCAGTTCGGTCCCGCAAAGGGTGCACCGGTAGTCCTGGTAGGCCTCCACCACCGAAGCGGGGTCCGGCTGGCCGGGCGCCGCCGCCAGGGCCCGCAGAAACCAAAGGCACAGCCGCCACACCACCACCCCGATCAACAGGGCGACGCCCAGGTTGACCAGGCTGATCAACGCCGAGCCATGCCCGGTTCCGTCAGAGCTTCTCGATGATGGTGGCGTTGGCCATCCCGCCGCCCTCGCACATCGACAGAAGCCCGTAGCGGGTGTCGGTCCTGACCATCTCGTGAACCAGGGTGGTCAGGAGCTTCGACCCGGAGGCCCCCAGCGGGTGACCGAGGGCGATCGCGCCTCCGTTGACATTGGTGCGCTCCCACAGTCCGTCAACGTCACTGCCCCCGTGCTCTGCCCTCCAAGCCCCCACCACCGACGAGAAAGCCTCGTTGATCTCGAACAGTCCGATGTCGTCGATGGTCAAACCGGCGCGGTCGAGCGCCTTTGTGGTGGCAGAAATCGGCCCGGTGAGCATCATCACCGGGTCCACGCCCGCCAAGGCGAACGAGACAAACCGCGCCATGGGCTCGAGGTCGAGGCGGGAGGCCAGTTCCTCGCTCATGATCAGCACCGCCGCCGAGCCGTCGGAGATCTGAGACGAGTTGCCCGCGGTTATCTTCCCATCAGCTTTGAAGGCGGGAGGAAGCCCGGCAAGCGCCTCCATGCTGGTCGTCCGGCGTATGCCCTCATCCACGCTCATCACCTCGTCGGAGCCTCCGACCGAGACGCTCACCGGCTGGATCTGGGCCTCAAAACGCCCTTCGTCGGTTGCCCGGGCGGCTCTCTGATGAGAGAGAAGCGAGATCTGATCGAGTTCTTCGCGGCTCAGGCCCCACTTGTCGGCGACCATCTCCGCCGAGATCCCTTGGGGGACCAGCCCGTTGGCATAGCGCTCCATGACCAGGGGTCCGAAGGGAAGCCCCGGCCCCAATTCGGCTGTAACCCCCATCGGTACCCGGGTCATCGACTCCACCCCGGCGGCGATCACCGCCTCGTAGGCGCCGGCCATGACGCCCTGGGCTGCGAAATGCGCTGCCTGCTGTGACGATCCACATTGCCGGTCGATGGTCACCCCCACCACATCTTCGGGGAACCCGGCCGCCAAGGCGGAGTTGCGGGCTATGTTTATCCCCTGCTCGCCGGTCTGGCTGACGCAGCCGCTGATCACGTCCTCCACCAATCCGGGATCCAGGTCGTTGCGATCCATGAGAGCAGCAAGGGGAATGGCCGCCAGATCAACCGCGTGGATCCCGGACAGCTTTCCCTTGCGCCTGCCTGCCGGGGTGCGGACCGCATCTACGATTACAGCCGAGTTCATCTTGTGTGCTCCTCTCGGGTACTGCTCATTAGGGGGCGTGGAGACGATGGGACTTGAACCCACGACCTCCTGCTTGCAAAGCAGGCGCTCTTCCAGGCTGAGCTACGTCCCCTTACGGGGCGGAGGATAACGCGCTTTGCCAGTCCAGGTACAAGGGCTTTGAGTATTCGAGTCCGACCGTTCGGCGACGCCGGGCAGCCCCTAGATGACCGGCCACCGGGAGGGGAACCCGACACCTGTGACGGCCCGGACCCGCTCGCCGATCTTCTCGACCCGCTGAATCAACTCCCACAAATCACCCGCAAAGCGCGGCCGGCCCTCCTCGACCACCACCCGGCCATCAACGATCACCGTCTCCACCGAGTCGCCCGTCGCAGAATAGACAAGGTTCCGGACCGGATTCGCCAGGGCTCGCCACTCCGGACGATGGGTGTCGAACAGCACCAGGTCTCCCTTCCTTCCCACCTCTATGGCGCCCAGCGAATCGGCGAATCCCAGCGCGGCGGCGCCGGTCCGGGTCGCCAACTCCAGTGCGGTCTCCGCCGGTATCAGGCTGCTGTCTCCCCGGACGTCCTTGTAGACGGTTGCCGCGATGTTCACACACCGCACCATGTCTGAGAAGTTGGAGCTGTTAACGGAGTCTGTTCCCAGCGACACCGGGACGCCGGCGTCTAAGAACTCGGGGAGTCGTCCTCCCCTCCCGGTGTTGCCTCCGGCTTTCATCACCGTGCTGGGACAGATCACAACCGCCGCACCGGATCCGGCGATCAGCCCTATCTCGCGCTCCGACAGGTCCATGCAGTGGGAGAGCAGCACATTGGGGCCAAGGATCCCCAGTTCCGCCAGGCGCTCGGTCGGCGCTCCGGCGCCGCCGGAGTGATGGAGCGTCAGAGCGGTCCCGTAGCTGTCGGCGATCCTCTTGGCGCCAATCAGCAACTCGGGGGTGCAGAACTCCAGCGAGAACGGCATCGCCCAAGCCTGCACCCGTCCCGAAAGGCGTCCGTCCAGTGCGTTGATGGACGCCTCCGTACGATCAAGCGCCTCGGTGGTGTCATAGACGGGAAGGTGCAGTCGGTTCTCCCGGTCCTGGACCTGTTCCCCGATTATCACCCGGCATCCCGCCTGTCTGTAGGCCTCCAGGCACGCCTCCGGGAATTTGGTCGTGCCCGGATCGACGAGGGTGGTGGTTCCCGTCCCGAGCAGTTCCACCAGGCCGAGCAACGTGGTGAGGTACTCCTCCTCCTCGGTCATCACCGATTGCATGGCAAAGACATGCCTCAACCGGTCGGGAACATCGTCGGGGAAGACGCCCCGGACAGAGTGTGCGTAGCTGATGTGCATGTGACCGTTCACGAATCCGGGCGTCACCACCTTGTCGGTGGCGTCGATTACCCGGTCCGCGCCGATGTGGCGGAGTTCGTCGGCCTTGCCGACGTGGCTTATACGACCATTCCGGACCACCACCGAGCCGTCTCGGATGACTCTTCTCCGATCATCCACCGTGATGACAAATCGGGCCCGGTCAATCTTGAGACTGGAGTTGGTCATGCCGCCCTTCCAGCCCTTTACACGTGTCCCTGTTTCATCGGCTTTTCGCTCCCTGCTTGGCCAGTTCCCCCGTGTCCACCAGGTCCAGCGTCGCCATGTAATCGGGATCCTCATAGCGGCTGAGAAGGAACTTGTCCGCATACCCGGGGAGGTCACTTCCCAGCAAATGGCAGCCGACCAGTTCGGCGGCTGCGGTGCAAATCATGACCCCGTACCCCGACATCCCCGTCACCAGATAGAACCCCTCGGGACCCGCCGGCCCGATCAGGGGGAGGTTCTCCGGGGTCTTCATGACGTATGCGCCGTCCACGACCGAGTAGGGCAGTTGATCGCGATAGCGGGCCAGAGAAGGCAGCATGGCCGCCATCCCTCGCAACACCGCCTCGGGAAACATTAAGTCCGGCCGGGGGGCCGGCCAGGTCGGGTCGTCTTGAACCTGTGGCCGGTAGTTCCAGAGAGCCTCGAAAAAGGGCGAATCCATGCCCCCTTCGGGCCGACCAAACACCGGGGTGGTTATCTCCCCCAGCAGCTCATGGAACCCTTCCGCGGCCAGGTCGGTCCTCTCTGATTCACTCCAGTCGATACTCACCGGGTCCGTCCACAGGAGCATGGGAGCCTCGCGGGGAAACGCCCCGAGGTGGTCCCTGAACGAGACCTTGTGGTGAAGAGATGCGTGTAACGGCAGCTCAACCCCCACCAGGCGCGCCAGTTGCTTGGACATAGGCCCGGCGGCGTTGACGACAGCCGGGACCGAGATCTGGGAGCCCGATCTCAACAACACGCCTGCAACTGTCCCCCTGAGGGTTTTGATGTCCACTACCTCGTCGACCACAACCTCTGCTCCGTGGGCCCTGGCCTGGTCCAGCATCCAGACGCCCAATTGCTGGGCGCTGAACCAGCCACCCCGGCGAACGTGCAGCGCGCCCAGGGCTTTGTCGCTCAGGTACGGGAACCGGGCCAGGAGGGCCTCGGAAGTCTGGTAGATGTCAAAACCCGTCTCCTCCTCGACGCCAACCGCTGGCCCTGCGATTCGAACCGGGCCCGCTCCATACCCCGAACTCGCTTCTGCTGCCCTGGTAAGAGACGCCAGTTGCCCGGGATCACCGGTCACGAAGAGGTATCCCCTCCGTGACATGTTGAAGAAGTCGTCCGAGCTGTCCTTCAAGGTCTCCAGGATGTCGATGGAGCGGTTGGTCAAATCGACCATCGGCTTGTTGGGGAAGAAGTTCCGATAACACTCCGACGACTTGTCGGATGTGAGAGAAAGGGGCGGACGGGGGTCAACGACCATCACCTTCTCCACACCCCGGACCACCGCCAAGTCGTAACAGGTGGCCACGCCCGCGATCCCGGCGCCAACCACAACCGCCCCTGCCTGCCTCATCATCTCAACTCTACGCCTGTGTTCCTACCATCCCGGACCGGTCCCTCCGAACGATAGTTGCGGGGGCCCCTTCGGGGCTTGCAACTGCTGCCTGCGAAGAGCCAGGCCTCCGGGACAACCCGGACGAGAGCCGGCCAAAACCGGTCCCTGCCGGAAATCAACAGGGTTAGGATTTAGCTTTTCCGGGCTCATAGCTCAGGTTGGTTAGAGCGCATCCCTGATAAGGATGAGGTCCCTGGTTCAAATCCAGGTGGGCCCACCGCACCGGTGGCCTGTCCGGGTTTTTGCGTCGACGTTCCCAACGAGGGCTGCATTGTGACGCTGCTGCCGTCGCCGCGGGCGCCCCGTCCGTTTGGGATTCCACAAGGCCCTAGGTTGGTAAGCGCTGTTCGGAGTGGGATGCCACTGGTGGCGGGCAACGGGCAGGTTACACTGGAGATGTGCGCAGGAACAGGCTTTTGGCGCCACGGCCAACGCGTGTGACGTTGCAGGCACGCACTAGGCCCCACCCACGTGAATCGCCGCATCGCGGCTGGATGGTCGAGTGAAGGAGATGAACCTGTCCAAGTCGCTTCGCCTTGGGTTGTCGGTCACCGTTTCGATGCTGGCTCTACTGGTTTTGGTGGCTGCCTGCGGAGCGGAGCCTGAGCCCGAACCGGCGCCAGACGTCGATTTGGACGCCCTGCTCACCGGTGCGGGAGAGGTGATGGCCGGCATGTCGACAGCAAAGTTCAGCATGGTCGATGAACTGGAGTCCGGCGCCAAATTCTTCGGGACCACCTTCAAGAGGATGGAAACCGAGGTGGAGGCGCCCGACAGCTTCAGGATGGTGGTGGACGTAGAGGCTCCGGGTTTCGGGTTCGTGGAGATCGAGATGATGGCGGTCGGTGAGGAGGCCTACATCAAGCTGTCCGCAGACGCTCCGTGGAATCCTTTGCCCGTGGACCAGGTGCCCTTCAATTTCGCGGGCTTGGGCTTCACTTTGCGCGATCTGCTCACGACCGTCAAGGACGGAGCGGTTGTCGCCGGTAAGGAGTCTCTGGACGGCTCCCAGACCATTCGCGTTGATGGAACCCTGGATTCCGAGCAGTTGTCGGACCTCATCTCGTCCGTCGACCCGGGTCATGCGGTGAGCCTGAATCTGTGGATCGGCGAGACCGACCACGCCTTGAAACAAATACGGATCGCCGGCCAGATCTACAACGACGACGCACCCGAAACCGTCCGTCTCCTGGTCATCGAAGGCATCGACGTTGCCGTCGACATCCAACTCCCGGACCTCGGATCCGGGCAGTGAAGGGCGTTAGGCAGCACTTCACATCCATCGCTTCATCCGAGTCGGGTGTACTGGCGATCATCTGCCTGGGGGTGTTTTCGACCGCCCTGGATCAGACTGTTGTGGTGGCCGCCTTGCCAGGCGTCATGGTGGACTTGGAGATCCCCCTCACCGACCTGGACAGGGCGTCGTGGATCGTAACCGCGTACCTGGTCGCCTACACGGTGGCCATGCCGCTGGGCGGGCGCCTGTCCGATGTCCACGGTCGGATAAGGATGTTTCAGGCGGCCCTGGTGCTGTTCTCCATAGGGTCCTTGTTCGTGGCGCTGGCGCCGAACTTCGAATGGATCGTGTCAGCCAGAGTGATCCAGGCCATAGGGGGAGGCGCCACCGTACCCATTGGTCTGGCGATGGCCGTGGCCGCGGTTTCGCCGCAGAGAAGAGGGATTGCCATAGGACTGGTGGCCGCGGCAGCCGAGGCCGGTTCGGTGTTGGGTCCCCTCTACGGAGGAGCCATCATCGAGTTGCTCGGCTGGCGGTGGATATTCTGGCTCGACATACCCCAGAGCTTCATTCTCATCGGGATCATGGCCATCTTGCCGAATCGTCCCAATCCCGCCGCCAAGATGGACTACTTCGGGGCGCTCGTGCTCGGGGCGTCCCTCATCTTCCTAACCGCCGGGCTGTCCCAGCGCGCCATCTTCTCGGGAGAGTCCGTAGTCCCGTATCTCCTGGTAGCTGTGGGAGCGCTCCTGGTGGTCGCATTGGTATTGGTGGAGAAACGGTCCGTCCAGCCTCTGCTGGCGCCCTTCCTGTACCGGTCCAGGGCGTTCCTCTCCTCCAACACCACCCAGTTCCTGGTTGGGGTGGCCCTGATCATCGCCCTGGTCGCGGTGCCGCTCATGGCGGCCACCGTCATGGAGAAAGGAGCCTTGGACAGCGTCCTCCAATTGCTGCGTCTGACGGCAGCCATTCCCGTGGGGGCGGTGGTGGGGGGCTACATCCTGCGGTGGGCCGGAGTGAGATCGGTGTGCATTGTCGGCCTGGCGTTCATGGGAGCGGGCTTGTTGATCATGAGCGGCTGGGAGGCCCAGGTGGAAGAACTCCGGCTGACAATGCCCCTGGTCATGGCGGGTTTCGGATTCGGGTTGGTCATCCCGCCCATCGGGGTCAGCGCCCTGAGCGCGGCCCCGAGCCACTATTGGGGCGCGGCGGCCTCGTTGGTCACGGCGTCCCGCATGGTGGGGATGGCGCTGGGGCTGGCGGCGCTGTCCGCCTGGGGCATAGAACGCTTTTACAGTCTCACCGGCGACGTGGCCCTGGGACCGACCTTCGAGGAGACTGAGGCTGTTTTGATAGGAGCGGGCGTAACCGTGTTCCAGAATCTCTTCATGATCACGGGATTCCTTTCCCTTCTGGCCATCCTGCCGGCCATGCTGATGAGAGAGGAAGACGTGGAGGACACTAGCGGCCTCCTTTGAGGGTTCCCAGCCGGGCTAGGGGAAAATAGCCCCAACCTATCAGGCGTGCAACTACTCCGACTCCACCAGCATGGTGGGCTGATCGGGGCCGGCGGGACCGGATTGGTCGGTAGAGGAGAACGGCTCGACCCGGACCGCCTCGGAGGGAGGGGCGGCTACCAGCACCGGAACCACGTTCTCCTCCAGCAGCACCACCTCCACTCCCCCTACCACGTCGGCCACCAAATTGTACATGATGGCCCCGAGGGTGGTGAGCCCGCTGGACAGCACCGCCCATGCCACTGCCAGAATCGCCGAGAGGCGGATGAACTGCTCGGTGTTCGAGAACGGCGCCTCGCCCTCATCCAGCAGGGTGATCTGGATCAGGAAGTCGGTGATCTTTTGGGGAATGCCCGATCTCTCAACCACCTCCCAGAACATCACGGAGGCCAGCATGAACCCGAAGGCCGCCACCAGGTAGACGATGAAAGAAACCTTCAGCACCGTCCACGGATCCACCCGACGGATGATTCTGCGGACCCGGTGAACTGAGTGGGTGGGCTGCGCGTCCAACACCATCTAGAGACTACCGGCGCGCCGCTGCCTCCGCCGCCGTCCGGTCAGCCGTCCCCGTTCTCGGTGGGAACGATCTCAAACGCCGACAGCGTCTCGTCCTCGCCCACCTGCATCGCCTTCACCCCCGTGGCGTAACGACCCTGAGTGCTCACCGAGGAAACCTCGGTGCGGATGGCGATTCCCCGCGAGGAGATAAGCATCACCTCTGTCTCCGGACCCACCGCCCGGGCGCCCACCAGCACCCCCCTTGCCCTGGACAGCTTGATGGCGATAACACCTTGTCCTTTTCTGTTGCGCAGCGGAAACAGGCTCATCTTGGTGCGCTTGGCGAACCCCTTGGAAGTAACCAGCAGCACCTCGTCGCCCTCCATATCCGAGCAGGCCCCCACCACGCGGTCATTCTCCAGCAAACGGATCCCTATTACTCCGCGGGTGGCTCTTCCCAGTGCGCGAATGCCACTTTCGTGAAAGCGGAGGCCCTGCCCCTTCTCGGTGAACAGCAACAGGTCGTTGTCCCCATTGGTGCTCCGCACCGCCACCAATTCGTCCCCTGGCGAGAGGTTGATGGCCCGAAGGGTCTTGTACTGTGATTCATAGGCCTTGAGCTCGGTTTTCTTCACCATCCCCTGGCGGGTGACCATCACCAGGTACTTGACGGTCTCATAGTCGCGGGTGTCGATGATCGCTTGGATCCTCTCCTCCGGCTCGATGGGGAGGACGGCGTGGACCAGCACCCCCTTGCCGGTCCGGGACTGGCGGGGGATCTCGTGGGCCCGCAGCCGGTGGACCACTCCCCGGTTGGTGAAGAACAGCAGGTAGGAGTGGGCGGTGGTGTGGACCAGGTGGGAGATGACGTCGTCCTCGGCCAGCCCGGCGGCCTTCACCCCACGGCCCCCCCGCCCCTGGGTGCGATAGGTCTTGGCGTCCACCGACTTCACGTACCCGCTTCGGGAGACGGTGATGATCAGCTCTTCGTCGGCGATCAGATCCTCGATCGACATCTCCCCTAACTCGTCGATCAGCCTGCTCCTGCGGGCAACCGCGTACTTCCCGCGTACTTCCTCCAAGGCGGTGCGGATGATCGCCCAGCGCCGGGCCGGCTTTGCCAGAATGTCTCGGAGGTCGGCAATCAACTCCCGCAACTGGGCAAGTTCGGTGGCCAGCTTCTCGGACTCGAGGGCCGTGAGACGCCGCAGTGGCATCTCCAGGATGGCGTTGGCCTGGATCTCGGAGAGCTCGAACCGGATTACGAGGCGGGAACGCGCTTCGGGTGTGTTCGCCGAAGCGCGAATCACCTCAATTACCTCACTGATGTTGTCCACCGCGATGCAGAGGCCTTCCAGGATGTGAGCGCGGGCCGAGGCCTTCTCCAGTCGGAACCGGGTCCTGCGCTCCACCACCTCCATCTGCTGGTCGAGATAGTGGCCGAGCGCCTCGGCGACACCCATAGTGCGGGGGATGCCGTCCACCAGGGCGACCATGTTCACACCGAAGGTGCTCTGGAGCTGGGTGCGCTTGTAGAGCTGATTCTGCACAACCTCGGGAACCGCTCCCTTCTTCAACTCGATGACCAAACGGGTGCCCACCCGCGAAGAGGACTCGTTGCGGAGATCGGCGATGCCGACTAACTGTTTCTGGTTGACCAGGTCGGCGATCTTCTCCAACACCCGGTCCTGGGAGACCTGGTAAGGGAGTTCGGTTACCACTATGGCGGTCCGGCCTGGCCGGATCTCCAACGGCTCGGCCACCGCCCTGACCTTCACCGAGCCCCTCCCGGTGACGAGCGCAGCCTTCACAGCCTCATCAGCCACGATCTCCCCACCGGAAGGGAAGTCAGGTCCCTTGATGTACCTGAGCAGATCCTCCGGTGGACAGTCCGGATTGTCAAGCAGATAGACACAGGCATCTATCACCTCGCCCAGGTTGTGGGGAGGGATGTTGGTCGCCATGCCCACCGCGATTCCCTGGGCCCCGTTGACCAGCAGATTGGGGTAGCGGGAGGGGAGCACCACCGGCTCACGGTGTTCCCCGTCGTAATTCTCCACGAAATCCACCGTGTCTTCGTCGATGCCTTCCAGCATCGGCATGGCGATCTCCGACAGCCGGCATTCGGTGTAGCGCATCTGGCCCGGCGGGTCCTCGACGCTGCCGAAGTTTCCCTGCGGGTCCACCAGGGGGTGGCCGAGGCTGAAGTCCTGGCCCAGACGGACCAGGGCGTCATAGATCGCCTGGTCGCCGTGGGGATGGAACCGGGCCATGACGTCTCCCACCACCGTGGCGCATTTGCGGTGCCGACCATTCGGCGCCAGGTTGGCCTGGTTCATGGAGTAGATGATCCTGCGCTGCACAGGCTTCAGTCCGTCCCGCACGTCGGGCAGTGCCCGGGAAACGATCACCGACATGGCATAGTCCATGAAGGACTGCGACATCTCCTCGGTCAGACCGATCTCCGGACCCATGTAGAGGGTGGGATTCAGGGGAGGCGTCTCCTCGGTCATACGTCGAGAAAGCGGATGTCGGAGGCGTGGGTCCTGATGTACTCTCGCCGGGCGGGGACGTCATCGCCCATCAGAGTCCGGAACAGTTCGTTTTCCTCCATCACCGCGGCCAGGTTGTTGGTCTGCACCCGCAGGAGGGTTCGGGTCTTGGGGTTCATGGTGGTGTCCCACAACTCATCGGGATTCATCTCTCCCAGCCCCTTGAAGCGGGTGGGGTTGATCCTGGGGTGCTTGCGCCGCAGCGCCTCCAACTCCGCATCGTTCTTCAGGTAGATCACCTTGGCCCCCCGCTTTACCCGGTAGAGGGGAGGCTGGGCGATGTAGATGTAACCGGTTTCCAGCAGTCCCCGCATGTTGCGAAAGAAAAGAGTGAGCAGCAGGGTGCGGATGTGGGAGCCGTCCACGTCGGCGTCGGTGAGCAGGACGATCTTGTGGTAGCGGCACTTCTCGATGTCGAATTCCTCTCCGATGCCGGTCCCCACCGCGGTAATGATCGACCGCACTTCCTTGTTCATCAGCGCTTTCCCCAACCGGGCTCTCTCCACGTTGAGAATCTTCCCCCGGATGGGCAGGATGGCTTGAACCCGGGAGTCGCGGGCCTGCTTCGCCGGTCCGGCCGCCGAGTTTCCCTCCACTATGAACAACTCGCTCTCGGAGGGGTCCCGGCTGGAGCAGTCCACCAGCTTCCCGGGCAGGCTGGTCGATTCGAGGAGTGACTTGCGCCGGGTCAGCTCGCGGGCCTTGCGGGCCGCTTCCCGAGCCTTGGCCGCCCCCAGCGCCTTGGTGATGATTGCCCGGGCCTCCGGTGAGTGCTTCTCCAACCACTCCGGGAGGGCCTTGTTGAGGGCTTTCTCCACATAGGACCGGATCTCGGTGTTACCCAGTTTGGTCTTGGTCTGGCCCTCGAACTGAGGGTTCTTCACCCTCACCGACAGCACCGCGGTCAACCCTTCCCGGGCGTCCTCCCCGGTCAGATTGGACTCCTTCTCCTTGATGAGGTTCTTGGCCCGGCCGAACTCGTTGGCGACCTTGGTCAGGGCGCGGCGGAATCCCTCCTCGTGGGTCCCCCCCTCGGCGGTCCTGATGTTGTTGACGAATGAGAGCACGTTCTCCTGGTAGCCGGTGGTCCACTGCAGGGCCACCTCCATTTCGGCATCCTCGTCCTGATCCTCCACCACAATCTGACGGGCGTTCACAACGTCGTTCTTCCGGTTCAGATGAGCAACGAAATCACGAATCCCGCCTTTGTACCGGAAGGTCTCGGTGTGGGCCGGGACCTCCCTTGCGTCGGTCAACCTTATCTGTAGGTTGCGGTTCAGGTAAGCCAATTCCCGCAGCCGGGAGGCCACGGTGGCCCGGGAGAAGGTACGTATCTCCTGGAAGATCTCGGTGTCCGGGAGGAAGGTGATGGTGGTGCCCGTCCGGGCCACCCGCCGGCCCTTCTCGACCTTCCCCATCGGCAAGCCCTTCTCGAAGCTCTGGGTCCATATCCGGCCCTCCCTGCGGACCTCGGCGTCCAGTCGCTCCGATAGGGCGTTGACCACCGACACGCCCACCCCGTGGAGGCCGCCGGACACTTGATAGGAACCCTTCTCGAATTTGCCCCCGGCGTGCAGCACGGTGAGCACGGTGGTGAGAGCCGACATCCTCGTCTGGGTATGGAGGCCCACCGGGATACCTCTTCCGTTGTCGGAGACCCGTACCGATCCGTCCTTCTGCAGGGTCACGTCGATCAACGTGCAGTGTCCGGCCATCGCCTCGTCGATGGCGTTGTCCACCACCTCCCATACCAGGTGGTGAAGCCCTCTCGGACCGGTCGATCCGATGTACATGCTGGGCCGGCGCCGCACCGCTTCCAGGCCCTCCAGGACGACGATGTCCTTCGCGGAGTAACGCTCTGTGATAGTCACTGTCTGCTCGATGCCTTCTTTTGCTAACCAGCGGCGCCGGGTCGCCCGACAAGGTGGGTGGACGACCCCTGGCCACACTGAACAATTTTAGCAGGACCCTGTGACAATCTCTGCATTATCTTTCCCAGTTTTGCGACTTCATTTGGCCTTTGACCTGGGGTTTTACCCACTCAAGCGCGCGGTGTGGTTATTTTCACACTCGTCACCACCCGCGAGCCCAGCCCGGCGTTCACCTGCTCGGTCAGGGCGGCGGTTCCGTACCGAAGCAGGGCTGCGTCCATCTGCGAGGGGACCTCCACTACCAGGCATCCCTCCTCCAAAACCATGGGCCGGGCCTTGTCACGCCATTGTCCCGGGACGAGGTCCTTCCACTCGCGGCGAATTCGCAGATTCGCCGCAACCGTGGGTATCCCCATCTTTGCCAGGGTCTGTTCCACATGATGCCCCGCGGGAATCGGATCCGACGGCGAACGGCTCACCGGAGGGACCCCGGCGTGACATGCCACACATCCCCTCCGATCGGCGTCTTCTCCTCCTCCACCGCCGAGATGAAGATCTGGGTGGCGGGTAGCCACTCCACCAGCGCCTCGGCCCGTTCCCGGTCCAGTTCGCTGAACACATCATCCAGCACCAGGATGGGGGGAGAACCGGCGGTCTCCTCCACGGCCTCGAAGACGCCCAGGCGGAGCGCCAGGGCCAGTGTCCGCTGTTCACCCTGGCTGGCATAGAGGCGCGCGTCGTGGTGGTTCAGGGTCAGGATGGGCTCATCCCGGTGAAGGCCTACCGTGGTTGAGCCGACCAGGAAATCCCGCTTGCGGCGTCCCTCCAACGCTTCCTGCAGACATCGCTCCCACTCGTTCGCAGCCACGGTCGGGTCAAGCCTGCCGCCCCAGTCGGACCGATAGTCGATTGAGATCTGCTCGGTCATTCCGGCAATGGCCGACACGGCTTGCCTCACTGGATTCGCCACCTGGCGGAAGGCCCGGGCCCGGGCTGCCATCACCCTTGCCCCGGAGGTTGCAAGCCGGTGGTCCCAAACTTCCAGCGTCACGCGATCCTCTCTGTCCCCCGTCTTCAAGAAGGCGTTGCGGTGACGCAGGGTCTTCTGGTAATCAGCCTGGTCAGCCCGGGCCAGGGGCCACAGCAGACCCGCGGTTTCGTCCAGCCAATCCCGCCGCCGGGCGGGACCGCCCTTCACCAACTCGAGATGCTCGGGGATGAACACCAGCACCCTCCCGGCCCCTGCTAATTCGCTCACCCGGGCAGGGCGGGACCCGTTGAGCAACAGCCGTCGTCGCTCCGTCCGGTGCACGACCAGTTCGATGGTGTGCGGCGCAGGGTCATCGGTCCCTCCCCTGACTGCCGCCGCATCCCTGCCGACTGCGACCAGCGCCCGATCAGGCGCTCCTCGGAAGGAGGCGCCCGTGAACAACATCCCCACCGCCTCCAGCAGGTTGGTCTTGCCTACTCCGTTTCCGCCGACCACGAGATTGACCCCCGCCGACGGCGTCCAACGTAACTCCGGGTAGGAGCGAAACCCCGCCAACGCCAGCCAGGCCAGCGCCATCTACACGTTGACCGGCATCAAAAGGTAGAGGAACTCTTTTCGGTCAGGGTCGTCTATCACGCTGGGCTTCATACCGTCGATTATGCGCAGCCGCACCTTCTCGGCGCCGGTGGCCACCACCCCGTCAGCCAGATACCTCGGGTTGAAAACCACGGTCAAACTGCTGCTCTCTCCCTGGAACTCCCCTTCCACATGGTCGGTGGCGCGCCCTACGTCCTGCCGTATGACGTTCACCTCCGCTCCCCCCTCGGTGATGGTGAGCCTGATGGGATAGTGATCCTCGGCGACCAACTCCATGCGGCGAATCGTCTCCAACAAAGACTCCCGGTCACACACCAGTTGGTTTGGATACTCGCTGGGCAGAAGGGTCTCGTACTTGGGGAAATTGCCCTCGATCATGCGCAACCGGAGGGTTCCGAGCGTGGAGTTGAAGACCCCCTCACGTTCGGTGAACCCCACGTTCACTTTGCTGGCCCCCACCGTGTTGGGCAACTCCCGCAATCCCCGCGCCGGAAGTAAACCTGTGGCCTCCAGCCCGATGGCGGGCAGGTCTCTGAGGGCCAGCCGGTAGGAGTCGGTGGCCACCATGCGTAGCCGTTCGGAAGTGGACTCCATCAGGACCCCGGTCAACACGGCCCGCCCGAGATCTGTCGAAGCGGCCGGCGCAACCTGCCTGATGGCCGTGGTCAGGCCCTCACCTTCGACCTCGATCCCGCCACTGCCTGCCGATCCGAGTTTTGGAAAGTCCTCCGAGAGCTGCCTGAGCGTGTAAACCGGCTGAGGAGTCTCTCCCGAGATCTCGAGTTCAGACTGGTCTCCTGCTCGTAACGTCACCACGCCTGGTGGCATCCGCCGTACCGCCTGGGTGAACAATCTTCCCGGAACGACTGCCTTGCCCCATTCCTCCACGTCGGCTTCGATCTCACTTCGTACCGTTACCTCGAGATCGGTACCGGTCACCGCCAGCTTCCCGTCGGAGGCTTCGCACAAGAGCCCTTGCAATACCGGAAGAGAGCTGCGCGAGCCGACTGCTCTCTGGGCGCGGCCCAAGGCGTCGGCTAGCTGTTCCCGGTTAGCTCGGATCTTCACAGAGGGTCCCCTTTCTTTGAATTTGTAGTTTAAAACTACTCGTTACGTTGGTAATAGGTGTTGTCTGTGGACAGCCAAGGGAATTCTCAGCGGACCTGGGTGTACTACACGCTTGTTTGTATACCGGCGATGGCGGCTCTCCCCAGTGGGGCTTCCTACGGGCCAGCGATCGGTGGAGAACCATCTAGGAGGTGTGGAGGGAATTGTGGATAGCTGACACCCGCTCGGCGAAAGGCTTGCTGGTGGACATTTGGGACAGAGTGCCCCGGTAAGCGGAGATTACGGTGGAATGGTCACGACCGAACGCCCTGCCGATGCGGGGGTAGGAGAGATCGGTGAGTTCGCGGGTCAGGTACATGGCCACTCGACGGGCGGCGGACGGGACCGGACGGCGATTGCGATCGAGGATCTCAGCAACTGAGGTCTCGAAGGCCTTCGCGCAGGCAGCGATGATCTGCTCAGGCGTGGGAGCGGATCGTGAGAATTCCGATAGAGGCGCGAGAAGTTCCGACGCGCTCTGAGGGGTCAGGGGCTGGTTTACAAGTCTGGAGTAGGCAGACAGCCTGCGCAGCGCACCCTGCAGGTCCCGGATGTTGTCGGTGATCCGTTCCGCGACCATCGAGAGGACGTCGGCGGGAAAGGGTTGGGAGTAGGCGGCGTTCAGGCGGCGGAGGATTGCCAAACGGGTTTCCAGACAGGGTGGCGCAACATCCGCTAGCAGACCTCCGGTTACACGGCTTCTTATGCGGTCCTCCATGGCTGTCAGGTCTCGGGGCGGGCGATCACAGCTGAGCACAATCTGCTTCCCCTCCTGGTGGAGGCTGTTGAAGGTCCAGAAGAACTCCTCCAAGGTCTGCTCTTTGCCCTCCAAGAACTGGAAGTCGTCCAAGAGGAGCATGTCCACTTGGCGGAATCGGCGGCGGAAGTCATCCATCTGCCTTCTGCCGACGCATTGGATGAAGCTCTGCACGAAGGTCTCGGAAGTGCAGTAGCGGACCACGAGCGAGGGATGACGTTTTCTCGCATGATTCGTAATCGCATACAGCAGATGGCTCTTGCCGACTCCGGATGCGCCGTAGATGAACAAGGGGTTGTAAATGCCCGGGTCCTCGGCGACGGCCCAGGCGGCCGCGTGGGCGAAACGGTTGGACGGACCCACTTCAAAGGTGGCGAACCGGTGGAAGTTGGAGGGGTGACGCTTGACCGAGGACTCAGGGGGCTTCTCCGCGGGCCGTCCCGGGGCGGCTGAGGACCGGCCGTTGGAGGACCGGACAGCGTCCGTCTTGTTGACGGTGACGCGCACGCCGACAGGAGACGCCCCGGCGCCTGCGCTGCGGGCAGCATCCTCCACCTCTCGGAGAAACCGGGTCTTAACCTGGTTCGCTACGAATCGGCTGGGAGCCTCCACGACAATCTCGGAGGTGTTCGGGGAGACGTGGAGGTCCTTGAACCAGCGGGACCAGTTATCGGTTGAGGTACTGGCGGTAAGGACTTTACGGAAGACGTCATGGTCGAAACGGGTGGGGGACGGGTTCAAGGCAGGCGAATCTCCGAAGCCTGGGAATCGGCCGATGCTGCGGGCAGCTCCGACTGCCGAGCCACAGGCTTTTGGTTGGGGGGGGCGGGGGCGGCTTATGGGGCTTGCGGGGACAACCGGTTGGATCCGACTCGGTGGGGGAATCCATCGGTAGGGCAAGTGTAAGACTGTGGATCCGGGTGTCGCCGAAAGGTCACAATTCAGTCGGAGTCAAGTCAGATACCCTTGTTGACCTGGGGAAAGGCTTGCGAACATCCCGGGGTGGCTTTCGGTGGAGATACGGGTTTACCTGCTGAACAACACCGATGTGATTATCGGTGGTTTTATTCGCGATCTCCGGAATCTTTTTTGCCACAAAACAGGTTGTTTTCACTGCTTTTTACAAAATGACAAAGGGGCTTTGTCGAAAGAGGGTGGACTGGCGCGGCTGACGTCAAAGGGCCCTTACCAGGCGCGTCGACCCGGTTTGTCACTCGGGGGAGAGCGGCGCTTCGAAGGACAACCCCGCCACCATCAGGAGTACCCGGCTGGACCGGGCGGCGATCATCTGGTTGACCCGGCCCAGGGCGTCGCGGAACACCCTTCCGAGAGGCGAGGCCGGGACGATGCCCATACCTACCTCGTTGCTGACCACGATCCAGGCGACTTGGGAATCCCGCATCAGATCGAGGAGTCGCCGGGTCTCCACCACCACGCGGCGTTCGGCGTCGGGATGGCCGTCCGTCGCCAACAGCAGATTGCTTACCCACATGGTTATGCAGTCGATCAGAAAAACGTCGTAGTGGGCGAGTCGCGGTTGCAGGACCGGGACAAGTGCCCGGGGTTCCTCCAGGGTGTCCCAAGCGGTGGGCCGGTTTTGTCGGTGGATTCGGATGCGCCTATCCATCTCTTCATCCAGGGCCTCGGCGGTGGCGACGAACAGCACGCGGTCGCCGCTGCGGGCCAACCGCTCGGCGGTGGCGCTCTTTCCCGAGCGGACCCCACCCAGGATGAAAGTTATGTCCCCCTTCACGGATACCACGGCGGGATCAGCACATTCGGCGCCCCTACGCTCAGCAGAGCAGCGCAAAGGAAGGCGACGGCCTCCACGGTTTCGTTGACGGCTCCATAGATGTCACCGGTTACGCCTCCCAACAGTCTGTTGGCAAAGGCTCCGATCGACCAGGCCGTGAGAACGGCCAGGGCAAGTAAGACAAGACTCCACGGTCCCGCCAGCGCGATGCCGGCCAGCAACGCGAGGGTGGTACCGAAGATCAACTGCCACCGGCCCGACCGCTTGAGGAATGCAGCACCCAGACCATCTCCCCCGACGTAAGGAAACGTCTCCATTATCAGCAGCATTCCTCCTCGGGAGATGCAGGGGACCAGGATCAATATCCACGGACGGACTTGGTCCGGCAGGGCCGAGACGGCCGCGACCTTGAGGAGGAGCAAACACACCACCCCCGCCACTGCGAAGGCTCCCACCCCTGGATCCTTGAGAATCCGGCGGCGGCGCTCCGGGCTGGAACCACCCAGGAGGGCGTCACAGGTATCCATGAACCCATCCAGGTGGAGGGCGCGAGTCATGGCGACCAAGGCCACCACCAGGACTACGCCGCTGAGGACGCCACCGGGAACCTGGACGTCGACGCCGGCGGCGGATCCCGCCGTGTAGACCCAACGCAACAGGAGATCGATGCCTGCCAGGCCAATGCCAAGCAGCACCCCGACGGCCGGGAACCAACCACGGGCCGTAGCGAGCCCCCGGGTGTCCTTTCTGTGGCCGGAACCGACAGGAAAGATTGTCAGGAAGCCCAATGCTGAGCGAAGCCCGCTCACGATTGCCTGCCATCTGGGAGGTTGGAGACCCCGGCCTGGTCGAAGGTGGCCATTCGGGACAGACAGGCAGCGGCCGCCTCCACGATCGGGATGGCAAGCACCGCTCCAGTTCCCTCTCCCAGACGCATATTGAAATCCAGCAGGGGCTCCAAGCCTAGGTGAGACAACACCGCTTCATGGCCCTGCTCGGCCGACCGGTGGGATGCAATCATGTAGTCCCGCGCGGCCCCGCACAGGCCTTGGGCCAATAGAGCGGAAGCCCCGGAGATGAAGCCATCCAGCAGTACCGCACAGCGCATGACGGCGCCGCCCAGAATGACGCCGACCAGCACACCGATCTCGAACCCGCCGACCTTGGCGAGCACGTCCAACGGATCGGCGGGATCAGGATCGTTTACCTGCAGGGCCCGACGGACCACGCCGGTCTTGTGGAGGAGTTCGGTGCGGGTGCGTCCCGTCCCCGCGCCGGTGGTCTCCTCCGGTGGACGACCGGTGATTGCGGCGGTCACCGCGCTCGAGGAGGTCGTGTTTCCAATTCCCATATCGCCGGTTGCTATCAGGTGTGAGCCTTCCCTGGTCGCCACTTCGACCGCCAGTCTGATGCCCGCTTCCACGCAGCGGATCGCCTGGTCGCGTGACATGGCAGGGCCGAGGCTTATGTCCCCGGTGCCTCTCCCCACGCGAATGGAGCGCAGGTCGGTGTGGCGCGGCAACGCCGGGCCGGCTATCCCGGCGTCCACCACTATCTGGCGCACTCCCAACATGTTGGCCATTACACTCACGGCAGCTCCACCCGAGAGGAAGTTGAGAGCCATCTGCGAGGTCACCTCCTGCGGATACCCGGTGACGCCCTGGGCAGTGACACCGTGATCGGCGGCCGCCACAATCACCGTCTTGCCGCCTATCGAGGGGCGTTCGTCGCCGAACATGCCGGCCAGTCGGATCGAGATGTCCTCCAGAAGACCGAGAGCTCCTTCGGGCTTGGTTAGAGTCGACTGCCGCGATCGTGCTCGCATCATGGCGTTTCGGTCGGCAGGCCGGATGCGTCTGCCGGCCTCCGCCAGCGTGAGATGTCTCGTCATGGCAGGACTGCCTTCCGGGCGTAGGACATGTTCTTAGGCGGTCATCGTGAGCCTAGGAGGAACCAATCCTCGACGAGCTTGGGGTCGTGGTCACAAACATATAATGACACTGTTGTAATTATCTGGGCGCCGGGAGGTTTTTGGCCCGATTTCCGCGAATCGCCACTTTGTTCCGGTCCTCCCTACCTGAAGCGGGGCCGTATCGTCTTGACTTCCGCGGGCTCCTGCGATAGCCTTGTCAAGGCTGTCGACAGTCTGCAGGTTCGATAAATGAAAAGGACCTATCAACCTAAGGTTCGCCGTCGCAAGCGGCGGCACGGATTTCGTCATCGGATGCGCACCCGCGGGGGCCGGGCCGTAATTCGGTCCCGGAGACACAAGGGTCGCAGACGGCTGGCTGCCTGAAGATAGTCCCGCGTTACCAGTCGCTGCGAACTTCCAGGGATTTTCGCTTGGTATTCTCGCGAGGCAAGCGGTGCCGGGTGGGCGGCCTAAGCGTCATCTCGGTGCCGAATACCACAGATCGGACAGGGATTGGCCTGGTGGCCGGTCGCCGGGTTGGAACGGCCGTGGTCCGCAATCGTGCAAAGCGACGTCTACGCGCCGCTTTGGCGGAAGTCGGTCTGCCTCCGGGCCGTGATTATGTGATCGTGGCCACCCGGCAAGTGGCGGAGGTCCCCTTCCGAACGTTGGTGAAGTGGCTGAGAGCCGCACTGGAAACGGTGATTCAAAAATGAGAGCACAACCTGAGCAGAAGACACGCAGTCGGCCCGCAAGGGTGCTGTTAGGCGCGCTAAGGCTCTATCAGGAACGGATAAGCCCGGCCTTCGGGCGCCGTTGCCGCTACCTTCCCACCTGTTCGGCGTACGCCAGGACCGCCATCGAGAGGTTTGGCGTTGGTAAGGGGGTTTTCTTGACGGGGCGTCGATTGTTGCGCTGTCAACCCTTCGGATCGAGCGGATATGATCCGGTGCCGGTCCCGGCCGGAGGTGTGGAGACGTGCTAGACCCCTGGTGGACCCTGTGGGATTGGATCAAGGAGGGGCTGGGTTGGTCTTTTGCTATCTCATACGACTTCATTCCCAGCTTCGGCATAGCGATCATCCTGGTGACGGTGGTGATCAACACCTTGCTGTTTCCTCTCACCTTGAAACAGACCCGGTCCAGCCGGGCGATGATGCAGATCCAGCCCGAGTTGCAGCGCATCCGCCGGGATTACCGGGATCAACGCGAGGAGATGCAGCGTCGGATGACCGAGTTGCAACGTGAGCACGGGGCTTCACCGCTCGGGTGTTTGGGCCCGTTGCTGGTCCAGTCCCCCATCCTGTTTGCCATCTTTCGGGTGTTGAACGATCCCACCGGTCTGCACACCGACTTTTCCCCTGTCCCTCCCGGGAGCGCTTTGTGGGAGGCCATCCGGGCAGAGGAGGCCATCTTCGTCGGTATGGACTTGGCTTTGAGTCCCGCCCAAGCGACCACCACAGGACTGGTGGCGGCGCTCCCCTACCTGGGCACCATGATCCTGATGATCACCATTCAATACATTCAGCAGTGGTACACCCAGCGCGACCAGGTCTCTGTGGCGGGGGACCGGCAGAGGCGGCAAATGCAGATGTTCACCCGCATCATGCCGCTTTTCCTGGGCTTCATCTCGTGGAACTTTCCCGCGGGGTTGTTGCTTTATTGGACAACTTCCAACCTGGTTCGCCTGAGCCAGCAAATCGCTATCAATTGGATGGACGGTCGGCCGGAACCGCCCCCAGGGCTGGGTTCGGAGGAGAAACCGGGCGAGGGAGATCCCCCGTCCTCAGCCCAGCCACACTCCCATTCGGCCAGAAAATCGAGGAGGAGGAAGAGGAGGAATTGAAATGGAACTGATAGAAGTACGAGCCCGAACGGTGGAGTTGGCCGAGCAGGCTGCCTTGGAGGAGCTAGGCCTCAAGGACCGGAACCGTGTGGAGTGGGAGATACTGCAGGAACCGGCCCGAGGATTCCTGGGAGTGGGCCGGCAGGACGCCATCGTGCGCGCCAAGCGCAAGCCGGCCAAGCGTCGCCGGGGGCGAGGGGGCCGGGGCGAGAAATCCAAATCGGGACGCCAGCAGGACAGTAGACCCAAGCGGCAGAAGCAGGCCCCGGCGCGTGGTTCCCAGAGGAGGCAGGCCAAGAAGCCGGCCGGAGGGCGCGGGCAACCTACCAAGAAAAAGGCTCCTGCGTCCGTGGATGAGCAGGCTGAGTGGCAAAGAGCTTTGTGGTGGGCCTATTGGAGGCGGTGGACATGGATGGGGAGGTGAAGACCACGCTGGCTGACGATCTGGTTACCTTGGAAGTCAAGGGTGAAGAGACGGAGCCTCTGGTGGGTCCGCGGGGCAGCGGCATCGAGGCTCTCCACACTGTGGCCAAGTCGGTCATCAAGCGCAAGACCAGCGGATCGGCCCGACTCCGGGTGGATGTCGCCGGGTACGGGATGCGCCGGCGGGAGGCTCTGGCTATCTACGCGGCCGGCCTGATCGAGCAGGTGAACGCCGAAGGGGGGGAACTGATGCTCGAGCCAATGAATGCTGCTGACCGCAAGGTCATTCACGACACGGTAGGCAAACACGATAATGTACGCTCTTTTTCAGAGGGCGAAGCGCCACAACGTTATGTAGTAATAGCTTATGTGGAGGATGACGCGAGCTAATACCACACTCGGTTGCTAGTGGGAGGGGGTTGGGTTACGCCCGAGGTCAGGGGGCGATCAGCTTGGCGAAGACTCGTTGCAAATCGTCAATCGAGTTGAACCCGACCTTCACGCTCCCCTTTTGGTTCCCGTAGCTGATGGCGACGGGGAGACCCAACTGGTCGGTGAGCCTCGTCTCCAATTCGACGATCTGCGCAGGCCGGGGGGTCCTGGTGGCGCGCGAGGTCCGTTTGCGGGGCGCCCGCGCATTGACCGCTTCTTCTACCTGGCGAACCGTCCATCCCTCCGCCACCGCCCGTTTGGCGATGTGAGCGGCGTACTTGGGGTCGGACACCGAGAGAAGCGCTCGCGCATGCCCGGCAGTGAGCTGTCCAGTCTCCAATAGCTCGAGAATGGGCGGCGGCAGGCGGAGGAGGCGGATGCTGTTGGCCACTGTGGCCCGCCCTTTACCTACCCGGTGGGCTACCTCCTGCTGGGTGAGACCGTGTTGTTCGATGAGGTTCCGGTAGGCGGAGGCTTCCTCCAACGGAGTCAAGTCCTCTCGTTGGAGGTTCTCGATGAGCGCCTGTGTGAGAGCGCCGGTCTCATCGGCCTGGCGAAGCATGGCGGGGATACTCTGAAGGCCTGCCAGTTGTGCGGCCCGCCAGCGACGCTCTCCGGAGATGAGGGTGTAGCCGTCATCGTTCTCCTGAACCACGACGGGTTGTAGCACACCTACCTCAATGATGGAGCGGGCCAAGCCCCGTAGCGTCTCCTCGTCATGATGTGAGCGGGGCTGGGCGGGGTTGGGACGGATCTGGTTGATGGGAATCTCCCGGTATGGTGAAACGGAGGCTGGCTCGCCGGTTGGAATCAGGGCGCTCAAGCCCCGGCCAAGTCCTCCTCGACGGCTGGTCATGGTTGCAATGCCCCCTTTGTTTTGAGACGGTCACGGAGTTCCTCCGCCAGTCTCCTGTAGGCGATGGCGCCCCGGTTCATGTGATCGAAGATGTCGATGGGCTCCCCATAGGACGCCGCCTCGGCCAGCCGAACCCTACGAGGGATGTAACTGCGAAAGACCCGGTCGCCGAAGTGGTCCTTCACCTGTTCGGATACTTCTCTGGAAAGACGTGTCCTGCCGTCCATCATGGTCAAGAGAACCCCGAGGAGTTCCAGGGAGGGGTTGAGAGCGGAGCGAACCATCTCGATGGTGCGACTCAACTCCACCAGGCCGTCGAGGGCGTATTGCTCGCACTGCATCGGAATCATGACAAATCGAGCAGCAGTCAGGGCATTCACCGTGAGAAGGCCCAAGGAAGGGGGACAGTCGATCAAGATATAGGAATAGTGACCGTCGATCGCCCTCAAACAATTACGCAGCCTTTGTTCTCTGGCCATCATGGGGACCAGTTCTATGTTGGCATCCACAAGATGACGGGTAGAAGGTAGGAGAAAGAGGTTTCTTACCGTGGTTGGCTCGATGGCGTCCTCGACCGGTGTGTCTTTGAGCAGGACGTCATAAATGGAGACAGCAACCTCTTCATGGTTGAGGCCCAACCCCGAGGTGGCGTTGGATTGTGGGTCCAGGTCCAGGACTAGTACGGATTCGCCCAAGCCGGCCAAGGCGGCGCCGAGGTTGACTGACGTAGTGGTCTTGCCTACTCCGCCCTTTTGGTTGGTGATGGCGATCAAGGCAGAGGTCATGTTTTTTCCATGATAAGGAGCCAAACCGGGTTTCCAAGGATATTGGACGGCACCCGCCAGGTTGAGAACCCCTGATAGACGGGCCGCGAGCGATGCGAACCGCCGATCACGGCGACTCCTGTGGGAGAGAGCAGCCGGTGGAGGTCCCCTTTCAGGCGGTCGGGGGAACTTACCGCGCGGCAGACCAACAGGTCGGCGGCGGTTTTCCATTGCCGCGTCTGTGTTGAGGCCACTTCGACGTTCTCCAAACCCAGGAGGCGCACCGCACGCCGGGCTAGGTCGGCGCGCCGGACCGACCGCTCCAGTAGGGTCACGCGGCTGGAGGGCAAACAAATGGACAGAGGCAGGCCAGGAAGTCCCACACCGGATCCTATGTCAAGGACGGTGGGTGGCGAGCCTTGTCGAGAGCGCCAGGGGGCCGCGAATAGGAGAGAATCGGCGATATGTCGGGAATACACCACCGATCCTTCTGCCGGTCCCAGGCCTCCCGCCGGGATTGCCTCTGCCACCAGCCAGTGGGCAAGGTCCTCCAGAAGATCCAGTTGGCGGGCGGCTAGGGTGATCCCCGCCCAGTGGGCAGCTCTCCGGACGGTGTCCAGTCCGTGCTGGCTGGCCATTTGGGTCATGGTTTCACGTGAAACATCCCCGAGAAAGCGGGATCGCGCCTGCGGAAGGCAAGCCGAGAGGATGTTTCACGTGAAACACAACGGCGGTAGGGGTCGAAGGCATGGATTGCAAATACAGAGAATTACAACAGTGTAATTTACCCCCAACGCCGTCTATGGAGGGGAGATCAGGAGATCGAGGTCTCGAAGAACAGTTTGAGGCCTAGCACCGCGGCCTCTCCAGTAGTGGCGCCCAGGTCGGGAACGGCGATCACCACTGCCGGCGACCGCGTGTCCTTGAGGATGGCCGTGGCCTGGCCAACCACCTCCAACTGCATAGCCTTGGCCAGGCAGGAAGCGATCAATTTGCCGGCGACGCTGTGGCTCTGCGAGGTGGCGAAGTAGCTGATGACCCCGGTTGGGCGGCCCGAGAGTTGGAAGGAGATGATCAGGTCCGCCCCCATGCGATTGGCTCTCCGTGCCCGCACCCGCTCCGGGAAGGTGCTGTCCACCCCACGGGAGAGGATCGGCGTCCCGCCCCCTTGTTGAAGCGCTATCGATGCCGCGGTGGCCGCCTCCCAGCTCACGGAGGCCTCCTCCTGGGTGCGACAGGCCGGGTCGAAGTAGATTCGGGCGCCGACCAGGGTGGAGGGCCGCGACCGGAGCCACTCCCGCTCCCGTAGGGTCACCCGACCGGCCCGCAACTCGCCGCGCGCCACCAATCGCAATTCGGTTATCACCTCAGGTCCGGAGATTCCATCGATCGCCAGACCCCGGTTGAACTGGAAGTCCCGCAGGCCCCGCTCCGTCTGCGGGCCGAAAATGCCGTCGGGCTTGCCGGTGTCGAACCCCAACGCATCCAGCCGACTCTGTAGTTCAGCGACGTCGTCCCCGCGCAACATGGGCCGCCGCAGAAAGAGCAGGCGGTCGCCCAGCCGGTAACCGGCTTCGTACAGCGCCCTCCAGGATTCCTGTCCCACCACTCCCGTGGTGGGCAGGCTTCGGGTCTGCTGGAACGCCTTTACCGCTGCCAGAGTGGCTTCTCCGAATTCGCCGGGCCGGTCCCGGTCGCAACTGTGACCGAGCGCCGAGAGACGTTCCTGTATCTCCCTGACGCCCTCTCCGGAATTGCCTAGCTGATAGCGGCGCATCGGTTACCTGGTGATCGCAGAATACTGCCCTTGTTTCATCAGGATAGAAAGGAACCGCCTGGGCAGGCGGCAACCCCCGGCGCCAGGGTCAGAGATGCTCTTTTATGTTCTTATAGAGCCACTCTTTGGGACGCGCACCCACTATACGCTGCACTTCTTCCCCATTCTTGAACAAGATGAGGGTGGGGATACTCATCACGCCGTAGCTGGCGGGCGATTGAGGGTTCTCGTCTATGTTCAGCTTGGCGACAGCCAACTGGTCGGGATGGTCTGTGGCGAGCGCCTCGAGGTGGGGAGCGATCAATCGGCAGGGACCGCACCATTCGGCCCAGAAGTCGACCAGCACGGGCCGGTCGCCCGAGATGACGTCCTGGAAATTCTGGTCGGTGATAGTGAGAAGGTTGTCCGCCATCGGTTGTTAATTCCTTTCTTGACCGGGCCGACTACAGCCCGACGGTGTTTTGAAGATAATGATCAGCGTCCAGAGCGGCCTGGCACCCGGTCCCCGCCGCGGTGACGGCCTGACGATATATCGGGTCAGCCACATCACCCGCAGCGAAGACTCCCGGCACAGAAGTGGCCGTGCCACCTGCATTGGCGAGAGTGATATAGCCGCGCTCATCCAAGGTTACCCACTCGGAGAACAACTCGGTGTTGGGTCGATGACCGATCGCCACAAACACTCCGTTGATCGACTGCTGTCTGGCTTCTCCACTGACAGTGTCGACCAGGGTGACGGCGGTCACCTGTTCCTCGCCGTGGATCTCTTCGACAACGGTGTTCCACGCCACCCCGATCTTGGGGTTCGCCAGAGCGCGCCGCGCCATTATGGCGGAGGCGCGGAATTCGTCACGGCGGTGGGCAATCGTAACGGAGGAAGCGAACTTGGTGAGGAATAGGGACTCCTCCATTGCGGAGTCGCCGCCGCCCACCACCAACAGGTCCTTGTCCTTGAAGAAGAAGCCGTCACAGGTCGCGCAGGCCGAGACTCCCCGTCCGGTGAGCCGCTCTTCGCCCGGCACGCCCAGCCATTTGGCGCTGGCTCCGGTGGCAATGATCACGGTGTGGGATAGGTGGACCTTGCCATTGGTGACTACTTGGAGGGGCGTGGTGGAGAAGTCGACGGCGGTGGCGTCTTCGGTGAGAAGTTGGGCGCCGAACCGTTCAGCCTGGGCTCGGAACTTCTCCATGATCTCGGGACCCAGCACCCCCTCGGGAAAGCCAGGGTAGTTCTCCACGTCGGTGGTGATCATCAGTTGGCCACCGGGCGTGCTGCCTTCTAGCACCAACGGGGCCAACTCGGCGCGGGCGGCGTACAGCGCGGCGGTGTAGCCGGCCGGCCCGCCTCCGATAATCAGCACGTTGTGAATGTCGTTCATTCTCGACCTCGCGGATGGGTTGATCCCCTGTTCCATATAAACAGCCCGGCGATAAGAAATAGTCCCCCCAGGGTGGCCAGCGAGCCTGCCGCGCCCAAGCCGATCGACAGAGCTCGGTGGGCGGTGATCAGCAGGAAGACCAGGCCGGTAGCGCCGATCACAGCCGCAATCCCGAGGAACATGGCTGTGCGGAGCCAACCCTCCATCCGATCGGCGGTCATGGCCCGCACCCGACTGGCCGCCGCTTCGAGTGCATCAGCGAATCGAGTGGGCAGGTCTTCGAATTGCACAGCGACAAAGAGGCTAGCGAGGTTCGCCGTCGGCTTATGCGCTAATCAAGCAGCCGAGCGCCACCCGGTCCATTGTTACCAAATATCAGCCACCGTTACTAACGCTAATCATCCCCAGAAGCGGACTTCGGCGATCGAAGTTGAATAGTTCTCGGGACCCACATAAGGCAGCTCGGTGAACCACAGCAGCCAGGAGCCGTCCGGGTGATGAGGCAAGGTGAGAAAGAAGGCGCCGGAAGTGGTTTGTCCGGTGGCCACCGGACTCCATTCGCTCAGGGAAGCGTTGGGTGACTCCGCCCAGGACAAGGTGTAAACGGTTCCAGGGGTGATGCCCCAGAGTTCGAGTTGTCGCGCGCCGGCAGGAGGCGTCATCACCAGTCCGACGCCCGCCTTGATCAGCGAGAGCGGGTCGTAATAACGCTCGGTACGCCAGGTGGTGTCACGGTCTCCATCCACCAGGAACCCCAGGCGGTGGTCCATTTCTCCTCCGCCCCCGTAGGGGTCGAGAGTAAACACGACCGGGACGTCCAACAGAGTGGGCGGCGTCGGGGCGAGTACCGGAGCGGGAGGGGCAACCGGCTCCGGAGAGGGGATGGTTGATGGAGGGGCGGCGTCGGTGACGGTGGGCGTTTGCGGGGTGAGGGTGAGGGTGGTGGTTGATTCCTGGGGAGGTGGAGGTGAAACAGAACCGGCTGACAGCAGGGTGCCCATACCAACCAGCCCCACCGCAGTCACTATCAGGGCAGTGGTCAGCCACGCCCCGACCCGGGAAGCGCCGGGCGTCCGGGAGGAGGAGGCTATGGTGGCGGGCGCCGCCGCCAGGAGGCCCGCCAACTCCGACGAGGTCAGCTGCCCGGCGGCGGCGTCGGCGAGTATGTCATCAATGGCGGGGGCAATGCCATCCACCAATTCCGAGAGGGGCAGACCGCGCGATGTCTTGCCGATGGCCCATTGCTCCAGGGTGTCGACCAGTTGCACCACATCGCTGGTGAAGGTGCTTTCCTCGTTGGGCGGCCCTACTCCTCCCAGTTTGGCTGGATGGTCCACCGAGTAATAGATCGTGTCGGGACTGATCCGGGCGTGGACGATTCCCGCTTCGTGCAGGGTGGCCAGCGCCCCGGCCAGGCCGGCGGCGTTCGGTTGGAACTCGGCAGGGCTCGGTTTGGCCCCGGCCGCCAGCCGGTGTGACAGGGCCGCCCCTCCGGTCCACTCGTAGGCGGCGAAAACTCCCCCCGGGACCGAGCCCGCATCGTAAACGGAAAGCAGATTGGGATGAGCGGCCACAGTCGAGAGGCGCACGGCCTGGAGGTACTCCTCCCGCAGAGAAGGGGCCGTCTCCGGGCCGAGCACCCGCAGTTGTACGGGCCGGTCCAACACCGTGTCGGTGGCCAGCCACTCTTCGACGCCCTCGATTCTGCCCAGGCGAACCTCGAGGCGATAACGTTCGGGTAGGGGGGGCGGCATCGGTTCTACTCGAAGATTATCGACCCGAAGGTTCCAAAGGGGAGGGCCGTCGCGCCAGACTATCTGATGCGATCGTGAGAGTTCTCTACCTGACCCATCCCGCTTTCTACCGGCACCAGGCCGGACCCCATCACCCGGAACGACCGGCCCGGCTGGGGGCCGTCGAGCGGGGAGTGGTTGCCTCGGGCCTCGAGACCGAACGGGTGGAACCGCCGGAAGCCGATGATCACCTCCTGGGACTGGCCCATAATCCCGCCTACATCTCCGGTGTCCGTGACGTGATCGCGGCTGGAGGGGGCCGGTTCGATCCTGACACGGCGGCAGGTCCCGATTCGTGGGAAGCGGCTGTTCGCGCCGCGGGATCGGGACCGCAGGCGGTCCGGCTTCTCGAGGGAGAAACGGATTCGGTGGCCCTTTTGGCGGTGCGCCCCCCCGGTCACCATGCGCTTCGAGATCGGGCGATGGGATTCTGTCTGTTCAACAACGCCGCGATAACCGCCCGGTATCTCCAGGGCCGGGGGCGCCGGGTGGCGATCATCGATTGGGATGTGCACCACGGCAACGGAACGGATGCCGAGTTCCAACACGATCCCGAGGTGTTCTACATCAGCGCCCATCAGTGGCCCTACTACCCGGGCACAGGGGCTCTCGACCAGGTGGGTGCGGGACCGGGGAAGGGATACACCATCAATGCGGCGCTGCCGGCCGGGACGGGCGGTGACGTGTATAGGAGGCTCTTCCGGGAGATGGTGATCCCACGCCTGCGCCGATATGCCCCCGATTGGATTCTCGTGAGTTGCGGGTTCGACGCCCATCACCTGGACCCTTTGGCAGGTCTGCGATTGACTGAAGGCGACTACCACTTCATGGCTGAACAGTTGTTGAAAATCGTTGCCTCCAACCGGATCCTGGTCTTCCTTGAAGGCGGCTATGACTTGGATGCCATTGCGGGGTCCACCCAGGCAATGCTCCTGGGAATGGCTGGCAGGCCCTATGAGAGTTCGACTCCCACCCAGATGTCGTCGACCGGCGGCCACCGCGCATTGGAGAGACTGGTGGACATCCATGACCGGGTGTCGGGGTGAAGGGCCAAAACTCTGAGCGATTGCGGATCGATGCCTACCAACATTGAGCCGGTGATCCCTGAAAGACTGACGTGGTTGTTGGCCGCCGGGCAGATCCCCGGTCTGCTGGGCCGCCGCTTCGCGGAGTTCGGCCACCAGCTCTACCTGGTGGGAGGCACGGTGAGGGATGCCTTCCTGGCCCACGCCAATCCTGGCTCAGGCAGCGAGTACGACTTCGCCACCGACGCCCGCCCACCGCAGATCAAGGCGATTCTTGAAGGCTGGGCCGAGAAGGTTTACACCACCGGCGAGGCCTTCGGGACAGTGGCGGGCATAAAGGAGGGAAACACCCTTGAGATAACCACCTTCCGGAGGGATGTTTATCGCACCGACAGCCGTCATCCGGAGGTCTCTTTCTCCAACACCATCGAAGAGGACCTCGAGCGGAGGGACTTCACCGTGAACGCCTTGGCGATCAAGGTTCCCGACGCCCAGATGGTCGATCCGTTCGGAGGACTTGCCGATCTTGCCCGGCGGGTCCTAACCACCCCCACCTCCCCGGAGAAGACCTTCGCCGACGATCCGCTGCGGATGCTTCGCCTCTTTCGTTTCTGGGCGACGCTGGAGTTCCAACCCGCCGCGCCCACCCTGCAGGCCGTGGCCGAGATGGCGGGTCGTCTCCAGATAGTGTCGGCCGAGAGGATCAGGGACGAACTCAGCAAGCTGCTCACCGCCCCGCATCCCCGTGACGCCCTGCTGGGTCTGGTGAGATCCGGGTTGGCCGAGCACTTCCTGCCCGAGCTCTCCTCCCTGGAGATGGAACAGGATCCCCGCCACCGTCACAAGGACGTTTTGGCCCACAGCTTGGCGGTGGTGGAGAAGGCCTCCCCGCGACTGGTGTTGCGGCTGGCCTGCCTGCTCCACGACATAGGCAAGCCCGACACCCGCACGTACGGATCCAAGGGGGTCAGTTTTCATCATCACGAGGTGGTGGGCGCCCGGCTGGCCCGCCGCCGTTTGGAGGAACTGAGGTATCGACGGGCGGTCATAGACGACGTGGCGCGGCTGGTGGAGTTGCATCTGCGTCCCCACACGCTGAGGATGGGTTGGTCGGATTCGGCGGTGCGTCGCTACGTGCGGGACGCCGGGCCGCTCCTGGAGGACCTGAACGAGTTGGTTCGTTGCGACGTGACCACCGTCAACCGGCGACGAGCCGCCGCTATCCAGAGTCGGATCGATCAGCTGGAGCAGCGTATCGCGGAGCTCAGGGAGAAGGAGGACCTGGAGCGTCTCCGTCCGCCGGTCAACGGCTACCGGATCATGTCTTATCTGGGGATTTCCCCGGGTCCGAAGGTGGGCGAGATCATGAAGATCCTCCTGGAGAAGCGCATAGAGGAGGGTCCCTATTCAGACCACGAGGCACTGGCGCTCGCCCGTGCGTGGGCGATAGACCAGGGATGGGATGACCCGGGCCCTCCTCCTCCGGCATGAAGAGGCTGATCGCGGTCGGGGCGTTGCTGGGAGGCCTGGTGGTCTTCGCCTCCTGCGGGGGGGGGGGACCCTGCAGTCGCCCCTCCGGACACCGCGGGCCGAGTCGATGGCGAGACCCCCACCGTCACCACTTCAACAACCGGCGCCGTCACCACCACCGCCCCGCCCACCACCACCGCTCCCACCACTTCAGCCGGAACATCGACTACCACCACCTCGTCTCCGACCACGACGACGACTACCACCACCACCGCTCCCACAACTACTACTACCACCACCATTCCGCCGGAGCCCACTCTGTGGGAGCGTCTGCAGGCGTTGGGAAGGGAGGGGATCGGCGACAGCCTGTACCCGACCCTCGGCGCCTCCGGTTATGACGTGGGGAGCTACCTGATCGAGTTCCGCTTCGACCCGGAGACGGGCCGGCTTTCGGGATCATCCACCATCGCGGCCGTGGCCACCGCCGATCTCGACCTGTTCAGCCTGGACTTCTTCGGTATGGAGACCGAGGCAGTGACGGTCAACGGCGCGTCGGCGGACTACGAGCAAGTCTCCGAGGAGTTGATCGTCGTACCAGCCCGGGCGATCGGTGAGGGAGAGCCGATGACGGTGGTCGTCTCCTACCACGGGGTGGTGGCCTCCCGGCCGGCCCGGGCGATTGAGGGCTTCACCTCCGGTGGCCGTTGGTCCACAGAAGAGGAGATCTTCTTCATGATGAACGAGCCGGACGGCTCTGCCGCCTTGGCGCCTTTCAATGACCATCCCCTGGACAAGGCGCTGGTAACCGTGGAGGTGGAGGTCCCCGTGGGGTGGACGGCTGTTTCGGGTGGGGTTCTGGAGGAGGTGCGGGAGACGGAGCAGTACACAGCGTTCCGGTGGTCGATGGAACACCCGGTGGCCCCCTATCTGATCCCCCTCGGCATCGGGCAGTTTGCGTCCCGTTCCGAGCCCGACCCCCTGGGCCTGGAGATCACCACATGGTATCCCGAGGACCTGGACACCGAGCTGCTCGATCCCTTCACCGACCAGCATCACATGGTGCGCTTCCTGTCCGAACTCTTCGGGCCCTATCCGTTCGAGACCCTGGGGGCCATGGTGGTCGACGCCGGACTGGGGCTGGCCCTGGAGCACCAGACCCTTCCCACATACGACCTAACGCTGGTGCGGGAGGACGTTGTGGTGCACGAACTCGCTCACCAGTGGTTCGGCAACTCGGTGTCGGTGGCGGACTGGAGCGACATCTGGCTCAACGAGGGCCCCGCCACGCTGTCGATGTGGCTCTGGACGGAAGAGATCCTGGGGGTGATCGACTACGACCGGGAGGTGGCCAACAATTACAGGCTGTTCTCCGGGGAGTTCTTCCTGTCGGGCGACACGACCGACGCCATCGAGAGGGCGACCGCCATGGCGGTCCGCCAGTTCTATCCCCCCGGCCTGCCTCCCGCCGACGACCTCTTCAACTATTCGGTGTATGGAAGGGGAGCGCTCACCCTGGTCGCTCTCCGCGACTACCTGGGCGACGCGTCTTTCTTCGCGATGCTCAGGACCTGGCACGACACCCATCGCTACGGAAACGCAACAACTGCCGACTTCCTGTCGCTGGTGGAGCAAACCGGGGGCGCCCCGGCGCGGGAACTGGTGGAATCCTGGCTCTACGATCCGCTGCCGCCCCCCATGCCTGAACGAGACCTGTATCCGCTCGGGCACGAGGAGAATTCCCGGAGCCCGTAACCGGCTTTGGCAATATGCGCATATTCGTATATAGTTGTCCCGATGCAAGAGACTGACTTCAAATGACACTGACGGCGGCGGTGATCGGCGCCTCCGGGTATGCCGGTGGGGAGTTGATCCGACTGCTGGATGCCCACCCGGCCTTCGACCTGGTGTGGATGGGCGCCCACAGCCGGGCCGGCGCCCCGCTGGGGGAGGTGCATCCTCACCTCTCCGAGGGCGATCGGCGGCTGTCCTCCACGACTGCCGAGAACGTTCCCTCGGTGGATGCGGCGTTCCTGGCCCTGCCCCACGGGGCGTCCTATGAGTTGGGGCACGAGTTGGCGGAGAGAGGCACAGCCGTGTTCGACCTGGGGTCTGACTACCGGTTCGACACACAGCAGCGCTATGAGAATGCCTATGGCGCTCCCCATCCGGCTCCCGAGCGCCTCGGCGAGTGGCGGTATGGCCTGCCGGAGTTGTTCAGCTTGGAAGGGGCCCGGAGGGTCGCCCTGCCGGGCTGCTATCCGACCGCCGTGATGCTTGCATCCGTCCCGCTGCTGGCGGGCGGGTTGACCTCGGGCCCGGTGGTGGCCGACTGCCTGTCAGGCGTCTCGGGGGCGGGCAGGTCAGTCCAGCCGGACTTGATGTTCGGACAGGTGGCGGAAGGAGCACAGGCCTACAAGGTTGCGGCCCACCGGCACCGGCCCGAGATCGAGATGGGTATGGAGATGGCCGGGGTTTCCACCCGGGTCACGTTCACTCCCCATCTGCTTCCCATCCAGCGGGGACTGCTGGCCACGGTGACCATGCCCGCCGCCGATCCCCCGGGAGACCGGGAGGACCTTCTGGGAATGCTCGGAAAGGCGTACGAGGGCCGTCGGTTGGTGGACGTTGTCGATCGTCCCCCCCAGACACGATGGGTGGCGGGATCAAACCGCGCGCTGGTCACGGCCTTCTTCGATTCCCACACCGGGATGGTCATCGCACAGGCTGCCCTGGACAATCTCTTGAAGGGGGCCGCCGGGCAGGCCGTCCAGGCCGCCAACCTGGTATTCGGCCTGGAGGAGGCAACCGGCCTGGACACCACCGGGTGGATGCCATGAGCGTCACCTTCCCCAGGGGATTTCGGGCATCGGGCGTGGCGGCGGGGATCAAGCCCTCCGGCGCTCCGGACCTGAGCGTGGTGATCGCCGAAGAGCCGGCGCCGGCCGCGGCGGTGTTCACCCAGAACAGTGCGGCCGCCGCGCCGGTGCGACTCTCCCGTCGTCACATGGAGGTCTCGGGGGGAGCGATCCGCGGCGTGACGCTTAACTCCGGTTGTGCCAACGCAGCCACCGGGGTTCTCGGCGACCAGGCCGCCTACGACATGGCCGCCGCGGTCGCCGGGGAGGTGGGGTGCGAAGTCACCGAGGTGCTGGTCTGCTCCACCGGGCCGATCGGTCCCCAGTTGCCCATGGACAAGATCCTTCCCGCCATGCAGCTTCTCGTCGCCCGGGCGGCTTCAAGCCCATCGGCGGGAAAGGACGCTGCGGCCGGGCTCATGACGACCGACACCTTCATCAAGGAGGCGGCGGTCTCCGGTCCCGGGGGATTCCGGGTCGGGGGTATGGCCAAAGGGGCGGCGATGATCCGCCCCAGCATGGCCACCATGCTGGCGGTGATCACCACCGACGCCGTTTCTTCGGTCCAACGGCTGAGGGCGGTGCTCTCCGAGGCGGTGGAGGAGACCTTCAACAGCATCAACATCGATGGATGCGAATCCACCAACGACACGGTGATTCTCATGGCTTCCGGCCGTTCGGGGATCGAGCCGTCTCCGGAGGAGTTGACGGAAGGGGTACGAAAGGTGTGCGCGCAGCTGGCCCGTGACATCGTGGCGGACGCAGAGGACTGCACTCGCGTGGTGACCATCCGGGTGAGCGGCGCCCCCGATGACGGCTCCGCTCGTCGGATGGGGATGGCGATAGCCGACTCCGACCTGGTGCGCTGTTCCTTTTACGGGGGAGACCCCAACTGGGGACGGCTGGTGGCCGCCCTCGGCGCCTGTGGCGAGCCCCTGGACGCCTCCCGGATAGACATCACCTACCAGGGAACGCCGGTGGCAAGGGGAGGGACCCACACCGGCGTGGATCTGTCCGCGGTCGAGCCGCTGTTGGCGGGAGACTTCGAGGTCGACGTGGCGGTTGGTGAAGGGCCGGGAACCGCCCGGATTCTCACCAGCGACCTTACCCCCGGATACGTCATCTTCAACGGGGAGCCGTCATGACCACCGGCCACAGTCCTCCCACCCGCCTCAAGCCTCGCATCGCCTCTTCGATGGGGAAGGCGGCCATCCTCATGGAAGCCTTGCCCTACATCCGTCGATTCTCGGGGACCGTCGTGGTGGTTAAGTACGGCGGCTCGGCGATGGATGACCCGAATTTCGCCCAGTCCTTCGCCAAGGACGTGGCTCTTCTCTCCCAGGTGGGGATCAAGATGGTGGTGGTTCACGGAGGCGGGCCGCAGATCACCGCAGCGATGAAGAGGGAGGGGATCGCGCCCACCTGGGTGGACGGGCTGAGAGTGACCAATTCGCGCACCATGGAGTTGGTCCGGAGGGTGTTGGGAGGAGAGGTCAACGGGGAGATCGCCCGCCTTCTGGAGACCAGTGGCGCCAGGGCGGTGGGCTTGAACGGCGTGGACGCGGGCCTGTTCCGCTGTCGCCGCCTGGACAGCCGCCTGGGAAGGGTTGGCGATCTGGTCGAGGTGAATCCGGCTTTGATTGAATTCCTGGTGGATGGCGGGATGACGCCGGTGGTGGCGCCGTTGGGACTGGGTTTGGACGGCAAGGTCTACAACCTGAACGCCGATACCGTGGCGGGCGCCCTAGCCGCCGCTCTGGGAGCGCAGAAGTTGGTGTTCCTCACGAATGTGGAGGGGGTGTATCGCAATCCCGCCGACGCCTCCACGCTCATCTCCAAGATGACCCTGCCGGAGTTGGTGATGATGGTCGACCGGTTCCGGGGAGGGATGCTTCCCAAGTTGCGGGCGGTGGTGGAAGCCATGAAGGGCGGCGTCTCCCAGGCGCATGTCCTGGACGGTCGGATCCAGCATGCTCTCCTGCTGGAGATGTTCACCCCCGAGGGGATAGGGACCATGGTCATCCATCACGAAGGAGAAGAACAGTGAACCCAGAAGTCACGGCCTGGATCGAGAAGGCCGACCGCAAGCTCATCCCTGCCTACGGTCGGACGCCGGTGGTGTTCACCCGGGGGCAGGGAGTCTGGCTGTTCGACCGGGAAGGTCGGTCCTACCTGGACTGTCTCACCGGCCTGGCAGTGGTAGCGGTCGGACACGCCAACCCCAGGGTGGCGGAGGCCGCCCGCGCCCAGATGTCGGAACTGGTTCACGTCTCCAACATCTTCTACACCGAGCCGATGGTGAGCCTGGCCGGACGGCTGTCGGCTCTCTCCGGCCTGGACCGGGTGTTCTTCGCCAACTGCGGGGCCACCGTCAATGAGACCGCCATCAAGCTGGCGCGGAGGCACGCGCAGAAGAAGCACGGTGCGCACCGCTACGAAGTGATCTCTCTCCTGGACTCGTTTCACGGGCGCACCCTGGCCACCCTGGCCGCCACCGGCCAACCCGCCAAACAGGAGACCTTCGAGCCCCTCCCGCCCGGGTTCTTTCAGGTTCCTCCCGCAGATGTGGCCGCGCTGGACCGTGCTCTGTCGGACCGTACCGCGGCGGTGATGATCGAGACCACCCAGGGAGAGGGAGGAGTGATTCCCCTGCCCGCCGACTTCCTCCAGGAGGTCCGGGAGATGTGCGACCGGAGGGGAGTCCTGTTGATAATCGACGACGTCCAGGCAGGCATGGGGCGGACGGGCCACATGTTTTCCTGGCAGGGCCTGGGTTTCGAGCCGGACATCGCCACGGTGGCCAAGGCTCTGGCCAACGGTCTGGCGATCGGCGCCTGCATGGCGCGGGAGGAGGTGGCTACCGCTTTCGGTCCCGGCGACCACGGCACCACCTTCGGGGGTGGCCCGGTTCCATGCGCGGCGGCCCTGGCGGTCCTCGACGAGATCGCCGAGCGCGATTTGCTGGCCAACTGCCGGGCGCGCTCCCACCAGTTCGCAGAGGGCCTGGGAGCCCTGGACGGCGTGATGGAAGTACGGGGTCGGGGACTGCTGTTGGCAGCCGTTCTGGAAGGAGAGTGGGCGGCGGGGACCACCGAGCGGGCATTGGAACTCGGGCTGGTGGTCAACAACGTACGACCCGATGCAGTGCGGTTCGCACCACCGCTCACCATCACCCCCGAAGAGACCTCGGAGGCGATTTCCCGGTTCGGCGCGGCCCTGGCGGCTTCGATCGCCTCGGAGAGCTGAAGTGAGTTCTGCCGGCGCCCGGAGGCGGGCACTGCGCGGCCTGCTTGCCCGGGGAGGGGCCGGGGAGCAGGCGGAGTTGGCAAGGGGCCTGGCCGAGGAGGGGTTTGTGGTCAGCCAATCCACCGTGTCGCGGGACCTGCGGTACCTCGGCGTGGTGAAGAACCAGGAGGGCCTTTATCGGCTGAACTCGCGCAACAACGAAGCAGAAGATCCCATAGACCCGGAGCGCAGGCTGGGGAGGGTGATCAACTCCTACACGCTGTCGATAGAAGCCTCCGCCAACCTGGTGGTGATGAGGACCTTTCCGGGCGCCGCCTCGGTGGTGGCCTCGGCTCTGGACGCTTCCTTGGAGACGGGGGAGGTCGGCAACGTTCTGGGAACCCTGGCGGGTGACGACACCATCCTGGTGGTGGCGGCTCGACCGACCGGCGGCCGGGGCGTGAAGGAGCGACTGGAGCAGATCGGAGAGATGACATGACAAAGGTGGTCCTTGCTTACTCAGGGGGCCTGGACACCTCGGTGATCCTGGCGTGGCTCCGAGAGGTCTACGACGCAGACGTCATCACTTTCACGGCTGATGTCGGCCAGGGTGAGGAGGTGGCCGAAGCTCGCCAAAAGGCGCTCGACACCGGGGCGATTGAAGCGGTGGTCTCCGACCTGCGCCGGGAATTCGTGACCGAAGCCGTGTTCCCCGCCTTCCGGGCGGGCGCACTGTATGAAGGGTATTACCTGCTCGGCACGTCTCTTGCCCGGCCGATAATCACCCAGGGAATGATCGAAGTGGCCCGACGCTTCGGTGCGGACGCCATTTCGCACGGCGCCACCGGCAAGGGTAACGATCAGGTCCGCTTCGAGCTTTCCGCCTACGCTCTGGAACCCGACATAGAGGTCATCGCCCCCTGGCGTGAGTGGGATTTGAAGGGGCGGGCTGATCTGGTGGAATACGCCCGCAGGCGGGGCATTCCCGTTCCGGTCTCTCCCGAGAAGCCTTATTCAACCGACGCCAACCTGCTGCATGTCTCCTATGAGGGAGGAATACTGGAGGATCCCTGGGCTTCCCCGCCCGAGGACATGTTCACTATCACCACCGATCCCCGCCTGGGCCCTGAAGAACCCGAGGAGATAGTCGTTTCCATCGAGAAGGGCAACCCGGTGGCGGTGAACGGAGAGCGCTTGGGGCCGGTTGCCATGTTGGAGGAACTCAACCGCCTCGGCGGCCGCCACGGGGTAGGCAGGGTCGACATGGTGGAGAACCGGTTTGTCGGGATCAAGAGCCGGGGCGTCTACGAGACTCCCGGAGGGACGATATTGTTTCACGCCCTGCGGGCGGTCGAGTCGATCACCCTGGACCGGCAGGTGGCCCATCTCCGGGATGAGTTGGCGCCCCGGTATTCGGAAATGGTCTACAACGGGTTCTGGTTCGCTCCGGAGCGCTATGCCCTGCAGACACTCTTCGACGAGATGGCCGAGTCGGTGACCGGCGAAGCGCGGCTCTCGCTGTTCAAGGGCATGGTTACGGTCTTGGGCCGGCGGGCCCCCTTCAGCCTCTACGACCCCGACCGGGCCACCTTCGAGGAGGACAAGGTCTACGACCAGGCGGACGCCGGCGGTTTCATAAGGATCAACTCGCTGCGAGTCCGCCCGCCCACTGGCTCCGGGGAGGGATGACAGAATGACCCTCTGGGAAGGGAGGTTGGGAGGCGTCCCCGCATCGGCAATGTGGAACTTCACCGTCTCGGTGGCCGACCGCCGCCTCCTGGCGGACGACATCAAGGGTTCCATGGCCCATGTGGCCATGCTGGGAGAAGTGGGGATACTGTCCAAGCAGGAGACGGAGGCAATCACCGCCGGCCTCCAGACCCTGTCCGAGGAAGCGGGATCGGGCGCGTTCACATTCAGCGACGACGACGAGGACGTTCACTCGGCGGTGGAGCGTCGTCTGATAGAACTGGTCGGACCGGTGGGGGGCAAGCTTCACACCGGCCGGTCCCGCAACGATCAGGTAGCCCTGGATCTCATTCTCTACATGCGGCGGGGAGCGCTGGGTCACGCCGAGGGACTGGCTCGGCTGGCGCTGGTCCTGGCGGACGCCGCGGAACGGCTTGGCCCGGAGGTGGTGGTCCCCTCATACACCCATCTCCAGCAGGCTCAACCGACCCTATTCGCCCACCACCTCCTGGCCTACGGACAGATGGCGGCGCGGGACCGGCGCCGCTTCCTGGACCTGGCCGCCCGGCTGGACTGTTCTCCGCTCGGCGCGGGAGCGTCGGCGGGTTCGTCGCTGCCCTTGTCGCCGGAGAGGACCGCATCGCTGCTCGGCATGTCCGCCGCCTTTGCCAACTCGCTGGACGCGGTAGGGTCCCGGGACCGGGCCGCCGAGTACGTGTGGTGTTGCGCCCGCGCCCTGGTGTCTCTTTCCCGACTGGGAGAGGACGTGGTGTTGTGGTCCACGCGGGAGTTCGGTTGGGTCACCCTGGCGGATGAGTTCGCCACCGGATCCTCGGCCCTGCCCCAGAAGAAGAATCCCGACGTCGCCGAGTTGGCGCGGGGCAAGGCGGCCAGTGCGATCGGATCGCTCACCGCGATGCTGGCATTGGAGAAGGGCCTGCCCATGTCCTACAACCGCGACCTGCAGGAAGACAAAGAGCACCTCTTCCGGGTTGATGACGACCTGGCCGGCGCCACCTCGGCTCTGGCGGGGCTGATGGCTTCCGCCCGGTTTCATCCCTCTCCGCCGGCTTCGGAGACCGCGGCCCTGGATCTGGCCGAGGCGTTGGTGGGGAGAGGAGTGCCCTTCCGGGAAGCGCACCGGGTCACCGGAGCGATAGCGGCACGACTGGCGGCGGAGAGCCGGGAATTCTCCTCCCTCTCTCTTTCCGACCTTGCGGGTGCCCACCCCTCCTTTGAGCCTTCTGATCTGGACCTCTTGGACCCGGTCATCTCGGTGAACCGGAGAGCGACTCCCGGGGGAGGGAGCCACGAGAGCGTGACCGCCCAGATCGCCCAACTCCGCGCGGAACTCTCCGGCGAGGACACATAGACGTCCAAAGGACATTTAGGCGGGAAAGGCCCGGGATTCCAAACCATTGAACCCAGGAGTCTCCAAACCTAGACTCAAGGCCACCCCATGGAAGCCCGGCCCTAACTCGAAATAAAGAGACACATTGGCGAACCGACCCAGCCTTGCCTCACCGACGCGACCGCCACTCTGGCGGAATGCCACCTTTCTCAAGTGGGCCGCGCAGATCGGCGTGCTGTTCGGCGTGCTTGCCCTGGGATCGGTGTTGGTCGGCGAGGCGATGGCCAACATGCGGGCTCAGGGGCTGTCGCTCGACTGGGATCTCCTGACGGATCCCCCCGGCATCCAACTGGGCGAGGGCATCTTCATCAAGCCGAGCACCGGGATGGAGGCGTTTTACACCGGGGCGGTCAACATGCTGCGCGTTACCCTGTCCGGGATCGTTGCCGCCACCGTGGTGGGAGCCACGGTCGGAATCGCCAGGCTTTCCTCCAACTGGCTGGCGTCGAGACTGGCCACGGTGTTTGTTGAGACCTTGCGCAACATCCCGGTCCTGGTGCAGGTCGTGTTCTGGTTCTTCCTTGCCTCGACCCTCTTTCCCGTCCTGGAGGAAGACAGTTCGGGGCCCATTCCCGGAGTCCTCCTGGTAAGCCGCAAAGGGGTGTCCTTCGCTTGGCCATTCCCCCAGGAGACCTTCTGGCAGTGGGGGGCGTTTCTGGTGGCGGGTCTGCTGACCGCCCGCTGGGCCTACCGCACCCGGATGCGAAGAGCCGAGGAGTTGGGAGCGGACACCCGCCCGGGGACCTGGGCATTGTTGGCTTTCCTGGCATGGGCGGTAGTGGGCTGGTTCGCCCATCCGCTGGCCGGCGCCATCGGGTGGTTGTTCATGTTGTTGGCAGCCTCGGTGGGAGCCATCCCGGTGGTGGTCTACCAGGTCCTCCTTGCGCTGGTCTCTCTATATCTGGGATGGCGGTGGATTCATCGCTTCCTCGAGTCCCGGCGAAGTCCGGCGGGACTGGCCAAGCTCACCGATGACGACTACTTCCGGTTGATCCTCGCCGGAGCGCTGGGTGCGGGTGGCGCGGTGGTGTTGATGCTGATACCGGCGGCGACCGAGGTGGGGACCAACGTGCTCCAGTACCTGCTGGAGTTCTGCGATCAGAAGTTCGATTTTCTCCGCTCCGGGGCGCCGTTGGCCATTGGCTCCCCCTCGGTCGAGGTTCCGGGCCGTTTCCCGCAGATCGCCGGCACCGGCTTGACAATGACTCCCTCCTTCTTCGGGATCTGGATGGGGGTGACTCTCTACACCGCATCGTTCATTGCCGAGATCGTGCGCGGGGGGATCCTGTCGGTGCCCAAGGGCCAGAGCGAGGCCGGTTACGCCCTGGGCTTGCGGCGGGGACAACTCCTGCGCATGGTGATCCTGCCCCAGGCCTTCCGGGTGATACTCCCCCCGCTGGGCAACCAGTACCTGAACCTCTCGAAGAACACCTCCCTCGGGATCGCGGTGGCCTTCCCGGAGATGGTCCAGGTGGGACAGACCATGTTCAATCAGACCGGGGACACGATCCAGGTGATCCTCATCTGGATGGCCTTCTATCTGAGCATCAGCCTGCTGATTTCGGTGCTGATCAATTACTACAACCGGCGTACCCAACTGGTGGAGAGGTAGATGAGCGTCGAATCCTTCGATCTTCCCCTGCCGCCGGAGCCTCCTCCAAAGGTCTCTCGGATCGGGTGGCTGGATTGGGTACGCAAGAACCTCTTCAACTCGGTGTTCAACGGAACCCTGACGGTAGTGCTTACCGCGGGACTGTTGCTACTGATCCTGGCGGTACTGCGTTTCGTGTTCAGCCCGGATCGCCGATGGGAGGTGATGCCGCCCAACGCCGCCAACTACGTGGTGGAGGCTTACCCCCGGGGCGACCTGTTCAACATGTGGTTGTCGTTGTGGATCGTCGCCGCCCTGGCGGGATTCTCCACCGCATCATGGGGGATGAGGGGACAGGTTTCGGTGATCAAGGTGGTGGCTGCTGTGAGAGCGATAGGGGCTACTGCGTTGGTGGTGGGGGTGCTTTCATTGTGGTCTCCCGCTGGCAGCGCTACCCAGACGGTTCTGGTGTTCGGAGGTGTGGCGCTTTTCGGAATGGGAGTGGGGGCCATGCGTCTGGTGCGGGAGGAAAGAGAGGTCTCGGTGGCGAGGGTGTTGGCCATCGTGGGCGCCCTGCTGGTGGGTTTGGTCTGGTACATGCCGCTCGAGTCCAGTACCACCTGGCCCCTGACGATCACCGCCTTGGTGGTGGCGGCGTTTCACTGGGTCGGGAAACTGGTGGGGCAGTGGCTGTCGGACCGGTTGATGAAGAGGGTGGTCACCATTCTGTGGGTGCTGTCCTTCCCCGTTATCTACCTGCACATTCAGCGCAACCCCTCCCTGGTCTGGGAAGAAGTGACGTCCTGGCTGCCGTGGGCAGGCCTCCTGGTCGCGGCTGGGCCTGCGGTGATCTGGATCGTGAGCCGGGCGGGACGGGAGCAGGGGGCCGGGATCAACTTCCTTCTGGGCGCGGTCGCAATCTATTCCTGGGTCATCCAGTGGCCGATGGCCATCCGGGTGTTGTTTTTGTTGCTGACCCTCTTTTCCCTGGCCACGCCCACGTTCGCAGCCAGCCCTAGGGCGCGAAGAGCCTTCTACTGGACGTGGCTGGCCGGGGGGCTGTGCACGCTGTACTTCTTCCTGATGGGCATCGGATCGACCGACCTGGCTACCCGCGGGCACTTCCTGGGTGGGATCAACCTCACCATCCTGCTGGCAGTGGGAGGAACCGCGCTTTCCTTCCCTGTTGGGGTGATGCTGGCGCTGGGGCGCACCTCGTCCATGCCGATCTTCCGGATTCTCTCCATCGTCTACATAGAGGTGGTGAGGGGCGTTCCCCTCATAACAGTGCTGTTCTTCGGAGACAAGGTGATTCCCCGGTTCCTGCCACCTGGACTCGACTTCGCCGGCGAGGCCAAGGCGCTCTTGGCGATCACCGCTTTCTCTGCGGCCTATCTTGCCGAGAACGTCAGGGGAGGGCTCCAAGCGGTCTCGAAGGGTCAAACGGAGGCGTCCCGGGCGTTGGGTATGACCACGGCCCAGATGACCATGCTCATCACTCTGCCGCAGGCCCTGCGGGTCGTTATTCCGGCGCTGGTCGGCCAGGCCATCGCTCTTTTCAAGGACACTTCACTGGTGGCCATCATCGGGCTGGCGGACTTCTTGCGAGTGGCGCGCGACATCGTGCCCAACCAGCCCGATTCCTTGGGGAGCATCCTGGAGAACCTGCTCCTGGCGGCGTTGGTGTATTGGATTTTTGCATTTAGCTTCAGTCGGGCCAGCCTGCGACTGGAGAAACGATTAGGCGTGGGCACCCGGTAATCAAGAGGGAGCAGTAGATGGACAACGGCGCAGCCAATCCGATCATCGTTTGTGAGAACGTGAAGAAGTGGTTTGGGGACTTCCAGGCCCTGCGAGGAGTCACCACCTCCGTCGAGGAAGGGGAGGTGGTGGTGATCATCGGGCCGTCGGGCTCGGGCAAGTCGACGTTCATACGCTGCATCAATCGCCTGGAGCAGCACCAGGAGGGCCGGATCGTGGTGGCCGGGATCGAGTTGACCTCTGATGTGCGCAACATCGAGCGGATCCGGTCGGAGGTGGGGATGGTCTTCCAACAGTTCAACCTCTTCCCGCACCTCACGGTTATGCAGAACATCACCCTCGCGCAGGTATGGGTTCGTAAGCGGTCCAGGTCGAATGCCGAAGAGCGTTCCATGGCTCTTCTGGAACGGGTGGGGATCCCGGAACAGGCTGCCAAGTATCCCGGCCAGCTATCGGGCGGACAGCAGCAACGGGTGGCTATCGCCCGTTCCCTGGCCATGGATCCCAAGATCATGTTGTTCGACGAGCCGACGTCGGCGCTCGATCCGGAGATGATCAAAGAGGTGTTAGAGGTGATGCAGGAACTCGCCGGGACCGGGATGACCATAGTGGCCGTCACCCACGAGATGGGTTTCGCCCGGGAAGTCGCCAACCGCATCGTGCTGTTCGACGAGGGCCAGATAGTCGAAGAGGGCCCCCCCTCGGAGTTCTTCGCCAACCCCCGCCATCCCCGTACCAAGATGTTCCTGAGCCAGATACTCAGTCACTGATCGTCCTGCGGGCGGTTACTTAGTTGTTTCTATAAGTGGGAATGGGGAGGTCGTGCGGCTCATTTTCTTTGTTTGGCCGGGTGTAGGGTTCGGCGATGTTGGAGGTGTTGGTTTTTGAGGCGGGCTGGGCGTGTCAGGCCGGGGGGTGGTGGGCGTAGCCGGTAGGCGCCGGTGGGGGTTTGTTCGACCTTCCAGTCGCGGTCGTGGACGTTGTGGTGGCACCGGGAACAGAGCAAACACATGTTGTCGAGGTTGGTGGGGCCTCCGTCCTGCCAGTGGATGATGTGATGGGATTGACACCAGGCGGCTTTGGCGCCACATCCGATGCATGCCCGGTCGCGGGCGATGAGCGCGGCCCGTTGGGTTGGGCTGGCTTTCCGTCTGGCCATGCCCAGGTCCATCGGCACCGAGGGACCCCGGAAGATAGCGGGCAGGATTTGCGCGTCGCATGCCAGCCGTCGCAGTTCCCCCGCGGGAATGGGGGTTCCGTTCTCCAGGCGACCGTTGCGCAGTTGTTGGTTTACGGCGTCGTAGTCAGCGATCACCAACAACCTCACGTCCTGGGCCAGTCCGTCTTTTCCTGGGCGGGTGATGAGAGCTTCGAGGGCGTCGGCCATTCTCTGGCCGGGCGTGGCCCGGTTGTGGGGGTCCTCTTCCTGCCAGAGTTCGTTCATCTTCTTCGACAACACCGTCTCGATCCGGGCACCGGCAATAGGATCGAACCGCCCATATAGAACGGTCATCCCATCTTCGATGGCGGTGCGGATCCTGGCGTACCTACGCGACTTCTGATGCTTCAACTTCGAGACGCCGTCATCTTGGGAGCGCTGCTGTTCGTGTTTGCGGACCGTGGCCGCGAATCGATCGGGAGACTGAGCGCGAGCCTTGTCCAACAACTCGGTCTCGTCTATTGTGCCCCTTTGGTTGGCGTCGGCCAGGATCCGGGCGTTGTCATAAGGAATAGTCCCCTCCCGCAGACCCTTCGAGGTCTCGGGTAGTTTCTCGAGTTCCCGAGCCGTCTCCACTTCCGACCTGGCTCGGCGCCGCCGTTTCTTGCCCTTCTCCCGCAGTTCCCTCTCGGTGAGGTCGGTCCCCGCCCGGCGCTGTAGTTCGGCCAGTGCCTCGGCGCGGATCCCCGCCAGTTGGTTCTCGCCGCGGATGGTGGACTGCACCCGATCCTGAAGTTCTGTCACCGTAACGTCGGCCACCGGCACGGTGGGTCCCAGGACCACGGCTTGGTTCCGTTCTTGTCCGTTCATGTCTGCTTTAGTCATGTCTCTATCAGCATGGCGACCCGGTGTGACAAACCACCCTTGAATATCCCGAAGTTGGTAAAACAAACACTAAAACCCTTCCGCCAAAGCGCAACCGGCTGAGCCGTTAAGGGGTCCAGCGGCCCGGGTCTGGAACTCGCGAAAACAAGGGTCCCCCTTGGGCTTCCCTCCCCCACCACCACCTATCCAGCGTCGAACACGCCTGGACAGCCCCATACCGGGGCCGATTGGGAAGACTCGGGTTGATCTTTCCATGCGGTCCGAACGACGTCGGAACGGACTGTCTCAGTGCTTGGTCCCTAACAGGATGTAACAACGGTGCGACAGAACCAACCCCCCGACGCCCCTAAATTTCACACCCTCAGTGTGCCAACGTTGCGTGGGCAAGGGGGCGGGCTTTATGGGGTTTTTATCACACCTTTGGCAAGATGTCCTCACAGCACCGAGGACAAGAAACCTGAACGGTATATCATCCCAGGGGCTGTAGACTGTACATTTTGTAAAGCTAGGAGGCGGAGTGAGACGGAAGCCGACTACCAGAGAGGGGAGGAGATGAGCGAGCCGATCAAGGGTTACATGGTCCGCGGGAAGAAGCGGGCGCCGAAAGCCTATCCGACCGGGCGGGTTTGCATCCACCAAGGGTGCAGCGTGAAGCTGAACCGCTACAACCGTCGCGAGTACTGCTACAACCACGCCCCCATCCGCTACCCGAGGGTCCGGGGAAGGGTTCTTCCCGAGAACGCCTGAACCGTTCCAACTCAGACAGCGCGAGGGCGGCCCCGATCCACCCGGGGCCGCCCTCGGTTATTTCGAGAGGTTGTTACTCGTCGCTGCCCGCCGCCGCTTTTTCGGCGATCTCCGCCACCACGTCCGCATTGGCCAAGGTCGTGACGTCCCCCAGTTGCCGATGTTCGGAGATGTCCTGTAGCAACCTGCGCATGATCTTCCCTGACCGGGTCTTGGGCAGGTCGTCGGTGAAGACGATCGACTTGGGGCGGGCAATCGGGCCGATCACTTTCCTCACGTGGTTCCGCAACTCCTCCAGCAACTGGCTGTCACCGCTGCGGGTTCCCCTGAGGGTCACGAAGGCGGCGATGGCCTGTCCGGTGATCTCGTCCTTGCGGCCCACCACCGCTGCCTCGGCCACGGCCTGGTGGGAGACGAGAGCCGATTCGACCTCGGTGGTGGAGATGTTGTGTCCCGAAACCAACATGATGTCGTCCACCCGGCCCAGCAGCCAGTAATAGCCGTCATCGTCCCGCTTGCAGCCGTCCCCGGGAAAGTACCGGCCCGGGAATCGGGACCAGTAGGTGTCGATATAGCGCTGGGGGTCGCCGTAGATGGTGCGCGCCATGGACGGCCAGGGTCGGTTGATCACCAGGTAACCGCCCCCGCCCAAGGGAACCGGGTTTCCGTCGTCGTCCACTACGTCGGCAGAGATGCCCGGGAAGGGGAAGGTGGCTGAACCGGGCTTGGTGGTGACCGCCCCCGGCAGGGGAGTGATCATGATGGCGCCGGTCTCGGTCTGCCACCAGGTGTCGACGATGGGACAGCGCTCGCCGCCGATGTTCTCGTGGTACCACATCCATGCTTCGGGGTTGATCGGCTCCCCCACCGTGCCCAGCACCCTCAGCGACGACAGGTCGTGTCGAGCCGGGAACTCGTCTCCCCACTTCATGAAGGAACGGATGGCGGTGGGAGCGGTGTAGAAGATGGTCACCCCGTACTCCGCCGCGATGGACCACAGCCGGTCGAGGTCGGGATGGTTGGGCGCTCCCTCGTACATGACGCTGGTGGCCCGGTTGCCAAGGGGCCCGTAAACGATGTAGGAGTGTCCGGTCACCCACCCGATGTCCGCCGCGCACCAATAGATGTCGTCGTCCGGCTTCAGATCGAAGACGTAGGAGTGGGTGGTCATCACGGAGGTGAGATACCCCGCCTGGGTGTGAACGATCCCCTTGGGACGTCCGGTGGTGCCCGATGTGTAAAGGATGTAGAGGGGATGCTCCGCCTCCAGGCGCGCCGGTTCGAATTCGTCGGGCTGTCCCTCGGTCACGTCGTGCCACCAGTGATCTCTTCCCTCCGCCATCGTCACCGGGGTCTCGGTCCTCCTCACCACCACCACCGAGGCCACATCGGGACAACGCTCCAGGGCCACGTCGGTGTTTTCCTTGAGCGGCACCACGCCGCCGCCCCTCCAGGATCCGTCCTGGGTTATGACGACCCGGGCGTCGGCGTCCAGGATTCGATCTGCCAGGGAGTCGGAGGAGAACCCGCCGAACACCACCGAGTGAACCGCGCCGATCCGGGCGCAGGCCAACATGGCCACCGGCAGCTCGGGGATCATCCCCATGTAGATGGCCACCCGGTCGCCCTTTTGGACTCCCAGACCCGCCAGGGCGTTCGCAAACCGGCAGACCTGGGTGTAGAGGTCCCGATAAGTGATGGTGAGCGTGTCTCCCGGCTCGCCGATCCAGTGATAGGCGACCTGGTCGCCGTGCTCCGCCAGGTGGCGGTCGAGACAGTTGTAGGAGAGATTCAGTTCCCCGTCCTCGAACCACTTGAAGAAGGGAGGGTTGTCGTCGTTGAGCAGGCGCGTGGGCTCGGTGAACCAGTCGATCCGCTCGGTGGCCTGGGTTCGCCAGAACTCCAGCCAGTCCTCTTCCGCTCCGGCGTGGACGCCCCTGCGGGCATTGGCCTGGGCGGCGAATTCGGCGGAGGGAGCAAAGGTCCTCTCCTCGATCAGCAGGTTCTCCAGGGTTTCCGCCATGCTGCGCTCCTTCGTCGATCTGGGAATTGCCCCCGAATATAGGGAGGGCTGGGTTATTGCTTAGGCCGGTGACAGTCCGATATGAACATGGTAGATGATCTGACCCGTCCCAGCGCTTCCCGGTCCACGCCCGATCTTGCGGGATCCGACCGGGGCGGCCTCCCCTGGCGGGTCTAACGGGGGAAGCGGCGGCGACTGGGATAGCGGCGGCGATACATCCCGTGCAGTATTTCCCACGCCAGAGATGCAATCGCCAGGGTTTGCACCCAGTCTCCAAGTCGAACGTAAAGAGTGGGTCCCTGGCCGGGCGCCCGGGTTCGCACTTCCCCGATCAGAAGAGCCTCCTCCGCCAGGGCTGTGCGGGGCCCGGTCTCGCCGGTGGGCGAGATGAAGGTTGAGCGTCCGGTCACGGCAGTGTGGATCAGGGGCATGCCCAGTTCTGCGGCCCGCATGCGGGTAATGCCGATGAACTGGTCGGAAGCCACGGAATAGGGATAGCTCTCCTGGCTGGTGGCCAGGATCAGCAGCCCGGCGCCTTCTCGGGCGTTCTCTCTGCCGTAGCGGGCGAACGACCCCTCGAAGGAGATCACCGACCCGAACCGGCCGAATCCGAGGTTCCACAGGACCGGGCCATCTCCCCGCAGCATGTCGCGGCTTGGCAGGTCCGCATGGAGGTTCTCCACCCACTTGAACAAGGACCGGGCGGGGATGTACTCGCCATAGGGAACCGGGTGCTGTTTGTGGTACTCGCTGACGATCCTCCCCGTCTGGTCGAACACGACGTTGGCGTTCACCCAGTGTGTGTCGTTGAGGGGCCGATCGCCCCCCGCCAGCAGCACCGCACCGATGCGGGCCGCCTCTGCGCCCATGGCCTCCCCAACCTCCGGAGCGTTGATCGGGTCTGCCGTCCACGAGCCGGTGGAGCCCTCCGGCCAGATCACGAGGTCGACGCTTCCCGGCTCCAGGGTACGGGTGAGCCGGAGGTGGTTCTGATAGATCTGGTACCGCTCGTTGGGACAGTGCTCTCCCGGACACGGGTTGTTGCCCTGCACCACCGCCACCCGGACCACCTCCCCCTCGGTGTGCGGTGGCCATAGCGAGCCCCCCACTAGCACAAGACCAAGCAGCAAGGTCACCAGCCCCGCCACCCGAAAGGATGGTCCCAGGCGGACGTGGCGAAGGGTCAGGAGGGTCAGTGCGGCGGCTGCGGCCACCACCAACACCGTCCAGCCCGAGGCACCGATCCAGCGGGCTGCGCTCCGGGGCGGCCCCCACTCGCTCAGGGCATACCCCGACATCCCCCACTCCAATCCGCCCAGTGGCCATCGCACCCTGGCCCACTCCATGAGAGCCCATCCTCCCACAGCCCGGACCCACCACCGGGACGGAGCCAGCGAGACGCTCCGAGCCATGAGCACCCCGTAGAGAGCCGGGAAGACAGAGAGCACGATCACTGGCGGGATGAAGGCGATGAGGCCGAGTTCGGAGAGCCAGGGCATTAGGAACCCGAAGAAGGAGAGGCCGAAGACCAGGCCGGTCAACGCCCCGCTGAAAACGCCTCCGCAGTGCCGTGTCTGCAGGAGGAATAGGGCAATTGCCGGAACGGTGATCCACCACCAGCCGCGAGGGGGGAAGGCGAGAGACAAGGCCGCGCCGGCGAGAGCCGAAAGCAGAACCGGGGCGACGCGTCGTATCAGTGGGTCCACCTACCCGAGAGGCTACCCCATACTCGGCGGAGGTATTCTGTACCGGGTGAAATACGGTGGCCGCGGTTCAAGCGATCTGACCTTGGCCGTGACCGCGGCTCGCCGGGCCGCCACGCTGTTGAGAGAGGCTTTGGGGAAGAGCGCCGAGGTCGAGTTTAAGGGAGAGGTGGACCCGGTTACCGAGGTGGACCGTCGGGTGGAAGCCGAGATCCGGCAGATGCTCATGACGCATCGCCCCTGCGACGAAATAGTGGGAGAGGAAGAGGGTGGGGCCCTCCCGCCCCGAGGTCGGGCGTGGATAATCGATCCCTTGGACGGGACGGTGAATTTCATACATGGATTGGCGCCGGTGAGCGTCTCCCTGGCGCTCTGGGAAGATGGGGCTCCCCTGGTGGGAGTGGTCATCGAAGCGATACACGGCGAGGAGTTCACCGCGGTCCGCGGAGAGGGAGCCTGGCTCGACTCGCAGCCGATATCGGTCAGCTCCCAAGCCGTACTCTCCCAGGCCCTGGTGGGAACCGGGTTTCCCTACGACCGGAGAGAGCGCGCCCACGAATACGCGGCGCTGGTTGGGGCGGTGCTGGCCGAGTGCCAAGGAATTCGGAGGCGGGGCTCGGCGGCGTTGGACCTCTGCTACGTTGCAGTGGGTCGATTCGACGCCTTCTGGGAGCAGGGGCTGGCCATCTGGGACATGGCGGCCGGGATTCTCATGGTCGAGGAGGCAGGGGGAAGGGTAACCGGCCTCGACGGAGGAACGGTTCCATTGGACGGATCCATGGTGATAGCCACCAACGGGTCGGTTCATGACCAGTTTGGCAAGGTGCTGGCCGGAGCGGTCGGCTGAACGATCCCGGGAGAAGTTATGGGCAATCACGCAGATCAGATATTCGACTACACGGCGATGACCGTTCCGGTTATAGAGGAGATCACGTCGCGCGCCATTGACGAAGCGGAGAGGTTGCGGTCGGAAGTGTTGGATGCCGGCTCACCTCGGACCTACGGAAACACCCTTGCTCCCCTGGGAAGGGTGGAGGAGGTCCTTTCTCGGGCATTCGGAGAGGCCGGATTCATGGGTTATGTGCACACCGACCCCGAAGTGAGGGCGGCGGGGCACGCCTGTTCGGAGAGAATCTCCAAGTGGCACACCGACATGGCCTTCGACCCCAAGCTGTATCAGGCGGTGGAGGCGTTTCGGTCCACCGAACAGGCAGGAACGCTCACCGGAGAGCGCGCCCGCTACCTCGAATTCGTGGGCCGTGACCTCAAGAAGGCGGGACATCACCTACCTGCCGACTCCCAGGCTCGCGTGAAAGAGTTGTCCGCCCGAATGATCGAGCTGGGGGTGGCATTCGCCCAGAACATAGCCGAGTACGAAGATGCCTTGGAGGTGACCCGTGAGGACTTGGACGGCCTCCCGGATAGCTACATCGACTCGTTGCCCCCCGCCGAGGAGGAGGGAAAGCTCCGGGTGACTATGGCCTATCCCCATGTGGTCCCGTTCATGGAGAACGCCAGTCGCAGAGACCTGCGCAAACGCCTGGCGAAGAAGTTCAGCAATCGGGCGGTGGAGAGCAATCGGCCGATCCTCGAGGAGGCGGTAGCCATCCGGATGGAGATCGCCACGCTGTTCGGCGTGCCCTCCTGGGCGCACCACCGACTCTCCGAGCGGATGGCCAAGACTCCCGAGACGGTAGAGGGCTTCTATGAACTGCTACTGGAACCGCTTCAGGAGGCGGGGCGCCGGGAGGTCGCCCGCATAGCCGAGATGCTGGAATCGGACGGCGAGCAGGGTGCTGTGCAGTCTTGGGATTGGCGATATTACGACAACCGCATCCGCCGGACCGAGTACGGGGTCGACCAGATGGAGGTGGCCGCCTACTTCCCGCTCGACCGGGTGTTGGAGGGGATGCTGGACCTGACCGGGGAGATGTTCGGCGTCGAGTACCAACGGGTGGATGCGCCGGTCTGGCACAAGGACGTGATCACCTACGCGGTGTTCGACAACGCGTCCGGAGAGCACATCTCCAACTTCCACATGGACCTCTTTCCCAGGGAGGGGAAGTTCAGCCATGCCGCAGCCTTCACCCTGGTGAAGGGCCGCCGCCGACCCGACGGGTCCTACCAGAAACCCCGCTCGGCGATTGTGGCCAACTTCACGCCGCCTTCTGAGGGAACCCCCGCACTTCTGCAGCACTCGGAAGTGCTGACCCTGTTCCATGAATTCGGCCACATACTCCATCAGGTCCTCACCCGCGCCGAACTGGGCCGTTTCTCCGGAACAAGCACGGAGTGGGACTTCGTGGAGGCGGCGAGCCAGATCATGGAGAACTGGACCTGGGAACCGGAGATCCTGGCCCGGTTCGCATTCCATCACCGGAGTGGAGAGCCTCTCCCCGCCGACCTGTTGGAGAAACTGACGGGCGCCAAGCTGCTTAACATCGCCATCTCCAAGCTTCGCCAGGCCAGCTTCGGCTTGCTGGACATGGCTCTACACGGTCCCGAACCCGAAAAGGACATCGACGAGATACTGGCGCGCTCCAACGAGGTGTCGCTATTCCCCCTGCAGGAGGGGACATTCTCGCCAGCCAGCTTCGGGCACCTCATGGGCGGGTACGACGCGGGCTACTACGGGTACCTGTGGTCGGAGGTCTTCGGCGATGACATGTGGCGGCGCTTCGAGGAAGAGGGCATCGCCAACCCGGAGGTGGGAATGGACTACCGCCGCCAGGTACTTGAGGTGGGAGGCTCCCGCGACGCCATCGAGACGCTCCGGGCATTCCTGGGCCGAGAGCCCGACAACGGCGCCTTCCTCCGTAAACTGGGTATAGCCCCGCAGAGATCCTGCTTGGCTGATAGCAGCAAGGACGAGGCAGGCGCCTAAAAGTACCAGTAGTATGAATGAGCCTTCGATATCACCAGGAAGACAGTGACTGCGAGAGCTTTGAGACAGTTCCGCGTTTGGCTGCTACCTCACATTCGGTCCGTTTTCAGCTTTCCGAATCCGGTTAACGAGGTGGCCGCCAGGGTTGTGGCGGGGATGGTAGCCGCATTATCCCTCACGACCGTTGTCACCGGTCAGGCCTGGCTGATGTTCGTCCTCGCCTACGGTTTCCTGGCCAGGGTCGCCACCGGCCCTACCTTGAGCCCAATGGGACAACTAGCGACGAGACTGATTGCGCCTCGCATCTCCGAGCCGCAGCCGGTGCCCGGCCCTCCCAAGCGGTTTGCTCAGACCGTGGGACTTGGCTTCTCGACGGCCGCGCTGGTGTTGCACTTCCTGGCAGGGTTTCCTGAAGCGGCCAGTGCGGTGCTTGTTGTGTTGACTGTGTTCGCCTCTCTGGAAGCATGCCTGGGTTTCTGCGCCGGCTGCTTTGTTTTCAATTACTTGATACGGTGGGGTTTGGTGCCGCAATCAATCTGTGAGGCGTGTGTCGACTTCGGCTCGACACGAGCCTAGCCGTCCTCGTTCCTGTGTAAGACCGCGACTTGCTGGGTTGGCCGAGCGGCAACCGTGGATGCGGGGTGGTGGTAAGCCGATTCGTGGGGGGGTTCAGCCTGGCTGAGGCAGCCTCAGGCTCAGGACTCCACTTCGATACCGCCGAACAGGCAAACGCCGGTCAGGATGAGGCGATCGCCGGAGGCGCCGGCCGGAGGCCTGGCACGCTTGTCCTCCACTCCGCCCAGGATGTTCGTGGTTTGTATGTCGACGTTCCAGTCCTCCGGGACGCGGAACTCGGCGCCGCCGAACACCGCTGACACGTCCAGGGTGGCCCCACCATCTGCGAGGCCTGCATCGGCCATATTTATCTTCGCGGAGCCGAATATCGAAACGATCTGACCACCCGAGACGTTCCGGTCGATGACTTTACGGCTGGCCGATCCGAATACGGAGGTGATGTTCACCTCGCCGGGAACGGATTCGTCGCTGACGTATTGGGGATCACGCTTGGAGCGTTTCTTCTTACGCCAGAAGAGGATTCTTGCCCCTACCAGGATCAGGACGACCGGCCAGAACCGCCAGATGTCCCCGATGGAGTAATCCCAGACGTCCAAGGTGCTCAGGAGGAAGAACACCCCGAGGGCGGTGATGACCAGTCCAGTAAGCCAGGACTTCGGCCTGAGGTTCCAGAGACCCGCGGCGATGATGATCACCGGCCACCAGCTTCCCCAGGGGATCTCCCAGTCGGTGAGGTTTCCGACCAGGAATGCCCCTCCGATGATCACCAGGGCCAGTCCGACCAAAACACGCCCGCCACGCCCGGATGTCGTCATGATCTTCTCCTTTGGTCCTGGGTCTGTACCGCAGATGCTAGGCGCGTTCTGGGACGCACGACGACAGGCGGGCCTTCACGGGAAGGGAGCCACTCGGATCCAGCACAGGTTCCCTGTGGCCGGAACCGTTATTCGTTCAGCCGCTGGGATCGGTGGCAGTTGAGGCATCCGGCCATGGGGGGTCTGGAAGCCGCATCTCTCTGCTCACGATTAGGGCCGCTATCTCTTCATCTCCGATGTACTCGGCAATCACGGCGTCGACGCCCTCCAGAAAAACCCCCCACGCGGCATTCAAACCCGCCTGCGCCGCTTGGCGCTGTTCCCCTGTGTCGGTCGACTGCAAACCTGCCAGCATCTCCGTGGCGGCGCCGGTGATCTGGCTCACTGCGTACGAGACATCCAGGTGTTTGTCCGGGTATCCATCGGTGGGTGGAGCCTGAATTAGGTTGAAATCTGCCCCCGCCGCTCCCAATCTCTCCACTACGTCTTCCATGGCAGCTTCGGTGTCGGTGTAATCGACGTTGGTTTCGGCACGATTGTCCCAGGCGTTGCTGACCTCGACGATCTCCACAACCAGAAGAGCGATCCCCTCCTCGGCGTTGATCAGTTGTTTGAGGTAGTTTCGCACTACCTCGACAGGGAGAGTCGTAGTGGTGGTGGGCGCCTGGGTGGTGGTAGTGGTGGTGGGCGTCTGGGTGGTGGTAGTGGTGGTGGGCGTCTGGGTGGTGGTAGTGGTGGTGGGCGTCTGGGTGGTGGTTACCAGGGGAGCGGTGGTGTCGACGGTAGCACCGGTTGTGGAACTGGCGGGTTGAGCCTCATCCGATACGAGAAAGCAGGACGAGCTGCCCAGGAGTCCCATGGGGAGGACTACTAGCTGTCCTTCCCACAGAGGTGGGTTACAAGTCGGGTGATGGGTGGTTGGTCTCCGAGTGAGCTGTGGGGTCGGTGGTGATTGTAGGTGCGGAGGAATCTGGTGAGCGCTCGGCGGCGTTGCTGGTTGGTTTGGTAGGGGCGTTTGTAGGCCCATCCTTGTAGGAGGGTCTGGTGGAAGCGTTCGACCTTCCCGTTGGTTTGGGGCCGGTAGGGGCGGATCAGTTTGTGAGCAGCGCCGATCTGGGTGAGGGCATCGGCGAAGACCTGGCTGCGGCGGTAGGCCATGGCGTTGTCGGTCATTACCCGGTCGATGCGATACCCCCAGGTGGCGAACCAGTGGGCGGCGCGGAGCATGAACCCGGCACAGGCTTGGGCGTCCTGGGCGTCGAGGACTTCTGAGTAGGCCATGCGGGTGTGGTCATCGACCATCGAATGCACATACTCATATCCCACTTTCTGTGAGGGTCCCGCTCCTGGTCGTCCCAGGACCTTCCATCCGCCTCCATCAGGTACTTTCCCCAGCTTTTTGATGTCCACATGGACCAGTTCGCCTGGACAGTCTCGCTCATAGCGGATCGGGACGCCGGTGGTGCGGTCCAGGTCGCACAGGCGGGACAGTCCCCGACGGCAGAGCACCCGGTAGATGGTCGATCGCGGTACACCCAGCCGCCCGGCCATCAAATGAGGACCTTCCTTCTCTCGGATCCGATCAGAAACGATCCGTTCCTCTGTCTCCGAAGAGACCCGGTTGGAACTCCGGTGGGGCCTGCTGGAACGATCCTGCAAACCTGCTTCGCCTTCCTCCCGGAAGCGTTTCAGCCACCGGTAGGCGGTCTGGCGGGAAACCCCCGCTGCTTCGGCGGCGTGAGCCACCGGCCAACCATGCACCAGGATCCGATCCACCAGCAACTTTCGACCAAACGGTGTCAACCGTGCTTTAGAGTTTCCCATGAGGGCCTCCTGGATTCGCGGATATCAATCACCCACGAATCAAACCAGGGAGGCCCTCCCTTATCCAAACACCAAACTGTCAACAACGTCCCTGGGAAGTACAACTAGCAGGACAGCGGCTCTCCGCATGTTCGGCACAATTCGGAAAGGAGAAAACAACGGCATCGTCTTCTCAGGCAGGCCGTAACGCTGATCGACGGGTTGATTCCACCAAGTCGAATATACACAACGGTGCCCCGGAAAGGCATCACCCGCGCGCTGAAGTACGCCCATCTCGACGGTAGACGCTCACAAGCCACGCCGTTGGGAAGTCGCCATGATCTTCTCCCTTGGTCTTGGATCCTCACTACAGGATGCTGGGAGCATTCTGAGACCGACGGCACAATGACACCCCGGCTCCCACCGGCCCCCGCGGTGCTCCCTCCCGGCGTCGGCCGGTGTGGCGTGGCGGATGCGAGAGTGGCAAAAGTAATTAGTAAAAGTGTTTGACAAATAGGGGCGGGCGCACATACACTCCCTTCCAGACCAGGCGCTAGCCAGTTGCAGTGAGTGCAGGGAACCGGCGAATGGAAACGAAGGAGACATCAGGAGATGCTTGAGGAGTCGGGATCCGGGATGGTCCGGCTGCGTAACGGCCAAGTGGTGTTCGACCGGTTCATGGAGGCCGGGACCAATCCCATCTCCCGCGCCGAGATCGCCCGCCTCACCGGATTGTCGAAGCCCACGGTGAACACGCTGGTGCTGGATCTCGAAGCGGCCGGCGTGGTCAGGCGCAATCCCGCGGCTCAACCCCAAGGTCGGATCGGCAGGCCGGCTGCTTCCTACGAACTGGTGCCCGATGCAGCGCTCGTGGTGGGAGTCGACATGGGCGCCACCAAGACAATCATCGGCGTCGCCGACCTGCTGGGGGAGGTGATAGCTGCCGAGCAGATCGAGACTCCGGCCGACGCGGTGGCGGCCGTGAACGCCGTGGTGACCGCGACCCGGCGTCTGCTGGAAGGCTTCGGCGAGCGGGGATCTGGGCTGGAAGCAGCCTGCATGGGAGTTCCCGGCGTCTATCGCCCTTCCCACGACAGGGTGGAAATGGCCCCCAACCTCCCCGGGTTCGTCGACCTGCCGATCAGAGCGGAACTGTCGGATCGGCTCGGGGTCGAGGTGACCATAGAGAACGACGTGAACCTGGCCACGGTCGGGGAGGCGAACGAGATGGCGGGTAAGGGAACCAAGCATTTCGCCGCCATCTCCATAGGCACGGGGATCGGTATGGGGATGGTGTTGGAAGGCGCCCTGTACCGGGGCGCACATGGAGCGGCGGGCGAGATCGGTTCGGTCAAGTTGCCGCGGGTGGGCGGGGAGGTGTTTCACGCCCTCACCCTGGAGGACGTGGCTTCGGCGCCCGCAATCAGAAAGCTGTTCCATCGTTCGGTGGAGGCGGGGTGGCGTACCGGGCTGGAAGGAGACGCCGACGTTCCGGCCATATTCACCGCCGCGGCGAGAGGCGACGAGGCGGCTACCGCCGCCGTCGATATCGCGGCTGACGCGGTCGCCTTCGCCACCTCCTACTTCTGCTGGGTGAATGATCCGACCTTGGTGGTGTTCGGTGGCGGGGTGGGCTCGAACCCCATTTTCGTGGATGCGGTGCGGGCCCGGATCGGCCGCTACCTGACCGTCATACCCGAGATGGTCCCCTCCACCTTGGGAGGCCGGGCTGCGTTTCTGGGCGCCATCTCCACCGCTCTCGCCGAGGTTCGCGGTTCTCTGGTGGCGAAGCGACTGGCGCGGAGGAGCGAGGGATGACCGACCACGCCGCCTCCGTGGCGGCCTCGGTTGACGAGGGCGCCCTGGTCAACCTCGCCCGGGAGGCAGTGAGGATTCCCAGCGTCACTCCCGATGAGGCGGCCTTCGCGGAGTGGGTGAGGGACCGGCTTGGGAAAGGCGGCTGGAACGAAGTCAGTTTGCTCGAGGTAGAACCGGGTCGGCCCAATGTCCATGCCTACGCCGGGGATCCAGACGGCGGAGGTAGGTCGTTGGTGCTGGCGGGGCACCTCGACACGGTCCATGCCGATGACTGGACCCAGGAGTGGGCGGGCACCGATCGGGCCGATCCCTTCAGGGCACACGTCATCGACGGGGAGATATGGGCGCGGGGCGTGACCGACCAGAAGGGAGGGATCTGTTCCATCATCGAGGCTGTCCGCGCCGTCAGGCGGGCGGGGTACCGGCTGGCGGGATCGCTAACCGGATTGTTTGTCTGCGACGAGGAGTCCGGCCAGCCTGGGAGCGGGCTCTCTGTGGGAATGCGAGCCGCCATGAGGGACTTGGTGGGAGGTGGCGGGAAAGCGCCTGACTTTGCGGTTTACACCGAGCCCACCACCGGCGCCATCTACACGGCGCAGATGGGATTCCTGATCGCCGACATCACCCTGGCGGGGAGGTCGGCCTACTTCGGCACGCCGGAACTCGGGGTGGACGCGCTGGCGGCAGGACATGCTCTGTTGAGCGCCTTGTGGAGTTACAACGACACGCTGGGCGCGGGAGATGCCCATCCTCTTCTGGGCAAGCGGTTTCTCCTGGTCACCAGGGTGGAGTCGGGGGGCAACATCGCGGTCCCTGGGAAATTCCGGTTGTCCCTCATCCAGAAGCTGCTGCCCGGCGACGACCTCGACGCCGCGGCCCTGGCTCTCCAAGAGATCACCGAGAGCGTTTCCGAGCAATTCGAGGTCACCGGCGATGTGGCCTTCTCCGCGCCGAGGGACCACCCTGTCGGGGGTACGCCGGATGAGGTCCCGGCCGGTCATCCCGCCGTCACCGAGTTGGCGGCCGCCATCCAGCGGACCACCGGTCGCTCAGCCCGGATCGAGGGGGCTCCATACTGGTCGGAGAAGCCGCTTCTCCGGGCAGCCGGCATTCCAGGCGTGTACTTCGCTGCAGGGGATATCGCCACCTGCCATACGCCTTTCGAACGTTTGCCGATCGACCAATTCGTCTCAGTAACCCGGACCCTGGCGTACTTCATTGCGGCGTGGTGCGGGATCGAGGAAGCAACAGAAAAGGAGGAACCATGAAAAAAAGAACCATGAACCTCAAACGCAATACGTCCGCAATGTGGCTCGTCACCGGTTTGGTGGCGGTGCTCAGCCTGGTTGCGGCGGCTTGCGGCGACGCCGAGGAGGAAACCACCACTACCCGGGCGGACGCCGCAGCCACCACTACCCAGGCACCTGCTACGACACAAGCTCCAAGTGATCCTGTGGCGCCGGTTACTCAGGGGCCGGGTGGTGAGGAGGCTACTCCGTCGGGTGAGATTGTTTTGAGTGGTGATGAGGTTGCTGAGGTTCGGTCTGGGGGGTATACGGCGGCTTTGTTGTGGCATACCGCGGGTGCGTTCACTGATGCGGTGAGCCAGGGCGCTCGGGATGCTTTCGCGGAGTTGGGCGTGGAGGTGATCGCTGAGACCAATGCGCAGTTTGATGCTGCTCAGCAGGCCAATGATGTGGAGACTGTGTTGGCGCAGGATCCTGACATCATTATCAGTTTGGTGATAGATCCGGTGTCGGGCGCGGAGGCTTTCCGTCCTGCGGTTGACGCCGGGGTGCAGTTGGTGTTCTTGAGCAATGTGCCCGAGGGCTATGTGCATGGCGTCGACTATGTGGGGGTGGTCACCGATGACTTGGCTGCGATGGGCATGGCGGCTGCGGATCTGTTGGCTGATGCGTTGGGTGGCTCGGGGAAGGTGGGTTTCATCTTCCATGACGCTGCCTATTACGTGACGAATCAGCGTGATCAGGCGTTCAAGACTTGGATAGCGGAGCGTTATCCGGGTATTGAGATCGTTTCCGAGCAGGGGTTGGCTGATCCGGCTGCTGCTGAGGAGATCGCTGCTGCGTTGTTGACCCGGAATCCTGACCTGAATGGGATCTATGCGCCGTGGTCGGCTGGTCCGGCTGACGGGGTGTTGGCTGCTTTGCGGGCGGCGGGCGCTTCGGATGTGGCGGTGGTGACCCTGGATCTGGACACCAATGTGTCGCTGGACCTGGTGGAAGGCGGGAACATCGTCGGTATCGCGGCGGATGAGGCCTATGAGCTGGGACGGACCATGGCGGTGGAAGGCGCCTACGGGCTGTTGGGCAAGGACGCGCCTCCGTTCACGGTGGTGCCTGCCATCAAGGTCACCGCGGACAACATCGTGGACGCCTACCGGCAATCACTGGCCACCGACCCACCCGCAGAAGTCATGCAAGCACTCGGGGAGTCCGTGCCGATGGCGCCGGTTACTCAGGGGCCGGGTGGTGAGGAGGCTACTCCGTCGGGTGAGATTGTTTTGAGTGGTGATGAGGTTGCTGAGGTTCGGTCTGGGGGGTATACGGCGGCTTTGTTGTGGCATACCGCGGGTGCGTTCACTGATGCGGTGAGCCAGGGCGCTCGGGATGCTTTCGCGGAGTTGGGCGTGGAGGTGATCGCTGAGACCAATGCGCAGTTTGATGCTGCTCAGCAGGCCAATGATGTGGAGACTGTGTTGGCGCAGGATCCTGACATCATTATCAGTTTGGTGATAGATCCGGTGTCGGGCGCGGAGGCTTTCCGTCCTGCGGTTGACGCCGGGGTGCAGTTGGTGTTCTTGAGCAATGTGCCCGAGGGCTATGTGCATGGCGTCGACTATGTGGGGGTGGTCACCGATGACTTGGCTGCGATGGGCATGGCGGCTGCGGATCTGTTGGCTGATGCGTTGGGTGGCTCGGGGAAGGTGGGTTTCATCTTCCATGACGCTGCCTATTACGTGACGAATCAGCGTGATCAGGCGTTCAAGACTTGGATAGCGGAGCGTTATCCGGGTATTGAGATCGTTTCCGAGCAGGGGTTGGCTGATCCGGCTGCTGCTGAGGAGATCGCTGCTGCGTTGTTGACCCGGAATCCTGACCTGAATGGGATCTATGCGCCGTGGTCGGCTGGTCCGGCTGACGGGGTGTTGGCTGCTTTGCGGGCGGCGGGCGCTTCGGATGTGGCGGTGGTGACCCTGGATCTGGACACCAATGTGTCGCTGGACCTGGTGGAAGGCGGGAACATCGTCGGTATCGCGGCGGATGAGGCCTATGAGCTGGGACGGACCATGGCGGTGGAAGGCGCCTACGGGCTGTTGGGCAAGGACGCGCCTCCGTTCACGGTGGTGCCTGCCATCAAGGTCACCGCGGACAACATCGTGGACGCCTACCGGCAATCACTGGCCACCGACCCACCCGCAGAAGTCATGCAAGCACTGGGCGGATAACCTCCCTGAATAGCTGATCGAACAAGGAAATAATCCCCAGAGATGAGAGTCCATGCCCGCGCCGGCGCCCGGTTGAGGCGGGCATGGGCTCGCCGGAGCGAAGACGGCGGGTATCGACAGTACGTGGTCTATTTGGCCTTCGTCTCGATCCTCGCGGTCTTCGCGCTGATGCTGTGGGATGACGGCTTCCTGAGCTGGTCGAACCTTCTCAACATCGGGCGCCAGGCCGCTCCGATCGCGGTGATGGCGGTGGGCATGGCCTTCGCGCTGGCGTCAGCCGAGATAGATCTGTCTATCGGATCCACCGTGGCGCTCTCGTCACTGGTGGCGGCGGTGGTGGTCGGCGATTCCGGGTTCTTCATCGGGGCCCTGGCGGCGGTGGGGGTGGGGGCGGCGATCGGGCTGGTGAACGGCCTGATCACGGTCAAGGTGCGGATTCCCTCCTTCCTGGTGACCCTGGGGACGCTGGGAATCATCAGCGGCATCGCCCGCAACATGAACAACCTGCAGTCCATGCCGATCAGGAACGACGCCTTCTCCGCGCTGTTCGGCGCCGGGTCGCTGGGTCCCATCTCATCGTTGGTGATCTGGACGGCGATCGCCTTTGCCATCGGGCACTTCGCGCTGCATCACCTGCGTTGGGGGAGGCATGTTCTCGCCACGGGGGCAAACCGAGCGTCGGCCATGGCAGCCGGTCTGAATACCGACCGGATCAGGATAAGCGCCTTGGTGGTGTGTTCGGTGGCGGCTTCCTTCGCCGGGGTGCTGCTGGCCGGGCGGCTGGCCATCGGGCGTCACGATCTGGGAGAGAACGATCTGCTCACCGTGATCGCCGCGGTGGTGATCGGCGGGACGAACCTGTTCGGTGGCCGCGCCTCGGTGGCCGGCGCGGTGACGGGGGCGTTGATAATGGCCATGCTCAACAACGGACTGATTCTTATGGGCCTCGAGGTGGCGGACCAGTTGATCGCCCGGGGTCTCATCATCATCGTGGCGGTGGCGCTCAGCATGAGGACGCCGTCGGAAAGTGTGGGTGACGATGTTCCTTAGTTCCCTGATTGCCAGGAACCGGGCCTTCCTGAAGGCATCGGTCCAACTCCATCAGGACAACCTGATCCCTGCCAACAGTTACGTGCTCGATCTGGATGCGGTGGAGGCGAATACCCGCCACATGGCGGCCGAGGCGCACCGTAAGCGCTTGAAGGTGTATGCGATGAGCAAACAGGTTGGCCGAGCCCCGGGGGCGCTACGGGCGATCACCGACGGGGGCGCGGACGGCTATGTGGCGGTGGACATGGCATGCGCGAGGCCCATCGTCGCCTACGGCCACCGGCTGGGCAATCTGGGGCACCTGGTTCAGGTGCCGAGGGCGGAGGCGGGCGAGGCGGCCAGCCTTGAGCCGGAGTATTGGACAATCTTTTCACGGAATAAAGCCCTGGAGGCCTCCCGGGCCGTATCAGGAGGCGACCGCACGCAACAGGTCCTGCTGAGGGTGTGGGATCGCGGGGATGTGTTCTATCCGGGACACGAGGGAGGCTTCCATCTCGACGATTTGTCGGATGCGATCGAGTTCGTCAACCGGCTGGACGGGCTGACGTTCGCCGGGCTCACCACCTTTCCGGCCCTTCTGTATAACCCGGAGGGGAGGAATGTGAAGCCCACTCCCAATGTGGAGACCCTGGCTCGCGGCGTCGAGATCGCTCTTGGGCGCTTGGGCACAAGCTTTCCGATAGAGGTGAATGCTCCCGGCACAACTTCCACGGCGGTGCTCGGGCTCCTGGCGGAGATCGGCGCCACCCAGGTGGAACCGGGACACGGACTGACCGGCACCACGCCCCTCCATGCCGTGGAGGATCTTCCCGAACAGCCCGCCGTCCTCTACCTGACCGAAATTGCCCACCTGCATCAGGACGTGCCGCTCTGCTTCGGCGGGGGACTCTATGTGGATCCTGTTTTCGATCCCTATCAAACCAGAGTGGTGGCGGCCAGGAACCCCGAGGATGTTGGCCTGGAACCGGTGCGGATCGACATGCCGGACCCGGCGGGCATCGACTACTATGCCCGGCTCCATCCGCAGGCGGGTCGAAGGCTTCAAGAAGGAGACACGGTGATCGCCGGCTTTCGTATCCAGGCCTTCGTGACCAGGGCGTTGGTGGTGGGTTTGAAGGGAGTCGCCACCGGGGACCCGGTGGTGGCGGGCGTGTGGAACGTCGACGGCGCCCCGGTCGATTGGGGTGGACGATGACCGCGCCGCCGCTCTCGGTGCGGAACATGTCCAAGGCATTTCGCGCCGTGCAGGCCCTCGACGACGTGTCTTTGGAGATCCGGCGAGGGCGGGTGACGGCGCTTCTCGGCGACAATGGCGCCGGGAAGTCCACGCTGGTCAAGTGCATAGCAGGGGTGTACCAGCCCGACGCGGGCACCGTGAGCATAGACGGCGTAACGCATCGCATCTCCTCTCCGGATGTGGCTCGGACCCTTGGGGTGGAGACGGTTCACCAGGACCTTTCGCTGATCGACAGTCTCAACGTGGTGGAGAATCTGTTTCTCAATCGCGAATACACCCGGGGCGGGTCCTTCGGGTCCCGCATAGGTCTGCTACACAAGAAGAGGATGTCCCGTGAGTGCCAGGCCACACTGGCCCGGCTCGGGATCTCCATCCCCTCGCTGCGAAAGCCCGTGGGCCTCCTCTCGGGGGGCCAGCGCCAGGCTATCGCCATCGGGAGAGCGGTGGCGTGGGGACAGAAGATCGTTCTTTTGGACGAACCGGCCGCGGCTCTGGGCGTGGAGCAGGCACAGAGGGTGCTTGATCTGATCGTGGCGCTCCGGGATGCGGACGTTGCGGTGCTGCTCATCACCCACAACATGGACCGCGTCACCGAAGTCTGCGACGACGCGGTGGTCTTGCGGCGGGGCCGCAAAGCCGCCGAAGTGAAAGTCGACCAGGTCACCAAGGATGATCTGGTGGCGTTCATCACAGGGGCCAAGACCACCGACGGCGGGACCTGATCCCTATTCAGCGGCGTGCACGGGTACCTGCCCCTTAGGCGGTGCGCGTGAACTCAGTGGAGGTGATCGTGGAGGGAGATCCCGGCGGCTTGGCGGGCAGGACCGCCGATGTGGTCCAGGAATACCTCGGTTCCACCCGAGATCCGGTGCTGGGACTCGCCACCGGAGCATCCGTGCGCCCTCTTTACCGGGAACTGATCCGTCGCCATCACCGGCAGCAACTGAGCTTCAGCAGGGTGCGGTCCGTCCTGCTCGACGACTACATCGGACTCGGTCCCGAGCATCCCCAGTGCTACGGCAACCTCATCAAAACCGAGTTCGCCAGGCACGTGGAATATCGAACCTGAAAACCTGTACGTGCCGGATTGTGGGGCTGCCGATCCTGAACTGGAGTGCGATCGCTACGATCGGCTGGTGACCCGGGCGGGAGTGGGATTGCAGATTCTCGGAGTGGGACGCAACGGCCATCTGGCATTCAACGAACCGGGGTCCTCCTTCGATTCTCGCACCCGGGTGGTACGACTGGCGCCAGCTACCAGGGCTGACAACGCCCGGTACTTCGATAGTCCCGAACAGGTGCCGGCCCAGGCGATAACCCAGGGCATGGCCACGATCGGCCAGGCCGCTCATCTCCTGGTGCTGGCGGCGGGACCCTCCAAGTCCGAAGCCGTACGCGCCGCGCTGGAAGGGCCGATCACAACCGCGGTTCCGGCTTCGGCGCTCCGGTTGCATTCCAGGGTCACGGTTCTTCTGGATCAGTCCGCCGCCCGGCTGACCCGTCTGGGTTAGGGAAGCGTCGGCCTCAGGTTCAGGCCCGCTTACGGCAGGCGTTCACAAGCTATCCCGTTGTTGTTCGTGTCGATCAGGGCTACGTCGCCGTACAGGGGGAAATAGGTGTCAAACCACTCCTGTGCTTCCGCCTGGGTGGCGAAGTCACTGCAATTCTTGGTGTTGCCGGGATTCTCCGGATCCGTCTCGGGGGCTGGTGCGGTGGTTGTGGTGGCGGCAGGTTCCGTGGTGGTGGTTGTTGTTGTGGTGCCTTCCCTGATGGTCGGGACGGTGTTCTCGGTCCTGCTCCTGTCGAGGGTGCCGGTTCCCTCATCTCCGATGATCTCGGCCACTCGCGTTACGGCTTCCCCGAAGATTTCATAGGCGGTTAGGAACCCCACCAGCGCTGATCGGCGGGACTGGCCCGTGTCTGTGGATCGCAAGCCGTCGAGCATCTCTGCCGCTGTGTCCGCCATAAGGACCACCGCAGCGGCCGCGGTCTGATGTTCGAGAGGGATGTTGCCTTGCGAGGATGGCTGTATGCCCTCGAAGGCGTCCCGTAGCTCTTGGGCGCGCTGCGCGGCAGCCTCCATTCCTGCATCAGTTTCCCCGTAGGAGACCCCGGATTCGGACCGGTTGTCCCAGTTCTCGTTCAAGGTCTGCACGTCCGCGACCAGTTTGCCGATGTTGACCTCGACCGCCAACAGCACCTCGAGATAGTTCATCGACTCCTCGGTCAGGGAGATCAGGGTGGTTGATGTCGTGGTTGTCTCCGCCAGGGTGGTTTCGGGCGGTGGGAGAGTGGTGGTGGCCAACCGGGTGGTGGATGTAGATGTGATCGGCGCCAGGGTGGTGGGGATCTCCGCGGCCGGATCATCCCCGCACGATGTGCCAACCACGATCACCGCCAACGCGGCCAGCAATCTCACGGGGCTTTGCCGGGGTGTTAACACTGATCGCAATCTGGCCTGCTTCGTATTCTGGCAGAAACAATAATCACGGGGCAGCCCGGAATATGGAATGATCCTTCAGCGGGCGCTCAGGAGGAGCGGCCCTTGGTCTTGCGGCTCCAGACTCTGGCAAGGTAGGGAATGGCGTCCGGCGTCTTGCAGGAGGTTTGACCGTGATCGACCTTCACCTTGCCGATCCGGCCGGCGGCCTGCTCTGCTGTTTGCCGCAACTCCTGGCTCCGACACCCGATGGCAATCAGGGCCCCGTTCATGGAGTGCCGGACCCGGTTGGCCGCGGTCGCAATATTTCGTTCTATGTAGGAGAGTTTTTCTGTGAAGTATTCGTCAGGCGGAGAGTTCTCGATATCCAGCGCTTGTGCGGCCACCAACGACCAACCGACCGTTCCGGTCCACTCATCTCCGGGGTCGGCGGTCCAGTCTCCCACCAACTCGTCTCGGAGGGAGGTGCGACCCACCAAGGCGGCAAGGGCATCCGCCAGGACGTAATTGTCAACATCGGCAAGGCGCTCCCGGAGGGTCCGCTCCGATATCCGGGAGGGGTCGTCCACCATGGCGGCCAATACCCGGGCATCGTGGTTCCCCGAGGACCACAGCTCCACAGCCAACCGGTGATCAGGAGCCAGGCGTTTGGCGAGTTTTCTCAGGTTGGCGTAACTGACACCGAACAGTGGCCCTTTTACGCCGTGCCGGGGGTAGACCTTGCGATTCTGGGGAGTGCCGAGTTCTTCGAGGCGCGCCAGCGTTTCGTCACAGACAGCGGAGGAGACAACAGTGGCTGACATGGGGATCCTTCCATGGTCGCGAGGGAACCGGTACCAGTTTACGATGCCGCGCCAAGTTATCCGGCGCTGGCCGGGCGCGCCGCTCGGCTTCACCCTTACCATTCGAGCAAGGCGGCCGAAAAGGAGGCAACATGAGCAATTTATCCGCCGCGGCAAACGCGGTGCTGGACGGAGTTACTACCGGGAGTCCCCGTGTGCCCGGCGTGGTAGCCCTGGCAACCAACCGCGAGGGGAACATTTATGAAGGAGCACGCGGGATGCGGTCCCTGGGCAACGGCGCGGCAATGACCACCGACACCATATGCGCGATCTTCTCGACGACCAAGGCCATCGCGGGCACCGCCTGCCTGCAGTTGGTCGAGGATGGCAAACTCGACCTCGACGCTCCGGCCAAGAACTACGCCCCCGACATCGGGGAACTGCAGGTCCTGGACGGGTTCGACGACAACGGAGACCCCATGCTCCGTCCACCGCAGCGTGATGTGACCACCAGGATGCTGCTCCTCCACACCGCCGGCCTGTCCTACTTCTTCTTCAATGAGACGTACAACCGGTTGGCCGAGGACCACGGCCAGGTCAGCCCCGTCACATCATCGAAGGAGTCGCTCATGACTCCCCTTCTCTTCGATCCGGGAGACGAGTGGGAGTATGGAACCAATATCGACTGGGCCGGCCAGGTGGTTGAAGGGATCACCGGCCAGCGCCTGGGCGAGGTGATGCAGGAGCGGATATTCGATCCCCTTGGAATGAATTCCACCTCTTTTGACTTGAGCGATGAGATGCGGAGTCGGATGGCATTGATACATCACCGGGGCGACGACGGGGAGTTGACTCCTCTCGACTTCGAGTTGCCGCCGGATCCCGAGGTGCACATGGCCGGTCACGGCTTGTACTCGACCGTGGAGGACTACATCAAGTTCATACGAATGTGGCTGAACGACGGCATGGGTCCCGGCGGGCAGGTTCTCGCCCCCGAAACCGTGGAGATGGCGGCGCAGAACGGCTTGGGTGAGATGAAGATCAAGGGTCTGCCCGCAGTGGACCCGTCTCTCACCAACTATGCGGAGTTCTTCCCGGGCATGCCCAAGTCATGGGCGCTGACCTTCATGATCAACGACGAGGACGCTCCCACCGGGCGGCCGGCGGGCGCCCTGGCCTGGGCGGGGCTGGCCAACCTGTATTACTGGATCGATCGTCAGAACGGAGTGGGGGGCTTCTGGGCCACCCAGATCTTCCCGTTTGCCGACGCCACTTCGGTGGGCGGCTTCATGGACTTCGAGACGGCGATCTACGACAACCTGTAGCCGGAGAACCCTCTCAAACGCACGGAAGGGGGTTCCCGTCGCTGGGGAGCCCCTTTCCGCTGTGAGTACGCGTCACGGCGGATGGCGCCGCCGACCCGGTCCCCGCTAACGGTAGCCCCCGCCTCTCCTCAGGCTGTCCAGGGTCACGGCGATGATCAGTATCGCGCCGCGCACCACCGACTGCCAGTAGATCTGCACCTGGAGGAGAATCAAGCCGTTCTGCACGACCCCGATTATCAACAGCCCCAGCAGGGTCCCCAGGAGGCCTCCCCGCCCTCCGCTCAGGGCGATGCCACCCAGCAATACCGCGGCGATGATGTCCAGTTCGGCGCCGTTGAGGGCGCTTGGCAGGGCTGTCCCGCTCTGGGAGGTGAGCATGAGGCCCGCCAGCCCCGCCAGGCAGGCCTGGGCCACGTAAGTCCAGCCCCGGAGCCGGTCGACCCTGATGCCGACGTTGCGACATGCCTCGCTGTTGCCGCCTATGGCGTAAAGGTGGTTGCCGGCCACCGTGAATCGCATGAAGCACATTCCCAACACGACCACCGCCAGGAACAGCCAAACGGTTATAGGAGCTCCAAGCCAGGACCCCCTACCCAGTTCGCTCCAGGCGTTGACGCCGATCACAATGTTGTCGCCCCCGGTGGACACGAACGCCAGACCCCTGTAGAAGAGAAGCGTTCCCAGGGTGGCGATGATCGGGTTGATCCGGAACTTGACAATCAGCAGGGCGTTGAAGGACCCCAGGACTCCGGCGGCGGCTATGCCCAGCACGCCGACCAGGACACTGTTGACCTCCAGGGTGATCAGGCTCGCTGTGACCATACCGGCCACAGCGGCCACGGCGGCCATGGAGAGATCCAGACCTCCCGCGATCATCACCACCGTCAAACCGATGGCGATTAGGCCTCTGATGGAGATCGCCTGTCCGATGTTGATGAAGTTGCGGGTCGTGAAGAAGAACTCGGACTGCCAACTGAAAAGGGCAATGAGCATCAGCAGTGTGATGAACAGTCCGATCAGTGTCCAGTTGTCCTGCCTCTTTAGAGCCGAGATCATTTGTCGGAACCATTGTCTATCTCGACCGCTCCGTTCCGGACATGAGGTGGGGCAACTCCGGTTATCCACCCGATGATCTGGTTGGTGGTCGTCTCTGACGAGGGGGCGTAGGCCCAGAGCTTGCCTTGGCGGAGCACCGCGATGCGATCGGTTATGTCCAAGATGTCGCTCAAGTCGTGGGTGATCACCACGACCGCTTTGTCTTGTCGGCGCATGCTGGTGATCAGGTGGTGGACCTGCTGGGTCTGTTCCACTCCCAGGGCGGCCGTGGGTTCGTCCAGAAGAAGGATGTTGCCTCCCATGGCGATTGCCCTTGACAGGGCAACGGCTTGCCTCTGGCCTCCCGACAGCAACTCGACATCGGTTTTCTGAGACGCCAAGCGGATGTTCAGTTCCTCAAGCATCACGTTGGCGTCGCGTTCCATCTTGCGGCGGTCCATGAAGTACCCGAAGCGGCGAGGTTCCCGTCCCAAATAGATGTTGTGAGCCACAGATCTGGTTTCCACCAGCGCCAGGTCCTGATAGACGGTGGCGATCCCCAGAGCTTGGGCGTCGGCTGGGCGGTTGATGGTTACCGGCCGCCCCTGGTATTCGAAAGAACCCTCGTCGGCGTGATAGTTTCCCGACAGGATCTTGATCAGTGTGGACTTCCCGGCTCCGTTGTCACCCAGCAGACCTACGACTTCTCCTGCATGCAGGTCCAGACTCACATCCACCAGAGCTTTCACTTGACCGAACGCCTTGGAGACATTCGCCAAACGCATCAGGGGCGGTTTGCTCGGTTTAACCATATCTCGATGTCCATGCGGTTGTGGACGTGCCCGGTGGTCGCCATGGCGGCGGGCCACCGGGCACAATCCTATTTCGTTTTCGCTTCTACCCCGGGTAGAGGTCGAAGACGTTGTCTCTGGTTACCGGCGAGACGGAGGGGATGAGCCGTTCGGGAACGGTCTTGCCCTCGATCAGGTCCACGATGGCGGGCACCAGGTAGGTGCCGTAGCGCTCGGGGAAGTAGGAGATGGTGGCCTTGAACACCGACTCGTCGTCGGAGCGCTGCCGCAGGTCCACCAGTGCCTCGTCGGATGCGCCCAGGCTGGCGGCGGCCGCGTGACCTAGATAGCCACTCTGCTCCAAGGCCAGCGCGCAGTCCACGCCGGGCTGATCGCTGTGTCCGAAGCAGAGCACGTGCTGTGCGCCAGGGTTGGCGGTCGCCCAGGTGGTCACGTTGGGGAGCGTGTCGGTCAGACCCTCGGTGGGGATGTCGTGGATGTTCTCGTCCGGGATGGCGAAGCTCTCCCTGACGCCGTCTCTGGCGCCGTCGGCCCGGGCCTTGTGGACGGGCACGTCTGGCGTCCACACCAACAGCAAGTGGGTGTCCTCGGCTGCCCAACCCTGCTCCTGTGCGAAGGCGGCCAGGTACCGCCCCGCTTCCAGAGCGGCGTTGTAGTTGTCGGGGCCGAATGCCACGCATCCGGGGTGGGGTCCGTCGTAGGAGACGCAGGGGATGCCGGCGTCGTGGAAGATCCCGGCGATGAGTTCTTCGGTGCCGGCGATCCAGTTGGCGAAGATCACTCCGTCAACCTGTTGGGTGACCAGCAGGTTGGAGCACTCCACGGTCCTCTCCTGGTCGTAGGCGTTGTCGCAGTAGACGATCTCCACGCCCATCTCGGCGGCGACCGCGTTGATGTTGTCGGTGACGCTGTCGGTGAACGGAATACCCGACAGGCCGTCACCGTAACCGATCCGGAAAGGTGCGGAGGCCTCCCGGATAACCGCCTCGTATTCCTCTTCTTCCATGGCTGTTTCATCCAACTCGCCGCCCGGATACAACTGCTCGACGTTGTCTCGGGTTACCGGCGAGACGGAGGGGATGAGCCGTTCGGGGACGGTCTTGCCCTCGATCAGGTCCACGATGGCGGGCACCAGGTACTGGCCGTAGCGCTCGGGGAAGTAGCTGATGGTGGCCTTGAACACCGACTCGTCGTCGGAGCGGCCTCGCAGGTCCACCAGGGCCTCGTCGGAGGCGCCCAGGCTGGCGGCGGCCGCGTTGCCCAGGAAGCCACTCTGCTCAAGGGCCAGCGCGCAGTCCACGCCGGGTTGGTCGCTGTGTCCGAAGCAGAGCACGTGCTTGGCGTCGGGATTCCCGGTCGCCCAGGTGGTCACGTTGGGCAGCGTGTCGGTCAGACCCTCGGTGGGGATGTCATGGATGTTCTCATCCGGGATGTCGAACAACTGGCGCACGCCGTCAGTGGCGCCGTCTGCGCGGGCCTTGTGAACCGGGACGTCCGGTGTCCAGACCAGCAGAAGTTCGGTTTCGGCGGGGTCCCATCCCTGGTCGATGGCGTACTGGGCCAGGAATTGGCCGGCGGCAACACCAGCCTCGTAGTTGTCGGGGCCGAATGCCACGCATCCGGGGTGGGGTCCGTCGTAGGAGACGCAGGGGATTCCGGCGTCGTGGAAGATCCCGGCGATGAGTTCCTCGGTGCCGGCGATCCAGTTGGCGAAGATCACGCCGTCAACCTGTTGGGTGACCAGCAGGTTGGAGCACTCCACGGTCCTCTCCTGGTCGTAGGCGTTGTCGCAGTAGACGATCTCCACCCCCATCTCGGCGGCTATGGCGTTGATGTTGTCTGTGACGCTGTCGGTGAACGGGATACCGGACAGGCCGTCACCGTAGCCGATCTTCCAGGGCTGCTCGGCCGGGCGGATCATGGCCTCGTAAGGACCGCTGGGTTCCTCGGGTTCTTCTTCCGGGGCTTCCTCCGGCGCCTCTTCCACGGGGGCGGCTGTCGTTGCGGGGGCAGCGGTGGTGGCGGGAGCCGCCTCCTCGTCTTCCCCGCAGGCAGCCACCAACAGAGCGATGACCGCAATTCCAACTATCAGCTTGCGTGACATTCTCAACCTTTCTCTTTATTCAGATGGTGACGAAATCGCTATTCGCCAAACCGGAATGACATGGACCACCGTATGGTGGTATACAAGCGGTTCCCGGTCAAAAAAGTATCCTAACCCGGCCTGACCCCGCCTCATTCGGGAGGGGCTAGCACTGATGCGCTCCAATTGGCCGTGAGATGCCTTTGGCATAGGCCACGAGGCTGGCGTTGACCGGATCTTCAGGGTGGAACGCTCCGGTCTCCAGTGTGGCCACGTCGACAAATTGCCCTGCCCGGAAGACCTCTCGCACCCGGCGGATGTGATCGATCTCCGATAGGGGGTTTCCCTCCGTCAGGAGGAGATCTGCCGCTTTTCCCTCATCGAGAGTCCCGGTCAGACGGTCGACGCCCAGCCTGCGGCTTGCCTCCCGGGTGGCGGCGGTGAGGACCTGCGCCGGCGTGAGCCCCGAAGTCGTCAACATCGCCAGTTCATCGTGGAGGCTGAATCCGGGGATCAGGTAAGGCCAGGGCGCGTCGGTTCCGGCGACGATGGGGACGCCGGCCCGATAGAACGCCGGGATCGCCCTTTGGATCTCTGCCACGGCCGCCATCCGGCCTCGGGATCCTTCCGGATCATGGCGGTGAGGAAAGGCCTCCCAGCTCTGCCTGATCTCCTCGGGAACCCACCGAAGCCGCGGATCGGGCCGGGAGACAAACTGGCTGAGGCGGGCCAGGCGGTCCCAAACGACCACGGTGGGGCACAGCGCCGTGTCGGCTTCGATCAGCGCATCGGTCACTTCTTGGAGATCCACCAGATGGGAGCCGTCGAAGGGATGGATGATCCCGCTCAGGTGCTGAAGTTCGGCCACCCCCGCCCGGGCGGCTTCCAGAGCGTTCACTTCTCCCAGGTGGGCCACCACCGGCACCCCGGCTCGCCTCCCCGCCTCTACGGCCGCATGGACTTGTTCCAGATCGAGGTGAACGTAGAGCTTGATCTCGTCAACCCCGGCCTCGGCAAGTCTCTCCACTTTCGCAGCCACCGCCGCCGGGTCCTCGTGGCGTTCCCCGATCAGCGGCCAGTTGACATGGCGGCCATCCAGCACCGGGCCGCAGCAGCGCACCCGGGGAGTGGGCCGGGGATCGGCGGCAAGCCGACTTCGCAGCCCCAGTATCCAGTCAAGGTCGTTTCCGATGTCCCGCACCGTGGTCACCCCGGCGGCCAGCAGAGCGGGAACCATCCATGAGGCCATGTGAACGTGGGCGTCGATCAGACCCGGCATGAGGGTGCATCCCGGAAAGGCCACCCGGTCCATATCACCTGCCAGGGTCTTGGCGTCCGCCACTCCTTCGATTCTGCTCCCCGAGATCACCAGGGCCTTCCCGGATTGAGGCTCCGGGTCCGGCGGGTTCCACACGAGGTCTGGAACGAGCGCCAATCGCGGTGGACTTGGGTGTTGTGAAGGAGAAGATCGATGTTGCATGGCAGGCGACCCGGTTGGCAGCGAGATTTACCCTACCGGAATCCAGGCTGCGTGGTACCCGTGCCTCCTAGCCTCTGGGGATCATGACAGAGAGAGCAAATACTCCTGACCGTGCGCCTCTGAGGGTGGCGGTGATCGGCGCCGGGTGGTGGGCGGTGGAGAATCACCTTCCGGTGCTCAGTTCCCGCTCCGATGTGGAAGTCCGCGCCGTGTGCCGGAAGGGAGCGGTCGAGGTGGAGCAGGTGGCGGAGCGGTTCGGCGTGCCCTTTGCGACAGAGGATCATGAACTCCTGCCGTGGGATGGACTGGATGCGGTGGTGGTTTGCTCGCCGCACAGTTTTCACCACAAGCATGCCATGGCCGCCCTGGACCGGGGTTTGCACGTGATGTGCGAGAAGCCGTTGGCGATCACCGCCGCCGATGCCTTCGACATGGTGAGGAGGGCGGCGGAGCAGGAGGTGGTCCTCCTGGTGCCGCACGGATGGCAGTTCCTTCCCCAGGCGGCGGCTGCCCGGGACTGGATCAGGGGAGGGCGAATCGGCCGTCTGGAGCATGTCGTCGCCCAGATGGCCTCTCCGGCTAGGGGGCTGTTCTCCGGCGAGGAAGACTCCATTCCCGGCGCGGAGAGCCCCCCGGAACCTTCCACCTGGGTCGGGGAGGAGGGCGGGTACGCCTACGGGCAGTTGAGCCACCTCTACTCACTGGTGTTCTGGCTGACCGGCTTGGTCCCCGACGAGGTGATGGGAGCGGTGTCTCCGGGGCCGGCGGGAAGCGACCTGTACGATGCCTTCGTGACCACCACCCGGCAGGGTCCTCTGATCTCGGTCTCGGGTGGAGCGGGCGTGCCTACCTCCCAGCGGCATCATATGGAAGCACGAGTGTTCGGAACCGAGGGAGTAGCCATAGTTGACCTGGAGCGGGACCGGATAGAGGTGGTTCGGGAGGACGGAGACGACTATTCCTTTCCCCTGATGAGAGGCGCCACCATCTATCCGGCGACGTTGCCCGTGCACGCTTTCTGCGATTTGGCTTTGGGCTATCCCGACGCCATCAACCACGGTGATGCGGTTGCGTCTGCATTGGGCATCGCGGTGATCCAAGCGGCCCTTCGTTCCGTCCAAACCCGATGTTCCGAGCCGGTCTCTCCATCTGTAGCCGAGGCCGAAGCCAACGGGATCAAGCTGGATTAACCGGTTGTAGGGATCAAAGCCCGGTTCCCTTCACATCGGAAAAACCCAACTAGGGATGTCCAAGGAAGCCGAAAAAACCTTCCCTTATCACCCACGGAATCCCTTCATCATGTAACATATCACCATAAATTTTTTCGGTCATGACAAGATCGAATATGTGTTTGGATTTAGAGAAGGCAGGTGAGTATGTCACCGGTTATTCCCCCCGACGAACGCCCTCTTCTGGTCTGTCGCGTCGACTGTCCGCCCCCTTTACAGGAGGAACTGGACGGTTGGACTCCTTGGCATTTTGACGACTTCGGTCGGCACTACGCCGTGCTGGGCGCATCCAGCTACAAGATAATTCGCGACTTCGATCCCGAAAACGGGCTTCCTGCGGCGTTCAACGCTTCTCAAGCGACCCGCTTCATTCCCTACGTGGCCACCAGTATCCCGGACATGCACGCCTGGATAGGCAGTGAAGTGGTAACCGGAGGGCTGGACGAGCCCACCTTGGAACGTGAGTCCAAGTATCCGACGCTGGAGGAAGAGCCATTCAACGGAACGATGATGACCATCTCCAAGGTGGTGGGCGCCATCGGGAGAGACCAGGTCGGCAGCGGTGGCTGTGTAGTCGAGCGCTTCGAAGTCGGCCCCGAGCACGCCGAAGAGTTCGATGAGTGGCTCGAAGGCCCCCACCTGGCGAGTTACGCCGAGTTGGACGGATGGGTGAGGATTCGGACCTGCCGGGCGGATCGCACCGCAGACTACGCCTTTCCCTGGAACCGCTATCTGGGCAAGGGCAACCGGATGATCTGGTGCGAGCTGCAGGGAGATGTTGACCCCAAGGAGTTTGTCAGAAGCCCCGAATACAACGCGATTCTGCAGAGTTCGCTTCGCTGGGATTCGGTACTGCCTTACATCACCCGAGAGGCTTGCGAAGAGTTCATAGTCCGAGACCTGTCGCATATCCCATCGGCAGTCTGAACCTTCGGCAGCCTGGGTTCCCCGGGTTGCCAAGGGTTTATCCCTAGCTCCGGTAAGCAAGAGAACCGGTAAGGAAAGGAAGATCTCAAAATGAGACTGAATAAGGAAATGGAGATAATCCGGCGCGCCAAGCAGGCTGGAATGTCCCGACGAGAGTTCATACGGCTAGGTGGGACGGCGGCTGCCGCCGCGGCCTTCCTGGCGGCATGCGGCGAAGACGCCGCTCCGGAGACCACCGCCGCTCCGGCAACTACGGCCGCGCCTGCTACGACGGCGGCGCCAACCACCACGGCCGCGCCTGACGCTGACGAAGTCGGTGGTGAGATCACCCTCTGGGCCTGGGGCGCAGGTTTAGAAGGAGAGGTAATCCAACAGCGCATTGATTACTTCAATACCAGATACCCCAATGTAAAGGTCAACTGGGAACCGCTGGCAGCCAACGGTTACGAGGAGTATCCCAACCTGCTGGCGCGTTTTGCCGCCGGCAACGCGCCGGATGTCATGCGGATGCTTAATTTCCAGTTGAAACAGTTGACGGCCGAAGGAGAGGCTCTTCTACAGGTCGACGACTATATCGCCCGGGACGCGGAAGAGCTCAACATGGGTGATTACATCCCGACCACCGTCGAGGGCGCCAAGGTCGACGGGAAGATGTACGGACTCCCCGACAACACCGAGCCGTATGTGATCTACTACAACCGCGACGCCTTCAATGCGGCCGGGCTGGAAGACCCGCAGGTGTTGTTCCAAAACGGCGAGTGGAACGAGGACGCGTTCACCAATTCCATCGATGCCTTGATAGACAACGGTATGCGTTTTGGCGTCTCCTTCGAGTCGTGGAACTATGACACCTTCTGCTTCATGGGCGGTGGGACCATCCTCAACGAGAACCTGGAGCCGACCATCCATCAGGGGGCCAGTCCCCAGATGCTGGGATACTTCGCCCAGTTGATTGCGGATGGAAAGTCGCCCAACCCGGTGGTTGCCGGCGGGACCCACCTGGAGGCCTTCAAGAACCAGCAAACCGGCATGTATCTGATGGGTCCATGGTGGTACGGAGCCTTGGCGGGAACGCTTGATTTCGATTTTGACGTGACAGCCCTTCCGAGCTTCAACGGTGTTCGGGCCGGAAAGCTGGAGTTGGGTACGATCTCGATTTCGTCCCAGTCCAAGAATCCCGAAGCTGCCTGGGCCTTTACCAAGACCATCACGGACACGGAAGGCCTGGTGATTTGGAGCCAGATTGCCACGCCGACTCGTCGGAGCGCCCTGGAGGCCGCCGGATTCAACGATGTGCAATGGAAGAGGGATTCGATTGCCATGGTCGAGGCGGGAACGTGGACGCCCTTCACCACCCAGGGCTTCGCGGTGGACACCGCCTGCGCTGCGGCGCTGGACCTGCTGTGGGCCGGCGAGGCTACCGCAGAGGAAGCGACCCAGGACGCGGCGAATAGGATCAGGGAAGCACTGGCTTAGCTAACTCGCCGGGGTGGCGACAATAACCAACATAGAAACTGGCAGAGCGGATGCGGGGGACTCATATCGCCAGTCCCCCGCATTCAAGCGACCGAGGCTGCGCTGGAGGCGGAAGAGCACCTTGGTGGCCTATGGCTTCTTGGCGCCATGGATCATTGGCTTGGCGGTGTTCTATCTGGGACCGATTGGCGCGTCCGCCGTGCTGTCGTTCACCGACTACAACATCATCTCCCCGGCGGATTTCACCGGTTTCGACAACTACGAGAAGATGATCACCGATGGGGAGTTCGTGCAGGCCCTCAAGGTGACTCTCTATTACACGGCCTTCTTCCTTTTGATGTACGTGGTCCTCTCCCTGTTGGTTGCCATGCTGGCTAACCGCCCGGGACGGGGAACAGGCCTGTTCCGGTTGGTAGTTTTCCTTCCGTCTCTAATTCCTCTGTTCGCGGCGGCCGTGCTCTGGGGCTGGATATTCAACACCGACTTCGGCCTGATCAACTATCTATTTGAAGAGATCGGGATTCCCCGGCAGGGTTTCTTCCAGGACCCCGGGCAGGCCCTGCCCCTGGTGGGAATGTTGACCTTCTGGTCGATCGGATCGGCGTTCCTGGTGTACCTATCCGGGCTGCAGTCGATTCCCATCCACTTGTATGAAGCGATTACCGTCGACGGCGCCTCGGCGGTTCGCAGGTTCTGGCACGTCACTCTACCGATGCTGAGTCCGGTGATTCTGTTCAATCTCATCATCGGTATCGTGCTTTCCTTCCAGGTGTTCGACATTGCCTGGGTTCTTACGGACGGCGGACCCGCCAATCGCACCCTTTTCTGGGTGCTGTTGATTTACCGCCGCGCCTTTCAAGACTTCGAGATGGGATATGCCTCCGCGCTGTCCTGGGTGTTGTTCATAGTGGTTGCAGGAGTAACCGGGCTGATCTTCCGCACCTCGCGGTGGTGGGTCCACTACGAGGGAAGAACCCGGTGACCGCGCCCGCAAGACTGTCCCCTCCGGTCCCGACCGGTAACCTGGCCCAGCGACTGCAACAGCGGCGCAAGGCACTGTGGTACCTGAGCATGGCGTTCATAGCTCTGGTCATGATCCTTCCGGTCTACTACATGGTCTACCTGGCGTTTTCTGAACTCGGTAAGGAATTCGTATTTCCACCGGGGATCATTCCCGATCCCATCAAATTCGAGAATGTGCTCCGGGCGCCGGAAGGGACTGCGACTCCGCTGTGGGGATATGCCAAGAACAGCATCCTCTACGCCGGGCTCGGCACTCTGGGAGCCCTGGTGGCGGAGTCCATGGCGGGCTTCGCCCTGGCGCGCATGCGTTTTCCGGGCCGTAACGTCCTATTTGCCCTGACGGTGGGCATGCTGATCATGCCTTTCGTTGCCACGATCATCCCCAAGTTCCTGCTTTTCAGCAGGATCGGGCTGGTGGATACCTACTGGGCGTTGATCCTGCCCTGGTGGTTCGGGGGGTCGCCGTACGGGATATTCCTGATGCGCCAGTTCTTCCTCACCATTCCCCGGGAGTTCGATGAGGCGGCTCTGATCGATGGCGCCGGACCCTGGAGGACCATGTGGCTGGTACTCATGCCCCAGGCGGTTCCGGTGCTGGTAGCCCTGGGAATGCTCCACTTCGCCTACTTCTGGAACGACCTTCTGGGCCCTCTGGTGTTCTGCCAGACGCGGGTCTGCAAGACCCTGCCCCAGGGCATCCTCGCCAACTACCAGGCGACCTGGGATCCCCAGTGGGCGATGTTCATGATGTCCACAGTGCTGATGGTGGCGCCTGTGGCGGTGGTGTTCATCCTGGCGCAGCGGCGATTCAAACAGGGGTTCCTGTTCTCCGGCCTGGGAGGACGGTGATGGCCTTGCATCTCGGCGCGGTGCTCATTGCCCGAGCGTGGCCCCAGCAGCATGCGCTGGCCGAGTTCGATCATTGGCAGCAGACCAAGCACCTGGTCGACCTGGTCGGGTTGCCCGGAGTCCGCCGGGTGAGTTACTACGCCACCCGGACCTCCGGCGTTCCACAGGCCTGGCAGGGGAGCGGCAACCGGATGGCCGCCTACTGGGCCGAGGATCTCGACGGTCTCAAACGCTGGATGTCCGATCCCGGCCTGGCGGCGGCTATCGAAGACGGCAGCCAGTTCTTCGACTCCTTCAATGAACTGGACGACAGTACCTACACAGGGAACGTCTACCGGCTTGGTCCCCGGTGGCCGGGAGACCCTGAGCCTTCTCTGGAGGGGTGTCTTCTGATGCAGCGGTTCGAGGTGGGCGATGATCAGCAGGAGGAATTCGACAACTGGATCATTAGGAAGCACCTGCCAGCTCTGCGGAGCATCCCGGGTTTTCGGTGGGTCCAGTGGGGCAAGGCGGTCAGGGGACTGCCGGTTCAGTACTACAACTCCCCCGGCAATCGGGTGGTGTTGGCGGAAATGGATCAGTCCGAGGCGCCTGACCTCAACACCCGCCCCGTGGATCGGGTAGTGGCCGATTCGCTCCGCTGGGACCGTTGTCTCAACTACGTTCGGCGAGAGGTTGACGAGCGCGTCGCCTCCTTCGACAAGCCTATGGGGGTATCTTCATGACTTTTGTAACTCTCGAGGATGTCTGGAAGGTCTACCTTGACGGCACCGTAGCCGTCGACAGCCTCGATCTCACCGTCGAGGAGGGCGAACTGATGGTGCTGGTGGGACCGTCGGGCTGCGGCAAGTCGTCGATTCTCCGCATGATCGCCGGTCTCGAAGAGATATCGGCAGGCTCCCTTTACATCGGAGGGGAACGGGTAAACGAAGTCTCCCCCGACAAACGCAACATCGCAATGGTCTTTCAGAACTACGCCCTGTATCCCCACATGACGGTGGCCGAGAACATGGGATTCAGCCTCAGGCTCCAGCACGTGGCCAGAGCCATCCGGGACCGGATCGTGGGCGAGACCGCCAACGTGCTGAGCTTGAGTGAACTATTGCGACGTCAGCCGGCGCAACTCAGTGGCGGACAGCGGCAACGGGTGGCGATGGGACGCGCCATGGTGCGGGATCCCCGGGTCTTCCTGCTGGATGAACCGCTCTCGAATCTCGACGCCAAGCTGCGGACCCAGATGCGCACCGAAGTCAGAGAGCTGCAGCAACGGCTCGGGTCGACCATGATCTATGTGACGCACGACCAGGTTGAAGCCATGACCATGGCCGACCGCATCGCGGTGCTGAGGCGGGGTGTGCTGCAACAGGTGGGGACACCCCGGGAGCTTTACTGGGAGCCGGCCAACCTGTTCGTGGCAGACTTCATCGGATCGCCCGCCATGAACCTGCTCCAGGGACGGCTAGAAGTGGATGGAGACCGGATTCACCTGGTGTACGGGGATGGAAAGACCTTCGAGTTGCCATCCGAGCTGTTGGCCGGTCCCCCGCGTTCCGACGCCCAGGGAAAGGAGGTGATCCTCGGCGTGCGTCCCGAACATTTCACCTTCACAGAAAACGGATCGGGACAGGGCATTCCCGTGAAGGTGCGGTTCTCGGAGGTCCTGGGGTCGGAGACGCTCGTGCATGTAGATGTGCCGGCACCCACAGTCGTCACCGAGGGGTTACGTGAAATCGCCCAGGATATCGACGACACTGTGTTGAGTCAGTTGGAGACGGCCAAGGAGAGCCGCTTCGTCATCAAGTTGAGCGGCGATCGTCCGATCGGCGCCGGCGAGGACCGCCATATCGTCCCCAACCGCGACAGCCGTCTCTATTTCTTCGATCCGGAGTCGCCGGTGACGCCCGCCTGGTCTCCGAACCGAAAGGAGGATGATGAGTGAACAGAGTCTCTCGAAGCTCGCCCTGGGTTGCTATCCCCTGGGGGGTGGGTACGGCAATCTGGATGTGGAGACCGCCGGCGCCACGGTGGACGCCGCGCTGGATGCCGGATGGACGTTCTTCGACACGGCGGAGGGATATCTCGACTCCGAGGTGAGGTTGGGCCGGTTCCTGGCCGGGCGGCGTGATCAGGTGTTCCTGGCCACCAAGGTCTTCCCCAACGAACCGTACACCTATGAGAACATGCGCGTCTCCTTGAACAACAGCCTCAGGAAACTGCGGACGGATCGGGTCGACCTCCTGCAGTTGCATGGCCCGCCGGACTGGGTGATCACCTTCGACGATGCCCCGTCCATGGCGGAGGTGGGGGAATCGCTGGCGCGATTGGTGGAGAGCGGAGACGTCCTCAATGTGGGCGTCTGCAACCTTCCTGTGCCCTTGATGGAAGAACTTTCCTCGACGGTCAAGCTGTTCTCGACCCAGAATCTCTGGTCGCTCTACGATCAGGTCGGCACGGACGACGGGATTCATCTGCCGGTCGGGGAGTCAATCATCCCCTGGTCGCGGGACAACGGAGTGCATGTGTTCGCCTTCAGTCCGCTGGCTCGGGGGCTCTTGGCCGACGGGCTGTCACCCGACCGCACTTTCCCCACTCACGATGAGCGGTTCTATCTGCCCCGTTTCCATCCGGATGTCTATCCGGAGTGGGCGCGCCTCTCCAACCGACTGGAGGGATGGGCGCGCGACCACGGCCGCACCCTGGTGCAGTTGGCGGTGGCCTGGACGCTGGCCACCCCCGGCGTCACCTCCACACTGATAGGCGCCAAGACTCCCCGGCACATCCAGGCGATGGCCGGCGCCGACGAATGGGAGTTGTCGGAGGGCGACCTGCAGGAGATAGACGACATCATCGCCACCCTTCCCCCCAAGGCCGCCGCCGCCCTGTCCATCGTCTGGGACCACTTTCCCGAAGACGCTGTACGAGCAATGGCCGACCGCCGCCACGGCCGGTAGGCGCCGGCCCGGAAGGCAGGCTCAATCCTTCACCGGCCTGTATCCGGCTCAGTTTGAGGCCTGGTCGGCCAGTGCCTCGCGGACTTCGTTGCGGACGTAGATGGTCTCGCACAGGTTGTCCACCCGGTCGCAGGCCCACTTCTGCATCCATACGTACTCAGCGGCGATGAAGCCGTCGTAGCCCTGCGCGATCAGCTTCCGTACCAGCCGCTTGATGTCGATGGTTCCCTCATAAGAGATGGCCTGCATCACCCCTTCAGCAGCTTGCCGGACCTGGTGATGGCGGGAAATGGGCAGGAGGGTCTCGATGCGCTCCTGGGAGATGCCCTGGTAGACGAAATGCGCGAAGTCAAGGCAGACCTTCAAGCCCGGTACTTCCGCCACAAACTGCGCCGTGGTCTCGGGAGTCTCTGTGATCGAGCCGATATGGGGCTCGAATCCCAGTCCCAGACCGGCGTCTTCGGCTACCTCGACCCGCCAGGCGAGTTCCTCGGTTGCCAGCCCCCAGTCCCGATCCGGATCGCTGTCCTCGAAGGGGCAGCCCGGCAGGATGGTGAGCCCCGGAGACTCCAGCACCAAGGTGAACTCGATGAACCGGAGGAAGTCATCCCGGGCCTGGCTCCGGACCTCGGCCGAGGGATTGTTGGGCGCCGCCGACTGCACGTCGAACACGGGTCTGAAGTCGGTGATCACGATGGGAAAGACATCTGCCACAACCAGCCCGGCATCGTCGGTCATGGCCTTGACCCGCCGCCCGACGCCGGTAGGGTCGGCGATGACGTCCTCGGCGGAGTTGTTGGGATTTCCCGAGAACACGGCTACGTCCACCGCATCGAATTCCAGTCCCTTGATCAGGGCGAGGTTCACGTCGTACGGCAGTAGCGGGAAGGAATAGTCGGCGCACGAAAGCCGCATGGCGGTCGTTCCTTTCGTCGGCGGGATGTGGTCTGCTATTAAAGTTAGGCCAACCCATGAGCCGCCCACTCCCAGACCGCCCTCCGCGTATCGGCCAACTGTCGGTTTACTTCGGGCTGTTCGACGAGGCGATGCCTCCCGAGTTCCGCCGGGACCGGGAGGCTTTGGCTCATCGATTCACCGAGTTCCTCTCGGCCGGCGGGGATGTCGTGTATCCCGGTGTGGTGGACTCCGAGGAGGCCGGGCGCCGGGCGAACCGGGTATTCGCTGCCGAAGAAGTCGAGGTGGTGGTCTTCGTGCCCGCCATGGCCGCTCCCCCCAGCTACGGCTGGGAGGCGATCTCGGGGTTGGACGTTCCGGTGATCTCGGTGGCCGCCCAGGAACTGACCTCGATACCCGATGTGTACACCACCGAGGAGGGAACGCAGCGCAGCACCTTGGTGGGTCTGGTGATGTTCACCAACGTCATGGCCCGAGAGGGACAGCCCATGGTCACCTTGGTGGGCCGCTTGGAGTCGGAGGAGTTTGCAGCGGAGGTGGCGGAGACAGTCCGGGCGGCGGCCTTGGCAAACCGGCTCCGGGGATCGCGGGTGGGCGCCATCGGCGCTCCGATCGGGGGCTATCTGGACGTGGAGGCCACCCCCGAAGAGGTGAGCCGGCTGGGTCTGGAGATGGTGCCGGTTTCTCGGGAGGAACTCAACTCCGCTTTTGCCGGAGCGTCGGAGGAAAGCGTCCGGGAACTGGCCGACGGCCTGCGCAACAGGTTCGAGACGGAACGCACTCCTGATGAGACACTTCACCGCTCGGCCCGCTTGGCCCTGGCCCTTCAGGACATTTGTCAGCGGAACAATCTGGCGGGCGGGACGGTGAACTGCCACGGGGACATGTTCCGCTGGAATCCCGAGGTCGGGATCACGGCCTGTCTGGGAGTCACATGCCTGACGGAGGGGGGCACGCCGCTCTCGTGCACCGGCGACCTTCCGGCCGGCATCGCCCTGGTCATCGGGAAGGCGGTGGCGGGCGGTTCCCTGTACTGCGAGGTTTACGGGGTCGACTTCGAAGGAGACTGGGTGCTCTTGGCCAACGGCGGCGAGAGCGATGTCTCGATGGCCGATCCGACTCGCCCCATCACCCTCCTGCCCGAGGACCACTACATGGGGGTGGGCGGCCCCGGCACCGCGATCGTGTTCTCCCTGCCCACCGGACCCGCCACCCTGCTCAGCATGTCTCCGATAGCGGGCGCCGAGGGGGGCTGGGCGCTGGTGGTGGGCGAGGGTGAGATCATCGGCTCGCGGCACGAGGCGATCGAGGGACCGAACGGGATGTTCCGCTTCTCCTCGGGTCCGGCCCACGAGGCCTTCCAGCGGTTCTGCAACGCCGGCGCCACCCACCACAGCGTGCTGACCCCCGGCCATCACCTCCGGACGCTTCAACTGATGGCGGAGTGGATGGGCTTCGAGGTCCGAGCGGTCTGACACCGGCCTCGGCCCGTGGGGATTCTCCCCGCCAATTAACTCTCTCTCCCACTGGAGCGCCGGGGGATCTGCCCTCTACCATTATCTCAAAGGCCTTCTTGCAGACGTAGGGGCTGAGTGGTCCCGGAACAGGAGAAATGATGCGCATATCCAAGGTAACTCCAATCTCGGTCGCCTATCCCGAGCCCAATGACTCGGGGGCCACCCGGCATCTCACCTTTTGCCGGATCGAGACCACCGATGGGACGGTGGGCTGGGGGGAGGCCATAACCATGTGGCCGGAGGCGTGCCGGGCCACTGAGCAGATCATTTCAGGCATGGGAGATCTCATCGTGGGAAGGGACGTGGCCGACAACATCGCCATCTGGCGGCAGTTGCGCAAGCACGCCTGGTGGTATGGATTTCGCGGCGGGCTTTCTCACTTCGCCCTCTCGGCGATCGATCTGGCCCTGTGGGACCTGAAGGGAAAGGACCTGGGCCAGTCGGTTCTCAGGATGCTGGGCGGCGCCGTCCGGGAGTCGATCCCGGCCATTGCCAGCACCCACGCCTTCCTCACCATGGACGAGGAGATCGAGAAACACGGCCGGTGGGTGCAGGAAGACGGTTATCGGGGGGTGAAGATCGGACTGGGCAAGGCGGGGATAACCCGCCTGGGTTACGATGCCAACCGGGACATCGAGTTCATGCGCCGTCTCCGGGAGGCGGTGGGTCCCGATGCCTGGATCATGCTGGACCGCGGCGTCAATTGCACCTGGGACCTGGAACGCGCCATCCGAACAATCCGCGCATGGGAGGAGTACGGGTTGCGGTGGATGGAGGAGCCCTTCGAGCCCCGTGAGTACATCAACTACAAGAAACTCCGTGGCGCGGTGAACACCATGCTGGCGTGGGGAGAGCGGGAGTGGGACGCAGACGGCTACCGCGAGGTGATCGACACCGGTGCCGCCGATGTGCTGGGAGTCGACCCCGGTCGCGTCGGGGGCATAACCGGCTCCCTGCAGATAATCCGACTGGTGGAACAGGCGGGAGTGTGGTTCAACGCCCACGCCTGGAGCGGCGCACCGGTGACCGCCGCCAGCCTGGCGCTGTCGTTCAGCACCGAGCGGTGCCTGCTGTTCGAGTTCAAGCCCATCGAGAATCCGATGCAGCATGAACTGGTCACCAACCCCTTCGTCCATGATCGGGGCACCGTCGGCATCCCGCCAGAGCGGCCCGGTCTGGGCATCGACGTGCAGGAGAGCGTCCTCCAGAAGTACAAGTTGTGATCATCGACCGCTCCGAGGGTCTCTCCGTGACCGGGAAGCCCCTGTCCTTTAACGGTCGGTGCGGTAGGGGTTGAGGAGGTCGGTGAGGGTGTCGCCGAGGAGGGTGAAGACCAGCACCGTTATGAATATGGCGCTTCCCGCTCCCAACGCCAGGTAGGGATTGGTGGAGACCAGGGCCTTGCCGGCCAGCAGCATGGCGCCCCAGGACGGGGCGGGAGGCTGAGCGCCCAGACCCAGGAAACTGAGGGCGGCTTCGGTTAGCACCGCGGTGGCGAAGGTGAGAGTGAACTGCACCAGGATGATCGAGGTCAGGTTGGGCAGGAGCGACCGCTGCATCAGATATACATGACTGGCGCCCAAGGCTCTGCCCGCGGTGATGAATTCGCTCTCTTTGAGGGAGAGGGCCATTCCTCGCACCAGACGGGCGAAGCGGGGGATCTGGACTACCCCGATGGCGATGATGGTATTGCGCAGGTTGGTTCCCAGCACCGCCACCATGGCCATGGCCAGGATGATGGGGGGAAACGCCAGCAAGCCGTCGGTGGTGCGCATCATTATGGTGTCGGTGAGCTTCCCGAAGTACCCGCTGACCACGCCCATCGGCACCCCGAACACCACCGCGATGGCGGTGGAGGCAAAGCCCACGTACAGGGAGACTCGCGACCCGTGGATGAGACGACTGAAGATGTCCCTTCCTATCGAGTCGGTGCCAAGCCAGAACTGTGCGGTGGGCAACTCGAAGGGATAGGCGACCACTTCGGTGGCGCCGTAAGGCGCCAGGAGATCGGCGAACAGCGCGGTCAGCACCAGTAGCGCCACCATGCTGAGCGTGAAGAGGTGGAGGGGATTGCGGACGATCCTCCTCCAGATCTTGCGTCTCTCCGAGAACTGTGCGGCAGATGTCATATCCGGGTTGGTCCTTGTGCGCTCATGAACGGGCGATCCTCGGGTCGAGCCAGGAATAGGTCAGGTCCACCAGCAGGTTGACGATCACGAAGGTGGCGGCCGAGACCAGCACGGCTATCTGAACCACGTCGAACGCCCGGGTGAGGATGGACTGGATCATAAGCCATCCCAACCCCGGCCAAATGAAGATCTGCTCGATAACCACCATCCCTCCCACCAGCAATCCGAAGTTGACGCCCACCTCGGTGACCAGCGGGATGGCGGCGTTCCGGAAGGCATGCCAGTAGTTGACCCGACGCTCCGTCAGGCCCTTGGCGCGGGCGGTGCGCACGTAGTCGGCGCTGAGCACTTCCAACATCCCTGCTCTCATGAACCGGGTCAGCCGGGCGGCGGTCACCGACGCGATGGTGAGCACCGGCATTATCAGTTGACTGAGGTGCTTGACGGGATCTTCTCCAAAGGGAACGTACCCCCCGGGAGGTAGAAGGGGGAACACTTCCGCCAGCAGGATGAGCAAGCCGATTCCCATCACATAGGTGGGCATGCTGAATCCCAGGGTGGTGAACACCCGGGCGATGTGGTCCACCCATGTCCCTTCCCGGATGGCCGAGATCATCCCCAGGGGCACGGCCACAATCACGGCCAGGAGTATGGAGAGAGCAGCCAGTTCCAAGGTTCTCCCCAAGGCGGGAAAGACCAGGCTGGACACCTCGGCGTAGCCGTGAGTAATCGACTTCCCGAAGTCGCCGCGGGCCAGGTTCCCCATCCAGCGCAGGTATTGGACGTGGATGGGGTCGTTGAGGCCCAACTCCTCTCGGAGTGCTTCGTAGTCCTCCGGTGAGGCGTCGAAGCCGAGTGTCATGGCGGCGGGGTCGCCTGGGACCAGCCGGAAGATCACGAACACGGCGGTCGAGACGATCCACATGACCAGGATCCCGTGCAACAGGCGGCGGGCAACGTATCTGGTCATGATCGAGCGCTCCAGTGGTTTTCGGCGCCCGGGTAATGGCAGGCCACCAAGCTGTCGGAGACAGGCGCCAATGGGGGGTCCTGTTCGACGCAGAGTTGGTCGCCTCGCCAGCACCGGGTTCTGAACCGGCAGCCGGAGGGCGGATCGAGGGGATTGGGCAGGTCGCCAACGAGAATTATCCGCTCCCGGGTCTGTCGACCCTGGGCGGCGGAAATATCGGGGATCGCCGACAGGAGGGCGATCGTGTAGGGATGCTGGGGGGAGTTGAAAACCGCGTCCCGGGGGCCTTCTTCCACGATCCGGCCGAGGTACATGACCGCCACGCGATCGGAGACTTGGCCCACCACCGATAGATCGTGGGCGATGAAGAGATACGCCAAGCCGAGTTCGGTTTGCAGGTCCTCCAGCAAGTTGAGAATCTGGGCCTGGATGGAGACGTCCAGCGCCGACACCGGTTCGTCCAGCACCAGAAAAGAGGGCTCCAGAGCCAGGGCTCGGGCGATGGCGATCCGCTGTCGCTGCCCGCCGGAGAACTCGTGGGGGAACCGGCGCAGCGAGTCGGGTGGCAACTGGACCAGGGACAGGAGTTCGGGGATCTTTTGGCTGGCCACCGCTTTGGAGATGCCATGGATCCGGAAGGGCTCGTACAGGATCTGGCGGACTCTGAACCGGGGATTCAGGGAGGCGTAGGGATCCTGGAAGACGATCTGCATCTCCTGGCGCAGGGGACGCATCTCTTGGTGATTGAAGTGGGTGATGTCCTGTCCCGCGAAACTCACCATTCCGGCCGAGGGCTCCAGCAGTCGGATGATGGTTCTTCCCAGGGTGGACTTGCCGCACCCCGACTCACCCACCAGCCCCACAGTCTCCCCGGGCTTGATGGACAGGGTGACGTCCTCCACCGCCACCAGGGTGGTGGCCTTCTGGGCGCCGCTGCGGCGGATGTGGTAACTGGTGGTGATGTCCCGGATGTCGAGAATCGGCTTCTGGGCGGCGGCGGTGTTCACGTTGCTCTCCCGGTGAGCCAGGATGCCGCCTCCTCGGTGAAGTGACAGGCTGCCTGGTGTCGGGTTCCCACTTCGGCCAGCCGCGGGGAGTCGGATCGGCAGACCGAACGCTCCCCTCCGACGGCGCACCGGGGATGGAAGGGGCATCCCGGGGGGACGTTGGCCATGTCGGGAGGCTGACCGGGAATGGAGTAGAGTTTCGTCCTCCTTTGCGTGATCGAAGGAATGGAAGCCAGCAGCCCGATCGTGTAGGGGTGCCGTGGCCGGGAGAAGATGTCGCCGATGCGCCCTTCCTCCACGATCCGACCGGCGTACATCACTATCACCCGGTCGGCAATCTGGGAGACCAGCCCCAGGTCGTGGGTGATCAGGATGGAAGCCGCCCCCGTCTCCTGGCGGGCTGCCTTGAGGGTTTCGATCACCTGCGCCTGGATGGTCACGTCCAGGGCGGTGGTGGGCTCGTCGGCGATCAGCAGCTTGGGCCGGTTGGCCATGGCCATGGCGATCATGGCCCGCTGGCGCATACCGCCTGAGTACTCGTGGGGAAACTGGTTGTAGCGCCGTTCCGGCTGCGGGATCCCCACCATGTCCAGTAACTCGACGCCGCGCCGGCGGTGATTGGACCTGGAATCGGAAGGATTGTGGGTCCACAGAGCTTCCCGCAGTTGCTCCCCCACCTTGATAACCGGGTTCAGCGAGGTCATGGGATCCTGGAACACCATGGAGATCTCCTGTCCCCGGATCGAGCGGAGGGCTTCCGTGGACAGGGGCAACAAGTCCTGCCCCTCGAAGAGAGCCCTTCCACCGGTTATCTCCCCGGGGGGTTTGGGGATGAGTCCCAGGATGCTCAGCACCGTCACCGTCTTGCCGGATCCGGACTCGCCGACTATTCCGAGGGTTTCCCCGGTGTTGAGGGAGAAGCTCACGCCATTGACGGCATTGATCACCTGATCAGGCATATTGAACCGGACCGAGAGGTTCTCGACGGTTAGCAACGGAACTTGCATCGAGATTGAAGATACCTTGCTGTGCGAGGTTTGGGCGGGAGGAGGGGAGGGGACGCCGGAACGTCCCCTCCTTCCTCAGTTGCCTTTAGCGGGACTTAGCCACCGTCTGCCAGGTAGACATTGGTGAGGTAGAGGGTCCCTTGTGTGTGCGAGATGAAGCCTTTCACGTCGGGACTGTGGGGTATGGGGTTCAGTCGCCCTCCGAGGACGATCTGGGGCTGTTCCTCCATGGCCCACACCTGCAACTGGTAGATGGCTTCCTTGTACTCGGTGTTGGAGGCGATGGATCGGGCACTGGCCAGCAACTCGAAGAACTCGGGCTTGTGGTCGATCCATCCCATGGTCTCAACGAAGAGCTTGTTGTAGGGATGGTTCAGCAGGTCATACTCGTCCGGCTTGGGCACCATTGCGCACTGGGCCAGGTCGTACAGGTAAAGCTGGTCAGGGTTCTTCGTATGCGTGGGGAGCGTTCTGTCAACATAGGTCGCCACATCCATGATGTTCAGCTCGATCTGGATGTTCAAGCCGGTTTTCAGTTGCTCCTGAACGGCCTCGGCCAGCCAGGTGTGCTCGATGTTAGTAGCGCAAACTATCATCTCCCCGCCGTCGAAGCCGTCGGCATACCCCGCACTCGCGAGAAGGGCCTTCGCTCCCTCGACGTCAGGAGCGTTGTATGAGGCCGCGTCCGGGTTGAAGAACTGCGCGTTGCTCTCCATGGGGTTGGAAATAACCTGCATGTGGCCCAGCAGGGTTCGTTGCAGCGCAGGGCGATCAATCGCCATGCTGACCGCCTGGCGCACCAGGGGATTCGACCAGATGTCCCTGCGGGTGTTGACGTGGAAGTGATACAGGCCGGTGTTCCCCGATGGAGGACTGGCGATTACCATGCCCGCTTCGCTGAGGGCTGCCAACTCGGGCAACGGACCCTGGGCCAGCATGTGGACCTCGCCGGATCGAAGCTGAAGCGACTGGACGCTCTCATCAGGAACGGTGACGTACTCGATCCTGTCCAGGTAAGCCTCGCCCCAGTAGTCGGGGTTGCGCTCTATGACAACCTTTTGGTTTTTCTCCCAGGAGACGAACCTGTACGGGCCGGTGCCGATAGGCGTCGCGTTCAAGTCGATGTCCTCGGCAGGCGATATATACACGTCGATCAGCGTGCTGTGCAATATGCGATCCGGCTCTGAGAGTCGAACCTCCACGGTGAGGTCGCCAGTCGCTACGACTTCCGCGACTCGAGTTAGCAAGGAAGCTGTCCTTCCCGCCCCGGGCTCCTGCGCGCGTTCGATTGAGCGAACAACGTCAACGGCGTCCAGATCCGAGCCGTCGTGAAAGACCACGTCCGGACGAATATGGAATTCATGCGTCAGACCGTCTTCTGAGACATTCCAGTGAGTGGCCAGCAAAGGCCTGATCTCGTAGGTGTTCAGGTCGAACTCAACCAGGGTTTCATACATGTTGGTGACGACGTTGCGGCCAGCTGTGGATCCGTACCGGTTGGGATGCATTTGGTTTGGATCGGCCGTTTGGGCGATGACGAGAGTCCCACCACGGGGAATCTCCGCTGCCATTGCGGCCTCTTCCAACTCCTTCTCGGCCATGGCCGCTGCCTCTTCGGCTTCGGCTACCATTGCTTCGGCTTCGGCTGCGGCCGCTTCGGCTTCGGCTGCGGCCGCTTCGGCTTCGGCTGCGGCCGCTTCGGCCTCAGCCAATGCTTCCATGGCTGCTTCGTCTCCTTCTTCGGCGGCCATCTTGGTGGCTTCCAGTTCCGCCATGGCCTCATCCAGGGCAGCTTGCGCATCGGCCGCCTCCGCGGCTGCGGCCGAGGCTTCGGCTGCGGCGGCGTCGGCTGCGGCCTGGGCATCGGCTGCCTCTGCTTCGGCTTCGGCGCGGGCGGCGGCTTCGGCTGCGGCGGCGGCTTCGGCTTCGGCTGCGGCGGCGGCGTCAGCTTCCGAAGTGTCCTCTCCACAGGCCGTTGCTACCAAGGCCAGGATGGCCAGCAGGGCGAGTAGTTTCTTCATGGGTTTGCTCCTTGGTTCGTCGACTGTCAAGGATGTGAGAGTAAGAATAGGACTGGGATCGCTACGGATTCCCAAAAACCACAGGAATTCTTGGTCACCAGCCAAATCGTAACCCCCAGCGCTATAGGCACCAAGAAGGCTCGATTAACATGGGTTACCGGAAACCATGTCTGACTTTCTGAAACGACCCCGACTTCCCGCCGGCATCGACGGTTCCCGCCGCGATCTGTGGGAGGAATTCCAGCGACAGCCGTTCGGCAAGCACTCTCCCGACCTGCATGCGCTGTTGGAATACATGCGCGGCGGTCCCATCACCGGCAAGTACTTCCTGAAGCTGACCGGCCCTCATTCGGAGTGGACGCTGGCCCGTTTCAGCGACACCTACCCATTGACCACCGAGACTCTGCCCGAGCACGTCTTCACCACCATCGAAGACGCCGAGTACTTCGTGTTCCGCCGCCGCTGGGAGGAGATGTTCGGCGCCGACCCGGGAGCGGAGTCGTGAGCGTCAAGGCCGCGGTCATGGGGTACGCGGACCGCCAGAGCGTGCGGCCCGGAGAGCCCATCGAGTTCAAGGTGAGCGCACTGGGTCCGGAGACCTACCGAGCGGACATCGTGCGGCTGATCGCTCCGGAGGTGGGTCTGGGCGAGGACTGTCCGGACTTCTGCGAGATCGAACTCGGTACCGAGGTCTGCGGCGACTATCCCACGGAGTGGCAGCCCATCCATCCCGGTTCGGCGGTGCGGGTCCCGATGCCGGGGGGTCTTCCCCTGAATAAGGGCGTAACTCTCAGCGCCAACATCTTTCCCACCCTGGCGTCGGCGGGTCGCCAGGGCATCCTCGGCACTTACAGTCCCACCGACGATTCGGGCCTCAGCCTGATCCTGGAGGACGGGGCGCTCGCCCTGGCGGTGGGGAGTGGGGGGTCCACGGCCATCGTGACCAGTTCGATTACCCCGGTGGAGCACCGTTGGACGGCGGTGGCCGTCACCTATGAGCCTGACGCAGGAACGGTGGAGTTCCACGGCCGGGGAATGGAGACCCATCGCCTCGAATCCGCGCTGTCATCCCGGGAGAGGGTGGAGGGGACGGCGCCCGGAGCATCGGGAGGAAGCCACTTCCACATAGGCGCCGCCCGAGCCGTGGACGACCGCGGCGTGGAGCACACCGTTCTCTCCTTCAATGGCCGGATCGAAAGGCCCCGGGTCTACGCCCGGCTGCTGGATGGTGAAGACATCTCCCGCCTGTCGCAGGTTGCCGGTCCGGCGCCGGTGGGAGGAGCGCATGCAGACTGGGACCTTTCGATAGGTATCGACACCGACTCGGTCACCGACGTCTCGGGCAACGGCCGTCACGGAGAGACGGTCAACCTGCCCACCCGTGCGGTGGGAGGCTCCAACTGGGCGGGCGAGACCGACAACTGGCAACTGCGGACCGAGCAGTACGGCGCCATCCACTTCCATGACGACGACGTCGACGACGCCCGGTGGCGGACCAGTTTCACGCTGGTGGTACCCGAGGACTGGAAGAGCGGATGCTATGCGGCTCGCCTTCGGGCCGACGACGCCGAGTTCTACGTGCCCTTCGTGGTGCGGCCGACTCCCGGCAGGGAGGCCGACGCGGTGCTGCTGATCGCCACCGCCACCTACGGCGCCTACGCCAACCTGAGGCTTCGGGTCGTCTTCCCCTGGAACGAGTTGATCCACGGCCGGTTGACGGTGCTGGACGACACCGATCTGCTGATGCTCCGGTTCCCCGAGATCGGCTCTTCCACCTACGACAGCCACACCGACGGGAGCACGGTCGTCTATGCCTCGATGCGGCGCCCGGTCACCAATTTCCGCCCCAAGGGCCGCATCTACAAGTTCTGCCAGGACATGCTGCTGGTCTCCTGGCTCGAGGAGGACGGTTACGACTACGACGTGATCACCGACGAGGACGTGCACCGGGAGGGCCTGTCCGCACTGGCGCCTTATCGGGTGGTCATCACCAGTTCCCATCCCGAATACTTCAGCTCCCAGATGTTCGACGCCACCGAGGACCATGTCAGGCAGGGAGGGCGGATGATGTACCTGGGAGGCAACGGCTGGTACTGGGTGATCGGCTATCACCCCACTCGCTCGGGAATAGTGGAGGTCCGCCGGCCCGACGCTCCTCGCCTTTGGGCGGCCGACGTGAGCCAGGGGCATCTCTCGTTCTCAGGGGAGCGGGCCGGTACCTGGTCCTGGGCGGGCCGTCCCCCCGAGACCTTCCTGGGGGTTTGTTTCATCACCCAGGGATTCGACGAGTGCTCCTACTACCGGCGCACTCCCGCCTCCCGGGACGAGCGGGCCGCCTTCATCTTCGAGGGTGTGGACGACGAACTCATCGGCGACTTCGGTTTGCTGATGGGTGGGGCGGCCGGATACGAGATCGACCGCGCCGACTTTTTGATGGGCACCCCCCGGCACGCATTGGTGGTGGCCTCCTCGGAGGAGCACTCCAACCTGTACGACCTGATGGTCACCTCCCTGGTCGATACGTTGCCGCCCAGCAATCCCGATGACCCCGACCGCATCCGCGCCGACATGGTGTTCTATGAGACCGCCGGAGGCGGGGCGGTGTTCTCGGTGGGCTCGATCGCCTGGTCGGGAAGCCTCAGCGCGGCGGGCTATGACAACAACGTGGCGGCGGTGAGCCGCAACGTCCTCAACCGCTTCCTGGATCCCGAGCCCTTCCAGATGCCCGCCGAATGATCTCGGACTTCGGGTTCAGAGACTCCGCCGGAGGACCGAAAAGGGCATGACCGCGCAGGATTGGTCGCTGGGCGCAGGTCTCCAGGACCGGGCGGTGCTGGTGACCGGAGCAGCGAGCGGCATCGGAAGGGCGACCGCCCAGGTCATGGCCGCCCTGGGCGCCAGGGTGGCGGCGCTGGACATTCAGGAAACGGTGCGGGAGGTGGTGGCGGAACTGGAGGACCCCGGGAGACATCTGCCGCTGGTCTTCGACCTGGCTGGCAGCGGGTCGATGCCAGCGATGGTGGCCGAGGTAGAAGCGAGGCTGGGTCCGCTGTGGGCGCTGGCTCATGTGGGGGCCTACCTGCGGCGCAAGGAGTTGGGCGATGTGACCGAGGAGGACTGGGACGCCCAGCTCGATGTGAACCTGAAGGGGTCGTTCTTTCTCAACAAGGCGGTGGGCGAGGCGATGATTGCCACGGGCAGAGGGGGGCGCATCATCAACTTCACGTCCGGAGCCTGGCTGAGCGGGCCGGTGCACGGCAGCCACATCTACGTGGCCAGCAAGGGGGGTGTGGTCTCCATGACCCGGGGGTTCGCCCGGGCCTATGGCCCGCATGACATTCTGGTGAACTGCGTGTCGCCTGGGCAGATAGACACCCCCATGCAGCACCTCGACAATCTCCCCGAGATCGTGGCGGCCGGAATCGAGCAATGTCCGCTGGGGCGGATGGGACAGCCCGAGGAGTTGGCCCGGGTGGTGGCCTTCCTGGCTTCCGAGCACGCCAGTTTCGTCAGCGGCGCCACCATCAACGTGAGCGGCGCTCTGACGATGTACTAGGGGCGTGGATCACTGAACACCGTTCAGACCGTTCTGGGACCCGTTTCTCCGGACGAGTTGGGTGTGACCCTGCCCCACGAGCATGTCTTCATGGACCTCTACGAGATAACCATGAACTCCCATCTGATCCTCTGCGATCCCGAGGTTGCCCGGTACGAACTGGGTTTCTTCAAGGAGTGCGGGGGGAGCACCATTGTCGATCAGACGGTGCACGGGCTGGGGTCGGATCCGGAGGCGCTCCGAGAGGTGGCCCGGGACGTGGGCATAAACATCATCGCCGGGACCGGTTTCTACTGGGAGAAGTTCCATCCGCCCTGGCTGAGGGATATGACCGGCCGGGACATCGCGGCCATGCTGGTGAAGGACCTCGCCGAGGGGTTCTACGGGACAGATGTCCGGGCGGGAATCCTGGGGGAGATCGGTACCCACCACCGAAGGATCTCTGCTGCGGAGGAACGGGTGATCAGGGCCTGTGCCGTGGCTCAGCGGGAGACCGGGGTGCCCATCTCCACCCATGCCCTCTTCACCCGGATCGGCATGGAACAGGTGAGGTTGTTCGAGGAGGCCGGGGCGAACCTCGACAAACTGGTGATCGGCCATGTCGACACCACCCCGGACGTGGACTATCACCTCGAGTTGCTCCGGCGGGGAGTCTGGATCGCCTACGACGCCATCGGCCAACTGGACAAACAGACCGACGAGCGGAGGGCGGACGCCATCGTCCGGCTCATAGGGGCCGGGTATCGGGACCGCATCCTGCTTTCGACCGACGTGGGCAAGCGGGGTGCGATGAGATCGTATGGAGGGACGGGGTATGACCATGTGATCACCCGTTTCTTGCCGCTTCTGTGGGAGCGGGGGATCAGCAAGAACGACACGACTGCGCTGACGGTGGGCAATCCCCGTCGGTTATTCTCAGGAACATGAGTTCCACCGCAACCACGGCGCCGGTGAGGGTGATTCTGTTCGGAATGGGAACAGTGGGCCGGGCGGCGCTCCGGCTCGCTCGGACCAGGCAGTGGCTCCATCCGGTGGGGGCGGTGATCGGCAGCAGCGCCTCGGCTCGACAGCGCATGGAATCCGGGGAGCACCCGGCCGATCTGCGGTTGTCGACCGACGCCGACCTCTTACTGGACCAACTCCGACCGGAAGTCGCCCTGATAGCCACCCGCTCTCCGGTTGCCGATGTCAAAGAAGACATCATCAGATGCGTGGAGCGGGGGGTGAGCGTCGTTACCTCGAGCGAAGAAATGTTCTACCCGTACGTCGCCGACCCGTCGGCGGCCGGAGAGATCGAAGCAGCCTGCCGCGCCGGGGGAGCGGCGGTGGTGGCCACCGGCATCAATCCCGGGTACGTGTTCGATGTCCTCCCGGTGGTGATCGCCGGCGCTTCCTGGGACGTCCAGCGCGTATCGGTGACCCGCATGCTCGATTGCTCGGTGTTCGGGCGGACCATCCATCGCTTGTTGGGGGTGGGCTACAGTTCGGCCGGGTTTGAGGAAGCCCGCCGGGCAGGGATCATCCGCGGTCACATCGGGTTCGAGGAAAGCGCCCGGGTCATCGCCAGGGTGATGGGCAAAGACCTCGACCGTTTCGAGGAGAATGTCCAACCGTTGATCGCCGAGCGACCTTATCAACTCGCCGAGTATGTGGTCTCCGCGGGAGAGACGGCCGGTGTGGTTCAGGATGCGACCGGCTGGGTTGACGGGAGTCCCTGGCTCAGGTTTGACCTGTCCCTTCACGTGGATCCGCAGTCGGTGGGTATTCAAACCCGAGATCACATCCGGATAGAGGGCGAGAACACCCTGAACGTAACCATCCAGCCCGGGACCACGTCGATACTCACCACCTCGGCCCTGTTGGTCAACACCATCCCCTCGGTGTTGTCGGCGCCTCCGGGCCTCTACACCGCCACGGACCTGCTTCCTGCCGCTCCGTGGTTGGGAGCCCATCCTCCTCCCGGCATCCGCAGACGGATCCAGGGCTGACCTGGCGGAGGCGTCCTGTCCCGTGGCGACCTGCTTGGCCGCGGGAACAATCCCACCCGATTGCGGGTTTGGTGGTCAACGGCAACCTAGCCTCATATGACCATGACAGACGAGCAACTTTCTCTGGGGGCGGGGCTTTCCGGCCGGGGGGTGATAGTCACCGGCGCCGCCAGCGGTATCGGAAGAGCCACCGCCAGGCTGGCTGCGGCCTGTGGGGCGCGGGTGTGCGGAGTGGACGTGAACGGACCCGCGCTGCGAGCGGAGATGAGGGAGTGGGAGAATCCCGATGGCCATCTGGCCATCGAGGTCGATCTGACCGGAGCGGAGGCTCCCCGAATGGTGGTTGACAGGACGTTGGAGGAATTCGATGACCTATGGGGGTTGGTCCACTGCGCCGGCATCCTGATCCGCCGGTCGAGCACCGCCGAGATCACCCGGGAGGACTGGGACGTCCAGCACGGCGTGAACCTGAAGGCGTCCTTCTTCCTGAACCAGGCCGTGGGGGAGGCGCTCAAGGCCCGGGGGGGAGGAGGACGTATGGTCACTCTGAGTTCCCAGGGTTGGTGGACGGGAGGAAGCCACGGATCGGTGGTCTATTCGGCCTCCAAGGGAGGCATCGTCTCGATGTGCCGGGGTCTCTCCACCGCATACGCCCCACATGGGATCATGGTGAACTCGATCGCACCCGGGGTGGTAGACACGCCCATGCTGGGGGTCGGCCTCACCTCGGAGGACCTCGCCGCTCTGGCGGCGTCCACCCCCATGGGTCGGCTGGCCAGACCCGAGGAGATCGCCCGGGTGGCGGTCTTCCTTCTGTCCACTCACGCAAGCTACATCTCGGCGGCGACCATCAACGTCAGCGGGGGACTGCTCTTCTACTGATTCGGCAAGTTCTGTCGCAAGACAACCAGCGGAAAATGGTCGGCCTACGGCCTGCTTCTCTATAGTCGGAGCCACTGGATGATCAGCCGAACAAAGGAAGGCTCCCATGACTTCCAATAGCAGCCTGCGGGGAGGGGTGGGTCGAACCGACATCACTCCGCCTGTCCCCGCCGACCTGGTCGGATACGTGCGACGTTGGATTCCCGCAACCGAGGTGCGAGCGCCGCTCACCGCCACCGCCCTGGTGCTCGAATCCGAAACCGAGCGGGTGGCGATACTCGGAATCGACCTGGCCATTCTGAACCCTGACTACGCCACCATGATCCGGGAGCAGATAGCCGAGGCCATCTCCACCCGGCCCGAATCGGTGCTGCTGAATGTGAGCCACACCCATGCCGGACCCCACACCCCCGGTCGGGTGAAGCTGGGAGGACGGCTCGACGAGATCAAGGCCTCCGAGCAGGCCTACTTCGAGATACTCCCCCACCAGTTGGCGTCGGCCGCCCGGATAGCGGCGGAGAACACCGTGCCGGTGAGAGTCGGCTCGACCAGCACCGAGGTCCAGGGGTTGACGGTGAACCGGCGGGAGCGGGTCCAGGGCGTGGAGGGCACGGTGGGGTCTCTGAACACCATCCTGGGGTGGAACCCCGATGGCCCTATCGATCGGGATGCAGGCGTGATCAGGGTCGACCGCCACGACGGTTCGCCCTTGGCGGTGGTGGTGAGCTTCGGATGCCATCCGGTGACGGTGGGACCCGAGGACCCGGCCATCAACCCCGACTTTCCCTGGCCGCTCAGGGAGACCGTCGAGGAGGCGACCGGGGCGATGTGCGTCTTCCTTCAGGGCGCGGGAGGAAACGTCCTTCCGCTGCAGGCGTTCCTGCCCGAGACCGGCGCCGAGAAGGCGTTCGGCGAGAAGTTGGCGGCCGAGGCTCTACATGCCATGGGCAACATCGAGACCTACGAGACCCGGATCGACCGGCTCGCCTATGGGTCGGTGACCCCCATCGCCCTCTACCGGGTGGCGCGTGCCGAGACGCAGCCGCCCCAGGAGCTTGCGGTGGCGTCCACAGTGGTGGACCTGCCGCTGAAGCGGGTTCCCTCCATCGCCGAGGTGCAGGCCGAGCGGGACCATTACCAGGACAATCTGGACAAGGCCAGGGAAGCCGGCGCCGGCTGGGAGGAACTCAACCCGATCCAGTACCACATCAGTTGGGCGGAGGCCGCCATCGCTCAACTCCAGGAGGCCCCCTATGACCGGGTCCCGGCCTTCATACAGGCCATCCGGATAGGAGACACCGCGATCGTGGCGATCCCGGGCGAGGCATTCGCCGAGATCGCCCTGGCCATCAGGGACCGGTCTCCGGCGGACCGGGCCAAGACCATCTTCTCCGGCTACTCCAACGGGGTCATCTCCTACCTGCCCAGCGCTGCCGAGTACCCTCATGGTGGATACGAAGTGGACTACGCCCACCACAGTTACGGTTTGATCGAACAGGTCGCCCCCGAATCAGAGGCGATACTGGTGCAAGCGGGCGTCGAAATGCTAAAGGAGTTGTGGTAAATGGCCCGGATGCGGATGAACCAGGCGGTGGCCGCCGCCCTGGGCGACGAGATGCGCGAAGACCCCGACGTGGTGGTGTTCGGGGAGGACGTGGCTGTGGCCGGCGGTCCTTTCAAGACCTCCGACGGGCTCTTGGAGGAGTTCGGGCCATCCCGGGTGAGGGACACTCCCATCTCGGAGATGGGATTCCTGGGGATGGCGGTGGGAGCGGCCGCCTCCGGTCTTCGTCCGGTCGCCGAGATCATGTTCATCGAGTTCCTCGGCGTGGCGCTCGACATGGTGGTAACCGAGGCCGGCAAGTTTCACTTCCTGTCCAGGGGGGCGTTCACTTGCCCGATGACCGTCAGGGCTTCGATCGGCGCAGGCTTGGGCTTCGGGTGCCAGCACTCCCAGACCATGGAGAACTGGATGAGCCACGCCCCCGGCCTGAAGATGGTGATGCTCTCCGGTCCCCAATCCGCCTACGGCCTGTTGCGGTCGGCAATCCGCGACCCCAATCCGGTGGTGGTGCTGGAGCCGCGGGCGCTCTATGGCGGCCGGGGACAGGTGATCACCGGCGCCGACGGCATCCTCCCGCTGGGCGAAGCCCGACGGGTTAGGGAGGGCGACGATGTGACCGTCGTCTCCGCCGGAGCGATGGTGAAGGTGGCGCTGGCCGCCGCTGAGGCCTCCGATGACTGGTCGGCGGAGGTGATCGACCTTCAGACCCTCATCCCCTGGGACCGCGACGGCGTCATCTCGGCGGTGAGACGGACCGGTCGGCTGGTGATAGTTGAGGAAAGTCCCTACACCTCGGGGTGGGGGACCGAGATCGCCGCCTACGTGGGCGCCCGGTTGTTCGGGGAGTTGCGCGCCCCGGTGCTGCGGATCACCTGTCCAGATGTACCGGTGCCCTTCGGGCGGGAACTGGAACAGCGCTACATGCCCAACCCCGGATACGTGACAGATCAGATCGATCAACTGCTGGCCACCGGTCGGGTGCCTGACCCGTGGTGGGTGGGAGAAGGGAGAAGCGCGTGATGGGCGACGCCGACAGAATGGAACGCCGCCGGGCGGTCGCCGGCGACCGGGTGGCCCGCTATGAGCGGATGGTGGAGATACGAGCCTTCGAGGACCGGGTGCAGGGACTGTTCGCCGAGGGGCGGGTGCACGGCACCACCCACACCGCCCAGGGCCAGGAAGCGGTGGCGGTGGGGATCGCGGCTGCGGCCCGGCCCACCGACCTGGTGACCTGCACCTATCGGGGCCACGGCATAGGCCTGGCGCTGGGTATGACTCCCGAGGTGATCCTCGGAGAGATCATGGGTCGGGAGATCGGCTGCGTCGGGGGGATCGCCGGCTCCATGCATCTCTGTGATAGGGAACTGGGCCTGCTGCCCACTTTCGCCATCATCGGGGCAGGCATCCCGGTCGCGGCCGGGGCGGCGCTCACCGCTCAGGTGCGGGGAACCGACGACGCGGCTATCGGAGTGTTCGGCGACGGGGCTGCCAACATCGGCGCCTTCCATGAAGGCTTGAACCTGGCGGCTATATGGAACCTGCCGGTGGTGTTCATATGCGAGAACAACCAGTACGGGGAGTACAGCCGAATCGACCTGACCACGCCCATCGAGGATCTAGCCGACCGGGCGGCCTCCTACGGCATCCCGGGGATCATCGTCGACGGACAAGACCCCGATCAGACCGTCGAGGCGGTGAGTGCGGCTCTGGATGTTGCACGCTCCGGCGGGGGCCCCACCCTGCTGGAGATGAAGACCTACCGTTATGCCGGCCATTCCCGGGCGGACAAGGCCGAATACCGTCCTGAGGGAGAGTTCGAGCGCTGGTACGAGCGCGACCCCATCAACACTTTCCGGGCAAGGCTGGAATCCGAGGGACTGCTGGCCGCGGGAGACGCTCACGCGATAGACGAACGGGTGGCCGCCCGCCTCGAGGCGGCGTTGAAAGCGGTCGAGGAGAGTCCCCCGGCGACCGTCGACGCCATGTTCGGAAACATCTACGCGCCGGTGTAAAAGGGCAGGTCTACGGATGCGTTACGAGGTGAGGATGCCCAGGTTGGGCGAGACCGTGGACGAGGTGGTGCTGCTGGAGTGGCTGGTCGAGGTGGGGGACCAGGTTGAGGAGGGCGCCGAACTGGCTCTCGTGGAAACCGACAAAGTCGAGACCGAAGTCCCCTCCCCCGTGGCGGGGACCGTAACCGACCTAACGGTGTCAGAGGACGCGGAGGTAAACACCGGCGACGTGATCTGTGTCATAGAGACCTAGCTTGCCCGGTCGCGGTGTAGGGTCGCACCTGTCGTGGGTTTGCGACAGGCTGTGAAAAAAAGCTGCGGTCGGGAGGTTGACTCTGTCCCACCCACATTCCACACTGATACCAGCCAAGCATCGAGACCGTCCGCTCAGGCGCCGCCCGGACCGCATCGAGGACAAGTGAAGATCTTGCAGCAAGCCCAGTCTCAGGCTGGACAGAGCTGTTCGACCATGGAAAGGCGGTGGCGGGGGAGGGCACATTGTGGGGGTTTCGTAGCGTTCCAGTGGTTTCTATAGGGTTGCTGTTATCCCAGCTATTCCTGCATATTGGGCGATTCGGGTGTTTCGCATGGTTTCAGTAGGACCCGTGTAATCCCTCCGATATACTGATACCATACCGTATATACAACAAAAGGAGAAGCGATGGGCTTGAAGCGTCCGAAAACCCTGTCAGCAGCGTTCGTGCGCACTGTCAACCAGCCCGGAAGATACGGAGACGGGAGAGGAGGTCACGGTCTTTCCCTGCTAGTTTCGCGCCGCACCAACGGCAGGCTGTCGAAGCGTTGGTCCCAACGGGTCCGTATTGATGGTCGGGAAACCAACCTCGGCTTGGGTGTTTATCCGGTGGTTACTCTTTCGGAGGCCCGTCATAAGGCGTTGGGCAACCGCCGGTCTATCGAACAGGGCCGTAACCCTAAGGCACCCGCCGTTCCGACGTTCTCGGAGGCCACCGAACGGGTGATAGAACTTCATTCTGCTAAGTGGAAGACCGGAGGCCGCAGCGCCGAGTTGTGGCGGTCGAGTTTGGGGCGGTTCGCCGGTCCGTTGGGCGACGTGAGGGTGGATAGGGTCACTACCGCCCAGGTTTTGGCGGTGCTTTCGCCTATTTGGCATGTGAAGGCTGAAACGGCGCGGAAGGTTCGGCAGCGGATCAGCGCGGTGATGCGCTGGGCGATCGCCCAAGGGTATCGGGAGGACAACCCGGCGGATGAACGGGTGGTGGCTGCGTTGGGTCGTAACAGCAGACCACCTGTTCATCAGAAGGCACTCCACCACTCGCAAGTCCGGAAGGCGATCGGAACCGTTGAGGCTTCGGGTGCGTATTGGGCTGCCCGGGCGGCGGTGCGGTTCCTCGTTTTGACAGCAGCCCGTTCTGGGGAAGTGAGAAATGCTACTTGGGAGGAGTTCAACACCGACCGGGGGGTGTGGTCGATCCCTGCGGAGCGGACCAAAACAGGTCGCCTCCACCGTGTTCCCCTCAGCAGGGCCGCCAGGTCCATTTTGGACGAAGCACACATCCAAACAGGCGGCCGAGGGCTCGTTTTCCCATCGATCAGGGGCAAGGTGCAAAGCAGCGACGGGCTGGCGAAACTCCTCAAAGAAAACAGCATCGGCTGTGTGCCCCACGGGTTCCGCACCAGCTTCCGGAACTGGTGCGCCGAAGCCGGTGTCGCCCGGGAAGTGGCAGAACGAGCCCTCGGGCATGCGATTCGGAACAGGGCAGAAGCCGCTTACAGCCGAACCGACCTACTCGGACGACGCCGCCGACTAATGAGCCAATGGGCCGAGTACATCACCTAACCCGATACCTCCAATAGCCTCCCGCAGATACCACACGATGAGCCGAGACCGGCAGGAGCCCCCTTCCCCTCGGCCGGTCGCGGCACCAACAGATCGCTCACCGCGTGGAGGCTCGGCAGCCCGTGTTGGAGGCCTGGGAGGATGCGGGACCGCCCGCTAGGGTCACGGGGGAGGGGAGGCGGCCAGACATTTGACAAACTCCCCCTCCCTCCCCCCCCTTTTTCTCTCCTATCGGGGCTAGTATCGGTTTTCCCGGCTTTCTAAGCTTCCCGCTGGAGCCATTTTGTTTGGTGGCCGACCGGCCTCCCCTTGGGTTGATGGTCTCTGGCGGGCCGGGGGGTTAGAACCGGTTTAGCCTGGCCTTGGCTGCCGGAGATTCTTCAAGAGGCCCGATGTCTCCTTTCCCAGCGTCCTCGGGTTTGCGGTCTCCAAAGGGGGGGGGGTCGGGGGCCTGTTGGGGGTGGATGGTCTCTCCCCTTTCCCCTTGGTTTTTCTCGGCCATTTGAGAACCGAAAGGGGAGGGGTGTGCTTGATCCGGGCCATTGGTTTCCCCAGCTTTTGGACATGGCCGCTTTTTTCTCAGATTCACGCGGCCCGGCCCGATGATCCTCCCCTCTTTTCTCGACCTATCGGGCGGGCTAATCCTTCTCTGGAGTTTTTCCGAGCCCTAAAGCGCGGGTGTTCGCCGAGCGGCAGGATACCCGGGCGCGATCCTCACCAATCCACCGAGTTTCGGCCGCTTCGGCTCAACCCCGAAAACCCCGAAGATGGAAGCGGCTGTCAACAGCAGCGCCGTTAACCAGCTGCACACCTACACTTTCCGGGAAACTCGGAACGGTTCAGCCATTGGCTGGTGCCGGCCTGGCGGGGCGTGTTGGGGATAGACACCGCGCTCTTGGCCGCTCTTGTCGTTCCTGGAGGATTTGACCGACCGGCAGCGGGGCGGATTTGAGCGGTCATGGTCTAAGCCAAAGACCTAAAATGACCTGATGAACCAGCCTATCGCGAAACTGCCTCACTAAAAAACGGAGTGGATGTCGTGACGGTGACCGTGGACGGTCCCCTCCAGAACGCGCAACAAACCACCGGCCGTGAAGCCACTAATGCGGACCTCAGGAGAGAGGAGGCGCTATCGCGTCGACTAGGGGTCGCTCCTTGTTGGGCGGACAGAGAGAGGGGGGCTAGTCTGCTGCTGCGATATCCTTGAGCCTTGGGAGAATGCTTCGAAGTCGGTTGTGTATTCAGCTGTTGAGGGTTTCGGCGATCTGCTTGAGTTGGTTTGTTACCGAGTCGAGTACGGCGTCATATTCCACACCGGCCGGCAGGGTGAAGCCATGGATTTGAGCACCGAGTTTCTTCTGCGCCTTCTTCCCAGCGTCTCGGCTGAAGAGGAGCCACAGGGGGGTTTCTTTGTCTCGTGCCCAAAGTTCGTAGTGGACACCGAACCATGCGCAGCACAGTCCGCCGATCCAAATGTACCTGCCGTATCCGTAGGACCGCGGTGCGACGTTGAGTCCCTCCACACTGACGACTTTGGGTTCTTCCCTGTTCGAGAACCCAAGTCCGCTCGCACGGACCGTTGCATCATCGATGAGCGTTCTCAAACCGAGCATCCGTCGAGGGACTGCCGGTGCGAACTCTTCTTGGTTAATCGGGAGGAAAGCCTCCGAGTCCTGGCGTTCGCAGAGAGCAGCCAGTTGCAGGATGTCCCGTCGGGCGGACGAATCCTGGGTCTCACCGGCTCGGGAGGCCATGACGTCTAAGAGCCTCCTCCAGCTGGTAAGCATCAACCGGCGCGGGCTTCCATCGACCACGATGCTGCGAACACCCTCCCCGGTGGTCTCAGGTCCCAAAACAAAACATTTCTTCGTCCTCTCACACAACTCCGTCCACAGGGTCACCAGGCGCTGCTCCGGCGCGACAAACAGCAGAACAGAGGGTTGGCCGTCCTGGGGGAGACGGGACAGATATGTATTGGGTTGATTGTCGGTGAGACCAGCCCAGAACTTCACCTCTATCAGCACCCGCTCCGTTTCTGACTCGTCGAAGCCGACCAGATCCAGTCGCTCCCCTTCTGGCCCGATCACCTCCGTAGCCACCCGTGCAGGAACCGACAGGTCCGCACCGCCGATTTGAAGAAGCTGTTGGAGAGCCACCCGGGTGGAAACCGACCGAGAAAAAATGTAGCCGAGCGCCTCCGTGGCCACGGTCTCAGTCTGGCCGGGGAACTTCCACACGACATGCGCCAACACAGAACCTGCACTGTCCACGCCGCCTGCTCCCCTTTCCTCACACCGGCTCAGCTGTCACCCTGGACAATAGCACAGTCGCCCGGTGGGGAGCACACCTGCGGCCGACCCGGCTGTTTGTGCTGCCAACGGGTGGGTAACCCGAACCGCCAGGGCAGGACCACATTGATCCGCTGCTGATGTGGTGGCCTCCAAGAACTGAAGACGGTGGAACCCGAGCCTTATGGCCGACAGTGATGTCGTTCCGAACCGGCGGCGCATCTGGGGCCTTGGGACAAATGACTTCCCACCACGTCCATTTCCTTGGTTGGTCGATGGCGGACCAGGTCGGCATCGTTGCTACCGGTGCTCTCCATTCCTACCCCAAAACACGTTGGGAGGTTCAGAGACCGATGTCTAGTGATCTTCCTCGTGACTGCTGCTGGTGTTCTTGTTTAAGGTGGTGGAGTTCTCCGGGTTCCAGCCGTTGTTTCCACCGGCCGAGGGCGGTCTGGACGGCGTTGTCAACGTTGGTGAACGCCTCTGTGAAGGAAACCGGTGGGAGGAGATTGTCGGCCACTGATTCCTCCCAGTCAGCAGCGATAGCGGAGTGCCGACCGAGATAGGATGCTCTGATGTCGCTGGGGTGGGGCCGCCGCCCGTATTGGCGTTCGGGATGATCAGCGATAGCGACATACAGCCCCCAGGCAGCGTGTATGTCCTCGCCTGCGCATAGGAGGCTGTTCAGATCGTAAAAGTCCCGTGCGGCCACCCTCCGGGAAATACAACTGAGCTTGTCTGCCATGACCGAAACGAACCGGTAGCCACGAATCGGCGGAGCGGGAGGTATATCAGGATGGTTGGGACGGATCGGCCAGCGGCGAGTAGGCAAGTCGTGAGAGGACACAAACGCTGCCTCAGCTTTTATTCTCTTCCCGGCGCGGTCGCCTCGCCACAGGATGCTTGGGTTCGGACCTCGACCGATAGCCAGGACAAGATCCACGCCGCTGCTCCACGCCGCGTGGTTAACGGCAGCATTCAACACGGTGTGGAACTCCCGGGGGGTACCCACCCAATCAAAGTCGAGGTCTTCCGAATAGCGATAGTCAGCAAGACCGCAGACCCGAAGCATGGTTCCTCCCTTGAACACCAACCGAGGGTCGTCCCTGTACGCCACCGCGGCGACGATGTGATGTTGAACGCGGTCCCCCTCCCCCTCGAAACTGAGCGACCGGTTCAATAGAGCAGGTCCTCGACCAGAGCGTGAGGGTGGAGCCAACACCACACCACCCGATACCGTTCGTCTCGGAACCACGGCGACCCAGCAGGTTCAGTATGAGGCCCAGGAGTGACACAAACCCAGTCCGCGTCGGCACCCACACCAGGAACATCCAACAAAGCCCGTTGGCTGTCAGGCAAGAACCCGTCGGCGCCCATGACCGGGAACACCCCCCGGCAGTTATCCATGCGAGCCGCGATCGACGCCACCCTCCTCAAAGGCTCATCCCACCCCAAACGATCCGCCAACCCCACCAAAACCTCAGGAGAAACAGCTTCACCGCCGAACAGCACCCGAGCAGCGATGCCCTCACCCGACGGCATGAACCTAAGGCACTCCAACAACGCCCGTTCCGGTCGCGAAACCCAAGTGGCACCCGCCCAAAGGGCAGCACCCACCAACAGAGTATCCCCCTCCTCCTCGAACAACCGCACCCCCAACCGAGCAGCAACGTCTGGGTCCACCGCCGGACCGGAAACGCTTAACGCACCTCCCGCCTTGATAGCAACCGGTGCCATCGCCATGGCAGTACGGTGGCTAATCCGATGCGGCACAGAACCATACAAGGACCGCAACCTCTCCTGATACGGTACCAAAAACGCAGAATCGAAAATGTGTCCCACCTCCCAGCCGGGTAAATAAACGAGGTCCCCAATACTCTACTCCCACCCCTCGGACAGACCACTAGAGGATATCCGAAAGCTGACGCCCGCCTCCACCGCGACCCGCCCCCCGGAATCACGGCACCAGACCATCCCTCCCCGCTACCTCCCCCGACAACGCCACCCCCAGACCTCGGCAGCATCCACAACCAAAGGAGACGACGCAACGTCCGGTCTCCCGACCACCCTGTCAACAACGATCAACAGCCCCACCCAGTACGACCAGCCCCAGCTCACTTTGGGAAGCGAGGGAACAGAGCGCAGCGTTCATCCATCATCACTCTTGGCCTGAACCCTCTAGACCCCTTCACCCTAGGCAACTCAAATCCCGAAGTCACGTGAACCTGACAGCCTTGAATATCGAAAAGCGCCTCCGAAACAAAACGAAAGAGAGCAGGCGCGGCATCACCGACACGATGGGAGGTCCCCAATCGGCGGCAACCAAACCTTTCCCTGGACCCTGGTCTCCCCCGACCGAGGCTAGCTGCCCGAGATGCAGACCAGGAAAAGAGAACATGAGACAACCGGGATTGAACGCCAACAGCCCGAATCAAACCAAACCTCTCATCCGGTCTAACAACCTCCGGCGGCAACGGCCGCTAAACACAATCCTTCCTGACTGGCGACCTCACCCATCGCTAGCCTCCCACCCAAAGATGTGTTGGTGCGGCCGTCCTCTCCCGAACTCTCAACCGGCTTACTGTTCGTATGTATGCGAGCGGCTATGGATAGCACTAATGGGCTGGCAGGCGCACAACGTCCGTAATGGAGCCGACCTCCCGGATTCAAACTGAACCAACAGCCAAAAGCGTCCCATCGAACGACGCAGAAGATCCGGACTTCAACGGTGCGAAGGCTGATAGGGCAGAGGTAAAGGAAGGCTCTGAACACAAAACCGGGACCAGAACCCACCGAAACGAAAACGGACAGCCCTTGACGCTGCAACAACAAGGCCGGCTGGCCAGCAAAATCCCTGCAGCGAAACGTTTTCCGTTGTGGGCGAACTCGACCACACGTTTGCACTAAAGGGCTGCCCACACCCAAAAAGCCGTGGGCAGCCCTCCAGCAACCCGGAACGGCGCCCGGTTCGTTCGAGAAAGGGGTCGAAGGTTCCTACCGAAAGCGTTCGCTGCATATTCCCGCCGCTGTCTCGGGGGAAACCCTCCCAGCGAACGATTGCGAACGCTTGCCGTCTCGAATCCGGTGTTTCCCAGGTCACACCCCAAACGAACGCTTTACGAACGCTAAAACGAACGCTTTGCGAACGTTGCGAACGGTACAGCGAACGGTTTACGAACGTTTTGGAGTGATGGTTGTTGCAAGGTGGAGGGCATGAAACACAGCGCTCTTTGTTTCCGGCCGGTCTCCCCCGGCGGGGTGGGGTGTGTCGGGTGCTGCGCAGTCCTGATCATCAATGCGGGTTTCGGTTTCCCCGGAAGGGTCGAGGACATTCCGCATTACGAAGTGAGATACCAGTTCGGGGTATGGCCGTGGCTGGGTGCGTTCGGGATCCGGGGGGGGGGGATGGCTTTCCGGTGTCCGGGTCACTCCCCGTTTCCCCACCCCCCACTATCGGGAGTTGTCCCGCTAGGGGAGAGGGAAGGGGTTCGTCACTCTAGAAGCGAGGCGCGTCGGCGTGAGCGTAGCCGATCACCTGTTTGTCAGCGCCCACGACACCCTCCAGGTTCGCAACGATCTCCGCCAGTTGTCCTGGCGGAATGGCGCAGGTCAACTCGTCGTCGCCCATCCCGGTGCGCGCCCTTGACAGTGCGCATCCCATCGACAGCGTCACCTTGGCCTAGTCGATGGCGATGGGAAGAATCTGGCACTGGGGCTTGCCGCTGAGATTGATGGCGACCGCGTCGCCCAACTCCATCGCTTGGTAAGGGCTCAGCCTCAGCAACACGACATCGGGGTCTTGCGGGGTGTCGGCCAAGCATAATCCTCGGTTGTCGGACATGGATTTGGGTTTTGTTCCCAGATCCGGTGTACCGCAAGATGGAACGTTTTGCACAGTGGATAGCCAAGCGACTAGCGTGGCCGTAGGGTTTTGTCCAGTTGTTCTTGAGGAGGCTAGTTGATGCTTGGTGGTTGGAAAGGCGCGCTTCGGGCGGTTCAGGCGGTGCTGCTGTTCACTTTCGGGTTTGTGGGACCGGCGATCGGAAGCCCCTCTTCGGTGGTCCCGGTTGGCGAAACCGAGTTCCGCAAGATTCGGGTGTGGGAAACAGAGATGAGCGTGGGAAGTCATTCGGGGTTCCTGGGCTGGGTGGTGGATCATGATGGTGCTGGGGGTGAGGCCGGATTTGTTTGGGAAGGTAAGGAACTATGTGGTCACTAGTGTTCTGGCTGCGCCCAACCGGGGGGATCGGGACAAGAGCGACATCAGTTTGTATGTGTGGCCGGGGCTTCCTGAGGAATCGAGTCGCCTGTTTTTTCTGGTCGGTGATCTGCGTTTGAATCTGGCGGACGGGAGAGTGGTCGGGCAGCACTTCTTTTGGCAGGGTGTTGATCTTGGCTGGAGCGTGGGAGATTCGGTGGATGTTGGCCTCTGGGGGTATCCGCCGCGTTTCGAAGTGAGGGCTTTCGATGGCCGGGGCAACAACTTGGACAACCCCACTTGGGGTAAAGCGGGGACGACGCTTCTCAGGAAAACCGGTGTTACTTCTTATGCCGATGGTGTGTCTGAACTGACCCTATTGAGACCCAACCCTCGAGTGGTCAGCAACCATGTGCTGCGCCAGGACCGGTCGGTCCTCAACTCGCGGGGGTCTAGCGATATGCTCTGGCAGTGGGGCCAGTTCATCGATCACGATATCACACTGAGTCTGGACGATCCCGACGAGCCGATCCCCGTCGCGGTTCCCCGAGGAGATGTGTTTTTTGATCTTGGCCGCACCGGCCGAGCCTTCATCCCGGCCAGCCGTTCCGAATCGGACCCTCGAACCGGGACCGGTCGGGAGAATCCCAGAAGGCAGATCAACGTCGTGACGGCGTTCGTGGATGGTTCCCAGGTGTATGGATCGGACGCGCGCAGGGCGGGTGCTCTGCGAACCAATGATGGGACTGGGAGACTTCGGACATCGTTCCAGGGACGGATGCTGCCTTTCAACCAGCAGGGACTCGAGAACGAGGGGGGCAGTCACCGACCGGACCTGTTCGTAGCCGGTGACCTGCGAGCGAACGAACAGATCGGGCTGATCTCGATGCATACCCTGTTCGTCAGAGAACACAACCGTCTCGCCGGGGAGTTGACCGACCTGGATCCCGGACTGGGTGGGGAGGACATATACCAAATCGCACGCAAGATCGTGGGGGCCCAAATACAAGCCATAACCTACAATGAGTTCCTGCCCCGGCTGCTGGGATCCGACGCTCTGGGTCCTTACACCGGTTACGATCCCACTGTCGACCCGACTATTGCCAGTGAGTTTTCGGCGGCCGCTTACCGGGTCGGTCACACTCTTTTGTCTCCCGAGTTGCTCTTGGTGGACAAAGAGAGCCGGGAGAGCCGAGTGAGCCTGGCCGAGTCATTTTTCACTCCGGCGTTCATCCGGGACAACGGCATTTCGATGGTGCTGCGGGGACTGGTAGCACAAAAGGCCCAGGAAGTCGACTCCAAGATCATCGACGAGGTCCGGAACTTCCTTCTCCGGGGGCCCACCGGACCTCTTTTCGATCTGGCCTCCCTCAACATTCAACGAGGCCGGGATCACGGCCTAGCCGACTTCAACACCGTAAGGCAGGCATACGGTTTGGACCCGGTGGAAAGCTTTACCAACATTTCTTCCGATACCGACGTTCAAGATGCGCTGCGCTTTGTCTATGGCAGTGTCTCCGATATGGACCTGTGGGTAGCGGCCCTTGCAGAAGATCATGTACCCGGGGCAAGTGTCGGCGAAACCCTGCAGGTCATCATCGGCGACCAATTCCGTCGACTCCGAGACGGAGACCGCTTCTGGTTCGAGAACGACCCCTACTTCGTAGCTCGTCCAGCCCTGATGGAACAGCTGCGTTCTGTGACCCTGGCAGACATCATCCGCCGCAACACCCCCATCGACGACGAAATCTCGGACAACGTATTCATAGCAGCGGACACCGGATGACCGTTTCAGCCACCCAACAAACAGCAACACCAAGGTGTAATAGCTAGTAGTTCAATGGATATCGGGGGTGTAGGGATATGGCCAAGGGCCTTGCCCGTCCTGCTGGTGAACCTAGGCATCCTCGCCATAGGTGGGGTCGGCGCCAGTTACGATTGTGGGGTCGGTGGTGGTGTTATCGGGCCGGGTATGACGTTTCTGAACAGTGCCGTAGCCGTTAGGGGGAGTGCCATTTACCAGCACTCGTTTAGTGCTTGTTTGGGGGTTATCGATGGGATGGCTGTGGTCGGGTGTTGGGTGACCAGGGTTACGCCTGTGTCGTAGAAGCCCAGATCGGACATGTTCTCCGGTTTTATGCCTGTTTTGGAGTGTTCAACTATCGCGTCGATCCCGAGGAGCGCCATTCTGTGGGGGTATTGCATTGAAGTGGCGTCGATCTCGCCGCTGGCGACTCGGCCGACTCCTTCGCAACTGCCGTCGATAGAAACCACCAGAACGTCGTTTTCTTTGCTTGCGTCTTCTAGGGCCATGTACGCGCCTGCTGCTGCGGGTTCGTTGACCGTGTACACCAGGTTGATTCCCGGGTTCTGCCTTATCAGGTTTTCCATCACAGCACGTCCCCCTGCTGCCGTTCCCATGGTGGCACCGTGCCCGACGATACGGGGGTCGTCTTCGTCGTACATCCTGGTGGGGTCTTTGATGTCCATACCGAAGCCGCTTAGGAAGCCCTGGTTGCGTAGCACATCCACCGTGATCTGGGCTTCAGACCCGTCGAGCGTAACGATCCTGACATCAGCCCACAACAAGTCCGTCCTCGCCCGGGCCCAGACACCGATCAACTCACCAGCCCTGAAGTTGTCCGTAGCGAAAGTCGCATCAACCGAGCCCGGCAGGTTGAACGGTGTGTCAAGAGCGATGACCAACACACCGACCTCTCGGGCCTTTCTCACCGCGTCGGTCAGGGCATCCGGATCCGAAGGAGTAATGAGAATACCGGCAACACCCCCCGCGACCAGATTCTCGACTGCTTCAACCTGCGTTTCCCAATCCCCGTCGAAGTTGCCTGAAAAGGCGCGTAACTCGACACCTAACTGGTCGGCTCGGCTCACCGCGGCCTCTCTCATCGTCACAAAGAACGGGTTCGTGTCCGTCTTGGTCACCAGTCCGACAACCAGCCGAGGTTCAGGGACACGACCCATGACGCATCCACCAACCAACGAAAGCAACAACACCCACAGCGACGCAACTCTCGCCATACGTCCCAAAACGTAAACAATCCTAACCCGATGAACCAGCCGATCACGAAAAGCAGCCATCACGTCCGAGACAACGACGCCCTCCACAAGGCCAGGATCACCATCGACTGCAGCTCTCCGCCCGACCTTCAGTTTTGCCCGCCGTCCTCCCAACCGAGCCGAGACCGCCAGACTCATCGCTCGTTCCCACCGTTACCTCCAAGGTGGGAACCGGGCCTCCGTGATAGGCGTGGGATTAAGAACAGGACGTTGCAAACGCGGTGAAGCGATCCAGTCCGGCACGGATGCCAGCTTTGCGAAGGACGTTACTCAGTCGCTCCAACACGGCAATCATCTGCTGTCTGGACCCAATTGCCCGCGCTGGGACGGTGACAACACTGTTGATGCGACTGGCGCGGAATCGGCGCAAAAGGGTCGGGTGCTAGGGGTTCGATCACTTCCGCATGACTCAAAACGTGGACCATCAGGGGTGGTGCCAGTACCTGTACGCCCATATGACGATCAACTCCGACTATCGAGCCACGACGGACCGGACCGAATATCACTTTCTGAAGGACCAGTGTTTAGAACAGTCGCGGTGTAGCGAGTCGGTGGACACTATCACCACTTTCTCCCCGACATTAGGAGCGCGGCTGGTACAATAGTCCCTGCGATAGACAGATAGGCAATGACAGTCGAAGCTCCTGCAGACATGATCCAGGTCAACCAGCAGTTTTCCCCCAAACTGTCCGAACTTCAACAGGAACTGAACATCATTGGTACGGATGTGGACACGCTGAAAACCGGCATGGCCGGGCTACAAGTGAGGATGGACCGGCTGGAAACCAAAATGGAACTCATCCTAGAGAAACTACAGCCAACATAACCGCGCTCTTCGTCGAAGCGGACCAGGAAACCGACATCGCCGCCCGGGCCGCGGTCGACACCGGCCAAAAGGTCTACTACACAACCGCAGCCGACCTGGCCGCACGCTGCCGGAAAGCAGCCCTACAAGGACGATGGGCCAGGACCATGCGATTCTTCAACACCCCCAAAGTGTTGATCATCGACGAACTGGGGTATCTGCCGATGCCGGCAGAAGACGCCGCCACGCTGTTCCAGGTCATCTCCAGACGATACGGGAAAGGATCGATCATCCTCACCACCAACCTCGGTGTGGCATCGTGGGGAGAGATCTTCTCCGATCACACCATCGCCGCGGCCATGCTCGACCGGCTCTTCCACAAAGGCACTCATACTGATAGGGGTCCCTTGGCCGGGGGCGGGTCTGACCCACACAAAAGCTGGCGTTCTGCCTTGACCACGATCTGTCGGCCTGTTTCCCGGCTGAGGGGACAAATGTTCACCGACCCGTGGGCGGATGTGACCTGATAGGAGCCTTGCTTCTCCAACACCGTGAGTGTTCTGTCCATCCGCCAGCGGGTCTGGTGAACAGCCCCGATTCTATTCCAAGCAGGAGGCTGTTTATGTCAGAAGGTCAGGTAGATGTGTACGGTGGGGTGGACACCCACCGAGATGTTCATGTGGCAGCGGTGGTAGACAGCACCGGTCGAGTCCTGGGAACGGCCCCCTTCGCGGCCGATAAGGCCGGTTATGAGCAACTGGGCGATTGGCTGGGATCACAGGGGCGAGTGGTCGGAGTCGGGGTAGAGGGTACCGGAAGCTACGGCGCCGGCCTGACCCGCCACCTGACCAGCATCGGCTTTGAGGTTGTGGAAGTGAACCGTCCCAACCGCCAGCTCCGCCGCCGCCTCGGCAAAACCGACACCACCGACGCCGAAGCCGCGGCCCGGGCGGTTCTCAGCGGACAGGCTACCGGGATGCCCAAAAGCGGGAACGGTCCAGTGGAAGCAATACGGATGCTTATGGTGGCCCGCCGTTCGGCGACCAAGGCCCGCACCCAGGCCATCAACCAAATACATGCTCTGGTGGTTACCGCCCCAGACCAGATCAGAAACCAACTGGAGAGACTACCGGCCAAAGCCCGTGTCAAGACCTGTGCCGGTTTCCGCCCAGGCACAGCCAACACCACCATCAGATACGCCAAAGCGGCGCTGCGTTCCCTGGCCCGCAGATACCAGACCCTCACCGCAGAGATCGAAGAACTCACCACCCAGATCAACCGTCTCTGCACAAAGGCCAACCCGGCGCTGCTGGCCACCGACGGTGTCGGCGCCGACACCGCTGCCACCCTGTTGGTCACCGCCGGCGACAACCCCCAACGCATGCACTCAGAAGCGTCCTTCGCTGCATTGTGCGGCGTCAGTCCCGTCCAGGCATCCTCGGGCCGTACCGTCCGCCACCGGCTCAACCGGGGCGGGAACCGCCAAGCCAACCAGGCCCTATGGCGCATCGCCACCACCCGCATGCGCCGACACCAACCAACCATCTCATACATCGAAAAACGCCAGGCGGAAGGCAAGAACCGACGCGAGATCATCCGCTGTCTCAAACGCCACATCGCCAGAGAGATCTACCACCTACTCACCAACCCACCCCCAACACCTGACGGCAACGATCTCCGCTGCCTACGCCAAAACACCCCGACCACGCTCGCTCAAGCCGCCACAGCCCTACAAACCTACCCAACCCGCCTCTCCCAACTCGAACGAGGCATCCGACACAACCACCAACTCGCCACCCGATACCACCAATGGCTCACCACCCACCAAAACTCGATTAGACAAAAATAGGAGCATCGTCGTGTTCACCATCACCGGCAACAGCTACCGCCTTCGAACCTACCAAGCACAAGCCAGAAACAGCGACCACTCATACTTGTAGGTGCCCCTAGGCCGGGGCGGGTCTGACTCGACAGCGACCTGGCGGTTGTGCCTTTGTTTCGATCTGTCGGCCCGCTTCCGGCCTGGGGGTGGTGCTCTCCCGACAGGGCGGCTGTGACCTGATAGGAGCTTTGCTCTTGCCACATGAGTGGTCTGTCCACCGGCTTTTTCGGGTCAGGGAGAACAGAAACGGATTCTACCTTTCAAAGGAGGAAAAGGCTCGTGTCAGAGAATGATCGGGTTGTGTTCGGTGGGGTCGATACTCACCGTGATACCCATGTCGCCGCGGTGGTGGATGCCACCGGTCGGGTGTTGGGCTCGGCGCCGTTCGGAGCCGACACCACCGGTTATGAGTTACTGGGCGACTGGCTGGGGTCACACGGCAGCGTTGCCCGGGTCGGGATAGAGGGCACCGGCAGTTACGGCGCCGGCCTCACCCGCTACCTGAGCAGTGTCGGTGTCGAGGTGCTGGAAGTGAACCGTCCCAACCGGCAACTGCGCCGCCGATGGGGCAAGACCGACACCACCGATGCCCATGCCGCGGCGCGGGCTGTCCTGAACGGGCAGGCCACCGGGGTACCGAAAACAGGTAACGGACCAGTCGAGGGGATCAGGATGCTGTCTGTGGCTCGTCGTTCGGCGATCAAAGCCCGTACCCAGGCCATCAACCAGCTCCACGCCTTGGTGGTAACCGCTCCCGACCAGGTCAAACACCACCTTTCGGGTCTTTCCCCCAAAGCCCGGGTGAAGACCTGCGCCGCTTTTCGTCCCGGCACAGCCCAGACCACGACCGCCTATACCAAGAAGACACTGCGTCTGCTGGCCCGCCGGTACCAGGCACTCACCGCCGAGATCCAACAACTCGACACCGAAATCAAACAACTCTGCGCCCAGGCCAACCCCGCGCTGCTAGCCGCTCCCGGGATCGGCCCCGAAACCGCAGCCACCCTGCTGGTCACCGCAGGAGACAACCCCCACCGCCTCACCTCCGAAGCGTCGTTCGCCGCCCTATGCGGAGCCACTCCCATCCAAGCCTCGTCCGGGCAGACCATACGCCACCGTCTCAACCGCGGCGGCGACCGTCAAGCCAACCAGGCCCTCTGGCGAATAACCATGGTACGACTACGCATCGACCCCCGCACCATCGAATACGCCCAAAGGCGGCAAGCGGAAGGCAAAACCCGCCGGGAGATCATCCGCTGTCTGAAACGGTACATCGCCCGAGAGATCTACCACCTGTTGACCAACCCACCCCGAACACCCTCCGGCGCCGACCTCCGCTGCCCAAGCCAAAACACCAACATCACCCTGGCTCAGGCCGCCACCGCCCTCCACGCCCACCCGACAAGCCTCTCACGACTCGAAAGAGGCCTCGACCACAACCACCACCTCGCCAGCCGATACCAAACCTGGCTCACCACCCCCCCAAACCCGATTTGCAAAACATAGGAGCATCGAAAGGAGACCCACTAGCCTAAAACCACCAAACCCAGAGTGGGGAATTCCGGTGATCGACCCTGGGGAAAATCGATGATCGCCATCACCTTGATCCCAGGTCAACGACTGGCACAGTTGTTTGGGCAGTGTGCTGATCGTGGACGTGAGAGCGTTCTTCATCGTGACCGCGCCGTAGCCGGCAAGAGCGGGCCTGTTCTTGGTCCGTCCGATGACGCCGTAGCCGTCCTCGCGTGGCAGGTGGATCAGCATCGTGAACCGAGTGGTGCGCTCGACCAACGTCCCGATCGCGGAACGTTTCAACCCGATGATCAGGTCTCCTTCCCAATGGCCCGGCACCGCCCGGTTTTCGGCCTCGGCCGGGCGCTGGCTGATCATCACCTCGGGCGTGACATGCGCCCACGCTTTGCGTTTGGCCCGCGCGCGGGGAACACGTAGCGCCCGCCCGGTGCGCAGACAAGCGACCAGCTCGCGCTTGAGGGCACCACGGCTCTCGACATACAGGGCCTGATAGATTGCCTCATGGCTGATCCGCATGGACTCGTCATCGGGGAAATCGACCTTGAGCCGCTGAGAAATCTGCTCAGGGCTCCACGCCATGACCCACCGGCGGTCTTGGCGGTAAGGCTTGTTCCGCCCCTTCCAAGGCGCAGTCACGGGACCCCGAACCGGGGTCCCGTCGGGACGGCAAACCCGACCTGACAGCCGTTCCTGCACATACTCACGCAGCCGCTCGTTCGCGACCAGCTTCGCCGTCTTGGGGCGCCGGGCGACCAGGTCCGCCTTCCACTGCGCAACCGAAGCTCGATACTCGAGCTTCCCGCCGCGTGTTGCTGCATTGCGACGCAACTCCCTCGAGATCGTCGAAGGATCCCGGCCCAGCTGACGGGCGATCGCCCGGACGCCCACGCCTTGCGCCCTCAAGACGGTGATCTCCTCCCGTTCACGAAACGACAGGTAACGGCCAGACGGCGACCCAAGACCGATCGAGGGCATACCACCACCGTGTCGGAACCACCTACTGCCCGCTGCCTGCGACACACCAACAGAAATCGCAGCCTCCTCGCTAGTCACCCCCTTCGCGATCTCACACCAAAACTCCCTCTCGATCTCCTGATGGCGATCACTGAAAGTGCTCACACCTGATCACTGAAAGTACCCAGTTGCTGGGGGGCTAATTGCCCGTTGTTGGGGTGGGCTCTCTCCAAGCTAGGGGACTGTCACGTTCTCTAGCTGTGGAGAGGAGCCCTGCCCTTTATGTTGGTCCAGGAGGAGTACTTGGAAGTTCATGCTTTGAGAAGGCGGGGGTGGTCGATCTCGGCTATTGCCCGTCATTTGGGAAAGAATCGTCGTACGGTTCGGGCGTATTTGGATGGGCGGGTTCCGGGTCGGCGAGTCCCGTCCGGGCCGGATCCGTTTGATCGGTTCGAGGCGTATGTTCGTCAGCGACTGTCGGATGATCCCCATGTTTGGGCGACTGTGCTGTTCGACGAGGTGGTGGTGTTGGGCTATTCGCAGAGCTATCCGACGTTTGTGCGGAAGGTCCGCTATCGGGGTCTTCGACCGTCTTGTGGTGCCTGTGCGGGCACCCGTGGTCGTGCTGCTGCGATTATCGATCATCCGCCGGGTGAGGAGTGTCAGTGGGATTGGACAGAACTTCGGGACACCCCCTGGGGGTCCCGAGCTTTTGTGCTGGTTGATGCTCTGTCGTATTCGGGCCGGTTTCGCGGGTGGGTCACATCCAGGCAGGACCAGCCGCATCTGATCGAGGGGATCGACGCGGTGTTGCGGCGCCTGGGTGGTACTGCCCGGCGGTGGCGGGTTGATCGTATGGCCACGGTGATAGACCCGGGCACTGGTCGGTTACAGTCGTCGTTTGTTCCGGTGGCGAAGCATTATGGGGTGGGGGTGGATCCGTGTCCACCGCGGCATCCTCAGCGGAAGGGTGTGGTGGAAAAGGCCATCCATTTCATCTCTCAGCGGTGGTGGCGCACCGCTTCGGTGGCTCGTCTCGCTTCGGCGCAGGACAGCCTCGACCGCTTCTGTGTGGCGGTGGGCGATTCCCGCCGGCGGGGCGAGAGCACCGTTGGTGAGTTGGCCGATACCGAGCCGTTATTGGAGCTTCCTCTCATGCCTTACCCGGCAGAAGGCACCCTCTATCGGAGGGTCGCGTCGAATGGCCTGGTGTCGGTGTGGGGCAACCGATACTCGGTGCCACCTGGGGTGATAGGAACCCAGGTCACCGTCCGTTGGCGTCTGGGAGACCCCACCATCGACATGACGTCAGAGTCAGGTCGGCTGGTCGCTACCCATCGGAAGGTGGCCCGCGGTCAGGGACGGGTGGTTCGTTTGCCCGAGCACGTCGAGGCTTTGGAGAACGTCGTGTTAGCCGCGTTCACCACCAAACGGCCGTGCAGACCGAAACCGAACCGGCCACCGTCGGAAGCTGCCCTAGCCGTCGCTTCGGGTATCGGAGGTGATCTGAACACAGAATCGGTGATAGACCTGGGGGTGTACCAGCGGCACATCGATCTCCAACACCGGAGGCGGCGATGAACAAGAACTCGGTGTACCAACAGCTCCGAAGCCATCTGGCCTATCTCGGTCTGTCGGCCGCGGCCGAGGAGCTCCCCACCCACCTGGAACGGGCACGCCAACACAACATCGGTCACACCCAGTTCCTCGAAGCACTGTTGCGGGTAGAGGTGGAAACCACCGAACAGCGCCGATGGGCAACCCGATTGAAACTGGCGAACTTCCCAACCCGCTGGAAACTGGAAGACTTCGACTTCGCCGCGCAACCCAGCATCGACCAAAAACTGATCCGGGAACTCGCCACCGGCGCGTACCTGGCCGACGCCACCAACGTGCTGTTCATCGGACCACCCGGAGTAGGCAAAACAATGCTCGCCGTCATCTTGGGCAGAGCGGCGGTGGACACAGGTCACAAGGTCTACTACACCACCGCAGCAGACCTGGCAGCACGCTGCCGCAAAGCAGCCCTACAAGGAAGATGGGCCAGAACCATGCGATTCTTCAACACCCCGAAAGTGTTGATCATCGACGAACTCGGCTATCTGCCGATGCCGGCAGAAGACGCCGCGACACTGTTCCAGGTGATCTCCCAACGCTACGGGAAAGGATCAATCATCCTCACCACCAACCTCGCAGTGACATCGTGGGGAGAGATCTTCTCAGACAGCACTATCGCCGCGGCCATGCTCGACCGGCTCCTCCACAGGAGCGTGGTATGCACCATCACCGGCGACAGCTACCGGCTGCGAAGCTACCAAGCACAAGCAAGAAAACACAGACCGAAAGGAGACCCGCTAGCCTAAAACACCACCCCCAGACTGGGCACTTTCGGTGATCGACTCTGGGCACTTTCGATGATCGCCGTCACTCCCTCCGAACCGACGGCGCCCCCGGCGACTTCATCGGCGACCGACCCGTCAACTCCTTCATCCATCCAGCTGGCCTGCCCATCAAATACCTCCATCTCAAGGTGTTGCAACGACCGGTTGAATCTACCCTGGCTTCCCCTGTCCGAGTGATGGACCAGTTCCTGTGAGTCGTGTCGCTGGCGGGTGGCCAGGGCCATTTCCAACGCGTCGATGGCGAGGCTGGTGCGGAGGGTGGTGGCGGTTTGCCATCCAACTATGTACTTGGAGTAGGCATCGATGATGAACGCTGCGTACACCCATCCAGCCTGTGTGCGAATGTATGTGAGATCGGCTACCCAGAGGCGATCTGGCGTCCCGGCGGTGAAGTCCCGTTCCACCAGATCAGCCGGATAGCCGGCGGTGTTGCCGTCCGGTTCGGTGGTACGAACCTTGTGCCTGCCGCGGGTAACACCACGTAGACCGGCGTTTCGCATCAGCCGCTCCACGGTGCACCTGGCCACCCGGGTGCCTTCACGGTTCAGCTGCGCCCATACCTTCGAGGCGCCGTACACCCCATAGTTCTCCCGGTGGACACGGCGGATCTCCTCGGTCAGCCACCCGTCACGCTGCGCCCGAGCCGACGGCGGACGGGACTTGTAGGCGTAGTAGGTGGACGGGGCGATCCCGACGTTGCGCTCGCGCAACACCCGACAGATCGGCTCGACCCCGAACCTGTCCCGATAGCGATCTATGAAAGCCACTACTTTGGCGGTCGCGGGTCGAGCTCCCGCGCGAAAAAAGCCGAAGCAGCCTTCAAGATCTCGTTCGCCCTTCGCAGCTCGCGGTTCTCCCGTTCCAACTCGCGGATCCGTCGCTGGTGATCCACCGCTGCCGGCGACACTTTCGATTGGGCCTTGCGGACCCACAGGCGCACCGTCTCGGGGTTAGGTCCCAGCATCTGCGCCACCGCATGGATCGCTGCCCACTCGGAGGAATACACCCCCTCTCGAGTGCCTTCCAGGACCATCCGCACCGCACGGTCACGCAACTCGGTCGGATACCTAACTGATCTTCTGGCCATAAGACTCCATCCTCTCAAGATAGAAAGTGATGGTCCCCCGGTTTTACGGAGTCAGCTCACTTGGATCAGTGGTGTGACGGTTCGGTTGTTGTGGGTGTTTTCGTATTCGATTGGGGTGAGCATTTCGAGGGAGGTGTGACGCCGACGGCGGTTGTGAAAGATCTCGAGGTACTCGAAGATAGCGTTTGCGAGTTCGATACGGGTCGTCCACCGTTTTCGGTCTAGCAGTTCGACTTGCATTCGTGCCCAGAAGGCTTCCATGAGGGCGTTATCGAAACAGTCTCCCACGGTTCCCATGGACGGTACCAGGCCGGAGTCGTGGGCTCTTTGGGTGAACGCCCAGGAGGTGAACTGGGTGCCCTGGTCGGAATGTATCACAGTCCCTTGGGGTTGGCGGTTCTCGATTGCCATTCCCAGCGCGGAGGTGACCAGTCCCGCGGTGGCCGTGTTGTCGATCGACCAGCCCACCACTCGGCGGCTGTACACGTCCAAAACGACAGCACAGTACACCCTGCCTTCCCGGGTGGGATGTTCCGTTATGTCGGTCACCCACAACTGGTCCGGTTTGGAACGGGCGAAGTTCCGGTCTACCAGGTCGACAGGGGTGTCCACGGGACGGGGCCGCCTTCTGGGTCTCCGGTTGCCGCTGAGACCAGCTAGACCGGATCTTCTCATCAGCATCGCCACCGCGTTGTGTCCCACCGTGATCCGATGACCCAGCCGCAGTTCGGCATGTACCCGCCTCGCTCCATAAGTACCCCGTGACTGCTGGTGGATCTGACAGATGATGTCGGTCAGCCACGCGTGACGGATAGACCGGGCCGACGGCGGACGGGACCGCCAGGCATAGAACCCCGACTGTGACACTCCCAACACCCGACAAGCCACCTGGGTGGAAAGCCCCTCGGTTCTCATGGTGCGGATCGCCTCGTACCGTCTTTTGGGGACACCACCTTGCCCTTCAGCAACTCGATGGCTCGCCTGGTCACGGCCAACTCGGTTTCCAACTCCCTGATCCGACGACGGGCAGCCCGCAGTTCAGTCTGCTCCGCCGAGGTAGCACCCGGTTCGAGACCGCGGTCAATCAGGTCCTGGCGTCGCCAGTTGTAAATGGTCTGGTCCGACACGCCAAGATCCTTCGAGAGAGACCCAACTGACCTGCCAGCTGCCAGAAGGTCCAGCACCCTGCGACGGAACTCGGGTGGATATCGATACGGCATGAAGACCCTCCTTCTGGGTCGATCACGCCACCAATTCAAATATGTCGACTCCGGAAAAGTGGGGGCGCACCTAAGCCTCTACCAAACCCGGGGCGACTCATTCACGACTCGAAAGAGGCCTCGACCACAACCACCACCTCGCCACCCGATACCAAACCTGGCTCACCACCCCCCCCCAAACCCGATTTGCAAAACATAGGAGCATCGAAAGGAAACCCACTAGCCTAAAACCACCAAACCCAGGGTGGGCACATTCGGTGATGAGGCTCCCCCGGTTGCCTCAGGGGCCGGTCTGCCTTTCCCGGGTGGGTTAGGTTGGGGAATCTCGGAGTTGGCCTCGGTTAGGTGTTGTCTCTCGGGCCTTGGCACCCTGTTCCCTGTTCATCTTTGGTTCTCTCGCACTGCTTATCTCCGGTTTCTGGGGATCCGTTGGCAGCCGGTTTCTTGTTCGTTCGGACCCGTCGGTGGCTTGTCGGGGTGGGTGGGTTTGTTGGTCGTCATCACACCCGAAGGCACTCCACCCTCGGATACCAATCACCCACCAACTACGAAAGGACCACACCAACCACCCCCTAACCCCTCAAACCGAAAACCGTCCACAAAACCGGGGCAACTCCACCCCGGCCGAGCCCAGTCTCCCCAGCTTTGCATTAGACGCTGCGCCAACCAAAGAATCGGTACTAAGACTGATAACCAGAGGCCCGCTCCTAACGTCACCAAATCGATGCGCATCTCTTCCAACTGGTACCATCAGATAGCGAAGGAGAATCGCCCAGAGTTGTCCAGCACGAAAAGCCCGCGGCAAAGGATGTCCCGACCAATCAGGACCTCCACGGTGCTCGTGCCGCTGAACAAAGCAGCTTCAATGGGGCATCCCCAGCCGCTACCGTCTGACCAGAGCATTATTTCCAGGTCATAGATGTTGGTTAACGCTGTCCCAGTGGCACCGATTACTTGACGTTTGCCTTTGGGTACCAGATCGAGTTGGTTCGCGATTTTCTCAGAGATGCACGTAACACTGGCTCCAGTGTCCAACAAAGCAGTATACCGTGGCATGGACCACATATGCATCGTTGGTTCAGAAGAAAAACTCACCTCGACGCATGGCCCTACATGTGGGTCAAACGGCTTGTTGAATAGCACGGGAGAAGATTCCCAAATCGATGGGATCGGCGGTGATCTCTTGGATGGAGTAATGGTCGTCGGGGTAGAGCCGATTCGCCGCCGTTCTGGCGTCCCGATAGGTGTCGAATATATCTATCAGTTCTTCTCGGTGGAACAGTCCCCACCTTCCGGCATGGGTCTGCAGTAGGCTGGGTAGCATCTCTGTGAACACTTCGTAGTTACGATCCACCTCTTGTTGGGCGGTGTGGTCCATGTATGGGCCTCCAGGTATTTGTGTCTAACAGGGTAATCTCAACGGTAGTAGAACCTACCGGCTTTAGCCCTGAAATTCCTTCACCCTAAACTCAAGCTGAGCCGCCACCTTTGGACGCGGGAGCTAAACGAGATGGGCGACATGATCGGTGTCAGTTTGAGACGTGATTCGATTCTTCCATGTCTCGAGGCTTCTCCATCCAAAAACCCATCCGGCCGAGCCCAGCGAATGCTCCAATACTGTTGGCGATCACTGAAACTCCCCACTCTCGATCACTGAAATTCCCCACCTTCTGGGGGCAAATACCCGTTGTTGGGTAGGGCCCCTTCCAAGCTGCTTGGGTAGCAAGTCCGGCAGCTGTGGAGAGGAGCCCTGCCCCTTATGTTGGCATTGGAGGAATGCGTGGAAGTTCATGCATTGAGACAGCGGGGGTGGTCGATCTCGGCCATTGCCCGTCATTTGGGAAGAGACCGAAAGACCGTGCGAGCGTATCTGTCCGGTGAACGGGTCCCTGGAGAACGAGCCCCGGCTGTGTCGGATCCGTTCGACGAGTTCGAGGCTTATGTGCGTCAGCGCCTGTCCGATGATCCCCATGTTTGGGCGTCGGCGCTGTTCGACGAGGTAGTGGCTTTGGGCTATGAGCAGAGCTATGTGACGTTGGTGCGGAAGATCCGCCACCGTCGGCTACGGCCGTCGTGTGGCGCCTGTGCGGGAACCCGGGGTCGTGCCACTGCGATTATTGATCATCCACCGGGTGAGGAGTGTCAGTGGGACTGGACAGAACTCCGGGATACTCCCTGGGGGTCCCGAGCCTATGTGTTGGTTGGTGTTCTGTCGTATTCGGGCCGGTTCCGGGCGTGGCTCACCTCGAGTCAGGACCAACCCCACCTAGTCGAGGGGATCGACGGGGTGCTGCAACGCCTGGGGGGCACTGCTCGGCGGTGGCGGGTTGACCGGATGGCCACAGTGGTGGCAGCGGGTACTGACCGGATCCAGTCGTCGTTCGTTCCGGTAGCGAAGCATTACAGAGTGGGGGTGGATCCGTGTCCACCGCGCCAACCCCAACGCAAGGGCGTGGTGGAAAAGGCCATCCACTACATCTCGCAGCGGTGGTGGCGCACCGCCACAGTAACCAGCCTCGCTTCGGCACAAGACAGCCTCGACGAGTTCTGTCAGACAGTTGGTGACAGCCGCCGGCGGGGTGAGAGCACCGTTGGTGAGTTGGCCGCCACGGAGCGGTTGTTGGAGCTTCCTCTCATGCCTTACCCGGCTGAGGGCACCCTGACACGTAGAGTCGCCTCGAATGGGTTGGTGTCGGTGTGGGGAAACCAGTATTCGGTGCCACCTGGGGTGATAGGAACTCAGGTGACCATTCGTTGGCGTCTGGGAGACCCCACCATCGACATGGTGTCCGAGTCAGGTCGGCTGGTCGCTACCCATCGGAAGGTATCCCGTGGTCTGGGACGGACAGTTCGTTTGCCCGAACACATCAAGGCGTTGGAGAACGTGGTCCTGGCAGCGTTCACCACCAAGCGGCCTTGTAAACCGAAACCGAACCGGCCACCGTCGGAAGCTGCCCTAGCCGTCGCTTCGGGCATCGGGAACATCCAAAGCAGCGAAACAGTCATAGATCTCGGTGTGTACCAACGGCACATCGACCGCCAACACCGGAGGCGGCGATGAACAAAGACTCGGCGTATCAACAACTCCGGTCACATTTGGCCTATCTGAACTTACCGGCCGCTGCCGAGGCGCTCCCCACCCATCTGGAACGGGCACGACACAACTGTGCGGGTCATACCGAGTTCCTCGAGGGACTGTTGCGGGTGGAGGTGGAAACCACCGAACACCGCCGATGGGCAACCCGTCTCAAACTGGCGAACTTCCCCACCCGATGGAAACTGGAAGACTTCGACTTCGGAGCACAACCCAGCATCAACGAGAAACTCCTACGGGAACTGGTCACAGGCGCCTATCTGGCTGACGCCACCAACGTGCTGTTCATCGGACCACCAGGAGTAGGCAAAACCATGCTGGCGGTCATCCTCGGCAGGGCGGCGGTGGACACCGGTCACAAGGTGTACTACACCACCGCAGCCGACCTGGCAGCACGCTGCCGGAAAGCCGCCCTACAAGGAAGATGGGCCAGAACCATGCGGTTCTTCAACACCCCGAAAGTGTTGATCATCGACGAACTGGGCTACCTACCGATGCCGGCAGAAGACGCCGCCACACTGTTCCAAGTGATCTCCAGACGATACGGGAAAGGATCGATCATCCTCACTACCAACCTCGGTGTGACATCGTGGGGAGAGATCTTCTCCGATCACACCATCGCCGCGGCCATGCTCGACCGACTCCTGCACAAGAGCGTGGTGTTCACCATCACCGGGGACAGCTACCGCCTCAGAAGCTATCAAGCACAAGCCAGAAAACAGCGACCGAAAGGAGACCCGCTAGCCTAAAACCACCAAACCCAGGGTGGGGAATTTCGGTGATCGACTCTGGGGAATTTCGATGATCGCCATCAATACTCCCCGAACCATCCGTTATTCCATGTACGACTAAGAGCTAGGACTTGTCCGAGGGGGTCATGGCCGCCATCAGCACCCGCCACAGCACCGGATGTTTCTCTTCGAACAGGTTGATCCATTCCACATCCAGGTCAGAGAGAATCCATGTGTCTTTGAACGCCGCGCCTGCCGCCTTGCTCCCGATAGGAGCGGCGTAGTTGGCTTTGCTGTTGAACGGCGGGTCAACGGACTCGGAGTTCATTCCCCGCATGACCAGCAGGTTGTCCCCGGTCCAAATCGTTTTGTCGGCCCAGTTGTTGTCGGCCATTTTCGTTCTCCCTTCCTGTCACACCCGCCCTGCTACAAACCCCCTTCAAGGGCCGCGAAGAGGTGCTCCGCCTCCTGAGCATCTCGGGGAGCGCCATGGCCTTTCCGACCGAGTTGACCTCGACGATTTGGTGCGCGTAACCTGTTTCGTTGGTTGGGTGGCCATGATGGTTGACGGTTTGTCCATGCACCCTCTCGGAAGCGGATTGCTTGAGGGGTGGGGCTGCCGGTGAGAAAGTCAAACTGCACCACTATCCAACGCGATGCAGGGTGGTTCTGTTTGTACACTGGATAGGTGGAGCAGTCCCGTGAGCGGGCGTTGCAAAGGGGGCAAGTATCAGAGCATTGAGAGTGTTTGTGTCGTCGGTAGAGGGCGGCTACCAGGATTACCGAGCAGCAGCCAAGTGTGCTATCGTGTCCTTGGGGCATTTGCCGGTGTTGATGGAGGGGCCTGGGGCTGCTGCTTCACCAGATTCTCCTCAGATGGCCTGTTTGATGGAGGTTGAGAGCAGCGACAATTGTGGTGCTGCTGATGGGTGCTCGATATGGAGACATCCAGGAGTCGGGCCTGTCCGCCACCCATGAGGAATGGGTTCACGCACGCAGTATCCGAAGGAAGGTTCTGGTTTTCGTAGGGGAATTATAAGGCTGACTTGATGGGCTGCGTAGTTTGGGTTTGGATCCGTCGTAGCGAGTCCCGCGCTTGCGGGTCTGCCGGTCGCATCACCATCCGCGCCACCTCCACCATAGTCGCACCCTCATAACGGGGGTTCACCACAGTCGGAGGTTGCCCAGAGATGGGAGGAGCGGCCTTATCCGAGTGTCTGTCCGTCATTGGGTGTATGCGCCCTCTAGTTGGAGTCTTTGCCTTACCGCCTCGCCCATTATACGAATGTCCGGGGATCCATCCTCCCGTACCGGAAGCTGGACTGCCAGATCGACGTATCTCGGGCTGCGTGCGTAGTGGTAGCGCCAAGCGTTGAACGCGGTCACCGATTCGCACAGGTACACAATGGCATCCGGGTCGGTCAACAGTGCCTCCTCTGGTTTGAGGATCATCACCTTCCCCTTGAGTCCTGCAAATCGGTAGGGGTGCCAGAATGCCTGGCACGGTTTGGTGTTGTGTATCAGCGATACCGTGAAGCAATGCTCAGCGCAGTCGTCTGTGGGTATGTCCAGCCATGCGGCGATACCGTTGTCTTTTGCCGTTGCCGACACGAGGGGGGTTTGGCCAGGTCTGTAGCCCTTGATAGTCGTGACAGTAGCGGGGATGACAGACGCGAACCTGCTCAACGGGAACACCGCAGTCTCAACAGTCAAGGGGAAGCGGGCGCCCCTAGCTGCGACCATGAGCCCCGCTGCCACGGTTCCAACGGCTCGACTTGTCGGATCAACTGATATCGGAGCGTCTGGTAGGTACTGTTCGGGAGAAAAATCGGCGATGTCGTTGATTCCGGTAACGGTTTGCGTTCGTGGGATGTTACGAGTCACGGGCAGCCCAAGCAGAAATCGTCGAAGCTGTTCGGTCATTTCATCTACGTTGTCCACGGCCTCATAATCCGAGAGTATCTTGGACCGACGAGGACGGTGGCGATCGTCGAACAACCTGCCGACAAAAACGTCACTGCCTGGAGGATGGGGTTCGTGCCCCTTTATCACTAGCCCATAGGTGGCTTCTGCTACCGGGTAGAACAGGTTCTTGTCGAACTGGACGCTCGCCATCAGCCTGTGATGGCGTAGGAGATCACGCCGCCATCCGGCGTTGATGGCGATCATCGATTCTCCCCGGAGTCGATCACTGGAATTCCCCCGGTTTTGCGGACACGTATTCTGTGATTGTGTGAGAGGCTGTTTGGTCTCTCGGAATAGGAGGTTTTGATGCCTGCTGCTTATCCGGAGGAGTTCCGGCGCCGTGCTGTTGATCTGGTGCGGGAGAGCGACGAATCGGTTTCGGCGGTTGCTCGCCGGTTGGGGATTTCCGGTTCTGGTCTGCGGAGGTGGGTGGCCCAGGCCGAGATCGACGAAGGTCGAGCGCCTGGTTTGACCACCGAGGAACGAAAAGAACTGACGAGACTGCGGCGGGAGAATCGGGTGTTGCGGATGGAGCGTGATCTGCTCTCTCGAGCCGCGGCCTTCTTCGCCCAGGAGAACGTACTCCCGAAATGATCTATGAGTTCATGGAGGTGGAGAAGGCAGACTTTCCGGTCAGGTTTATGGCTTCCCGGTTGGAGGTGTCCACCTCGGGTTTTTACGACTGGCGGAAGCGTCAGGCCAGTCCCTCACAGCGTTGGATCGATGACCAGAGGCTCTGTGAGACCATCAAAGCCGTTCATGCTCGTTCGCGGGGTACCTACGGATCACCGCGGGTATGGGCCGAGCTGCGCCTCGGTATGGGGATCCGGGTGAGTCGCAAACGGGTGGAACGATTGATGCGACTGGCAGGCATAACCGGCGTCCATCGCCGCAAGGCCACCGGTCGGCGTCCTAAGCGGGTCGGGGAGGTCTCGGCTGACCTGGTCGACCGACAGTTCGACACCGACCGGCCGGATCGTCTGTGGATGGCGGATATAACCGAGCATCCCACCCGTGGGGGCACTGTCTATCTGGCGGTGGTCCTGGACGCTTGGAACCGGGAGATCATCGGCTGGTCGATCGCCAACCACCTACGAGCGGAGATTGTCTGCGACGCGTTCGAGATGGCCAGATGGAAACGGCGTCCCCAACCCGGTACGGGACTAATCCACCATTCCGATCAGGGCACCCAGGGTAGATTCAACCGGTCGTTGCAACACCTTGAGATGGAGGTATTTGATGGGCAGGCCAGCTGGATGGATGAAGGAGTTGACGGGTCGGTCGCCGATGAAGTCGCCGGGGGCGCCGTCGGTTCGGAGGGAGATCGAGAGGGAGTTTTGGTGTGAGATCGCGAAGGGGGTGACTAGCGAGGAGGCTGCGATTTCTGTTGGTGTGTCGCAGGCAGCGGGCAGTAGGTGGTTCCGACACGGTGGTGGTATGCCCTCGATCGGTCTTGGGTCGCCGTCTGGCCGTTACCTGTCGTTTCGTGAACGGGAGGAGATCACCGTCTTGAGGGCGCAAGGCGTGGGCGTCCGGGCGATCGCCCGTCAGCTGGGCCGGGATCCTTCGACGATCTCGAGGGAGTTGCGTCGCAATGCAGCAACACGCGGCGGGAAGCTCGAGTATCGAGCTTCGGTTGCGCAGTGGAAGGCGGACCTGGTCGCCCGGCGCCCCAAGACGGCGAAGCTGGTCGCGAACGAGCGGCTGCGTGAGTATGTGCAGGAACGGCTGTCAGGTCGGGTTTGCCGTCCCGACGGGACCCCGGTTCGGGGTCCCGTGACTGCGCCTTGGAAGGGGCGGAACAAGCCTTACCGCCAAGACCGCCGGTGGGTCATGGCGTGGAGCCCTGAGCAGATTTCTCAGCGGCTCAAGGTCGATTTCCCCGATGACGAGTCCATGCGGATCAGCCATGAGGCAATCTATCAGGCCCTGTATGTCGAGAGCCGTGGTGCCCTCAAGCGCGAGTTGGTCGCTTGTCTGCGCACCGGGCGGGCGCTACGTGTTCCCCGCGCGCGGGCCAAACGCAAAGCGTGGGCGCATGTCACGCCCGAGGTGATGATCAGCCAGCGCCCGGCCGAGGCCGAAAACCGGGCGGTGCCGGGCCATTGGGAAGGAGACCTGATCATCGGGTTGAAACGTTCCGCGATCGGGACGTTGGTCGAGCGCACCACTCGGTTCACGATGCTGATCCACCTGCCACGCGAGGACGGCTACGGCGTCATCGGACGGACCAAGAACAGGCCCGCTCTTGCCGGCTACGGCGCGGTCACGATGAAGAACGCTCTCACGTCCATGATCAGCACACTGCCCAAACAACTGTGCCAGTCGTTGACCTGGGATCGAGGCAAGGAACTCTCCCAACACGCGCAGTTCAAAATCGAGACAGGGGTACCCGTCTACTTCGCCGACCCGCACAGCCCCTGGCAACGAGGCACCAACGAGAACACCAACGGCCTGCTCCGTCAGTACTTCCCCCAAGGCACCGACCTGTCACGTTGGAACGCCAAGGAGATCGAAGCCGTTGCGACTGCGCTCAACAGCCGACCACGAAAGGTCCTCGGGTGGAAAACCCCCGCCGAGGCCTTCAACGAACACCTACACTCCCTCAAACGCACCAGTGTTGCGACCACCGGTTGAATCCGGTCAATATTTGTCCGTTCGGTACACCACCCGCCTGGCCGAAAGCCAGATCGTTTCATCGGTGGGAAGCCGGGGCGACAGCTACGACAACGCTCTGGCCGAATCAATCATCGGTCTGTACAAAACCGAACTGATCCGCCAACGGGGACCATGGCGAAACCTCGACCACACCACCTTCGCCACCCTCGAGTACATCGACTGGTACAACCACCGACGCCTCCACAGAGGAATCACCCCCGACAACACCTACACTACCCCAGCCGACCACGAAACCACCTACCATCAAACCACCCCCAGAAAACCCCTATCGACCCAAACAACCCGCTGATGGTCCCCCGGTTTTACGGAGTCAGCTCACTTGGATCAGTGGTGTGACGGTTCGGTTGTTGTGGGTGTTTTCGTATTCGATTGGGGTGAGCATTTCGAGGGAGGTGTGACGCCGACGGCGGTTGTGAAAGATCTCGAGGTACTCGAAGATAGCGTTTGCGAGTTCGATACGGGTCGTCCACCGTTTTCGGTCTAGCAGTTCGACTTGCATTCGTGCCCAGAAGGCTTCCATGAGGGCGTTATCGAAACAGTCTCCCACGGTTCCCATGGACGGTACCAGGCCGGAGTCGTGGGCTCTTTGGGTGAACGCCCAGGAGGTGAACTGGGTGCCCTGGTCGGAATGTATCACAGTCCCTTGGGGTTGGCGGTTCTCGATTGCCATTCCCAGCGCGGAGGTGACCAGTCCCGCGGTGGCCGTGTTGTCGATCGACCAGCCCACCACTCGGCGGCTGTACACGTCCAAAACGACAGCACAGTACACCCTGCCTTCCCGGGTGGGATGTTCCGTTATGTCGGTCACCCACAACTGGTCCGGTTTGGAACGGGCGAAGTTCCGGTCTACCAGGTCGACAGGGGTGTCCACGGGACGGGGCCGCCTTCTGGGTCTCCGGTTGCCGCTGAGACCAGCTAGACCGGATCTTCTCATCAGCATCGCCACCGCGTTGTGTCCCACCGTGATCCGATGACCCAGCCGCAGTTCGGCATGTACCCGCCTCGCTCCATAAGTACCCCGTGACTGCTGGTGGATCTGACAGATGATGTCGGTCAGCCACGCGTGACGGATAGACCGGGCCGACGGCGGACGGGACCGCCAGGCATAGAACCCCGACTGTGACACTCCCAACACCCGACAAGCCACCTGGGTGGAAAGCCCCTCGGTTCTCATGGTGCGGATCGCCTCGTACCGTCTTTTGGGGACACCACCTTGCCCTTCAGCAACTCGATGGCTCGCCTGGTCACGGCCAACTCGGTTTCCAACTCCCTGATCCGACGACGGGCAGCCCGCAGTTCAGTCTGCTCCGCCGAGGTAGCACCCGGTTCGAGACCGCGGTCAATCAGGTCCTGGCGTCGCCAGTTGTAAATGGTCTGGTCCGACACGCCAAGATCCTTCGAGAGAGACCCAACTGACCTGCCAGCTGCCAGAAGGTCCAGCACCCTGCGACGGAACTCGGGTGGATATCGATACGGCATGAAGACCCTCCTTCTGGGTCGATCACGCCACCAATTCAAATATGTCGACTCCGGAAAAGTGGGGGCGCACCTCGCTCTCTATAAAACTCGGGGCGATTCAGAGAGGCTTGTCGGGTGGGCGTGGAGGGCGGTGGCGGCCTGAGCCAGGGTGATGTTGGTGTTTTGGCGTGGGCAGCGGAGGTCGGCGCCGGAGGGTGTTCGGGGTGGGTTGGTCAACAGGTGGTAGATCTCTCGGGCGATGTACCGTTTCAGACAGCGGATGATCTCCCGGCGGGTTTTGCCTTCCGCTTGCCGCCTTTGGGCGTATTCGATGGTGCGGGGGTCGATGCGTAGTCGTACCATGGTTATTCGCCAGAGGGCCTGGTTGGCTTGACGGTCGCCGCCGCGGTTGAGACGGTGGCGTATGGTCTGCCCGGACGAGGCTTGGATGGGAGTGGCTCCGCATAGGGCGGCGAACGACGCTTCGGAGGTGAGGCGGTGGGGGTTGTCTCCTGCGGTGACCAGCAGGGTGGCTGCGGTTTCGGGGCCGATCCCGGGAGCGGCTAGCAGCGCGGGGTTGGCCTGGGCGCAGAGTTGTTTGATTTCGGTGTCGAGTTGTTGGATCTCGGCGGTGAGTGCCTGGTACCGGCGGGCCAGCAGACGCAGTGTCTTCTTGGTATAGGCGGTCGTGGTCTGGGCTGTGCCGGGACGAAAAGCGGCGCAGGTCTTCACCCGGGCTTTGGGGGAAAGACCCGAAAGGTGGTGTTTGACCTGGTCGGGAGCGGTTACCACCAAGGCGTGGAGCTGGTTGATGGCCTGGGTACGGGCTTTGATGGGCCTGATGCTTCTATGATTTCCAAATCGTGTTTGGAGGGGTGGGGTGTTTAGGTGGGTGGGGGGTTTTCGAGAAGGCGGTAGAGCTGTCGGGCGATGTATCGTTTGAGGCAGCGGCGGGTTTCTTGGGTGGTTTTTCCTTGGCTGGTTCGTTTGGCGATGTAGGCCTTGGTTTTGGGACAGTGTCGGGAGCGGCTGATGGCGATGGTGTGGAGGGCCTGGTTTAGTTGGCGGTCGCCGTGTCTGTTGAGCCGGTGGCGGGTGTGTTGCCCGGAGGATGCTTCGAGTGGTGCTACGCCGGCTAGGCGAGCGAAGGCTGCTTTGTTGCGGCATCGGCGGGGGTGGGACCAGGCGATGAGCACTTGAGCGGCGGTGATGGGGCCTATTCCTGGCTGGTTCAGCAGGTGCGGAGCGACAGAGATGACCAGTTCGGTGATGGATGTTTTGAGGTCTTGGGTCTCTGTGGAGAGCGCGCGGATGCGCCTGGCCAGGCTGCGCATTGCTTGTTTGGTGGCGGTGAGTTCTCCGATGGGTCCGGATCGGAGACGGAACGCCGCGCATGTGGCTACGAGAGCAGGGGTGGTAAGACCTCGGAGTTGGTCCCTGAGATCGACCGGCGCGGTGACTAGGAGGGCTTTCAGTTCGTTGATCGCCGATGTTCTAGCTGTTATGGCGCCTCGGCGGGTGGTTGCTAACACTCGGAGGGCTTCTCGGTCTCCCCGAACTCGAGGAACCGATGGCCTACGGCGGCCTAGCACCTGGCGGGCGGCCCGTCGAGCGTCAAGGGTGTCGTTCTTGGCGCCGTCCACAGTTGGGGTGGGATGGTTGAACTCTGTAACCTGTTCACCCCGGCTGGCAAGGTAGCCTGATACGCCTGCTCCGTAGCTTCCGGTGCCTTCCACCGACCATATCCGGTCGGTGGCCTGGGTGTGCTGATCGGCCCATCCCACCAACCGTTCATATCCCACCCGGGTGGTTTCGAACACTCCGGAGGCTTGTTCTCCGGTGGTGGCAGTATCCACTACCGAGGCGGTGACCCAATCACGATCAGGATCGATCCCGATCACATGCTCTACTTCTGTGCCTATCATGAGAAACTCCCTCTTTGGTTGCTGACGGTGCGCCAAAAGAGGGGCGCAAACCGCGAAAACGGCAGGACTGTGATGGGTCACACCCCCTGGGGGTGGACAGGCTTCTGATCAGGCCAGCGCGGTACGCCAGGCAAGCTGCTGGAGGTCGGTGTCGGACAGATCAGGCAAAGGACACCAAAATCGGGGTCAGTCAAATCGTGGGTCACGACACCACCACCAGCAGCTATAACCTGAGAGCCTCTAAAGGCACCTTCTTTATTCTCACAGTCAAATCGTCTGTGTGAGGGGGTGGGTTCATTATGGGTTTATCGGGTTAGGTTCAGTCGGTTGGGGAAGTGGATTTCGAGTTGGTTGAGGGCTCTTGTCCAGCCGCGGGTGCCGGTGCCGAGGTTGACGGCGATCATCGAAAGTGCCCAGAGTCGATCACCGAAAGTGCCCAGTCTGGGGGTGGTGTTTTAGGCTAGCGGGTCTCCTTTCGGTCTGTGTTTTCTTGCTTGTGCTTGGTAGCTTCGCAGCCGGTAGCTGTCGCCGGTGATGGTGAATACCACGCTCCTGTGGAGGAGCCGGTCGAGCATGGCCGCGGCGATAGTGCTGTCTGAGAAGATCTCTCCCCACGATGTCACTGCGAGGTTGGTGGTGAGGATGATTGATCCTTTCCCGTAGCGTTGGGAGATCACCTGGAACAGTGTCGCGGCGTCTTCTGCCGGCATCGGCAGATAGCCGAGTTCGTCGATGATCAACACTTTCGGGGTGTTGAAGAATCGCATGGTTCTGGCCCATCTTCCTTGTAGGGCTGCTTTGCGGCAGCGTGCTGCCAGGTCTGCTGCGGTGGTGTAGTAGACCTTGTGACCTGTGTCCACCGCCGCTCTGCCCAAGATGACGGCGAGCATTGTTTTGCCTACTCCGGGTGGTCCGATGAACAGCACGTTGGTGGCGTCGGCCAGGTACGCGCCGGTGGCGAGTTCCCGGATCAGTTTTTGGTCGATGCTGGGTTGCGCGGCGAAGTCGAAGTCTTCCAGTTTCCAGCGGGTTGGGAAGTTCGCCAGTTTCAATCGGGTTGCCCATCGGCGCTGTTCGGTGGTTTCCACCTCTACCCGCAACAGTGCTTCGAGGAACTGGGTGTGACCGATGTTGTGTTGGCGTGCCCGTTCCAGGTGGGTGGGGAGCTCCTCGGCCGCGGCCGACAGACCGAGATAGGCCAGATGGCTTCGGAGCTGTTGGTACACCGAGTTCTTGTTCATCGCCGCCTCCGGTGTTGGAGATCGATGTGCCGCTGGTACACCCCCAGGTCTATCACCGATTCTGTGTTCAGATCACCTCCGATACCCGAAGCGACGGCTAGGGCAGCTTCCGACGGTGGCCGGTTCGGTTTCGGTCTGCACGGCCGTTTGGTGGTGAACGCGGCTAACACGACGTTCTCCAAAGCCTCGACGTGCTCGGGCAAACGAACCACCCGTCCCTGACCGCGGGCCACCTTCCGATGGGTAGCGACCAGCCGACCTGACTCTGACGTCATGTCGATGGTGGGGTCTCCCAGACGCCAACGGACGGTGACCTGGGTTCCTATCACCCCAGGTGGCACCGAGTATCGGTTGCCCCACACCGACACCAGGCCATTCGACGCGACCCTCCGATAGAGGGTGCCTTCTGCCGGGTAAGGCATGAGAGGAAGCTCCAATAACGGCTCGGTATCGGCCAACTCACCAACGGTGCTCTCGCCCCGCCGGCGGGAATCGCCCACCGCCACACAGAAGCGGTCGAGGCTGTCCTGCGCCGAAGCGAGACGAGCCACCGAAGCGGTGCGCCACCACCGCTGAGAGATGAAATGGATGGCCTTTTCCACCACACCCTTCCGCTGAGGATGCCGCGGTGGACACGGATCCACCCCCACCCCATAATGCTTCGCCACCGGAACAAACGACGACTGTAACCGACCAGTGCCCGGGTCTATCACCGTGGCCATACGATCAACCCGCCACCGCCGGGCAGTACCACCCAGGCGCCGCAACACCGCGTCGATCCCCTCGATCAGATGCGGCTGGTCCTGCCTGGATGTGACCCACCCGCGAAACCGGCCCGAATACGACAGAGCACCAACCAGCACAAAAGCTCGGGACCCCCAGGGGGTGTCCCGAAGTTCTGTCCAATCCCACTGACACTCCTCACCCGGCGGATGATCGATAATCGCAGCAGCACGACCACGGGTGCCCGCACAGGCACCACAAGACGGTCGAAGACCCCGATAGCGGACCTTCCGCACAAACGTCGGATAGCTCTGCGAATAGCCCAACACCACCACCTCGTCGAACAGCACAGTCGCCCAAACATGGGGATCATCCGACAGTCGCTGACGAACATACGCCTCGAACCGATCAAACGGATCCGGCCCGGACGGGACTCGCCGACCCGGAACCCGCCCATCCAAATACGCCCGAACCGTACGACGATTCTTTCCCAAATGACGGGCAATAGCCGAGATCGACCACCCCCGCCTTCTCAAAGCATGAACTTCCAAGTACTCCTCCTGGACCAACATAAAGGGCAGGGCTCCTCTCCACAGCTAGAGAACGTGACAGTCCCCTAGCTTGGAGAGAGCCCACCCCAACAACGGGCAATTAGCCCCCCAGCAACTGGGTACTTTCAGTGATCAGGTGTGAGCACTTTCAGTGATCGCCATCAAGGTCTCCTCCCCTGTCTTGTCGGTGATGTTGCGAGCGGCGAGGCGCAGCAGTTTCAGAGCGGATTGGTCGGTGGGGAAATGGCCCCTGGTTTTGGTGACTTTCCGCAGCTGGTAGTGAACGCTTTCGACCAGGTTGGTGGTGTATACCACCCGGCGGAGTTCTGGCGGGAACCGCAGGAACGGGGTGAACTCTTCCCACGCTTGGCGCCATACTCGTATCATCCCCGGGTAGCGGTTTCCCCACTGGTCGTCGAGTTCGTCCAACTCTTTGGCGGCTGTTTCGGAGTTGGTGGCGGTGTACACGGTCCGTAACCCCCGAGCGACAATTCTGCGGTCTTTCCAGCTGCACAAGCGCATCGAGGCTCGTATCAGGTGGATGACACAGGTCTGTACCAGCGCCTGAGGCCAGGTGGCCTCGATCGCGTCCGGCAGTCCGCGGAGGCCGTCGCGGCACACGATCAGCACGTCTTCGAGGCCTCGGTTGCGGATCTCGGTGAGCACTGCTAGCCAGTACTTGGCGCCTTCGCCGCCGTCACCCAGCCACACACCGAGGACGTGTTTGCGGCCGTCCACGTCGACGCCGACCACCACATACGCTGGGCGATTGATGACGGTGCCGTCCGTGCGGACCTTGACCACCATGGCGTCTATGTACAGAAGGGGATAACACCCGTCAAGTGGCCGGTTCTGCCATTCGGTGAGTTCCTCCACGGTCCCGTCGGTGACCTTGGACACCAACGCCGGCGAGACGTCCACGCCGTACATTCGAGCCAGTTCCGAACGAATGTCACGGGTGGATAAACCCCGGGCGTACAGGGCCACGATGTTGGCGTTGAAACCTTCCAAGCGCCGGGCGCCCTTCGGAACGATCTTGGGTTCGAACGAGGCGTTACGGTCACGGGGAACGTCCAGATCCACCGCGCCGATCTCGGTCAGCACCTGCTTGGGGGTGGTCCCGTTACGGTTGTTGCCCGTGCCATGGCCGATCGGGTCGCCGTGCTCATAACCCAGGTGATCGGTCATCTCCTCAGAAAGGGCCCGTTCCAGGACACGCTTGGACTATCTCGGCCAACACCCCATCAGGACCCAAAAGATCCACACCACCCTCCAAGGCATCAGCCACCACAGCATCCACAAGCTCATCAGACACAGCAGCCGCAGCCGCCGTTTCCGTCGCATCCTTAACAGCCATACACATCATCTCCTCACAGCCAGCCACCGCCGGCCAGGCAAACCCCCTCACACAGACATTTATACAGGCTCTCCCAACCGCCAGCTCCGCCGCCGATATGGCAAGACCGACGCCACCGACGCCGAAGCCGCGGCGCGGGCGGCTCTCTCTGGACAGGCCACCATCCAACCCAAAAGCGGGGACGGTCCGGTCGAAGGAATAAGAATGCTGCGAGTAGCTCGCCGTTCCGCTGTGAAAGCCCGCACCCAGGCCATAAACCAGTTGCACGCCCTGGTGGTTACCGCTCCCAACCAGGTCAAGCACCAGCTCGGGGACCTGCCCGCGAAAACCCTGGTCAAAGTCTGTGCCGCCTATCGTCCCAGCACAGACCACACCACCATCACCTACGCCAAGAAAACGCTCCGTCTCCTAGCCCGCAGATATCAGGCGCTCACCACAGAGATCCAAGAACTCGACACCGAGATGCACCGTCTCTGCGTCCAGGCCAACCCCGCCCTGCTAGCCGCTCCAGGAGTCGGCGCAGACACCGCTTCGGCGCTGCTGATCACAGCCGGTGACAACCCCCAACGGATGCGCACAGAAGCGTCCTTCGCTGCCCTATGCGGCGCCAGTCCCGTCCAAGCCTCGTCCGGGCGGACCATCAGACACCGGCTCAACCGCGGTGGCAACCGCCAAGCCAACAACGCACTCTGGCGCATCGCTTCGGTTCGTATGCGCTACCACCCGACCACCATCGCATACGTCCAAAAACGCCAGACCGAAGGCAAAACCCGCCGAGAGATCATCCGCTGCCTCAAAAGGCACATCGCCAGAGAGATCCGCCACCTGCTCACCCAACCCACCGCCAACACCCAACGGAGCCCACCTCCGCACACTACGCCAAAAAGCCCAGATCACCCTCACCCACGCCGCCCAAGCGCTCCAAACCTACCCCACCCTCCTCTCACGACTCGAACGAGGCATCCGACACAACCACCACCTCGCCACCCGATACCAACACTGGCTCACCCACCCCCAAAAACAACCCCCCACCCCCGCCACCTAAAGCACGGGGGTTTGGAGTATAGGGGCATCGGTACATGGCCAGAGAGATCTACATCTGTTGACCAACCCGCCGTGAACACCTTCGGGTGCCGATCTCCGCTGTTTACGCCGTGACACCGAAACGACCCTGGCTCAGGCCGCTACCGCTCTCCGCAGCCACGCCACGTGTATCTCCAGGCTTGAATGAGGCTTCGACCACAACCATCAACTTCGTCACTCGATATCACCACTGGCTCACCACCCTCAAACCGGATTTGACAACATAGGAGCATTGGGGTAATCGCTCGCGTCCTGCAACGACTCCTCGCTCTCACCACGGTCATCTGGCACAACGAAACCACTAACCGACCGGGACCAGCCCGCTCCCTCATCGCCTACGACCATTAACCCCTTGGAACTACCTATCTAGTCGGTGAAGTTGACGGTTCCCTCGGCCGAGCGGTTCGCGGCGCCCGTGATCCAGACCGCGCTCAGCCCCAAAGAATCAGTCGAATCCACGGTCACGCCGACCGTTTCCGACGGATGATCACCTGTCAACCTTGCCACCCGGGTAGATCCGGTGATCTCGCCCTCGCGAAGAACCACGTAATAAACCGTCACAGTCCCGCTGGGCTTGCAACTCAAACCGATCACCAAATTAACCGACGGGTCGCCCCGGGCGGCGGTGACATCGTCGATCGAAACAGTCGGACGTACCCCAACAGCGCAGTTCCCAAGTGCCGACTCCACCGGCGGAGGAGGAGGAGGGGGTGGTGGGGGTGGGGGTGGGGGTGGGGGGTTGTCGTTGTCGGACACGGCCACCGTGGCCGCTCCCTGGGACGCTGACACCGTGTAATCGTTGCCCGCGTTGACGGTAACCGTTACCGACCCGTCAGCCTCGTCCACGTTGTCGTCGCTAGTGCCCACCGTCACCGTAACGCTGCCGGTGGTGGGTACCGTTACCGTCCGCACGCCCGTGACCGTCCCGAAATCACCATTCTGGGACACTGTCACGCTCACCGCAAGATCCGCCGCCGGGGCCGGGTTGGCCGTTACCGTAAAGGTGGTGTCCCCGCCCTCGGTGACGCCATTGCTGCCGGTGATACTCACCTGCGGCTGCTGGATCAACTCTTGCACCGGATCATCGTCGTCGGCCACGTCGGCGGTCTCCGACGACCGCGCGCCCACCGTGTAACCGTTGCCCGCGTTCAGCGTCAACGTCACCGACCCGTCAGCCTCGTCCACGTTGTCGTCGGTGGTGGCGATGGTTACCGTCGCGCTCCCCGACGCCGGGATCGTCACGCTGACCGGCAACGAACCAAACCCGAAATCCCCAGACGTAGCAACCGTGACACTCACCACCAGATCCGACACCGGCGCCGGGTTGGCCGTCACCGTAAAGGTCACCGGATCGCCCTCCGCGCCATCGACCGCACCTGAAATGTTCACCTCCGGCGTCGGCGGAGGCGTCTGCTGCGCGGCCGCCTCCAACGCGGTCAACTCGGCCACCACCTCGTCCCAAACCGGGCTGCTGTGGGTGTCGGCCATTTGCTGCGCCTGAGCAGCGGTCATCGGACCGCCCGTGACGCCCGTGCCGTCATGCTGTCCAAACGCCACCAGCACCCGATTCCAACGGTTCACATGCGCCGTGCCGTGCTGGGTCTGCCCGGCCAGCGACTGGACCTTCGTCACCACAGCCGGGTCGACCGTATAACCCACCGGCGCATCGTCGTCGTCCGCCACCGAAACCGTGGCCGCGCCCTGCGACGCCGACACCGTATAACCCGATCCGGCGTTCACCGTCGCCATAACCGAACCGTCGGACTCGTCCGTCTGATCATCAGTCGTGGCCACCGTCAACGTAGCGCTGGTCGTGCCCGCGCTGATCGTCACCGTCCGCGCCCCCGTCGAAACACCGAAATCGCCGCTCTGGGACACCGTCACGCTCACGTCAAGATTGGCGGACGGCGCCGGGCCGGCGCTAACCGTGAAACTAGCCGAACCGCCCTCGGTCACACCACCACCGGCGGTGATGCTCACCTCGGGCGTCGGAGGCGGCTGCTGTTGGGCTGTTTCGAGCGCGGTGAGCTCGGCGACTACCAGGTCCCACACCGGGCTGGAGTGCCGGTTCGCCATGTCCTGCGCCTCGGCGGCGGTCATCGCACCGCCCGACACGCCGGTGCCGTCGTGCTCGCCGAACGCGAGCAGTACGCGGTTCCAGCGGTTGACGTGGGCCGCGCCGTTGTGGGTCTGCGACGCCAGCTCCTTGACCCTGGCGATCGTTCCCTGGTTGACCGTGTGGCCGCCGTCGTCGTCGGACACGACCACGATGGCCGTCCCCTGGGACGAGGACACCCGGTAGTCGAGGCTGGCGCTGGCGTCGACGGTGACCGTGACCGATCCGTCGGCCTCGTCCACCTCGTCGTTGGTGGTGGCCACCGTCAGCGTGGCGTAGCCCGCCGCTGGGATGGTCACCGTCTGCTGCCCGACGGTTATCCCGGAGTCGTCGCTCTGGGACACCGTGACGCTCACGTCCAGGTCCGCAGCCGGGGCCGGGTTCGCCGTCACCGTGAAGCCGGCGTCGGCGCCCTCGGTCACGTTGCCGTCGGCGGTCACGCTGATCAGCGGCACGGACGTGTTGGGCGCGGGCGTCTCGAAGTCCACCGTGAAGGTCTTCGGCGTCGCGCCCGCCGCGAGGGTCCTCACTGTGATCTTGTCGATCTGGGTGATGCCGGCGGCAACGGAGACCACATAATGCGACCGGGGGTTCAGGCCGGTGAGCTGGTACTCGGTGGCGGTGGTCGTGACTTCCGTCAGGACCGGGATGCCCGTGAAGCTCTCGTGCCAGGCGACCGTGTAGGCCGTGCCGTCTCCCTGCGGCTTCCAGGCGACGGTCGCCGTCGTGTCGGAGACGCGCTTGAGCTGGACCGGCGGCGGCGGCGGCAGGTCGTTGTTGGCGACGTAGACCGAGGCGTAGCTGCGGAACTTGTTCAGCCGGTAGCCCTCGCCGAACTGCACCGTCGCGCCGAGCATCCCGTTGGAGCCCCAACTGGTGTCGTCGACGGTGGGGATGGTGAAGGTGACGCTGCCTGAGGTGGGCACGTTGACCGTGCGCTGGCCCAGGTGCTGGGCGGCGACCACGGAGCCGGGGCCGACCACGCCCACCCGCACGTCCAGCGGCGCGTCGGGCGCGGGGTCCACGGTGACCGTGAAGACCGCGTCCTCGCCCTCGGTGACGGTCCCGCCGGCGGCGCTGATCGACACCTCGGGCACCCGCTCCACGATCACCGACGTGGGCTCCGCCTCCACCGGCGAGCCCGCCGAAAGCGTGGTGAAGCGAATCACCGGGCTGGCGGTGCTCAGCTGCGTCGCGCCGTGGTCCTGGAAGTACACCACCGCCCGGTACTCGGTGCCGGGCTCCAGGTGGCGGATGCCCCAGGCCGGGTCGTTGGGCTCGGCCCCGAACCAGGCCTCGTCGGCGGGGACGCCGGGGAACGGCGAGGTGGTGGACCACCAGCGCACCTCGTAGCCCTCCGCGCCGACCACCCGCGGCCACGACAGGTCGATGCCCGTGTCCGACAGGTTGGCGTAGCTCAGGTCGCCCACGCGCTCCACCACCGGGTCGGGCAGGTCGCCCAGCAGCCGCTGGCAGCCCACGCAGGAGCCCAGCGTGCGGTAGAAGCTGAAGCTGTCGGTGCGCACCGTCTTCGGCGGTGTCTCCGTCGAGATCTGGTTGTCGCTGCGTTCGTACAGCTTGTAGCCCTCGACCTGGAAGGTCACGTTGCCGACCACGTTGGAGCCGACGTGGATGTCGACCTGGACCGGCGTGCGGCTGACCGTGACCGAGCCGCTGCTGACGGCAGAGTCATCTCTAAAGGTGTGCAGGTGCGAGGCGGCGGGGCTGGTGAACCAGACCCGGTGGGACCGGAAGTACTCCGACGTGCCCGTCCGCAGCAGCGGCTTGGCGAAGTCGGCGTTGATGGAGAAGCGCTTGTCCTGGTCCGCCGGCGGGTCGTTCTTCGTCCGCACCCAGAAGTAGTGCGCCTTGCGGCCCGTGTTCAAAGACGCCGGGAACGCCAGATTGAGCCCGCCGTCCTCGATGGACGTCCAGGTGGTCCCGTCGTCGATGGAGAACTCCAGGGTCTGCTCCCACTCGTCGTCGTCGCGGATGATGAGCGGCACGCGCACCTCGGGGTAGTCGAAGCCTCCCACCTGGTACAGCACGCCGTTTTCATAGAAGTTGTGGCCGACGGCGTAGGGCCGGTGGATCAGGAACGTCCCGTGGTCGAAGGCGTCGCTGTCCTGGCCGGCGGCGAGGCTCACCGGCCGCCACTTGTTGGCGTCGTCCTCGTAGACGGACTGCGACGCGAAGGGGCAGCCGTCGTGGCGGTCCAGCAGCGGGCCGGCGGTGCTGCCGTAGCCGAAATGGATCCCGTCCCGGCCAAGCCCTTCGACGATGGGGTCGCCCAGGTTGTAGGGGCTGCGGCTCCCGGTGTGGCACATCAGCCGGTCCCGGTCCGGTTTGCCCGGCCCGATGTAGCCGCCGAAGTGGCTGAGCGGCTCCCCGACCTGGCTGGCGACGTAGAAGTGCCGACGCTGTTGGGGGTCCACCGCCTGCCACTGGTAGGTCACCACCGGCCCGCCCTCGGTCAGCGTGATGGTGGGCGGCGGGTCGTGGCGGTTGTAGTTGGCGATCACCCAGCCCGTGTCGCAGTCGTTGCCCGAGATCGTGCCCGCGCAGGTGCGGAACTGCACGAAGGCGTCGGCGGCGCCCAGGTTCAGGCCGATCTTGAGGGCCTCGGAGTGGGTGCTCCAGGAGACGGCGGGGTTGGGGTAGAGCGACCAGGAACTGTGGCCGTCGCCGATGCTCCAGCCTTCGGGCAGGCGCAGGCCCTGCCGGCGCTCGCTGTTCGACGCGGTGGCGCGGAGGGTGTACGTGCTGTTGGGCTGCACGGACGCGTCGTATACATACACCCAGTAGGTGGTGTCCGGCTCCAGCAGCAGCCCCGAACCGTCGTCGCCCTGGTAGGTGAAGGTGAAGGTCCGGTCGGCGCTGCCTACCGGCATGGAGGGGCGCGCCAGATCGGCGAGGACGTCGGCGGCGGTACTGCCCGGCGAGCCGCCGGAGCCGGCCCAGATCTGTACCCTCAGATCACGGGCGGCGTCGGAGTCGCCGATCTCGGCGAACTCGACGTCGACGCTGTTCAGGCGGTAGTGGCCGCCGTTTTTGCCCGTCGTGAACGACTGAGCGCGGTCACGTACGGTACTGGCAGTCGTCACAGTCAACGCCGCTCCGTCCGCCTGGCCGAGGTTGCTCATCACCGCCGGCTCACCGGGCGGCGCGTTCACCGGCGTGGGCTCGACCCGGAACAGCGGCGAGATGCCGTAGAACGCGTGGTCCTGGGTGCTGGCGACGGTGTTGTAGCTGATGGGGCCGGTGTCCATGTCGGTGGTCGAGAACCGTCCGCGCCGGGCGTTGCTGGCGCCCAGAGGGTTCGCCTCCTTCGTGCCGTCGGTGCGGGTGCCGGTCCACGGCCAGTCGTTCGAGGTGCTCGTCTCGCCGCTCTCGAAGCGGCGGTCCGCCATCGCCCAGTTCTCCCAGGTGTCGGACCAGAAGCCGGCGTGGTTCGCCGCGACGCGCTCGCCGTTCAGCCACCAGACCTCCGCGTCCGTGTGCCCGGCGTTGTTGGGGTTGGTCCGGGTGTGGTCGCGGGCGTCCACCGAGGCGGTGGAGCCGACCACCCGGAACGCGTCGGCGTAGCGCCGGACGGCGGCGTGCCCGCCGCGGGCGGCCTCCCGCACGTGGGCGTCGTAGACGTCGATGTCGGCGGCGGTGGCGTCGCGGTGGTCTTCGGTCATGAACAGCAGCCGGAACGTCGCGCCCGCGTCCACGCCGAGCGGCTTCAGCGGCCAGTCCAAAGGCACGGTGTAGGAACCGTCCGCGTGGGGCAGCAGCCGGCCGTTGACTCCCATCGACAGAACAGAGCCGCCGACCAGGGTGATCCAGTTGCCGCCCCCCTGCGCGCGGATGCGAGCGTCGTTGTTGATGCTCCAGCCGGGCGCCGCGCCCTCGTCCTCGGAGTTGCTCTGCGTGAACTTTACCTGGCTGTTTCCTTCCGTGAGTCCGGTTCCGTCCAGCACGACCCAGTAGCGGGTGTCCGCCTCGAGCGCCACGCCCGGGTGCGTGAAGCTGTACGTGCCGGCCTGCCGGTTCACGAAGGCGGGATTGGTCAGGGTCCCCACGACCGTGCCGGGAGCCCCGTTGGCATTCTTGTGGACGGTGACCGTCAGCTTGGAACCGAAGTCCTCGGTGGACCGGTTGAAGGCCACGTCCACCGAGGTCAGGGTGTACCCCGAGGGGTTGCCGCCGGTGTCGAAACCCTGCGCCAGGTCCACGTGCAGGCCCTGCACCAGGCCGCTCGACTGACCGGTGTTCTTGACCAGCGGCGGGTCGTCGTCCCGCACCCGGACCGTCGCCTCGGCCAGCGACGTGGCCAGGTCGTAGTCCGCCCCGTCCACCAGCGTCACCGTCACCGAGCCGTGGGCTTCGTCCACGTCGTCGCCGGTGGTGGAGATCTCCAGCGTCGCCGACCCGCTGGCCGGGATGGTGACGCTGGTGGGCAGCGTCCCGAAGTCGAAGTCGCCGGTCGTGGTCACCGTCACGCTGACCGGCAGGTCCGCCGACGGCGGCGGGACCGCCGTCAGCGTGAACCCGGCGGCGGCGCCCTCGGTGACGGCGCCGCCGCCCGTGATGCTCACCCGCGGCGGCCGCGGCTTGCTGACGCCGTCGAGGCCGATTTTCAGTGATGATATGTTGGGGGTCCACGCGCCTGTTGAGGAAGCCGTTCTCGTCCCAGCGCCGTCGGCGATGCTCCAACCGGCCAGGCCCCCGCTGTCCTCGGCGTCCGAACCCGTCAGGCGTACGCGCGAAGAACTCTGGCCGGCGTCCATGTCGATCACCAGGAAGTAGGTGGTGCTCGCCTCAAGGTCGATGCCCGCGCTGGTGAAGGTCAGCGTCTGGTCCGAGGTGGAGGCGGGGAAGCTGGCCGGGTTGGTCAGCGTCCCCAGCGAGCTGCCCGGAGACCCGCCCGAGGCGGCGTGGATGCTGGCGGTCAGCGCCGAGGAACTGAAGGCGCTGTCGATGGTGGAGAACTCCACGTCGACGCTGAACAGGGTGTAGCCGAAGCCGGTGGAGCCGGTGGTGAACGCCTGGTGGAAGTCATTGCCCAGGAACGAGGTGCCCCCGTCCGCCTGGCCGGTGTTGGCGACGAAGGTC
>CBDBPZ010000001.1:0-144511 GCA_965209025.1 Acidimicrobiia bacterium | reverse complement strand
GTCTGATCTCGGCGTTGGTCAACCGACCACGTTCAGAAAGAATGGCCAACACACGTAGTCTCACATACTCTTAATCCATCCACACCCCCTCACCTGTCTTCACCACGATGCAAATCCCGTGGCAGCAGGATCTCATCTTTCCAACGAGTTGCAGACGGGGTGTGCCCAACCCCGGGATTACATTGTTGTCGCGATACGCGGATGCGCTCGGCCGAATTGCACCAACCGCAACATTAAAACATTGTCAATGCAGCATTTCTTTGCCGCTTGAGGCCATATACGATCTCATGCCTCTGTCGGAGACATTCTTTTGTAACACCATCACTCCCCCGGGATTGGTGTTGCCTGCACGGAGACATCAAGCGGCATTGCACCGTTCACGCAAGGACCACCGCTTGTGAGGACCCTATCCGGCGGTGATGGTCCCGATCTCGACCAGGTCGCGGTCAGTCAGGCGCCAGTCGGCGCCCTTGGAGTTGGTGATGACCTGCTTCGGTGAACTGGCGCCGGGGATGACTGTGGACACGTCGGGTTGGGCGGCCAGCCAGCTGATGGCCAGTTCGATCAGGGTCCGGCCGTGGTCGGCCGCGTACTCCTGGAGCCTGTCCACGATGTCGAGGCTCCGGTCGCTCATGAAGCCGCGGTCGGATGTGGCCGGGTCGTTCCGGATCCAGTCCATCCGCGACCCCTTGGGGGGCTCCTTTCCCCGTTGGTACTTTCCGGTCAGCACGCCGCTGGCGAGCGGGCAGTACGGCATCATGGAAAGGCCGTTGCGGGCGCAGGCGGGAATGACTTCTCGCTCGACCTCACGGGCCAGGAGGCTGTAGTGATTCTGGGCGCTCACGAAGCGAGGGGTCTCGCTTAGCGTGCTCACCGCGGCTGCCTGGTCGATCTGGGCGCCGGTGAAGTTCGAACAGCCGATCTCGCGAACCTTGCCCTGCTCCACCAGGCGATGCAGCGCCTCGAGCGTCTCCTCGATCGGAACCGAGGGATCCGGCGTGTGCATCTGGTACAGGTCGATGTAATCGGTCCCCAGCCGACGAAGGCTGTCCTCGACCGCCAGGGCGATCCATCGGGCGCTTCCGCCTGACTGGGCGTCGTTCATCATCTTGTGTCCGAACTTGGTCCCCACAACTACCTCGTCACGTCTGCCTCGGAGCGCTGCGCCCAGATACTCCTCGGACAGTCCATTGTTCCCGTAGATGTCGGCCGTGTCGAAAAAGGTGATTCCCTGTTCGAGCGCGGTCAGGACAACTGCCTCGGTTTGCTTCTTGTCGAGCCGAGCGCCGAAATTGTTGCAGCCCAGACCGACCTTCGAAACCCGTAGGCTTCCTATTTTGCCAGTGCGCATCGTCGCCTCATTTCGGTAGTGGGCCAGTTTGGTCGGTCTCCGTGGGCAGCCATTCTTCCCGAGAGATCCGGGCCCGGTTGAGGATGTCACTGAGAATATCCACCCGTATCTCACCTGGGTTGTGTATACGGAGGGTCTCCTGACCGCGAAGTCATCGCCCGGCCCAAACGTGGAGTCCTGTCTAGTTCCCGCGGGTCATCAACCGCTCGGCCGCCTGCGTGGCGGCGCGGTGGCCACTGGAGAGCGCGCCGTTGACCGACGGTATGCCCATGTAGTCGCCCGCCAGGAACAGGTTGTCGATGCTGGCGGCAAGCTGCTCGGGGATCTTCGCCACCGCGGCCAGCATCCCCGGCGTCCCCATGCACAGCGCCTCCTCCCAGCGGTAGACGCGGTAGAACAGCCCTTCGTGGTCGCCCGGAAGAGCCGAACCGGGAGGGGCGTTCCGGCGAGCGGCGCCCAGCATCTCGCGCTTGATCTCATCGTCCCCCAGCGGGATCAACTCCCTGGCCCGGTCCCGCCCGATGAGGAGGTCCAGGATGCTCTTTCCGGAAGGCGCGCAGGCGGGCAGGAAGGCGGACCGGTCCAGCAGCAGCGGCGTGTCGTCGTCCTCGGGGTAGAGGGCTCCGTGCCAGCCGGGAGGGAGAGGCGGGTGGTCCAGGCCTATCACCACCCGACAACCCGTGGAGTAGTTCACTGTGCCGAGCGCCCGCCGGGTGGCCTCCGGGAGGCCGGGCACGAGTTCGGGGACCTTCGTGCCCGGCACCGCGCAGATCACCGCGTCAGCCTCGATGGTCTGGCCGTCCACCACCACGCCCGTCGCCCTCCCGCCCGCCACGACGACCCTCCTCACGGGCGTCGACACGCGGATCGCATCCGAGCAGGCGGCGGCGAGCGCCGCGCTGAAAGAACCGATGCCCCGCTCCGGCATGTAGACCCTGCCGCTGCTCAGCATCGTCTCCCCGATGTAGGCCCGCATCAGCGCCTGTCCGGCGGGCTCGGGGTCGCCCAGCACCATTTCCAGGGGCCCACCGAGCGTCACCCGGAGCTTGTCCGGCACACCCATTCTCTCCAGGTAGTCGCCGTAGCTCTCGGTGTCGTCTATCTCGGCCAGGCGGCTGTCTCCAGCGAAGCTCAGGTACTCCTCTTCGCGGTGAATCTGGCGCATCACCCTGGCGCCGGCCCGCATTCCCGAGGGTGACAAGAAGCCCATCGCCCAGGCCGAGGGGAGTTGGCGCACGAAGCTGCGAAGCGATTGGTCCGGCGTCGTCGTAACCCACCGCCCACCGCGGAGATGCCCGAACTTCATCTGCGAGGGCACCAGCGCCAGCCCCAACTCCTCGCATAGACCGAATGCGGTGTCGTAGGTCGAGGTGAACACGAACGCGCCCATGTCCAGCGAGAACCCGTCCACGCGCTCGCCCATCCCGCGTCCCCCGGCGCGCTCGCGCCCCTCCAACAGGAGGGGAGTGATACCCCTCTTTATCAGCGTGTAGGCAGCGCTCAACCCGGCGAAGCCCCCACCAACGACCACGACCCGCTCGGCACTCACAATGCGCGACTGCCTTCTCCCATCTGAACAGTATGGCCCACGGTTGCCGAGGGACCAACAGGTGGGCGCGTCCGAGAATGCCCATTGCGGCTCTCGGGAAAGAGGATTCTCAGGCTGGCGTAGCTCTAGGTCGGAATAGGACCACCAGTACGAATATCCCGCTTGCCACCAGGGTCATGGCGGGACCGGCCGACACATTGAAGTAGTAGGAGACATAGAGGCCGGTGACGGCGGCCGCGGTCCCCAACGCCGCGCCCGTCATCATGATCGAGACGAAACGCCTCGCCAACAGGTACGCAGTGGCGGCGGGCGTCACCAGCATCGCCATGACGAGAACGATGCCGGCCGCCTGAATCCCTATCACGACGACGAGGGCGAGCATTACCAGGAAGGCGTGGTCTGCGACGCTGGCGCGTGTGCTGTTGACCTGCGCCCCCAGAGGGTCGAAGCTCGTGAACAGCAGCCAGTGGTGGAAGGCGAACAGTCCCAGGATGACCATCACGGTTATCCCGAGGGACACATAGATCCCGGTGGGGGTGATTGCGAGGATCTGTCCCAGCAGCAGGTCTTCGATGTTGACCCTGATGGTCGATGCGGTTGCCAGCATCACCAGCCCCAGGGCGAACATGGTCGCAAAGAGAATGCCTATGGAGGTATCCGAACTGAGGCCCGCTCGCCTGCTCAGGGTCCTGACCAGCACCGCGACGGCGACCCCGGTCGGGACGGCCGCAATCGCCGGGTTGATGCCGACTATGTACCCGAACACTATTCCTGGAAGCACGGCGTGGGCAAGAGCGTCCCCGATGAAGGCAAGGTTTCTGGTGACGGCGTAAGCGCCGACCAGGGGACACATCACGCCCACGAGGATCGAGCCGATCAGGGCTCTCACCATGAAGCCGTGCTCCAGAGGTACGAGGAGGAAATCTATCACATCGAGGTGTCAGGACTCCCCGTCGGTGTTGAGGCCCACGCCGTGGGCGCCGTACATCTGCTCCATGACCTCGGACGTGAACACCTGCTCGGGAGGGCCGCAGGCGCACACGTGGCGGTTCAGGCACAGGACCTGGTCGAACCGACCGGCCAGGTTGGTCAGGTCGTGAGTCGCCAGGAGGATGATTCGCCCCTCGTCCCGGAGAGTCCGCAGGACCCCGATCAGGGCCTCCTGGGCTGCGACATCAGCCCCGCTGAAGGCTTCGTCCAAGAGAAGCACGTTTGCCTCCTGGGCCAGTGCCCTACCGACGAATACCCTCTGACGTTGACCTCCCGACAGCTCCGTCATCAGAGTTGAGCGTTGGTCCCAAAGGCCGACCCGGCCCAGGCAGGCGTTGACGATCTCACGATCTCTCTTCCCGGGCCGCTGGAACCACCCCAACCGGCAGCAGCGGCCCATCATCACGACGTCCATCGCGGTCACGGGAAGCCGCCAGTTGACGCTCTCTCGTTGAGGCACGTATGCCAACCCTCCGCTTCCCTGCCCCGCACCCTGCAGGGTCACCTTCCCCTGGCGAACCGGGAGGAGGCCGGCAATCGCATTGAAAAGAGTGCTCTTGCCGGCCCCGTTCGGTCCTACAACGCCCATCAGGGTCCCCGCTTTCACGTCGAAGGTGACGTTGTTCACGGCCGTGTGGCCGCCGACCTCGACAGTCACCCCCCGAAGCGACATGCTCGCTTCCTGTGAGGTCGGATCGGCGATCACTTCAATGCCCCGACAATCCGTTCCACGTTGGCCCGCACCATGGTGAGGTACGTGTCGGCGCCGCTTCCCTCCGCTCCGAGGGAGCCCGAGTAGAGCTGGACGAGGCTGGCGCCGGTCTCTCTTGCCACGGCTTGCGCCAACTTATCGCTGACGGTCGTCTCACCGAACAATGCAGGCACGCCGTGTTCCTCTATAACCTCGACCAGACCCGCAATGTGCTCCGCGGAGGGTTCCACATCAGGCGCCAGGGACGGTATCACCAGCCCCACTATCTCAAACCCGTAGGCCTCTGCGAAGTACGAGAAGGCGTCATGCGACGTGACCAGCAGTCTTCGCTCCGGCGCCACCGCACTCACCTGCTCCAGCGTCCAGGCGTGAAGCTCGTCAAGCTGCTTGCCGTAGTCTGAGGCGTTCTGGGAGTAGAAGTCGGCATTCTCGGGGTCTATGGCCGAGAGCCGAGCGGCTATTTCGTTGACCGCGATCTTCACCCGGATCGGATCGAACCAGAAGTGAGGATCATAAGTGCCGTGATGGTGGTCGTGATGGTGGTCGTCGCCGTCTTCCTCGTGCTCGTGTTCATCCATGTGCTCGTCATGGCCTGCATCGGGCGCCCCGCCCGAGTCGGCCACTCCGAGGAACGCCAGGCTCGACGGAGCGCCGCCGACGTGCCATTCCTCTTCGATCTCCATGTGCGTGAGATGGACCCCGAGGACATGACCGCTGTTCGGGTCGGCTACGTACATCATGTCGCCGAGGGCGACCATGGAGGGCGAGGGACTCCCGAACACCATCTCGAACGGGTCGACCAACTGCATGGTGTCGATCAACTCGCCGTCGTGGGCGTCGAACCCGCGCAGAACGCCGTCAGCCGCCAGCATGTAGAAGGTTTCGCCGTCGCTGGAGAACGCAGCCGCAGCACTGGGCTCAGGGAACACCTCGTGCATTTCGCCGTGGCCCACGTCCACCAGCCAGACGCCGCCCTGGACACAGCACTCTCCGCCGGGGAAGAGGGTCGCTTGGCCGAAGAAGTGGTCGCTGTGATGGTGACCGAAGTATTGGCCGATCGCGAACTCACCATATTCACCGGCCTCCGGTGGATAGGGGATGATCTCACTCTCGTACTCGCCGTCGTGCGCGTGCAAAGAGAGCGTCCCGTCCCAGCAGCCGAAGACGGCGCCGTGCGAGTTGTGCGATTCGCCGTGCAGGCGATGGCAGGCTCCTGCGTCGAAGACCAGTTCGTTGTCAAACGTACGCACTACAACACCCTCCGGAAGAATGTTCCAGAAGGTGGGGTTTTCGAGGTACTCAGGGTGGGGAACCGTGACGGCGACGTGTCCCTCGGAGATCACCAGAGCCGCGCCATGTTGCGGCCCGGCCTCCAGCACGATCGGCTCATAGTCGCCGCCCGAGTCCGCGAGGTCCGCCTCGTTGATCATGACTACGTGACCGCTGGCGTCGGCGAAGATCGTCGTCCAGCCGTGGCTGTTGACGTAGTGGACCGGCATTTCTTCAACGATCTCCAGCGAGTGTCGGGTGATTGACCGCTGGACGAGGTCGTAGTGATCGCCGTGCTCGACCAGGAAGACGCCGCCGTCGAAGACGTGAATCCGGTCGTCGCCGTCCTCCGGCCCGCGGGCGAGGACGATGCCGTAGCGGTGGGTGGGACTGGGGTACACGGTCGCCCCGGGGGCGGCGACCTCAAAGACTCCGCTGTCAACGTCATCGGTCGTCAGGTCGATGACGGAGAGGTGCGCTTCCATTGCATCCGCAACGAGCAGCCGCCCCGCGACCATCTCGCCATGGTCCCCGTGATCGTCGTGATCATCGTGCATGTCTTCATCGTCGTGGTCCCCGTGATCGTCGTGATCGTCGTGGTCCCCGTGATCGTCGTGATCATCGTGCATGTCTTCATCGTCGTGGTCCCCGTGATCGTCGTGATCATCGTGCATGCCTTCCTCGGCGAACTCCATGGGATCCACCGCCTCACCAAGCGCCACTATCCGGGACTCATCCGCGCTGGCGCTTCGTATCAGATCCTCCAGCCAAAGGGCCTCCAGTTCGAGACCGACAGTGAACACGACATCCGCATCGGCCACCCTGGCGACGTCGCGGGCTCCCGGCTGGTAACTGTGCGGATCGCCACCCGCCGGCAGCATGCCGAAGACCTCCACCCGATCTCCACCTACCACGCGAGCCCAGTCAGCCACGAAGTTGGTGGTGGCCACCACCTGGATCGGCGGCCCCGAGGGCGCGGCGCTCTCCTCGGTGGCCGTTGGCTGCGGTTCTTGCGTGGCCTGGGTGTCCTGGTCATCTCCGCAGGCGCCCAGGAAAGCCATAGCGAGTATGACAAGGCCTACAGTTAACGTCCGGGCCAGACGTCCAAAGCTTGTATTGCGACCTGGCATGGTCAACATTCCGGGTTCTCCTTACGGGTAGTCGAGGGGGGCTAAAGTGATAATGATAATCATTATCACTTTAGCGGTTGAAATCGAGTTCCGTCTCAGGCCGGCTTCGAACGGGAGCGGCTCCGGAACCAGAACAGGGCCCGCCCCCCTGCCCGCGCTACGCGTTCAACTGTCACCCCAAACACGGGTTCCAGCACCTGAGGCGTCAGGACCGTCTCCACCGGCCCGGCCGCCTGGACCCGACCGCCTTTCAGCACCACGATGTAATCGCAGTACTCCGCCGCCAGATTCACGTCATGGATCGATATCAGGGTGGTCGCGCCCACGCCGCGGACGAGATCGAGTACTTCGAACTGGTAGCGGATGTCGAGGTGATTGGTGGGCTCGTCGAGGATCAGGACGCCGGCTTCCTGGACGAGTGCCCGCGCAATAAGCGCCCGTTGCTTCTCTCCCCCGGACAGTGTCGCGAACGACCGTGTCGCCAGCGCCGAAATGTCGACGTGAGCGAGAGCGTCGTCCACGCGTTGGCGGTCGTCGGCGGACTCCCTGGCGAACGCCGACTGGTAGGGGCTGCGTCCCATCGCAACCACTTCCCGCACGGTGAACTCAAAGTCGGTCCTCGGTTCCTGCACCACGACGGAGATGCGCCGAGCGGCCTCGAGCGGATGCAACTCCCAGAGGTCGTCCCCGCCGACCAGCACGTGCCCGAGTCGGGGGCGCAACATGCGATACGCGGCGCGCAGCAACGTGGTCTTGCCGCTGCCGTTGGGCCCGACGATGCCCACAACCCGGCCGGCTTCGACCTCCAGGCTGACCTGGGAGCAGATCTCGACCGAGCCCACGGCCACCGTCACATCGGACAGCGTCAGCGTTAGTGGGACAGGGCTGTCACCGGCGGGGGATGGCTTCGAAAACCCGGTTTCCGCGTGGTCACCGGGCATGTTCTGATCCTCGCAGCCGGGAGCGGAGGAGCAGGGCGAACACCGGCGCGCCGACCAGCGCGGTGATCACCCCGATCGGCAGCTCGCGTGGCTGGATCACCAGCCGCGCCAGCACGTCCGACCAGAGCAGGAAGAGGGCCCCGACCAGGGCTGCCAGGGGAAGGACCCGGCGATGATCGGAGCCCACCACCATTCGCGCCGCGTGCGGGATCACCAGCCCCACAAACCCGACCCCACCGGCCAAGGCCACGGAGGTGCCCGTGAGAAGCGCGACCACTACGAAAAGGACGCGCCGGAGCCGATTGGGCGGCACGCCCATGCTGGTGGCGGTCTCGTCGCCGAAGAGGAGCAGGTTCAGTGCCCGTGCTTGAGAAAGGACATAGACGAGACCGGCAACCAGGAGGATGGTCGGCAGCCCGAGTTGGTCCCACCGCGCTCCGCCCAGGGCGCCGAGCATCCAGAAGAGCGCCACGCGCGCCGTCTGACTCTGCTCGCTGATGAAAATGAGCATGCTGGTCAAGGCCGAGAAGAGAAAGCCAACCGCGATCCCGGCCAGCACCAGGCGCAATGGACTGAGGCCACCCCACGAGTTCGCCAGCAGGAACGCCAGCCCGTAGCCGATGACGCCACCCGCGAACGCGGCGACCGGAAGCGTGTAGATCCCCGCAAACGTCCACCCGAGCACCATGACGCTTACGGCGCCGGCGGCAGCACTGGCGGTGCCACCGAGGATGGTCGGGTCGGCCAGGGGGTTCCGCACCATTGCCTGGAGTACCGTCCCAACCACGGCGAGCGCCGCCCCGACCAGCACGGCGAGCAGCGCCCGCGGGAGACGGACGTGCCACACTATCCGCTCATGCGCGTCCGGCCACTCGGCCGATACCAGGTCCGGCCAGAACTGGTGGATCCCGATCTGCCAGGCTGTCACGGGGGAGATGTCTGCCGGCCCCAGGGTCACCGCCAGCAGGATCGAGACGGCCAGGACCAGACAGAGACCTCCCAACACCGCCGCGAAGCCGAGCCCTGCTATCCCAGGAGATGCCTGGACGGCGGCCGGGGAACGCCTCGGGCCGGCACGGACCAGCCTGCTCATCCAGGATTGGCTCATACTTCCGCCGTCCGCCAGGTTCCCTGCCGGTAGCGCCACCAGGTCCCGGCGGTCCGCGCCGCGAAGAAAGCGATCCCGGCGACGTAGACGCCGCCGAGCCCCCAGCCGACCGCCACGGCCAGCAGCCACGCCAGGGGCACCATGACCAGGTAGCTGGAAGCCGTGGATGCGTAGAAGACCCACTTGGAGTCGCCGGCGGCGCGCAACACTGCGGCAAGCACCATGCTTGAAGCCATGAGCGGCACCTGCATAGCCAGAAAGGGGAGGACGCTCCCGGCCTGCCTTACGACTTCTCCGTCAGGGGTCAGCAAGCCCAGGATCGGGGACGGCGCGATGAGAACCGGCGCCAGGGCGATGGCCGGAAGCGCGGTCATCAGCAATAACCCGGCCCGCTCGATCAGGGCCACTGTCCGCTCGTCGCGGTTGCCAAGGCTCTGCCCGACGAGAATGGACACGCCCGTCGAGAGCGCCCAGATGATCGTCCACAGAACCTGCTGCAATTTGGTCACGACCTGCATGCCGGCCACGACCTCTGTGCTTAGCGAGGCGACGATCCCGATTACGAGGACGTTGTTGGCATAGCCCAGGAAGAGCATCACCGTTTCGGGCCAGCCGATCGACCAGAGTCGGGGAAGCACTTCCCGGGACTGGCTCAGATGTTCGCCGCGGAACAACTCGTATCTGTTACGGAACCGTCTCCAGCCAAACCGGCCCATGTAGATGCATCCCACGGCCACGGCGATCATGGTGCCGACTCCGGCACCGAGGAGACCCCAGCCGACCACGAAGATCAGGATGTAGTTGAGCGGAATGTTGATCACATTGACCAGCAACGTCATTCGCATCGCCACCTTGGTCTCTCCCACGCCCGCGTAGACGGCTCGGAACATGGCCGTGGCGGCTGCCATGGGCGCGGCGAAGGCGAGCGCCCGGAGGTACGGTACGCCCTCTGTCAGCACGGCCTCGCTGAGCCCGAAGGCGCCGAGGAGCGGCCCCGCGCCGATGCTCAGGACGAGAAGGACCACGAAACCGGCGCCGACGCCGACCAGCATCGACACGTCCAGCAACTGTCCAACGGCGGCCGGACGTCTCTCGCCGTACCGGCGGGCCGCGATTACCTGCGCGGCGGTCGCCCATCCGCCGAACAGCATGCTTGCGGCGATGTTCACGGACGAGGCGACGGCCGCTGCGGCGAGCGCCTGGGTGGAGACGCGGCTGATCATTGCGGTGTCGACGATCCCGAGCACGATCTGAGAGAGGTTTGAGACGATGATCGGGGAACTCAAGGTAGCCACGCTCTTCAGCGCGTCCCGAAGGGTTGGGGTCACTGGGCTGGCAGCTTCCATGAGGGTGTTGGGTGCGAAGCCGCCGGGATGAGTGGGGTCTCAGCCCGGCGGCGACGCTTGCCTTCGATTATCGAGAGGCGTTCACACCGCGCACCGCGGTCGCCACCTTGATGAGGCCATCGAGGTTCTGCGGTCCGGGCACGCTCTGGAGGAACGTCAGAGTCATGTAGTGGCCGTTCACGACCGCTGACATTCCTGACAGGGCCGGGTCGGACTCCAGAAACGCCCGGTTAGCTTCGGGGCCGCCGAATCCGTAGTCGACGAGGATGATCAACTCCGGATCGCCCTCGATGACGGCTTCCCACTCCACGGTACCCCACGTGCCGCTGACGTCCGAGAAGATGTTCATCCCGCCGGCGCGGTTGATTATGTCAGACATCACTGAACCGGAGAGCGCCGTGAATGGGGCCTCTTGACCCGAGTCGAAGTAGAAGACCCGGACCTGCTCACCCTCCGGGGTAGCCTCGGCGACCTCCGCGATCTGCTGCTCCCAAGAGGCGATTAGTTCGTCGGCGCGGTCCTCGACCTTGAATATCTCCCCCACAGCGTGAACGTCCGCAAACATCACCTCGAGCGTTACGTTGCCGGAGAAGTCGGGGCAGGCCTCCGTGAAAGAAAAGCTGTGCACAGAAGCGTCACGCAGGTTGTGTGCGGTGAGACCGCCGCTCTCGTTGAAGCCGTAGCTGAACACCAGATCCGGCGCGGGGGCGAGGACCGCTTCCAGGGAGGGATACGGGAAGCTGCCGCCCAGGCGTTCGACCAGCGCGGCACGAGCCTGGTGCTGGGGCTGGAGCCGGTCCGGCGTGCCGCCGAAGTAACCGATGACATGGTCCTGCAAACCGAGCGCCATCAGCACCTCCAATGCGCTCGTATCAGTGGCCACCACCCGCTGGGGGATCGCATCGTAGATGGTCTCCACGCCGCAGTTGTCGATCGTCACGCCGGTCGGCTCGGGAGCCGTGGTGGTGGTTGTGGGACTCTGCGTCGTGGTTGTCGTTGCTTCGGTGGTGGTTGTGGGACTCTGCGTCGTGGTTGTGGGACTCTGGGTGGTGGTTGTGGTTGCTTCGGTGGTGGTTGTGGGACTCTGGGTGGTGGTTGTGGGACTCTGCGTTGTCACGGTCGGTGCCGTTGTGGTTGCCTCGGTGGGCGCCGGAGTTGCGGCCGGTTCCTCGCTGTCCGAGCACGCGGCGGCAAAGAGCGCGGCCATCAGGGCCAACGCTCCAAGGAGCGCCAGCCGTGTAGGGTTGATTCGGCCCGATCTGTTCATTCGTATCTCCTTTGTATCACTGCGGTCCAAGCGGCCAGCATCCCAACTGCAAATCTGAGCGGGCGCCGAGCGTCGGTTTCGACAGCTCGAGTAGATGGAAGTGATAATGATAATCATTATCACTTCCATATTGGAAAGAGGGGAGATCAGCGAAGAACTTTGGAAAGGTGGAAAGAGCCCTTCTGGAGGTGATCTCTAAGGCCCGTGGAGCTGCAAAATCCCCCACGGCATCAGGTTCGTCCGACTCCAACCAGCGACGATGAACGCCATGTAGCCGCGGTTCGCTCGCGGAGAGGGAGGGATTTGAACCCTCGAGGGAGCTACAAACCCCCTACTCGCTTAGCAGGCGAGCGCCTTCGACCTCTCGGCCACCTCTCCTTTTCGGTCAGCGTCGGTTTAAATTGAATTCTCCCGGCGCTGGCGGAGGGAGTGGGATTTGAACCCACGAGGGGGTGATCACCCCCAACGGCATTTCCAGTGCCGCGCACTAGACCAGACTATGCGATCCCTCCATACCCGTAATGTGGATAGGACAAGAAAGCGCTCAGTTCGCCCTAGAACTTTAGCAAACGGCTCCAGTGAGGTAATCGGGGAATATGGCCGAGTCAACGGATCACCATCGGTTCATGGAACTGGCCCTGGCCGAGGCGGCCAAGGCGCCCGCGCACGGCGATGTGCCGGTGGGGGCGGTGGTCGTCGACTCCGCCGGGAGGGTGGTGGCTTCGGACCACAACCGCCGGGAGGAACGAGGGGATCCCACCGCCCATGCCGAGGTGCTGGTGCTGGCCGAGGCCGCTCGCCGGGTGGGATCCTGGCGGCTTTTGGGGCACGCTCTCTATGTGACCCTGGAGCCTTGCTCGATGTGCGCCGGCGCGGCGGTCTCCGGGCGTATCGACCGGATCGTGTACGGCGCCGCCGATCCCAAGGCGGGAGCGGCGTTGAGCCTCTACAACATCCCCGGGGACCGGCGTCTCAATCATCAGTGCGAGATCGTGGCGGGGGTGGGCGCCGCCCGGAGCGCGGAGATGCTCAGATCCTTCTTCAGCAGCAAGAGGGGCGGGAACAACGGCTGATCTCATCTCCGATTCATTCGGGATTGTGCTAAGGTCGGCACGCGTGCTAAGCGGGGCACTAGGGGTTCCCTGAACCCGAAAACCTCTACATGCGGGGCCGAACTCCCCGCCTGAGGGCGCCGAGCCCCGGGCAGGCGGCAAAAAGCGCAGTGATGACGGCCGGGTCCCGTGAGTCGGGGTGGTCGTGAACCGGGTCAGGTCCGGAAGGAAGCAGCCCTAAGCGGGTGTCCCGGCGCCGCGGGGGCGCCTGGTCCGAGCCAGCGGTTTGTCGGCCGACCGGAGGTGTCGAGTCCGATGGCGGGGTGCACGCTTTGCCCGGCGGGCGGGCCGGTGGTCAGTCCGGAGACTTGATCAGCGTCACTCCGTACACGCCCCCGAACCACCCCATCCTCCACAGACGTGCGATCCGGAGCGGTCCGGCCCGGAACATCTCTTCGGGATGGGAAAGTTTGTCCAGGGACCGGTGGAAATACCAGTACTCCCTCACGGCCCCCGCCATCAGCCCTACCAGGGGAGTGACCATGGCGGTCCCCAACCTGTGGACCGACCTGCTCAACCGACCGAGGGGCCTGCCCGCATCCACCACCACCATCACGCCGCCCGGACGCAGTACTCGCGAGGCCTCGGCGAGGGTCTTCTCCACGGACTCGAGGTTGCGGAACACGAATGCGGACCAGATGGCGTCGAAACTGTTGTCGGCAAAAGGCAGGCTCTCTCCCTTTCCCACCACCCTGTGCGGCGCCGGATTGGCTGAGAGCATCGTCCAGGCCGGATCCAGCGCCACGATTCGTTGGCTTCTCCGGAAGAGCGACATGGCCACCCCGGTGCCTGCGCCCAGATCCAGGATCCTCCCGTCGTGGAGTTGATCGATTCCCCTCTTCCTCCAGGCTTGGTCACGGCCGAAGGAGAGGAGCCGGTTGCACCGGTCGTACCTCCGGTGGATGCGCGAGAAGATGCGGTCGGGGGACAGCCCGGTCACCTTCGGCGCCTCCTAGGGAGGATCGATCCGGTCAAAGCCCAGGTAAGGGCGAAGAGCCTCGGGCATGAGCACCGAGCCGTCGCTTTGCTGGTGGTTCTCCAACAGGGCGATGATCACCCTGCCCACCGCCACCGCCGTTCCGTTCAGGGTGTGGACCAAACGGTTGCCCCCCTGCGCCTTCATGCGGATCTTCAGGCGGCGAGCCTGGTAGTCGGTGGTGTTGGAGCAGGAGGTTATCTCCCGGTAGGCGTTCCAGGACGGAAACCAGGCCTCGATGTCGTACTTCTTGGCGGCGGATGCTCCCAGGTCGCCGGCGGCCACGTTGACCACCCGGTAGGGAATCCCCAACTCTCCGACCAGCTTCTCCTCCAGTCCCAGGATCCGCTCGTGCTCGTCGCTCGAGTCTTCGGGGCGGGTGAAGGAGAACATCTCCACCTTGTCGAACTGGTGGACCCTGAAGATGCCGCCGGTGTCCTTGCCGTGGGTTCCGGCCTCCCGACGAAAGCAACTGGAGAACCCGGCGAATCGGATGGGAAGCTGTTCGGGATCCAGGATCTCGTCGGCGTGGTAGGCGGCCAGGCTGATCTCTGACGTGGCGGCGAGGAACAACTCGTCGGCAGGTATCTCGTACACCTGCTGGCGGTCTCCGGGAAAGAACCCGGTGCCGAACAGGGCCATCTCCCGGACCAGCACGGGAGTGATCATGGGAACCAGCCCGGCTGCGACCAGGTGGTCCATGGACCAGTTGATCAGCGCGAATTCCAGCAACGCGCCCTTGCCCTTCAGATACCCGAACCGGGATCCGGCCATCTTGGCCGCCCGTTTGGTGTCGATAATGTCGAGGCGCTCGCCGAGCGCTTCGTGGTCGACCGGATCGAAGCTGAACCGGGGGATCTCCCCCACCCGCCGGACTTCCTCAGAGTCTTCCTCGGTGAAACCGTCGGCAGCGCTGGGAGCGACCAGGTTGGGCAGGGTGTGCCACTCCCGGTAGAACCGCTCCGAGAGTTCCCCGGCACGGGCGTTCAACTCCTTGACACGGCTGGCAAGAGAAGCCGCGCGCTCGATGGCTTGGCGCCTTTCTTCTCCTCCGAGACCGGCGATCTCCTTCCCCAGAGACCGTTGGGCGGCCCGCATGTTGTCTGCTTCGTGGCGCAACCGCCGGATCCTGGCCTCGGTCTTCGCCAAATCCTCCACGGGCACCTGCAGGCCTCGGCGGGCCATGGATTGAAGGATGGTCTCCGGGGAGGAGCGGAGCGTGGCGAGGTCAAGCATTGGGATACATATTAAATGAGAACGCTACAGGCGCCGAAGACGGCCGGCAGCGGGGAGAATCCCTACCCGCCGACGCTCAGGGTGAATACATAGCTGTTGTCATCCACGTTCTGCTCCCCCTGGGCGACACCCAGGCGAACTTCCACTTGGTAGGTCGTGTCAGGGGTCACCCCCAACTCGAAGAACGTGACCGTGGTCTTCTCTCCCGGCGCCAGGGGCGGCACCGTCAGATCCCGGGCCTGAACCACCTCTCCCGGCGGCCAGATGGTCAACTGGATGGAGGTCTCCTCGACCACCTCTACATTGCCGCGGTTGGCTACTACCACCAGGAGGTCGAAGCTGTCGGTTGGGATTATCACCGGACGACCCTCCAGGTCGGATACCCATTCGGGATGAGACGTAACCTGCTCTATTCCCAGGTCTGCGGTGAATTCCAACGTGGGCCGGGACAATCGGGCGAAAGTGGCCAGGAACTGACCGGTGTCCACCAGGGGATACACCACAGGCAGGAAGACCACCGTTCGGAAGTCGGAGAAGGACTGGATCTCGGGTTCTGCGCCGATCCTCTCCAAGAATGCCTGGTATATGCGGTCACCGCTTCGGATGCTGACCAAGGCTGAGGTGATTTGTTCCTCCACCACGTAGTTGAAAGGATCGTCCACTGCGGACAGGAAGGCGTTCTCGAAGCGCTCCAGCCCTTCCTCCCACAGGTCGAGAGAGGTCCCTAGCAGGATGACCAGGCTGCTGTCTTGCTCGTCTGACTGCTCCAAAGCGACGGTCACCGCTTCGATGGACTCTCTCGACTGCGTGATGATCGAGGCCAACTCCGATCGGTCCGCCGTGTCGATTTGTTCGATCAGCCTGACGAAGGACCGGGCGGCCCTGTCCAAGGTGATGGTGTGGCTGCGGAGTTCCTCGCCAAGGGTGGTCTCGGTGCGGGAAGTGTTGATGACGGCGTTCAACGTCCATCCAAGGGCCGCCACCACCAAGAGCGCCAGCAGCCACCATTTGCCGCGGGATGGGCGGGGTCGGGAAGGATAAGTCACCATGTTCTCAGTTCGTAGGTTAAGGCTTTGTCGCGAAATTGCCACCCTCGGTTGTTTCCGCCCGCCCCCGGCCACGTTCAGGTGCGTCACCGGCCGATCCGCAGCGTCGGGACAGACGCTCTTTTGGGCCAGCCGCGCCCGCGTTAGCATCCGGTCGGCGAAATGGCCGAAGCACACTTCACCCCTCACCTGTTCGAGTTTCTATTGGATCTCCGGGCCAATAACGATCGTGAGTGGTTCCAAGCCAACAGGGATCGATACGAGCAGCACGTCAAGGAGCCTCTGCTCGGGTTCATAGAGGACTTCGGGCCGAGGTTGCATTCCATCAGCTCGCATTTCGTGGCCGACGCCCGGGCCAACGGCGGGTCTATGTTCCGCATCTACAGGGACGTTCGATTCAGCAAGGACAAGAGCCCTTACAAGACCCAGGCCGCGGCCCATTTCCGCCACGAGGCCGGCAAGACGGCACATGCCCCCGGCTTCTACCTGCACCTGGCTCCCGGGGAGGTGGGAGCGGGGGTAGGTATCTGGAGGCCTGCCACGCCCGCCCTGACCGAGATCCGGAATGCGATAGTCGGCGATCCGAACGGATGGAGGGAGGCTTCGAGCGACCCGGGCTTTGTGAGCGAGTTCTCCATTGTCGGAGACTCCCTGAAGCGCTCCCCGAAGGGTTTCGAGCCTGATCATCCCCTCATTGAGGACCTCAGGCGCAAGGACCACATCGCCTGGGTCGAGTTCGACGAGGAGGACGTGTTCTCACCGGGCTTTCTGGAGGACTTCGCCTCTGTCTGCCAAAGAGCGGTCCCTTACATGAGGTTTCTCACCACCGCACTGGGTTTGCCTTTCTGAACCGCAGTGGCCGGGCTCTCTTGACCTCTAGGGCGTGACTGCGGCCATGAAGTTGCGATACAAGCGCTCGGCGTTGACCGCGAACCCCGCCATGTGGCGATCGGCATCGGCGGCCAGGGATTCGACGGCTTTGGTACCGAGGGCCGCCTCCAGAGCGTCCCGGTAGGCCCCCACCGCACCCCAGTTGTGGACAGTGTCCTCTTCCACTTCAAGGTGGTATTGCATTGACCAGGCTCGTGGGCCCACTCGCATGGCCTGCACCCGACAGTCCGGGGAACTGGCCAGGACGACCGCGCCGTCGGGTGGCTGGGCCACGCGGACCGAGTGCCACTGCAACACGACCTGGCGCCCGCCCATCCGGTTGAAGATCGGGTCGGCCCGGCCCTCGGGTGTCAGGTCAACGCTGAACACGCCGATCTCGGGCGGGCGCTGGGGGCCGCAGGTGCCCCCAAGGGCGTCCGCCAGGAGTTGGTGTCCCAGGCACAGGCCCAGGAAGGGCCGTTCCATCTCTCGCACCCAGCGCCGGATGGCCTGCTTCTCCTCCACCAGCCATGGGTGCTCCTCCACATCCCAGACATCCATCGGGCCGCCCATCACCCAGAGGGCGTCGTAGTCCTCCAGAGGCGGGATGGGCTCACCCTCGTCGAGTTCCACCGCGGTCCACTCGATTCCGTCGTCCCTGAGAAATTCGCGCAGGCGGCCAGGATGTTCGCAATCGATGTGCTGGAAGACCAGGAGTCGCACTGGCTCTCGTAGGCTAGCCGTCCTCAAGCTCCTCTGTGAGGGGAAGGCAAAGGGACTTCTCCGGGCTTGTCCAAGCAGGCTAGGTCAGTCGATGGCGGCCGGCGGGTACCTATCGGTGAGCAGCATCCCGGACGCCCACTGGTTCCCCATCGATCAATTCGAAACGGGAAGGGAGTTGGCGTACGGCTTCTTCGACACCCTTCTGGTTTACTGAGCGCCCATCCCCGGTCTCTTTGGTGGGCGAGGGGGGACTTGAACCCCCACGGGTTTTAAAGCCCACAGGATCCTGAATCCTGCGCGTCTGCCAATTTCGCCACTCGCCCTCCGCCGAGGTGTGTATTCTACCCCGCCCGGAGCAGAGGAAGAAAGGGGTTCGATTTCTTGTCGGTGCGCGGTGTCGGGTGACATACACTTAGCCGCATGTTTGGACACCCCCCGGGGAGGGACTCTCGGTGACCGATTTCGTGTTCACCGCCCTCCGGCTGATCTTTCTCGCCCTGATCTACCTGTTCGTGTGGTATGTCGCCAAGGGAATCGTCAACTATCTGGGGCTGGGGGATTCCCTCCGCCTCACCCGGCCCGGGTCCCGCCTGGTGTTCATCCGTTCCGAGTCCCAGTCAGGCATGCATTTCACCGTGGCTGATTCCGTGGTGTTGGGAAAGAGTCCCGATGCCGACGTCCCTATAGACGACCCGTATGCGTCGGAGTTTCATCTTCGCATCAGCCGACGCCAGGGAAAGCTGTCGGCCAGCGATCTGGGTAGCGACAACGGTACATATCTCAACGGCCACAGGCTGCGAACTCCGGTTGACCTGGCGCGGGGCGACGCCCTGCAGGTGGGTCGGACGGTCCTGGAGGTTCGATGATCTGCACGTGGGGGGCCGCCACCCACCTGGGTTACGGCCCCGACATCAACCAGGATCGCATGTATCCGCAGGGGTCGGGCAGATCTCCGGAACCGGTGGTGATGATGGTGGCCGACGGGTTGGGGGGAGAGAAGTTCGGGCACGTCTCCGCGGAGTTGGCCGTCACCACGGCTCAGGCCGCGGCGGGCTCTCCCGCTGACCGGGTGAGGGCAGCCAATCAAGCCATTCTGCAGTTGGTGCAGCGGGAGCCCCGATGGAAAGGAACCTATACCACCCTCACCCTGGTGGAGTTCTCGGAAGGGATGGCCCGCGTCGCACATGTGGGGGACACCAGGGCCTATTTGTACCGGCAAGGCAGGATCATGGAGTTGACCAACGACCACACTGTGGCGTGGCAGTGGGTACAGCGGGGGATGGACCCGGTTGCGGCGCAAAGTGTGCCCAACTCGGGAAGCCTGGTCAGGGTGCTCGGTTTCGGTGAGGAACTGGAGGTGGAGGAGACGAAGATGTCGCTCAAGGACGGCGACCGGTGGCTGATTTGCTCCGACGGGTTATACAGGATGCTCTCGGACCGGGACATGAGGAGAGTGCTGGAAAGCGGAGACGCCGAGGAATGCGTATGGGGTTTGCTGGAGAAGGCACTGAGCAGAGGCGCCTCGGACAACGTCACGGTAGTGCTGGCTGACATCTCGTCATGAGACTGGTGACCGAAGCGGCCTGGGTGGCCGGTTCGGCGGTGGTTGCCGGCCTGGGCGTGGCCCTGGTCGACGTGGGGAAGACCGGGCAGGTCACATGGGCGGCCGCAGTGGTTTTCCTGGCTTTCGGGTGCTGTCTGGCGGGCCTGGTGGCGGCGGTGCGGCGCTGGGCGCCAGGCGCCAGTTCCTTCCTGTTGTGGCCCACGGCTCTGCTGGTTGCACTCGGGTTGGTGTTGATCTATCGGATCAATCCCATGGAGGCTCCCATCCAGGTGTGGTGGATTGTGGCGGGAATCGTGGCAGCCATCGGGACCCTTCTGACGTTCCGCTGGGGGGTGGAGAGACTCATGCCCGTCGGCTATTGGCTGGCCGCCGGTGGCTTGTGCCTGATCGTTCTGCCCTTTGTTCCCCGCCTGCTGGGGGGTGAGTCGGAGAGCGCCCATGGGCTGTGGTTGACTGTCGGGTGGGGGAACGTCACATTCATGGTGCAACCATTCGGCCTGGGAGCGGTCCTACTGGCGGTCGGCCTGGCCGGCGTCCACTCCCGTTGGGCTTTGGAGTCGCCGCCCGACAGGGCCGCCAGCCGGCTGGTCTCCAATAGGGATCTCCTGGTGATTGGGGCGGTCTGGGTGACGACGCTGCCGCTCCTTTGGGCCACGGGCGATCTCACTGCGTGGGCGGTACTGGTGGTGCTCTCAGTCACCATCGCCTACGCCGCCACCGGCGAAAGTCGGGCGATCTGGACGGGGCTGTCCCTTCTGGGGACCGGCTTTGTTATCGGGCTGACATCCTCCCGGGTCTCAGAGACCCTGCAGGTCTGGTTGGATCCGTTCTCGGCCGGTGAAGCTGGCGCCGGGTTGAAGGAGAGCCTGCTGGCATTGGGCAGCGGCCACCTCTCGGGTTCGGGATTGGGGATGGGCGAACCGGAATTGGTGCCCCGGGCCACCAGCGATTGGATTCTGGCTGCTCTGGGGGAGGAACTCGGTTTGGCGGGAACGGTAGCGGTGATAGTGCTGTACGGGCTGGTGACCGCGGCAGGGGTGGGAGTGTCGATCGGTTCCCGTGACCTGTTCAGCAAGGTGGCTGCCGCCGCGCTCTCCTTTCTCTTGTGTCTGATGTTCCTGGCGGTTGCCGGGGGCCTCCAGCGTCTGCTGCCCCCAACCGATCTGGGCTTGCCTTTCCTGGCTTACGGGGGCATCCCCCTGCTGGCGGGATGGCTGGCGATGGCGCTGCTGGTGAGGATCAGCCATGAGGAGCAGGGGCCACTGTGAATCGCCCTATCCGGCAGATTGCCCTGTTCCTGATGGTTGGGATGGTTGTCTTGGTTGTGGGGGCCACATGGCATCAGTTGCTGGCCGCCGATCGCTACCGGGACCATCCCGACAACCGACGGACGGCTCTCCTTCAGGCGGGAAAGGAGAGGGGGACGATCAGCACCGTCGGGGGAAGGGTCCTGGCCTATTCCGAGCAGGATCCCGAGAGCTTCCGGTCCTACAACAGGAGATACCCCGCGGGGGACGCCTTCGCGTCGGTGGTGGGAACGGAGGCCTCGCAAGGTGGATTGGAGGAGATTTACGCCGACGAGTTGCGTTCCCGCCGCGACCTGAGCGTCTCCGACCTGATGGCAGCCATGTTTGGTGAGGATCTCCGTCCGCGGGGACTGCAGATAACCCTGGACGCCGATCTGCAGCAGAGAGCCTACGAGATCCTGACCCGCCGCAGGGGAGCGGTGGCTGCGATCCGTCCCGACACCGGGGAGATACTGGCGCTGGTCTCCTCACCGGCGATTCCAGTGACAGAACGGGCTGCCAACGCCTTGTATCCCCTTGGATCGGCGTTCAAGGTTGTCACCGCCGCCGCCGCCCTGGACACTGAGACTGCCGACATCGGGAGTTTGTTCGAGGACCGCGGGGTGTGGCAGGTCCCGGCGGCTTCTCTGGTCATCACCAATCCGGGGAACGTTCCATGCGGAGACTCTCCGCAGGTCAGCCTGCTCACCTCCTTCGTGCTCTCCTGCAATCTCGCCTTCGCCGAACTGGCCCTGGAGATGGGCTCGGAGATCATGGACGCCTACGCCGCCGCATTCGGGTTCGGGACGGAGATGGGTTTCGCCCTGCAAACTCCGGTGCCGTCCTTCGGGGGGGAGCGATCATCCGATCTCGGCCTGCTGGCTTCCGCCGGAACCGGCCGGTTGGCCCTTTCCTCGCCTCTCCACATGGCTTCGGTTGCGGCGGTGGTGGCCAATGGAGGGATGAAGGCGCCCCCCTACCTGGTTGCGAGTTGGATGGATGCAGACGGGGAAGTGATCGAGAGGCCCGAAAGCCCGCCGGCGAGCCGGGTGATAACCCCGGAGACGGCAGCGTCGGTGGCCCGCATGATGGAGCGTGTGATTACGGAAGGCACCGGCCGGGAAGCCACGGTGGCGGGCCACCGAGTAGCCGGAAAGACCGGCACAGGACAGGATGCGGATGGGCGCAATCACGCTTGGTTTGTGGGATTCGCTCCGGTGGACTCGCCCACCATCGCCATAGCGGTGATGATTGAACCGGGAGGAGAATTCGGAGAGTCGGTGACCGGAGGGACGGCGGCGGCGCCTGTCGCCTCGGAATTGCTTTCCTACTGGTTGCAGCGAACCTAGTCCCCTCGCCGGAGGGAGTCGGGGAAACGACGCCCGATGGGACAGGGCGGTTTCTATCATCGCCTAGGAGATGGAACTCCCCTACACCCTGGCTGATCGTTACCGATTGGTAAGCCACCTGGCCAAAGGGGGCATGTCGGATGTGTATCTGGCGGTGGACGTTGCCCTCGGCAGGCGGGTGGCGGTCAAACTCCTTCCCAAGTCCCACTCGGAGGACGAGTCCTTCGTGCGGCGATTTCGCCGCGAAGCGCAGTCCGCGGCCAATCTGAACCATCCCAACATCGTGGGCATTTATGACTGGGGAGAAGCGGAAGGCTCGTACTTCATGGTGATGGAGTTGGTGGAAGGAGACTGTCTGCGGGACCTCATCACCGAGGGAAGGCCCCTTCGTCCCCGGAAGGCGGTGGAGGTAACCCGCCAAGTGGTTCTGGCTTTGGCCACGGCTCACCGCTTGGGCGTCATCCACCGCGATGTGAAACCGGGCAACATCATGCTCACCAACGACGGGACGGTGAAGGTGGCCGATTTCGGAATCGCCCGGGCATGGAATCACTCAACGGACCTGACCCGTACCGGTTCAATAATCGGCACAGCCACATACTTCAGTCCGGAGCAGGCTCAAGGCCGCTCTGCCGACCGACGATCCGACATCTATTCGCTGGGGGTGGTCCTGTACGAGATGCTGGTGGGCCGCCCTCCCTTTCAAGGTGAGACCCCCATGGCCGTGGCCTACCAGCATGTTTCCACCGAAGTTCCTCCCCCCTCCTCCCACAATCCCGAGGTCCCCCCGGAGTTGGACGCCATCGTTCTTCGAGCCCTTGCCAAGGACCCGGACAGCCGCTACCAGGACACCGACCCGTTTCTTCACGATCTGGAGGCGTGGTTGCGAGGGGAGAGCATAGCCAGCGACGCACCGGCTCGACCCGCTCCGGTCATCGTTCCCGAACAGGTGGTGGTGCGCCAGCCCGTTGCGGTGTCGAGAGCCTCGGCGGGATCGTCTCGGAGCGCGGGAAGAGTGCTTCCTCAGCCTTATTACCCCCCAATGGAGGAGCGACGACCCGTGCCTCTGCCGTTTGTTGTGGGGGTCTTCGTGTTAGTGGCAGCCCTGGCCGGCCTGAGCTGGGTGGTCTGGTCGCTGTTGCAGGCCCCCGAGCCGGAGCCCGGTGTGGTGATGGTCGCCATCCCCGACGTGGTGGGTAGATGGGAGACGGATGCCTTCTCCTCGATCCAGGAGTCGGGGCTGCTGGTTCGGGTCGTACGCCGGAACAGCCAGGAGATGCCGGAGGGAAGGGTGATCGCCACCGATCCGGCGGCGGGGGAGCGGGTCGAGTCTCGCACCGAGGTGGAAGTGGTGGTCTCCAGCGGTCTGGAGAGGTTCGCAATCCCTCTGGTCATCGGCCAAACCCAGGGCACCGCCGAGAGCCTCATCCTGGCCCAGGGATTCACCGTGGGTCAGATCGAATTCGTCGAGGACAGCGGTTGGCAGGTGGGGACGGTCTTCGATCAGGATCCCCTGCCCGGCCCCCTGTTGCCATCGGGCACCCCGATCGACCTGATGGTTGCGACCGGCCCCGGGTTGCTGGTAGTGCCCGATGTGGCGGGGTTGCCCGGCAGCGAGGCGCTCTCGGTGTTGGCCCAGTCGGGTTTGAGGTGGGCGGAGACGAGCGAGATTTCCGATGATGTGCCGGTGGGTCAGGTGATCCGGACCGAGCCGGGAGCCGGTGGGGGCATTACCGCCACCGAGCAGGTGGTGGTGGTGATCTCCCAGGGCCCGGAGTTGTTGGTGGTGCCGGATGTGGCGGGGTTGGCTGCCAGCGAGGCGCTCTCGGTGTTGGCCCAGTCGGGTTTGAGGTGGGCGGAGACGAGCGAGGTTTCCGATGATGTGCCGGTGGGTCAGGTGATCCGGACCGAGCCGGGAGCCGGTGGGGGCGTTGCCGCCTCCGACCAGGTGGTGGTGGTGATCTCCCAGGGTCCGGGGTTGCTGGTGGTGCCCGACCTGGTGGGACTGCCCAGTGTCGAGGCCTACGCGAATCTTACGGACCTGGGTTTGACCTGGGTGGAGGTGGTTGAGGCTTCCGACACGGTCGCGGCGGGTGGTGTGATCCGGACCGAGCCGGGCGCCGGTGAGCAGGTGGACATCGGCAGCCAGGTGGTGGTGGTGATATCGGGGGGATCCGAGGGTGTCACGACGACCGACACCACCGTGCCGGAGACGGAACCGCCAGGCGAGGACACCGAGACCACGACCGGTTGAGGTCACCCGGCCGTCAGGAGCGCCTTAATAGGTCTGCTGGTATACGTCCGGTGGGGCGGGACCCGCGTGATTGCGGAAGAGCGTGTACTCCTTGGCGAAGGTGGTAAGGACCTTTCCCGTCGGCCCCGAGCGGTGCTTGGCGATGAGAACCTCAGCAAGGTTCCGGACCCTGTGGTCGTCTTGGTTGTAGTACTCGTCCCGGTAGAGAAAGAGCACGATGTCGGCGTCCTGCTCTATTGCCCCCGATTCCCGGAGGTCGGACAGCATGGGACGTTTGTCCTTGCGAAGCTCAACTGCCCTGTTCAGCTGCGAGACGCCGATCACCGGGATGCCCAACTCCCGGGCCAGACCCTTGAGGGAGCGGGAAACCTCGGCGATTTCCTGCTGGCGGTTATCTGTGTTACGTGAACCGGAGCTTCCCGCCGAGGGCATCAGTTGCAGGTAGTCGATGATGACCAGGTCGAGTCCCTCCTCGTAGCGGAGTCGGCGGCACTTTGCCCGGATTTCGGTGACCGTCGGCTCCGGGCTGTCGTCCAGGTAAAGCTTCCAGTCGTGGATTTTGCCTCCCGCCTCCAGCAATCTGTCCCACAGTTCCAGGTTGTTAGCCACTCCCGCGCGGATTCGGGAGGAGTTCACCTCGCTCACCATGGAAAGCAGGCGGGTCAGCACCTCCTCCTTGGACATCTCCAGGGAGAACAGGGCGACCACCCCTCCATCCCGGGCCGTGTTCGAGGCGAGGGTCTGGGCGAACGCCGACTTGCCCATGGACGGTCGTCCCGCCACCACCACGAACGTCCCCGGTTTGAGACCCATCAGCTTGTCGTCGAGATCCGTGAGTCCGGTGGGAAGGCCAGGGAGCTGGTATTCTTGGTTTTCGATGTTGTCAAAGACGCTTTTCATCAGGTCTTTGACATGCTGGAGCCCTTCCTCCACCACTTCATCATTGACTTCCAGCATCATTCGCTCTGCCTGGTCGATCACCGTTTCGGTGGTCCTGTCGAGGTTCATGGCCAGATCGGTCACCCGCTGACTCACCTCGATCAGCCGCCTTCTCTGGGAATGCTCCTCTACGATCGCCGCGTAACGATCGGCGTGCGCGACGTTGGGAACGCTCTGGCTCAGGTCCGCCAGCCGTTCATGTCCGCCTATCCGCTCGAGCGAGTCGGTGCGTTTCAATTCCTCGGCCAGGGTCAGCACGTCGATGGCCCGGCTCTCGTCGAAGAGTCGGCGGGCCGCCTCGAACACCAGTCCGTTGATCGGCTCGTAGAAGTCGTCGGTGTCCAGGATCTCCATCACCCTGTTGGTGGCGTCCCGGCTCAGGAGAATGGCCCCCAGCACAGACTCTTCCGCCTCCCGGGAGTGAGGGGGCACCCGCCCCACCCTGCCTCGCCGCCGCTCCGGGGGCGGCTGATCCAGGTAATCGTCTTCCGGGTAAGGGTCTTGAACCATGTGGGCGGGGCCTTGCGCTGAGGGGCGGGGTGCAGAAGCTGTGCTATTCAAGGTAAAGAGAGGGTCTTCGCGACTTAGCGGTGGTTTTCACGGTCTGGGAGACGGGTTGCCGGTCTAGCAGGCATTTCCGATAATTCGCGACTTAGCAAGGTTTTTTGTTGATCTGGCTGATTTTTTTCACACGTTCCAACCTACGGCGGAGGTGTGACACTCTCTGGCGCGACCGCCCCATCGGAGGCTGGGCAGGGCCGTCCTAGCCGTCGTCCGGTATCCGGCCCAGCACCTTGTAGAGTTCCCTTTCGGCTTCCCGCATCTGGTGGGCCATGTTCAAGGCCCTAACTCGGTTGAACTCGGGGAACCCGGCCTGCTGTTCGGCTGTCCACTCCCGGGCGAAAGAGCCGTCCTGGATGTGGGAGATGATCGCTCTCAGCCTGGCCCGCTCGGCCTCCTCCTCCTGAGGTGACAGCCGGCTGGTCACCTCCTGCCCGAACTGGCTGGTGCGGGAATGAAGCGTGATCTGGTCCCAGAGTCCGATGTCGCGATACGCCCTGGCAGTCTCGATGCCCTCGCCCGACGCGTAGAACTCCAGCATGGCCGCTTCGGGACTGCACCCGGCCTCCACCAGCACTTCGCAGTAACGGCGCACCGCGTAGAGGAAACCCACCTGTTCGGCGAACAGGTCCACGGTCGTCTCCTCGAGGAAGCTGGACTCGATCACACCCATCCTTGCGGACCCTATCCCTTCGCACAGGGCCAGCATCCGCTCGAAGGCGGTCTCGGTGGCCGAGCGGTGGACGGCGACGAGACTGGGGAAGCCCTCACCGCTCAGATAGGTGTCCCTGACTCCCGCGCCGATCATTCGAGGAGCGATCAAAACCACGTCGACGTCGGAGGATGGCTCGATCAGGCCGAAGGTGATGTTATAACCGCTGGCGAAGACCAGCATGTCGCCCGATTCGAGGTTTGTGGCGATGTCCCGCTCGTAGACCTGGGGCATTACCTCGTCGGGGACCAGCAGGAAGATGACATTGGAACGTTTCACCGCTTCACCGACGGGGAACACCGCGAAGCCATCCTCCACGGCCGCCCGGTATGACGCGTCGCGACGGCTACCCACCACAACCGAGAGCCCGCTGTCCCGCATGTTGAGGGCCTGGGAGCGACCCTGGTTGCCATAGCCCACGATGCAGATGGTCTGGTCGGCGACAAACGCCAGGTCCGAGTCCTCCTCGAAGTACATGCGGGCCATCTGCTCCTCCTATCTGTCTCAGCCGCCTCCGGATTATGACCTTATCAGAGCGGCGTAAAGACCGGTGAAATGGCGGCGAAAACGCTTGCATCGGAGCATCTGTGAAGGATCGGAAAGAAAAGCGAGCGGCGCAGGTTGTGCCACACGCCGGAACGTTGAATAGTGGCGTGGACCCCCTGGCAGACAGGTCGATTCCGGGTGGCCAATATTCAATGCCGATCCGGGGGTCACTAACTCCGTCAGTCGGGTATCTTACCCCTTACCAAAGTAAGCCTTGTAACGACGTGAGAAAGGAGACAACCCATGAGATTAAGGACAAAATTGCTTTGTCTCTTGGCAGTGCTCGCCTTGGTGGCAGCAGCATGCGGAGAGGACGAGGAGGCCCCCGAGGCCACCGCCGCTCCCGCTACCGAAACCACCGCGGCGCCTGCCCCGGAAACCACCGCGGCTCCCGACGAGCCCGAGGAGATGGATGAGCCGGAAGAGATGGATGAGCCCGAGGAGATGGATGAGCCGGAAGAGATGGATGAGCCCGAGGAGATGGATGAGCCCGAGGAGATGGATGAGCCCGAGGAGATGCCGATGGCCGCCACCTACCGGCTGGGCATATTCTCCGCTCCCACCACCGACAACCCGTGGGCGGCTCTCGACACCGAGGCCGAGATCTGGAACACCTACGTGATTCCGGGCCAGATCTCGCTGTACACCTATCAGGGCCCGACCTACACGGTGGTGCCGGCGCTGGCCTCCGACCCCAGTCCCCCTCAGGTGGAGGCTGACGGCGATGCCTACTCGGTCACCGTGAACCTGCGTTCGGATGTGACCTGGTCGGACGGAACGCCCATCACGGCCCACGACGCGGTGTTCACCTTCAACACCATCAAGAAGTACAACGGTCTGGGTGGTAACTTCGTCAGCATCTGGCCTTTGGCCCGGGACGACGATCCCGCCACCGAGGACGACGAATCGTCTAATGGCGTGTCGGCGGTAGAGGCCCTGGACGACCTGACCGTCAAGATCACCTTCAATTACGAGCCTGGGCTAGCCATCTGGCCGCTTTCCGTGGGTCTGGCAACCATTTTCCAGGAGGCTTTCTGGAGCCCGGTCGTCGATGCTTCCGATGACTTCGAGACTCTTTACGCAGCCTCCGGCTTGGGCGCTCCCAACGCGTCTGCCTTCGACTCCGCCGAGTGGGAACCGGGCGCCTTCTGGCGCAACGTGGCCCTGGCGGACTACTGGGACGCCGGCAGCCAGTACACGGTTTACAGTTCCGGCGCGGTGGAGTACACCAAGGCCGGCGCCACCGAGAACTGGGGTGGCGATCCCGGTGGAGACGTGCTGGCCGACTACACCGAAGGCCCGTTCATTTCCGAGAGCATCTACTCCATCTACACCGATCAGAACGCCGCCGTCCTGGCGCTCACCGAGGGGGAAGTGGACTTCCTGCTGAACCCGCTCGGTTTGCAGGCCGGTCTCCGCAACGAGATCCTGGCAGCCCCCAGCCTCGAGGTGGCGGTGAACGATCAGAACGGGATGCGGTATATGGCCTACAACACCCGGAAGTTCCCGATGAACGATCTGGGTTTCCGGAAGGCGCTGGCCTGCATGATCGACAAGGACTTCGTGGCGAACACGGTGCTGGGAGGCACGGCCTACTCGATCAACTCGTTGGTCCCACCCGGCAACGCCTACTGGTATAACCCCAACATCACGGCGCCGTGCGCCGGCCAGAGCACCCAGGAGAGAGTGGCTTCGGCCGTGCAGATCTTCAAGGACGCCGGCTGGACCTGGGACGTGGAGCCGGCCTGGGACGAGGGCAACCGCGACGTGATTCCCAAGGGCGAAGGCCTGAGGGGTCCCGGCGGGGAGACCATCCCTGATCTCACCCTGCTCGCTCCCGGACCCGGTTACGACCCGATGAGGGCCACCTATTCACTCTTCATCGAAGAGTGGGCCACCGATCTGGGCATCCCGCTCGAGGCCGAGCCCACCGGGTTCTCGGTGATCGTCGACAAGGTGTTCGTGGGCGACCCGCTGCTCTGGGACATATACATCCTGGGGTGGGGACTCACTCCGTTCCCCGACCACGTGTTCGACTTCTTCCGGTCCGAGTACGACTCGGCACTGGGCGGGTTCAACACGCCCGGGTATTCCAATCCCGCTTTCGATGAATTGGCGAGTCAGTTTGACAAGGCCAAGACTCTGGCAGAGGCGCGTGACCTGATCCACCAGGCCGACGCCATCATCGCCCAGGACCTGCCTTACGTGACGCTGTTCAACACCCCGTTGATCGAGGCGTACTCGAACCAGCTCACCTTCCCCTACACGGCAATCCTCGACGGTTTGCAAGCCGTCGGGGCGTTGACGGCAGTGGTGACGATCGGCTGATCGATAGCACAAACCTGACTGCGGGGAGCCGTCCGTTGGGGCGGCTCCCCCCGGTTTCCAGTTAGAGGGAGCAGGAAGTTGAAGGCATAGAAACTTGATCCGGTATGTGACGCGCCGGTTGATCCAGATGGTGCTGCTCTTTCTGGTCTTCCTTACGGTGACCTGGTTCCTGCTCTACATCCTTCCGGGAGACTCGGTGGCGTTGAAGTATGCGGGAAACCCCAACATCCCGCCCCAGGCCAGGGAGGTGGCGATGGAACGGCTCGGTCTCGACAAACCGGTGCTGATCCAGTTCCGCGACTACATGTTCAACTTCTTCCAGGGTGATCTGGGGGTCTCTTTCAACCAGTACCCGAGGCCGGTGGTCGACATCATCGGCGAGCGCCTGCCCCGTACCTTGGTGCTGTTCTTAACCGCTCTGGTCACCTACTACTGGGCCGGGTTTGTGGCCGGCAAATACCTGGCCTGGCGACGCGGGCATCGAGGCGAGATGGCGGTCACCATCGGAGGGGTGGGGCTCTATTCGATGTTCCTGCCGTTTTTCGCTTTCATGCTGATTTGGTTCTTCAGCGTCCAACTGGGTTGGCTGCCCATTTCCAAGTTTCTCGACCCAGAGCAGTGGAGGGATGCGCCTTTCGCGGCGAATCAGGTGTTCATGCGTCTCTTTTGGGTGACTCTGATCACCGGCATCGCCATGTTCGCAGCGAGTTTCGCAGGGCATCGGTCCCATAGTCGGGCGCTGGAACGCATCCTTCGGTGGGGGGGCGGCGCCGTGGTGATAGCCGGGTTCATTTTCTACTGGTTCGGGACCGAGTCGGGCCAGGCCATGCGGGTCTACGCCGGGGACATCGCCTTTCACATGATCCTTCCGGTGTTGACCCTGACCCTCATCGCCTTCGCCGGAGTGATGCTCCTGACCCGCAGTTCCATGCTGGAGACGCTGCGGGAGGACTTCATCCTCACCGCCCGGGCCAAGGGATTGCCGGAGGGAATGATCCGGGATCGCCACGCGGCGCGAACCGCCCTTCTGCCGGTGGTAACCTCGCTGGTCCTGGCGGTGGCCACCGTGATCGACGGAGGGGTCATCACCGAAGCGGTCTTCTCCTGGCCGGGCATGGGCGAGATCCTGATCTCATCGGTTTTGAGTGAGGACATTCCGGTGGCGGTTGGGGCCTTTGCCTTCATCGGCGTGTTGGCGCTGATCGGGCACTTCGTGGTAGATGTGCTGTACGGGTTGCTTGATCCGCGCATCAGGGTGACCGAACATGGCTGAGATGCCGAGTCTCCCAGAAGATACGCGGTCAGAGGATCCACTGGTCTCGGTTGCGATCGGCGGAGAGGTGGATTCCTGGTGGAAGATCCGCCTAGCTCTGATGCGGCGATCTTCTCGGGACAACTGGAAGATCTTTCGCCGCAACAAGATCGGTGTCTTCGGATTGGTGATCATCGCATTCTGGGGGATCATGGCGGTGATGCCCACGATATTTTTCGCCACGGGGTTCTGGACTCCGGCGGTGTATGACCCGGTCACGGGCCTGGAACTCGATCCACCCACCCGCACAATGACCATGGTGGAACGCATAACCGACCCCAAGACCGAGATCGACCAGAGAGCGGTCCTCTTGGACGGACGGATTCCCGACACCCTACGAATAGGCGACACCTTTGAGTTGCCGTTGCAGCCCGCCCCTCCCGACGGTCGGCACTGGCTGGGGACCGATCCGCTGGGTCGCGACATACTGTCGCAGTTGATGCACGGAGCGCGCGCCTCGTTCTTCCTGGGCATCATGGCGGCGGTGGTGACGGTAGTAATCGGCACCACCATCGGGTCGGTGGCGGCTTATTTCGGAGGGATAGTGGACTCTGCCCTGATGCGGCTTGCCGACCTCTTGATAATGATCCCCGGCGTGGCTCTGCTGATCGTTATCGGGGCGGTTTTCACCTACCAGCTTTGGCATCTGGCGGTAGTGATCGGGGTGCTTTCCGGTTTCGGAGGTACGGCTATCGTCCTCAAATCGCAGGCTCTGGCAGTGAAAGTCAAGCCGTTCATCGACGCCGCGCGGGTAGCGGGAGGGTCGGCGCGACACATCATCTTCTATCACCTGATCCCCAACGTGATGCCCCTCAGTGTCCTCTACATGATGTTCACGGTCACCGGCGCCATCCAATCCGAAGCGGTCCTGTCTTTCCTGGGAATCTTCAACACCGACACCTCTTGGGGTTTGATGATGAATCTGGCAAGAACCCAGGGATACCTGCTGCAGGTAGCCGACTTCTGGTGGCTGACGATTCCCGCAGGTATGGCGGTGACTCTTCTGTCCGGGGCGTTCTTTCTGGTGGGAAGGGGGATGGACGAGATAGTCAATCCGAGGTTGCGTAGACGATGACCACCCGAAAGCTTCCCCTGGAGATCTCCGCCGGCCGGGCGCCACTGCTGGAGGTCGACGCTCTCGTGATGCGCTATGACACCGACGCCGGGGAGGTCTCCGCGGTGGAGAACGTGAGCTTTTCACTGGGACGAGGCGAGGCGATGGGCCTAGTCGGGGAGTCGGGATGCGGCAAGACTTCAGTCGCTCTGTCTCTCCTCCGCCTGGCGCCCGAGAACGCCAGGTACCAATCGGGGTCAGTCCACTGGGAGGGCGTGGATTTGCTGGGTCTCTCCGACGAGCAAATGCGGCAGCACCGGTGGGCGGAGATCTCGATGGTCTTCCAGGGGGCGATGAACGCCTGGAATCCCGTCTACCGGGTGGGAGACCAGATCCGGGAAGCCATGTACCAGCACTTCGATCCCCCGCTCAATCCCAGGGAGATGGACCAGCGGGTTGAGCGCCTGTTCGAACTGGTTGGGCTCGATCCGGCGGTGCAGACGCGTTACCCCCATGAGTTGTCGGGAGGGATGCGCCAGCGGGCAGTGATCGCCATGGCGCTGTCGTGTGAGCCGAAGCTGATCATCGCTGATGAGCCCACCACCGCCCTGGATGTCATCGTTCAGGCCCAGATTCTCGAGGAGCTGAAAGAGATACAGGAGGACCTGGGGCTGTCGGTGCTGTACATCAGCCACGACATGGCCGTCATTGCCCAGGTGACCGACACGATCGGGGTCATGTATGCCGGCAAGTTGGTGGAAATCGGGTCGACCCGGGATGTCTTCCACCGGCCGCGGCATCCCTATTCCTATCTGCTGCTGTCGTCCATACCGTCGGTGACCGGGCCGCGCCGTCGTCCGGTGTCCCTGGAGGGGACTCCTCCCAACCTGCTGGCGCCTCCTTCGGGTTGCCGGTTCCATCCTCGCTGTCCCTGGGCTACGGAGCAGTGTCGGACCGACGAGCCTCCGATGATTCAGATCGGGCCCTCGCAGTGGGCGGCATGCTGGAATTCCGAGCAGGTTCCCGAGATGGGAGAGCAACTCCCATGAGCCTGGTGAGGGTGGAAGGGCTGCGTAAGCTGTTCCCGGTGTCGGCGGGCTTCTTCCGCCGCAGTACGGGGTTCGTGCATGCGGTGGACAACGTCGACTTCGAGATCGGACCGGGGGAGAGTCTGGGACTGGTCGGAGAGTCGGGATGCGGGAAGACAACCACAGGCCGCATGTTGGTCCGCTTGGAGCAACCCAACGAGGGCCGGATTCTTCTAAGCCAGCCGGATGGCACGGAGATGGATGTCGTCGATCTCCGCTCCGACCAGCGGACCGGGTTTCGCCGCCAGGTCCAGATGATCTTCCAGGACCCCTATGAGTCGATCAACCCGCGCCGTACCGTGTACGAGACGATTGCCGAGCCCCTTCTGATCCACCGGATCGGGGATCTGAGCACCCGGGAAGAACAGATCAGGGACATGCTCCGCAAGGTGGGGTTGGCGCCGCCGGAGTCATTCATGTTCCGCTTTCCCCACGAGTTGTCGGGCGGGCAGCGGCAGCGGGTTGCGATCGCCAGGGCCCTGATTCTGCAACCCCGTCTGGTGGTGGCCGACGAGCCGACTTCGATGCTCGACGTCAGCATTCGCATCTCGATCATGGAGTTGATGTCGCAGTTGGCGAAGGAAATGGGCGTGGCCTATCTATACATCACCCATGACCTGGCGGTGGCCCGGTACATGTGCGACCGCATCGCGGTGATGTATCTGGGGAAGGTGGTGGAGATCGGGGAAACCGAGCAGTTGCTGGCCAATCCGCTCCATCCCTATACGCAGGCGCTCCTCTCGGCCGTCCCGGTCCCCGATCCGGCGTTGCCTCCTCCCGAGGTCCGCATCAAGGGAGGCATCGGCAAGGCGGTCAACCCGGCTCCCGAGTGCCGGTTCGTCGATCGCTGCCCCCAGGCGGCCGATGTCTGCCGGACCACCCCTCACCCACCGCTCGAAGACAAGGGCGGCCGTCGGCTCGTCTCCTGTCATCTGGTGGAGGCGTCCCCGAACTGATTCTGCCCCCGTCGAAGGAGGTCGGAGAAGTCGGGAACCTGTGGAATTACTCCTCGGTCTGCCGATTAGTCTGAGAGACTTTTGCCAACTTCGGGATATACGATATTGTTTTGTCACACACGGTGGGCATACTGATGTCATGGATAAAGCAGCTAATGACCGTCGGGTCGCCAACCAGGCGCGGGTTTTGCCGCCGACTGTGTCGGTGGGTGAGGCGACGGTGGCAGAGCTTCGGGATCGGGTGCTGTCCACTATTCGTGGGGAGAACCAGTTGGCGGGGATCCGCGCCGAAGCTCTGGCCGAGCTGCAGCGCCGGGAGGGAACGGAGTTGACCGAGGCGGAGTTGCGGGAGAGGGGCAAGAAACGCCGCCGGCGGGCACGATTGGAAATAGAAACCGCCCGGGAACTCGAGAAACTCCCCGAAACGTCAAAGGGATTGCGTGATGGGGAGATCCCATACGACAACGCGCGGATCCTGGCCGGCGCCAACCAACGGGGAACCATAGACGAGAAAGAACTGTTGGACGACGCCCGTAACCAGTCCCCCGATAAGTTCGCCGCCACGGTCCGCAAACACGAACAACAACGCTCCACAGATGACGGGATCTCCAAGTTGGAGCATCAGCGATCCCAGCGGTTCGCCAGGATCCGCACCGCCATCGAAGATGGAATGACCGTTCTCTACGGAAGGTTCGATCCGATCACCGGCGCACGGATAGAGACCGCGCTGTCGAAGAAGATGAACGAACTCTGGCAAGAAGAGGACCCGCAGAATCGGGCCACCCCCACCCAACGGATGGCAGACGCCCTGGCTCTGTTGCTCACTCGCCCAGGCGGAAACAAAGACGGACCTTCCCAGGACGTGAGACTGTTGGTGATTGCCGACTACGACGCTGTCAGCCGGCAACTACAGAAGGCTCGTTTGGAGAACGGCACTCCCATCCCTGCAGGGGAGTTGCGACGGTTGGCATGTGACGCGCAGATCTTACCGGCCATCTTCGGGGGACCGTCGGTGCCGATGGACCTGGGTATGGCCCGGCGGAAAGCCAGCCCCACCCAACGCGCCGCTCTCATAGCCCGCGACCGGGCATGCATAGGATGCGGCGCCAAAGCAGCATGGTGTCAGTCGCACCATATTGTCCACTGGCAGGACGGAGGCCCCACCAACTTGGACAACATGTGCTTGCTCTGCTCCCGATGCCACCACAACGTCCACGACCGCAACTGGCAGATCGAACAAACCCCCACCGGCGCCTACCAACTACGACCACCACCACCCACCAAACAAGCCCGCCCACCGCGCCCCAAACTCCAACACCAGCCACGCCGCCGGGCGCTGTACCCGGCCAAACAAAGAAAATAGCCCAGGCTCCCTCCCGTCATCCAGCTCTGGATTCTGCCCGTCACCCCGCCCTGGCCCCTGCCCTCACCAGCCAGATTTTTCCACTCTTGGACCGATGTGGCCCCTATTTGGGCTTCCCCTCCCGACCCGCCGCCTCCTGACCGTCGCGAATTTTCGGATAGGCGCGCGCCTGTCCGGACTGAAACGTCTTCAGTTTTCGGCTGGTTGATCCCGTTTCGGAGAAGCGCTGTTTTGATGGTCGCTTTCCCGAAGCGAGATCATCTGATGACGGTGGCCCGGGTCACCCTTCATGTTTGTTGGTTCAGTGTGTAGCGAGCCTGGGACAAATGACAAGCCTTTGGCAGCGGGTTATCGGAGAATCATTCGCGACCTTCCGGCAGGTGAGAAGGTTTGTAGGATGGAGGTTTCATGGCAACCGGCGGATCCGGGACGCAGTGCGGCGCATAGCGATCGTCGGTGGAGGGATTTCAGGGTTGGCCGCCGCGTGGGGGCTGCATCACCACCCGGACCGGTTTGACTTCCGGCTGTTCGAGGCCCAGGACCGGATTGGCGGGAATGCGGTAACAGCCGAGATGCCCCAGGGGGACGGCAGCACAATTCCCTTTGACATATCGGTCACCGCCTGCATCCCGTCGGTGTATCAGCACATCGTCTCTTTGATGGAGCAGTTCGGCATCGAGTTGATCGATACCAGGTTCAGTTACAGCGTGAAGTACCGCGGCCAGGTTTACGCTCACGACTTCGACTCCGAGATCAGAGATCAGCTTCAAGCCGAGATCGCCAAGTTCCAAAGACTCCTCAGACGCCTGCACTGGTTCGGCGGTCTGACCCGTTCCCGGTCGAAGTTTCTGAACGCCCTGAACCCGTTCAACTACGTCAGCATGGGGACGGTCCTGAACCTGGGAGGCTTCTCCGGTGACTTCAGGTACAAGGTACTGAAGCCTATGTTCGTCAACTTCCTGATGGCCACGAATGTATTCGACATGCCTGCGGCTCTCTTTTCGAGGTATCTCGAGTTCTTCGACATCGAAACCGCCACGCCCATGCAGACATGGGACCAGGGGACGAGACGGATCTACGAGAACCTGTCGGCAAACTTCGGAGACAAGATATACCTCAACCGGCCGGTGCGGAAGGTGTATAGGTCGTCAACCGGTGTGGTGGTTGAAGATGAAGACGGCGCCGAGGAGGCGTTCGACGAAGTGGTGTTCGCATGCAATGCGAACCAGACGCTGATGATGCTTGACCGGCCCACGATGCTGGAACGCTACATTCTCTCGTCGATCCGCTACGAGAGCGAACTTCACAACCACACGGTGGTCCATTCGGACTCCTCGGTCCTTCCCGATAACGAGGTAAGGCCTCTGAAGACCCGCAGCAACCACATCGAGCAGTACGGCGTTAGGCCGGACAACTATGAGATCACCTACATCATGCACAACCAGCAGCCATGGGCCAATCGGTCTGACAAGCCCTGCCTGGTGACCTACAACCCGATCAGCCCCATCGACAGAGAGAAAGTCGTTGGAAGATGGTGGTTCCAACACATCGTGCACGATGTGCGGCAAGTTGCCTGGCTCGTGTATCTGTTTCGTTACATCCAAGGCAAGAGGCGGACCTGGCACTGTGGAGCCCACACGCTCATCAACAGCCAGGAAACATGTTTCGTGAGTGGGCTCGCCGCGGCAAGACAGATCGGTGCGGATTATCCGTTCGACGATGCCGAAGCACGCCGGTCGTTCAACCATTACGGGAGTCTCATGCACGGCTTGCGCTTCCGCAAAGCGAGGGGTTGATGTCCTCTGGCGGCGCCGTCCATACGGCCCAGTATTCCTTTCCCCGGTGATGCGGGTCGACCGGCTTCTTCGTTCTTGGCCGCATACTGGCCCCATTTCCACCGCCGGTGCAGGTATACTGCCTTCCCTACGATGGACTGAAGTGGTCTGGGTCGGTTGGTAGAGACCGGAGCGATGGTTCTTTCTACAAGTGATGTGACAACCAATCCGTTGAGTTTGGCGGATGAGCTCGTACTGATGCTTCTCAACGAGGAGAACGGCTACTTTCATCAGGTACCCGGCTGGGACCTGAACTGCGCCGTGATCGGAGCGGTGCTCGCGGAGCTCTCGCTCATGGCCCGCATCGACACGGACCAGGACTCGCTGTTCCTTCTGGACCCGAAACCAACAGGCAATCCCGCCCTGGACCCCGTCCTGGAGGAGATCGCGGCTGATCAGGTCCAACGAAGCGCCCAATACTGGATCGAGAGGCTTGCTCCCCGTGCGGAATCGATCATTGACCTGACCCTGGACCACCTGGTTGAACGCAAGATTCTGGAACACCACAACGGGGACTTTTGGACGCTGGCTCGCACCAAGGGAAACACCGAACTGTTCAACGGATCGGCAGGCAGCGGAATTCAGTTCGTGAAGACCCGCATCACTCAGGCCATTTTCAACAACGAGATTCCCGATCCGAGGGACATCATCATTATCTGTTTGGTCAACACTTGTGACGTGTTTCGCTTCATGTTCCAGCTCGATGAGGAAGCGGAGAAGCGCATCGAGTTCATCTGCAACATGGACCTGTTGGGCCGGTCGATCGCCGCGGCGGTCTCCCACAACCTCTCCGGGCCGATTTTTCGCCGCTCCGCCCTGAGCAAGAAGATTCCGTCTGTTCCTCTGCGGAAGGTGATTTTCAATTCGAACATACGCAAGGGGAACATCCCCGCACTCTTTGCGGACCTGGCCAAGGAGTACGGCCCGGTGTTCCAACTCCGCCCACCATTTGTCGGTCCGAAGATCTTCCTCGCCGGTCCGGAGATGAACCATTGGGTCAACCGCAACGGACGCATGTACCTCAGGGCCAAGGACTACTTCGCGGACTTCGAGAAGGTCTATGGCGCCAATGGAGTTCTGCCTTCCCTGGATGGCGCCGATCACTTCCGGCTTCGCAAGTCCATGGCGCCGGCGTATTCCCGCAGAAGGCTGGCGGGTCAACTGGGAGAGGTCTATGGTCAGGTGCGAGAACACATGACGACTTGGGAGGTCGGGGAATCCTACCCTGCCACCAGGATGTGCCGGCGACTGGTGAACGCACAAATCTCGCCTCTCATGGTCAGTGTTCATTCCCAGGACATCATCGACGACCTGATGACCTTCAAGGAACGAGCACTGAACACCCACATCATCGGGATCCTGCCCAAGTTCATGCTGAAGACGCCGGGTATGAGACGCCGGGCGAAGGCTGTGGATACATTGCTCGAACGGGTGCAGAGGGGGCATACTCCCGCCCAGCGGGCGGGAAGCCCGCGCGACCTGGCGGATGATTTTCTGAGCCTGCACGCCAGCGATCCACAGTTCGTACCCGAGGCGAACCTGACGTTCGCCTTTGGGGCAGCGCTCGTTGCCAGCGTGTACCTCGGGGATGCGGTCAGCTTCGCCCTGTACGCCATGGCGGCGCATCCGGGCCTTCAATCCAGAGTCCAGAGCGAGGCCGACGCTTTGTTCGCCGACGGCGATCCCGATGGCCGCGACTTCAGCCTGTCGAATATCGACGTCACCCATCGCATGATGATGGAATCTCTGCGTATCTATCCGATCGTCCCCATGTCCATGCGGAACGTGATGAACTCATGCCTGGTCCAGGGATACGAGTTGCCGCTGGGGGCACGGGTGCACATCGCCCAGACCGCCGCGCACTACATGGAAGACGTCTTTCCCGACCCCTTCAAATTCGACATCGACCGTTATCTGTCCCCGCGCCTCGAGCACCAGAGCCCCGGATACGCGCCATACGGCCTGGGCACCCACAAATGTCTCGGATCCCGTTGGATGGAACTGCAGTTGACCCTCAACGTGCTCCTGGTGGCTCACCACTTCACACTGGAAGTCGCCCCTGCCAACTACAAGCTCAAGTTCAGCCCGCTGCCCTCGCTGAAACCGAGCAAGAAGTTGAAGTTCCGCATCGCCGAGCAGAGGAACGAGATACGCGTCTGACTCTCCGGTGACCGAGGTCTCTGTTCACCACACCGGAGGCGTCGGGTAGCCCCCGGTAGCCGTTAGCCGATCAGCAACCGCTCCGGTCCCCTATTCGAAGCGTTCGTACACGGCTTCGATCGCATCGTCAAGTTCGTCAAGCTCGGTCTCCCAGCGCAGCATCTTCGAGCGCAGTCGCACATTCTGGTATGCCCCCCACATGGTCATGGCGGGCGGCACCAACACGATGGACACCACCAGCGAGTACGCGATCGTGATGGCGGCGGTGATGGCGAACTGCTGGGATGCGACCAGCGGCGAGAACACCAGCACGCCCAGTCCGAGCGCGGTGGTCAATGCCGAGCCCAGCAGCGCCGACCCTGTAATCGAGAGCGTCCGGACTGCGGCTTGCTCCGGGTCGCGCGCCAGGGAGTACTCCTCGCGATAGCGGTGAATCATGTGGATGGTGTAGTCCACCCCGATCCCGATGGAGAGGGCCGTGATGATGGATGTTATGAGCGTGTAGGGGATGCCCAGCAACGCCATGGTGCCCAGCACCGAGATCAGCACCAGCACGATGGGGAACACGGCGATGAATCCCAACGCAGGCTGGCGTACCGTCACCCAGAAGAAGAGGGCGAGGACGGTCAAAGCCACGGCAATGGTGGTGCTGATGGCCTCGGTCTGCTGGTCCGTGATGGCGTCGGTGACGGTGAATGAGATGATGCTGGACGAAGTTGCCGTCAGGGCTTCATCGTCACCCAACCAGAGTTCCTCGAGCTCCTGCTGGGTGTCCCTCGACCGCGTGGTGTCACCGGCGAAAGCCACGAATTGGATCAGCATGGCGTCGGCGCCGTCCGGATGGTTGACCAGGACGCGTCCCAATCCGGGATCTATCGCCTCGATCCTGTCGAGCAATTCCTGCATCTTCTGTGCATCCAGCTCGATTCCGGCAGAGGCTTCCTGGAGCAACGCGGCCAGTTCGGGGTCGTACTTGTCGCCCGGCTCTCCGCTGTCGTTGGTCCAGTCGCTAACCAGCAGGTTGTACGACGCGATGATCGGCCCTGCCGCGGCCCCCGGGCGAAGCCTCTCGTCCTCGAAGGCGTTCGTCAGATCGTGCAGGTTGAGAAGCGTACGGGTCTCCGTGGCCTCGGCTTTCACGAGCACGCTGTACATCTCCGTCGAACCGCCGATGGTCGCATCCAGGGTGTTCAAGTCCTCCAGCAATCCCCCGCCTCTCGGAAGGATGTCGCGGATGTTGAACTCCGACTCGAGGTCGGTCGCCGCGAATCCGAGCGCCACCGTCACCGCCAGCACCCCCACGACGTAGGGTGTGGGCCGGCGGGTGACCTCTCTTCCCAGCAACTCCGCCAGAGGCCTGACGCCTGGCAGGGCATTCGAGATCGGCTTTGGCGCCTTCAGCTTTCCCCGTGCTTCCTTCCTTCTGTCGATGATCGTCCGACCGGCCGGAATCAGGGTCAGCATCACCGTCAGGCTCATCGCCACGCCCAACCCTGCTATGACGCCGAAGTCGTTGACTATCCCGATCGGGGAGAACAAGTTCACCAACAGGCTCACGATGGTGGTGACCGCGGCAAGAGTGAGCGGCATGGTGACGTGTCTCAGTCCCACCTGGACGGCCCCGGTCACTTTCTCGCCGGCGACCCGTTGCTCGCGGTAGTGCGAGACGATTTGGATCGCGTAGTCCACCGTGAGACCGATCAGGATGATCGGCACCATAGTGGTGAGGGAATTGGGAGGGCCTACCACACCCAACGCGTTGGGACCGAGCCATCCTTCTGTTCCGACGATCCAGATGATGGATACGAACAGTCCGCCCAGGGTGAGGAGAAGATCCGAGACTGAGCGCATGAAGACCAGAATCAGCGCCGCGATCAAAAGAAAGGCCATCCCCACCAACGGCGCCATCCCTTCCTCCGTGGCCCTCTTGTACTCGTCTTCAATCACCACGGGCGAGATGCTGCTCACCTGCAACGGACCCTCATCTGCCAGCGCAAGCTCGTGGACCGCCCGCGAAGCAGCGTAGATGCGGTCGTCGTTGGTGTCCTGCAGGTTGATATTGGCTATGGCTATGTGCGTCCCGTCCGTGTCGACTCCGGTCGTAGCCTCAAGTGCTTCCCCGATCCCGGGGACGTTGCGGACGGAATCGATTTCGGCCTGCGTCACCGACTCGAAGCCGTCCACTCCGAGCACGGCTCTGACCAGGAAGGAGGGCGCGAACACGGGATCGGGATGCGCCAGCATGTCTCCCACGCTCGGATCGGCCACGACCTCACCGATCAGGCTGTCCATCTGTGAGAGTCCCTCGGGCGTAAGCGCATCTCCACGGAAGATGAGCGTGGCGACGTGGGCCTCGGCGTCTCCAAAGAGTTCTTCGATCTCGGCCAAGGCCTTGGCGACATCGCTCCCCTGGGGAAGGGTCTCGGCGGTCTCCGGCGGCTCCGCCCGGTACGTCGACCCTGCGCCAAGTGCAACTGTGATGATGAGCAGGACAATTATGGTGATCCATGGGTAACCCGTCACCAGCCTGCGCAGCCGATCGAGTAAGTTGCTCATTTCGTGTCCTTCCATTCGGGACCGGCCGGGGAGCGCCGCGACTTGTAGTCGGCTCCAATGCTCATCCCACCGAACCTCCTGCTTTGATACTGACTGGGCTGGGCGAGTCACCCGGATCGGGGTAGAACTGGGTGCAATACCGTCGGTAGCGCATGATCTCCCCGTCGGAACGACAGAGGCGCGGGCGGGGTATGAACCGCTTCTTCTCCCAGATGACCAGGTCCTGTAGAACGTCATGCCGTTGGAAGGTGGACATGAATCGGTTCATGAGGGGCGCCCGGAGCCCCACCGGGAGAAAACCCATCCCCGCAATCCAGCGCTTCGGTCGGCGAATCTCCTTGACTTGGGAGGCCAGCGACAGGTCGATGAGCGTTCCGTCCACGGGCGTCGCCAGTACCCAGAGGCGCAAATCCATGCCGATGGAGTGTTCCCGGATTCTCACATAGGAGTACCCCAAACCATAAATGCGGGTCCTGGCCGAGACGTCTGTGGTGAACTTTGCAACCCCACCTATCTTTTGCGTTCTTCTGAAATCAAAGTCACTCTCGAGGCGGGGGCCTTCAATAATCACTTTCTCCGCGCGTTTCACACTGTCGTAGCCATGGACATACCGCAGGTGGCCCAAGTCCACGGAGTTCTCGGTCGTCTCCTGGGGGTGGCCGGGGAACCGCAAGGTGGTGATTATGAGATCGCTCCACCCGGCCTGGTCCGGCAACTCGGAGGGCAGACGCCACGGCGGTTCCCGTCCGTCGATCCCCCACCAGGCGAAGATCATGTCGGCGACCTGGCGCGTCTCGAAGACCCGCAAGCTGGTGAACCTGGGTGGGTTGGCGTAGGGAGTTGCGACGCACTCTCCGGTTGTGTCGAACTCGAAGCCATGGAACGGACACACGAGACGGCCATCGCAGACGCGGCCTCCCCCGGAGGGAGTCAGGTCGGAGCCGAGGTGCGGGCACACGGCCTCGGCTACGCACACCTGCCCGTCCTCGTCGCACCAGACCACGATGTTCTCCCCCATCCAGGTCTTCGCGATGAGCTTGGCTTTCAGCACATCCTTCCGGCGTGCTACGAAGTACCAACCCTCAGGAAAGGGGGAAGGCAATGGGGCGGTCTCGAGCCCCGTATTTCCAGTTGACATCGATCACCGAACTCCTCTCCCGAGGTTCTTGAGTCGGCTGCATTTTGCCGTCCGGACGGCCCGCGCAGGGCGCACGGACGGTTGCCCCAATCCACCTCGGGACCAGCACGTTTAACTGTAGCTTGTCAGATTAGCTACCTTCACCGACAGTCCTTGCCATCTGGACCCGGCGGTGGAGGGCTGTGACGGGCAGGCTGGAAAGGAGAATGATGTGCGCCCCGAGGTTCAGTCGCCCAGTGTCTTTTCGTAGGTGAGCGAGGTCCGCAGCCGGTCCTCGGGGATGTCGTAGTAGGTACGCAACACGGCTTGCGAGTCGGCCGACAGAACGTAGCCTCCCTTCTCCAGTATCCCCCGCGCCTTGTAGTTATCAGCGTATGTCCCCACGATGACCCGGCTGACACCCGACAACCGCTCCTCGATGAATTCTACGAGCGCGGATGCCACGCCTTTTCTCTGATGGCAGGGAAGTATGTAAGCGTGGCGGAGCAGGGCCACCTCCCCGATCGGCTCGCTTCCCATCACCCCGACCAGGGTGGGGCCCACGAACGCTCCCCACCAGGTCATGCGGCGTGCTTCGGCTTCCCAGGCGGCCTCGTCCATCTCCGGGTCGTGTAGCTCCTCAGGCGGAAGGAACTCCCGGTACCACCGGGCGGCGGTATTGATAACCTCCACGGCCGCGGCACGGTCCTCGGAGGTGAGTTCTCGGATGGCGAGGCGGTCTATGACGTCGCGGCTCAGTGCGCTATCCGAGAGATGAAGTGATGTTTTGGCTCCCTGGTTCTGCCACGGCCCATACAGGCTATCAAGCCTACCCTCCTAGAGGAGGAGCACGAGGGTACCTGCGATACAGGCAGCCAGCACGCCTATAGCGGTCGCCAAAGTGAGGCAACCGCTTCTCTTCCTGGCCACAGGTGGTCTCCGTCGCGGGGTCGGCAACGCCTTGGTGAGTTCTTGAACTCTCCTTCCTTCCTCAATGGCCTCCATGAGACGGGACTCCGCGTCCCAAGGTTTGCGGCTCACGGTTGTGCCCTCCACGAACCCGTCCAGTTGCCTCCAGATCCGGGACAGGTCGCCGTCCGCCGCCAAGGCCATCATCTCCCAGTTGTCCTGTATTCCCGCTCTCGTCAGGTTGGCCGAACCGATCAATGCCGCTGTGGCGGATCTTTCCCTCGGCGCTGCGATCACCCAGGCCTTGGCGTGAAGCATTGACTTACCTTCGGCGCTTCTTCCGGTCCGATACCAACTGAGGGTCCGGACATCTCTGCGCCGAAGGAATTGGAGCGCCCTGGCGCGATCACGATTGGTCGCCCTGTCGAAGTGGTGTGGCTTGGTGTCCCCGATGATCAGGGTTACGGGCCGCCCCCGTGTGTTCTCATGCAGCCAAGCCAATCCCCACACGCTTGCGTATCCCACCAACACAAATAGATGTCCGTGGGGAAAGTCCCCAAGGAACCGCTGAATGTGTCCTTGAGCGTTGTAATCATGCATGTGGGACGTCCTGGGCGGCCGCAATCGCGATAAGTTTGATGTTGGAGCTTATCTCCTCATGTTGTCCCCATTAAAGGGGATCAGAGCCAAGAAGGTCGTAAGACGGTGAAGCCGATCAGAGCCGCGATGGTTACTCCTCTCACCGGTCCCCTGGCGTTGTACGGCCGGGTGGCGGGAGGGGCGGTGAGGCTGTGGGCTGACGAGGTTGCCGAACCGGAGTCGGTGGTACTCGCTTTGTACGACGCCCACCCCGACCCGGTATCGGCGGTGCGTCTGGCGGAGGCGTCTCGGCCTGACGTGCTGTTCGGTCCCTACGGGAGAGGGCCGGCTCTGGCGGTGGCGCGGGCGACCTCCCGCCTGGTGTGGAACGGTGGTGGGGCGACCGCTCGACTGGCCGCGCCGGAGTTCGAGAATGTGGTGAACATTCCTGCTCCCGCGGCTTCGTACTTCCAGGGCGGGCTGGCAGCCATCCGCGCCGCCGACCCTGAGGTCGCCTCGATCGTGGTGATCCACACCGGGAAGGGGTTTTCCGGAGAGGTGGCGGGGGGAGCGGTTTCCGCCGCCGGGGACCTGCGAATGACGTGCGCTGAAGTTCTGTTCAAACCCGGCCATGCGGGAGAGTCTCTACCCCGGGTTCCGGGTGGTGACGTGTTGGCGATGGTGGGGTCCTTCGAAGACGAGTTGGAGATGGTCAGGGCTTTGAATAGGCGCCATTGGAGAGCGGTCCTGTCGGTTGCTGCCGGGGTAGACGAGGTGCTGGAGGCTTTGGGCGACCGGAGAGAGAGTTTGCTGGGCCCGGCACAATGGATGCCCGGCGCCGCATTCGGCCCCGACGTGGGCCCGGACGCCGAGTGGTTCGCCAGTTCCTATCAGCGGCGATTCGGGGCCCTTCCTCCCTACCCGGCCGTCCAGGCGCTGGCGGCGGCGGTCATCTGGTGGGAGTGTGTCCGGATGGCCGGGACTCTGGAGGAGAGCGCCCTTCTGGCCCAAGCCCGGCGCCTGGGTCTCCGGACCATCTACGGCGCGTTCAGGCTCGATCCCATCAGCGGTCTCCAGGTCGGCCATCGGGTGGTGACGGTCCAGTGGCAGGATGGTCTCCGCCGTGTGGTCTGGCCTCCCCATCGGGCAGAATCCTCAATCCGGCTGATCTGACCAGACTGGCCGAAGGGGCCCGCTAAAAGGGACCGGGAGTCGTTTGGCCATTTCCTCTCGTTGTCAGGCAAGCTGACGCTGCACCTCCAATCGCTCTGACAGGGGGCCTCGATCTCTCTCCCAGGTCTTTGCAGGTGGTAGGGTAGATCGAAAATAGGATGTCTCGCCGCGGAGGAACCGGTTGTGACGAGGAAATTGGCCCGTATGAGCGCGCGCAGGCCATGGATTGTCGTAGGCGCTTGGGTGTTGGTGGTCGCAGTGGCGCTGGGACTTGTGCAGGCCCTGCTGCCCAGCGCCACCACCACCGAGTTGAGTCTGGGGAGCGACTACGAGTCGGAACAGGCAGCGGCCCTGCTGGAGGAGAGGCTAAGAGGGCCTACCCCCCTCAACGAACTGGTCATCGTCCAGTCTCCCTCACTGACAGTCGATGATCCTCAGTTCCAGGCAAAGGTCGAGTACATCCATGACCGGATCACGGCGTTGGGACCGGAGACGGTTGTGTCAGGGTCGCACTATTACCTGAGCGGCGAGGAGCTTCTCGTATCGGCCGACCGCAGGACCACCATCATGAGCTTCGTACTGGCGGGCGACTTCAAGGAGGCGACCGAGAACGTCGAGGACGTGGTTCACCTCGTCCAGGAGGTGGACGGCACGGAAGGCTTCCGGGTGCTGATCGGCGGGGACGCCAGCGTGGCCTTCGAAAACAACGAGTTGAGCGCCGAAGACCTCGAGAAGGGTGAGCGGATCGGGATTCCCGTGGCGTTGATCATCCTGCTGACGCTGTTCGGCTCGGTCGTCGCCACCCTGTTGCCGTTGGGACTGGCCATTGTCGCCATTGTCCTGGCGCTGGGAGCGGTCGGGGTCATCGGCCAGTTCTTCGAATTGGTTTTCTTCGTGACGATGATGATCACCATGATCGGCCTGGCGGTCGGGATCGACTATTCACTCCTGATCGTCTCCCGTTTCCGGGAAGAGTTGGATAGGGGTCTGCAGGTCAAGGAGGCGGTCGCGAAGACCGGCGACACGGCGGGCCGCACGGTGCTGTTCAGCGGCACGACCGTGGTGCTGGCCCTTATCGGTATGCTGATCGTCCCCGTCTCGTTCTTCCGGTCGCTCGGCCTCGGGGCCATTCTGGTTGTCGTTACCGCATTGGCCGCCACCCTCACGCTCTTGCCCGCGGTGCTGGCGTTGCTGGGCCCGAAGGTGGGCCTCTTGAGGGTGCCCTTCCTGGAGAGGTTCTCGCTGAGGAGTCCCCAGAGCACCGAGCACGGGTTCTGGGAGAAGGTGACCAAGGCCGTCACCCGCTATCCCTGGGTCAGCATCCTCCTCACCAGCGTTCCTCTCATCTTCCTGACGGTCTTCTACTTCGACATCCATACGGGTCTGAACGACGTCAACTCCTTCCCCGACAAGTCGAAGACCAAAGAGACGTTCATCGTCTTCGAGGAGGAGTTCTCGGTCGGGGAGGTCACACCTGCCGGGGTGCTCAGTCCGGCCGAGATCGTGGTGGATGCGAACATCGCCGACCCGCAGGTGCAGCAGGCAGGCTTCCGCCTGGTGCAGCTTCTCCAGGGCGACCCGGCCTTTCCGATCCCGCCGCAGCTGGAAGTCAACGACGCGGGGGATCTCGCTCTGCTGTCGCTTCCGTTCCCGGGTGAGCCCAACAGCCGTCTGGCCACGGAGAGGCTCACCAAGATCCGGGAGGAGTACATTCCGGCGGCCTTCGAAGGCGTCGAAGCCGAGGCGTATGTCGGGGGCGTGACGGCCGAGGCTACCGACTTCTACGGGATTGTCGACGTCTACACACCCGTCGTCTTTGCCTTCGTCCTCGGTCTCAGCTTCATCCTGCTGATGCTCGTCTTCCGCTCGATCGCCATCCCCATCAAGGCGATCATCATGAATCTCCTCTCGGTTGGCGCCACCTATGGCCTGTTGGTGCTGGTGTTCCAGAAGGGAGTGGGGGCGGACCTCCTGGGATTCCAGCGCGCCGAGGTGATCGACGCGTGGATACCCCTGTTCCTTTTCAGCATCCTGTTCGGGCTTTCTATGGACTATCACGTGTTCTTGCTGAGCCGCATCCGGGAACGCTACGATCAGACAGGGAACAACGCCCAGGCCGTCGCATACGGTCTGCGTTCGACGGGAGCTATGATCACCGGCGCCGCCTTGATCATGGTTGCCGTGTTCGGTGGATTCGCGGCTGGTGAGACCGTCGTCAATCAGTTGGTAGGATTCGGGTTGGCCGTGGCTGTGTTCCTGGATGCGACCCTGGTCCGGTCGGTGTTGGTACCCGCCAGCATGGAAGTGCTGGGAGCCCGCAACTGGTACCTGCCGTCGTGGCTCGGCTGGCTGCCGGACCTGCGAGTGGAAGCAGAGGAGTAGGCGGGCCCATGGGCTCCACCGATAAAGGATCAGGTCGCCGATGATCATCCCTTCCGACTATGCGGAGGGCTACGAGAAAGCGCGGCTTGTGGATCCGGAGATGGCTGAGGCCTACGTCCGGCACATGCACCTGGGCGACCCGGTGGCCGACTCGATGATGGGTGAACTGGCCGCCCTTCCCACCAAGGACGCCCACCGATTCATTGAGGCCGGAATGGAAGGGGATCAAGACGTGCTCAAGGATGCGCCCCCTCTTCTGGTCAAGTTCTTTGACAGCCTGAACAATCCACCCGATTGGATGGACACTGCCGCTTTCGTTCCCGGCATCAGGATGTTCCATAGGAACTCCAGAGTGGTTCTGGTGGGGTTCGTGGGCGGCGTTCTGGTGGAAGGATTCGCCACCAACATCAGCAAGTCCTTTTTCATCACCGGACGCCTGCGCGACCAGGGCGTGAGGCGATTGAAACAGAACAACCGCCACATGCTCGAGTCCTTCCTCCCCGGCGGTCTGGACAGGCAAGGCGACGGCCTGAAGCTCTCGGTTCGCGTGCGCATCATTCATGCCCAACTCCGGCAGCTGCTCAAAGAGTCCGATGACTGGGACGCCGACGCCTGGGGCCTTCCTTTGAGTGCTGCCCACCTGGGGTATTCGATAACCGCTTTCTCGGCGCGGCTCCTGAAACACATGAAAGGTCTGGGAGCGACCTTCGACGAGGAAGAACGCGCCAGCTTCATGGCTGTGTGGCGCTACATCGGTTATCTGATGGGAATCCCCGAGACCATCCTGTTCAAGAACGAGGACGAGGCCCTGAGAGTGTTCAGGATTGGAGGCATAGTTGAACCTCCCATAAGCCTGGAATCCATCGCCATGGCCAATTCCCTGATCGCCTCCGCTCCCTATGTCGCCGGCATACCCGATCACGACGCCCGGATAAAGCTGACCGACTACGCCTACAAACTCTCCAGGGCGCTCATCGGTGATCCTCTGGCCGATGAACTCAAGTATCCCCATGTTCGCTCGCTCGGGGTGCTCCTGAACTTCCGCAACCTGGGGCGCCTCCGACGGATCATGGGCAGGAGCTTTCCCAAGCTCGTCAACAACCCCTACACCTACTTCACAGGTTTGCTCGAGGTGTCGGCCTACGACGAGGCGGGAATCAGCTACCGGTTGCCGGACCACGTCTACGCGGAGGAATCCAGCTTCTACTAGAACGGGGTAGCGGGGGACCACCACCCACTCCGGGATACCACACCCAACCAGGCCGTTCTCTACACGACACCCGAGGGATTCAGCCGGATCTGGCGGCCGGGTGATCCGAGACTGGTGGGCTTTGGCTCCGACGATCCTTCACTCTGGTTGACCTGAACGTGGATTGTTCCGGGCTTTGCACAGCCAGACCCCGCCGATCTACACTAACCTATCACCATATGCACACCGGTTCTTCATGAATGGGATGTGTGATGGTCTTTCGGATCCCGATCCCTGGAAGCAGGTGGAGGTGAAGCTTGTTCTCCTTGACCTTTCGCGACAGTCATTGCCCAGCTGTCACCACCGCCTCGCTTCCAGGCGTGGGTGAGGGGCGGCCAGACAAGATGAACCTCCCGCCCCCTCACCCACCTTCTCGATGACCGCGGGCACCGGCTCCCCGGATCGTCGGGATCAGCGCATCCCCAGGAATGACCGTCGGACATCCGGGTCGGTGAGTAGTTTCGCCGCCGGTCCCCGGTAGGTGTTGCGACCCATCTCCAACACATACCCTCGATGGCTCGCTTCCAGTCCCTGGCGAGCGTTCTGCTCGATCATCAACACGGTCAGCCCGATCTCGCGGTTGAGTCGGCGGATGGCTTCGAACACCAGGTGGGTGACGACCGGAGCCAACCCCGCGGAAGGTTCATCCATCAGGATGAGGCGGGGTTCCTGCATCAGGGACCGGCCGATCTCGAGCATGCGTTGCTCTCCGCCCGACATGGTGCCGGCGGCCTGCCGGGAGCGCTCCGCCAGCCTCGGGAACAGCCCGTACACGTACTCGACCCGCTCTCGTATCCGCGCCTTGCGACGCTCAACATACATGCCGAGTTCCAGGTTCTCGTGGACGGTCATCTGCGGGAAGACGCTCCGGAGTTGCGGCACCATGGCGATCCCGGCCGTGCGCAGTGCGTCCTGGGGGGCGATGTTGGTGATGTCCCGCCCGTCGCACAGAACCTGACCGGAGCTCACCCGCGCCAACCCGTAGATTGCCTTGAACACCGTGGACTTGCCGGCGCCGTTGGGACCGATCACGCAGACTATCTCACCCTGGGCCACCTCCAGGCTGACATCCGAAATGATGTCGTGACCTGCGAAGTAGCCGGCGCACACATCCCGCAACTCCAGGAGCGGTCTTCTCTCGACCGTCACTTCCGGACCTCGCCCTCGGCGCCGAAATAGGCTTCTACGACGGCCGGGTCATGCATGATCCGACGGGGAGTGCCTTCAGCCAGCTTGGCCCCCTGGTCCAGCACCACCACCCTTTGACACAGGTCGGCCACGAACCGCACATTGTGCTCTACCAGCAGGAAGGCCACCCCGCCGCTGCGGTTCACCTCCCGGAGACGATCGGCGATCTCGACCACCAGGGCGGGGTTCACTCCGGAGGTGGCCTCGTCCAGCAGCACCAGTCTCGGTTCACTCATCAGGGCCATGCCGATTTCCAGGAGCCGTCGCTGGCCCCCGGAGAGGACGCCGGCGCGTTCGTTCCGAAGTGGCGCCAAGAGCAGGAACTCGAGCAGCGACTCCACCCTGCGGCGGGTGCCCGGGTCGGTCTTCGTGAACAGTCCCGACGCACCGAGGCCCTCCCACTGGATGCTCAGCTCCATGTTTTCGGAGACCGTGAGGTTCCGGTAGAGGCGGATCATCTGGAATGTCCGGGACATTCCCAGGCGGGCCACCTGGTGAGGGCGATGACGGGTGATTTCGGTCCCGTCGAAGGTGATTGAGCCTGCGTCCAGATTCGACACCCTGCTCAGGCAATCGAAGAGGGTGGTCTTGCCGCTCCCGTTGGGTCCGATGAGACCCACCATCTCGCCTTCGCCCACGGTGATGTCCACGTGGTCCAGGGCGGTCAGCCCTCCGAAGCGCTTGACCACGCCTCGAGCCTCCAGGAGAGCGGTCACGGCTCATCCTCCCTTTTCTGGCGGTCGGCCCGGCGGCCCAGCCAGCGTCCCCAGAGGGCGGTGACCGATGTACCCCGCCGGTCGACGAGCCCCACCAGGCCCCGCGGTATGAACAGCACTATCACGATCAGCAGGGCCCCCTGGGTCAGGAGGTGGTAGTCCAGGAGGTTCGCCCACAAGACCTCCCGCAGCCAATAGAGGACCACCGCCCCCACGACGGGTCCGGCGACCGTGCCCAGCCCCCCGAGCATGGTGCTCATCACCGCATCGACCGTCCTTACCTCCACGAAGGCGATGTCGGGATCCACGAAGGTGTTCTGGTAGGCCCACAGTCCACCGAACAGGCCGGTGGAGAAGCCCGCGAAACTGAACACGCTGACCTTGAAGTGGGTTGTGTCTATACCCCGCATCTCAGCGCCGACCTCGTCCTCCCGGATCGCCACCAGGGCCGCCCCGAACCGGGTCCGGCGTAGCCACCAGGTGAATGCCACCAGGGCCACCACCAGCGCCAACTGGATGTAATAGAAGAGCGGCCGGTTCAGATAGGGAGGCAGGGTGAGGCCCACCCCTCCGCCGGTGACGCCCGACACCCGCACGATCTCCCGCATGGCGACGAACGTACCCAGCATGGCGATCGAGAAGTAGGGTCCCTTCAGCCTCATGGTCGCCCTGCCGATGACCGCAGCCAGGAGACCGGCTACCAGGGCCCCCAGCCCGATGGCCGGGACGGGAGACCACCCGATTTGCGGTCCGTTGCTCTGCAGTGACACAAGGATGGCCGTGGTGTAGGCGCCGATCCCGAACCACACCGCGTGCCCGAAATCCACGTAGCCGGTGAATCCCCCGGTGAGGTTCCAGTTCACCGCCACCCCCACGGTGGTCAGCATCAGGGTCAGGGTGAACAGTGTGGAGTTGGTGACCGAAGGTAGGAGGGGCAGGAGGAACAGAAACACCACAATCGCCACCGACGCGGCCCAGCCTGCATGGCGCAGACCGCCCCCGGCGACCATCCCGCGTGGCGATCGGGTGGAGAGGCCCTTACCCATGACGGGTTCTCGCTGCCTTCCGGCCGTATCGGATCATGATGCCGTGGCGTCCACGGGTCTCAGTCCCCGGAAAATGCCCTGGGGGCGCAAAACCAGGGCTGCCACCAGGAAGACGAAGGAGGCCACCACCGCCAGATTGGTGCCGATCCGGGGGATGTAAATCGCCAACCCGGCTTCTACGATTCCCAGCACCATCGCTCCGCCCAAGGCGCCGCGGACCGAACCGAGGCCGGCCATAGCGGTGATGGCGAAGGCCTTCAGGGTCAGCGGCGGCCCCTGGAAGGGCTGGATGGCGAGCACCGGGCTGATCAAGGCGCCTGCCAGGCCGGTGATGCCAATGCAGATGGCGAAGGTCACGGCGTATACGCGGGACACGTCGATGCCGACGATGCCGGCCGCCTCGCGGTTCTGGGCTGCCGCCCTGATGCTCTTGCCGAGGCGGGTGCGCATGAGAAACAGGGTCAGGACGGCAGCCACAGCAAGGGCCACGATCAGAATCCAGAACCGGGTCACCGGCACCGTGAGTCCCTCGGTCAGTTCCCACACGCCGCCGACTGCGGTGTCGGTGCGGCGGAAGTCGGCGGAGAAGATGAGTTTCATGGCGTTCTGCAACATGATCGCCACGCCGAACATCACCAAGAGGGAGACCAGGTGGGAGCGGTCAAGTATCGGGTTCACCACCCGACGCTGGGTTGCATAGCCCAAAGCCAGCATCACCACGAACACCAATGGCGCGGATGCAAAGGGATCCACTCCCCAGACCTCGCTGGCCAGCCAGGCCAGGTAGGCGCCGATCATCACGAACTCTCCGTGGGCGAAGTTGATCACCCCCATGACTCCCCATATGATGGAGAAGCCCAGTACCAGGATTGTGTACATGCCGCCCAATGCGATGCCGTTGATCAGGGCCTGCGCCAGTTGGTCGATGCCGAGGGAACTCGCGCCGCGGCTGAAACTGGCTGTAGCCGGAGGGGAGTATTCGGCCACCGCCGCCGCAGCCGGGGCCACCACCAGAATCCGGCCGTCCTGTACCTGGATGGTTCCCATCTGCTTGGCCGTGTTGACGCCCCGGTCGTCAAAGGAGATGGGGCCAAAGAAAGTGTCGGCCTGCAGGGAATACAGAGCTTCCCTCACGGTGTCGGTGTCGGTGGCCCCGGCAGCCTCGATCGCCAGGTGCAGGGCCAGCGCCGCCGCGGTGGCGCTGGCGGCCTGGTAGACGGGTGGTTCCCCCCAAAGGTTTTCGTAATAGGCTGCGTAATCGGAGGCGGTTCCGAAGTAGGGGCCTTCGTAGGCCATGACAGGCTCCCACTGGGTGGGTCCCAGCACCCCGTACACGTCCTCACCAAGCTCATCGACCAGCTTGGGGTTGGAAGGACCCACGGTGATCAGCATGCCTTCGGGGGCGAATCCCAGTTCTTTGGCGGAGTTCACGAACAGCACCGCATCGTTGTAGTGCCCTCCGCCTACGAAGATGTCCGGGTTCAGATCACGAAACTTGGTCATGATGGCGGAGACGTCCTGGATGTCTTTCGGGTAGGTCTCCACCGCCAGCACCTCTATGCCGTTGTCTTCGAGGTGCCGGATGGCGCCGTTCGCCACCGAGGTGGGGAAGGAGGTGTCCTCGTAGGCGATCACCGCACTGGTGGCTCCCTCGGCGGCCAGCAGTTCGATGCCGGACTTGGTGTAGTCGCTGGCGATGGTGGACACCAGGAACAGGTTCCGGAAGCCGCGCTCGAACATGGTGTCCGAGGTGCCGTTTCCCTCCACCATGAGAACATTGTTCGCCTCGGCTATGGCGCTGGCGCCGGTGGTGAGACCACTCGAATAGGGGCCGAGCAGGAAGTCGACGCGATCCTCGTCGATGAGTCTCTGCACCAGGTTTGCGGCGGTGTCGGCGTCGGACTCGTCGTCGTAGTAGATGATCTCCGCCGCGTAGCGCCTCCCGTCGATGTCGATGCCCCCGTACTCCTCGTTCACCCACCTCACCCAGGTGTCGTAACCCTCCCGGGAGTCGCGGCCCTCCACCGCGAATTTGCCGGTCTCGCTCAAGGCGGCGCCTATCCTTACCGTTCCTGCGAACCCGCCCTCGGGCCCGATGGCGGGAGAGACATCCGAGACGGGGGATCTCTCCTGGTCGGACCCCCCACAACCTGCCAGGACCACCAATGCCAGAGCCGGGGCCATGAGGTTGATGAATCGACGGATACCGGGACAGTTCTGTGGTGCTGGCAGGGAAGGCCTTTAGCCGCGGAGCGACAATTTTAACGGCGCTCTTCCCTCGTCTCCTATGACTCCCCTGGCCCGGTTGGCCACCTGCAGTGACCAGGGGCGGAAAGTGGCGAATCGGTATGATTCTGGCCATTGTTTGGTTGGTGAGACGATGAAGCATGTGCTGGTCGGGGTCTTGGTGGCGGTGTTGATCGGGGGTCCGTCTCTTGCCGACCCGGGGGACACGGATGGCTTTGGCTCGGGGTGGGAGGTCAACGGTCCCGAGACGTCGCTTGAGTCGGTGACCGACGGTGGCGTTGGAGGAGTCGACTCACCGGATGGGATGTTGGTGGGAACCCTGGGAGTCACTGGGGCGAGGAGCGGCTCGGCCGGGTTCTCGGCAGTGTCCGCCGGTGCGGCGCACTCATGTGCGGTGGGTACCGATGGCGCAGTGGTGTGCTGGGGCGCCAACCACTTTGGACAGGCGTCGGCGCCGGAGGGTTCCTTCTCCGCAGTATCGGCTGGGGGGATGCACTCGTGCGCAGTGCGGATCGACGGCTCGATGGTGTGCTGGGGCTTCAACAATGACTGGCGGGCGACTGCACCAAGGGGTTCGTTCTCTTCTGTGGCTGCCGGAGTGCGCCATTCGTGCGGGTTGCGGACCGATGGCGCGGTGGTGTGCTGGGGCGCCAACCACTTCGGGCAGGTGTCGGCGCCGGGGGGTTCGTTTTCGGCGGTGTCCGTCGGCGTCGAGCATTCGTGTGGGTTGCGGACCGACGGCGGGGTGGTGTGCTGGGGCAATGACGATGACGGGAGGGCGAGCCCGCCGGGGGGCTCGTTTTCTTCTGTATCTGCGGGCGGGGCGCATTCGTGCGGGGTGCGCATGGATGGCTCGGTGGTGTGCTGGGGTTCCAACGTCAATGATCAGGTGGACGCTCCAGTGGGTGCGTTCTCTTCAGTCTCTGCCCGCTGGCGGCACTCGTGTGGGTTGCGTACCAGTGGTTCGGTGGTGTGCTGGGGAAACGACGCCTTTGGTCAGTCAACGACTCCGGCGGGTCTGTTCTCGGCGGTTTCCGCCGGCCGGGAGCATTCGTGTGGGGTGCGGATCGAGGGCTCGGTGGTGTGCTGGGGCAGCAACAACTATGGGCAGACAACCGTCATGAGCGGTCCGTTCAGTGCCGTGTCCGCCGGTTGGCGTTATTCATGCGGATTGGAGGCCGATGGTTCGGTGGTGTGCTGGGGCGGCGACGACGCCGGGAGGGCAAGCCCGCCGGCCGGTTCCTACGCGGCGGTGTCCGCCGGCGCCTTTCACTCCTGCGCGGTCCGGGTGGATGGGGTGGTGGCTTGCTGGGGAACCAACGCCGATGGTCGGGCGGAGGCGCCCGGGGGTTCGTTTTCCTCCGTGTCGGTCGGCGGGGTGCACTCGTGCGGCTTGCGCACCGACGGGTCGGTGGAGTGCTGGCGTCCCAGCGGTTTGGCTCCTGTGGGTTTGTTCAGTGCCGTGTCCGCCGGCTTGGCCCATTCGTGCGGGTTACGGATGGATGGCTCGGTGGAGTGCTGGGGTCACAACGCTTACCGGCAGTCAGTCCCGCCGGAGGGTCCGTTTTCTGCGGTGTCCGCAGGAGGAACGCATTCCTGTGGCTTGCGCACCGACGGGTCGATCGAGTGCTGGGGCGCCAACCACCTGGGGCAGACGACGGCGCCCAAGGGTCAGTTCTCCGCGGTGGCCGCCGGCGGGGAGCATTCCTGCGGGTTGCGGACGGATGGCTCGGTGGAGTGCTGGGGATACAACTCGGACGGGCAGTCACTTACCCCGGGAGGCTCCTTCACGTCCGTTTCCGCCGGCTTGACGCATTCGTGCGGGCTGCGAGCCGACGGTTCGATTGAATGTTGGGGGGACAATGCCGTCTTCATCCCGGCGGTCGGCCCGGAGGAACCCGGGCAGGTCGGGGAAGTGAAGGAAAGGTTCGCCGACATCGCCGGGAACCCGCACCGTGACGACGTCTACCGCTTAGCTGTCTTGGGCGTCACCCTCGGGTGCGCCACGGGAGCCGAACCAAGGTACTGCCCCGACAGCCATGTGACGCGGGCGCAGATGGCCGCATTCCTTCTGCGCGCCGTGGGGCATCCCGATCCCAGGCCCACCGGCGCCAACCCGTACTTCGATGTTCCCCCTGGCGTCTGGTACACCCCCTACGTTCTCCGGCTGGCTGAAATGGGAGTGGACACGGGCGAGAACGGTGGATGGCGCCCCGATGCTCCATTGACCCGGTTGGAGATGGCCCGATGGTTGACGCGGTTCTTCGACCACATCACCCCGGCCGCCAGCCCCCGGGGACTGTTCCGCGACGTGGACCGTGAGGACTGGCCCGTGGTTGAGGGACTCTACCGGCTTGGGGTGACGGAGGGATGCTCCACACGGCCGCTCCGGTACTGTCCCGCTCAGTCGGTCACCAGAGCTGAGATGGCGTCGTTCATCATCCGATCCCTTCCCGTACACCCACAGCGAGATGGCTTTTACCGGCCCTTCCGGGGCGGGCCATAGGTCGATCGATCATCCGTCGGGCCGTCTTGATGGGACGTTCGTCTCTGCGGGAAGTCCCGGTCTAAACCCGAGGCCCGTCTGCGGGGAAGATGTACCGACTGGAACTCACATCCGGAACACGCCGAAGGAACTGGTTCCCTCGACTGGACCGGAATGGACCGCCGACAAGGCGATGCCCAAGGCGGTGCGGGTGTCCCGGGGATCAACCAACCCGTCGTCCCAGATGCGGGAGGTGGCGAAATAGGCCAGTTCCTCTGCTGAGATCTGGTCCTCGATCTTGGCTCTGACGGCGGCGTCGAGTTCATCGTCGTAGGGCTCTCCGCGGCTTTCGGCAGCGGCGCGGCGGATGATGGACATCACCCCGGCCAGTTGTTTGGGTCCCATAACCGCGATCTTGTGGTTGGGCCACCCGAACATGAAGCGAGGGTTGTATGCCCGCCCTGACATGCCGTAGTTGCCCGCCCCATAGGAGACACCCGCCAGGAGCGAGATGTGGGGGACCGTCGAATTGGCCACCGCGTTGATCATCTTGGCGCCGTCTTTGATGATTCCCCGCTGCTCGTAGTCGCGCCCCACCATGTACCCGGTGGTGTTGTGGATGAAGATGATGGGAGTGTCATAACGGTTACACAGCATGATGAACTCAGTGGCTTTGTGGGCCTCCTCGGAGAAGAGAATTCCCTGCTGGTTGGCCACCACTCCTACGGGGAAGCCATGTACCGAACCCCATCCGGTCACCAGCGACGGGCCGTACAGCGTCTTGTACTCGTCGAAGAGGGATCCGTCCAGCACCCTTCCCAGCAGTTCCCGCATATCGAAGGGGATCCTCAGATCCTGAGGGATCAGCCCCAAGAGGTCCTCCGGATCGTGCTCGGGCTCGATGGCGGCCCGGGTCGGGCCGTATCCCTGCTTGCGCCAGTTCAGATGAGCCACGATCTCCCGACCGATCCGCAGGGCGTCCATCTCGTCCACCGCGAAATAGTCGGACAGTCCCGAAACCCGGGAGTGCATCTCGGCGCCGCCCAACTCCTCGTCGGTGGACTCCTCGCCGGTGGCCATCTTCACCAGGGGCGGGCCGCCCAGAAAGACCTTGGCTCTCTCCCGGACCATCACCGCGTAGTCGGCCATTCCGGGCAGGTAGGCCCCGCCCGCCGTGGAGTTCCCGAACACCAGCGCCACCGTGGGGATGCCCAGTTGAGAAAGCTGGGTCAGGTTGCGGAAAGTCGCCCCGGCCATCACGAAGACCTCGGCCTGCTCGGTAAGAACGGCGCCTCCGGACTCCACCAGGTTGATAAGGGGCAGGCGGTTGGCCCTGGCGATGTCCTGAGCCCGCAGAGCCTTGAGCGCTCCGATCCTGTGGATGGAGCCTGCCTGGCTGGTGGGGTCGTTGGCGGAGATGACACACTCCACTCCCTCCACCACCCCTATCCCGGTGATGAGATTCCCGCCCAGGGTCTTTCCGGTTCCCCAGCAAGCCAGGGTTGACAGTTCCAGGAAGGGGGAGTCACGATCCACCAGCAACTCGATCCTCTGGCGGGCCAGGAGTTTGCCTCTGGACAGATGGCGCTTCACGTATTTGGGTCCACCCCCTTCCCGGGCCTGGGCCATCAACTCCTCGAACCCCGCGAGCGTGGCGACCATGGACTCCCGGTTGGCCCGGAACTCCGGAGACGACCGGTCGATCTTGGTGGGCAAGACGGGCATAGACGCTTGGAAGGCTACCGTCCGTCATTGCCGTATTCTTTGCGGGTGTGAGCTACAGACACATCCAGATCGAGACGGAGGGCCACATCGGCTGGCTGTGGCTCAACCGTCCCGACAAGATGAACGCCTTCTCTCCCGACCTGTGGGAGGACCTGCCCCGGGCGGCCGACGAGTTGGGGGACAATCCCGAGGTGAGGGTGATAGTGGTGGCGGGCCGAGGTCGGGCGTTCACGGTGGGAATCGACCTGAACATGCTTGGCGACCTGGCGCCCCGCGGGGCGTCGCCGGTGGCGTTCCGGAAGGCCCTGTATCGCCGTCTCAAGGAACTCCAGCAGACCTTCAGCGCTCTGGAGCGTTCCCCCGTCCCCGTTATCGCCGCGGTTCACGGTTGGTGTATCGGAGCGGGAATGGACCTCGTCACCGCCTGCGACATCCGGCTGGCCGCTTCCGACGCGGTTTTCTCGGTACGGGAGACCCGCATGGCGATGGTGGCCGACATGGGTACCCTGGAGCGGCTTCCCAAGGTGGTGTCGGCAGGCCATGTGGCGGAACTGGTCTACACCGGAAAGGACATAGACGCGGCCCGGGCGGAGCAGATGGGGCTGGTGAACGAGGTCTATCCGGACCCCGAGGCGCTGATGGAAGGCGCCCGGGCCTGGGCGAGCCAGATCGCATCCAACTCTCCCCTGGCGACCCAGGGGGCCAAAGCGGTGCTTTCGGCCGAGGAGGGACGGTCGGTGACGGAAGCCTTGGATTATGTGGCCCTGTGGAACACCGCCTTTCTGGAGTCCAATGACCTGGCCGAAGCCATGGCCGCTTTCATGGAGCGGCGGCCTCCCCGGTTCACCGGAGATTGATCAACCCGGGTCAGGGGCCCAGTGGTGCACCCTGGGGGGATTGCGGAACCCGAGTTCCTCACAGAGCGCCTGGTACTCCACCCGATTGACGCCGCGCCAGCGGATTTCGTCCAAGGTCGGGGAGATGGGGGCGTCCCGCCGGAGGGTGGTCAACTCCCTGAACAGCAGGACGTCGTCCTGTCGCTCGCCCAGGTTCTTGGCCAAGCGGGCCGCCCCTCTAACCGTCACCTCCCAGTCCCGGGGATCGGGGGGGATGTACTCCAGGTGCTGGTAGTGTCCCAGCACCGTCGCCGACGACTTGGCGCCCCAACCGGGGATGCCGGGAATGCCGTCCGCGGAGTCTCCCACCAACGCCAGGTAGTCGGGGATCGATTCCGGCGCCACCCCGAATTTTGCCCTCACTCCGTCGGCGTCGAGCATCTGGCCCTTGCGACGATCGAAGGTCACCACCCGCTGACCCGAGACGCACTGGGTCAGGTCCTTGTCCGGGCTCACCAGTATCACCCTCTCCGCCTCCGGCGAGAAGCGGTGGGCGCCGCTGGCCATTGCGTCGTCGGCTTCGAATTCGGTCATCCCCCACACCGTGACTCCCAGGGCCCGGAAGGCCCGCTCCGCCAGGCCGAACTGGCCCATGAGGTCCTCGGGTACGCCCTCGCCGGTCTTGTAGCCGTGGTACATGTCGTTGCGAAAACTCTCGATCACGGTGTCGGTGGCCGCGGCGATGTGGGTCAGATCGGGGTCCCGCAGGAGTGAGAGGGTGGTGTTCAGCAGTCCGTAAACGGCCCCCACCTCGCGACCATCCGGCGAGGTACGGGAAGGAAACCCGAAGTGAGCGCGGAACAGTTCGTATGTACCATCCAGCAGATGCACGAACATTCTGATGATGCTATGAAGGATCCTGGAAGTGGTCAAGCCGACGCTGAAGAAAGCGAGGAAGCTGCGGCGGTTGAGGGATCGGGCGCGGCGAGTTCCGACACTGGAGATGACGCGTTCGAGGGAGAGAACGGACCCGGTTGGCGGGAGGCGGGCGAGGAACTGAACGACCTCAGGGACACTTTTCGTTCCAGCTACCAGGAGGGCGCCGCGGAGGGCCCGTCCAGGGAGGACGTGATCAAGGCCTTCCGCACCTTGGGAGAGGCAATTACGAACATCGCCTCAGGCGCCGGGAATACCCTCAAGGATCCCCAGGTGAAGCAGCAGGTCAAGAAGACCACGTCCTCCGCCGTCTCGGCGATCAGCGGGATTCTCCTGGAATGGAGCGCTGATTTGCGGAGCCGCCTGCGGGAAAAGGAAGAGCAAGAGGAGCAGGAAGCCGGGGATCCCGCCGATGCCGAATCCGGTTCCTCCGGCGCAACCACTGACCACGCCGAAGGCTCCGATGGCGAGGTCGGCGGTCCCGACCCCACCGCTACCTGAACCTGAGCCGGTAGGGAACATCCGATGGCGCTGATGGCTGTCGAGGTCCTGGCCGAGCGGCTTTCAGACCCGCGGACGGTGATCGGTGATGTGCGGTGGTACCTCGCTGATCCCGACCAGGGTCGGGTGGAGTATGACCGCGGGCACCTGCCGGGTGCGCGGTTCGTCGATCTGGACACTGACCTGAGCGGAACGGAGGGTCCGGGTCGTCACCCCTTGCCTCCGGTGGACGCGTTCACCCGTGCCCTGGGGAGAATGGGCATCAGGCCCGATCACACGGTGGTGGCTTACGATGCTTCCGGAGGGGCGATAGCCGCCCGCCTGTGGTGGATGCTGGACTCGATAGGGCACCGGTCGGTGTTCGTGCTGGATGGAGGATTCCAGGCATGGGTGGAGGCGGGCCTGCCCCTTACCACCGCCGTTCCTCGGACCTCGCCGGTCGACTACCCCCCGTCGCAGGGGTGGAGGGGAGTGGTAAACGGGGATCAGGTGCGTTCGTTCCTGGGTCGCCGTCCAATCTTGGATGCCCGCTCCGAGGACCGCTACCGGGGCGAGAACGAGGTGGTGGATCCCCGGGCCGGCCACATTCCGACCGCCCGCGCCGCATTCTTCGGGAAGAACCTGACTCCCGAGGGCAGGTTCCTCTCTCCTGAGTCGCTGCGACTCCGTTACCGGGCTCTGGGGGTAGGGGAGTCTGACGCCGCTGTCGCATATTGCGGAAGCGGGGTGACTGCATGCCACAACCTCTTGGCGCTGCGTCTCGCCGGGTATTCCGGGCACCTGTATGAGGGGTCTTGGAGCGACTGGTCCAGCCGTCCCGATCCGTTGGTGGTCACCGGACCTCACCCGGGAGACGCTCCCGCTGAATGAGGCCGATCGGCCAGCCCTGACGCCGGACAGCCCTCCCGATTCCCGGCGCGGATAGCTCGCCGTCCAAAGTATTCTTGGGGATTATGCGTTCTTTCATCTCTCGTTCTCACCATAGGATCGCCGGTGCGGTGGCGGCGGCGCTGGCTCTGGCGGCCGGCGAGTTGATCGCCGGGGTCTCTCCGGCTTCCGTCTCCCTCACCGAAGCGGTAGGCGGCCTGGCGATCGACTATGTTCCCCCGCCGGTCAAGGACTTCGCCATTGCGGTGTTCGGGATCTACGACAAGCTGGCCCTGATCATCGGAATGGTGGTGGTGACGGTGGTGCTGGGGGCTTTGGTAGGAAAAAGGGCGGCTCGGCGCTGGTCGGTGGCCGTGTGGGTGTTCGGCCTCTTCGGCCTGTTGGGCGCTTTCTCCCTGCAACGGGAGCCTGACATTGGATGGCCTTCGTCGATCATCTACGCGGCTGTGGCAGCGGCGGTGGCGCTCGTCGCACTCCGAGTCCTTTACCGATGGCTCCCGGCGCCGGTAGCCGAGAGCGGCGACAGTACCCTCGTCCCGGCGGACATTGCAGAAGACGAGCAAGCCGCCGGCGAAGTCGACCCGAGCGAGGGGGCTCCGGAGCAGGAGCCCGATGTCTCTCGGCGGAAGTTCCTGGTGGGAGTGGGGGCAGTATTCGGGCTGGCGGTAGCGGCGGCCGCCGGCGGGCGCTTGCTCTTGGAGCGCACCAAGCAGGCCCTGGCCGGCCGGGAGGACGTGGTGCTCCCCCAGGCCACCGAGACGACGGTCACCACGAGCCCGCCGACGACCGCGGCGAGCACCTCAACCACCGAGGCGGCCGTCGGTGGGGTCGAGGCGACCACCACCACCGCAACCGAGGCGACCACCACCACCGCGCCGGCAGTGGAGGGAGCCGGACCGCTTCCTGCCGGACACTCTCTGGATGTGGATGGGATCAGCCCGATCATCACCCCCAACGAGCATTTCTACCTGATCGACATTGCCCTCAGCCCGCCTCAGGTGAACCTGGAGGAGTGGACACTGAAGGTCACCGGCTTGGTGGAGAATCCCTACGAGATCAGCTTCGATGAGTTGTTGACCCGACCGTTGGTGGAGCGATACGTAACGCTGTCCTGCGTCTCCAACCCGGTGGGAGGCTCACTGGTCGGTCACGCCAAGTGGCTGGGGGTGCCGCTCAGCCTGATCCTGGACGAGGCCGGGCTCCTTCCCCAGGCGGAGCAGATCGTGGGGCGCTCGGTGGACGGTTTTACGGTTGGTTTCCCCTCGAGCATTCCCTATGACGGCCGGGACGCCCTGGTGGCGGTGGGGATGAACGACGAGCCCCTTCCCATCGAGCACGGGTTTCCGGTCCGGTTGGTGGTGGCCGGGCTTTACGGTTATGTGTCCGCCACCAAGTGGCTTTCCGAGTTGGAGTTGACCACTTGGGACGGGTTTGACGCCTACTGGGTGCCGAGAGGGTGGGCCAAGGAGGCGCCTGTCAAGACCCAGTCGCGGATCGACACTCCCCTGGAAGGGCGCATCGCGGCCCGCGCCAGGGCCATCGCCGGCGTGGCCTGGGCACCTCACCGGGGGGTTGACCGCGTTGAGGTGCGGATCGACGAGGGAGAGTGGATCGAGGCCGAGTTGTCCAGCGAGATCTCCGACAACTCGTGGCGGCAGTGGAAGGTTGACTGGGATCCCCTCCCGGGCCGGTACAGGCTCCAGGTGCGGGCCACCGACGGCGACGGGATCACCCAGACCGATTTGCGAGTTCCTCCCGCCCCCGACGGAGCGACCGGCTGGCACACCATACACGTGACGGTTGTCGCCTGAGAGCGGTTCGGTCGAGTCTGAACCTGGGAAGCCAGCCCGGATGGACTCCGGCCTATTGACATTGGGTCCCGATGGGGCTCGGCGCTGCTGGTGGGGGTCTGAGCCTGCGGAGTACCGCCGGTATCACGATCGGGAGTGGGGTTTTGGAGTCACCAGTGATGAGCGGCTGTTCGAGAAGATCTGCCTGGAGGGGTTTCAGGCGGGACTGTCGTGGCTGACCGTGCTCCGCAAGCGGGAGAACTTCAGGGACGCCTTCTCGGGTTTCGATCCCGAGCGGGTGGTCGAGTTCGGGGAGAGGGATGTGGAACGGTTGATGGGAGATGCCGGGATCATCCGCCATCAGGGGAAGATCCGCTCGGTGATCAACAATGCGGCCCGGGCCTTGGAGGTGGTGGCTTCCCACGGGTCGCTCTCAACGTTCTTCTGGGAGTGGGCGGCGTTCGAGTCGGCGCCCCTTCGTGCTGCGCCGCCCGCGCTGACCGGGGAGTCCACAGCCTTGGCCAAGGAACTTCGCAGTCGCGGGTGGACCTTTGTCGGTCCCACCACCTGCTACGCCTTCATGCAGGCCATTGGTCTGGTCAACGATCATCTTGAGGACTGCTGGGTGCGGGAAGAGGCGGAGGAGTCCCGCCGCCGGGCCGCCGGAGGGGTCCTGAAGTAGCCAGGTGACGGAGGGCACGGGGAGCGCTGCATGGAGACGCCCTCCTCCCGACCCGACAATCTAGGGATCGGTGGTCTGGCTGCGGATGAAGGTGGCGGTCATGAGATCGAGATGGCCCCCGCCTCCGTTCTCGTACATGGTTATCTGGGTTCGGTCCCGGCGTCCGGGATGCTGTGCGCGGCAGAGTTCGAAGAGGTCGGCCTGGATGTCCTCGTCGTCAATGAGGCCGGAGCCCAGAGGGATCACCAGATCGCCGCATTCGTGAACCGCCGCATCGCGGGAATCCACGAAGATGGCGGCCCTTTGTATGACTTCGTCGTCCACCTCCCGGCAGTGGGGTAGGAAGGCGCCCACCAGGTCCAGGTGCGTTCCGGGTTGGAGCAGTTCTCCCTTGATCAGGGGTTCGATGGTCATGGTGGCGGTGGAAATGATGTCGGCCACGGGCACGGCTTCGTCCAGGTTGTCCGCCACCTCTCCTCCCGTGGCTTCTGCCAGTTCCTCCGCCTTGGAGCGGGTCCGGTTCCAGATCAACACCCGGCGGAGAGAAGGTCGCACCTCCCGATGAGCGGCGATTAGATGGGGCGCCAGGCCGCCGGCGCCCACCATCAACAGCGTTCGGCTGTCCGGTCGGGACAGGAGCCGGGAACCGAGGGCGGAATCAGCTGAGGTCTTCCGGTAGGTGAGTTCGGTTCCGTCCATGATCGCCAGGGGTTTTCCGTCTGTCCCGTCGAACAGGACGTACACCGCCTGAACCGAGGGGAGGCCGGAGACCCCGGGATTATCGGGGAATACGGTAACCAGCTTGACTCCCAGAGAATCCCCCGGCTGCCAGGCGGGGAGGCCCAGGAAGACCTCCTGGGATCCGGGTGGTGAGTAAACGACCCGACGGACATGGGCGGGCGGGTCGAGGTGACTCCGATAAAGGTGGTCCACCAGCTTCCCGTAGGGCGCCAGCCCCGCCACGGCGGCTCTGTCAAGAAACGGAATGGAGTCCATTAGGCCGGGGGGCCTTGGGGTTTCGGCACGACCGGAAGTCTAAGCGCGGCCCTGGGTGCCCCGAGGGGGCCACCCCACCGCCGGCCGGAATCGATGTCGGTAGCAAGGCCCTCCCAGTCCATAAGATGCCTGTTAGCCCAATGGATTGAGAAAGCAGATATCCTCTGTGGGCATTGCGACCCAAGAGGGAGACGTAATGGTTCTGCAAAGACCATCTTTCACAGTGGGAATCGAAGAAGAGTACATGCTGATCGATCCCCAGACGAGGGACCTGATCTCGGATCCCGATCCCGCCATGTTCGCCAAATGCCAGGAGTTGTTGGGCGAGCGGGTTACCCACGAGTTGTTGCGATCCCAGATCGAGGTGAGCACCAGGCCCTACTCCTCTATTGCTGCCCTGGGCGATGATCTCCGTCGCCTTCGCGGGACCGTGGTGAGCACCGCCCGGGAATTCGGGATGGAGGTCATCGCCTCTTCCACCCACCCCTTCGCCCAGTGGTGGAAACAGCAGGTGGTGGCCGACGAACGCTACTTGATGCTGGCCGGGGACATGCAGACGCTCGCCCATCGGCTGGTCACCGGAGGTATGCATGTCCATGTGGGCATCGAGGATCCGGATATGAGGATCGACCTCATGGGCCAGGTCACCTATTTTCTCGCTCACCTGCTGGCGCTGAGCACTTCCTCGCCCTTTTGGGGAGGCCAGGACACCGGGCTGAAGAGTTATCGCCTCAACGTGTTCCGGAGCCTGCCGCGCACCGGTCTACCAGAGGAATTCGATAGCTGGAGCGCCTACCAGAGGCACGTCGATGTCCTGGTTGGGGCGGGAATAATCGAGGACGCCAGCAAAGTGTGGTGGGATGTCAGACCCAGTGCCCGGTATCCCACTCTGGAGATGCGTATCACCGATGTGTGCACCAAGATCGAGGATGCTCTTACGGTGGCTACGGTGTATGTGTGCCTGCTCAGCATGCTGTTCCGACTGAGGACCAATAACCAGAAGTGGCGTTCCTATGCGACCTTTCTCTTGGATGAGAACGTGTGGCGGGCTCAGCGATACGGCTCCACCGACTCTCTGATGGACTTCGGACTGCGCCGCCTGGTGCCCTTCTCGGAGTTGGCGGAGGAGATGGTGGACATCCTCACGCCCGAGGCGGAACAGTTGGGGTGTCTACCGCAACTCAACCGTGTGCGGCAGATAGTCATGGACGGCACATCCGCCGAACATCAACTGGGGGCGTACCGCCGGGCGCTCAACGACGGCGCCACGCCGCGCGAAGCCCTGGTTCAGGTGGTGGATATGCTGGTAACCAACACGGCGGCGAACTTGGACTCCGGCGCCGAGGACCGGTAGATACGACGACCCGAGAGGAAGAAATGAGCAAGTACCCGATAAGGATCGGCGTTCACCTCCAGCCCCAGCATGCCGATTACTCGACCATCCGCGCTGCGGCGTCGCGGGCCGAGGAGATCGGCGCCGATGTGGTGTTCAACTGGGACCACTTCTACCCGCTGTTCGGCGATTTGGGAGGAAAGCATTTCGAGTGCTTGACGATGTTGGCGGGGTGGGCGGAATCCACCAGTCGGGCGGAGATCGGCGCCCTCGTGCTCTGCAACTCCTATCGCAACCCGGATCTGTTAGCCGACATGTCCCGCACCATAGACCACATTTCCGGAGGGCGTTTCATTCTGGGTATCGGGTCGGGCTGGTTCCGCTGGGATTACGACTCCTACGGGTACGAGTTCGGCACCGCGGGAAGCCGGCTGGATGACCTCGCCGCGTCTCTTCCCCGTATCGAGGACCGCTTCACCAAACTCAACCCGCCGCCGCTCCGCAAGATCCCCATACTCATTGGCGGAGGGGGAGAGAAGAAGACCCTTCGACTGGTGGCTCGCCATGCCGACATCTGGCACGGATTCGGTGACGTGGCAACCATTGCCCACAAGAACTCGGTGATCGACCGGTGGTGTGAAGTGGAGGAGCGGGACCCCTCCGCCATCGAGCGGTCATGTTCGGTTCGAGACGTCGACGTCTCCATGGGAGACGACTTCGCCGAAGTGGGGGCAACCTTCTTCGCGGTGAGCGCCGGCGGTCCCGACTACGACCTCTCCACCCTGGAGAAGTGGGTCGACTACCGCGACTCAAGGAACCGATAACGCCCGTACCGACGCAGTCCTACTCGAATACCGAGACTCAAGAGAAGGGGCCCCGGATGGGGCCCCTTCTCAGCGTCGTGTCGTCGTTCCCGGCTACGGCAGTCCGATGCTGGGATCGATGAACTCGTTGGTGACGATGTCGGTGGCCGTCACGTTCGGATCGTAGGTCTCCAGACCCTGGGGCGCGTAGATCTCGGCCAGCAGGGCGATGATCTCGTTGACCCGACCGATGTCGAAGTCACCGATGGTGTCGTTAGGGCCGTTCCCGATCAAGCCAAGTTCGAGCTGGGCGTCGTGAGAGTACTGCGCCACTCCCGGGGTGTAGGTCCAGAAGCTCTCCAGCGCGGCCACGATCTCGACGATCTGGGCGTTGGTGGCGGCCGGGTCGGCGGCGTAGTCCACCTGGGCCTGCTGCACCATGGGCACGAACAACTCCCAACAGTCGCGGTGTTCCTCGATGATGTCGGGCTTGGAGGCCAGGAGCTGCGGGTACATCTCCAGGCCGGAATCGTGGATCAGCATGAAGTCCACCGGCTTGCCCCAGTCCTCGAACTCGTACTGGTACTGGAAGGGTTCGGCTGAAGCGAATCCCTGCTGGACCAGGTTGCCCTCGGCGATGAACCGGGCGGGCGACCCGTCGTAGGAAGCGTCGATCTGGTCTTCTGTGACCCAGCCTCTACCCAACAGAAAGTCGATGTAGGTGGCGCCCTCGAAATAGAGGAGGGTTCCGTCGTTCTCTCTAAGCTGGTCGCCCAGGTCCTCGAAACTCTCCAAACTGTATACCTCGGGATCCCACATTACGATCTGGGGGTTTTTGTCCCTGGGCGCGACGATTCCCAGAGTGGGCTGTGTGGCGAACAGTCTCACCTGCTCGTCGGTGTTGGTGTACGCCAAGAGGATCGACGGGTCCTGGTAGAGGAGCGAGATGTCGTTCTGGAAGCCGATGTAGGGGCCGCCGGCCCGGACTTCCAGCATCACGCCGGTGTCGCCGATCTCGTTGGTGTAGGTCCCGTTGGTGGAGTCGATCACACCGCCCGGACCGGCCAGCTGGTAGAGCTCGGAGTGCTCGGCCTCGGGGAACCAGTCAGTCTGGACCACAATGGTGGCAGGGCACACATCAGCCAGGGAAGCCATGGCCATGTCATCCATCTCCATCGAGGGCAATCCGATACTCGGGTCGATGAACTCGTTGGTGACGATGTCGGTGGCGGTGACGTTCGGGTCCCAGGTCTCCAGTCCCTGGGGGCCGTAGATGTCGGCCAGCAACGCAATCACTTCGTTCACCCGATCCAGGTCGAAGTCACCGAGGGTGTCGTTGGGACCGTTCCCGATCAGACCCAACTCGAGTTGGGCGTCATGGGAGAACTGCGCCACTCCCGGGCTGTAGGTCCAGAAGCTCTCCAGCGCAGCCACGATCTCGACGATCTGGGCGTTGGTGGCGGCAGGGTCGGCCGCGTAGTCCACCTGGGCCTGCTGCACCAGGGGCACGAACAACTCCCAGCACTCGCGGTGCTCTTCGATGATGTCGGGCTTGGTGGCCAACAACTGCGCGTACATCTCCAGGCCGGAATCGTGGATCAGCATGATCTCGACCGGTTTGCCCCAATCCTGGAACTCGTTCTGGTACATGTAAGGCTCGGCGGAGGCGAATCCCTGCTGGACCAGGTTCCCCTCGGCGATGAACCGGGCGGGCGACCCGTCATAGGAGGCGTCGACCTGGTCTTCGGAGACCCAACCCTTGCCCAGCAGGTAGTCGATGTAGGTGGCGCCCTCGAAATAGAGGAGCGTCGCCCCCGACGCGCCGATATCGGCGAAGCTGTCGAAGGAGTACACCGCCGGGTCCCACATCACCATCTGGGGGTTCTTCTCGCGAGGAGCGACGATGCCCAGGGTGGGTTGGGAAGCGGAGAGTCTCACCTGCTCATCGGTGTTGGTATACGCCAGGTGAATCGACGAGTCCTGGTAGAGGAGCGAGATGTCGTTCTGGAAGCCGATGTAGGGGCCGCCGGCCCTGACTTCCAGCATCACGCCCGTGTCGCCGATCTCGTTGGTGTAGGTCCCGTTGGTGGAGTCGATCACACCGCCCGGGCCGGCCAAGTGGTACAACTCGGAGTGCTCGGCCTCGGGGAACCAGTCGGTCTGGACAACGATCGTGGCAGGGCAAACATCGGCCAGGGCCACGTCCGGCATTGCTGCGGTGGTCTCGGTCGGTGCTGCCGTGGTGGCCGGCGCGGCGGTGGTGGCCGGCGCGGCGGTGGTTTCGGCGACTTCCTCGTCACCGTCTCCGCAGGCCCCTACGACCAAGGCCAGCACAGCCAGAGCGGCCAGCCACCTTGGTACCTTGTGAGTTCTCATGGATGGTTCTCCTTTCGTTTCCAACTCGTTATCTCCCGAGCTTTTTCAGCGTTGCGTAGGAATTTGCGGCACCAGGAATCAGGTGGTTTCGTGCCACTTGCCCACGACCAGTCTGCCAATAAAGCCGAATCCCCAAAAGACTAGGATGCCCAAAAGGGATGAGAAGACCAACGCGGTGAACAACTGCTCTGTCAGCAACCGGGCCCGGTAGAGATCGAGCAGCCTGCCCAGCCCGGGGATCCCCTTGCGGAAGAAGAACTCGCCCACTATGGCGCCGATTACCGACAGGCCGGCTGAGATGCGGAAGCCGGTGAAGATGGCGGGGAGGGCATTGGGGAACTGAAGCTTCAGCAAGCGGGTGGGCCGGCTGGCGCGGTGCAGCGTGAAGAGATCGTGGAAGGAGGCGGGAACCGACTGCAAGCCGAACAGGGTGTTGGTGATGATCGGGAAAATGGAGATGATCACGCACACCACCACCCGGCTGGTGAACCCGAAACCAAGCCACAATCCCACGAGGGGAACGATGGCCAGGATGGGCACCGTCTGGATGATTACGGCGTATGGGTAGAAGGAAGTCTCGATCCACTTGGCCTGGCTCATCATGATGGCCGAACTCATCCCAAGGACAATGGCGATCACCAGGCCGGTCATGGAGACCGCAACGGTCCAGAGCAGTCCCTCCAGTACCTGGAACAGGTTGTCCTGGTTGACGAACCCGACGTCGACCACTTCGTTGGGGGTGGGCAGCAGGAACCGTCGGTCGGGATCGAGGCTCAAGCTGATGGCGTACCAGATGCCCAGCACCACCAGGAATACCACGATGGGGGGTCCCAGCCGGTAAGTGGAGGAGCGAAGCCGGGAGGAGGTGTGTCGGGCGGTGCTCATCTATTCATCTCTCAGGACTTCGGAGACTTCCCCGGTCAACTCGGCGAACGCCGGGTCGAATCGAAGGTCCAGCTCGCGGGGGTAGGGAAACGGGATCCTGAACGACTTGAGTATGCGCCCGGGCCGCGACGACATCACCAGGACATCGGTTGACAGGAACACCGCCTCGTACAGGTTGTGAGTGATGAACACCGCCCCGAAACCGGCGTGGGCGAAAATCCGCAGCAACTCCAGGTTGAGGTATTCCCGGGTGATCTCATCCAGGGCCCCGAACGGCTCGTCGAAGAAAAAGAGCGGAGGATCCAGGGTGAGGGACCTCGCCAGAGATACCCTCATTTTCATCCCGCCTGACAGGGCGGCGGGATAATGCCGGTTGAATCCGCTCAACCCCACCAGTTCGATTGCGTCCTTGGCCCTCTGGCGGCGTTCGCCTCGATCGAATCCTCGCAGTTCGCAGAAAAGCTCCACGTTCTTTTGCACGGTCCGCCAGGGCAGGAGGGTCGCGTCCTGGAAGACGTATCCCAGGTTCCCCACGGACCGGCGCACTTCACCGGAGCTGACCGAGAGGAGGCCCGATCCCATTCTGAGCAATGTGGACTTCCCGCAACCGGAGGGGCCGACCACCGTCACGAATTGGCCGGGTTCCACTTTGAGGGAGACATTGTCCACCGCATGGGTCCCGTCGGGGAAGGTCTTGCTGACGTTCTCGAAGGAGATCAGGGTGGAGAAAGAACCGCCGCCCCGCGCGTCTCCATGGTTCGAGGGCTGGATGTTTGAGATTTGTCGGTCCCCCATCCGTGTCTTGGATTAGTTGCTTCCAGAGGCGACCACTACGCCCTCTCTCATGGTAATCCGCGCCGGGCGGATAGAAAGCGCTTCGTTGAGAGTTTTCGCTTCCACGAAGGTCAGGTCGGCCCTCTCGCCCGACCTGGGAGCGGACCGGCCGTCACTGAGAGCGGAGATGAGGAAGGCGTCGTCGTACAGGTGCCCGGCCAGCCTCGCCAGGTAGCCCACTTCGAGGGGGTCCGCAGTAGGGAAGGGACAGAACGTGTCGTCCACGTTGTCGACGCCCAGCCGGACATGCACTCCTTCATCGATCAGCAGGTTTATGGGCGCCAGGGCCCTGCGGGGTGAGTGGACCCGGTATTCGTGCAGGATCAGATTGGTGCGCGGCTGGCAGTTGACGGTTATCCCCAGCCCGGCCATGCGTCGAGCGAGGGAGCGGGTCTGTTGTTCGGACAGTGCGCTCAGGAGGCAGCAGTGGCTGAACGAGACCCGTCCCTCCAGACCGCGGCGTTCCACCTCGTCCAGGGCGAAGTCCATCAGGAGCCGGGCGGGATCCAGCGTCTCGTCTATGTGCACGTCCACCTCGACGCCGGTCCTAACCGCCAGTTCCATCATTGCACTGATCGACTCGGACGGCCGGGAGTCGTGATTGGGCGAGCCCCCGATCAGTTGGTACCTGCCCATGCTCAGGTCCCTGTGCAGCCTCGACGTCTCCTCCCGGTCTGTCAGGGTGTCCGCCACTGCGAAGGCGACCAGCTCGATCTCCATCACTTCCCTCATCCGCTCCCGCACTTCCCCCATCACCTGCCATCGAGGGGCGGCGATGTGTTCGGGGTGGCACCCGACATGTCCCCTGGCCCGGGTGGCGCCATTGGTCGACAGGGTGGAGAAAAGCCTTAGGGCTCGTTCGGCGGCGGTCTCCGCTATGTAGCCCTCCGGCCTGGCCCCCGTCTCGATGGCGTCCTCGAGGGAGTACGGTGGGCGGGGAGAGCCGACGTAGGCGCGGTCGGGATGGAGATGTGGCTCGGCAAAGGAAGGAAGAGCCAGATGCAATGGCTCCGAGCCGGGCCCTCCCCACCGGTCGGGGAAGGGTTCGATCCCGGTGATGAGGCCGAGGCGCATCGAGATGACCCGAGGCCCTGAATACTCGGGTACCGTGACCGGCCCGACAGCCGCGGGCCGGTCTCCTTCAGCCAGGCGCCGGGGGTGAGTGGGCAGTTCCCTCATTGGTAGAGAACTGTGGTCAGAGGGATGTCTTCTCGGCCCAGCCCCGCCCGGGCGCGGATGCCTGCGGCTCTGCTGCGGGCTTCGACGTGCAGTGCAGCCTCGTCTATGCCGGTCACCCGGCCGTCACGAAAGCAGGGCCGGCCGTCTACCCAGGTCTCGTGCACCGATGCTGTGGATGCCGACCAGACCAGCGCCGAGAGGGGGTCGCCGTAGGGTATCCATTCAGGGTGGTCGAGGTCCCACAACACGAAATCGGCCTTCTTCCCCACCTCCAGCGAGCCGATCTGTTCATCCATACCCAGGGCTTTCGCCCCATCGATGGTGGCCATGCGCAGCGCCTGCCGCGCCCCGACCAGCGAAGCATCCATCCGGGCGTCCTTGAACAGACCGGCGGCGAGGTGCACCTGGCGGTGCAGGTTGAGATTGCCCGCCGCGGAGACGCCGTCGGTCCCCAGTCCCACCGTCACTTCCGCCTCCATCATCTCGGGGTACTTTCCAATCGAAGTGGCGCCTTTGGCGAGTTTCAGGGAAGTGGACGGACAGAAAGCCACCTTGGTCTGATGGGAGGAGAGAAGATCCACCTCCTCGGGCGTCACCGCCACCGCATGAGCGATCACCAGATTGTCGCCCAGACCGCCTGCACGAGCGATCCTGGTGATGGGCCAGCTTCCATGGCGGCGTTGAGAGATCTCCGCTTCGGCCAAGGATGTGGCGAGGTGGTAGGTCGTGCCCACCCCCAGTCTCGCAGCCAGTTCTCGCGCGCCGACATGAAGCTCCAGGCTGCAGGGTTCTTTTCCTTCGATGTTCACCCACACCCCCAGCCGCCCCCCCGCCGACCCGTTCCAGGCGGCGACCGTCTCGGCCAGGGCTTCAAGAGCGGTTACGGCGTCGGGAAAGAAGTGATGGTCGACCATCTCCTGTGACCAACCTTGAGGGATCTCGGCAGGCTTGACATCGGCGGCGTGACGGCCGGTGATGCCTCGGATCCCCGTCTGTTCCACGGCAGAGGCCACCGGCGCCGGATCGTTCTGGGCGCCCATGTCCAGAAAACAGGTGGTCCCTCCCCGGAGCATCTCCGCGGTCCCCAGGAGCGACCCCACCTCTTCGTCTTCGGGGCTGACATGGGCGTAGAAGGGCTTCGCCCAGTGGAACACCCAGGTCCGGGTGTCGATCACGTCGGGGAACACCGCCCGGGACAGGGTTTCGGAGAGATGGACGTGGGAATCCACGAACCCGGGCGTCAGTCCCAGTCGCCGTCCATCCACCCGCTCCACGGGTTGGCCCATGGCGCTCGAGCGCATCCGTTCGTTCACCTCGGCCGTGGCGCCCAGGTCCTTTATCCGATCGCCTTCTATCAGGATCGCCCCGTCGGTTATAACCCGGTCGTCCCGGTCACAGGTGATCGCGAATTCCAGGTGTTCGATGAGGGTCAATGACGTCACGGGGTCACGGCCTTTTCGCGAACTGGCCGCGTACTAGGCAGGGTATGTGGCCCGATATCGCATGTACAAGTAGTCCCCGGCTTTGCGTACTGAAAGGATATTCATCCTCGGTATGTCATCAGGGAGCCAACCAGTTCCCTCCACCAGGCTGGGCCGAGGGTTGCCGGGGCTCTCTCCCACCACCAGCGGGGACCGGGTGATGAAAGGCTCATGCATGATGCCTGCTTTGAGGAGCGCGCCGTACAGGGTGGCGCCTCCCTCGCACAGCAAGAACTCGACACCGTAATCCCCGGCCATGATCCGGGCGTAGCGCTCCAGGTTCACCCCGCTGCTTCCAAACTCAAGGATGTCTATCTTGCCGGCCGGCCGGACCGTGGCGCGGATCTTCCGGGCGCCGGCCCTGGTGGTGGCAACCACCACATGGGCGTCTTCCATCGAGAAGACTTTGGCCTCAGGTGGAAGGTTGCCGTCGAGGGTTATATAGGAGATGATGGGGAGTTCCGAGCGGTTCTCGTGCCGGCGGAGGGCGGCGAAGGCGTCCTTGTCTCCGGGATAGATGTCTTCGGATGTGTTGACATGGGTAGGTTCGGCTCGGAGGGTCCCCTCGCCTATGACCACGGCGTCGGCTCGGGCCCGGAGCAATCCCATGAGCCAAACATCGTTGTCATTGAACCCCGAGATCGGGCCTCCACCCCGGTGGTCGGGATGGTTGAAGGCCACCCGGCCGTCATGAGAGGTCACGAAATTGGCGGCCAGCAAGGGCATGCCCTTGACGGGAGGCCTGAATCGCAGGGGGCCGCCGTACACCGCCGCGAAGTCGGGATGCAGTTCCAGTCCTTCGCCCCCCGAGGTGGTTTCCTCATCGAACAACGTCTCGAACCGGAGAGCCGGCCCGCGTACCGAGATGGGGGTGTCTTGTGTCATTCTCTAGGCCTGCTCCTGGGGATCGTCTACCGGGAGACAACGATACCGCGATCCACCGAGTGCCTAATCGGGCGCCCGGTTGGTACGATTTCATCGACCACCCGGAGGAACCAGGATGAGAGAACAGGTCATTGCCCGCCTTCGCCCGGCCCTGGAGGATCGAGGCTGGGATGGTCTGGTCGTCTCCTCTCCCGAGAACTTCGCCTATCTGGCCGGATTCGTGGTTCCCTCCCACCCGCTCATGCGCTGGCGCCACGCGGCGGTCGTGCTTCCGGCCGGCGGTGATCCCGCAGTGATGTGTGTGGGAGTCGAAGAGGCCATGGTGCGGCAGAGGACCGGAGCCGCCGAGGTGGCGGTGTGGGACGAGTTCGGTGACGATCCGATGGCCTGCCTCGCCGGGTTGTTGGAGCGGTTGGGCCTGAGTCGGGGTAGGTTGGGCGTGGAACTGGGATACCTGCCGGCGGCGGACTTCGCCCGCCTCCGGGAAGCAACGCCCGGGGTGGAGTGGGTGGCCGCCGACCGATGGCTGGGAAGACAGCGCCAGGTCAAGACACCACAAGAACTGGAACTCTTGGCTCGCCTGTCTCGGATCTCCGACGCTTCAATCGGGACGGCGCTCGGATCTGTGAGGGCGGGAGACACCGAGATGGAGATCGCCGCCGCCCTGACCGACGGCATCTATCGGGGAGGCGCCGAGGACTTCAAGCTGATGATCGTTGCCACCGGTCCGCGTAGCCAGTTGGCCAATGTTGGTCCTACTGAGCGGGTCCTCGAGGAGGGGGACGTGTGCAGGGTGGAGATCTTCGCGGTGGCCGAGGGGTACCACGCCGGGGTATGCCGCACCGCGGTTGTAGGGACGCCGCCGTTGGAAGCAGTCGGGATCTGGGCCAATCTGGTGGAGTGCCGCGATGTCCTGCTGGACGCCATACGCCCGGGAGTCTCCAGCCGGTCGGTGTGGGACCGCTTCGAGACTCTGTGCGGTCCACTAGGTCTGCCGCTCTTCTCCTTCGTGGGTCATGGGATAGGACTGTCCCTGCACGAGCACCCCTACCTGAGCCCCCGCCATGACCAGGTACTGGAAGAGGGAATGGTGTTCGGCGTGGAACCCCTGATCTACGACACCGGCCACGGGTTCGGGCTACAACTCAAGGACATGGTGGAAGTAACCAGCGGAGGAGCAAGGCTCCTGTCAGACGTGAGCCACAATCGTGAACTGATCACCGTCGGCTGAGCGGCCAGACCGCAGAACTGAACTGAATTGATGAGATCAGGAGTGGCCTATCGAGTCCGCGATCTGTCTTATCTGCACGACGACATCATCCATAACTCTCTCGTATTCCACCCCGGTTTGCAGATGAATCGGCACGGTGCAGGTGCCTGGACGTATGTATTCCGCCAGCGAGGGAACCTTGTGGCGCAGTCTCTCATGATTCAACGGCACCTTGCTACTGATTCGCAACCACAAGGGCGTCTCTCCGGTAGTGGCCCACCGCTTGTAGTTAACGCCCAAAAACAAGTCTCCCGGAACTCCGGCAATAGCAAAGTACCGTCCGTACCCCTCCCTTTGAGCAGCTACTCTCAGGCCCGTGGTGGACAGCCAACCTTCCGACACACCCCGGCTATAGACAACATCATCGATTAGGCGGTTCAATCCTCGCATTCGTCGCGGGAAAGCCAACCCCAATTCTTGAGGGTGAACCGGCAGGAATGCCTCCTCGTCTTGGCGCATGGCGAGGCCTCGAAGTTGCAGGATATCTGATGCAACGGCGCTGTCACCCGCAACGGCGTTGGCCATGCTGTCCAGCAAATGGGACCAACTTGTCAACATCAGTCGCTTGTCCGTGCCTTTGACTTTGGCCCTCCGCATTCGTCCCGGAATTCCCAGGACTTCCAACTGCACACCCCCTTCGCCAACCTCCATTTGACGCCGGATCTCAGCCCAGAGCGTCTCAATTCTGCTGTCCGGGGCGATGAACAGCAGGACTCCGGGTCCGTCCTCCTCCAGTTGCCTGTAGTACCCGCTGGCCTGGCCCTGTAGGAGGCTGGCCCAGAATTTTGACTCGACCAGCAACCGCTTGCCGTCGGTGTGGTCGTAGCCAACCATGTCGGGGCGGGATCCGTCTTCGTAAGTGACCTGTGTTTCCACCCTCTTGATGGGTTCGGGCTTAAAGTCCCCATCCCGAAGAAAGTCGTCCAAGACTCCTCGACAGGCCTCCGACTTGTTCAGAATGAATGCCAGCGCGTCTGTTGCCGCATCCTCTACCTGGCTGGTCAGCCTCGGCACCAAATGCGCCAGCAGTGTGGGTTCTTGAGCCACCGGGCCATCTCCTTTTTGCCTGTTCAGGATTTCATGGCTGATCTTATGATGTCACAGGGACACGACGTTAGACGAACTGGTTAGGCGCGGTTCATAGCCTATTTGTTGCCTTTATAGCGTTTTTGCTATACAGGAAACATTTCTCTATAAACCCTCGGTCGCTATCCAGAGAAGAACCTCGGCAGTGTGCGTTCCACCTTGGCCAGGAATCTCGCCCTTTTGCGGGGCGAGTCCTTGTTCATGTTGTTCAGGTCCAGCCACTTGGTGCGACAGCCCTTGGCGAACATGACCCGATGGCCACGTTTCAGCACCTTCCTGGCGGGGTTGCCCACCGCCTTCACGTACCACCACGGTGATCCGGTGGTGGTGACTGCCGCCACCCTGCGGATGCCCAGTATCCCCGGGATGATGGGCCCTCCGTCTTCTCTGAGCCCGAAGGCCACTCCGGGGATCCACACCCGCTGGAGCCATCCGGTGAGGATGGCCGGGAACCCGAAACTCCAGGTGGGGAAGACCAGGAGCAGGCCCTCGGCAGCGCGAAGCTGTTCCACGTAGGGTCGGACGTTGGCGACGTTCAGTTCCAGGTCGTGATAGTCGATGCGCTCCTGGGCGGATAGCGCCGGGTCGAACTCCTCGGCGTATAGATCGAGGAGATCGATGTCGTGCCCAGAGGATTGCAGTGCGCTCACCGCCCGGTCTTTGAGGGCCGCAGAGTAGCTGGCGGCCAGCGGATGGGCCCACACCACCAGAATTCTCATCGGTCGCTCCTTGTGCCAGAGTGGCAATTGATCACTGACATGCTATTCCCGTGACGGCTGTTCACCACAACCTTGATCAGTCGGGTCGGGTCACACACAGGCCATGGCCCAATGAATCGGGATCCACCTCTCCGTTGTCGAAGACCACCCTCCCGCGGCTGACTGTCATGACCGGCCATCCCCGCAACTCCATTTCCTCGTAGATGCAGGTCCCGTTGCCGGTGTGGCGGACCGTGTCCACCCGGTCGGGGTCGACCAGCACCAGGTCGGCGTCGGCGCCGGGGATCATCGCCCCCTTCCGCGGGTAGAGGCCGAAGCGGCGCGCCGGGCCGTAGGAATTCATTCTGACGAGGTCGGAGAGAGATAGCCCCCGGCGGTGCACCCCGTGCTCCATCAGCAGCGCCAGTTCCCACGGGAATGAGACGATGCCGGGCTTCTCCTCCCACAGGTCCTCGCCCTTCTTGGGGAAGAAGGGAACATGGTCCGACCCGATCGAGCCCACCTGGCCGGCCAACATCCCCTCCCAGAGGCCCTCCTGCTGCTCAGCGTCACGCAGGGGAGGAGAGATCTTGGCTCGCATGTCCAGGTCGGGGTCGTAGGCGGTGCGCACCAGGTAGTGGGGACAGGTCTCGATGGTGACGTCCACTCCTCTGGCGCGGGCCTGGGCGGCCAGTTTGGGTCCGGCCGCCACGCTGGTGTGCACCACGTACAGCGGACATCCGGTGAGTTCGGCCAGGAAGATCATCCGGGCGATGGTCTCCTCCTCGCAGAAGGCGGGCCGGGACTCTGAGTAGGCGCCAAGGTCCTGGCGACCGGTGGCTTGGATCGATCTCTTTATCCACCGGGCGATCTCGGTGTTCTCGCAGTGAACGGAGATCACTCCCTTGGGGAGATCGCGGATCTTGGTCATGGCGGTGTACACCCAGCCGTCGTTGGCGGGCACTATTCCGATCGGGTTCTCCTGTTCGTATCCGAAGTAGCACTTGAAGGACTGAACGCCGGTCTCGGTGGCGATCCGGGGAATCTCGGCGATATGCTCGGGGCGCTGGATTCCGAAGTGAAACCCGAAGTCGATGCGAGCCACCGCCTCTCCCCGTCGGCGGCGGTCCCGGTAGAAGGGTATGTACGAGGGTTCGAGGTTCCTTATGTACAGGAGGACGGTGGTGATGCCACCTCGGGCTGCCGCCGCAGTCTCGGTGTCCATGTCCTGGTCGTAGGGATAGTTGACTCCCAGGTGGCAATGGGGGTCGATCACCCCTGGCATCAGGGCCAGCCCTTCGGCGTCGATCACCCTCCGGCCGTGCGGCAACTCCCCGTTCTTGCCCACGGCCGAGACCTTCTCTCCCATGACGGACACACCTCCATGGAATTCTCCGTTGTGAGTTATCACCCGGGCGTTCCGGATCACCAGGTCAGCCTTCATGCCATTCCTTCCATCCGTTCGATCCTCTTGCGTATCCCGTCCCACTGTGATGCGCCGGCCGTCACCGGCGCCCGGCCGCCCAAGCCCCTGGCCCAAGAGGCTATGTGACCCAATTCGGCGGCTCTCTCCAGGTCCACGCCTCCCGGTGGCGCCGCCAGGTCCATGACCAGGCTACCGGCCGGCAGGGCCTCCAGCACATCCTCTCCCACGACCTGGACGGGGACCGTGGACAGGAGCATGTCCAGGCGGTGGGCATGCTGCGGAAGCTGATCAAGGGGCACCGCCGTGGCCCCGGTCACTTCCGCCTCGGCCCGCTGGACGGGGTTGCGGGCCGCCACCACGACCTCGGCGCCCAGGAGCACCAGGGTGCGGGTGAGAAGGGAGCCGACGGTCCCCTGGCCTACCACTCCTATCGCCGAGCCGTGAATAGTGATCTCGGTCAACTCGATGATTCTCTGGAGAGCGCCCTCCACGATGGTGGGGCCGCGGCGCAGCATCAGTTCCCGGTCCTGCTCATACTCCACAATGCCCACGCGGGCCGCCTGAGCCGCCGCTCGGAGGCGGTGGTCGGCGGTCCCCAGTATGAGTTGAGCCCCGGCAGCCATCCTTCCCAACGTCTCCCGGCCAATGACGATGGGCCGGGGGGCATGGGGTGCGTAGAGAGATCCGTCCTCCGCCATGCCGGGGATGGGCAGGAGACCGTAGTGGGCGTCCCGCAACGCCTCGTCGGAGTCGCGACACGGCGTTACTCCGGCTATTCCCTGCCCGGGCCAGGGAAACCCGTAGGCGCGCACCACCGCTCCCGTGGCCGCCGCCTGACGGGCTATCTCTCGCTCGCGGTGGTCGCCTCCCACCACTGCGATCACCCTTTCGCTCCAGGGAACTGTCACCTGAACCCTCTACCAGTATTCCTCGTAGTGGACGTTTGCCTTCACGCCCTGTTGGGGAAGCGTAAACCCACGCTCGGCCAGGAGTTCGGCTACTCCGAGCGTCTCCCCGAAGACCGGGCGGCCGTCCACCCATTGAGGCACGCCGATCATTGCGGGATTCCCGCACATGAAGACCTGCAGGCGGGAGGGGTCGAGTTCCAGGCCGGTTTCCGAGGTCAGAAGGTCATCTCCGATAAGTTGCTGGATGCGCATCCTCAGAGCGCCATGGGCGTCCTGTCGGGTGACCAGGGGCAGGTAGCGATAGTTGGGAAAGCGTTCTTCCAGGGCCCGGTGGCGAGCCACGTATCCCAGATCGGCGGCGTAGCGGCACGACACGACCGATACCACCCGTCCCTGATGTCCCTTGCGAAACAGTTCCACCACCATGGCGTTGTGGGGCGCCTCCCCTGTCCCGGTGGCGAGGAAGAGCACATCGGAGAAGGGATCGGTCACCGTGGACAAGGTGTAGCGGCCGGCCATCCGGGGACCAAGATAGATTCGATCCCCCTCGTGTTTGAGGGCCAGTCGCGGCGTCAGGGCCGGCAGGCGGTCGACAGTGGGAGGAACCAGCACGACGTAGAACTCGAGGGACCCTTCGTAGGCGGGGTCGGTGAGGTACCCCCGGGCGTCGAAGATCCTGGATGAGATGGAATAGGACCTTCTCACCATCCGCTCCGCCCCTGCCAGGCGGTCCTCGGCCCCATCCGCTCTCGGTTCCCAATAGCCCAGGCCGAGAGTGGCGTACTGCCCCGGCACCAGGGGCGAGTCGCGCTGGTCGGGCCGTACCCTTACTATCCACAGGTCGGGATTCACCCGGCGGAACCAGGTTATGGTGGCGTTGTAGTAACGACTCTCCAGGTCGAAGAGGTGCCCGGCCTGGACCATGGCGACGGACGGGACGGCAGGCGGCAGGGAAGGAAAGTGCCGGGATCGCATTCTCTCCCAGGCTTGATCGGCGGGAACTGTGACCACTCCCTCCAGTTGCTCGTCGGCGCCGCGTTGGTGGAGAAGCAGATGAATGGGGAGAGCGCCCTTCTCCACCTCTATGCCCGAATGGTCGAGCACTTGAGAAGCCGAGGAGTCGGGTTCGGAGAGGAGGACGTTGTCGAACTGGAGGTCTGGCGTTTGACGACTGTCGAAGGCCACCATCGGATAACCGTGCAGGTCATAGACCCGGGTGGGGCGGGCCCTCCAGAAGACCGTGATCTGTCGTTGGGCCTCCAGGCGCCGGACCATGCGTCTGGCCAGAAAGGACATCTTGCCGAACTCGGTGTGATGAATGCACAGGACCACCTTGGCTCCCTGCGCCAGAAGATCGAATGTCCACTCCACCGGCTCGTCCCCCTCGCCTATCACAACCACGTCCCCGGGAGGCCCTTCTATCTGGTCGGGATGCGTGTGGGCCCGGTAAGAGACCGAGGGATCAACCGAGATTCGGGGGGAACGTTGCTTGAGCGGGGGATAAGCCAATCCCATCACCACCGACCGAGCGGCGACAGGGCCGGTGGAAGTGTCCACCACCAGCAGGGGTCCCGGAGCCTGCCGAACCTTGCGGGCGACAGTCTCGTAGCGCACCGTCACCCCCGGCGCCTCGAAACGACTGGGATAAACCTGGGGATCGGAAGGCGAGAGCACCAGCACCCGTTCCAGGCCACCGGCAGCGGCTTCCGACGCCAGCGACAGGCCGGCCAGGCGGTCACCTATGACTACGATCTCCCAGACGAAGGAGGGCTGCGGGGTGTCGGACGTGTCTGTTGGGACGATGCTGTAAAGGCTATCGGAATCTGCTGTGAGGTGTTCGGCCTAAATTTAGATGCGAAGGCCCGAAAGGAGCAGTGTCGTGCCGGTCGTCACCGTGGAGATGTGGGAAGGAAGGACCGTCGAGCAGAAGCGTCGGCTGGTCAAGGCCATTACCGAGGCAATGGTGGAACATGCCGATGCCCGACCCGACGCACTGCATGTGATCATCCACGACGTTCCACGGGAGAGTTGGGGCTTGGCCGGGGTTCTTGGCCCGGACCGCACAGACGTATGAGCGTTGCGGTCGGCCTCGACGCGCTTGACCCCGATTTGGCGGCGCTCCTGGTCATCGACATGCAGAACGCCTTCTGCCACCCCGAAGGCACCCTGGGTGAGTCCGGGGTGGACGTGGGCCCGGTCCAAGAGGTCTATCAACCCATAGGTGGCCTGGTCAAGGGGTTCAAAGCAGCCGGGGTCCCGGTCATCTGGACTGTCCAGGAGCATCTGCAACCCGACCGGAGCCGCCAACAGAAACGCCTGCCGTCGCACACCGAGCGTCGTTCGAGGGTGGCGGCGCTGGCCGGCACCTGGGACGCCGAGATCATCGAGGAATTGGCTGATTGGGCGGATGAACCGACCATGATGGTGCGCAAGCACCGGTTCGGGGCCTTTTACGAGACCCGCCTTCAAACGCTGCTGGGGATGCTGGGGGTACGGACCCTGTTCATCACCGGAGTAACTCTCAACGCCTGCGTCGAGACCACCATCCGGGAGGCCTACCTGCGGGACTACGACGTGGTGGCGGTCACCGACTGCATCGCCGGAGTGCGCCCGCAATGGGAGCCCTCGGCGCTGGAGGTTTGGTCACAATACCTGGCTCACCTGGCTACCTCCCGGGAGGTGACCGACTGGCTGGCCGACAGCCGCCGGCCCGCGGTCAGGGGGATCCGGCACGTGTTGTTGGAGACCGCCGACCTGGACGCGGCTGAGCGCTTCTACGTGGACCTCCTGGGATTCAGGGTGAGGAACCGCACTCCGTTCCGCGACGGCAGGAGATTCATCAGCACCGAGGAGGGCCTGGGACTGACCGAGGGGGGCACCGGCAAAGGAGGACAGGTGGATCACATCGCCTTCGAGGTTGACGGCGTTGCCGAGTGGGAGCGGGTAGTGGCCGACGCCGGGCACCGGATCGTCCGTCCGCTCGGCCCCGGGCCTTACGGCCTTACCGTTTATGTGGCCGACCCTGACGGCAACGAGATCGAACTCTACGAGACGGAGCGTCAGTGAAAATAACCGGCGCCACCGTCTACATAGTGGCTCTGGCCACTCGGCGCCACCACTCGTGGGCCTCCAAGATGACCGCTCCGATCGGTCGGCATGCCATCCTCCGGCTGCGGACCGACGAGGGACTTGAGGGATGGGGAGAGGCCCCCGCCGGTATCACCTGGGGAGGGTCGGCGATGCGGTACTACGGCGAGTCGCCGGAGACGGTTCGGATCGTGGCGCTGGACTACCTGCTCCCGGCCGTGGGGGGCTGCGACCCTCGGGAGATAGCGGTGGTCCATGCCCGGATGGACAGAGCCGTGAAGGGCCACCCCTATGCAAAGGCGATGATCGACATGGCCAGCTACGACCTGGCCGGACGGGCCATGGGCGTGGGAATCCCAACCCTGCTCGGGGGCTCTCACCGTCGAGGGATAGAGTTGGCCCACTCGTTGGGGATAATGCCGATTGAACGCTGCCTGCAGGAGGCGGAGCAGGCGGTTTCGGAAGGCGCCCTCACTATCAAGTGCAAGACCGGACTAGACCCCTTCCGGGATGTGGAGTTGGTGCGTCGCCTTCGGGAGTTGGTGGGTCCCGGGATCAAGATCAGGGTGGACGGCAACGAGGGGTATTCCCATGTCGCCGAGGCGGTGAGGGTCACCCGCGCCCAGGAGGAATATGACATCATGCTGTGCGAGCAACCGGTGGCCGGCGCCGAGGGTCTGGCGGCGGTAGCCCAAAGGATCGAGACGCCGGTGATGGCCGATGAGTCGGCTTGGACCGTCGAGGACATCTGGGAGTTGGCCGACTTGGGCGCCGCCGAATACTTCTCGTGCTACGTCACCAAGCCGGGAGGACTCTTCCGCGCCCGCCAGCAGGCCGAGACCGCCCGTCGTCTGGGGATGCCGTGCGACATTGGGGGCTCGATCGAGACCGGGATCGGCAACGCCGCGAACCTGGCTCTGGGGGCGGCAGTGGAGAACGCCGCTCTCCCCAGCGTGTGTCCGGTTTCCGGCCCGGAGGGCAGTGCCCGCCCGGAGATAGCCGGCATCTACTACACCGACGACTTGATCACAGCCCCCTTCGGTTTCGAAGACGGTCGGGTGCTGGTCCCCGAAGGTCCGGGGCTGGGGGTGGAAGTCGACGTGGCCAAGGTGGAGAGGTACTCGGTGGCGGAGGCGGTCAGCCTCGACTTGGATGAAGGCGGGTGAGGGAGGTCCCATGACCCGCGTAGTCGTGATGGGGGGCGGAGCGGGAGGCATGGCGGCGACGGTCGACCTGACCCTGCGGGGATTCGAGGTGGTCTGGTGGCGGCGCACCGTCCCGGAAGAGCCGCCGACCGGGTTCCGGCTTGCCTACCGGGGCGTGTGCGGGGAGGGCGTGATGCCCGTGACATGCACCGACGATCTGGCTTCGAGCCTTGCCGGAGCGGGAGGCGTGCTGGTGTGCCTGCCTTCCACCGCCCACCGGCACATAGCCCGCCTTCTGGCCGAGGTGGGTTGCACGGCGCCGGTGGTGCTGGCCCCCGGCCACCTGGGCGGCGCCCTTGAGGTGGCCAAAGTGTGGCGCGACGCGGGGATGGAAGCCGCCCCCCCTGTGGCGGAGTGTTCCACGCTCCCATACACGGTGAGGGCCTTTGCGGTGGACGCTGACGCGGGTGGGGACGGCCGGCCGGTGCAGTGGGGAGTGAACATCACGGGCGCCGCCGCCCGGGTGCCGGTTGCCTGCCTCCCCGGGGGCGAGGCGGCTCTCGGGTTGGCCGCACTGCTCTACCCCGGAGCTGTCACCCTGCCCGATGTCCTGGCGGTGGGTCTGGCTGAGGTCAACATGGTTCTCCATCCTCCCGGAGCGATTCTGGGCGCGGCCTGGGTCGAGGCCACAGGCGGGGACTTCCGCTTCTACGTGGACGGCATGACCGGGGGAGTGGCGTCGGTGATGGGGCGCCTGGACTCCGAGCGCCTGGCGGTGGCCGACGCCTTCGGGTACCGCCTGGGATCTCTGTTGGAGGAGATGTCGGGGATAGGCACGGTGGAACCGGACGCCGATCTCGAGAACATGCAGGGCGCGATCTCCACCGGGAGCGCCAACGCCCGGATCACGGCGCCTGACTCTTTGGGCCACCGCTATTACACCGAGGACTTCGGGTATGGACTGCTGCCTCTGGTGGAGTTGGCCAAGGTGGCGGGAGTGGCTACCCCGGTGGCTGAAGCCCTGCTCAATCTGGCGTCAGCGGCAGGCTTGGAAGAGGCGATAGCCGAGGGTCGCACCCTGGAGCGGCTGGACCTGGACGGTCTCTCGACCGACGAGATAATCGCCCGGATCAGGCCTTAGCCGAGGTGGGGCTGTTTAGCCGCCGAAGCCTGCCTCACCCAGGGATCTGACCTTCCGGCCTTGGAATCAGGCAGGAGTCCCATCCCTTTCAGGTTGCGGGTAGAGGCTACCGGGCGATCATCCGGTGCGATCCCCTCCAAAGACCCACGCCGATCCAGACCTGCCAGATGAGTGTTATGGCCCCTCCCACGGTGAGGACGGGCAGCATGACGTCGGTCAAATCGTGTGCGTGTTCGATGACTTGCAGAGCCACCAGTTCCGCACAAGAGGCAAACACCACGATGACGGCGGCTGTCTTCGGCACGCCGAACGGCGCCCGACGCCACACGGCCAGGCCGAGGAGAAGGAACCCGATCACTTCACAGAGTTCCTTCACCATGAAGAGCCCGGCCCTGGCGCCCTGCAAGGTGACGGCCATAGTAGGTATCCCTGCCGCCTCGTCTGCTCCTCCGCCGGGTCCGATGCCGTGGTTCAGGAAATGGACGATCATGTGTTGGAGGCCGGTCAAGCCAGATACAAGACTGCTGACATGAGCAATGCCGCGATGCCGCTTGCCAGGAGCGCGTCACTCGTGCTGTGAGTAGTAGCGGCGGTTCGCCATAGAGCGACTAGTCCGGCGACCCACAACAGGACTCCGAATGCGGTCAGCATCGAGGTGGTGTGGGTCAGGCCTGCGTTCTCGGCCCTGAACTCGATCAGGAGCATGTAGTCAGTTCTCGACCCCGTCCTCGGCAGAAAGAAAGATCCGAACGCCACCATGAGGGCGCCGATAGACAGCGCCGACCCGGACAGGCTGTCTCCTGGGTGGATTCCATATGAACTCCCTTGCTGTTGTGGAAATCTCTCTTGTAGTGATGTCTATCATAAAATGGCTTCTCGGCCGGCGCCCGCTCCCCCATCGCATCGTCTGCGTCTGACCTCAGGCCCGCCGGATTGCGCTATCTGCCTATCGGCGCCGGTTGCCTATCGGCACTCCTCGTGACCGGTAGGGGCAAGTCGGTCGGCCCTGAGGGTAACCAGGCTTGAACTGAGTGGGGACAAGATGCCATCAACTCGTGAAGATGCGCGATGCGAGCCAAAATTTCCTACCCAGTCGCAGGTTAATAGCGCATCTTCGCTTGACAAGAGGAGACATTCAATGATATGATCTCTTTACCCCTGGTACTTGAGTGGAGAGAAGGAGCAACTATGTCTGGAAGAGATACGAGTTCAACAGGGAAAGGTCCTTACAACATTGCAAGGACGGGCAAGAGTGAGGAGCAGTTGCCAAATCTGGGTAGGCGGGATTTCATTCGGTTGGCCGGGTTGGGGGCGGCGGCATTCGCCGTAGCGGCTTGTGGAGGAGGGCCCCCGATCACCACGGCTGCTCCTGCCACCACGACCACGGCGGCGCCCACCACCACCGCCGGGCCGCCCCTGGCGGGCATTCGCTGCGGGATTTCCCAGTGGGTGCAGGCTGGCGTCCATGACGAGATCATCGACGCCATCCGTCTGTATCAGGAGGTGGCTGGCACGGGAATGGATGTGGAAACCGTGCTCGACGCCGGCGGAGACGGGGTGAAACAGGTCACCGATGCCGAGGCTTTCATCACGCAGAACTTCGACGGCGCCTTCATCTTCAACATCCAGCCCGAAGGCTGGGAGGACTGGGGTCAGCGTGCCCAGGATGCCGGTTTGATCACCATCACCTGGACCTCCTGGTTCCCCACCACCACGCAATTCATCCAGGTGGACAACGTGGGCGCCGGATTCGGCGTTGCCGAGGCGGCGGCCCAGTGGTTCCAGGAGAAGAAAGGCGGAAGAGGCAAGTGGGCGCTGTTCGAGCTTACCTCTATCCCGGCCCTGACCGCCCGGACCTTGGCGATGGAAGTCAAGATGGCCGAGTTGCTTCCCGACGTGGAGTTGGTCGGAAAGGCCGAGGCATACAGCAACCAGACGGGAGTCGACGGCGGCGCGAGTCTCCTCCAGGCACATCCCGATCTGGATGCCATCCTGTGCTTCAACGACGACGGGATGCTGGGCGCGCAGGTAGCCGCTCTTGAGGCCGGCAGGGACGACCCAGACGACTTCTGGCTCGGGGGAGTGGATGCGATTGCGGGCGCTCTGGATGAGATGAAGAAAGGAACGTCGATCGTGCAGGCATCCGCCTCCTTCCTCTTCGGCGCTTCCGGCGCGTTGGCGAGTATGGAGATGGCTGCGGCTCTGCAGGGAGAGTCGATTCCCACATGGCGAAACCAGACGGCCTTGATAGTCGATGCGGAGAATGTCGAGCAGTACATCGCTGACACGGCTGACCCGATGAACCAGAAGATATGGGATCAGTATTCGATCCCTTACAACCGGCCGTTCAACCCAGAGACGGATGTCGGGCTGCTCTGACGCCTAAAGTCCTGACCTATTGAACCAAGGCAAACAACCTGGGGTCATTAGCAGGAGTGGTCGCCACGGCCACTCAGACTATGTGGTGGAGGTGCGGAGCGTCTCCAAATACTTCGGTGCGCTCCAAGCGGTGGATCAGGCCAGCCTGGGAGTTCGGGCCGGGGAAGTGCTTTGCCTGGTTGGAGACAACGGGGCTGGAAAGAGCACCCTCATCAAAGTCATAACGGGCTTCCATCGTCCCGATGAAGGTGAGATTCTGGTGGGCGGCCAGTCTTACTCCAGCCTGACCACCCTCCAGGCCCGACAACTGGGAATCGAAGCGGTCTACCAGGATCTGGCGCTCTGCGACACGCTTTCGGCTTCGGCGAATGTGATGCTGGGCCAGGAGCCGGTTCGTTTGAAGATAGGACCTGTCAAGTTCATTGATGAGCGTCAATCGGCGAAGAGGGCCGGAGAGCTGATCGGAAGAGTGGGTGCTGCCGTTCCTGACCTGCAGGCCAAGGTGGCGCGGCTCTCCGGCGGCCAGCGCCAGGCCGTTGCCATTGCCCGGGCCTTGGTCCAGGCTCATCGGCTGGTAATCCTTGACGAGCCGACTGCGGCGCTGGGGGTTGCCCAAACTCATGCTTCGCTGGCCCTGATCAGGAATGTGGCCCAGCAAGGCGTGGGCGTGGTGATGATAAGCCACAGCCTGGAAGATGTTTTCAGGGTCGCCGACCGGATCGTCGTGTTGCGCCTTGGCGCGGTCGTGCATGACACGCCGGCCAGCGCTACCAATCGCAGAGAGATCGTCTCGGCCATTACCGGAATGGACGAGACGGTGGGGGCAATTTGAGCCCCGCGGGGACGGGCGCCCAGAGGCGGCTTCGTTTCTTGCCGCGTCTCGGGGCGCGCAACTTGGGCCTCCTGATCGCTCTTGCCGTCTGGCTGGTGTTCCTCCGCTTCACTGCTCCTTTCTACTTCAACTTCGACAACTACCGGGTGATCGGACTCCAGATTGCATTCATCGGGATCGGGGCGCTCGGTACCAGTCTCTTGATGATCGGAGGCAATATCGACCTGTCGATCGGTTCGATGATGGCGGTCTGTGCCACCGCCGCCGCCCTGGCGGCTCGCGACATCGGGGTGATCCCTGCGGTGCTCGCCGGCATCGCGGTGGGCGGAGCCATTGGACTTCTCAACGGCCTGATGGTGTGGCGGTTCAAGATCTCCCCTCTGATAATCACTTTGGGGATGCTGGCGGTGCTGCGGGGCATCGCCATTCTGATGACCAGTGGCTATGCCGTTACGGGCGTGCCCGATCAGTTCAAGATTCTGGGGGGAAGCAGGGTTTTCGGTCTACAGTCACCGGTTTGGTTCCTGTTCCTGGGATTCGTCGTGGTGGGCGCCTATCTCCACCGCACCACGACCGGTCGCCACATCTATGCCATGGGGAGCAGTAGGGACGCCGCCCAGCGAGTGGGCATCAATATCCGGAGGATGACCATCGGACTGTTCTTGGTCAACGGGCTGATCATCGGCTTGGTGGGACTGCTGGCCGCCAGCCGGTTGGGCACCGCCAACCCTACTTTCGGAGTCGGATTCGAACTTGAGGTAATCACTGCCGTCATTCTGGGAGGGGTGGCCTTCAGTGGGGGTGAGGGGTCCCTGGGAGGCGTCCTCATTGCATTGGTGCTGATCGGCAACATCCGTAATGGGATCATCGCGGTCGGGCTCGACTCGGCGTGGGCGCAGGTTGCCAATGGAGCCTTGCTGGTGGTGGCCGTCGCCATCGATCAGGTCTCCCAGGAGCAGAGGGAAAAGTACCGGCGTCTTCTGGCAATGCGAGAGCGAACCGCTCAGGAGGTAGCGAGCACAGATCACGCGTCACATGCCAAGCAGGATTGACATAGCCCTTCGACCGGATCGGGATCGACTTTCAACACTGAAAGGGCAATCGAGGACTATCTGAGAGCCGGTTGGATAAGGCGCTGAGACTCTGGGAGAAAGCCCCACCGATTCAGGGTTACGGGGACTCTTCTTCCATGCGTCGCCCGATGGCGTCCCGCCAGGTGCGGGAGGCGACGGCCAGGTTGACGGCGCCGCGCACCCCACCGCTCTCAAGGGAGATCTCCCGGCCGCCGAAGGTGCCTATCTGGGAGGCCGGAAGACCGTGTCGATCAGTGATGGCGGTCAACTGAGGAACCTCCCGCGGGGAAACCGCGGCCAGAAGCCGGTTCGGGTCCTCGCTGAAGAGGCTGCGCCAGTCCCGGAAGGTCACGTTCACTCCCACCTGCGAGGCGATGGCTATCTCCGCCGCGGCCAAGGCCAGGCCGCCGTCGGAGATGTCATGCAGTACGGGTGTGACGCCCCCTTCAACCAGGTCGAGAGAGGTCTCGATCGCTGCCCGGCAGAGAGCGAAGTCGGCGGCGGAGGGACGACCCCCCAGGTGACCGAAGGCGATCTTGGCGAAAGAACTTCCCGCCAGGTTGACGGCGTTACTCAGTCCCAGCAGCCACAATTCCATGCCCTCTTCTGCACGGTCCATGCCTGGAGGGAAGTCGGGCGCCGGGTCGGCGACTCCCACCACCCCTACCACCGGGGTGGGGTGGATGGGATACCCGTCGACTTCGTTGTGGAAGGAGACGTTGCCTGACACCACCGGAAGGCCCAGCAGTTCGCAGGCTTCGGCCAGACCCTCCACCGTCTCCCGAAACTGCCACATCACATCTGGACTCTCGGGGCTCCCGAAATTGAGATTGTCCACCACCGCCCTCGGCCGCGCACCGGAGATGGCCACGTTCAGCGCCGCTTCACAGACCAGCCTTCCCGCTCCGCGGCGAGGGTCGAGGTAACAGAGTCTCCCGTTGCCGTCCGTGGACACCGCTATCGACTTGGAGGTGCCCGGGATCTGCACCAGCGCATGGTTCTGTCCAGGGCCTACCGTCACGTCCCCCCACGCTTTGGTGGGGTACTGCTCGTATATCCAGCGCTTGGAAGCCAGGTGGGGGTCGTCCAGGATTTCCAGGAGGACGCCTCCCAACGCCGGCCTTCGTAAGAACCGGATGCTGTTGGACCAGAGGTTCTCCATCCATCCCGGCTCCCCGATCTGATGGTGGTCGGTCACCGCTCCCTCGGCCAAGGACCGGATCGGAGCCTCCATGACCACCTCGCCCTCGCTCATGACCCGGAGAGTCTTCGAAGAGACGACCTTTCCGATCACCGAAGCCACCACCCCCCGTCCACGGGCGGTTTCCAGCACCTCATCCACCGAGCCGGGTTCCGCAAACGCCAGCATCCTCTCCTCGGTCTCGGCGGTCAGCACCCCGGCGGCGTCGATCTCCTCGGCCCGGACGTGTACGGCGGACAGGTCGAGGTCGATCCCGACGTCCGAACGGGAAGCCGGTTCCGTCACCGCGCTGGCCAGTCCGGCGCCCCCCAGGTCCTGGAGGCCCTTCACCAGGCCGAGGCGGGCCAACTCCCGGCACACTTCCAGCAATCGACTCGCCAGTTCGGGATCCCCCTCGGGGATGACCTGGGGAGAGGAGTCGGCAAGACTGCGTGCGCCGGTGGTGGCGAGAGTCGCCACCCCTCCGACGCCGTCCGGCCCGGTGGGGGAGCCCAGCAGCACCAGCCTGGTTCCTTCGTCTCCGGCCCTTCCCAACACCAGTTCCTCCCGCCGGAGAATCCCCACGCACATCACGTTCACCAGGGGATTGTTGAAGTAACTTTCCGAGAAGGCCACCTCGCCGCCGACGATGGGAACCCCCACGTCCCTGCCGTACCCGGCCATGGCTTCCACCACTTCTCGCAGCCTGTGCCGGCTCTCCGCTTCGCTCAGAGGCCCGACGCGAATCTGATTCAGCAGGGCTACCGGCCGGGCCCCCATGGCCGCCACGTCCCTGAGCACTCCGCCCACTCCCGTGGAGGCGCCCCGGCGGGAGTCCACGTTGGAGGCGTGGTTGTGGCTCTCGATCCGCAGGGCCAACAACCATCCATCACCCAGGTCTATCACCCCTGCGTTCTCCCCGGGCCCGACCACCACCCACGGAGCGACGGATGTGAGCCGGCGCAGGTAGGGACCCGAGGACTTGTAGGAACGGGCTTCCGACCACATTCCCGCGTACACGGCCAACTCCACCTCGGAGGGGACGCGACCCAGGTCGCGACGGATTGCCTCCAAGTCGGGGTCCGTCAGTCCCAGGAGCTGATGGAGGGACGCCGACGTTTGGCTCTCGGCCTCCTCCGGATCGGCGACCGTAGGCCCGGTGGCCTCTGAGCCTGCTGTCACGCTGGTTGGTCTCTCAAGGTTGCCACGGCCTCTTACGATAGTTTGCCAAAAAGGTAAACTGCCCAGGCATGAAGAGAGTGGCGGTCATCAAGCATTCTGTCGCGTCGGCGGGCAGATTGGGGGAGCGACTGGACCACTCGGCGGTGGAGTGGGAGGAGGTCAACGCCGCGGAGGGAGACAGTCTTCCACCGGTGGAGGAGATCGGAGCCCTGGTCATCATGGGCGGGAGAATGGGCGCCTACGAGACAGGGGAGCACCCCTTCCTGGTCGAGGAGATGGCGCTGGCGCGCCAGGCGGTGGACAGGGAGGTGCCTGTGCTGGGGATCTGTCTGGGTGCCCAACTGCTGGCCGCTGCTCTGGGAGGGAGCGCCTATCTGGCGGACCGCCCGGAGGTAGGGGCTGTCCCGGTCCGGTTAACAGATTCCGGCTACCGGCATCCGGTTGTTTCGAAGGTAGCCGGCCGGCGGGTGTTCTCGATGCACCAGGACACGTTCGACCCTCCCCCGGGAAGCGTGTTGTTGGCTAACTCGCAACGCTTCCCGCAGGCTTTCAGCATCGGATCGGCATTGGGCATCCAGTTCCATCCGGAGACCCCCAACGCCGAGGCCAACGAATGGGCCTACAACGGGGCGCGAGGCATGTTGGAACGAGCGGGCAAGACTCCTGACGAGTTCGCGGCGGAGATGGCAGAGGCTGAAGGAGAGATAGTCGACGGCGGCCGCCAACTCTTCGACGCCTGGATCGCCGGGCTGGATGGCTGAATCGCCTGGCCCGTCCCGGTCGATGGAGACGACATCCGCCCTGCTCAACGCGCCGGGTGAGTTGTGGAAGTCTTCACCGGAACGGTGTTCTGTCGAGGAAGGTACCCTTCTTCGGGCGGGGCGCGGTGACGCTTCGCATCGTCGATTAGGGACTTGGAAGGTTGACCTCTAGAACCGCGCTCCGGATGAGGCGGCGCAAGATGCAACGCCGGATCTGGATTGGGATTGCCGCGTTGGTGCTTCTGCTCATGGCGCTGGCGGGATGGCGTGTGTACGGGGGTTTCAAGGAGATCGCCGATCAGCCCTTCGCGCCGGATGAGGCCGGGGCGGCATTGGAGGAGCGCACTCCGGAACAGGTCGAGGAGGGTCGTCAGGAAATAGAAGCCCAGGAGATGCAGAACGCCGATCGCCCGGAGGAGGAGGCAACCGAGGTCGTCCCGCCGCCGGAGGACCGGGAGGGAGTGGCGCCGGACCCCGAGGCAGGGGAGGGAGCGGCGCCGGACCCCGAGGCGGACGGGGAGGTCGCCGGGGAACCCGGGGAAGAGGAGGTGTCGGAACCCCCTCCCGTCGCCCATGCCCGCAGTTCGGTGAAGGTGCCCGACGCCAAGTACGAATCGGTGCTGCTGATGGGCGCCGACGCCAGTGGGTACCTGGCCGACGCCATCCTCTATGCCTTGTTCCCCGACGACGGCTCGGCGCCGGCTCTGGTGTCGATTCCGCGAGATCTCTACCTCTACAACTTCTGTTCGGAGGACTTCCGGCGAGTGAACGCCAACCTGGGAGGATGCACAGGGTTCGCCAATGGTCCTGAGCTGTTGGCCCTGGCCATCGAAGACTTCACGGGCATCGCGGTGGACCACTTCGCGAAGGTGGACTTTGACGGGTTCGTCGAGTTGGTGGATGGCCTGGGAGGGATCGAGATTTGCTTCGATTACCCCACCTATGACGAGAAGGCCCATCTGGACATCACCGAGCCGGGATGCCGCATGGCGGACGGCGCTACCGCGCTGGCCTACGCCCGGTCTCGCAATGCCCGCCAACTGGTGGATGGGGAGTGGCAGAGAGCCTGGTCATCCGACTTCACTCGCCAGGCGCACCAGCAGGAGTTGCTCCTGACGCTGGCCGGCCAGCTTCGGTTCAACTCCCCGGCCGACCTGCTCTCCACCATGGACGGTCTGTCCCACACCATTCGTCTGGACAAGAGATGGTCGATAGCCCAGGCGGTGGACTGGGCGGTGCGCTATCGGGATCTCGACCCGTCCTCGGTTTCCCGGCTGACTATCCCGGTGGCCGACTACCGGGCTCCCTCCGGCGCCCAGGTGCTGGTCCCCACCACGTCTTTCGCCGACGTTCTCTCCAACTGGTGAGAAACCCACCGCCGCGGGTGGTCCGGACCACTCGGCGCCCACCGCGCCCGAGCGCCTGCTTGGCCACTAGCCTCATCCGGCTATGAACGTCGAGGAATCCCTGGGTCTGGACGGGGTTGTGAAGAGGTTTGACCACGTGTCGTGGGCCGTGGGTGACATCAGAGACGCCCTTCCCCTTGTTGAGTTGCTGGGAGGCCGCTTCTACCAGGGCGCCGACCATGCCCGCAACTCCTTCCGGTGGGTACAGTTCCGTCTTCCTCTCGGCATGCTGGAGATCATGGCCCCGCTCGGAACCGACTCCTTCCTCCACAAGTTCCTGCGGGAGCGGGGCGAGGGCCTGCACCATCTCACTTTCGAGGTCGCCGACCTGTCGGATGCCGTGCGGGTCGCCGAGGAGAAGGGTTTTCGGGTCACCGGACTCAGCTTCAGCGAGCATTGGAGCGAGGCCTTCCTTCACCCCCGCACCACCAACGGGGTGCTCATCCAACTCGCCCAGTGGGAGGAGGACATCTGGGTCGGGTACACCCTGGAGGAGGTAATGGCCGGGCTTTCCATCGACGCCTCCTAGCACCCGGCGATGGAGGTCTTGGCGGCGGTTCCTGTTAGGCAGGCCATTTCACCCAAGTCCCGACTGGCGACGGTTCTCTCTCCCCGGGCCCGGCGCCTGCTGAGCTTGGAGATGGCTGCCAGGGTTGTGGGCGCCATCGAGGAGGCCGGCGCTCGACCGATGGTGCTGGCTGCGGACCAGGCGGTCATGGAGTGGGCCGGTGAGCGTGGATGGGAGGGGATCCGGGACCGGGCGCCGTCGTTGAATGCGGCCGCGGCCGGAGCCGTCGCCGAGGCCACGAGGCGGAAGGTGGGGTGGATGATCGTGCATGCCGACCTGCCCTTGTTGAACGCCGCCGACCTGCGGGACAGTCTGGCCGCGGTGGGTTCGGGGAACTGGGTGTTGGCCCCCTCCTCGGACGGCGGCACTTCCCTGATAGGAGGATCGGGCGATCCCCACTTTGAATTCGCTTACGGAGAGGGGAGTTTCCACCGGCACCTGGCCCGGCTGCGCCGGCGGTCCCCGAAGGTTGTCTTCCGGCCCGGTCTGGCCCTGGACCTCGACCGTCCCTCCGATCTGCAGGCGGCCCTGTCCCATCCGCGGGGCCGGTGGCTGGCGGACTGGGTGACGGAAGTGGAGAGGTTGCCCGGCACGGACGGTGAGGGTTGAAGTAGGCTCTTATGAGCGACCTGGCAAGGGTGTCCATACGGGTAGCAGCAGGCCGTGCCGCCTCGGCCGAGGCAGGCTGACAGCCATGCTCGAAAGCCATCGAGAACGCGAAATCGTCGGCCGACTGACAGGGGAATCATCGAGGTGAGCGAGCAGTTGCCTACTCCGGACCGGGCGCTGACGATCGGCGCTCATCCCGACGATGCCGAGTTCGGGGCGGGAGGTGTTCTCTCCAAGTGGTCCGAGAGAGGGTGCGAGGCCTCGATGCTGGTGATAACCGACGGATCGAAGGGGAGCTGGGACCCGGCCGCGGATCAGGACGATCTGGTGGAGACCCGGCGCGCCGAGCAGCACCGGTCGGCGTCCGTACTGGGCATCACCGGCGAGGTGGTGATGTTGGGCCGGGTGGACGGAGAGTTGGAGTATTCCATGGAGCTTCGGGAGACGCTGTGCTGGTGGATCAGGCGGTTGCGTCCCAACGTGGTGATCACCCATGACCCTTGGAAGCGCTACATGCTGCATCCCGACCATCGGGTGACGGGCCTGGTCGCCACCGACGGGGTCGTCGCCGCTCGCGACCATCTCTTCTTCCCGGCCCAGTTGGGCTCGGAGATAGGAAAGCACCGGCCGGACGCGGTGCTCTACTGGCAGGCGGACGAGCCCGACCATCGGGAGGACATCACAGGGTATGTGGACCGGAAGGTCGCCGCCCTCCTGTGCCACTCCAGCCAAACCCAGACCACGATGGACGATGCGGGAGCCTCCGCCGCGCACCGGGAGAGGTTTGCGGCCAGGATCACCCGGCGAGCCGTGGAGATCGGAAAACCGGCGGGCCTGGCCGCGGCGGAGGCCTTCAAGCTCGTCGTACCCTGAGGATGGCGAACCGGTCCGTCCGACGGGCGTTTCTGGCCGCCTACCGGGCGGCCCTCCGCTCGGTGGATCCCTGCCTCGTCATCGAGAGGCACCTGTCAGGCTCGGGGGAGCGGCTTGAAGTTGGAGGCCATTCGGTGGAAGCCAGGCGGGGGGTGCGGATCCTGGCGGTGGGGAAGGCGGCGCACGGCATGGCCCGCGGCGCTGCCGGGTTTCTGTCCTCCCGCCTGGTGGGCGGCTTGATCATCTCCGATCACCATCGGCCCTCTCCCCATGCTCGGTTGAAGGTGATGGTGGGAGATCATCCTTATCCGGGCCGGGCCAGCCTGTCGGCGGGGCGGGCAGCGCTTTCACTGGCCGCGGAGGGCCATCCCGATGATCTGCTCCTGGCGCTGGTGTCGGGAGGCGGGTCGTCCCTGATGGAGGTCCCCGCCCCGGGGATCACCTTCGATGACCTGACGGCGGCGGGTCGGGCGCTGGTGACCGGGGGAGTCCCCATCTCGGAGATGAACGTTGTCCGACGGCATCTCTCTTCCATAAAGAACGGGGGGATAACCCGGATGGCCGGTGGTCGACCCCTGGCCACCCTGCTCATCTCCGACGTGGTGGACGGTCCCGCCTCGGCGGTGGCCTCCGGTCCCACCCTGGCGGACGGGACCACTCCCGAGGATGCCCGGGCGGTGCTGGCCGAATACCGGTTGGAGCAGAGGGTGCCGCCCTCCGTGATGGCCTATCTCGAATCCTCCCGGTCGGTGGCCCGTTCTTCGGTTCGGCACCCGCACCGGGTGATAGCGGACGGGATGGCAGCGGCGCGGGCGGCCCGCGTCGAACTGGAAGCCCGCGGGATCGCGGCGGAGACGGTGACCTCCCCGGTCGTGGGAGGGGCGGAGGCAGCCGCCCGGGAGGTGATGGAAACGGCCGTGGCGGACCAGGTGCGCGTTTACTGGGGGGAAACCACGGTGAGGATCGACGTCTCCTCGCCGGGACGGGGAGGGCGGAACCAGCACGCCGCCCTGGTGGCCGCCGGAAGGCTGGCAGAGCGGGGACGGGGGGTCTTCGGAGGCTTCGCCACCGACGGCGTGGACGGGGACAGCGACGCCGCAGGGGGCTTGGTGGACTCGGGAACCATTGAGCGGGGCAGAGCCGCCGGCCTCGATTGGCGGGAACACCTCCGTCGCTACGACTCCTCTTCCTTCCTGGCGTCGTCGGGTGACCTGGTCGTCACCGGACCCACCGGCGTCAACGTGGGCGACCTGTGGTTGGTGGAAGGATGAGCAGGGACGACCGGTCGGAGCCAGGTCGTAAGATGGGGCGGAGATGAAGCATCACAGGTCGGCGGAGCTATTCGAGCGGGCCAAGAGAGTGCTGGCCGGAGGGGTGTCCAGTCAGTTCCGGTCGCACGACCATCCCCATCCCATGTTCTATGAGTCGGGTCGGGGAAGCCGGATCACCGACGTGGATGGAAACACCTTCCTGGACTTCACGCTCAGCCAGGGTCCCCTGATTCTCGGCCACTCCCGGCCGGAGGTGGTGGAGGCTGTGGCCAGGGCGACCGCCTCCGGGCAGATCTTTGCCGGACAGCACCTTGCCGAGGTGGAGTTGGCCGAGACTGTCGGCCGGTTGGTTCCCTGCGCCGACCTGGTGCGGTTCAGCCTGAGCGGCTCGGAGGCGGTGCACGCCGCTATCCGGGCGGCGCGGGTGCACACCGGCAGGGAGCGCTTCCTGAAGTTCGAGGGCCACTATCACGGCTGGTTCGACAACGTGGCGGTGAGTGTCTCCGCTCCGTCTGCGGACGCGCTCGGTTCCCGGCTGCGCCCACGGCCGCTGCCCTGGACGGAAGGCCGTCCGATCTCCTCGGATGCCGAAGTGACCACTGCCTGCTGGAATGACCTGGACGCAGTGGAGAGAGCCCTGGCCTCCGATCCGGACGGGATAGCAGCGGTGATCACCGAGCCGGTGATGTGCAACAGCGGCTGCATCCTTCCCGCCAAGGGTTTTCTCGAGGGCCTGCGGTCTCTTTGCTCCTTTTATGGAGCGCTGCTGATCTTCGATGAGGTCATCACCGGGTTCCGGCTGGGAATGGCCGGCGCCCAAGGGCATTTCGGGGTGGTTCCCGATCTCGCCACCTTCGGCAAGGCCATGGCCAACGGGTTTCCGATCAGCGCACTGGCGGGGAGGGCCGAAGTCATGACGCACGTTGCGGAGGGGAGGGCTCTACATGCCGGGACCATGAACACCTCGAATCCCACTGTGGCGGCTGCGGCGGCCACCCTGGCCATCCTGGAGAGGGAAAAGGTCCACGAACATCTCTACCTCCTGGGCGCCGAACTCATGGAAGGTCTCCGGCGGGTCTCCATGGAGGCGGGGCAGCCACTGCGAGTGGAGGGTCCCGGCCCCATGTTCCACGCCGGATTCACGGCCGCCGAGCGAATCCGGGACTACCGGGACACCCTTTCCTACGACACGGCCCGCTACGGGCGCTTCGTGGCAGGGATGCACCGGCGGGGCATAAGATTGATCGGAAGGGGTCTCTGGTACCTGTCGGCGGCTCATACCACAGACGATGTGGATACAGCCCTCGCCGCGGCCGCCGAGGCGCTTTTGGAGATCTGAGGACAACGGAGGCTGGCGAATGGCACCCGAGAAGGAATTAGAAGGGCAGGCGGAGAGCGCCGAGAACCAGGATCATCATGGCTCGGGGCATCATCACGGGCATGAACACGAGGGATGGTGGCACCAGGTCCGGTACCTGCGCCACGCCCCCCAACTCTGGACGTCACCCGTCAACGAGGCGGTGGTGGGTTTGGTCGACCCGGGCGAGGGGGAGACGATGCTGGACGTGGGGGCGGGAATGGGTCCGGCGGTCCTGGCCGCCGCCCGCAGGGTGGGCGAGGGAAGGGTCTTTGCCCTGGACCCTTCACCGCTGATGAGAGGGATCATGAGGTTTCGCCGCCGGAAGGCGGGATTGGGGGACCGCCTGTCAATCATGAAGGGCAAGGCAGAGGAGATCCCTCTCGACGCCGCCTCCGTGAACGGCGCCTGGTCCATCAATTGCGTTCACCACTGGGGAGATGACGAGGTGGCGTGCACGGAGTTGGGCCGGGTGATGAAGGCGGACGGTCGGCTTCTGCTGCTGGATGAGCAGTTCAGCGATCCCGCCCACCCCCGGCACGACTCCTACGACGACAGCCGGCACGGTAAGCCGGGGTTCTTCCACGAGATCGACACCGAACGCCTCGGCGGGCTGTTGGAGGAGGCGGGCTTCCGGATCGAACGATCCGGAGACGACCTGTTGGATGGGGTCCCGGTCAGGCTGATTCACGCCGTTCGCCTCCCGGGTCGGCCCGGATCGTCGTCACCGGTGGGATAGATCGCCTGGCGCCGGGCCTCCCGAGGAGCGCGGTTGGGTTTGCCTGAACGGCGGGCACTGGTCCCCCATGAGGGGATGACTTACCAGTCCCTGGTGGAAGGCTTCCGGTGGGAGATCCCTGCCCGGTTCAATCTGGGAGTGGCATGCGCCGACCAACAGGATCCCGGCGCCTTGGCGTTGGTGGCGGAGCGTCGGCCGGGGAGGATCTCCCGGCGCACTTTCGGGGAGTTGGCCGATCGTTCGGGTCGGCTCGCTCGCGGTCTGGCCGAACAGGGGATTGGACGGGGAGATCGGGTGGCGATCGTGGCGCCGCAATCGGTCGAGGTCGGCCTGGCTCATCTCGCTCTGTGGAAACTGGGCGCCGTGTCGCTCCCGCTCGCCTCCCTGTTCGGGCCGGACGCCATTTCCTACCGTCTCTCCGACTCGGGCGCAAAGGCGGCCATCGTCCATCCGGCGAACCGGGCGAAGGTGCGGGAGGCGGCGCCCCGCCTGCCGGTAGTTGAAACGGGCCCGCAGTTCGACGCCCTCTGCTCCGGCCCGGGCTTGGATACGGCGCTCGACACCGCGGCAGAGGATCCCGCCTATCTCATATACACCTCCGGCACCACCGGGCCGCCCAAAGGAGCGCTCCATGCCCACCGCTCCCTCTTCGGGCACCTTCCTGCTTTCGAGTGTTACTACGAGTTCGCTCCCCGCACCGGGGATCTGATCTGGACGCCGGCCGACTGGGCGTGGATGGGCGGTCTGATGGATGTGCTGATCCCTGCCTGGTATTACGGCATCGCTGTGCTAACCGTCGAGGACGATTTCGATCCCGCCGGCTCCTTCGATCTGATGGCGGAGCACGGGGTGACCCTCGCCTTCCTCCCGCCCACAGCCCTGAAGATGATGCGGGCGTCGGGCGCCGGCCGTTCCGATCTGTCGCTCCGGGCTATCTTCACCGCAGGTGAGCCGCTGGGGTCCGAGATGCTGGATTGGGCGGAGCAGACCCTCGGATGCCCTATCAACGAGGGCTATGGACAGACCGAGGCCAACCTGGTGGTAGGCAACTGCGCATCGGTCTGGCCGGTGCGGCCCGGGTCGATGGGTCGGGCGATCCCCGGGCATGAGGTGGTGGTCCAGGACGAGGGCGGCAACCGGCTTCTTGGTGAGGAGGGGGAGATATGCGTGCGCGCCCCCGATCCGGTGATGATGCTCGGCTACTGGAACCGACCGGAGGCCACGGCCGAGAAATACCGGGAAGGGTGGCTTCTCACCGGGGATCTGGGGATCGAGGACTCAGACGGGTACCTCTGGTTCCGCAGCCGGAAGGACGATGTGATCACCTCCATGGGGTACCGGATCGGTCCGGGCGAGATCGAGGAGTGCCTAATGGGCCACCCCGCGGTGTCGATGTGCGCCGTGGTGGGGGTTCCCGATGAGATCCGGGGTCATGTGCCCGCAGCTTTCGTGGTTCTCCGATCAGGCGCGGAACCCTCGGAGCAACTGGCGGCGGACCTTCAGAAGCATGTCCGGACCCGGTTGGCCGCCCACGAGACCCCTCGTCAGGTCACCTTTCTCGACGAACTGCCCCGGACCACAACCGGCAAGATCATGCGCCGGGCCCTTCGTCTCTCCTGAGGAGTGGCAGCCTCGCCCGGTTGAGAAGGCGGGAAGACCGTCAAATAGCCTCAGCACCCATGTCCGGGAGCCCGGCGACTCAAAGGCTGACAGGACCTGGCCGCAGCACCTTCGGATCGCAGTCGGCCAACGCTTCGATGACCGTGGAGGCCACGCCTCCCGGACACTCGCCCGGCAAATAGAGTTCTATCCGGTCGCCGAAGATGTCTTGGGCTTCCCGGTGCGAGTGGGCCGGAGAATCCCCCGACCGGTTGGCGGATGTCACGGCGAGCGGCCCGCACAGGTTGAGCAGTTCCAGGGCGACCGGATGATCCGGCATCCGGAGTCCCACGGTCTCCGGGCCGCTGTTCACCGCAGAGCCTCGGGAAGTGAGGACCAACGTCAGCGGACCGGGCCAGTGGGCATCGGCCAACTGTCGAGCGACCGGCGGAAACACGGCCATTTGCAGGGCGTCGGCCACGGATCCCACCAGCACGGCGATCGCCTTCTCCGGAGGGCGTCCCTTCACCTCGAATAGCGCCCGCTGGGCCGGGAGATGGGCGGCAAGCCCGTAGACGGTGTCGGTGGGTATTCCCACCACCCTCCCTTCGGCGAGCAGTTGGCGGGCGCGGCCCAGCAGGGGGTTGGTCACAATCCGACCGGGCCTCCCCACACGAAGCGGGATCGTCCGGCCAGGTCGCGGTGGATCCTGGCGGCGACGCCGCCGGCCAGAAATGCCTCCAGCACCTCATCGGCCTGGCCTTGGCCGACTTCAACGGCCACCGTCCCGGATGGCCTCAGCCAATCGCAGACTTCGGCAGCCAGCCTCTCCAATATCTCGGTGCCCCGCGGCCCGGCCACCAGCGCCGGGTAGGGCTCGGCTCTCACCTCGGCCGGAAGGCTGGACCACTCCGACTCCGCAACGTAGGGGGGATTGGAGACCACTATGTCCACCTCGCCCCGCAAGGAACCAGGCATGGCGTCGAACAGGTCGCCTTCCCGCAACTCGATCCGGCCGGCCACCCAGCGGTTGGCCCTGACGTTCTCACCGGCCAATTCCAGGGCCTCGGGACAGAGTTCGGTGGCTACCACCCTCGCCCGGGGGTAAGTGTGAGCCAGCGCCAGCGCCAGCGCCCCCGAGCCGGTCCCGATGTCCGCTATCACGGATGGCACGGAGGCAGGGACCAACCGGGTGACCAGTTCCCAAAGTTGCTCGGTCTCGGGTCTGGGTATCAGCGCCCTCTCGTCCACGGCCACTCGTATCGGGCCAAAGTCCACGTATCCCTCCAGGTATTGGAGCGGGACTCCCGATTGGCGTTTTCTGATCAGCGCCTCGGTCGCTGCCGCGATCGGTGGGGGCAGGGGCCGGTCGGCCTCCACGCGGTCCTCGGTGAGAGTCTCGATCAGACGCCGCACCTCGTGGTAGGGGATCCGACTGGAGCGGGAGATCTGGAGGGGAGAGAGAGCCAGGGGAGCCATCGGGGCCGAGAGGGTCACTCCTAGGGTGCCGCTGAGAGTGAGGAGACCAGTCTTTCGGACCTGTCCCGGGCCGCCAACTCGCCGGTTATCTGGTCCATCTCCCCTTCGAGCACCCTGTCGAGCGACTTCAGGACAAGCCCTATCCGGTGGTCGGTCACCCGGTTCTCCCGGAAGTTGTAGGTGCGGATTTTCTCTGATCGGTCGCCACCCCCCACCTGGGACCGTCTCTGGCCGGCGATGCCGGCTTGGCGACGCTCGATCTCCAACTGGTACAGCCGGGCGCGCAGCACCCGGAAGGCCTTCTCCTTGTTCTGGAACTGGCTCTTCTGATCCTGGCAACTCACCACCAGACCGGTGGGGAGATGGGTGATTCGGACCGCCGAATCCGTGGTGTTTACCGACTGACCACCGGGCCCGGACGAGCGGAACACGTCCACCCGGACTTCATCGGGGCTCACCTCCACCTCCACCTCGTCGGCCTCCGGCAAGACGGCAACGGTGGCCGTGGAGGTGTGGACCCGCCCCTGTGACTCGGTCTTGGGCACTCGCTGCACACGGTGCACGCCGCCTTCATAGCGAAGCATTCCATACGATCCGCGACCCTTGACGGCGAAGGAGACCTTGCTGTATCCGCCCACTCCGGAGGGAGAGGCGTCCATCTCCTCCGTCCGCAGACCGTGCCGGTCGGCGAACTTCTGGTACATGCGCAGCAGATCACCGGCCCAGATGGCGGCTTCATCGCCTCCGGCCGCCGCCCTGATCTCCAGGATCACGTCCCGATGGTCGTCGGGATCGGCGGGAACCATGAGGATCTCCAACTCCTTTTCCAGGCACACGGCGTCGCGACGCCGTTCCTCGGCCATTTCCAGCAGTTCGTCGCGGAGCCCCGGGTCCGAGTGGGCCAACTCCTCCGCCTCCCCGGCCTCCTCCACTGCTGCCAGCCAAGCGCGGGCGGTCTTCACGATCGGCCAAAGCTCCGCCCGGCGCCGGCCCGCTTCGGCCAGCCGCCGGTGGTCGGAGATGACATCCGGCTGTGCCATGGACCTCTCCACTTCGGCCAACTGCCGCTCCAACACGGGGATGCGCTCCCGCCAAACCGGATCGGTCATCGCCCCAGGGCTTCCATAACCACAGAGGGTATGGCTCCGGTGGTCACTAGACGGTCGGATTCGGCGGCGTCCACCGCCGCCAAGAGGCTGGTCATGGCCACCTCGACCTGGTCCGGGGCAGGTTGGTTGGTGGTTAGCTTCTGTAACCACAGCCCGGGCGCAGCAAGCCATCTGCCCAGGACCTGCGACTGCTTCCTCCCGGCGAATTTCAGGATCTCATAGGCGATGGCCGCGATTACCGGGATGAGGATCACCCGGCTCAGGATCAGGACCAGCCAACCGGGGTTGCCCACCAGGGCGAAGGCCAATATCGAGATGATCACGACCAACAGGAGGAAGTTGGTCCCGCATCGCGGATGCTCGGGTGGGTGCTTGAGAACGGTCTCCACGGATAGAGACTCTCCCTGCTCGTAGGCATGAATGGTCATGTGCTCGGCGCCGTGGTAAGCGAATACCCTCTTGATGTCCGCCATCCGGCCGATCGCCCACAGATACCCGATGAACAGGCCAAGTCGGATGACCGCCTCCAAGAACCCGAACGCCAACCCGGATTCGCCCGCCGTCAGCCGGGCGACGGTGGCGGGGACCACCATGAAAAACGCCACGAAGAAGGAGAGAGCCACCGCCATCCACACCCAGAGTTGCCAGCCGAGCGTTTCCTGGGGGCCCTCGGCCCCGTCCGGATCTTCCCCCGGTTCCCAGGCGGCGATCTCTGCGGACCAGGCCAGGGAGCGGAATCCCAGGTTGAGCGATTCAAACAGGACCAGGATGCCTCGCAGGAACGGGACTCGAGCGGCCCAGCTTCGGGTGGAGAGGCGGGGAAGCTCCCTCCGCTCGGCCACGATCACGGCATCCGGGCGTCGGGCCGCCACAGCCCAGGCTTCCGGGGCGCGGACCATCACGCCCTCAATCAGGGCTTGGCCCCCTACCGTCAGTAATTCGGATTGAGGCGCTGGGACAGGTTGGGATTCGGCCCTCAAAGCGAACAGGGTTTGGTTAGGCGCCTTCGGTCCTCAGCACCTCGGGTCCTGTTTCCGGAGTCGACTCTCCGGCGGCGGGTGTCGAAGACCCCTCGGCGCCCGCCCCCGAGGGGGCGGACGAAGGTGCTTCAGTTAGGGCCGTGGTTCGCTTGCGGTACCGCTTGGAGCGGACTTCGGCCGCTTTTCCGTAGCGCCTTTGGAAGTGCTCCACCCTTCCTCCGGTGTCGACCAGCCTCTGCTCTCCGGTGTAGAAGGGATGACACTCGTTGCACAACTCCACGCTCATGGCGGGCGGCCTGGTGGTCCTGGTCACGAAACTGGCGCCACAGGAGCAGGTGACCGTGGTCAGGTCGTATTGGGGATGTATGCCTGTTTTCATACCGATCTCACTCGATCTCCGGTGTTTCTGGCAACCTCGGCCAAGAACACCTTGTTGGAAGGGGAACTCTGGAGTTTATCGATCAGCAACTCTATAGCGGCGCTCGGGTCGAGCGAGAGAAGCACCCGCCGGAGTTTCCAGACCTGAGGCAGTTCGTCCACGGTGAACAGCAGTTCTTCGCGCCGGGTGCCGGACAACTCGATGTCCACCGCCGGATAGATCCGCTTGTCGGCGAGCTTCCGGTCCAATCGCAGTTCCATGTTGCCGGTGCCCTTGAACTCCTCGAAGATCACTTCGTCCATCTTGGACCGGGTCTCCACCAGGGCGGTGCCCAGGATGGTCAGACTCCCGCCTTCCTCTATGTTGCGGGCTGCTCCGAAGAATCGCTTGGGCGGATAGAGGGCGGTGGCGTCGATTCCGCCCGAGAGCATCCGTCCCGATGCGGGGGCCGCCAGGTTGTGAGCGCGGGCCAGACGGGTTATGGAGTCCAGCAGGATCACCACGTCCAGTCCGGTCTCCACCATGCGCTTGGCGCGCTCCAGAGCGAGATCGGCGATCTGGGTGTGCTGCTCGGCGGGCCGGTCGAAGGTGGAGTACACCACATCACCCTTGACCGATCTCTGCATGTCGGTCACCTCTTCGGGACGCTCGTCCACCAGCACCACCATCAGCCGGCACTCCGGATTGTTGATGATTATCGACTGGGCGATCTCCTTGAGCACAGTGGTTTTACCGGCCTTGGGTGGGGAGACGATCAGTCCCCGCTGGCCCTTGCCTATCGGGGAGATGAGGTCAATGAGGCGGGCCAGGGTCCGATTGGGGACTCCCTCCAACTCCAAGCGGAGCCGCTGATCGGGGAAGAGGGGTGTCAGCTTGTCGAACTTGGGGCGACGCATTGCCTCGCCGGGGTCCATTTTGTTGACATGTTCCACCCTCACCATGCCGGGGTATTTCTCCTGTGAGCGGGGAGGCCTGATCGGTCCGCCCACCAGATCACCCTTGCGAAGCTGCATGCGGCGGATAAGCCCGGCGGAGACGTAGACGTCCCTCTCGCCCGGCCCGTATCCCGACACCCGGAGGAAACCGTAACCCTCGGGGAGGATGTCCAGCAGCCCTTCCCTCACCTCCATCTCGCTTTCGGGGATGTTGGAGTGAGAAGACTGCCGTCGCCCCCGTCCGCGTCGGCGTCGACCTCCGCCGGAATGTGAAGGCCCCGGGTTCTCGGTCACCTTGAAATCAAAGTCCGGGGAGGCCCCTTCCGACGGACGACGGCTCTCGTCCTGGGAGGCGCCGCCCGGGGATCGTCTGGAGGCCGGGGATGGGGGCACCGGCGCGGGAGGCGCCTGCTGGCGTCCACCGCTGCGCGCCCTGGATGCCTGAGGTGTCTTGCCGCCGCCCGGGTTGGTCTCGGAGTTGCTGCCTGTTATGGCCTTTATCAGCTGCTCCTTACCCATCCCGCCGGAGTCGATGCCGATCGCCGAGGCGATTTGGCGCAGGTCATTGACCGATTTGGAAAGGAGTTGTCCGTTTTCGGATTCACTGGTCATAGAGGATTCCTCATCTTCTCGAAGTTTCCGAATTGCCTATTACTTACTCTGCGGAGGTATGGGGCTGTAACGCGTTACAGAAAACCGCCTTGAAGAGATTCTTGGGTGTTCGCCGCCGGACCCAAACGGGCGGACGAACCAGACGGGACCGACTATAACAGATCGGGCGTCTATATGTCAAACTCATAAACGGACGCCCCCCGGTCAGGCCTGGGCCACCGGTAGGCCCGGGCTAACGGCGGGTCTCCTCCAGGAAGGACAAGAGCCTGCCAAGCCGGGCGGGGATCACGGTTATCCGCTCCGGACGCCGGGAGAGGTCGGCCAGGCGGGAGGGCGGATCGGGGGAGGAGCCCACCGCCTCGGCCACCGCTTCGGGGAACTTGGCGGGATGAGCCGTGGCGATGCTCACCACGTCCTCTCCGGCCGCCCGCACAGGCTCGGCCATCGCCCAACCCAGGGCGCTGTGGGGGTCGAGCAGCAGTCCGTGCTTGCTGTGGACGGCGGCGATTACCTCGACTATGGACCGGTCGTCCAGCCATCCCGCTTCGAAGTCTTCGGACATGCGGGAGTGAAGCTCTTTGTCGAGCCGGAGTTCGCCGCGGCTTCGGTAGGAGTCCATCATCTCCGACATCCACCCGCCCCGCCGGGAACCCAGTTCAAAAAGGTATCTCTCCAAGTTGGAGGGGATTTGAATGTCCATGGCGGGAGCCAGTGTGGGGCGCACCTCTTCGATGGAGAGCAGACCCTCGGAGATGAGTCGGGTCAGTCCACGGTTGTGGTTGTTGGCCACCACCAGCCGCCCGACCGGGCCGCCCATCCGGCGGGCCGCCCATCCGGCCAGTACGTTGCCGAAATTGCCGGTGGGAACCGAGAAGTTGACCTTCCGGCCCAGTCGGTGCCCCACCCACAGGTAGTAGGCGATCTGGGCGAGGATCCGCGCCCAGTTGATCGAGTTGATGGCGGCCAGGGCCATGCGGCGCCGCACCTCCGCGTCGGCGAAGGCCGCCTTGACCAGGTCCTGGCAGTCGTCGAATGTACCTTCCACCGCCACTGCGTGGACATTGGGAGAATCCACGGTCGTCATCTGCCGGCGTTGGATCTCGGAGACCCGACCTTGCGGATAGAGGATCACGATGTCGATGGCGGCCCGGTCCCGGCAGGCCTCGATGGCTGCGGAGCCGGTGTCCCCGGAGGTGGCGCCCAGCACGAGAATCCGCTTTCCCTGGATCTCCAGCAGTTGATCGAACAGCCTTCCCAGCAGTTGGAGGGCGTAGTCCTTGAAGGAGAGGGTCGGCCCCGCCGTCAGGTCCAGTAGCCATCGCCTCTCGGCCACCTCAAGGAGCGGCGCGGGCCCTTGCGGTCCGAAGTCGGAGTAAGCCTCGGCGGCCAGCCGGGGGAGGTGTTCGGACAACAGGCTGTCCCCCATGAAGGGGGCGGCGACGGCGGCCACCATCTCGTGATAGGACGCCCCCGGCGCCAACCGTGGAGCGTCCGGCCACCGAACAGGAACGTAGAGTCCCCCGTCGGGCGCCGGACCGGCCAGCAGGATCTCATCGAAGGAGGCGGACTCGGATCCCCCCCGGGTTGAGACGTATTTCACAGCCGGCCCGGGCCGGCGGTGATCTCCATCAGGGACCGGCGCCCGCTACTCGAATGGTGGCGGCCACCTGCCTCACCACCCCCAGCGCCTCCAGGTCCTTGACGGCCGCCCGGTGGTTGGTCTCCCGTGCATGGTGGGTGACCAGGAGGAGCGTCGCGTAGTCTCCCCTTCCGTCCTGCCACACCGACATGATCGACACCTGGTGGATCCCGAACACGGCCGCGATCCGGGCCAGGACTCCCGGGCGGTCCTTCACCTCCAGGCGCAGGTACCACTGGGTCTCCACCTCTGAGAAGTCCCGTACGTCCCCGTTACCGAATCGAACCCGGGGGGCCACCTTGGTACCGGCCAGGAATTCACGGGAGGCGAGGATCACATCTCCCAGCACCGCGGTGGCGGTGGGCTCCCCTCCCGCTCCCGGCCCCAGGAACAGAAGCTCGCCGATGGAGGGTCCCTCCAGGAAGACCCCGTTGTTGGCCCCGCGGATCAGCGCCAAGGGGTGGTCCAACGGCACGAGGGCGGGGTGAACCCTCACTGCCGGCCCTTGGGGTGAACTCTCCGCCACGGCCAGCAACTTGATGGTGTAACCCAACTGCCGGGCAAACCCGAGATCCTGTGAAGCAAGGTCGGCGATTCCCTCGGTATGGACGCGGTCGATACTCACCCATCGGCCGAAAGCCAGGCCTGCCAGGATGGCGGCCTTGGCCGCCGCGTCGCTCCCGCTCACGTCGGCGGTTGGATCCGCCTCGGCGTATCCACGTCGCTGCGCATCGGCCAGGGCCTCGTCATAGGGCATGCCCTCGGAGTCCATGGCGGTCAGAATGAAATTGGTGGTCCCGTTGACGATTCCCATCACCCGCTCGATCCGCTCCCCGGCCAATGACTCCGAGAGTGGGCGGATCAGGGGTATTCCTCCTCCAACAGCCGCCTCGAAGAGTAGGGACACCCCTTTCGCCGCCGCCCGGGCGAACAACTCGGGTCCGTGGAGCGAAAGGAGTTCCTTGTTGGCGGTTATCACCGGTTTGCCCAGGTCCAGGGCGGAGAGAACCATCTCCCGGGCGGGATCAACCCCTCCCATCAATTCCACGACCAGGTCGACTTCAGGGTGAGAGACCACCAGGTCGGCACGGTCGACGATGTACCGGGAGGGAAAGAGGCGGGGTTTACCCAATTCCCGCACCGCAACCGCCCGCAGTCGCAGATCGATCCCGGACTTGGCGAGTATGGCTTCCCGGTCTTCGAGCAGCCGCCGGGCCAACTCTCCGCCTACGGTGCCTCCTCCCAGGATGCCTACGCCTATTTCCATAGCGGGAATGCTAGAGGCAATCAGGTACCCTTCGGCAAACGTAAGCGCCCCCTAAGACCAAGTGGTCATGGCCGGACCTCTGCCTTTTCAGCTTCTTCCCATCACCTCCGAGGTGGTTGGCGGACGCCTGACGGTGGGTGGCTGCGACCTGGTCGGCCTGGCGGAGCGGTACGGGACTCCCTTGTTCGTCTATGACGAAGCGCACCTGCGCCGCCGGTGCCGGGAGGCGTCGGATGCCTTCGGCGGGGGAGTCTCCTACGCGGCCAAGGCTTTTTTGTGCCTGGCCATGGCCAGGCTGGTGGAATCGGAGGGCCTGGGCATGGATGTGGCCACCGGAGGGGAATTGGCGATGGCCCTGCGGGCGGGTTTTCCACCCTCCAGGCTGGTCTTCCATGGCAACAACAAGTCTGTGGAGGAACTGACCATGGCGATCGAGTCGGGCGTGGGCAGGGTGGTCGTGGACTCCTTCGACGAGATGGATCGAATCGACCGGCTTCATTCCCGGATGGGATGTGCGCCGGTGGACGTCCTGATCCGCATCACACCGGGGGTGGACGCTCACACCCATGAGTTCGTGGCTACCGGTCACGACGACACCAAGTTCGGTTTCACGGTGTCGTCGGGCGCGGCCGACCGGGCCGTGCGCAGGGCCAAGGAGTCTCCCTCCATGAACGCCCGGGGCGTGCACGCCCACATCGGTAGCCAGGTCTTCCGGCTCGAGTCGTTTCGGGAGGCGGCCCGGATCGTGTCGAGAATGGCTGCACCCTTCGGCTTGGAGGAGTTGTCCCTGGGAGGCGGTTTGGGGGTTCCCTATGTGGAGGGAGAGTCGGCGCCGACCATCGGCGAGTGGGCCGAGGCTCTGGTGGGGGCTTGCCGGGCCGAGGGAGTCACGGGAACGATCATGGCCGAGCCGGGGAGGGCGATCGCGGCTGCGGCGGCGCTCACTCTCTACCGGGTGGGGACCATCAAGGAGATTCAGGGCGTGCGCACCTACCTGGCGGTGGACGGAGGCATGAGCGACAACCCCCGGCCGGTGCTGTACGGGAGCGGCTATGAGGTGTTCCTGCCCCGGGCGGTGTGCGCCCCGAGGGAGCGGGAGGTGACGGTGGTGGGGAAGCACTGTGAGAGCGGCGATCGACTGGTTACTTCGGGCTGGCTTCCCGGAGAGGTCGAGGTGGGCGATGTCGTCGCCACCCCGGTCACCGGCGCCTACGGCCACTCGATGGGCTCGGGCTATCAGAAGGTCCCCCGGCCCCCGGTGGTATTCGTCTCCGACGGGGAGTCCCGTCTCGTGGTGCGCCGGGAGGAGTACGACGACATGTTCCGCCTGGAGGTGGGGTGACGGGATCAAGCGCCCCGGGATAAGGGGAGCTAGCTGACCGCCCTTTGGGCAGGGGAGGGGTCGTGACCCTCGGCAGCCATCCTGGTGGCCTCCACGCTTGCTTTGAGTGCGGCCAGCAGGTCGACAACCTCCCCGGGCTCGGTGGCTGCGTCCACCGAGACGACTTCCTTTCCCTCCACTTTGAGACGGGCCGCCTCCTCGATGTTCTCCCTGGTCTTGTCCTTGTAGTCATCACCCACGAAGGGGCCGCTCATCGTCTCTATGAGAAGCTTGGCCATCTCCACCTCTTCGGGGCGGATCTCTGCGTCCTCGTGGTCTTCGGGGGCGGGTATCTCGCGGATTTCATCAGGCCAGAACATGGTCTCCAGCAGGAGACTCTCCTCCTGGAAGCGAAGAGTCGAGAGATGCTCCTTGCCTCGCATGGAGAAGCGGGCGACTCCCACCCTTCCCGCCGCGCGGAGCGCCTCCAGGAGGATCCGGTAGGCGCGGAGGCCGGTCTTTTCAGGCTTCAGGTAGTAGGAGGACTTGTAATAGACGGGATCGATCTCCGTGCCTTCCACGAACCTGATCACCTCGATCAGGGGGAGGCCCTTTTTGCCCATCCCGGCCGCGGACAACTCAGAGTCGGTGAACACCACATAGGCGCCGCGATCCACCTCGTAGCCGCGCACGATCTCACTCCAGGCGACTTCCTGGCCGTCGGCTTCGGCCACCCTCTTGTAGCGGATGGGGCTCCGGTCGCTCTGGCGCAACTGCTTGAACTTGGGCCGCCGGTCCTCGGTGGCCGAGTAGAGGACCACCGGGATGCTCACCAAGCCAAAGGAGATGGCGCCTTTCCAAACGGGACGCATCAGACTCCTGATTGTACAGGTCTAACCGGTGGCCAACTCCTCGGACACCAGCCGGGAGATGAGACCTCCGTCCACTTCCTGCCGGTGGGCCTTCATAATGTGCCCCATGACCCTTCCCCGGGCCCGGGGTTGTCCCTCCACTCCCAGCAGCGCCACCGTCTCCGCCACGAGCCTGCGACTCTGCTCCTCATCGAGATAAGCGGGCAGCCACCGGGATAGGTACTCGGCTTCGAACGAGAGCTTCTCGGACATGTCCTTCCCGCGGTCTCCCAGGTCGGCGTACTCGGAGGCCGCCTTTCGCATCTTCTTCACATACCCCCCGATCACCTGCTGGTAAAAGTCGTCGTCCTCGCCGGTTCCCGAGAAGCCCGGGGCGGTCCTCCGGGTCTGTGCCTCGGCCTCGACCGAGCGGATGGCGTCTCGTCGGCCGCGGTCCCCCGACTTCATGGCGTCGACCAACTCGCTGCGCAGTTCGTTCTTGATGCTCATGCGATGTCGCTTCTCGGCCACCGCCTCGGTCTGTCCAGCCTGATCACGGTTCTCAGATGTGCATCAGCCCGGTGCCGAAGGCCGCCAGTAGGTTCTCTCTGGTCAGTACCTCGGAGGGGGGCCCTGAGATAACCCGTTTCTTCCCCAGGAGGAGCACGTGGTCGGCGGTTCTTGCCTCTCCGAGGTCGTGGGTGGACACCAGGACCGCGCAACCGTGAGCCTTCTCCTCGTGAATCGTCCTGTCCACCGCCTCCGCCGAAACAACATCCAGGCCGGTGAGGGGCTCGTCCAAGAGCATGATGCGGTGGTCTTGCGCGATTCCCTGCGCCATGAAGACCCGCTGGCGCTGGCCCCCGGAGAGTTCGGTGAGGTGACGGCTGGACAAGTCGGTGATGCTCATCCTCTCCATGGCCTCTTGCACCCGCGCCTTGTCATCGGTCTTCAGTGGCTTGACCATGCCCCGGTTGGCGTACCGTCCCATTGCCACGACCTGGGCGACCGTCAGGGGCAGAGACTGGTTGATTTCCTTGGACTGGACCACGTAAGCAACCCGCCTTCGAGCCTTTTGCGGGGAGGCGCCCATAACGCGGATCTGGCCGCCGGTGGGATCCACCAAGCCGACCATGGAGTGAAGCAGGGTCGACTTACCGGCGCCGTTCGGGCCGATCAGGGCGGTGATCGCCCCCATCGGGGCCGTGAAGGACGAGGGCTCCAGAACCACGTTCGCACCGTACCGCAACTCCAGGCCCACAGCGTCGACGGCGTTTTCGAAGCTCTCTACCGGTGTCGTCACGAAGCGCAATCGGGGCACAGGCCCTCGATCTCCAGCGAGTGGCCGGTTACCCGGTATCCGCTGGCGGCCGCTGCGCTCTCGGCCAACCGGGCGAGGCGGCGTTCGGAGTCGGGAGACAGGGAGACATCGGAGATTGCCATGCACGGCACGCACACCAGGTGATGATGATGTCCCGACAGCCACTCGGCCAGTTCGAACCGGTTGGACCGGTCGGCGCCGTGATGGAGGGTGAGCACCTGGGTGTCGGTCAAGACCCGTACGTCCCGATATATGGAGGAGTAGGGGATCCGCGGCTCCGTCACTCGATAAAGCTCCTCGACGGTGAGAGGACCCGGGGTGTTGTCCAGCGCCTCGATGAGCGCCCTGCGGTTGGTGGTGTAGCGCACCCCCTGTGAGCGGAGGCTCTTTTCCACCTTGGCGTGAAGTCCAACCATCGCGATTAATATGATAATGATTATCAAATTGTTAAAGGACACTTTAAGGCTCGACGAAGTAGCGGCGTGGACTGGTTGCTAGAGCCCTTTGAATTCGCCTTCCAGCAGCGGGCCCTCCTGGCCGGAGTGCTGGCCGGGTTGCTCACCTCGGTGGTGGGTACCTGGGTGGTGATCCGGGGGATGTCATTCATGGGAGACGCGGTGGCGCACGGGATCATTCCAGGCGTGGCCATCGCCCTGGTCTTGGGAGTCAATCCTCTGTGGGGAGCGCTGGCCGCCGGGATTGTGATGGTCTGGGGGATCAACCAGGTTCACCAGCACACCAAGCTGAGCGCCGACATCGGGATCGGGCTCCTGTTCGTGGGCATGCTGTCCCTGGGGGTGGTGATCATCTCGCTGACCGCTTCCTTCTCGGTCTCGATCACCGCGGTCCTGTTCGGCGACCTTCTGGGAGTGACCACCGGCGGCATCCTCCTGCAGACCGTGAGCCTGGTGGTCGCCGCGGCGATCTCGGTGGTGATGTACCGGTCGTTCCTTGCTCTTGCCTTCAATGAAGCCAAGGCCGAGATGATGGACCTCCGGCCCCGCATGGCCCACCTGATGTTGCTGGCCCTTATCACCGGGACCATGGTCGTGCTGTTCCAGGGGGTGGGCGCCATCCTGGTGTTCGGCTTGTTGATCGGGCCTCCGGCCACCGCAATAATCCTGGTCCGCCGGGTGGTGCTGGTGATGGCGGTCTCCGCCGTGATAGCGGTCTTCTCGGTGGTGAGCGGCCTGGTGATCAGCTATCAGTTCTCGACGGCCGCCTCGGCCAGCATCGTGGTCATCTCGGTGGCCCTGTTCTTCGTCGCCCTCACGGGATCGCGGATACGCGATCACTTCCGTCGGAAGACTCCTGCCCTGGCCTGAACTCGCCCGCTACTCGGGCGACGGGCGACGGGCTTTCGCCAACACCTCGTCGATCGAGCTTCGGTCCACATCGCCCAGATTCTGGACGTAGTCATAGCCGAACCGGCCCTTGATGCACAGATGGCCGTTGGTCACGTCGTGGTCCTGGGGGGAGGTCACCTTCACGATCCGGTTGTCCTGGGTGTGCAGCTCCAGGTTGCAGCCCACCCCGCAGTAGGAGCAGACCGTCCGGGTGACCGACTGGGCGTCGGGGTCCCACATCTCCGCGCGCCGCAGTTCCCACTCGGAGCGGAACATGAGCGCCCCCGTGGGGCAGACCCCGATGCAGTTGCCGCAGAACACGCAGGCCCCGTCGCCCAGGGGAAGGTCCATCTCGGTTGAGATCCGGGCGTCGAAACCCCGGCCGGCCACCGCAATGGCGTAGGTCCCCTGTGCGTCGATCCCGCACGCCTCCACGCATTTGTAACAGAGGATGCAACGGGAGTAGTCGCGGACATAGAGGGTGTTGTCCACCTTGGTCGGCTGGTGCACGCCTTCGGCGGTCCGGCCGTTGACCTCGCCGTGATGTCCCGGATGGCGCCGGTCCCTCTCCCCGGCTGCGGCGGGCTCCGACTGGGGACCGTAGCGGTCCGGCTCGGCTTCGTATTGCTCCATCCACTCTCCGACTTCGTCTTCGGCCGCCGAGAGGTCGACCGATGAGCCCAAGAATTCCAGGATCATCTTCCGGCTGTGTCGGACCCTGTCGGAATCGGTCTCCACCACCATGCCCTCCTCGGCGATCCGTGAACATGCGGGGACCAGGGTGCGGTTGCGTTCCACCTCCACCACGCAGATCCGGCACACGTTCACCGGGGTGAGGGTCTCCAGATAACAGAGGGTCGGCACCTCGGTGCCCATCTGGCGGCATGCCTCCAGGAGAGTGGCGCCCGGCCGGACTTCCACCGGGGAGCCGTCGATGGTCAGGCGCACGGTTTGTTGAGTCTCGGTGGTCTCGGGTCGGGTCATTCCAGCAGTCCTAGTTCGAGAGCCGAGCGCAGCGCGATGGCGGCGGTATGTCCCAGACCGCAGATGGATGCGTCCCTCATGGCCAGGTCGATTTCTTCGATCAGTTCCAAGTCTCCGGGCTGGGGGTCGCGCCGTATTCTGGCCAGCGCCTCTTCGACCCGTACAGTACCAACCCGGCAGGGAACGCACTGTCCGCAGGTCTCGTCACGGAAGAAGGCGGCGATTCTGGCCAGGATGTCTCCGAAGTCGGTGTGCTGGTCGAAGGCCATGATCACCCCGGACCCCAGGGAGACTCCGGCTTCGGAGGCCGCCTCGAAGGTGAGCGGCATCTCCAGGAGGTCGGGAAGCACGAAGGAGCCGGCGGCGCCACCCAGGAGGACGGCCCGCAGCCGCCGACCCTCGGGTAGTCCTCCGGCCAAGGCGATCAGATCGCCCAGAGTGGCGCCGAACTCCACCTCGTAGGTCCCGGGCCTGCGCACCGAACCCGAAAGGCAGAAGAGCTTGGGCCCGGTCGACTGGGGGGTGCCCGACGAGGCGAAACTGCTCCCCCCGTCGGTGACGATGTCGAGGACGTTGCAGAGCGTCTCCACGTTGTTGATGACGGTCGGTTTTCCGAACAGTCCCGAAACGGTGGGGAAGGGCGGCTTGTTGCGGGGTTCTCCCCGCAGGCCTTCGATGGAGTTCATCAGGGCGGTTTCCTCCCCGCAGATGTAGGCGCCCTGCCCGCGGCGGAGATCGATGTCGAAGGAGATTCCGTTTCTCATCGACTCGCCCAACAGACCTGCCCTCCGCGCCTGGTGTATGGCCGACCGGAGGCGCCGGGTGGCCAAGGGATACTCCCCCCTGATGTACAGATAGCCCTGGCGTGCGCCGACCGCGTAACCGGAGATGGTCATCGCCTCGATCACCGAGAATGGGTCGTCCTCCATCAGCACCCGGTCCTTGAAGGTGCCCGGCTCCGACTCGTCGGCGTTGCAGATCAGGTAGCGGACCGGGTCGGGGGAGTTGGCCACCGCCTCCCACTTGATCCAGGCGGGGAATGCCGCCCCGCCCCGTCCCCGAAGGCCTGACGCCTTGACCTCGGCCACCAGCGCCGCAGGTCCCATCTGCACCGCCTCCTCCAAGGCCCGGTAGCCGCCCGCATCCAGGTAGGAGTCGAGGGACCGGGGGTCCACGGCTCCCACCCTCCGCAGGAGCCGGAGATGCGGTTCTCCCGCCTGGGGCACAGCCGAAGCGTCCGTCTGACCGTTGGTCGAGAGGATGCTCCCGTTCGGTCCTATGGGCCGCGACGCCGGATCGATGGAGGACAGGACCTGGTCTTCTTCTCCGGCCCGCTGGATGTAGGCCGCAGGGGCGCGGTCGCACTGGCCCAGGCAGGGTGAGGGCAGCCACCGGGCATTGGGCGTCTGGCCGTTGGCTGCAAGTCCCTCCATCAACTCCAGGGCCCCGACCCTACGGCAAACGATGTCGTCACAGATGTGGAGGACCACCGGTGGGGAAGGGTCGACCGAGATCAGCGAGTAGAAAGTCGCCACCCCCCAGGCCTCGGCCGGCGGGACCGACAGTTCCCGGCAGATGTGCATCAGTGCCCCCTCCGAGACCCAACCTATCTCGGATTGAACGGTCTCCAGGGCCGGCAGCAGGAGGTGACGTCGGTCAGCGACGCTCTGCATCCCGGTGGCGAATATCCTGAGATTGGAGGCGGTCCGGACCCGCTGGTGGCTGTCCAGCCCGGCCGGGCCGAGGACCGACCCTACCGCCTCCCGCTCGGCTGCGGTGGGTTGAGCATCTGTGAATCGCAGGTCCATAAGGAGATCGGTGGGCGGATGTTACCCAACCGGTGCAGGCATCTTCTCCACTCGCACCGCGGTGGCCTTGAACTCGGCGGTGCCGCTCTTCGGATCCCAAGCCTCGATGGTGAGTTGATTGATGTCGACCTCTTCGGGGAAGTGAAGGGACATGAAGACCAGACCGGGCCGCAGGCTCCCGTCCACCCGGGCGGGTACGGTGATCGATCCCCGACGGGAAGTGACCCGCACGACCTCGCCTTCCGAGACGTCCCACTCCGAGGAGTCCTCGGGTGAGATGTCGATGGTGCCGCCGATCCGGATCGGGGACTTCATGGAACCGCTCTGGACCCCCGTGTTGTAGGAGTCGAGGTGACGTCCGGTGGTGAGCCGGATGGGGAAGTCCTCGGTCAGCCGGTCCACCGGGGGCGCCCACTCCACCGGCGTGAAGGGCGCCAGCGGCCCGCCCGGCGGGTCAGCCCACAGGCGGGAATGGAGAAACAACTCACCGGGATGATCCTCGTCGTAGCAGGGCCACTGGAGCCCGTCGTTCTCCAATCGACTGTACGCCATGCCCCGGTGCATGGGGGAGAGGCTGCGCATCTCGTCCCAGACCTCCTCGGCGGCGGGGAGACCCCAGTCGTGACCCATGGCGGTTGCCAGGGAGCAGATGATGTGGGAGTCGGTGCGGGCCTCGCCCGGAGGGCGGAGGGCGGGACGCACCCGCTGCACCCGCCGTTCACTGGAGGTGACAGTGCCCTCGGCCTCGCACCAGTCGGCCGCGGCCGGAAACACCACGTCGGCCATCTGGGCGGTGCGGGTCAGGAAGATGTCCTGAACCACTATGAAGTCCAGTCCCTCCAGGAGTGCGCGGGCCCGATTGACGTCGGCCTCGGACTCGGCGGGGTTCTCTCCGATGATGTACAGACTTCGCAGGTGTCCCTCTTCCATGGCTTCGAACATCTGGGTGAGGTGAAGTCCCTTGCGAGGAGGGACGGATGCATTCCACGCCGCTTCGAAACGGCCCCGGATCTCGTCGGACTCGACGTCCTGGAAACCGGGGAACTTGTTGGGGATCGCCCCCATGTCGCCGCCCCCCTGCACGTTGTTCTGGCCCCTGAGGGGCACCAGGCCCGACCCGTACCGGCCAACGTGCCCGCAGAGCAGGGCCAGGTTGATGAGAGCCAGCACATTGTCGGTGGCGTTGTGGTGCTCGGTAATCCCCAGAGTCCAGCACAACTGGGCGCGATCGGCCTTGGCGTAGGTGTGGGCCAGGGAGCGGATGGCTTCAGCGGGTACGCCGGTTACTTTCTCGCCGCGTTCGAGGGTCCACTCCTCCACGCTCTCGGCGTACTCGTCGAAATTGAGGGTGGCCCGTTCGATGAACTCCCGGTTCTCCAAGCCGTTTGCCAGGATCTCGCGGGCCACCGCGTTGGAGAGGGCGATGTCGGACCCGACGTCGATTCCCAGCCACAGGTCGGCCCACTCGGCGGACTCGCTCCTCCGAGGGTCCACGCAGAACAAGGTGGCGCCGCGGCGGACCGCCCGGATTATCCGGTGAAAGAAGATGGGATGTGCGGCTCGGGCGTTCGATCCCCACAGGATCACCACCTCTGCGTCATCCATCTCCTCATAGGAACTGGTTCCCCCTCCGGCTCCGAAGACCGTCGCCAGACCGGCGACGCTGGGAGCGTGTCAGGTCCGGTTGCAGGAATCTACGTTGTTGGTGCTCAACACCACCCGAGCGAACTTCTGTGCCAGATAGTTGGTCTCGTTGGTGGCCTTGGAGCAGGAAAACAGCCCTATCGCCTCTCCGCCGTGAGCATCGCGCACCCCGCCCAGGCCACGGGCCGCCGCGGACAGAGCCTCGGCCCAGGTGGCTTGTCGAAGTGCGCCGTTCTGTCGCACCAGCGGATGGGTCAGCCGGGTCTTTCTTCCCATAGTCGACTCTCCTTGACTTGAAGGGGCTGGTCCGGCCCCTAACGGGGAGTATTTTAGCAATCTGTAAAGAGGGGGCTCACCGCTCGACACGGAGACTCGATCGGCCGCCGGGCTGATCTCAGAACAGGCCCACCACCTTTCCGGACGGGTCGAGATCCACGTTGAGATAGGCCGGCGCCGACGACAGACCGGGCATGGTGCGCACGGCGCCCACCAGGGGGTAGATGAACCCGGCCCCCACTGAGGCGCGCACTTCCCGGATGGGCAGGGTGTATCCCCGTGGGGCCCCCCTGAGACTGGGGTCATGGCTGATCGACAGGTGGGTCTTGGCCATGCAGATCGGCAGATCGCCGAACCCGGCCTGCTCGTACTGGGCGAGTTGACGGTTGGCCAGTGCGGTGTACGAGACATCCGCCGCGCCGTAGACCTTCCGGGCGATGGTCGAGATTTTCTCCTTGAGGGACAGTTCGTTGGGGTACAACAGGGAGAAGTTGCCCGGTACGGTGCAGGCGTCCTCGACCGCCTCGGCCATCTCCAGGGCGCCCTGGCCTCCGTTCGCCCAGTGGGTGGTGGCGGCCACCGCATGAGCTCCGGCCTCGGAGGCCGCCGCCCGGAGGTATTCGATCTCCCGCTCGGTGTCGGTGGGAAACACGTTCACCGCCACCACGGCCGGCACTCCGAACTGCTTCACGTTGTTGAGATGGGCCTGGAGGTTTGCCACGCCTTCTCCCAGCAATTCCAGGTTCTCCTCGACGTAGGCTCTCGGCAGGGGCCGTCCCGGTCTCACCGGCGGTCCTCCTCCCTGGGCTTTGAGAGCGCGGATGGTGGTGGTCAGCACCACGCAGTCCGGAACCAGCCCCGAGGTCCGGCACTTTATGTTGAAGAACTTCTCCATTCCCATGTCGGCGCCGAACCCCGACTCGGTTACCACGTAGTCGGCCAGTTGGAGGGCCACCCGGTCGGCCAGCACCGAGGAATTGCCATGGGCGATGTTGGCGAAGGGTCCGGCGTGCACGAAGACTCCCTGTCCCTCCAGGGTCTGCATCAGGGTCGGATGAAGGGCGTCCTTCATCAACACGGTCACCGCTCCCGCCACCCCCAAGTCCTCGAGGGTGAGTGGATCGCCACCTTTAGATGTACCGAATACGATCTTTCCGCAACGCTCCCTCAAGTTGCGCAGCGCCGAGGCGTAATCCTGTCCGTCCACCAGCGCCAGGATGGCCATGATCTCGCTTGCCACCGTGATGTCGTAGCCGGACTCCCGAGGCAGTCCGTCGGCCCGGCCTCCCAGACCCAGCACGATGCTCCGAAGCGCCCGGTCGTTCACATCGACGACCCGCCGCCACAGGATGCGGTGAGGGTCGATGCCCAGGCGCTTGAGTCCCCTGTCCGCCAGTTTCGCATCGCTGAGCCTCTCCTCGAAGTACCACCGGGCGTCGATGGCGGCGGCTGCCAGGTTGTGGGCCACCCCGATGGCGTGCAGGTCCCCGGTGAGGTGGAGATTGAACTCCTCCATGGGGATCACCTGGCTGTAGCCCCCACCTGCCGCACCCCCCTTGATCCCGAAGGTGGGACCCATGCTGGGCTGGCGAATGCAGGCCATAACGTTTCGATCCCGCGCTCCCAGGCCCTGGGTCAGGCCGATGGTGGTGGTGGTCTTACCCTCCCCGAGGGGAGTCGGAGTGATGGCGGTCACGTCCACATAGCGGCCCCGCGGGCGGTTGCGAAGACGCTGCAGGATGTCGAGATGCACCTTGGCCTTGTCGTGCCCGTAGGGGATTAGTTCTTCGCTTCTGATTCCCACCCGGTCGGCTATCTCGGTGATGGGAATAACCTGGGCGGCTTGGGCGATGTCCAGGTCGGAGGGGATGGGGGACGAGTTCAAGGGGCGCCTCCTGGGCTCGGGGGATTCGGCATCGGAAAGTGACACCGCCGCATGGTTTTTACATAATGTTAACCCTGTTGGCAGGACGTTTGGCATCCCGACAGGCCTCTTTCTGCAAGCCGGGTCGTGGAAGAGCAGCGCCACCATGTGGTCGGCAACCGGTTTCGGGTGGGGAGGAAGGGTTTTGTAATGGGGGTGGGCGTTTCTAATCTTTCACCTAGGCCGTGGCAGCGCTCTATTTCCTGGTGACAACCCTCTGATGGACTGGGTGGATCTGTTATTTGTGGCTGCTCGCGTGGTGGGGGTGTTCGCTCTGTTGGTGGTGCTCACCATCGTCAACATCTGGTTGGAGCGAAAAATCGTAGCGGATATGCAGAACCGCGTGGGGCCGGCCCGGGCGGGGCCGTGGGGGATCCTCCAGACCATTGCCGACGGGGTGAAGCTGTTCTTCAAGGAGCAGGTGACGCCCCGGAAGGTGGACCTGGGCGCCTACCTGCTGGCTCCCTTCCTAGCGGTGGTCCCCGCCTTCTTGATCTTCATGATGGTTCCCCTCGGTCCGGGCCTCGAGATCGCGGGTCGGCAGGTGCCGCTTCAGGGAGCGGACCTCAACATCGGGATCCTGTTCATCCTGGCGATGTCGTCGATGGCCGTGTACGCGGTGGTGCTGGCCGGGTGGTCGTCGGGGTCCAAGTACCCGTTGCTGGGAGGCGTGCGCGCCACCGCGCAGGCCATTTCCTACGAAGCGGCCATGGGTCTGGCGATGGTGGCGGTCGTGATGTTCTCGGCCACCGCTCCCGGGGCCGAGAGCGGGACCCTCTCCCTCGCCGAGATCGTGGAGCGCCAGTCCGGGACCTGGTCGGGCACGGTCGCCTTCCTCGACCCGGTGGTCGGCTTGATTCCCCGTTGGTATGTCTTCCCCCAGGTGGTGGCATTCGTGATCTTCTTCCTGGCGGCGGTGGCGGAGACCAACCGGGCGCCGTTCGACCTGGTGGAGGCGGAGCAGGAGTTGGTGGGCGGATTCCACACCGAGTACTCGGGTATCCGCTTCGCCATGTTCTTTCTGGCCGAGTACATCAACATCCTCTCCATGTGCGCCATCGCCGCCACGCTCTTCTTCGGCGGGTGGAACGGTCCGACCTGGGAAGGAGTCGTACCGGCATGGGTTTCGGCCATTCTGCCGGTGGTGTGGCTGATGTTGAAGAGCTATGTGCTGGTGGTGGCGTTCTTCTGGATCAGGGCCACCCTCCCGAGGTTGCGCTGCGACCAGTTGATGACCCTGGGTTGGAAGCGGCTGATACCGGCCTCGATGCTGTGGCTGGTGATCTCCACCGTGGTGATCGGGTTCCGTCAGTTCGGGCTGCCTTTTATAGGGTGAGGTGAGAAATGGGAATACTGAGAGAATTCTGGAAAGGCTTCAAGGTGACCGGCTCGATAGGGCTGCGGGGTCTGTTCGGCAAAGACATAGTCACCACCCAATACCCCTCGGAGATGCGGGAGAAGCCCACCCGGTTCCACGGTCGCCATGTCCTGAACCGCTATCCCGACGGGATGGAGAAGTGCATCGGGTGCGAACTGTGCGCGGGGGCCTGCCCGGCTCGCTGCATCTATGTGCGGGGCGCGGACAACCCGCCCGACGACCCCCGGAGTCCGGGGGAGCGCTTCGGGTACGTGTATGAGATCAACATGCTGCGTTGCATTTTCTGCGGGCTGTGCGTGGAGGCCTGCCCGACCGAGGCCATCACCATGACCCACCTCTTCGAGATGTCGGTCACCAACCGCAACGACGCCATCCACACCAGGAAGGAGTTGTTGATGGCGGAGGACGGGTCGGTTCCCCACATCTACCGGGAGGACCCGTTTGCCGACCTTTCCGAACTGGACGCCGCCGACGGCTGGCTGCGGGCCACCTCTCCCAGCGGCGTGGCGGCCTACGAGGGGGAGACCATGTGGCAGGCCACCCCCGGCCCCGCCTCCTGGACGCCCGAGCCCGATCAGGAGACCAGGGACTCCCAGCATGGTTGAACTGGTGATCTTCGCGCTGATGGGGGCGGGGACGCTGGCCGGCGCGGTGACGGTGGTCCTGGCTCGCAACCCGGTCCGCTCCGCATTGGGTCTTCTGGGAGCCTTGGTCTCCCTGGCTGTCATATACGTGGTCAACCTGGCCCACCTGGTGGCCGCCGTGCAGGTGGTGGTTTATGCAGGAGCGGTGTTGACCCTGTTCCTGTTCGTGATCATGTTCATCGGGGTGGACCGCTCCGAGGACACCTCCGAGACCATTCCCCTCCAGCGCAAACTGGTGGCCGGGCTGGCCACCGTGGTGGCTCTGGGAGCGGCGGTGTTGGTGTCGAGAGGCCGGTTCACCTGGACCCCCGCCTCGGTGGAGGCGGCCGAGATTCCCAACGGCACGGTCCAGGCTCTGGGAGGAGAACTCTTCACCACCTGGGTGCTGGGAGTTGAGGTGACCGCTCTGTTGTTGACCATCGCCGCGGTGGGGGCGATCGCCCTGGCTTTCCACCGACGGTCCGCCGAGTCGCCGACGGAGGACTGATGCCCGTCGTCACCCCGGGCTGGTACATGACGCTGGCCGCCGTCCTGTTCGTCCTGGGGATGACCGGGGTCCTGATCAGGCGTAACGCCCTGGTGATGTTCATGTGCGTGGAGTTGATGCTCAATGCCGTCAACCTCACCTTCGTGGCCGCCGGACGGGCGGCGGGCGTGCTGGACGGGCAGGTGGCGGTGTTCTTCGTGCTGGTGGTGGCGGCCGCCGAGGTGGTGGTGGGCCTGGCGATCATCGTCGCCATCTTCAGGAGACGGGAGACCGCCTCGGTCGACGAGTTGGCGGCGCTCCGGGGATGATCGACCTTCCGACCGAGGCGTTGTGGTTGGTGATCGCCCTTCCCCTGGGGGGATCGCTGCTGCTGCATTTCGTCGGCCGGTGGTTGGGTGAGCCCCGGGCCGGCTACCTGGCCTGCGCCGCGTCGCTGGCCGCATTCGGAGTGGCGGCGGTGGCCGCCGTGCCGTTCCTCACCGGGGAGGGGCATCCCTCCCAGTCCCTGTTGTGGGAGTGGATGCCGGCGGTCGGCGCCTCCTTCGAGATTGTCTGGGACCCCCTCTCGGCTCTGATGACCCTGGTGGTGACCGGGGTGGGATCGCTGATTCACGTCTATTCGCTGGGGTACATGCACGGAGACCCGCGCTTTCCCCGGTTCTTCGCCTACCTCAACCTGTTCACCGCTTCCATGCTCACCCTGGTGCTGGCCGGAAACTACGCCATGCTGTTCGTGGGCTGGGAACTGGTCGGTCTCTGCTCATATCTTCTGATCTCGTTCTGGTTCACCCGGCCGTCGGCCGCGGCGGCAGGAAAGAAGGCGTTCGTTGTGAACCGGATCGGCGACTTCGGTTTTCTCATAGCCCTGATGCTGATCTTCAGCTCCTTCGGGACGCTGTCCTATTCGGGGGTGTTCGACCGGGCCTCCCAGGAGTTGACCGGGTCGACGGCCACCCTGATCGGGCTGATGCTGGCAGCCGGGGCGATCGGGAAGTCGGCGCAGATCCCCCTGTATGTGTGGTTGCCCGACGCCATGGAGGGCCCCACCCCGGTCTCGGCGCTGATTCACGCCGCCACCATGGTGACCGCCGGGGTGTATGTGATCGCCCGGTCCGCGCCGATCTTCGAGTTGGCTCCCGCCGCATCGGGGGCGGTGGCGGCGGTCGGAGCCCTGACCGCCCTTTGGGCAGCGACCATCGCCATAGGCCAGTCCGACATCAAGCGGGTGCTGGCCTACTCCACCATCAGCCAGTTGGGCTACATGTTCCTGGCGGTGGGGGCGACTGCCTATGTGGCCGGCGTGTTCCACCTGATGACCCACGCCTTCTTCAAGGCCCTGCTGTTCCTGGGGGCAGGTTCGGTGATCCATGCCATGGGCGGACGCCAGGACATGGAGGAGATGGGGGGACTGCGGAAGGCCATGCCCGTCACGTTCCTCACCATGGGGATCGGGGTGGTGGCCATCGCCGGGTTCCCCCCGCTGGCGGGCTTCTGGTCGAAGGACGAGATCCTGGGCGTGGTGTTCAACCAGGGCGGCTTCTTCACCGTGTTGTGGCTGGTGGGCTTGATCACGGCCCTGCTCACCGCCTTCTACATGATCCGCCAGTTCGTAATGGTGTTCCTGGGCCGGCCCCGCTGGCCGGAAGGGGTCGTCCCCCACGAGTCCCCCCGCTCCATGACTCTTCCCCTGGTTGTCCTGGCGGTGCTGTCGGTGCTGGGAGGACTGGTCAACACCCCCTTCCGCCTGGGGCTCGAGCACTTCCTGGAGCCTTCCTTCGAGGGGGTGAAACTCGGACATCCCGCCGATGGGGTGGTCTCCATCCTGGTGCTGGCCGCGGTTGCGGTGGGAGCCGGTGCGGTCGGCGCCGCCATGGCCTTCTTCGCCTATCACCGTCCCCCCGAGGCCTGGCGGCGTTTCCAGGCGGCGTTCGGCAAGGTGTGGGGATGGTGGGAAGACGGCTACCGGGTGGATGACATCTACGGGACGATGCTGGTCGCTCCCGGCCGCCGCCTCGCCGAGCAGGCCGCCTTCAAGCTGGATCTTGGCGTGGTGGACGGGGCCGTGAACGGCGTCGCACGCCTGGTCAGGGCCGCCGGGACCATGATCCGCCCCGCCCAGAGCGGTCTCATCCGCCAGTACGGCCTGTGGTTCGGCCTGGGTCTGGTGGCGCTCCTGGCATGGCTCCTGGTGAGGGGCGGAGTGTGAGTCGCCGGCCATGCTGACCCTGCTGGTTCTCACGCCCCTCCTGGGGGCGGTGGTGGTCGCCTTGGTCCCGGCCCGTCGCCGGGAACTGCACCTGCCGCTCGGCATGGCGCTGTCCGTGGCGCCCCTGGGGCTGGCGGGAGCGATGTTCTTCTCCTTCGACGCGGGGGAGGCCTCCTTCCAGATGGTCGAAAAGGTGGTGTGGTGGGAACCGTGGGGGGTGTCGTGGCATCTGGGCGTGGACGGGATCTCGCTGGGGATGGTGGCTCTCACGGCCATCCTGTTCCCCCTCAGCCTGGCGGCCTCCGATTCCATCTCCCACCGGCGCAAGGCGTTCGTGGTGGCCATGCTCTTCTTGGAGACGGGCCTGATCGGGACGTTCCTCGCCCTGGACCTGCTGCTGTTCTTCGTGTTCTTCGAGGTGATCCTGGTCCCCATGTACCTGATAATCGGGGTGTGGGGAGGGGCGCGGCGGGTTTACGCGGCCGTCAAGTTCTTCATCTACACCGCGTTCGGCTCGGCGCTGCTGCTGGCGGCGATCATCGCCCTGGCTGTCATGCATGCCTCCCAGGCCCCCGACGGCCTGCTCAGCTTCGACTACCTGGCCCTGCTGGCCCTGGACATCTCGCCGACCGCCCAGATGTGGCTGTTCGGCGCATTCGCCCTGGCCTTCGCCATCAAGGTGCCCCTGTTCCCCTTCCACACCTGGCTTCCCGACGCCCACGTGGAAGCGCCCACGGCCGGTTCGGTGCTCCTGGCGGGAGTCCTCCTGAAACTCGGAACATACGGGTTGCTCCGGTTCAACCTCACGCTCTTTCCCGAGGCGACTGTTTCCCTGGTGCCGGTCCTGGCGGTCCTGGCCGTGGTGGGAATCATCTACGGAGGGGTGGTGGCGATCGTCCAGCCCGACCTCAAGAAGTTGGTTGCCTACTCATCGGTCAGCCACCTGGGGTTCGTCGTGCTGGGGATTTTCGCCCTCACTTCAGCGGGGCTCCAGGGAGCGGTCATCCAGAACGTCAACCACGGGCTCACCACCGGGGCCCTGTTCCTCCTGGTCGGGATGCTCTACGACCGGCGTCACACCAAACAGATCAGCGACTTCGGGGGTCTGGCCACACCTGCTCCCCTCATGGCCGGGTTCTTCCTGTTCATGGCCTTCGCCTCCATCGGCCTGCCCGGTCTCAACGGGTTCGTGGGGGAGTTCCTGGTGTTGGTGGGTAGCTTCCCCTCCCTTCCGGGCCTGACGGTGGTGGCGGCGTTCGGCGTGGTTCTGGCCGCCATATACATGTTGTGGGCCTACCAGCGGGTGTTCACGGGACCGCTGGAGGGAGCCGAGAACCGCAAGCTCACCGACCTCTCTCCCAAGGAGACGGCGGTGCTGGCGCCTCTGGCGGCCTTGGTCCTGCTGCTCGGTCTCTATCCGGGGATCCTCTTGGAGCGGACCGCTCCCTCCGTGGAGGCGATTCTCGACCGCATCGAGCAGCACACCGACTATGAGGCGCCCTCGCCGGGAAGATTGGCGGACGTTTTCAACACCGCCTCGGAGGATGAGTCGTGATCCCCGGAGCCTTTCCCGAGATAGCGTGGTCGGCTCTGGCGCCCGAGTTGGTGCTGGTGTTCGGAGCGGTGGCCCTGCTGTTGCTGGACGTTCAGCGAAAGCCCGGAGTGAAGGTCCTGTGGGGGACCTCCCTGGTGATACTTGCCGTCGCCATGGCGTTAGGGGTCTGGCAGTGGATCGTCGCCACGCCCGACGCAGAGCCGATCTTCGGAGGGATGCTCATCTTCGATCGCTCCGCCGCGCTGGCCCGCCTGGTGGTCCTGGGGGTCTCCTTCCAGGCCATGGTGGCCGCACGCAGCCTCTTCGCTCACCTGGGGAACAGGGCTGCCGAGGGACTGGCGCTGGTGCTCCTGGCGGCGGCCGGCTTCATCCTCATGGCCGCTTCCCAGAACCTGGTGATGATGTTCCTCGGGCTCGAGATGGGGTCGATCTCCCTCTACATCCTGGCAGGCATCGCCGGGGACGGCGTGCGCTCCGACGAGGCGGCGCTCAAGTACCTGCTGCTGGGAGCGGTGGCGTCGGCCGTCTTCATCTACGGGGCGGCCCTGGTGTTCGCCGGGACCGGCTCGCTGGACCTCCTGAGGGTCGCCGGGTTCTTAGCCCGTAACCTGGTGCTGTCTCCGGCGGTCCTCCTGGTGGGAATCGGCCTGTTGACGGCGGGGCTTTCCTTCAAGGTGGCGGCCGCTCCCTTCCATGTCTGGGCGCCGGACGTCTACCAGGGGGCCCCGGCGGGGATTGTGGGGTACATGGCCGCGGTGGCCAAGGTGGGTGGGTTCGCGGCGCTGGCCAGGGTGCTGCTGTCCGGTTTCGAGAGCTTCCGGCCGGACTGGGCGCCGATCGTTGCGGGGATCGCCGCGCTCTCGATGGTCGTTGGAGCGCTGATGGCCATCATCTCCTCTGACATCCGTCGCCTGCTGGCCTACTCCGGAGTGGCTCACGCCGGTTTCATTCTCACCGGTCTCGCCTCCGGCGCCCAGGGGTCATCCTCGGTCTGGTTCTACCTGGCGGTCTACACCGTGCAGTTGGTGGCTGCCTTCTCGGTGATCTCCGCGCTGGGGGGAGCGGTCTCCTCGGGGTCGGACCTCTCCGATTACCGGGGTCTCTACCGCCGCTCGCCCTTCCTGGCCCTGGTGTTGTCGGTCTCCCTCCTCGGGATGGCGGGAATGCCTCTCACCACCGGGTTCGTGGCCAAACTGGGGGTCTTTCTCTGGGCGTGGAGAGGAGACCTGGAGTGGCTGGTGGTGGTGGCGGTGGTGGCCTCGGCGATGGCGATCTATCTGTATCTGCGGGTGATCGTGATCATGTACATGCAGTCTCCCGCCGACGACGACCCGGTGCTCTGTGACCGGCCCACCTCCTGGGCCCTGGGCGCGGCCACCGCGGTCACCGTGGTCCTGGGCGTCTTCCCTCAGCCTCTTCTCAAACTGGTCGAGTCGGCGGTCTATCTGTGACGGGGGCGCCGGCGGGCGACTGAGGCCGCGCCTATTCGGCCGGGTGTGCCGGGGTCAGACAACGGCGGGGACGCGGGTGGAGGGGTAGGCGTCCTGGAACTCGGCGACCGCCCCGGGACTCCATTCCGGCCCGAGAGGTATGCCCATGGCTTGGCGCTCGGGGTTCTCGCAGGGCTTGCCCTGGGTCACATGAAGAGTCGTGGACGCGCCGCGGCGCTCGAATACGTATGAATAGACGGTGTCGTACGAGGAATGGTTACAGATGCCGGAGTCGCCCTGATCATGGGACTCCTGCAACTCGAAGACATCCCGGAGGCGCCGGGCGTTGCGCAGACGGCCGGTGGCGGACCGCAGCCGGGGACCGGTTGTGACCGTGTCGTCGTCTTCGGGGGTGGCGCCCAACTCCACGTGGTGGTTGGAGCGGGCGACCCGGTCGGTGGGGTGGAGGGTGGCTTTGAGTTGTTGTCCGCGGACCTCCACCGTCGCTACATGGGACTGGTCGATCAGCACCAGGTTCGCCCAGATGTAGGGGTTCCTCCTCATGGCCCGTTCCACGGCCGCCACCCCGCTCCGGACGTCGGTTCCCTCCCTGAGGGCGATCTCGGTGAGCCGGTCGTAGTTCAGGCCGGGGACGGTGCGCACATTGGAGTCACAGCACAGCAGCCCGTGGCGGTTGGCGCCCAGCGAGAACCCTGAGAAACGGTCCAGGCTGGGGTCGGTTCCCGCCCAGGTCTCCACTCCCGCTATGCCGAACACGTCCTCCTCGATCACCAGTCGGTCTTCGAAGCTCGCCCGTCCGAAGTCTTTGTTCTTGAACAGCAGATAACCGGAGTCGGTTCGCAGAGCGCCGGTGGTGCACATGGGGGATCACTCCTTGGTTGCCTGTAATGGTATCGGGCGCCTGTTTCACCCTCATGCCCTGACAGCGCCGGTGTCCGCCTCGACCCGCGGGGCAACGGACGTTTGGCTACTATGTGAACAGTTAAGGCAGCCGGGTGGTGAAAGTAATCTGAAAGACACGAAGTTGTTCACCGAACAGTTGCTGTGAGTTCTTTTGACCCGAGAAGTAAAGCCGCTATGAAGGAGTGTGAGCTATGACGGAGAACAGTCCCGAGATCCAGAGCATCTTGGAGGAGTACCAGCAGAGAAAGCTGAGTCGCCGCCAGTTCCTCAAGAAGGTGGGGGCAGCCGGTGTGGGAGCCACCGCGGCCGCTGCGCTGCTGGCCGCATGCGGCGACGACGAACCCGCCGCCACCACCGCGGCGCCCGCCACCACTGCGGCGCCCGCTACCACTGCGGCGCCTGCCACTACCGCGGCGCCCGCCACCACCGCGGCGCCCGAGGCGATGGGGCCGACCACGGGTGGCACGCTGCGCGAGGGCTACAACCGCGACGTCTCCAAGCATGACCCGATCACCACCAACTGGTATGACCCGGCGTTCTTCGCCATCTACGAAGCGATCGTGACGGTCTCACCCAACGGTGACTTCGTACCCCAGTACTGCACGGACTTCAGCGTCTCCGACGACGGTCTCGAGTACCGGTTCACGGTGGAGGACCGCCAGTCCCATTCGGGCGGCACCATCACCGCCGCCGACGTGGCCGAGTTCTATCGCATCCAGAAGTTCAGCTTCATCGCCAGCCTGGCCTCGCCGATCAGCCACTACGAGGTGGACGGCAACCAGGTGGTGGCCAAGATGAACAACGCCTGGGTGGGCACCCTCGGGCCGCTCGCCACCGGCTACTGGCGGATCGCAAACATCAACACCTGGAAGGAAGTGGGCTCATACGACGACGAGACCGGCCTGGCCGGCGAAGGCGTCGTTGCCTCCGTCTACGGCACGGAAGTCGTTGACGCCACCGGCCCCTTCAAGCACACCGAATGGGTGCCCGGCAGCCACTCCTACGTGGAGCGCTGGGATGATTATCCGGGCTCCAACGTCCCCTACTTCGAGAACAAGGGGACCGCTTACCTTGACGCCATCCGGTGGACGGTGATCACCGAGGCCGGTCAGCGGGCCACCCAGTTGGAGAACGGGGACATCGACACGCTGTTGAACCCCGCTCACCAGGACCTGGCCCGGCTACAGGGGAACTCGGACCTCACCGTGTACCAACACGCCGAGTGGTCCGGTTACTTCATGTTCATGAACCGGGAGAACTACCCGGAGCTCTTCGGCGACGTGGAGACCCGGCGCGGCCTCTCCCACGCGGTTGACCGGGAAGGCATGGTGCAGGCGCTGCTGTTCGGCAACGGCGCCGCCACCTACGGTCCCTTCCCGACCACCGACCGCTACTACGACCCGGCAGTGGAGCAGTACAACAACTACGATGTGGCCGAGGCCAACCGGTTGTTGGACGCCGCCGGCTGGTCGATGGGCTCGGATGGAGTGAGAGAGCGCGACGGCGTGCCCCTCCAGTTCGAGTTCATGGTGGAGAACGAGTCCCTGCAGACCGCCATCGCCACCGCCGCCGCCGCCCAGTTCTCGCAGGTGGGCGCGCAGGCGGACGTGAACGTGGTCGACCGGGCGGTGTGGTTCGAGAGGGCCGGAGGCCCCGAGGTCCCCGCCGGTCTGTTCATGTGGCTGTGGCCCATCCCGATCGACGTGCTGACCTTGTTCTGCGCCAGCTTCACCATCCCGGTGCCCAACTGGTCCCATGCCAACGAGCCTCGCATCGATAAGGCGATCGCCGACTGGCAGAGCGCCGGGACGGAGGAGGCAGCCGCCAAGGCTCAGTCCGACTTCCAGATCGCCTGGGCCGAGACGCTTCCGAACATGTCCTTCATCAACCAGAACTCCACGTTCGTGAAGAACAATCGGGTGCATGGCTGGTCGCCTCACGTGTGGCTGCTCTATCCGTACTACAACGACACCTGGATCGAGGCCTAGAGACCGATCCGACCGGGAAGACTCCCCGCCCCTCGCTCGGGGGCGGGGTTTCTCCCTTAGACGCGCCCCCGCGGCGTTTACTCTTACACTGACTCGGTAATGACTGCCCCGACTCCCGAGTCCTATCTTGCCGAATGGGACCGGCGGCTCCTGGACTTCGAGGAGAGCCAGCACATCTCGGTGTTCCGGCGGGGGATGCGGAACCTGGTTCGCAACCGCCTGCTGCTTTCCGGGGTGATTCTCGGGGTGCTGGTGGTGGGGGCCGGGGTTCTCGGTCCCGTCATCGTGGGCGGCGACTACGAACTCATCAACTTCTCCAACATCCATGCGGTCCCCTTCAGCGAAGACGCCCTGTTGGGCACCGACCATCTCGGCCGGGACACAGCCACCCGCCTGTTCGTCGCCATCCGGGTGAGCCTGGCTGTTGCGGTCGGGGTCACCGGCCTGGCGCTGGTGGCCGGGCTGGCGATCGGCACCGTGGCAGGCTTCCGGGGGGGCTGGACCGACCGTTCCCTCAGCGGCGTGATGGACTTCATCTGGGGATTCCCCCTCATCCTGGTGGCCGTGCTGTTCGCCGGGGGCCTCGGGGAAGGCCTGCTGTCGGTGATCCTGGCGGTGGGACTGGTCAATATGGCCGCCATCGCCCGCGTGGTGCGCGGCGAGGTCCTGTCCCTGTCCGAGCGGGAGTTCATCGAGGCGGCCCGAGCCGGGGGGCTGTCCAACTGGCGGATCATCCGCAAACACCTTCTCCCCAACATCCTGGCCCCGGCACTGGTGCTTGCCTCGTACTACGTGGCGGTGGCCATCATCGCCGAGGCGGCCCTTTCCTTCATCGGTCTCGGAGCCCAGCCTCCTCTGCCCAGCCTGGGGCAGATGGTGGCGGAAGGGCGCAATTTCCTGCAGCTCAACCACTGGGAGACCACGGTCCCGGGCTTGACCCTGGTGGTGATGGTGCTTTCGGTGAGCCTGATCGGAGACGGTTTGCGGGACGTGTTCGATCCCCGGCTGCGGCATGAGGCCAAGGGTCTCGAATCATGAGATACCTGGCTAGCCGCACCGTCTACATGCTGATAATCCTGGCGATCTCCTCGGTGGCGGTGTTCTATGCGATCCGGCTCTCGGGGGGAGACGCCACCGCCGCCCGGTTGCCCGCCTCCGCCACCGAGGCCGACCGGGAGACCCTCCGGGAGGTCCTGGGTCTCAACGATCCCATCTACCAGCAGTACTTCACCTACATGGGAAGGCTTCTCAGCGGAGACCTGGGCAATTCCCTCACCAACAACGCCCTGATCTCCAAGATGGTGATCGAACACGGACGGAACAGCATCATCCTGGGAGCCGCCGCCTTCCTCCTGGTCTTTCTGGTGGGGGTGCCGCTGGGGATGCTGGCCTCGGTGAGACGCAACACCTTGGCGGATCAGGGCATCATGAGCCTGTCGGTGGCAGGTATGGCCGTGCCCAATTTCTGGCTGGCCCTGCTGAGCATCTGGCTCTTTGCCAGCGTGCTGGGCTGGCTGCCCTCGGCGGGGTGCTGCGAACCCAGACAACTCATTCTCCCCGCCATTGTGCTGGCTGCAGAGGGCACGGCTCTTACCGTCCGCATGACCCGGTCGGCAATGTTGGAGAATCTCGACTCCGACTGGGTACGAACCCTGCGGGCCGGGGGCCTTTCCGAAGCCAGGGTGATAGGCAAGCACGTCTTCCGGAACGCCTTGATACCGATCATCTCCCTGGCGGGTCTGCGTATCGGCCAGATCGTCGGCTATGCCTTGATAGTGGAGGTGATCTTCGGATGGCCGGGACTGGGACAGGTGCTGGTCAACGCCGTCCTGCGCCGGGACTACCCGGTAGCCCAGTTCTTCTCGCTGGTGCTGGTGGTGATGGTGGTGCTCGGCAACTGGTTGGCCGACCTGGGATATCTCGCCGCCAACCCGAGGCTGAGGAAGACCTGATGGCCCCACCTCTTCTTTCCGTACGGGACCTCACCACCGTCATCCGCACCGAGGGGATCGAGTTCGAAGTGGTGAGGGGGGTGTCGTTCGACATGTACCCAAATGAGATCCTGGGCCTGGTGGGGGAGTCGGGCTGCGGGAAGACCATGACCGCCCTCTCGGTGATGGGCTTGATCCCGTCGCCGGCCGCCCGGATCGCGGGAGGAAGGGTCCTGTTCGGCGACAGGGACCTGGTGAGTCTCGGAGAGCGGGAGATGCGGGAGGTGCGGGGCGACGACATCTCCATGATCTTCCAGGACCCGCTCACCTCCCTGGACCCTATGTTCTCCATCGGCCACCTCCTGACCGAGGTGATCCGCCGCCACAGATCGGTCTCCCGCTCGGAGGCCGAGGCGATGGCGCTCCAGGCGCTGGCGGAGGTGGAGTTGCCCGACCCCGAGACTCGCATGAGCCAGTACCCGCACCAGTTGTCGGGAGGGATGCGCCAGCGGGTGATGATCGCCATGGCGCTCATGCTCGATCCGGACATCCTGATCGCCGATGAGCCCACCACGGCCCTGGACGTCACCGTGCAGGCTCAGATTCTCGACCGGCTGTTGGGCCAGCAGCGCCGCCGGGGTATGTCGATGCTCCTGATCACCCACGACCTGGGGGTGGTGGCTGCGGTTGCCGACCGGGTGGCCGTGATGTACTCGGGTGAGATCGTGGAACAGGCCCCGGTCACCCAACTATTCTCCGATCCCCAGCACCCCTACACCCAGGGTCTCCTGCGGGCAGTGCCCCAGACCCGTCACCAGCGCGGCGCGCTGCACACCATCCCCGGTCGGGTTCCCCCACCACAGTTCGTCCCACCCGGTTGTCCGTTCAGCCCCCGCTGCTCCCAGGCGCTGGTGCGCTGCTGGGAAGAGCACCCCGAACTGGTCCCCGACGACGGGAGGCATCTGCGCTGTTTCAATCCCCAGCCCCTGGCTCCGGCGTGAGCGAGACTCCGTTCCCGGTCGAGGTGGTGGGGTCCGAGGGCGTGAGGCTGCGAGGACTGGAGTGGCCGGTCGCCGGACCTCCGGTGATATTCGTGCACGACTTCGGGGCGGACCTCGACCAGTGGGGCCCGCTGACCGCCGGACTGGCCGCCTCCGGATTCCGGGTGATCAGCCTGGAACTGTCCGGGCACGGTCTCTCCGACGGAGAACCCGACCCGGGATCGGTAGCCCGCGACATCGGGGTCATGGTTGCCCAGGCCTCGCGCCTCTGGGGACCCCTGGGGCTGGTCACCTGTGGCGAGAGCGCCAGGGGATCGGTGGGAACCGGCGCGGCTGCCGGCGCCCCCGTTCACATACTCATCTCTCCCCCGGAGATGCCGGTCGAGTTCATGAAGGGTGCGGAGAAGGCGCTGCGGATCATCATGGCGGGGGGCGGCGACGCCGAGGGCCACACCGCCGCCAAGATGGCCCATGATCATCTGCGCGGCCAGCGGATGCTGATGACCGTCTCGGGCGCCTCCGAACGGGGAGTGGCCCTGGCCGGGTTGCGGCCGTCCATCCTGGAGGACATGGCGCAGTTCTTCCGCCTTTACCTGGCTCCCATCAACATGGCCTGGATCACCCGTAAAGAGGCGGAGGCGGAGAAACCCTCCTAGCACAGAGCCGGTCGTGCCCTAGATTTTGAGACATACCTAAGGAGGTGTGAAACGAACCGTACCCCAATCTATCGGCGGCGGCCGGTGCAGGTGGTCGCCGCAATCGTGGCGGTCGCGGTCCTGGCCGTGGCCTGGTGGCTGATCTCCCCCCTGTTCATAGATGAGGTGGTTGAGGAAGACTTCCCCCGAGCGGCCATGGCGGTGGTCCCCGACGACATGACCGCCGAGGAGGCCGAGGAAGTGATGATGGAAGCCGAGGCCGTCGAAACGATGGTTATGGAGGAGATGCCCGAGTCGGAGGAACCCGACGTCACAGGACCGGTGGCTCTGGCGACCGGCGCACTGATGGACGCCGACGACTTCCACAGGGGTTCGGGGGAGGTCACCGCCTACCGTCTGGAAGACGGCTCCCACGTACTTCGGCTGGAGGACATCGAGGTGACCAACGGCCCCGACCTCCGGGTGCTGGTCGCCCCGGGCCATGGCATAGACAGCCGGGAAGCCCTCCAGGCCGCCGGCTACATCGAACTGGCGCCGCTGAAGGGAAACATCGGCTCGCAGAACTACGACTTCCCGGCCGGATATCAGGTCCCAGAGGAGATGACGGTGATCATCTACTGCAAGCCCTTCCACGTGATCTTCGCCACCGCCGAACTGAGCTAGGCAGGAGCCTGGCTGCGGACGCCTGGTCGGTGGTGGGGACCGTCGCGGGGGCCCGCCGAGCCTCACCGGCCGAGTGGGCTTATCCTTCCGCGACAGGCCCTTCTGTACAGTGAGGTGACGGACCCATGATCTACGCCCTCCGAACTCTGGCTTTCGTCCAGGTCTTCTTCGCCGCGTTCGCCGCCATGGTGGGCAGCTTCGCCGATGGAGGCCAATGGTGGGAACGGCTCATCCTGGTGGGCGTCCATCCGGCTGCTGCAGTGTTGCTGCTCATCCTGGTGATGAGCAGGGAGTCATCCAGGGGCCTGCTCTTGGCTGCCGTTGCTCTGCTGGCGCTGAATGTTGTGGCTGACGTGGGGCTTGCAGCGGCCATCGGGTCCGGTGCCATCAAGGGAGATTGGTGGTTGCCGCTCGTATTCTCCGCCATTCCCGTTATTGGCTTGATGTACTTCGCTCCAAAGATGAGGCTCCCAGGGTCATAATCCCTGCCCAGGCCTTTGCAACTGCGTCGCCTGCGGCTGAGTATCAGGCAGCACTACGGATAGGTGAGCACCCGAGCGAAGAAAGAAGCCATCTGGTCTCGCAATACGTGATCGTAGGGACAGTAGGCCGCGGGTTCGACTGAACAACCCTTGGTGACTTCCACCCGCAGCAGGCCTTCAACGGCACCCGCGTACCAGGCATCCTTGGGCACATCATTGAACACTCCAGTAGGCGTGACTTCGACAATGGAATCAAAAGCTCTGGCCATCCAGACCGCCATTTCCAGGCGGGTCAGCGGCTCCGAAGGTCGGAACAGACTGCCGGAGTCGGCAGTGACTATGCCCCTGTCGATCAAGCGTTCTACGTATTTGAAGTACCAAGCTCCCCTGGGGACATCTGAGAATCGACTCGGCATGACGCCGGGCACGGGGGTGTCGCCCAACGCCCGAATCATCAAGGCGGCCATCTCTGCCCTGGTAACCGGACTTGAGGGGCAGTAGTGATCATTGGCGGGGGGATTACAACCAATGGTGATGCCCAGTGCCGCAATGACCTCTATATTCTCCTCATGGATGTTTCCATTGTCATCGGTGAAGCGGTTGCTGAAATCTTGACCCGAACCGTCGTTCACCTCCACTAGAAACGTATCTCCCCTCCTCGCGAGTACCTTGATTGATACTCCTTCCCGGGTGAAGCCATCCGACACGCCCATCACCTGCCCATTGGTGTCGTTTGGGTCCAAGATGCCAGCATCGGATATTACGGCATGGGTGGACCTCTCCAGGCCCCAGCAGTAATCGTATAGCTCGTCCAGGAGGATGCAGGCTGATCCTCGTTGATCTATCCAGTAGGATTCAACCCCCTCCTTGGGGATGCCGTGGTCGTATCCCTTCCTGACCCGCGCTCCCAGTGTGAGGAACTCCCCCTCGCTAAGACGTATCACCAGCATCTGGATTCCTCCGGCACCCAGCGGGCTAAGCTGTCCTATCGCGGGGTGGGGGCGACGGTTCCTGTTGGTTTGGGCCACATTTTAGGTTTCCCGAGGACTTGTTCGGGGGTGCGTCCCTGGTTCCATCTTCCGGTGTGTGCCCGGTCGGTGTTGTAGTAGTCCAGGTACTGTTTGAGGTCGCGTCGGAGCCCGGTGATCTTGGGTATCAGGTAGCGAGCAAACGCGGGTTTCCAGCATTCTTCGAGGATGGTCTGCTGTACTCGTTCCACACACCCATTCGTTTGGGGACGGCCGGCTCGGATGAACCGATGCTCTGCGCCGAGCGTCCCGATGGTGTTACGGAACACCTTGGAGCGATACTCTGATGCATTATCCGACATCACCGCTTGGAGTTTCCACCCCCTGGCGGAGAGGTCTTCTGCTACCCGCCGGGCGAGTCGGCTGGTCCGCAACGCGGCGGGGTTACGAGGGGTAGTCCACAACTCGGCCCAGGTGTACGACGACGCCACGTCGATGGCGGTGTATTGCCACACTGTTCCTTTCACGCCTTGTAGGCGTCCTACATAGAAGCAGTCCATCTGTACCAGTTCACCAGGCACTGCGACCTGCAGATGCTGCTGGGCCAACACAGACGGTTTCTCCCGAGCCGGTGGGGCGGCGTAGCCGGCCACCAACCCCAGGCGCTTTCCGCGGGTGTTCAGACCGTGCCGGCGGAGCACCCGCCACACGCCCGAGGGGGAGATCACGATCCCACCCCACTTGGTCCGACCTAGCTCTGCTGAGACCCTTGCCGGACCGAACCCCGGGTGACCCAGAGAAAACGCCACTATCCGATGCTCCACGAACGGACTGGTCGCGTTCGGCATCCGAGGCTGGCGCCGCTCCCGCGGGCGCAAGATCTCTGTCCCGTGCCGTTCCAACTGGTGCTTCCACCGATAGAACGTCGAATGATGGATCCCCATTATCCGACACGCAGCACGTACGTTCCCCAGCTCCTCGGCTAGAGCAAATACCCCCAGCCGAAACCGATACAAGGCATCATCATTACCCACGGCGGTGTGTCCTTTCTGCTCGATGTGATGGTCAAGCAACAGGATGCACCGCCACACCCCACCAGGCCGGCATTAACCCACCCAGGTGTCGCTACATCTCAGAAACAGGACAGGCTAAGCGCATGAAGTGATCTCCCGCCGCCGTATTCTTCCACCTCGGAGGGGTCCATCCAACCTGCGGCGTACCTATTGATGGCAGTGGTTCCAACCTGGAGACCTGGCCGTTGACGAATGTCGGCCATGATGTCCATCTCGTGGTCGTAAGGGTTGAAGCGAATGGAGTGAGGGAAACCGATCGCGTGTCCGATCTCGTGCGCAACGGCGTATAGGTGGGGCAGGGAACCGGAGTAGGCAAACCGAGGCAAGCTGCCCGGCGCGGCCGCCGTTGTGCCACTAAGCACCACGAAACGGGCGTTTTTCGGATACATGGAGTGCTGCACCGTCAAATCACCCGACGAGAGAACCAGCGTATTGCCAAATTCCCCGTAATTATTCTTCACAGGTTCGTTGAAGATCACCAATGCACCGTGAGGTCGGTCCTGTTGAGTGACTCCTGCATATTTCTCACTCACCGAATCAAGACAACGCTCCCGTAAGTGAAAGGAGGGCGCCTCTGCAACTCCACCGATGCGGAAGACCGGCCGATAACGGCCCCTTGATAGCCACTCGAAGTAGGGGACTAGCTCTTCCTCGAACAAAGCCACCACTTCGGCCGGAGCAAGGTCCATAATGGCATCCGGAAGGTCACAAACCCACACATCCCATGGGTCTTCGCCAAGGCTGTAGTGGGTCGTTGTGTTGTACCCCGCAATCAGAGCTCGGGGATCCTCATCGAAGGCGCTCCTATCGGCGGCCGCAGGGACGGTGGAGAGAACAAACACTGCCGCCACCGCGAGGGCGGCCCACAGCCGGGACGGAGGTTTATTGTTTCTCACCGGGTAGCCTCCATCTTGCATCGTTGCCTCCCGGAAACACTTCCGACCTCAATAGGAGTCTGCTTTCGGAGAGGATGCCGTTCAGACCTTCAACCTGACGAATGGGTATTTTGCTCTGCACAGGCCACCTTCACTGGGGTTACGATACTTCTAAGGTTTCAGAAAGGAGTTGCCCCATGACGGTGGTCGATGCCCACCTCCATCTGTTCGAGTCGGCTTCCGAGCAGTACCCCCGGGATGTTTTCCCGGGTCTGACCCCGCCGGAGCGGCGGGCGCCGATGGACGAGTATTTCGGTTACATGGAGCGGGCGGGGGTGGACAAAGCCGTCATCGTGGCGGTCTCCCACCATGACGAGTACGTGCGGGACGTGGTGGCCACCCGCCCCGACCGGTTCGCCATCGTGGGAGTGCAGGATGTCTCCGCCTCCGACCAGCTCGCCGACTACACCGATCGCCGCCGGGCCACGCCCTTCCAGGGGTTCCGGCTGTTCAACCTGGATGACGATCCCTCCCAGGCCGCCGACCGGATCGAGATGTTCCCCGTCCTCCGGCAGATGGCGGCCGACGGGGTGAAGCTGTGGTTCTACTCCACCGAGGAGCAGGTGCTGCTGCTGGACCGGGTGCTGGAGTTGCTGCCCGACCTGTCGGTGGTAATCAACCATCTGGGGTTCTGTCCGAGCATCTGGGACGAGATCAAGGCGGACGAATGGGGGCGGCCCCGGTTCACCATGGATCTTCCCTCGGCGTCGCTCAAGACCATGAAGGTGATCGCCGCCCGTCCCAACGTCTATGTCCACCTCTCCGGCCAGTACGCCTTCACCCGGGAGCCATACCCCCATCCCGACCTGCAGTCGACGGTTGACGCCGTGTACGGGATGTTCGGGGCCGACCGGATGATGTGGGCCTCGGACTATCCGTGGATCGCGGTTGAACCCGGCTATCCCGAACAGCTTGCGCTGGTGGACCACTACCTGCCCGGGATCTCGGCCGCCGAGCGGGACGCCATCCGGGGCGGTACCGCCATGGGCCTGTTCGACTTCGAGTAGGCAGCGTCTTTCGACAGAGTGGATGATCCCGGCGTAGTCGATCGGCGTTTCCAGCCGGTCAACGTGCCCGAGCCTCGGGGTTTCCCGTCCCGGCCGATGACCATCCATGGGCTGGAGGGGCGCCCGGCCGCCTGGATCCTCAGCAGGGACGGGTCGGGGCCGTCCACCCGGCTGCTGGAGGTCCCTCCCGGCTGGGGGACCTCGCTTCGGGGCAGTTTCACCGGAGATGTTGAGTTGTTCGTGATCTCCGGCCGGGTGGAGGCGGACGGTCGTCGGATGGACCCACACACGCTGTGGAGCGCCCGCGCCGGGACCGTAGTTTGTGGCCTGGGCAGTTCCGAGGGAGCCACCCTGTTGCTCTTCTCGGGCGCCCCGCTGAGGTTCATGCCCGGCGAGGGAACCGAAGACCCTCGACGACCCGACCCGGTGGTGGCGGGCGAGCGGGAGTGGGCGCAGATGCCCGGCGCCCCGCCCAATTCCCGGCAGCGGGAGTTGGCGCCGTCGCTGCGGGGTGGCGCCTACTGGCAGACTGCGGCGATCGACCTGAATCTGGACCGCTGGTACGTGGACGACGAGCCGACCGAGGTATTCGTGCTGGAGGGGTCGTGGCAGCAGACCGCCCGGGGAAAGCAGGGACCGGAGGTGGTGGAGTTTCCCAGGGAGGGTTACTTCTATCGCCCGGCTGGTGTGTGGCATGGTGGGGGGTTGACCGGTACTTCCACAGTGGCCCTGCTGCTGATCCGAGCCGGCGCCGCACCGTCCCGCCACGCTGACGCTCCCGGTGAGTACCCGGCCCGCCTGCGGTGAGGGTCGACCGGTCCAACTTTACGGGAAGCCCTGGTCGGAAGGGCGGTGACCTGAGGCCGACGCTATATTCAGGAACAGGTCGGTGTCGCACTTCGTCGGCTTCCGCGGTGCCGAGTCCAGGAGGAAAAAGCACATGTTGATCCGCTACATAGAACCCATCGGGAGTGACCTGCACACCAAACGGATGCTGTCCATCCTGGAGAGGCACGCCTCTCCGGGGGTGTCCGTCGATGTCCGCCATCTGGAGTTGCCCCCCGAGCTGGCCGGACCCATGCTCCCGCTGGAGCCTCTTTACATAAACGAATTGATCGGCGAGGTGCTCCGGGCCGAGCGCGACGGCGCCGACGCCGCCATCATCGGGTGCTGCGCGGATCCGGCGTTGCTGGAGGCGCAGCGCTGCGTGAACATCCCGGTCATCGGACCGCTGCAGGCCGCCGTGGCAATGGCCGCCGGCCGGGGCGCCACCGTCGGCATGCTGTCGCCTGACGAGCACGGTCGGCGCCGGATCGCCAACATGACTCACCGCCTGCTCGGGGCCTACGGGCTGGCGGACGCCTTCACGTCCGTGGTCTTCGTGCCCCTGCACGTGGAAGGCGAGGAGTCACTGGTCGGAAACACCGAGGTCACCGCCGAGATAGTCGAGGAGCAGTTCCGGCGGCAACTCCACGCATTGGGGGTCGACAGCGCCCGCACCATGGTCGAACAAGACCACGTGGACGCCATCTTCTTCGGATGCACGCTGTGGGGCGGCTTGGTCGGGGAGGTCGCCGATCAGATCGACGCCTTCTGCATCGATCCGGTGGTGGCGTCTCTCCACATGGCCGAGGCGCAAGTCAGAGTTTCCCGGCTGTCCTGACCCCCCGGCCCCCGGAGATCCGCCGGGGTAAGGAGGGCTCGTGGCCGGGCCGCAGCAGACCTGCGGTATTGACGTTTCGCGCGGGCGCTGGCGTTTTGGGGTAGCCCGGGAAGTCTCGTAGCCTTTCACTCTGGCAGCCGAACGCTGGTGTCGGCCAGTAAGGAACGGAGACTATGGGGAACGTGATCGAGGCTTTCGGGCTGGTCAAGCACTATGGCGACGTCGTCGCACTGGACGGCTTGGACCTGGCCGTGTCGGAGGGGTCGGTTTATGGGCTGTTAGGTCCCAACGGCGCCGGCAAGACCACCGCGGTCTCCATTCTGGCGACGTTGCTGATTCCCGACTCTGGGTCGGCTAGGGTCGCCGGCGCCGACGTGCTGAAAGAGCCCGCCAGAGTCAGGGAGAGGATCGGGCTGTCCGGCCAGTATGCGGCATTGGACGAGCATCTGACCGGATTCGAGAACCTTGACATGATCGGACGTCTCTACCGGTTGGGACGGTCCAGGTCCCGAGCGAGGGCAAGGGAGTTGCTGGAGGTCTTCGACCTCACCGAGGCGGGGAACCGGCCGGTCAAGACCTACTCGGGAGGCATGCGCCGGCGCCTCGACCTGGCGGGAGCCCTGGTGGCGTCCCCGCCGGTGTTGTTCCTGGACGAGCCGACCACCGGCCTGGACCCGCGGAGCCGCCTGGACCTGTGGGGTGTGATCCGCGAACTTGTGGCGCGAGGGTCCACGTTGCTGCTGACCACCCAGTACCTGGAGGAGGCCGACCACCTGGCCGATCGGATCATGGTGATCGACCAGGGGAGGGACATCGCCCAGGGGACCCCCGACGAGTTGAAGACCCTGGTTGGGGGCGAACGGATCGAGGTCACCGTAGTGTCCGCCTCGGATCTCCCCAGGGCCCAGGAGGTCATGCAGAGGTTCGCGGTGGGTGAGTTGGCCAGCGAAGTACGAAACCGCAAAGTCACTGCTCCCATCTCGGGCGGTGCGGCCGTATTGACCAGGGCGCTGCGGGCGTTGGACGCCGAGGGGGTCGACCTGCACGATGTCGGGCTACGCCGGCCCACCCTCAACGATGTGTTTCTGACGCTCACCGGCCACGCCGCCGAGCCGAACGGGACCAGGGGGACATCCGAAGGCCAGTCATCTCTACGCGGGAAGGCCGCATCATGATGGCGGTCGTCCACATGTTCGCCGACGCGGCAGTGATCGCCAAGCGGAACTTGATCAAGATCAAGCGGGTCCCCGAGGTCCTGGTGTTCGTGCTGTTGTCTCCGATCATGTTCGTGTTGCTCTTCGCCTATGTGTTCGGCGGCTCGATCAACATCCCGGGCGGCTCCTACCGGGAATTCCTGATCGCAGGCATCTTCGCCCAGACGGTCGTGTTCGGTTCCACGTTCACGGGCGTCGGTATCGCCGACGACATCCAGAAGGGCATCATCGACCGGTTCCGGTCGCTGCCGATGTCCCAGGCAGCGGTGCTGATAGGCAGGACGGCGAGCGACGTGGTCTACAACGTGCTCACCCTTCTGATCATGGGCCTGACCGGCTTGGTTGTGGGATGGCGCATCAACAGCAGTCTGTGGGAGGGTCTGGTGGGGTTCGGGTTGCTTCTCGCCTTCTCCTACGCCTTCTCGTGGACCATGGCCTTGGTGGGTCTGCTGGTGCCCAGCGTCGAAGTGATCAACAACGCCAGCTTCATGGTGATCTTCCCGGTCACTTTCATCGCCAACACCTTCGTGCCGACCGAGAACCTGCCGGCCGTACTGCGGACGTTCGCCGAGTGGAATCCCATCTCCGCCCTGACCCAGGCGGTGAGGGAATTGTTCGGAAACATCCCGCCCGGTACGCCTGAACCCACCGCCTGGCCGCTTCAGAACCCGGTGATATACACACTGATCTGGGCGGCTCTGATCATCGCCGTCTTCGCACCCCTGGCCAGCCTCCGCTACCAGAAGGCAGTGAAGCAAGGTTGACGAAGGGGTGGGGAGGCTCCGTCAGGACTAGGCGCCAGCAGCGCAGTGCTGGCAGACCCCGAACACCTGCAGGTCCATCTGGGTGGCGGTGAAGGCGTACCTTTCGGCTAGGTGGTCGCGTACTTTCTCCGCCAGGACACCGGTGTGGTGCCGGATCCCGCCGCACAGTTCACAGGTGAGGTGGAAGTGTTCACCTCGGTGAACGATCTCCCATCGAGGCTCGCTCTCTTGGTCGGTGGGGGTCTGGAGAGCCGAGCCCATGTCCGCGAAGAGATTCAGAGCCCGGTCTACCGTGGCCCGGTCGATGTCCGGGTCTCGCCTGCGGGCTTTGTCGGTAATCTGCCCTGCTGTCAACTGCCCTCCCCCA
>OZ242375.1:0-2607473 GCA_965209025.1 Acidimicrobiia bacterium | reverse complement strand
AACTAGTAGTCAGATGGATGTCACTGGTAAATGCAATTGAGTTTCACAAATCCGGCCGCCGCCGCGGCAGGCTTATACCAGAGTATTAAGTTCCGATTCTGGCTTGTGTGTGAAGAACAAAACGCCCCTAATACAACCTACGATCCCGCACAACCTTTAGAGTTCGGTTCACAGATCCAAAAATGTCGGACTGGGAGCGGCCGGAAAGAGCGATATGGCGGCTAATTCAGACGGGCTGATTCGCCTGGAGAGCGTCTATAAGATATTCGGGCCGCAGCCTCGCGGACGGGCTTTCGAACTAACCCGCGCAGGTCTTACCAAGGACGAGGTCCTGAGTCAATCAGGCCACGTGGTGGGCCTCAACAACGTGGAGTTCACCGTGGGAGAGGGAGAACTCTTTGTGGTGATGGGTTTGTCCGGTTCGGGGAAGTCCACTGCCCTTCGCACCGTCAACAAGCTATTCGAGGCCACCCACGGACAGGTCTGGGTGGACGGCGTCGACGTTCAAACCCTCGACGGGGCGGCCCTGCAGGCGTTCCGGCGGGAAAAGACCGGGATGGTGTTCCAGCACTTTGCCCTCTTTCCCCATCGGACCGTGATCGAGAACGTGGGATATGGCCTCAAGATCCAGAAAGTCACCAAGGCCGAACGGGACGCCGCCGCCATGAAGGCGCTCTCCCTGGTGGGGCTGGAGCCCTACGCCGGCTCCTATCCCCGCCAACTCTCCGGAGGCATGCAGCAGCGGGTGGGACTTGCCCGGGCGCTGGCCTCCGACCCGCCCATCCTCCTGATGGACGAGGCCTTCTCCGCCCTGGACCCCCTCATCCGCCGCCAGATGCAGGACGAGATGATGGAGATCCAGAACGAACTCCGCAAGACCATCCTGTTCATCACCCACGACCTGAACGAAGCCCTTCGCATCGGCGACCGGGTGTGCATCATGAAGGACGGGGCCGTGGTCCAGATCGGCACCCCCGAGGAGATCCTCACCAAGCCCGCCACCGGGTATGTCGCCGAGTTCGTCCAGGACGTGGACCAGGGCCGGGTAATCGAGTGCCTGGAAGTGATGGACAAGCCCAAACCGATCCGTAAGGCCATGTCCCTCCGGAAGGCCCTCGCCCACATCGGCGACCGCGCAGGAGCATTCGTGGTGGACGACCAGGGACGCCCCACCCATCTGCTCACCGTGGCGGACGGTCTACGCGCCGGGAGAATGGGCACCACCGAAATGGGCCCGGCGCTCCGCACCGACTTCGAGACCGCCAGGGGCGACGACCACTTCAATGACGTCTACGCGGCGGCGGGCCGCGGCCTGCCCATCGCGGTGGTCGACGGGGGCGGCAGGTTGATCGGCAACCTCGACCCCCGAAAGATCATGGAGGAGATGGGCCGGGTGGAGCGGCTGATCGACGACTACGAGCGAGAGGTGTTCATGTGAGCGCCGTAAGAGCGATACTCGCCCAGGCCGAGGAGGCCGAAGCCCCCCTGCGATTCTGGGAGAACGCGATACTCGACGAGTGGGAGATCCCCTTCGGGTTCTGGATGGACGAGATGGTGTCGTGGGTGGTCGCCAACATGGAAACCGTGCTGGACGTCATCAAGTGGCCTTTCTCGTTCCTGTTCCAGAACTTCGTGGTCAGTCCCGATTACCACCCGTGGTGGGAACTGACCGACATGCCCTGGCTGCTGGTGTGTGCCATCGTGCTGGTGGTCGCCACCCTGACCCGCAATCTCAGGGTCGGGATCGGCCTGGCCTTGATGCTGGCGCTCTGCGGGTTGTTGGGCAACGAGTTCTGGGAGGAGACCGTCGTCACCATCGGCCTGGTGGTGGTGTCGGTTGTGATCTGCGCGATCATCGGCATTCCCCTCGGCGTGCTGTGCGGCCGCGTCGACGGCGTATGGAACGCGGTGCGGCCGGCTCTCGACGCCATGCAGGTGGTCCACGCCTTCGTCTACATCATCCCGTTCATCTTCTTCTTCGGGCTGGGACCGGAGCCGGCCACCATGGTGACGATGGTGTTCGCCATACCTCCCTTGATACGGCTGACCAACCTCGGAATCCGCCAGGTCCCGGCCGATGTGGTGGAAGCCAGCCGCGCCTACGGGGCCTCGGAGTGGAGGGTGCTGCTGGATGTGCAGATCCCCCTGGCTCGCCCCGCCATAATGACCGGGCTCAACCAGACTCTGCTGCTCTCCATCTCGATGATCGGCATCGCGGCCATCATGGGCGCCAGCGGACTGGGCCTGCTGGTGTTCCGGGCGGTCATCAACATCGACACTCCCCTCTCGACTTCGGCGGGCCTGGCCCTGTTCATCGTGGCGGTGGTGCTGGACCGCATCTCCCAGACCGAGTCCGGCGAGGGCGTCAACCTCTTCACCCGCATCTACCGGGCGTGGGCGCACCGGCGCGATCCCGAGGCACTGCTTGCCGGCTCGGGCGGCGGCGACCCGGACGCCACCGAGGGCACACCCGCCCCGGCCGGCGCTTCGGAGCGCACCTGGGCCGTGGTTGCGCTGATCGGTTCGGTGGTCGGGATCGTCTCGGTATTCCTGCCTTGGAGCCTGGACTCGGGGCTGATCTCCGGCTACAGCCGCGCCGCCGACCTCGACCTGGCCGGGCTGAGCGCCAACGGACTGGCGGCCGAGGGAGGGAGCTACTTCGGGATTGGCGTCTTGGCCATGAGCCTGTTGGTGCTGGGTGCGGCGCTTACCACTCTGACCCGCCCGGGCCGGGGTGCTCGATGGTTCGGCGCCGATGGAGCGCTGTTGTTCGCCGGGGGCGCGGTGATCTCCGCAGCTTCCTACCTGTGGATCGGGCCCTCTCCCGAGGCGGTGTCCCACCAGGACGGGATCGGGACCTGGGTGGCCTTGGCGGGTGGCGTGATCGCGGTGATCGGGTCGGCGCTCTGGATACGCGTCGCCCCCTACAGCCCGCTCCGTCCTCTACGGATCAACATCTCATTCAGCCGGATTGCCATAGCGGTGGTGATCGTGGGCCTCCTCGCCGTAGCGGGCCTGTCACCCTGGTTTGTGGACGCCCGCGCCCAGTCGGTGATCACCCCCGAATTGCAGGCCGAGATCGACGCTTTGGAGAAGGAGGCCCGGGAAGACGCCACCAAAGCGGGACAGAACGCCATCTCGATCGCCACCCTGGTGGCCGAGGCGCAACGTAAGAACCCCATCGCCGCCGACGGGTTCGAGCAGACGGGGCCCGGCCTGGGAGGCCTGGCACTGTGGCTGGGGGTGGTGGGGGCCCTGTTCAGCCTGCCTGCCGCCGGTTTGTTCGGCGGCGGGGAGCGGCGTCGCTGGATGTGGAGCGTGGCCGTCTCGGCGATCGGTGTGGGAGTCCTGCTTGCGTCCGGCGGCTGGATCGCCTCGTTGGTCCGCTCTTCCGATCCCAATTTCGTCAGCGGGTTTGGCTCGTTCCTATGCCTTCTGGCAGGTTTCTTCCTCTTCATCTCCTCGCGAGGTGTCTTGAAAGAGTTCCGCCGGTCCAAGGTCTACGAGAGCGACTCGGGGCTGATGGCCCAAGCTGGGAATCCTCAGACCTCCATGGCCACGGAAGCGACCTGATTCACACAGGAGGTAAGCACTAAAAGGAGGACCTTGACATAAAGGCAATGACCGAGGAAGGAATAGAAAAGGAGATCTACATGAGAAAAAGACATATCAGGCATCTGATCGCCGTCCTCTCGGTGCTGGCGCTCTTGGCGGCGGCATGCGGAGACGACGGGGACGATGCAGAAGTGACGGAGGAGCCCACGGCTACCACCGCCGCCCCTGCCGACACGACCGACGACGCCATGGATGATGAGATGGACGAGCCGGACGACGCCATGGATGATGCCATGGACGAGCCGGACGAGCCCACGGACATGGCCGACGACATGGCCCTTCCGGGCGATGGTGTGTCGGTGACGATGGCGCGGGCCAACTGGTCGACCGGCTACATGCAGGCGGCTATCGTCGCTGCCTTGCTGGGCGAGTTGGGCTATGACGTGTCGGATCCCGCTGACCTCGAATTGGCGCCGTCCAACGCCTTCGTGGCGATGGCCAACGGCGAGTTCGACTTCTGGGTCAACTCGTGGTTCCCCAACCACAACCAGTTCCTGGCCGGTGAGATGCCCGACGGTTCGTTGGTCTCAGAGCACGTGACCACCCTGGGTTACGAGATGCCGCGTTCAGGCGTGCAGGGTCTGATCACCAACAAGGCATTCGCAGAGGCGAACGGGGTCACCACCCTCGACGCCCTGTTGAACGATCCAGACCAGTTCGCCGCCTACGAGGCAGCGGATGTCTCGCCTGGCGACGGCGTCCTCCAGATAATGGGCTGTCCCGAAGGCTGGGGTTGCCGGGTCAACATCGACTCGTGGATCGCCAATGCCGGTTGGGCAAACGTCGAGCAGTTCGACATCGGCGGATACGACGCCATGATCGCCGACGCGATCGCCCGCGACGCCGCCGGCGAGCCGTACCTGGTCTACACCTGGGCGCCCAGCCACTACGTTGGCGACCTCCGCCCCGGCGACAACTCGGTGTGGCTCTCCATCCACGACGACCCGATCTCCGACACCCAGATCGAAGGTCCCAAGTCGATCGGTAACCAGTGCACCACCGACCCCTGCAACCTGGGTTGGGACGCGGCTGACATTCGCGCCACCGGGAACAACGACTTCCTGGCCGCCAACCCGGCCGCCGCCCGGTTGCTCGAGCTGTTCACGATCAACCCTGTTGACGTGACCCTCCAGAACGTCACCTACAGCCTCGGCGAGAACACCGAGGACGACGTCAAGCGGCACGCAGCCGATTGGATCGCAGCCAACCGCGCCCAGGTCGACGCCTGGCTCGAAAAGGCCAAGCAGCCGATCAGCATGACACCTGGTGACGGCGTGGCGGTGACCATGGCCCGCGCCAACTGGTCGACCGGCTACATGCAGGCGGCGATTGTCGCTGCGCTGCTGGGCGAGTTGGGCTATGACGTGTCGGATCCCGCTGACCTCGAGTTGGCGCCGTCCAACGCCTTCGTGGCGATGGCCAACGGCGAGTTCGACTTCTGGGTCAACTCGTGGTTCCCCAACCACAACCAGTTCCTGGCCGGTGAGATGCCCGACGGTTCGTTGGTCTCAGAGCACGTGACCACCCTCGGCTTCGAGATGGCCCGGGCAGGCGTGCAGGGTCTGATCACCAACAAGGCATTCGCCGAGGCGAACGGGGTCACCACCCTCGACGCCCTGGTGAACGACCCCGCTCAGTTCGCCGCCTATGAAGCCGAAGACGTGTCGCCTGGCGACGGCGTCCTCCAGATAATGGGCTGTCCCGAAGGCTGGGGTTGCCGGGTCAACATCGACTCGTGGATCGCCAATGCCGGTTGGGCAAACGTCGAGCAGTTCGACATCGGCGGCTATGACGCCATGATCGCCGATGCGATCGCCCGCGACGCCGCCGGCGAGCCGTACCTGGTTTACACCTGGGCGCCCAGCCACTACGTTGGCGACCTCCGCCCCGGCGACAACTCGGTGTGGCTCTCCATTCACGACGACCCGATCTCCGACACCCAGATCGAAGGTCCGAAGTCGATCGGCGACCAGTGCACCGTCGACAACTGCAACCTGGGTTGGGACGCGGCTGACATTCGCGCCACCGGGAACAACGACTTCCTGGCCGCCAACCCGGCGATTGCCCGGTTGCTCGAGTTGTTCACGATCAACCCTGTTGACGTGACCCTCCAGAACGTCACCTACAGCCTCGGCGAGAACACCGAGGACGACGTCAAGCGGCACGCTGACGATTGGATCGCAGCCAACCGCGACCAGGTCGACGCCTGGCTCGCAGCCGCCCGTCTGGTCGGCTAACCAAACCATGAGGGATGAGGGCTCCTAGCGGCGCCCTCATCCTCTCTCTTTCTACAAGGAGGCCTCGTCTTTTCCCGGCGGGGCCTCCTCTTTTTGCGTTAAAGTCAATGTCTAACTGTGGCGAAAGGTCTGCTTGCAAGGCTGACCGTTGGGTTGGTCGCGTTCGCACTGGCGGCCGCCGCGTGCGCATCCGACGAACCCTCGACTGACTCACCGGCGACGCGCCCGGGTGAAGGCGTATCGGTGACCGTGGCGCGAGGGAACTGGTCGACCGGCTACATGCAGGCCGCCATATACGCGGCGCTGCTGACCGAACTCGGTTACCAGGTGAGCCATCCCGCCGATCTCGAGTTGCCTCCCTCCAATGCCTACATCGCCATGGCCGAGGGCGAGTTCGACTTCTGGGTCAACCCTTGGTTCCCCAACCACAACCAGTTCCTCGCCGGAGAGATGCCAGACGGCTCCTTGGTGAGCGACCATCTCACGGTGCTCGGCTGGGAGATGCGAACCGGCGGCCTGCAGGGGGTCCTAACCGGAAAGGACCTGGTGGAGGAGCACGGTATCGAGACGCTTAACCAGATCGTCAACGATCCCGAGTTGTTCGCCATCTACGATGGCGGAGACACCACCCCCGGCGACGGCGTTCTCCAGTTGCTGGGGTGCCCCGAGGGATGGGGGTGTCATTTGACCATTGACGCCTGGATCGAGAACGCCGGGTGGGAGAACGTGGAGCAGTTGGAGGTCGGGTCCTACGACGTGCTGATCGCCGAGGCCATAGCCCGGGACGCCGACGGCGTCCCCTTCATCGTCTACTCCTGGGCGCCGAGTTCGTATGTGGCCGACCTTCGCCCGGGTGACAACGCGGTCTGGCTCTCCACATCCACCGAGTCGATCTCCCCCAGCCAGACCGAGGGCCCGTCGACTCTGGACCCGGGACAGTGCTCCGCCGACCCCTGCAACCTGGGCTGGGACGCGGCCGACATCCGCGTCACCGCCCGCAACGACTTCCTGGCGGCAAACCCGGCCGCCGCCACCCTCTTCGAGTTGGTGGTGATCAGCCCGGTCGACGTCGCCCTGCAGAACGTGGCATACGGTCTCGGCGAGAACACCGAGGAGGACGTCGAACGCCACGCCGCGAAGTGGATCGAAGCCAACCGCGACGCCGTCCACCACTGGCTCGATGCGGCGCGCTCGGCAGGCTGATCCCTCGCCGAAGAGAAGTGTCAGGGGAGGCTCGACCAGCGTCTCCACGTCGGCTTCAACACCGGCTCTTGATGGACCTCCGGCCACTTCTTACACTGAGACGACCATGGGTGAAGGTCTGCGGGTAGTCAAGGAGGCTCCTCTCCTGGAGGTTGCGGTGGACCGGCCCAAGGCCAACGCCATCGACGCCGCCACCAGTCGCCTGATGGGAGAGGCCTTCCAGGCCTTCCGTGACGATCCCCGCTACCGGGTGGCCATCCTGACCGGCGCCGGCGACCGGTTCTTCTCTGCGGGCTGGGACCTCGCCGCCGCCTCGGAGGGAGAGTCCTACGAAGCCGACTGGGGACCAGGCGGGTTCGGCGGATTCACCGAACTGGAGGGCTTGAACAAGCCGGTCATCTGCGCCGTCAACGGCATTGCCGCCGGTGGAGGGTTCGAGATGGTACTGGCCGCCGACCTGGTGGTGGCCGCCGACACCGCACAGTTCCTTCTCCCCGAGGCCCTCCTGGGGTTTCCCCCCGACACCGGAGCGGTCCGGCTTCCCCGGCACATACCTCCGGTCGTCGCCAAGGAGATGCTCCTCACCGGACGCCGGATGGGCATGGAGGAAGCCGCCCGGTGGGGACTGGTAAACCAGGTGGTCCCTGGCTCCGAACTAATGGAGGCTTCCCGCCAGCTGGCCCGACGGATCTGCGAAGCGGCGCCCCTGGCGACCGAGGCCATCCTGGAGATGATCCGGGCCACCTCGCAGATGGGGGTGGCCGACGCCATGGCCCACATCCGGGCCGGAAAGGTGGCGTCCTACCGGGCGGCCCTCGACTCCTCCGACGCTGTGGAGGGGCCCCGCGCCTTCGCCGAGAAGCGCCCGCCCCGCTGGACCGGCGCATAGCTGATCTACCAGGCCAGACAGGACCTGAACACCTTCCGTCCGTCCTCTGATATCCCCGGCTGGGGCGGCAAGGAGATCGTGTAGAATTCGGGGAACTGATTCGTTTGGATGGACCGGCGCTCCACACCTCCGAAGATCGTTCGCACAGCCGGTCCCAGGAAGTCCTGACCCAAGGCCTCGACGGCCGCTCTCACATTGGAGATCTTCCACGATGAAGCATCTGACCGCGCTATTCATGTCGATGTGCCTCCTCGGCCTCGGCAACGGCCTGGGCACCTCCCTCCTGGGCATCCGCTCAACCATCGAGGGCTTCTCCGACCTGGAGGCGGGACTGGCCCTGTCCGGTTTCTACGTCGGTTTTCTGGCGGGCAGCCGGTTCGTCGGCAACCTCCTGGCCAACGTCGGGCACATCCGGGTGTTCGCCGGCCTGGCCGCGCTGATCTCCTCGGTCATACTGGCGCATTCGCTCCTCCTGAACCCGGCGGCGTGGTTCATACTGCGGTTTGCAGCCGGGTTCTGCATGTCGGGGATCTACATCACCGCCGACAGTTGGCTGAACAACCAGGTCAACAACCACAACCGCGGCCGGGTGCTGGGGATCTACATGATGATGGGCATGGGAGGCGCCGCGGCGGGACAGCTCCTCATCGGGTTCGCCGATCCCGGAGGGTTCACCCTCTTCATCCTGGCCTCGATGGTGTTGTCGCTCTCCTTGGTGCCGCTCTCTCTGACCCGCATCGCTCCGCCCGAGATACCGCCGCGCAAGAAAGCCGACATCAAGGCGGTGTACAGAGCGGCCCCGCTGGCCATCGTGGGCGCCGCCGCGGCGGGATTCACACAGGGGGCGGTCCTCACCATGGGTCCCGTCTACGGCACCGAGGTGGGCCTCACCAGCACCCAGGTGGGATGGATGATGAGCGCCCTGATGCTCGGCTCGGCGGCAATGATCCCCCTGGGACGACTGTCGGACCGCATCCCCCGGAGAAGGGTGATCCTGGCCATCACGGTCGGCGCCATCGGACTGTGCCTGTTCATGTGGATCGGCCCGGTTGCCCCCGCTTTGTTGGCGGGAGTCATGCTGGCGTACGGCGCCCTGATCTTCCCGGTGTACGCCCTGGCGATGAGCCACATGAACGACCTGCTGGAACGGTCCCAACTCGTCCCGGGTATGGCCGCCTTGGTCACCTTCATGGCCCTCGGCGCCATCGCCGGGCCGGTCATGACCTCCGCAATGATGACCCTCCTCGGACCGGACGGGATGTGGATGTCCCTGGCGGCCGTGCACGCCCTGTTCGCCGTCTACATCGTCAACCGGTTCCTCAGGCGGCCTCACATCCCCCCTGCTCTCCAGAAGGTCTTCGTGCCCATCACCATGCGCAGTTCGGCGCGGGTGGCCTACCTGATCAGGGGCAGGAGAAGGAACAGGGGAGGCGGAGGGCATCCCTCGGTTGTGCAGCCCAGGAGAGTGCACTGGGAATAGCAGGACTCCCGCGCGTACAGAACCCACTCACCTGGGGTCCTTGCAGGCCAACAAAAGACTGACCCGAAAAGCCCCGACGCCATCTCCGCGCCTGGCATCGGAGGGACTGAATCCATCCCCGTAATCCAGGTCGTCCCGTATAACCTTTGGGGAAGTTAAGATGCCGCCGCTGGACCAGCCAGCCTGTGTCCAAACCGGAGCGTCGTCCCCGGACCGGGCTGCGGAATGGGGTGGTCCGCAAGCCCGAATGAACGGATCCTGGTGAAAGCATGAGACAACTGGCGGCGCTGTTCGTTTCCATGTGCATCCTGGGGATCGGAAACGGCCTCGTCACCTCCCTCCTGGGAGTCCGCTCCACCATCGAGGACTTCTCCTCCCTGGCGATCGGGATCGCCCTGGCCGGCTACTACGCGGGGTTCCTGGTGGGAGGCCGGACGATTGGCGCCATGCTGGCCCATGTCGGCCATGTACGGGTGTTCGCCGGGCTGGCGTCGCTGGCGTCCGCCGCCGCGCTCCTGCACGCCCTGTATCTGAACCCGATCGCATGGCTGGTCCTGCGGCTTCTGTCGGGGTTCTGCATGTCGGGCATCTTCATCACTGCCGAAAGCTGGCTGAACGAGGTCGCCGACAACCGCAACCGGGGTCGGGTCCTCTCCATCTACATGGTGATGGGAATGGGAGGCGCCACCTTCGGACAACTCCTGATCGGGGTCGACAATCCGGGCGGCTTCGGACTGTTCATCCTGGTGTCGGTGCTCTTCTCGCTATCGCTGGTGCCGCTGTCGCTCACCCGCACCAACCCCCCGAGGATCCGCCAACGTCACAAGGCCGACATCGCCGCGGTGTACCGGGCCGCTCCCCTGGCCATCGTCGGCGCCACGGTGGCGGGGCTCACCCACAGTTCGGTCCTCACCATGGGACCCGTTTACGCCACCCAGGTGGGCCTCACCAATACCCAGGTGGGATGGATGATGGGCGCCCTCCTGTTCGGAGCGGTGGCCAACACCATCCCGCTCGGACGCCTGTCGGACCGATTCCCCCGCCGACGGGTCATCCTGGTAGTGGCCATGGGGTCCACCCTGGTGGCAGCCCTCATGTCCAACGCCACCGCCGGACCCGGGCTTCTCACGGCTGCCATGATGGTCTACGGGGCCGTAACCTTCCCGGTGTACGCCCTCTCGATGAGCCACATGAACGACCTCCTGGACATCGACCACCTGATTCCCGGGGCCACCGCCATGGTCACTTTCAGGGGAGCAGGCGCGATAGCCGGTCCGATCCTCACGGCAGGAGTGATGACGCTCATGGGACCCGACGGCATGTGGTTAGCCCTGGCAGTCTTCCACGGCCTGTTCGTCATCTACATCATCCGCCGTTTCCTGGCGCGGCCCCACATCCCCCTCGCTCTGCAAAGGGTCTTCGCCCCCATCCCGGTCCGCAGTTCAGCGGTCGTCGCCAACCTCATCCGCCGCCGCAGGAACAGGCACCGAGAGGACTGATCTTCGCCACGCCACCCGGCCCGCCAGGCAGACCCACACTGGCTGAAGAGCACTCAAGCCCCTTCCGTGTCACTCGAAGAAAGACCGTTTCAGAGAGTGTTTCGTGAACCAGCCTGGTGAGGTTCAGTCAGAACTGGCGGTCGTTGGCCCGGTAACGGGATGGCCCGTAGGATGTTGGTGGGTACAACCCAGGGAGCAGGTTGACTACAACGGTAGTGAGTTGGAACATCGCCAAGAGGCATAAGCCATGGTATCAGCTTGTGGGGATGGGCGCCGATTTGGCTCTGCTTCAAGAGGCAGGCCGACCACCAGCGGATTTGGCAGGCTGCGTCGACACAGGTCCTGAGGAGCACTGGGACTCACACACTTGGAACTCAAGGTGGTACGGAGACCGGTTTAAGAACCTATACGACCGGTGGGCGATGGTGGTGAAGTTGTCGGATCGGGTGAAAGTGGAGTGGTTCAAGCAAGTCAGTCCGATTAGCATGCCCGCGTCAGACGAGATTCCCGTTAGCGGCATTGGCACAATTGCGGCGGCGCGGGTCACACCAGAGGACGATCCTCCCTTCCTGGCGGTCTCAATGTACGCTCGCTGGATGAGTCCGCACCCATCTACCAACAGTCGGTGGAAAGTTGGGATGCCGGACGGCTCGGCACACCGGATAATCTCGGATCTATCGGCTTTTATCGGTAGCAGTGACCCTGCCTCGCACCGCATACTCGCGGCGGGGGATCTCAACATGTCGTTTGGTGCGACCAATGAAGACCCCCTTGTGGCTCGGGTGAACACAGTTGCCGACAGAATGCATGCGCTGGGTCTTGAGCGGATGGGGCCCAAGTATCCGGCGGGAAGGCGTGCGGATCCCTGGCCTCAACACTTACCATCCGACTCATTGGACGTGCCTACGTACTACACCACCAGCCAGTGCCCGGTGACAGCTCAAGTGCAATTGGACCATGTCTTCGCCTCCCGCGGCTTCCACAACAGCGTCGCAGTGAGGGCTCTCAACGCCGTCGGGGAATGGGACACCAGTGACCACTGCCGACGTGGCCGGAAGAGTCGGGATGACTGCTGCCCAGATGCCGTCAAGGAATGGGGTGCCAGTGACCACTGCCGACTGCTAATCGAAATCCAAGCGGAAGGTACCTAGAACCGTCTCCACCGGCCATCATGTTGTTGCGTCGCTGCGGCAGACCCTGCTAAGGACCGACCTCTGGGTATCCCGGGCGCATGCACAGCGGCCGTTACAGTGTTCCTTTATGATGACCGGCGCCCGTGCGCTTGCCGAGATGCTCAACGGCTACGGGGTGACGCACGTCTTCATGGTCCCTGCGATCCTGCGCCGCACCATGGTGGAACTGGAGCGGTTCGGGGTGCACCGCATCGGGACGCACGGCGAGAAACCGGCTGCCTACATGGCCGACGGCTTTGCCAGGATGGCGGGCCGCCCCGGGGTGTGCATGGCCCAGGCGGTTGGGGCGCTCAACCTGGCGGCCGGGTTACGTGACGCGCACCTGGCCAACTCCCCGGTGGTCGCCTTCACGGGAGGCCTCCATCTGACGATGGCCGGCAGGGGCGTCTACCAGGAGGTCGATGATCGGCCCGCCTTCTCCAACGTCACCAAGTTCAACACATCCATCGAACGGGTGGAGCGGATCCCCGACGCCATCCGGCAGGCCTTCCGATCGGCCGTGTCGGGCCGCCCGGGACCGACCCATGTCCAGTTCGCGGGCAACGAGGGCCAGATCGACGTCGAGGAGGGCGACCTCGACCCGTGGGTCGACGAAGGATTCGCCTCCGTGCCCGCGGTGCGGCCCCTCCCCGACCCGAAAGGCGTGGCCGCGGCTCTGAACCTGTTGGACCGCGCCGAACGGCCGGTGATCGTGGCGGGAGGAGGGGTCCGGATCTCCCATGCCTCGAGTCAACTGGTGACCCTGGCGGAACGTCTCTCCATTCCGGTGGTGACCTCCCTCAACGGGAAGGACAGCATTCCCGGTACCCATCCGCTGGCCGTAGGTGCGGTCGGCAGGTACTCTCGCAGCGCCGCCAACCGGGTGGTGAACCGGGCCGATCTGGTATGCTTCGTCGGCTCCAGCACCGGGAGCATGACCACCCACTCCTGGCGGGTCCCGGCGCCGGGAGTAACCGCGATCCATGTGGACATCGACCCGGAAGTGCTGGGCCGCAACTACCCCTTGGGCGTGTCGGTAAAAGCCGACGCCCGCCTGACCCTCGCCGCCCTCCTGGAGTTGGCGGGCCCTCGGGATCCATGCCGGGAAGAGTGGCTGGCCGAGGCGCGCCGGGAGGTCGCCGGCTGGCGAGAACAGCACAGGCGTCATCTGGAATCCGACGCCGTGCCCATCCGCCCGGAGCGGATCTGCTCGGACTTGACCGCCCTGGCGCCGGACGACGCGTGCGTGTTGGTCGACACCGGGCACGCCGGCATGTGGATGGGCGGCATGTTCGACACCCGCACACTCGCACAGGGCTACTTGCGCAGCGCCGGTCACCTGGGCTGGGCCTTCCCGGCCTCTCTCGGCGCCAAGTGCGCGGCGCCGGACCGCCCGGTGATCTGTTTCACCGGCGACGGGGGGTTCTGGTACCACATAGCCGAGGTGGAGACCGCGGTCCGCTGGGGCATCAACACCGTGACGGTGGTCAACAACAACTCCTCGGGCAACCAGTCGACCATCGGCTACGACCGGGCCTACGGCGGGCGCCAGACCCCGGAGGGGCGCCGCCTCTGGACCTTCACCGACGTGGACTTCGCACGACTGGCGGAGGGAATGGGGGCGATGGGAATCCGGGTGACCCGACCCGGCCAACTCCGCCCCGCCCTGGAACAGGCACTGGAAGCGGACTGTCCGGTCGTCGTGGACGTGGTCACCGACATCGAGGCGCTGGCTCCTCTACCGGTGGTCTGAAATTCCACGTAGCCGCCGACTACAGCCGTCTACCGCGCAGCCCTAGCACACATTAAATGACAGTGACCGGTGAGAACACCGGTCACTGTCGAAGTGTCTAGTCGGTAAGTGGTTTTATTGCTCGGCTACGTTGGCGCGCCAGCCTTCCTCGATGATGGGCACCCAGTCGCCGCGCAACTCGGGCAGACCCGAGATGTCGCCGGGGTCGACCACCGAGGGATGCCTCGGGACATCGGCGAAGTGGGACTGTGACTCAACGTTGAGAACGTTGATCTGACCCCAAACGTCCGGATAGGCCTTTTGCAACTGCGCATCAAGGCTCAACAGGAAGTCTGCCGTCACCAGGGCGGCCGCCTTGTTGGGCGAGTTGTAGGGAATTGCTACGAAGTTGGTGTTGCCGATCTGACCGCTGGCAAGACCATAGGTCCTGGTCGACTCCGGGAAGACGCCGCTGTCCACCTTGGATCCCGCGGCCGCGGGCCCGTAGGCGAGGAAGTGGGTGACTTCGGAGTTGGAATACAGGACTTCCAGAGCGGGCTGGTCCACCGGGTAGGTGGTGCCTTCACGCCACAGGCAGGGCTCGAGGTCGTTCAGGGTCTGCCAGGTCGCCTCCGCCACCGTGTCGTAGAGAGCCTGGTCGAAGGGAACCAGGAGGTCCCCGTACCCGCCGGGGAGGATCTTGTTGGCCTCGTTGTAGAACACGTGACGCACGAACACGCTTCCGGTGAAGTCCGGAGGCGCCGGATAGGTGAAGGTCCCTGGGTTGGCGCAGGCCTGAGCCAGCAGGGCATCCATGTCCGCGGGAGGATCGGGCAACAGGGCGCTGTTGTAGAACACTGCCGACTGGGCCTTGTTCCAGGGGGTTTCGCACTCGTCGACCGGGGTCCCGAAGTCGAACAGCAACGTCCCGTCGGTCATGTCCACGTTCTGGAAGCTGGGCAACAGATCCCAATACCCGCACAGCAACAGGCCACCCTGCACCATGGTGCGGAAGTTCTCACCGTTGATCCAGATCATGTCTACCGATCCGCTGGTGTACTCACCGGCCTCGGTCTCGCTGAGAACGGTGTCCACCACGTTGACGGTGTCGGTGACCCTCACCTGGTTGAGGTCGATGTTGAACCGCGACTTGAGTTCGGCGCCGACCCACTCGTTCACGTAGGCGTTAATCGTTGCGCTGCCGCCCCACATGAACCAGTTGACCCGTCCGCCGTCGGCGGCGGCCACGATCTCGTCCCAGCTCATTCCGCCGACCTCGGAGTTATCCACGTCGAGGAGTCCGGGGCCGGTCGGGCCCATCATCATGGGCTCCTCTTCCTCCATGACGTCTTCCTCGTGTTCGTGGTCGTGGTCGTCCTCCTCCATGGGCTCTTCAGCGGGAGCCTCGGTGGTGGTAGGAGCCGCAGTCGTGGCGGGAGCGGCCGTCGTGGCGGGGGCCGCCGTCGTGGCGGCAGGTTCGTCGTCACCGCACGCCGCGGCCACCAACGCAAAACACGCCATCACGATCAGCCATCGGGCAAATCGAGAACGATGCATATTCAATAGTCCTCCTGTTTCGAAAATCGGGTTACAGACCTGCCAACGGCATGAGACATCGCGACAAGTCCGCCTAACACCATAGCTTTACGCTGGTTGATCGACAAAATTCGCCAAGCTTGCGGGCTAACGGGACCTCACCTGCACTGATACACCGCATTAATGATTTGCATCATGCGGATCACGATCTCTCTCGAAGACCAACTTGGCAAGCAGGTACGCCGGGCGGCCCTATCCCATGGTCTCAGCGTAAGCGGGTTCATTGCCCAGACGTTGGACAATGCTCTGAAGCGGCACGAGTCATCGGAGCAACCGGCCTTCCGTTTGATCACCGTGCGCGGAGTCCATCCCCGTCACGGAGTCGATCTGGATCGTCCCAATGCGCTCGACGACCAGGAAGACGAGGCCCGTTTCATGTCCGGCGGTCGGTGATGCCGGGTGCTACTTCCCGATTGCACCGTCTTGTTCATCCCCTGAAGGTATCCCCCGAGGTTCGAAACGGCGCTGCATCTCGGCCCGGCGCCACCCCCAGCCCCGGAGCCTTGCTCAGTTGGAGATGCCCGTTGGCCAGGAGGGGGAACGGCCGGGCCAGACCTCGGCGAAGCGGGTTGGGGTTACTGTCCACCTCCAGGAGCCCATCGCAACCCACTGCGGCGAGGAGATGTGCGGAGGCCACCAGCCCGATGCCCCCGCCAAGGTGATGGGGACAGAACCGCCTGCTTGCCCCAAGCGCCTCCCTCGCCACCGGAAGGCACCCCGATATCCCGCCCCACTTGGTGACGTCGAGCTGGATGACAGCCAGTGCTCCATCCCGGATGGCGCGGCGGAAGTCACTCTGGCTACTCAGGTTCTCCCCTCCCGCCAGAGGAATCGGTGAGATCTCGGCCAGTCTGGCCCACACCCGGGCGGGGAGGTCGGCGGCGATCGGCTCCTCCAGCCACATCGGAGAGTAGGCCTCGAGAGTCCGGCTCCACCGCGCCGCTTCCTCGGGAGACCAGGCCTGGTTGGCGTCCACCGCGATTGGTGTTTCCGGCCCCAGGAGCCGGCGCAAAGCCTCGAGGTTTCCCAGGTCGGTCTCCTCGCCGAAGCCGACCTTGAGCTTGAATGCCCGATAGCCCGCCTCTAGGGCTCCCCCCGCCTGGTCGGTTACTCCCTCCGGCCCGATCCCGCTGGCGTAGGCCGCCACGGCGCCGCCACTTGGGTCTCCTCCCAGGAGTCTCCACAGGGGCTTGTCCGCCCGACGGGCCGCCATGTCCCACAGGGCTATGTCAATCCCGGCGATCGCCTGGGAGAAGGGACCGGGCTCTCCCGACTGGACCGCCACGATCCTGGTCCTCGCCGACAGGTGCTCGAACACCGCCGCCGGATGGGACCACTCCCGACCCACGATCAGCGGAGCCAGGACCGAGACGATCAGCCGTGCCCGGTATTCGGCGGCGGGAGCCGGGAAGTTGCACCAGGCCTCCCCATACCCGACCGATCCATCCGAAGACCGGACCCTGACCACCACCGCCGGACGGTCCTTCATAGTCCCGAACGCGGTGCGGACGGGCCGGGCCACCGGAGCGCGGTGAACCTCCACCGAGACCGAGTCCACGGTGAACGGGTCGGTCTCCGGCCAGCCTGAGGAGACCTCCCCCTCCTGTGCTCCGTCTTTGTCCGCCATCGGGTCAAGTATGGTTATCCCTGGTTTGAACCACGAAGCGAGTTGGATGCCCGAAGACCTGCCTACCGCCTCTCCCGATGATGACTTCCCGGGGGTGATCGGACCCGATTTTCGCACCTCGACGCCCTGGTGGCCGCCAATGGAGAACGACGCCCGCGGCAAACCCGATGTGGTGGTAGTGGTGTTGGACGATGTCGGGTTCGCAGGGCTGGGGTGCTACGGGGCCGAGATCGACACCCCCACCATCGACGCCCTGGCCTCCGGCGGCATCCGCTTCAATGATTTCAACGTCACTCCGCTGTGCTCGCCCACCCGGGCCTGCCTCCTCACCGGGCGTAACCACCACAGCGTGGGGATGGCCTACCTCTCCAACGTCGACTCCGGCTTCCCCGGCTACCGGGGCCGGGTCACCGAGTCGGCGGCCACCATGGCCGAGGTCCTCCAGGGCGCCGGCTACGCCACCCTGGCCATCGGCAAGTGGCACCTCGCTCCCCTGGAGGACACCACCGCGGTCGGACCCTACGACCAGTGGCCCCTGGGGCGGGGCTTCGGCCGCTATTACGGGTTCCTGGACGCGCTGACCGACCACTTCTACCCGGACGTCGTCGAGGACAACCACCGGGTGGACCCCCCGGGACGGCCCGAGGACGGTTACCACCTCACCGAGGACCTGATCGACCACTCCATCTCCTACATAAGGGACCAGGTCTCGGTCAAACCCGAACAGCCCTTCTTCCTGTACCTGTCGTTCGGGACGGCCCACTGCCCCCACCAGGCGCCCCAGGAATACCTCGACAAGTACCGGGGTCGCTACCACGAGGGGTGGGACGTGATCCGCGAGCGCCGCTTCCGGAGGCAGAAGGAACTGGGCATCATCCCCCCCGACGCGGTCCTGGCGCCACTCAACCCCGGCGTGGAGGAGTGGGCGAACCTGACTCCCGACCAGCACAGGCTGTTCGCCCGCTTCCAGGAGGCGTACGCGGCGATGCTCGACCACACCGATGCCCACCTGGGCAGGCTGGTGGGGTTCCTCGACTCGATCGGCAGGCTAGACAACACCATCATCGTGGTGCTGTCCGACAACGGCGCCAGCCAGGAGGGCGGCCCTGACGGGGGCGCCGACATCGTCACCTACGAGGAGGACCGGTTCTGCACCGTCGAGTTCAACCTCGAACGCTTCGACACCATCGGCGGACCGCACTCGCAGACCAACATCCCCTGGGGATGGGCGCAGGCCGCCAACACCCCGCTGCGCTGGTACAAGCAGAACACCTACGCCGGAGGGGTGAGGACCCCCCTGGTCATCTCCTGGCCGCAGGGGATCTCCGACGCCGGTGCCGTCCGGGCCCAGTTCGTACACGCCATCGACATCGCCCCCACCGTCTTCGACCTGGTCGGGGTGAGCCCCAAGGCCTCCTACAACGGCGTCCGACAGATGCCCTATCACGGCGCCAGCATCCGCCGGGTCCTCGACGACGCCGCCTCTCCGCCCGCCCGGGACCGCCAGTACTTCGAGATGATCGGCCATCGGGCCATGTGGCAGGACGGGTGGAAGGCCCTGGCCCGCCATCGCCGGAACGAGCCCTTCGAGGACGACCCCTGGGAGTTGTACCACATCGACACCGACTTCTCAGAGTGCCGGGACCTCGCCGGGGACCACCCCGACCTCCTGGCCGACCTGGTCGGCCAGTGGACCGAGGAGGCGGGGCAGTACTCGGTGTTCCCCCTCGACGACCGCTACCTGGCCGTCCGCGCCTCCACCTTCCAGACCCCCGGGTCGCCCCGGGCCCGGGAGACCTTCACCTACCTGGGAGGCGCCACCCGCGTGCCCGGCGGCGTCACCCCCCTGGTCTTCAACCGCTCCTTCTCGATCACCGCCCGGGTCGATGCCCTCACGGAAGCCGACCGGGGAGTCCTGGTGGCGGTGGGCGACACCAGCGGCGGGTATGTCCTGTATCTGGCCGAGGGCCGCCTGGTCTTCGAGTACTGCTACCTGGGAGACCGCCAGACCCTGTCGTCCGCGTCCGGCGCGGTGAAACCCGGAGCCACGGAGTTGGCCTTCCGGTTCGAGCGCACCGGCGACTACCGGGGAACCGGACGGCTGGAGGCCGACGGGGAGGTGCTGTGCGAACAGGCCATGTCCGACATGGCGCGGGGCATGATCTCCTGGGGCTCGCTGAGCGTCGGCGCCGACACCCTCTCTCCGGTCAGCGACTCCTACGACGGCGAGTTCGCATTCAGCGGGAACATCGAACTCGTCGAGTTCGGCCTGGCGGACCGCGGTTAGGTCCGGGAGCAAAGCTTGTGGGACCGGGTCGCGAAAAAAGAGGACGCTGAAGTGTTGCCATTGTCACAGGCCCCGACGCACATTGGGAGGGTCGAACACCTCCCGGTCCGCTCCGGCGCCGCTCGGACCGCACAGACACTGTGAAGCGAGGTCATATTCCCAGAACGCGCCCCCGGCGGGCACCCGCCAAGCGCGTTCGGGCCAACTGGTGGTGGCGGCGGGGGTGGGCCCAACGGGTAATTGCGCGGGCCCGCTTTTCGCGGGTTAGGTCTCGATTTCGCGATTTGCCGGTCCGCCGGCCGTACCCTTCTCCCGCCCCGTGAACCCTTCGGCGGAAGACGCGGTGCTGGTTTCCGGGGTCGGCATGACCCCCTTCGTCGGCTTCCGGGACGACGCCTCCGTGCGGGACATGGTTGCCGAGGCCGCCCGGGCGGCCCTCCTCGACGCCGGGCTCTCCTCCCCTTTGCAGATCGACATGGGGGTGGCCGCGTACGAGAGCGACCACTTCAACCGCCAGATGAGCCTCGGGCAGGTCCTCGCCGACACAGTGGGACTGACAGGAAAACCCGTGGTCCGTGTGGAGGGAGGCGGCGCTACCGGGGCGCTCGCCATCCGCACCGCCCTGACGGCGCTCCGCTCCGGGGAAGCCCGCTCGGTCCTGGTGTTCGGCGGGGAGACCAATGGCCGTTCGGTCGACCGGGCCACCGCCATCGAGATCCTCTCCATGTCCGCCGACTTCGAGTGGGAGACCCCGGTGTTCGGCACCTTCGCCGCCCCCTACGCACTGATGATCACCGAGCACATGCGACGCTACGGCACCACCGCAGAGCAGTTCGCTGAGATCGCGGTCAAGAACCGGCGCATGGCCCTCGATAACCCCCTCGCCCACCGGGGCATGTCGATCACTGTCGAAGACGTCAGCTCATCGGCCCCCCTCTCGGATCCCTACCGGCTCTTCGACGCAAGCCTCCTGAGCGACGGTGCGGCGGCCGTGATCCTCGCCACCGAGGACTGGGCGGCACAGCACTCCCCCGCCTCCTCCGACCGCCCGCAAGTGGCGATCCTGGGAAGCGGATCCGCCACCGACCGGCCCCGCCTCTCGGACCGCCCCGTGGAGATGTTTCCCCACTTCGCGGCCAAGCGGAAAGCCGCCGCGCAGGCATACCGGGCGGCGGGCATCGATGACCCTCCCCGCCAGATCGACGTCGCCGAGGTTTACGACTCTTTCAGCGGCGCTGAACTTCAGGCCTACGAGGACCTGGGCCTCTGCCCGGTCGGCCACGGAGGAGAGGCCGCCTCGGAGGGACGCTTCGACCAGGACGGCCAGGTGGTGGTGAACCCCTCGGGAGGCCTGATGGGCCGGGGTTCGGCGGTGGGCGCCACCGGGATAGCCCAGGCGGTGGAGATCGTATCCCAGCTCCGGGAAGAGGTCGCCGGCGCCCGCCAGGTTCCCGGCGCTCGCATCGGGATCACCGACACCCACGCCGGGGTGGGGTCCCTCAGCGTGGTGAACGTCTTCGGGAGAGTGGGCTGATGCGGATAACGGGAACAGAACGGGACACGGGTCCCGACGGTCGGGCGGTCTACCTGCTGGGTGTGGAGATGGCCCAGCGCTATCGCCATGCGGTGGGATCCTCCAGCCCCTTCTATGAGGGGCTGGAACAGGGTGTCCTACGCGCCACCCGCTGCAAGGGGTGCGGAGCATCCTGGTTCCCTCCCCGCCGGTTCTGCGAGGAAGACCTCACCGAGACCGACTGGTACGACCTCCCCGGGACCGGGACGGTCACCGCCGCCACCCGGGTGCACAGCCCCCCGCCGTTCGGGGGCATCGATCCCCCCTACATCCTCGCTTCGATCCGCCTGGACGGGGTGAGAGGAGGCATCACCCACCGGGTGATAGGCGACGAGACGCCCGAGCACGGCACAGCGGTCACCGTGAGATTCATGGACAAGGCACCCGCCCATCCCCTCCTAGCATTCGCCTTCGCAATCGAAGGAGCAGTGCCATGACCCGCCCGGTCGGGATCGAGATTTTCTACTGGCTGGACAGCTGGTACGACGACCAGTCGGCCGTGTTCCACAAGGCAGCCGAGGCGGGCTATGACGGGGTGGAGATGTCGTTCGTGGCCGGGACCGATGTGGGAGTGCGCGATATCGCCAGCACCGCGTCGTCCCTGGGACTCGATGTCCTGTGCAGCACCGGCCTCACCCCGACCATGGACGTCTCCAGTCCCGACGAGGGTATTCGCTCATCGGGGATCTACCACCTCAAGTGGTGTCTCGACCAGGCCGCCGACCTGGGAAGCCCGATCCTGGGAGGCGTCACCTACGCACCGTGGATGGGGTTCCCGGAAGGCGACCACGCCGGTCACCGGGAACGGTCCGCCGAGTCGCTCCACACAGTCGCCGAGTACGCCGCAGAGGTGGGGGTCGACCTGTGCCTGGAGGTGCTCAACCGCTTCGAGACCTACATGTTCAACACCGTCTCGGACTGCCTGTCGTTCATCGAGGTGGTAGGACACGACTCGGTCAAGGTCGAGCTCGACACCTTCCACATGAACATGGAGGAGGACGACCTGGCCGGGGCGGTCCGTCAGGCCGCGGGGAAGATCGGACATGTCCAGGTGGCGGCCAACAACCGCCGCGCACCCCAGTACGGCCACATCGACTGGGCGTCCTTCAAGGAAGCCCTGGACGACGTCGGCTACGACGGCTATGTGGTGTTCGAGACCTTCCCCAACTCCCAGGTCCAGACCGGCCGGGACACCTACGCCTGGCGGGACCTCTACGAAGACCTGGACGCGGAAGCCGCCGGCGCCGCCGCCTTCATCCGCCAGCATCTGGCATGAGCGTCCGCACGCGCCTGTTCCTCAACAACCCCGCCTACGCGGTCGCAGAGATGCTGGAGGGCTACACCGCCGCACACTCGGACGTCATCAAGCTGTCCGACGGGATGGTGGTACGCGCCACGCCCAAGCCGGAGGGTCGGGTGGGCGTGGTGATCGGCAACGGCTCCGGGCACGAGCCGGCCATGATCGGCTGGGTCGGAGAGGGCCTCTTCGACGTCAACGTCCCGGGCCCGATCTTCTCCTCCCCCGGTCCGGGCGGGATCACCGACGGCATCCGAGCGGCCCACCGGGGCGGCGGGGTGCTGCTCCTGGTCTCCAGCCACGCTGGCGACATCATGAACGCCGAACTGGCCATCGACGAAGCCGAGGACGAGGGCATCGAAGACGTGGAGATGGTGATCCTCTACGACGACGTGGCCTCCGCGCCGAAAGAGCAGATCACCGAGCGCCGGGGTGGCGCCGGCCTGTTCTTCGTCTGGAAGATGGTGGGCGCCATGGCCGAGCGGGGCGCTTCCCTGGAGGACTGCGCCAGGATCGCCCGGAAAGTACGCGACCGGACCCGGTCTCTGTCGGCCGCCATGGGGACCGTGGCGCACCCGGTAAGCGGCCAACCCCTGGGAGACCCCGACGACACCTCGGTTGCCGTGGGTCTGGGAGTCCACGGAGAGGCGGGCACCCGCCTGGGCGAGGACGTGGAGGCCGACCAGATCTCAGAGTTGATGATCGGGAGGCTGGTGGAGGACGCCGACCTCCCGGAGAACGCCCGTGTCGGGCTCCTGCTCAACAACGGCGGCTCTCTCACCATCATGGAACTCTCGGTCCTCTACCGGGGAGCACGGGCCGAGTTGGAACGCCGAGGGATCGAGGTGGCCCGCTCGTGGATCGGACCCTATGCCACCACCCTCGACATGGCGGGGTTCGCCTTCGCCATCTGCCACCTGGATGACGAACTCCTCGCCCTCTACGATGCTCCCGCCCGCGGCGCCGGTTTCATCATGCCGGATACTCATTAACCGGCGGTGTTGGACGGAGACCTTTCAAGACGGTTGATCGCCGCCGCCCGGCGCCGGGTGAGCGACCACCAGGACGAGTTGTCCCGTCTGGACGCGGTGGCAGGCGACGGCGACCACGGGGTGAACATGGCAACCGCCCTTTCCGAGGCGACCGACCGCATCGAGGGATTGAGCGACCCCACCCCCGCCGAGGTGTTCCGAACAGCCGGCCGGGCCTTCCACGACGCGGTGGGAGGCGCCGCCGGAGCGCTGTTCGGATCCTTCTTCGGCGCCATCGGGGGTCAACTGAACAGGTCCGCCAACCCCGCCGCGCCCGCGGACCTGGTGGCCGGCATGGAGAAGGGACTGGCGCGGCTGATGCGGATCGGAAGGGTCGAGCCGGGCCAGAAGACCATGGTGGACGCACTTTCGCCGGCCGTGAACGAAGCGCGTTCGGCAACAACAGAAGGCGCATCCCTGGCCCGGGTACTCGGAGCGGCGGCCCGGGCGGCGCGTCAGGGGGCGACGTCCACCGCCTCCATGGAACCCCGAGCCGGTCGGGCCCGCTACGCCGCCAAACAGAGCATTGGGACCGAGGACCCCGGCGCCTGCACCGTGGCCCTCATTTTCAAAGCCTGGGCCGAGACCACCGAGAACGACCAGGGATAGAGCCGCTGCCCTCCAGCTGAGCAGCGCTACAGGGCCCCAAACACCCCTCCCAACCGCCAAGGCGCTCTTGAGGCGAGCGTGTTTTGAAACCGTACGGTGAACTGCTGGGGGTACCTTTGCCCACGGAATTCCACCTCTAACAAATACCGCCCTGGTTTCTTGACGGTGAAGTGATCGACACAGTCGATACGACCCACCCACGGGCCAGGTTTCGGATCCAGAACCGTTCCTATCTGGCCCACGAGGTCATAGTCCGTTCTGTTCTCGTCCCAAAACCAAAGAGTCACACTCAAGGCCTCGGGTTCTTGATAGGCGGTACCCTCCAAAACTATCTTCAGGTCGAGGGACTCCCGGGTCAATTTGACCTCTGTGAGACCAGGCGACTTGAACACCAGTTCGCCATCCTTGAGGGTCACATCCTTGGAAAGCGTGACCGTCAGGGGCCGAACAGGGGCAGCAATTAGTCCCTCAAAAGGCTTCTCTTGCATCCTAGATCTCCCTTTGTACAACGGTTCTGGTGATCTGAATGTCCTCTATCTCCTGAAAACCATACCTCTCGGACGTCCTTCGCTCCGCTCCGGCCACTTGATGAACCACAGATCCATGACTGCAGCGACCGCAATGACGACAATCGCAATCGTCGCACAATGTCCAACCATGGCATGTGATGCACATATATGAAGACTACGACCTTCACACAGTCCCCATTACCCCATTGGCGGGAATCCTTTCGCGACCCATGATTTCAAGATCGGGCACTTACCCGAGGGTGTTCGACACCCTACCGAAGGGACACGTCAGACGGAATCGCCACCGGCAAACCTACAAAGGGACCGTCGAACAGACGACGACGGCCACCCCGTAAACTTGACAAGCGATCAAGGACTTCGTACCGAACGCCAAGCATCAAAGGAGTAACCGGTGGAAGGTGACCGGCGATTGAAGATCGGATACGTCGGGGTGGCGTTCGGCACCTACTACGCCGACGAGCACGACCAGTACGGCCGGGCGATCAGGGGCCTCGAGGCACTGGCGGGCGAGTTCGGCTTCGACCTGGTGGCGATCGACAGCGGCGTCCCCGACATGGACACCGCCCAGGAGGTTGCCGCAAGGCTCAAGGCCGAACAGATCGACTTCCTGCTGTTGCAGACCGCCGCCTGCGCCTCGGGGGAACTCTTGGAACCGCTGGCCGAGGTGGCGCCCCGCCTGGGCATCTGGGCGACTCCCGAGCCGGTCCTGGAAGGCTCCATCCAACTCCACTCCCTGGTGTCGGCCAGCCACTACGCCTCCATCATCCGCCGCCACCTGTCCGAGAAGAAGATCCCCTACAAGTGGTTCTTCGGCCACATCGACGAACCCGACACCGACCGCCGCCTCCGGGTGACCATCCGGGCCCTCCAGGGCATCAAGGCCATGGCGTCGGCGCGGATCGGGTGGATCGGCGGCATCTCGCCGGGCTTCTACAACATGAACTTCGACGAAGAACGCCTGAAGAACCGCTTCGGCGTCACCATCGGGACCCATTCGATCACAGAAGTTGTGGATCTTGCCCGAAGCATCGACGCCCGATCGGCCCAATCGATGGTCCGGACGGCCACCGACCTGGCTACCGAAGTGACCGCCGGCCCGATGGGCATGGACCGCAACGCCCGGGTCTACCTGGCGCTCGGCCAACTGATCAAAGACGAGGGCTACGACGCGCTGGCCGTGCAGTGCTGGCCGACCTTCCAGGAGGAATACCACATGGCCCCCTGCATGGCCTACAGCCTCCTCGGATCAGAGGACGGCTTCGCGGTCTCCTGCGAGGGCGACGTCCCGGGAGCGGTCACCATGCTGCTGATGAACTCGATGTCGCAGATCCACGGCTCCTCAACCCTCCTCGACCTGACCGCCCTCGACCAGGCATCCGACGCGGCGCTCTTCTGGCACTGCGGCGTCACCCCCCGACACTTCGGAGGAGACAACGGGATCCGCTGGGTCGACCATGTCACCCTGGGCCGGAAGTCCGACGTCACCTACGGAGTGTCGGGCGATCTTCGCTTCGCTCCCCAGAAGACCACCATCGCCTATGCCGGTGACGACTTCACCGAGATGTTCATCGCCACCGCCGACGTGGTCGAGACCGGCAACGCCGGATTCGAGGGGACCCGCGGCTGGTTCTCCAACTTCCGGCTTTCGGGCGAACCGATCAACCTGGACGACCTGGTGAACACGGCGGTGGTGCAGGGACACGAGCACCACTTCGCGGTGGCCCAAGGCGACCTCTCCTCCGAGCTTGCGGAGGTGGCCGCCTGGCTCGGCATGCGCACCACCCGTCCGGTACCCATGAAGGACTACCTGCAGATAGACGGGCTGAACGCCTGATCGAGACCCAGACGCAGAGACTCATGGAAACATCCGCCGCCGCAACTGACAGTGTCCGATCGGCCCGGCTCCAGAAGGTGGCCACCCCCTCCGGGCATTTCGCGGTGCTGGCCATCGACCATGTCGGATCCTTCGCAGCCACCGTCCGACCCGACGAGCCCGACTCGATGAGCACAGACGACATCTGGGCGGCCAAACTGCCCCTGATCAACGGCCTGGGCCCTGCGGGAGGAGCTATGCTGGTCGACCCCGGGTTCCTGGAGGGGACGGGCTTTTCCCGCTCGGGCGCATTGTCTGAGACCGGCCTGATCCTCGGCATCGAGGACGGCGACTACGCGGACGTGCTCACCGCTCCCCGGTTCCTGCCGGGCTGGAGCGTGGAGAGAGCCGCCCGCCTGAGAGTGGACGCGGTAAAGATCTCGATGTTCTTCGAGCCCGGCGGCGACACCTCTGCAGCGGAGGCCTTCGTAACCGAGGTGGTCGACCAGTGCCGGCAACAAGACATGCCGCTCTTCGCCGAGCCCCTGGCGCTCTACGACCACCCCGACCAACGCAGCGAAGCGGTCCTCGAGGGGGTAAGGCTCTTCGGACCCCTGGGCGCCGACGTCCTGAAGCTCCAGTTCCCCGAGCCTGCGGAGAACACTTGCGAAGAAGCCTGGACCGAGGCCTGCGAGGAGATCGACCGCCTCAGCCCGGTTCCCTGGGCCATCCTGTCCGAGGGCGGCGACTACCGACTGTTCCGCCGCCAGCTCCAGGTGGCCTGCCGCGCCGGCGCCTCGGGCTTCCTGGGAGGGAGGGCGGTGTGGAGAGAGGCGGCCACCGGCGAAGGCACCTTGGATGCCGCCGCGGCTCGACTGCGAGAGCTGAATTCAATCGCGGTGACGGAAGGTGTAGATTGGAGAAGTCGAAAGTGAGCGCGAAAGGCTGGATGTGACCGTATTTCCGAATGTAAGTGAGGAACGCCGCCGGCAGATGTTCGCCGATGTGGAGGGGCCGACCCGGGTGTTGATCGACACCGACACCAACAACGAGATCGACGACCAGTTCGCCATGGCCTGGGCGCTCCTCTCTCCGGAGCGGATCGAGGTGGAGGCGGTGGTCGCCGAGCCCTTCGGACACCTCCATTACCGGGAGCGGGTGGTGGAGGCCGCAGAGGCCCTCCGGGCGGGCCGCGAACCCGACTCGGACAACCTGATGGGCTACTGGGCCCGCCACCTGATCTCGGAGGGAATCGATCCGGCCACCATGGACATGTGGGGTCCCGCCGAGGGAATGGAGACCTCCTATGAGGAGATCAAGACCGTCCTCTCCAAGATGGGCCTCCCGTCTAACGGCGTGGCCTTCCGGGGCGCCGACCGGTACATGTCCGCCCCCGACGTGCCCGTCCGAAGTGAAGGCGCGGAACGCATCATCGAGGGGGCCCTGGCCAGCGACGAACGACCCCTGCACGTGGTGGCGATCGGCTGTGTCACCAATGTTTCGTCTGCTCTCCTGATGGCGCCCGAGATCGCCACCAAGATGGTGGTGAGCTGGACCTCGGGCTTTCCCACCTGGACCGACTTTACGAACCACACCTCCCTCAACCTGGTCCAGGACCCGCACGCCTCGCGGCTCCTCTACGACTCAGGCGTTCCCCTGGTGTACCTCCCGGGCTTCTACATCGGCGCCCAGTTGGTGATCTCCCTCCCCGAGATGGAGGCCTACTTCAAGGGCAAGGGCGAGATCGGCGACTACCTCTACCACCTGTACACCCACAACCCGATCCGCATCGACCGGGGCGTCAAGTTCTTTCCCGGCCAGTCCTGGATAGTCTGGGACCTGATCAACATCGCCTGGCTGATCAATCGCCGGTGGGTCCCCACCCGCACCGTTCAGACCCCCCGCCTGGACGACAACCTGGTCTGGCGGCAACGCGCGGACGCTCCCACCATGCTGGAGGCGATCGACATCAACCGCGACGCCATCTACGGCGACCTGATCCAAAAGCTCGACCGACAGGACGAGATCCTGCCCGCAGTCAGAGCCCAGCTACAGAGCTTCACCGGAGGCGCCGGCGCCTGATGAAAGCCGCGGTGCTCCACCCCGAGGGCGGCCTCGAGATCGAAGAGCGACCGGTCCCCGAACCCGGACCCGACGAGGTATTGGTCTCCCCCCGCCTGGTGGGGATCTGCGGGTCGGACCTCCACTACTACAAGGAGGGCCGCATAGGAGACTGGCGGGTTACAGAACCCCACGTACTGGGACACGAGTTCGCAGGAGTGGTGGAAGAAGTGGGACCGGACACCGAAACCGTCCCGGTGGGCACCCACGTGGCGGTGGAGCCCATCCTCCCCTGCTGGGACTGCGACTCCTGCAATAGAGGGGTCTACAACCTGTGTCCCCACATCTCGTTCACCGGATCTCCCCACACCGACGGAGCCCTCCAGGAGTCGGTGGTGGTCCCCGCCCGGGGCCTCCACCCCCTACCGGACGACATGGACTTCCAACTGGGAGCTCTGGTCGAGCCCACCTCCATCGCGGTCCACGCCGTCCGCCGGAGCGGCCTCCGACCCGGAGAGACCGTCACCATCATCGGCGCCGGACCGATCGGCCTCCTGATCCTGGCGGTGTGCCGAGCCTACGGCGCCGGAGACATCCACATCACCGACATCGACCCCGGCCGCCTCGCCATCGCCGAGGCCCTGGGCGCCACCACCGCAATCAATGTCCGGGGTATGGAGACAGAAGAAATCCGCAGAGCCACCGACCGGGCAGGCACCGACATCGCCTTCGAAGCGGTGGGGAGTGCCCGGACCCTCGAGACCGCCATGGAACTGGTCCGCCCCAGCGGTCGGGTGATCGCGGTCGGCGTCAATATCACTGAGCGCATCCCCTTCAACCTGATGCTCGCCCAGTCCCGGGAAGCCACCGTCATCCCCATCTACCTGGGACGAGACGCCTTCCCCGAGGCCATAGACCTCCTGAGTTCGGGACGGATCCAGGGTGACCGGCTGGTGAGCCACCGTTTCCCCCTCGAGTTCGCCGCCGAAGCGATGGACACCGCCCTCCAGGGCGGCGAGGGCTCCGTCAAAGTGATGATCGAAGTAAACAGTCAACCGAAGTGAACGAGAAGCGGGTGACATGAACAGGTTCCGTCTGTCCGAGCGGGGCGCCGAGCGGCTCAGCATCTCGGTCCTCCTCGCCCCGGCGGTGGCCGTCATCGTCCTCCTCTTCCTGGGAGGCCTGGCCTCGGGTTTCCTGCGGAGCCTCAACTATTTCCCCCTGATCGGGCTGAACGACTTCAACTTCGACGCCTACTTCGCGATATTCACCGACAACGGGTTCCTTCAGAGCCTGGTGCTCACCTTCCACATCGCCTTTACCTCCACCCTGATCGCCAGCATCCTGGCGGTGGCTTCCGCGCTCTTGCTCCGCCCCGCCTTCCGCGGAAAGCGCGTCGTCCACTTCTTCTTCTCCCTCAACCTCACCATCCCGCATTTGGTCGGCGCCATCGGCGTCCTCTACCTGTTCCAGAACAGCGGACTGGTGTCTCGGATCATGACCGGCCTCGACCTCATCCAACGCCCCGCCGACTTTCCCGCCATGGTGTTCGACCCATGGGCGATCGGGATCATCATCCAGTACGTGTGGAAGGAGATCCCCTTCATCGGGGTGATCGTCTTAGCCATCCTGCTGTCGGTCGGAGAGGACTACGAGTCGGTGGCGCGCTCCCTGGGCGCCAACCGCTGGCAGGCCTTCCGCCAGGTCACCCTCCCCCTGATCATGCCCGGAGTGGTCTCCGCGTCTGTGATCGTGTTCGCCTTCACCTTCGGCGCCTTCGAGATCCCCTACCTCCTGGGACGCACCTTCCCCGCCGCGTTACCGGTCCTCGCCTACCAGAGCTACACCGACGTCGACCTGGCCGCCCGCCCCCAGGCAATGGCCATGGCCATGGTGATCGCTTTCATCAGCACACTCCTGATCATGGCCTACATGAAGCTGTCGCGGGTCTACATCAGGGAATGACGGTGAAACACTCATGACCACCGCGCCCGCTCCCCTCCCCGGCATAGCCCCCCGCGCCATCGGGCGCACCACCCTGCGCTGGGTGGGGATCATGGGCCTCCTCGCCTTCCTAGTCGCACCCATGGTGCCGCTCTTCATCTGGTCGATCAGCTTCCGGTGGTTCTATCCCGACATCCTCCCCAGCGAGTACTCGGCCCGCGCCTGGGAACAGGTGATCTCCCCCACCAACAACGTCATAGGCGCCACCGGGCAGACCACCCTGATCGCCCTCCTGTGCACCGTCCTCTCGGTCCTCTTGGGCGTGCCGGCCGGCCGCGCGCTGGGACTCCACAACTTCAAGGGAAAGCGGATCGTCGAGGTCCTGATCCTCGCACCGATCATCGTCCCCGGCCTGGCGGTGGTGCTCGGCATCGACACCATGTTCATCCGCTACGGCCTCTCGGGAAACATCCTGGGGGTGACCCTCGTGCACCTGGTGCCCACCCTCCCCTACATGACCCTGGTCATGTCCGGCGTCTACGCCAACTACGACGTCGACTACGAACTCCAGGCGCGCTCTCTGGGCGCGGGACGCTGGGCCACCCAGCGCTACGTCACCCTCCCGGCGGTCTTTCCCGGCGTGGTGGTGGGTGCGTTGTTCACCTTCCTGATCTCCTGGAGCCAGTACGTCCTCACCCTCCTGATCGGTGACGGACAGGTGGAGACCCTCCCCATCCTGTTGTTCAATTTCGCCCGCTCCGAACCAGCCATCGCCGGCGCGCTGAGCGTGGTCTTTATCCTGCCGGGCATACTGGTGCTGCTACTGAGTTCCAAGTACCTGTCCGGCGACAGCGCCGCAGTAGGAGGTATCGGCAACATATGACCCAAGTGACACTCAGCGGACTGACCAAGATCTTCGACCAGAAGTCGCCCCCCGCCGTGGACAACCTGGACCTGGAGATCGAGTCCGGAAAGCTCACCGCCCTCCTTGGACCCTCGGGATGCGGAAAGACCACCACCATGAAGATGATCGCAGGCCTCCTCCGGCCCACCGCGGGGGACATCCTCTTCGACGGAGACTCCATCCTCAGCATCAAGCCCGAAGAACGCGGCGCGGTGATGGTGTTCCAGAACTACCTCTTGTTCCCCTACATGAACATCGCCGACAACATCGGCTTCGGCCTGAAGATGCGAAAAGTGAACAAAAAGGAGATCAAATCCCGAGTCGAAGACATGCTGGATTTGGTGCAGCTCCCCGGCTTCGAGGACCGAAAACCCAACCAGTTATCGGGAGGACAGCAGCAGCGGATCGCCTTGGCCCGCGCACTGATAGTCCAGCCCAACGTATTGCTGTTGGACGAGCCCCTCTCCAACCTCGACGCGCACCTCCGCGACGAGATGCGCGTCCTGATCCGAAGGATCCAGACCGAGATGGGGATCACCACTGTCTTCGTCACCCACGACCAGGAGGAAGCCGTGGTGCTGGCCGACAAGGTGGCGCTCCTGTTCGACGGGCGCCTCCAGCAGTTCGACGCTCCCGACTCCTTCTACGACACGCCCAACACCGTCGACATCGCCACCTTCTTCGGCGGCACCAACTTCATACCGGGCCGGTACCAAAACGGCCAGATGACCACCGCCATCGGCGAGTTCCGAGCGCCCCACTCGCTGGTTGGAGACGGAGAAGCGGTGCTCAGCATCCGCCCCGAAGCGGTAGACCTGGGCGAAGGAGGCGAGAACAGCGTCCCCGGCACCGTGCTCTCCCACGTCTACGCGGGACGCTACGCGCGCTTTCAGATCAGGATCGGAGACATCGAGATCGAGGCGGTCACCGAACCCGGGCAGGTCAAGTTGTTCACCGACGGAGACAATATCCCGGTGAAGTTCGATCCCGACAAGATCTGGGTCCTGGGACCGAACACCGCCGAACAACCCGCCGAAGCCACGACCGGGTAGGGACCCCTTGGCCCGCTCCGGTCCTTCCGGTGGGTCCATCTCCACGCCCGGCAACGACACCCGCTGGGGTCTGATAGTCGCCGGATGGTCGGTCTACGCCCTCTACTACATGGGGAGGGTCAACTTCTCTGTGGCAGTCCCGGGACTCGGAGAGGAACAGGGACTCGACGCCACCCGCATCGGCGCCCTGGCGGCCGGGTTCTTCTGGGTGTACTCGCTGTCGGCGCTCCCGGTCGGGGTCCTGGCCGACCGGATCGGCGCACGCCTCCTGGTCGGACTGGGCCTGGTGGGGAGCGGGCTGATGAACGTCCTCTTCATCCTGACCATCGAGAACTTCGCCGTATCGCTGGTCATCTGGTCGGCCAACGGGATCTTCCAGGCCATGGGATGGACACCAATCATGGGAGCGATAGGCCGCTGGGTATCCGAGAAGGGAGCAGGCCGGATCATCTCCTCCTTCGGTTCCTCCTTCGTAGCCGGGACCGCTCTCACCTTCGCCTTGGGGGGCTTCATCGTCGAACGAGGTGGGGTTGAAGCCGTGTTCATGGCCGCGGGCATCGTTCTGATTCCGGCTGGCGTCGCCTGGTGGATCGGAGTGCGCGATCCGATCCAACCGTCATCGGGTGCCAACCGCCCGCGTGCCTCGATCGCCCGAGCGCTCGGACTCCTCCCCCCGGCGGTGGCCTTGGGTGCCGCGTTCGTTGCGCTGGTGGTGTGGACACCCGCCTACTTCGTAGAGGTGCACAACCAGGCGGTGGGCCGTTCCGGACTACTCTCCGCCGCCATGCCGGCCATAGCCATCGGAGCCATCCTCGCCATCGGGCGCTGGTTTCGACACTCCCGCGGTCCGGGCGCCGCCCAGAGGGGCGCCCTGGTGTTGGGAGCCACCGCAGCGGCACTGGCGATGGTCAGCCAGGCCTCCGGTCTGCTGGCGGGATTCGCCACCGTCGCTTTAGCCACCGCCCTGGTCGGCGCGTCATCTTCCATCGTGCTCAGCCTGTTTCCCAGGATGACCTCTCCCACAGGCGTGGCGTTGGTCAGCGGCATCTATTCGCTGGGTTTCAACCTGGGCGGCGGCGCAGGATCACCGATCGTGGGAAGGCTCGTCGACCAGGACGCTTGGGACGGGGTGTTCCTATTCCTGGCCGGATCCGTCCTGGCAGGTGCAATCTGGATCATCGGCTGGTACATATGGACACGTTCCCGCCTACACGAATTGAGATTCGGCCGATGAACGATCGCCAACCGAAACACAGAGCCGTGATGGACCTCGGCCGAGAGGAATGGCTGGATGCGCTCGGAATGGATGCCGCAGACATCCCACAAGCGGTGATCATGGAAGGCTCCTGGTGGCGAGCTCAACGCACAGAATGGCGCCTGAGCTACCTCGACGACGTGCGAGAACTCGCCTTCCCTGACATGTTCTACGGCTTCTGGCAGGGATCGCCAGTCGTGTATTCCTGCGTTTATGGGGCACCCAGAGCAGTTGAACTGGCGCATCTGTTCGGGGTGCTCGGGACACAGCGGATGGTGATGATCGGCACCTGCGGTGCCTTGGACCCCCGCCTGGTCACCGGCGACGTGGTCGTGCCTTCCCGGGCCGTGGCTCGGGAAGGGGTCGCCCACCTGTACAAGACAGTGGCTGAAGACACCGCCATCATCCTCTCCGACCCGGATCTGACCGAGATGGGAAGGGCGGGCCTGGAGAACAGGGGCATCATAACTGCCGACACCCTGCACCTGACCTGGAGTTCCATCTTCGCGCAGAGCGGTGAAATGGTGGAGGAGTGGCGAGAAGCAGGCTACGGATCAGTCGACATGGAAGCCGCCACACTCTTCGCTGTAGCAAAACACTTCCGATTCGCCTGCACCGCCCTGCTGGTGGTCTGGGACCAACTCACTGCCGATCGAAGTTTCCTGGATCCCCTTACTCCCGAGGAGGAGGCTCGGCTGGACGCCGCCAACTCAGCAGTATTCGAAGCGGCGCTAGAGATAGGCATCCCCACTTGCCAGTACCCATAGACGAAAAGTACTCCGTCCCTTTAGGGCGGACGCCAACGGTAGGGGCATGATGTCGCCCAATCCCCGCCGATCCGTTACAGCTGTTCGCCCACTGATTTGGCTATAGCTATATTATTGCTTATAATAAAATTCCCATGCGCGGTTCAGAGCAACACTTCCGCAACGTTCTAGGCCCAGAGCGGGCCTACGTCCTGCTCCAGGCTCTCGAGGCCTCGAGCGAACGCGCTCGAACAGTCGCCGTCCGTGAGAGGTTCAGCGAGTCCAGAACCGAACCCGCGGTCGCGTTCGATCTCGCCGTCAACAACCTCACCGATGGCTTCGAGCACCTGGAGGGTATTCGCCCGGTGAAGATCAGTAATCAGCATCTCTGGATCGTCGATGAGTGCTACGCACTCCGCGTCAAGAAACTGAAGCCGGGTTATCGATCATCAAACCACCGATCCCAGCAGCAGGAACTGATCAGCCAACAGGCTCCACTGCCAGGCCTCGACCCATTCGTCTACGTTACGGCTGGAGCCGTCTACTCCGATCAAACAGGCCTCCCCGAGCAGTTTGTGGTTGTCAAGCACCTCAAAGGGCCAATGCACAGGCAACAAGTCGAGTGGGTCGTCGACCTCCACGACCTCGCCGCAGGCGGGACAGTTCCCGTGACTCCGATCCTGCCTCTGCCGATGACACCGGCCGCGCCGGCGGCAATATCATCTAGGCGAGCTTCTGACCACACCCGGGGAGTTGGGCAACAGGAACGGTAGTGGAACCTGCACTGATCGCGCTTGCCAGGGTCGGAGCCGGACTTACACAGACTCAACTCGCCAAAAAACTCGGTAAAAGCCAACCCTTCGTCTCGCAGGTCGAAAAGGGAGAGAGAGACATTCCTCCAGACCTGCTTCTGCCATGGTGTAGCGCCTGTGATATTCCTGCATCGTTCGTGAGAAACGGCCGACTCCCCCTCGACGACTCTGTCGCAGCCATGGTGCACCGGAAGATGAAAACTCTTCCGGCAAAGCCACACAACCTTGCCAACGCTCAAGTCAAAATGCGCGTCCTCGAGATTGATGCCTTAATCGCCGAGATTGACATCGTGCCATCCCTGGAAATACCGCGTGTTCCCTTCGGGACCGGCCCTGCCGACGCAGCTGCCTACGTCCGCCGAGCATGGCGTGTTCCGTCCGGGCCTCTGCCGAGCCTCGTCAACCTTGTGGAAAGCGCTGGAGTTCCGGTCGTCCTCATGGACTGCTTCCACCACAAACAGTCAGCTACCGCGCATCAGGGCAGGTGGTTTGAATGGATGATCACGCTCAACAACACACACCCGGCCAGCAGAAGACGCTTCACGCTCGCACACGAACTTGGTCACATCGTGCTCAGCCATGAGACAACCGTGACAACCGACGAGCACGAACGTAAGACACTAGAGGCGCAGGCCGACGCATTTGCTACCGAGCTTCTCATGCCAACAGCCGATGCGCGTCGTGAACTCCGCACCGTGAATTTCAAACGGCTCGTTTTCCTTAAACAGCGCTGGAGTGTCTCCATTGCTTTTCTCATTCGCCGCGCCCTTAACATTGGAGCGATCAGTCCCTCGCAACGGAAACATCTTGAGATCCAACTTAGCACTCAACCTGGCGGCCGTAGGCGAGAGCCCGCAGAATTCGAAGCCGAGCAACCAAGCCTCGTTCGGAGAATGATCAACGCTCTCGAACAAATCGGAATGTCCAAGGCGCAAATCGCGGATCTCATCGGCATGACCGAGCGGCGGCTGCGGACCGTCTACCTGCGGGAACCCGACCGCCCGAGGCTGATGGAAAGCAGCAGTCGTGTAGTTGTCGAGCTACCACACCCGACATTCAGATAACTATCCTTTCACACCCTACTCAGCCTAGGACAGGGCGATACCCCACCACCCTGCTCTTTAAGGGGAAATCTTCGTAAACACCACCCCTGCTACCAACTCCGTAGGCCTGTCGACCACCACCTCGGCAACACGAAGGACCCTATGCAGGTGAAGACGCACGGACATAACATCAGCACTCATTGAGGCCTCCTGGATAGGTGACTCAGCACCACCCACATTCCAGCGAGGCCTCAACCCCTAACCAAGGAGCTCAACCTCCCCCCCTCCCCGCAATACGCGAATCCTCCACCGTATAGGGACCTCTGGACCATAAGCTTCTTCTATTGGGAATCCTGCGTGACCTCTAAGGGACGGTGTTTATCCAGCCATGCTTTATTCCAGGCAATCCGCCACTTGCGAAATGTCTCCACAGTAGAACCGAGAATGTCAATATGCTTGATCCTACTAATTCGGTGCAGGGTAACGGTGCAAACCAAATCATCTCCGAGTCCATACGTTGCCAACCGACGACGACGATAATCCTTATTAAATATGGTCAAATACACATAGCCGATGGGTAGGAGACGCGCTATAGACTTCTTCGTCTCGCGCCTTACCCACCGTTTCGCAGTCCTTACAAGGCGGCGCCTGTTTCTATGGATAATCGGTCCTAAATCTACAGTATCATCTTCAACTACAATCGCAGCACGTAAAACTGCGCGCCAACCATTTCTGTGTATAGTGGCACTTCTGCATGTCATAGTTGGGATGCCGAAGGCTTCCCGCATCTGTTGCCGCGCTTGTGGAGCGTGAGCCCTTACACTCATTATCAAGGTCTCTACTCTATTCAGAATGGACGGTATTTTTACCTTGGGTGCGAAAAAGATACCACCGTCTGCTATAATTCCTTGGTATTGTGCCAGATCGGTGGTGTGTTGTTTTCGCAACCTTCGCATCTTTTTACCATCTAAAGCCGCCCATCCTGGTAATGTCTTAGGGGACCGTAATGAAAGAAAGTATCGGTCGTAACCTTGAGCCAGGCTCTCTGCCATAATGCCAGTTTGGACAGTTGTCCAGAAAATCTTTTTGAAATCCCTGGTTGTTGGACGCGACTGGTTTGGAGCGAGTCTCCGCGTTGGGTAGTGATGACACGGCTGGGCAAAGCAGATCGACGGCGGGAGAAGTTCTTGACGGTGATCTTCTGCGGGACCCCTGGTCTCGTCGTCTTGTAGCACCTGGTGGTTGCCGGATGGAAGAATCCGCTATTCGACATCCCGGTTCCTGCTGCAGCACAGCAACCCGTGGGTTTAGGTGCTTGGCTTTAGTGACGCCAAGACTTCCTGCCGGCGATGGCATCCAGGGCAATCCTCACATCTGACATTGCTGGTATGGCAGGAGTGGGTCTGATGGATGACGTCTTCAGGTAGTCTGCTCGCAAGTAGTAGTTCCCTTAATGATGACCCAATCTGCGGTGCTGAGACCCGAATTCGACCCTCCTGACCCCTGGTAACCATGTCAAGGGTGGATACGAACTGTCGTGTGCCGTCAGCGTGCCGGGCGCTGTCTTCCGCAACTAATCCCAGGAGCACCGAGTTGAGGCCGTGTTTGACGGCGTGAGCCGCACCGATTGTTGCGAGGAGTTGGTTTCTGAAAGGAAACCACTCAGGAGTGAGTTCTCCATTGGGTTGTGGAGCACCGATGAGGATACCCGAGCCTACATCGGACAGATCAACAGTCAACTGGTCAAGTTCAAGGGAAAGGTGTGAGGCAACAGCACGGGCCGCTGTTCGTTCAGCTTCAGCGGGCAATTGTCCATAATCAACAAATAGGGCTCGTGCTGGTCGTTCGATCGCAGCTACAGCCGTTGAGTCCAGCCCTCCAGACAGCAGTATGAGTGCCTCCGTGCTGGTCGTGCCGCGTTGGTGTTCGATGGCAGCCCAAACCGAGTGGTATGCCGCTGTTGAAAGGTCGCTCACAGACTGCGCTCCAGTGCCCATCATCATCGTGTAACGGTCTGGATCTGGATCGCTGTTCATCACGACGACCGGCAGACCTCGGCATGTTGCCCACCCCGCTTCAAAAAAGGGGCCGGTGCGAGCAACATCAGCCAGAACGACTATGGCATGACAACCGTCAAGAGCAGCTAGGTCCGCGTGAGCCGTTTCCTCAGCATTTTCTTTAGGGCCCAAGTCTCTGAGCGGGTTAATCGAATGACCCCCAACGTCCCCAATGCCTTCGGCGATCGTGTCGAGGGACCATCGCTGCTCGGCGTTAGCGAAGGATGCGGCTACGTAAACCGATGGAGGTTTCTTTACAGATGAAACTGTCGGCACGGGAGTTAAGGTCAGGTCCCCGTTCTCCAAAGAGATCTCACCAAGTTGACGTGTTGCCACGTATCCGGCAGTACGCCAGGTGGCGGAGCGCGCTGCCGCGATAAGGTCGCCGTTAGCAAAATAACTCCCTGCTAGTGCGGCTGTGAATACATCCCCGGACCCGATTGGAAATACTGTGGGTGTGACTACCGCTGAGATTCCCTCAACATCCTCGCCACGCCTGAAAACAAGCGCTCCCAGGGCTCCAGCCTTAACAACGAGAGCTGCCGCTCCGGTCATATCAAGGATTGACCATGCCGCATTATCAAGTGAGCAATCGCGGGCCAACGCGTGTACTTCGCGGGTGTTAGCAACAATCACCACTTCGTCGGCCGTGATCGCATCTTCAATCTGGCTGATGGTGAGTGAATGCTGCGGATCGAGTACTGCTCGCTCCGCTATCACAGTAGGTTGTGTCTCAATCATGCCAAACACGACGGCATCGGTGGCTCGCGTTTTAGGCCCTAGGATGTCCCGGTCGGAGGGATCCATGTGTAGGCGAGGTGCGCTTAGCGGGGTATCGTATGCGAACTCGATTGGGTACTGACGGGGAATGGCGTTCAATGGGATCCCTCCGAGCACCGATTCAATCTCTGGGAGGGTCTGGCTATCAGCTACCGTCACAAGAAGTTCGGCCTCCGTTCCCAGGACCACGGCGGCTCTAACTCCGGAACCATATACCCACTCCACAATCGGCTCCTTGGACCTTTCGCGATAAGCTCCGCCTACGACTACAGTTGTCAAGATTCTGCCCTGGTCAAGTCACATCAAGAATTGGGCAAGGGGTGGTTGTATCGCCACACGCAGAAGAAACCCAAGAGGTGGAACCGACAATGCGGGACACCCCTACAGGGGTGTCCATTGGAACTTCGGTGCCTTCCAAGATCGCTTCCAATCAAAACCGAAGCCGCTGAGTCAGCGGGCTAAGCGCACCCTTACGGTGTAAACGCCGAAGATGTCCACTGCTTGGACCTGTGCTTCATACTCATGACCTTGCTCCGTACATCTGATCAAGGTGTCAATCCGCTCGACTATGGTCCCAACATGCTGGCCGTCGTCATCGCTGGCGACAAACACCCTGCCGGGTCCCGAGATGATCGGAATCACCCTCAGGAAAGTACCCGGCTCGTGAGTGGGCGCACCAGGAATGACTTCAAGGTTTGTCGTAAAATCGAGCGATATGCAACTGTCACTGACCGGTCGGGGTGAAATAATGGGACCACCGCCGCCGCCTCCTGAACCCCCCATGTCGTACTCAACTTTCTATAGGCCAACCCAGAGTTTACTTGGTCAAGAAGAATGCGTGGCCCACCGTTCGGGCCTGCTCCCATATGCACAGGTCTAGAGCCGCAGGTGGCACCTTCCCCTGCTTTGCATATTGGAGAAAGGCATCCTCGAAGAGATCGTAGTTCTGCTCAACCCGCCACTCGGGTCGGAAGACACCTGCCAAGGTGAGAGCCCTCATCAACCAGATATCGATTATGGCGACATCTGCGCTACCGGTGACGTTCCGCACAATCCAAGAGGCCGTCTTTGGTCCGATGCCGTTTAAACCGAGAAGATACTCCCGAAGCCGTGATGGGTCCCGATGATCAGGCGGGTCATCTTGGAACCGAGTCACCGCATTTGCGACTCGCGCCGCTCTCTGTCGGGGAAACCGATACCGTCCTAGTCCACCGGGTAGGGGAACTCGGAGGGCGTCTTCAATGCGTTCCACCGTCGGTAGGGGTTGAGATGCTAGGAGTTCGGTTACAACACTGTGGGCAGCCCAGGCAGACTCCGTCGTAACGCCAAACCCGCCCAACAAGCAGAACAGCGTCTCTGACAGTGGATCGGTTGCATCCGCCAGAGCATTGACTCTGTCTTCGTAGCGGTTCCTAACGGTCTGGTCAATCCAATACGCTGCCGTCCCAAAGGCATCGAAACGGCCCCATTGAACCTCCCACTCGTAGCTGCCTACCGCGAAGGGCATGTACGCATTGCTGTCTCGCCCGCAGTGAGGGTCCGCGACCACACCAAGAATGGCATCTATCACCACCCTTGCCATGGTAGTTCTGCATCCAGGAGCAATGCTTCGAAAGAGAGGAGCCACCTCCCCATGCCGGCCCGCGGACCGGCCTAGAATGTCCTGCTTCTGAGATGTACCGACACACTGAGTTAATAACAGCTTTTGGGGTGCGGCGCTGCATCCTGCTGCTTCACAGCCACATCGCGCAAAAGAGACACACCGCCGTGGGTAATGATGTGCCTTTTATCGCTTCAGGTTGAGCGTATTTGCCCTAGCCGAGGAGTTGGAAAACGTACGAGCTGCGTATCGGATGGTGGGGATCCATCACTCGACGTCTAATCGGTGGCACCAGTTGGAACGAGACGGGTTGGAGATCCTGCGCCCGCGACGGCGGGTTCAGCGGATGCGGAATGCGACTCGTCCGGTTTTGGAGCATCGGATAGTGGCGTTCTCTCCGGGTCATCGTGGGTTTGGTCCGGCTCGGATCTCGGCAGAGTTGTGTCGGATCAAGTGGGGGTGGGATCGTGATTTCCCCCAGTGGAGTGTGGAGGGTGTTGCGCCTGGCATTGTTGGAGTTGGGCGCTAAGCCCATTTCATGTCAGCAAATGTCTATAACATCTAGGATCGATGTCCCAGAGGATCCTAGACCACCGTCAGCATCAAGAAGAACGAGTAACCCAGAAGAAAAAATAGCAGGATCATTATTCCATGTGACACATACAATGCGGTTGCGATCCACGCACGTACCTTGTGCCAATGTTCTCGCACTTTATTGTATGTCCAAAGCGTGGTTATTGTCCAGAATCCATACAACCAAATCAAGATCGCGGTTGCAAACACCAGCGCCTCTTCTATCCCGCCAGATTCTACTTCTTGGATGTCTACGTGACCCGATGTGAACAGGAATCCGAGTACGGTTACGGCCAGAGTCAGAATACGAAAGGCTCGAATGTCGTGGTTCTTGTTGCCGCTGTCTAATAGAGAGGCTGTACGACGGTGGAACTTCGGTGCCATTATCGCAACTACTACTGTGGGTATCAGAAGAAACAACACCATAGTCAGTAGGAGGTCAGGGAGGAAGGAGGACAGAAGAAGGTGGAGAAGGTATAGGACAAGCATTGCTTTGCTCCACTGCCACATAACACCAAAGAACCAACCTATAGTTCTCTCCAAAATCACGTTGAGCCAGTCAAAACCGATGATTAACCATCTAAACACTGCAGCAAATAGACGACTAAGGTTCAAAAAGGTCCAGAACAAGACTAAGTCGAACCACTCCCCGACTAGTAACAGACACTTAGCGATGCGATATTTGATACTTCGTTGGTTCTGTGTATTCACGCGTTAAAGATTGTTGTCCGCTACGGTCATGAGCCTCTTGGTCCGTCGGTTGACCGGGCCGGTGTGATCGCCGCCACTTCCACACCATTCCCCGGTCGCGCGCCAGAATTCGTAGTGGAGCAGCCACTCGCAGGTCCAAGGTAGGATGGTGGTTGCGATTCGATCACCCTGTGCCCACTGGCCGGGTTTGTAGAGACAGAGGCTGCCGTCCTGGAAAGTGTGTGGTAGGTGGCCCTCCGTATCGACCACCAACTCGGGATTGCGTACGGTGACATGAGGATGCTGCCCCGGTGTATATCGCAGATGCACTAGATACAGGTTGCTGATCTCACTCGGTTGGAGTTCGCCAGCCCACCGCAGCGTCCCGGCCTTCAGCTTTGCTCTTCCGTCGGGATAGTGGTGTCGCAGTAGCTTGATCTCTTGGAAGAGTTCGGCGAGGCGTCTACTGGCCATAGAAGTCGTGCCGGGGAATCTCGACGCCACGCCCACGCGTCAACCTACCCCGCTGGGTTACGGCAAGGGCACCGGCAGCCGTCGCGGATGAGAGGGTGGTTGCTACGCGCTTCGCTCCTGCTTGCACGGGAGCGCTTCCCAGAGAGTCGCTGAGTGACCGTACCGCTTCATCGACGCCCGCAATGCCGATCCACTGGTCGGCATCGGTGATCAGAGCTTGGACCCATCGATCGAAGTGTGCCTTGAGGGCAGGATTCGTGTTCCACTTGTCTGCAAAGTTCTCCTGGTCGTGTGCTGGGTTCGGAACCCAGAGCTCGCGGTTGCGCCTCTCGATGTGGGAGGGGAGGTTGTGCGCGATCCTGCGGTACGCATCGTATAAGTCGCTCTCCCCGCCGTACGCGTATGTCGCCAGAGTCGTGATGAGAATGGATGCGGGCTTGTTGCGGGACTGATTGTGGAAGAAAGTGTCTCGGTGCAGTTTCAGTATTTGGACGACACGCTGCAGTGGGGTCCGCACCAGCCACCGGGGAACATCTTCAACGGCTCGCTTGAGGGTGGCGGCTAGTTGGGCTCTACCGATGTCGACGGCGTCTCCCATGGATGTCCAGAACCACTTGGCGTATCCGATTGGGTTGCTGTGTTGCCACAGGAACATGTCACGATCGGAGAGCAGGATGGCAGTATCGTCACCGTCAGGATCGGGGATGACCGGTAGCACGTCCATGTGGAACTTGTCATCGGAATAGACAAGGGTCCAGCAACGGCCTTTCTCCTCGAGCTGGGGGTTCCCGTTCTCTCCTCCGCGAGCGACGATGTATGACCGCAGCAGCTTCTCTGCCTGGAGGCGGAGTTCGTCCTGAGTGATCGACTCCTTGGCAAGATAGCGGAGGAAGACAAGGTCGATGTCAAAGTCACTGTTGATGGTTGGTCGCACGACCGTCCCTAGTCGGAATGATCCCTGCGGGTACACGTCTGGATCGCCGATGCCTTGAGCTACGAGCCACCGACCAAGGTCTTCGTATCGGCCAACTGCGAGTTCGTACTGCTCTGGACTGATATCGAGCACTTCGGCCGAGGAGCCGAGTATTTCCGAGATCAACTGGAGGTTGTCACTGGCCATGGGAATGCTCCTTCCGATAGAAAGGGTTGTACGGAGAGGGGGAGTGCTTCAGGAGATCCGCCAGCGCTGGGGACCGGGTACGGCTTTCGGCGAGGGCGCGTCCGATCAGGTCCCGTGGGGCCACTTGGTCCAGGGTGTGAATGCCCTCGGGGGTCGACACGTCCACTCGCAACAGGTTGTGTCGCCCGAGAATGAGCTGAGCGTGGTTAGTTGCCGCAAGGCTTTGGCCCCGCAGCATCACATCAAGACCGTCAGAGTGCCAGGTCAGAAGGCCCCCACTGTCGAGGGATGATCGTCGGTTACGGATCTCGCTTGTAGTCCCGATGCTGAGCAGACGGATACGGCCTCGTTCTCCCCCGAGGCGGTCGAAACACTCTGCCACGCCTACTAGCGCGGGGTTGTGAGCCCATACACCACCGTCGATCAGACGGTGCCCCTCCCACGGGTGGGCAGGGAGGAAAGTAGGGGCAGCGGTGGTAGCTAGCGCAACATCTACGACCGGCACTCGCCAGTCGCGTCGGAGATCTGGGTGGTGCGGGGTGCGGAAGAGGTGGACGTGATCAGCGGCGAGGTCGTAGCTCGGAATGGCGAGTCGCACTCCCGAGTCTCCGAGAGTCTGATCACCGAACGACTTCCTCAACACTGACCGCAAGGCGATGGCGCTATATCGAGGTCGGCGAAGCCGATGCCATGATCCGCGACGGATTCGCCGTGTTAGCGGGAAGATACGGTCGCGGTGATCGACGTAGATCGACAGGATCTCGGCTGGGGACATGCCGAGTCCGAGAGCGAGCGCAATGACTCCGCCGGTTGAGGTCCCCACAATCAGATCGAAGTGATCAGCAATCGGCGTATCGAAATCTTCCTCCCACGCGGCCAACGTCGCCGCTGCAAAGATCCCGCGTAGTCCGCCGCCGTCGATGGAGAGTACCTGAAGGACACCAGTGGGTGAGCCGGGCGCTCCACCGCGGGCATTCTCTGGCACATCCATGCTGGGCTATTACCGTGTGTCGGCCGGTGGGAATGGATCATTTCCCGGCGAGATCGTGTCCGAGTCCCGTATCCTGCCGTCGGGGCGATGAATTACCAACTCACCGCCGCCATCGTTGCGCAGCAGTTCTCTTGCCCGATCGATTCCTTGTGCTTGCGTCTCAGTACGCGCTAAAGCCCGGGCGGCACCCGGACGGGTTACCTGCCAGCCACCTTCTGGGTGCGGAGTTACATGTCGTTCGTTACGTGAAGTCATCTCAGGTCTCCGTTCTCGAATAGGACCACACTGTTCTCTATCGGAGTACGCTACCACGTTCTGGACCGAGAACGCGGTATTATCGGACGGGAACGTGAAACAGCTTTCCCTCCTGGAGTTCCAACGGCTCCGTCAGCCAGCGACGGCGGATGTTGTCGCGGTCGCGGACTCCGTCATCAAGGAACTGGGACTAATGCCCCCTATCGATCCTGCTGTCGTGGCTTCCTACCTTGATGTGTCGCGAATCGAGGAGACCGAACTCGATGTCGCGGGCTGCCTCATCTGCGACGGTCGGGACATCACAATCAAGGTGAGAGCCTCGGATGGAGAAGCGCGACGGCGATTTACGATCTTTCACGAGTGCGTGCACACCTTCTTTCGGGGCTTTGAACTGGAGCCGCGGTACCGATGCGCACCATCTACCACTCCAAGGAACGGCAATGACCTCGAAGCCATGTGCGATCAGGGCGCTAGTTCACTACTCCTTCCTGAGGAGTTCGTGAAAACTGACCTGGTCAATGCCGACTTCGGGATCAGGACTTTGATGGACGTAGCACAGACCTACCAGGCGAGCCTTGAAGCAAGTGGACACCGGATTGTGGACCTTGCACCCTACTCGACCATGTTCGTCGTACTCGAAGAGAACATAAAGCCAAGCCAGCGTGGCAATCCGCGTGCCGAGCCCAGGCTGCGCGTTCGTACCGCCCGAGGCCGGGGGATCTGGCCATTCATTCTCCCCCACAAGTCAGTCAGTATCGACTCTCCGCTCGGGCGGGCCATGCAAGGGGAGTTGGTGCATGAATACACCATCCTCGACGAGATCTCGCTAGAACCCGTCCCAGATGTTGAAGTCTCGGCACGGATGCTGCCCTACAACGGACGAAAGCGCGTCCTTGCGCTATACCGTCCTCGCAAGTAAAGGAGAACCATGATCGTACTAGACATCCTCGACCAGCCATGAGCAACGAAGCGGACGAATCAATTGGAGATCGAATTCGCAGGTACCGAGGTGAGGCTGGCTTAAGTCTCAGCCAACTAGCCATGTCCGCAGGGGTGAGCAAGGGTTACCTCTGGAGTCTCGAGAACGTGGCTGGCAAACGACCTTCGGGCGAAACCCTCTACGCCATCGCCGAAGCACTCGGCGTCACCATGAGTAGCCTCCTTGGCCGGCGGTTGCTCACAACGCAACCCACCGACATCCCCGACAGCCTGCAGGACTTCGCCAGGGCGAAGATGCTGCCCGAGAACGATGTTCGGATGCTAGCCGGTATTGAGTTCCGAGGCGTGCGGCCCCAAACCCGTGAGCGCTGGGAGCACATTTACAACGCGATCCGGATGAGTCGGACACTCGACGAATAGGCGGTTAGGAACACACCCTCCGGAGTGACGGGAACTAGGGGAAAGTGAGGCCGGAACTTCCGGATGCTAGAGGTATTGCGTTCTAGGGACCTAGCGGTGCCGGAGAAGTCGGATCGCTGGTCGTGGAAAGGCACCGGGCCGAGTAGGAAGCCCGTTCCCGTCCAGCGCCACCTGACCACCGGGCTTGGGAAATGTCAGGTGGGGCTTTCGGAGATGTGAGAACGGGGTCGGTTCGGTTAGGCGGTTGGGTCGATCAAGCGTCCAATGAACAGGAGTGCGTCGGTTTCGGGATGGATGATGGCCCAGAGGAAGGGGCGGTCGGCGACCAACGTGAGGTCCGCTTGCGGTCCTGCTGACTCATCGAAGGCCATGGCGGTGGCTGCGGCGGCTTCGGTGCCTTTCTCGTCGACGATCACCTTGGCGCCGTGGAGGGCGGCGGAGATCATGATCTGGGGAGCGATATTCTCAAAGGGCGCTCCCTCGCAGAACCCCCGGGGGCAAAGCCACTCGAACAGATCGGTGGGTGGAAGGGTCTGTTCCCACCTGGGCATGGTGAGATCGACAAAGCCCTCTTCGGCGCTGGCCCCCAGACCGGTCAGGTCCAGTGAGGTGAGCGCTTCCTCGACCGCTGGGAGTCCGTCGAGGTCGTGGGGCACGATCAGCCACATGGCCAACCGGCCGCCCTGGTATGGGAGTTCTACCGCGTCGGCGCCGTCGAGTCGGACGAAGCGACGAGCAACCGGCTCCCGGTCGCGCATGAACGGTACCGTCACCGCGAGGCCGTCTCCGGTGGTGAACGGGCCATCTTCGGTCCACTCGGGGAGGAACGGCTCTGCCCAGTCGGCCTTCAGATACACCGTGTTCACCAGGACCAGTTCCTGGCTTTGGACGGTCTGTTCGGTGACGATGGTGGGAACCAGACCGCGGGTGGTGTCCGATACCCATCCGTTGATGGTCTCGGCCGCCGACCCGCCGTCGTCGAGGTCGATCGGGTGGACCGCCGCTCCGTAGTGGGCGCCGGCATTCTCCAAGAAATCGGGCAGTGGAGAGAACTCGTCGTCGGGGAAGAGACGGTTGGCCACCTCCAGGGTGGTCGGTTCCACCGAGGCGGTGGCCAGCATCAGATCGACCGCGTTGGTCGCACCGTGGAGATCGACCTCGGGGAACCCGAAGATCTCATCGAGCACCGCCCCGGTGTCCTCGGATGCGCCGGCCCGGCTGAGGCTGAAGGCCAGACCGAGGCTGACCGGGCTGGAGACCGCGTTGCCCACCAGGTGGCGGTGAAAGTCCCACCCGGCAGCGTTGGTCCCGGCCACCCAATCCGCCGTCGGCGCCAGGGGGTCGGCAGGCAGTCGGTCGGCCACCGGCTGCAGCACCGTCGTGGTGGTGGACGGGGCACCGCACGCCGCGGTGAAGAAGCACAGGAGCAGGAGGAGTCTGAGCAACTTGGTCATGGCCTATTTGATGGGGAGAGCCTCAGAGAACCTCATTGCCAACTCTAGAAGCGCGACCAAACAGATTCACGGAGACTACTTGGCCGACTCTTCGGAGGGAGGCCGGGAGTTATCTTAGAAGCGGCCCAATTATCATCCTCGACCAATGGCCTCTTTGAGTAGGTACTCCCCTCACCCACAGACATGCGCAACGGAACTTAGGGAGTGGACCAATGTCACACCTCCTTGTCATGCTTGCTCAAGCAGCGTTCCGGCAGGGAGGAGGCCTACATCGTGAGTAACCGATCCGGGATCGAGTGGACTGAGACGACCTGGAACCCGGCGACCGGTTGCGACCAGGTGTCTTTGGGGTGTGACAACTGCTACGCCCTTTCTTTCGCGAAGCGTCTCAAGGCCATGGGCCAACCCAAATACCAGAACGATGGTGACCCTCGCACCAGCGGTCCTGGGTTCGGGCTCACCCTACACCCTGACGTCTTGGACGAGCCATACCGATGGAGGGCGCCGAGGCTGGTGTTTGTCAACTCCATGAGCGACTTGTTTCACCCCGAAGTCCCTTTCGGCTTCATCCAAAGGGTGTTCAAAGTGATGGCTGAAACACCGCAGCACACCTACCAGATTCTCACCAAGCGTTCCAAACGACTCGCTTCTCTCGGGTCCCAGTTAGACTGGCCCCCAAACGTCTGGATGGGCGTCAGTGTGGAAACAAGTCGCTACGTCTTCCGCATCGATCACCTTAGAACCGTTCCTGCCGAAGTCCGGTTCATCAGTGCTGAACCTCTACTGGGTCCTCTTCCTGATCTGGATCTCTCGGGCATCCACTGGTTGATAGCAGGTGGCGAGAGCGGCTCCGGCGCGAGACCCATGGATGAAGCATGGGTTCTCGACTTGCGCGACCAGTGCGCAGGCGCCACCGTCGCCTTCTTCTTCAAGCAGTGGGGAGGTCTTCACTCCAAATCCGGGGGCCGGGAACTTGATGGTGCTCTACATGACAGCATGCCGTCTCTCAGTAGGGCAAGCTAGACCGGGAACGCTATGCGCCTATGGGGATACTGGACGAAAGGGAAGTTGGACATTCTCCGGCGGTACCTAGATGCCTTCACGACAACGACCAAGCACAAGTCAGACGAGAGGATTTACATTGATGCCTTCGCTGGTGAGCAGGAGAACCGACTTCGTCTGACAGGTGAGCCTTTGCAAGGCTCGGCACGAATCGCCTTGTCGATTGAGAATCCACCATTCACCCGGTTGCGATTCTTCGAAACCGAGACCAACGCATCCGCCCTTGAATCATTGCTCAGGAGTGAGTTTCCAAACCGTGATCTGAAAGTGCTAGGTGGAGATTGTAATGAACTAATTCCAGGAGAGCTTGATCGGTTGGAGCCGTTCAATAGAGTTCCAACGTTCGCCTTTATTGATCCTAACGGGATGGAAGCCGAGTGGCGAACATTGAAGGCATTGGCCCGCTTCAAGGAAGGGCATCGGTGGAAAGCCGAGATTCTCTACTACTTCGCACCACCGATGTTTACGCGTGTATTGCCAGTAGATGGCCAACCAGTCCGCGACGACAATGCAGCAAAGATTGATCGTCTATACGGTACGGAGGACTGGCGCTTTATATACGAGGCCCGCCTATGTAAAGACATAGAGCCTTGGCAGGCCCGACAAGAGTACCTCAATCTGATGAGATGGCGTATGGAGAACGCCTTGGGATATGAATGGACACTCCCGATCGAAGTTCGCAATGAGCGTGGCATCGTCATCTATTACATGATCTTTGCAACTGATCATGAAGCAGGTGAACGCATAATGGGAAGCGTTTACGCTCAGGCTGCTGAAGAGTTTCCGATGATGCGCGAGAGGTCGCGAAGACTTCGCAAACAGCAAGAAAACAAGGCACGCGGCGTAACCAGCCTCTTCGGTGAGGACGATAAAGAACTCTGGGGCCCGATTCTGCCAGGAGAACGGTTTTACGAACACGAGCCACCCACCAGGCCATGGTTCCTGAACGAGCGCCCTTGACCCTGACGAAGGTATCACTGGCCTCCGAGCATCGCAGCATTTGTTGGTTAGACTGACTTAGCCTTACCGGCCTCGTTGCTCATCACCCGGTTGCTACGGCCAAGCGATGGATCGGTAGAAGGCGCGCCTTGCAGCACTTTTGCCGTTGGGTTGGCCCACCTCGAGCGCCACACCGCACGGGTATCGGATAGAACGCAGGTGCCGGATGGGCTCTCTAGTCCCCACCCATGATGGAGGAAAGCACCACTGGTATCGCCTCCCAGCTAATCGAGCGCGTAATGCGATTCAGTGTCCCCACCCCCACACTCTTCTGTCCCCCAAGTTCCTGATCCAGCAACCGGGTTGGAGTCACCCAAAACGACCAGCACAGCGGATCCTGAACATCTTTGTTGGTTGCAGATACCGACTCATGAAGGCAGAAAACATAAATGTCAGCAAGACGCCGGGGTGGATCGAATGTTCGCCACTTGTCGGTATCGGCATCCCACGCCATTTTCCTGGGTCTAATGTCGAATCTCGGAGTTGAGATATTTTCGGGGTTCCACGTCTGGCTGATCCCCGAAGCTTTGACTTCGATGGTGATGTCGCCGCACCGGAGATCAAACGAGCTCCACTCGGTTCGACGGTCGCCGGTACCAATGATGCCAAGCGCTTGTCCGACCAGCCACTCGGCATACAAGCCTCTGTTGGTGTTGTCAACAAGATTCCCGACGGCCCAGCGGTGGAAGCTGCCGGGTGGAGGGCCGGGAGGAGGCTTGAGCCAAACAATGGGAATGTCAGAAGCAGCAGGCGACAACAAGTCCATCGCGTGGTACATCGCATCCTGGTAGTAGAGCCACCAGCGCCCCATGGGCCCTCCTGCCCAACTGTCGAAACCGAGTTCCACGCCATTGCCGAGTTTGATGAGTGCTATCGCTTCGAATTCCCACCATTCGTTGTAATGGGGGCCGGCGAATAGTTGTGGGCCGAACGCCAGGTAGGATTGCTCCCGGTCCGTCAGCCGATATACAGCCACGGATCCCTCGGTAAACCTGTCAGGTTCGCCGTGGCGTGCCCCGCTCATAGACTTCTGCCTCTGACGGCTTGCAGAAGCTCTAGCTGACAGTCGATGATCCGCTCAGCATCGGACCTCTCGATACCTTCATACAGTTCGAGGAATTCGTCGAGAGATGCTCCATCGTTGAGCTTCTCGAACAGCTCAGCTATAAGCCAAGTACCGGCAAACACCCACTTACCGCTGAGACGGTCACTGTTTCGCTCAACAACTGCGCACATCTCCCAGATCGATTGGCGTTGTTCTGAAGACTTGCTAAACCGCCTCACGACGAGTGGTGGTTGCCATCCGCAACCGCACTTCTGGTCAGCCGCGAGGCGACGCTCGCGGGATCGGTAGTCGATGGGTTGGTCGGTTTTCAGTCGATTGCCCGGTCTGCAGAGAGTTTGGAGGTTGTTCCAACAGTTCGGTCCACCTGCGGCTTGCGGGACTACGTGGTCGATCTCAAGATCCTGGGCGCTACCGCAACGGAGGCATCGACTTCCGTCAAGACTGAAAACCTGATGGCGACGTCCTTTCTTTTTGCTCATACGCCGGAATCTTAAGGGGCGAGTGTGACACACCCCCTCGGGTTCGCGCCGAAACAGCAGGAAGGCGAAGGAGAACAGCCGGATTCGGTCCTCACCTGCTCACTCGTTCGCCTCGGTAGATCCCCGGAACGGCAACACCAGAACGGCCGCGCCGTAACTTACCATGCCGGCTTCATCCGCCGGAGATACTGACCGGGCAGGCAACTGAGGCCCGTGCAACGCCGATTTCCCTCTCCCCCTTGGGCCTCCAAGGATTTGTCATAATATAATGATCTTCCATGGGCGGCGGCTTGGACAGACACCTTCAGCGTGGCCCCCTCCCGCTGTGGTTCCAGATCAAGGAACAACTCCGACGGGCAATCGACATGGGCGAGTGGGCGGCGGGCGAACAGTTGCCTACCGAGAGCGAACTCACCGAGTTCTTCGGCGTCAGCCGGATCACCGTTCGCACCGCCTTCGAGCGACTGGGCGACCAGGGTCTGGTCGAGCGGATCCCCGGGCGGGGCACCTTCGTGGCACAACGCAGCTTCGAGCAACCGGTAACCCGCCTGGCCGGGTTCCATGAGGACATGGCCAGCCGCGGCTTCGTCGCTTCGACGCACACCCTCTCGGTGGGAATCGTTCCCGGACCCTCCGAGGCGGCGTCGGCGCTGGGCGCCGAGGGAGAGGACCTGGTGGAGATCCGGCGTCTCCTCTCGGCCGACAACACGCCGATGGCGGTCCAGCACGGATACCTGCCCACCTGGGTCGTGGGAGGTGAGTTCACCATCGCCGATCTTCACAACAAGTCGTTGTACAGAGTTATGGAGGAACGGACCGCGTCGCATCCGGCGACCGCTGAGGAGACGATCGAAGCGGTCCGGGCCGACGGGGTCCGAGCCGATCTGCTGGATGTGTCGGTGGGATCGCCCCTTCTTCTTGCCACGCGGCTTTCCCTCGATCGGTCCGAGAGACCAGTGGAATGGATGCGCCTCTGGTACCGGGCGGACCGCTACCGCTTCCGTGTGGAATTGCAACTCCCATGATCGACGTGGTGGGCGACGCCTGTGTCGACCTGGTCCTTCCGGTCCCCCGGGTCCCGGATCCGGATGAGAAAGTGCACACCGGTGACGCGGTGGTGAGCCCGGGTGGGGTGGCGCTGAATGTGGCCGTCGCCCTGGCTCGGCTGGGTTCGGAGGTGGCCCTGCATGCCCGGGTTGGCCGGGACGCCTTCGGCTCCATGGTGCTGGAGACACTCGAGGAGGAAGGGGTGAACACCACAGGCGTGGTGGCGGATCCCTCGATCGACACCTATTTCACTATGTCGCTGATCACAGACGACTCGCCGGAGAAGCGCATGGTGGTGGCGGTCACCCCCGGCCTGTACCCTGCCGACGCCGCGCCGGGACCCTCAACCTGGGGTCACACGGCGCCCTTCGACCTGGATGTTGCGGCGAAGGTCACCGAACGGTGGCGCACCCTGGGCGTCCCGTTCTCCATCGATCTCGAACCGGCCTGCATGCCCGACGATCCGGCCGAGATCGCCTCGGTGACCACCGGCGCCGACACCCTGATCGCCAATGCCCGGACCCGGGACCTGCTGGCGGAGTCAGCCGAGGGAGCGCTCGATGTCCTCTCGGGGCCGCTGGGAGGTCGCCACGCGGTGATCACCGGCGGTTCCGACGGGATCGTCTTCCGCTCGGAGGGGACCACGGGTCGGATCCCCGCCCACCGGGTGGAGGCGGTGGACACGACCGGCGCCGGCGACGGCTTCGCGGCCGGATACATCTGGGCTCGCACCCGGGGTTCGGAGGTCGTGGAAGCGCTGGAAGTCGGAGTCCTGGTGGGAGCGCTGGCCTGCCGGAGCCTGGGAGCGCTGGCCTCGTTTCCGCGAAGAGAAGAGATCGATCCATTGCTCCGGACCCGACGGGAGGGTGACTCATGAGTCCTTTGCTGCCCAAGAAGCCGGACCCATTAGCGGCCATATTCGATCAATCGAAGCCGATCATCGGCGTCATACACCTCCCTCCCCTTCCCGGGGCGCCCCGGTACGACGGCCAACCGGTGGAGGAGATCTACGCGGCGGGAGTGGCGGACGCGGTGGCAATGTCCGAAGCGGGGCTCGACGGGATCATCGTCGAGAACGCCTTCGACCTTCCCTTTTCCCGGCCCGAGGCGATCGGAGCCGAGACGGTGGCGGCCCTGACCGCGGCCGGTCTGCGGGTCCGCGATGCGGTGGATCTCCCGATCGGGATCACCTGCGTCGCCAATGGGGTGATACCCGCCCTGGCCATCGCCAAGGCGGTGGGGGCTCGGTTCGTGCGGGCCAACCAGTGGGCCAACGCCTATGTGGCCAACGAGGGGATCATCAACGGCCCCGCCGGCGAGGCTCTTCGCTACCGGTCGGCGATCGGAGCCCGCGACGTGCAGATCTATGCCGACGTCCACGTCAAGTTCGGCGCGCATGCCATCACCGCCGATCGCTCGGTGGAGGAGCAGGCCCGCGACGCCGAGTTCTTCGATGCGGACGTGCTGATCGGGAGCGGACAGCGCACCGGATCTCCGACCGAGACGGGCGAGATCCGCGCCATCCAAGCCGGCACCTCGCTTCCGGTGCTGGTGGGAAGCGGCCTGGACGTGGACAACGCGGCGGAACTGCTGTCTGTGGCGGACGGCGCGATCGTGGGGAGTTCACTCAAATACGGAGGCACCTGGTGGAATCCGGTCGACCCCTCCATCGCCAGAAGGCTGATGAAGGTCGTGCGGAGCGTAAGAAACGGAAAATGAAAGCAACATCTAGGAGGACAAAGTGAAGCATCACCTGCGGTTGTGGACCGCACTGTTTGCCATCCTGGCTCTGGTGGCCGCATCCTGTGGCGACGCCGAAGACGACGCCGAGGTCGCCGAGCCGACCACCACGGCGGCGGCTCCCGAGCCGGAGCCGGAACCCGAGATGGCCGATCCCGGCACACCCGGGAACATCCCTGACCCGGGCACCGCGGCCGGACGCTTCGACGGAGTCGAGGTTGTGGTCGCCGGGCCGGCAGGCCAGCTCGACTACATGAAGGACAAGGCCGCCGAATGGGCGGCCGAGACCGGCGCCACCGTCCGGGTCGACGAGATTCCCTTCGGAGAACTCAACGACAAGGTCTTGGCGGCGCTCTCCACCGACACCTTCATCGCCGACGTGATCAACATCGGTTCGAACCTGGGTGGCGACCTGATGGGCGGCGGATTCATGGCCGCCGCGCCCGAGTGGGCCCAACAGCGGGCCGATTGGGAAGGCATCCTTCCGATCTTCCGTTCGAACCAGTTGTCGTTCGGCGGGGTTGCGTACGGTATGCCCTGGGACGGCGACGTCCTGATGTACTACTGGCGCGCCGATGCCTTCGAGGAGTTCGCCGACGAGTACGAGGCGGCCACCGGCCACCATCTCCATCCGGCCGAGTCCTGGAGCGAGTACGCCGAAATCGCCAAGTTCTTCACCGAGAACGACTGGTCCGGCCTGGACGAGGGATACGGCCTGGTGGAGTTGCCGATGCGCAACAACCAGGGCTGGAACGGCTTCATGACCCGCGCGGCTGGATACGCCAAGGCGCCCAACGATCCCGGTTTCTTCTTCGATCCCGAGACCATGGAGCCCCGGATCAACAATCCGGGCTTCGTGCGGGCTCTCGAGGACTGGGGAGCAGTGATCGAGTACGGTCCTCCGGGAATGCTCAACTTCGGTTGGATCGAGAACGCCCTCAGCTTCGTGGGCGGCCTCGCGGCACAGGACATCCAGTGGGGAGACATCGGCCCGATGTCCAAGTCTCCCGACTCGGTCGTCGAGGGAGCGGTCGGATACGGCCCCGCCCCCGGCGCGGATGAGTACTGGGACCCGGTTGCCGGAGAGTGGGCTTCCGGTGACGGACCCAACAAGGCGCCGTTCCTAGGCTTTGGTGGATGGTTCAACCTGGTTCCCGCCACCTCCAACCACCTGGCGGCCGCCTTTGACCTGGCCTCCTTCCTGGGCAGCCCGGCTGTCCTGGCCGAGGCGGCTGTGACCGCCGGAACCGGCGTCAACCCGGGGACCGCCGCCACGCTCGACGTGGACCTGTGGGTGAGTGCGGGATGGCCCGAGGACGAGGCGAAGGCCTACACCGACGCCATCCGGGCGTCGCTCGATCACCCCAATGCGGTGTTCGACATGCGCCTGCCCGGCTTCCCCGAGTACAAGGACGCATTGGAACTGGCAGTGTCTGAGGCTCTGTCCGGTCAGCACAGCGCCCAAGAGGCACTGGATGAGGCCGCGGACAAGTGGAATGAGATCACCGACCGTCTGGGTCGTGACGAACAACTCCGCATTTACCGCGAGGCCCTGGGGCTTACCGGCTGACATCTAAAGCAGCGCGCGCACCGGTCCGTCCCGGCAGGTCGCCGGGGCGGGCCGGGCTTGCGCCGCGCTGGTTCATCTCGCCCGCCACCACCGCGGTGCTGGCCCTCAGCATCTTTCCGCTGGTCTTCTCGCTGGGCCTCACCTTCACCAACGTCAATCTCTTCCGGCGGACGCCGATCCGCTTCGTCGGCCTGGAGAACTGGGCGCGCATCTTCTCTGACGAGGCTCTCCTAGAGACGCTGGTCAACACCATCATCTTCGTGGGCGGCGGCGTTGCGATCCAGTATGCGTTGGGCCTGGCGCTGGCGGTGGCGCTCAACCGGGGCCTTCGGGAACAGCGCCTGATGCGCGTCCTGTTCCTGCTGCCGATGATGGTGAGCCCCATCGCGGTGGGTTTCATCATCGGGCGGATGGTGTTCAGCGAGGGCTTCGGGCCGATCAACGACATGCTGGACGCCCTGGGCCTTCCGGCCGTGGCGTGGGTCACCTCGCCGGGCGTGGCCAAGTTGACCATCATCCTGGTGGACACCTGGCAGTGGACGCCGCTGATGATGCTGTTGATCCTGGTCGGTCTGCAGGGCATTCCCGGAGAGCCGATTCAAGCGGCCCGGGTGGACGGCGCCTCGGAGTGGCAGATCTTCCGCCACATCGTGTTCCCGCTCCTGCTTCCGGTCAGCATCACCGCCATCCTGATCCGCGCCCTGGAGGCGTTCAAGATCATCGACATCATCCGGGTGGTGACCGGCGGCGGCCCGGGGCGGGCCACCGAGTCGGTGACCGCGTACGTCTACAACGTCGGCGCCAAGCAGGGAGACCTGGCGTATGCGGCGTCGGCCGCCTATGTCCTGCTGTTCGTGGTTATCGGGGTCAGCTTTCTTGCGCTGTATGTCATGCGCCGGGTGCAGGCGAGGTACGAATGAAGGGTCGATTGATCACCCGGGCGTTCCTGGTGGCGGCGGCCTTCGTCACCCTCTTTCCCATCTACTGGATCGTGATCACCTCCTTCAAGACCCAACTCGACATCGTGGTGAACCCCACCTACCTGCCATGGGTCGACTTCATGCCCACCCTGGAGGGCTGGCGGTGGTTGCTGACCGAGGCCCGGGCGGACGTGATCAGAGCCATCATGAACAGCTTGATAGTGTCCGGAGGAAGTGCGGTGATCGCCACCATGCTGGGCGCCGCGGCCGGGTACGGCCTCACCCGCTTTCAATACCGGTGGCGATTCTGGCGCAACGAGGACATCGCCTTCTGGTTCATCTCCCAGCGGATGCTCCCGCCCGTGGCCATCGTTCTGGCCTTCCTTCTGATGTTCCGGTACCTCAGCCTGCTGGACACCCAGGTTGGCCTGACCATCGCCTACACCGGGTTCGCCATCCCCTTCACCGTCTGGATCATGCGAGACGCCTTCGCGCAGGTGCCGTTGGAGTTGGAGGAGAGCGCGGGGGTGGACGGCGCATCGGCCGCCGGCATCTTCTTTCGCATCTCCCTCCCCCTCGCACTCCCGGGCGTGGTCGGGTCGATGCTGTTCGCCTTCGTCTTCGCCTGGAACGAGTACCTCTTCGCCCTGATGCTCACCTTCCAAGAAGCCACCACGGTCCCCTTGCTTCTCGCGTCGCGCATCACCTCGTTCGGGACCCATTGGGACCAACTCTCCGCGCTCACCCTCACCAACTTGATTCCCGCCGCGATTCTGGGGATCATGCTGGAGAGGTTTTTAATCAGGAACAGAACGGAAGGATCTCTCAAATGACCACAGGCGTCACCTTCATCGCCGAAGAACTACGGCTACCGGGCGCGATTGCCGGTCTGTCGCGGACTCTCCGGGATCTCGGCGCCGCCGGCTGGCTGCTGGATCCCCAGCACATCGCGGGCCGGCGGGAGACCGGCGCGCCCACCGTCTACTGGTCCGAGCCCTTCGGGGACACCGCCGCGTTCGGCCTGTTCGAAGCGCCGGGTCTCGAAGAGGCGCACCGGGGGATCAGCGAGTTGGTGGAAGCGGGCTGGGGTTGGATGTTCGGACGGACCCAGTGGATCGTGGGGCCCCGCGACCTTCCCCCCTCGCTGGGAGAAGGACCGTTCGAGGAGGGTCTGGGGTTCCTGGCGCTGTGGGATTGGAACGACGCCTGGCACAGCGCAACCCCTGAGGAGCGGGCCGTTTACGATCGCGACTGCGATGTGGCGTTCGCATACGACGTGGAGTTGGGGATCGACATATTCGGCCGCTTCGACACCGCCGGGACCTCGGATTGGGACCATGCGGCGTTGTGGGAGGTGCCGGACCTTCCGACCCTCACGGAAGCCATGCACGGACACGAGATCCAGGACGACTTCATGTTCACCACGTCTAACCATCTCATCGGGCGCCCGATCGCCTTCGACCGATTGGAGGAACATCTCCAGTGATCACATGGATACACACCTACCGCCCGCGGCCCGACTGGTACGAGGCCACCGGGCAAACCAGGGACCGGTTGCTGGCCGGTTGGGACAACGCGGCCTCGGTCTCGATCGAATCCGGCGCCACCCGGGTGGGTCCTCTGTCGATCCGCGGGCAATCCCGCCAGGAGCATCTGGAGATCTGGACCTTCCCCGACCTCGAGGAACTCGAGAACCACTGGACCCGGCTTCGGAAGCTCGGCTACGCCGATTGGCGGGAGTCGGAGAACACCGTCGCCACCGAGATCGTCGAGAGCAGGCTCACCGGCCCGGAACACTGAGGTACCGGGGCTCGAAGTCCCCAGCTTCGAACCGGATTGAACACCAACCTCATGCATTACGCCGTGATGGCCAGGAACAACCCGGCCGGCTCCGCTGAGTACCATCGGGACATGTCCGAGGGCAGCTTCGGGGTGATTCTGCCGAGCAATCACATCAGGGAAGCGCTTCCATTGGCCAAGTTGGCGGATGCCGAGTCCGTCGACTCGCTCTGGACCATCGAAACCCGGCTGACAGGAGATGCGATCACCCCACTGTCGGTGTATGCAGCCAATACAGCCCGGATCCGCGTAGGTACCGCCGGCATCCCCATCTGGACGCGGCATCCCGCGTTGATCGCTCAGACATTCGCGACACTTCATGCGCTGGCGCCCGGGCGAGTAGTGCTCGGTCTGAGCGCTTGGTGGAACCCGTTGGCGACTCGCGTGGGTCTCAGCCTCAATAAGCCCGTTAAGGCCATGCGCGAGGTCATCGAATCGATCCGGCTTCTTCTTACTGCAGAGGGTCCGGTGAGTTACGCCGGCGAATTCGTCCGGCTACGGGATGTTCTGCTGGAGAACCGGGGTGACGATACGCACAAGATCCGAATCTACGTAGGCGCCGTGGGCCCTCAGCTTCTGCGCTTGGCTACCCGGGTGGCGGACGGCATCGTATTGAACGGCGGTCACACTGTGGCCGTAATCCGCCGCGAGGTTGAGGTGATCCGCCAGGAGGCGATGAAGGTAGGCCGCCCCTTTGACGAGATTGAGATTCTCAAGATGATGCGGATCCGTGTCGATAACAACAAGGAGAGGGCGATTGCAGGACACAAACCGGACGTTGCTCGGTACATTGCCGAACAAGCTCACATCGCCCGGTCATCTGAAGCCGATCCTGGCCTTGTAGCCCGTCTGAGATCGATGATGTCCTGGCCTTCATCCGAGAGCGAGGCCGTCAGGGCGGCTGAGTTGATCCCCGATAGTCTCGTCGAAAGCCTCGGGTGCTACGGTGACCGCCAAGAGGTGCGCTACAGGATCCGGGAGTACATGGCGGCTGGTATCACGATGCCTCTGCTCCTACCCGATAACATCACGTACATGCGCCGAGCAGTTGACCTGATGCTGGAAGGCTGGTGACTTGACGCCTCCATGCTGTACACCGCGCCGGAAGAGCATGGCCGACTAGCCATCCACGGACGCTGTAGGAAAGAGTGACGCTGTGCTTGAAGTCACCAACCTCAAGGTCCACTTCACAACGAGGCAGGGAACCGGGCGAGCTGTCGACGGTGTTTCCTTTCACCTGGGGCGAGGCGAGACTTTGGGGTTGGTGGGCGAGTCGGGATGCGGCAAGAGCATCACCGCCCTCTCGATCATCGGGCTACATCCGAGGCCTGCCTCGAGGATTGTTGGCGGTGAGATAGAACTGGATGGGGAGTCCATTCTCACGCTTTCGAAGCGGGAGATGCGCAAGGTTCGAGGAGAACGAATTTCCATGATTCTTCAGGATCCCCTGACGTCGCTGAATCCCGTTCTCACTATTGGCAAGCAGGTGGGCGAGCCGTTGCGACTCCACCGCAACATGGACAAGGCGGCGTCGCGCAATCGGGTGATCGAGTTGCTCCGTCAGTTACACATCCCCGAGCCCGAGTCGAAGCTCGATGATCACCCCCACCAGTTCAGCGGCGGGATGCGTCAGAGGGTGGTGGGTGCGATCTCGTTGGCCGCGGACCCTGACCTGCTGATTGCGGACGAACCAACCACAGCGCTGGACGTTACGATCCAGGCTGCTTTTCTCGCTCACCTGAGAGCAGTACAGAGAGCGCGAGGTCTTGCGATTCTCTTCATCACTCATGACTTCAGCATCATCGCCAAGATGTGCGACAGGGTGGCTGTCATGTACGCAGGAAAGATCGTTGAGACAGGACCCACCGCTGAACTGCTCTCTGATCCGCAACACCCTTACACCCAAGCACTCCTTGAATCCGTTCCGTCTGTCGACCGGGGCCGAGAGCGGCTCCACTCCATCGGGGGGAGCCCACCGTCGATCTACGACCTGCCGAAGGGATGCACGTTTGAACCGCGATGCCCTCACGCCATGGACCGCTGCCGAGAGTCCTATCCGCTGCAGTTCGAGATCGCCGACGATCACTCAGCGAGTTGTTGGTTGCTGGAATGAGCCGCCCCGATCCCATCATCGGCGTCAGAGACCTCAAGAAACACTTCCCGGTCGGCGGTGGGACTCTGTTGCCGGGACGGGGGAGGAAGCTCCTTCATGCTGTAGATGGTGTGACGTTCAACCTCCATGCACGAGAAACCCTGAGCCTGGTTGGCGAATCCGGTTCGGGAAAGACGACCACTGCTCGGATGATCCTCCGGCTCATAACTCCCACGTCCGGCCGTGTCGTCTTCGAGGGGGAAGACGTGGCGAACTTATCGGGCGCCGGGCTGAAGCACTTTCGGGCATCGGTTCAGGCGGTGTTCCAGGACCCTTGGAGTTCTCTCAATCCCCGCAAGCGCGCTGAATCGATCATCGCCGAGCCCATGGTCATCAACCAACCGTTGCCAAAGGCGGAGCTTCGGGCTCGTGTCGAGGAGCTTCTTGCGGCCGTGGGGCTCGGTCCCGCCGTCATGAGGCATTACCCGCACGAGTTCAGTGGTGGAATGCGCCAGCGCATTGCGGTTGCCCGTGCACTCGCGCTCAATCCATCCGTCATCATCCTCGACGAGCCCGTCTCAGCACTTGATGTCTCTATCCGGGCTCAGATCATGAATCTCCTTCGTGATCTCCAAGAGACCTTTCATATCTCATACCTGCTCATCGCTCACGACCTGGCGACCGTCCGCTATCTGAGCGACAGGGTGGCTGTGATGTATCTCGGAAGACTTGTGGAGGTGGCGCCTTCAGAGGAGCTGTTTGAGAACCCGCTGCATCCTTACACCCAGGCGCTCATTGCCGGCTCACGATCGACCACCATGGTGGATGAAGAAGCTGCACGTCTTCTGGCTTCCGACATCCCGTCGCCTGTGAACCCCCCTTCAGGTTGTGCCTTCTATGCGCGCTGTCCGGTCTCGGTAGCGGCAAGAAGCGACGACCCGATCTTCTATGAAAGGACCGTAACCGAGAGGCCGGGGCTCGTCGAAGTCCGGCCAGGTCACCTGGTAGCCTGCCATCAATTCGATCCCAAGGATTGAGAAGACAGTCCGGCGATTCGGTTGCGCAAGCTCGCCAACCGCCGAGTCCGTTCACTCCTTTACGCCACCAGAATCAACTGGGACGTCCCAGCATCGGTATTCCTCAGTGAGTCCGATGAGTCTTCAAACACCGATTTGTGGAAAATATGTTGCATCTTCCAAGCCGGCATCCGATTGCCGCTGTTAGGGTTTTTTGATAGCCCAATCCCGATTTGGAGATTTCATAATGCGACGTCACCTGGCTCTCTTGTCTTTACTCCTACTGATACTGGCTGCTTGTGGAGACGGTGATGCGGACACACCTGCAACCACCGAAGCCCCGGCAGCGGCTACCACTGAAGCCACTGCTGCACCCACCACTGAACCCACCGCCGCGCCTACCACTGCGGCGGAGACCACAACCGAAGAAACGACCGAGACCACTGCGGCGCCGGCCACAACGACGACTACCGCCGCCGCCCCACCGGCGGTTGTGCCCACGGGGACTGTGACCGTCGCGCTTCCAACCTTCGGCAATGAACTCCTTGACCCGACCCGGTCCTCGAACCCCGACCTGCCGTACTGGGCCAACTCCTTCGACTTCCTCCTGGGCATGGATGAGAACGGAAACCCGACCACCGAAACCGGTGCGGCAATATCGGTCGAGTCCTCCCCGGACGCCAAGGTCTGGACGATCGAACTCCGCGAGGGCATGACATTCCACGACGGCGTGGAGGTCACCGCCGAGGACGTCGCCTTCAGTTTCGAGTTGTACGCCAGGGAAGAGTCTGCCTGCACCTCCTGCGGAAAGATGCAGAGAAACTTCGATTCTGCGACTGTCACAGGCACATACACCCTTGAAGTGACCTTCAAGGAGCCAAACGCCCTGTTCCTTCGCGACCTGACCAGAGTGAATGACACTCTTGCCATCATTCCCAAGCACCACTGGGAAGCAGTGGGAGGCGGCGATGGGTTCAACGAGAATCCCCTCGGAAGTGGACCCTATGTCTTCAGCGATCGCGCTATTGGAGAGTTCGTCGAGTTCAAGGCGAACACCGAATACTGGAACCCCGACCGGATACCCGGGTTCGAGACTCTTCGCATAGTCCTCGCTCCTGAAGCGACCAGCCGATTGGCCCTGCTCGAGCGCGGAGACGCCGATCTTGCCTTGATGGACCCGTTCACGGCCCCCGACGTGTTGGCGGCCGGTTTGGAGATCGCTGGGCCGAAACGCGTCCAGACATTGAGTATGGCGTTCGGCATGCCCTGGAAGACCGAGTTCTTCTACAACGACCAAGCTGCCCGCGAAGCTCTGATCAAAGCAGTTAACGTCGCAGCGATCGTATCCGCCATTTACCCAGAGGGCACCGCCACACCGGCCGCCAGCTTCGCAGCGGTTCCCAGCCAGGAAGGGCACGATCCCAGCCTGACGCCGTACGTGTACGATGCTGCCGCCGCCGCGCAGGAAATCCAAGACCTGGGGCTGGCCGGCCAAGAGATCACGATGTACCAGTACGCGTTCGGCGCAACGCCGGAGTTCCCACGGATACAGGAAGCTGTGGCGGCCTTCTGGACCGCGGCCGGGCTGAGCCCTCAGTTGAGGCCCACAGACTTCGCCACCATCCGTCCGAATTTCCTCGAGGCCCCTTACTTCACCGAGCCCTTCACGCACCTGTGGTTCGTTACAGCCGGTACAACCACAGAGAACGCTCTGAGGATCGGAGTCATCAGCAAGGATGCCGGAGGCTTCTACGCGGCTTTCGGCGATCCCGAACTCGACGACATCTATAGCCAATACCGGTCGGAAGTTGATCCCGGGGAGAGAGAGGCTCTGGCCGGCAGGGCTGTCAGCCTGATCTACGACACCTACGCGGTGCTTCCCATCGCCACTACCGACATGATCTGGGGCATGGGTCCGCGGATATCCAGTTGGTCGCCGACCAACGGATCTGTGGCGGCCGTGAACTTCGAGACGCTCCGGCCATGACGAACAGTCACGGATAAGCCTGAGAACGCTTCGCTCGATGAACGACCTGCCCAAGAGATTCGGAATCAAGCTCCCGGGAGCCGGAATCCGGAACAATATCGAGTTGGCTCAATACGCCGATGACGTCGGCGCGGAGTCTGCCTGGATGGCCGAAGGGCGCCTCACCTTTGATGCGATAACCCCGATGGCCGTCTATGCGGCGAGCACGAAGAGGATCAGGGTCGCATGTGGTGTGCTCCCCACCTTCACTCGCAATCCGGCCCTGATCGCACAGACCATGGCGACCTTGGACTTCCTGGCGCCGGGGAGGATAATCCTCGGTCTGGGTGTGTGGTGGGATCCGATCGCCACCAAGGTTGGCATTGACCGCGGGACCAAGCTCATCCGGGCGGCCCGTGAATACCTCGAAGCGATTCGACTCCTGCTGGAACGCAGGGAACCGGTCACCTATGAGGGCGAATACGTACGGTTCGATGATGTGTTCCTCGACCACGGCGCAACCGGTCCACACAATGTTCCGATCTACCTGGCGGCCGTCGGACCGCAGATGCTCAGGCTGGCCGGTCGCCTTGCCGACGGCGTGGTCCTGAACAGCAGTCACACTGTCGAGGCCACGCGGGACGAGGTTGAGCAGGTACGGGTGGGCGCCGAGGCAGCAGGCCGCAGCCTCGACGACGTAGACATCGTGCAGCCATGCACCATTCGCCTCACGAACGACAAGGCGACCGCCATCGCCCAGGACAAGGTGGTTGTCACACAGTTCATCGCCCAGCAGGCACACGTTGCGGGACCTACCGGAATCGAACCGGAGTTGGCTGATCGGATTCGAGACATAGTGGGCGGTTGGCCGGCCAGCCCAAGCTCCATCGTGGAGGCGTCCAAGCTCGTTCCCGACGAGATCATCGAGAATATCGGTTGTTACGGGAGCGAAGATGAAGTGAGAGAGCGGCTGCGCGCATACGAAGGTGCAGGGGTGGATTGCCTCTATGCCGCAGCCGACAAGGCACTGATCGACTTCCTCGCGCAGGGCTGGTGACCTGAACAGTCACTTCCGATGCTGACCGTAGACACCCACTGCCATGTCCTGGATACATGGTTTGAACCGGTTGAGGTACTTCTGTTCCAGATGGCGCGAGCCGATGTCGACAAAGCCGTATTGGTTCAGATGTCCTCCAACTATGACAACAGCTACCTCGTCGAGTGCTCCGATCGATTCCCGGGGCGGTTCGCCATCGTCGGGTCTGTGGACACTTCCGCACCAGACTGCCTGGAGAAACTCGAATACTGGGCCGGCCTGGGTGTGGTGGGGGTCCGGCTCAAGCCGATGCAGAGGTCAGGAGGCGAGGATCCTCTCGCGGTCTGGAAGAAGGCGGACTCGTTGGGCATGTTGGTGGACCTGTGGGCCCTGCACGGCCCTGATGCCATGAAGGGATTCGTGTCCGATGAATTCGTCGGACTGGTGGAACGCTTTCCGCAGATGCCATTCGTCATCGAACACCTCGGGTTTGTCGCCAATGACCCCGATCCTCCTTATGCCGACTTCAGAAGGATCCTGGCGCTGAATCGATACGCCAATGTCTTCATGAAACTTCCCGGGATCGGCGAGTTCGTTCCCAAACCGGTCCCCCACCGCAGTCCGCCATTTGACTTTGACGCTATCCCACCCTTCATCGACATGGCGCTCGATGCTTTCGGGCCGGATCGGGTAATGGTCGGCTCCGACCATCCTCGCTGCTCAGACTGGGAAGGTTATTCGAACGTCTTCGGGTACCTGCGGGAGTACCTCGGGCGCTTGCTGAACGCCGACGAGATGGCCTCGGTCCTGGGGGCTACCGCCGAGCGGATCTATTTCGCCGACGACGGGGAGTGAAGTCGGTGCCGCGTGGTGTGACACCCTCACACGAAGGGGGTGTTCGGTCGTGAGCCGGCGTCGCGGCGACGGCGTATCCGGATTCGAGGGGTACGTGAACAGTACCCACTGCGTTGGCTGAATGAAGCCGGCTCGGGTTACCACAGTCGCGTCGAGCGTGGTGGCGCTCGCTGCTGTTCCGGTATTCCTAACCGGTGCCATGGGCGTTCAGATACGCGCCGAATTCGGGCTCGGTCCCGCCGGATTCGGCATAATGCTGAGCGCGTTCCACCTCAGCTCTACCTTGGCGTCGCCGGCCTTGGGGCGAGCCGCCGAAAGACATCCAGCGTCAATGCGATGGGCTGTGACTCTCACTCTTGTGTCCCTGGTCGGCATCGCGCTGGGAGGGAGGAGTCCCGTCCTGTACTCAGGCTTCCTAATCGGAACCGGGCTGGGGTTCGCACTGGCGCAGACTTCTACCAATCTCTTCATCACCCGGACAGTGCCCGCAGGCAACCGGGCCACGGTACTGGGCATCAAGCATGCTGCCATTCCGCTGGCGGCTTTGTTGGCGGGATTGGCGGTGCCTGCGGTTGCCGTGACGATCGGCTGGCGCTGGGCCTTCGCCATCGCGGCAGGCGGTGTGACTCTCCTATTGGCATGGCTGCCGAAGTCATTCACCGGGTTCCGAAGCCCTCCTGCCAGGGATGGCGGAGGCAGTCCCCCGAAAGAACTCGTCGTGCTGGTATTGGCCACCATTCTGGCGATGGCGAGCGGTTCAGCCCTCAGCGCCTTCCTGGTCTCCTTCGCGGTCGCAACGGGCATCGGCGCGGCTTCCGCCGGTTTCCTCCTCTCCGCAGGCGGTGCCTCAGCTATTGCCATGCGAGTCATGTGGGGATGGTTGGCCGATCGCCGGTCAACCCGAGGTTTCTTTGGCATAGTGGGGCTTCTGACTGTTGGCAGCGTTGGCTATTTGCTGCTTAGCACCGAGCAACCAGCGCTGGTACTCGTCGGGGCCATGACCTCGTTCGCGGGGGTTCTGGGTTGGTCCGGGCTCCTGGTTCACGCGGTAGTTGACAGGAATCTCAAGGCTCCCGCTCGCGCCACAGGGGTTACCCAGGTCGGGTTCTACGCCGGAGGCGGTATCGGGCCGCCACTCTTCGGTTTTCTGATCGATCAATTCTCATATCGCTTCGCGTGGATGACAGCCGCAGGATTGGTGCTTGTCGCAGCCGGCCTCGTCCTAGCAGTTGAGTTGAGCAGTCGCTCCAAACAGACCTGACTACCGAATGTGGCTCACGCACCGACCTATTTGCCAAAAGACAAAGAGCATCCAGGGCGGTGCACGGACACAAACGACTACCCCAAAGTCGGCATGAGAGTTCATGGAACAACTATTCTCAACTCGCATTGACGTAGGTTCTCCATGCTGAACGGGAGGTCCGGTCGGATGAGCGCAGTTATCCCAGAGATGGAACATTCACCGCACACCGGCGGTTGACTGCCGCTCCGCCATGAGTTCCGACTTGCATCTGCGAGAACGTGTTTCCCCGGGCCGAGTCTTGCGGAATGGATGACCAAACCCAGCCTTCGATGTGTCCCGGGATTCGGATGACGCCACCGTGATCATCAAGGGCGGCCGCGTTGTGACAGAAACCGGCGTTGTCGACGCGGACATCCTCGTCGTCGACGGGTCCATCCGCTCGATCGGATCTGACCTCTCCGGGGGTCCGGTCGTGGATGCTCGCGGAGCATGGGTGTTACCCGGCGTTGTCGATCCGCATCTTCACACATCGGTGGGTGGTTTCCACACCATGGACCCTCTCGCCGAGGATCTGAAACAGGCGACCGCCGCGGCTCTCATGGGCGGTGTAACGACGGTCGCAGCCTATGTCAATCGTGGACCCGAGATGGGATTGATCGACGCCGTCAGATATCAAATCCAGTTCGGGAAAGAGCATTCTGCGGTCGACTTCGCCATTAACGCTCTGTGTCTTCCGGGGGACCCGCTGACCGAGGCGGTCGAGGAGGGCGTGAGGTTGGGCGTCACCACATACAAGGCCTTTCTCGGGTATTACGTGCGCGGTGTCATGATGGAAGACAACGAGTTGGTCGAGTTGATGACGGCAGTGGCCTCCCACGATGGCCTGGTCCTGATACATCCGGAGAACGGGAGAGCAACCAAGTACTACCACGACATCGAATACGCACGCGATCCGACTGATCTTGAGGGATATATGCGATGTTCGCCGGGAATACTCGAAGCCGAAGGCATGTTCCGTGCAGCCGCGCTGGCCGAACTCACCGGGTGCGATCTGCTGTTTGTTCACCTGTCCGCAGGCGAGACCGTACGGGTGCTCTCCTGGCTCAAGGAGGGTGGAACTTCAGTACGGGTATGGAGCGAGACGCAGCCGCATTACCTCATATTGACGGAGGACGCCCTCCTCAAGCACGGTTCCCTCGCCAAGATAGGCCCTCCCCTTCGCAGGAGTGAGGATGTGGCTGCAGTCTGGGACGCCGTCGATGCAGGGCACCTTGACTTGCTGTCAAGCGATCACTCACCTCGCACGAAGGCAATGAAGCAGGCTGCACCAAACATTTCGACGCCCCATACGGTGGTATCACGCCGTCGGAGGCCCTGCTTCCGCTGGCGTACGCGCTGGGCGTCGAGACGGGTCGATTCGACATATGTAGATTGGCGGAGTTGACCGCCACGAATGCCGCTAAGGCATACGGTCTCTACCCCCGGAAAGGCGCCATACGAGTTGGAGCCGACGCCGATTTTGCGATCGTCCCGATCGAGGGGGAACCCCGTGAGATAGGGCCGCCAACTCTGCACGGTCGCTCGGACTACTCGATCTACACGGGCCTCACATCCAGAGGGTTCCCAAAGTATGTGGTGAGGCGTGGGTGTCTGGCAGTGTCGGAAGGTGAGGTGTTGGACAACCCGAGCGGCAGGTATCTGGCTCGAGGTATGAAGCCATGATTGCCGGCTCCCGCGTCGATTACTGACGGATTCTTCAGAATGACCAGAGTCATAGCAAGTCGTGCACTGCAAGCGTTGGTCACCCTCCTCGGCGTCAGCGTGGTGGTATTCGCGCTGAGCCAGTCGACCGGTAACCCGGTGGACGTCCTGCTACCAGTAGAGGCGACGCCCGAACAGCGGACGCAATTGATCGATGAGTTGGGGTTGGATGAGCCGCTCGTCGTTCAGTATCTCACTTTTTTAGGCAATGTGATCCAGGGCGACTTCGGCAAATCGATACGGACCAAGCTACCCGTTCTTGAACTCGTTGTGGACCGCCTTGGGAACTCGGTCCTGCTGGTCAGCACGTCGCTGCTCTTCATGTTGATGTTCAGCCTGCCTCTCGGTGTGCTGGCGGCAGTGAAGCGCGATACGATCGTGGATCGTATCGCAATGGGCCTGGCCGTTCTGGGTCAATCGCTTCCGCCCTTTTTCACCGGTGTCCTGGCGATCATTCTGTTCTCAGTCGTATGGCAGGTGTTTCCTGCGCAGGGTTCGGGTACCTGGCAGCATCTGTTGCTTCCCGCAGCAACGATGGGTCTGTTCACCGGAGCCGGGATCACGCGACTGATGCGGTCGGCCATGCTTGAAGTGCTGGACAGCGAATACGCCAAGCTTGCTCGTATCAAGGGCGCGAGCGAGATGAGGGTTGTGTGGGGGCACGCCTTCCGAAATGCCTTGATTCCGGTGGTGACGTTTGTGGTGCTCATGTACGGGGTTCTAGTAGCTGCTGCGGTCACCACAGAAGTGGTCTTTGCCTGGCCGGGTTTGGGTCGGCTTGCCTTCGAGGCAGTGTTGTGGAGGGACTTTCCCGTGCTGCAGGCTGTCGTCATCTTGTGGGCGGCGCTAATTGTCTTTGCCAATCTTCTCGTAGATCTGTCGTATGCAGTCATCGATCCGCGGATTCGTCGTAGTGTCTGAGTTCTTTGGCAAGGTACGGACCGGATTGGGCACAGTCTGGCGCAGTCTTCCGATCCTTCCCCTTCTGATTGTCTTGTTGGCTGTAGCGGCCGCCTTATCGGCGGACTTCATCGTTCCTCACGGACCGGACGAATTGAACTTGGAGCACGCCCGCCAGGGATGGGTCTTTTCAGAGGGAGGTAGCTGGACGTTCCCTCTGGGGACTGATAGCTTGGGCCGCGACATCCTCAGTCGGATTATCAAAGGCGCTCAGGTGTCTATGGCCGTGGCTGCAGGCACGGTCCTACTCGCGGCGTCTATCGGGACCACCCTCGGTACTGTCGCCGGCTACTTCGGAGGTTGGGTTGATACGGTGATCATGCGACTGGTCGATGGTTGGCTTGCCTTTCCCGCAATCTTGATCGCTCTTGTTTTCGCTGTCACTGTCGGCCCCAGTGTCACGGTTGTGGTGTCAGTATTGGCGCTCATCCTATGGGCGCGCTATGCCCGTCTGATACGAGGGGAAGTCCTCAGCTTGAAGGAGCGCGACTTCATTGCCCTCGCGCGAGTCGCGGGAGGATCCCCTCTGCGGATAATGGCTTCACACCTGCTGCCAAACGTGCTCAACAGCGTGATCGTCCTTTCCACCCTGCAGATCGGTTGGGCCATCACGGTCGAAGCCACCTTGAGTTTTCTGGGTGCGGGTGTCCCTCCACCGACGCCAACATGGGGTGGCATGGTCGCCGAGGGGCGTGACCTGATCCGGTCGGCCTGGTGGATTTCCGTGTTCCCTGGAGCTGCGATAGGCCTTGTGGTGCTTTCCTTCAACCTGATCGGCGACCGCATTCGAGACCTCCTGGATCCCAAACTCAGAGCGCTTTAGCGGCTCATCGGATTCCAGTGGGGAGGTTGACCGTCAATCTCTGAGAGCCTCGGGGTGTCAAGGTATGTCAGTTCCGCAACTGGTGGTGGCTATTCCAAGACCTGTTGAGACCTGTAATCGATGCCTCCAACCGTCATCAGCGTGATTGAGGGTCGCGTCTCAAGAATTGGCAAGGACGCCAACGCGTTGACAATGTTGAATAATGTCGGGAGTTCCTCCCACGTCGACTCGTGAAAAGACACAGACCCTTCCCCGGTCCAGGCTTCTTTGAGATAGCGACTCAGTTCGGGAGGAGGCGTATACGTGACGTACTCGACATCAGGTTCCCCCCAGTCGTGGGTGCGAGGCATGTATTTGTAGAGAAGAAGACCCGGTTGGTTCATGGCTAACTCGGCCATCTCGTTGTCGTCCAACTTGGTTTGATCACGAACCGTCATTGACATGAACTGGTGTCCCAGCCAACCCGCGCTGCAATGTACCGTGCCGTTGAAGTGGCGCGGCTCAGGAAGTTCCCCGTAGATCTTCGGATATCCCAGTTCCTCGCGGCCGGTGATAATCGGATCAGTCAGGTTCTCCCACAAAACCATGAGGAAAGCGCCCGAAGTATTCGTCTGTTCACCACGAAAGACAACTGGACAAGTGACCCCAAGCGTGTTGTATCCGCGCCCCGCCAGCCACTGGATGTTGGTGATGTAGCTCGCCGTCACGGTAACGATCGGCTCACCGGCGAGTTCGAATCTGGGCGGAAGTAACTTGTCCAACGCTTCAGCCGTAGTACGAAACCTGACCGAATGAATCGTTTTCTTGGGACCGTCTGTGTTCGCGTATCGGCTTCCATCTACCCCCTGTCGGGGACCCAGGCTCGGGCCGAAGTGGGTCGGCATCCTGTACATCTGGCCTGGTTCAAAACTGTATGGCACTGGTGTCTCCCCTCAATGTAGGGCGCAGGACCCTCGTCCCGCTATTCAGTCTTCGTAAGACCCTACCGCGGCCCTGCTACGGGGCGGCCACCTGGTATCCCCGGGGTGGTTGTTCACCCATGAGGTGCTCGACGAAGTAGTCCCAGCGGCGGCGGGTGAAGTAGGGGTCCTCGTTCCAGGTGCCCCAGGTTCCGGCGAAATCGTGATTGCGGTTGGGAAGCACTAACAGGTCGAAGTCCCGGTTGGCCGCCACCAAGGCGTCGACCAGTTGCATGGTTGAGGCAGGGTTGACGTTGTCGTCCACGTCCCCTGTCACCAGAAGGAGCTTTCCTCGGAGGTTGTGAGCCAGGGTCCGGTTGGCCTGGGTGTCCCAGCCGGGTCCCGGGAGGGGCCCGATCCAGCGCTCTCCCCAGGTGACGTTGGTGAGCGCTTGGTCATGGTTGCCGGCCGAGGCGACGCCCACTCGGTACACCTCCGGGTATTCCAGCATCGCCCTGACCGCCGCGTAGCCACCCGCCGAGTGACCGTAGACGCCGACCCGGTCGAGATCGATGTACGGCCTCTCCGCTGCCAGTTGGGTTAGCACCGCCACGTGATCGGCCAGAACTCCAGCCGCCCCGGACCCGCCGTATCCCGCATCCAGAAAAGCCTTGGACCGGCCCGGCGTGCCCCGGCCGTCGACGGTGAAGACCACGAATCCCAGGTCGGCGAGACATCGAGTGCTCTCCCCCACCACGTCGGTGAAGGCGCGGGGAGTCCTGGTGGCCTGGGGACCCGGGTAGATGCTCTCGATCACCGGGTACCTACGGGCGGGATCGAAGTCATGGGGCAGGACGATCATCCCCCACAGGTCGGTCTGGCCGTCGCTTGCCTTGGCGGTGAACCGCTCTGGGAATCTCCACCCGGTGGCCAGGAGGGCGGAGACGTCGGTCTCGGTCACCTGCGCCACCAACTCGCCGGTGGACTTGCGGAGAACCGTCCGCGGCGGCTGGTCGATCCGGGAATAGCGGTCCACGAAGTATTGACCGTCGGGCGAGAAGTCGACGAAGGGAGGCCACTCGCCATGCTCGGCGTCCTCGGGCGTGAGGAGCGCCGGCTCTCCTCCGTCGAGGCTCACCGCATAGAGGTGGTGGTAATAGGGGTCGCGAGACGGCTCCCTCCCGGTGCCCATGAAGAAGGCGGTCCGGGTCTCCTCATCGACTCTCACCAGGTCGGTGACCACCCACTCCCCGCCGGTCAACTGCCTGATGGGATCACCGTTGCCGTCCAGGAGATAGAGGTGACCCCAGCCGCTTCTGGTCGAGTACCAGATGATCTCCCGGCGATCCCTCGCCACCCAGACGTTGGGACGGCCGTAGTACACGGCGTTGAGGTCGATGGGCGTCTCGCTCCCCTCCTCCACCACCGTGCACTCACCGGTTGCCGGGTCGGCCGAGACCAGGCGGACGGTGCGGCGGTCCCGGTCCCAGTCGAGGAAGAAGACCGCGTCCGAGCCGGAGGCCCACCAGATGTGATTCAGTTCGATGGGAGTTAGGAACGGCGACGGCAGCGGCCGCCACCCTAGGTCGGTGCGCCCGGCCGTCTCCAGGTCAAACACCACCAGTTGCGCCAGCGGCAACTCGGCATCGCCCGGCAAGGCCTGGCGGTAGGAGTGCACCCGGGGGCGCAGCGATCCTTCGGGAGCGCCCTGGAGGAGGTGCAACACCTCGACCCGTCGCTCGTCGAGGCGGTGGGTGAGGAGATAGCGCTCATCGGGAGACCACACCACTTTTGGGGGTGTCTCGCGCTCTCGGAGTCGGTCGGTGACCACCGAGTTGCGGCCCTCCGGCGACGACCCGTAGCCGTTGGCGGGTCCTGCGTCGTCGGTGAGAGCGGTGGTGGAACCCCTTACGCGGTCGACTAGCACCAGGTTGCCGGCGTCGATCCTTGCCTCGTACCTCCCCGATGGAGAGAGACTCCCCCGCGCATCTGTCGGTGCGGGATCGGGCAGCACCGCCAACTCGGAACCGTCGACCCCGCACTCCCACTGCCGACCATCGACCTTGAAGCGGATGCGGGACCCTCGGGAGGTGAACTCGAAGGTCTCGAATGGGAGACCGGACGGGAGGATCTCCCATCCCAGGGCTTCAGTGAGCGCCTGCGCCACTCCCCTGTGATCGAACGCCTGCTGTTGGCGGCCGGTGAGTGCGTCGACCAGCATGAACCGTTGCCCCGAGGCCGACTCGGAGCGGTACCAGAAAGCACTGGAGTCGGGGAGCCAGTGCACCGTCGTCTCCAGGTTGAACACCAACGACTTGACGTTGCGGTGGAGCATTGCTTCGGCCCGCCGGTAGCGCTCCCACATGCCGGACTCCGGGGCCTGGTTCACCAGTCCCGGTCCTCCAGGATCTCCGCCAGCCGCTCGGCGATGATCATCTCCTGGCCGTCCTGGAGGGTGGAGACCCGGATGTCCATGTAGTCCCGGTCGGGATCGACCCACTGGTAGTGCGGACGGAGGATGATGCACGGCTCCCCCTGGTGCAACTCCCTCACCACCTCGGCCAGGGTCTTGGGCGAGCGGGAGCGGTCGAAGGTGATCCGGAGGGAATCGGGCGGCTTCGGCTCGGAGGTCACCGAACCGTCTGCGTAGGCGAAGCTCAGGAACGAGAACCCCGCGAGGCGGGTGCGCATGTTGTCGAGAAGCCTCCGGTAGCGGCGGAAGCGCTCGGAGTGGTCCATCTCCAGCCATTGTTTCAGCGCCGCGTAGGCGGCCACTATCTCGCTCCGCCCCACTTTCATGTGCCTCCCGAACGCCAAGGCGTTGGGACCCTCGAAGGCCAGGTAGCTGTTCTTACGGGCCGCCGAGATCCCCGCAGCCGTGCCCGTGAGGATGCCCGCCATGGAACCGGCGCCGAAGAACTTGCCGCTGTAGGTGGCGAAGTCGGCGCCTGCCCGGACGTACTTGCTGAAATTCCCCAAGGGATAGACCTGCTCGGCGGCGTCGACTATGAGGGGCAGGTCGTGGCGCTTGGCGATGGCGAGGACCTGTTCGAACCCGATCTCCCCGGACCCTCCCGGAGCGTAGAAGAAGATCCCGGCGGTCCGCTCGGTGATGCAGCCCTCGATGTCAAAGGCGGTGGTGGAACCGGCCTCTCCAGCCAGCACGATCTTCCCACCGGCGCCTTCGAGGCTGCGGTCGTAGAAGGTCCTCACGTCGGCGGGAACCACGAACTCGCAGGCCATCCCCGTGGTGTCCGGTAACCGGGCCACCAGGTCGTCCTTTCCTCCGGTGATGCAGGCGGCGGTGGCCAACACCGCTCCGGCGGCGGCTCCCGGCGTGACCAGGGCCGCCTCGATCCCCAGCATCTCGGCGATGGCCACCCCGGCTGCGTCCGAGAGGCTCTCGACCTCGATGAATGCCTCATTCGCCGCCGCAATCGCTTCGAGGACCGGCCCGGTGGGAAGGCTGCCGCCCAGGCCGGTGAGGTCGTTGTGAGCGTTGATCACCGGACCGACCCCCAGGTCGGACAGGATCGTGCGACCGTTCCATCCCGCGCTCATCGCCGGGCCGTCCCCCCGATCATCAACGGAACCCGGAAGGTGCGTCCGTTCTCTTCTGCTCTATCCGTTCGCCGCATGCTCCTCGTCATCGGAGAATATCGGTGAGTGGGGTATGCACATGGGCGAGCCGGTCACCGGGTCGTTGACCACCGAGGCCTCGACGCCGAAGCAGTCGCGGAGGAGCCGGGGAGTCAACACTTCTTCGGGAGGGCCGTCGGCCACCACGTCGCCGCCGGACATGGCGATCATGCGGTCGGAGAACCGGGCGGCATGGTTGAGGTCGTGGAGCACCATCACGATGGTCACTCCCCGGTCGCGGTTCAGACCGGTGATGAGTTCCAGCAGGTCCAGTTGGTGGCCAACGTCGAGGAAGGTGGTGGGCTCGTCCAGCAGGAGGATGTCGGTCTGTTGGGAGAGCGCCAGTGCCATCCAGGCGCGCTGGCGTTCGCCGCCCGAGAGGGTGTCGATGGGACGGTGGACGAAGTCTGCGAGGCGGGTCATACCGATGGCGTCCTGGATCGCCTCGTCATCCCGGCGCCGAAGCATCCCCAGGGCGCCCACATGGGGAAAGCGGCCCTGTTCGACCAGTTCCATGACGGTGAGTTCGGCGGGGACCTCGTGGACCTGGGGAAGGATGGCCATCTGCCGGGCCACCTGGCGGGTAGGTAGGCGGTTTATGTCCTCGCCGGAAAGGTAGACGGCGCCCCGGAGCGGCGCGATCAGGCGCGCCAGGGTCTTGAGGGTGGTGCTCTTCCCCGATCCGTTGGGACCCACCAGAGCGGTCCTGGTCCCGTGTTCGATGGTGAGGCTGAGCCGGCGGGACACCACGTGGCTCCCGTAGCCGGTGGAGACCTCATCGGTGGTGAAGGCGGGACTTGACTTGATGGGCTCGTGTTCGGTCATCGCATGCGCTTTCTCATCAGGTACAGGAAGAAGGGCGCTCCCACCAGGGCGGTGAATGCGCCTACGGGCACGCGGCTGCCGCTCTCGGTCTGGATGTCCCAGAAGGGGATCCAGTCGAGGGAGAAGACCCTTGCCAGGAGGTCGGCGCTGACCAGGATGATGGCCCCCACCAGAGCCGAGCAGGGCAAGAGCCGCCTCAGGTCGGATCCCACCAGGGTGCGCGCCAGGTGCGGGGCGATCAGACCCAGGAAGGCGATGCCCCCCACCACCGACACGGATCCTGCGGCCAGCACCACCGCGGTCATGAGGGTGATGGCGCGGGCCTCCTCGGTCCGCAGCCCCAGGCTCACCGAGGGGGCGTCTCCCAGTTGCAGGGCGTTGGCCAGGGGGACAGCCATCACCACCAGGGGGAGGACCAGCACGGCCACCGGGACCAGGAAGGCTAGGTGTTCCCATGTCCTGTTGCCGAGCGACCCCACCAGCCACCTCACGATCGAGTCGATGTGGCTGCCCGAGATGAGCACTATGAACGAGGTGACCGAGGAGACAGCGGCGGCCACGATCACCCCGGTGAGGATGAGCCGGACGGGGTCGGTGCCGGCCCGCCGGTAGCTCAGCGCGAAGACGAGACCGCCGGCGAGGAGTCCGCCAACAATGGCCGCCATCGGCACGAAGGCGTTGAGGTCGTCGAGCGCTCCCTCCGATCCGAAGCTGACGGCCAGCGCCAGGACCGCTCCCAGAACCGCGCCCTGGGTGACCCCCACCGTGGCGGGAGCGGCGAGGGGATTGCGGAGGACCGATTGCAGGAACGCACCCGAGGAGGCCAGCATGGCGCCCGCCAGGGCGGCGATGAAGACCCGGGGAACCCTCACCTCCCACACCGAGATGCGGTGAAAGACCTCGTCGGCCTGGTTGACCAGGGCCCTCCAGACCTGTTCGGGACCGAAGATCACCGGGCCCAGCATCACGTAGGCGAACATCACGGCCAAGAGCAGCGCACCCAGGAGCGCCAGCGTCCGCCGTGATCGGACCCCCGGGCTGGAAACGCCTCCGGGGCGGTGGCCATTGGGAGAGGCGCCAATCACGAGAGGGCCCCCCTCCTCAGGATCCCGCGCTGCATGAGCACCAGGAGCGCCGGAGCGCCCAGCGCCACCGTCCACAGGCCGACCGCGATCTCGTGGGGATGGAGCGCCAGGCGGGCGGCCATGTCGGCCGACAGGACCAGGATCGCACCCACAACGGCCGACAGCGGCACCACGATCCGTGCGTCGGAAGTCCGAAGCAACCGGCGGACGATGTGCGGGGACACCAGGGCTATGAAGCCGATCGGCCCGGCGATGGCGATCACCGGCGCCACCAGCAGGACCGCCGATGCGAACAGGACCGCCCTGGTCCGTCGGACGCCGACGCCGAGACCTTCGGCCACCTCGTCACCCAGCTTGAGGATGTTCAACGGCCTCCCCGCAAGGATGAATACGCCGAGGAGGGTCACGGTCCAGGGAGCGACCAGGCGGACCTCCTCCCACTGGACGTCGGAGAGGCTTCCCACCAGGAAGCGGTAGATCACCGAGACGCCCCCGAAGTTGGGCGCCAGGGTGATGACCGCGATCACCAGGGCGTTCAGCAGAGCGGTGAAGGCGGCTCCCACCAGGAGCATCCGCATGGGGTTGGATTTCAGGCTCACCAGCGACAGGATCACCGCTCCGGTCGCCAGTCCGGCCACCAGCGCGGCGATCGGCAGGGCGATTCCCGGGAAGGGGAGCCGGAAAGCGATGATGGTGGCCACCGCCAGGGACGCCCCTGCGGAGACTCCGATCAACTCCGGCCCCGCCAGGGGGTTGCGGAGGGTGTCCTGCATCACCGCACCCGAAGCGCCCAGCATGGCGCCGGCCACAACTGCGCCGATCACCCGGGGAAGCCGCAGGTTCCGGACGATGAACTGGCGGTTCCCTTCCGACTCGGAACCGAAGAGGGCTTCCAGGACCTCCCCGACCGACAGGTCGGGCGTTCCCTGCATGAGCGACACCACGGCCACCAGCGCGCAAAGGGAGGCGATGGCAGCCACCACCCCGGCTGCGCGCATCCATCGGCTCCGGTATAAGGAGTCTCTCACCTTCAGGGAGGAGGAGGGCCGCAGGAACCGGCGGCCCTCTCGCCTCGGAGGAAGGAGGGCTGCGAGCGAAGGAAGACAGCCCTCCTTACATTTACATGGTCTGCTATCGGCCCGCCGGCAACCACACCGACAGGTCGCCCGGGTAGTCGTAGAGGTCGGGCCATCCGGCGTTCAGATAACACTGGTACGCCCACTGGAGCATCAGCAGTCCGTGACCGAAGGAACCGGCCGAGTCCTCCTCGCACACCCTGCCTTCGCGATGAGCGGTGGTCTGCAGCCAGACTTCGGCGGTGACGGTGTCCTTTCGGGCGCTCCCGGGCCAGGTGATCATCACCCACACCTCGGGATCGACCTCCAGGATGAACTCCCAGGAGAACTCGCTGTCGGGAGAGCCCCACTCGGAGACCCCCTGGTCGGGGAAGACACAGGTCCCCGCACCCTCGGCATGGAGGAACCGGCAGAACGAGGAGGAGTCCCAGATCATCCAGTTGGTATCGCCGAAGCCGACGGCCACCCTGGTATCGACCGCTCCGTCGGGAAGGCTGGCCGCCAGGCCTCCGACGTTGGCCTCGAAGCGGGCGACGGCCGCCGCCGCCTCATCTTCTCTACCGGTGAGGAGGCCGACATCGATCCATCCCTCCTTGAGGGTCTCGACGCCGCCGATGTCCACCAGGTACACCGGAGCGACGATCTCTAGGGCGTCGCGCACTTCTTCCTCGCCGACCCGGCCGATGATCAGGTCCGGTTCATACTGGGCGACTTCCTCCACCGACATGCGATCACCAAGGACAGGGATCGCCGCGGCGCCATCGCCGTAATAGGCGGCAAAGCTCCCCCACCCGTCGCCCCGGTGCATGGCGACCGGCACGATTCCCAGGTCGGAGGTGAGGTCGGTGCAGTTGTCCTGCACGCACAGCACCCGCTCGGCGGGACTGTCGAGAGTGATCTCCCGCCCACTCCCGTCGGTGACCGTCAGGGCGTGGTCGTCGTCCATGTGATCTTCGTCGTCCATGTGGTCGTCATCGTCCTCATGGTCATGATCGGCATGGTCGTCATCGTCCTCATGATCGGCGTGATCATCGTCATCGTCCTCCATGTGGTCATCATCATCCTCATGGTCATGATCAGCTTGATCATCGTCGTCCATATGGTCATCATCGTCGTCGTGATCATGGTCAGCGTGATCGTCATCATCCATATGGTCGTCGTCGTCATGGTCATGATCGGCGTGATCATCGTCCTCATGATCGGCGTGATCATCGTCGTCCATATGGTCGTCATCATCCATGGCTTCGGTGGTGGTTGGCGCGGCGGTGGTGGTTGGCGCCGCTGTTGTGGCGGGCGCGGCTTCGGTGGTGTCGGCTTCGTCCCCTCCACAGGCTGACGACACCAACAGCAATGCAGCCAGTACGGCAATCGCTCGAATGCTCCCAAGTGGCGAAGACTTGGAAACTCTCAGATTGGTCATGCGAAAAAGAATCCTTTCCTGGGTAACAGACTTTCTATATGATAATGATAATCATTATCACTTTACCAAATGCGCCAGCGAAAGGGAAATAGAGAAGAGCGGGCTGAGAAACGATCCCTCCGCAACCAGCCGGGCGCTACAACAACGCGGCAGGGCGCCCGGCAGCGATGGGAAGAGGCTTTAGGAAGTCCGGTGGTCGGCTGCCACCACTGTGTTTTGCGGGCTCGGCTGCTTCAGTCGTCTGGATCGTTGTACCAGCCGGCGCCGATCAGGGTGCCGTCCACGTCGATGACCCAGAAGCGCATCGCCTGGGGGCCCCCGGCTTCGGCGGGGTTGTCCTCGGCGGTGATCCATGTGCCTTCGGCGGTGGCGTTGCGCACGGCCGGCCCCAGGAGATCCTCGACGTCGGTTCCGATAAGCCCGGGATCTATGTGGGACAGGATCTCGCCGTCGCGGGCTGCGATAATTCCAGAGAAGTACCCGTCGAGCGTTTTGGTTCTGTTGTAGTACTCCGCGATCGGTATGAGGCCCACCGAGATACCTAGGGGGTCGTTGTAGTACTCCAAAGCGGCTTCCAGCCCGCCGTGGCGAAAATGCTCGGCCGCCTCGGAGATGAGCTGCGGAGCGAAGTCCTCGGTGTTGATGTACCAGCCCGAGCCGAACAGCAGCCCGTCGTGGCGGACGACCCAGGCGATCTTCAACTCGAACGCGCCTCCCTCACCCAGGGTCCCCGCGGCGGGGTTGACATACACATAGGGCACCCAGCGGCCCGCCTCTGGGGCGGCAAGCATCTGGGGACCGAAGTTGTAGCCGTTGACGTCGGTGCCCACCCAGCCCTTGACGTCCAGGCCCCGCCGGTCGGGGTCGTAGTGGCCGATCACCGTGTCACTCTCGTCGATGACGAACACGTACCACTGATCATCGATGCTGTCCGGGCTGTTGAAGTGGGCAAGCGCGGCATCCAGCCCTTCTGTCTCATAACGGGTGATGGCCCGGTCCACCACGAATTTCGTGTAGGCCGCAGGATCGGACATCGACGGCGCCGATGCCTCATCGCCCGCGCCGTTGCCACAGCCGGTTCCAAACAACAGTGTTGCGGCCGCGACGGCCGCCACTCCCATGGCCAGCTTGTTCGGCTTCAGATCAGCGCTCACCTACAGGACCGCTCAACGTTGCCCTGCTCTGCGCGACCGCGTGCTGCCGAGACCACCGCAGGCTCCGACTTGGCCGGCCACCCTTCGCCTGACTTGTGGTAATGGAACAGCAGCTCGGTTCTGCTTGGTTGACGCCCGGACAGAACGATCATCTGGATCATCGCCGGTGAACGACAGGTCTGGTCGGGCCGGCGGGCGGCGGCCACTACAAGCCGCCGACCTGGTCCTCGGGAGACTCGGGGGGGGACGAATGGCCGGCGAGCCCGATGTCGGGAGCCAAGGTGGTGGTGGGCGAATGACCGGCGAGCCGGGTATCGGGCAACAAGGTGGTTGTGGTCGTCGGAGAGACGCCGGTCCCCCCCGGCGGCGCCGTTGTGGTCGTCGTCTGTGCCCCAGCCGTCAGAGCCGTGCCCAGCATTAGGGCAAGGACAACCGCAAAGGCGGCAACCGCGCGCCCTACTGACCGTGTTCTTTTTCTGTCGATTCGTCTCATATCGACAGAGTATATGTAGGAACCGTTATGGTCGCCAAACATAGGCTTCGCTTATCATCACATAATCTCGGTAATATGCCCCGATTACATGTAGAAACAGTGCAGAAGCGCCCTTTGAGCGAATGCGGCCTGGATGATGACGGCCTAACACGCGGGAAAGGCGACGGGAACTTCTCCCTCGCTCTTCATCGTTGTCAGATCGCTGCTACTCGAACCGGAAACAGAAGAGGAAACCACGGGATGAGAGACCAGAAGAGCCAGGTTGACCAAGAACCGCGTCGGATGCCTCGCCGAGCGGTCGCGGGCGACGACGTTGCGGGGATGTGAGACCCCTGCGAACTCCCCTGGTTTCCGGAGCGATTGTCGCTTCCTTGTTGATAGGTGTGGTCGCTCCGTTGAGTGCGGCCAACCCGCAGGGCTCCGACTCTTTCTCGGACGTACCCGCCGGGCATTGGGCAGACGAGGCTATCGGATGGGCCGTGGCCGCCAATATAACCGAAGGGGTGGAGGAGGGGCGGTTCCATCTGAGCGGGACAGTCAACAGGGCCCGGGTGGTTGACTTTCTCTACCGATTTCACAACCTGGCCAACGGTGTACCAAACCCTGAAGCCACCGACCGCGACATAGCCCGCCTCCATGCTCTCTTCGACGCCTACAGCCAAGCCTGGGATTATTGGCGAGGGCTGCGCCAGGCGCAGCTTGTTTATCAAACACCGGAGTTAGATCAGGCGGCCTATGAATCTGCTGTGACTGCCTATGACGATGACGCTCTTCCGGCTTTCCAGGCCGCCGAGGATGGTCTCCGCACAGCCGCTGCGGGTGTCGCCACAGGTGACACGGCCGCTCTGGCGGTTGCTTTATCCGCCGCTCAGGATCGCACCCGCGGCCTAACGGCGGTCCACAATGCTCTAACCGCGGTCCAGACCCTCTTGGAATCAGATCGCGAGACCATCGAAGACAACCTGGATGCCGACCGGGCAGCGTTCCAGGCACGAAACACCGCGTGGGACCGGGCCCGTTCAACTTGGCGGGCCCTATTGACCGATGAGGATCTCGAAGCTCGCTCCGCCCGCAATAATGCGCGGTACGAGGCGACTGCCGGGGAGTGGGAGACCCTGGGGGATGCTCTTGATGAATGGAACGACGCGCTCCAGCCTTACCGGGATGCGCAGGACTCGGCCGCTTCTGAACTGGAGGACGCCAACGACGCATACCAAGATGCGTTACTGGCCGCTGGCAACGCTCAGGCTCGCGGGAGCGACGCCTCCGCCAGCCCCGCCGATGTGCTGGAAGCTCTCCGCACCGCTGCAACCGAGGCAGACAGGGCATTGGAGGCAATGGCAGGCAGCAGGGACACTGCCAAGGCCGGAGGGTTGGACGCTGCCCGGTCCGCTCTGGCGGCTCGGTCTGCTCTCGGCGCCGCCGCGGCGGCCTACGGTACCGCCCTCGCCGACTATGAAGCCGCGGACGATGCTTGGTGGGAAGCGTATGATGCCCGGAAGTGGGGAGGGACCTTCGCTGATGTCAGCCCATGGCATTGGGGGGAAGAGGCCATAAGGTGGGCCGTGGACGCGAAGATGACCACCGGAGTGGGACAGGGCCGGTTCGATCCCGACGGAACAGTAACCCGCGCACAGATAGTGACCTTCCTCTACAGGCTCCACAATCTTCTAACCGACCAACCACCATCCGACCTTTCCCCGGGCTCTGATACGTTCTCGGATGTGCCGGCCGGGCACTGGGCCGATGCGGCGATCGGATGGGCGGTGGCCGGAAAAGTAACCACGGGAGTAGGAGAGGGCCGGTTCGATCCCGACCGGAACAGTAACGCGAGCACAGATCATTGCCCTTCTCTACCGCCTAAACGACCTGCTGACGGGGTAAGGACAACCAGGACACGGCACCAACCCCCCTACCGAGATAGTGACTAAGGCCTTAGCCTCCTGGTCGAGGACATCAAGCGCGTTTCATGACAGGCGATGGCGTCGTCGACTACCTGTTCGCCTGATTCATCGTGAACGGCAGACCAACTCGGTTCCCTCGGTTGACTCGGGCAGACGACCGCCCACTTCGTCGCCAGTGAACTACGGGTCTAGTCGGGCCCGCGGGCGGCGGGCCACCATAAGCCGGCGGCAGGCGTGGTGATTGTGGGGGTGGAACTCCCGATCTCATCCTCGGCAGGCGTGATCGTGGGCTCAGGGATGCCGGTCTCGTCCTCGACAGGGGTGGTGACTGTGGGCGTCGGCGGGATGGCGGTGGCGGGCGTCGGGGAGGACACGGTGCAGCTGGTGCTGTTGAGCTGGCGCCGCTGGTTCGAATCGCTGTAATCGAAGGTCACGGTCGCGGACACGTCCCAGCGTCCCTGAGCGAGATTGTCGAATTGGGTCGAGAACTCACCCGTGGCGCTTCCGTCGAGGGGCGTGGAACTCCCCAGTTTCGGATACCCCGAGGAATGCCTCAAAGACACCTCCCAGGCAAGGGCCCCGACCGCCCCCGTCACAGACACCGTCAACCCGGACGTTCCCGCCTGCGAACATGACAGAACGCCGGGCCAACTCGGCGGCGCCGTCGTGGTGGTCGTGGTAGGCGGGGTGGTCGTGGTAGGCGCGGTGGTCGTGGTGGTCGTCTCGGTGGTGGCCACCGTGCAACTCGCCTCCCCGAGTTTGTACCACGTTCCGCCGATGGTTTGTTGGACCACCCACACGGTGTAGTCGCCTAGGGGCAATCCATTGAACGTCGCAGAGGTGATCTCGACGGGGTCCACAATCTGTCCCGACTCCCAGCCCGAGGAGTGCCTCACCCACGCCGTGTACTGAAACGTGTGGGATTCCCTGTTCCACGACACCTCGATAGAGGACGGACCCGGCGAACACGACACTCCGCCGGATGTCTGCGCAACGACCGTCAACGCTGCGCCGGAACATAGGGCCAACACAACCGTGAAGGCCGCCAACGCACGAGCGGCTCGCCGAGTTCTTATTCTGTCGATCTCTCTCACCTCGGCAGAGTGTATGTAGTAAACGTCATGATAAGGGTCATAATAGACAGATAAATCATGTAAACAAGGCGTTATAAACGGAGAATATGCAGAAACAGTGCAGACTACCTGAAGGATGATGACCGAACAGAACAAAGAGACGGGGATTGTTTCTCTCCCCGCTCTCATCGTTGTCGGATCGTAGGGTCGCCCGATCAGGCAGGAGTCTCCAAGACCCCTCCCCCACTCCGCGCAGGGGCAAGCCAGAGAGGAACTAACCGGCCCGCAGTCGGGTCAGGCGAGTCTCCGCGACAGGTAGTCGATGACGACGGCCGGGTACAGCGGATCGAACGGGCGGGCGAAATTCCGCATGGTGACCTTCTCCTGCACCCGGGTCTCGTAGTCCTCGGCGTCGAACTGGAACGAATGGTTGCCGGCCGGGAGAATCCGCAGTTCGACATCCCGGTTGCCGGCGGCCCACAGGGCGCGGACGGTGTCGAAGGCGTCCTCCACCGGGACGTTCAGGTCTTCCGAAGAGTGGAGGACCAGAGTGGGAGCGGCGAGAAGGCGGAACTGGTCCTCGGGAGGCAAGTCCAGGTCGTATCGGAGGCTGGAAAGGTCGCGGGTGATCGGCTCGCCGTCGATCTCGGCTTCTACGACGGCATCGCCACGCTCTATGGCTACCACCATGGCGTCCAGCATCAGGGCGGTCTCGTAGGCATCGGGAGAATGCTCCCTGACCCACGCCGCCTGCTCTTCGCCGAGTCGCATGTAGTCGCGCACCAGGCCGGAGTTGTACCTGAACAGATCGGCGATGGACCGGTACAGGGCGCCCTGCAGCACGGCCGCATCGGGTTGGCCGACCTCGAGCGCCACCCTGCACAGGACGTAGGCGCCGGCGCTGTGACCCAGCATGGCGGCCTTTCCGTTGCACTCGGGCAGAGCCCTGACCCAGCGCCACACCGCGCCGGCGTCGGCCACCTCCTGGGCGCGCTCCACACCGAACTCCCCGGTGCTCTCGCCGGCGCCTCTCCGGTCGAAGCGGTAGGAGGCGATGCCCGCCTCCGCCAAACCGTGGGCGAGGATCTTGTACATGCCCCGCTTGGGCACTCCGGCGCGGCGCCTCGGATCAACATCCGCATCCCGGAGGTCCGAGAACGTCCCTCCCAGGAGGAGGGTCATTGGCCACGGTCCGTCGGTGGTGGGGAGCGTCAGGGTCCCGGCCAGGGTTGCGCCGTCGACCTCGACGGACCGGTCCTCCTCGCGGAATGTCATGGCAGGGTGGCGGCGTTCCCGCCGATCGGATGGCCGGGGTCTCCGACCGTCATGATCCCTATCCGGGGAAGGTGACCGGGCCCACCACGTCCTCGACGTCGGAGGGTTCGATCACGTTCCTGCCCCGTTCGATGGCCTGCTCCTTCATCTTGTCGAGGTCCACCCCGGGCGGGGGCGGTGCGAAGCTGAGCACGAACGAGACCGTGGCGGAACCCCGGTTCTCCACTCCGAAGGGCATGCCCCTGGGGATGTGCAGCGCATCGCCGGGTGCCAAGGCGATCCGGTCGGTGTCGAGGATCCCGTCGAGATTCCCCTCCAGCATGAACAGCGAGAGCTCGAACAGTTCGGCCTCCTCGGCGTCGGGCGGCATGTAACCGCCGGCGGGCACATGAGCCACGTAAGAGAACAGTTCCTTCCCGGCGACCAAAGGACGGTAGTAGTAGCCGTCATCGGCATGCTGGTAGGCCTCGACTTCGGTGAACCTTCGGATGTTCATGGCTACCCCCTGGGGAGATCTCTGGTCGCCGCCTGCGGCCCCTTGCCGCGGTTTGTTCGGGTCGGCGAGGTCTCCGACCCATCCTACCGAGTGCCCGGCATGGCTGGGAGTGGGCGAGCAAGGGGTTCACGGCCAGCGTGGTCTTTGGCCCAAGAGGTGGTGGAGGTGATGGAAAGACAGGAGCCCATCCCCCATGAGAGCCCCGCTTCCAACTGGTTTGTTCCCCGGGCGCAACCAAACCTGTGAAGAAAGGCCCCCCGAGGGGCGGAAGACTGCGTAGGGTATTAGGTGTTGGCCCGTCGCAAGGCGGGTTGGCTTAGTTAGTTCCGCGTTGGGTTCCCACGTCTTTGGGACCCCACTTCAAGAAAGGATCAGGTCAGAAGTGTCTGACTTTGTCGAAGGTATATCAAGCGGCCTGGAGGCGGCTTGGCAGGACGTGATCACCTTCCTGCCCAAGCTACTCGGGACCGTGGTCATTCTGCTCGCCGGCTGGGTGGTGGCGCGCCTTATCTACCGGGCGGTCGCCCGCCTGCTCCAAGGCATCAGCCTCGACGGGCTCCTGGAAAGAGCCGGGCTCGGCGAACGCATGAAAGACGCGGGTATGAGCGCCACGGAGGTGGTGGCCCGGGCGGTGTACTGGATCATGTTGCTGGTGGTCCTGCTGCTCGCCGCCCAGACCTTGGAGATCGAACACCTGAGCGATCTGCTCAGCGCCCTCATTTCCTACCTGCCTCTGGTAGTGGTGGCGATCATTGTCGTGATCGTCGCAGCCGCAGTGGGCGCCTTCCTGGCGGAGGTCTCCACGCCGTGGTCCCAGGAGCACGGCGTCAGCTGGCTACCGCCGGTGGCCCGTTGGATGGTCATAGGTTTCGGAGCCCTCGCCGCGCTGAACACCCTGAACATCGCCGAGGAGATCGTGAACACGCTGTTCATGGGCGTGGTAGGCACCGTGGGAGTTACCCTCGCCATCGCTTTCGGGGTGGGGGGCATACCCGCAGCCCGCAAGTGGTGGGAGCGCATCCTCCCCGACCAAGACTGAAACCCCTCCCAACCGAGACCCATCGCCGGCGCCGGCCCGACCTGCTGTCGTGGGTGGCGACCGCGGTTGGACAGGTGTGGCCGACCGGTGGCATAATGGTCTGCACCTGAGAGGACCCCGATTATGGCTGTAGAAATGGCGATCTGGCGTATGACCGAGGACGGGCCGCGTCCTCTGGCGTCGTCGCCGCTCGACCTCGAGCAGCGCCTTGAGGACATGCTGGCCGAGGATCCCGGCATGAGCGGGATTGACCTGCTGGTCATCGGAAGGCAGGTGCGAACCGGGTACGGCGGGTTCATAGACCTTCTGGGGCTCGATGCCGACGGTCGAGTCCATGTCCTTGAACTCAAGCGCGATCGGACGCCTCGCGACGTCGTCGCCCAGGCGCTCGACTACGGGTCCTGGGCCCGGGGTCTGGGCCTAGACGACCTGGAGCAGATATATCTCGACCACCAAGACGGCGAGACCGGCCTCGGTGAGGCCTTCGCGGAGCAATTCTCCAGCCCCCTTCCCGACGTGGTCAATGCCGATCAGCAGTTCACGATCATCGCCTCCGAACTCGACCCGACTTCTGATCGCATCGTCGAGTTCCTTGCAGATTCCTACGGCGTGCCGATCAACGCGGTCTTTTTCCGCCACTTTCGCGATGACGGCCGTGACTACCTCGCCCGGACTTGGCTGCTCGATCCTGTCCCGACCGACGGGTCGCCGGGGCGACCATGGCGGCCCAAGGGTCGGCCGTGGAATGACCGGGACTTCTACGCCATTCTCGGCCGAGTCGATTCCCCCGGCCGCTGGTTGATTGCGAGCAAGTACGGATTCCTCAACGCCGGAGGGGGATCTTGGTACTGGAAGCCGCTCCGGAGCCTCACACCGGGAAAGCGGGTGTTCGCATACGTGGGCGGAGCCGGCTATGTCGGCATAGGCCTGGTAACCGGCGAGATGGTCCCCGCGCGGGACGCCACGGTCAAGGTCAACGGAGAGGAACAATCGCTCTTGGATCAGGCAGGTCTCGATTGGTGGCGGGACGCCGCGGCCTCTGAAGACCCGGAAGTCACCGAGATGGTTGTGCCGGTCAGATGGCTCGGCACACGGCCCCTGGAGGATGCCGTCCGTGGGAAGGGTCTCTTCGCCTCACAACTCTCCGCCTGCCGAATGCGCGACGAGCACACCATCAAGACGGTCGAAGCGGCGTTTGGGCTCGGCCCCGGAGTCGGCTGATGTCAAAACTGAAGGCGGGCACAGACGGGGCTGCGGACAGTCCCGCACCGGGACGGGGCGGTTGGGCGTGGGTCACCGCCGAAGGGACCTGGGCGTGGGGAAACTGTCCACGAACTAACAACATCCGCATGGAATTGACTGCTGTGCTGATGCTGCTCAAGTCCCATCCCGACAGGCCGCTACTGATCTATGCGGAAGCCCCCGTGATAAACATCTTCACTGTCTGGCTCGAGAAATGGCGAAGGAACGGCATGCGAAGACCTAACGGCCGCGTACCCAAGAACATCGACCTGATAAAACAGATCGATGAGCTCCTGAGAGACGACATCGACTGGAAACTGGTCAGGGCCCACGGCGGTTGTCCTCTCAACGAGAGCGCAGACCGGCTGGCCGGCTTTGCAAGATTCCAAGCGAAACTCGGACACTGGCGCTGACCCAAAGCACTCCCCCGGATTCGGGAGTTTGGCCCTCCATGACAGCGATGTGGATGGAGACGTTTTGCCTGTCATAGATTCGATCGGTGGCCATAGTCTGGCTAGCCCGTCTGTGCAGCAAAAACCTTAACGAACCGCTCGCAAGCGCGGTCTCCGACTCAGATGGCCAGGTGGAGCCTTAGAGCGTCGTCCAGTTGGCCCATGAGATCAAGCGGCATGTGACCGATTAGGTTGCCCACCCTTTCGACGGCGACCGATCTCACCTGTTCCGCATGTGCCTTGGAATCGCGGTTTAGTCGCGTGTCGGCGGCGCCCAACAGAACCTGGAAAGGGTATATACCTCTCCTAGTCATTTAAATCCCTTCCTCCCCAGTAAGACCGACAGGTTGAGGGTTAGCCTTTTTGGAAAGCGACGGAAGGAGTTGTAGTGAGTTTGTTCAAGAAGAAGGCAGCGATTGGTGTTTCATTGCTCTTGGTTCTGTCGCTGTTGGCGGCGGCGTGCGGAGACGACGCCGAGGAGGCGCCAGCCACCACGGCGGCCGCCGAGGTAACAACCACCGCTGCCGCTCCCGCTACGACGGCCGCGCCCGTCGAAGAAGAGCCTGAGCCGGCCGACGACATGGACGACGAGGAGATGCCGGCCGAAGAAGACGACATGGACGACGAGATGATGGAAGAGGACCCGGACGGTCCCAAACGCGGCGGCGACCTTATCTTCGCCCGCCACAGGGACAACACGACCCTGGACCCCGGAGCGGCGGTGGAGACCGACACCATCTATGTCCTCGATCACATCTTCGAGACCCTGTTCGCCACCAGCGCCGACGGGGCCTCGGTGGATCCCTGGCTCGCCAGCGCCTCCGAGGTCTCCGAGGACGGGAAGTCGTGGACCGTCACCCTGCGTGAAGGGGTGGAGTTCTCCAACGGCCAGCCGATGACCTCGGCCGATGTGAAGTGGTCCATACAGCGGGCGATCGACGAAGCGGCGTTCGGCTTCCTGCTGTCGGCCATCGAGTCGATCGAGACTCCTGACGACATGACAGTGGTGTTCAACACCAGCTTCCCCTGGGCGCCGTTCCTCGCCGACCTCTCGGTGTGGGCGGCCGCCATCATGCCCGCCGACTACGCAGGCATGAGCGCCGAGGAGTTCTTCGAGAACCCGATCGGCACCGGTCCCTTCCTCTTCGATGAGTGGGTCCCCGGCGAGTACATCCGGCTGGTGAGGAACGACAACTACTGGCAGGAGGGCAAGCCGTATGTGGACAGCGTCACCTGGACTCAGGTCCCAGACGACAACACCCGCGTGCTCCAGTTGGAGGGCGGCCAGGCGCACATCGTCCAAAACGTGCCGCTCAACGTGTTGGACTCCCTCAACGAGAAGGACGGCATAACCGCCACCACCTTCCCGGCCACCACGGTCTACTGGGTGAGCTTCAACACCACCATCGAGCCGTTCAACGACCGCCACGTGCGGCGGGCGATCGCCCACGCCATCGACCAGGACGCCATAGCCAACGCCGCCCTGTTCGGACACGGCGGACCGGCCTGCTCGGTGATATCCCCGGCGGTGCCGTACCACGATCCCGACACGCCTTGCCTGGAGTCCAACATGGACCTGGCGCGGGCCGAACTGGCCCAGTCGAGCGTGCCGGACGGCTTCTCGGCCGAGTACCTGGTCGGCGACCAGTCGCCGAACCTGCCCATCGTCGAGATCATCCAGGGCCAGCTTGCGCCGCTAGGGATCGACATCTCGATCCGGACCATCGACCCGGGACAGTTCTACTCCACCATCTTCGTGTTCGACTACGAGATAGCGTTCACGGGATGGACGATGGACATCCCCGACCCGGACCAGAAGATCTCCTTCATGTTCGATATAGAACTGGGCGGAGGCGACTCCTACAGCACCGGATATGACAACCCGGACATGGTCGAGTTGGTGAGAGCCGGCCAGACGACGTTCGCTGACGCCGATCGAGCACAGATCTACTCCGACATCCAGGCGCTCAACGCCGAAGAGGTGCCGTTCATCCCCCTGGTGGTGCTGGACGCGCCGTTCGCCTGGAGCGACAGCGTCAAGGGCCTGTGGGTCAACCCGGTCGGCAAGCGCCACCTGGAGGACGTTTGGCTAGACGAGTAAAGACAGTCCTGTAGCAGGCGGCGGCGAAGATGGCCCTTCGGTACTTCCTCCGCCGCCTGCTCAGGATGATCCCGGTGATCCTGGGGATGACGATCATCGTCTTCTTCATGATCCACCTGGTGCCCGGGGATCCCGCACGCACACTGCTGGGACCTCGGGCGCCCGCCGAGGCGATTGAGGCCTTCAATCTCAGGTGGGGATTCGATCGTCCCCTGCATGAGCAATTCCTCTCGTTCCTGGGAGGCCTCTTCCAAGGGGACCTGGGTACCTCGATGAGCTACAACGTCCCCACCACCGAACTGGTGACCGGCCGGTTCACCCCCACCCTCCTGCTGCTGGGGATCTCGGCGCTGTTTGCCATGGTGATCTCCCTGCCGCTGGCGGTGGTGGCCGCGCTCAGGGAGGAGCGGACCCCCGACCACGTGGTGCGGGTAATCCCGATGGTGGGTCTCGGGCTCCCGGCGTTCTGGGTAGGGATCCTCCTTTTGACGTTCGTGGCCCTGCGGATTGACTGGCTACCGGTCGGCGGGTACGGCGCCACCTGGCCCGATCGCCTGATCGCCATGATCCTCCCCGGCCTGACCGTGGCGATCGGGATCGCTCCCTTCACCATCCGGAGCCTCCGCTCGTCGTTGATCGAAGTTATGGAGGCCGACTACATCGCCACGGCCCGAGCCAAGGGCCTGGCCGGAGTCCGGGTGCTCTGGGCCCATGGACTGCGCAACGCGGTGATTCCCACGGTCACGGTGCTGGGGGTCAACCTCGGATGGCTGGTGGGGAACACCCTGATCGTGGAGAAGGTGTTCGCCCTTCCCGGTCTGGGCGCCCTGATGATCGACGCGGTGCTGGAACGCGACTTCGCAGTGGTCCAGGGAATGGCGCTGATATTCGGGCTGCTGGTGGTGCTGGTGAACCTGGTGGCCGACGTGGTCCGGGCTTCGCTCGATCCCAGGGTGCAGTTGTCATGACCGCGGTCTCGAGCATCGAGTCGCAGAAGACCACTCGGGGCCGCCGGTCGTACTCGCTGATGATCGGCGCCGGCCTTCTGGGGGTGATAGTCGTGCTCGCCATCCTGGCGCCCTGGATCACCCCCTACGATCCCCTCGCCCATAACCTGGAGTCGATCCTGGCGCCGCTTTCCTCCGATCACCTGCTGGGCACCGACCACCTGGGCCGGGACGTGTGGACCCGCCTCCTGTATGCGGCGCGGCTCGACCTCCTGATCGGAGTGGGGGCCGTGATCACCCCGTTCGTGACCGGGACGCTCCTGGGGGCGGTGGCCGGCTATTACGGCGGGCGGATCGACCTGGCGGTCTCCGCCGCCACCGACATGCTGTTCGCCTTCCCCTACTACGTGCTGATCATCGCCCTGGTGTTCTCGCTGGGACCCGGCATCCCGTCGATCTTCATCGCCATGGCGATAGTGGCCTGGGTGTCCTATGCCCGGATAGTCCGGGGCGAGGTGTTGTCAGCCCGGGGCCAGCAATACGTGATGGCGGCCAAGACCCTCGGGTACTCGGACCTGCGAATCATCGTGCGCCACATCCTCCCCAACGTGATCACCCAGCCGGTGACCTACGCCATGTCGGACATCGTGGTGATCATCGTGGGAGTGGTCACCCTCAGCTACCTGGGCCTGGGGGTTCCTCCCCCCACCCCCGACTGGGGATCGATGATCGCTTCGGGACAGAGTTACCTCACCACCCAGTGGCAGTTGTCCACTATCCCCGGGATCGCGGTGGTGATCGTCGGGTTGTCCTTCTCCCTGATCGGTGACGGGCTGACTCACAGGCTGCGTCCCGAATGAGCGCGCCACTCCTTCAAGTGCGGGATCTGCGTGTGCGGCTCTCTTCGCCCCGGGGCGTCGTGCACGCCGTGCGGGGTGTGTCCTTCGACGTCGAGGCCGGGCACACCCATGGCATAGTGGGCGAGTCAGGCAGCGGGAAGACCACCCTGCTGCGCGCCATCCTGGGGCTCCTCCCCGGGAACGCCACCGCCGGCGGGGCAATCTCGGTCTCCGGCCGACAGGTCCCCCTGGCCGGGGGGCGCGCCAAGGCGGTGGACGGGGTCAGCATCGTGTTCCAGGAGCCGATGACCGCCCTCAACCCGGTGGTGAGGGTGGGTCACCAGATTTCGGAGGCGCCCCGACACAGGCTGGGCCTGGGGCGGAGAGCCGCCCGCGACCGGGCGCTGGAACTGATGCGCCAGGTGGGGATACCCGACCCGGTTCGTCGCTTCGACGCCTACCCGCACGAACTGTCGGGAGGGCTGAGCCAGCGGGTGCTGATCGCCATCGCCCTGTCGGCCGAACCAAAGATCATCCTCTGTGACGAGCCCACCACCGCCCTGGACGTCACCGTGCAGGACCAGATCCTCAAGCTGTTCAGCCGGATCTCGGAGGAGACCGGGGTGGCGATCGTGTACGTCACCCACGACCTGGCGGTGGTGGCCCAGACCTGCCGGACCGTGTCTGTGATGTACGCCGGGCAGTTCCTCGAGTCCGGGACCATCGACGCCGTTTTCGGGCGGTCCCGCCATCCCTACACCCTGGGGCTCCTGGGGGCGGTGCCCGACGTCAGCCGCGGGCGGACCCCGCTGGTGGCCATACCGGGATCGCCGCCCGACCTGGTCAATCCCGGCGAGGGCTGTCCGTTCGTGCCGCGCTGCTCCTATGCCCGGGACGAGTGCTCTCACGGGGTTTTCTCCCTCCGGAGCCTCAACCACCATCAGGCGACGGCGTGCATACGCTCCGATGTCCTGGCGGGGGCGTCGTGACCGCCGGGCCCATCCTCGAGGCGCGCGGCCTGTCCAAGGCCTTCTCGTCGAGACGCTCCGTGGCAGATGCCATCTTCCGTCGGCCCACCGAGGAGTTACAAGCGCTGGAGGACGTCAGCTTCCAGGTGGTGCGAGGGGAGAGCCTGGGGATCGTCGGCGAGTCGGGGTGCGGCAAGTCCACCCTGGCCCGCTGCCTGGTGGGCCTGTACCCGCCCACTTCGGGGCAGACCGTGTATGAGGGGGTGGAGTTCGAGGGGAAGCGGTCTTTCTCGGACCGCAAGAAGATCCAGATCGTGTTCCAGGACCCCTATTCGTCGCTCAATGCCCGGATGACCATCGGCCAGGCCCTGCGGGAGGTGCTCCGGGTGCACAAGGTGGTGGCTTCCGACCGGGTTGCCGCCCGGGCGGTGGAGTTGCTGGCGCTGGTGGGCCTCGACGCCGACATCGCCGACGTCTATCCCCGCCAGCTTTCGGGAGGCCAGCGACAGCGGGTGAACATCGCCCGCGCCCTGGCGGTGGAGCCCGAGGTGCTGATCGCCGACGAACCGGTCTCCGCACTGGACGTCTCCATCCAGGCCACCGTCCTGAACCTGCTGGCCTCGCTCCGGGAACGGCTCGGCCTGACGCTCATCCTGATCGCCCACGACCTGAGCGTGGTGAGGTATCTGTGCGACCGGGTGGCGGTGATGTACATGGGCCGGATAGTTGAGATCGCCGCCACCGAGGAACTCTTCGAGGACCCCCGCCACCCGTACACCCAGGCGCTGCTGGCCGCCGCGCCCAGCCTGGAGAGAAAGAGCCGGGACGACGCCCGGTCGATCGGGGGCGATCCTCCCAGTCCCTTCGACCTGCCGCCAGGATGCCCCTTCCATCCCCGCTGCCCGCTGGCCACCGACCACTGCACCACCGTCCGCCCTCCCCTTGAGACCGGACCTGGCGACTCGGTCCACCGGGCCGCCTGCCACTACGCCTGGGCGCCGCATGCCCCCCACCACACCCCGTTGACCCGAGGAGAGGAGAACCTCCGATGACCGTGACGATTCTGCAAGCAAGACAGGTCCTGACCGGGGAGGACCGCCCGCCCATTAACAACGGCGGTGTCCGCGTCAGGGGGTCGAGGATCGTGGCGGTGGGGCGGGCCGACGATATCCGAGAGCCCGAGGATCAGGTCTTGGATTTCGGCGAGGCAACGCTCCTGCCGGGGCTGATCGACTGCCACGAACACCTCTCGGGGCACGACCGTTACGCGATCGGCGATCCGAGCGTGGTGGAGCCGCCCATGATGTACGCGCTGGTGGGCGTCTACCACACTCGCCGGCTGGTGAGGATCGGGGTGACAACCGCCCGGATCCCCGGAGCGCCGGGGCACATCGACCTGATGATCCGACGGGCCATCCGGGAGGGTTACCTACTGGGTCCGAAGATGGTGTGCGCCGGGGAGCTGATCGTCATGACCGGCGGGCACGGCTCGATGTGGGGAGCGGAGGTGGACGGTCCCTGGGAAGCCAAGAAGGCCGCCCGCGCCCAGCTCAAGGCCGGCGCCGACTTCGTGAAGATCGTCGCGTCGGGAGGAGTGGGGATCACCCGGGAGGGAGAACTTCCCTCCCAGCCGGAGCTGTCGGTGGTGGAGATGGCCGCCGCCGCGGAAGCGGTGCATTCGGCCGACCGGCGGATCACCGCCCATGCCGACGGCGTGCCCGGGATCTCCAACGCCCTGGAGGCGGGGGTTGACTGCATCGAACACGGCATCTACCTGAACGCCGACCACGCCAAGTTCATGGCCGACAACGGAGTGGCGATGGTCCCCACCCTGTCCACCATGCAGGGCATCTACCATCACGGGATCGAGTACGGGATGCCCGAGACCTGGATCCCGATCGCCGAGGCGATCCTCGAACCTCATCTCGATTCGTTCCGACACGCCCTCGATGCCGGGGTGCACTTCGCCACCGGCACCGACGGGTTCGGGGACATCGTGGACGAGATGATCATCTTCACCACCTTCGGGATAGACAACTACCGGGCCATCCAGTCCGCCACCCGGGACGCGGCGCTGGTCATCTCGCCGCGTCCCGACTTCGGGGTGCTGGAGGAAGGCAAGGCCGCCGACATCATCGCGGTGGACGGCGATCCCCTGGATGATCTGAATGTCCTGCGATCGGTGCAATTCGTGATGATCGACGGAGATGTAAAGGTCTCCGGCGGTTCGGTAAGAGAGGAGTGAGCTAATGGATGTGGGATTCCCAGAGTTGTTCCAGGCCGCATTGGAATCGGTGCGGCGCTGTCAGGTCACGGCGGATGAACGGGTGGTCGTCTACACCGATTCGGAGAAGAACCCGGCGATGGTCGAGGCCTGGTACGCGGCCGCACTGGCCACCGGGGCAGACGTCACCCTGATCCGGGCCACCGCCCGGTTCCCGGAGACCGATCCGCCCGAGGTGGCGCTTACCGCCATGAGATCGGCCGACATCATCTTCGACCTGGCCTCCAACACCTGGCTGTACGCGCCCGGACTGCCTCCGATCATCCAGGCAGGCGCACGGATCCTCCAGGTCCTGGTGCCGGAGCGCTCCATCATCGACAGGCCCCCCACCGACGACATCCTGTGGAGAGCCGACGTCTCCGAGGCGTTGACCGCCGGCACCCAGGAGATCCACATCACCAGTCCCCTGGGGACCGACCTGCGGGGCAGACGGGGCGACAGCCCGTGGCATGCCCAGCGGGGCTATGTGTGGGAGTCGCAACAGTGGGACAGCTACGGGGTGTGCATGATCAACTGCGCTCCGGAGGTGGAGACCGAGGAGGGAGTGGTCTACTTCAACGGTCCGATGATCCTCTTCCCCCAGTACTGCTACACCACCAAGACCCCGATCCGAGTCGAGGTGGAAGCCGGGCGGATCGTCCACATCGACACCGATCACGAGGAGGCGCGGACTTTCGACCGCTGGATCCGCCAGTTCGACGATCCCAACCTGTACCTGGTGGCCCATCTCGGTTTCGGATTCGACCCGAGGGCCGACCTGGAGTCGTTCGACCTGGCCGCCTGGGAAAGCTATTACGGGGGCGTGGTGGTGGCCTTCGGCGCCAATACGGCTCCCCAACTAGGCGGAGGCATAACCGCCACGGGCCACATGGACGGCATCCTCCTGGAAGCCAACCTCACCCTCGACGGCGTCCCGATCATCGAGAACGGCGAATTCGTGGAGTCGACCGGCCTACGCTCGCCCGGCTGAGGGGGGCTTCCCAGGGAAACCGGGCCCGACGGGTCTGGTGAATGAGCCACCGACCGCATCGGTTTAGGGTTCCGTCCCGCCGAAACAAGCGCGGTCAACTTCCTCGGGAATCGTGATTACGTCGCCGCTTAGGTCCAGACCATGTTCCTGGAGACAGGCGACTTGGTCGTCGCTGAGTTCGAAACCGCCTGTGGGAGTGTCCGGGACGACGTCACCTCCACCGAAGTTCGGCGCCTCCTCGGTGGCCGCGAGTTCGGCAAGCGCTGATGCCGCTCTACCCAGTTGGCCGTCGGGGTCGTGCTCTGTTCGGGCGGCCGCCACGAGGGCTTCGACATCGTCCAGCGGCTCTATGCGCCGTGCGAGAAGTTGTGCCGGCGTGTCCCCCTCCCCGAGTCGGTTGGACACCTCTACGGCCAACACCTCGAGACGGTCGAGTAGCGCCAGCTGCGTCGCTCCGCTGCTGTAGAAACGGCCGAACCCGAAGAACGACTTTACGCCCCCCAAAACCGACATGGGATCATCGAGGTTCCGGTCGACCAGGTCAAGCTCGCTGGGGTGGTTGGCCGAGGTGTAGAGGTTGCCGATCTCGTCGCCTATGCGGTGCTCGATCCAGCGGGCGGACCCTTCCATGCGTTCCTGTTGCTCGTCAAGGACGACCCTGGAGTCGTGTTGATGCCGGGCGGAGCGCACTGCAGCGAACTGGCGAGCCAGACGCTCGGTCTCAGGAATCGTGTCTGCCTGGTAGGCAGCGATCAGGATGCGGTTCTCAAGCAACGCCAGTTCCAGGTTCTCTTGCGAGAAGTCGTACCCGGCAACGTCCTGGAAGGCCGTGTCCGGGACCCATTCGTCGAACTGGTACCGATGGAAGGCTTCGTGGACAATCAACGCAATGAACTCGGGTGGGTCAGGTTCTCTACCAGGTTCACCCCGTTGAGCGATCACCACGAAAGTGTCCGTGCCGCCGATGTCCGCGAAGAAATCGAATGGCGCCATGGATACCAGTTTGTCGGGATCGGCCGCCTGGCCGACGACTGCCACCCGGTGGCCGTCTACATCAATGTGGCGTATCTCGCTCCCCAGCGCTTCCGGATTCGGGTGGTTGAAAGCCACCACCGCCACCACTCTCCCTCCGACGTCGAGGGTGACCAAGACCGTGGGGATGGCCGCAAGGTCATAGCCTGGCCACACGCCGGCGGAGTGCAACACCGCCGACCGCCAACTGTCAAGGAGTGAACGCGCCTCCCCCGACACCTCGTCGACGCCGCCCGCCTCCACTGCAGCGGCTGTGGTGGATGTCACGTTCGGTTCCGTTGGAGTAACAGTCGGTGATGGATCACCCCCCGATCCGCATGCCGCCGCAAGCGCCACGGCCACACCGATACCAACCAGCCGTAGACCGGCCCGAGCCCTTCTCACCAAACCTGTCCAAACTGCCTGTTTACCTTCCCCATCTTTTCTCCACCGCAAGTGCGGAATGCTAGGTTTTCCCAAGTCTTCCCGAGGTTTCAGGGTTGATGGATTCCGGTTTCCCCTTTGCCCTAACCGCCGACCGTTGGGATCTGGCACCGCCTGTACTCCTGGAGGCGGCAACCGCAACCGGGATCCTGTCAAGCCGTTCAGACAAGCGGTCTTTGGTGACTTCCAGATCGTATTGGCTCTGCAGTCCCATCCAAAAGCCTGGTGAGTTGCCAAAGAAACTCGCAAGCAGCAAAGCTGTCTCTGCTGTAATGGCCCTTTCTCCGTGGACGATGGCATGAATCCGCCTAGCGTCCACCCCGATGGCTTTTGCCAGCCGATATTGCGTGATCTGCATGGGAGCGAGGAACTCCTGGTTGAGGACTTCTCCGGGGTGGATCGGGGGTAGTTTCGCTTGTTTGGCCATCGGCCCTCCTCGCCTCCGAATAATAGCGTGAGCCGCTATTAGCGCCACATACTAATACCCTTTTATCGGCGGCTTCGGGCCCCGGGAAGTTACCGAAAGCTCATCCACCCCTCGGGTGTCTTTAAACTCGGTGGCATGCGACCCGGCTTGTTTGTGATCGGTTTGGCCTCTCTGTGTCAAGACTGACAGCAGCCACAGACGGGTCAGCGGACAGCCCCGGATGGGGACGGGGCGGTTGGGCGTGGGTCACCGCCGAAGGGACCTGGTGGTGGGGAAACCATCCAGAAACAACCAACAACCGCATGGAATTGACAGCTGTGCTGAAGTTGCTGGAATCGCATCCCGACAGGCCGTTGTTGATCCAAACGGATAGCACGTACGTGTTGAACATCTTCACCGACGTGCTAAACGGATGGGGACGGAAAGGCAGACGAACAGCTAAGGGGACCAAACTCGCAAACTTCGACCTGATAGAACGGATTGACGCTCTATTGGTGGGGAAAGACATCTGCTGGGAGTGGGTCAAAGGCCACAAGGGCCATCCCCTCAACGAAAGCGCGGACCGGTTGGCCAGCTTTGCAAGATCCCAGGCCAAACTCGGACATTGGCGCTGACGTGACCCCCCTAGGGAACATGAGGTGAACCGCATTGGGTGACATCAGCTTCGACGGCATCGCAGACGAGTTTGAGTTCGACATCTACGGCTCCACCAAGGGCACCGTCAGACTTGCCGTTCTCTGGAGCGTGCTTAACGACGATGTGCCAGCGTTGGGTGATCGGCCGATGCGCATCCTGGACGCAGGAGGGGGATCCGGGCACATGGCGGTGCGCCTGGCCAAACAGGGCCATTCGGTGGTCCTTTGTGACGTCTCCGAGGAGATGCTCGCCAAGGCGGCTACTAGAGCCGCGGAGGCCGGAGTCGCGGATGCCATCGAGATTCACCATCTCTCAATTCAGGGGTACGCTGACATCGCTCACGAGCAGTTCGATCTCGTTCTATGCCATGCAGTCCTGGAGTGGCTCGAAGACCCGAGGGCTGCGGTTGGGGACCTGGCGCGGCTGGTGAAACCCGGAGGTCAGCTATCTGTGATGTTCTACAACCGCTTCGCATCGCTCCTCAAGCGGACCCTTGCCGGTGACTTCGAAGCTGCCCTCGGAGACTTTCAGACCGGCCCGGTCAGGCGGGGGTGGGGGGAAGGTGCCACCGCCTTGGACTACGAGACGATGGTTTCGTGGCTGCAAGGGCAGGCTCTGGAAGTGGAGGCGAAGGCGGGCATACGGATCTTCCACGATCATGTGGTCGACAAACTGGATGGACCGCAGGGTCTTACTCAGCTCATAGAACTGGAGAAGGCGGTTTGTCGGACCGAACCCTTCGCGTCACTCGGGCAGCACACCCACCTGACCTGCCGGTTGGTTGGACTGCCCGCAGAGGACGCCTGAGACTATCCCCTCCTCCTCAGCCAGGAAGGAAATCTGGAGGACGCCGCCGCGCCGGCGCCTCGATAAGTTCGATGATCACCCCCAGTTCCGGTTCGGTGTCGAAGTAGGCGAATCCGCCGTCTCCGTCCAATCCGTGACCGAAGCCTGCCATCAGGATCTCGTACCCGGCCTCTTGCATCACCTCTACCTCGGTCTCGATCGAGTCGACCATGATCCCCAGGTGGTGGAGGCCCTCCCCCCGCCGCTCCAGCCAGTCCTCGTAGATGTTGGGACCGGCCAGCGATTGGACCAGCTCGACCTGCGGATTGGCGCCGGTCCAGGCGACCTTCATTCGAAAATCAGCCGGTTCCCCCAGGTAGCTGAGGGAGCGGACGTTGTCGGATGAGTAGACGAATCCCTGCCAGCCCTTAAGACCCCACATCTTCACATACATGTCGAGGGCGCGATCAATGTCCCTGACGACTATGCCGATCTGCCCCACCGGCTTCCCACCGAGGATGGGGACCGCTCGGCGGGCCGTCTCACCGAGACCACTTCCGGAGTTCACCAACGCCTGCCTTTGTTCGCGATGTGTTCGGAACAGTACAACGCCACGTCGGAGTCGCGGCGGAGAACCTGGCTGTCACTGATTCCCTCAACAGGAGGCGACAGGTAGGCAGATGAAAAGCTAGAGTCTCACATGGGCACAGCTTTATCCATGCCGACCTGGGGGAATGCAATGCGGCTCGATATCGTGAACGGGCATGTCGTAACCGGTGACGGGCGGTCGTACTTGGAGGACACTTCCGTAGCAACCGAGGACGGATTGATCACCGGCCTTCACAGGATCCGGCACCTCCCCTACCGGGTCTACTCGCATCGGGTCCTCGACGCCCGGGGCGGCCTCATAATGCCCGGGCTCATGAACATCCACTCCCACGTGGTCAGCTTCGGTCCGCTGTGTCCGGGGCTTCCGAGAGAGGCCGCTCCCAAAGAGAGGGTTCTCGCCAATCTCGACACCCACCTCCTCCAGGGGACGACCACCGTGCTCAGCCTGGACGGCTTTGCCCTGCCCTTCGAGAACGACGCCACCAACAAGCTCCATCCCGTCAATGTCAAGATGGCGACTCTCCACACGCCCAAAAACGTCGCCTCCGGAGAGATGGGAGGGAACCGTCTCCCCCCGCACCACCGCGGCTTCACCGCCGCCGAAGCTGTGTCAGCGGGTGCGGTGGCCATGGGAGAAGTCGGCTCCTGGGCCACCACCGGCGCGACGTACGAGAAGAACCTGCGGCTGGAACAGCCGATTTCGGTGAGCGACGCACTCGCTCTGGATGCCGCTTACCTGGCGGGCGACGACCTCGCAATGGAGCGGATCATCCAGAGGGCAGGCTTGGAACCGATGACGCTGGATGAAGCCAAGACGCTGGTGAGGGTTACCAGCGTCGAGCCGATGGCGGTGGCCAAGGAAGCGATACTGGAAACCATCGACTTCGCGCCGAGGCTGGGGATACCCGCCCTGTGCCACACCGAACCGGACACCTACGACGTCGTCCGGGAGGTCGCCCGGGAGATCGGCGAGCGGTTGGTGGCGCTGCACGTCAACTACCACGCCACGCCCGAGGAGGCGGTCGGGGTGGCGAGGGAAGTACGGGGCAACGGAGGTTTCGTGGAGGTGATCACCGCCGACCACTTCGGCGCAGGTCAGCTGGAGCCCAGCCCGGAGACCGCCTTCGCCCTGCTGTCGGAGGGCCTGGTGGATGTGCTGTCCACCGACTATTCGGGGGGCTATCACGACGCCATCCTGTTGTTCATTCAGAAGGCCGTGGAACACGGGGCGATCTCTCTCCCCCAAGCCGTGCGGCTCGCCACCAGTTCTCCCGCCGGCATCATCCCGGGCCTTGCTCCCCGGAAGGGGCTCATAGAACCGGGACACGTCGCCGACCTGGTGGTGGTCGATCAAGACGACATCACCCGCGTGAGAACCGTCATCGTCGGCGGTCGGATCGTGGTCGAGGACGGACGACGGGTAGACCGCTAGAGCGCCCAGTGCGCCTCGCGGGTCTCCGGCCTAGTCGTTCCTGGGAAAGCCCAGGTCGACTCCTCGGTGCATCGGATCCGCCCAGCGGCTGGTTATGACCTTCTGTCGCGTGTAGAAATGCACGCCCTCGGGCCCGTAGATGGCATGGGTCCCGAAGATCGAACTCTTCCACCCGCCGAAGGAGTAGAACGACAGCGGGACCGGGATCGGCACGTTGATGCCGACCATGCCCACCTGCACCTCGTTCTGGAACTTGCGGGCGGCGCCGCCGTCGCTGGTGAACACCGCCGTCCCGTTCCCGAACGGGTTGTTGTTGATCAACTCGATGGCCTCGCCGTAGGAGTCGAGCCGGACGGTTGACAGGACCGGCCCGAAGATCTCGTCGGTGTACACCGACATCTCGGGGGTGACCTCGTCGAACAGGGTGGGTCCCAGGAAGAAGCCATTCTCGTGGCCGTCGACTTGGAAATCCCGGCCGTCGACCACCAGCGTGGCGCCAGCCTCCTCCCCGGCATCGACGTATCCGGCGACCCGGTCCTGGGCTTCCTTGGTGATGAGGGGCCCCATCTCCGATCCCTCATCGAAGCCGGGCGCTACCTTGAGGTCGGCGATCCGCTCCTCTATCTTCGGAATCAGGGCGTCGGCGGCATCGCCAACGGTGACGACCACCGATATCGACATGCACCGTTCCCCGGCGGCTCCGTACCCGGCGGACACCGCCGAGTCGGCCGCCAGGTCCATGTCGGCGTCGGGCAGCACGACCATGTGGTTCTTGGCCCCGCCCAGGGCCTGGACCCGTTTGCCGTGCTTGGTCCCTGTCTCATAGACGTAGCGAGCGATGGGCGTGGAACCGACGAAGGACACCGCAGCGACATCCGGGTGGGTCAAAAGCGCATCCACCGCCACCTTGTCGCCGTGAACCACGTTGAACACCCCGTCCGGTAAACCGGCCTCGGCGAACAACTCCGCCGCCAAGACCGACGACGAGGGGTCTTTCTCAGACGGCTTCAAGATAAAGGTGTTGCCACAGGCGATGGCTATCGGATACATCCACATGGGCACCATGGTCGGGAAGTTGAACGGTGTTATACCCGCCACGACGCCCAGCGGCTGTCGTATGGTGAACGTGTCGACACCGGTGGAGACCTGCTCGGAGTATTCCCCTTTGAGGAGATGGGCGATATTGCAAGCGAACTCCACGACCTCGAGGCCTCGTTGGACCTCGCCCAAAGCATCGTCAAGCGTCTTTCCGTGCTCCGCGGTGAGCATCTTTGCCATATCGAGCCGGCGGGAGGACACCAGCTCTCGAAACGCAAACATGATGTTCTGGCGTCTGGTGACCGGAGACCGACCCCACTCGCCGAACGCCTCCTTAGCAGTCGACACTGCGGCATCGATCTCCGCCTCGTCCGCGAATGCCACCGCAGCCGTTTGCTGTCCGGTGGCAGGGTTGTAGACCGGTCCAGTCCTGTCGGAGGCCCCCGTCCAGGGAGCGCCCCCGATCCAATGCGTGATCGTGTCCATCACTGCTCTCCTCCGTTCAAGAATTCAAGCGCCCGATACGCGACCGTTTACATGCCTGCACCGAGGCGTCACCGCGCGACAGCGTCGGTGCCAAGAATTATATCAACGGCAGCAGCGTGGCAGCCCTGCAACGCCGCAATTCCGGGTGTATCCTCCGCAGGAACCAGGGAAGTAGGAAATGAGCAAGGTTCGCCTGGATCGAGTCTGGAAGGTCTATCGGGGGTCCTCGAACACCCGCGAACCGCGCCCCACTCGCGAGCCTTCGAAGCTGGCCAGGAAATTCACGGTTCGCGGCGCCATCGACGCAGTTCTGGCAGCCCAAGCCGCGCGAACCGCTCCCCAGGGAGAGGTCACCGCCCTCAAGAACGTGACCATCAGCGTCGACGAGGCCTCGATCTTCGTCATCATGGGTTTGTCCGGCAGCGGCAAATCGACGCTCCTCCGCTGCGTGAACATGCTGGCGCCGCCCACCAAGGGCCGTGTCTTCCTGGATGACGAGGACTTGACCCAGGCATCGGAGGAGCGTCTTCGGGAGATCAGGGGCCCGCGGATCGCGATGGTGTTCCAGCATCACGCGTTGCTCCCGCACCGGACGGTCATCTCCAACGTGGCCTTCGGCCTGGAACTCGAGGGCGTCCCTCCCGACGAGCGAGCCGAGCTGGCACACCAGGCATTGGAACTCGTCAAGCTGGACGGCTGGGCCGACAGCTACCCGTATGAGTTGAGCGGCGGCATGCGCCAGCGAGTCGGCCTGGCGCGCGCCCTCACCACCAACGCGGACGTCCTCTTGCTCGACGAGCCCTTCAGCGGCCTCGACCCGCTCACCCGGCGCCAGCTCCAGCTGGAGCTGCTCGACCTTCAGCAGAGGCTGCAGCGCACGATGATCTTCGTCACCCACGACATCTCCGAAGCCATTACTGTCGGCGATCGGGTGGCGATCCTGGAAAGCGGCGTAGTTGCCCAGGAAGGCACACCGTTGGAGATCGTCTTCCAGCCGGCCACTCCCTACGTCGCCGATTTCGTCGCCGACATGGACAAGCACAACCTGATCTCGGCCGGCGATCTCTTGGGGCTCGACTGCCAGACGAGTTGCGTGGTGGCCGGGCACAGACACACCGACGATCTCGACAGTAAGGCGACCCGGAATCGGAACCAACCGACAGGACACGTGTCGTGCACTGCCGGATTTCAGAGCCTTGTGCAAACCGTGTCCTCCAACTCTCAGGCGGTGAGGGTGCTTCACGAGTGCGGATGCGTGGGCCGTTCCGGCATCGACGCGGGCGAGGTCATTCGCGCAATGGCGGCCCCCGAGTTGTGGACGGATAGCTCGGCCGGGCCCCGCACAGGAGTGGTCGGATAGTGCCCCGGATCCCGATCGGAGACTGGATCGAAGAAGGCATCGACTTTCTGTCGGATGTGCTGGAACCGGCCGCCGACCTGTTCGTCGAGACGATCGACGCATCGGTCGATGGGCTGGCTCTCGTCTTCGGCCTCCACCCGCTCATCATCGGAGTGGTCACCTTCGCGACCGCCTGGTGGGCCCGCGGCTGGGGGCTGGCGGTCTTCGTCACATTCTCCATGCTGCTCATCGGCAACATGGGTCTCTGGGAGAAGACCGCCGACACCCTGTCACTGATGACAGTGGCGGTGTTGATCAGCATCATCTTGGGGATCCCGCTCGGGATGCTCATGGGTGAGTTCGAACGATTCTGGAAGGTCTCCGAGCCGGTTCTCGACTTCTTCCAGACCCTTCACCCGTTCGTTTATCTCATCCCTTCGGTGATCGCTTTCGGAATTGGGGCGGCGCCCGCCGTCACCGCTGCCGTGCTGTACACGATCCCACTCCCCATCAGGCTGACTCACCTCGGGATACGCACCGTCAACAAGGAGGTGGTCGAGGCCGGTCACGCCTTCGGGGGCACGCGCTGGCAGATCCTGTTCAAGATAAAGATGCCGCTGGCCCTCAAGGCGATCCTGGCAGGCATCAACCAGACGATCCTGATCACCTTGTCATTCATCGTTATAGCGGCCCTGATCGGCGCCGGGGGCCTCGGCGAGGACATAATCCGCGGCATCACCCGACTCATGCTGGATATCGGCTTCGAGGCCGGAATCGCGGTGGTCCTGGTGGCGATCACGCTCGACCGCCTCAGCCGGGGCGCGACAGAGGTCGCCATGCGGCGGTTCGGCGAACTGCCGGAGGTCTAGGGTCCGACCTAGGTGTAGAAGGCGTCCGGAGCCAGTTTGAGGTCGGGGATCTGATCGGCGTCGTGGCCGAAGACGATCAGGGCGTCGTTCCGCTCGGAATAGTCGATCAGCTTGTCGACCGACTGCGCCCAGAGGCCGTGGTCACCGACGCTCAGCCCGCAGGAATGCGGCGGACCGATGTTCTCCTGCATGAAGATGGCGTCGGAGGCGAACAGCAGGTTCCGGTCATTGGCCATGTCGACCGCCATGGCAATGGTGCCCGGCGTATGCCCGGGGACCTCCAGAATCCGAACGCCCGGGATCAGGTCGAGATCCCCTTCGACCGTCTCCATGTCGAGGTGCTCGTAGTCGGCTTTGAGGTTGCCGTAGGCGAAGTCTCCCTCGAATGCCAGGCCGGCGGCCAGTTCATCGGTGTGCACCAGCACGCGGGTGTCGCCGCCGGCGAACATCGAGGCGTTGGCGGCGTGATCGAAGTGGAGATGGCTCAACACGACGATGTCGACATCGGCCGGCGCCACCCCGAGTTGTTCCAGCCTCGAGTCGAGGTACTGATCCTCCTCCACGAACTCATACGGAGCGACGTCCGCTAGGCCGACCGGACCCCATCGCTCCTCCCAGTCGCGGGGAGCGCCGGTGTCGAAGAGGATCGTCCCGTTGGCGTCCTCCACCAGCGCCGAGACCACCGGCGCCGGATACCACGTTGCGGGGAGGTTCCGGTTTTGGCGAGTGGCCCTGGTCTCCAGGGTCCCCGACACCCAGTCCTTGTCCATTCCGATGCCGCCCCCGAAGAGAATGTGTACGCGCCGGTCAGCCATGATCAGCTCCTTTGTACCTACGACTGCAACAGTTCGACAGTCACGAATCGCATCGTGCTGTCCCCGACGTTCTCCAAGTCGTGAATGAGCGCGGTTTCCTCATTGAGGTACGAGAATCGAGTCTCGCCGACCGGGAACTCGTAGGTCTCAATTGTCCCGTCATCCCGACGGATCAGCGCTCTCCCGGGATCCACGCAGATCCAGAAGTACGTCTCGGCGTGACAGTGAAAGGGGACCCTCTCCCCTGGAGCCAACTCGATAGTCCACACCCTGGCCGTCTCGTTCTCAAACTCGACGGTGGTCCCTATCTCACGATTGCCCCGGGCGTTGGCCAACTCCTCTGCGAAGTCTTCCTTCCGGAAATGTTCGACTGAGACCTTGGTGCCGACTATTCGTCTTCCGTCTGCCGTGTCCAACGCTATCTCACTCCTCTACGCCGGCGGTGGGGGCTCTCGCCGGGGCGGCTCCGTCTCATGAGGGGCGCCGCTGACACCGATGCCACCGACCGTCTCTCCATCGATTGTAACCGGCGCACCGCCGGGACTCAGGAGAAAAGCCGGGTCGGATCTCGCCGCCCGCCGGGGAATCTCATCGTTTGCTACGCCGTGTAGTAGTCGGGCTCGTTGCCCGGCTTCCACGCCACGTTGCATCCGGCGCTGGGGCCCTGCTCGGAGCCGACGCTCGCCCCGCTCAGCACCGCGTCGGCCGCTGCCCTTAGGTCGGCGCCGGTGACGTCTACCCCGTTGTTCGGCCGACTGCCGTCGAACTGGCCCCGGTAGACAAGCCTGTGGTCACCGTCGAACAGATACAGGTCCGGGGTGCACATGGCCCCGAAGGCCTTAGCCACCTCCTGGGTCTCGTCCACCAGGTAGGGGAACGGGAAGCCGGACTCGTCGGCCTGTGCGATCAGTCCCTCAGCGTCGTCTGCCGGGTATTGCTCGACGTCGCTTGAGCAGATCCCCAACGTGATGAGGTTCCGCTGCTCGTACTCGCGGGCGAACTCCGCCAATCCCGCCTGCATGTGCTGCACGTACGGGCACCGAGCGCAGATGAAGGCGATCAGAGAAGCGTCAGCTCCATCGAGGTAGTCGTTGGCGAGGATCGTTACGCCTCGGGCTTCCGGCAGTCGAAACTCAGGCACGGGGCTGCCCAACTCCATTCGCATTGAGCTCTCGACAATTGGCATGTCTCCTCCTTCTCTTCTCTTTCTAATCCTCGTTGTTTGCGTTCACATCCCGGGCGGCCTCGATCGGGCGTCCCGCCGGCGCAGGCCGGTCAGGAGAACCCCCACCAGCAGGAGTCCGATTGCTACCGTGAATGCCGGATCGTACCCGGCGACAGCCACCACCGCTCCGAGCAACAGGCCTCCTGTCGCCAGTCCGCCGTCGAAACTGACAGCCCATGCCGCGGTCGCAATCGGGTATTGCTTCTGTTCCACAGTGCCCAGGGCGCCGAGCAGGGCCGACAGCGACATCATGCCCACTCCCCCGCCGGCGAGGGCGCTACCCGCTATGAGAGGGCCGAAGCCGGTAACGAATATGACAGCGACGCCGATGGCGGCGGCGGCCGCTCCAGTGCGGAGAAGCAGCAACGGGTGCGTGCTACGGGCGCCCAGCCCGGCGGTCAACCTGCCCAACGCAAAGGAGCCGCCGAACACCGCCAGTGCGGCGGGCACCCCGCCGTCGACCCACAGCGGCACGAACGAATAGAAGGCGCCGTAGAGGATCGAGCCCGGAAGCCATGCGAACAGCGGGCGGCCGAAGGAACTCGGCCTTCTCCCCTCGAAGAACCGGAGCTCACGCCAGGCGAGCCGGGGAACCGGCGGACTCGACACGCGGCTGACGGAGAGAAGGAGGGCGGCGCCGATCGGGATCAACCCACCGACCAGGGCAGCGGCATCGAGACTGTGATCGAACTGAAGCAGGCCCGCCGCCGGGCCGAGCGTTCCTGACACGGCCATCGCGAATGCGTAGGCGCCCAGCGAGGCGCTGCGGCTTTCGTCGGTGGTGCGGGCGATCAATGCCGGCGGCACCACGGTCAGGATCCCGAACCCGATCCCCCGTATGAGAGTGATGGTCACGATCAGCCACAGGGTCCCGCTCACCTGCCCGTAGGCCAGAGCCGGGACCCCGAGCAGGCCGAGGCCCACCAGGAACAGCCCCTTGTAGCCGAGGATGCGGAGCAGCGTCGGCGACATGATCTGGGTGCCGACCGCGCTGATCATCAGGGCTCCGGTCACCGCCCCGGCGTCGAATGGCCCGCCAAGCGACTCGGCGACCACGGGGATCACGGGCAGCAGGACGAAGAAGCCGGCAAAGCCTCCGAAGGCGGCAGCGATGACCAGCGCCGTGTGGCGCATCTCCGCGAGCGGCATTGTCAGCCCGGCCTAGACCTCGGTGCCCATCAGCGCACCTTGTAGACCCTGCCCTGCTCCAGGAAGCGATATTCCCCGATGTCGTAGTCGACCGTTCCCACCGAGTCGTCGTAGTGATGGAGGAATGTCTTGCGCTGGAACTCGCGCGGCAGCGTCATCAGGTCGGCCAGGGGGGTATGGAGGATCTCCATGTTGCCGCCGAAGGCGTCGAGCGGGCCCACCCAGGCGTCGTGCATGATCATGTCGCACTCCGACAGCCATTCGATGAGCTCGGGCTTGAAACCGGTGTCCGAGCTAAACCCGACCTTCACGTCCCCGAAGTCGAACTTGAGAGCGATCGTGTCGGGGATGTGGCGGGTGAGCATGGTGCTCAGGATGAAGTCGCCGAAGTCGTGCGGGTTGCCGATCGGCACCGGCTCGAAGTACCAGTTCATCTCCGCTAGCCCGCCGTCGCCGCGATAGGAACGGCCGATCGAGGGCCGGAGGCTCGTCCAGATGTCCTCCAGCAACCAGACGGGCCCGTAGACCTTGGGGAGCATCACCGGCTCGAACATGTTGAGGTATGCCAGCTCCTCCAGCCCCCCGGCGTGGTCGGTGTGCATGTGGGTGATGATGACTTCGCGGTAGTCGTAGAGTTCTACGACCTCCTCGCCTTCGCGGGCGTTCGCCTCCAGCATTCGAGGAAGGTACGGCGGACAGTCCACGAAGATCCGCCGGTCCCCCACCTTGACCATCACGTTGGCGAAGAACTTGCTGGTGGTGTATGCGAAGCTCGCCCCGAGCGGGTACACGATCACAGGATCGGTGGTGTTGACCATTAACCGCTCATCCTGGCGCCCTCGAGGTGGCGTACTCGGGGACGTGGTCCGAGTACCCCGAGAGCTTTTTCAGGAGCCATCCCGATTTGCCCAGGCCCCACATGAACGCCGACCTTGTCACGAACGGCCCCTGCCACTTGGCAAGGACGTTGCCGTACCACCGGGCATAGCGCTGCACGGTCTCGATGATCGGCCGCTCGCTGGCCTCCCACGCATCGAAGGCTTCCTCCATCGTGGGAAACACCTCCAATGCGTCGGCGAGGGAGAGGACGCTGCTCATCGACAGGTTGGCGCCCTGACCGAAGTCGGCCGACATGGCATGCGCCGAGTCTCCGACGATGGCAACCTTGCCGAGGTGCCATGACTTCGACCGGACCTCGCGGTACGGCCAGAAGTGCTGCTGGATGTGGATACGCTCCAGGTAGTGGGCGAATTCGGGGAACGACTCGGACCAAGCGGCGATGTTGAGGGGTTCTTCCCGGCCGACTTCGTCCTTGACCGGACAGCACGTGTACATGAAAATGTAGCCCGCTTTCAGAGGCACGAATCCCAAGCGTCGATTGCCGTTCATCCGCTCCAGCAGCACCCCCTGTAGATCATCGGGTTTGCGCCGCAGCATGTGACGGGCGCAACCCTTGCCGAGATGGAGGATCTCCTTGGTCAGGCCGAGCGATTCACGGACGGCCCCGTTGATTCCGTCGGCGCCGATCACGAGGTCGGCCTTGTGCCGCGTCCCGTCCTCGAGAATCAGCTCGCCGTCGACGCTGGCGCCTGCGACATGCGAGTCGGTGAGCACCTCCACGCCGGCTTTGAAAGCGGCGTTGGCGATGGCTCGGTGCAGGTCGGTCCGGAGCACGCCGTAGAACTTTCCAGCTGCCTCTTCCCCCGCGAGGAAGTCGCGCTGGAGGACCCGGTCCTTTTCGTCCCGGACCTCCCAACGGGTGATCAACTCGCCGCGTTCGAGAGCCTCTTCGCGGGCGCCGATCAGGCCGAGGGCGCGCTGGCCGTTCTTCCAGACCGTTATGCCGGCGCCGATCTCGCGCAACTCGGGAGCCCTCTCATGGACTCGCACCGTCCAGCCCCGCTGCGCCAGGGCAGCCGCGACCGTCATCCCGGCGATGCCACCACCGGACACCTCTGCGTGCCGCCCACTCATGTCCGTGCCTAGGCCTGCCGTTTCATCCGTCGATCACTTCAGTTGGAGACGGTTTAGTTGCTGATCGCTGGCCGGCTAGCAGCCCGACGTCCACTCCTCGACGCGGTCTTGGTTGGCGTCGACCCATTCGCGGAGCACCTCGGCAGAGTCTCTGCCTTCCTCTCCGACCTGCCGCATCAACTCGCTCTGCTCGTCCGCCGAGAGCCGAACGTTGTTGAAGTAGCAATAGGCCGCTTCCATGCCGGGCTCGTCCTTGAAGCCCTGGCGCACGATGTTGTAGGCGCCGTCTGCTTCGGGATAGGCCCCCAGTGGATCCTCGAGGAACTTAATGTCCCAGCGAGCCCACCACCACATCGGGTACCAGCAAACCCACGCAACCGGCTCACCGGCATCGAGTTTGGGCGTCACCTCGGCCATCATCGCCGCCACCGAGGACTCCAACAGGTCGAAGTCCAGGCCGTAGTTCTGAATGGCGTCGTCGGTCCGCAGCATGGTCGCCGATCCTGCGAAGTGACCCACAATCACGTTGTCGAATCGTTCCGCAACCGCCGGATCTGCCAGATCCTCCCAGCTGTTCACATCTGTCTCCGTCTGCGGCACGCATGAGCCCAGCAGAGCCTCATTGTGGAGCGGGCCCAGCCTCTCCAAGTCCTGGCCGTGAACGTTCCAGTAGTCGGCTTGTCCCGTCGGGAGCCATCCGCCCACGTAGACATCCAGGTCTTCGTTGACGATGGACTGGTAGATCAAGCCGATGTCGAGGGAGGTCCATTCCACGGTGTAACCGAGATCCGTGAGCACGGTATCGGCAAGCGCATTGGCGACTTCGGTGTCGAGAAACTCCTCGAATGCGAGCCTGACGGTCCCCTCGGCTTCCGGGCCGTCGTCGCCGCAGGCGGCTAGGAGCAGCGAGAAAGCCATCAGCAGGGCTACCAGGGTCATGGGTCGCTTCATACGTCTGGTGATCCTCTTGTTAGCCATCATTGTCATCTGCTCCTCGCTCTCGCATGCATGAAGGCGCACCCACACACCCCGCAATAGTCGGGCCGGTGTGCAGCCTTAGGCAATTCACGCTACCAGAATTCCCCCTCACCCGCCCTGGAAAACGGACATTTCTTGGTGGCATTGTGAGGTCGACGGAGATGACATCACCCTGGTGAAGCACCTCGGTGGCGACGGTCGATTCCCGGTTGATAAACCGGACACAGGGTCGGCAGTTGGGGCACCTCCACGGGGCGAATCCCCGCGGGTCAGGGCTGCATGGTTCTTCACTGCTCTGATCGTCACGACTCAGAACTTGTTTTACAGGAAACCGCCTGTTTGCGAACCCAGCCCCATGACCCTGCTGTGATATTTTGTCACATTCCTAAGATACGGCCCTATGTCATTTCGATCCCCCCGTCCTGACCCACAGCCTGGAGTGGCCGTCGACGGGGCGGCGACGACCGGCTATGAGGCGAATCCGAGGCCTACTTTCCCATGAGCGCTTCCGGCTCAGGGCTACCAGCGGAGTCACGGATCGGTGTTGACGTGGGAGGGACGTTCACCGATGTGGTGGTTACCAGCACCAGCGGTGACATCTACACCTACAAGCTGCTGTCGACCCCCCGGGACTTCAGCGAAGGCGTGGTCGACGGGATCCGAGAGATCATCGAGTCACACGGCGTCGAGCCGGCCGACACCCGAGACGTGGTGCATGGGAGCACCGTGGCGACCAATGCCATCCTGGAGAGAAAGGGCGCTTTCACAGGTCTGTTGACCACAGCGGGGTTCGCCGACGTACTTGAGTTGCGGAGACTGCGGGTCCCGAAGCTGTACGACGTGACCTGGCAGAAACCCGAGCCGCTGGTGGAGCGCTCGCGGCGCTTGGAGGTGATCGAACGAGTCGGCGTCGACGGCAAGGTGGTCACGGCCATTGATCTCGACGACGCCCGGAAGAAGGTGAAGGCGCTCAGCGAACTGGGGGTGGAGTCGATCGCGGTGAGCCTCATCCACTCCTACGCCAACCCTTCGCACGAGACGGCCATCGGGGAGATGCTCGCTGAGGAGTACCCCGAAGTGTGGACCTCGCTTTCCCACCGGGTGTTGCCGGTGATCCGGGAGTACGAACGGACCAGCACAACGGTGCTCAACGCTTATGTCAGGCCGGTGGTCGCCTCCTACCTCGAGGCCCTCCGTGGAAAGCTCGACGGGTTGGACGTGACGGCGCCCTTGCTCATCATGCAGTCCAACGGCGGAGTGATGACCAGCGAGGCGGCTGCAGAGCGACCCGCATACGTTGTGGAATCCGGTCCCGCAGCGGGAGTGATCGCCTCCAGCGGGCTGGCCCGGTCGTTGGGGGTGGACAACGCCATCACCTTCGACATGGGCGGCACCACCGCCAAGACCGCCCTGGTGGAGGATGGGGAACCGCACTTCACCGCCGAGTTCGAGGTGGCGTCGGCGATGTCCGCCGGCAGTCGCTTGCGGAGCGGCGGAGGCTATGCGCTGAGCGTGCCCTTCATCGACCTCGCCGAGGTGGGAGCGGGAGGCGGCAGCATCGTTTGGATCGACTCCGCCGGGGCTCCCAAGGTCGGTCCCTCCTCTGCCGGCGCGGACCCCGGTCCGGTGTGTTACGGGAAGGGAGGCACCGAGCCCACGGTTACCGACGCCAATCTGTTGCTCGGTTATCTGAACCCCGCGGGGCTCCTCGACGGAGCTGTGAAGCTGGATGTGGACGGAGCCAGGGTCGCGTTCGAGGAGAAGGTCGCCGGTCCGCTGGGCCTGGACATCCCGGTCGCCGCCTACGGGGCTCACCTGATCGCCAACGCCAGCATGATCCGGGCAATCAAGTCGGTCTCTGTCCAGCGGGGCCGGGATCCCCGCGACTTCACGCTGATCGCCTTCGGGGGGAGCGGTCCGGTCCATGCGGTGGGGATCGCCCGGGAGCTGGGGATCAAGCGGGTGATCGTGCCTCCCCAGCCCGGGGTCTTCTCGGCGGTGGGACTGCTGGAGGCCCGGCTGGAATTCCATGCCAAGAAGACCTTCCTCCGGCGCACCGCTGATCTGTCCCGGCGGGAACTCCAATCGGAGATCCGGGAACTGGAAGCCCAGGCGCGGGAAGGAGTGGGACATGGGAGCCTTCATACCGTCTCCTTCGAATTCGAGCCCTGGGTGGAAATGCGATACGTGGGTCAGGGCTTTGAGCTGCCCGTGAGACTTCCAGGGTTCACCAACGACTGGACGTCATGGGTGGAGGAACTGGACCGGGCGTTCGGCGAGCAACACCTCAACACCTACGGCCACGTGACCAACAACGCAACGGAGATCGTGCAACTGCTGGTGGTGATACGGGAACAGAATCCGGCGGGGGTCCCGGCCGGCAGGCGTCCCGACTCACTACCGGATGAATCAAACCAACGGGAAGTCTTCTTCGGGGGCGAGATCGGCCTGCTACCCACGCCGGTGCTCCGCCGCGGCGATCTCACAGCTACGCCTCGCGCGGCGCCGATGATCATCGAGGACTATGACGCCACCACGGTGGTGCCACCCGGTTACCGGGTCTTCCGGGACCGGTCCCAGAGTGTGATCATCGAGGAGGACTCGTCATGACGGCATCGGGTGGAGCGGCTGCGATCGAGCGGGAACTGATCCGCGAAGGCCTGGCGGCGATATGCGAGGAGATGGCGGTGAGCGTTCTCAGGACTTCACACTCCGAGACAGTGAAGAGCGCCATGGACTTCTCCACGGCCCTGTGTGACGAGAGCGGGCAGATCATTGCACAGGGGGTCACCCTGCCCAACCAACTCGGCGCCCTTCCGGAGGCGGTGGCCGCGATTCTGAGGCGTTTTGAGGGAGATCTCCATCCGGGCGACGTGGCGATGGTCAACGATCCCTTCGACGGCGGCATGCACCTTCCCGACATCTTTGTCGTGCGTCCGGTCTTTTTTGATTCGGAGTTCGTGGGACTGGTGGCGACCGTGGCGCACCACGCCGACCTGGGCGGGATGGTGGCCGGGAGCATGTCGCCCTATGCGGAGGAGTGTTTCCAGGAGGGCCTGCGAATCCCGCCGGTGAAGCTCTACTCGCGGGGAAGGCGCGAGGAGGGTGTGTACGCCCTGCTGGGCGCCAACACCCGGGTGCCCGACATCGTCCTGGGAGACTTCGACGCGCAGTTGGTGGCGTGCGCGACCGGCGTCAATGCCTTCGACCGGATGATCCGCCGGTACGGGCTGGCGGAGTTCAGAGCCCACGTGGCGGCGCTCTTGGACTACACGGAAATGCTCACTCGCCAGGAGATAAGGACCTTCCCGGAGGGGACCTACTCGTACATCGACTACCTGGACGACGACGGTGTCCGCGACGATCCGGTGCCCATCGCGGTCTCCATCGAGATTCGCGACGGTGGCGTCACCCTCGACTTCACGGGAAGCTCGCCCCAGGTCCGGTCCTCCTTGAACAACACCCTGTCGTTCACCCACTCGAACACCTACGCGGCGATGCGTGCCCTGCTGCGGTCCGACATCCCCAACAACGCCGGGTTCTTCCGGCCGATGACGGTCAAGGCGCCGCGGGGCTGCATCCTCAACTGTGTCCTGCCGGCCGCCACCGGAACCCGCGGGCTGACCGGTTTCAGGGTAATGGACGCCATCTTCGGCGCCCTGGCGCCCGCTCTCCCCGACCGGGTAATGGGCGCCTCCGACGGCGGGCTGTCGTTGGTCACGGTGGGAGGGGTGAGACCCGGCGGCGAGCGGTTCTCGGTCGTGGAACTGATCTCCGGGGCGTGGGGCGGCCAGGCTCTCCAGGACGGGGAGGACGGCGTGCCGAACGTGGGCGCCAATGTCAGCAACATCCCCGTCGAGATGCTCGAGTCGTCGCTGCCCGTCCGCGTCGATCGCTACGGCTACGTCCCCGACACGGGCGGCGCCGGCCTCCACCGGGGCGGCCTCTCACTCCAGCGCGAGTACACCTTCCTCCAGGAATGCGACTTGAGCGTACGCTCCGACCGGGCAACCATCTATCCCTACGGGATCGGCGCCGGGAGGCCCGGCACCCCTTCGTTGAACCTTCTCGGGCCGGAGGGCGATGAAGTGCTCGTGCCATCGAAGTTCTCCCAGCGGGTGACGGCCGGGATGCGTCTGATTCACCGTACCGCCGGCGCCGGCGGCTGGGGAGACCCTCTCGACCGGAACCCGGAACTTGTCGCAACCGACATCCACAACGGGATCCTGTCAACCGAGCGGGCGTTCGCCGAATACGGAGTTGTCCTCAAGCCGGATACGGCAGAAGTAGACCAGGAAGCCACCGAAGGAGAACGGACAGCACGTCGCTCCACGTCCGAAGAAGAATCCACACCCACCCCAATCTCTTCATCGGCCCCGACCCCCTTGGAGGACCGCATCAGCGACGAGCTAAGAGAATCTGGGAAGTTCTAGCCTCATCGGCGAGCAGCTCTGGGAACTTGCCCACTCACGAAATCATCACCTCAGGCGGACCCGCGAAGCGTCACATGGAACAGTTGTATTCCTGGAAACCACCAATAGGGAGGAGAACCGATGCCAACCACCATTTCTCGAGAGGAAGCACGACGGGAGACTCTCGACAACTACACCGTCTTCGTGGAGGAGTTGCTTCCTGATCTGTTGGAGAACCACCCCAATGAGTGGGTCCTGCTCCGTAGCAGGCGGCTCATCGGGATGTACCCAACGGGCCTTGCTGCTAATCAAGCAGGCCGAGATCAGTTTCCGGATCGTCGGTATTCGATACAGGAGGTCACTGATCGTCCCTTGTTTGTGAGTCATAACACGATTGCTCATTAGAGAACCCCACGACTGTCTCGTGGGGCCAATCGTGAAAGGCGTGGTAATCCACAGTGAGGACTTCACACGTCGAATCACCGTCAATGCGCTCTTTGACACAGGCACCAATAACACCGGAGTCTCCCAGAGGGTCACTTCTATGCTGGCGCCGTTCCAAACATCTGTAGTTGCCATTACGACGGCATTGGGGACGACGGAGAACACCCTCCGCTACACAGCGGTAGTGGACCTACCTAATGACGGCCAGCCAATCCCCGTGCTCGTCTTCGAGGGCGGGTCTTTCGGGCGGTATGACGCACTGCTCGGGAGAGATGTCCTGCGGACAGGTACGTTACATTTAGAAGAGGACTGGTTTTCTTTCTGTCAGAAGTCGCCGATGAGCGACCCTTCATATGCTGGACTCGACAACGACTCCAAATGATCCCCTCCCCGAGAGGTGGTTACCTGGGGGGCGTGCGTAGAGGGAGTAACTGTGCGGGGTTATCGACGATGATCTGTCTGATCACCTCGTTCGAGATTCCCTTCTTGCGCATGAATGGCACCACGCTCTCGAGGATGTAGTAATAGCCGTGGCCGCCGTACTTGGTTAGCCGGTGCTTGGTGCAGATGTCCTGTGAGATGAGGAGACGGGAGGCCGTGTCGCCTTCCAGCAGTTTCACCATCCGGTCGAGGCGTTGGCCGTCGCTGGGCATGTCGAAGGGCGTGGCTCCGTAGAACGAGGACTCGTGACCGAAGAGATCGAACTGGAGATAAGACCCCAGGTCCAGCAGTTCCCAGAGGATGCCGATGTCCTGCACTCGGAGATCGAGGTGTCCGAGCACCACCCGGCTCATGTCGGCGCCGGCTCCGATCAGGACCTCGGCCACCTCCATCGGGGATCTCTGATCCCGGCCGGTGTGGGTGGTGATCGCCACGCCGGTTTCCCTTTGTACCTGAGCCGCAGCAGCCAGGACTCGTTTCTCCCGCTCGTGCAGCGGCCATGTACACGCCACCTTGATGACCCCCGCCTTGACCGAGGTCTCCTCTTGATGCCCCTGCCAGTCGTCATGGCCCTCGGTGGTGATCTTGACACCGTCCAGGACCTCCGACTTCATCAGGGCCGCCAACTGCTCTTCGGTCATGTTGAACATGTAGGAAGGGTGGGTGTGGGCCACGTAAAACCCGGTGGACATGATGATGTGGACGCCGCTTGCACTGGAGACCCGGGCCAGGCCGACCGGATCCCGACCTATACCGGGTGGCGTGACCTCAACAACGGCGCCGCCTCCCCACTCCCGATAGAGCCGCATCTCATCGATAGCAGTCGAGATGTCACCTAGCAGGAGGTTGTCATGGTGCCGGAAGTAGTTCCGCCGGATCCAGGCGAGGTTGTCGAGACGGATCGGTTCGTAGGCTCGGACCCTTTCGCTGGCGGTTCGGGGCGCCTCGAAGATGCCCGTGACATCACACAGGATGTGCTCGTGCATCATGGTCGGACCCAGCAGATGGGCGTCCACCTTCCCCAGTACGGTCTGGACCTGCCTGGGTGGCGCCTGGCCTGACGTGTCGCTCACCGTTTCTCTCAACCGGACAGAGCCAGGTGGCGCGCCACATCCTGGAAGGCGGTCTGTATGCGTTCCATCTGTTGGTCAGTGTGTACGGCCGAGGCGATGAGGCGGATTCGAGAAGTCCCCGGAGGGACGTAGGGCGGGAGGACGGCCCGAACGAAGATGCCGTGGTGGATGAGCAGGTCCTCGGCCATCTGTGCCTTGGAGGCGTCGCCGAACATCACGGGGATTATCGGGTGGACCTTATCAGGCACGGAGAACCCGAGCCGGGTCAATGAAGAGTTGATCGTGACGGCGTTCTCCCAGAGTCGGTCCAAACGCTCCGGCTCGGACCGCATGACCCGTAGCGCCTCGAGCGCGGCCGCCGCGGCCACCGGAGAGGGGGCGGTCGTGAAAAGGAACGTGCGGCACACCTTGCTCAAGTAGCCGATCACGTCCGACGACCCGGTGGCGAAGGCGCCCACGCTGCCCAACGCCTTCCCGAGTGTTCCCACTATCACATCGGCTCGGTCAGCCCGTTTGTAATGGCCGGTCGAGCCCTTCCCACCGGATCCCAGGACTCCGGTTGCGTGGGCGTCGTCCAGGACCAGCATGGCGTCATGTTTGTCGACCAGGTCGGCTATCTCGTCCACCGGGGCGAGGGTGCCGTTCATCGAGAAGACGCTGTCGGTGACCACCAGGCTCCTTCCGGACGCCCCCTCCAGTTGGCGACCCAGGTCCTCGGCGTCACAGTGCCGGTAGACCCTTATCTCGGCGCCGCTCAGGCGGGCTCCGTCGATGATGCTGGCGTGATTGAGTTCGTCGCTGCACACCGTGTCTCCCTTTCCGGGAAAGGCGGAGACGACCCCCAGGTTGGCCGCGTATCCGGATGCGAACAGGAGCGCCGACTCGGCAGCCTTCAGATCGGCCAGCTCCTCCTCAAGTTCTCGATGTATCGCGGTGTCCCCTCCGACGTGACGGGACGCCCGGGCGCCCGCGCCGAAGGTTTCCAGGGCGGCCTGTGCGGCGGCGATGACCCGGGGATCGGAAGCCAAACCAAGGTAATCGTTCAACCCGAGAGCGATGTAGGTACGCCCCTCATGGTGGATCGTGCCGGGCCGGACTATGTCGGAGGCGGGATCCGAGGGAGGCCAGACGGCGGCCCGATCGGTAATGCGGTCCCGAATCATCTCACACCTTCCTTCGGCACAATTGGCACTTCCTCACTGCCTTCTTCCGGCGCGGGGGATCCTGACTGCTCAAAGAGGAACAACATCATCTTCGCAGCACCCGGCCGGACCGGGTCCCCGAGAGCCTACCGGCCAGCATCACGGGCTTCCCGTTGACCAGCACGTGCTCCATTCCCTCAGCCAACACATTCGGCTCGTACCTGGTGGCCTTTTCGCGAAAAGCCGCCGGGTCGAACACTGCGACGTCGGCGAAGGCCTTCGGTCTCAATACGCCGCGGTCGGAGAGACCGAGGCGCTCGGCCGGAAGGCCGGACAGCCGGCGAACCGCTTGGCTCGGTGAGAGGAATCCCCCCGGGCCGGCAGAGAAGTTGTAGAAGTAGGAGGCCCAGGTGTATGCGCCGTGGAACGTACTTCCCGCAAGCGGACCGTCGGGCGCCATGGTGGTGGCGTCAGAGGCCGGCATAGACAGCGGATGGGCGAAAGCCTTCCGCTGTTGGTCGGCGCTGTGACAGTCGATCAGGACCATCAGGGACCCCATGGTCTCGATCGCTCCCAACAACAGGTCGTAAATGCAGTCCAGGGCCTCCTGTCCCCGTTCGTCGGCGATCGATCCGATCGACCGCCGGCCGTAGTCGGGGTAGGCGTCATGGTCCAGCAGTTCGATGCGCTCCCAGTCGCCACCCGCGCTGAGGATGCTGCGGAAGCTCTTCATCTCCTGGCGTGCGTCTTGGCTTCGGAGCACGGAAGCGAGTCCGTCGACGCCGCCGGCCATCGCCCATGGGGGAAGCACCGAGTAGAGGTAGGTGAACCCGAACAGGCGGGTGTGCACGTCGAATGCGACGTCCAGGCCCTCATGGCGGGCCTCGTCGACCAGTTCCAGGCACTGTTCCATCTCGGCGTCGCCGCTTCGGGGAACCAGGTGGGAGACCTGGAGCCTCACCCCGGCGGCCCGGGCGGTCCTGATCGCCTCGGCCACCCCCTCGGGCGCCCCGGCGTCCCGGTAGCGGGCATGGCAGACGTACAGGTCGTCCCGTTCGGCCAGCGGCGCGCAGAGCCTGGTGACCTCCGATTCGGAGACGCCCGCCTCGGTCGCATATTCGAGGCCGGTCGAGAGGCCCCAGGCGCCTTCTTCCAGCGCCGTGGCCAGGAGTCGGGCCATCTCGTCCAGTTCCCCTTCCGTGGACTGTCGGCCGGTCAGGCCCACCACGGCTAGGCGGAGCTGACCATGGGGGACCATGCTCACGACGTTCAGAGCCGGCTCCGCCTGCTCGAGCCGGGAGAAGTATCCCGAGGCGGAATCCCAGTCGAGAGGGACCGACTCGGAATATCCGTAAATCGCCTTCAAGGCAAGTTCCCGATCCCGGATCGGAAAGCATCCATGCCCGCAGTTGCCCACCACTTCGGTAGTGACTCCTTGGTGGATGGCGCTGACTGCCCGGGGGTCGGCCAGGAGGGTGTAGTCGGAGTGGCTGTGGATGTCGATGAATCCCGGCGTCACGAACAATCCGGTGGCGTCCAGTTCCTGGCCCTGGCCCGAAGCCAGGTCCCCTATCGCGGCGATTCGCTCGCCGATGATGCCTACATCGGCCTGCCGGGGATCACCGCCGGTTCCGTCCAGCACGGTGCCGCCCCGAATGATGAAGTCAAACATGTCCCGGTAAATGCCTTCAAGTCAAGCCTTCAAGTGGCCGGTCTTGCACCGAATAGCGGCTCCGGCATGGAGCGGAAGGCCACAGATCCGTCGTCGGGGAAGCGGCAAAAATTTCTCTTCACCCCCTGACCGCGGCAGGGGTGTGTGGCTACCATGGCTGATATATGTTACACAATGCATATTGTGCAACAGGCAGGAGCGCCGGCTTCCGCTGACCCTCACTGCTGCTCTCCATGAAGACCATGGGAGTGACATTTCGACCTATTTCACTCCCGATAGAAAGGATTGAATAAATGCCTAAGAAGTACTTACGAAGTCTTGTAGCTGTCATCATCGCTCTCGCCATGGTGGCGGCAGCTTGCGGTGAGGATGAGCCTGCTCCCACCACGGCGGCGCCCACCACAACCGCCGCTCCCACAACTACCGCCGCTCCCGAAGAAGAGCCGATTCGTATCGGGCTGGTCATTCCCGACTTCACCCAGAACGAATTGATCCTTGCCCTGAAGACCGGCGCGGACGACGCCGCTGCCGACTACGGCGTGGAACTGTTGGTGACGGGTAGCGGAAGCGCCCAGGACCTGGTGGCAGCCGTCGAGAACTACGCGGCTGCAGGTGTTGACGTGATCGTCTATGACACGATCGACGCCCAGGCCCTGGCGCCTGCGATTCTCGCTCTGAATGACGCCGGCATTCCGGTGGTCTGCACGGTTGCCTGTGCTTCCGAGGGCGTCAGCGCCATCGAGATCGGCTACGACTACCGGACCGACATGGGACGGCCGCTCGGCGACTGGCTGGCCGCTTACGAGCCCCGGCCGTCGAAACTCGCTTTCATCGACTCCAACCAGGCTGACGAGTCGATCGCCGCTATCTACGCGGGGATCGAAGACGGTCTGGAAGCCGGTGGATTGACCGATGTCGAGAGGGTTGTCTCCCCACCCACCAACTGGGACCGAGCGGCAGGCCTCGACGCGGCAAGGTCATTGCTGACCGCCCACCCGGATGTGGACATCATCGTCGGCTTGCATGACCTCCTGGCCGGGGCGACCCTGACCGCCATGGAGGAACTGGGTTACAAGGAGACCACATTGACCGGTCTCGGCGGCACCTGCGAAGGCCTCATGAACATTCTCGAGGGCCGCCAGGCGCTCACGGTGATCCAACCGCTCTATCCGGCCGGCTACCTGGCCGTTGAAGCGGCCGTCAAGATCGCCCAGGGAGAAACCATGACCGAGGACTTCATCCCGATCGGAATGGTGGTGGTCGACAAAGCGTTCGCCGAAGGTGTTCTGGACGGTTCAGAAGAGCCCGTGCAAAGCGGTGTTGACCTCAAGACAGCACTGGACGCCGCAGCGGCTGGTTGCTAAACACCGACAACTTCTAACCCATTAGGTGACGATGGCTCCTTTCCCGCCAATCCAAGAGATGCGGCGGGGAGGGAGCCATCGGCCTGATCCTGGGCTCGTTAGAGTCCGCACAGGGACAGAACAGCTTGAAAGAAGTGTGAGTTTCCGTGGTTGACTCGAATCAGGCTACGCAAGCGAATCAAGGGCCCCCGAAGGTGCGATCTGGCTTGATCAGATACCGGCAACTGTGGGCGTTGTTGGCTGCGGTTCTGCTCCTTTGGACTTACCTGAGCTTTGCCAGCCCCTACTTCATGACCGTGCAGAACCTGACCAACATCGCTTTGCAGAGTTCGGTGGTGGGGATCATGGCGGTCGGGTTCACCATCTTGCTGATCGGCGGAGAGATTGACCTGGCGATCGGCTCCACCCAGGCCCTGGCCGGAACCATGGCCGCACTTCTGATCATCCAACGCGAGCTACCCATCTGGGCCGGGGTACTGATAGTCCTGGGCATGGGCCTGATCGTCGGGAACGTGAATGGGTACTTCTCCCTGTTCACGAAGGTCCCGTCATTCATCGTCACGCTGGCGATGCTCGGGGTTCTGCAGGGCCTTGCCTTCGTGATGACCAGCGGACAGACGATCGGTGGATTCCCCGAAGCCTTCAAAGTCCTGGGTCATGGCAAGGTGGGGGTGATCCCGTTACCGGTAATCATCTTCTTCTCTGTCACCGTGGTCGTGCAAATGGTGCTGAGCCACACACGATACGGGGTGGAACTGTACGCCACCGGTGGCAATCGGGAGGCGGCCGAACTGGTGGGCATCAGCGTCAGGCGGGTCTTGATGCTGGCCTTCATCGCCAGTTCGATGCTGTGCACCCTGGCGGGGCTGGTGCTGAGCGCCCGGTTGAACGCCGGCCACGGCTCCTTCGGATCGGAGTCGCTGCTCGATGCGGTGGCGGCGGTGATCATCGGGGGGACGTCGCTGAACGGCGGCGCCGGCAACACGTTCGGGACGCTCCTGGGGATCATCCTGATAAGCACCATCAAGAACGGGCTGATCCTCCTGGGAGTGGATCCGTTCTGGCAGCAGGTGGCGGTCGGCGCCCTGATCCTGGCGGCAGTCCTGGTGGACAAGACCATCAAGGGCGAACTGGCCCCCAGAGACCTCCTGCCCAGGTTGGTGCGACGATGACTGTGTCCGCACCCCCGGGCATGAGCGGGCCCAACGGGAATGGCGCCCTCGACCGGATTCCCGGGCCGGTGATGATGGCCAGGGGCGTCCACAAGTCCTTCGGCCAGGTACGCGCCCTGATCGACGCCACGTTTCAGGTCGACGAGGGAGAGACCGTGGCCATAGTGGGTGACAACGGCGCCGGCAAGTCGACGCTGGTCAAGATCCTGACCGGCGCCATACAACCGGATACCGGCTCCCTCGAACTGGACGGGACGGAGGTGAGTTTCCGAACCACCCGGGACTCTTTGCAACTGGGGGTGACGGCGGTCTATCAGAACCTGGCGCTGGCCGACAACATGACCGTGGCCGAAAACGTGTTCCTGGGCCGGGTGCCTACCCGATGGCTCAAGGTGGACCGCCGGCGGATGGAAAAGGAGTCGGCGGAACTCCTCGACTCTCTGGCGATCAACGTGCCCGACGTCAGGGCCCGGACGGCGTTGTTGTCGGGTGGACAGCGTCAGGCGGTGGCGATCGCCCGGGCCTTCCGGTCCGGCCGGAGGCTCATGATCCTGGACGAGCCGACCGCAGCCCTGGGAGTCCAGGAGGGCCAGAAGGTCTTGGACATCATCGAAGGGCTCAAGGGACAGAGGGTCTCGATCATCGTGGTCAGTCACAACCTCGACCACGTGTTCAGGGTGGCTGATCGAATCGTGGTGATGAGGGGAGGCCGGATCGTGGGTTCACGCCGAAAGGAAGAAACGACCACCGCCGACATCGTCCATCTGATAGTGGGAACCCGGGAATGAGGCGGTCGACGTCGGTGGTCAGGAACGGTTGGGAGAGAACATGACTCGAATGGAACGCAACCGCCGGACCGTACGGCCTCCCTCGGCAGGAGACATAGAGGAGACGGCGGCTTATGACGGGATCGAGCTCGCCGGGGGCGAAGCCGAGGAACTCTCCGGCATAATCACCGCCCTGGTGATGGCCGCCGGAGACTCCGACCGCTTCGACCCGCCGGAAGTCCCCACCTTCCAGACTTCGCGCGATCCCGGTCGACGGCCTTCGGTGGATGAGGACCCCCTGAACGCCTTCATCCGGATGTGCGACGTACAGGGCGCCGACCAGGGTCCCCTTTCGGGTTGGCGCCTGGGCGTGAAGGACAACATCGCAGTGGCCGGAGTGCCGATGACCAACGGGTCCGTCTTCCCTCCGTTCGTCCCCACGCTGGACTCGGTCGTCGTCGAGAGGATGCTCAAAGCCGGGGGGTCGATCGTGGGAACCCTCAACATGGACGACCACGGTGGCGGAGCGACCGGGGTGATGAGCGCCTTCGGCCCGGCCAGGAACCCGCTCGACCCGTCGCGAACCGCCGGAGGTTCGTCGGGGGGCGCAGGATCAGCGGTGGCGTCAGGAGCCGTCGACGGCGCTCTGGGAGTGGACCAGGGAGGAAGCGGCCGGATACCCGCGGCATGCTGTGGGGTTGCGACAGTCAAGGCCACTCACGGCCTCATTCCCACCTTCGGCGTGACCCCGATAGACCACAGCATCGACTATGTGACGCCCCTTGCCCGCTCGGTGAGGGAAGTCGCCATCCTGCTGGAGGTGATCGCCGGCGGGGACTGGCGCGATCCCCAGGGGATCCACATTCCCATCGAGATTCCCGAGTACCGGCGCGCCGAAGGAGAAGGCGTCGCCGGTCTTCGGATCGGGTTGATCGACGAAAGCGTCACGGGCGTCGACTGCGAGCCGGTGGTGATCGAAACGATCAATGACGCGGTGGGAGCACTGGAGCAGGCCGGCGCCCAGGTTGAAAGGATCTCCTTCCCGGAGTGGAGCGAGGCCTCCAGCATATTCGGGCCCTACGTGGCCCACCTGGTGGGCAACATGCTGAGGACCGAAGGGGGCAGCCACGGTCACATGGGACTCATCGACGTCGACCGGATGCATGCCTTCGCCACCAGCCGGCGCGCCCAGTCCCGCGAACTGAACCCCTACGTCAAGTGCTGGACCATCGCCAGCCGGTACCTGATGGAGCGGTACATGAACGTCCCGTTCGGCCGCTTGCACAATGCGCGGCTGGAGTCGCGGCGGCGCATTAGCGAACTGCTGGGCACATGGGACCTGCTGATCACGCCCACCATCCCGTTCGCTGCGCCGAAGCTGCCCGAGGCCCCCACACCGATCGCCGACCTCCTGGCGGACTCCAAAGCCAGTGTGGCGTTCAACACATCGCCGCTCAACATGTCGGGGCATCCGGCCATGGCGGTGCCCGGTTTGTATGACTCCGACGGTCTGCCCGCCTCGGTGCAGGTCGTTGCGGCTCACTTCGACGAATTCACCGCTTTCCGGGCGGCCTTCGTGCTCGAGGAGTACTTTGCCGGCCGGAAGCCCGATTCGGCCTGAGAACATGACCGCCCGGGGGCCTTTGGAGAGGCGGGCCCTCGACTATCTGTGGATTCACGAGAGTCCGCGTTCCGAACTGGTGGACCACGACATGCTGAGGGTGTTCGACCGGGGTGAGGGAGCATGGCTCTGGGACACCCGGGGTGATCGCTACTTCGACCTCTGCTCGTCGATGTGGCAGACACCTCTCGGGCATGGTCGATCCGACATCACCGCGGCAATGGCCGAACAGGCCCGCAACGTCGCCACCGCCGGGCCGATCTTCTTCACCACCCGGGGAGCGGTGGAACTGGCCGAGCGGCTGGCGGCTTCGGCGCCGGGCGACCTTCAACACTCGTTTCTCACCAGTTCCGGCTCGGAGGCCACCGAGACCGCCATCAAACTGGCCCGCCAGTATCACCGCATGCGGGGCGATCACCATCGCTACAAGGTCATATCCCGCTACGGGTCGTATCACGGGGCCGGAGCGGGAGGCCTGGCCATGTCGGGTCGTCGACACCGCGACTCCATGTACTACCCGTTGATGCCGGGAGGGGTCCACGTCATGCCGCCGACGGGGACCTCCGACCTTCAATACGCCGAACAGATCCGGGAGGTGATCGAACTGGAGGGACCCGAGACGGTGGCGGCGGTTATCGGAGAGCCGGTGGCGATCACCCAGTTCCGGATCCCGGATGAGACCTACTGGCCCCGGGTGAGAGAGATATGCGACTCCTACGGCGTCTTGCTGATCGCCGACGAGACGCTGGTGGGGTGCTGTCGGAGCGGGCGGATGTGGGCGATCGAACACTGGAACGTGGTGCCGGATGTGATGGTGGTGGCCAAGGCCTTGAGCGGCGGATACGCTCCGGTTGCCGCCATGATCGTCCGAGAGCACATCTTCTCTGCGTTCGGCCGTGACACCGGCTCTCCCTCGGTCCAGAGCTACGGGGGTCACGGCGCCAGCGCCGCCGCGGCCGCAAAGGCGATGGAGATCTATGTGGCAGGGCGCATGGACCTGGTCGCCGAGAGCATGGGAGCGGACCTGCAGGAAATGCTGAGCGGAGTCAGGGAGTTTCCGGTCGTGGGAGATGTACGGCGGTTCGGCCTGTGGATCGGGATCGAACTTGTCAACCCGGTTACCGGCGAGTCCTACGCCGCCGGGATGAAGGGCAAGTACGAGGTGGCCAAGGAACTCAGCCGCCGACTGTTGAGGCTCGGCTGCGCGGCGGCTCGGATGTCGGAGGGCATCCTGCACGTGGCCCCTCCGTACGTGTCTACCGAAGAAGACCTCGAATTCGTCGCCGAATCGGTGGTTTCCGTCTTGGACGAGATGTCCGATATCCTATCTCAAGGTTGACAGACCACTCAAAGAAGGGGGAGACGAGGTTGCAACACAACTGGACGATAGAACAGCGGATAACCAAGGAACTTCGGGACCTCATAGTGGCCGGAGAGCTCGAACCGGGCATCCGGGTGCGCTACAGGGATCTTGCCGAGCAGTTCGGCGTCAGCGTCACACCGGTACGCGCCGCCTTGCGGGAACTGGCGCACGAGGGGTTGATCGACGCCCGTCCCAACTCGGCCAACTACGTATCCCCGTTGTCACTCGATGAGATCGAACAGTTGTACCTGGCCAGGATGGGGTTTGAATCTTGGCTGGCCCGACTGGGCGCGCCACGATTGTCGAGCCATGCCCTAAGTGTGATGGAGGAGAGCCTCCAGAGGTTCCACGCGGCCGCCGAGCGGAGCAACACCGCATGCCTGATGGACATCGCATGGGAGATGCGGTCGGTCTGTTATGAGGCCGCCGATCGTCCCGGCCTGCTGCAAAAGGCGGCGGACCTTTACGATCGCTCCCGCCGTTACACCCATCGGACACTGATGGTTGACTTCCGACGCCAAAGATCGACAGCCGTGGCCAAGGCCTTTTATGGCGCCTGTCTGGGGCACGACGGCGAACTGGCCGCGGAGACCATCCGGGGTGCTCTCGAGGTGACCTTCCAGGATCTCCTCGGCATGATCGACCCCGCCGCAAACGGGCGACTGGCCTCTTAGACGGTCGGCTGCGATACCGGCCTCCGGGCCGGGACCCTACTCGGGAGACCTGCCCACTTCGGCGCCCATCATGTGCTCCAGGGCTTTGACCAGGGCGTGCTGGCCTTCCGATCCCAGGCCTCGGTGCTGTAGAGACCGGTAGAGCTGGAACACCAGACCCGTGGTGGGCAGGGGAACGCCCAACTCGTCCCCCGCCTCCAGGACCAGACGGATGTCCTTCTGCTGTAGGTCGATGGTGAATCCCGGGCGCCAGTCCCGGACGATCATCTGGGGCCCCCGGTTGGCCAGCATCCATGAATTGGCCGCACCACCGGTCAGAGCCGACAGGGCTGTCTCCAGGTCCAGCCCGCCCGCGTCGGCCAGCAGCAACGCCTCACACGCCGCTTGCATGTTCACCACCACCAGCACCTGGTTCACCAGCTTCACCATCTGTCCCGACCCCACCGGACCGACATGGGTGATGGTCTTTCCCATCGCGTCCAGATAGGGGCGCACCCTCTCCAGGTCTGAAGCCTCGCCGCCCACCATGATCGACAGGGTCCCATGCTCCGCTCCTTCGCTTCCGCCGCTCACCGGACCGTCTAACCAGGAGCCTCCCGCCTCGGAGGCCAGACCTGCCAGCCGCCGGGTCTCCGACGGGCTGATGGTGGAGTGGTCCACAACCAGCGAACCCGGCGACAACCCCGCCAGTAATCCCTCCGGTCCTTCGGTGACCGCCACCACGTCCGGGGTGTCGGCGACGCAGATCAACACCACGGTCGATTGCTCGGCCACCTCCCGGGGCGAACCCGCCGCGGATGCGCCGAGGTCGACCACCGGCGCCATCTTGGAGGAGGTGCGGTTCCACACCGTCACGTCGAACCCGGCTCTCACCAGATTGGCGGCCATCCCTCCGCCCATGATCCCCAACCCGATGAATCCAAGCCTTTCACTCACCTCGATCTCCTTTCTCTCCCATCACCACCGGCGCTTGTCCACTGCAGGTTCGGCCAGGCGCCGGAGCAACTCTTCTACCAGGCTTTCCTTCCGAGGGTACCAACCCGGACCCGCCCCCGGCATGGTGGAGGCGCCCTCCCCTGCCCCGTGGGGAGTCCCGCTAGTAGATGCCGGGAAAGATCCGGTACTTGACCCGTTCCTGGTACTCGGCCCACTTCTCGGGGCCGTACTTCTCGGCGCAGAACCGTTCATCGTAGATTTGACGCGTCGTGAAGAACGAGACTATGAAGATGAAGTAAGTCCAGGCCCAGAGATTGCCGACGTACCCGAACACCAGGGAGATCGAGAGGGCCAGGAACCCCTCGCCCAGGTAATTGAAGTGCCGGGCGACTCCCCAGAAACCGCTGCACAGGATCTTGCGGTCGCCCGCCTCGATGTGCACCGGGTCGATGAGCCCTAGGAACTTGCGGTCGGGCCACCGCTTGAACGTGTACTTCTGCAGATTGGCGCCCCGACCGATCGCCCATCCCCCCAGGAACAGCACCGGCGTCCCGATCAGCCAGACATACCTAAACGGCCCCGAGAACCCCGGGTCCGGGTGGACGGCCATGCCCCATAGCGGAAGGATGTAGAGCCACCCGTAGACGATGAGACCACCCCAAATCAACTTGAAGCCGAGCCTCTCGTGGATGAGGTCGTACGTGTAAAGCTGGACTCGCTCGAAGATGGAATAGTCCAGGATGTAGAAGGTGAAGAACGCCGCATACAGGAAGACGCCCGGATTGGAGTCATCACCGAATAGCTCGTAGTGGTAGGCCGCTCCCGACAAAGCGTTGACGGCGAACATCGTCCCGCCGACCACGTACAGGTACATCTTGACGTCGAAGCGCTCCCCGAGGAACGACAATTCCAGGGCCCGGCCCTCCCAGAGCGCCAACCAAGTGTTCTCATTCTCGCCCTTCGGCTGGCTGAACACCGCCACCAGCGTGAAGATGACGGCCAGAACGGTCCCGCCGGCCACGGCGTAGACCGAGGACCGGTAGAACCAGGCGCGCTCCATCCCGGTGAGTTCGAAGGCCCACACGATCAGCACGACCAGATAGACCAAAAGACCGTTCAGCCGGTAGCGGCGCGGTTCCCCGGTCGCCGGATCGGTGACGTAGCCGGGCACCTTTCGGGCCGGCAGTATCAGCTGCAGTAGGAAGAACACGGCGAAAACCACCAGCGGGGTGAGGAACCCCGCGATCGCTTCCGAGCCGGAGAGTTCGAAGAGGTGGTCGATGCCGAGCCATTCAATCATGACCGGTTACTCCTTCCTGGGGTGGAGCGATCTCCCCGATGATCGCATCCGTCGGCTTGCCGGCGGAGGGTGGTGCACGCAGAATCGACGATGGCGGTCACCAAATCCCTTGGCTAAGACCATACCTCCAGCCCATTGTCTCACCAAGGAATTGCCTCGACTCGCCGGCGCTCCGGACCCAGGATGAAGCTAGTGTCTTGGCGGGATGAGCAAGGGACGAGCGGTCGGGGCCATCGACCAGGGAACCACCAGCACCAGGTTCATGATCTTCGATCACTCAGGAGCCGTGATAGCCTCTGCGCAGCGGGAATTCCGCCAGATCCTCCCCCAACCGGGGTGGGTGGAGCACGATCCCTTGGAGATTCTCCAGACCACGGAAGCGGTTGTCACAGAAGCGCTCTCTTCGGGGGGCATGGAGGCCGGGGATCTTGCGGCCGTCGGGATCGCCAACCAGCGGGAGACCACCGTCGTCTGGGACCGCGCCAGCGGCATGCCGCTGGCCAACGCCATCGTGTGGCAGGACACCAGGACCGACCGGATCTGTGAAAGACTGGCCCGGGAAGGCGGGATCGACCGCTTCCGGGACCGGACCGGCCTCCCCCTGGCCACCTACTTCAGCGGGCCGAAAGCAGCCTGGTTGCTGGAGAACGCCGACGGCGTCGCCGAGAAGGCGGCCTCGGGCCGAGCCGTGGTGGGCACCGTCGACTCCTGGCTGGTGTGGAACCTCACCGGCGGAGTGGCGGGAGGCAGGCACGTAACCGATGTCACCAACGCGTCGCGGACTCTGCTGATGGATCTCGAGACCCTCGACTGGAGTGATGAACTGCTCGGAGCTATGGGAATCCCCCGCTCGGTGATGGCCGAGATCCTCCCCTCCATCGGTCGTGTGGGGTCAGGGACCGGCGTCCTTGAGGGAGTGCCGATCTCGGCCATCCTGGGAGACCAGCAGGCCGCCCTGTTCGGCCAGACGTGTTTCCGGCCGGGAGAGGCCAAGAACACTTACGGCACGGGTTGTTTCCTGCTCATGAACACCGGAACCCGGAGGGTGCCATCAACCCACGGCCTGCTCACCACGGTCGGCTACCAGGTCGCCCGGTCCGATCCGATCTATGCGCTGGAGGGGTCGGTGGCGGTCACCGGCTCCCTTATTCAGTGGCTCCGCGACAACCTGGGGATGATCTCCACCGCACCCGAGGTAGAGGCGTTGGCCGCCTCGGTGCCGGACAGCGGAGACGTCTATTTCGTTCCGGCCTTCTCGGGGCTGTTCGCTCCACATTGGAGGACGGACGCCCGAGGCGTCATCACCGGCCTGACCCGGTTCTCCAACAGGGGCCACATCGCCCGGGCCGCCTTGGAGGCCACTGCCTACCAGACCCGGGAGGTCCTGGATGCAATGCGGGCCGACTCCGGGGTGGCCCTCACCGAGTTGCGGGTAGACGGGGGGATGGTCGCCAACAATCTGCTGATGCAGTTCCAGTCGGACATCCTTGACGTCGAGGTGGTGTGCCCGCGGGTGAGCGAGACCACCGCACTGGGCGCCGCCTACGGCGCCGGGCTCGCAGAGGGGTTCTGGGACAGCCTCGACGACCTGCGCCGCAACTGGCAGGAAGACCGGCGCTGGTCGCCGCAGGTGCCGGAAGATGCCCGGGAGGCCCGGTACGCCCGCTGGCAGAAGGCAGTGACCCGGTCTTTGGACTGGGTGGGCGATACCTCATCGGGGTAAGGCGGTAGGCCCTGCCGCCGGCGCCCCACGGCGGTGGGCGTTGCAGCTGAAATGCCGTCGTCCAACACGGCCTTGGGTACGCTTCGGTCAAGATGTGCCACCCGGAGCCGAACAGGAGGCGATCGCGCCGCATGCTCAGGAATAGAACGACCCTGGCCGCCATCCTGGCGCTGTCTGTCGCCGTGGCCGGCTGCGGCGGGTCATCCGAGGAGCCCACCGGCGCCGAGGTCCCTGCAACGACCGCGCCCACTACGACATCGGCGCCCACCACCGCCGCCGCGCCCACCACCACCGAGCCGCCCCAGGTGGAAACCGCCCCCGCCGAGGAAGCCGCGTCCATCTCCGACGAGCCGTTGGACATGGTGGTACACCTCCGCGAGAAGACCATGCACCTGTGGGATGTCTACAACACCCACGATCCCGACGCACTCGAGATCTTCTACTCGGACAGCTACTGGGAGGAGGAAAGGGAAAGCATCCGGACAAACATGCAGCCCTTCAAGAACCAAAACTTGACCTTCACCGCAGAAGAGACCTCCCCGCCCACCGAGATCGCCCCGGGCAAGTGGGAGACCAAGCACACCGCCCGCTTCCCGGGAGGGCTGGTGAACATGGTGTTCATCTACGAGGAGTTCGACGGAACCTGGCTCCTCACTTTCGCAAAACCCCAGTAGACCAAAGAGCCTCGCCACTCGTTCCGGAGGCAACAGCACGAAGAACTCGTTACAGAATGTCGTCTGGTATTGCCTGGATCTTCCCACCTGGATTGTTTCCGGAGTGGCAGCCGCCGACCAATCACAACCGGGAACGGCTCTCACTATGATCTCGTAGCCGAGCCGACAGTAGGAATACCTTGCCCCTGGACTTTCCCGACATCTCGATGAACCTGTTCGACCTGAGGGGCTACTGCAGCGTGGTGACCGGAGCCGGGCAGGGGATCGGCTTGGCTCTCTCGAAAGGCTTGGCGCATGCCGGGAGCGACCTGGTGCTGGTGGATATGAACGCCGAAACCCTGGAGAACGCCGCCGAGGAGGTCGGCCAGGTAGGCCGCGAGGTATCGACCGTCCATGCTGACGTGACCGCCGAGGACACACCCGAGCGGATCGTTCAGACTGCTTTGGGCCTGAGCGGACGGATCGATGTGCTGGTCAACAACGCCGGGATTATGGGGTATTCGGACATGCTGGACGTCACCGACGAGGGGTGGGACCGCATGTACGGGATAAACCTGCGGGCGCCCATGCGGATCATGCGGGCGGTCCTGCAGGAGATGAGCCGGGCGGGCCGAGGAAGCGTGATCAACATCGGCAGCTCCTGGTCTTCCCGTGCCTCGATCTTCAACCAGGACGGAGGCGGGGTCGACTACTGCTCGGCCAAGGCCGCCCTACAAGCGCTCAGCCGGGCGGCCGCCCAGGACGTGGCGCCCTACGGGGTCCGGGTAAACGCCATCGCTCCCGGAGCGGTGGACACCCCCATGCACGCCCACCATCGCGAGTACCTGTTCTCGTATGAAAAGTACATCCCGATCGGGCGCATGCAGGTGGCAGAAGACCTGGTGGGGCCGGTGATCTTCCTGGCCTCGGACGCCGGGGCCTACGTCACCGGCCAGACCATCCACGTCAACGGCGGCATCCTGATGGTCGACTGATATTCTCCGCGGTTGGTACCCATCGCCGACCAGGAGGATTGAATGTTCACACGCGATCAGGTGCGGCAGAGGCTGAGAGACACTCTCGCCGAGGGAAGGCCCGTCATCGGAGCGGGCGCGGGGACCGGCATTTCGGCCAAGTTCGCCGAGCGGGGCGGGGCGGACCTGATCCTCATCTACAACTCGGGCCGGTACCGGATGGGTGGTCACGGGTCCAATGCAGGGCTGATGCCCATCGGGGACGCCAACGCCATAGTGATGGAGATGGGCGAGAGGGAGATCCTGCCGGTTGTGGAGAACACGCCGGTGATAGCGGGGGTGAACGGGACCGACCCCACCCGGGTGATGGACCACTTCCTGGGACAGGTGGAAGCAATGGGCTTTTCGGGCGTCATCAACTTCCCTTCCGTGGGCTACATCGACGGGCGGTGGCGCCAGAGCCTGGAAGCCACCGGGTTTGGCTATTACCGGGAGGTGGAGATGATCCGGAAGGCCTCGGAGCGGGGACTGTTCACCCTCGCCTACTGCTATGACCCGAAGGAGGCGCCGATGATGGTCGAGGCGGGAGTGGACGTGATGGTCGCTCACCTGGGCTTGACCACCGGCGGAAGCATCGGCGCCGCCGACTCTTTCACCACTTCCCTGGATGCCTGCGTGGAGCAGGCGATCGAGACGCGGGAGGTGTCGGAGGCGGTGAATCCCGACATCCTGGTGGTACTCCACGGCGGTCCCCTTGAGAACCCCGAGCAAGTCGACAAGGTGATGCGCGCCTCCGGTTGCCCCGGCTTCATCGGCGCCAGCACCATGGAGCGCCTGCCCACCGAGGTCGCCATCGAGAACACGGTGCGAGGCTTCAAGGACATCGCTCTCTAGAGCAGTGGTCCTCATTCCCCGGCAACCGACGCCCGCTTCCCCGGCATGAGTCGGGTGGTGGTGGCCGGCGCCTTCGATACGAAGGCGGAACCACTCGGGTTGCTGGTGGAGACACTCACCGGGATGGGGTCTCCTCCCATCACCATCGACACGGGAGTGTTCGGCGGCGACCACGGTTGTCACCATCCGGCCGGGGCCGTGGCTGAGGCGGCTGGGTACTCGCTGGGTGACCTGCCTTCTCTCGGTCGAGGCGAAGCGGTCTCGGCAATGGCTAGGGGAGCTGCGGCGATCCTCGGGGAACTGGTGGGGGACGGGAAGGTGGGGGCTCTGGTCTGCCTGGGCGGGTCCAACGCCTCGGTGCTCTTCACCCACTTGGCGCCGGTCGTGCCGCTCGGGGTCCCCAAGGTTCTGATGGCCACATCGGTGGCCGGGGAGACCCGGCCGCTGGTCGACGGCCGCGATGTGACGATGATCTACCCGATCGTGGACATCGAGGGGGACAACACCATCCTCCGCGCCATGATCGAAAGGTTGGCGCGGGTGACGGTGGCCCTGTTGGGATCGGGACCGCTGAGCGACCCGGAAGGCTCGGATCAGCCGGTGGGCATGACCATGTACGGGTTGACCAACCCGTGCGTCACCCACTGCCGATCGTTGCTCTCTTCGGCCAGCCTCGAGTCGGTGGTGTTCCACGCCAACGGGACGGGTGGGCGGACCTTCGAGTCATTCATCTCCCAGAGACTCGTCTCATCGGTGATCGACGTCACCATCTCCGAGATCACCGACGAACTGTTCGGCGGCCTCTGGCCTGCGGGCCCGGAGCGGCTCCGGACCGCCGCCCGGGTGGGAGTCCCCCAAGTGGTTGCGCCGGGGGCGATCGACATGATCTGCGTGGGCCCGCTTGCCACCCTGCCGGAGAGGTTTCGCAGCCGGGCCATCCAGGCTCACAACGAACTGGTGACCCTGGTGCGGACAACTCCAGAGGAGAACCACCGGATGGGTAGGACGGTGGCCGAACGCCTGGGAACGCCGCAGGCGAAGACCGCGGTGCTGGTGCCCATGAAGGGTTTCTCGGGGCTGGACATCGAAGGCGGTCCGTTCCACGACCCCGAAGCTGTGAACGCCTTCATGGAAGGGGTGCAATCCTCTGTGGCGCCGTCGGTGTCGGTGGTGGGAATGGACCACCACATCAATGACCGCGAGTTCGCCGAGGCGCTGGTGGGAGAAGCCGTCTCGCCGGTTGTCTCGACCTAGGAGACGCACAATGGCGTTCGAGAACCTGTTGCGGCCGGGCTACATCGGGGGGATGTACATGCGCAACCGCCTGATCGTCGGCCCCATGGAGAAGTCCCTCGCCAACCTCGACGGCAGTCTCAACCAGCGTTACATCGCCTACGCACGCCGGCGGGCCATGGGCGGGGCGGCGCTGATCCAGCTCGAATCGACCTACGTCTCGCCCGAGGGCCGGGGCAATCCCTACCAGGTGGGATGCCACGGGGACCATGTCATACCGGCCTTGACCGAGATGGCCGACGAGATCCACCGTTACGGCGCCAAGTTGGCCATGGAACTCCACCACGGGGGGCGCCAGGCGTCAGTCACCGCCCATCACCGTCGTCCGATCGCACCCTCGGCGATCGGCTCCACCTTCATGGATCCCGGTTCGGTCCCCCGGGAGATGACCGTGGCGGACATCCGGAGGGTTGTCGACGACTTCGGGCGAGCCGCTGAGCGGTGCCTCCGCGCCGGAGTCGACATGATCCACCTGCACGGCGCCCACGGGTACCTGCTGGGTCAATTCCTCTCCCCTCTTTCCAACCGCCGCACCGACCGTTATGGAGGGTCCTTGGAGAACCGGGCGCGCTTCGCACTGGAAGTGCTTGCCGCGGTCCGCGGGGTGGTCGGCGACGGGTACCCGATCGGGTACCGCATCTCGGCATCCGAGTACGTGGAGGGCGGCTTGGAGCCGGAGGAGTCGGCGCTCTTCGCGGTGATGCTGGCCGACGCCGGAATCGACCTCGTTGACGTGGCGGGTGGCACCTACGAGTCGATGTCGAAGATATTCCAGGGCCCAGAAACACCCAAGGGGGGCTTCGTGGGGGACGCGGCTGTGATTCGGCAGGCCCTCGGCGACCGGGCGCCGGTGAGCGTGGCGCAGCGGATGAACGACCCGGTGTTCGCCGACCAGGTTATGGAGCGTGAAGGATTCGAGTACGTGACCCTGGCTCGCGCCTTTCACGCCGATCCCGACTATGTGCTGAAGCTCATGGAAGACCGCGCCGGGGACATAGTGCCGTGCATCAGTTGCAACACCTGCGCCAACTTGACGGTCGCCCGCACACCGGCGGGGTGCGCGGCCAATCCGGTGAGTGCTCACGAGCACCTGCGCACCACCCCCATGAGGAAGGCGGCGGCGCCCCTGCGGGTGATGGTGATCGGAGGTGGTCCGGCCGGGATGCACGCCGCGCGCTTTCTGGGACAAGGGGGCCACGATGTGATCCTGTGCGAGGCGACCGGCAGGCTGGGTGGCCAACTCCACTACCTCCGCCAAGCCCTGCCCGAGTTCGGGACGCTGGTCGACTGGCTGGGGCTGGAGTTGGCCAAGGAGGGGGTGAGGGTGGAGTTGGGGCGTCGGGTCGGCGTCGAGGATGTGCGGGATGCGGACCCTGATGTGGTGATTGTGGCCACCGGCGCGAGGGGCGGCCATCTGTGGGCCGAGGAATCGGATCGGACAATCCCGCTATTCGATGTCTTCTCGGCATTGGAACGTGCGCCCGAGAAGTGGGACAGAGCGGTGGCGATACTCGGTGGGGACCATGCGGCCTGTGCGGTGGCGCTCCACCTGCGACGGCTGGGCGTCGAGGTCCACATCATCGAAGGCGGCGCTTCCCTGGCGTCCGACGGAGAGTTCAACGGATTGCTGGTGGAGATGGAACTCGACGCCGACCCGGGAGTCCACATCTACCGGGAGACCACGGCCGAACTTATCACCGGTAGCCGTGTGGCGATCCAGACCCGCGGGAACCGGAGTTGGCTGGAGGTGGGCGCGGTGGTGACCGGAGGCCGCGTTCCCCGAAACCGGCTGGCGGATGACCTTCGGCAGGCTGACATTCGGGCGGCCATCTACCCCATGGGAGACGCTGTGCGGGCCCGGGATCTGTACACCGCGGGCCAAGAGGCAGCCGAGGTGGCCGAGAAGGTGAGCCTGTCGTCGCCCCAACCCCGGTGATGAGTCACGGCCTTCGCCCGCCGGCTGTCAGGCGGAGCGGGCTTGGGCGGCCAGCAGTTTGCGGTTGAGCTTGCCGGTTGAGGTCTTGGGCAGGTTGTCCACGTACTCGACCATCCGCGGGTATTTGTAGGCGGCCAACTGGGTCTTGACCTGGGCTTGGAGTTCTGCGGTCAGCTCATCGTCTCCCCGGTGGCCGTCGGCCAGCACCACCATCGCCTTGACTACATTGCCCCTGATCTCATCGGGAGCGGGGATGACGGCCACCTCCGCCACCGCCGGATGGCGGACCAGGGACTCCTCGACCTCGGCGGGCCCGATGCGGTAGCCGGCGCTGGCGATCATGTCGTCGTCGCGGCCCAAGAAGCGGATGTAGCCGTCGCCATCCACGATGGCCTGGTCGCCGGTCATGATCCAGCCGTCCCGGCGCATTCCCGCGGTGGCATCCGGGTTGCCCCAGTACTCGAGCATCTGGGTGGGATCGCCCGGCCGCACCGCTATCTCACCGATCTCGCCGGGAGATACCTCTTCTCCCTCCTCATCGAGCACTGCCACCTCGCGACCCGGATACGGCAGTCCCATCCATCCTGGTTGGCCGGGCCACAGCGCCTCGCATCCACCCACCAGGTGGTTCACCTCGGTGAGACCGTAGAACTCGTTGATGACCGCTCCCAGATCCCGCTCGCTCCAGCGGTGCAACTCGTCTGCCACCGACTCGCCGCCGCTGGCTATGACCCGGAGGTCGAGATCGAATCGAGGGCCGGGGTCAGGCACCTGCGCCATCACCTTCAGGGCCGTGGGCGTCAAGAAGGCGTGGGTGACGCCGTTCCGACCGATCACCTCGAAGGCGCGTTCGGCCGAGAAGCGCTCCTCGTCGGCCACCACCGGGCGGCCGAAGACCAGGGCCGGTAGCAGTATGTCGAGGAGGCCCCCCACCCATGCCCAATCGGACGGGGTGTAGAACACGGTGGAGTGGTCGAACTCCACGTTGAAGAAGAGTTTGAAGGTGAGCAGATACCCCTCGAGGATGCGGTGGGCATGGAGGGCGCCCTTGGGGTGGCCGGTGCTCCCCGAGGTGTACAACAACAGTGCCGGATCCTCAGATGCCGTGTCTACCGGGTCGAAGTCGGCCGGGTAGCCATCAGCCTCCGACAACGACCTCTCCCCCTGTCGGGGCGTGCCCGAGATGACCACCGTGCCCAGATCCGGCAGGTCGTCGCGGACCGATCGGATCGGGTCGGCGTAGGCCTCGCCCACCACGATGACGCTGGTCGCCGAGTCGGACAGGATGTGGCGGTAGGAATCGGGACCGTACAGGATCGACATGGGGAGGGCGACCGCGCCGACGGAATACACCGCCAGGTGGAGGGCCGCCAACTCGGCGCCCTGCTGCATCACCAGCGAGACACGGTCCCCGGGCTGGACTCCCAACGACACCAGGAAGTTGGCGTAACGCTTGGCCAACCTGATCAGGCGCCAGTAGGACCAGGTGTCCCGCCGCCCATCGGAGTGCTCGACGTAGATCGCCACCCGGCCCCGATCATCGCTCCACCGATCGAAGACCTCCGAGGCCATGTTCATCTGTTCGGGGATGTCCCACTCGAACTCTTCCACCAGTTTGTGGTAGCTGCCGTAGCCCAAGAGGTCTTGATCCGCTAAACGCATGGGAGCGATTGTAGAGAGGTGGCGGGTGGTGTCGACCGGGCGGAAAATCGCGAAAACCTGTCCCTAGATGTCCTTCCCACAGAGGTGGGTTACAAGTCGGGTGATGGGTGGTTGGTCTCCGAGTGAGCTGTGGGGTCGGTGGTGATTGTAGGTGCGGAGGAATCTGGTGAGCGCTCGGCGGCGTTGCTGGTTGGTTTGGTAGGGGCGTTTGTAGGCCCATCCTTGTAGGAGGGTCTGGTGGAAGCGTTCGACCTTCCCGTTGGTCTGGGGCCGGTAGGGGCGGATCAGTTTGTGAGCAGCGCCGATCTGGGTGAGGGCATCGGCGAAGACCTGGCTGCGGCGGTAGGCCATGGCGTTGTCGGTCATTACCCGGTCGATGCGATACCCCCAGGTGGCGAACCAGTGGGCGGCGCGGAGCATGAACCCGGCACAGGCTTGGGCGTCCTGGGCGTCGAGGACTTCTGAGTAGGCCATGCGGGTGTGGTCATCGACCATCGAATGCACATACTCATATCCCACTTTCTGTGAGGGTCCCGCTCCTGGTCGTCCCAGGACCTTCCATCCGCCTCCATCAGGTACTTTCCCCAGCTTTTTGATGTCCACATGGACCAGTTCGCCTGGACAGTCTCGCTCATAGCGGATCGGGACGCCGGTGGTGCGGTCCAGGTCGCACAGGCGGGACAGTCCCCGACGGCAGAGCACCCGGTAGATGGTCGATCGCGGTACACCCAGCCGCCCGGCCATCAAATGAGGACCTTCCTTCTCTCGGATCCGATCAGAAACGATCCGTTCCTCTGTCTCCGAAGAGACCCGGTTGGAACTCCGGTGGGGCCTGCTGGAACGATCCTGCAAACCTGCTTCGCCTTCCTCCCGGAAGCGTTTCAGCCACCGGTAGGCGGTCTGGCGGGAAACCCCCGCTGCTTCGGCGGCGTGAGCCACCGGCCAACCATGCACCAGGATCCGATCCACCAGCAACTTTCGACCAAACGGTGTCAACCGTGCTTTAGAGTTTCCCATGAGGGCCTCCTGGATTCGCGGATATCAATCACCCACGAATCAAACCAGGGAGGCCCTCCCTTATCCAAACACCAAACTGTCAACAACGTCCCTGGGAAGTACACCTAGATCGCGAAAATCCCTCTTCAACTCCTACCCGTTTGGGCCCGTCCCCCGCCGCCACCACCAGGGATCGGGACGCGCTTGGGCTGTGTTGCCCTCAGGCGCGGTCCCGAAGGAATATGACCTCTCGCAGATCCAAATGCTCTGCTCGGCCTGCGCGACGTCGGAGCGGGCCGGGAGGTGTTCGACTAGACCCAATGTGTATCGGGCCTGGCACAAAGTCAACCTCTTAGCGCGAGCTTTTTTCGCGTTATCACCTCGGAGCGGGTCGGCGCAAGGTCAGGGACGGGAGATACAGCGGAACCCGATGTGGCTGGTGGAGGTGTCGATGGTCTGGGACTGGCGGGCGGCGGGGCGGTAGCGGAAGCAGTACTGGATGGTGCAGAGGTGGGATCCTCCCTTGATCACGCGGGTCGGCTCCGTATCGTCGGAGGCGGTCTGCGGAGCGCAGCAGGGCGACGCCGGGCCTCTGTCGGAAGGGAGACCGTAGGGGTCGCAGGTCCATTCCCAAACGTTGCCGGCCATGTCGTAGAGTCCGTACCCGTTGGGCGGGTAGGCGCCGACCGGAGAAGTGTGGACCCATCCATCCACCTGGGTGTTCTCATAGGGGAACCGGCCCTGCCAGGTGTTGGCGAGGGGCGCCGTCTCCTGCGGATCGTCATCACCCCATGTGAACTCGGCGCGGTCCAGGCCTCCCCGGGCGGCGAACTCCCACTCGGCTTCGGTGGGCAACTCCATCCCGGCCCACGCCGCGTAGGCCGCCGCGTCCTGGTAGGCGACGTGGACCACCGGATGGTTGTCGAGACCGTCCAGGGATGATCCCGGTCCGCGGGGATGGCTCCAGTCGGCGCCGGGCGTCCAGGCCCACCAGCGCCAGAACTCCCCCAGGTTCACCGGACCGGGTGTCATCCGGAAAACGAGAGACCCCGGGACCAAATCCTCGGGATGGGCCTCCGGGTAGGCGGCCGAATCGGGAGGCCGCTCCGCCAGGGTGACATGCCCTGTGGCCTCCACGAACCGGCGGAACTGCCGGTTGGTCACCGGGTGGATGTCCATTCCGAACGGATCGACCCTGGCGGTCTGAACCGGGCCCTCCTCGGGGTAGTGGTGATCCGACCCCATCGCAAACTCACCGCCGGGGAGCCAAACCTGCCGATGATCGGGCGTAGTTATCATCCAACAGGCAAATTACAGGTGGCCGGTGACCGCCGGACCACCGCCAGTCCCCCGAGGGAGGATCGAGATGAGCAAGGTCGGTTTCATCGGCGTGGGGGTGATGGGCTTGCCCATGGCCCTCAACCTGATCGAGGGAGGCCACCGTGTCAAGGCCTTCGACATCTCACCGGCCGCCCTGGAAGTCATAGGCCGGAAGGGCGCTGAGACGGCGACCTCACCGAGAGACGCCGCCGAAGGCGCCGACTTCGTGATCACCATGCTCCCCACCGGCAAGGTCGTAGGGTACGCGGTGTTCGGCCCGGACGGCGCTGCGGAGTCCCTGGCGGACGACTCGCTCCTGATCGACATGAGCACCGGTCTGCCCAGCCACTTCGATGCACTGGCGAACCGGTTGAAATCCCGGGGGAAGCGGGCGATCGACGCTCCCGTGGGACGGACCTCCAAGGAAGCCGAGGCGGGCACCCTCCTGATCATGGTGGGAGGGGAAACCGAGGACGTGGAGCGGGCTCGCCCGGTGCTGGCATGCATGGGCGACACGATCATCCACTGCGGCCCGGCGGGATCGGGGATTCGTACCAAGCTGGTCAACAACTACCTGTCGATCGTTTCCAACGTGGTGGTGGCGGAGGCGTTGGCCCTGGCGGAAGGGGCCGGTCTCGACCGTGACACGGCCATCGAGGTGCTGATGGGCACCACCGCCGGGCGGGGGCATCTGGGCACCACCTATCCGGTTCAGGTCCTGGCCGGAAACCTCGACCCGGGCTTCATGGTGGACCTGGCCCGAAAGGACCTGGGCCTCGCCTTGGAGATGGGCGCCGACAACGACTCGCCCACCGTGATGGGCGCCGCCGCGTTACCGGTCTACGACGCCGCCCAACTCCAGGGCATGGGCCGCCGGGACTGGACCGCCATCTACAACCTGGTGACCGGTAGGGGCTGACCGACCCCTATCCGCTGACCTTCACCCCCAGGACCGGGCCCAGGGAGGGCGTGTCGGGCTGGTTGAAGGGAACGTACACAACGCCCGGTTCTACGGTGGGATCGATGACCACGTCAGCTCGCAGGGATCCCGAAACGGATGTCACATCGACGGTGTCGCCCTCTGCCACGCCGAGGCGGGCGGCGTCCGAAGGGTGCAGGTGGGCGCCGGAGCCCGGCGCCAGGGGTCTGAGGGAGGGGCTCTCTCTGGTCATCACCCCGTCGTCGTACATGGTGCGGGCATAGTGGAGGGCCATCTCGCCGGGTCGGGGAGAGACCGAAGCCACGTGCGAGAACACCGGTACATAGCCCAGGTCGCCGCTAACGACTATCCCGTCGCGGTCCTCCCAGTCCAGCCGCTCCCAGTTCACGCCCCGGTAGATGTCGGCCAGTTCCTCGACTTCCTGGCTGACCTGTTGGGCGGAGACCAGGCCCAAGTCCACTCCCATGCGGGCAGCCAGGTCCGAGAGGATCGCCCAGTCGGGCCGGCTCTGACCGGGTCCCGGAGTCAGGCGGTTCACCTTGAGCACCCGGCCTTCGATGTTGGTGACCGTACCCTCCACCTCCGAGAACCCCATGGCGGGGAACACCACGTCGGCCATGCGCGAGCTGTCGGTTAGGAACTGGTCGATCGCCACAACCAGGCCCGCCTTCCCGAGGGCCCGTCTGGCCAACTCCCCATCGGGGACGTCGCGCACCGGATCGGCGCCCACCAGCACCACCGCTTCGATGTCTCCCGACTCGAGCCCCTCGAGGATCCCCCGGCAGTCCCGGCCGGAGGCGGCGGGGAGCTCGCCCCACCGGTCGGCCAGCATCTGGGCGGCCAGGGTGCCCCGTTGGACCCTCCCGGGCAGGAGAGCCGGGCTCAGGCCCATGTCAAGAGCGCCGAAGACGTTGCCCCGCCTCGCCAGGGGCAGGATGGTTGCGTCGGGGAGGGAGCGGACGAAGGCTGCGGTCGCCTCGGCCAGATCGGGGCTCTCCCCATATCCGGGCCTGCCCAGGAGCGCCACCACCGGTCCCTTGGAGAGGACCTCTCTCGCTTCGGCCATCCTTCCGTTGCCATCCATCAACTCCGATAGCACCTCACCGCCTCTTCCCGGCTGGTAAGTGACCTTCACCGAGGCCCGGTCATCCAATCCTGTGCCCCGGGGATGGACCACCACCAGGCCGGCTCCCAGTTCCTGGGCCGCCCGACGCACCCGGAGATACAGAGTGGGGTGCTCCTCCTTCAGATCGGGGCCCCAAACCAGGATCGATCCGGCGCTTTCCAGATCGGCGATGCGAGCCCGGTCCACTATGGCCGACAGCAACCGGGGATCGAGGCCGTCGTCCATCTGGCAGTCCACGCTGTTGGTGCCCACCGCCGACCGGAGGAACTTGGAGAAGGCGTAGGCGTCCTCGTTGGTCCCCCGCGCACCCCCCAGTCCCGCCACGGCTCGCCCGCCCGAACGAGAAATGACCTCCCCCAGTGCTTTTGAGGCGTAGTCCAGCGCCTCACCCCAGGAAACCTCCTGTAGCTCGCCTGCCTCGTCGCGCACCAAGGGAGAGGTGAGGCGGGCCGGAGAGGCCACGTACTCGAACCCGAAGCGGCACTTGTCGGAGAGCCATCCCTGGTTGGTGGGCTCCGAGTCCACCCCCAGAATGCGCAGGAGCCGGTTCTGGCTCGACTGCAGGTTGATCCGGTCCCCGCTCGAACAATGCTGGCAGGTTGACTCGACGAAAGTGAGGTCCCACGGCCGGGCGCGGAACCGGTAGGGAGTGGCGGTGAGCGCTCCCACCGGACAGATCTGGACCGTGTTGCCCGAGAAGTAGGAACGGAAGGGCTCGTCGGGGAAGGTGTTGACTTCCGTGTAGTTGCCCCTCTCCTGGAACTCGATGAGCGGGTCGCCGGAGATCTCCTCGGAGAACCGGGTGCAGCGGGCGCAGAGAATGCAGCGTTCCCGGTCCAGCATCACCAACTCGGAGATGGGGATGGGCTTTTCGAAGTGACGCTTCTCCTCCACGAACCGGCTCTCGCCGGGACCGTAGGCCATGGTCTGGTCCTGGAGAGGGCACTCGCCGGCGCGATCGCACACCGGACAGTCCAGGGGGTGGTTGATCAGTAGGAACTCCAACACTCCCTCCTGGGCCTTCTTCACCGTGGGGTTGGTGGTGTCCACCGTCATGCCGTCCGACACCGGGGTGGTGCAGGATGTGACCATCAGCGGGCCGCGGGGAGTCTCGATCTCCACCAGGCACATCCGGCACATCCCCACCGGGTTCATACGGGGATGCCAGCAGAACCGCGGGATGTACACCCCGTTGTCCTGGGCGGTCTTGATGAGCATCTCCCCCGGCTGGGCGCTCACTTCCCGGCGGTTGATGGTTACTGTGACCGGCTCAGTCAAGAGGACAGCCCCCCTGGTGGATGTGGGCCATCAGTTCATCCTTGAAATAGGAGGTGATGGCGAGAATCGGAGAGACGGCCGAGGGTCCCAGCGGGCAGATGGTGGTCATCCTGGGAGGCCAGGCCAGGCCCGGTGAGATGTTGTCGGAGATGTCGAGCAGCATGTCGACGTCCACCTCCCGTCCCGCCCCTTCCTCTATGCGGCGCAGTATCCGCTCCAGCCAGGAGCAGCCCTCCCGGCAGGGAGTGCACTGACCGCAGGACTCGTGAGCGAAGAACCGCACCAGGCGCTCGGTGGCTCTTACGGTGCAGGTGGTCTCGTCCATGATCACCACCGCTCCCGAACCCAGCATCGATCCCGCCTTGGCGGTGTCGTCGAGGGTCACCGGCAGGTCGAGGTGATCGTCGGGGACGAACCACGGCGCCGAGGCGCCGCCGGGAATCCAGCACTTGAGCGCCCGGTCCCCGGGTATCCCTCCCGCGACGTCGTAGATCAGTTCCCTCCAGGTGAGCCCCATCACCAACTCGTAGTTGCCGGGCCGGCGCACGTGGCCGGAGATGGAAAACAGCCTGGTGCCCCGCGACCCGTCGGGCCCGATGGCGGCGAAGGCCTCCCCGCCGTTCTCGATGATCCAAGGGACGTTGGCCAGGGTCTCCACGTTGTTGACGATGGTGGGCTGCATGTACAGGCCCTTGGCGGCCGGGTAGTAGGGGGGCTTCAGCCGGGGCTCGCCGCGCCGTCCCTCGAGGCTGTTCAACAGGCCCGTCTCCTCCCCGCAAATGTAGGCGCCCGCTCCCAGATGAACGGTGACTTCCAGGTCGAACCCGCTCCCCAGGATGTCGGATCCCAGGTAACCGGCGGCGTAGGCGTCCTCGACCGCCTGCTGTACCCGCCGGGCCGAGCGAGGATATTCGCCCCGGATGTAGATGAAGGCATGGTTGGCGCCGTTGGCGTAGGAGGTGATGATCGTCCCCTCCAGCATCTGGTGAGGATCGCGTTCCATCAACTGGCGGTCCTTGAAGGTGCCCGGCTCGGACTCGTCCCCGTTAACCACCACGTAGGCGGGCTTGGCGGGCGCCAGGAAACTCCACTTGACGCCGCATGGGAAGCCTGCTCCTCCCCTGCCCCGCAGGTTGGCGGCCTTTACCTCCCCGGTCACCTCCTCCGGCGGCATCTCCAGGGCTTTGGCGAGGGCCTGATAACCGCCGGTCTCCAGGTATCGCTCCAAGGTGTGGCTGTCCGAGGGATGCCGGGTCATCCGGTCGGTGACAATGCTCGGAGCGCTCACAACCCTATCCGTCCTGGTCCTCTGCAGGACCCGAGACAGTGCCCAGCGGACCGAATGCCGGGTAAGGCCCGAGTGCGGAATCCCGGTCGAAGGGTCCCCAGTCAAAACTCCTCCTGCCACCGAACAACTCCTGGCACTCGGCGCCGACGATCGCCTCGGGCCGGGCGGTGCGAAGCCATCTGACCAGTTCCCGGGCTTTTTCGGTGGTCATCCCCTCTATCAATTCGTAGTTCACGGTAACAGCCGGCGCTCCCCCGCAGGCTCCTATGCACTCCACGTGCTCCACCGAGATCAACTCCTCGGGATCGGTCTCCCCCGCCGTCACATCCGATTCGTCCTCAATGGCTCTCAGCACCTCGTCGGATCCGAGCAGCATGCAACTGATGGAGGTACAGCAGGAGATCAGGTAGCGGCCGGGATCGTCCCGCTTGTACATGGTGTAGAAGGAAGCCACTGCCCTGACCTGGGCGGGGGTCAGGCCGACCATCCCAGCGACCTCCCTCATCCCGTTGTCGGTGAGGTATCCATCCTCGGCCATGGCCAGATAGAGGAGCGGCATAACCGCCGAGCGGGGGTCCGGGTACTGTTCGACTATCTCGGAAGCCCGGGCGCGAACCGACTCCGGCCATCCTCTCCTTACGCTCGGGGAGTGAATCTCCACCATCGAAACGGAGATTAGTTAGCGAGACACCCTTCTCAAACCTAGCCCCACGGGATGCCCCCGGCCGATGCCGCCAGGCCATCGGAGCCCCCTCGAGAACTCTTCAGCGGATCACCAACTCGGGATGGGAACGGATGCGCGGACGAGCCTTCTCCACCGCTTCGGCCAGCAGGGAGAAAGCCTCCACAGCCTCGCTCCGGGGAGCCGCCTGGGTGACCGGCTCTCCCCGGTCGGCGCCTTCTCGCATGAGGGGCAGCAACGGTATCCGGGCCATGAGCGGCACCCCCAGTTCGGTGGCGAGGGCTTCCCCGCCGCCGGATCCGAACAGTTCGTAGCGGGTCCCGTCGTCACCGGTGAACCACGACATGTTCTCCACCACGCCGATCACTTCCTGGTTGACCTGCGCCGCCATCAGCGCTGCCCGGCGCGCCACCCGCTGGGCGGTGGGTTGGGGCGTGGTTACCAACAAGACCTGGGAGCGGGGCAGGAAATTCTGGATGGAGATGGCGATGTCGCCGGTCCCGGGAGGCATGTCGATCAGGAGGTAGTCGGGAGAGTCCCAGAAGACGTCCTTCAGGAACTGCTCCAGCGCCTTGTGGAGCATCGGACCGCGCCAGATCACCGCCCGGTCCTCGGGCACGAAGTAGTCCATGGACATCACGCTCACCCCATGGGCCCGGGGCGGGACGATTGATTGCTCGATCACCACCGGCGCCCGGTTTATTCCCAGCATCTGCGGGATGGAGAACCCCCAGATGTCGGCGTCGATCACACCCACCTTCCTCCCCAGTTCACCGAGGGCGAGGGCCAGGTTGGTGGTGACCGAGGACTTCCCCACCCCGCCCTTTCCCGATGCCACCGCCACCACCCTGGTGCGCGATCCTGTCTCTCCGGGGCCGGGGCCGGCCTCCCGCCGAACCCGGTCCATCATCTCCGCCCGCTCGGCGTCGCTCATCTCCTCGGTCCGCAACTCCAGGTCCGAGACCAGGTTGGCCGCCGCCTCCTGCATTCTTGCCGCCAACTCGGACAGCGCCGGGTAGTTCGGGACCGGAAGGGCAATTGTGACAGTCGGGGACCCGAACCTGCGAGCCTTTACCGAGCGGATCATGCCCAGCGAATGGAGAGAACGCTGCAGAAGCGGGTCTTGGACCGCCGAGAGAGCGGACCCCAACGCACCCTGGGAGACCATTATCGATAACTATACTCTTGGGCATCGTCCAGTCAGCCAAGGTGTTGTGATGTCCCAGTCGGTAGTCGAGCAGCAGATCGCCGACTTGACCTCGGTGCTGGGAGACCCCACCCGCCGGGCGATATACATCGCCGCCCGGGAATCGTCGGAGCCGCTCACGGTGGGCAAGGTGGCCGAGTTGTTCGGCATCCACCGCAACCTGGCCCGCCACCACCTGGAGAAACTGACCGGAGAGGGTTACCTGAAAGTAGGGGACCAGCCCGCTCCCGCAGCAAGAAGAGCGGGAAGACCCCCCAAGCACTATGAGTCCACCTCCCGCCACATCGAGATCACCTACCCGACCCTGAGATACGACCTGCTGGTGGAACTCCTGACCAGAATCGTGAATCGTGTCTCTCCCGAGCAACTCTCCGAGGTGGCCGAGGAAGTTGGACGCGAGTACGGCCAGGAGTTGGCCGACGAGATCGGCACGCCCGAGGACGCCGGATACAAGGAGGCGGTGCGGGGAGTCATGGGAGCGATGAGCGGGATGGGATTCGCCATGAACCCAGACTGGGACGGCGGCCGGCTACTCACCTATCACTGCCCCTTTGGCGAAGCAGCCCTCAGCAATCCCGAAGTGGTCTGCTCCCTGGACAGGGGAATCATCTCTGGGCTTTTCGAGGCCATAGAGCGATGTTCGGAGACGGTCCTGCATCCCCACCGCGTTCGTCATGAGGACTGCGTGACGGAAATACCGGTCGAGATCACCGCCCGCTCCTGATCTGGCCAGCATGAACGCAGTTCCAAACCCGGCGGTAGACACCCTGTCGACGCCCCTCGGTCCGCGAAAGATCGCACGTTTGGACTCGGTGCCGGGGGCCGATTCGCTGCCTTATTCGATCAAGGTCCTCCTGGAGTCGGCGGTGCGCAACCTGGGCCGCCCGGGGTTCTCAGCTGAGGACATCGAGACCATCGCCTCCTACCACCCCGACCGGTCCTCGGAAAAGGAGATCCCCTTCATGCCGGGACGGGTGCTCCTCCAAGACTTCACCGGGGTCCCGGCTGTGGTCGACCTGGCCGCCATGAGGGACGCGATCGTGGCCATGACCGGCGATCCCGAGGCGGCCCGCAAGGTCAATCCCCTGGTGCCGGTCGACCTGGTTGTCGACCACAGCGTCCAGATCGATGTCTTCAACCGGCCCGACGCGCTGTTGATCAACTCCCGGCGGGAGTTCGAAAGGAACCAGCAGAGATACCAGTTGCTCAAATGGGCCCAGTCGGCCTTCGACAACTTCCGGGTGGTCCCCCCCGCCACCGGCATCGTCCACCAGGTCAACCTCGAGTACCTGGCAGGGGTCGTGTGGGACGATGGCGAGTGGCTGTATCCAGACAGCCTGGTGGGCACCGATTCCCACACCACCATGATCAACGGCCTGGGAGTGGCCGGATGGGGAGTCGGCGGGATAGAGGCGGAGGCGGTGATGGTGGGCCAGCCCATCTTCATGCTCCTCCCCGAGGTGGTAGGCGTCCGCTTGGTGGGAAATCTCCGGGAGGGCTCAACAGCTACCGACCTGGTGCTCCGGATAACCGAGATCCTCCGGGCCCACGGTGTGGTGGGGAAGTTCGTCGAATTCGGCGGCCCGGGGCTCGACGACATGCCGGTGGCCACCCGGGCCACCATCGCCAACATGGCGCCCGAGTACGGGGCGACAGTCGGCTTCTTCCCGGTTGACGGCCAGACCACTCGCTACTTGGAGTTGTCGGGCCGTTCCCCCGAGTTGGTGGAGACGGTGGAACAGTACTTCCGCCAACAGGGCATGTGGCGGGACGACCGGGAGATCTCCTATCACGCCCACCTGGAGCTGGATCTCGGGACAGTCGAGCCTTCCCTGGCGGGTCCCCGTCGCCCCCAGGACCGCATCCCGCTGTTCCGGATGAAAGAGCAGTGGCGCAACGACCTCGATGCGGTGTTCAACCGCTCGCCCGACAACGGCGCCGCGGCCGGCGCGAATGTGACCCTCAACGGAAGCAGCTTCGAAATGGAAGACGGCCAGGTGGTGATCGCCGCCATCACCTCCTGCACCAACACCTCCAATCCGGCGGTGATGGTCGGAGCGGGCCTTTTGGCCCGCAATGCCCGACGCCGGGGTCTCCGGCGCCGCCCGTGGGTGAAGACCTCCCTGGCTCCCGGTTCCCAGGTCGTAACCGACTATCTCGACCGGGCCGGCCTCACCGAGGACCTGGAAGCCCTCGGCTTCTACCTGGTCGGCTACGGGTGCACCACCTGCATCGGCAACTCCGGACCGCTCCCCGAGCCCGTGTCCGAGGCCATCGAGGCTGCCGACCTGGTGGCGGCGAGCGTGCTATCGGGGAACCGCAACTTCGAGGGGCGGATCAGCCCCCACGTGCAGGCCAACTATCTGGCCTCTCCCCCTCTGGTGGTCGCCTACGCCCTGGCGGGCACGGTCGACTGGGACCCGGCCACCGAACCCTTGGGGACCGACTCGGGAGGCAGGGAGGTGTTCCTGCGAGACATCTGGCCCTCCCAGGATGAAGTCACCTCCCTCATTGACGCCCATCTGACCCGTGAGCAGTTCAATTCTCGCTACGCCGACGTCTTCACCGGCGCAGAGGAGTGGCGGGCGGTGAAGATGCCGCCCAGCCAGCTTTACCAGTGGTCGGAGGAGTCCACCTACATCCAGTCTCCCCCGTTCTTCAAGGACCTGACTCCCGAGCCGAACCCGGTACGGCCCATCGAGGGAGCACGGGTCCTGGTCAGGGTGGGAGACTCCGTCACAACCGACCACATCTCTCCCGCCGGTTCCATCTCGGCCACCACTCCCGCCGGTCAACACCTGATCGAACGCGGAGTGCCGCCGTCGGAGTTCAATTCCTACGGGGCCCGCCGCGGCAACGACCGCATCATGAGCCGCGGCACCTTCGCCAACATCCGCGTGCGGAACCAACTGGCCCCCGGGACAGTGGGCGGGTTCACCACCGACTTCGAGGACGGGCAGGTCAAGACCATCTACGAGGCGGCAGGCAACTACCGGGAGAATGGAACGCCGCTGATGATCATCGCGGGTCGCGACTACGGGATGGGGTCCTCCAGGGATTGGGCTGCCAAGGGTCCCTTCCTGTTGGGGGTGAGGGCCGTGATCGCCCAGAGTTATGAGCGCATCCATCGCACCAACCTGGTGATGATGGGCCTCCTTCCCCTCCAGTTCCTAGACGGCGAGGATCCCGAGAGCCTGGGACTCTCGGGCGCCGAGTCCTTCCACATCCCAGTCGACGACTCACTGGTCCCGGGCCAGCGTCTGACGGTGAGGGCCGAGGGTCAGGACGGCGCCTCGACCGGGTTCGAGGTCCTGGTCCGGATCGACACCCCCATCGAGGTGGACTACTACCGGCACGGAGGCATCCTCCCCTATGTCCTCCGCCAGATGGCGGGCGAATAGGAACACCCTGCCCGAACAAGCCCTCGGTGGGGACAGCACATCGACTCGTGTCCTGTCCCCCCGAAGACTGAAACCGTCGGTTGAGGTCCGCTTCTAGCGGCGGCCCGGCTCTGTCAGGAGGCGATTGCCAGGGTGTCGCCCTTCTTGATCAGAACTGCCCCGAACACGATGATCCAGACCACCTGGACGAGCGCAACAACGTTGCCGATGAGGAAGACAGCGAAGACGCCGTCGCCCAGGAGCGGCGCCAGAAGCAGGAGGAAGGACCCCACTACCGCCGGGCCTATCACCAGCAGACCGGTCAGGAGGTTGTTTGAGCCCATCAGTCTTGCATTCATGATGGAAGTGGCGAAGAGAGCCACCCCAGCCAGGTTGAGAATGGTGGCGAAGACCGAGAAGGACCCTTCCATCACCAGGAACATCACGGCGGTGTCCAGGCCAGGGCCGGCGTCCAAGGCACCGGCCGGGGCAAAATTGATGGTGGTGGCCAGCAAGAGACCCATGGCAAAGGAAGCGGTGCGGACCGCCAGGGCAACCCCGAGGATCATCAACCCGGCTTTTCGCAGGTGTGCACGACCATCGTTGCCCGACATGAAACGATCGACGCACCAAAACCCGAACAAGAGGCCGAAGGAAGCGATGAACCCTAAGTCGACCAACAGTTGGACGAACGTGCCGTTGGACGCAGCGGAGTGGACTCCTGCCTGCATCGCAGCCTGAGCGCCGTCCGCGTGGTCACTCGGGAAGCTTCCCGGCCGGCTTACGCTCACCACCAGATCCACCAGCGGGCCGATCAGCAGGAGCAACCCGGCGATTTTGGCTGTTTTAGCTGTACTCACTTTATGAACCTCTTTCCTTGTCCGTTATCCGTCGCCTGACGGCGCATTAACCAGCCGCAGCCTTCAATGAATGCTACACCGGAGACAGCGTTCACCGCGGGCATCCAGCCACCTCCATTGGGGAATCGGTGCGGTAAGGCGTAGTGGAGCCAAGGGCCCTTGTGAGCCGGCAGGACCTAGCCTATTGTGGGGAGTTGAACCTCGGCCAGGAAGCCTTTCCATGCCGAGTCACAAAGGAGCGAGGTAATGACGGAAACGGATTTGAGAACTCTCACCGGGAGTACGGTCGTCGATCTGGCCCACTCGTGGTTCAAGGGCATGCCGGTCTCCCCCAACCAGCCCCCTTTCCAGTTGGCCATGGTCAAACGCCACGGTGACGACGTCAAGCCCGACGGTCAGTCGTCGGCCAGTGAGATATACACGTTGAGCGGGCATGTGGGTACCCACATCGACGGTATCTGCCATGTCTCCCAGGACGGTCTGATGCATGGAGGGGTGGAACCCGTCGTGGCGTCGACCGGACAGGGATACACGGAGTTGGGGATGGAGACGGTGAAACCCTTCTTCTGCCGCGGAGTGTTCCTGGATGTAGCCCGAGTCCACGCCATGGACCATCTGCCTCCCGCCTACGAGATCACGGCTGCGGATCTCACCGCAGCCGAGGAGGTTTCCGGGACGACGGTCCAGGCCGGCGACGTGGCCCTCCTCCACAGTGGATGGAACACCCTATGGGACGATCCGGTGGCATTCAGAGGTGACCACCACGGCACACCCGGACCGGGGATGGAGGCGGCCGATTGGCTGGCCCGCAGGGGCGTTAGAGCAGTTGGCGCAGAGACGATCGGCTTCGAGGTAATCACCCCGGAGGTCGGGCTGAGTTCTCTGCCCATTCACCGGCGGCTGCTGGTGGAGGGGGGCATCTATCTCTTCGAGGTGATGAACCTGGGACGGCTGGCGGCCCTCGGGGTGGGAGAGTTCCTGTTCGTGGCCTGCCCCCTCAAGCTGGTGGGAGCCACCGGTTCGCCCGTCAGGCCGATCGCGGTGCTGTTCGATTGACGCTGCTCCGCGTCGGCCTCAGGTCTTACCCGGGTAGGACTCCAGGGAAGGAGGGGGTGGCGTAGGTTGCTACGACGTTGCGGGGAGCGCGTCACCCTTCCTGAGGAAAGCCAGCCCCAGCAAGACCATCCAGGCTACCGGAATCAAGGAAGTGACATTGGCTGCGAGATACATGGAGAAGAGGCTGTCCTCCAGGACCGGCGCCATGAAAAAGAGAAGGGTGGCAACCACCGCCGGGATCACCGCCAGCAGGTACGCAAGAGGTTTATCCGCGCCGATCAATCCCGCGTCCATCATGGAAACGGCAAAGAGCGCAATCCCCATCACAATGAGAATGGTGCCGAAGATTGCCAGGGCCCCTTCCATCACCAGGAACATGACAGCGGTGTCCAGAGCGCCCGGCGGGGCTCCCGGGGCGATATACGAGGTGATCAAGGCCATAACAAACCCCATGGCAACGCCCGCGGTGCGGACCGCTATGGCTACCCCGAACAGCAACAGGCCGTATTTTCTCAGGTAACCCCGTCCGTCGGCGTCCCCCATGATTCGGCTGACGCCCCAGAATCCCAGCAACAGGCCTAAGGCGGCCAGGAACTCGACATCGACCAACAAGTGGACCATCGTGGGATTGGCCGCGGAATCTTGGACCATTCCCTGCAACGTGGCTTGGGGGCCGTCAGGATGCTCCGACGGGAAACTGCCCGGCCGTAACATGTTCGCCAACAGGTCTACCAAGGGGCCGACAATCAACAGCCACCCTGTGACCCTTCTCAGCAATCCAGAGTTCAACGGTTCCTCCTGTATCGTTCCGACTAACCATGTCTACCCTAGTGAACCTTTTCCAGGCCGGCGAACAGCAGGTTCTGCGTCAAGGGAGACCGTTGGGGCGCGATCCGTCCAACCCGGAGGCGGGTGCAGGCGATCAGCCGCGTAAGGGACCGGAGTCCGGTTTAACGAGCAGGTTCCTGTCGTGAGTGGCCCCCTGGAAGGAATCCGCGTAATCGACATCGCCACCCTGTTCGCCGGGCCCACGGCGGCCACCGTCCTGGCCGACTACGGCGCCTCTGTGATCAAGGTGGAGCATCCCCGCGGAGACCCGGTCCGCGACCACGGACATTCCAAGGACGGGGTCGCCCTGTGGTGGAAGACACTCAATCGCAACAAGCAGGCCATCACGCTGAACCTCTCCACCCCTCAGGGGCAAGCCCTGCTGCGGCGCTTGATCTCGGAAGCCGACGTGCTCATCGAGAACTTCCGGCCGGGAACACTCGAGCGCTGGAACCTGGCGCCCGACCTCCTGACGGAGGAGAACCCGGGTCTGGTCATAGCTCGGGTGAGCGGGTTCGGCCAGTTCGGTCCTTACTCGCGCCGTCCGGGCTTCGGCACCCTGGCCGAAGCGATGAGCGGCTTCGCCTCCCTCACCGGCCACCCGGACGGGCCCCCTACCCTCCCTCCCTTCGGGCTGGCCGACAGCATAGCCGGTCTGAGCGTTGCGGCAGCGGTGGTGATGGCCATCCTGCACCGGGACCGCAGCGACGAACGTCGAGGACAGGTGATCGACTGCGCCATCATCGAACCGATCATGTCCATGCTGGGCCCTCATGCCCTGGTCTACGACCAACTGGGACTCATCCAGCCGCGCACCGGGAACCGGTCGACCGAAAACGCCCCCCGCAACACCTATCTGACCCGCGACAACCGGTGGGTGGCGGTCTCCACCAGCGCCCAGAGCATCGCCGAGCGGGTAATGCGCCTGGTCGGCTTTCCTGAACTGATCGAGGAGCCGTGGTTCTCCTCGGGACATGAACGCGCCAAGCGAGCGGACCTGCTTGACAAATGCGTAGGGGACTGGATCGCCCAGCGAGACCTGAAGGAAGTGATGGAGGCATTCACCGCCGCCCAGGCAGCCGTGGCTCCCATATACGACATCTCCCAGATCATGGCCGACCCCCAGTACCGGGCGCTCGACTCCATTACGGAGGTGGAGGATCCCGAGTTGGGGAGTATCAAGATGCAGAACGTGTTGTTCCGGATGTCGGAAACCCCCGGCCGGGTTCGCTGGAGCGGGCGACCTCGGGGTGCGGACAACCGGCAGATCTACTGTGAGGAGTTGGGTCTCAGCGAAGAAGAACTGGATGAATTGGCGAGAAAGGGAGTGGTGTAATCCCCCTCGGATCGAGGGGTGATCAGCCGCCCGGCATGGGATCGAAGTCCATGCCCAACTCGGCCTTGCCGAGGTGTTCTTCCATCTCCGGGGCCTTGAAGATGATGGCGGTCTGAGCCAACAGGTCCCGGTACAACCTCTCATACGGGCTGGCCGCCACGATCCCGTGCGCTCCGGCCAGCCGGAAGGACTCCCGGGCAACTTCCTCGGTCATCCTCCGGACGTGATATAAAGCCATCAGGCTGATCCAGGCCCGCTTCTCCTGCGGAAAGTGGGGATCGGATAGCTTGGCGGCGGTGTCATACAGAACCGTGGACGCCGAACGCACCCAGAAGCTCATCCGTCCGTAGGTGGACTGCGCCCATCCCACGTCGGCGCGGGTCAGGGCCACCTGGCCCTTGATGGCCACCGCGATCCCTCCCTTGCGCTTGCGGAGGTAACCGGCCATGTAATCGAGGATCCGACGGCAATGGCCCACCTGCATCCCACCGCCGGAGAGATTGAGAAGACCGAACGCCATGTGCTGGACCTCCCCCTCGTCGTCGGTGAACGTGGCCTGGGCTTGATCGAGGTCCCGAACCATCGCATACTTGTCGGGCACGAAGGCGTTCTCGATGGTCACCGAGTTGGTGGCGGTCCCCCTCAGGCCCATGGCGTTCCAGTCGTCGTGGATGATCATGCCGGGCGTCCCCACCGGAACGAACATCACCAGGAGCTTCCGCCCTACCAACTCCCCCTGCTCATCCACCACCGAGGCGATGGTTCCCACGTAGGTGGCGCCGTCGGAGTTGGTGGCGAACCCCACGCGGCCGCCGCCCAGCCATCCCCCGTCCACCCGACGGAACCGAGCCCCCACCTTGGTCACGTCCAACTCGTCGGAAGGCGCCGAAGCGGCTCCGCAGAACATGGACTGGTTCTCGGCGCAGTCCCGGAGCAGGGCCGCCATGTTCGGGTCACCGAAGGCATAGGGCCCGATCAGATCGAGCGCCGACCAGTGCATGTTGGTGCAGGCCGCCGACACCGGGTCGCCGTAGCCAATTACCTCCGCCACCTTGGTGCGGGTGGCGATGTTGTGGCCCGGTCCCCCGAACTGCGGATGGATCGCCATCGAAGGCACCCCGACCGACTTGAGGGCCGCCATGTTCTCGAAGGGATAACGAGATTCCCGGTCGTTCCGGGCGGCTCTTCCGAAGAAGTCCTCTTCGCTCACCACCTTCTCAACCAGCTTTACGTAGTCGTGATCGATCATGTCTGCGGATACATTGTTCTCATTCACCCGGACAAGAATAACCCCGCGCTGTCGGCGGTTAAACAACATCCCTGCATGCGGGCTTCGGAGAAGGGTCCGTGTGGCATCTCCGGGAACTCCGCGCCCGAGCGAATCGGGACCGGCTGTCTCCACTCCGCCTCGGGGGCTTTTACGCAACCCCGCGCAAATCTCCGCGTTTGAACTGCGTTTCTTCGGTAGATCCCGCCAGTGCCAGCGTCGAGGCGCGGCCACCGGTCACCACCTGCGTTACCTGGTCGAAGTAACCCGCACCCACCTCCGCTTGGTGTCGGGTGGCGGTGTAGCCATGGACCTCGGATGAGAACTCCTGGCGCTGAAGCCTGCTGTAGGCGGCCATGCCCTCTGCGTTGTATGCCCGAGCGAGTTCGAAGGTCTGGTAGTTCACCACATGCCAGCCGGCCAGGGTGATGAACTGGAACCTGTATCCCAACTCGGCGAGTTCATCCTGGAACCCGGCGATCTGCCTCTTTTTGAGGCGTCGCTCCCAGTTAAATGAAGGCGAGCAGTTGTAGGCCAGTAGCTTCCCGGGGTACCTGGCATGGATGGCGTCGGCGAAGCGCGCCGCTTCCTCGAGATCGGGTTCGGAGGTCTCGCACCACAAGATGTCGGCGTACGGAGCGTAGGCCAGGGCGCGGGCGGTGGCGGCCTCCATCCCACCTCGCACCTTGTGGTATCCCTCAGCGGTTCGTTCCCCGGCGAGGAACCTGTGATCGGAGTCGTCGACATCACTCATCAGTAGCGTCGCATCCCTGGCGTCGGTCCTAGCCATGAGGACGGTTGGGACGTCCAGCACGTCGGCCGCCAACCGGGCGGCGGTCAGGGTGCGGATGAACTGCGAGGTCGGCACCAGGACCTTGCCTCCCATGTGCCCGCACTTCTTCTCCGACGCCAGTTGGTCCTCGAAGTGGACTCCTGCCGCGCCAGCCTCGATCATGGATTTCATCAATTCGAAGCTGTGGAGGGGACCGCCGAACCCGGCCTCCGCGTCGGCGACGATCGGCGCCAACCAATGGATACCGTGCTCACCGTTCATGTGAGCGATCTGATCGGCGCGGACCAAGGCGTTATTGATCCGCTTGACCAGTCTTGGCGCACTGTCGGAGGGATAAAGACTCTGGTCCGGATAGGTCTGTCCAGCAAGGTTGGCGTCGGCTGCGACCTGCCAGCCACTCAAGTAGACGGCCTGGAGTCCCGCTTTGACCATCTGCACCGCCTGGGAGCCGGTCAGTGCTCCGAAAGTGCGGATGAAGGGTTCGTCATGGAGCAGACTCCACAGCCGCTCCGCTCCGGTCTGAGCGAGGGTGTGTTCGATCTTGAGTGAGCCCCGAAGCGCAAGCACATCCGTACTGGAGTAGGGCCGTTCAATGCCCTTCCACCGCTCCTCAAGGTCCCAGCGGGCTTGAAGGTCCCCTACTACAGCGGAGAACCCGTTGTGGCCATTGATCGACATAGTGATCGTCCTCCTTTGGCGTAGCGGGTTAGCTGTGTTGGAGTGCGCGCCGCCCATTTCCTGCTTCGCCCGGAGAGCTATTACAGGTACCGATGGTCAACACAAGAAGAGTGTGTACCGAACCGAGTGATAGGACTAGACCCTTTATTCATATTGCAGTGATAGGCTATAACTATCACTGCACCGGAAAGGGCCCACATGGAACTAGCGCAACTCCGATCGTTTCTCGAAGCGGCCAATTCGGGTAGCTTCCGCAGCGCCGCCAAGGCCTTATACCTGAGTCAGCCCTCGCTGAGTGGGCGGATCAGGGCCCTTGAGCGAGAATTGCGGGCTCCCCTCTTCCATCGCCTGGGCAGGGGCGTGAGGCTGACCGAAGCGGGTGTTGCATTCCGACCATTTGTCGAGCAGGCGCTGAACACGCTCGAGATGGGCGCCGAAGCCGTCCGCAACTCCCAGGAGTCCCGGAAACGGACTATCACGATCGGCTCGGCGCGGATCATCGGCACCTACATACTGCCCCCTACACTCGAGCGGTTCCAGCAACGCTTTCCCGGGGTGTCGGCTCGCATCCGCACCGGACGGTCTTCCGATGTGATCGAGATGGTGGCGAACGGGGTGGTGGACATCGGCCTGTCGCGAGGGCTGTACCACCCTGACGTGATTTCCACCCACCTCTACGACGAGCCGATCGTGCTCGCCACCTACCCCGACCATCCCTTTGCCGTACGCGGACATGCCTACATATCCGAGGTGGCCCGCCAACCTCTCATCCTCTACGACCCCAGTTCCACCTATTTCCTACTCATCAACCAGGCATGCCGTGAGGCGGGGATCGTGCCCCAGATCGAGACGATGCTCGACAACATTGAGGCGACCAAGCGCATGGTGGCTCTGGGCCTGGGCATTTCCTTCCTGCCACACAGTGCCATTCTCACCGAAATCGAGCAGGGGTCTCTTCGACACATCGAGTTGAAGGGCGACCAGCATGTCCATCTGCCCACCCACGTGCTGGTCCGCCGGGCCCAGCACTACAGCCCTCCCCTACTGGACTTCCTGACATTGCTGCGGGAGATCTACGGATGCGATGTCTCCGAGATCCTCGAGAGTTCATAGGGACAGGGAGAGTTTCGAGTCACCTCCGGCATTACCCTCGGCTTTGATGTCGACGTCTCATGCGGTGGTGACCGGCGCCTCGGGCGCGATCGGGTCGGCGTGCGTGCGCCTCCTCCACGAACGGGGGTGGGAGATAACCGGACTTGATGTGGTTGACCCGCCTCCCGGGCTCGAATACGTCTCCTGGCACATGGCCGACGTGCGGGACCGGGAAGCGCTGGGCAAGGTGGCAGAGCAAACCGGACCGGTGCAACTTCTGATCAACGGCGCCGGTTTCGGAGACCGCGCGCCGGCGGCGGAGATGACCGTGGACCAGTGGCAGAGCGTGCTGGATGTCTGCCTGACGGGGACGTTCATGACCTCGCAGGCGTTTTACCCCAACCTCCGTCAAGCCGAGGGAGCGGTGATCATGAACATCGCTTCCCTGGCCGCGCAGCGGTCCTGCGCCCTGCACGCCAACTACTGCGCGGCCAAGGCCGGCGTGGAGTCGCTCACCCAGGTGCTGGCGCTTGAGTGGGCTGCCGACAAGATCAGGGTGATAGCGGTGAGCCCGGGGGTGGTGAACACCCCCATCGTCCGAAAGAACATGGCCCCCGGATCCGAGCGTGAGAAGGCCATCATCGGGATGACTCCCCTGGGGCGTCTGTTCGATCCCGACGAGTTGGCGCGGCTGATCCTGGCCTACTGCTCCGACGATTTCTCGCACGTCACCGGTTCCACCCTGGTGGCCGACGGAGGATTCGCCACCGCCGGAGGGCTACCCCAGTTCTACGACTGACGGGCAGCAGCCCTCCTTCCCAGGCCACTTCCGGGACGGCTAGTTGACGGCCTTCTCCATGCCTTCCCAGTAGGGGGCGCGCAGCTTGAACTTCTGGAGTTTGCCGGTGGCGGTGCGGGCCAGTTCCGTGCGGAACTCCACCGAGGTGGGGCACTTGTAATGGGCGATGCGATCCCGACAATGATTGATGAGATCCTGGGGCGTCACTTCGGCGCCGGCGGCCAGGACCACCAGTGCCTTGACGGTCTCGCCCCACTTCTCGTCGGGTACGCCGATGACGGCCACTTCGGCCACGGAGGGATGGGAGAACAAGGCGTCTTCCACCTCGATGGACGACACGTTCTCGCCGCCTGAGATGATGACGTCCTTCTTGCGGTCGGTGATTGTGTAGTAGCCGTCCTCGTCGGTGTAACCCCCGTCTCCTGTGTAGAACCAGCCGTCCACGATGGCCTCGGCGGTGGCATCAGGCTGCTCCCAGTAACCCTCGAGCACATGATTGGTACGGGCCAGAAACTCCCCGCTCTCGCTCACGGCCATGCGCACGCCCAGGCCGGGCACACCCTGGCGGGCCAGCTTGCGGGCCCTCTCCTCCGGGGACAGGTGGTCCCACTCGGCTCGTCTACGGTTCATGGTGAGGAACGGCGCGGTCTCGGTCAGGCCATAGATCTGGATGAATTCCCAGCCCAGTTCGGTCTCCACCCGCTCGATGGTGCGGGTGGGCGGCGGAGCGCCGGCCACCACGATGCGAGTGCGGCCCGCCCCCGGGATGGGTCCTTTCCATTCGGCGGCCGCGTCCAGGATGGCCGCAACCACCGCGGGCGCACCGCACATGATCGTTATGCCGTGTTCGTCCACCCGGCGCAGAATCTCGGCGCCGTCCACGTTGCGGAGCACCACCTGCCTGGCGCCCATGCCGACCAGGGCGTAGGGCATCCCCCAGCCGTTGCAGTGGAACATGGGCAGGGTGTGCAGGTAGTTGTCACGGTCGCTCACCGTCGCCTGCCAACCGAAGACCGCCGCGTTCAGCCAAAGACTGCGGTGGGTCTGCTGCACGCCCTTGGGCCTGGCGGTGGTGCCCGAGGTGTAGTTGATTACCGCGGTGTCGTCCTCGTCCGGCGTCCATGGCCGAGGGGGCGTGTCGAAGTGGAACATTGCCTGGTCGGCCTCAGCGCCTAGCACGAACTTGTGGCGGCACTCGATTCGATCCAGCATGCCTGCCAACTCGGGATCGACCAGCATCACGTCGGCCCCGCAATGCTCGATGATGTAGGCCACCTCGGCGGTGCTGAGCCGGAAGTTGACCGGCACGAAGATCCGGCCGTTGCCGCTAACTCCCCAGAAGGACGTGAGCAGCCGGCCGGCGTTGTGCGAAACCATGGCAACCCGACCGCCCATGGGCACACCCAGGGCATCAAGGCCGGCGCCCATGGCGTCTGCCAACTCTCCGAGCCGTGAGAACGTCACCTCCCCCATCGACTCAGCAGGTTGGTCGGGCTCATCGACGAAGGCCACCCGTTCGGGATACACAGCCAAGGCCCGGTCAAGATGATCGCGGATTGTGAGAGGAACCTTCATGTGCTCATATTAAGCCACTCACGGCCCGAACCACCCTTGAAGCCCATAACAACCCGGCCAACCATCACCTCCACCGTTCGCGGCCTCACTGTCACACGGACAAGAAACGGCCCCGACCTAAGTCGAGGCCGTCGGTCCTGGGATACTCGCCCAAGGGGGGTACGTTAAAGTCACCATACCACAGCAAGGGAGCACCGGAGTGTCCTAGAGACCACACTCCCTCCGCTGGTCGGCCTTAAAGGGGTCAAGATACTGAAGAAGGGCACCTTCTCTCGGAAGCCGGACCCGAAAGCCCCTCCCATCTCCCATTGGCTTTCAGCGTGTAATTGTCAGGTGCAGCAAAGCGGGCGAAGGCTTCCAACGCACAACTTTTGCATTTCGCCACATGCAATTCTTGTTGTGGGTCAGTGCCTGGACGCTTCTCAAACGGCCCCAGGTCGTGTCCCAAGGACTTAACCCGCGGGAGTAACCAGGCGGGAACGCGGTCAAGAGGCTTTTTCGGCGTCGGCCGCACTTTCCGTTCAGGAACGGTGATTCTCCGGACGGGCCGCTTTTTGGACGTCAAGGTCGGTTTGGCGACAGGTTTAGATACCGGAGGCTTAGATCGGTGACGGGCTTCCCCTTCCTGCGACCTGACAGGGCCCCGCGGGGAAGGGTGGCTGCGCGACCGGGTCGGCGACGGCTCAGACGCCATTTGGGGTTCAACATCAGGCCGGGATGCCGACCTCGGCGCCCGTGCTTCAGTCCGCTTTTGACCGACACCGCGACGTAGCCGGGAGAAAAGCCTGCTAGCCCGGTGACTGCGAGTCCCTGTCCGGCCGCGATCCCGGCGGTCTCGGTCTCTTCGGCGCCTCCGCGAAGACAGACCGCCTTGCTCTAGTTCCTCGGGTGTCGGGACATAGAAGCCGCTTGACTCCGGGCCCTTTTCTTTCTCATTCACATCCAAGTCTCCTGTGCCACCACACCAAGGCCGTATGCCACGGTGGTGAAGGCTTCTCGTTCACGTATCTTTTCCGCTCCAAACAGACGATTCAGCATCCTGATAAAAGCGACTAGATGGGATGATCCTCCGGTGCGAAGCACTATAGAGACCTGCCCAGAGGTGATCCCTGCTCCCTCCAGAGCTCTGGTGATCTGGCTCTCAACCGCGCGAAGGTATGGACTGACCATCTCGTTGACCTCAGACCGGTGCAAGGGAATAGACAAGTCTCCTTGAGGAGGATGGAACTCGATGGATGACCTTTCAACCTTCGACAGGGCGATCTTGGCGTTCTCGATCGCTTTGTAAAACCGAAAGGCTTGGCCCTCTCTAACGATGGAGTTGACAATGTCCCCCATCTTGCGATTTGCCCTCTGAAGTTCCTGGAGCACGATGAAGGTCTGCGGATTGGTCAGCAGATGCTTGAATTTGCCCCAGCTGGCAAGCCCACTCTTGAACCAGGCGGGGACGGAACTCTTGTCCAGACCAAGCAGGGGAGCAACCTTCCGCTCGAAAATCAACCGGTCGAAGATAGAACCTCCAACAGCCGCCCCCTCCATACTCACCACCTCGCCCTCGCCCTCCGTGATCTTGATCACTGCTACATCAAAGGTTCCTCCTCCGAAGTCGACCGCCACCGCATAGCCGTCATCAAGCACTTCGTCAAGAGCAGCAGCCGCCGGTTCCGGGAAGAGTTCCACCTCGGCGAAGCCAGCCCGATAGGCCGCTTCTCTCAGTCTGCTCTCGGCAACATCTTGAAGGTGATCGTACCTGTCCCCGGCGGTTCCGAAGAAGGCCACTGGATAACCAACCACCGCTCGATTCACATCTCGCCCAGTGTGTTGATCCGCACGTCGCTTTAGGTCGGCAATAATGATGGCACAAAGGTCTTCCATTTCGTAGTCTCGTGCCCAGGAGTGCGTCTTACGGAATCGATCGTTCGATAGTTCGTTCTTGAGTTCTCCCATAAGGCGAGAATCGAGGCAGCCACTTCCTTTCTCGTATTGCTGGCAGTACGTATGAGATTCCCACTTTCTACGTCCTACCCTCACACGACTGACCAAAGAGCAGCGCTGGCAGGTAGTGCGCTGGTCCCCGGTGATGGCGAACTGTTCAACCGCCTCGGCACCTGCTAGCAAAAGGCCATCCCGATGTAAGTAGGAGATCGAAGGTAGGGCACTGGGCAGTGGTGCGCCGCTGTCCAACTCCAAAACCTCAACACGGTCGGAGTAAGCGACCGAAATCGAACTATTGGTGGTGCCGTAGTCAATCCCGTATGCCATCGGAGCACTCATTCTCCCACCACCAGCGCCGCAGCCAGCACTCGGAGTGACACATCCGATCTGTTCGCTTCTATTGCCTCAACTGCTTGCCGAAACTCTCCCTCGAGTCCCTCGAGGCGTCTCCGGTTCTTCTCCAGCATCCCTCGGCGGGCGGGAAGCACTCTTTTTTCTCTTGGAGTGCCAATCCTCTCCTTCTCCTCAATCCAGGCACTTTCTTCTTCGATCCTTTGCTTGAGACGGACTTTCCGATACTCGTGGGTCCGCCTGGTTCGCTCCAACTCTTCCTTGGTCCAGTAACGGTGGAGATTGCCTACCTCAATTCTTGCCTGGTTGATTCGGGCCGCAAGCTTGCTCTTGCTTGCCTCTATCCCCATCTCGAACCAGTCGGGCAGTTCCGAGGTTTGGCAGGCTTCTCCGATTGTCGGCATTTCAGTAACCTGCCTCTCTGACACGGCCAGGTCTTCTCCCACCATGTGATGCACGAACTGGCCAAACTCGGCTGGTCCTTTCCCCTCAATGGCATAGAAAAATTCCAAGAAGGGTCCCCTCTTAACACCCCTGACCCTGCGATGACAGGCCAAAGCCGGAGAAAAGTGGATGGGAAGCTGGACTATGGCATCAACCAATTCATGACCGAAGGCGAAAAAGGCCAAGTCCTCACGCTCCAGCGCCAATCGATAGTCGAAGACACCGCGGTGGAAACTACTCCGGGTCTTGAGGCGGCTCTGCAGACCGCCGGAGAGGTAGAGACCGACTCCTCCATCAGGATGATTGGCCATCCTTCCTCCGAAGTAACGAAGAGATTCACCTATGTGGTCCTGCAAGTCGGAGAACTCCGCCATGGCGGTTCGCTTAGCTACCAGGCGGTTCGCCTCGTCCCGCCGGAAGGTGGCGGGGTCAAGGACGAAGTTCTTCCTCTCCTCTTCCAGCATGCGAGCCTCTTTCACCTTTCTCTCCCACTCAGCAGCGACTTGCTCGAACTCTTCGCGGGAGGTGGCCCTCTTACTTAGGGCAAAACGCCTGATCTCCTTCTCCACCTCCCCCAGAATCGGGTCAAGGGGCCCCACTGACTCCTCGAAGAGGCGAATTCGCTTCTGCAACACCTCAAGAATTCGCTCTTCAATGGTTCCCTGGCAAGCGAAATTGTAAATGACAACATCCTCCCTTTGTCCTATCCGGTCCAAGCGCCCGATGCGTTGCTCTACCTTCATTGGATTCCAAGGAAGGTCGTAGTTGAACATGATGTGAGCGAACTGGAAATTGCGCCCTTCTCCGCCAGCTTCGGTCGCCACCAGAATCTGCGATTGGTCACGGAATCGTCTTGCCGCCTCGTCTTTCTGCCGCTGATCCATTACACCATTGAAAATTTCCACCTCAAACCCATTGATCTCAAGGGTCTTTTGCAAAAAACTCTGCGTTTGAAGGAACTGCGTGAAGATGAGAACTTTCTCATCCGCTGCTATCTCCGTCTGAATTGTCTGTAGCAGCCGCGACGCTTTTGAGTCTCGGACCTTGCCTAGGCGGTCTACCAGCCCCTCTAACAAACAGATCTCGGACGCGATTTCATCGGGAGCATCCAACCCGACCTCGTGGTTGTGTTTCTCCGCCACGACGCTCAGCTCTCTCGGATCCTCCCACGTCTCTACCTCTTCTTCTGTCAGATGGTCGTTTGTGCTACCTATGTCCGGTGCCTCCATCCTCTCGCGGAGTCTGCGAATCCGTTTGCGGAGAGCCTCCCTAATGGCACTGGAACTAGATGCCAACATCTTTTGATAGCTCACCATGACGAATCCAAGCGCCTTGCGATCTTCTCGTTGCGCCAAGTCGTATCCGTCTCGGATGTAATTGCTCACATCCTCATACAATTCGATCTCCTCGGCAGTTAAGTCCACCGCGACCAGTGCCGGATGGCGCTCGGTGAAACCTCCCACCTCAACCTTTCGGTTCCTAATCAGGGTTCTAGCCAGAGGTGACAAGCGATTCATCGCCGCCTCCCTGTCCTCAACGCTGGCGAGATCCGAATCAAACCCGCTAGGGACAAACCCGCGCAGTCGCTTTTTCGTACGATCCTGCTCTCTTGGGTTGATCGTCTCCCATTCTTGGAGGTTCTTTATTAACTTGGTAAGAAGAGGGAGTTCCCGTTGACGTATCTCATATTTCTCAAATGACTCGAAAAGTCCAGGCTCGACCAACTCGATCAGGGAGTACAACTCGAAGGGATGGAGTTGCATTGGGGTGGCGGTGAGAAGCAGAAAACCACTCACACTTTCTTTCAGTTCATCAGCCAGTCGGTAGGCAAGAGTTGTGAAAACGCGTTTGGCGCTCGGACGGCTGCGACGGACCTTGTGAGCCTCGTCAAAAACCACCATATCCCAGCCTGCTTCGACTATCTGGTCGGCATGATCCTCACGGCGGGCGGTGTTCATCGAGCAAATGACGTTGTCATAGCGGAGCCAGGGGTTCTCGCCCCGTCGCACTTGGGACTTGATGATGGGACCATCAAGTACCTCGAATTCCTCGTTGAATTTGGAGCTGAGTTCTTGACGCCACTGCCACTGGAGCGAAGGAGGAACAACGATCAGCACCCGCTCGATCATCTGCCGGGCTCGCAACTCCTTTAGGATCATCCCTGCCTCTATGGTCTTCCCCAAACCGACCTCATCGGCCAAGATCATGCGAGGCCGGGTTTTTGACAGCACTTGTAGGGCAACCATCACCTGATGGAAGGCGGGTTCTATACGAGCGTTAGACAAACCAGCCAACTCGTCATAGCGATATGAGTGTTGCAGATAGAGAGCCTGTATCCGAAGTCCATAGAGCTCGGCGTGACTCAGTTTGGCCCGTCGAAGCGCTTCTTCCGGTCTGTAAGGGGTGCGTTCCAACTCCGAACCATCGAGGTATACAGCGCCTGTGGGAAGTGCCACTTCGTATCCAAGCTTGTCATCTATACCAACGACAACTCCATCTTCCCGTCCTGCTAGCCGCGTGACCTTATCACCAATCGTGAAACGCTCCATAGCACCTCTTGCCAACTATCGCCCCTAGGTTAAACAGCGTAAAAGTACGAAGCGAAAGGAGCGAATCGTTCGAATATCACCTGTAACCATACGGTGCTCCTATCCTGGCGAAACTATCCCGCTTGACAGCGGTGCCATGGGAAAGCTACACCGAACTCCGACTCGATACTTCAACCACTGCAGCCTCGGCGACCTCCCCCGCGTCCCGTAGCCGCTGGCCGGGATCGAGGACTTGATCGCCGCCACCTTGCTCCACGTAGGCGGAATCAGGGGCATTGTCCCCCTCTCATTTCACTCTTCAAGCAGGGGCAGCGTTTTCTCCGGGCCGTCGTGGTGCTGGAGGAATTCCTTGGCGTAACTGCGGTACCTCAACCTCCGTTGCTCCCTCTGCTCTTCTGGAACAGCGCATTCTCTCATGATGTCATCCAGGGTGACAGTCAGAATGTCGAACCACACAATGCGGTCCTCGGTGAAGTGGCCGGTGGCGAACTTGGTTTCCCCGGAGGCAAAGGGACCATGTTCCTCGATCTCGGCCACCATCTCCGCTTCGATGCGGTCGCTTTCTTCCATCCACGCCCGGCCGTCCGGATCAATGTCAGAGGGCTTCAACATTGGTCTAGTCATCGGGTTTCCACGATAGTGCTCACCAATCTCCAATGGCCCCAGAATGAAGCTACCCGTTGTGCCACACTTCCCAGAGGCGACTCGAACTCACCTAGATCACACTCCAGCCGCCGTCCACGAACAGGGTCTGGCCGGTGATGTAGCTACCGGTGTCGCCGGCCAGGAACATCACCGCCTGCGCCACTTCTTCCGCGTAGCCATGCCTGCCCAGGGGGACGCTGGCTTCAAGGGCCGCCACCTGCTCGGCGTTAGCGGGGTCCTCCCGGAACCAGGCGTTCATCGGCGTCTCGATGAAACCCGGCGCCACTGTGTTGACCCTCACTCCGAAGTCGCTCCACTCTGCGGCCATAGTCCTGGTGAGACCGATGATCCCCGCCTTGGCGGCGGCGTAGGCGCCGATGCGGGGGATGCCGAACGGACCGGAGATTGACGCCACGTTCACCACCGATCCGTAGCGCTGGGCGATGAGATAGGGTGCGGCGGCTCGGGTGACATAGAACACCGATGTGAGATTGACCTCGATCATCCGCGCCCATTCGGCGGCCTCCAACTCGTCGATCCGAGCGCGGTCCTGGCGTTGGCCGGCGTTGTTCACTACCACGTCCAATCCGCCCCACTCGGCCATGATGGTCTCCACCGCTCCGGCGACGGCCGCCCGGTCGGTCACATCGCAGGGCACCGCCAGGCCTCTCGACGGCCCGATCATCTCGAGGGTCTCCTCCAGACCGGAGCGGTTGCGGGCGAGAAGTCCAACACTGGCGCCTTCTCGGGATAAAGCCACGGCCACCGCACGCCCTATGCCCTGGCTGGCGCCCGTGACCAGGGCGACCTTGCCAGCCAGTTGGGTGTCCACGGCCCCTACCCGACTTCAGTCGACGGTTGTGCGGTGCCCGGGCGCGGAGTTGCGGACTGTGAGAGGAGTCAACCGGGAAGGTTCTCGACGATGTCGGCTGTGGCCGAGATCAGTCCGTCCACCTCGGTGTTGGTCATGGGAGTGGAGATGCAGGCGGAAACGCGGGAAGAAAGGAAATAGCCCCGGTTGAGGAGTCCGAAGTGGAGAATACGTTTCAGGTCGGGATCGATCCGGTTGACCGCATGCACGTCTTGGACCGGCTCAGAGGTGGGATGCAGATTGAAGAGGGACCCCATGCCTGTGACCTGGCCGGGGAACTCCATCTCGGCGAACACCCGGCTGATTCCCTCCATGGCGCGCTCTCCCAGTTGGTTAAGGTGGTTGATCGCCGCGTCGGTGAGCATCTCCAGGCAGGCGACTCCGGCCGAGGAGGTCACCGGGTTTCCGTTGAAGGTGCCTCCCCAGGAGATGTCTCCGGAGACCGGGTTCATGGTCTCCATGATCTCGCCCGCTCCCCCGAAGGCGCCAACCGGGAAACCTCCCCCGATGATCTTGGCGAAGGCGCTCAGATCGGGACTGACGCCGAAGATGGCCTGGGCACCTCCCCGGTGGAGGCGGAGGGTCTGGACCTCATCGAAGATCAGGACGGACCCATCCGCAGTGGCGGCCTCCCGGAGGAAGCGCAGGAAGTCGGGCCGGGCCGGGATATACCCCGCCGCGCCCAGCACGGGCTCGATGATTATTGCGGCCAACTCCTCCCCCACCCTCTCGAGCACCTTCCGGCACCCTTCCACATCGTTGAAGGGCAGGTCCACTATCAATTCCGAGAGTTCGGGGGGAACACCCGGAGCCGGGACGTTGGCATAGTCGTGGGTTCCGTGGTAACTCCCCTCGAATCTCGCTACCTTGGACCGGCCGGTGTAGGCCCGTGCCACCCGCAGCGCGGCCATGGTGGCCTCGGTGCCGGAGTTGGTGAACCTCACCAGGTCCAGCGAGTCGATCCGTTCGCACAACATCTCGGCCAACACCACCTCGTATTCGGTGGGCGCCGCAAAAGCCGTGCCGCCCTCCTGGGCCGCCTGGGCGGCCTTCAGGATGTCGGGGTGGGCATGTCCGTGGATCAGGGAGGTGTAGTTGTTGAGATAATCGACCCGGCGGTTGCCGTCCACGTCCACGACGTGGCACCCCTCCCCCAGCACCAGGAAGGGCGGGAAGGGCGGAAAGAAGGTGGTGGTGCGGGTGGTGCCGCCCGGCAGCACCTTCTGCGCACGATGGGCCATCTCGACCGAGAGAGGATTCTCCCTCCGGTACCGATCCAACTCCTGGCGGAGCGCAGCCGCGATCTGTTCCTTGTCCATCCTCTGTCGACCTCCCCTAGACCATGCTCCAGCCGCCGTCCACCGTCAGCGTCTCCCCGGTGATGTAGCTGCCGGTGGCTCCCGCCAGGAACACCACCGCCCGGGCGACCTCCGAAGCATCGGCGAAGCGGCCCATGGGGATCTTGGACGTTATGGTCTCCAGGATCTCGGCGTTGGCGGGGTCGGTGCGCAACTCGACGTTCATCGGCGAGGACGTCCAACCCGGCGCCACCGAGTTGACCCTCACGCCGAACTCGCTCCACTCCGCGGCCATGGTCTTGGTGACGCCGATCACTCCCGCCTTGGCGGCGCTGTAGGACCCGATGGTCGGAAAACCCAGCGGCCCGGCGATGGAAGAGACGTTCACCACCGACCCGGAGCCCTGGCGGATCAGGTGCTGGGAGGCGGCCCGGGTCACATAGAACACCGAGGAGAGATTGGTGGCGATCACCTTGTCCCACTCCTCGATCGACAACTCGTCGAGGCGGCGGAAGTTCTGCCGTGTGCCGGCGTTGTTCACTACCACGTCGAGCCTTCCCAGAGCCGAGACCACGTCTTCGACGGCCGCCCCGATGGCGGAGGGGTCGGTGACGTCACAGGGGACCGCGACGCCCGACCCTCCGATCATCTCCAGGGTCTCCGAGAGGCCCCGGCGGCTGCGGGCCAACAGCCCGACCTTCGCCCCCTCCTCGGCGAAGGCCACGGCGATGGCCCGTCCTATGCCCTGGCTGGCGCCGGTGACCAGCGCGACCTTTCCGGCCAGTTGGGTGTCCATGGCTCCTACCCGGTGGCCTCCTGGATCAGGCCCCACAGGCGACTGGGAGTGATGGGAAGCTCGTCGGCCTCCACCCCCAGATGGCTGAGCGCATCGGTCACCGCGTTGGCGACTGCCGCACCAGGCGGGAAGGTCCCGGCCTCGCCCATTCCCTTGAACCCTCCGTCGGTGTGAGGAGAGGGGGTCACGACATGGTGGATCTCCATGTCGGGAACGTCGGTGAAGGACGGCAGCAGGTAGTCCATGAACGAAGTGGTGAGCAACTGGCCTTCCTCGTCGTAGACGAACTCCTCCAAGAGGGCGCCGCCCAGTGCCTGGGCGACTCCGCCGTGGATCTGTCCTTCCACCAGCAGGGGGTTGATCACCGGCCCGCAGTCGTCCACGACCACGTAGTTCTGGAAGGTGATCTTGCCGGTGTTGGTGTCCACGTCCACCACCACGACGTGGCAGCCGGAGGCGGTGGTGAAGTTGGGCGGGTCGTAGACGTAGGTTGCCTCCAGGAAGGGCTGATCGCCCTCGGGAAGGGCATGTGCCCAATAGGCCTGCTGGGCGACCTGCGCCAGGGTGACCGAGCGCATCTCCTCGGCGCCCTTCACCGAGACCGCCCCTTCTGCGTACTCGAGGTCTTCGGCATCAGCCTCCAGCATGCCGGCGCCGATGCGGATCGCCTTGGCCTTGATCTCCTCGATGGCCCGGATAACCGCCACCGCGGCAACGTTGGAGCGACTGCCTGCCGATCCGAACCCGGTGTAGGGAGTCTGATCGGTGTCGCCCCACACCACCCGGACATCGTCCATGTCGATCCCCAGATGATGGGCGGCCACCTGAGCCAAGGTGGTCTCGGTGCCCTGTCCCATGGGAATCATCCCGGTGTAAACCGTGGCCTTGCCGTTGGGATCGACCTTGACAGTGGAGCCTTCGTAACCACCCGTGTAGTAGCTGAGGTACCCCAGGATGGGCGAGGGACCGAATCCCGAGACGTGGATGTAGCTCGAGATGCCGATGCCGCGACAGATCCCCTGCTCTCGCAGTTCCGCCTGCTCTTCACGGAGCCGGTCGTAATCCGCCGCCTCCAACGCCTTCTCCAGACAGGCCGGGAAATTGCCGGAGTCGTATACCGCCCCGGCTGCGTTGAACCAGGGGAACTGGTCGGGCTGGATCATGTTCTTGCGACGGATCTCGGCCGGGTCCATGCCCAGTTGCTTGGCCGCCTTGTCCATCATCCGCTCGGCGCCGAAGATTCCTTCGGGGCCTCCGAAGCCTCTGAAAGTGCTGGAGGGGGCCTTGTTGGTGGCGGCCGCGATCACATCGCAGTAGTAGTTGGCGATCTTGTACTGGTTGGGCGCGGCGGCCCCGGTGACCCAGGCCGGACCGATCCCGACGCTGTGGAGATGGGCGCCCAGGTCGTTGATGACCTTGCCCCGCAGTCCCAGGATGGTGCCGTCGCTCTGCAGCGCCATCTCCCACTCCTGGACCTGCGCCCGCCCGTGCACGGTGGCCATCAAGCCCTCGCGCCGGTCGCCGATCCACTTGACGGGCTTGCCCAGTTCCATGCTGGCGATGCTCACCAGCAGGTCCTCTGGATAGCGGTCCCACTTGTTGCCGAAACCGCCCCCCATGTTGGGAGTGAGCACCCGCACCGCCGTCTCGGGGAGACCCAGGCTGGCAGCCAGTTCGGTGCGGAACAGGCTCGCAACCTGCGACTCGGAGTGAACGGTGAGTCGTCCGTGGACCTCGTCCCAGTCGGCCACTATGCCGCGGGTCTCGAGGGGGATCCCCGAGTGGCGGCCGATCTTGAGCCGCCCGCGGACCGTCACCTCGGCGTTGTCGAACGTCTCCGCGTCGTAGTGGCACTCGCCCAGAGCGTTGTATCCCGCGAAGACATGGTGAATGGCGACGTTGTCGCCCCAGTCCTCGTTGATCACCGGAGCGCCCTCCTCCAGGGCGGCCTCGGCGTCGGTGACCGCATCGAGGGGCTCGTAGTCGACGTCTATGGCGTCGAGGGCGTCCTCGGCCACATAGCGGGACTCGGCGACCACCGCCGCCACGGGCTCGCCCACGTAGCGGACCTTGCCCTCGGCCAGGGCAGGAGTGCCCGAGTCCTTCTGGCCCGGAAGCCTCCAGATCACCGGGAACTGCGTCACGTGATCCGGTATGTCGTCGGGAGTTATCACCATATGGACACCGTCCATAGCCCGGGCCTCGGAGGCGTCGATCGAGTTGATGCTCGCATGACCCATGGGGCTGCGCAGGATCGCCATGTGCAGGGTCCCCGGCAGGTTGATGTCGGCTACATAGCGGCCCCGTCCCCTGATCAGAGCCGGGTCTTCCCGGCGCGGCGCCCGTGCGCCGATCCATTCGGTGGTGGTCATGATGTCACCTCGTTCATTTCACGCGCCGCCCCCAGCACCGATTCCACGATCTTCTGGTATCCGGTGCAGCGACAGATGTTTCCTCCCATGTCATCCCGGACTTCGTCGGCCGTGGGATCGGGATTGCGCTTCAGGAGATCGATCCCCGCCAGGATCATCCCCGGAGTGCAGAATCCGCACTGCAGGCCGTGATACTCCGAGAACGCCTTCTGCATGGGATGCAGTTCACCGTTCTCTTCCAGGCCTTCGATGGTGGTGATCTCTGAACCCTGGGCCTGGACCGCGAACAGCAGGCAGGACCGCACCATCTCCCCGTCCAGGAGGACGGTGCAGGCTCCGCACACCCCGTGCTCGCACCCCAGATGGGTTCCGGTGAGACCCAGACGGTCACGCAGGACGTCGGCCAGGATCTCTCGGGGCTCGGCCAGAGTGGTCTGGTTTCTTCCGTTCACGTTTAGGGTTATCGCCACTTGAGCCATCATCACACCTCCTGGGCGCCGGCGATAGCCTGTTGCAACGCCTGGCGGGTCAGCACGTCTATCAGAGCGCGCCGGTAGTCGGCGCTTCCGTGAATATCGTCGGTTGCCGGGAACTGGGAAGCAGCCCGGGCGGCCGCTTCGGCAACTGCCGAAGATCCTCCGTCGCTTCCGACCAGGGCCGTCTCTGCCTCGTCCAATCGGGCGGGGGTGGTTCCGCCGAATGCGGCGATCGAAGCCGATCCAACCCCGCTCCCGTTCATGGACACCACCGCTGCCACGCCCGCTACCGCGAAGTCCCCGTGGCGACGGGCGAACTCGGCAAAGCCGTGACCGCCCGACTGGGCGGGCACCGACACTTCGGTGATGAGTTCGTCGGGTCCGAGAGCGGTGGAGAGGAAGTGCCCGCTGGCCAAGTCCTCCACGGACAGCACTCTGGATCCTCCCGAGGAGACCGCGGTGACCGAGGCGCCGAGAGCCATCAAGACCGCTGGGTACTCGGAGGCCGGGTCGTTGTGCGCCAGGCTACCCGCCAGGGTTCCGCGGTTGCGGATCGCCCGATGGCCGACATGCCCGGTGGCCTCCGCTAGGAGCGGCGCGCAGGTGGCCACCTCGCAGGAGTCCTCGAGCGCGGTCTGCCGGGCAGTGGCCCCGATTTGGAGGACGCCGTCGCTGCATCGGATGTAGTCAAGGTCGGAGATCCCGTTTATGTCCACGATGCTGGCTGGCCTCGCCAGGCGAAAGCTCATCATGGGAACCAGACTCTGGCCCCCGGCCAGCACCTTTGCGTCCTCATGGCTGCTCAACAGGCCAACCGCGTCATCGACGGACTCGGGAGCGTGATATTCGAAAGCTGCAGGTTTCATCGCTCTCCCATCTATATGAATTGGCTAGAACCAATATAGGGGGCTGAACTGCGGCAACTGCAAATTCGGGAGGGTTATTCCCCTAACACCCCTGCCATCTGGTCCAAGGCCGCCAGGTTGTGCCCCGCCACCATGGAGTCGATGTGCGGCAGGGACGCTATCAGACCCCTGGTCAGCGGCCGGAATCTGGGATCCCCCATCAGGGGGTTCACCCATACCACCCGGTGCGCCTGCCGCGACAGCCGGGCCATGGCGGAACCCAGGATCGCGGGGTCTCCTCTCTCCAGTCCGTCGGAGCAGATCAGCACCACCGATCCCCGGTTGCGGGAGTCGGGCCCGTAGCGGCGCACGTAGTGGGTGAGCGACTCCCCGATCCGGGTGCCGCTCTCCCAGTCCACCACCCGCGACGCGGCTTCCTCTATGGAGCGATTGGGATCTCTCCAGCGCAACTGCGGGGTGATCCGGGTGAGCCTGGTGCCGAAACAGAAAACCTCGACGCCATGGGCGGCGCGGTGGGTGGCGTAGGCGAAGTGAAGGAGGGGGCGGGAGAAGCCCGCCATTGACCCGGAGATGTCGAGGATCAACACCAGCCGCCGGGGCTTGATCCGGCGCCGGCGGAAGGACCGATGAAACGGCTCGCCGTCACAGCGCAGGGAGCGGCGCACGGTCCTTCGCAGATCGATCCGCCCGCTCGGCCCCGGACGGGTGCGGCGCACCACCCGGCTGGGCAGGTTCACCGCAATGTTCGCCACCAATCTGTGAAGCTGGCGCAGGTCCTCCTCCGTCCAGTGATCGAACCGCTTGTCTCTGAGGATCTCATCTTCCGAGGCGGTGGGACCGCTGGAAGAAGGGCCGTCGTCGGAAGGGTCGACAACCGAGACCTCCTGGATGGTCGCCACGGTCTGCGTACCCATCGGAGCGCCTCCGTCATCCCACCCGCCGAAGACATACTCGCCTTGTTGGGCGGTCTGCTCCTGTTCAGACCGCGAAAACCACTCGGAAAAGGCCCGGTCGTAGTCGGCGAACCTCCGGTGGTCGTCCACCATCGTCAGGCGGCCCGCCCAGTACAGGTCGGCCGGATCGGTGGGGTTGAGCCGGGCGGCCGCCCGGCAGAAGGAGAGGATCCGCCCGGGTCCCAGCCTGAAGCCGTGGGTCCGCAGGTGCTGGCCGAAGCGGATCAGGGACCCGAAAAGCTCCTCGCCGTCACTCAAGGTCGGCCAACTCCTCGATGAAGCCTTCGGCGGTCTCCAGGTCGTCGCGCTCCTTTAGCGCCGCGCCCATGGTGAGCCTCACCGTCCCGACGTCGAGGCGGTCGGTCCCCAACCGCTGCAGCGCCCGGGACCAGCTTATGGTCTCGGCCACCCCGGGGGTCTTGACCAGGTCGGCCCGGCGGAGGCGCGCCGCCGCCCGCACCACCTTGCGGGCCAGGGCCTCTGTGACCTCCGGCGCCCTGGTGCGGATGATCTCTGTCTCCCGCAGGGGTTCGGGAAGGTCGATCCAGTGATAGAGACAGCGCCGCTTGAGGGCGTCATGCAACTCCCGGGTGCGGTTGGAGGTGAGGATCACCATCGGAGGGGTGGCCGAGTGGATGACGCCCAACTCGGGGATGCTGATCTGGAAGTCCGAGAGGATCTCCAGGAGGAACGCCTCGAACTCGTCGTCGGCCCGGTCGATCTCGTCGATCAGGAGAACGCACTGTCCCTCCGAGCGGAGGGCTCGCAGCAGGGGTCTCTCCAGCAGGAACTCCTCTGAGTAGATGTCCCGGTCGGAGCCGTCGCGGAGGTCAGCGGCCCGCAGGTGGAGAAGCTGGCGGGTGTAGTCCCACTCGTACAGGGCCTGGGAGGCGTCGATCCCCTCGTAGCACTGGAGGCGCACCAGAGGGACCCCCAGGGCGTCCGCCAAGGCTTTGGCCACTTCGGTCTTCCCGACCCCCGCCTCCCCCTCCAGCATCAAGGGTTGGGGAAGGGTCCGGGCCAGGTAGATGGCGGTGGCCAGTCCCTGGTCGGCCAGATAACTGTGGCGGTGCAACAACTGCGCCGCATGGGCGGGGGACGAAAACCCCGTTTCGCTGTCCGGTGAATACAACTCTGAGTCCAAGTTCGGTCCCCCAATAGGAATATCAGGCCAAGATAGTCGAATAGGCTAGAAGGAAGTTGAACAAGGAGAGGTTGGTGAGCACCACACTGATCTCCGGTGGGCGGGTGATAACCGCCACCCGGGACACGGTCGAGGACATCCTGATCGAAAACGGCAAGATCGCCAGGTTGGGAGACCTGAGCGACTTTCCCGCCGACCGGGTGGTGGACGCTTCGGGAAAGCTGGTGATACCGGGGGGAATCGACCCTCACACCCACATGGACACGCCGGCCGGGAACACCTTCATCTCCGACGACTTCTACACCGGCACCGTGGCGGCGGCGGTGGGCGGGACCACCACCATCATCGACTTTCCCATCCAGGAGAAGGGGGACGATCCCCGGGTGTCGCTGGAGGAGTGGTTCGGCAAGTCCGAGGGGAAGGCCGCCATCGACTGGGCGTTCCACCAGATCATCGCCGATCTGCCTCCGGCTTACCTTCCATCGCTGGGCGCACTTATAGATGAGGGCGTCTCCAGCTTCAAGCTGTTCATGGCCTATCCGAACGCCTGGATGCTGGACGACGGGGCGATCTTCTCGGCGTTGCAGTGGACCTCCGACAACGGCGGGCTGATCATGCTGCACTGCGAGAACGGCCCGGCCATCGAGGTGCTCATCCAGCAGGCGATCGCAGCCGGCCACACCGAGCCGCGCTTTCATGCCGCCACCCGACCGTCCATAGCCGAGGGAGAGGCGACTTCACGCGCCATCGCCTTGGCCGAGATCGCCCGGGTTCCGGTGTACGTGGTGCACATGTCGGCGGCCGAAGCCCTCAGCGCGGTGGGACTGGCCCGCGGCCGGGGACTGCCGGTCTATGCGGAGACCTGCCCCCAATACCTGCTCCTGTCCGAGGACAAACTCGCCTCGCCCGGCTTCCAGGGCGCCAAGTACGTGTGCTCTCCTCCCCTGCGCGACCCTTCCCATCACGACAAGCTGTGGGAAGGACTGGCCTCGGGCAACCTGCAGGTGGTCTCCACCGACCACGCACCGTTCCACTACAAGGACCAGAAGCAGATGGGACGGGGTGACTTCACCAAGATCCCCAACGGGATGCCGGGGGTTGAGTGGCGGGTGAGCCTTCTCTACAACTTCGGCGTGCGGGAGAACCGGATTTCTCTCAACCGCTGGGTGGAGATCACCTCCACCAACGCCGCCAAGCTGTTCGGCATCTACCCGCAAAAGGGCGAGATCGCGCCCGGATCCGACGGCGATGTGGTGATATTCGATCCCGACCGTCCCCAGACGCTGTCGGCCGAGACCCAGATGACCAACTGCGACTACAACCCGTATGAGGGCTGGACGCTGCAGGGCGCCCCCGAGACGGTGCTGGTGCGTGGCGAACCGGTGGTCTCCGACGGCAAGTTCGTGGGCCGGGCCGGCATGGGCCGGTTCATCAAGCGCCGGCCCGCAGAAACCCTCGCCACCGACCTGATTTCCTGACCCGGGAGAGAGTATGACCACCGTCAGAACCGCACTCATCCAGATGTCCACCGTCTACGACAAGGACGCCAACGTCCGAAAGGGGGAGGAACTGGTCCGCCAGGCCGCCGACCGGGGAGCGCAGATCGTGTGCCTCCAGGAGTTGTTCAACACCATCTACTTCCCATTCGAGATGGACCCCCGCCACCTGGAACTGGCCGAGCCGATCCCCGGCCCCACCACCGACCGGATGCAGGAGGTGGCGCGCGAAACCGGCGTGGTCCTGGTGGCGCCCATCTACGAGAAGACCATCGAGGGGATGCTGTTCAACACCGCCCCGGTGATCGGGACCGACGGGGAACTCCTCGGCATCTACCGCAAGAGCCACATTCCCCTGGTGAGCACCCCCACGCTCACCGGCATCGAGAAGTACTACTTCGCACCCGGCGACACCGGTTTCGTCACCTTCGACACACCCTTCGGGATCAAGTTCTGCGTCTACATCTGCTACGACCGCCACTTCCCCGAGGGAGTCCGGGCCTTCGCCCTGCAGGGCGCCCAGTTGATGGTGGTCCCCACCGCCACCACCGGGATGAGCCGGTACCTGTGGGAACTGGAGCTTCGCGCCCATGCGGTGGACAACATCATGTACGTGGGCGGAGTGAACCGGGTGGGGGTCGACCAGGACGGGTCCGACTCGCACTTCTACGGGTCGTCGGTGTGGGTGGACCCCAAAGGACAGATCATCAGCCAGGCCAGCGACCAGGACGACGAGGTGCTCATCGCCGACCTGGACTTCTCCGTAGTCCCCCAGATCCGCAACGAATGGGGCTTCTTCCGCGACCGCCGTCCCGACCTGTACGGAGCCGTCGCCACCTGAGCCCAGCGGGCCGTCACCCAGGCCTTTACAACACGAGCGTGCCAGAGAAGAGGAAGGGTTATCGGGTCTGACTGCCGATAATCCTGCCCCACTGTAGAATTCCGGTCACAGGGGTGCGACCACAGAGGAGGAACAGGACATGGGCGTCTTTAACTGGCCTATCCGACTGGAGAGCATGGACGGCCAACAGTCGCTTGAGATTGAGGCTTTGGTGGACACGGGAGCAAGCTACACCATCGTGCCCGCCAGTCTGCTGAAGGACCTGGGCGTGTCCCCCATGGACAAGATCGGCCTGGTGCTGGCCGACGGACGGCCTGTGGAGTACGACATCGGGGAGGCACGCGCCACCATCGACGGGAGGAGCATTCCTACCCTGGTGGTATTCGGGGAGGACAGCGCCCCAGCCCTGCTAGGGGCATACACACTGGAAGGGCTGCGCCTGGCGGTGGACCCCACCAACGGCAGGCTCATCCCGGCCACAATCGCCTGGGCATAGGCGCCTGGCCCTACTCGGACCAGGACTCCGGACACCTTTTCACGGCTCTTCGGAAATCACTGGATATCGCCGGTGAGAGCCTGCCTGGGATTCGTTATAAGAATCGTAGAGACAGTTTCATCAGAGACGCCTTGCTTACGCAACTGAGGAACGATACTGGTCAGAAGATAGTCATAACCATTACCGCCTCTAGCCCGCAGAGAGCTCTGAAAACAGACATCTTGTGATAGCAGAATTTGCCTAGTAAAACCTTTGTCGATCAAGGACATTACATTCTCAAGAGCCCTGATATCATCAAACGAAGAAGCCGAGGTTCCAAAGTGATCAAAGGAGACGAAGGCACCTCGGCGTACCAACGATTCGTGATAGTCCATCACATCATCTGACGACATCCAACCGGCGTCTGACACCGAATCGCAGTGACCGATGATGACGCGACGCGGACTCACTCCTTCCTCTTCAAGGAGATCAAGTTGCACATGGCCCACCGGCCAGCGGGCGGCGTGGGTGCTAATGGTTACCCCGGTTCGACGGTGAGCGCGGGCAGCTGCTCTGAACACGCGTTCTTCATGAGCTGTCAGGAATGCGTCACAACCTATCTCGCCAATGATTCCCGCACGTATTCCTGTTCCGTCGATACCGACCTCTATTTCGTCCACCATCCAGCCAGCGAGCTGATCTACGCTGTTCTGGTCAACCCACTCGCTGTCCAGGTAGGGGTGCCTATAAAGCCCGGTTCCCACAACGATGTTCAAGCCCGTCGCTTCACTGACCCGCTGGACCTGCTGTGGTTGACGGCCCATCCCTCGGAGAGTGAGATCCACAAGGCTTTGACCCCCGGCACTCTTGAAGCGGCTTAACTCCTCCACAGCTAGAGCACCGTCATTCAGCCAACCATCTCCACGATACTCAGAGATCAAATTGCAGAACACGTGTTCATGCATCAATGTCACTCCAAGATCGTCTGGTGATATCTCACCGAGCACCGTCGTAATTTGCTGGCTGCTATTCATTAGCAGCTTTTTCTACCTCAAACGCAGCGTTAAACAACAGATTTTCATCGAAACGCCTACCGATGATTTGTAACCCGATAGGCAAGCCATTGTCACCCGTACCACACGGTACCGTTATCGCAGGATGTCCCGTCAAGTTCGCAGGACACGTATTGAGATTATTGCGGAACAGGCCTCGTTGCTTCGCCTGTCCGACCTCCGACTCCTCCACGGTAGGAAGCCGAACAGCCTTCATCGGTGTCGTAGGAGTAACAAGCACATCATATTCCTTGAACGTATCGTCCAGTTGCTGTGCCCAAAAGTGCCGAAGATTCTGGGCCTTCGAAAAGTAGGTGCTGCAATACTCTTGCTGCAGATGTTTAGCAAGAATTAGATGCACGATCAGGAGGGGAGATAGAAGACGGCCTGAAGCGCGTCGTGCCTTTCCAAACAAGTTCTGCCAACCAGGATCACACATACCAGGCCGGGAATATCCTTCGAGGTCAGAATCGACCATGGCAGCGAGCGAATGAGTCATTATGGCCAGTATCACCGATTCGCATTGCTTCCACCACGGAAGGGAGATCTCTTGCACCTCCGCACCTTGATCCCTCAGTCCCTCCACAGCATCTCGGACGCTCGAGTTGACGTCCGATTCCCCGTCTGGCCAATCCATCGATTCCTTCAGAACGCCAATCCGAAGGTTTCCGACGCCCTTCTCCCCAAGGCCCTGACTGTATGCCTTAGATTCGTATGGCGCCCGAACAGACACTGGGCTTCGGGGATCTTCACCAGCCAACACCTCAAGTGCCAAAGCAGCATCCTTCACAGTTGACGCTATCGGACAAACATGGTCAAGCGTGTGGTCCACATAAGTGATGCCGAAGGTTGGCACCAAGCCATGTGTCGCCTTCATCGACACGACACCGCACCAGGCGGCCGGAATACGGGCGCTACCCCCCTGGTCTACTCCAAGCGCGATGTCAACTTCCCCGGCCGCAACCGCTGCCGCACTCCCGGACGAAGATCCTCCCGCGGAATACGCTGGATCATGAGGATTCCTCGCTGGACCAAATTCGCTCGACTCTCCTCCCGCGCCGAAGCTGAAATTATCCATATTCAGCTTGCCCACGATTGTCCCGCCCGCGTCAAGAATTCTCTCAACGACAGTCGCGTCCATGGATGGCACATACCCGTCCATCAACCGTGAGCCGTTGGTCATCGGGACACCAGCCAGCTTAATGTTGTCTTTTAACCCAACTCGTTTCCCTGCCAGCTTGCCCGATTCTGCGCCTCTCACTAGACAGCGCCGAATGTATACGTTGAACGGATCGCTCTCGTCATCGGACAACTCGCCTATCTCGCGCTCAGGATATCTAACTGGAACTGAAGGAATCTCTAGGTCATCAATTTGGTCGATTTCCGCCAGTATGTTCCGGATCTGATCGATATAGGACTCGGCCTCGTTGGCGGACAAGCTAATATAATGAGAGGCCGCAAGTTCCTGTACTTCGGACAGATCTGGCCACCGCAGCCGCCCATGCAATCTATCACGACGCTCCATCTTTGTCATCCGACTCCTTTACAGGAAACTCGATAGCTAGCTGGTTCTCCAATCCTTATGCTATTTACCTGTGCAACACTGGGATGGCATGTCATTATAGCACCAATCACTTACTGTAGTCTTGCATAGTTTATCCAGACTCTCTGGCACTGGTTTTTCTAGGCACGTTAACTACACTAGCAAGAAGGTCTTTTGTGTAATTAGATTGTGGATTGGATATGACGTCTCTTGTGGCTCCAGATTCTAAGATTGTCCCTCGCTGCATTACTGCCATCCGATCACTTATAAAGCTGACAACAGATATGTCATGTGCAACAAACAAGTAGGTCAAACCGAACTCCTCTTGGAGATCCATAAGCAGATTCAAGACCTGCGCTTGGATCGAGACATCCAAAGACGACACTGGCTCATCCAGGAAAACAAACCGCGGCTCGATTGCAAGGGCCCGAGCGATGCAGATTCTCTGGGCTTGCCCGCCGCTGAACTCATGCGGATATCGGTCTGCGTCTGCGCTTTTGAGGCCAACCAGGTTCAAGACTTCGGCAACACGTTTCCGGCGATGTAGCCGGGAAAAGCCAAAGTTGATCAGTGGCAACGCGATTGACTGCCCAACGGTCTTGACGGGATTCAACGCCTCCAATGGATTCTGCGACACCATCTGAATCTCTCTCCGGAGTGGTCTCAATGCCTTTTCAGAGACTCCCGTGATCGACTGGCCTTTGTATCTGATCTCGCCGGAGGTAGGTCTGACCAGTCCCATGATCATCAGTCCCAAGGTGGTCTTCCCGCCACCGGACTGCCCGACGAGTCCGAACGTCTCGCCTTGCTGTATTTCAAGACTGGCATTCTTGACTGCGACAAACTGGCCACCCTTGTGCCCACGGAACTCCTTCGATACGTCCATTACCTGAAGGAGAAACGAGTCCTCGCTCATGTCGGTGAACCCGTCTCAAAGAGCCAACACTTCACTAGTGTGTTGTCGTCTAGTCTAAAATCTGGAGGCGAGGATTGAAAACATCTCTCCATGGCATGTGGACATCTCGGAGCGAATCTGCAACCTTGAGGGAGATTCTGAGGATCGGGTGGGCTTCCCTGAATTTGAGGAAGCCGCTTCCCTTTAATTTCTAGATCAGGAGCAGATTCTCTGAGTCCGATCGTGTATGGGTGCTTCGGAGAGGTGAGAATCTCACCAGTTGGCGCCTGTTCCACTCGCTGGCCCATGTACATCACGACTACTCGATCAGATACCTGAGCTACGACGCCGAGATCATGGCTTATTAGGAGAACCGCCATTCCCGTTTCACGCTGTACCCGATCAATGAGCTCGAGTATCTCGACTTGAGTGAGAGAATCAAGCATCGTCGTTGCCTCATCAGCTATCAATAGTTGCGGCTCACCTATCAATGCAAGCGCGAGCATGATGCGTTGATTGATACCTCCGCTTACCTGAAAAGGGCGCAACCTAACAATCCGTTCCGGGTCCTCAAGATCAAGATGCGTTAGTAGTTCAAGGCTCAACTCCAGGCCCTCGCTTTTCGTCACTGCTCGGTGCTTCCTAGCTGTCTCGATGAGCTGATCGCCGAGGCGAATCACCGGATTCAAGGCGGCGTAAGGGTTTTGAAAGATCATCGCGATCTGTTTGCCTCGAATCTCTTGCATCTCTCTATTGCTCTTTTTCATCAGGTCATGCCCTTTGAACAGCAGCCGACCGTCGACTATTCGACTCTGATGCTGCGGAATGAGCTTAAGAATGGACAATGCGGTTACGCTCTTGCCTGATCCTGACTCCCCGACAACAGCAACCACTTCGCCGCGCTCAACCTCCAGACTCATCCCGTCAACCGCCTTCAAGACGCCATTTGGTAAGAAGAAGTGCGTGTGAAGATTGTCGACCGTGAGAAGGGCCCCGCCCCCATGTCCTTCGGGCATTGATGACCTGCTCAAGACCGCAGAGTCCGTTGTTTCGCTTATCCGGCTGTCCACGTCCTCGTCCTATGTCTGGGATCGAGAGCGTCCCTGAGGCCATCTCCTACAACGTTGAAAGCTAGTGCTACGGCAATGATCAAGAATCCTGGAACGGTTGCGATATGGGGCAGGTTCTGCAAGACCACCCGTCCGTCAGCGGTCATGATTCCCCAGTCGGGAGTCGGAGGTTGAACGCCAAGCCCGAGAAAGCTGAGACCAGCCGCCATGACGATCATCCCTCCCACTCCTGTCGATGCGTAAATGATGACAGGAGAAATCACATTGGGAAGCACCTCGCGTAGTAGCTTCCTCCTTCGAGGGGTCCCAGCTACCTGCGCTGCCCTCAAGTAGTCACTACCTCGAATCGAAACCGCCTCGACAAACACCACGCGGGTCAAATATGGGATGGATACCACGCCGATCGCAAGCATCACGTTCATCATGCCTGGTCCCAGAATTGTCGCTACTGCTATGGCCAGTAGCACAGGAGGGAACGCGAACATCACGTCCAGGATCCTCATCGCAAGACCACCAATCCAGCCTGCCGAAAAAGCTGCCATAAGCCCTATCACGAGCGAGGCCGCCGACGCGCCGAGAACCGGTAGGACTGCTACGGGAATGGAGACCCGTCCCCCCCAGAGGAGCCTTGTTAACACATCCCGTGCCTGTCCGTCGGTTCCTAAGAAATGGCCCGGGGTTCCCAAAGGCGCATAGCGCCCGACTTCTCTATGAGCTTCATTTGGGCCGTAGGGGGTTAGGAGATCGGCTCCGAACGAAGCAGCCACAACAACAACAATGAGGATTAGGCCGGCAAGGGCAAGCCGGTCACGAGCGAACGTCCGGACAATGAGTCTGAACTGTCCGGTTTGCGTTGTCGTGAGCGGATCAGTCTGCCGGGTCCCTTTGTCTCGAGCTACCGCTCCTTCCAGCACATCTCCCTCTTTGCTCATTGCTCTTGGCCGGATTCAGGCTCGACGGGCTCTGAAACTGATAGCTTCACGTTCCAGCACCGGCCGAAGCCATCGTTCGCGGGTCGACCAGCCCTTGAATAACGTCGCTGACGAGACTGATCGCGACGAACAAGAGACCGGTGAACAATACGACAGTCTGGATGACGGGTATGTCTCGCGCCGCAATCGCCTGGAAGACGAGAAAGCCCACACCCGGCCATGCAAAGACGACTTCAACAAACAAAGTGGCCGTGAATATAAACCCAAGCTGGAGACCGCTCACGTTTGCGATGGGGGCCACGATGTTTCTAACACCGTGCCGAAACACGATAGAGGCTTCGGTTAGACCTCTTGCTCTCGCTGCCTGTATGTACGGTTGATCCAATGCATGAGCTAGCTCGGACCTCGTCAAACGGAAGATCACTGCCATTGGAATGAGGGCAGCCGTCACTGATGGAAGGGCGGCGTGATGGAGCAAGTCCACCACGCCTGACTCGGCTCCCACCGTGCCAATCCCTGACACGGGGAAGATTCCCAGCCTTACACTGAAGATCCACACAAGAACCAAGCCGAGCCAGTACACCGGGGCACTCGCCAGTACGACAGCGACTGTAGTGGTGATTCTGTCAACCGGAGAAAAGCGCTTCACGGCTGCCAGGATCCCACCAAACAACCCGAGAACGAGCGCTATGGCAAAACTCAAGGCAACCAAGATCGCGCTGTTTACAACTGCTTGTCCGAAGATCTCTGAGACGGGTGTCTGGTATCTAACGGACGTACCAAAGTCACCTTGAACGAAGAGACCGAGCCATTTCACATACTGCACCGGCCAAGGCTGGTCCCATCCCAGACTCCTAAGCAGCGCTTCGCGAGCCTCCGGTCCCGCGAAGGGACCAAGAAGGAAGGAACTTGGATCCCCTGGCACAAGCTTCATAAGAAGGAATCCAACCACCGAGATACCGAACAGCATCGGCAAGATAGCAAGCGCCCGCCTGCCAATCATTCGTATTATCACGCTGATAACCCCGTCGTTTCCTCAAGTCTGCCACAGAACGTGGAGACCTGGTTAGTTGAAAGGACCCGATTCATCAAGTGCCCGCTGGCCTGAGCGGGAACCACCTGCACCTTCTGTTATCGGACGATTGCCACCATGCTCCGGTCTGCGGAGCAACTGTGGATGACCGCCCTCGCATGGGATGGATCTAGACCCATCCCATGCGATAACGAGACGGACTTGAGTCGACTATCAACGGTCCAGCCACACAACGGAGTAGTCCACAACCCAGTCCCCGGCGCGAATGAAGCCATTGACATCCCCCGCCATCGCGACAGGGAAAGTATCTGACACGATGGGTGCATGGAAGGCGAGTTCGTGAGCTCTTCGAGCGGCTGCTTCGGTGTACCCACGGGCTTCCTCTTGACTTGCAGCTTCATTGGCAGCTATCAGGAGCGAGTCATATTCCTCATCAACTAGCCCACCCGAGTTGATACCTGCAGACGGTGCCGAGGACTCATACAGCCAGTAGTCGGAGTTGTCCCCCCACGATATCTGGTTCATATCGACGTCATCCGGCATACCTAGGTACCACCGGCCAACGTACGTATTCCACTCGTAGGTACGAAGCTCCAGATCTATGCCGATTTCGGCCAGGTCTCGCTGAATCCATTCAGCCATCTGTACAGGCAAGATCTGTCCGGATCCCGATGTCGACGTCTCAAACACCGCATCAAACCCGCCCTCATAGCCTGCTTCGGCAAGGAGTTCGCGCGCTCGCGCTGGGTTGTACTCATACCCCGCCCAATCTGGTACAGGGTTGAATGTCGCCGACGTAGACGAACAGAGGCAGATAGCCGGCTCAACTGTGCCGCTAAGCAGTTCCGTCGCCATGCCCTCTCTGTCGATCGCCAGATTGACGGCTTGTCGAACTCTCGCATCGTCGAAGGGTGGCCGCCTGTGCTGGAATTCTATATACCAAAGATGCGGAGTCGGGCCCGCTGCAATCTTGAAACCCTCGCCTTCAAGCTCAGGTATCTGATCCGGGGGCACGACACGGATCATGTCGACTTCGCCGGCCCTCAGGGCGTTGACACGACCAGACGCATCTTCAATCGGTCGGAATATCAGTTCATCCACGTAGGGATGGGGAGTCCTCCAATAGTCCCGGTTTGCCTCCAGAGTCAAATGCTGTCCTCTCACCCACTCGACGAACTTGAAGGGACCGGTGCCAATGGGATGATCCGCGACCTCTTCGCCATACTCGATAACAGCTGCGGGGCTAATCATCCATGGATGACCCAGACCTGTTGTCGTGGCGAACTTCTCAATGAAGAACCCGAAGGGTTTTGACAGGACGAACTGAACCGTGAATTCATCAACGACTTCAACGGTCTCGAGATTCTGGAATACTGTCCCGGCAAGCCCTGACAGTCCTTCTCCGATGTAATGATCGAAGCTCGGATCCCACACCCTGCGCACATTGAACTCCACAGCTTCCGCATTGAAGGGTGTCCCATCATGGAAGGTCACACCCTCGCGCAGTGAGAATGTGTGAGTCAAGCCATCCACGCTCGAATCCCACTCGGTGGCTAGCCGTGGCACGATCTCGGGCGGGCCGCCATCGTTTGGAGCGGTGTAATCGGCAGTAATGAGCTTCTCAAAGATCTGCTCGTTGACTTCGTGCGTCTGTCCTCCCGAACTCCGATGTGGATCGAGAGTGCTAATCGTTGCTTCCAGCGCTACTACGAGAGTCCCTCCCTGCTGAGGCCCTGTCTCAGGCGCCGCCGTCGTCTCAGGGGCCGCCGTGGTTTCAGCGGTCTCCGTTGTTTCATCCCCGCAACTTGCGACCAACATGGACACAGCTAGCAGAACGACGTACCACTTGCGTAGTGACTTCATAGCGACTCCTCTTCTCCGATTCCGGACGCTTCCTTTAAACTCGACGGTCTGGAAGAGGTGGATCTACCGCAGGGAATAGAACGACTCAGATGCCATTGGATTGTCGGCCGGTCTGGTGTCCTGCTCGAGACGCCTCCGCCGCAACCGTCCTAGTCGTACACCCTCACCCTACATATGGCACACTGTCACCCGCAAGCGAATCCAAGGTTTTAAATCCACCCAAAGCCACATTTTCCACGCAGACCAACTGTTTCCGGCGTGCGCGTGATTTGCGTTAGAACAACCGTTGACGAAGTTAGATCAACCTTGACGAAGCAGTCAGCCCTCTGTGCGACGTGACGAGCCTTTCCGGCTATCCGTCATCCGAGGTCAACAACAGGTTTCCATATTGATCGATGTTCACGCTGTAGCCGGGATGCACAACCGTCGTGGAATCCGGTTCTTCGATTATGGCTGGACCGATCATTGAAATGCCCTGAGCAAGCTTGTAACGGTCGAATATGGGGCAGTCAATGTATCCGCCGCTTTCGGCGAAATAGACAGATCGGGCTCCCTTGTGTGCAGATTCCGACCCGGTTCCACTGTTCCCGATTTCTCTCAGTCGAGGCTTGCGAATGTCGCCGAGGGCACTCAAGCGTATGTTGACGATCTCTACGGGTTCACCTGGGACGCTGAACCCGTAAACCCGATCATGCTCCATGGCGAACTGATCGAGGATCTGATCCAAGTCGCTTTGGGTGAGAACGCCATCCGGAAGGTCGAGGGAGAGCTCATAGCTCTGACCGACGTAGCGCATCTCAGCGTAACGTCGAACTTGGACATCCTCCTCCTTGACGCCTTCACGCCCAAGTAAGTCACGGCCCTCTTCTTCCAGCTCTTGAAAAAGCCCTTCGATGATCGTCAGATCAAGTCTTTCGACGTTCTGCAGAACCGTTCTCGAGAAGTCGTGCTTCAGATCAGTCACGAGGAGTCCCAATGCCGAGAAGATGCCAGGGCTAAGCGGCACGATGGTGTGAGAGAATCCGAGTTCGATCGCGATTCTTCCACTGTGCACGGGACCGGCTCCACCGAAGGCGACAAGAGCGAATTCGCGCGGGTCATATCCACGTTGTATGGAGATCAACCTCAGGGCATTCACCATTGCGGCATTGGCGATCTCCAAGATTCCATAGGCTGCATCGATTAGATCCATGCCTAACCGGGATGCCAATCCTTCGATCGCCTCCGAAGCCCTCTCGACGTCGAGCTTAATCTCCCCGCCGAGGAAGTACTCGGGGTTTAGCCGTCCGAGGACGAGGTTGGCATCAGTCACCGTCGGCTCCAGGCCGCCCCAGCCGTAGCACGCTGGGCCCGGATCAGCGCCGGCACTTCTCGGCCCCACCCTCAGTGCTCCGCCCGAATCCACCCAAGCGATTGATCCACCTCCGGCTCCGATCTCAACCAGGTCAATGACAGGAGTACGAATCGGATAGCCCGAACCGCGACCACTCCCCATTCCTGGTCGGGCGGTTGCGCCCACCTCGTAATCCTTTGTCACGTTCGGTACGCCATCCAGAATCAGGCCGACTTTTGCCGTAGTCCCGCCCATATCCAGCGAGATCATGTTGCTGAACCCGAGCGACTCTCCGAGGTAGGTAGCCGCCATGACTCCGGCGGCCGGCCCCGACTCCACCATGAATACCGGCTTCTCGGCCGCTACCTCGAACGTCTGCAGTCCCCCATTGCTTTGCATCACGAGAAGCTCACCCGTCATGCCTTCAGCTCGAAGGCGACTCTCGATACTCTCAAGATATCGCGAAATAATCGGGCGAATTCCAGCATTGATCGTTGTGGTGCTGGCGCGGAAATACTCCCGAAATTCTGGTGCCACCTCGCTCGAAAGCGAGACGGCTGTCTCTGGAAGCATGGACCGTAGTATTTCGCCGACGGTTACCTCATGAACTGGATTGATATGTGCATGCAGAAGACACACAGCGATTGACTCGACTTCCTCCTCCTTTATCTTTCGGGCCACTGATTTGACATCTTCCACATGAATTGGAACGACAACATTGCCCGAGGCATCGAGGCGCTCTCGTATCTCAAAACACAAATAGCGCGGTACCAGGGGTCGAAGTTTCTCAAACCCAAGGTCATACAGCACGGGGCGATTCTGCCGTCCAATCTCAAGCATGTCCCTGAATCCATCCGTCGTGATAAACGCAGATCTCGCCAGACTGTTCTCAATAATTGCATTGGTGGCAACAGTCGTACCATGAACTAGATATGCCATAGAACTTGGGTCCAGCTCATTGCGTTCCAATATTCGATTGGTGGCCTGCAGAAAGCCAATCGATGGATCACGAGGAGTGGAAGTGACCTTGTCGATGAAAATCTCGCCAGTTGCTTCGTTGATCACCGTTGCATCTGTGAACGTGCCACCAATGTCAATGCCAATCCGGCTTGTCATGCTCGCCTTGCTCCCATCCAATCAGGTCGTGAAGGGCGCGGCTTTACTGCTAATCCACGCCATTGGAACCCCTAAGAACACGGGTCTGCTCTTCGTCTATGACCAGTTCCTTGGGATCAATCACCACGCGGTAGACCTCACGTGCTCTCTCGGCACTGACTTTTCCATCCCTTACGTCGGCAAGAACACTGACCGGATCCCTCTCACTTGGCGGGCCAAAGCCCCCGCCGCCACAGGTTCGGTAACTGACGAGGTCCCCTGGCTTCAACTGCAAAGTTGACTTAGCGCCGACCGTGCTGGTCTCGCCTTTCGAGACGAGAACGTACTCAGCCTTAGCTCCCGGAAGTCCTCCGAACAGCCCGTGTGGGCCCCAGCGATCCCGGTCAGCGAGGACTGTGAAGGACGCTTCATGATCGGGAAAAAGATAGTCACGTCGTAGCCCAAGTCCCCCCCTGTGTCTTCCCGCACCTTCTGAGTTCTCTACCAACTCATAACGAACGATCCTGACGGGGTAACTCGATTCGGTCTCTTCGATTGGAGCGTTCTCGGTGTTCTTCCCATGGCATTGGACTGCGTCGGGACCGTCACTCTTGGCCCTACCCCCATAACCGCCAGCAAGCGTCTCAAGGAAGCAGTAATACTCGCCGGTACGAGGGTCCTCCCCGCCAAAACCAGCATGGCAGATCATCCCCTCTGTACCTGCGGGAATCATCTCAGGCAGTGCGGGAGACAACGCCTTGAATATGATGTCGGTGAGTCTCATCTGAGTTTCCCACCCCCCCACTACGGGAGCAGGATAAACGCAATTCACGACGGACCCTGCTGGTGCGTTTATGCGTACTGCGCCGTAGAATCCCGCATTCACTGGCACATCGGGATCGGTCAATGCCTTGAGGACGTACGCACAGGTCGCGAACGTCATCGCGAACGTAGCGTTCACTGGCGCTTTCCGCTGACGATCCGAGCCATCGAAATCAAATAGCACACCGTCGTCATCGACGACAACCTTGACAGCAAGTCGAACAGGATCAGCCGTGTACCCGTCAGTATCCACGTAGCCCTCTGCCGTGAAAACGCCACGCGGAAGAGCTCCCACCTCGACTCGAATACGCTGTTCCGTATAGGTCAGAAGCTGTTCGATCCCAGTCTCGACTACTTCAGGGCCGAAACGGTCCAGTAATGCGGTTAGCCTACGGATTCCAGCTTGATTTGAGGCGATCTGGGCACGAAAGTCGCCCGCGACCTCCCGCTTCGAGCGTATCTGAGACAGAATGAGTTGGAAGATCTCGTCAACGACCTCTCCGTTACGCACCAATTTCAGAGGAGGGATGATCACCCCCTCCTGGAACACCTCAGTAAATGCTCCGATACTGGATGGAGCTCCCCCGCCGACGTCAACGTGATGGGCGATGGTGGCTAGGTATCCGAGACGACGATTCTTGTACCACACCGGAGAGATGAGGGTTACATCGTTAAGGTGTCCTCCACCGATGTAAGGGTGATTCAGGACGATGCCATCGCCAGGTCCAATGTTGTCAGCACCGTATTCGCGGATGGCGTTGGGCACGACCTCGACGGCCGATCCAAGGTGGGTCGCCTGGGCGAACGACTGAGCGACGACGCGAAGGTGCTCGTCATACAAGGCACATGAGAAATCGGCTCTCGTCTTGATGTTCGTGGAATACGCACTACGCCTAACGGTGGCGCTCATTTCTTCGGTGATCTCGAGCAGGGCATTTCGAATCACCTCAAACTGAATCGGGTCTAGCCTCATATATCAGTAGGGATCTTAACTCCGAGGAGTGGAGCGTGTTGCTGACAACCGTACACATCCCGATCCCTGGGGCTACCAGAAACCGCTGGTCGTACGATTGTGATCTTGAGGCCCCGAGCTGAATCGTGCCATCCAAGGTTGATTACGTCGCTCTTGTCGATTCCGTAGCACCGCGAGACCAAAGAATCGGTAATGATGCCCGACATCTTCACTCGATTAAACGCCTCGGTGCTATCAAAAAAAACATCAAGAGTCAGCAAATACGGCCCAGCATTTTTGCTTCTGAGGATGCTTGCGACCTCGCCCAGGGTCATGCTCATGTCAGCTATAGCTCCCAACATCCACTTCAAAACATTCATCTGGCGAGTCGAGAGTCATCAAGTGATGCACGCTGAACTCATAGACCGGCCCGCACGATAGGGTTCCCGGCGCAAGAGGGTATGCCAAGTTAGCCGCAGTTGCCTTGATACCAGGATACTTGAAGTGGTCGATCGACGACCGGACGAAGGCAACGATGGTATCTGCCAGCGTTTGCGACCCAGCGACAACCCTGATCAGGAGGCCTACCTCGTGAGCAGGGATTGGGGTGGGTTCCAGATGTCCCATCACTCCATCTCGTCCATACACTACAAAATCGAGATCAAAGTCGTCACTAAACCGCTGGGCGGTAGTCTCGTGGACGGCGTCGAGGATCAAATCAATACTGGATATGAAATACGGATCTCGCGCGCCGGCAATAGTGATCGAACAATATCCACGCTGGGTGGCGCCCTCGATGAGCACTTCATACCGGTCACTCTCGCGCCATTCGCTCCCGGAGATGTTGACCCACCCATCGTGGGCCTGCTCGAATTTACTGTTTCCCATCCAGACGTGCCCACCAGGCAAGTTCAATCTGGCTGGGTCTGATTCCTCATAAAAGCTTTGGGCGGCGACAGAACTGGGTGAGCAGACGGTGGAGCGTTTGGGCGAGCCGACCGTGAAATGGTCTTCCCTGATTATTCCCGTCATGGGCTCGGCGGCGCCATGGTCTGCCTCAGAACACATGGCACCACACTCGAGAATCTGACCCATGTGCCAAGCCAGGCCCTTGGGATAGCCTTCCCTAATCGCCAAAGAAGCAAAAATCGCGGCATCGCAGCTTCGGCCAGCGATCACTAGATCTGGTTCGAGATCGAGTGCCTCCACTATCTGTTCGACACCCATTAGGCCGACTATGTGAGTCGTTTCTTCGATCGTTTGGACGGAAAGTTGCTCCTCTGGCCCCAGACTTCTTATCTTGCCGGCACGTAGTTTTCGCTTGACGTAATCCTTGTGCAGTTCTGAACGAACGGTTGCGATGCGGAGGCTCCATCCACACTCACGAGCAATTTCGTGGGCGATGTCAAGCATCCATTCGACCCCAGAGTCAGACCCGGACGTTCCAGCGGAGCCGATAACCACGGGAATGCGCCGTGAGCGGCTGGCAGTCAGAATCCTACGCAGGTCGTCGGTCGTTGTGGATCGTGTTGCCTCCACAATGCCCCCACCCAGATTGTGTGGACCGGAGTCTGTTGAGCCTGCGTCAATTCCTATGACGTGCGGGTTCAGAGCTAAGTTCATTTCGAAGCTGTCATCAGGGAATCCGAAACCCAGCATGCCCGTAGGGACTAGAGTCCGTAGCTCTCGACTTGCCCTGTCGACCATTCCTCTCCTCCGCCGATCCGCACGCCGGCTTTGGTGTGCCAGTTACTATAGAAGCTCTTCGGAAGTGAGTGGGGAGTGCGCTTTTGGCCTTTCCCCCAGAACAACGCCTCGTCCACCCCCACAGACCCTCCCGGGCAGGCACGGCCTCCCCTGGCCATGGGGTCGATCCGTCCGAATGTGCGATCACCTATGCGTGACCCCGGCACCATAGAGTCGGGTGCGGACTGCCAGACGCTCCATGTCGGCGGCCAGCCCCGCCATCTCGCCAACGTATACGAACATCGGTACACCGGTGCAAATCATGCAGCTGTCCCTACCGCTTGGGGCAGCGTCGCGAACTCCACACCTCAAGCAGTAGTAGCTGCGAACCTAGTCTTCATCCAACCGGGCTTCGGGCCAGCGTAATGTGGCTTTCTCGATCCAGCCGATTACGTGGAAGAACACGATGCCGGCCAGGGATGAGAGCGCGATGGCCGCGAACATCAACCTGGTGTCGATCCGGTAGCTTGCCTGAACGATGACATAACCAATGCCCCGGTCGGCGCCGGTGAATTCCGCCACTATCGAGCCGATCACTGACAGGGTGGCCGCTACCCGCAGTCCGGCGAATACGTACGGAAGTGAGCTTGGCAGCCGCAGCCTCCAGAATATCGAAGCCTTCCGCGCCGAAAGTACGTTCATCAGTTCCATCGCCTGGTTGCTCACCGCTCGCAGCCCGCGTGTCGTGTTGACCAGGACCGGGAAGAAGCAGATTATCGCTGCGATTATCACCTTGGGAACGAGCGTGTACCCGAACCAGATTGTGAGCAGCGGCGCTATTGCAACAATCGGGATGGTTTGGAGAACTATGGCCCATGGAAACGCGGCGCGCTCAACTACCCGGACATGCACGAACAAGACCGCGGTGACGAAGGCTGTGCCGCTTCCTATCAGGAAACCCAGCACCGCCTCAAGCATGGTCCATCCCAGATCAACAGCCAGCCAGGAACTTTCAGCAAGCAACTCCACCATTATCTCGGTGGGACTCGGAACGATGTAGGCGGGTACGTCTGCCGCCACTACCACGATCTGCCAGATGGCAACGGCGAGGAGGGCCAGAAGCGCGGCAGGGATGAATCGCTTCGACCTGGTGGCCCAACGGCCGTTGAAGTGGCCCACCCTGATCGGTGTCCGCTCACTGCGCTTCAAGATTCGCCATCTGTTTCGAGAAGGGATCGCAGCCGACTCGCCAGAGATCCGAATGCAGGTTCGTAACGCAGTTCCAGTGGCCTGGGTCGCGTGAATGGGACGGAGGCCACGTGCATTATCCGACCCGGCCTCGGACTCAGCACCACCACCCGATCGGCGAGGAAAATAGCTTCCTGGATGCTGTGCGTGACGAAGAGCACGGTGGCTCGCGCCCTGGCCCACACGTCAAGCAGTTGAAGATTGAGACGGTCACGCGTGAACTCGTCGAGAGCCCCGAACGGCTCGTCCATCAGGAGAGTCGACGCCTCGTAAATCAACACCCGTGCCAGGGCGACCCGCGACTGCATCCCGCCCGACAGTTGCGCGGGATAGTGTTCTTCGAATCCCGCCAAACCCACGTCCCTCATCAGCCGGCGAGCCAACTCCTCGGTTTGAGGTCCATGGGTTGGGTTTCGTCTCCCGAGGATCTTGTCCGGGAGAAGGACGTTTCCCAGCGCCCGCAGCCACGGAAAGAGGACAGGGTCTTGAAAGACGAAGCCGAACTCGACATCACGGCGCGCCTGTTCAGCGGTCTTGCCGTGCACCGAGACCGTCCCGACCGTTGGTTCGAGCAAACCGGAGACAACCCGCAGCAGGGTGGACTTGCCGCATCCAGACGGCCCCACGATCGCCAGGAATTCTCCGGCCCGGATCTCTAGGCTCACATCCTCCAAGGCAATGACCGGGTTGTCGCCGTCGAAGGTCACGCCAACCGAGTCGAGCACTATGCCGGACCCGACATCGCGTGGGCTCATGACCCGAGGTTGGCTCATTACGTGATTCGCTTGGCCTCGTACTTTCGGATTCCCTCCAGAGCGACATCGATGGCGTTGTGCCAACCCTGGAAAAGGGATTGATTGACACCCTCGTAATTTATTTCCTCCGGTGCCGTGTAGTTATACGACACCGCACAGACCGAGGCAGCCTTTAGACCGCGGAGGTGGGCAATGGTGAAAATCGCGGCGCTCTCCATCTCAATATTCAAAATCCTCTGTCTGATCCGGTTCTTTACGCGATCCCCGGTCTCAGCGTAGAAGGCATCCGCGGAGGCATTGATACCCACATAAAATCCGAAACCGCGTTCCGCGCTGAGCTCTTGGGCTGCCTCGATGAGGGCGGCGGTGAGAAAGTGATCAGCCACCGCGGGAAATCCATCGTCGACCAGAGCAGCGGTAGTGCCGTCCTCCCGCATCGAAGCGACGTTGATGAGGATGTCACCCTTGCGGATTCCCGGAACGAAAGCCGCGCTGCTCCCGACGCGGATGAAGTGAGAGACACCCACGTTCGCCAACTCCTCCACCGCAATCGCAGCCGACGGGCACCCGATGCCGGTCGACGTGCCGCTCACTCCGATGCCGTGATACTGGCCGGTGACGGTGCGATACTCCCTGTGGTGGGCGACCTCTGCCGGATCGTCCAGATGCTCGGCGATCAGCCGCGTCCGGCCCGGATCTCCGGGCAGCAACACGTAGTCAGCGACGTCTCCAGGCTTGACTCGCAGGTGATACTGCATCTTCCCCATATTCCCGGCCGTGTTGTCAAACAAGTCCATGCTCGTCCTTTCTTGGAGATCGAAGGAAGGCTCTCCGAGAAGTGCCCCCTCTTTGAGGTCAGGAGGAGAAACAGGCGTCAGTAAACAGGCTGTTCACATCCACGTCAACCGTCAGCCCCCCATAGGCTTGGAGAACGTCGATGACCGTTTCCCAGCGACCTGCCGTCATGTAGCCGATACCGTGCTCGACGGCGCCGGGAGTACGTACGTGAACCAGCGTGGCGTCCAGGACCAAACGTTGCGTGTCATGGTCAAGATTGTCCGGGTCCGAGGCGACCACGATGTCGGTGGTCTCGTCGGGGTTTTCGTAGGCATATTCCCAGCCGCGGGCGATTGCCCGAACCATCCCACAGACGACGTCCGGGTTCTCCTCGAGGTAACTCTTGGTTGTGAAGAGAGCGTTGGCCGACGTCTCCACACCGTAGTCAAACGGGACCCACACGTTGGTCTCGACGCCTTGAAGTCCCGCAAGGATCGGCTCGTTGGTTGCGAAGACGGTGTAGAGATCGATGTCGCCTTCGAGCAGGGGCGTCAGATCAAACCCGACTGTCATCTTGTTGAGGGAGTCGAGATCAACTCCATTCTTGACCAGCATCGCCTGGGTCAGCATCCAGGGACCGCCCTCATGAAAGCCAACAGTGGCGCCGGCGAAGTCATCAAGGGTGTCGATTCCCGAGTCGGCCCGCGCCATCACGGCCCCCGGGTGTTTCTGCAGGAACGCAGCCGCGGTTATCAGCGGGATGTCCTCCGATGCCGCAAACACCAATGAGTTCATGTCGTGAAGACCGAAAGTGTCGGTCCCTGCCGCCACCAGAGTGATGCTGTTGGTGTCGAACCCGCCGGGATTGATGGTCACGTCCAGTCCTTCTTCTGCGAAGTAGCCCTTCTCCTGAGCTACCAGTTCCCCGGCAAACTGGGACCCGAGAAACCACGGGAGCCGGAGGGACACCGCGACGGGTTCAGGCGCGGCCGTCGTCTCGGGTGCAGCGGTTGTCTCGGGTGCGGCCGTGGTCTCCGGCGCGGCGGTAGTCACAGGTGCGGCCGTGGTTTCCGGCGCGGCCGCCGCGGCGGTTGTTGAGCCGTCATCATCTGCGCAAGCCACCGCCAGTACGGCTGTGATGACAAGTAGGGCAAGCAAATGCCCTGTGGTGCGACTGGAAATCCTCATAGTTCTATCTCCTTATAGGTGTCAGCGATCTCCTGGCCGATGGCAACGGGTCAGGAACAGTCGCAGGACTGGCGGGGCATCAGGCTGGTCTCGAATGTGACCGAGGGCTGGGCCGCACCGGTGGCGATGGCTCGACGAAGAGTCCGGACAGCCTCGTAGCCGAGGGCATCGGCGGGCAGGCGGGTTGTGGACAGCGACGGCGCGGCAAGCGCGGCGAAGGGAATCTCCCCGTAACCCATGACGGCAACGTCGTGGGGAACTCGGCCTCCAAGCGCTCTTATGGCGCTGATCGCACCAAGTGCCAGAACATCTCCGGCGCAGAAGATCGCGGTTGGAGGATCGTCGCACTGAAGGAGCTGAGTCGCAGCTTTCGCGCCTGCTTCCAGGCTCCAATCGGAAGCTGCCACTACCAACCCGTCCTCGACGGGCGCCCCGACCTCGGCCAGAGCCGGCAACGATCCCTCCACAAACCTTGACTTCCCCCAACCCGCCGCCGGATCGACGAAGCCGATGCGACGGTGGCCGTGACCGATCAGATGGTTGACGGCCTTGAACCCGGCCGCCGCTTCATCGACCACGATCCGTGAGCCACTGTCGGCGCAGTTGCTGTCCACGAACACGAAGGGCCTTAGTTCCGATGCCGACCTGAAGAGCTCGGAGGTCTTCTCGTCGGGCCGATCGAAGTGGATCACCACGATCCCGTCCACATTCCGGCTGAACAGCTGATCGAGATCGCGGGAAACCACCCTCGGGTCGTAGTGTCGGGTCTGGCATATCACCGGTAGCCATCCCTCGATCTCAGAGGCGTTGGAAACAGCGTCGAGAAACTCCGCGTAATAGTCGGTGAAGGACGGCACCAAAACGCCAATGGTGAAGCTCGACTGACGATTCTCTCTACGTGACCATGCCTGATCCCGGTCGTAGCCTAAGACCAGAGTCCGAGACCCCCGGCGCATAGAGACCAACCCACCGTCGGCAAGCTGGCGATAGGCCGCTCGTACGGTGTGGACGTTGACCCCGAGGTGCTGCGCCAGGTTGGCAATCGTCGGGAGGAAGCTGTCGCGCTTGGCCACGCCGGTGGCAATGAGCCAGGTGAGTTGACGGGCTATCTGAGCAGAGATGGAGACTCGGCTGCGTCGATCGATATTGATTCGACCGACTATGTAGGGATCAGAATCACAAGAGTCGAGCATAAAAAGATAAGTATATAGATATCTATAGAATATACCAAATAGACGATCAGGCGGCTGGCTGAGGCCGAAAGTCCCTCCGTCAGGAGGCCAGATCTCCCCACAGGCACCGCGGGACTCAACGCCTCGACCAGAGTGTCACAGCATTGGTTTACAGTATTTAGAGGACGTGGAGGTGTGACCGTGGATGAAGTGAAATGACAGGGTTGGGAGCAGCCACCCTTGTTCTCTCAGCCCTTCTCCCAGGTGCTTTGTTTGTCTGGAGTTTTGAGCGATGGGCGGGCCGCTATGGAATCGGACTGCAGGACCGAGCTCTCCGGTTCGCGGGAGGATCAGCGGTGTTCCTCTCGATTTCTGCTGGGCCACTTTACTGGCTCTATGCGAACTATTGGGACGCCTTCGCTAGCCGACGGGTCTTACCTGGATGGATGTGGAGCATCCCCATTCTCTACACAGTTGCGCCTCTGGCCGGAGGCGCTGTGCTGGGGTACGGGTGGAAGAAGAACTGGTCGTGGGCGAGGTTCATAGGCGGGAGGGATAGGACCCCTCGCGGCTGGGATCACCTGTTCCAAGATCGCCCCGCGGGTGGGGTTCGTTGCAAATTGAAGTCCGGCACTTGGATCGGAGGGATCTTCGGGCAGATTGATGGGCGCCGACCCTATGCAGCGGGGTACCCCGAGTCGCAGGATCTCTACTTGCCCGCCATCCTTTCCTTGGATCCCGACAGTGGGGAGATACACACCGATGCAGATGGAAGTCCTGAATTACTGGATTCCGGTATTCTCATACGATGGGAGGAGATTGAATACCTAGAGTTCACCGAAGCTGCCGAAGAGGAGCGAACCCATGAAAGGTAAACGGCGGAGGGCACGGAGGCAAGAAGACGTTATCGACCGGGCGGGATACACGACAGACAAGAGTGTTGCGGTGTCGAAGTTGCCGAAGGGACCAGGACCAGGAGCTTCTAAGGCCCCACGGAATTCCAAGAAGAATTAACTCCCTCCAGGCGTTGGGGGCTACCCCTGCCTTCTAAGCATCCGGGGCGAAGGCCTCGATCATCTCGGAGTAGTTTTCGGTGACGGGAAGGGGCACCGGATACACGTTGGGGCGGGTGGCGTAAGCGGCCAAACCCTTCCGGCAGGTTGCCAGATCACCCCAGACGCACAGGGAACTCACCACTTCGACAGGCACCAGCGGCATCGCCGCCTCTATCCCCCCATCGCGGGGAGGCCACCCGCCCATCTCTTCGCTGACTTCGTCGAGCAGACCCTGGGAGACGCCGCTGGCACGGGCGATGTGGGGTTGCTGTCCCAGATACATGGTGGTCATGCGGAGGGCTATCTCGAGAGCCCGTTCAGGGTGGCGGTCGTCGGCGCTCACGACTATCACTTGAGGAAGGTCGAGATCGTCGAGCGACTTCTGCGCCCGTGCGGCGCCAGCGGCCATCCGGTCGAAAGCCTGGGCCTGGTAGGCCAGGGAGGTGAACCCGTTGAGCAGCACCCCGTCGGCGACCTCCCCCGAGAGTGCCAGCATCTGGGGACCGGTGGCGCCGATATAGATCGGCACATCCCTGGGAGCGTCCGAAGCGCCTTCCCCCAGTTCCAGCCGGAGATCCCTCACTTGGACCAGGTCGCCCTCGAAGGTCACGGTCTCGAGAGCCAGGAGTCTCCGGCACACCTCCACGTACTCCCGCATCTGGCGGATCGGCCGGCTCCGGATCACCCCCTGCTTCCATGCCAGCGGATCCCAATAGGCGCCCAGACCCATCAGCATCCGTGAAGGCGCCAACTCGTCGAGGGTCGCGAAGGTCAAAGCCATCAGGGAAGCGGGCCTGGTCCAGGTGTTCACCACCCCGGCGCCGATCTTGATCCGCTCCGTCTGGTGGGCGACGGCCCCCATCACCGATATGGCGTCCCGGGCCGTGCGGGTCTCGCATATCCAGACCGACTCGTACCCCAGAGTTTCCGCCTGCTGGGAAAGAGCCACCTGGCTGCGGGCATCGGGGCGATCCAGAAAGCAGATCCCCACCCTGGAAATAGGAGCCTCCATGCGCATTCCTCCGTCTAGGTGTGGGTCACCCCAGCAATGGTAGAGACACCCCCGACCTCATCCTGGCACCTCATCCTGGAGATGCGCTGTACCAAGCAGTTGAGGGTCTTCAACCGCAGATCAGAATCCTCTGGGAGGCTCGGCGAAAACGGGAACCGTGCTGGCCGATTGCGCCGGTGCCCTCCAAAAGCGGTTTATGCTCTTCCCCCAGAAAAGGGGGAAAACCGATGAGGATCAGTCTTACCAGCATTCATGTAAACGACCAGGACAAGGCGCTCAAGTTTTACACAGAGACCCTGGGTTTCATCAAAAAACACGACTTTCCGGTGGGAGAGTTCAAGTGGCTAACCGTCGTCTCCCCCGAGGGGCCGGATGACATCGAGATGCTTCTCGAACCAAACGACAACCCGGCTGCTAAGGCTTACCAGGAGGCGATCTTCGAACAGGGCATACCGCATGCGGCGTTTGCCGTGCATGACATTCATGAAGAGTACGAACGGTTGAAGGGGCTCGGCGTGGTGTTCACGATGGAGCCAACCCCGGCGGGGCCAGTCATCCGGGCCGTCTTCAATGACACCTGTGGGAACCTGATACTCATCTACCAGGAATAGAGCAGGTCGCGCACGACATCCACGTTTGGGAGTCGGGAAGGCCCCCGTTTCCAGCCGCGAGAATTTCGCGTCTTACCCACCCTGACACTGCCCTGGTGACTTAGACTCCGAGCCAAGTTCAGTCGCATTCGTTCGCATTTGCGTTTGATTTCATCTAATAAGGAGAGAGCATGCTCAGGATCCGGAACAGAGGCCCGTTGGTACTTCTCGCCGCCCTCGCACTCGTGTTAGCCGCGTGTGGAGCCGACGACGCCGAGGAAGCACCCGCCACCACGGCGGCCCCAACCACGACCGCAGCGCCGGCCACCACGGCCGCTCCCACCACTACTGCAGCGCCCACTACGACCGCGGCGCCGACCACGACCACTACCGAGGCCATGGTCGATATGACCCCCGAGACGCCGGACCTCAAGGTGATGCCGGCCACCCTCGCCCAGTTCCTACCTCTCTACGTGGCCCAGGAAAAGGGCTTCTTCGCCGAATACGGGCTGAATCCGGAGATCCTCGCCTTCGAGGGCGGCGCAGGCCGTGCCACCGAGGCGGCTCTGTCCGGTGAGGCGCACATGGGCTACACGAGTTGGCCGCTGGCATTCTCGTTGGCCGAACGCGGGCAGCAGCTCAAGTTCATCACCACCCATGCGTACTACGCAGTGGTTGACGGAGTCGACTACAGCACGCACCGCCTGATCGTCACCGAGGACTCCCCGATCCAGTCGGTCGCAGATATGGAAGGCGCCCGCATCGGCGTGATTGCCCGAGGGTCGAACGAGGAGGCATTCCTCACCTCGATCCTGCTCCAGGTGGGCGTCGATCCCGACAGCGTCGAGCTCATCGAGGCATTCTGGGGCGCGCACCCGGATCTTCTCACGTCGGGCGAGATCGACGTCGGCTACATGATCTACCCGTTCATCACCGGCATCATCCCCTATGGCCAGACCGAGGGGAACGGCTTCCGCTCGATCGGCGACCCCTACATCGGCGGTGCGGACGGCATCCCCGAGATGCTGGGACCCCGCGGCGCCGGCATGTTCCCGATGGCCGCCTCTCCCGAGTTCGTGGCGGAGAACCCCAACACCATCAGGGCTTGGGCGCTGGCCATCCGCGACGCTTCGGAGTGGATCGTCGCCAACCCGGCCGAGGCCCTGGACATCTCCGTGGCCATCTCGGGCGTCCCGGCGGAGGCTCAGAAGAACAACCCGCCGCACATGTACGTGACCTGGCCGGAGAACCTCGTCGAACAGATGCAGCGTGTTGCCGACATGATGGTCGAGGCGGACCTGCTCGGAGAAGGGCTGGACGTCGGAGCCTTCATCTCGGACCTGCCGTTCTCTGAGGACGAGATGGTCGAGAACGGCCGCTTCTTCCCCTGGGACCCGAGCCAACTGCCCTAACCGACCCAAACAGGAAATGACGTGACAGGAGCCCTGCGGTTCCCTGGACTCACAGCCGTCGCCGTCATCCTCGCAGCATGGGTGACGGCGACGGCCACCGGGTTCGTCAACTCCGAGTTCATCCCGCCACCCGGCGAGGTCCTGGCGGCGGGGATCGAGGACTGGACGAACCTGGGCTCCGCCACGATCGAGAGCATGTGGACCGCCCTGGTCGGCTACGCGGTCGGGTTCGGCGCAGCCGTCGTCATCGGAATGGCGGTGGGCAGGTATGCCTCGGTTGACTCCTGGTTGAGTGGGCCGCTCGACTTCTTCCGGGCCATCCCGGCGGTCGCCATAGTCCCGATGGCGCTCCTGATTCTCGCCGACTCGTTCCTGGTGGGCGCCTTCGCCGTAGCGTGGGGGTGTTTCTTCCTGGCCGTGATCAACGTGATCTCCGGCGTGAAACACATCCCCAACACCTTGCAGGACGCGGCCCGAAGCTTCGGCGCCGGCGAGGTGAAGGTGCTCCGCAAGGTCGGGATACCCAGCCTCCTCCCCTACTTCCTCTCCAGCCTGCGACAGAACGTGTCGGTGGCGCTGATCGTCATCGTGGTCGCCGACATGGTCATCGGGCTGTCGGGGCTCGGCTTCTACATCCTCCGCACCCAGAGCAACGCCCTGTTCGGACGCATGTACGCTTCCATCGCCCTGATCGCAGTCATCGGGTACGTGGCATTCCGCGTACTTGAGGAGGCACAGCGCAGGCTCTTCCCGTGGTGGTCGGAGACCTCTCTGGCATGACCGACCAGAAGACCTCCTCCAGCCCGGCCATCCACCTGAGGGGCGTCACCAAGACCTACGCTCGGCGCGGCCACGACGAGGACCTGAGGATCATCGACAGCCTGGACCTCTCGTTCCGGCCGGGCGAACTGGTGACGATCGTCGGGCCCTCCGGATGCGGCAAGTCGACGATCCTGAAGATGATCGACGGGCTGACGCCGTTGACAGGTGGCTCCATCAACTTCGAGCCCAGTTCCCCGAAGCCGCGGATGGGTTTCGTCTTCCAGGACTACGCCAACGCGTTGGCGCCATGGAGGACCGTCCAGAAGAACGTCGAGTTCGGCCTGGAGATCGAGGGCGTCGCCTCTCGCACCGAAAGGGCCGAGGCGGCCGCCCGCTACATAGAAATGGTCGGTCTGCAGGGGTTCGAGAACGCCTATCCCCGGGAACTCTCGGGGGGCATGCAGCAGCGGGTGCAACTGGCCCGGGTGCTCGCCTACGAGCCCGACGTGCTCTTGATGGACGAGCCGTTCGGATCGCTCGACGCCCAGATTCGCCGTGTCATGCAGGAAGAACTCCGCAAGATCCTCGAGACCCTCGACCGGACGGTGCTGTTCGTCACCCACGACATCGAGGAGTCGCTCTACCTCGGCGACCGCACCGTGGTGCTCGACCACCGCCCGGCCCGCGTGCTCAGCGACTTCGAGCAGGGCGATCGCACTTCCAGTTACGAGGAGTTCGTCGCCTCCGAGGGGTTCCGGGCGCGATACAACGAAGTCTGGAGCCTCCTGAAGGGCGGGGGTGGGCAGTCATGACCGCCTCGGTGTGGACTCGGTGGTTGAAGACCCTCATCGTGCTGGCCGCCATCTTCGGCGCCTGGGAGTACGTGAGCCGCGCCGAGATGGTCAACCAATTCCTCTTCCCGCCTCCAACCCAGGTGTTCGCCGACACCTTCACCGCCTTCACCGACCCTCCCTACCGTTCGGGCGACAACCTGTTGTTCCAGATTGGAAAGAGCGTCTACCGGGCGGTGGCGGGCTGGATCATCGGGGTGATCGTCGGCGTCGTATTCGGCGTGGTCGTCGAGTGGTGGAACAAGCCCGGGTCGGTGGCCACCTCGCTTCTCGAGTTCCTCCGGCCCATCCCGGTCATCCTCTTCCTTCCCGTGCTGGTGCTGGTGGTGGGGATCGGTGACCTGTCCCGCATCATCGTGATCGCCTGGGCTTCGTTCATCTTCGTGGCGATCAACACCATCTTCGGCGTCCGCACCGCCAAGCAGGCGCTGTTGCCAGACGTGGTGAGAAGCTTCGGCGGCACCGAGACCCTGGTGCTGAGACGGGCGGTGATCGGCCTGGCGGTCCCCCAGATCGTGGCCGGCGCCCGCCAGGCGGTCGGCGTGGCGCTGGTGCTGATGGTCGCCTCCGAGCTCATCCTCTCCACCGACGGGCTCGGCTGGTTCATCCTCTTTATGCGCCGCAGCCTCTTCCCCGCCGAGATGTACGGAGCGATCCTGATGGTCGGCGTCCTCGGCCTGATCTTCGGCGCCCTTTTCCAACGCCTACAGAAAGTCATACTCCGCCCCTACCTCGACTGAAACAACCCAAGGAGAGAACATGATCAAGACCGGCATCGGCCTCTTGCAGAACACCCCCTTACCGGAGACTGTCCGGCTGACCAAGCGGGTGGAGGAACTCGGATACGACTCGGTGTGGTACGCCGAGCACAACTTCTCCCGCGACGGCGTCACCGCCTGCGCGGCGGCCGCGGCGGTGACCGAGCGCATCACCATCGGCCCGAGCGTCTGCCCGATCTTCACTCGCAGCCCGCTTCTGATGGCCACCACCTTCGCCGCTCTCGACGAGCTCTCCGAAGGCCGGTTCGTAGCCGGCATCGGCGCCGGTTCCCGGGTGCTCATCAAAGCCCAGGGCATCAACTTCGTGAAGCCGCTCAAGGCGCTCCGCGAGTACGTGGAGGCCTGCCGGAAGGTGTGGAACGCCCACGGTTCCCACTTCGACTACCACGGGGAGATGGTCCATCTCGACAACGCCGAACTCGACTTCGAGCCGGTCCGCCGCGACCTCCCCGTGTGGTTGGGCCCGACCGGCCCGCTGGCATGCCAGTTGACCGGCGAGATCGCCGAAGGCGCTTCGCTCAATGCCTTCCTGGGCACCGAATACGTCACCTGGGCGCTGGAACACCTCCACAAAGGCGCCGAGCGGGGCGGCCGCACCCTCGACGACGTGGAGATTGGAATGATGTTGGTGGCCTGCGTCGACGATTCCAAGGAGGCAGCAAGGGCCTTCCTGCGTCCCCTGCTGGCCCTGTACCTGGCCCGCCTTCCCGACATCACCAGGCGGACCTCGGTGTGGGGTCCCGACGGAGCGGGATGGAAGCAGTTGGTGGCCGCGGTGGACGAGGGAGGAGGCGAGGGCGGCCAGCACCTAATCAGCGACGAGGTCATCGACGACCTCACCCTCAACGGCACCCGGGACGACTGCCTCGAGGGCATGCAACGCTACATCGACGCCGGAGTCGAGCACCCGATCATCACCGCCATCGGCGACATCGAACGCGGCATCGAGGAACTGGCGCCGCAGGGCTAGAGGAGAAGCGCATGGGCACCACAGCAATCACCAACGCCTCGATCTTCGACGGGACAGGGGCCGAGCCATACGGCCCGGCAAGTCTGGTCATCGAGGACGACCGCATCACAGCCATCGGCGCCGGTGTGGAGGTCCCACTGGGCGCCGAGGTGATCGACGCGGCCGGGGCCCATGTGCTGCCCGGCCTGATCGACTCCCATCTCCACCTGTTCGGCATCCCGGGCTACGACTTCCTTTCATGGGCCATGGAGTCCCCCATGCTCCATGCCATCCGCTCGGCCCTCGAGGTCCAGGAGATACTGGGGGCCGGTTTCACCCTCATCCGGGACTGCGGGAGCGACAACAGCCTCCAGGTGAAGAAGGCGATAGAGGAAGGCAAGGTCAACGGCCCCCGCATGCGGGCGGTGGGGCGGTTCATCGCCGAGACCGGGGGAATACCGGACCTGCCGTTCATCCGCCTGGAGTGGATGCAGGGTCCCGAGCCTCCCGGGTTCGTCCGGCTGGCCGACGGCGTGGGCGAGGTGGCCAAGGCGGCTCGGGAGCAGATCCGCGGCGGCGCCACCGACATCAAGATGGGCGTCACCGGCGGCATAGACCCGTCGTTCATACGCGCCGAATCGGCGTGGACCGGCGCCGAGATCGAGGCGGCGGCGCACGTCGCCCACAACGTGGGGGCCCTCCTCTCCTGCCACAGCAACACCCTCATCGGGGAGTCGTGCGTCGGGATGCAGCGGGCCATCAAGGCGGGAGCTGACTCGATCGAGCACGGGTACTGGATCGACACAGAGACCCTCGAGATGATGGCAACCCACGGCGTCACCTGGAATCCCAATGTCGGGTACCTGTCTCGGGCGGTCGAACGCGCCGATGACCTCGACCTCAACCCGGTGTACGTCGAACGCTGCCAGATGGCGCTCGACTCCTACGCAGACACCCTCCCCCGCGCCCAGTCGATCGGCGTCAAGCGGGCCATCGGGTCGGATTTCCTGGGCACCCCGGCCGACCCGCACGGTGAGGAGGCCTATGAACTGGAGGTGCAGACCCGTCTCGGCCTCTCGAACATGGACGCCCTGGTCACCGCCACCAGGGGCAACGCCGAATTCTTCAGGATCGACGACGACTTCGGGACGCTCGAGGCAGGCAAGGTCGCCGACCTGCTGATCATCGACGGCAACCCGCTCGACGATGTCCGCATCCTCCAGGAGCGTCATCGGATCAAGCGGGTCATGATCGGGGGTGAGACCCGCATCACCAGGCCATGACCGCCCAACGCTGCGACTGCTCCGTTCCCTTCGGGTGCTACAAGTGCCGCCGCGCCAGGACCCGATTCCTATGGGTGGTGCTGGGCGCGATATCCCTGCTGCTCTACGTTGCATCGTTGTGGCCCCAATGACGGTCCGATCTGTACCGAGCTTCGACGTAGGCCTGGACAACGCCAGGACGGTGGAAGAGATCGTCTCCGTGGCCCGGGCGACGGAACGGGGCGGGTTCGGGACCATCTGGATCGCCGAGCAGCACTTCCACCGGGGAGTCTTCACCATCGCCGCGGCAGCCGCCGAGGCCACCTCTTCGGTGAGGATCGGCTTCGGCGTCCTGAGCCCGTTCATCCGCCACCCGGCATCGGTGGCGATGGAGTTGTCATCTCTCACCGAGCGATACGGCGACCGGTTCGCGCTTGGATACGGGGTGGCGCATGGAGGCTCGTCCCGGCTGGGGACCATCCCCTCCAACCAGGTGACCGGTCTGCGGGACGCCGCCACGGCCACCCGCGCTCTCCTCAGGGGGGACACCGCCTACAACGGGGCGCGACTCTCCTCTCCCCCGCCGCCCACACCGATCTACCTGGGCTCGATGGGCCCCCAGTCGCTCCGGATGTCGGCCGCCCACTACGACGGAGCCCTGCTGGGAGTGATGTGCTCCCCGACATTCATCGCGTCGCGCGCCGAACTGATCGACGCGGCGCTGGCCAAGGCCGGGCGCTCGCGGGATGACTACTCCTTGGGCGCACTGGTGCTCACCGCAGTGGCCGACGATCCCGCCGACGCCCGGGATCGCGTGCGAAGGTCGGTGGCGTACTACCTGGCGGAGATCCCCGACGTCTCGCCCCGCCTGGTCGGGACGGATATATCCCGAGACGAGCTTCTGTCGGTCCGCGCTCAGATCCTGGAGGCGAAAGCGACCGACGGCTTGGAGGCGGCTACCGCGGTTCTCACAGATGACTTGGTAGACCTCCTGGCGGTGGCCGGCACTCCCGAAGATGTAGCCGGACGCCTGTCCCGGCTGGGCGATGCGGGCCTGGACAGGGTGGCGGCTCATCACGCGCTCGACCCCGACGCGGTGGTGGCGCTCGGCGCTGCCTTCGCAGACCGCTCACCGGCGATGGCCAATGCCTGAACTCGGCGCGCCGATCGAGGGCCTGGCGCCCGCCGAGATCCGGGCGATCCAGAGCGAGCGCCTGGCTGAACAGTGGGCATACCTCTGGGCAAGATCCCCCTTCTATGAGGAGAAGATGCGCGCCGCCGGCCTCGGGCCCGACTCCGTGAGGCGCGTCGAGGATCTGGTCCGGGTCCCCTTCACGGTGAAGGACGAGATTCGCAGGTCCCTGGCGGCGAACCCACCCCTGGGAAACCACCTCGCCGCAGAACCGCGAGACCTCGTCCAATTTCAGGCATCCGGGGGGACGACCGGACGACCGTCCTATGTCGGCCTCACCGCCCGCGACCGGGCGAACTGGGCCGAGATCACCCGCCGAACACTCTGGGCGCACGGCTTCCGCCCCGCCGACCGGGTCCTGCAGGCCCTGGGCATGTCCCGCTGCTGGGTGGGCGGCGTGCCGGTCATCCAGGGCCTCGAAGCCCTGGGGGCGGCGTGCATCCCGGCGGGCGCCGAGCCGGGGACCACGTGGCTCCTCCACACCATTTCCGACCTGAACCCCAACGGGCTGGTCGCCACCCCGAACTTCGCGGTGTACCTGGGCAACCAGGCCAAAGACGTATTGGGCGTCGACGCCCGGGAACTGTCGATCGAGCGGATCTACGTGGGCGGCGAACCCGGGGGCGGCATCCCGGAGTTCCGCCGGCATGCAGAGGAGCTTTGGGGGGCGAAGATGCATGAGGTGATGGGCGGCACCGACCTCTCCCCCGTGATGTGGGCCGAATGCGAGGACCAGAGCGGCATGCACTTCGTGGCCCACGAGTTCATCTACTGGGAATTGATCGACGGGGTCGGCGACCCCGTGGAGATCACCACGGGGGCGACGGGAGAGTTGGTCTATACCCACCTCGACCGGGAGGCGACTCCGGTGCTTAGATTCCGGCACAGCGACATCGTCGAGGTGCTCGACACCGAGTGCTGCTGCGGGCGGACCACCCCCAAGATCCGCTGTTTCGGGCGCACCGACGACATGATGATCATCAAGGGGGTCAACGTCTTCCCCACCGCCCTCCAGGACATCGTCCTGGGCTTCCGGCCCGCCACCTCCGGCTCGGTGCGGATCATCAAGCATGAGCCGGAGTACGCGTGGCCCGGTCCCCTGCACGTCCGGGTGGAGCGAGGCGAGGGGCGGTCCGCCGATGAAGACGACGAACTGCGGTCGAAGCTGGCGCAGGCCATCTCCGACATGTGCAGGGTCAGGGCGAGGGTCGAGGTCGTATCCTTCGGCACATATCCGTCACCCGGACGGAAGAAAGTCCGGATCATCGAGAAGGTGTACGAGACATGACGTCACTAACGGTCAAAGATGCCACCCTGGTCAGCCCGGCCGGTCAAACAAGAGCCACCGTCCATTGCAGCGAGGGAGTCATCCAGGCGCTCCTCTCCCCGGGCGACGCTCCCTCCGCCGACCGCGTCATCGACGCCAAAGGCGCCTACGTGATACCCGGCGCCATCGACGCGCACGTGCATCTCGGGGTGATCCTGCCATATGCGGACTCGTGCCGGGAGGAGAGCGCCGCGGCCGTGACCGGGGGCGTGACGACCATGTGGCACTACCTGCTGTCGGGTGGTTCGTTCAAGGACACCCACGCCCAGCATGTCGCCGACATCGAGCAACACAGCATCGTAGACCAGGGCTTTCACGGCCTGGTCACCAACGCCCAGCAGGTCTGGGAGATCCCTGAGACCGTCGACGAATTGCGATTGACTTCTTACAAGTTCCACATGGCGATGAAGGGACCCGAGGCCGGATACGGCATTGTGGGACTCGACGACGGGCTGATCTTCGAGGGCATGCGCCAGGTGGCCACCCGCCCGGGCGTCATGGCCCTGATCCACGCCGAGAACATCGACGTGATCCTCCACAACCGCGAACTGGGCATAGCAGCCGACCCGGACGCCACCGACACCGCCACCTGGAGCAATCACCGCCCGCACTTCACCGAGGAGGAGGCGATCATCCGCTCCTGCATCTTCGCAGAGAACACCGGAGCGCCGCTCTGTGTGATCCACACCAGCGTGGGCCGCGGACCGGAACTCATCCGCGCCGCGCGTGACCGCTACCCGCCTCTCTACATGGAGACCTGCCCCCAGTACTTAGTGCTGGACATGGACATGCCCTTAGGCACCTGGGGCAAGGTCAACCCGCCCCTTCGGACCAAGACCGACCAGGAACTGCTGTGGGCCGGCCTCGCCGACGGGAGCATCGACTGGATGGGATCCGACCACTGCGACTACGACCTGCCGACCCGCCAGGGAAACATCTGGGACGTCGGCCCCGGTCTCCCCGGCGGCATGACCATGATCCTCCCCGTGCTGTTGTCGGAGGGAGTCAACAAGGGTCGACTGACGTTGGAACGGGTGGTAGAAGTCACGTCGGCGAACTTCGCCCGCCTGATCGGCGCCTCGCCGCGCAAGGGGACCATCGCAGTGGGCAGCGACGCCGACCTGGTGATGATCGACCTCGACCGAGAGGTCACCATCGACGCGGACGTGCTCAACGGACACTCGGACTACACGCCCTTCGAGGGCATGGTGATGCGGGGGTGGCCCCGGATGACCATCGCCGGTGGCCATGTGCTGTACGAGGACGGCGAGGTCGATCGCGGCACGACTCACCGCGGAACCCTTGTCACCATCCCCCCCGATGCGATGCCCGTGCACTGATGGCCGCTCACCGGATGTTCGTCCTGCCCACCGGCACCTGCTACATGGCCGAGTTCCGGACCAAGTTCGGCGGGTCGAACGAAGAGGTCGGCGTCCCGCTTCCCATGTTCGCAATCGAGACCGACGACGGCTGGGTGGTGTTCGACACGGGGTGCGATCCGGATGCGGCCACCGATCCGGTGGGGACGTGGGGACGGCTGGCGAAGGCGTTCCGACTCGAGATGTCAGACGCCGACCATCCGCTGGCGCGCCTGGCGGAGGCCGGCATCGCCATCGCCGATGTCGCGCACGTGGTCGTATCGCATCTGCACATGGATCATGCCGGCGGCATCCGTCTCTTCCCCGACGCCACCGTGCATCTGCAGGTGGCCGAGCGCAGGTGGGCCCAGTTCCCGGACCGGTTCGGGGCGCCCGGGTTCATCAGCAAGGACTTCGACCGCCCCGAGATCACCTACCGGTACCACGAGGGCGATGCCCAAATCGTCCCCGGCGTCAATGCGGTGTTGACCGACGGCCACACGCCGGGGCATCAATCGCTGGTGGTCGACCTGCCTTCGGGTCGTTTCGTGCTCACCGGCGATGCGGCGTACCGGAGGGACAACATCGACCGCCGACTTCCGCCGCCCACCACCACCGACGAGTTCGCAGCCATCAGGTCTCTCGCTCGGCTCAAAGGGTTCGAAGACCGCGACGGCGCAACCATCCTGGTGGCGCATGACATCGAGCAGTGGAAGACCATCATCAAATCACCGGACGGCTACTACGAATAGGGAGAGCACCATGGCAAGCTTCACCGATTGGAACCAACAGGAAGGGTTCGAGGCGTTTCCCGGCGACTTCGTGTGGAACGTCACCGGAAAGGACGTCCAGGTGATCCGCGCCGAGATGGCGCCGGGGACCGACTTCGGCCTCCACACCCATCACCAGGAGCAGATCATCTGCGTGCTGGCCGGACAGCTTGAATTCACGGTGGACGGCGAGACGCGGATCGTCGGACCGGGGCAGGTGATCCACGCCCCGTCCGGCGTCGAGCACGGTGGACGAGTGGCGTCGGAAGATCCGTGTATCACCCTCGAGGCGTTCTCTCCTCCCCGAGTCAACTTCAGCCATAATCAGACCATGGTCTTCGAGGACCCCGTATGAGCCGAGGGCTCAGTGGCCGCCGGGCCCTGGTCACCGGCGGTAGCGCCGGCATCGGTTTTGCGACCGCCGATCGACTCGCCTCCGAAGGCGTCCATCTGGCGCTGGTGGCGCGCAGCGAGGACCGCCTGTCTGCAGCCTGCGCCCGAATCGCTGAGGCCCACGGGGTGGATGTGGTCCGGATCGTGGCCGATCTCTCGCTGCCGGATGAGCCGGGTCGAGTAGTAGAACAGGCAGCAGACGCTCTCGGCGGGATCGACATCCTGGTCAACAACGCCGGAGCCTCGCCGTTCGGCAACCTCGAAGCGATCAGCGACGGCGACTGGATGTCATCGATCGACTTGAAGCTGATGGGCTACGTGCGGTGCACCCGCGCCGTCTTCGGAATCATGAAGGAGGGCGGAGGCGGTGTGATCGTCAACGTGGTCGGCATGGCCGGGCGTTCGGCCTCCCCCGCATACGTCCTCGGCTCGCTGAACGCGGCCCTGCTCCACTTCACCAAGTCGGTTGCGGAGCTGGGAGGACCGCACGGCATCCGGGTGATGGCGGTGAATCCGGGACTCACGACCACCGATCGAATGGAGGAGGCCATCGAGGTTTGGGCCGAAGACGCCGGGATGACCAACGAAGAATTCCGGACCGCCTACCTGGACGAGAGGGTTCCCCTCCGACGTTTCACGACACCCGAAGACGTGGCCGAGGCGATCGCCTACCTCTGCTCAGACGCCGCCGCTCCTGTCACGGGTTCGGCAATCGACTTGGACGGGGCCTCCAGCAGCGGGGTGTTCTGATGCCCGAACTGAGCCTGACCCGCCGTGACGGTGTGGCCCGGGTGACCATCGACCGACCGGAACGCAAACACGCCTGGTCGGTTTCCATGTGGAGCGAGATGGCGGAGCTCATGGGCCGGTGCGCCCGCGACGACTCGGTACGGGTGGTGCTGGTGACCTCGACCGGCGACCGCGTGTTCAGCGCCGGGGCCGACATCGAACAGTTCGGCGGCGCAGCCACGGCTTCGGTGCGAGAGTCATTGGTAGGCGTGGAAGGGGTGATGGCATCGATCGAGGCCTGCCCCAAACCGGTGATCGCCGTGGTGAGCGGCGCCGCAGTGGGGGCGGGGACCGAGGTCGCCGCCGCCTGCGACATCCGGATCGCCTCCGACCGGGCTTGGTTCTCCATCCCGGCCGCCATCCTGGGGATCGTCATCACTCGAAGCGACATCGCCCGACTGGTCCGAGGGGTGGGGGATTCGATGGCTCGCGACATTCTGTTGACCGGCCGCCGGCTGACTGCTGTGGAAGCCCAACACGTCGGCTTCGTCCGCTCGGTCCACGCTCCCGACGAACTTGACGCTGCGGCGATGAACCTTGCGGCAGAGATAGCGGCGCTCGACGGCCCGGCATTGGCCGCGATGAAAGCGCACCTGAACTCGCTCGAAGATGTGGCGTGGGACGAAGAATCCTGGGGTTCCACCCTGGAGGCGATCACCTCGGCGGCCACCCAGCAACGGATCGCCGCCCGGTTGGGAGACGCATGACCGCAGTTTTACGCAACGGACGTCTGGTCACTGCAGACGGCGTCCAAGAGGGCGACATCTCGTACCGGGACGGTGTCATCACCCGGATCGGAACCGGTTTGGCTGGCGAGACGATTGCCGACGTCAACGGCGCCTGGGTGCTACCGGGAGCCGTGGACCCCCATATCCACATCTCCTTGGGCGGACATTCCATCACAGAACCGCTCCTGCACGACCTGCACCAGGCGGCCCGGGCGGCCCTGCGGGGCGGCGTGACCACCATCGGCGTGTACGCGCAGCGAACCCCGGTGACCACGGTCGCCGAATCCGTCGAGGCGGAGATCGAGCGGGAGCGTGACGGCGTCGCCGCCGACTACTTCATCAACACCCTCTTTCTGCCCGGTGATGACATCGAAGGGACCGTGGCTCGAAGCGCCCAGGTCGGAGTCACCTCCTTCAAGACGATGGTCGCCTACGCCCAGCGGGGGCAGATGCTGGACGACGCTTCGATCTGCCTCCTCATGGAGCGGGCGGCGGCGGTGGGAGGCGTCACCCTGGTCCACGCCGAAAACGGCGGCGCCATCGACTACCTGGACGCCGTGGAACGCAGGCGGGGAGTCACCAACGCCAGCTACCTGCGCAGCCAGCCGGTCGAACTGGAACCCGAAGGCATGAACCGCACCGCCGTGTTCGCAGCCCTGACCGGTTCTCGTCTCCACTTCGTCCACTGCACCTCTGCGCCGGGAGCGGCCATGCTGGGGACTCTGAAGAACTCCGGAGCATCGGTGACTGCCGAGACGCAGATCCACTACCTGCTGCTCACCAACGACGAGGTCCTCGAACGGGGACCGCTGGGGAAGGTCGGCCCGCCCCTGCGAGATTCCGGGCACCTCGCTCCCCTGTGGGACGCGCTGGCCGACGGCCGGATCGATCACCTTTCCTCGGACCACTCGCCCAAGACCCTCGGGGTGAAGCTGGCAGCCGACAACATCCTGGACGCCACTTTCGGCGGCATCGCCGGCACCGGGATCATGCTGCCTCTCGCCTTCAGCGAGGGTTTCAAGAAAGGACGGCTGACCATCGAGCGCCTTGCAGAAGTCACCTCCACCAGAGCGGCGCAGATCTATGGGATCTACCCGCAGAAAGGCGTCCTGGCCGAAGGCTCGGATGCGGACCTGGTGGTCATTCCCGAAGACCAGCCCGAGGTGCCTCTGACCCATGACAACCTCGCACCGGAAGCTGGGTATTCACTGTACGAGTCACTGTCCACCAGCGGCATGCCGAGTCTCGTGGTACGCAGCGGATCGGTTGTCCTCTCGGACGGTGAGTTGGTGGGACCCGAGAACGGGCGGTACCTGGCAAGGTCCGGACAGGCATGAGTCTCGACCTGCTGATCCGCGACGGCCGCGTGTACGACGGGACCGGATCGTCGTGGATCAAAGCGGACGTCGGCGTCGATGGAGACACCCTCGTCCTTTTCCGCGGCGACACGCACCATCTGGAAGCCGGTCGCGTGATCGACGCCACCGGGCTGGCCGTATGCCCGGGCTTCATCGACATGCACGCTCATTCGACGATGGCGATCCTGGCTGATCCGGCCCATGAGCCGAAGGTCCGCCAAGGCGTCACCACCGAGTTGATCGGCGTAGACGGCAACTCCTACGCTCCCTTCCCGTCCTCCGACGACCTCGACGGCTGGAGCGTCATGAACGCCGGGCTCGACGGACGCCGCCCGCCGGGACTCGGGTGGAGTTCGGTGGCCGAGTACCTCGATATCTACGACCGGGCGGTGCCGGTGAACATCGCCTACGTCATCGGCAACACGCCACTCCGGGTGGCCACCGTCGGCTGGTCGGATGTCGAACTCACCGACGAGGACGTGGCCGCGCAGAGACATCTGTTGCAAGAGGGTCTCGACCAGGGCGCCTTCGGTTTCTCCACGGGCCTGACCTACCCCCCTGGCAGCTTCGCCGACATCGACGAACTCACCAAGCTGGCCGAGGTGGCGGCCCGGAACGGCGCCATGCACGTGTCTCACGTCCGTTACGGGTCGGGCCCCGCCTTCACCGACCCATTCCGTGAGGTGATCGAGATCACCCGCCGCACCGGCGCTCCACTGCACATCTCCCACTACGCGTCGCTCTCCAAGAAGGACGGCGAGTTCCAAGATCTCCTTGACCTGGTCGAGAGAGCCCGCCAGGAAGGACTCCAGGTCTCGTTCGACGCCTATCCCTACAACCAGGGAGGCACGCGGGCCATCGTTGCCGTCTCCGACTGGATCGAGGACGGCGGACCCGACCGCCTGCTCGAACATCTCTCCTCTCCGGCATCCAGGGCAGAGATGCGTGAGGAGACCGACCCCCGACAGAGCCGCTGGCGATACCCCGGCGATTGGCATCTAAGCGGGTTCGAACACCCCGACTACCGACACTTCGAAGGTGTCCCCCTGGACGAGATCGCCGCCGCCATGGACCTCGACCCGCTAGATGCGCTCTGCGACCTGCTCCTGGCGGAGAACCTGGGACTGTCCTACGTCGGCCACGACTCCAACAACATGAAGACGGTTCGCAAGGTGCTCACCCACGCCCTGTGCGCAGTCGGAAGCGACGCCTTACTGGTCGGCTCCGCACCCAGCCCGCGAACCTACGGCACCTTCCCCAAGATGCTCGGCAGCCTGGTGAGAGACGAAGGCCTGATGACGATCGAAGAAGCCATCCGGAAGATGACCTCCTACCCCGCCGGCCTGCTAAACATCCCAGACCGGGGCATCATCCGGGATGGCGCCAAGGCTGACCTAGTAGTGTTCGACCCTGAGACCGTCGGGAGTGCAGCCTCCCTAGAAGACCCATGCCAATTCCCGACCGGTATTCCCCACGTAATCGTCAACGGCGTGCCAGTGGTCGCCAAATCTCGGCGGACCGACGCCACTCCGGGCCGCGCACTGAAGAGGCATACCTAATACGCCAGCAAAGCTGGACTGGCACCATGTGGGCACCGTCACTCCCTACTGACATCCGTGATCAGGAGTGGTAGTTCACTACCCGCAGACGCCATATCGGACCATCTGGCCAGCTTAACGCGATCGACAACCCCTATTGAGGGCAACCTAATCGCTCCCGTACCTCCTTCTCCCTTCCCACCAAGACGACCGAGTGGGTCTCTGAAGGGGCTTCACGCTCCGCTGGTCCCCTTCCCGGAGTTCACCTAATCCAAATATGGGCCCGTTACCCGCTTGAACGGCGGAGGGTCATGCGGGGTCGGCTGCAAACCCAGGACCAGAGAGGGTCGCCAAGGGCAGCTAGACCATGCAGGATCACCTCCCCCCCTGCTGTGGGTCCCGCCCATACCATCAGCATCCTGACGGCTACCACCCCAATCGCCAGTAGGAGCAGGCTGGTACCCCACTCGACTGTTCGTCTTCTCTTCAAGAGGTTCCTCCTCATCGGACGTAATCATACGAATATGTGTTGAATTCTGATAATACCATCTATAAGTTGCGACAATCAAAAACAACCTGCTAGCATCGGTCCTTAATGAGACCGCTTGCTGCTATCGCCCGCGTAACACAGGGCCTCGCCAGATCTGGGCGAGGTGCAGGAGTTCGATCGGGGGAGTGGAGATTGAGGATCGTTGCTGCCGGTGATCTTGTCGATGGCTGGCTTGCCATCGACGGACTTCGCGAAGTGCGGGTGGAGCTCAACTCCCGCACCGAGCGTCATCTGCTTCAGCCTTACGACATCTTGGTAGCGGCGCGTGGAGGCGAGGGCAGAGCGGCACTGGTGCCTCCCGGCGTGTCGAGAACCGTGGCGGGGGTGACTTTGCTGGTGGTGCGACCCCATGATCCGGGTTTGGGTATGGGTCACTATCTCTGGTATTACCTGACCTCCGCTTACGGTCAGGCTCAAATCAGACGAGCGGCGCGCGGCACTTCCGTCCCCTTGCTCACCGCGGGAAGCATGGCCAAAGTCATGGTGCCGACGCCATCCACCAGAGAACTTGATATCTTCGCCCGGGTGGTGGAGGCTTCAGAGGAGGCCTACGCCTCAGCCATCCACGCTGCACGACTACGCCGCGAGGCATTGCAGGATGCGCTTATCAGGGAAGTCATCGAGAAGGAGGCAACGAAACTATGAGGACACCCACATGCTGTTGACAAGACAGGAACTCGAGTCGAAGCTGTGGAAGGCCGCCGACATCCTGCGTGGCCAGATCGACTCGGCCGATTACAAGAACTACATCTTCTCGATGCTCTTTCTAAAACGCCTATCGGATCGGTTCGACGAAGAGGTGGAGGAGGCGATGGCAGACGGAGTCTCGCGTGAGGTGGCGCTAGCGGAGCGGGACGAGCATGAGTTCTTCGTACCGCCGGGAGCGAGTTGGTCGGCGATCTCCACTTCCTCCATGAGTCTGGGAGAGGCGCTTAATGTGGCCAGTCACTACATCGAAGATGAGAACACCCCTCGGTTGGACGGCATTCTCACCGGTGTCAACTGGAACGACGAGTCCAAGCTGGGCAGTCCGTCCAATCGGGAACGCATCATCCGCAGTCTCCTCGACCACTTCAGCGAACTGGACCTGCGGGACGGCAACCTGAGGGCGGACGGCGGGAACGGGACCACCAACGTCCTGGGAGACGCCTACGAGTACTTAATCAACAGATTCGCCGATGACGCCGGCAAGAAGGGAGGCGAGTTCTACACGCCCCGTTCGGTTGTCAGGCTCATCGTGGAGTTGTTGCAACCGCGGGAGGGAATGCGGATATGTGATCCCACGGCAGGCTCAGCCGGGATGCTGATCTTCACGGCTCAGTACGTGAAAGAACATGGAGGGGATGTTCGCAATCTGGTGCTGGAGGGCCAGGAGCGCAATCTGGGGACCCTGGCTATCGGAAAGCTCAACCTGTTGCTCCACGGCCTGCGGGCGGCTCGGCTCGAGGCGGGAGACGTCATCGCCGAACCGATGCTGAAAGACAGGTGGGGTCAGTTACAGGCTTACGACCGGGTAATCGCTAATCCTCCCTTCAGCCTCAAGAACTGGGGACGGGACTTCGCGGCCGATGACCCCCATCACAGGTTCGATCGTTATGGCGCCTTTCCTCCCAAGACAAGGGGAGACTTCGCCTTTCTCCTGCATATGCTCGGAGTAACCAACGCCCAGGGAATGGTGGGAGTGGTCATGCCCCACGGAATCCTGTTTCGAGGCGGCGCCGAAGGAAAGATCCGCCGAGGGCTCATCGAAGCTGACCTCTTCGAAGCGATCATAGGGCTTGCCCCCAATCTCTTCTCCGGCGCCAGCATTCCGGTGGCCATATGCGTGCTGAACAAGGCTAAACCTCCTGACAGAAGAGGCAAGGTCCTCTTCATTGACGCAGACCAGGAGGACTGCTTTCGCCAGGAGAAGGCGCGGAACTACCTAGACCAGGAGCACCTCGGGAAGATCGCGGCCGCCTACCGGAACTTTGAGGAAGTGGACCGCTTCGCCCATGTCGCCGACCTGGAAGAGATCGCGGCCAATGACTACAACCTGAACATCAGCCGCTATGTGGACACAACGGAGCCGCTGGAAGTGATGTGCGTCGACGAAGCCCTGGCACAACTGCGAGAAGCGGAACGCGCCCGCGACGAAGCCGCAGTCAGGATGGATGCTCTACTCTCGGAGTTGGGGTATGCCGATGGTTAAAGAGGCGATGCGACTCGTGGAACGGCACGGATGGAGGTTGAACTGCACCCGCGGCAGCCATCGGCAATGCCGACATCTCGAAAGGCCCGGGACCGTCACTATAGCAAGCAGGATGAGCCAGGACCTTACCCCTGGAACATGGAATAGCACTTCTAAACAAGCAGGAATCGATAAAGGAGAGTTGAGGTGAGATACACGGTCGTCATCGAAAAGACCAACAGCGGATACTCAGCGCATGTCCCGGACTTGCCCGGTTGTGTTGCCGCAGCGAATTCACATGTCGAAGTCAGAGAACTGATAGGTGAAGCAATCCACCTGCATGTGGCCTCGCTCCGCGAGCACGGGGATCCGATCGCCGAGCCCCAGGTATCGGTTACCACGGTCTCCGCGTAGTCCACGCCTTAGGTTCGTTTTGGGAAGCGTGACCACTTATGAAAGCGCAATAGAAAACATGACATCTGGTTTTCCAAAGGAATGGAGAAACGTCCAGTTAGGTGACGTCGCGGAAATCGTCATGGGACAGTCGCCGCCGGGGAAGACAGTGCTTGAATGGGAGGGAGAACCCTGTCTCAACAGTGGACTCCCTTTTGTACAGGGAAATGCCGAGTTCGGAAGAAAGTTCCCGCGGCCGGTGAAGTGGTGTCTCAAGCCAGCGAAAACAGCCGACTCCGACACCTTCCTTATCAGCGTAAGGGCACCCGTAGGTCAAACCAGCCGTGTTGACCAGCGGCTTGCCATTGGTCGAGGACTGGCTGCAATACGTTTCACGAATGTTGACAAATCATACGGTTGGCATGCAATCAACCAAGCCAAAGATGCCTTACAACGCATTGCACAAGGAAGCACATTTAAGGCAATCGGTAGCAGGGATCTGGGTACCCTTCACCTGCCCTTCCCGCCACTTGCCGAGCAGCGAGCAATCGCTGCCGTGCTTGACTCCATTGATGAAACGATCGAGCGAACCGAGGGGGTGATCACCGCAAACGAGCAACTCCGCGAAGCTGCGCGGGACAAACTATTCACCCGCGGCCTCCCCGGATGGCACTCCAAATGGAAGAAGGTCCCTTGGTTCGGGATGGTCCCCACTGAGTGGGACGTGGTCCGACTCGGCGAAGTAGCGCGTGTCATTGGAGGGACAACGCCTTCAAGAGCCAAGGAAGAATACTGGGGCGGTGACATTCCATGGGTGGTTCCGTCAGATTTGTCTGCCCTGTTTGGTCGGTTTCTGGCAAGCACCCGGGAATCCATTACAAGTGTGGGTATGAAGGCGGCAGGCCTGCGAGTCATCCCGGCGGGATCAGTCTTACTTACGAGCAGGGCCACTATAGGGGCCGCCGCCATCAATACCGTTCCAGTAGTTACGAATCAGGGGTTTCAGAATCTAGTAGTTAAGAAGGGAACACATAGCCTTTGGTTGTTCTACTGCATTTCTGCCATACGTCGAGAGTTGGAGCGAAGGGCATCTGGAAGCACGTTTCGGGAGATATCTCGAGCAAATGTCCGCTCCCTCCCTATCTGTCTTCCATCTCTTCCGGAGCAAGAGGCCATCGCCCGAACCCTGGATTCCATTGACAGCGCCATAGAGACTTCGCAAGTGACCCGAGAGGCACTAACCAATGTGAAAGCGTCGACTGCCGAGGCTTTGCTGACCGGACGTAAGCGGGTACCTGTGGAAGTTGGGAGGTGAAAGTGGTCAAGAAACTTAACGAATTCACTACCGCCGAGTTGCCTGCCCTCCGTTTGCTGGAGAATCTGGGATGGGCCTACATACCTGGAGACCAACTGGTGGAGGAACGGGGCAGCGAGCGGGAGGTCTTGCTCAAGGGCAGGTTGATCGGCGCATTGTTGAGGCTTAATGAGTGGATGACCGCTGAGCAGGCCAAGCAGGTGGTCAGCAACCTAGAACACATCCAAGCCACCGGCATGGCCTACAACCAGGCCGTTCACGAGTACCTGACCTACGGGATGCCCTTTCTAGTCGACGGCCAGAGTGCGCAATGGACCCGCAACGTTCGGTTTTTTGACTTCGAACATCCAACAGGTGGTAACAACGAGTTCGTGGTGACCACGCAATTCCGAGTCCGCCGCGCCGTGGAGAGTGGAACGGCGGCAGAGCGGATCATCAGAGCGGACCTGGTGCTCTTCGTCAACGGGGTTCCATTGGTGGTGATGGAAGCCAAATCGCTTACTTTGGGATGGCGATCCGAGGCGGTGCGGCAACTCGGTCGTTATCAGGAGGCCGGGTCCGGCTGGTACGGCACAGGAGCGCCCCAACTCTTTCGCTACAACCTCCTCAGCCTGATCCACTGCGGCGCCGAAGCAGCCTTCGCCCCACTGGGCGCCACCGAAGACCAATACGTCGAATGGAAGTCGGTTTTTCCCTACTCGGAGGATGAAGTCCGGAGTCGTTTCGGTTTCAAGCCCAAGGGCCAGGCGCAATTGATCGTTGGCTTGTTGGACCGCGCGACGCTGCTGGACATACTTCGGGACTTCGTGGTCTACGAGCCGGAGAAGGGGCGGGTCGTCAAGAAGTTGCCCCGTTACCAGCAGTACCGCACTGTCAAGGTTGCTGTAACCCGCATCCTGGAAGGACGCAATCCGGAGGACCGCGGCGGCGTAGTGTGGCATACGCAAGGTTCGGGCAAGTCGCTGACCATGCTCTGGCTAGCGACCAAGTTGCGACGGGACCCCCGTTTGGGCAATCCGAAGATCCTGGTGGTTACCGACCGCACTCAACTCGACCGCCAGATCACCGAGACTTTCCATCGTTGCGGCTTTCCTGCGCCACGGCAAGCCTATAGCACCCGCGAACTACGGCAACTGTTGACCTCCACCGCAAGTAACACGGTGATGACCACCGTACAGAAGTTCGAAGACGCTCTCCAAACTCCAGAAGAGGAGTTGGATGTGCTCAATCCTTCGGAAAACGTAATCGTTATGGTGGACGAGGCCCACCGCACACAGTACGGCGTCCTGGGAGCCCGCATGCGGCAGGCCCTTCCCAACGCGGTACTGATCGGCTTTACTGGCACACCTATCAACAAGGGTTTCAAGCGGAACACCATGCGCCGGTTCGGCAGTCTTATTGACAGCTACACGATCCCAGAGGCGGTAGGAGACGGTGTGACTGTGCGCATCCACTATGAGGCTCGGCTGCCGGAACTTTCCGTCGAGGGGCCGCAGACCCTCGACCGTCTCTACGAGGTGTTGTTCGGTGACCAGCCAAAGGAGGTACAAGCACGACTGCGAAGACGCTACGCCAACAAGGAGACAGTAGCAGGAGCGGAGCGGCGGATTGAGATGATCGCCTTTGATATCGCTAAACATTTCAAGGAGAACATCCTGCCCAACGGATTCAAGGCCCAGGTGGTGGCGCCCAACCGCGCCGCAGCCGTCCGCTACGCCGAAAACCTCTGCGCCTTCGATCTGGAGGCCTACCCGATTATCACCACCACCCATAACGACGGTCCCGAGTACCAAGCGGCCCGCGAACTCGACCAAAAGCAGATCGTGAACGCCTTTGTCGATCCCCAAGGCAAGCCTGAAATACTGGTGGTGGTAGATATGCTGCTAACCGGCTTCGACGCCCCTGTTGAGCAGGTCCTATACCTTGATCGACCGTTGCGGGAACACAGCCTCCTCCAGGCCATCGCCCGAGTAAACCGCCGCTTCTCCCACAAATGGAACGGCGTTGTCACCGAGAAAACGCATGGTTTGGTTGTGGATTACTGCGGAGTGTCACGGGACCTGGAGCAGGCCCTAGCGGGATTCGAGATGCGAGAAATTCAGGAGATCATGCACCCGCAGGAGGAAGACCCGGCAACGGTCATCGAAGCCGCTGCGGTCCGAGCCGAGTCACCGTTCCGCGGGCGTAACCTGGATGATCTCTGGGCCTGCGTGGAGGTCTTCGCCGGTGGCGCCAGAACGGAGGGGGACTTCAGGGAGGACCTCTTCGCCAGGTTCAACGACTACTACCGTACATTCTCCCACCTGATGGATCGGTTCCTCCCTGACCCTCGCGCCTTGGCGTACCGAGACCGTCTGGCCCGCCTGACCGAGATCCGCGCATATGTGCGAGCCCAATTCATGGGAGACCAAGCCGAAGTGAACTGGGCGGATGTCGGGGCCAAAGTCAAGAAGCTCATCGATCAGCGCATAGACGCGGTTGTACGACCGGTGATGAAACCGGTGTCGATCCTCGACCGCAACTTCGACCAGAAGATCGCGGCGCTTCCCCACGACGAGGCGCGGGCATCGGTGATGGAACATGCCATCCGGGCACAGATCAAACAGCGACTGGCCGACAACCCGGTCTACTTCCAGAAGCTGTCAGACCAACTCGCCCGAATCATCGCCGACCTTCGCCTAAGGTTGATCGACTCCGCCGAAGCATCCCGTCGGCTGGCCGAACTCTGCAGCCAAATCCGGAACGAAGCCCAAGTCGCTGCGGCCGAGGGACTCTCGCCCGTTTCATTCGCCATCCATGGATTGCTGGCGGACAACGAGCAGTCACAGTTCGACGATGTCACCAAGATTGTGGCGTTAAAAGTCGAAGAAGCCATCAAGAAGCACCAGGTTGTGATCGATTGGCAATCCAACCTGGAAGTACGCCGGGAAATGCGACGCGACATCAAACGGGTGTTGCGGGCCAAAGGCGGCTACGGTCAAAAGGAATTGGACGACCTGACAAGGCAGATCGTCGGCGTCGCCGGCCGGGGGCAAGGGACATGAGCCACCAGAGCATCCGGTTCGGCGACACCACCATCAACTACGAAGTACGCCGCAGCGAACGCCGGAAGAAAACCGTCGAGATCACAGTGAATGGAAGCGGCGTGCTAGTACAGGCCCCCGCCACCAGTCCCGACCGCGTAATTCAGGCCGTCGTCAGAAAGAAAGCGGCGTGGATCCTTCACCACTCCACCCAGGCCAGTCTGACAGCACCTCCGCGACTATTCATGAGCGGCGAAACCCTGCCCTACCTGGGCCGCAACCTACGCCTTATCATCAACAACCGTCCCGATGTCCGAACCCCCCAAGTCCACTTTGACCACTGGCGCTTCCACGTAGAAGCCCCCGACGATCTCATTGGGCCCGAACGCATCGACCGAATCCGTCGCGCCTTCATAAATTGGTACCGTACCCGAGCCGCCGACCGTCTACCCACCCGAATCGACCGATGGCTACCCCGCTTCCCCACCCAAGTCCAACCCAAAATCCTCATCCGCGACCAACGCCTCCGCTGGGCCAGTTGCTCCCCAGACGGAACCATGCGCTTCAACTGGCGCGTCGTGATGCTCAAACCTGCCCTGATTGACTATGTAGTCGTCCACGAACTAGCCCATCTGACTATCAAGAACCACTCATCCAACTTCTGGCACTTGGTGTCTGACGCAATGCCCGACGCTCAGACTCGCCGCCAACACCTCAAAGAAGCGGGCCTACACCTTCCCCTATGATTCAATTTCCACTCCTGGTTACTACTTGCGCCATATAGCAGGGAGTCGTTGCTGTGACGACAGCAATGTCGAGCGGTGCGGGAGCCAAAGCGGCTCACATCCGACAATTCCCAGATCCCCTCTCACTTTCCGGTGACCCAGAAAGTGCCGCAGTAATCAGAGAGGTTGGAGCGTTTTGCCCTTGAAACTGATTAAGGTGTGGTCGACTTCTTCCAGCATGCCGAGGAGACGCTGTTCGTTTTCACTGGTCGCGAATATCACTTGACCAATGTCAGTTGCGGCGCGACGAAGCAACTCCCGGAAAGACATCTCGCGAGTCATTTGCTGACGTGGCTCGTCAAAGACTACGAGGCCCGGATGGTTTAGATCGAGGTTTTTGGATACACGTTGGAGTGACAGTAAATAGGCCCAAATGATCCTGATGACATCACTGGCTGAGGACTCGAACGCAGGATCGTATCCCTCGTGAGCTGGCTGGTAGTTGTCAGGGGATATGCTCAGTGAACTCGGTTGGAGTGATTGGAACCCATAGTCTGAGAGTTGGTGCACGAATTCTTGTTCCAGAGCCCGCAACTTGCTGAGATCGTTGGCTGACAATTCCGTGGCACGTAATGAACCGAGTTCGGCTTGCGTAGCTCGCCACTCCTGACTCAACTCTGAAAGATGAGCGATCGCTTCTCCGAATGCTTCTTCTAGCTTCTCGTATGACCGGAGCCGACGACGTGCTACCAATAGAGCTTCAGCGTCGGCAACAGCCTGGCCACCGCCGATCAGAGCCGTCCGAAGAGTGAATATCCTGGATCTGAGATCAGTTGCTTGCTGTGTCACAGCATGTAGTTGTGCTTCTCGGCTGTCTAGCGAAGCCGTGGTAGCGGCGATAACAATTTTTGCAAGATCCGCCTGACCGTCGAGGAAGTTGATAGTTTCCGTTACACCCATCACCCGGTCTCGGGACATTTCCTCCAATAGCACCCCTCCAAGACTCCTAGAGCAGACAGGGCAGAACTCGGTTCGCAGCAACGATTCGTCGTCACTGCCTAGTTCTTGCAAAGTGATGAGATCCTTGTGACGCCGTCTGTCCTGTTGAATGACGGCCAGACGGCGCCTAGCCTGCTCTGCCGAAGCTTCGTCTCTGGCTATTGAATGCCTTAGTTGAGCGCTACTCGCCATTAATCTGTCTAGGTCGTTCTCACGGGCTTCTAGCTCCTCTGAGAGTCGGGTATCTGCCGTTTGACGGGATAGTGCCCGGGCTTGCAATCCCTCGATTTGTGTGGCTGCCTCTCGGGAGGCTTCTCGGATCGTCGACCATCTCTCTCCTTTGCTGATAAGGACTAGCGGCGCCGGGGTGGGAGGCCAGTCCCCGACTGGCTTTCCAGGGAGCCCTTGGATAGTCCCACCTGCTTGTTTTACTTCGACACGGAGTTCAGCAACGCTCTTCAGCCAACTTTCCCGAAGGTGAGTGATCTTCTGTGACGGCGATCATCGAAAGTGCCCAGAGTCGATCACCGAAAGTGCCCAGTCTGGGGGTGGTGTTTTAGGCTAGCGGGTCTCCTTTCGGTCTGTGTTTTCTTGCTTGTGCTTGGTAGCTTCGCAGCCGGTAGCTGTCGCCGGTGATGGTGCATACCACGCTCCTGTGGAGGAGCCGGTCGAGCATGGCCGCGGCGATAGTGCTGTCTGAGAAGATCTCTCCCCACGATGTCACTGCGAGGTTGGTGGTGAGGATGATTGATCCTTTCCCGTAGCGTTGGGAGATCACCTGGAACAGTGTCGCGGCGTCTTCTGCCGGCATCGGCAGATAGCCGAGTTCGTCGATGATCAACACTTTCGGGGTGTTGAAGAATCGCATGGTTCTGGCCCATCTTCCTTGTAGGGCTGCTTTGCGGCAGCGTGCTGCCAGGTCTGCTGCGGTGGTGTAGTAGACCTTGTGACCTGTGTCCACCGCCGCTCTGCCCAAGATGACGGCGAGCATTGTTTTGCCTACTCCGGGTGGTCCGATGAACAGCACGTTGGTGGCGTCGGCCAGGTACGCGCCGGTGGCGAGTTCCCGGATCAGTTTTTGGTCGATGCTGGGTTGCGCGGCGAAGTCGAAGTCTTCCAGTTTCCAGCGGGTTGGGAAGTTCGCCAGTTTCAATCGGGTTGCCCATCGGCGCTGTTCGGTGGTTTCCACCTCTACCCGCAACAGTGCTTCGAGGAACTGGGTGTGACCGATGTTGTGTTGGCGTGCCCGTTCCAGGTGGGTGGGGAGCTCCTCGGCCGCGGCCGACAGACCGAGATAGGCCAGATGGCTTCGGAGCTGTTGGTACACCGAGTTCTTGTTCATCGCCGCCTCCGGTGTTGGAGATCGATGTGCCGCTGGTACACCCCCAGGTCTATCACCGATTCTGTGTTCAGATCACCTCCGATACCCGAAGCGACGGCTAGGGCAGCTTCCGACGGTGGCCGGTTCGGTTTCGGTCTGCACGGCCGTTTGGTGGTGAACGCGGCTAACACGACGTTCTCCAAAGCCTCGACGTGCTCGGGCAAACGAACCACCCGTCCCTGACCGCGGGCCACCTTCCGATGGGTAGCGACCAGCCGACCTGACTCTGACGTCATGTCGATGGTGGGGTCTCCCAGACGCCAACGGACGGTGACCTGGGTTCCTATCACCCCAGGTGGCACCGAGTATCGGTTGCCCCACACCGACACCAGGCCATTCGACGCGACCCTCCGATAGAGGGTGCCTTCTGCCGGGTAAGGCATGAGAGGAAGCTCCAATAACGGCTCGGTATCGGCCAACTCACCAACGGTGCTCTCGCCCCGCCGGCGGGAATCGCCCACCGCCACACAGAAGCGGTCGAGGCTGTCCTGCGCCGAAGCGAGACGAGCCACCGAAGCGGTGCGCCACCACCGCTGAGAGATGAAATGGATGGCCTTTTCCACCACACCCTTCCGCTGAGGATGCCGCGGTGGACACGGATCCACCCCCACCCCATAATGCTTCGCCACCGGAACAAACGACGACTGTAACCGACCAGTGCCCGGGTCTATCACCGTGGCCATACGATCAACCCGCCACCGCCGGGCAGTACCACCCAGGCGCCGCAACACCGCGTCGATCCCCTCGATCAGATGCGGCTGGTCCTGCCTGGATGTGACCCACCCGCGAAACCGGCCCGAATACGACAGAGCACCAACCAGCACAAAAGCTCGGGACCCCCAGGGGGTGTCCCGAAGTTCTGTCCAATCCCACTGACACTCCTCACCCGGCGGATGATCGATAATCGCAGCAGCACGACCACGGGTGCCCGCACAGGCACCACAAGACGGTCGAAGACCCCGATAGCGGACCTTCCGCACAAACGTCGGATAGCTCTGCGAATAGCCCAACACCACCACCTCGTCGAACAGCACAGTCGCCCAAACATGGGGATCATCCGACAGTCGCTGACGAACATACGCCTCGAACCGATCAAACGGATCCGGCCCGGACGGGACTCGCCGACCCGGAACCCGCCCATCCAAATACGCCCGAACCGTACGACGATTCTTTCCCAAATGACGGGCAATAGCCGAGATCGACCACCCCCGCCTTCTCAAAGCATGAACTTCCAAGTACTCCTCCTGGACCAACATAAAGGGCAGGGCTCCTCTCCACAGCTAGAGAACGTGACAGTCCCCTAGCTTGGAGAGAGCCCACCCCAACAACGGGCAATTAGCCCCCCAGCAACTGGGTACTTTCAGTGATCAGGTGTGAGCACTTTCAGTGATCGCCATCATCTGTTCCAGGTGTTGGATCCGTTCTCGCCGGGTCAACACGTCGAGATCAAGGATGTACTCCAACGCTCGCTTCTTGACCTCTCTTATTTGGAGATAGCCGGGAGTGGCAGCCTGTAGCCCCGCCCAGCCTCGTTTTTGTTCAACGATCCACAGTGGAGCCACCGCCTCTACATACAGGGGCACGGATGAACCCTTGTAACGGGCAACCTGGGGCATCACCCATCCACACCAGTCGGTTAGGAAGCTGTGAAAACCCCGCTCTTCTTGCGCCGCGCCTCTCCGCCGAACGTAGTAATCCCGCACGCTGCTGTAGCGACCTGGCTCCGACAACACTGGTCCATCCCACACTCTCACCAAATGGGTGTTCGGGCCACCCACCACCTGCCGACGGATCGTGATGTGCGCACCGTCGCTTCTACGAACTTCCAGAATGACATGGGACTCAGTTACAGTGCGTTCCGCTCCGTCAGGATCCTCGATTTGTGACGTCATCGCATGCGGTAGAGGAACTGTGTGTTCAGGTCCGAGCATTCCTTCAATACCCAAGACCCACAAGATTGAGTTCATGCAGATCGACTTCCCAGATGTGTTGTCAGCCCGCACAACGTTCAAGCCCTCACGGAAATGCAAGTCTGTGCCGAAACGCCCTGCGCCCGCAACGACACGGATTCGCAGACGCGATAGGTGAATAGCCATGGCTTTAACTACATTCCCAACATCTGATTGATGCGATTCATAGGGATCCTTCCACCAAAACCCGCTAGGAAGGCGCGCTCGTCGGTAAATAAACCATCCTTTGCCAGCACTCGATCCAGCGTGGCTTGTCCCTCCTCAGTCAGAGTAAGGCGGTTGCTTGAAAGCCAAGCAAGGAGACCTAACCCGACGGCAAGGTTTATTGCTCGTATGACGGCGGGATCGTATCGGATAAGAAGCGCCACCGGGTCAGATTCCCCTCTAAAGACCCTCATGAAATCCCTACGGTTCTCTTCGAAGATGGCAGCCCACGCCAACGCTTGGACTTGGTGCAGAGGTGCCCTGCTGCCCCAGCAGGACTTCACGATCAGCAGCAGGAGGGGCACCCGCCACTCGGCCCTGAGGTCTGCTGGAACGGGCGCGGGACGGTCATTGAAGTCAAACTCGACATCAAGCAAGCTGCCGACTCCAGATGTGGTGCCGACAACGTTGGTCCTCGGGTTGTCGCTCTGAATCAAGTCAGGTCACCGTCCTAGGAGTTGGGTTCAAGAGGCAGCGTATCAGCCAGTCCGCCACAATCCCCCAAGCCAGGGTTTCAGCCTCTCCTCCAGCCAGTGAGGGAAGTGTTGACTCCAAGCGCGTCTGCATTTTGTCGATCTCGTCTTGTAAGGTGGGCCGCCTCCCCAAAGTCGCCGTGAGATGCTCTGCCGGCAAAACAAGCTCCCTATGTTTCTTCGCCTGGTTCAAGCTTTCCCACATTTGTGGCTGCGCCTGCCGGAGTTGCTCCTCCGATCGGGCCCCGTAAAGGTGGAGTTTTATCAATTCGATAAAGAGCGCTTGCTGCTCGTCGAGAGGCTTGTTCCTTGAGAGGGCTGCGACCTTTTGGTTGAGCCTCTCCGCCTCCTCAGGTCTCCCTGCTTGCCAGGCCATTACAGCTTCGGTCGTAGCTTCTGACGGGGGCTGGGGCAAGAGAGGTGCGGATGTCCCTTCGAGTTCTTGTTTTTCCGGATTAAAGTCCTCGTCTGTAAGAACCCGGAGATAGAACTCACTGTGTATGAGGTCCAGGCCCCTCGCTATTACTCCTTGTGCTTTGGATGTTGCATGTCGAATGAGTCGTCGGCTATCAAACCTAGGCACGAGGAACACCCAGCACCTCAACTGCGAGAGGCCGGTTAGCTTCTTGAGATGTTCAATGTTCTCCACCAACTTCCCGATGTCTTGTGTAATCTTGCGGCGTTGCTTCTGATACAGGTCTTCGTTGTTATAGGGATTCTGCGCGGCATAGCACTGAAAGACCTCACCGGAACTAGTAAAGCCCTCAATGCCCAAGTCACCGCGGTCGCGGTCTGGAACCGGTTGATACGCGACTCCGTATCTGATAGTCAATAGCTGGCGGCAGTAGTTTTGCCAGTCATCGCCGGACCAATGGCTCTCCAAAGCATTCATTGAGCCGATCCGGCACTCCCACAAGCCCGGGTATGCCTACCCACCTCTACCCTCGGTGCTTGGTGGCCGCTTCGAAAGGCTCGCGATACTGCTGGTTGGCAAGGACTCTCCTGCTAGAACCTGGGGTCAAGTCGAGCCTGATGGTAGTCCCAGTTCTAGCATGGTTGCGGTAGCCGGAAACGATACGGTCATCGACAACTGCGGATGTGGACTGGGCGATGGCTTCGCCGCCTGGTTTGGTGTAGATCGCTAGTGTGCGCGGGTCTTGGTGTCGGATCTTGCCGTGGAGAAAGAAGGCGGATGCTCCTCGTTCGCCGAGGTGGATGAGTGAGGAGTGGCGGAGTTGGTGGAGCGTCCAGCCACCCATGGTTTATTTGAAGATGGGTAGCTACTAACCACCATCACTCCCCACTGAAATCCGATGAACCGGGTCAATACCGGTGATGATGCGACGGCCAACTGTCAGGAGTACCCCGAGAGCGCCAGAGCCCGACTTGCCAAAATCCATCGGCGGCTTGCGGAATACAGGCTCAGTTATTACAAGGGTCCCATCAATGGCAAAGTTCCCCTACTGGAGGCAACGACCCGCACAGGCGTTGCCTGAGTGGCGAAATACTGGCCCACAGGCCTGTCGGAAGAAGAGATTTTCATTGCGCCATCCGCATCTCGTCGTGTCTCTCGAAGGCACATTCTGGACGTCGCGGCTCTCCACAACCGCCACTTGGAATCAATTGAATATGGCTAAAGGAACGAGGATCATGATCGTTTCTTTGGGAGCCGCAGTGTCTTCGGAACAGGAATGACTAGAGACGAGGTTCTGGTGACGCCAGGTCTGCGGAAGATGTCAACAAGATAACCGACTATGAGTGCTTGATCTTTCATGCCCACTACACCTAGTGCTCTTTCGACCACTTCATGTTCCGCATGTCATGGGCCGGCATGCCCCTCTCCCTCACCATGAAGAGCCTCGAGATCATGGCCCGGGAGGTACTTTTCCCCTACTCCCGGAAACCACCACCCCACAGCCCTCTCTAACCTCCGTGCCGATGAAGTTCGGTCTGCTCCTCAGTTTCCAGTACAGGCGCACCGACCCCTTGGCCTCCCGTCTTGAAGAGACCCTGGAGTTGGTCGCAGCCGCCTCGGAACTGGGGTTCGACTCGGTTTTCGGAGTCCATCACTACCTCGGTGACCTGGTGGTCCCCCAGCCCCTGACCCTACTGGCGCGCCTCATCCCGGTTTCGGGCAAGATGGAGTTGGGAACCGGCGTCTTCATCGGGACCCTGGCTCATCCCATCCACATCGCCGAAGAGGTGGCCACCCTGGACCAACTATCGGGAGGCAGGGTCATCCTGGGATTGGGCGCCGGATACCGCCAACACGAATTCCAGAGCTTCGGCGTGAACCCCGGGACCGCGGGCCGCCGGTTGGTCGAATCCGTTGAGGTCATCCGGGCGCTGTGGTCCGGTCGTAGGGTTTCCTACCAAGGGGAGTTCTTCCAGCTGGAGGACCAGGTCATCGGGGTGCCGCCCGCTCGGCCGAAAGGGCCCCCCATCTGGGTGGGTGCCGGGGTTCCCGCAACCATCCTCCGGGCCGCCCGGATCGGTGACGCCTGGCTCGCGCCTCCCAATGCAAAACCGCGGTACGCCATCGGAAACCTGGAGAGCTTCCGCCAAGAGGCCGCCGCTCACGGTCGTTTGCAGGAGATACGGAGCTACCCAATCGTCCGGGAGACCTACGTGTCCACCAGCCGCGACCGGGCCGAGGAGGAGGCGGGGCGCTATATCAGGGACGAGTACCTGGACTACTCCCGATACCTGGAGTTCTTCGGCGCCATGTTCGACGACCTGCGCCGGAAGGCCTTCCTGTGGGGTTCGCCCGACGACATCGCTTCCGGGATCAACCAGTTGGCAACGGCCGGGTTCGATCACTTTATCTTCAGGATGTCCTGGCTGGGGATGCCTTTCTCGCTCACCATGAAGAACCTCCGGCTGATGGCTGCAGAAGTCCTTCCCCGGTACCGCTAGCTCGCCATGCCCCTGGGACCGGTACACCAGGTTGCGATTTCCTTCACCGACATCCCACGATAAAGCAGCTGCCGAGGACGAAGCTGCTTTTGAGTATTCCGAAGGAACGGTGATGGAGATCCCTCAGGAACTGGTCCCTGCTGTGCGAAGGTTGCTGGCTGAACGAGGCGGGTAGAGACACCGAAGCCAGGATTCCACAACCGATCCGAGGGAGTCGGTCCCCAGTTCAGTCTCGGGTTCCCAGCAGGGGCAGGACTTGCTCGGCGGTTAGTTGGACCATGCGGTCGACCTGGTCGCTGGGCATTGGAAAGAGCGCCACACTGTTGGCGCCGATTTCGTAAAAGCCCTTGATCTTGGCGGCCACTTCTTGGGGCGAGCCAGCGATGGTGAGGTCCTCTATCCACTGGTCGGGCATCCCGTCGCGCACCGCCTGGTAACCACCCTTGTCAATAAGCCCCCGGAGTTGTTCGGAAATCCCGTACACGTCGGTGAGGGCGTTGGTGCCGAGGGACTTGTAGAAGGCCAGGGCATCGCGCACCGCTCCGCGGGCTTCATCGGGGTCGTCGGCTACCGAATAGATGGCGAAGAGGGTTATCCGATGAGGTCCAGAGCGTCCCGCCGCTCGCTGTCCCTCGTCGATCCGTTCTCGGGCCCAGCGGACGTAGTCATGACCGGCCGCCACCGACAGCACGGTGCCATCGGCGATCTCCCCCGACAACTGGAGCATCTTCGGGCCGGTTACGCCCATGTGGATGGGGGTGGGGACTCCCTTCTCGGGATAGGTGAGGCTCACATCGTGGAAGTCGAACACATCCCCCAGCTCGTTGAGGGTTTCTCCCGAGAGCAAGCGTCTCACCGACGTTACGCTTTCTCGCATCGCAGCCAGTGGGGAGCGGGGATGGAGGCCCATCTGGTGTATCCATCCCGGCACGCCCAGCCCGAGACCGGCGATCAACCGACCTGGGTAGGCGGCGGAGATGGTCGAGATTTCCATAGCTAGGAGCGCCGGGTGTCTCACCATGGCCGACACGACCCCGAGGCCAACCGTGGTCCGTTCGGTGGCGGACAGCACCAGCGAAGCTCCGGAGATGCCGCCGGTGAAGAAGTAGTCCTCCGCCAGCCATATCTCGTCGAAGCCTCCCTGTTCGGCTAGTCGCGCTGCCGAAGACAGATCCGAGGGGGCTATGGCGCTGCCCAGGACCAGGCCGATCGCCCTGTCTACCGGCATGGACAGCTACTGGCGGGCATCAGGAACCGGACGAGGGTGCAACGGCGAAGCATTCCACTTCACGGTAACCACCCACCGGAGTCAGGACCGGGTCCTCTTCTCGGCAGCGATCGAACACCAACGGGCACCGGTCCTGGAAGGAACAGCCGGTCGGCAGGTCGGTTGGACTGGGAGTCTCCCCTTCGAGGACGATCCGGGTTCTCGCACTGTCCAAGTCCATGGTCGGCGCCACCGAAAGCAAAGCCTTGGTGTACGGATGACGAGGGTCGTCGAAGAGTTCTTGGGTCCGGGCGATCTCCACGATCCTGCCCAGATACATGACCGCCACCCGGTGGGCGATCCGGCGCACGGTGCCCAGGTCGTGGCTGATGAACAGGTAGGACACGTCCCTTATCTCCTGGATCCTGCGGAGCAGGGCAATCATGCGGCCGCGGAGCGACTGGTCCAGGCTGGAGGTGGGCTCGTCGAGCACCACCAGGTCGGGATCGGGCATCAGGGCCCGGGCAATCGCCACCCGCTGCTGCTGGCCCCCGGAGAGCTGTCTGGGGCGGCGGGTTCGGAAGGCCGGGTCCAGGCCCACCAGACCCAGCATCTCTTCGATGCGGTCGGTGGTCTCCGATCTGGGGACCCCGGCCAGGAGGCGAAGGGGCTCGGCCAGCATGGCGCCGACCGACATGCGGCGGTTCAGGGACTGGGCGGGATGCTGGAACACCATCTGGATCCGCCGTCGGCTCTCCATCGACGCCGAGGATCCGTCCAGGACCGACCCGTCGAAGCGGATGTGTCCGTCGGTGGCCGGGGTGAGGCCTGCCACCATCCTGGCCAGGGTGGTCTTGCCGCAACCGGATTCGCCCACCACTCCCAGTGTCTCTCCCCGTTCCACGTCGAGATCAACTCCCCGGACCGCCGGCAGGGCACCGCGCCCGCGGCCGAAGGTCTTCCAGAGCCCTCTCACCTCAAGGAGCGCCGGCACCGTTTTCCTCCATGGCGTGCAGGAAGCAGGCCGAGCGGTGGCCCGCGCCCACAGAGACCAGATTCGGCACCCGCCCGCATTCCTCCCACGCGTAGCGGCACCGGTGGCCGAACCGGCACCCGACCAACTCGAAGTCCACTCCGGCCTCGATGACGTGGGGATCCACCTCCTTTTGGACCGAATCGAGGAGATAGGTGGTGTAGGGGTTGCGAGGGCGCCGGAAAATGTCGTCCCTGGATCCCTCTTCCATGACCTGGCCTCCGAACAGGACCGTGACGGTGTCGCACATCTCGGCGACCGCCGCCAGGTCGTGGGTTATGAACAGGACGCCCGCCCCGGTTTCTGCCACCAGGTCGCGAATCAGGTCGAAGATCTGGGCCTGGATGGTCACGTCCAGCGCGGTGGTGGGCTCGTCAGCGATCAGGATGCGGGGTCGGCAGGCGAGGGCCATGGCGATCATGACCCGCTGGCACATGCCACCGGACAACTGATGCGGGTAGGCGCGGGCCACCCGCCCCGCTCCGGGGATACCCACCCGGCTCAGCATCTCGATGGCCAGCGATGTCGCCTCGTCGCGACCGCAGCCCTGCTGCAGGGAGAAGACCCGGGCGATCTGGCGCCCCACTCTCATGGTCGGATTCAGCGCAGCCTGGGGGTGCTGGAAGATCATGGCCATGTCGCCTGCCCGGCGGTCGAGGCTCATCGTCTCGGGGTCCATGAGTTGGCGGCCGTCGATGCGCACGCTCCCGGAACGCGCCTCTATCCCGTCGGGAAGGAGGCCCATCATGGTCAGGGCGGCCATGGTCTTTCCCGAACCTGACTCCCCCACCAGTCCGACGATCTTTCCCTCGGGCACGCTGAAGGAGACGTCGGCGAGTATCGACGTCGGGCTGCGCTCCAGTCCCACCGTCAGCCCGTCCACTTCCAAGAGGTTCATGCCTCTCGTCCCCCGAACTCATCGCCGATGAAGTGGAACGCCATGGCCGCCAGGACGATCATTCCCCCCGGGAAAAGGGAGGTCCACCAGTGTCCGGAGTCGATGTCCCGGGCGCCCTCGCTGACCATCACGCCCCACTCGGCGGTGGGAGGCTTGATCCCCACCCCCAGGAACGCCAGCCCCGACACAGTCAGGATCGCCCAGCCGGCCACCAGGGTGGCCGTGACAAGAGACGGCTGGAGCGAGTTGGGCAGGACGTGGAAGAAGGCCACCCGGCCCGAGCGGTTCCCGGCCAGTTTGGCGCCGTCCACGTATTCGAGTTCCCGCTCCGACAGCGCCTGGGCGCGGGTGAGGCGGATGAAATACGGCACGAAGGCGGCGGTCACCGCGATCCCGACGTTAAGCGTGCTGTTCCCCAGCACCGCCACCAGGATCAGGGCGAGCACGAAGCCGGGGAAGGCCAGCACGATGTCGGTGAGGCGCATCAACGCCTCGTCGATGGCGCCTCCCCAGTAACCGGCCACCACCCCGATCGCCGATCCGATCACCATCGCGCAGATGGCGATGACCACCCCCAGGGTCAGGTCGAGACGGGCGCTGTGGACGGCCCTGGCGAAGACGTCGCGGCCGAAATTGTCTGTCCCCATGAGATGTTCAAGTGAGGGAGGAAGCAGGGCGTTCGCCGGATCGGTGGCCACCGGGTCGGCCACGAAGAACGGGCCGACCGCGGCCAGCAGGATGTAAACGGCGAGAATGGCCATCCCCACCACCGCCAACGGCTTTCGGGATGCGAGTGGCAGGACCTGGGCGCCTCCGTCGATCCGGGGAGGAACGAAACGCTCCGCGCCGCCGGCGCCGCGCTCACCGGACATCGGGTTCATGCCACCACTTTCTGTCCCAGCTTGATCCGAGGATCGATCCAGCTGTAGACGAAGTCGATGACGACGTTGAGGACGATGTACAGCAACCCCACCACTATCACGAACCCCTGCAGGGCCTCGAGGTCGTTGACCCGCAGCGCCTCGTAGGCGTAGCGACCGACGCCCGGCCAGGCGAAGATCAACTCGACGATGATGTTGCCACCCAGCATGTATCCGAAGATGATGCCTATGGCGGTGGTGACGGGGACCAGGGCGTTGCGGAAGCCGTCGCGGAACAGCACCTGGCGCCCGGGGACCCCCACGGCCCGGGCGGTGCGGACGTATTCAGAGTCCAGGGTCTCGATCATCGAGGAGCGGACGATCTTGATGATGGGAGCCGACAGCACGAACCCGACGGTCACCGCGGGAAGGGCCAGGTAGGTGAAGGCCTCCCACACCAGAGCCCAGTCGGCTGCCAGGGCCGCGTCGACCGTGAAGAAGCCGGTGACGGTCTCGGGTGGCTGGGTGGTGATGCCCAGCCGGCCGACCGGCCCGGGAAACCAGCCCAGCTTGAAGAAGAAGACGAAGGTCAGGATCAGTCCCAGCCAGAAGAACGCCATGGACGATCCGAGCACCGCCACCACCCTCGCCGCCCGATCGAGCCAGGTGTCCCGCCGGGCGGCGGCCGCCACCCCCACCGGGACTCCGGCCAGGACCGCCAGCAGGACCGCGTAGAAGGCAAGCTCCAGGGAGGCGGGCAGGCGGATGAGAAGTTCCTCGGTAACCTCGCCGCCGGTTCTGATCGAGGTTCCCAGGTCGCCTGTGACCGCATCGGTCACATAGTTGACGAACTGGACCGGCACGGGATCGCTCAGGCCGAACTGTTCCCTTATCTGTTCGAGTTTCTCCTCGGAGGCATAGGGGCCGGCCCGCACCGCGGCGGCGTCGCCGGGCAGGACCCGCATGATGAAGAACACCACCACGACGATGCCGGCCACGGTGACCACCGAGACCAGCAGCCTTCTTCCCAGGTACCTCCACATCAGACGGGATAAACCCTACCGAGGGCGGGCGGGGACGGACTGGCCGCCCCCGCCCTTTCTCGTTTGGCTCTAGCAGCCCGGGATCTTCGACATCTCGGTGAAGACCGGTATCCGGGTGTAGTCCTGCACTACGCCGGTGACGCACTTGTGGGTCACGTAAGTCCGATCCGAGGACCAGAGCGGCGCCCAGACAGCCTGATCCAAGAAGATCTGCTGTGCCTGGGACGAGACGTCCTGGCGGACCGCCGGGTCGGTGGTGAAAGTGCCTTCGTTGACGAGAGCGTCATACGCCTCGTTGCAGAACCGGGCGTAGTTGACGAACTGGCCGCAGGTGGTGAGGAACCTCATCTGGTAGAAGGGATCCTCGCCCCAGGAGAACCAGTCGTGGATGAACAACGGCAACTCGTTGGCGTTGATCCGACCGGAGAAGTCACCGTCGGGCAGGATCTGCACGTCGACCGTGAGTCCGATCTGGCGGAGAGCGTCCTGGATCAGCACCGCAGCCTCCTGGTCGCCCAGGCGGGACTCCCGTACTCCGAGCACCAGGGTGAGATCACCCACACCCGCTGCTTCCAGATGGGCGCGGGCCGCGTCGAGGTCCTGGGTGAAGTTGGCTCCGATCGAAGTGTCGTGGGTCTCCATGTTGGAGGTCACGACCCCCCTGGCCGGCGAGGCGAAGCCGAACATCACATTGTCGATCAGCGCCTGGTAGGGCACCGCGCTGACGATGGCCTGGCGCAGATGGAGGTTGTCCATCGGCGCGATGGTCTGGTTCATGGCCAGGTAGTGGACCCCGGTGGTCTGGCTGGCCCAGATGGTGACGTTGGGGTCATCCTCCAGGACCGCCAACAGCTTGGGCGGGATGCCGGTCGCCACGTCGATCTCACCTGCCGCGATCAACCGCGCCTTCTCGTTGGCGTCGGGGATCGGTCGGATGATCACGCCTGCGTTGGGCAGGGCGTCGGCGTTCCAGTAGCCGGGATTGGGCTCGAGCACCACTTCGTTGTCGGGGTCGAACTTGGATACCCAGTAGGGTCCCGATCCGCCGCCCTTGTCGTTGTAGTACGCGAATGACCACGGGTCGTCCTCGGTGGCGTTCGCCTCGGCCTCGGCCTTGTTCATGGCTCCGAACACCTGGAAGGTCAGGAACCTGCGGAACAGGGGAGATTGCACTGTCGTCTCCACCTCGAAGGTGTAGTCGCCGGTCACCCTGATCTGGTCGGTGCTGGAGATACCCACGAACGGGAGCAACAGTCCGATATATCCGGGGCCTTCGATGGAACGGTCGAACACGTACTTGTAGTCGGCGGCGGTCACCGGAGTGCCGTCCGAGAAGGTCTGACCCTGTCGGATCGTGAAGGTGGCCAGGAAGCCGCCGTTGGCCGTCTCTGTGATCTCGAAAGACTCGGCGCCCGCGCCGTGATGGTCGACGAACGATCCCTGCAACAACCCGTTGGGCTGTTCCTCGAGCACCTGTTTGATCAGAGGCTCGTAGACCGCGTTGGTCACCGCATAGGCGGACGTGGTCCGGAAAGTGTGCAACTCGATCAGGTTGGGGGTGTCGGCCAGCGATGCCACGATCACGGGCTTTTCGACCACCTCTTCCATCGCCTCGGTGGTGGGCGGCGCCTCCTCGGGTTCTTCTTCTTCGGCGGCGGTCGTGGCAGGCGCCTCCGGCGCCGCCGTGGTTGTGGCCTCTTGGGCCGCGGTGGTAGCAGTGGTTGCCTCCGGCTCTTCGTCGTCGCCTCCGCACCCCGCGACGACAAGAGTCAAAGCCAACAGGATGGCAATCCTCTTGGGTGTAAGCAGCCACAGTCGCGTGTTTTGCATAAAGACCTCCTTGCCTCTTCTCAACTCATACTCTCGGGCGTGAAATTGCCCTATCAACTAACCAATCAGACATAACGCATGTACCGTGGCATCGGTCGAATACCGTTTTAAGGCTACCCTCAGATTCGGTTTCGCGTAGGCTGAGCAGGGGTTTCTCTGTGCAAGAGCCAAGAAATTCTGTTGCGGCGCGAGTGGCGTTCAATCGGAGAGAAGGGCAGTCCTTCGTTCACCCCTTCTTACAACGCAGCGGGCGCAACCACCGGGGATGTATGCGAATATGTACTCCGGAGATCAGACCGACAACTCCAGGTCACCAACCGCCTTCATCCTGATTCGCACCGCATTGGAGGGAAGGTAGGCGAGCGGAACCTCCTCGATGTCCACCACCTCCACGGTGGCGGGGTCGGCGCCAGCCACGATCGCTCTGTCCACCGCTTCGCAGCGAGCCGATTCCAGGGCTTCCTCCCGACCTGTGTCGTCGACTGAGTAGATCCTGTCCACCTCTCCCCCCACCTGGGCGATCGCCGCTCCGATGGCGTTGGCCACCGCGAAGTGGGCCGGTCGGACCATCTCGCTGACACCGGGGAGATCGTCCTGGAGCAGAATCGACCCTCCGCCCACCACGATCGCCGGCACCGGGTCGGGGCTCGTCTTCAGCCGGTCGACGGCTCCCGCCACCTCCTGGCGGATCCGGTCCAGTGCGGGCTTGACCACATCTGTTTCCACCCGGTCGACAGCGTCCCGATCTCCGATGGACGCCAAACCTCCGGCTACTGCGATGTCGGTGGCGGTGAGATCCGGTCCCCCGAAGACCAGCGCCCGCTCGTCGAGCCGGTATCCGACGCTTTCGGGACCGACCGTTACCTGATTCCCTTCAGACCGGACCAGCGAACCGCCGCCGATGCCCAGCGACAGCACGTCGGGCATCCGGAAGTTGGTCATCACCCCGCTGACATGAACCACCACCGAGGCCTCCCTGGGGAAACCCCCCACCAGGATTCCCACGTCGGTGGTCGTCCCGCCCACATCTATCACTACGCCGTTCTCGACGCCGCTCAGGAAAGCGGCGCCCCGCATCGAGTTGGTGGGACCCGACGCGAAGGTGGCGACCGGATAGCGGCGGGCGTAGTCGAGGCCCAGAAGCGTGCCGTCGTTCTGCGAGATGAACACCTGAGCGCGCACTCCGGCCTGGGCCACCACCTCCTCGAAGCCATCGAACACGCGGTCCGCCAGGGGGCGCAGGGAGGCGTTGAGGATAGTGGCGTTCTCCCTTTCGAAGAGGCCCACCCGTCCGATTTCCCTGGAGAGGGAGACCTTTGCCCCGGGCAGTTCCTCGGTGAGGATGGCGGCAGCCGTGGTCTCCATTTCCGGGTTGACCGGCGAGAACACCGATGTCACGGCCACCGAGGTGACGCCGGCTTCGCCGATCTCCGATGCGACGCGTCTGAGTTCATCGACGTCGAGGGCAGATATCTCCCGTCCATCGAACTCGTGGCCGCCTGGGCACACATAGGTGTGATCACCCAAGGCACGGCGCAGGCGGTCCGGCCAGTCCGTCATGGGAGGTACCGCCAGGGTGGCCGGGGCTCCGAGGCGGACGGCGGCGGTGGCCGCCAACTGCCGGCCCTCCACGACTGCGTTGGTGAAATGGGTGGTGCCGATCATCACCGCTTGGATCTCCCGGGGATCGACCGTCGGGGAGGCGAGTACCTGCCGGAGAGCCGCGCCTATGCCCGATGAGACATCGGGAGTAGTCGGGGTCTTGCAGGACGAGACCACATGGCGGCCCCGCATCAGGACCGCATCGGTGTTGGTGCCTCCGACGTCGATGCCGAGGCGCAATGTCAGCCTTCCTGCAGTCTGTCAATGGCCGCCAGCAACTCCTCAGGATCGATCGGGAGGCTGGTGACGTCGGCGCCGGTGGCGTCCGAGACCGCGTTGGCGATCGCCGCGGCGACCGGCACGATGGGCGGCTCGGCAACCCCCTTCGCCCCGAAGGGACCCGCCTCGCAGGGATGCTCGAGAACGATGATCTCCACATCGGGTATGTCCACCGCCAGGGGCAACCCGTACGATTCGAGGGTGCGGCGGGTGTAGCGACCCCTGTGGCTTTCCAGACCCTCCCACAGGGCGTATCCCATCCCCTGGGCGACTCCTCCCTGGATCTGGCCGTAGACGCCGTCCGGGTTGATCATCCGCCCCACCTCCTGGGCGACCACATACCGGGTGACCCGGACCGAGCCGTCGTCGGGGTCGACCTCCACCTCGGCCTGGTGCACGTGATAGGTGGGGACCGGGAAGACCGGGAACAGCAGGCCCTCGGCCGAATCGGGGTCCCATTTGGGAAGGGGGACGCTGTAGGTGCCCGTCGCGCTGAGCGGCCCGCCAGCACCCAGCGCGGTGCGGGCGACCTCCGCCAGGGAGACCGCTCGGGACGGGTCGGCGCGCACGGATACTCTGCCCCCGCCCAGTTCCAGGTCGTCGGGAGGTACTGCCAGGAGGCCCGAGGCGATGTTGAAGAGGCGCGGTTTCATCTGCCTGGCGGCGGCTTCGATGGCCATCCCCACCACGTGGGTGGTCCTGCTCCCCTGCGATCCGGCGTCGTAGGCCTGGGTGTCGGTGTCCGGGGAGGTCACGTACACCTGGTCGGCGTCCAGGCCGAACTCGGCGGCGGCGATCTGGCGAAGACCCATGGTCACCGCCCCGCTGCCGTTCTCGGTGGCGGCGGTCGAGACTCCCAGGGAGCCGTCCTCCTGGATTCCCAGCGTGGCGGAACCGGCCAGGGGGTTGGTGAGCCAGATGACCGCGGCCGACCCCACCCCCCGCAGGGGACCTTTCCCCGCCTTCTCCCAGGGGGCTGCATCCTCAACCCGGTCGAACGCCTCCCGCAGGATGTCGGCGTCCTCCAGGGTCTGTCCGTTGAGCATGGAGTCGCCAGGCTCGAAGAGGTTGCGCATTCTGAACTCTCGCCGGTCCATGCCGATCGCCTGCGCTAGGCGGTCGGTGTGCCTTTCCAGTGCGAAGCACAGGTAGGTCCCGCAGACTCCCCGGAAGGCTCCCGATGGCGCGGTGTTGGTGTAGACGCTCTTGGCCGTCACCCGGGTGGGTCCCACCCGGTACACCGAGCCGGCCATCAGAAGGACGATGCTGGTCAGATAGGGCGTGTCGCCCGCGTAGGCGCCGGAATCCATCAGGCATTCGAACTCCCGGGCGACGATCCGCCCATTCTTCGTCACCCCCGAACGCACCCTGATGGTGGCGTTCTCCCTGGACATGCAGGAGAGGAGGTCCTCTTCCCGGTCGTTGAGCAGTTGGACGGTCCTGCCGGTGAGGGAGGCGCCGATCGCCGCGTAATGCTCGATGCCGAGGTCGAGACGGGCCCCGAACCCGCCTCCGATGTGATGTCCGACCACCCGGATCCGGGACTCGGCTACTCCCAGCGACTGGGCCACCCTGCTGCGCGCCTTGTAGGGGAATTGATGGGACACGTTCAGGGTCCATCGCCAGCCGTCATAGGAGGCGGTGGCCGACTTGGGCTCCAGATACGCCTGGTACTGGCGGGGAACGGTGTAGACGTCCTCCACGATGACGTCGGCTTCCTCGAAAGCCTCGTCTACGTCCCCGGGGTCGGAGGACATCACCCCGCCACAGTTGCCTCCCTTCGGCCAGCGTGCGGTCCCGGGAAGGATCTCATAGGAGTCCAGGTCGGGATGAAGGAGCCGGGCGCCGGGCGCGAGCGCCTCGTCTACGTCGGAGACCGGCTCCAACTCTTCTATCTCGAGTTGGATGGTCTCGATCGCCGACTGGGCTTGGGAGGCCGTGTCGGCCACCACCATGGCAATGGGTTCCCCTTCGTAGAGCACCATGTCGTCGGCGAAGAAGGGGGTGTCCAGGAGGACCAGGCCGTTTCGGTGCTCGGGCGCCTCGGCGGCGGTAATCACCGCGTGGACTCCGGGACTTGAGAGAGCTTCGGTCACGTCGAGCCGGATGATTCTTCCGGCCGGGACCGGGGACCGCAGCAGTCGGGCATGGAGCATCCCCGCCTCCCGGTAATCGACACCGTAGACGGCTAGGCCCCGCACCTTGGCGTCGGCGTCGGACCGCGAAGTTCCCATGCCCAAGGCCGTCACTCCCCGCCCTCCCTTACCAGAGACCTGACCGCGGCCCGGATGGCGGTGTACCCGGTGCAGCGGCAGATGTTGCCCGCGATGGCTTCGTCGACTTCGCCGTCGGAGGCGGATGAATTGGTTTCGAGCAGCGCGGTCAGCGTCATCAAAAAGCCCGGCGTGCAGAAGCCGCATTGCACGGCCGCCTGGTCGACGAAGGCTCTCTGGAGGGGGTTCAGTCGTCCGGCCGGGCCGGCCAGGCCCTCCACGGTCCTTACCTCGGCGCCCTCCGCCGCCAGTGCCGGGAAGATGCAGGAATGAACGGGCGCTCCGTCGACGATCACCGTGCAGGCCCCGCACTCGCCCTCGTCACAGCCCCGCTTGGTCCCGATCAGATACAGGCGGTCCCGGAGCGTGTCCAGGAGGACCTCGTCGCCCGGGACATCCACTACCCGCCGGATCCCGTTGACCTCCATGCTGAGTTCCTGTGTCATCGGATCTCCAGGCTCTGGCGTGCCAGGCGGGCGGCTTTTCGGATGAGGCGCCCCACCAGCATCCGCCGGTAGGTAGCGGTGGCCCGCTGGTCGTCGATCGGGTCCACTTCTTCCATCCCCCGTCGGGCCGCCTCCGCCGCCGCTTCCTCGTCGAGCGTGGAGCCCGTCAACGCCTCCTCGGCATGATGGAGTCTCCGGGGCGTGGGCGCCACCGAACACACCGCCAATCGGGCTGCCCCGATCCGGTTGCCAACCATGCTGAAACGGGCCGCCAAGCCCACCAGGGCAACCTCCATGGCGCCCCTCCGTCCCACCTTGAGATAGGACTCCCAGGTGTCTTCGGGAGGCGCCGGCACTTCTATCTCCAGGAGGATCTGGCCGGCCGGCAGGGCGGTGCGGCGCCGATCCACGAAGAAACGGTCGGCCGGTATCCGCATCGGGCCGTCGGCGGCGGAAACCACCATGGTGGCTTCAGCAACCAGGACCGGAGGCGCTAGGTCGGCAGCCGGTGACGCGTTGCAGAGATTGCCTCCAATGGTGCCGACCGCCTGGGTCTGCCATCCGCCGACTGTGGCGGCGGCTTCGGCAAACGAGGGCAGATGGGCTGTGATGGTGGGATCACATCGCAGGTCCCGGTGGGTGGTCAGGGCGCCGATCCGGATTGTTCCATCCGAGCGGCTGATCCCCTGCAGAGCGGCCAGCCCTCCGATGTACAGAAGCGACTCTGAACGGGGTAGCTGACCGGTCATGCGTTGGATCATCACGTCGGTTCCACCGGCCAGTACGCGAAGGTCCTCTCCCCTGTCCGACAGCAACCCAAGCGCCTCTTCGACCGTGTCAGGCACCAGGAATTGCATTGATCGTCACCTCAGGAATCCGGTTCCCGAAGTCTACATAATGAGGCGGAAATGCGGCTCCGGAGCAGGGCCGGTTTACCCCCACTTGACCTGCTAGGATGCCGAAAAATGGCCGCCCAACTGCGCATCTACGACCTCCACCCCGACACCTGGCAGGAGTTCGCTCGGAAGGTGAACGAAGAAATCGTGCCGATCCGCCTGGACCACGGCTTCCGGCTCGACGGCCCGTGGCTGGTGGAGGAGACCTGCCAGTACGTCTGGATAGTGCATTACGACGGCGACCTGTCATTCGCGGAGGCCGAAGAGCGATACGAGGCCGATCCTCGATGGGCCGACCTGACCTTCGACCCGATGGACTACATCGCAGGCGAGGACCTGAGGATGCTGACTCCCCAACCACGGCCCTTCTAACAGCCGTACCGGTCCCGCGCGTAGACTGACAGGGTTGGGTGGTGTCTCGCGAACGGGAACAGTGCAGATGTGGAATGTAACCGAGGAAGATCTGACTCCCGCAGCGATCGGGGCGGCCATCCTCGGCACCGGCGGAGGTGGAAACCCCTACCTTGGACGGTTGCGAGCCCGTGCGGAGTTGCGCGCCGGTAGGAAGATCGAGATCATCGATCCGGCCGAGATTGCCGACGACGATCTGCTGGTGGCGGTGGGCGGGATGGGCTCTCCCGTGGTTGCATACGAGAAAGTGGCGGGAGGGAACGAGGAGACCGACGCCGTCCGGGCGCTGGAGCGTCACCTGGGCCGGAAATTCAACGCCATCGCTCCCTTCGAGATGGGCGGCGGGAACTCGATGGTGCCGCTGGTGGTCGGGGCCCGCCTCGGCATCCCGGTCGTGGACGGTGACGGTATGGGGCGGGCCTTCCCCGAACTGCAGATGATTACCTACCTCATCTATGGAGGATCGCCGTTCCCGGCCGCTCTGGCCGACGAACGGGGCAACCGCATCGTGTTGGACCGCGTCCTGGACGCACACTGGCTGGAGAGAATCATGCGGTCGGTCACCATCGACATGGGGGGTCACGCCGGCCTGGCCAACGCTGTGATGGACGGGGCCTTCTGCCGAAGATCCATCATTCCCAACACCTTTTCGCTGGCCGTCCGCATAGGAAAAGCGGTGCTGGACGCCCGCAGGCTCCACCAGGACCCCGGCGAAGCCATTGTGCGAGAGGCGGGTGGGCGCCGGTACATCCGGGGGAAGGTGGTCGACGTGGAGCGGCGGGCCACGCGGGGCTTCGCCAAAGGACGCCTGGTGATAGAGGGATTGGACGACGACGCGGGACGCCGGGTTGAGATCGACTTCCAGAACGAGAACCTCGTGATCCGCGAAGGCGAGGAGGTCCCGGTGACAGTCCCCGACCTCATCACCCTGGTGACCACCGACGAAGGCGAGCCGATCACCACGGAGTTGGTCCGGTACGGGTTGCGGGCCGATGTCCTGGTGATCCCGTGCCCCGACCTGCTCAAGACGCCCGAAGCCCTGGAGGTGGTGGGTCCCCGGGCCTTCGGTTACGACATCGATTACCGCCCGCTGGTCACCTGACGGGTTCGGCCCGCAGGTTTGATTAGGGTTTAGCCGGTCCCGTCAATTCCGACGACACCGCAATCGAGGAGACCTCAGTGGCCGATACGCCTTGCCCAGCAGCCGACGGATCCAGTCCCGTCCGTCGCAAATTCCGCACGCCTCCCCCCATGTGTATCGATGCGACCAAGTCCTACACCGCGGTGATGGAGACCTCGATGGGGACGATGACCATCGCCCTCGATCCGATCTCCGCTCCGCGGACCGTGAACAATTTCGTGGTGCTGGCCCGCTACCACTACTACGAAGGTGTGATCTTCCACCGCATCATCGAGGGATTCGTCTGCCAGGGCGGCGATCCCACCGGCACGGGCCGGGGTGGCCCCGGCTATCGCTTTGCGGACGAGTTGCCCAGACCGGGACTCTACGAAGTCGGCTCCCTGGCCATGGCCAACGCCGGGCCCAATACCAACGGCAGCCAGTTCTTCATCATAAGCGGCCCCCACGGCCGCCGACTCCCGCCGCAGTACTCCCTGTTCGGCAAGGTGGTAAAAGGCCTGGATGTGGTTGACGCCATGCAGAAGGTGGCCACAGATCGCAACGACCGGCCGCTGACCGAAGTGACGATCAACTCAGTAACGATCATCGAGTCGGAGTGATCCCGAGGACCGGGTCGCGTAGCGAGTAGCCGGACTCCCCGCTGTCCCACTGAACACCCTCCCTTGGCCACTTGGACTCAAGGCTCGCCGTAGATGACTTCCCGGAGGTCATGCCAGGAATACTCCTCCAATGGATCCGGTCCGACCGGATCGCCCATGCTCTCGTCGGGTAGCCGGTAAGGCGGGCGGGGCACTGCGCTGGAAAGCACTCTGAGCAAACCCTCTTCAACCACGGCGCTCAACGGGCGTCCGGTCCGCCGCGCGTACCGCTTGGCCCGCACCAACAATTCGTCCTGGATGTCGAGTGTCGTCTTCATGACACCCATTTTGGCTATGACGTCACATATGGGCCACCCACATTTGGCGCCGGCTTGGCCTACCAGGACAGATTAGAGCTGGACCGACTCGTCGACTATCCCTAGCTGCTTGGCCCAGGCCAGTTTGTCGGCCAGCGAGTAGTACTCCACGAACTTTCCGTTGCGGACGCGGGCGAACGACATGCCGTCGATGTGGATCTTCTGGCCGGAAGCGCCGTGCTCGAAGTGAGCGGATTGCTGAGTGGCGTTGAAGGTCCACTTGGAGGCGACAGTGTCGCCGTCGGCCACGATCATGTTGAATGTGGTCTGTCCGTCCGGGTAAGCGTTTCCGAGGGCGACCAGGAAATCCGCGTACCCGTCTCGCCCGGGGCTGCGCACCGGGACGTTGCGGACCACCACATCGGGATCCACGTACTTTTCCACCGTGGCCCGCATCCGGCCCTTCCACGAGTCGTCGGGCGGGTAGGGAAAGTCCTGCTCCTGGGCGACCATGAACTCTATGAAGACCCGCCGGGTCTCCTCGGTGTCACCCTCGGGGTTTCCTTCTGGTAATACAACAGGCATCTTCTTCTCCTCTTACTTAGGTCTCAGCCCGGTCGCCAGGCTTCAGAGCTGGATCGAGTCGTCGACCAGTCCCAGTTGCTGCAGCCAGTTGAGCCGATCGATCATCGCCCAGTGCTCGACTATCTTGCCGTTTTCGAAGCGCTCGAACATCACCCCTTCCACCCGGACCTTCTTCCCGGTCGCCTCGTGCTCGAAGTGGGAAGACATCTGGGTGGCCGTGTAATGCCAGCGGGCGGCCGCCATGTTGCCGTCCACCATGATGATGTCGTAGTTGGTGTTGGAGTCCGGGTAGGCCTCTCCCAGGCCCATCAGGAACTCGACCCAGCCGTCCCGTCCCGGGCGGCGGACCGGCACGTTGTGGAGGATCACATCGGGGTGGACGAACTCCTCCACTAGATCCAGAAGCCTCCCCTTCCACGAGTCGTCGGGAGGGTAGGGGAAGTCGGCTTCCTGTCCCTCCAGCCAACGCATGAAGAGCCTGCGGGTCTCTTCGGTGTCTCCTTCCGGTGTCCAATCGGGGAAGCCTGACGGCATGATCTCTCCTTCCTTCGGGGTGCAAGCCTCTCCAATGAGGCGCCAGCTTTTCAAGATAGCGGACTCTGTCCGGTTACCCTCCAAAAGCAACATGTTGGCTTACCAGTTCACGACCTGGGAAGAGGACTTCGAGCTTTGCGAGGTACCTACTCCGGAGCCGGGCCCGGGAGAGACCCTGATCCGGGTGGCGGGAGCGGGGGTGTGCCACTCCGACCTGTACCTGTGCGACTGGCCCCGGTCGATGCTGCCTTCCTACGACCTTCCTTTCACGGTGGGCCACGAGATCACCGGATGGGTGGAGGAGACGGGACCCGGAGGTTCAGACCTCGAGGCGGGGACGCCGGTGGCGGTTTACGGCGCCTGGGGGTGCGGCGCCTGCGGCCAGTGCGCCGTCCAATCTGAGAATTACTGTGAGAATGCCGCCGAGGTGGTGGCGTCAGGCCCGGGTAGGCCGGGTCTGGGTCGAGATGGCGGGATCGCTGAGTTCTTTCTGGCGCCGATGTCCCATCATCTGGTCCCTCTGCCCCCCGATCTCGATCCGGTTGAAGCCGCCCCTCTCACCGACGCGGGTCTTACTACCTATCACACAATCCGACAGAGCCTCGATCATCTGGATGAGGGAGCGACCGCGGTGGTCATCGGTGTCGGGGGACTGGGGTCGCTGGCCATCCAGATCCTCCGGGCGCTGTCTGGCGCCCAGGTGATCGCGGTGGACATCGCCCCGGCCCGCCTGGAAGTGGCAAGACGTCACGGGGCCCATCAGACCGTTCTATCCGATGAAAACGCCCCGGGCGTCATCCGGGAGATGACCGCCGGCCGGGGTGCGGACCTGATTCTGGACATTGTGGGCACCGACGACACCCTGTCTCTGGCCGTCTCCGCCGCGGCGATCCGCGGCCACATCACCGTGGTGGGGATCGGGCCCGGGTCGTTTCCGATGGGATACCTCCAGGTCCCCCGCGGCCTCTCGGCCTCCACCGTGTTCTGGGGAACGATCTCCGATCTCGCCGAGGTGGTCGCACTGGCCGGTACCGGGGCGGTCAAGAGCGACACCGAGACCTTCTCCATGCAGGATGCTCCCCTCGCCTACCAGAAGCTTCGGGAAGGAAGCTTGGAAGGGCGAGCAGTGATCGTCCCCCACGGCCCGCGATGAGTCTGCCATGACCACTGTCAGCCGCAACTGGGTTCTGGCCGGCGCTCCCGAAGGCGGGCCGGACATCGACAACTTCCGGATGGTCTCGGTGGAACTCCCTCCGCTCCGAGAAGGGGGGATCCGGGTCGCCAACACCTACATCTCAGTTGATCCGGGAGTGCTGGACCGCTTGACCCGGGACAGCTACGCGCCCCGTCTGCAGCCGGGGGAGGTGATCGACGGCTTCTCGGTGGGCGTGGTCGCCGAGTCCCGGAATCCCCGATTCGAGGTCGGGGACCGGGTCAGCAGCGCCAACGGCTGGCGGGAGGGCTATGTCTCTTCGGGGCGCGGGGTGCTCCGCCTCCATCCCGCAGTGTTCAGCCCTCCGCTGTCCGAGCGAGCCGCGATCGGCGCCCTGGGGGTCTCCGGGCTCACCGCCTACTTCGGCATCAGGCGGGTGGCGGAAGCCCGGGACGGGGAGACGGTTCTGGTCTCCTCGGCGGCGGGTCCGGTGGGAAGCACCGCTCTCCAGATCGCCCGCAACCTGGGATGCCGGACGGTGGGGATAGCCGGGTCTGATGAGAAGTGCAGCCTGGTCACGGATGACCTGGGCGTCGACGACTGCATCAACTACCGGACAGAGCCCGACCTGGCAGCCGCCATCTCCCGGGTCTGTCCCGGAGGGGTGGATGTGTACTTCGACAATGTGGGCGCCGAGACGCTGGACGCGGCCTTGATGAACATGAACATCGGAGGACGGGTGGCGATCTCGGGACAGGTGAGCGAGTACGCCCGCGTAGAGCCGCGGGGGATCCGGGCGGTGGGTGAGATGATCAATCGCCGGCTCACCATGACCGGCTTCGTGGTGTGGGACTTCCTCCCCCACTTCCGTGAAGCCATGTCGGAGATGAGAGAGTGGATGGTCTCGGACCGACTGGTGTTCAGAGAGGAGATCATCGACGGCTTCGAGAACGCCCCGGAGGCCTTCCTGGGTCTCTTCCGGGGAGAGAATCGGGGCCGGCGGCTGATCCGGCTGACCCCCGATGACTGAGGGGGTGCTCCTGTCCGAACGGGAGGGGGCCGTGCTGTGGCTCACCCTAAACCGCCCCCGGTACCGCAACGCACTCAACATCGCCCTCATCACGGCCTTGGACCAGGCCCTGGCGGAGGCCGCTTCCGACGACGGCATTGGGGCGGTGGTGATCGGAGGGGCCGGGCCCCACTTCTGCTCGGGCCATGACCTGGGCAGCCCCGGTCGAGATCTGGAGAAGCCTTTCGAGCGGGTGGCCACGACCTGGTACGACCACTCCGACAAGGAGGGCGCGGAAGCCATCCTGGTCAGAGAGGACGAGGCCTATCTCTCCATCCCGCTCCGATGGCGGGAGCTTCCCAAGCCGCTGATCGCCATGGTGCACGGCGCCTGCGTGGCAGGGGGATTGTCACTGATCTGGCCCGCCGACCTGATCGTGGCCTCGGAGGACGCCTACTTCGCCGATCCGGTGGTGAGGATGGGGATCCCCGGCATCGAGTACTTCGCCCACCAGTACGTGATGTCCACCCGCATCGCCCGGGAGTTCCTGCTGCTGGGAGACCGGATGTCCGCCGCCCGCGCCTACGAGGTCGGCATGGTCAACCGGGTTGTGCCCCGGGACGAGTTGAGGGAGACCACCGCCCGTCTGGCGGAGCGCTGCGCGGCCCGACCGCGTTTCGGAGTGGCGCTCGCCAAGCGAGCCCTGAACGCGGTGGAGGACCGCATGGGCCTCCGCGACGGGATGTCAACCGCCTTCGGCCTGCACCAGGTGGCGCACGCCCACAGCGCTCTTACATTGGACGATCACGTGGGCGGCCAAACCCCCCGCTCCATCGCCCGAGACCTCGGCTCCGACTAGGAACGGACCCGACCTCAGAGACAGTCGCGAAACAAATCGCTATTGACGGGTTGAACCTGTCACAGGCACATAGCACGCTGTTTGCATCACAAGACCTGCCGGTCCGTTCCGACGTCGCTCGGGCCGCAAACATCAAAGACGAGGTTTTTATCTCGGGAAACGCTCCCCTGGCGGGACTAACCGAGCGTGTCCCAAATGCCAAGGCGGTGGTGGGGGATGGGCCCTGGCGTGAGAAGGTTTAGCGCGGTTTTCGCGGGTTAGTGACAGGTTTCGCAGATTGGTGTTTGTGGCAATCGGCCTCGCGAAATAAACCTCCCTGAGCAGGGTTGACGCTGTCACATGGACTGAACACACTGTCCCAGTGCCGAAGAGTCATACGTCGTCTCATTGATGTCACGCTTCAGATCGAAGTTCCACCTCTCACCGAGAAGAGAAGAGCAAAGACGGTGGGCTGTGTGCGTCGGTCCGACGTACACTGAGTTCTCATGGACGCAAAAACGAAACGGTGGACCCTTAGGGTGACACCGGCCCAGGACATGATCGTGCGCCAGGTGGTGAGCACCAGCGGGATGTCGCTCAGCGAGTACGTGGTCAGCCGTGCAGTCGCCTCGGCTGTCGAGGACCTGGCCGACCGTCGGGTCTTCGTTGTGTCCGGAGAGGCGTGGGAGGAGCTTCAAGCTTTGCTTGATCGCCCGGCGACCGCCAAGCCGAAGATCGCGGAGTTGCTTGCCAACGACTCGGTTCTCGACTCGGAGTGAACCGATACCAGGGGCCAGAGCTTCTCACTACGTCGCACGATGTTGACGGATTCGATTGCGGCAACGAAACGCTCAACCACTGGCTAAAGCGACGGGCGCCACGGAACCAGCGGGAGGGTTCCAGCCGGACCTGGGTTGTCACGCACGGAACCCGGGTGGTCGCCTTCTACGCGTCTGCCACGGCGGTAGTGGCCCGCACAACGGCCACTTCTCGCGCGGCCCGAAATCAACCCGATCCTCTGCCCGCCATGCTCCTCGGTCGGCTGGCAGTTGACCGTCACCACCAAGGTAAGGGCCTTGCCGCAGCGCTGCTCAAGCACTTCCTCCTCAAAGCACTCGAAGTAGCCGAACTCACCGGCCTACGGCTGGTCCTGGTCCACGCCAAGGATTCCCAAGCCGCTGGGTTCTATCGGCACTACGGGTTCGAACCCTCCCCGGTCAACAACCTGACGCTCATGCTATTGATCAAAGACATCCAACCCTGAAAACCGCCAGCGGATGCATTCTCCGTCTGATGTGGTTGTCACAATGCTGACGGCCCGCTTTGGGCGAGAGCGGGCTCGGGCCCGGCTTTCCACCCTCGGGATCAACCCCAGATGTCGCCTATGGTGTAGCCCTCGGGGAAGGGATCGGTTGGGTCTAGCACGTATCGGGCCCTGCCGGTGATCCAGGCGGTGCCGGTGATGGTGGGGACCACGGCTGGGACTCCGCCCACGGTTGTCTCCCTGACTAGTCGGCCGGTGAACACGGTGCCCAACGGGCCGTGGTGGCGAAAGCCTTCTCCGATGGCCAACTCGCCGCGAGCGTGGAGGACGGCCATCCTGGCTGAGGTTCCGGTGCCGCACGGGGAGCGGTCCAGGGCGCCGGTCCAGGTCTCGGGCCGGTCCCAGTCGAGGTCGCCGGTGGCCAGGGTGACCGCGGTCTTGGCCTCTCCCCTCCCCCGGTCGAAAGGTTCGGTGAGCATGCCGATGCTGGCCTGGCGGATCTCGGGATTCTCTGGATGGACCGCCTCCAACTGCTCCCGGGCCGCCTGCTTGACCATGGCTCCCAGGCGGACCAGGGCCCGGCCGTTCTCGGGACGGATGGAGACGCCGAAGCGCCGGGCGTCGGCGATGGCGAAGAACATCCCTCCCCACGACACGTCCACCTCCACCTCTCCCAGGGTGGGAATCTCCACCCTGGCGCCCAGGTGGACCGGGAAGGCGGGAACGTTCTCAAGAGTGACCGAGGTGACCTTTCCTCCCTCCACCCGGGCCTCCACCTCGATCAAACCGGCGGGGGTCTCCAGAGTCAACTTGGTGACCGGCTCCCGGGAACGGACCATCCCGGTCTCGATGAGAGCGGTGACGACGCACATCGTGTTGTGCCCCGACATGGGCGGGTACTCGGTCTGTTCCATGATCACGAACCCAGCGTCGGCCTCGGGGACCGTGGGAGGAAGGACCAGGTTGCAGTTGGCGGCCGGATAGCCGCGGGGCTCCCGCAGCATGAGCTTCCGGAGTCCGTCGGCGTGCCGTTCCAGGTACTGCATCTTCTCGAACATCGAGTTGCCCGGCACATCCGCCACCCCGCCCACGATCACCCGAGCGTGCTCTCCGGCGGCGTGCAGGTCAACCGCCTGGATCTCTCGCTCCATTCTCATGCTCCGGGCGTTCCTCTCCGACTCCGACGTCGCCGGCGTCCTCCTGGGACATCCGACTGGTCCCTCGACCAAGGGGACTCCACAGAGAATCATCATACGAGGGCGGTAGGAGTTCCACGCCTCCTTGTTACGCTCCCCTCAACATGGCTTCTACGAACACGCAGAAAGGCAAAGTCCAGACGGTGCTGGGGACTATCTCCCCCGACATCCTGGGCATAACCCTCCCCCACGAGCATGTGCTGATCGACATGACCATGGGCCAGTCGTCTGCCATCGCGCTGGTGAACTCCGGGGAGTCGGCCAAGAAGGCTGCCGAGATCCCCGAGGCCGGATGGGAGAAGGGACAGGACGGCCCGGGGGTGGCTGCGACCTGGACCGCCAAGTGGGGACAACAGATAACCCTGGAGAACCGCGGCGACATCGCCCGTCACTGGTTCTATTACGGGGACTACCGGATCACCGACATCGACGACGTCATCTACGAGGCCAACCTGTTCAAACGGCACGGAGGGACCTGCCTGGTGGACCAGACCCCACGGGGCCTTGCCCGCGACCCGCGGGGACTGGCGCAGATCGCCCGGGCCACCGGGGTGCACGTGGTGATGGGGACCGGCTTCTACGCCTATGAGTTCCATCCCTCCAACATGTCGGAGTTGGACGTCTCCCGCGTCCAGGAGTTGATCACCGGCGACATCGTCACCGGCGTGGCGGGGGGCATAAAGGCGGGGATCATCGGGGAGGTCGGCCTCACCTGGCCGCTTCACCCCAACGAGGAGAAGGTGCTCCGGGCGTCGGTCCGCTCCCAGAAAGAGACCGGCGCCCCCCTGTCCATCCACCCCGGCTTCAGCGCCGACTCCATCTGGGACACCGTCCGGATCCTCGAAGAGGAGGGAGGCGACCTCTCCCGGACCGTCATCTGCCATCTCGAACACCGGCTTCCGTCGCGGCCCGCGCCCCACTCCTTCGACCCCGCCCCCTTCGTGGAGTTGGCCAAGACCGGCGTAAACCTCTCCATCGACTGCTTCGGCTGGGAGCAGTCCTATCGCCAGCGCGGCCCGGTGGATTTTGCCAACGACGCGATCCGGCTCAATTACCTGATGGCGGTGGCCGAGGCCGGCCACCGCCAGCAGCTGTTGATCTCGAGCGACCTGGCCCTCCAGCACTGGCAGCGCAAGTACGGGGGGCACGGATGGCTGCACATCCCCGAAACCGTCCAGCAACTGATGCGCTACAAGGGATTCGACCAGGAACTGATCGACCAGATTCTCATCGAGAACCCCCGGCGCCTGCTGACCTTTGCCTAGCATCGACCGGCGACAGCTTGGCGTCAAGGCAGGGAGCATCGTGGGGGCGGCCCCAGGTCGAGGCCAGCGCCACGTTGGCTCCACGGCAGAGGGCCTGCATTCAGGGTGATACCCCACAGAAACCAGGGTTATCCCCCATAGACAGGCCGTCTCGGACGCCCCATATTTGTATTGCATGAGCAGAAGCACGACATCACTTGACCAGATGCGCCCCCGGGACGCCGACCCCCGTGAGTGACGGACCGACCGGTCGGCGACTCCCAGACTCGCCGATCGTCGAGACCCGGGACCTCCACAAACACTTCGGGCAGGTGAGAGCTCTCGCCGGGGTCGATCTCCGCGTTCCACCCGGTATAACCGGATTGGTGGGCGCCAACGGGGCGGGAAAGACCACTCTGATCAGACTGCTGCTGGGGTTGGCAGCCCCGACCTCGGGAGACGTGGCGGTGTTCGGAACACCGGTCTCCAGGGACGCCGCCGGACTCCGCGCCAAGATCGGCTACATGCCGGAGGGAAGCTGCCTTCCCCGGGACCAGACCGCAGCCGACTTCGTCGCCTACGCCGCCGAACTGGCCGGCATCCCACCGGCTGAGGCCCGCCGCCGCGCCTCAGAAACCCTGTTCCTGGTGGGACTGCACGAGGAGCGATTCCGCTATCTCGGCGACTTCTCCACCGGCATGCAGCAACGGGTGAAACTGGCCCAGAGCATCGTGCACGATCCCGAGTTGGTACTCCTCGACGAGCCCGCATCCGGTCTCGACCCCGGAGGGCGCGACCAGATGCTGGAGGTGATCAATCGCTTCCGCGAGTTCGGAATGAACGTTCTCTTCTCATCCCACCTGTTGGACGACATCGAGCAGACCTGCGACTGGGTCGTGATGCTGGATGGCGGCCGGTTGCTCCGCTCGGCGCCTCTCGACCCTCCCGGCGACGGCACCGCTGTGTCGGTGGAGGTCTTCGGTGATCCCCTGCCGCTGGTGGCCGCCCTGGCCGCCAGGGGCATCGAAGTCACCCATGCCGGTCGGGTGGTGACGGCCGCTAGTTCCACAGACGACGTGTTTGTCGCGGTGCGCGATGCGCTGGCGGCTTCCGGCTCATCGATCCGGGCGATGGGCACCGATCTGAGAAGTCTGGAGGACGTGTACATGGCGGCAACCAGGGAGTCGAATGGCTGACACTCCGATGGGCAGTCAAGAGTCGGCGATCATCCTCGACCGAGGCTATCGCAGTTACGACGGGCCCCGCACCGGGCGGCGCGGCGCCATGGCGGCGGTTGTCAAAGAGGGATACCGTCGCGTACTGGGCTTGCGGCGCAAGGCAAAACGCAAGTTGTTCCCGTGGACGCTGATCGCTGTTGCGCTGGGGTCGGCGGTGGTCCTGGTGGCCATAGAGTGGGTCTCATCCAGCCTGCCCGTCTCGCTGGACACTTCCGGTCTGTTCCCGCGGTACGCCGGGTTCTTCGACTTCATATCGAGCGTCGCCCTGCTCTTCGCCGCCTTCACCGGTCCCCAGTTGCTGGTCCCCGACCGGACCCAGGGAGTGCTGAACGTCTATTTCTCGAGACCCCTGGGCGTGCGCGACTACCTGGTGGCCAAGGGGGCAACCTTCGCGGCGGTCATCCTGAGCTTCTGGCTGGTTCCACAACTTCTCCTTCACCTGGGATACGCGGCCGTATCGCCTGCCGGCTTTCTCTCCTACCTGGGGGGAACCACCGACATTCTGTGGAAAGTCCCCGCAGCCGCCCTCGTCTACCTCACGATGCATGGTCCGCTGGCTTTTCTAGCCGCCTCATTCGCCAAGCGGGTAGGCAATGCCGCGGCAGGTTTTGTCGCCGTGCTATTGGGCCTCAACCTCGTCGCCCTCCTCTTCCAGGAAGCCAGTTCGGCGCCCGGCACCAGGTGGACCTCCCTGCTGGCGCTTGAACAGCACCCTCGACACGTCCGCAACTGGATCTTCGACTTGGACTCATACACCTCCATCCCGGAGCAGGGGGGCTTTGGCCCCGAAGTCTCACTCATGGGGGTGATCGGCTGTGCAGTCATCAGCGTGCTCATAGTGGGCTGGCGATACCGGAGACTGACGTGACCGGCGCACCTGCGGCCACGGACGCGCGTGACGTTCCCGACGCCACCGTGGTCGCCACCAACCTCTCCAAGTGGTTCGGGCAAAAGGTGGCGGTCTCAGAGGTGAGCTGTTCCTTCGGACCGGGGGTGACGGGGCTACTGGGACCCAACGGTGCGGGCAAGACCACGCTGTTGAGGGTGCTGGCCGGTCTGCTGTCGCCCTCGGCGGGCAACGCGGCCATCCTGGGCCGGAACCCGAAGAGAGATCACGGTGTCTACCGCCAAGTCGGCTTCGTACCTGAGGACGAAGCGGTCTACAACCACATGAGCGCCCGCCGCTTCGTCGAATGGAGCGCGGCGCTCTCCAAGGTTAAGGACGCGAGGTTTGCTGCTCAGCGAGCGTTGGATACGGTCCATCTCGGCGAGGACGCCGACCGCTCCCTCTCGGGATTCTCCAAGGGCATGCGCCAGCGGGCCAAGGTCGCGGCCGCCCTGGTCCACGATCCAAAGGTCCTGATACTCGACGAGCCCCTCAACGGGACCGACCCTGTCCAACGCGCCCGCCTGATCGACCTCTTCGTGCAACTGGGCGGGGAGGGCAGGACCATCATCGTCTCCTCCCACGTGCTGGCCGAGGTGGACCGCATGGCGACCAGAGTGGTGGCCATGGTCAACGGCCGCCTGGCCGCCGCGGGGTCCGTGGCCGCCCTGCGCGACGCCATGTCCGACACTCCACGCCTGATCCGGATCGACACCGACCGGCCCCGCCGACTGGCCCGGCGCCTCCTGGCGGGTAACTGGGTGGAGTCCGTGCGGGTCGATCCCGCCGGGGTCGAGATCAGGACCAGCGACGCAGGCGCCCTTGGGCATGACATCGCGGTCGCCGCGGTCGAGACCCACTCGGTGGTGACGGCCGTGTCCGCCGAGGACGACTCCCTCGAAAGCGTTTTCCGTTACCTGGTGGAGCAGCGGTGAGGGCTTTCCTGCTGATCACCCGCTCGGTGACGGGCCGCCTGCTGGGCCTGCGTCGGTCGATTGGGCTCTTCGTCCTGACCGGTTCCATCGCTCCCATAATTCTGGCGCTGGCCCCTGGGCGCTCGGGCGAGGAGGTAGCGACCTTTTACAACGACATCACGGTGGGCCTCGGTTTTTCTATTCTGTTCCCGGTCGCCGCCCTGGTCGTGTCGACCGCCGCGGTGGGCGAGGAGCGAAAGTCCCACACCCTTCCGTTCCTGCTCTTGAAGCCGGTGTCCCGGTGGGTGGTTTCTCTGGCAGTCATCACAGCCGCCACGCTGGCGTCCTTCGTGATTCTGCAGGCCGGTGTGATCGCGTCCTGGATAGCGGCCGGCGTCGTGACCGGAGACTGGTCGATCGGGGTCTCCACGACCGTGGCGGCGGCACTGCAGAGCCTGGCGTCGGCTGCTCTGTTCGTACCCCTGGGCCTGGTGGTCGGCCGGGCCGCCATGGTGGGACTCGGCTACCTGCTGATCTGGGAAGTGACCCTCGGCAACGTGATCGAAGGGATTCAAGCCTCGTCGATCTATCGCATCGTGGTCTCGGCCTGGGCGGACCTGGCCGCCCTGACGCCCGACAACCTGGAAACCGTCACCGAAGTGCTGGGCCGGGTGGAGGTTGGCGTCGGAGGCGCGGTCGCCAAGGCTGCCGCACTGGCGATCATCTCGGTCACCGTCACCGGGTTGCTCCTCAGGCACAGGGACTTGGTCCCCGAATAGCTCTCCGGTAAGGCCCCACGGACCTGGGCCGAGTCCCTTGATCATGGGCGCCACCGCCTCCCACCCTTACAACGCTCCCTACAATGTTGGGCCATGCCTACCCGCTCCGGCGCCATCCAGACAGTGCTGGGACCGGTCTCGCCCGAGCAGGTGGGCATCACCCTCCCTCACGAGCATGTGCTGATCGACATGACCATGGGAGCGTCCTCAGCCACGGCCCTGCTGGGTTCGACCGAGTCGGTGGAGAGAGCGTCGGCTCAACCCGAGGCGGGGCTTGAGCCGGGACAGAACGGTCCGGGGGTGGCCGCCTCGTTCACCGCCAAGTGGGGCAAACCCGTCACATTGGAGACCCGGGGAGACATCGAACGCTATTGGTTCTTCTACGGCAACTACCGGCTGACCGACATTGACGACGTCATCTACGAGGCGAACCTCTTCAAGCGCCACTCCGGGTCGTGCCTGGTGGACCAGACCCCCCGCGGCCTGGCCCGCGACCCCCGGGGGCTTGTGCAGATCGCCCGGGCCACGGGCGTCCACATCGTGATGGGCACCGGGTTCTACTCCCAGCATCATCATCCGTCCAACATGTCGGATCTGAGCGTCGGGCGCATGCAGGAACTGATCACCGGCGACATCGTCGACGGCGTGGCGGGAGGCATCAAGGCGGGGATCATCGGAGAGGTCGGTCTGTCCTGGCCGCTCCATCCCAACGAGGAGAACTCACTGCGGGCCTCGATCCGCTCGCAGAACGAGACCGGGTGCGGCCTCTCCATCCACCCCGGCTACAGCCCCGACTCGGTGTGGGACGCCATCAGGATCATCGAGGAGGAGGGAGGCGACCTCTCCCGGATCGCCTTCTCCCATGTCGAGCACCGGCTCCCCTCCCGGCCGGCTCCCCACTCTTTCGACCCCAAGCCATTCCTGGACCTTGCCGCCACGGGGGCGTCCCTCCTGCTCGACGGCTTCGGACGGGAGGCCTCCCACCGCCAGCGCGGGCCGATCGACGACCCCAACGACGCGGTGCGGCTCAACTACCTCATGACCCTGGCCGAAGCCGGCTACGAGAACCAACTGCTGATCTCCCATGACCTGGCCCTCCAGCACTGGTACCGCCGCTACGGAGGGTTCGGCTGGCAGCACATCCCCGACACCGTCCAGCAATTGATGCGCTACAAGGGATTCGACCAGGCCCTGATCGACCGGATCCTCATCGAAAACCCCCGGCGCCTTCTCACATTCGCCTAGACCCCGATCCCAAAGGAGCACGATGTCCACAACAGAAGAGACCCGAGCGGTCGTCGAGCGTTTCATAATCGAGGGAGAGAAGGACTTTCCCCTCACCAGCGCCAACCTGGAGGTCTTCAAGACCAACCTCCGGGCCCTATTCGAAGAACTGGTCCACCCCGACATCGTGCTGCACGGCGTCCCCGGAGTCCCGCGGGGAAGGGACGTCTGGTACGACTTCTACGAGAAACTGGGGATCGCCTTCCCCGACTCGGCCACCACCCTGAACGTGATGGTGGTGGAGAACGACAAGGCGGCGGTCGACTGGACCTGGGAGGCCACCCACTCGGCGCCGCTGATGGGAATCCCTCCCACCGGGATCAAACTGGCGGTCCGGGGGATGACGATCGAGCGAGTCGAGAACGGACAGATCGTCGAGCACTGGGCGGTGATCGACCAGCTCAGTTGGCTACAGCAACTGGGAGTCATCTCGGCGGACCTCTCCGTCAACTGAAAGAAAAGGAGCATTGGACATGGCAGATCCCCAGACCGAAGAGACCCGCCGGATCGTGAAGCGTTTCACGCTCGACTGCGAGAAGGACTTCCCGCTGACCGACCCGTCCGACGAATCCTGGAAGGACCGTCTCTGGGAGTTGTTCGAGGAGTTGGTTCACCCCGACATCATCCTGCACGGCATTCCGGGACTCACCCAGGGATACCGACCCTGGTATGAGCGGTTCGTCTCGGTCGGCCAGAACTTCCCCGACGGCCTCTCGACCATCGACGTGCTCACCGCCGAGGGCGACAAGGGCACCATGGTGTGGACCTGGGAGGGGACCCACGTCCGGGAGGTGATGGGGGCGCCTCCCACGGGAAAGAAGGTCCGGGTGCAGGCCGTCATGGTGCAGCGGGTGGAGAACGGAAAGATCGTGGAGCACTGGGTGGGATTCGACTCAATGCGCTGGCTGGAGCAACTGGGCCTGGTCGGAGAGGATCTCTCCGCCATCGGAACCGGCCATGCGGTCTCCCCGCCCTCCCGGTAAACGCCGGAATTCATCCGTCTACTATTTGGCAAAGAACAAAAAGGAAACACCCGTTTTGAGTTGGCCAACTCGGAAAGGAAAACAATGAGGAAGACCAAACTAAGGATATTGGCGGTGCTGGCTGCCTTGGCCCTCGTGGCTTCGGCCTGCGGCGCGGAGGACACCTCCGACGCTGACGCCGCAGCAGCAGCGGCAGCCCAGGCAGCAGCAGCGGAAGCAGAGGCTGAAGCGGCAGCGGCAGCGCAGGCAGAAGCAGAAGCAGAAGCGGCCGCCGCCCAGGCAGCCGCCGCAGAAGCAGAGGCCATGGCAGCCGAAGCAGAGGCAGCAGCCGCAGAGGCACTGGCCGCGGCACAGGCTGAGTTGGAAGCCGTCAAGGAAGCCGCCGCGGCGGGCGACGAGGAAGCCCAGGCAGCCCTGGCCGAAGCCGAGGAAGCGGCCGAGGAAGCGGCAATGGCCCTCGAAGAGGCCGAGATGGCCGCCGATGAAGCCGCCAAAGCCGCCGAACAAGCCGCGATGGATGCCGAAGCGACCATCGCCGCCGCCGAAGCGGCCGCCCGGACCAACCTGGCCCAGGAAGGCCATCCCTGCATACCCCCGTCCACGGCGGATCAGACCGCCCGTGGCACCGTGGTGTTCGCCTTCGGCAGCATCGGCGACCAGAACTGGCTCGGCCCAACCGCTCCCTTCCAGAGCCAGGCAACTGTGATGCCCATGTACGAGTACCTGCTGTGCCGCGACTACCAGACCGGTGACGTGGTGCAGGGCAGCGGCCAGCTTGCTGAGACCTGGTCCCACAACAACGACTTCACCCAGTTCACCTTCGTCCTGCGCAAGGGCGTGCAGTTCCATGACGGCTGGGGTGAGTTGACTTCCGCCGACGTGAAGTTCAGCTTCGAATTGTCGGTGTTGGAAGACAGCAGGAACCCCAACCGGCCGGACTTCATAGGAATCTCAAGCATCGATACACCGGATGAATACACGGTGATTCTCAACCTCGAGAACCCCAATCCGAATATGCCCAACTTCCTCAATGAAGTGATCCCCGCCATGCCGATCGTCTCCAAGACCTACGTGGAGACCGTGGGGAGAGACGAGGCCAGTTTCCGCCCGATCGGTACCGGGCCCTTCGAGTTCCACAGTCACGAGTTGGACATCTCGGTGGCCTTTGAAACAGTGGACAACCACTGGCGAGTGACTCCCGGCATTGAGATCATCGAGGTCCGTGTGGTCAACGAGCAAGCCACGATGGCGGCCATGATGGACGCCGGCGAGGCGCAGATGGCACCCACCACGTTCGACGACATCCCCCGCTTGGAGGCCGATCCAAACCTGAAGGTGGTCTCCCTCTCGGGAGTGCGCTTCCCGTCGGTTTATCTTCCCGGCCAGTACCTGGAACCCAAGTACGACCCCGAGAAGACCCCGCCGTGGGCCACCGATGATGATGAAAGCAACATCAAGGTGCGCCAGGCCTTGTCGCTGGCCATCGACCGCCAGGAGATCATCGACTTCCTGTTCGGCGGGCGAGGCAGCACCGAAGGCGCCTGCGTGCAGTCGTTCTGGCCGACGACCGCCGGATACAACCCCGACTGCGAGGTCGACTCCTACGATCCGGACGCCGCCAAGGCGCTCCTGGCCGAGGCCGGCTACCCCGATCCCTCCCAGTTGGTGATCCCGGTCGACTTTGCCGAGCACCCGCAGCTCACCTACACCGGTGCTGTGATGCAGGCGGTTGCCCAGCAGTGGCAGGCCGCGTTAGGTGTTCAGATCGAAGCCACCCAGACCGATTTCCGGACCTATCAGGCACTGTCGGGCAATGAAGGCGCCTACGCGGCCTTCGTGTACTCGGCGCCGTTCTTCGACGCTCCTTGCGTCCTGTTGGGCTATTACACCCGCACCGGTGACTTCTTCAGTTACACGGGAGAGTCTGAGGAGTTGAACGAATTGGTAAACACCTGCGTGCAACAGATCTTCCCCGATGATCTGGCGGAGGCCGAAGGTGCGGTGTTCGACTACATATACGACCGGATGCTCGGCATCCCGATCGGCTATGTGGACTCGGTGCTGTCCTTTGCCTCCAACCTCGATTGGATCGGCCTGCCGGCACCCTGGAACCCCTACATGACCCGCTACGAGTACCTCCGCTACACCAGCTGAGATCACTCACAAGCGCTTACCGAAGAGGGACCGGGACTTCCCGGTCCCTCTTCTCTTTAACGGCTAGTCCAGCCCCGGCACCGGGGGGTTGCGAAGGTCCACGAGGTCTCCGACGTGGCGGCCGACCTGCTCCGGAGATCCGGGGGATGTGAAGACGTAGAAGCGGTCGTTCACCACCGCTTCCAGCACCATCTCCGCCACCTCCGGCGGGGCATTCCCGAGCTCCAATCCGGTGCGTAGCTGAGCCTGCAGCCGCTCGGCTTCTTCCGAAGAAGGCCGCCTGGGTTCGGACTCTGATCGGGGTCGGAGGCGCTCGGTGTCCCAGATGCGGGTGTTCACCGCCGCCGGACACAGGAGGGAAACCCCGATCGGCGCGCCGGCGGCGCGCAACTCGGCATAGAGGGTGTGGCTGATGGCCACCACCGCGTGCTTGGAGGCCGCGTAGGCGCCCAACCGCCAGCGGGTCATCTCCCGCCCGGCGATCAGCCCGGCCATCGAGGCGGTGTTCACCACGTGGCCCTCCCTGCCGCTTTCCAGCATCCGCGGTATGAAAGAGCGAACGCCGTTGATCACCCCCCACAGGTTGACCCCCAGCACCCACTCCCATTCGGGGACATCGACTTCCCAGATGGTCCCCATCGGGCCCACGCCGGCGTTGTTGCAAAGTACCCCCACTTCGCCGAACTCTTCGAAGACCAGGTCGGCCAGAGCCTCCACCGAGGAAGGATCCGAGACGTCGGTTGGGACCACCCTCACCGGAGAGGGCAGGTCAGGATCGGCGGCCAACTCCTCCAGGGCGGCGGCGTCGACATCGGCCGCCACCACCGCCATTCCCTCGGCGGAGAAGCGGCGAGCCATCCCACGCCCGATCCCCGACGCCGCTCCTGTGATCACCGCGGTCCGGCCGGCCAAACTCAGCATGTCTTCGCGAAAACTAGCCTGAAGAGCCAAGAAATCCTTGGATAACGGGCAGGTAGAAAATTACACGACTAGCTTGAAACCGAGTACCTTTATTTCTTTCGAGAAGAAACCCGAAAACCCACGAAAAGGAGTCATGATCCGATGAATATCCCAAGAAGCCGTTTGTGGGCAGTGGCGCTCCTGCTGGCTATGGTGGCCGCCGCCTGCGGAGGCGATGACACTACGGCGGACGACACCGCCGCGGACGATGCAGCCAGAGCCGCGGCTGAGGCGGCCGCCTCCGAGGCGGCGGCTGAGGCAGCCCAGGCGGAGGCCGAAGCAGAAGCTGCAGCGGCGGCCGCGGCGGCCGCAGAGTCGGAAGCCGCAGACGCCCAGGCCGCTTTGACCGAAGCCCAGGAGGAGTTGCAGGCCACGATGCAGGCCGCCTCCGAGGGAGACGAGGCCGCACAGGCCGCAATGGCCGAAGTGGAGGCCGCACTGGCTGAAGCAGAAGCCGCGGCAGCCGAAGCAGAAGCCGCCCTGGCAGAAGCCCAAGCCGAGGTGGTGGAGGCCGCGCCCGAAATGGTCCAGGACCGAGTGGTCGTCCTGCTGCCCGCATTGCGCGGCGAGGACTGGCTGTGCCCCAACTGCAGCCTGGGCGCCCTGCTGAACCTCCAGCCAATGTACGAGCCGCTGATCTACCACGACTTCGTGACCGGCGAAATCGTGGAGGGTGAGGGCCGGTTGGCCAAGTCCTGGTCGGTGAACGACAACTTCACCGAGTTCACCTTCGAGATCCACGAGGGGGTTCAGTTCCACCAGGGGTGGGGAGAGTTGACCACCGACGACGTCGTGTTCAGCCATGAACTCGCCATCCGAGAAGGCACTAACAGCCCGGCCGCGGCCGTCCTTGCCAGGGTGGCGGTGGAGGTCATCAACGACTACAACTTCAAGCTGGTCTCCGTGGATGGCTTACCTGCCCCTGAGGTCCTGCCCGCCTTGAGTGAGATGGCCCTCAGTTTCCCGATTACCTCTCGCAAGTACATCGAGGAAGTAGGAGAGGATGCAGCCGCGCTGCACCCGATCGGCGCCGGTCCCTACCAGTTCAAGAGCCACACTCCGGGTGTGGAGCTGGTGTTCGAGGCTTTCGCAGAGCATTACGCCCGGCCGCCCTCCATCGGTGAGGTGGTAAGGAAGGCCGTTCCCGAGTTCGGTACCCGGTTGGCGATGCTGGCGGTGGGTGACGCCGATCTGATGACCCTCAGCGCCGAGCAGATTCCCACTGCCGAAGCGGCGAAGCTGGGGATCCAATCCCTCCCCAACCAGAGCATGCCGACCATCTACCTGACGGGTAACTACGTGAACCCGACAGGAGCGGCGGCGGAGAATCCGCCTCCCTGGAGCGACCACACCAACCCGGGCAACGCCAAGCTGATCCGCGAAGCACTTTCGCTGGCTATCGACCGCCAGGAGATCGTGGACTTCATCTTGGCCGGCAGGGGAACCACCGAGAACGCCTGCGTCCACTCCTGGTGGCCGCACTTCCCCGGTTTCGACCCCAACTGCGAGTCCGATCCCTTCGATCCCGACCGGGCCACGGCGCTGCTGGCCGAGGCCGGCTATGCCACTCCCGGCGATCTGGAGATCACCATCGACTTCGCCCAGCACCCGGGACGTCCCTGGTGCGGCAAGGTGGCGGAAGCCGTTGCCCAGCAGTGGACCAACCTGGGTATCTCGGTCAACACCCAGTTCACCGAGTACGGGATAGTTGAAGGGCTGACCAGCACCCGGGAAGCCAACTTCGCGTTCTGCTACCCGCCGCCGGTTTACAACTCGGGCACCCAGTTGTGGAGCTTCTACAGCCGGACCACCGACCGTCTCTCCTACTCCGGAGAGTCGGAGGAGCTTGACCGGTTGATCAACGAGGCTCTCTCCGGTGAGGGCGGAACCGACGAGGAGAAGGAGACCACCGCGGGAGCGTTGTTCGACTTCGCGGTCGAGAACCGCCTGGGTCTTCCCATTGCCTTCGCGGACTTGCTATATGCCAAGGACGCGTGTCTGCAGTGGGACAGCCTCCCCGGCACGGTGGCGTTCTACGTTCACAACTACGAGTTCATGAACTTCACCTGCTAACCCACCAGAAGCAACCGACCAAAGTTGGCGAGCGTCCCCCCGGGGCGCTCGCCAACTGCTTTAACAGGGTTCGCTGGTAAACCTCGCCGGTTCCACGCAAGAGCTGGGAAACTATTCCCTATGTCGCGAAAACCGGCCCGGCTCTCCTCACCCATTGGGCCCATCCCCCGCCGCCACCACCACAGGTTCGAACGCGGTCCACCAGCCCCTATTTGGGGACCCGTTCGAGAAGATATGACCTCCTGCACGCCTGGGGCGTTCCTTCGTGCGGTCCGGACGACGTCGGAACGGACCGGGAGGTGTTCGACCCCATCAATGTGCATCGCGCCTGTGACAGCAGTCAACCCCCCGCCGGCTTTTTCTTTACCTTCTCTTCGCGACCTCTGCTCCCATCCCTCCCCGGCGCCTTCTTTCAAGCAGGGGGTGCGATCAGGCCGTCGGCCAGGAGTTCCCGGAATCGGCTGATGGAGGAGCGGACGCCCTCCTCCATGGAGAGGTATTCCACCCCGCCCAACAGGCGGTCCAAGCCCGACCCGTCGTAGTGGTCGGGCAGGGGAAGGGGATCCCCGCCGTAGGTGATCTCGCTTCCCGGCACCTCGTCCGAGATGAGCGAGATCACATCGGGGATCCGGACAGTGGGGCCGCCCAGGTTGTAGACGTGGGCGCCGTCCACATCGGCCCGGGCCGCGGCGATGAAGAGCCGGGCCACCTCCCCGGCGTGTTGGAATGTTGAAGCTCCTCCGAAGGGGATGCGATAGGGCGTGCCGGCCGCCGCGGCAACCATCGCCTGGGTGGGCGCCGACGTCAATCCCTGGTCCCTCCCCACGCCATACACAGAGCAGGGACGGAGACACACCGACGAAACCCCGTGGTCGGCTGCATAGACCTTGGCCGAGCGCTCGTTGGCCTGCTTGTAGGCCCCGTACAGGGTGGTCGGCGCCAAGGGAGAGTCGTCCGCCACGCCGTCGGGGTACAGGTCGGGGGGACCGTACACCGCCACCGAACTGGCGTAGGCCAGGCCGGCCACATCGGATCGGCGCGCCGCTTCCAGCACATTGATGGTGCCCACCACGTTGACCTGCGCCCCGACGACGGGATCGGCCTGGCAGAAGGGAATCTGCAATGCGGCCAGATGAACGATGTGAGTTATTCCCTCCGACGCCACTATCCCGAGAACCGACTCGGTGTCGGTGATGTCACCCTGCAGGAGAGTCATGGACCCCTGCCGGTCGGTTAGCAGACGCAAACGGCGGTGGTCGGTGGAGAGGTCGAGGCCGATCGCCTCCGTGCCTTCCTGGTCCAGGAGGTGCATCGCCCATGATCCGATGCAGCCGGCCGAGCCGGTCACCAAGAATCTCTCACCCGCACCCATGTGTGTCCTTTCGGGGCCAAACCGCGATGTGCTGTTGGTCATGATAGAAGCCGGGCAGGCGGCGTCAACACGACCGCCGCGCAGGGGGATCGGTCACTGGCCTCCTTGCGGTACGCGAGCCAGGAAGGAGGCCATTTGGGCCCGGGAGACTTCGTCGGAGGGGTAGTAGTAGAGCTGTGCCCCGGCGCCGCCGGCCGATGCAGGCGCCTGGCAGCCCACAGTGATGCCCGAGGAATACAGTGCTTCCACGGCGCCGGCGTAGAAGGCGTCCGTGGGAACATCATCGAACAGCCCGGTGGGCTGGGCGGTGGGGATTCCGAAGGCCCTGACCATGAAGACCGCCATCTCTCCGCGTGTGACGCTCCGGTCCGGACCGAAGGAACCATCCCCGTAACCGACCGTGATCCCCCTTCCGGCCAACTGTTCCACATAAGGGGCGAACCAGTCCGTTGGCGACACATCTGAAAACACCGGAGCGCCGGAGACAGTAAGACCATCCCAAGGGGGCTCGGCGCCCAGGGCGCCCTGCAGCGCCGGGGCCCCACTTCCCAAAGACCTGACCAAAAAGGCGCTCATCTCTGCCCTGGTCACCGGCCGGTCCGGACAGAATAGACGGACACCGCATCCCAGCGTGATTCCCCGGGAAGCGATGGTCTCAATGTCCTGTTCATGAACGAGACCGTCGTCATCGAGAAAGCGACCGGATTCCCGGGTGTCCACGCTCACCACGAATGAGTCGGCATCGGCACTGACCACTTTGATCAGGGTCTCCCCCAACCGGATCCTCTCGTCGATGGAGATCACATGGTCCACGGCCCCGAAGACGCTGGGCGCCACGGCCTGGGCGATCCTGGTCCAAACCGCGAAACAGGGCCAGTGGGGCAGCCAGGACCGCGCACGGGACTCACAGGCCTGCCTGCGCTGATCGATCTCGTACACTTCCACTCCCACCTTGGGCACGCCTGCGTCCAGGCCGGCCAGTCGCCTGACTCCCAACACGTAGAAGTGGCCGCCCCCCACCGCATTCGTTTCATCCGCTTCGGTTCCGTTGACGATGTGGGCCGGTATCACCACCATCTGCGCCAGACCCGCCGCCGCTCCCCCCCGATGGAGCAGGTAGATCTCCTTGCCGCCCCGATAGATGTCCACCGAGGAGGGGTCGATCCAGCCGGCCGCATACCGGTGGTAGACGGTGGTCCCCTGTGGGGCGGTCAGCGGGATGTTGCTCATAATGTCCATCGGGTTGTCGTAGAACCCCAGCGCGCCGGGGCGGGTGGTCGAAAACTTGCCGCTGTAGGAGTGCGGCCATGCCAGGGCATGACCCATCTCGTGCACTACCAACGACCAGAAGGGGTTCTCGAGGGGCGGTTGGGCGACGACTGCCCCGGCGCCAACCACCACCCGCCTGCCATTGGTCGGATAGGACGGTTCGCACCCGGGTTGGTAACCCTCGGGACACAGGTTGCCGAATGTTCCGTGGCCGGTCCGGTATCCCTCGAACTCCACCACGATCAAGGCGCCTGCCGGTCCGGTCTCCTCGGGGAATCGCTCCCCCTCCCGCTCGGCGGCCTGCAGACGGACCGCCTCCGCGCACCCCGGAGCGAAGTCGCCTTCCTCCAACCCGGGCCCGCTCGCCACCTCATCGCCGCTCTCCACCCGGCCGCCCTGTCTGAAGACCGGCTGGTACCTGCCGTCCGACAGTTCCCGGAAGTAGGGCGCCACGGTGGAGTTCAGAAAGTCCACAGCCTCCCCGAGGTCGACCTGCGTGTCCCAGCCGGGGACCCTGCACACCCACACTTCCCAGAGATCCTGAGACAGGGAATAGACCCTGTGGGAGGTGGTGCCGAAGGGAACCAGTCTCAGAGGATCATTCTCCCAAGGATTGGGAGGATCCGTCTGCGCCAGGACAGGCACCGGTCCCGCCATCCCCCACCGGTGTGTTCCGACCGCCGGGAACATGCCGCTCCACATCAGCGCGCTCACCATTAACAGAACCGCCGCTATCCGGATTCTCCTCGCCCGAAAAGTCCGACGCGTTCCCGAGGAAACGGCTAGCCGATCGATGGCAACCTCACAACAAACAGATATTACGAAGATGCGGTAGATACCGAAGCCATCTTGGCGCCGAGCAGGCGGAAGGTCCTTATCCTCAAGGAAACGCATGGTTAACCGGCTCTCCTCCTCGACTTCGCCCTACCTCCTCCAACACGCCGACAACCCCGTGCACTGGTGGGAGTGGGGACCCGAGGCATTCGCGGAAGCGGTGTCAAGAAACGTGCCCGTCTTGCTGTCGGTGGGCTATTCAGCCTGTCACTGGTGCCATGTAATGGCCCACGAGTCCTTCGAGGATCCCGCCACGGCCGAGATAATGAACCGGCTGTTCGTGAACATCAAGGTGGACCGCGAGGAGCGACCTGACATCGACACCATCTACATGGAGGCGTGCCAGATGCTCACCGGCAGGGGAGGATGGCCGCTGACCGTCTTCATGAACCCCGATGGTGAGCCCTTCTATGCCGGAACCTACTATCCACCCCGGCCGAGGGGAGGGATGCCCTCTTTCACACAACTGCTGGAGTCGGTGTCGGAGGCCTGGCGGGAAAAGGGAAACCTGGTTGCGGAGCAGGCTTCCAAGCTCTCTTCGGTGATAGGACGGCGGATTCCCTCCGGGGACACACTCCCCGACTCCGATCTTCTGGAAAAGGCCTATCTCCACATCCGCTCTTCCTTCGACCCAACCCACGGCGGGTTCGGCAGGGCGCCCAAGTTCCCCCAACAACCTCTCCTGCAGTACCTCCTGGCGCTGCTGGACGAACCCTGGGCGCCGAGCGCGGGTTCCATGCTGGGCCTCACCCTGGAACGGATGGCCGCCGGCGGGATCTACGACCAGTTGGGCGGAGGTTTCGCCCGCTATTCGGTGGACGAGCGATGGCTGGTTCCCCACTTCGAGAAGATGCTGTACGACAACGCCACCCTGGCGCGCATCTATCTGTGGGCCGGCGAGAAGCTGCGGGAGGGTGCTTTCGGGGCGGTGGCCGTCGAGACACTCGACTACCTGGTGCGGGACATGCGCAACCCCCCCGGAGGGTTCTACTCCGCCGAAGACGCCGACTCGGAGGGAGTCGAGGGACTCTTCTATGTGTGGTCCTTGCAGGAATTGGTGGAGAGGGCGGGCCCGTCGCGCGGCCGAGAGGTGGCCGAGTGGTTCGGAGCAACCGCAGGGGGAAATTTCGAGGGCGCCAACATTCTGACCCGAAAGAGCGCCCTGGCGCCGACCCCCGAGGCCGTCCGGAAGGCCAAACAGCGCCTGCTCGAGGTGCGCTCCCGCCGGGTGCGCCCGGGCCTCGACGACAAAGTCCTGGCGGCCTGGAACGGCCTGGCCATCCGAGCGTTCTCGGAGGCCGGCGCGGTCCTTGGACGAGACGACTACCTCTCCGAAGCCCGTGCGGCGGCCCGCTTCGTTCTCGGAGAGATGCGAGACCATCGCACGGGACGGCTCTCCCGGGTATGGGCGAAGGGGAAGCGGGGAGGTCCCGGATTCCTGGAGGACTACGGGGCGATGGCCACCGGGCTGTTCGCCCTCTACCAAGCCACGGGGGAGGAAGAGTGGTACGAAGAGGCCGCCGGGCTCGCCCGGGCCATCCCGTTGCTGTTCCAGGATCCGTCCGGGGGCTTTTTCGCCACAGGTGACGACGCCGACCGTCTGATCGCCCGGCCCAAGGACCTCATGGACAATCCGTCGCCGTCCGGCAACTCCCTGGCTGCCGAGGCACTGCTGACCCTCGGCCAGTACAGCGGAGAGGCCGAGTGGTGGTCCCTGGCGGAGGAGGCGGTGCGGGACGGTGCGGTCCTGATGGAGAAGGCGCCCTCGGCGGCGGGCAGCCTCCTGGCGGTGGCCCATGCTCTCGACTCCGGGCCGCGGGAGGTGGCCCTGGTGGGGCCGGAGGCGGCCCGGTGGGCCCATCAGGTCCAGGCATTGCTCCGCCCGGGACTGGTGCTTGCCGTCGGCGACGGTTTGGACCTGCCCGGATCGGAGTACGGTGGGGCGGTGCCCCTCCTTTCCGACCGGGGCGAGGCCGGCAGAACGCTCGCCTACGTGTGCCACCGATTCACCTGCGATGCTCCCCTCGACAACCTCGCCGACCTGAAAGAGGCGCTGCTAGTCTGAGACGGCCATGAGCGTCGATCTGCTGCCTCCCAAAGTGGCCGCCGCCCTGCATTCCACCGGGATGCCGTTCAGGGTGGTGGAATGCGATCCCGACTTCGCCGACACCTTTCCCTACTGCGAGAAGTACGGAGTCCCTCTCGACGACGCAGCCAACACCATCCTGGTGGCGTCAAAGCGTCCCAAGGGGAAGATGGCCGCCTGCGTGCTCCTGGCCACCACGCGGCTGGACGTCAACCACCGCGTGAAGCAGGTAATGGGCGTGTCCCGGCTGTCGTTCGCGTCGGCCGAACTGACCCGGGAGGTGACCGGAATGGAGATCGGGGGCGTGAACCCCTTCGGGCTGGACGGGGACCTTCCCCTGCTCATCGACGAGGCCGTAATGGAGCGTCCGGAGGTGTTACTGGGAGCAGGCGTCCGCACCGCCAAGATCTTTGCCCATCCCCGCCTGTTGGAGCGCCTCCCCAACGCCTCGGTGGTCGAGGGTCTGGCTCACTCCACCGGAGCGGCGGGACGGTAGCGACGGTGAGCGGTGGCCCTGATCATGGCCCCGTAGCCCACCAAGGCCACCAAGGCGAAGGAAAACCACTGGACGGCGTAGACAAGGTGGGAGCCCTCGTCGTCGAAGGTGGGCTGGGCCAGCCGGAGGGGCCAGTCAGACTGGTTGGCTGAGGACTCCTCCAGATACACGCCCAGCAGAGGGTGCGGGACATAGCCGTCGAGGACGGACAGATCCACCCGGGCAATGGTGTCCTCGGCTCCCGGCCGGTCCTCGGGACCCAGAGTTGACCGGGGACGGGATGCTCTCACCACCCCGGTGACTTCCACCTCCCCTGCCGGGGGGCCGGCCGCTCTGCGGTCCAACTCGACCGGAATCCACCCCCGATTGACCATGACCGCCCGGCCATCGGCCAAGACCAGCGGAGTGATCACCCACAGACCGGAGCGACCCTCTCTCACCTGGGAGCGGACATACACCTCATAAGCGCCGTCCCACTCACCCCGTGTGACGGCCCGCCGGAACTCAAGGGTGTCTATCTCGGATCCGGCTCCGGCCACCATCGACTCCAGATCGAGGGGATCGGCGGCGTTGCGCGCCATACCCACCTGGTTGTCAAGCCTTTTCTCTTCCAGGCGTCGCAGTTGCCAGAACCCGAGATTGACCAGCACAAGGACCAAGGCAAGCACCACCAGATGGGCAACCGCCCACTGCCACCTGCCCAGGAAGGAGTAATCCGCCCGTTTTATACGACGATCCCCCTTCCGACCCGGCGAGAGTCGGCAACCGCTTCCATCGATCCGTCGGGGTGGAGTGCGGCGGCGCTGACCCCTCCGAAATACATGTGGCGTCCGTCGAAGCCGCGGAGAGGGATCTCCAGGCCGTCGGTACAGTACCCCTCCTCGTAACGGAGACTCCACCCCTCCGGCGTGCGTTCCACATGGGCGCGGTGGCGCTCCACCGCTTCGGCCAGCGAACATCCGTCCACGATCACCGAGAGCAGCGTGGCCTGCAGAGCGGTGGTGATCCGGTCGGCTCCGGGGGACCCGGCCGCCACCACCGCCCCCGTGTCCCTCCACATGACGGTGGGGGCCATGTTCGACATGAGACGCTGCCCCGGAGACTGGCCGTGGAACTTCCCGCCGGTCAGCTCAATCTCGCCTAGCGAGTTATTCATCCACATGCCGCTTCCGCCCGCGATCACTCCGGATCCGTACCCTCCTGACAAGGTGACCGCGCAAGCCAGACCGGAAGAATCCACCGCCGAGATGTTCACCGTGGACGCAGAGCCCAAACCCGCCAGCATCAGTTTCGACATCCTTCCGATTCCCTCCCTCCAATCCCGGGCGCCGTCTATGTGGGTGGAGCGGTAGCCAAGCACCTCCAACTGCGCCTCTATGAGGCTTCGGGGCGACAGCGGCGGCTCCAGGCCCACCTTGGCCAGCATCCCCGCCAGCGCCACCCCGCCCACCGCCGGAGGGGGATTGAGCGCCACGGTCCATCCATCCAGCCCGAGGACTATCGGAGAGCGCTTCCGCACCCGGTACTCGGACAGGTCCCGCCGGGTGATGATTCCCTCTCGTTGAAGAATGTCGTCCGAGATGTCCTGGCCCAGATCGCCCCCGTACAGCACCTCGGTGCCGTCGGTGGCGATAGCGGACAGGGCGTCCGCCAGACCGGGTACCCAGATCAACTCGCCGGCGTTGCGTCGTCGGTTCCCGTTGTGAAGAGCCGCTCGGGACTTGGGATCCAGAGAGAAGATGGGATCGAAGGAGTACTGCAGGTAGTAGTCGGCAACCGAGCCCAGCGGGAATCCCCGCCGAGCATGGTCGAGGGCGGGGGCCACGATCTCTCTCCATGGAGCGGACCCGTAATCCTCCCATACCGCCCTCATGGCCGCCCAACCTCCCGGAACGGCCACGCTGCCCGGTCCCACGATGGTGTCCACTCCCCCGCCGTACCCGAGGTGCACCGGAACCCCTCCGCTTCCCAACCGGTCGGGGTCCAATCCCAGCCCGGGCATCGCCATCGCGCCGTCGTACACCACCGGGGGGTGATCGGGTCCTCCCACCGTCGCGAAGCCCCCCGCACCCGGAGCGATCACCGCGATCTCGGTCACCAGGCCCACCATCATGGCGGCCAGGGCGGCGTCCACCGCGTTGCCCCCTGCCCTGCCCATGGCCGCTCCGGCCTCGGCACACTTTGGGGAGGGTCCGGAGACCGCCAGTCTCGTCACAGTGGGCAGGCTACACCGATCCCGCTCCGAAGAGGCTAGGCCTTGATCAGCCCCTCGCTCTCCAACTCCTGGCCCAGTCCTTCCAGAAATGCGTACAGCACTTCCAGTTGGTTCTCTGTGGCGTCTCCAACCGCCTTGTCTATCAGGTCCCGCACCTGCTGGCGTTGAAAGCTGGAGCCGAGAGCCTTATCGGTGATGAGCACCATCGAACGGCGCCGGTCGACCGGATGGCGTCGACGCTGGACCAACCCGCGCCGTTCCAGGCGGTCAACCAGTTTCGTGATCCCGGCCGGACTCATCTGCAGCTTCTCGGCGAGTTGGCGAGGACCCATCGGGGCGGAGTAAAGAAGCTCCAATGCCTTGGCGTCCACGTAACTGAGCCCGTAGGACTGCTGATAGTCCACCGCTATTCCAACTCCGGCGGCGGGAATCCTGTTCAGCCAAGCGGCGACGACTTCTTTTTTTTCGGGAAGACCTTGCTCCATTTGTGTGAACTGTAGCACACAGACTCCACTAATTCTGCATAAATCTATACAGAATACAATATACTTTGGCAGAAGATGAACAGTGGTTTTTTATAAGCATCGCGCCACTATTCGCCATGGTTAACCCATCGGTGCAATGCTCCCGCCCAAGGCCTCCCGGCGAGTCGATCGGGCCTGTCAGGCGGACCTCCGGTCAGCAGCCATTTCGAAGAGCGCGGCGGCGTCCTTGCCCATGTTGGAGAACCGTTCGTCCTTGGTCTGTCCCCGCAGCCAGCGAATGTATATCTGCTGAAGAATCACGGCCAATTTGAAGGTACCGAACACCAGGTACCAGTTCATGTTCGAGATGTCCCGGCCCGACTTCCGACCGTAGCGCAGGATCGCTTCCCGCCGTGTCATGAAGCCCCGGGAGCGGGTCGGCATGGGATCAAGGAAGATCGACTGCTCATCGCGGTCGAACCAGCAGGCCATCAGCGTACCGACATCGGCAAACGGATCTCCGCGGGTGCACATGTCCCAGTCGTAGACGGCTACGCACCTTCCCGGGTCCCCGGGATCGACAGCCATGTTGTCCAGCCGCCAGTCATTGTGGAGCAGGGTGGGCGAGGGCGAGGTCGGCATCGTCTCCTCCAACCAGAGGGACAACTCGTCGACCAGCGGATTGGGTTCATGCCGAGCGCCACGCCAGCGTCCCAGCCATCCCTGCATCTGGCGCTGCATGAAGCCCTCCGGATAACCCAGGTCCCCCAGCCCGGCCGAGTCCGGATCCACCGCGTGGAACTCGGCCAGGGTGTCGACGACCACCTCCGAAAGCCTCCGGTTGGCGCCGGGGTCCTCCCCGCCTCCGAACTCCGGGGGGATCGCACCCTGCACCACCACCCCCCGTCGCCGCTCCATGACGAAGAACGGGGCGCCCAGCACCGATTCGTCGTCACAGAAGAGATAAGCGCGAGCTGCCAGGGGAAAGGCGCGCCACAGGTTGGACAGCACCCGGTACTCACGCGCCATGTCGTGCGAGCCCGGCGCGACCGGACCGAGCGGCGGACGGCGGAGCACGTACTCTGTGGTGGGCGTTCGGGGATCGCCATAAACGAGCAGATAGGTGAGGTTCGCCTTCCCCCGCGCGAATTGCCGGACCGTCAGGGGGAGGTCGCTCCCGGGCAGTCGATCACGCAGGTAAGCCGCAATCCGCGCCTCGTCGAACCGCTCATCGGCCCGCACCCGTATCAACTCGGGGGTGATTCCCGCCTCTTTATCCATGAAGGCGACGATACCAAGGCCGTTGCGTTTTAGCGGACGCCGACCGGGTGCCCTGTCAGCTCCTGCCGCTGGACCTGACCCGGAGCTGACCGCAGGCGGCGTCTATCTCGGTTCCCCGGGTGTCCCGTACCGTTACGTTCACCCCGCCCTCCCGCAGCGCGGCTGCGAAACGCCGGATCGCCTGCGGGGTGGAGGGCATGTCGCTGCTGAGAGGGGTTGGGTTGAGGGCTATCAGGTTGACGTGGGCCCGAAGGCGCCGGGCTATCGGAACCAGTCGGGCGGCCTGGGTACGGTGATCGTTGACGCCCCTGATCATGGTCCACTCCAAAGAGACCCTTCTCCCTTTCTTCTCGAAGAAGTAGGAGGCAGCCGCCTCGACCTCCGAGAGGGGATATCGCCGGTTGAGTGGGACCAGCCGGGAACGCAGGTCGTCATCCGCGGCGTGCAGGCTCACGGCCAGGTTTACCGGCCAGGGATCGTCGGCCAGCCGGCGTATCCCGGGCACCACGCCCACGGTGGAAACAGTGAGGGATCGGGCGGACATGCCCATCTCACCGACCATCAACCCGATTGCCTTCCGCAGCCGGGGATAGTTGGCCAGGGGCTCCCCCATGCCCATGAACACCACGTTGGTCACCCGGGCCGGGGAACTTCGGAGGGGGTGATCTCGGAGAAAGGCGTTGGCGTACGCCACCTGGGCAACGATCTCCCCTGCCTGCAGGTGCCTCTCGAAACCGAACTGTCCCGTGGCGCAAAACGTGCAGGCCAGCGCACACCCGGCCTGGGATGACACGCACAGGGTGGTGCGGGTCCTGTATCCCATCACCACCGACTCGATGGCCGCTTGGTCGCCGGTCCTGAACAGCCACTTGTGCGTGGCGCCCCGATCGGCGCTCTGATGCTCTTCCACTTCAAAAGGCCACAGCCGGTGCGAGAGAGCGCCACGTAGATCACCCGGCAGGTTGGTCATGTCCCGGGCGTCCAGCACCGGGTTCCTGTACAGCCACTCCCGGAGTTGGTCGGACCGGAAGGAGGGCTCATCGGCGCCCACCACCTCTCCCAGCCGGTCGGGATCAACCAGATAGGGCGAGCCTTCGGACACAGACGCTGGCGTCCTCTGGAGGCTCTCTCCAGCGTTCAGTTGACCGCGCCGGGGATCAGCGGGTCTCGTCTTGAGAGTCAGACCCGGCTTCGTCGGGATCGGAGTCGGGAGACGGTTCTGCATCGGGATCCTGCTCCGCTTCGGCGGACGTCGCACCCTCGGGTTCCTCGGGGTTGGGCTCGATAATGTGAAAATCAGGCTCGGAGGGCCCTCGTCCGATGGCGATGCGAACGCGCTTTCGCATGCTCCAAACCAATGCGCCGATCCCTCCCACGACCACCGCCATTTTGAAGACTCGTCTCATTATGGGGCATGAGTCTAATGTCCGGGGTGTGGCCATCAACCGGAGATAATCAGGGACCCAGACCATGAAATTCGACTACTACTTCCCCAGCCTGCCGCCCACAGCCGCCCCCGAGGCTTCCCGTCGGGCAGCCCGGATCGGCTACGACGGCTTCTTCACTGCCGAGACCAGCCACGAACCCTTCCTCTCCGGGTGCCTGGCTTCCCATGCCGAGCCCGGACTGGAGATCGGTACCTCCATCACCCTGGCCTTCCCCCGGTCGCCGATGGTTATGGCCCAGATGGCCTGGGACATGCAACTCGTGGCGGGCGGCAAGTTCCTGCTGGGATTGGGCACCCAGATCAGACCGCACATCACCCGCCGCTTCTCTACGGAGTGGTCCCGCCCCACCGCCCGGCTCCGGGACTACATCGGGGCGGTCCGGGCGGTGTGGGACTGCTTCCAGAACGGGACCCGGCTTAGATACATGGGAGAGTTCTACCGGCTCACCCTGATGACCCCCTTTTTCAATCCCGGTCCAAACCGAATGCCGGAGATTCCGGTTTACATCGCAGGGGTGGGGCCGATGCTGAGCCGCCTGGCCGGTGAGGTGTGCGACGGGTTTCACGTCCACCCCTTTCACACCGTCAAGTACCTGGACGACGTGGTGTTGCCCGCCATCGAGGAAGGCGCCGAACAAGCGGGACGTTCTCTCGAGGACGTGGCGGTAGCGGCTCCCGTTTTCGTGGTGACCGGCCGCGACGCCAGGGAGATGGAAGGCTCCGTCCGGGCCGTGAAGGAACAGATTGCCTTCTATGCCTCCACTCCCAGCTACGCGCCGGTCCTAGACAGCCATGGTTGGGACTTCGGTCCCACGCTCACCGCCATGACCAGGCGGGGAGAATGGCAGAAGATGGCGGATGCGATCCCCGATGAGGTCGTCCATGAAGTGGCGGTGGTGGCTCCGGTCTCAGAGCTTGCCGACCGGATCGTCTCCCGGTACTCGGGAAGGCTCCAGCGGTTAGGAATCTACAGCATGGCGGGAGACGCCATCCTCACCGAGGAGGAGTGGGCTGTGCTGGCCGCCGAGATAAGGGACTCCTCCAACCGCTGACGACGTTCTTGAGGGACGAGACGCCCCTCTAGGTTTTGAGGTGGCAGGTCTCGTTCCAACTGATCATGAGAGGCGCGTGCGGATCGGCAAGGGTTACCGAAGCATTCCCCGGGGGAGAGAAGGGCCCCAGAAAGATGTTTCCGGGAAGCTCCACCCCGGTAATCCAGGAGGCGAACAGGAGAGAAGGCCCGGCGTGAGTGCAGATGACCACCCTCTCGGCCGGTCCCATCTCCGAAGCGATGCTGTTCAAGGCGGCCACCACGCGCCGGCGGACGTCCACCCATCGCTCCCCTCCGGGTCGGGGCACGTCCTCCCCGCCGAAGTAGCGGCTCATCAAGTCGGGCCATCCCGCCCAGAGTTCCTCCTGGGTCCGGTTGGTCCACTCCCCGTCACCCACCTCCCGCAGCCGAGGATCCGTTTCGACCTCCATCCCGGCCGCCGAGGCGAAAGGCGCCATTGTCTGGGTGCAACGCTGCAGATCGCTTGAGATCAGACGGTCAGGTCGGAACCGCTCCAGCCTGGGCACCAGCAGGGACGCCTGCCGGGCGCCGGCCTCGTCGATCCTCTCGTCATACTGCCCGATGAACCGGCCCGTCGAGTTGCCGGCCGTCCGACCGTGTCTTATCAGCATCATCAGCGCCATTTCCCGGCCACCTCCAAATCAGTCTTCGGCGATCCCCGCAGGCCAAGCCTCCGGCTCACGGCCCACCCACCCGTTACTGTCCCGTATCCCTTGCCCACTCGGATCAAGGCTACTGCTTTCAAACGAGGCCGCACCCGCACCTGACCCGCGGGGGTTCGAGAAGCGGGTTGTGCTCCACCCCGCCAGGGCATACTTGTAAACACATCCTCTCCTTATTGTCCCGTTTCCTTCGAGAAAGAGGCGCACCATGGTTCGATATGAAGCCGTAGATGGGCGAGCCACTCTCACCATCGATCAGCCGCATCGCAGAAACCCGCTGTCCGTGAAGACCCTGGAAGGACTGGTCTCCGGCACCCGCCGGGCCCTGGAGGATCCCGAGGTGCGGGTTCTCGTCTACACCGGCTCGGGCGAGCAGGCCTTCTGCGCCGGGGCGGACCTGGACGGGGGGATGTTCGACGATCCCGTGGGGCTCCACCGGCAACGCGGCGCCTTGGCCGATCTGTTCAGATTGATGATCCGGGGAGGAAAGCCCACCATCGCGAGAGTGAACGGGCATGCCCTGGGAGGAGGCTTCGGACTCATGTGCGCCTGCGACATCGTGATCTGCGTCGAGGACGCCAAGCTGGGCACTCCCGAGGTGAGAGTCGGGGTTTGGCCGATGCTCATCTCTGCGGTTCTCCTCCGGACCATCCCCCGCCGAGCGCTGCTCGAGATGATGATGACCGGCAGGTTGCTTACCCCGGCCGAAGCGCTTGCGCTGGGGGCGGTCTCCCGGGTGGTGGACCGGGATCGGCTCGATCAAGCGGTGTCGGAGACTGTCCGGTCGGTTACCGCCCAAAGCCCCGCCGCCCTCCAACTCGGGAAGGACACCTTCTGGATGGTGAACGACCTGGGGATAGACGCAGCGCTCGACTTCCTGGCGGGAGGGCTCACCGCAACCCTCATGTCCGAGGACGCAGCAGAGGGCATCAACGCATTCCTGGAAAAGCGACCGGCGGTCTGGTCGGGAAGGTAGCTTTGCCCCCGCCCGGTCAGGCGCCCGATCGGGCTCCGCGAAGGCTTTACCATTGGGGAATCTATGCCTGAGTGGAACGAGATTCTGGTCATTCTGGTGGTGGCGATGGTGGTCTTCGGCCCGCACCGGCTACCCGAGATGGCCCGGAAGGCAGGGAAGATGATGGCAGAATTCAGGGTGGCGGCCCGGGAACTCCGGGAGGGGATCGAAAAGGAATTGGCAGTGGAGGAAATGAGGCAGGTGGCCCAAGACGTGGTTACGCCTACCAAGGAGGCGGCCTCGGAGTTAAAGAAGTCTCTTGCGGATTCGGAGAAGGCGTTGAAGACCACCACCCCGCTCGCTCGCCCCACCGACACTCAGCCGGGAGCCGAACGCGCAGAGGAGCAGGAGGCAACCGACGATCAGGGGGCCGAACCCGCCGGCGGAACGGTGGAGCCCGAGGAGTCCGCCGGAGATCCTGACACCCCACCGGATCCGGAACCGTCCGCCTCCCCCCGCCCATGACGGAGGAGAGTCGCCAGTCCATTCTCTCTCATCTCAACGAGTTGCGCTGGCGACTGGTCAAGTCGGCGGTGGCCATCCTGATCGGATCGGTGATCGCCCTGATCTTCGGCAATTTCATAAAGGACATCCTCCAGCTTCCCTACGACCGCGCCTTTCCCGGGGAGGAGAACACCCTGCAGGTCCTGGCGCCCACCGAGGAATTCTCCGTACTCATGAAGATCGCCTTCTTCGGCGGAGCGGTGTTGGCGAGTCCCGCTGTCATCTACCAGATATGGATGTTCATCAATCCGGCCCTCACCCGGCGGGAGAAGAAGTGGGCGATACCAATCGTGATCTCCTGCACGGTCCTGTTCTGCCTGGGAGTGGCCGTGGGCTATCAGACCATGGGTCGGGGGCTCGCCTTCCTGCTGGGGATTTTCGATGACGTGGCGAACAACCTCCGATTAACCGACTACTTCTCCTTCTCAATCCGGTTCCTGTTGGCGTTCGGCATTTCGTTCCTGTACCCGGTGTTCCTGTTCACCGCCGCGGCCGCCAACGTCGTCACCTCCAAACAGCTGGCCCGGGGCAGGAGATGGGCGGTGCTCCTGGTGGTGACCGGCGCCGCCATAATCACCCCGACGGGGGATGTGCTGACTCTGGCCATGCTGTCGGTTCCGCTGTACGCCTTCTATGAGATCACCTACTGGCTGGTCCGGTTGGTGCTGAGGAAGTGAGCCCTGCGCCGGTCAGCCGCCAATTCCTGGAAGCCCTGCCATTCGATCCCGACCCATTCCAGGCCGAGGCGGCCGAGGCGCTCGAAGAAGGCCTCAACATCGTTGTGACCGCTCCCACCGGAGCGGGAAAGACCCTGGTGGCCGAGGTCGCAATCCACTTGGCCCTGGCCAAGGGGCTGAGAGCCTTTTACACCACCCCCATCAAGGCTCTTTCCAACCAGAAGTACAAGGACCTCTGCAACCAGTACGGGCCGGAGAAGGTCGGCCTCCTGACCGGGGACAACGCCATCGGAGGCGGGGCTCCGATCGTGGTGATGACCGCCGAGGTGCTCCGCAACATGCTCTACACCGACCCCGAGGAACTGGCCGGCGTGGGAGTGGCGATCCTGGATGAGGTGCATTACCTGGCGGACCGAGCCCGCGGAGCGGTGTGGGAGGAGATAGTCATTCACGCCCCACCCCGATTGCAGATGGTGTGCCTCTCCGCCACCGTCTCCAACGCCTCTGAGTTCACGGGCTGGGTCACCCGGTGCCGGGGCGAGACTCGGCTGGTGAGAGCGGTGCAACGACCGGTCCCGCTCCGTGACCTGTACGCAATCCGGGATCGCTGGGGGCCCCAGCACATGCGGCTGCTCCCCACCTTCGTGCAGGCGGACGGGAGGAAGAAGCCCAATCCTCGCATCTCCTCGCTGCTCTCCAGCGGGCGTAACCGGCGCCGGTTCGCCGCGCCGCGACGCGCCCAGGCGGTGGAGGCTTTATCCGATGAGAACCTTCTCCCCGCCATTTACTTCATTTTTTCCAGGGCCGGTTGCGAGGCGGCTGCCGCGTCGGTGAGGAGCGCCGGTGTCCGGCTCACCGCCGATGAGAACCGCGAAGTAATCCGCCAGGTCGCCGAGGCCCATACCGCCCATCTCTCCGAGGCGGACCTGGGAGCACTGGACTACGCGGGATGGGTGGACCGCCTGGAAGCCGGGGTCGCCGCCCACCATGCCGGCATGGTCCCCGCCTTCAAGGAGGCGACCGAAGAACTGTTCGCCGCCGGCCTGCTGGGAGTGGTCTTCGCCACCGAGACCCTCGCACTGGGGATCAATATGCCGGCCAGGACGGTGGTGCTCGAATCGCTGACCAAATTCACCGGAGAGACCCATCAGGCGCTGGAACCGGGAGACTACACCCAGCTCACCGGCCGAGCCGGTCGACGAGGAATAGACACCGAGGGATTCGGAATAGTGCTCTATTCGCGCCACGTCCCCTTCCAGGAGGTCGTCAAAGCCGCGGGTGCAGGCGCGCACCCGCTGGTGTCCAGCTTCCGCATCACCTACAACATGGTCGCCAACCTGGTCTCCAACTATCCCGCCGAGCGGGCCTCGGATCTGCTCTCGGCATCCTTCGCCAACTATCAACAGGCTTCCCGATTGCAGGCGGAGAAGCGCCTGTCCGAAGAGCTGTCCCGCAAACTCGACCAGGAAGAGCGGGCCAGCCTGTGCGAGCGGGGCTCGGTGTCCGACTACCTGGAACTGCTCGGCCAGGGCAAGACCAGACGCGGCAACTGGTTCGAGACTCTGAGAATCGGCGACATATTCGAGATTCCCTCGGGACGCCGCTCGGGTCGCTACGTGGTGGTGCGACGACTCGCCCGACGTTCCAAGGCGCCCCGGGTATTGGCCGTGTCCGAGTCGGGAAACGCCTTGTCGATGGTATCCCGGGACTTGGTGGAGGGCACCGTCCGGATGGGGCACATCGACGTACCCAACCGGCGGCGCTCCGACGGCCGGGCTCTCCACCGGGAGATGGCCGCTCAGCTGCGGCGCCTCCCAACCAAGTACAGAGCCTCCCCACAATCGGTGCGCGACTCCAGGCTGCGTGACCATCCGGTGGCTGACTGCCCCGATCTGGCGGTCCATCTTCGCCATGCACGCCGAGCCATCCGGACCCGCAGGCGGCTGGCTCATCTCCAGTCGGGCGACGACTGGGCCACAGAAGGCCTTCAAAACCGGTTCAAGGCGGTCCGGACGCTGATGGAGGAGTGGGGATACCTCTCGGGATGGAACGTCACACCGGCGGGAGACCGCCTGAGGCTCATCTACAACGAGCGGGACCTGCTCGTCGCCGAAGCGGTCGCCGGAGGACTGTTCGGGGGCCTGAACCCCGCGGAGACGGCCGCGCTCGGTTCAGCCTTCGTCTACGATCCACGCAACTCCTCTCCCCCCTCAGGCTCCTGGCCGACCGCCCGACTGGCGGACCGCTGGGAGAGACTCGTGGAGTTGTGCGAAGAATTGAACCGCGCCGAGTCATCCCGCCAGATCGAACCCACCAGGTTTCCCGAGCCCGGCTGCGGCGGCGACATGTACCGCTGGGCGAACGGCGCCTCCTTGACCGATATGGTGGAGTGCGGTCAGACACCGGGAGACTTCGTGAGGACCGCCCGACAGTTGGTCGATCTGTTGAGGCAACTGCGCGACGCATTCCCCCAGGTCTCGGGATCCACCCGCTCCGCTCTCCGGTGTATCGACCGTGGAGTGGTAGCCGCGCATCTCAGCAGATAGGTAACAGGTTGGGGAATAATCCCTCGAAAGAACCACCTTCCGACATACGGAGTGGGGATTTGTCAGCATCGGCGGTGATGGCGATCTATACTTGCGCTCCGATCCGAAGGGCCTTGAACGCTTTACCGCTGGGAGTCAACTGTCGCTGTGAGAAACCAGTCCGCCTTTGAACAGGACTTCGATGACGAGGACCTCGACTCCGACCTCGGAGACGACTACGAACCGGATGGTGACTTCAGGGAGGACTCCCAGGACGAGGACGAATCCGAGGCCGATGACGAACTCTCGGGGCTGGAGGGCGAGGAACTCAACATGGTGGAGGAGGGAGTGTCGGGGGAATTGCTCACCTCGGAGCAAGCCATGGAGGTGGCGGGGATCCGACGGGCGGAACTCTCAATCAACCCGGACGACCACGCCATCCGCCAGAACGAGTTCCTGTGCGAATCATGCTTCCTGGTGAAGAGAATCACCCAAAAATCCTCCCCCCGGTCCAAGATCTGCATCGATTGCCGTTGACCTCCCCCAACCGCCGTCCGGTCCATGGCCGCGTCAGGACTGGGGCGGGCGCTGCCCAATGGCCGCCACGCTTCCCACGGAAGGACCGGAAGGGATGAACCCGATACCTGGTGTAGGGGTGGTGATCGTAGACGACCAGGACAGGCTGCTGGTGATCCAACGGGGCGACGGCGTGGGAAGAGGCCTGTGGGCAGTCCCCGGAGGGAAAGTCCGGTGGGGCGAGACTTGGCGGGAGGCCGCCCACCGGGAGGCCCTGGAGGAGACCGGACTGGAGGTGAAGGTGGGTCCCGTCATCTGGACCGGTGAGTCGGTCGGCCCCGGTCAGCCGCCCGAATGGCACTTCTCTCTGGTTGATTTTGCGTGCGAGGTGGTGGGAGGGGACCTTCGGGCCGGCGATGACGCAGCCGACGTTCGCTGGGTCCCCATCGCCGAAGTCAGAGACTACCCACTGGTGCCCACCATGTTCTCTTTGCTGGAGGTGCTGTGAAGGCTCCGGTTGGGACTGTGATCTTCGACCTGGACGGAGTGATCTACCTCGGGGATGCGGGCGTTGAGGGCGCGAGGGAAGCCTTGACCGCCATCGAACAGCGGGGCTACCGGGTGCTGTTCTGCACCAACAACTCGAGCCGCACTCCATCGGCCACCGCCCAGAAGATCCGGCGGGCCACCTCCTATCCGGCCCGAGTCGACCAAGTGTTCACCTCGGCAATGGCCGCCGCCCGCCTCCTGGCCGCAGACCGCCCCCCTTCCCTGGTGCTGGGTGGACCCGGAATAGTGGAGGCTCTCGAAGGGGTGGGGGTGAGAGTGGTGACAGACTGGCGGGAAGCGAAAGCCGCGGTGGTGGGGTTCGCCCCCCATCTCTCCTATGACCTGCTGCGAGATGTCTGCCAGGCGGTGTGGGGGGGCGCCCGGCTGGTTGCCACCAACACTGACCCGAGTTTTCCCACCGACGAGGGAATCTGGCCGGCGGCCGGCGCCATAGTGGCGGCGGTGCAGTACGCAACCGGTCAGGAGGCACTGGCTGCGGGAAAGCCGCACCAACCCATGATCGGCCTTCTCCGGGAACATGTCTCCGGGGGACCGGTGATCATGGTGGGAGACCGAGCCGAAACGGATTTGCAAATGGCGGCCAACGCCGGCTGGCACTCGGTCCTGGCCCTCAGCGGCGTCTCCAAGCGCCCGCCTGCGAGTCCCTCACCTGACGCGGTGGTGGAGTCAATAGCCGAGTTGCCAGCCCTCCTGGACGAGTTGTAGACAACACCGATTTAACCGCAGGCTGTCTCCCTCCCCCCCCCCCGGCTTCTCGCGAAAACTGCCGCTAAGACGCGAAAAGTCGGGTCGATGGGCCCTCCCCCGCCGCCACCACCGAGTCCGAAATCGCGAAAAAGGCAAGCCTGAGTCGTAGAAGTTCTGGACATTTTTGACCTGAGACTTCACGGTTCGGGATGAGCTCTTGTCCCGGGACCGCCAAGGTATTTGTGCAGCATCAACAGTGTTGGGCGGAGTATTGGAGGGGGCCAACCCCTGAGGGGAGGTATTTTTCCCAACCTGCTTCCCGGATGCCCTCAACGCAGAAGCTTGGTGGTGGATTTGCGGCGACGGCGGCGGGGTGTTCTGATGGGTAAGGGCCGTCGACTGTCCGGCGACGGAGGTTGTAGGACATATTCCCCCTGAGGGGCCTGTTGGACTTCCCAGTCTTCATCATGCACCCGATGGTGACACCGGCTGCATAACAGGACAAGGTTGTCGATGTCGGTCGGACCCTCCGCCGCCCAGTGAACAATGTGGTGCGCCTGGCACCAGGCCGGATCGGCCCCGCACCCGACACATCCCCGGTCTCGGGCGATCAGAGCCATCCGTTGCGCAGGGGTGGCGATCCGTCTCCCCAGCCCCACCCAGAGAGGCTGTCCGCGGGAGTTGAAGATGGCGGGAAGGATGCGGGCCTGGCAGGCCAAGTCTTTGAACACCTCCACCGGCATGGGTGTGCCGTCCCCGAGGCGGGCGTCACGGATCTGCCGCAAACCGATGTCGTAGTCGCGATAAGAAACAGAGTCGTGATCGGCGCCTTCTTGCGGTCGCCCGGTCGGCAGATCAGGTCCGCCAGGGCATCGGCCATCCTCTGTTCGGTCGAAGGGCGGTGGTCAGGATCTTCCTCCCGCCACAACTCCCTGGTCTTGGCCGCCAGGGCGGTTTTCACGCGCTCCCCGGTAACCGGATCGAATTCTGCGTGCAGCACGGTCATGCCGTCTCCCCGATTGACCCTGATCCAGGCCTTGCGACTCCGGCGCTGCTTCTTCAGCCTCGACATACCGTCGTCTTCCGATCGTTCCTGCTCGTGTTGGCGGGCCGTGCGGGCGAAAACGTCCACCGGCTGCGAAGACGCCTTATCCACCAACTCCTCCTCATCGATCTCGACCCGCCCCGCGGTGTCGGCGATGATCTGGGCATGGTCGAAAGTGATCTTGCCGTCGCGGAAAGCATCCGAAGTAACCGGCAAGTCCTTTAGCTTGCCGGCGGTCTCCACCTCTTTGCGCGACTTGGCGGTCGACTGGCCGGACTGCTCCCGCACGGTCTTCTCCGTCAAACCCTGCCCTCTCCGAAGGACGAGCTCCGCGGCCGCCTCCACCCGCACCGCCTTGGCCTGCGACTCGGCCCGGCTGGCCGACCGCATACGCTCTTCCAGTTCTTCCGCGGTGGCGTCCTTCACGGGGGCAGAAGGCAGAACCAGCCGCACCCGGTGAGCCGACGACCCGTTGCACCTGTGCTTATCCATGTTCTCCACTTTACAACAGTGGTGTGACAGAACTACTGCTATATAGCATAAACCATCCTAAAAATCCCCCTACGCTGCACACCCGTCTCCAAGATCCATGCAGACTCAGTGGAAAGGGTGACCTTCGCTCCTTCGGATCCGGCCAGCGCCGATCGAGCCCTGGGGTTGAACAAGGCGGTCGGGGATGCCCAATACGCCCGGCATTACTACCGTTTAAGGACATGGCGGACCAGAAAACCTTCGAACAGGACGTCGCGGAGTTGATTCCCCAGCTTTATGGAATGGCGCTCCGCCTGGCCCGCAACCGCCCTGACGCCGAGGACCTGGTGCAGGAGGCCCTGTTGCGGGCCTACCGCGGCTACCACACCTTCCGTGCGGGGACCAACCTCAAGGCCTGGCTGTTCCGGATTCTCACCAACACGTTCATCAACGAGTACAGGAGACGCTCACGCCGCCCCCGCGAGACGGATTTGGACGAGAGCAACGACGTGTCTCCCTATCCCTCTCATTCGAACCGCTTCCGGTCCTGGGCCAAAGCGCCCGAGGACCACCTCATCGAGCAGATATTCGAGTCGGACATCGTGGAGGCCATCGAAGACCTTCCGGTCATCTACCGCATTCCGGTGCTGTTGGCGGATGTGGAGGGATTGTCGTACAAGGAGATAGCCCAAGCTCTCGATCTTCCCATGGGAACTGTCATGTCCCGCCTCCATCGGGGAAGAAACGCGCTCCGAAAAGCGTTGTGGGAGTATGCAAGCAAGCGGGGACTGACCCCATCGGAGGTTCCGTGTGTCTAAAGACTGCCGCCACACCATCACTTATCTCTACAGATATGTCGACGGTGAGTTGGAAGTCGAGACGGAGCACCGACTGGTAAACCACTTCAGCTACTGTCCGCCCTGTAAGAACATAGAAACCGTGGAGCGCCGCGTCCGCTACACCATCAGGCACCACCTCACCGAGGAGGTGCCTGAAGTCTTTATGGAGCGACTCAGGGGAAGACTGGCCATAGAGAGGCGACGCTTACGCAACCGATGAGAGGGGGTAGTCTATGGTGTCCATGAGTCGGCATAGGTGGACAGCCCTGGCTTTGGTGGCGATTCTGGCCTTGGGAGTTGCATTACCCGCTCTGGCGCAGGAAGAAACCGTCAAAGCCGGAGGAGGAGAGGCAGAACCGGCAGAGATCGTCCCGGGAGTGGTGGTGGAGGAATCCGCCCCCGCCGAGGCGGTCGCCGATTGGACCTACCGCTACCTCGTACCCACCTGTCTGGCGCTGGCACTGATCATCTGCGTTCTGACAGTGGTGCTTTATTTCACCAGGGTGGTCAGGTCCCGGTACAAGTCGGTTAGTTGACCGAAGCCGCACTTCCTCCTGGGGTCGACGAGTCCTCCACCCCGAACAGCGATCCCCGGCGCCTGGTCCAGCTATTCGCCGAGATAGGCAAGCGGGTCGAGTTTCCCTCCGGACCCTTGGTGATCGCCCTCTCGGGGGGCGCCGACTCGGCAGCGGCCGCGTGGCTTCTGGCCCGCGAAGAACGAGTGGCGAGAGCCGTCCACGTCAACCATTCCCTTCCCCACTCCTCCAGAATGGCGGAAGCCGCCCGGGGCATCTCCACAAAGTTGGGAATGGACCTGGCGGAGGTCTCGATCCACCCCGGCGCCGAAAGCGAGGACGCCTTGCGCACTGCCCGCTACGAGGCGCTGGCCGACCACTCGAGACCCGATGAGGTGGTCATAACCGCTCACACCGCCGACGATCAGGCCGAGACGGTGCTGCACAACCTGCTGCGCGGAGCCGGCCTGGACGGGATGGCGGGCATCCCTCCGCGCCGGGGCCGGTTCCATCGCCCGCTCCTGGGGGTGTGGCGTTCGGAGACCCGTGAGTTGGCCACTCTGAGCGGTCTCCCGTGGGAAGACGACCCCCAAAACGACGATCCACGGTATCTCCGCAACCGCATCAGGCGTCGCCTGATCCCCCAACTGGAGGCCGAATACCAGCCGCGGCTTCGCGAAGGGCTGGTGAGGATGTGCTCTCTGGCCGGCGCCGACCTCTCCCATCTGGAGTCGCTCGCCGCCCGCACGCCCATCCGGACGTCCGCCGACGGAACGGCGGAGCTGTCCTGCGCCCGGCTGGCCGGACTCCCGCCGCCCATCTCCTCGAGGGTGGTGCGGCAGGCGCTGCGACGGGTGCGGGGTCCTCACGCCGGCTCGGAGGCCGAAGTGCAGCGGGTGATGGAAGTGGCCCGGGGGAGGACCCGGCGTACCGAACTCGAAGGCGGAGTCACCGTGACCCGCTCCGGCGACCGGTTGCTGTTTGCCCGAGGCGGCTAAGGTGGGGTAGGTATCGATGGATTCGATTAGTCCCTTCATCTCCGGTGAGCAAATCGCCGTTCGCCTGCAGGAGATGGGCAGACGGATAACCGCCGACTACGAGGGCCGGGACCTATTGATCGTGGGAGTCCTGAAGGGCACTTTCATGGTGATGGCCGATCTTGCCCGCCAGATCAAGCTTCCCACCCAATTCGACTACATGGCGGTCTCCTCCTACGGCGCCGCCACCAAGACGTCGGGAGTGGTGCGGGTGCTGAAGGACCTCGAGCAGGAGATCGCCGGGCGCCACGTGCTGATTTGCGAGGACATAGTCGACTCGGGACTCACTCTCAACTACCTGATGAAGAGTCTCCGGGTGCGGGGACCCGCCTCCCTTGAGATCGCCGCCCTTCTGTTCAAGGAGGGCATCCAACGGGTACCGGTCGACGTCAAGTACGTGGGCTTTCGGATAGGCCCGGAGTTCGTGGTGGGCTACGGGCTGGACTACAACGGCAAGTACCGGAACCTGCCCTATGTGGGTATCCTGTCCCAGTCCTAGGCAACTATGTCCCAGGGCGGGATAACATTAAAGCTGGTAGGCCCCCAGACTTGCCTACCATGATGCCTAACCAATAACGCCTCCCGCCCGCCAACCCTTTTTCGAGAAGAGCCTTAAATTGCGTCGCAGCCTCCGCATCCTCCTTATCTACGGCCTCTTGATCCTCACGATGGCTCTGGTTTTCCAGAATTTCGGGAACGACGACGATCCCGCCCGGGAGATAACCACCGGGGAATTCCTGGTCGCCATTGAGGCGTCTCAGGTCGAGTCGGTGTTGATTCTCACTCGGTCGCTGGAGGCCAGGGGACGCTTTGTCGGCTCCACCCTTCCGCCGGGACAGTACGACTTCGCGGCGAAGTACCCCGAGGGCTATGAGGGCCAACTCGCCGAGATCCTCGATGACCGAGGAGTGCAATACGACACCGACCACGAACCTCCCGGACCCTGGAGCGTGCTGGTGGGAATGCTGCCCTGGCTGCTCCTGATCGGGTTCATGGTCTTCATCTTCATGCAGATGCAAAGATCGGGCAACCGGATCATGCAGTTCGGAAAGACCCGAGCCAAGATGGTGAAGAAGGACAATCCCGACGTCACCTTCGAGGACGTGGCCGGCCTGGAGGAAGCCATCGAGGAGTTGGGCGAGATAAGGGACTTTCTGGCCGACGCCGACAAGTTCCGGGCGATGGGCGCCAAGATTCCCAAGGGCGTCCTCCTGTTCGGTCCTCCCGGCACGGGCAAGACGCTCTTGGCCAAGGCGGTGGCGGGCGAGGCCGGCCGACCGTTCTTTTCCATCTCCGGATCCGACTTCGTGGAGATGTTCGTCGGGGTGGGGGCCAGCAGAGTCCGTGATCTCTTCGAACAGGCCAAGCAGAACAGCCCCGCCATCATCTTCATAGACGAGATCGACGCGGTGGGCCGCCACCGGGGCGCCGGACTGGGAGGAGGGCACGACGAGCGGGAACAGACCCTCAACCAACTCCTGGTGGAACTGGACGGCTTCGACACCAACACCGGAGTTATCGTGATCGCCGCCACCAACCGTCCCGACATTCTCGATCCGGCTCTTCTCAGACCCGGACGCTTCGATCGCCAGATCGTCATCGACTCCCCCGACATCAAGGGGCGCCAGGCCATCCTGGAGGTCCACGCCCGCGGCAAGCCGCTCAACCCCGAAATAGACCTGGAAGTCCTGGCCCGCCGAACTCCCGGTTTCACGGGCGCCGATCTGGCCAACCTGATCAACGAGGCGGCTCTGCTGGCGGCACGCAGAAACCAGGAAGAAGTGGGGATGCGGGAGTTGGAGGAGGCAATCGACCGGGTGATCGCCGGGCCTGAACGCAAGGCCCGGATCATGTCCGCCGACGAGAAACGGCTGATCGCCTTTCATGAAACGGGACATGCCCTGGTGGGATTTGCGCTTCCCATGGCCGACCCCGTGCACAAGGTGACAATTGTTGCCCGCGGTCGGTCCCTGGGTCACACCCTGGCGCTCCCCACCCGGGACAAATACCTGGTCAAGCGATCGGAACTCCTCGACAAGCTGGCCATGCTCCTGGGAGGAAGAAGCGCCGAGGAACTCATCTACGCCGACCCCACCACCGGCTCCACCGACGACATCGAGAAAGCCACCACCATAGCCCGGCGGATGGTCATGGAGTACGGCATGAGCGACCAACTCGGTCCGATGCAATACGGCAGGCCCGGCGGAGAGGTCTTCCTGGGCCGCGACTACAACCGCCAACCCGATTACTCCGACCAACTGGCCGCCGACATAGACGACGAGGTCCGCAAGCTCATCAGGGTGGCGCACGCCGAGGCGCGCCAGATCCTAGCGGCCCACCGCCCCGCCCTGGACAGGATGGTGGAGGCCCTCCTGGAAAAAGAGACGCTTGACGCAGACGACATCGAAGAGGTATTCCACGACGTACCGAAGTGGGAGGCAACCGACACCCCCGAAATGCGCCTCCATCCACCACCGGGCATCACGTCAGGCGATCCCGGAAGAGAGAGGGTGGCCGCCGCCAGCCGAAACGACCAGTCCCGGTCCTCCTAGCCCGTATCATGCCGGCCGGCGTTCTCAAACCCCGAGGCTTCAGGTGGATTATCACCTCCCGCTTGGCGGTGAGCGAGCGACTGGGCGGACAGGGAGTGACACATCGCAAGGTGCGCCGTCAACAGGAAGTGCTGTGGCTCCAAAAAGAAGCCGGGATCACCGATGTGGTCAGCCTTCTCGCCAACAACCAGAACATCAAGGTCTATCGGGAGTGCGGCTTCGGGGCCCACCGGGTTCCCGTCGGTTCCGAGGTGGAGGAAACCGAACGCCGCTCCCTATACGACAAGCTGTCCGAACTGCTGAGTGACCCCGACGCCAAGATCCTGGTGCACCGGGACGTAATCGATGAAAGTCTCGGAGGACTTATGAGCGGCTTCCTGGTGGACTCCGGACTGGTCCCCGATCCGGTCAGGGCGGTCACCATCATCGAACAGATCCTGGGCCGCCCGATCGGCGCCCGAGGACGTTCGCTGGTCCCGAATTACCTCTCCGGAGAGTGAACACCCGCTTCCGCCTGGCGGTGATCGGGCCAGGTCGCGCCGGTGGCGCATTGGCTATCGCCGCTCGGGCAGCCGGGCACTCGGTTGAGACGGTGGCCGGTCCTTCCGGCGCCATCCCTCCGGAGCTGGCGGATACCCAGGTGAAGCAGGTCGGCAGGCTGTCACCTTGTGACCTGGTGCTACTGGGCACGCCCGACGATGTCATCGAGGAGACCGCCCGCCGCTTGGCCTCCGATCCCCCTCCGGCCGGTGTGGCGGCCCATCTCTCCGGATTCGCGTCCCTTGCCCGGCTGGAGGCGTTGGAGCAAGCCGGCTTGGAGATCGGGTGTCTTCACCCCCTGCAGACTCTCCCCTCCCCCCAGCGTGGCGCAGCCGCCCTGGCAGGGTCGACTGCGGCGATCACCGCCCGATCAGAGAGGGCGGCCGCCCTGCTGCGGTCATTCGCCCAGAGCCTGGAAATCTCCAGTTTCTGCCTGGAAGACCGCTTCAAGCCTCTCTACCACGCCGGAGCCGCCACCGTCGCCCTGGGCGTGGCCACCGCCCTGGGGGTGGCCGCCGACCTGTTCGAGGCGGCCGGCGTCTCCTTCTCCCAATCCCGGGGCCTCGCCACCCGGGTGTTGGAGAACTGCTTCGAGATGGGACCCGAGCATGCTCTCACCGGTCCGGCGGTACGCGGGGACCAGGGCACCATTGCAGGACATCTGAGAGCCGCCGAGGCTGTCTCTCCCGAGCTTGCCCACCAGTATCGGCTGCTTGGACGTACAGCCGCCCATAGGGCCGGCCACCGAGGAGAGTCCTTTGAGGCCAAGAACGACCGGTCGGCGGGCGGGTCCCGGTCATGAGGATCGTCTCGACCTTCTCCGAGGCGCGGTCCGCAGCCACGGAGGCGTACCACCGATCCGGCGGCCAGGAGGGCCCGGCGCCGATCGGGTTGGTGCCCACCATGGGGTTCCTTCACGAGGGTCACCTGTCCTTGATCTCGCGGGCACGCCGGGAATGCAGGGTCGTGACGATGTCCCTGTACGTCAATCCACGACAATTCAACGTGTCTTCGGACTTCGACCGCTATCCCCGGAGTTTCGAGCGGGACTCTCAGTTGGCTGCCGAGGCGGGCGTGGACATCCTGTTCGCTCCGTCGACCTCGGAGATGTACGAACCCGACGAGTCCACGTCCATCCAGCCGGGCCGGGTGGCCCGGGCCATGGAAGGCCCGAGACGGCCCGGTCACTTCGAGGGGGTGGCCCTGGTGGTGACCAAACTCCTGGCCGGCCTGGGAGCACAGAGGGCCTATTTCGGGCGCAAGGACGCCCAGCAATTGGCCATGATCCGCAGGATGGCGCGGGATCTCCGGTTCCCGATCGAGATTGTCGGCTGCCCGACCATCCGGGAGAGCGACGGGCTGGCGCTGTCCAGCCGGAACATCTTGATGTCCGCCCAGGAACGGGAAGCCGCCCTGGACATAAGCCGGGGGCTGTGGGCCGCTGCCCTGGCCGCCGAAGGCGGAGAACGTTCGGCCGAAGGCCTTTGCCGTGAAGTGACCGCATCCAGAGACCGCGTGGCATGGGAATACGTAGAACTGGCCGACCAGGACGACGCATCCCTGCTCGACACCCTCGACCGCCCTTCCTTCCTGGCGGCGGCCGCCTCGGTGGGAAAGGTGAGGCTGATCGACAATCTCTTTTTCGACACCAGCGGCGGCCATCTGGCCGTCGATCGGGGAATCGTCCTGGAAAGCCCTAGTCTCCTGTATAGGTGAAGGGCATGCGTTTAGCAGTGGACATCGGCAACACCCAGACCGTGATCGGGGCTTACCGCGGCCGATCCTTGGAACACCGCTGGCGCATCTCGACCGAGACTTCCCGCACCACCGACGAGTACCGCATCCTCCTCTCCGGGCTTCTCTCCGGCATCCCCCAACCCCTGGATGGAGCGGCGCTGTCCAGCGTCGTGCCCACCGCCGTACCCGCCATACGCCCGGTGCTCACCGAGATGGTGAACGGGCCCCTGGTGGTGGTGGGGCCCGGGACCCGCACCGGCATGGAGATCCGCATCGACAACCCCCGGGAGGTCGGCGCCGACCGGGTGGCCAACGCCATCGGGGCGGTGGAGTTGTACGGCGCCCCCGTACTGGTGGTCGACTTCGGAACAGCCACCACCGTGGATGTGATCGACGCCTCGGGCTCCTACTGCGGAGGAGCCATCGCTCCCGGGATACAGGTGGCCGGAGACGCCCTGGCCGCTGCGGCCTCCGCGCTCCGGAGAGTGGAACTGACCCGGCCCAACCGGGCCACCGGGCGCAACACCACCGAAGCCGTTCAGAGCGGACTGGTGTTCGGATGGGCCGGTCTGGTGGACGGCCTGGTAAGGCGGATCTGCGCCGAAAACAGGCTCGGGGCTCTGCCGGTGGTGGCGACCGGGGGCCTGGCGAGGCTGCTGGGGCCGGTCTGTGAGACGATCACGGACATAGAAGACGACCTCACCCTGGGAGGATTGTTGCTCGTGCTCGAGCTGAATTCTTAATTCCCCTCCAGTTGACATACCTCCCGATACCGTCTATTATTTCACCCACAAACCAAACCACCTGCCGGCCTTCCCCGTCCCCTCCCGGAAGACCGGCGGGAAGCCTGCCCGCCCTCCACCCCTCCCGGGGCGGCAGGCACTCAACCGGCCCGCCCTCCCTCCCCTCCCGGGGGCGGGTCGGTTACTTTCGTATGGGGCGCGACTCTCATGCTTTCATTCTTCAGGTAATCGTCTACTAGGTTGATGCTCAATGGACAATGAAGGCACCACACAGCCGGATCCTGGGTCGGCGGGCCTGTGGGAGAAGGTGGTACGGAAACGCCTCGGAGACCTGGAAGACCTGTCGGCGCGGGACGTGGACGTATGGCCCGCAAGGTTCGAACGGACCCACTCGACCCGGGAGATCCGGGAGTCTTACGGACATCTCGAAGCTGACGCCAGGACCGGACGGACGGCGGCGGTTGCAGGACGGGTCCGACTGGTCCGCGACTTTGGACGGCTGGTGTTCATCACCCTTTCCGATCAAACCGGCGACCTCCAACTCTTTATCTCCGGCGACCACCTTGCGGCCGAGTCCGCCGAACTGCTGCCCCATCTGGATCTGGGTGATTGGGTGGGCGCCACCGGAGAGGTGATCACCACCCGCCGGGGGGAACTCTCCATCGGTGTGGAACAACTGACGCTTCTGGCCAAGTGCCTTGCCCCGCTCCCCGAGAAGTGGAAGGGTCTGAGGGATGTCGAGCAGCGCTCCCGGCACCGTCACCTGGACCTGGTGGTCAACCCCGACAGCCGGCAGACCTTCGAGATCCGGTCCGCGGTGGTGGCGGAACTCCGCAACCAGTTCCACCAGCGAGGCTTCTTGGAAGTGGACACTCCCATTCTCACCTCCCGGGCGGCGGGCGCTGCCGCCCGTCCTTTCCGGACCCACCACAACGCCTTGGACATAGAGCTTTACATGCGGATCGCCACCGAACTGTACTTGAAGCGTCTCGTTGTCGGGGGGTTCGAGCGGGTATTCGAGGTCGGGCGTATCTTCCGCAACGAGGGAGTGGACTCCTCCCACAATCCCGAGTTCACCATGCTGGAGTCATATCAGGCGTTCGCCGACTACCGGGACGTTATGGACCTGGTCGAAGAGGTGATCCCCGCCGTGGCCAGGGCAGCGACCGGCGCCACCCTGGTCGGCCGGGAGGCCGCCGACGAACCGTCCAGGCCCCTCTCCCTCGAACCTCCCTTCCGCAAGATCTCGATGCTTGACCTGGTGAGCGGGGAGATGGGAGAGGAGGTCACCCTCGACACCGAACCGCGCATCCTGGGTGAGATGGCGGCAGGCCGGGGAGTCGAGACCCGGGAGGAGTGGGGCGCCGGCCGGATCGTCTACGAACTGTTCGACCGTCTTTCCGCCCCAGGGCTGTGGGAACCCACGTTCGTGGTCGACTATCCCCTGGAAGTCTCCCCTCTCGCCCGTCGCCACCGGCGGGAACCCCGTCTCACCGAGCGTTTCGAGTTGTTCATTGCCGGAGTGGAATTCGCCAACGCGTTCTCCGAGCTGAACGACCCGGTGGACCAGTTGTCACGATTCGAGAACCAGGCTTCCCTTCTTGGAGCGGATGACCCCGAACTTCACCCGGTGGATGAGGAATTCGTCCTGGCTCTGGCATACGGGATGCCCCCGACAGGGGGACTGGGTCTGGGCGTGGACAGGCTGGTGATGCTGTTGACCGGCCGGAGCCACATCCGTGACGTGATCCTGTTCCCCACGCTGCGGCCCACCGAGAACCCTCTCTGGAGCACTTACCGCCGCCTACTGGCCCGTCGTTTTGCAGGTCTCAGCTAACTGAGACCCCCGCTGCCTGCAGAGCAGCGATCGATTTATCCCCGTCGTCAGGGGAGAGGTTGACCGCGGCGGTGGCGTCCAGGGGCACCTCCACTTCATATCCAAGACGAACGGCGTCCAGAGCGGTGTCCTTCACGCAGTAGTCGAGAGCCAGCCCCACCACCACCACCCTGGCGATGTTCCTTTCCTGCAGAAGGGAATGCAGGGCGGTCGGGCGATCCTCGGCTTCCACCAGGTCCCGCATGGTGAACCCCGAGTAGCCGTCCTCCCCGGCGCCGCCCTTCTTCACCGAAACACCCTCGACCACCAGGTCGGGATGGAAGTCCGCTCCCCGGGACCCGCCCACGCAGTGCACCGGCCATATCCCCCCGTCCTTGGCGAAGTGGGGGGTGGTCTCCGGATGCCAGTCCTGTGTGTAGAACACCGGCCACCCCTCTTCCTGCGCCTTCTCCACCAGCCTGTTCACCGCTTCCACCACCTTCCCGGCCCCGCTGACATAGAGGGACCCTTCCGGGTCGGCGAAGTCGTTCTGAACATCCACCACCACCAACGCGGTTTGAGGGGACAACCGGCTCATGATCTCAGGGCATAAGCGTACCTGGCCACAATCGAGGGTTCAACCCCGTAATCCCCAAGCGAGGGATGTCATCAGTTCCTTTTTGGTTTTACTGAATAAAAAGGGTGTATACCTAATGTTAAGGAGATTACACTAAGATATTTCTTGATATCTGTACTAATATCTTGCGCACTCTCTAGACCGACGTTCAAGCCCGAACGGTATGTGCCACACCTGGCTGACAGATTGGAGAAGAAACGAATGCGATTCCCCAAAGCAAAATCAACATGGCTACTGGCGGCCATCATGCTGGTAGCGGCTGCCTGCGGAGAGGAAACAAGCGAAGCACCTTCCACTGCTGACACTCCCACCACCGCTGCGCCCACAACCACAACAACGGCGGCCCCAGCTACCTCCACGACCGCAGCACCTACCACAACCACCACGGAAGCACCGGCCGAACCACGGCAGGTTGCCTATCTGTCAGCGAGTTCCGCCAACACTTGGCTGGCAGCTTCCCGAAGAGCGATGGAGGAAGTGGCCGCCGCCAACAACATCGAGATAACGGAATTCGACGCCCAGTTCGATCCCGCCTTGCAACAACAGCAGTTCCAGGACGCCATCACCGCCGGGCGATATGACGGCATTGTCCTGGTGGCCCTCACCGGCGCCGCCGCGATACCGGATATCCTTGATGCACTGGACGCCGGGATCGAGGTCGTAACTCTGAATCAGGTGGTCGGAGAGGACCTCAGCACTGTCGAACCACAAGTCGAGGGCCAGGCAGCGGCGGTATTCGAACCGCCCTATCTGCGCGGAACAAGAATCGGCGATTTGACACTGGCCGCCTGCGCCGACTTCGATCCGTGCAATGTGGTGTATTTCTATGGCATAAGGGGTATACCACTCGATGAGGCCATACGGGCAGGCTGGGACGATGTGGTCGCAGGGTCCTCTGTCACGGTAGTCGCCGAGGGCGAAGGTCAGTATCTCGGTCCTGATGTGGGGCTCGCCGCCATGCAGGACATTCTGGTCATGACCTCTGACATCAATGTGCTGCTCGGCGCTGATCAATCCATGCAGGGTGCGGAGATCGCCATCCGCGAGGCGGGAGTCGAAGGCATTCGGATTATCGGCTTCGGGGGTAGCTCCTATGCTGTCAACGCGGTGGCCGACGGCCGGTGGTGGGGCGGCTTCTACGGCGCACCCTACACGGAAGGCCAGCTTGCCATGGAGGCAATGGTGGACGCATTGGCCGGAGTCGATCGGGGCGGTGTGGACCCCTCACTCAGCGTGCCCCACAGGGGTTGATGACTCAGGACAACGTGGAGGACTTCGAAGCCCAGTGGGACGGATAAGTCGTAGTCTGACTCACCCGTGAAACCACACATAGAGGTGCGCGGCGCCACGAAAAGATTTGGTGGCGCCGTGGCACTCAACTCGGTAGATGTCAGGATAAAAGCAGGCGCCGTCCACGCACTGGTGGGCGAGAACGGCGCAGGTAAAACCACCCTGGGCAAAATCATCACCGGAGTGCTCTCCCCCGATGAGGGCAGCATGGCGGTGAGGGGAAATCATGTTGCCTTCAGGTCGCCCCGGGACGCCCTGGCTCTGGGAATCACCTTGGTCGCCCAGGAGCTGTCGCTGGTTCCAAAACTGTCAGCGGCAGCGAACATCTATCTCGGAATCGAACATACACGGGGTCCGGTGGTTGACCATGCCGCTACCCGCGCCCGGTTCGAAGACCTGGTGGAGGAGTACGGTATCCAAGTGCCCCCCGACCAACCGGTGTCCACACTGTCGGTGGCCGACCAACAAAAGGTGGAAATCCTACGCTCCCTGGCCCGCGACGCCAATCTGATCGTCATGGACGAGCCGACCGCCCGCCTCTCATCCATCGAGGCCGCCAACCTCAGAAAAACGATCCAGAAACTGTCCGAAAAAGGTGTCACCGTGGTTTACATCTCCCATTTCCTGGATGAGGTACTCGCCATCTCCGATTACGTCACGATCATGCGTGACGGCGCGGTTGTGCGCACCACGCCTACCCGAACCGAGTCACGGTCCAGTTTGATCGAAGGCATTGTCGGAAGAAGTCTCGATACCGTCTTCCCGGCAAGACAATTCCCCAGACATGGAGCTCCGGCCGTGCTTGCGGTTCGGGATCTGACCAGGACGGGATCATTTGAAAACGTGAGTTTCGAGATCCGCGCCGGGGAGATCGTCACCCTGGCCGGTTTGGTGGGCTCGGGCAGAAGTGAGCTCGCCCGTGCACTGTTCGGCGCCGACCCCCCAACCAGCGGTTCGATGCACCTGAACGGGAATCCCTATCGACCCTGTTCGCCTCGCCAAGCGATTCGAGCGGGAGTGGCTATGGTCCCCGAATCACGCTCCACGCAGGGGCTACTCCCGCTGCTTCCGGTGCGCGCCAACATAACCCTGGCCCATCTTGCCCGCTTTGTCACTCTCGGGGGAGTGGTGCGCTCCGGCAGAGAGTCCTCGGTCGCCCAGGGGATTGCCGAGGCGGTCGGGCTGACTGGCGCAACTATCGAAACCCGAACATTCCAACTGTCGGGGGGTAACCAGCAAAAGGCCCTCTTTGGACGGTGGCTGGTCTCCCAGCCTCACCTGTTCATCGCCGACGAGCCCACTCGAGGGGTCGATGTGGGAGCGAAGCGGGGAATCTACAACCTGTTGGTGGAACTCGCTTCCCAGGGCATAGCCGTGCTTTTGGTCTCTTCCGAACTGGAAGAAGCCTTGGGCCTTGCACATCGGATCATCGTCATGTGGGGTGGCCGTATAGTCGGAGAGCTTTGCGGGGAAGGGGCCACCGAAACGGATGTCATGACCCTGGCTTTCGGAGCCCCGCCAGCATGACGCAGCCCGCAACTCCCACCCCGCGCCGCTTATCGCTCCTCACCGACTACGGGATAATCTGGATAACCGTCGCCCTCTTCGCATTGCTGGGCCTAACCACCGAGGCTTTCCTCTCCTCCGCCAATCTTCGCAACATCCTCGATCAGCAGTCTCTTCTTCTCATAGCTGGGGCGGCGATGACCCTTACCCTGATCGGGGGTAATTTCGACATCTCCATCTCGGCCAGCTTCATCAACGCCGGCATCCTCACGGCTCTCACCGTAAATGCCACCGGGAACGGCGCTCTGGGCCTTCTTGCAGGTGTCGCCATCGGAGCCCTGTACGGACTGGTGAACGGAGCAGTCGTGGCCTGGATCCGGGTCAACTCGTTTATCGCCACCCTCGCCACTTCATTCGTTTTCTACGGAATCGGATTCCTGATAAGCGATCGGAGCATCATTCGCATCCGCGACACAGCCTTTTCGGAGATAGCCAGGGGACGCATCCTCGGACTCACCAAGGCCACATGGATTGCTGTGGTCGTAGTAGCGGTGTTCTGGATTATGTTGTCGCGAACCAAATTCGGTCGCCATGTGTTCGCCATCGGCGGCGCCGTGGAGGCCGCTCGGCTGGCAGGGATACGCGTCAAGTCAATCACAATGGTGACCTTCGTGCTGGTGGGTGCCGCGGCGGGACTGGCGGGCGCTCTTTCGGCGTCTCGGACTCTCGCTGCCCAGCCCAGCGACCACTTCGGTTTCGTTTTCGCGGTCCTGGCGGCCGTCATTGTGGGGGGAACTTCCATCGCCGGCGGAGATGGAGCGGTGTGGCGAACGGTGTTCGGCGCCCTGTTCATCGCATTGATCATCAACGGGTTCAACCTCCGCCAGATCGATCCGATCATCCAACGGCTTATTCAAGGAAGCGTCATCGTGGCGGCGGTGGCCGTTGACAACTGGACCAAGAACAAAAGAACATAGAAAGGCGAAAAGGAATACAGAACATGAAAACCCTCACCCTTGATCAGGTCGACGATCTCGCCTTGGGAGCGACGCTGCTCGGAACAGGTGGAGGCGGCGACCCCTACGTGGCCCGTCTTATGCTGCGGCAGGCGATTAGCACCTACGGGCCGGTGGGCATCGTCGACGCCCGGGAACTCCCTGCCGACGGACTGGTGATGACCGTGGCGGTGGTAGGTGCGCCCACGGTGCTCCTGGAGAAAATCCCGGCCGGAACCGAGTTCGTGGCGGCCATCGAGGCCCTGGCATCCTACCTGGGCCGCGCTCCCGTCGCCCTGATGCCCATCGAAGTGGGCGGCTTCAACACTCTCGTCCCCATGGCGGTCGCAGCCGAGATGGGGCTCCCGGTGGTGGATGCCGACGGCATGAGGCGGGCGTTTCCACAAGTCGAGATGACCGTCTTCACTCTGGCCGGCATCAAGGCCTCGCCCATGTCGGTGGCTGACGAGAAAGGCAACCTCTGTGTCTTCGAGACCAACACCAACCAGTTGGGCGAGACCCTGGTCCGGGGAGCGGTGATGTCGCTCACCCTCGCCAACGCCTTCTCCAGCTACTCCATGAACGCTTCCTCGGTGATAAAACACGCCATTACCGGATCGGTGACCTACTGCATGGAACTAGGGCGCCTCTTAGCTGCCGTCCAGCGGGGGGAGGAAGGCGCCTATGGTCGTTTCCTTTCCGCCTCCGATGGGAGGATCATCTTCTCCGGCGTGATCTCCGACGTCCACCGCGAGACCACTGAGGGATTCTCGAAGGGCACTGTCACCATCGAGTCCAGGGACAACGCGGAGCGGGTGATGCAAGTTGCCATCCAGAACGAGTTCCTTGTGGCTTGGGAGAATGGTGAGCCGGTGGTGACCGTGCCCGATCTGATCTGCATCCTGGACGCCGAGACGGCCATCCCTATCAACACCGAGACGCTCGGGTATGGCCAGCGGGTGAATGTGGTGGGCCTGCCCTGTGCTCCCGAATGGCATCAGGAGGGAATGTTGGAGGTGGCGGGACCAAGGGCGTTCGGCTTCGACCTCGACTACAAAGGATGGTTGACATGATGCTGCGACTGGGAATAGATGTCGGCGGAACCAACACCGATGCGGTCTTGGTGGATGGGGCCGGGGCGGTGTTGGCCGCCCACAAGGCTCCCACGACGGCTGACCCTTTGGATGGTATTTCAGCGGCGATCCAAGCCGTGTCCAGGGGCGCGGACCTGTCCCGCATACGCCAGGCCATGCTGGGAACCACCCACTCCGCCAACGCCATCATCCAGCGTTTGGGACTTGGCCGGGTGGCGGTCCTCCGCCTCGCGGCTCCCTCCTCGTTGGCGGTCTCCCCTGGCGCGGATTGGCCAGACGACTTACGAGACTCGGTAATCACCGAGGTCGCCATCACCGAGGGCGGGTACGAATACGACGGCCGAGTGATCGCCGATCTAGACGAGGAGGCCATCCGTCGGTTCACCACCGAAGCGCAGAAGGCCGGGACCGTGGCGGTGTCCTGCGCCTTTAGCCCGGCCAACTTCGAACACGAACTCCGGGCCGCTGAGATCCTCGCCGAGGAGTTGGGAGAAGACTTCCCTATCTCACTAAGCCACCGGGTCGGCACCCTTGGACTGTTGGAGCGCGAGAATGCCACCATCCTGAACGCGGCGCTGCAGGGGGTTGCCAAAGCGGTGGTGGACGGACTTGACAACGCCTTAGCCAGCCATGGGATCGACGCCGCCTCCTACATCACCCAGAACGACGGAACCCTCATGACCTCGGCTCACGCTCTTGCCATGCCGGTGCTGTCCCTGGCATCAGGTCCGACAAACTCGATGCGCGGCGCTTGCTCCCTGGCCGGACTCGCCGATGCAATCGTGGTAGACGTGGGCGGAACTTCCACGGATATCGGCATTCTGGTGGACGGATTCCCCCGGGAATCGGCCGCGGCGGTGTACGTGGGCGGCGTGCGTACCAACTTCCGGATGCCGGACTTGATCTCAATGGGCCTGGGAGGCGGAACCATCGTCCGACCTGATGTTACGGGAGTCACCGTGGGTCCGGATTCTGTCGGCTACCGGGTCACGTCGGATGCCCTGGTGTCGGGAGGCAGCACGCTTACACTCTCCGACATCTCGGTGGCGGGAGGGCGACTCCAGGACTTCGGAGACGCATCTGCGGTGGACGACCTCGATCCCGCCACGGTTGACCGGGCCCTATCGTGGGTGGATGAGCAGTTGGCCGCCCACTGCGAGCGGATGAAGGCCAGCCGCCGGCCCATGCCGCTCTTGGCGGTGGGGGGAGGCGCTCATCTGGTTTCCGAGCGGGTCTCGGGCGCCTCCGAGGTGATCCGACCCCGCCACTACGAAGTGGCCAACGCCTTCGGAGCGGCCATCTCTGAGGCGTCGGGCACGGTCGATCGGGTCTATCAGTACGGCTCCTCCAGTCGTGAGGAGTGCCTGGAGGCCGCCCGCGCCGAGGCGTTGGCCTCGGCGGTGGAAGCTGGGGCTGACCCTGATCAAACCCGCATCACGTCGGTGGTGGAGGTGCCCATGACCTACGTTCCAGGCGGTGGGTGCCGGGTGCAAGTCAAGGCGGCAGGGCCGCTGGGAGGTTGATGGAGGCCCACCACCGGTTCTCGGTAGCCGACTCCCACAACGACCTGCTGCTTGCCGTGGAGCATCGGCGCCGCCGCGGCGAGGTCGATCCCTTCGGAGATTTCTGGCTGCCTCGACTTCGATCCGGCGGGGTGGTGCTTCAAGTGTTGCCGGTTTACACAGAGGAGCAGTTCGTGACCTCGGGGGCCCTCCGCCGGGCCATGGTCATATTGGAGACCGCCCGGTGGATGGCCTCCCTCCACCCGACAGACGTTGCCATCGTCGAAACAGCCGAGGAGATCTCTCAGACAATCACTTCTGGACGGATCGCGCTGGTACTGGCGCTTGAGGGCGGGGAGCCTTTCGGCGCCGACCTCGGACTGATAGACGGGTTCGCCCGCCTGGGGGTGAGAATCGCCTCGCTCACCTGGAACCGGCGCACCATGCTGGCCGACGGCGTAGGCGTCCGGTTCGCCAACGGCGGGCTGACGCCTCTGGGCCGGGAAGCGGTCGGGGAACTGGAGAGGTGCGGGATTACGATCGACGTAAGCCACCTCTCCGATGCAGGACTCCGCGACGTCCTGGAGGTAGCCGGCCGACCGGTGATCGCCTCCCACTCATCGTGCCGTAAACTGTATCCGCACCCCCGCAACCTCACCGACCAGCAGATTGTCGGCATCGCCCGAACCGGTGGCATGGTGTGCCTGAACGCCTTCGGTGGTTTCCTAGCCGACCTGCCCTCACTAGACGACTACGTGAACCATATCGCCCATGCCGCCTCCCTGATAGGAGAGGCGCAGGTGGGGATCGGCGCCGACTTCATCGACGATGTGCTCCGCATAGTGGACCCGATCCTGGGAGGGGCTCTGGCCGACGAATTCCCAGTGGTGGCGAACCTCGAATCCCCCTCCGACTACCCGTCCATCGGCGAGGCGGTGGCCAGACAGTTAGGGGTCGCCGCCACCAGGCGCATAATGGGAGACAACTTGATACGATTCTTGACCGAGATGCTCACCTGACCCATTCAAGCGATAGGAGTGGGTTTGTGGTCTCCCACCATTCCGTTTACGTTTAATCGGGTGGACGTTGAACTTGCGGCCGTGGGGCGCAACATAGCCCGCCTCCGGAGTGACCGAGGACTACGTCTCTCAGATGTGGCGGCTGCTACCGGCTACACAACCTCTTATCTGTCCCAGATAGAGAGCGGATCTGCGATGCCTTCTCTCACCGCCCTCGCCATGGTGGCGATTGCATTTGGCGTAGAGATGACCGACTTGCTGGATTCCACAGATCCCTTGGTGCACATCACCCGGGCCGGAGAAGGGCGCGATCTTCGCGTAGGAGACGGCCCGGTGTATCGCGTGGTAGGTAGCCACGGTACCGAAGGCGCCTACACAGTGGTGATCCTTAGAACCTCCGATGTCCCTGCCCGATACCGCCACTACGGCGAAAGGTTTCTGGTGATGCTTTCCGGCTGGGTCCAGATCAACTTCGGCGACAATCACTTCCATCTCACCACAGGCGACACCCTCCACTACTCCGCTCACGAAACCCATGAGACGGAGGGCCGGGGCGAAGACCTGCACGGTCGGATACTCATCATCGCCTGTCCCGCTCTCTTCTGACGCCATGGCTCGCCACCCGGGTACCGAACACCGAAGTCCGGCTTCACTAGCGAAGGAAGTGGGGTTCCGCCTTAGAGAGCAGCGCACCCGTCTCTCCCTGACTCTTCGGGTCGTGGCATCGACAGCCCAGATCTCGGCGGCCCACCTGAGCGACATCGAAAACGGCCATGCCCATGCCTCGTTGCCCGTTCTGTTAAGGATCAGCAAAGCTCTGGATCTTCCGCTAGCCCAGCTTCTTCCCCGGTTGGGTGGCCGCCACTTGCTTAAAGGGTCGATCGGGGAAGCGCCCGGAGAAACTACCCTGTCCCATCCCGATCTCCAATTGGCCGTCACCAATGTGAACCTCGAACCCGAGGGCCAATGCTTACTGACAGTCGAGAAAGACGAAGACATCTTTATTTTCGTTTTTGCAGGAAGGTGCGGAGTCGAGGTCAACGGAGTCGGATACGAACTATCCACTCACGACTGCCTGGATGCTGAACGGGCCACCACTATAAGGATTACCGGCATCGCCGCCAGCAAGTTGATCATCTGCCGAGGTCGCCGCCGCTGAGCCGAGGGTGAGCAGACGATCACCTTTGGACAGCCCCCGGATTCTGTCTCCGAGGGAGTCGCAAGTCACCAAATGCCTTGAAGCACTACCAAAAGGGGCCATCCTTGCCAATCCGACTTCTCAATAACCCACCGGCGCGAGATTCGGCACTCCAACCCTCGGTATCGCAATACAAAAGGCTCGGGAACACAACCAGACGCTGATTAAGGCCGCACCACCGTCCCCGCCTGTATGACCGTTCGTTCGGGATCCCAAAGCACGTCCGGCCTCTGGTAAGGGTTGCCCGCCAACACCACCAGGTCGGCGGTGGCGCCCACCTCTATGACGCCCAGGTCGGGACGGCGGATTATCTCGGCATTCACCGAAGTGGCGGCGCGGAGCATCTCCCCCACCTCCATGACCTCGCTGCGGACGCGGAAATCGAAGAGTTGCTCGTCCTCGAGGTCTCCGATCAGGTCGGTGCCCATTCCCACCCGGACTCCGGCACTCCCGGCGATCTCCAAGGATGCGATGCCCGCTTCAACCACTTCCAGGTTCTTGCGTTGCGACTCGAGGGGTTGGCCCAGGTCCTCTCCCCTTCGTTTCATGGCTTCGTAGCAGATCAGGGTGGGCACCAGATAGGCGCCCCGTTCCGCCATTAGCGCGGCGGCCTCGGCGTCCAGCAAGTTGCCGTGTTCAATGGTTCTCACCCCGTTTGCCACCGCGTGAGTGATGGCTTCAGGTGAGTAAGCGTGGGCAGCCACATACGAGTCGAGCCTGGCTGCCTCCGCGCAGACCGCCCGAACCTCCTCTGCGTCATACTGGACCTGGCGAATCGGGTCGGTGGGGGACATCACGCCTCCCGATGCGAAGATCTTTATGGCATGGGCGCCGGTACGGATCCTTTCCCGTACGGCCCGGCGAAGATTGTCAGGACCGTCCACCACCTCGCTCAGATAGCCGCAGGTGTGCTCGGCGAAGATGTGGGCGGGGCGGGGATCGCCGTGACCGCCGGTCTGGGTGAGCCCCGGGCCGGTGTAGAGGTAGCGCGGCCCGCTCATCAATCCCTCTTCAAGCGCCATGCGCAGCCCTATGTCTCCTCCCGACGGGTCCCGCACGGTTGTGAACCCTCTCTGGAGGGCCGCATCAAGCCGCCGGGCCGCCTTTTGAGCCACGTAGCTCATAGGAAGGCTCTCCAGCTTCATCATCTCGAAGTCGACTCCATAAGCATGGAAGTGGGCGTCGATCAGGCCCGGGGTGATCAGGCGACCGCCAACCTCGATGACGCGCGCCCCATCCGGTGGCGGACCGTCAAGCCCCACCACCACTCCTCCCTCGATGTGCACCGGGCGCTCCGCGGGGTCCCGAGAGACTCCGTCGAACACGAGGCCGTCGACCAGGGACAGCAAGGACTTTCCCATGGGGAATAAAGGTAGCCGGAAGAATACCGCGCAGACCCGTATACCGGGTCGAAGTCTTACTCTCGCAATTGGCGTAATCTCACAAAAGAGATGACCAGTCCCATCCAGCACGGCGTCCTGCTGACCGACCTCTACCAGTTGACCATGGCCCAGGTCTACTTCAGCCACGGGATCGCTGACTATGAGGCCCGCTTCGAGCACTACTTCCGCACCTATCCATCCTATGGAGAGCATCGGGCGGGGTATTGTGTCTCGGCGGGCCTCGGGGCTTTGGCGGACCGCTTGGAGAGGTACCGCTACGGGGACCAGGAATTGGTCGCCCTGGCCCACATGCGCTCCGCATCGGGCGCCCCCCTCTTCGGAAAGGACTTCCTGGACTGGCTGGAAGCCAACGGGGACTTCCGCCGACTGATCCTGCGGGCCACGCCCGACGGGCGGTTGGTCCATCCCCATACTCCGATCACCGTGGTGGAAGGACCGTTGGCCCTGGCCCAGTTGGTAGAGACCGCCCTGCTGAACCACCGCAACTTCGCCACCCTGGTGGCCACCAAGGCGGCAAGGATCAAACAGGCCGCCCGGTCGGCGACCGTCCTGGAGTTCGGGATGCGCCGAGCGGCGGGACTGGGCGCCAACCTGGCCACCGAGTCCGCCCTGGTGGGAGGCGCGGACTTCTCCTCGAATGTGGGGGCGTCCCACAAGGTCGGCCTGCCCGCCAAGGGCACCCATGCCCACTCTCTGGTCCAGGCATTCATGGCGTTGGCCGGCACGGAACTGGATGCTTTTCGGGCCTTCGCCCGGATCTATCCCGATGACTGCGTGCTCTTGGTGGACACCATAGACACCCTGGAGTCGGGCATTCCCAATGCCATCACAGTGTTCGAAGAACTACGCACCAGAGGCCACCGGCCGGCGGGGATTCGACTGGACTCCGGGGACCCGGCGACCCTGGCTCCGGCCGCCGTCCGGATGCTCGACAAAGCCGGTTTCGGGAATGTGCCCATCGTCCTGTCCGACCGCCTGGATGAATTGTCCATCTCCCGGCTCGCAGAGAAACTGACCCGGGACGCCGAAGACCCCGACCGGATCATCGGGCGGCTGGTATTCGGAGTGGGGAGCCGGCTTGCAACCTCGCAAGGCGCGCCGTATCTCGACGGGGTGTTCAAGTTGACGGCGGTGCGCCAGGACCGTCGCTGGCGACATGCATTCAAACGCACCGACGACCTGGCCAAGTCGGCGCCGCCCGGCCGCAAGAGCCTGTGGCGCCTTTACGGAGACGAGGGGTACGCCCGAGGGGACATGGTGACCCTGGCGGACGAGGTGCCCGACCGGGAAGGGACGGCTCCTCCCGAGCCTTTACTTGAAGACGCCTGGAGAGAGGGGAGGCTCTCCGGAGAGGAAAGCCTTCACGCGGCCCGGGCCAGACGGCGAGCAGACATGGCCCGCCTCCCGCCCGCCTGCTTGGACTTGGTGGATCCCGAGCCCTATCCGGTGGTCCGGAGTCCCGGGCTGCGGGCGCTGTCCGACCGGGTGCTGGCGGCGGTGATGATCGGCGAAGGCTGATGCCTGTCGAGGACATGCTGCGGCTGTGGTTACCCCTCGGGGCCCTGGCGGCAAGCGCCTTCATTGCCCTGGCCGCCAGGATCCTGAAGCGTCGCCGTCCCCGGCGCCGGTCGATGAAAGGCCTCGAGCCCGGCGTTTCCCTGTTCACTTCAGAACGGTGTCCGGGGTGTGACCCGGTGCGCTCGCGCCTGATCGAGGTGCTAGGCGCCGAGGGGTTCCGGGAGATCAAGTGGACGGAGCAGCCCGATCTCTTCGTGACCCACACGGTCGATCGCGTGCCTACCACGGCCGCGGTGGACGGAAGCGGCGACGCCTTCGTCTGGGAGGGGATGCCCCCAATCCGGTTGGTCCAACGGTGGAGGTCCTTTGTTAACCAGCACTGACGCCTTAAAGTTGGTGAGGTTATGGCGCCCACTTGCTATCGGTGTGGAAGAGCGGCCGCGTCGTGGATGGCGATCGACTACCAGAACCGTCGGGTCTGGCTATGGGACATTGGCATCACCGCCCAAGAGGGCGTGTTCTCGGCCGTCTGCCGTCATCATGCCGACCGTCTCGTCCCTCCCATAAAATGGACGCTATTCGACCGTCGCAACGTCACCGAGATGTTCCAGTCCTCCAAGGAAACGGGAGTCGCCTGAGGAGCGGCGCACCGGGCCGACGCCCTCCGCATCCTCGATGACCCGTCTCTCCAGGTTTTGGTACCCGGGTTGGGTGCTGGCGGTCCTCTCCCTGATGGTCCTGGCTGTGCTCAGCCCGCATCTGCTGTTCGTGGAGAACACTCCCTCCGGCGGCGACATGGGGGCCCATGTCCTGGGACCGGCCGCCATGCGGGACGTGCTGCTGCCCTCCGGACGCCTGTTGGGCTGGTCCAACGCCTGGTTCGCAGGATTCCCCCTTTACTACTTCTATTTCCCCCTCCCGTCCATGGTCATCGTGCTACTGGATGTCTTCCTTCCCTACGGGGTGGCATTCAAGCTGGTTACGGTGGGAGGTCTCCTTCTCCTACCCCCGGCGGTCTACTTCCTGACCCGCTCCCTGGACTTCTCTCGGGTGATAGCCTTGACGACCGCCGCCGGAGGCACGGTGTACGCCTTGATGGAGAGCTTCAGCATCTACGGGGGAAACGTGGCCTCCACTCTGGCCGGGGAGTTCACCTATAGCTGGTCGTTCAGCCTGGGTTTCATCTACCTGGGCCTTCTGATCCGGGTGATCGAGGGCGAGTCGCGCCTGCTTCCCGCCACCGCGGCGGTGTTCTGCGTGACGGTGCTCTGCCATCTGCTGACCACTCTGCTGCTGGTGATCGGGACTCTGGGGTTCCTGGCGCTCAGGAAGGCCCGCCGTCCGTTGATAGCCGCCTCGGCGTGGGCATTCGCTCTCACCGGTTTCTGGTCCGTCCCCTTCCTGGCCAACCTGGCGTACAGTTCCGACCTGGCCTGGAGCCCCCTCACCCGGTGGCGAGAGTTCTTCCCGGTGGAGATCTGGGTGTTGCTCCCGCTGTCCCTGGCCGGTTTGATCTGGTCGCTCCGCCGCGCCTGGCGGATCGGGGAGACGTGGAAGATTGTGCCGCTGCTGATAACCACGGTGGCGCCAATCGTCTATTACCCACTGCCCATCCGTCTCACCAGCCAGTTCCCTGATTTGTTCCTGGACGAACGGTGGAAGCTGTACAACGGGAGGTTGCTTCCCTACTGGTACTTCGGCGTGATCTTCTTCGCCATGCTGGCGGTTGGCGCTCTGCTGTTGGTCGTTGCCCGACGCCTTCCCCGCCTGTCCTCACCGGCAGCGGCAACGGCGGCCAGCATCGGCGCCGGAGCGCTTCTCGCTTCCGTGGTCATCCCCTCGGGGGCCTCAGACGCAAAGTGGCCGATCATCCTCGGTACGGTGGTGGCGGTCGTCCTGGGGGGGACTGTCCTGTACCTTCGTCGGCAGCCACTGGCCACCAGAAGACTGCTGGCCACTATCGCCGCTCTGGGAGTGGGCGCCGGGTCCCTGGCCGGGGTGTCCTACCTGGCGGGCTGGTCGAGATGGAACTACTCGGGCTACGAAACCAAGGCCCACTGGGACGAATATCGGGATATGAACGCGCTGGTGGCGGGGCTTCCGCCCGGCCGAGTGCTATGGGAAAACAATCGCGACCTGGACAGGTACGGAACCCCCATGGCTCCCATGCTCATCCCCTACTGGTCGGAGTGGAGCCACCCCTCCATGGAAGGCCTTTTCTTCGAGTCCTCCCTCAGCATGCCCTTCATCTTCATCACCATCTCCGAGATGAGCAAACAAGGCTCCAACCCGGTGCCGGGACTGGCGTACCACAATCTGTCCATGCACCGGGGACTGGAACACCTCCGAATGTTCGGCGTGCGCTACTACATCTCCTTCACTCCCGAGGCGACCGAAGAGGCTCGCGGGGTCCCGCAGTTGGAGGAACTGGGGGTGGCGGGACCCTTCCACGTCTTCGAGGCGCCACACAGCCCGCTGGTGGAGGTGGCCGGCTTCCAGCCGTCGAGATTCGAAGAGAGCCCGGAAGGCGAGCCCGACTTCTTCAATTTCTCCCTGGCCTGGTTCGAGAGGCTCGACCTGGCGGACCTGTGGGTGGTGGCGGAGGGGCCGCCCGGCTCCGAATGGCGGGCCGTGTCCAGCCCTTCCGAAGTCCGCCCTGTGGTCCTTCCCAACCGGGAGGGAGCGGTGGGCGACGTCATTGTGGAAGATCACCGTATCTCGTTTTCAACAGACGCGGTGGGATTCCCCCATCTGGTGAAGGTGTCCTATTTTCCCAACTGGAAGGCAACCGGCGCCGACGGCCCCTATCTGGTCGCCCCCTCCCTGATGCTGGTCATTCCCACCGAATCGGAGGTTGTAATCGAATTCCAAAACACCTGGGCCGAATGGCTGGGTTGGGCGCTGACGCTGGGGGGACTTGCCGCCCTGACGGTTCCTCGCTGGAGAAGCCGGTTGAGCGGGGTGGCGATGGCGCCTCCCCGCCGGAGCCGGAGAGGAGCAGTGCCGTAGAAGACCTGTTCAAGGCCTACGACATCAGGGGCGACACCGCCACCGGAGCCTTCACCCCCGATCATGCCCGTCGGATCGGCGCCGCCTTCGGCCGTTTCGGCGGCGGTGGGACGGTGGCGGTGGGTCGGGATTGTCGAGAGAGTTCTCCCCTGCTGGCTTCCGCACTCATGGAGGGCATCGTGTCGACAGGGGCCGACGTCCTGGACCTGGGGCCGGTCGCCACAGAGGTGGTGTACTACGTCTCCGGGGCCGCCGAAGTGGCGGGCGCAGTCGTCACTGCCTCCCACAATCCTCCCCAATGGAACGGGATCAAACTGTGCATGCCGGGGGCCGTCCCGGTGGGCGCCGGCTCGGGACTGGAGGAGGTCCGCCGGATGGCGGCCCGGCCCGCACCTCCGGCGCCCCGGAGGGGAACGGTGTCGGCGCGGGATGTGATCGAAGACTACGTGAACCACATTTTCTCTATCGTCGACGGCGAGTCGATCGCGCCCCTCAGAGTGGTGGTGGACGGAGGGAACGGCATGGCGGCAACAGTGGTGGGCCCGGTGTTCTCCCGGTTGCCGATCTCCCTCACCGGCCTCTACCTGACTCCGGACGGCCGCTTCCCCAACCATCCTCCCGATCCGATAGATCCTGCCAACCTGGCCGATCTGGTGGCCAAGGTGGTCTCGATCGGCGCCGACCTGGGGGTGGCCTTCGACGGCGATGCGGACCGGGCGTTCTTCGTGGACAACCAGGGAGAACCCCTCTCAGGCAGTGCGGTCACAACCCTGATAGCCCGCTGGATACTGGCTTCCGCCCCGGGAGGCAGGGTGGTGCACAACCTGATCTGTTCCCGGTCGGTCCCCGACGCCATCTCCGCCGCAGGGGGCGTACCGGTCCGCTCCCGGGTAGGGCATTCATTCATGAAACAGATGATGGCGGAGACCGGTGCGGTGTTCGGAGGCGAACACTCCGGCCACTACTACTTCGCATCCCACTTCCGGGCAGACTCCGGCATGCTGGCGACGCTGGCCTTAATCCAGATCCTGTCGGGGACCGACAGCACCCTATCCGACCTCCATGCGGAAGTGACGCCCTACCATGCCTCCGGCGAGATCAACCTGGCGGTGGTCGATCGAGTGGGCTCCCTGGAAAGGGTGGCGGATGCCTTCTCATCGGCACGCCAGGACCGACTGGACGGGTTAACCGTCTCCTGGCCCGACCGCTGGTTCAATCTGCGCCCCTCCAACACCGAACCCTTCCTGCGCCTGAACGTCGAAGGTCCCGATCCCGCATCGGTGAATGGGCTCGCTGCCCAGGTGAAGAGGCTGGTGGAGATCTGAGATGGCCTTGATCGACCCTGACCTCCTGTCCATCCTGGCCTGCCCTCATTGCCGGGGAGAAGTGCTCCCGGTCGACGCCGAACGGTCGCTTCGCTGCTCCGAATGTGGCGCCTCCTACTTGATAAACCGGGACGGGGTTCCCATAATGACGGTGGAAGATGACTGAAAACCTCTCCGGGTTGGCGGAGATGAGATCCCAGATGGCCGCTCTCGGGGCGCAACTGCGCTGGGGAGCGGACCTTAGCCTCCCGGTGGGGGGCGAACCGGAGGGAGAGATCCTGGTGTGCGGGATGGGGGGATCGGGGGTAACCGGTGACTTCCTGGCTGCGGTGGCGGCCGCCCAAGGTAGGCAGACCTCGGTCCACAAGAGTTACGGGCTGCCCGGTTGGGTGGCCAGGGAGAAGCCTCCGATAGTGGTGGTCTCCTACTCGGGCGACACCGCAGAGGCTCTCTCCTCCTGGGAGAGGGCCCTAGAACTGGGGCTTTCGGTGACAGCCGTCACCTCCGGGGGAGAACTGGGAGAGAAGGCGGCCCGGGCGGGCCACCGGGTGGTGATGGTCCCGGGTGGCTACCAACCGCGCTCGGCCCTGGGTTACGGCCTCTCCGCGGTTCTCAGAGTGGCCGCCGCGGCGGGAGTCATCGGCGATCCGCGGCCTTCCCTGGAGGAGGCGGCGTCGATCGCCGACGGCCTCTCCGGACCCGAGGGAGGCGGGATGGCGCTCGCCGCGGATCTGGCCGCCGCCATGGCCGGAAGGATGGTGGGGATCTATGGATCCTCTCCTCTCACCGCAGTGGCGGCCTATCGCTGGAAGACCCAGGTCAACGAGAACGCCAAGCGCACCGCATTCTGGGCAACCATGCCCGAGGCCACCCACAACGAGATCGCGGGTTGGGACTACCCCGCCGGGCTTGCGAGCAGTCGGGTGGGGCTCGTGGCGCTCCGGGACCGGGACGAGCATCCCGGCGTCTCCGGTCGCTTCGGACACCTGGAGGAGCTCACCGCCGATCGGGTCACCTGGGCCGGAGAGGTCTGGGCCCAGGGTTCCTCGCCCCTGGCCCGGCTGATGAGCCTGGTGGCTGTGGGCGACCTCTTCTCCCTGGAGTTAGCTCGTCTCGCCGGCGCGGACCCCATGCGAGTAGAGTTGATCGATCGTCTCAAGGAGAGAATGACGCCTCCCCCCGACAGCAGCCCCCGTGCCTTCTGACATCGCCGATCCGGAGCTGGCTTCCCGGGGCCGGATGCGTGTGGAATGGGCGGCCAGCCGGATGCCGGTGCTCTCCTCGGTCAAGAAAGAATTCCGCTCCTCCCGCCCACTGGCCGGTCTCCGGGTGGGGGCCAGCCTGCATGTTACGTCGGAGACCGCCAACCTGATGCTCACCCTCAGAGACGCGGGGGCGGAGTTGTCCCTGTGCGCATCCAATCCCCTCTCCACCCAGGATGACGTGGCGGCGGCGCTGGTGGACGAAGGCGTGGAGGTGATGGCAGTCCGCGGCGAGGACTCGGAGCGTTACCACCGCCACATCGAAGAGGTGCTGGGTCGTCGCCCCGACCTCTTGGTGGACGATGGGGGAGACCTCATCTCGGCGCTGCACCGGTCCCATCCCGACCTCTCCCCGCTGGGCGCCACCGAGGAGACCACCACCGGCGTCAACCGGCTCCGGTCCATGGCCAGGGAGGGGGCTCTGAGATTGCCGGTGGTGGCGGTCAACGACTCGGCAACCAAGCATCTCTTCGACAATTACTACGGGACCGGCCAGTCCACCCTGGACGGCATCATTCGCTCCACGAACCTGCTGGTAGCCGGCGCCACGGTGGTTGTGGTGGGATACGGGCACTGCGGTCAGGGCGTCGCCACCCGGGCCGACGGAATGGGAGCGCGGGTGATCGTTGTGGAAGTCGACCCGGTGCGGGCCCTGCAGGCGCTCTTGGACGGTTTCGGCCTGCTCACTGCCCGGGAGGCGGCTTCCCGGGGCGACATCTTCATCACCGTCACGGGGAACCGCCACGTCCTCTCCGAGGAACACCTGGCCCTGATGAAGGACGGTGCGATCCTGGCCAATGCCGGCCATTTCGATGTGGAGATCGATGTTGAGGCCCTGGCCGACCGATCGGCGGGCAGGCGGACCGTGCGTCCCAACCTGGAAGAATTCGAGATGGAAGACGGCCGCCGTCTGTACCTGGTGTCCGAAGGCCGGCTGGCCAACCTCGGGGCCGCCGAGGGGCATCCCGCCGACGTGATGGACCTGTCGTTCTCCAATCAGGCGCTGGCGCTCCGGTGGCTGGTAGAAGAGCGCGGCTCGCTGGAACCGATGGTCTACGTGCTACCCGCCGAGATCGACCAGAAGGTGGCCCGGATCAAGGTCGCCGCCCTGGGGGGGAGCCTGCAGCAACTCACCCCATCCCAACGCGAGTACATGGCGGGCTGGCGGTTCGGCACCTGACCCAACAGAGGCGAGCTACGAGCGCGCCTCGGAGACCTTGCTCTGGACCATGAGCACCCCCACCAGTGAAATCGCGATCCCCAGGATCTGCAGCCCGGTAAGCGACTGTCCGAGCAGGAACCAGGCCGCCACGGCGCCCGGCACCGGTTGGACGAGAATGATCATCCCCACCGGGCCCGGACCCGCGTAGCGGACCGCGACCACTTCCAGCAACGCCGGGAGGGCTGTCCCGAGCACACCCAGGGCCAACAGCCACCACCATTTGGAGGCAGGCAGGTCCATGGGACCCCAGTTGGCCAAGGGCAGCAGCAGGAGGGCTGCTATCCCCATCGGGTAGGCGGAGATGGTCAGTGGATGGAGATGTCCGCCGAGGTGATCGACCACCAGCAGGTAAACGGCCAAGAACAACGCCGCTCCCACACCCGCGGCTATCCCGACCAGGTCCACCCGCTCCCATATCCAAGCCTCCACCACCAGGGAGATGCCCAGCACCGTCACCAATCCCGCCAGCCAGGCAACCGCGGGCACGCGGATCCCTTTCACCACCTGCGTCCAGACCATCACCGCCAGAATCCCGACGAACTGCAGCGTTATGGCCGGACCGGCCCCCAACCTCTCCAATGCGGTGAAGAACAGAGGAGGCATCACAGTCATGCCACAACCCAATGCAAACAGGATCGGGAACCGACCGCGAGGATGGAGAAGCCTCTTTCTCGCAGCCGCCCCAAACAAAACCAACCCGGCGATGAACAGATGGCGCTGGGCCAACTCCAAGGACGTGTGGTAGTCGAGGAGATCGATGACCACCACCGCGAAGAACCCGAACAGCGACACCACCAGCACCGCCAGAAGGATCCCCCGCCGAGCTTCCGGCCTCACATAGCTCACTTCCGGTTCGCTCGGGACTACTCCGCCAGTGCTCATGCATCAGAAGTTACTTCGATGGTCAACCCCCCAAGCCGTTCTCTCCCACCGGAGAGGAATCCGCCTTGGACCTCCCCGTTCCACTGCGGCGGCTACACGAACTCCGGGTAGAAGACGAGCACCAGCAGGCTTAGGAGATTGAAGCCGGCGTGGGTGAAGATGGCCGGGCCCAGCCTTCCCCGGCTGATCCGCAGGTGAGCCAGCACCACGCCGAACAAGAAGAGTTGGGGCACCAACACCGCCGCCGACTCCAGCGGTTGGACCGTGGAGATCCCCGTCAGGTGGAAGGCCGCGAACGCGGCTGCCGACCAGAAGATGACCCCGCGCCTTTCGAACCTGGCCCCGAGCGCATCGATCAGAATCCCGCGGAACATCAGCTCCTCCAGGACGGGTCCGATCAAGCCGATCAGGAGGAACACAGCCATGCGACCGAATAGGCCTCCGATGGCGGCGACTTCTTCAGTCAGGACCTGGGGATCCGTCTCCAGCCCCACCAGAAAGGCCACCGGGAGGAACACGACGGCCAGCGCCACCTGCAATCCCATTCCCAGGACCACCATCATCGCGTCCCCACCCTCCACCACGAAGCCGAGCCGCCGGTAATCCCTCTGGCGAGCCCTCCCCACCAGCGCCACCGCACCCGCCGTGAACAGAAACTGGCCGAGCAGGGTGGCTGTCACCTGATTCCCCACACCGATCGCCAGCCCTACCAGTGAACCGACCAGCCCGGCGAAAGCGATCAACACCAGATCGGGAATGGTCCACCGGCCCTGAGCCACTTGGTCCTGCACTGAGTCCAAGGCTAGACCCTCGGCTCCTCCCTGCAATCGCCTGCCGGCGCCGTGTCGGTCAGCCGATCTCCAACGCCCGACGGTTCGTCCAGTCCAAGCGGACCAACTCGCAGGAGTCCGGAAAGCGATCGTCGCCGCACAGCCTGCGCAGCATGCGGATCACCCCGCCGTGGCTGAACACCAGATGGGCTCCCTCTTCCAGGCTGTCCAGGAAAACCATCACTCTGTCCCGCATCTCGGAATGTGACTCTCCCCCGGGAGCGGCGAAGCCGTCAAAGGCGATCATTTGATCGCGGACGTCCTGGGAGATTCCCTCCCAGCTCAATCCCTGGATGTCCCCGAAGTCGAGTTCCCGCAACGCCGCGGATTGGATTGGCTCCCCGTAGGCCAGGCGAGCGGTCTCCACTGCCCGGGAGAGGTCGGAGCTCCATACGCCCAGGAACCTCCGCCCCCTCAGGCTTCCGGCCAGGGCTCTGGCCTGGCGTTCACCTCTCCTGTTGAGTGGCGTGTCCACCCAACCCTGCAGCAGGTGTCTGCGATTCCAGTCGGTCTGCCCGTGACGTACCAACCAGAGCTCCATCTCTAATAATCTATCCCTCTTCGCGCCCTTACTCCACGGTCGAAGGCGTGTTTCACCTTCACCATCTCGGTTACGGTGTCGGCCTCCTCCACCAATGCCGAAGGTGCGTCCCGGCCGGTGAGGATCAGGCTGACGTGCCGGGGTCGGGTCCGGATCATCTCCACCACCTCCGCCGGATCGATCCACCCCCAATTGACGGGATAGGTGATCTCGTCCAGCAGCACCATCCGGTGGTCTCCTTCCGAGACCAGACGGCGGGTGAAAGCCCAAGCTTCCCTCGCCACCGCCTCGGTCTCCGACATGTTTTCCGAGTCCCAGGTGAAACCGTCGCCCAACGCCCACCAGTCAACGCCCAACCGACGCCCGATCTTCTCCTCCCCCACCTTCCAGTCACCCGACTTCAGAAACTGCACCACAGCCACCTTCCACCCCCGGGAGACGGCTCGCAGCATCGTCCCGAAGGCGGCGGTGCTCTTGCCCTTGCCGTGGCCGGTGTTGATCAGGACCAGGGAAGAGGCGCGGTCCGACCCCGGAGAGGGGCCCTCGGTGGGAGGTGCGTCCTGGGTAGCCATCGAGATCTCCTTTGATCCAATCCTAAAGGGTTTCAACATCCAGGGAAACGGGCTGTTCGCCCGATCCGTTGTCTGAGCGGAGCGGTATCACCACCACGCCGAAGTCGGGGCCGGTGAGCACCCGGACCGAGGCGCCGTAGTGGTCACGCAGGGACCGTTCGGTTATCACGGCGCGCGGCGGGCCTTCCAAAATGGCCTTCCCCCCCGCCATCATCACCAACCGGTCACAGAACTGAGCGGCCAGCGTCAGGTCGTGGATGGCGCTGATCACTGTAAGGCCCTGCTCACGACGCAGACGGTCGACCATCTCCATCATCTGCTGTCCATGGCCGACGTCGAGCGACGACGTGGGCTCATCCAGGATGAGCAGGGGAGCCGCTTGGGTAAGAGCGCGGGCGAGTACCGCTCTCTGCAACTCGCCGCCCGACAGTTCGTCCAGGCGGCGGTCCGACAGATCCCCCAGTCCCAGGTCCTTGACCGCCTCCCGTGCGACATCCAGGTCGTGGCTCGTTTCCCGGCTGAGCCAACCCATATGGGCGGTGCGGCCCAGCAACACGTAGTCGGCCACGGCCATCCCCCAGGGGACCACCGGATGCTGGGGGACGACCGCCATCAACCGGGCTCGCTGGCGGACGCCCAGTTGCGAGAGGTTCCTGGCGCGGTAACAGACCTCGCCCGTCTCGGTTGCAGCGGCGCCGGAAATGGCCCGCAACAACGTGGTCTTGCCCGCCCCGTTGGGGCCGATCAAGCCCAACCACTCCCCTTCCTCCACCCGCAGGCTGACCCCGTCAACCACCCGGGCTTCGCCCAGGATCACAGAGACATCCGTTAGTTGCAAACCGGTCATTCCAGGTCTCCGGACGTGCGCAGCACCATCAGAAAGAAGGGACCGCCCAAGAAGGCGGTGACCACCCCGATGGGCAGTTCCGCAGGGGACACCACGGTTCGCGCCACCAGGTCGGCGGCAGTGAGAAACGCGCCTCCCAACAGGAGCGAGAGGGGAATGATGACCCTGTAGCTCCATCCGGCCAGAAGCCGGACGGTGTGAGGAACGATGATCCCTACGAAGGCGATCAGCCCGCTGGCCGACACTGCGGCCGCCGCGCCCAAGGTGGCGGCTCCAACCACGATCAACCTCACCGCCCGGGGAGACAGGCCCAATGTGGCCGCCTCATCGTCCCCCACGGCCATCACATCCAGCGCTCTCCGAAAGACCAGCAACACCACCCAACTGACCACCATGTAGGGCAGTACGGCGTAAAGGTCGCCCCATCCCACGGTGACGAGACGGCCGAGTATCCAGCTGTAGACCTCTCGGAGGGTGGTCACGTTGGTAAGTTGCAAAAAGGTCTGCACCGCGGTCAGAAAGGACGCTACCGCCACCCCCGCCAGCACCAGGGTGGTTGCCGACCGCTTCCCCCTGCCCCTGGTCCGCGACAGTCCGTAGGAAAGGGCAACCCCGAGAACGGCGCCGACAAAGGCAAGCGGGGCCAGGGGCATGGAAGGGAACCCCTTGGCCCGCAGCAGGATTGCCACGGTGGCGCCCAGTCCGGCGCCGGCCGCCACACCCAAGAGGTAGGGATCGGCGAGAGGATTGCGAAAGACGCCCTGGTATGCCGCCCCGGCAGAGGCCAAGGTGGCTCCGACCAGGGCCCCCATCACAGCCCTGGGCAGACGAATCTCCCAAAGGATGGTCAATTCCCGGTCCGTCAGGGAACTTTCCACTTGCAGGAACGGAACTCGATCCGCCAGGGCGGCCACCACACCTCCCATGTCCAATCCTGCCGGACCCACCAACAAGGCCACCCCCAGCACCGCGATCCCCAGCGCCACCGCCAGCACCATTCTCCCGGGCCCAACCCGGGAAGGTTGCACCAGAGCCGGCAGCGGCGTCACAGCACTCAACCCCCGGCTGCCATCTCAGTCACGGCGGAGGCCGCCACCTCCAGCAGGTCCACGATTCGGGGACCCCACCGGGAGGCTATGTCGTCGTTCAGTTCCACTACCGCCTCATTGGCGACCGCGGAGAGCGCAGCCCAGCCGGGGCGCTCGGCCACAGTCTCCAGATTCTGACCGCAACACAGCGTGTCCGCCAGGAAGATCAGATCGGGGTCGACGTCGATTATGTACTCAGGCGAGAGTTGCGGATACCCATACCCCTGCTCATCTGCCGCGTCCGCGATGTTCTCCAAGCCGAGCAGGCCCAGGACCTGTCCGATAAAAGTGGCGGAAGTGGCAGAGTAGAGGTTCTGATCCAGTTCGTAATAGTAAGTGAAGGAGACCTCGGGAACCCCGGCCAGTATCTCCTCGATCCGCTGCTGCATGGAAGAGACAAGTCCCGCCGCCTCCATCCGATGCCCGGTCGCAATGCCGAGTTGTTCGATCTGGTGCCAGACATCGTCGAGAGAATTGGCCGAGCGCATCATCAACGTCGGTATTTCCAACGCTTGCAGCGACGCCAGGAGGTCGCCGGGGTCATAGAAGACGACGACCAAGTCGGGGTCGAAAGAAGCGATCGCTTCGATGTTGGGGCTGAAAGAGGACAGGTCGGTCACCGGAGCCTCCGGCGGGTAATAGGAGTAACTGTCCACCGCCACCACCTGCGAACCGGCCCCGATGGCGAACAGCATTTCCGTGGTGGACCCCGAGAGGGAGACGATACGCTCGGGCCGGGAGAAGACCGTCACCGTACCCTCCGAGTCTCGCACCTCCACAGGAAAGGCGGGCGGCGCCTCCGTCGTGGTAGTCGTGGTCGGAGGCTCCGTGGTGGTCGTCGGGGACTCCGTGGTGGTTGTCGGCGCCGCAGTCGTGGTGGTGGGCGCCGCAGTCGTGGTGGTGGGCGCCGCCGTGGTGGCCGGGACCGCCGTGGTCACGGTGGTAGGAGCGGGGGTGGCGCCGGAATCGGCAGGGTCTTCGGCGGCGCAGGCTCCCAATACGAGAGCCGTCAATGCCAGAACAAGCAACCACATTCCACCCGTACGCCGGGTGTTCACATACATAAACATCCTCCTTTGAGAGGAGGATGAAGGGAGAGTGTCAGACGGGACAATCCGCCGACGAACTACACCTTCATCCGAGGTTCATCCGTCATCCCGGGACCAGGCGTCCTGGCTCGTCCCTTTTGAAGGGCTTGACAGTTGCGGGACAGCGCCGGACTTCAACCGGACTTCGCTGCAATCCCTGGGAAAGACCGCCGTTGTCGATCAGCGATCGCCGACAACTATACCATCGTCTGCTACCTGGAGAGAACGATCCCCGGACCCTTGCGAAGATTCAACCCTCCGGAGCGGTTACCGACCGTCCCCCTTCTCAGGGAGTGTCGTCTCCCCCATCTTCCGGCGCCGACGGATCCTCGTCCTCCTCCTCTTCGGGTGACGACAGTTCAGGCTCCTCAAGGTCTCCCATCACCTCGCTCCTGGGGAGAAGGGTGGCTGTCAGCATGATCTCCTCCTCTCCCCGGAGAACGCTCAGAACCAGACGATCACCAGGCACGCGATGGCGGATACGCGCCGCCAAGTCGCTTATCCCCGTCACCGGACGGTCGTCCACCGCCACGATCACATCCCCGACCATCAACCCTGCCGTCTCCGCGCCGGAACCGGGAAAGACCTCCATGATCTCCACCCCCGCATCTCCCTGGGAGTCCCGACCGCTGACTCCCAGGAAGGTGGTGTGGACAGGCTCTCCCGCTATGAGAGCCTCCGCCACCCGATACGCCACGTCGATGGGGACTGCGAACCCCACCCCCTGGAATTCCACCGGCTCCAAGGAGGTGGAGTCGGTGAAGATCGAGACGTTTATGCCGATCAGCCGGCCGTACCGATCCGCCAGCGCTCCACCCGAGTTGCCCGGATACAGCACTGCGTCACTCTGAATCAGGAGCTTTCCGTCCAATATCCGATCGGTGGCGCTGATCACTCCACCTGTCACCGACGACACCAGACCCCAGGGACTCCCCACAGCCACCACTATCTGTCCGACCCGCAACCGCTGTCCCAGGGCCAGTTCGGCCGGCGTCAAACCGGACCTCCCTACCTTCACCACCGCGACGTCGCTGTCAGGGTCGGTTCCCACCACCTCGCCGGGCATACGGTCGCCGTTGGAGAGCCGGACAGTCAACTCCGCCTCTCCGGCCACGACGGTCTCCACCACGTGGGCGGCCGTGAAGATATATCCCTGGCTGTCGAAAATCACGCCGCTGCCGGCGCCCTGCTCGAAGATGTTGTCACTGGTGATCTCAAGGTGGACGACGGAGGGAACCAGCCGGTCGGCCACATCCGCCACCGGTTCGTCGGTGACCACCAGGTCGGGCGGAGGCACCACCTCCGCAACCGGCTGTGTCTCAACAGTGGTGGTGGGCGCCGCGGTGGTGGCAGGTAGCGCGGTGGTAGGCGCCGCGGTGGTGGGCGCCGCGGTGGTGGCCGGAACGGTATCAGGAGTGGTTGCGACCGTTACCTGGTCGGAGACCTGGTCCTCGGCCACCGGACCGGGAAGGAGAAGGCCGGCCGCGAATCCCGCCAGCAGCAGAACTGTCCCGGCCACTGCCATCATCTTCCATCCCATCCCCCGGGGGCCGCTCCCCCTCAAAGAAGGGCGGGACCGTTCGGAGACCAGAGATTCGACCGGGCCGCCACCGCTCCGGATCTCGGAAGGGTCGTCTGCGGGGCCCTGGCGGTCCGCCATGTCCTCGGTGGAGACACCGACCTGTTCCGGCCGATCGCCCTCCTCCGTCGGGCGAGCATCCTCGTCCGAACAGCTGAGAGGCGCTCGGGGGGAGTCCTCCCCCGGTCGGAGGGGCTCTTCCCGGGGGGAGGGATCGGGGGGCAGGTTTTCCGTCACTACAAGCTGGTTATAGCCGAGTCTATGGTAAAACCGTCATAAAGGCGCCCAGACCCACTCAATCCAGGGGATTGATGTCGGGATGCGCCGCACCCGTCAGAACCTGGCGTGAGGGGATCCACACCACTATCACCGTTCCCCCTTCCTCCCTGCCGAATGCAACCAGGGTGCCTCCGTGCAACTCCGCCAAGTGCCGGGCTATGGCCAGTCCCAGCCCCCCTCCCGGAGGGGAATCACCGGACAGCAAAGCCGGATCGAGACCCGGACCCCGGTCCGCCACCGTCATCCACGCCCAGCCTTCCCTCTCACCACAGCTGAGTTCGAGAAGGCTCCCCGGCGGGGAGGCCGCGATGGCGTTGTCGAGGAGGTTCTCCAATATGCGGACCAGGGCAAGCCCGTCCCCCGACACGGGCGTGGGTCGGGTGTCAACCACCACCCGCACCTCTTCCTCCTCGGCCAGGGGCTCCGTCGCCTCGGCGGTGGAGACCAGGAGATCGGCCAGGTCCACCTCGGAGATCTTGGCGAAGCCCACTTCCAACCGGGCCGCCTCGAGCAGGCGGTCGATCATCTCCGACATTCTCCGAGCGGCGCGGGATACCACTTCCCCCGTCTCCCTCCAATCGTCCACCGTGGCGTCCGAGTCGGCCAGGCTCACCTCCAGGTTCGACCGGATCACCGCCAGGGGATTGCGAAGATCGTGGGAGGTGGAGGCCAGGAACTGCTGCTGCAGTCGGAACGACCCGCTGAGGCGGTCAAGCATGGCGTCGAAGGTACCGGCCAGCCGGGTCAGCTCGTCGTCGGGTCCCGAGAGGTTGATCCGCCGGGTCAGGTCCTGGGCCTGTATGTTCTCGGCCACTTCCCTGATCCTGTTTATGGGACGGAGGCTCCGTCCGGCGAGAAACCAACCCATCACCAGGCTGAGCAGGAACATCCAGAACAGCCCCCAGAGAATGGGGCCGGTGATGTCCTCGAGGATCCGCTCCCGGAGCACGGTCTCCACCGTCTGGAACTGCCTCATCTCCAACTGGGGGATGATGAAGCGCACTCCTCCCCTGATAACCGTCTCCCCCGGCCTCAGCACCAGGCCCATCACTCGCTCGTTTCGAAGGCCGTGGCGGATCACGAAGAAGATGGTTGTCACCGCGGCCGAACCCAGTGCGAACACGACCACCGAGGAGAGCACCGAGAGCCGGAAACGGATGGAGTGGAAGACCGAAGGCAGCCTCATGAGGTCCGCACGGGATGATCGTCTTCCACCAGCGCGTATCCCCTCCCCGGAACGGTGTTGATAACCGGCGGATCCCCCAGCTTCTTGCGCAGGTTCGAGAGGGTCATCCGCACGGTGTTGGTGAAGGGGTCGGCGGCCTCGTCCCACACATGCTCCAATAGCGTCTCCTGGGAGAGCACCTGACCTGCCCGGGTCATGAGGTACTCCAGCAGGGAGAACTCCTTGGCTGTCAACCGAAGGGCCCGGCCGCCCCGGGAAGCCTCGAAGCGGGCGGTGTCCAGTCGCAGATCCCCCACCTCCAACACCGGGCTCGTGTCCTCTTCTCGACGCAGGACCGCCCGGACTCGGGCTTGAAGTTCAGCAAAGGCAAACGGCTTCACCAGGTAGTCATCCGCTCCGGCGTCGAGGCCTCCAACCCGGTCCTCCACCGCATCGCGGGCGGTGAGCATCAACACCCGGGGGGGCCGCCTCTCGAAGGTGATGAGTGATCCGTCAACCAGGCTTCGACAGAGGTCCACTCCCTGGCCATCCGGCATGTTCCAGTCGAGAATCACCAGGTCATACCCCGCGGAGACCAACCGGAGGGAAGCCTCTTCCAGGGTGTAGGCCACATCCACCGCGTAGCGGCTGCGCCGCAGTCCCCGAACGATGGCGTTGGCCAGGTCGGCCTCGTCCTCCACAACCAGAAGTCTCATACCCCGAAAATTACCCTTGCGGCGGAGAAATGAGATATGCCCTGGATTCGGCCCTCGCCCGGCGGGTAGCATCCTGGCCATGTCGAGATTCCGAGGCGCCGCCGACCGGTCCCGCATCCGCTCCCTCCTGGAACGGTTCGTGAGCATCCATTCGGTGAACCCCGCCCTGGACGGAGGGCCGGGCGAGGCGGAGTTGGCCACCGCCCTCTTCGACTACTTGGAGGCGGCCGGGATGAGTCCTCGTCGTCAGCAGGTGGCTCCGGGTGGGCGGGACAACATACTCGCCAGCCTGGACGGCTCCGAGGGGAGGCCTCTGTTGATGTGGCAGGCCCATCTTGACACCGTCACGCCATCGGGGAAGGCTTGGCCCGAGGCTGTGGTGGAAGGGACGCGGGTGCATGGGCGGGGAGCCTGCGACACCAAGGGCTCCCTGGTCGCCATGGTGGAGGCTTTGCACATGGCGTCGGGCCTCGATCCAAGCGAGCGCTGCTCCATCCTGTTCGTGGGAGGGATAGACGAAGAGGTGTCCGGCATGGGGGCAATGGCCCTGTGCAGGGAACGGTCCGACATCGACATGGCCATTGTGGGGGAACCGACCGGACTGGAATTGGCCACCGCCCACAAGGGGGTGCTGCGCTTCGAAATCGAGACGATTGGCTCCCCATCCCATTCCTCCAAGCCCCATCTGGGGGTGAACGCCATCCACAAGATGACACGGGTGCTCGATGCCCTGGAGAACCAATACATCCCTACCTTGGAAGAGATCAGCCACCCGCTGGTGGGAAGCCCGACCATCAACACCTCGCTGATCCGGGGAGGTACGGCGTTCAATATCGTCCCCGCCCAGTGCGTGATCAGCTTGGACCGTCGCGTCAATCCCGGGGAAGACTCCAGGGAGATTCTGGCTGACATTTCAGAAATGCTGGCCGGTCTGGCGGAAGAAGGAATCGAGACACGCCTGCACAAGACGACCCTGGACATGGGACCCTTGGACACCCCCATCGACCACCCCTTGGTGAAGGTCCTTCAAACAGCCCGCCGATCGATCCTCGGTGACCCGGGGCAACCGATCGGGGTCCCCTATGGAACGGATGGCGCCTGGTTCGCCCCCCACGGCATCCCTTCGGTGATCTTCGGTCCGGGCTCGATCGATCAGGCCCACTCCGACGAGGAGTGGGTGGAGATCGAGGACACCGCCCTAGCCGCCGAGATCATCGCCGAGACCGCCGTGCTGATGGCCGGTTGACCTCCTAACTCTTGGGGAGGTCGTATACCTGGGCGGTGTAGGCGCCGTCCACCACCAGGTTGATCCCGCTCACATAGCGGGCGTCGTCGGAGGCCAGGTACAGAAACGCCGAGGCTATGTCGTCGGTGCCGGCCAGGCGGTTCATCGGCACCACCGGGAACCCTTCGGCCCGCCATTTGTCCATCAACTCCTCGCCGGCGATGTCCACCGACTGTTGGGTGTCGGCCGGCCCGGGGCTGACGCAGTTGGCGCGGATGTTCCAAGGGGCCAGTTCCACCGCGATCGCCTTGGCCAGCGAGACGATTGCCGCCTTGGCCACGCAGTAGGCGGTGAAGTTTCGCCCGTGCCCGAGGGCGCTGATGGATGAGGTGAGGAGGATCACCCCTCCGCCGGTCTCCTTCATCGCCTGCGCCGCCCGCTGCGACAGCGTGAAGTAGGCGTCCAGGTTGACCGACATCACCCGGCGCCAGTCATCACTGCTCATCTCTATAAAGGGAACCTGCACCCAGGCCGCCGCGTTGGAGACCAGCACGTCAAGCCGCCGGTCCACCGCCAGCGCCTGTTCGATCGCCGACTCACAGGCCTCCGTCTCGCCCAGGTCAACGCAGATGGGGACCGGGTTGGCCCCCAGTTCCGCCACCACGGGCGTCACCGCCTCCAGGCGTTCGGGCCGTCGGTCCACCAGGTACAGGTTGGCAGCCCCCTCCGCAGCGAAACGCTCGGCCGTCCGGCGTCCGAAGCCACTCCCCGCCCCGGTGATGAAGACATTCTTACCAACGAAGCGGGCACTCTCGGAGGACCCGGGTTCTCCGAGTGCGGCGGGTGTGCGGGCTTGGGTTCTGATACTGCGGGACATCTTATCCCTCCAAGACGGGGAGAGTGACACTGGTGGGGTGGGACGGGTTGTGAAGGACGGTCTGGGTCGCCGGACGTCCGGCGGTGGAAGGCTCGGCGAACAGCGGGCCGCCGGTGTTCATGTTACGGTCCCACTGGGGGAAGTCGGAGCTCCCCAACACCAGCCGCAAGCGATGTCCGGCCGGGACCAGGGCGCCCACGGGACCCAACTCGATCGTGTACCGGTAGACCCTGTCCGGCCGGATTGGACTTGGATCGGACAACGAGTCCCGGTACCGGGCCCGGATGATCCCCTCCTGCAGATTTGTGGAGACGCCGGAACAGTCGACAACGCACAACCGGGCGGTCCAATCGGTGTCGGCGGCGGTGGTGGCTGCCCACAGCGTGACCCTCACGTCACCCATCAGGGTCACCTCCCGTCCTAGGGGCTCAGAGGTGTACACCAGCACCATCCGGGAGGCTTCCGCCGGGTGTTGGTCGGCCGGGCCCATCGGGGTGATAGTGTCGAAGCAGCAGGAGTGGCCGCCCTGGCTGGGGGTGGCGAGGGCCGGATCGTACACGAACAGGTCGGGAGGCTCCTCGCCGGGACCCTGTCGGCTCAGCGAACCATCCCCGAACTTGGAGTTGGCCCGACCGCCCGAGTGGATGAACCAGTCCTGGTACTCGACGCCCGAGGGAGGCCAGTCGTCGTAGTGCCGCCATCCCCCGTTGTAGAGATGGGCAGTGACCGGGCTGTCGAGAACTCCCGTGTCCCTTCCCTTGATGGTCTGGTCGAACCAGCGGATGTGCCAGTCATCGATCCCGATCGTGTCGGGAGGTCGGCTCTCGGAGGATCCCAGGGGGCTCCAGGGCATGTGCGTCCAGGGGCCGAGCAACAGTTTCTGTCCCTGCCGGGCGGCTTCGGCGCCCGCTGCGGCGCCGAGACCCGAGAAGTTGGCCACCGTCCCCGAGACGAAGACGTCGTACCAGCCACCCACGTGGAGGGCGGGGACGGTGATCCGGCTGTAGTCCTCATCGATGGACCACCGCCTCCAGTAATCGTCGTATGTGCAGTGCTCCAGCCAGTCGTAGAACCACGGTGCATAGCCATCCGACAGGGGCGGGTACTCCCTGAGGGGGGTGAACCAGAACCACCCGGGCGCCTCGGCCAGGGAAGCCCCCAGGGACTCGAAGGCGGCCCGGTCACCGGCTCTGTGGGCGGTGTCGATGGCCAGCAGGTTCGCCCAGTAGAGAATGAAAGCCAGTGAGAGCGCTCCCCCGTTGTAAGTCCATCCCTGGTAGTACTGGGAAGCCGTGAAAGCCGGAGCTATCGCAGCCAGGCTGGGTGGACGCTCGACCGCCGCCAGCAACTGGGTGGCGCCCACGTAGGAAAAGCCCCACATCCCCACCCGACCGTCAGAGCCGGGAAGCCGGGCCGCCCACTCCACCGTGTCGTAGCCGTCGGCGCTCTCGTGGAGATAGGGGTAGAACTCCCCCTCCGACGTCGCCCGGCCCCGCGTGTCCTGGATGACCACCACGTACCCCTGGGAGGCGTACCAGATGGGATGGGCATGACCGAACGGCATGGTGGCGTTCCGTTTGTCGTACGGGGAGCGCATCAGGAGCACGGGCAGGAGGGCGTCGGTCACCGGGCGGTAGACGTCGGCATACAGAGTCGTCCCGTCCCGCATCCGTGCGGGAACATCCCGCTCCACGGTCACGTCCGGCACTCCCGGCCACGGGCGGGGACCGGTCAACGGAGAACCCTCTTCTTCACCTGATAGCATCCCTTCGGTGGGCAACATCGCCGCCGTGGTATTGGCCGCCCTGGCAGGTGGCGTGGCAACCACCGCCACCTTGGATCTTGCCCGCGACCTGCGGAACAGACCGCGACCCCACCTGTCAGCCTACACCGCCGGCATGGCCATGTTCGCCATCGCTGTGTGGGCCCTGTTCTCGGGTCTGGCGTGGGGATGGACCGGCCTCAGCTACCGGCTCTTCTTTCTGTTCGGGGCCGTCTTGAACATCCCCTTCCTGGCGCTGGGATCGGTCTTCCTGTCGGTGGGCCGCAAGGCCGGGCACATCATGGTGGTGGGACTGTTCGGCTTTTCCGCCATGGCAACCACCCTGGTGAGCGTCACCCCCTTCGCTCGGTCCCTGCCCGATGGCGGCATCCCGGCCGACATCTTCCCCTCCATCGCCGAAGCCGGATTCGGCCCCCGGCTGCTGGCCCCTATCGCCGGAGGCCTCGGGACATTGGTGCTGGTCTCGGCCGCCCTGTGGGGCGCGGTCCGATTCCGGAAGTCCAACCCGCGGCGGGCCGCCGCCAACCTCGTGATCACCGGCGGAGTGCTGGCCGCCGCCACCGGAGGTACCATCCTCGGCTTTCTCCACGAGTCATCCGGCTTCTCGGTCTCCCTCCTAACCGCGGCGTCCCTCATCTGGTGGGGTTACCGCTTGGCCAGCGACAGACGCCCTAAATCCGACCCTTAGGCGGAGAGCGCGGTCCGGAATCTCGGGATCGCAAACACCAACAAGAGGACAACCAGCATGGGCATGGCCGCCACCAGATTGAGCGAGCCGTATCCGATCCCGCTCATCAGCATTCCCGCTCCCAAACTGCCCAGCATCACCATCGCCCACGTCGCCCAATCCGCCACTCCCCCCAGCACCCGGCGAACCTCGACAGGCGCGGAGGCGAACAACATGGAACTGCCGGCCACAAAGCAAAGGCACCATCCCAGTCCCAACAGGAACAACCCGGCAATCAGAGGGAGATACCCGTCGTAAGGCGCGGTTCCCGACAGGAACACCGAATACCAGGTCACCGCCATTCCCAGACCCAGCGCTAGCAAATGGCCGGCGCGGTCGACAAGCTTCCCCACCATTGGAGCAAATGCGAACATTCCCACCGCCAGCGCCGAAATCACCAGCCCCACCACCTTCAGATCGTAATCGGTGTCCTCGATGTGAAGAGGGGTGGCGGTCATCACCAATACCATGGTCGCCTGCGCCGACAACAACACCAGCATGGCGATTTGCACCGCAGGGAGACCCAGGGCGAGAACCGCCTGCCGTCTGATCGGAGGACCGGACCGGGTGGTCACCGCCACCCGGGGAGGGTCGAACGGAAGCGCCGTCCAGAGGAGCAACCAGCACAGCAGAAAGCCCGCGATGGCGACCAGGAAGGCACCCCCGTAGGGTGTGCCCAGCCCTTCCTCCACCATCCGACCCACCCAATCCACCAGGTTGGCTCCCATCAGAGACCCAAGGGTCCCCGCCCAAACAGCGAGACCCAATGCCCATCCCCTTCGCTCGGCCTCGACCAGTTCAGCGGCCGTGAATCGCGCCAGATGGACGGCGCCGACGCCTGCGCCCACCAGCATCGCCCCACCCACCAGCAGCCAATAGTTCTTTGCCATCAACCCCGCCAGTCCCAGCGTCGCTCCCAAAGCCGACACAAGCGGGCCTTTCAACATGATCAGCCGCCGCCCATGGCGGGCGGTCAGCCAGCCGAAGAGGTTGGCGCCCAGTGCCTGTCCTAGGGCACAGGCCGCCAGCGGCAAACCCGCCAGCATGGTCGATCCGCTCAAAGCCCTGGCCGCCACTGTCACCACGGTGACGGTCGCGAAGAAAGCTGCCCAGTTCAGTACGGAAGCGGAGAACAGCGCATAAGCCGGACGGCGCGGGACGGCATTGAATTCAAGGTCTGTAGCCCGAGGCTTCAATGCCCCTTGATCTTATTGGGGACCATCGCTGCCCGCTAGGAGGATCGAAGGGCGGGCCGGGAGGAGAGCACGGCTCGAAGGCGCGGCGTCGATAGGACCACCAAAAGGATCACCAGCATCGGAACGGCGGCCGCCAGATTCAGCAAACCATATCCAATCGCGCTGAACAACATCCCCGCGCCAACGCTCCCCAGCATCACCGTCGTCCAGGTCGCCGAATCCGCCACTCCCTCCACCACCTGCCGGACGTCCGCAGGCGCGGAGGCAAACAACATGGAACTGCCGGCCACAAAACAGAAACACCATCCCAGACCCAGTATGAACAGCCCGGCTATCAAGAGGTAATACCCGTCATAAGGCGCCGTTCCCGACATAATCAGCGACCCCCAGGTCATCACAACCCCTAAGCCCAGGGCCGGCAGGTGGCCAATGCGGTCCACAAGCTTCCCCACAAGGGGTGCAAAGGCGAACATTCCCACACCGTGGGTCGATATGACCAGGCCCACCACGCCCAACCCGTAACCCCCGTCCTCGATGCGAAGGGGGGTGGTGGTCATCACCAGCACCATGGCCGCCTGTGCCGACAACAACGCCAGGATGGCGACCTGTACCGCGGGGAGTCGGAGAGCGGAACCGACCGACTTGCGGACCGGAGGGCCGGGTTGGGTGGTAACCGTCACCCGGGAAGGATCGGGGCGGAGCGCCGCCCAGAAGGTCAGCCAGCACAGCAGGAACCCCGCTATGGCCAGGAGGAAGGCGCCGCCATAGGGAGTGCCCAATCTCTCCTCGACCATCCCACCCACCCAATCCACCAGGTTGGCCCCCACTAGAGAGCCGACCGTGCCCGCCCATACAACCAGACCCAATGCCCATCCCCTCCGATCCGACTCGGCCAGTTCAGCAGCGGTATAACGGGCCAGATGGATAGCACCCACGCCCCCGCCCACGAACACCGCCCCTACCACCAGCAGCCAGTAGGCGCCAGTCACCACCCCCACCAATTCCAATGCCGCCCCGCAAGCGGAGATCGGCGAACCCTTCAACATGACGAACCGCCGGCCGCGCCGGGCGCTCAGCCGTCCGAACAGATTGGTACCCATCGCCTGGCCGAAGGCGCCGGCCGCCAGCGGCAACCCGGCCAGCATGGTCGATCCGCTCAAGGCCCGGGCCGCCAAGGTGACCACTGTGATAGTTGCAACGAAGGCCAGCCAAGTCAGCACGGCGCCGGAGAACAGCACATAAACCAGACGGCGCCGGACGGCAGTGAGTTCGAGGTTGGGCGCCGGAGGTTTCACTCCCTTCGATTGTATTGGCCGGTCGCCCGGAGAACCCTCACTCCCCGCCAAGGGCAGCTTGCTGTGTCGCTTGTCTAAGAAGCCAGCGCCGCCCGGAGTCTGGGAGAGAACGACACCAGCAGCAACAGGGCCAACAAGAAACCCGCCGCCACCAGATTCAGGAGTCCGAACCCGACGGCGCTCATGAGAACCCCTGCTCCCGCGCTGCCTGTCATGACCATGACGTGTGCCAATGCATCCGCCTTTCCCTCCACCACTTGGCGGACATCCGGCGGCGCGGACGCAAACAACATGGAACTGCCCGCCACAAAGGAGAAACTCCAACCCAAGCCCAACAAGAACAACCCGGCGTTCAGCATTCCGTACCCCTCATAGGGAGCGACCCCCGCCAAGAGCAAGGACCCCCAGGTCATTAGCAATCCCACACCCAGGATCGGCAGATAACCCAGGCGGTCGACGAGTTTCCCCACCAGGGGGGCGAAGAGGAACATCCCCACGGTGTGGGTGGAGATCACCACCCCCACTATGTTCAGGCCATACCCGGCATCCTCAATGCGGAGCGGTGTAGCAGTCATCACCCCAACCATCACCACCTGTGCGGAGACCATAGCCAGAATGGCCACCTGCACCGTCGGCATTCTCAACGCCGCTCCGACGGCGCCGTCTCCTCTAACGGTTCTCGCCGCCTGGCCGGTGACGGCCACCTCTGAGGGGTCTGGACGGAGAGCCGCCCAGAAGAGCAGCCAAGTGAGAAGAAACGCCACCGTTGCGAGCAGAAAGGCGCCGGCGTACGGAGTGCCCAGACCGCCCTCCACAATCCGGCCCACCCATTCCACCAGGTTGGCACCCACCACCGCGCCGATGGTGCCGGACAGGACCAAGATCCCCATCGCCGTTCCCTGGCGGCCCTCCTCGGCCAACTCGGCGGCGACATACCGGGACAGGTGCTGAGAGCCCAGACCGGCGCCGACCAACACCGCCCCCCCAACCAGCATCCAATACCAACCGCCGACAACACCCACCATCTCCACGATCGCCCCCAAGGCGGAGATCGGCGGGCCCACCAGCATGATGAACCGACGACCGCGGCTGGCGCTCAGCCTTCCGAACAGGTTGGTCCCGTACGCCTGGCCGAGGGCGCCGGCAGCCAGCGGTATGCCGGCCATGGTGGTTGATCCGGTCAGGGATCGGGCCGCCACCGTCGCCACGGTGAGGGTGGCGATGAAGCCAACCCATCCCAGAGTCGTACCCGTGAAAAGCACGTAGAGGAGGCGGCGGCGAATACCGGTGAGATCTCGACCGGTAACCTGTTGCTTCACTCCCATGCGATTGTATTAGCGAGCCGCCCGACCGTGAAGCCGTCCCCACCACCGCACTCATCCATCTCCGGACCGGAAACCCTGGGAGTGATTCTCGCCGGCGGCCGTTCCCGGCGGATGGGACGAGACAAGGCAATGGCCCTTCTCGATGGGCGCACCCTGTTGGACTGGGTGGCGGCGGCGGTGTCCCAAGTGGTCTCCGAGGTGGTGGTGGTGGGTCGCCGGGAGGCGGAGGGCATCCGGGCAATCCCCGATGCCCTGCCGGGTGGTCGGGGCCCCAGCGCGGGCATCGTCACCGGCCTGACGGCGGCGGGGGGAGGTCCCATCTTGGTAGTAGGCGTGGACCAGCCCTGGGTCCGGCCCGCCACCCTGGCCGCTCTCGTGGGAGTCCAGCCCCAACCCGCCATTCCCATGGATGGGCAGTACCAGGTCACCTGCGCCACCTACCCGGCCACATCGCGGTCAGCTCTGACCGCAATAGCGCGTGATCAACGATCTCTCCAGCCGGAAGCTCCCCTCCTCGGGGGAACCGTGGTTTTTCCTGGACGCTGGCGCTCCTGGGGCGAGGACGGGAGGTCGTGGTTCTCGGTTGACTCTCCCGAGGACCTCCGGGAAGGCCTCCGACGCTACGGCGTCCCCGACCCCTCATCCCGACACCCCGGGCATGCCGGCTAGGACCCCGGCGACTCTCCTTGAAGGCGTTCGGGATCGAGTTCCTCTCCCTTCAACGCAACCCACAGATAGGGAGCCACCGCCGCTACCGCCAGGGCGGCGGCCACGTACGTGTAGCCGACTCCGGCCCATGTGGCGACCAGCCCCCCGACAAGGGCGCCAACCGGAATCGCTCCGTGGGTTACAAACCAGAAGCCCGTCAGGACGCGTCCGAGAGTGTGATCGGGCACCGCTGACTGGCGATAAGTGATAGCCACAACATCGAATTGCGCCCCTAACAGGCCTACCAGGGCCAATCCCAACCCGCCCACCAGAGCGAACCCGGACACCGCCACAAGGAAGAAGCCACCCGTTACGCCAACCAAGGCGCCCACGCAGATTCTTGCCCGCGGGAGCCTCGCAGTAATGGAGGGGGCGACTACATAACCAAGAAAGTAACCGACAGCCAGCCCACCCATCGTCAGCCCGAAGCCGAAACCAGTCAAAGCGAAGCGGTCCTGGGCGATCAATACCAAAACAGACAGTCCGGCGCCAGTCGCGAAGTGAAGAGCCCCTGCTCCTACCATGAACGCCCGTAGCACCGAGTCACGCCACACCCATCTGATACCTTCGACCGCTTCAGTCAGCAATCCTGGGCGGCGATGTTCGGATGGATTCTTCCTCGTGCCGCGGGGCAGCCCCAGTACAACCATCCCCGCGGCCAGGAAACTGAGCGCATCCACTCCCAGGGGCGCCCAAGCCGCGAAGGCAAACAACCATCCCCCGAGCGGAGGCCCTACGAAGCGTTGGACCAGGATCTGAGTCCCATAGAGCCGACTGTTGGCGGCGTCCAGTTGCGAAGATGTGACCAGGCCCGGCACCAGGGCAAGACCGGCAGGGTCGAAGAAGGTCTCACCGACTCCAACCAGTATCAACAAGCCATAGAGGGCAAGAATCGACTCGCCTCCCAGGAAGACATAGAGAGCGGCGGCGCCCATCAGTCCGGCTCGGCTGACTTCGGCCAGTACCATCACACTCCGTCTGTCACAACGATCCACGATTGCTCCCGATAGGGGTCCGATCACGATCCAGGGGAGTCCCGCGGCCACTGTGAGTCCACTAATGGCCAGCGGGTTCCGGGTATTCGAGGCGGCCAACAGCGGGAGCGCCGCCAGCAAAACCCCGTTGCCCACATTCGAGATCGCATAACCGGTGAGCAGCCTGTTGTAGGCGCGGCCCAGCCCTCTTTTCATCGGGGTGTTGAGCCGTACCCCCGCCGGCCCTGGCGGCGCCCGAGTGCGGTGTCGAGCAACCGGGCGCCTAACGCACCCAACAGGCAGCCTCGTGGCCGGGTGTCTTGGCTTCCATGGGCGGGGCCGCCTCACGGCAGCGTGGTTCGGCCAGGGGGCACCTGGTGTGAAAGCGGCAACCCATGGGCGGGTGGATCAGGTCCGGCGGTTCGCCGGCGATCACCTGCACCGCCCGGCCGCGCTCGATCCTCGGATCGGGTATCGGGACGGAAGACAGGAGGGCTTCGGTGTAAGGGTGGATCGGGAACCGGTAGACGCTCTCTCCCTTCGCCACCTCGACCAGTTTGCCCGCGTACATGATGCCTATGCGGTGAGAGATGTGGCGCACAACAGCCAGGTCGTGGGCGATGAAGATGTAGGTCAGGCGTAACCGCTGCTGAAGGTCCTGGAGCAGGTTCACGACCTGCGCCTGAATCGACACGTCCAGGGCGGACACCGGCTCGTCGGCGATGATCAGGTCCGGGTTCAGGGCCAGCGCCCGGGCGATGACGATTCTCTGACGTTGCCCACCGCTGAACGCATGCGGGTATTTGTGCATGTCGTCCGGGTTCATCCCTGTCAGCTCCAGCAACTCGACCACTCTTTCGGTGGCCCCTTTGGCGTTCTTGAACCGCCGGTGCACCACCAAGGGCTCGGAGATGATCTCTCGCACCTTCATGCGAGGATTGAGGCTGCCATAGGGGTTCTGAGGAATCAGTTGCATGTTCCTGCGTATCGCCCGCCGCTCCCGTCCCTCCACCTGGGTGATGTCGCGCCCGGCGAATATCACACGGCCGGAAGCAATGGGGACCTTCCCGAGAACGGCCCGTCCGGTCGTGGTCTTGCCCGAGCCCGACTCACCCACCAGCCCGAAGGTCTCACCGCGAGCGATGGAGAAGCTCACGTCGTCGACCGCGGTGAGCCGGGTCTGGTGTTGACCCCAGAACCCCTCCCGGCCGACATCGTATTTGACCGTGAGCCCCTGCACCTCCAGCAGAGCGTCACTCATGCCCGGCCCTCGCCGTGGGAAGATCCTGGGCTTCTCGACCGTTCAGAAGATTCCAGCAGGCATATGCCCGACCCACCCCAGATGGTTGGAGCACCGGGGACGCGGAGGCGCAACGGGCTGTGGCGTGAGGACAGCGAGGGGTGAAGCTGCATCCGCTGCCGACATGGCGAAGATCAGGGGGATGGCCCTCGATCGCAATGAGGCGGTCCGCCTTGACGTCGAGACGAGGCGTGGATCCCAAAAGTGCGGCTGTGTACGGGTGATGAGGGCGGTGAAACAGCTGATCGGCCGTCCCCGACTCGACGATCTCCCCCGCGTACAGCACTTTCAGAAGGTCACAGGCTCCGGCCACCACTCCCAGGTCGTGGGTGATCAGGAGGAGGGCCAGCCCCAGGTCCTTTTGGAGAGAGGAGATCAGTTCCAGGATCTGGGCCTGGGTGGTCACGTCAAGGGCCGTGGTGGGTTCGTCGGCGATCAGCATCATCGGATCACAGGACAGGGCGGTGGCGATTACCACCCGCTGCTGCATGCCACCGGAGAACTCGAACGGGTACTGTCCGAGGCGGCGCCCCGGGTCGGGGATCCCAACCTTCTCCAGAAGATCGCCCGCCCTTGTGAAGGCCTCCCTGCTCCCGATGTCCAGATGCCTGGTCATGACCTCGGTCATCTGGGTGCCGATCGTGAGGATCGGGCTCATCGACGCCATTGGATCCTGGGACACCATGCTGATCTCCCGTCCCCGGATCCGGCGGGCCGCCCGCTTGTCCAGGAGCGACCGTCCCTTCCACAGAATCTCGCCGCCCGCAATCCGGCCCGGTAACTCGATCAGCCCGAGAGCCGCACGCGCCAGCGTGCTCTTGCCCGACCCCGATTCACCCACGACGCCCAGTGACTCACCCGCGTCGACTGTGAAGGAGACACCTCGGACTGCCTGGACAGTGCCTTCCCGAGTCGGGAAGACAACCTCGAGGTTGCGAATCTCCAGAAGGTGGTCGGAGCGGATCATCCCGACCAAGCCGAGGGGGCATCGGCCGCCGCCGCGAAACGCTTAGCGCTCTCCTGGGGATCGGCGGCCACTCTCAGCCAACCCGCCAGGAGATTGATTCCGAGGACGGCCACCGCGATGGCGAGCCCGGGGAAGATGATCAACCAAGGAGCGGAGAAGACGTACTGGCGACCGATCGCCACGTCGAGTCCCCACGATGTCTGGGGCGGCTGGATTCCCAATCCAAGGAATGAGAGGGCGGCCTCGGACAAAATCACATGAGCCGACTCGAGGACCGCCAAGGTAAGCAGCGGCGCGGTCAGGTTGGGCGCGATATGGCGCAGCATTATCCGAACCGGTGAAGCGCCGACCAACTCCGCCGCCTCCACGTATTCGGCCTCCCTCGCCGACAGGACCAGTCCCCGGGTCATCCGGGCGAACACCATCCAGATCCTGAGTGACAGCACGATCGCCAGAGTCCAGAAACTCGGCCCCACCACGGCGAGGATCGTCAACGCCAGGAGAAGCCCGGGGAAGGAGAACAGGGTGTCGACGATGCGCATGATGAAGGCGTCTGTCTTCCCGCCCCGGTAACCCGCCAGCAAACCCACCGCAGTCCCGAAGACACCGGCCAGGGTCACCGACACCAGCGGGATGGTCAGGGAGATCCTTGCTCCATGAATGATTCGGGACAAGACGTCCCGGCCCAGTTGGTCGGTGCCGAGGAGGTGTCCCGACGAGCCGCCCTCGGCATAGAAGGGTGGAAGCAACCTGGCCGCCAGGTCCTGCTTGTTGGGATCGAGCGGAGCGATAATGGGGGCGAACAGTGCGGAGGCGACCAGCAACGCCAGGACCAGGACACCGAACAGCGCCGTGGGGTCCCGCACAATCCGCATCAGCCATCCGCCCGAGCGCCGGCGCTCGCTCCGGGAACGGGGTGAGGCGGATTTCATGACACCCGGTCGAACTTGACCCGGGGATCGAGCATCGTGTATGCGATGTCCACGATGATGTTGATCGTGACGACCATGATCGCCACCACGAACACGACCGCCTGGACCAGGATGATATCGTGCCGCTCGATTGCCTGCATGGCCGTGAATCCGATCCCCGGCCAGGCGTAGACAGTCTCCACCACCACCGCCCCCCCGGCCAGGACGCCGATCAACTCCCAGCCGGCGATGGTGATGGTGGCGATGCCTGCGCCTTTCATGGCATGGACCATGACGATACGAGCTCGCGAGACTCCCCGAGCAGTGGCGTCTTTGACGTGCTGGGTGTTCAACTCGTCGATCATCGAAGACCTGGTGACCAGGGCGATGCGGCCCACTACCGGCAGGCCGAGCACGACCGCCGGAAGCACCAGATACTCGATCCCCCCCGAACCGGAGGTGGGGAACCACCCTAGACCCACGCTGAAGAAGACGATGAACACCAGCCCGATCCAGAACTGCGGGAGGGAGACTCCGAGCAAACCGAAGGTGACGGCCGCTCGATCCACCCAGCCCCCCGGCCGCATCCCGGAGACGACTCCGATCACGACCCCGAGCAACACTCCGAAAGCGAACCCGGCCGCCACCAGAAGGAGGGTGGGAGGCAGTCGCTCCAGCACGACGTCCATTGCGGGACGGCGTTGCCAGAGGGAGTCGCCCAAGTCGAACCGGACAGCGTCCACCACATAGTCGCCCAACTGGGCCAGGATGGGCCTGTCCAGACCGAGTTGCGCTTCTAGAAGGGCGCGATTCTCCTCAGTGGCCTCCAGAGGCAACATGACCGCCACCGGGTCCCCGATGAGGCGGGTCACAACGAAGACCACCACCATGACCGAGATCACCACCAGCACCGCTTGAGACAAACGCTTCAGCAAGTACCGGCCCATGGGCTCTCCCGTCTCGTTTGGTTCAACACCGGGCGCGTCACCCGATCCGATGATACGCCCGGTGTTGAATTCGTTGGGTGTACTAGGAAACTGTTATGTCGGTCACATGGATCAAACCGTCGGCGCGGGCGGACCAGTCGATCCGGTCGGTCCCGCCGTAGACGTTGGGGATGCTGATGAGCCACACATACCAGGCACCGTCGTGGCCGGCCTGCCCGACATCCTGGTACAGCTTCAGCCGTGCGTCCTGGTCGATTTCGGTTCTTGCCGCGTCGATCCAGTCGTCCGCCTCTGACGGATCCATGGAGCCGCAGCAGCCCTGAGAGTGGTAATAGGCGGACAGCGTCCGGTCACCGTCGAACAGGATGTTGTCATGCGGCACGAAGATGGCGTCGGGACGGTTCTCCCGGTCGATGAGGCGATCGATGTACTCGGAGAACTCGGGTATGAATATCTCGGCGGTCACACCGACTTCAGCCCAGTACCCGGCCACCACTTCCGTGGTCTCCTTGTCGAGGAGCGAATTGCCCACCAGGGAGACCAGTTGGATCTCCAGATCCTCGGCGCCGGCTTCCGCCAGCAACTCGCGGGCGCGGTCGGGATTGTAGGGGAAAGGATCGAGATCGGGGTTGAATCCGAACCAGTTGGGGTTCAGCATCTGGCCCTGCAGGATCTCTCCAATGCCCGAGAACAGGCTCTCGGCAATAGCTTCCTTGTCCACCGCATAGTTGAGAGCCTGGCGGATTCGCACATCCTCGACGGGGCTACCGGCCCGGGCGTTGAGCGACACGATGAACTGCTTCAGCCCGGTGGGGGTGCTCCACGCTTGATCGACCCGCGCATTGTCCTCGGGAAGGAGGTCGACCATCAGGTCGATCTCGTCGTTGAGGACGCCGGCCAGACGGGTCCCGTACTCCTCGATGAAGAGGAACCGCACGTTGGACACCGACGGGGCGGGACCCGGGTAGTCGGGATCCGCCTCCAGTTCCACCGCGATGCCGCGCTCCCAGGAAACGAACTTGTACGGACCTGAGCCAACCGGGTTATCGCCGAAGTCCTCGCTCTGCGACGCCTCGGGCGGGACCAGGTAGAGCAATGTCATCCTGGTTGGAATCAGGGGATCGGGGCCGCTGGTGAGGATGTTCACCGTGTGCTCGTCAACCTTCTCAGCGCCCACCACGGTTCCGAGGTTGTCCTTGAGGGGTGTCGCGTAGTCCGGGTCGATTATCCGGAGGACGCTGTGAACCACCGCGTCGGCGTTGAGAGGCTCGCCGTTGTGGAAGGTAATGCCCTCGCGCACCGTGTACTGCCAGGTCGTGTCATCTATGGGAGTGCCCGTATCGGTGGCCGCACCCGGCACAAGGTCCCCGGCCGCGTTGCGCGAAACCAGTTTATGGAAGACGTTGTCATTGATAGTGAACATGGCGAACTGGTCGACGGCCTGTGGATCGAGTGATCCGGGCTCGGTACCCAAACCGATCACGATGCTTGCCCCCATCGGTTCCGGCTCCGGGGCCGCAGTGGTGGTCGGCGCCGCAGTCGTGGCCGGGGCCTCGGTGGTCGCAGGCGCCTGCGTGGTAGCGGGGGCTTCGGTGGTAGTAGCGGCCTCGTCGTCTCCACATGCGGCGAGTAACAGCGCCACCACCGCTAAGAGACCTACGAATCTTCTGTGTCTAGTCATTGGAGTTCTCCTCTCACCTATTCTCTTTGTCGTTCAGACGCAACCCCAAAACTAGAGCAGCAGTCGTCTTTCGACTCGGCCTTTTTGCCCATCCTAGTAGTTGCCACTCGTTGCGATAACAAGAAACAGTGGGAAATCTTCTCCTAACCGAGGCGCGTCCATTCGATACACTGCTATCGCACAATGGTGCGATACGACGAGACCTCTTGGAAGGATCGGTAGTGGCGGGTACATACGGAGGCAAGAAGGCATGCCCGTTGCCGCCGGGTACCGCCGATTTCTACAGCGACGGAAAGTCGATACCTCCCCGCGAGATGCGAGAAGCGGCGCTGGACGCCCCACTCGGGGACGAGCAAAAAGGCGAGGACCCTACAACCACCGAACTCCTTGAACGGGTGTCCGACCTATTGGGCAAGGAAGACGCCCTGTTCCTGCCCGCGGCAACCATGGCCAACGAGATCGCGGTGGCGATTCACTGCAAGCCCGGAGACGAAATCATCTGTGAAAGGTCCTCACACGTGGTGAACTTCGAGTCCGGTGGCCCCGGTGTGCTGGCGGGAGTGCAGACCCAGATGCTGGACGGCGCCAACGGCATGTTCTGCGCGGAGCAGGTTGCGGCCGCCATTCGACCCAAAGGCAACCTGTACATCCCCGAAACCGCCCTCGTGGTTGTGGAACAGACGGCCAACATGGGGGGTGGGGCGATCTGGCCCCTCCAGCAGATGAGAGAGGTCGCCGCGACAGCCCACGAGGCCGGAGTCGCCACCCATCTGGATGGGGCCCGCCTGATGAACGCGGTCGTCAAGACCGGCACATCGGCGAAGGACTACTCGGAAGACTTCGACTCCGTCACCCTCTGCTTCTCCAAGGGCCTCGGCAGTCCCTTTGGCGCGGCTCTCGCCGGGTCCGAGAAGTTCATCCAGCGCGCCTGGCGGATACGACAGTTGATCGGGGGAGGCTTGCGACAGTCCGGGTTCATGGCGGCCCTTTGCGTCTATGCCCTCGACCACAATGTGGATCGCCTGGCGGACGATCATCGCCGCGCCGCCCAGATCGCATCCTTCCTGGAACGACTGGCGTGGGTGGACACAGTCCTGCCGGCAGACACCAACATCGTGATCTTCGACATCTCCGAAGACGGCCCGACCGCAGCCGAACTGGTGGCGGAGTTGCTCTTGCGGGGCTTTGCGGTCGGCGCCTTCGGAGAGAGGCGGATACGGATAGTGACCCACCTCGGAGTGGACCAGGATGACACCGACCGCCTGTGCGCAGAGTTGAAAACCCTCCTCGATCCTCACTAGGACCCGCGGGTGACCTTCGGGCCGAATGGAGGCACTTTTACTGCGTTAGAGTGCTGTTGCAGGATCTTGCGGTAAGAGAACCTCATAGAAAGGGGCTTGTGAATGGCTGGTACATACGGAGGGAAGAAGGCAGGGCCAGTGCCGCCGGGTACCGCCGACTTCTTCAGCGACACCAAGTCGATACCGTCCCGTGAGATGCGCCAAGCCGCCATGGACGCAACGCTGGGCGACGAACAAAAAGGCGAGGACCCGACGACCACCGAACTCCTCGAACGGGTGGCCGAGATGCTGGGCAAGGAAGACGCCTTGTTCATGCCGTCCGCCACGATGGCCAACGAGATCGCGGTGGCAGTGCACGGCCGCCCGGGCGACGAGATCATAACCGAGAGATCTTCCCACCTGGTCAACTTCGAAGCCGGCGGGCCGGGTTTGCTGGCGGGAGTCCAGACCCAGATGCTGGACGGGGTCAACGGCATGTTGGGCGCGGAGCAGGTTGCGGCCGCCATTCGACCCAAAGGGAACCTGTACATCCCCGAGACCGCGATGGTGCTCGTCGAACAGACCGCCAATATGGGGGGTGGAGCGGTCTGGCCTCTTGACAGCCTGAGGGAGGTGGCCAGGGTCTCGGCCGACGCCGGCGTGGCCACTCACATGGATGGGGCGCGGCTGCTCAACGCAGTGGTCAAGACCGGGGTGTCGGCCAAGGAATACGCCCAGGGGTACGACTCCGTCACCATCTGCTTCACCAAGGGCCTGGGGTGTCCCTTCGGCGCCCTCCTGGTCGGATCCGAGGAATTCATCCAGCGAGCCTGGCGATTCCGACAGCTTCTCGGGGGAGGTTTGCGCCAGTCAGGGTTCATGGCGGCCCTCTGCCTCTACGCCCTCGACCACAATGTGGAACGGCTGGCGGACGACCATCGACGCGCCGCTCAGATCGCCTCAACGTTGCGAGACCTGGAACTGGTGGAGCAGGTCCTGCCGGCAGAAACCAACATCGTGATCTTCGACATTTCCCAAGACGGCCCCACCGCAGCCGAACTGGTCGACCTGCTGCTGTCTCGCGGCATCTTGGTCGGCGCCTTCGGCGAGAGGCGGGTACGGATAGTCACCCACATCGGAGTCGACCAGAGCGACACCGACCGCCTCTGTGATGAGGTGAAGGTACTTCTGTCCACTGGCTGATCGAGTGGGCAAGGGGTCCTGCCCCCTACTCACCTGCGTATCGATCCTCGGTTGCCGCCTCAACCTGTCAGAGGACCGGGTTGAAGTTGGTCGGCGCCCGCCGGCTTCCGTCTCCCCAGCCACCCGCCGGCGCCCAGCAACGTGGCCACGAGGACCAGCGGCAAGCCGACCAGAGGGATCCGCAGTGCCACCAGATATGCCACAGCTCCCACAAGGTATGCAGTGGACACTTCCCAGCGCCTCCCGAAGAGCCTGCCGAAGGCCCGGCCCGCCGCCACGGCCACGGGGAGGTGGGAGAGCAAGAAAGCCAGCAGCCACACTCCGGCCACGATGATCAGCAGGGGAACCGCCCCCACCACCAGGGGAGCCCATATGGAAACGGGAACCCAGACTATCGCCACTCCCAACAGGCCCAAGGCCAAAGGAGGTGAAAGGAACAACATCAATCCCTTTCCCAGGCTTCGCAGCGGAAGATCGGTGGTCCGGTCTGCGGCTTCGGACACCCGTGAGGCCGCCACGCGGATTATCACCAGGCCGGCGGCCAACATGAAGAAAGACACGGACAGATACACCATCAGGCCAATGGCGCGGAGGCGGACATTGGGAGGAAGCGCCCTGCGGTTGATTACCGAGCCGGCCACCCTGTCCTCCAGTTCCCCCGAGAACCGGTCGGCTCGAAGATCCAGATCCCCGAGGATGGCCAAATCGGGTTCGCCGGCCAGGCTCCGGGTCCTTATCTCGGCGTCGCCGGCTATCTCCCCACCCAGGCTCAAGTTTCGGAACAGGCCACGGAGGTCTCTGCCGACCTTCCCCCCGGTGGTACCCGACCATGCCGCGGCCAGTATGTCCCTCCCCACCTCACCGCCTGTCCGGAGAGTCAATGCCCCCACCACCACATCTCCCCCCACCCGTCCGGAGATAACAACTTCCCCCGCCGCCCCTCTGACCGAGCCCTCCACCGCTCCCGCAATCACCACCCGAGAGGCGAAAACGGTGACCGAACCGGTCACCACCCCTTCCAAGGCCAACTCCTCGGTGGCCACCACCACCAGGTCACCCTCAACCCGACCCGACACGCGAACCTGGTTTCCCACCGCGTAGAGGTCTTCGGGGACAACCTCATCCTCGAGGATCCACACCAAGTCCGACTCTGCGGTTGCAGCTACGGCAGGCCCTACCGGGACCACCACCCACCCCACCGTCACGACCGCTAACCACATCCACCCTCTTTGCAGGACGCTCCGGGTCGGGTTGCCTCGTTGTCGCGGCATGGCCGTGAATCTACACCGAAGCTTTGCCGGCGTCCTCCGAGGTAATCTGGCCAGATGCCCTCTGAAGCGGATAGCAGCACCGCGATCGGGGTGGTCGTCCAGCCTGATGAGACTGCCACCACCCTGGAGATGATCGGAATGGCCGAGGAGGCGGGAGCGGACACAGTGTGGTTGACCACCGGTCGCCTGCGGCCCGACGCCCTCACGATCATGGCTGCCGCGTCCCAGGTCACAACCCGGATCAGGATGGGGACCGCGGTGGTTCCCATCTGGCCTCGCCACCCTCTGGCGCTGGCCATGCAGGTGGACGCTCTGGAGTCGCTGGCCCCCGGTCGGATCCGATTGGGCGTGGGTCCCAGCACACCTGCCGCCATGTCCCCCTTCGGCGCCGACTTTCGGCGGCCCCTCAGTCACATGCGAGAGTACCTGACCTGCCTCCGCACCCTCTTCAAGGAGGGCCGAGTCGACTTCCGGGGAGAATTCGTGAGGGCCAGGGGAAAGCTGGCGGCCCCCCTCCCCACCGAGGTCCTTGCCTCAGCCCTCGGCCAGGGCGCCTTCCACCTGTGCGGAGAGGCTGCAGACGGGGCGATCACCTGGGTCTGTCCGCCCCGTTACGTGAAGACCACCGGTTTGCCGGCGTTGCGGAGCGGCGCTTTGGCGGCGGACCGTGTTCCTCCTCCAATAGTGCTCTGCGTTCCCACCCTAGTCACCGAGGACATACATGAGGTGCGGCGCGCCGCCCAACGGCACATAGCCCAGTATCGGGGCTACCGGTACTACCGTGAGATGTTCCACAAATCCGGCTATCCCCCCGGCGATGAACAGCTACCATCGCCGCTGGTGGATGAGTTGGTGGTGCACGGGTCGGTGTCGGAGGTGGTCGCCCGGCTTTCGGAACTGGCGACCTGGAGTGAGGTCATGGCGTTTCCGCTTACCGGCGGGCTGTCCGACCGCCTGGGTTTCGAACGTTGTCTGGGGGCGATCGGACAGGCGGGCGGAAAGTGAGTTTGGGGACCGACTACCTGCGTTTTGACGGGATGGGATTGGCGGGGCTGGTGGCCGGCGGGGAGGTGCATCCCTCCGAACTCCTGGAGGAGGCGCTTCGGCGGTCCGAGGCGGTCGACCCCCATCTGGGGGCGATGGCGTCGACCATGGAGGAGGAGGCACGGAGACAGATCGCCCGCGGGGAAACCTCCGGGCCCTTCGGGGGGACCCCATTCTTGCTGAAGGACCTCCGGGCGCAGTACGCCGGAACTCCCACAGACTCGGGAAGCAGGTTCTTTGCCGGCACGGTGCCCGAATACGACAGCGAGGTGGTACGCAGACACCGCAGAGCCGGGCTGGTGACCTTCGGCAAGACCAAGACCCCCGAACTGGGATGCAATCTCGCCACCGAGCCCCGGTGGGGAGGACCCGCGCGCAATCCCTGGGACACCGCTTTGATCCCCGGCGGGTCGAGCGGAGGGGCGGCCGCGCTGGTGGCCGCCAGGGTGGTGCCTGTCGCCCATGCCACGGACGGCGGCGGGTCGATCAGGATCCCGGCGGCCTGCTGCGGGCTCTTCGGGCTCAAGCCCACCCGCGGGCGAACCCCCGCCGGACCCGACCGGGGAGAAGGCTGGGGAGGTCTCAGCACCGAGCACGCGGTGTCGGTGACCGTCCGGGATTCGGCCCTTCTCCTGGACGTCACCGCCGGACCCGATCCGGGGGCTCCCTATTACCCCGCTTCTCCGGCCCGCTCGTTTCTCTCTCTGGTCGGCGCCGATCCGGGAAGGCTGCGGATTGGCTTCTCCCTGCACACCCCAAGGGGCCACGACCTCCATCCCGATCATCGGAGGGTGACCGAGGAGACCGCCCGACTATGCGAAGAGTTGGGCCACATCGTGGAGGAAGCCTCCCCCCGCTGGGACCTAAACCGGGCGGGCGCCGCCTACTCCACCGTGGTCAACGCCAACGTGGCCCGCACGGTTGCAGATCGCGCCCGGGCGCTGGGACGCCTTCCGAGACCCGACGACCTGGAAGCTGGCATTCACCTGCGGGTGGAAGAGGGAAACCGGACCGGCGCCCTCGCATACCTCGAGGCGCTGGACACCATTCACCGGGTGGGAAGGCAGGTCTCCGGTTTCTTCGAGACCTATGACGCCTGGCTCACCCCCACCGTCGCCGCCCCTCCCCCACCGTTGGGGACCTTCAACACCGACTCCGAGGACACCGCTCGGTTCCGGTCCCTGATCGGAAGGTTCAGCCCCTTCTGCTCGGTGGCGAACATGACCGGACAGCCCGCCATGTCGGTTCCGCTCGGTAAGACCGCCGAAGGACTGCCCGTCGGGATGCACTTCTTGGGAAGGTACGGGGACGAAGCCACGCTGTTCATGCTGGCCTCCCAGTTGGAAAAGGCCCGTCCCTGGTTCGGTCGTCGGCCAGCCGTGGCGGAGGCGTAGCCTCTCGGCGTTGCGGGAGACGACTCAGTCGCCCCAGTAACGCTCCTCCGCCCAGGGGTCACCCCGCATGTGATAGCCGTTTCTCTCCCAGAAACCCGGCTGGTCGCCCTCCATGAATCGCAACCCCCGCACCCACTTCACCGACTTCCAGAAATAGAGATGGGGCACCACCAGCCTCATCGGCCAACCGTGATCGGGCGCCAGATCCGCACCGTCGTAGCGCAGGGCGAACAGATTCTCGGGCCGATCGAAGTCCCCGAGAGGGAGGTTCGATGTGAACCCGTGCTCGGCAATCACCATCACATGGGTGGCCTGGGGCAGGACCTCGATCCGAGACAGCACGTCGGTGACGGCGATCCCCTCCCAGAGGGTGTCGAACTTCGACCACTTCGTTACGCAGTGGATGTCGCACAAACGCTCCACCCGGGGCAGGGAGGCCATCTCCTCGAAGGACCACGACACCGGGGTCCTCACCAAGCCGTCCACCTTGAACTCCCAGCGGTCCAGTTTGACCTTGGGGGTGGTCCCGACATGCAACACGGGGAACCGCTTGGTGTTGTACTGGCCGGGAGGTAACCGGGAGGGGTCCACTCCTTCCGGCAGCCTCTTTCGCAATCGGGACATGACGCTCATCAATGAGAGCCTAACCGGTCAATTGACAATCGGCCAGGCCGGTTCGCAAGTGCGACCATCAAAGGAACGCCTGCTTCATGTACCATCCGTCACCGGCTCGACCGTCAGGTAGTAACCGCCGAAATCGCTATCCCAAACTTCGGCGATGACGACGAAGTGCTCCCCGGCATGCGGCGCCTCAAAGACCACTTCAGCATCCAGGCCGAATACTCCTCCGGCGCTGTCGTCATCGTATTCGAAAACACTGTCAACGGCCTCGGCACTGACAAACACCACCGTGTCCACCGTAAGGGAGTCGGTGGATATCTTCACCCTGTCTCCTTCCTGAAGGTGAATCGAAAACCAGTCCGAATCTCCGGGGTAATCGATTGCTCCGACGATAGTTTCGCCCACCGCGATGGAGAGGCCGTCTTCATGGTCACTCACCGGGAACAGCTCAGTATTGCTGAGGAGAACGAAAGACGAAGGACCTCCGGCTGCCAACTCGACTCGCAGGAAGTAATGACCGTCCGTATCAAGCTCTACGACTGCGGCCTCGACGCCGCTGTAGGTGGCGTCGAACACTGTCGCGGGCAGACCGGACGGACCGGACACAGTAATCATGCCGTCACCGGAACCTTCCACATCCACCTCCAGGGTTGACCCCGCCATCCCCTCTATGACGAAGGACCGGGTATCCCAAAGGTGGTTCAAGTCCAAATCGAACTGGAACGATCCCGACGATGACCAGGAGAGCCTTCTGCTTTGGGAGGTTTCCAACATGCTCTCCACGACGTTGGCAACGTCGGACGCAGACAGCGCCAAGCCAAACCCACCCAAACCGAACGTGGTGATCCCTACCACGCGACCTTCAGAATCGATGAGCGCCCCTCCGCTCTGCCCACTATCGATAGTGGCGTCGGTCTGAAGCAGCGTCATTCCAAAACTCTCCCATTCTCGCAAGCGGGATAGGATGCCCCTCGCGATGGTGGGCTGGGGAGACAACTCTTGTTCGCCCGGATATCCAACCACCAGCAATTCCTCACCCGGGGCCATCCCCTCGCCATCCTCCAGGCTCAACGGCGAAGCAGCAGCCTCCACCGGTCCCAGCACTGCCAGATCCGTCATGAAATCCCATTCCAAAGCCGGCACGTCCGGGAACTCCGTACCGTCGGGAAACACCACCCGAGCCTTCTCGTAAGGCCAGATCACATGGTGGTTGGTAACCACATATCCACCCTCGATCAGAAGGCCGCTGCCCGACCCTACAGGCGTACTGACGAAGGCAACGGAAGGTGAAACATCGGCATACACCTGCGCCGGTGACTTGGCCTGAACCGTCGTCGTAGGCGCAGAAGTCACAACCGGCGCCACCGTCGTCGTAGGCGCAGAAGTCACAACCGGCGGCACCGTCGTCGTAGGCGCAGAGGTCACAACCGGCGCCACCGTCGTGGTGGGGCAGGAGCCTCAGCACAGGCTCCCGCCGCTGAGATGATCAGTAGGGTGCCCAGAGACATTCGCCAGGGCAGCCCAAAGGGGACAGATTTCAATTACGGCCTCCTGTAGCAAACATTCGACAGAGGAGGATCAGGGTATGACTTTCCGGAATCTAAGGGAGCGCCGTTTTTATGGTGGGGGGTTTTGGACCTCCGAGCGGCCGGGCCGGTTTGAAACGGTCGCGAACATGAGCGGTTCAACGCGACCGTCACGCACTGTCCTGCTCGGTGTGGTCTTCGTACCGACTCAACACCGCGGCGCCAAGCTCGCCCAGTGCCTGCCGGGCACTGTCACCTTCCACGATGCGCAGGTCAGGGCCGAGCCGGAGCGCCAGTCGGGCGGCGATCCGCGGATCCCGCGTGTAGAACTCGGCCAGCGCGGTCCCGTCGCGGTCTTCGGATAGGATCCCCATCGGGTAGTACTCGGTGATCCAGCGGCCTTCGGGACGGATCGAAACCACGATCCGGTGGTCGTCCGCGGCCGGCCGGTAGGCGGTGGGCGGGGGCCTGGAACGCCGGGGCGGCACGAAGGTCTCACCGGTCGGCCTCGCCCGCTGGATGCCATCCACCCGGTAGCGGCGAGGCTCGTCCTTGGTCCTGCTGAATCCCCATAAGTACCACATGCCCTTCCATTGGTACACCTGCCAGGGTTCCACGTCGCGGTCGGAGATTTCTCCCTTGTCGGTGGAGCGATATCGCAAGCGGACCACCTGTCGCTCCACCGCCCACTCGCGCAGTTGGTTGACCCATGGGGCCCCGGTTGCCGAAAGAATCCGGATAGCCGACGCCGCTTGGGGCATTATGGCCTCCTCCAGTTTCCCCACCGCCGACCTCAGGTCGGGCGCCTCCGGGTTTATCTCCAACGCCGTCTTGGCCGCCATCAGACACGCCAGGGCCTCGAAGGGAAGGAACCCGGGCGCGGCCGGAAAGTCAGGCGCCTCCAGGACCTTGACGTGGCGCGGTGTTATCTCCACGGAAAAGCGCTGTTCGGGACTGACGAAGAAGTCGACCTCGTTGAGCGCCTCCATGTCCTTGACAAGCTGCTCAGGTTTGATGGCAAAACGCTGCTCCATCTCCCCGATGGGCACTTCCCTCTCCTTGATCAACCACGGGATCACCATCAGAAGCCGTCCAAGTCCTCCCATTGGCCGCGCGTAGGTCATGGTTTGTGGCCCTCCAGTGATCCCCTCACCCAGTCCACCAGACCCCGGCGCATGGACTCAGGAGCCGAAATCTCCCCGTCGCTCCCAAAGTCGAGCATCCAGAAAAAGAAGGCCGCCCGGTTGGTGACGTTGGTGCTCACCGTAAGGGAACCGTCGGCCTCCTCCCGAATCCGAGCCGAGGAAGGAAGGCGAGGTCGAACGTACCAGGCTGCCTCCGCATCGAAGCGCACGATGGTCTCGACGGCGTCCTCCTCTCCGAATTCCCACGGCTCCGCGGTGAGAATGCTCGGTCCCTCCCCCAAGGGTGGGACATCGTACATGTTCTCCCTGGGCGAGACCCACAGGCCGCTCAGCCGGTCGATCCGGAAGGTCTTGACTGTCCGTTCTTCCCGCGCCTGCACATACCACCGGCCGCGACGGTTGACGATCCGCAGAGGCTCCACCTGCCTCCGCCTGCTTCCCTTGTAGTCGAAGAAGACGGGCGAACGCGTCTGGACCGCTCTCAGCAGTCCGCCAACCTTCTCCGTTTCCAGTTCCCCCATGTCGACATTCATCGGAGTCATTCCCGACGCGGCGCCTGCTCCCAGTTTGACCAGAGTGCGGTCCACCGACAGGGCGCCGCCCAGTTTCACCATCGCCACCGACACCGCCAGCGACATCCGCTCCCCGTCGGAGAGTTCCATCTCGCCCAGCGCGTTGGTGGGCTGGGCCAGCATGTAGGTGGCCGGTCCGTGGTCCGGGTGGCTGGTCTGTATGTCGAATCCCACCTGCCGTAGGGTCTTCTTGTCTCGTTCGAAGGTACGCCGGGCAGTCTCGGGGTTGGCGTAGCTGCGGTAGGGCGCCATGAGCCGGAATATCTCCTCCCGGGTGAATCTGCGTTTGCTCGACCACATCAGGCACAGCAGGTTCAGTAGGCGCTCCCTCTTTCTCACCCCGCCAACCTCCCTCCTACAAAGATTCGATGAACCGCTCGATCCGCTCATCATGTGAGCGGAACGGGTCCTTGCACAACACGGTCTGTTGGGTCTGGTCGTTCAGTTTGAGGTGCATCCAGTCCACCGCGAAGTCCCGACGGCGGGCCTTGGCCGCTTTGATGAAAGCGCCCCGCAGGCGGGCGCGAGTCGTCTGGGGGGGTCTGGTCTGAGCCCGAGAAACCTGTTCGTCGGTGACGACCTTGTCGACCAGTCCGTGTCTCTCCAGCATGTAGTAGAGCCCGCGACTTGTGTCCACATCGTGATAGGAGAGATCCACCATCGCCAATCGGGCATCCCGCTCGGAGACGCCTCTCCGCTCCCGGTACTCCTCCAGCAACCGGTACTTAATCACCCAATCCACCTCCCGGTCGAGGCTCAGCGGATCTTTCTCCAGACCGGTAAGCAGGTGCTCCCAGCGGTCCACGGCCCGCTGGACCTCCGGAGGAAACCCGGGACCCTGCGCATACCGCGTCACCCGGTCGAAGTATTCCCACTGAATGTCCAAGGCCGACATCAGCCTTCCGTTCTTCAGTCGTACGTTGGTGGAACAGGTCAGGTCGTGGGAGATCTGGCGGATGGCCTTGATGGGGTTCTCCAGCGTGAGGTCGCGGAAGGTGGCATCGCCCTCGATCATCTGCAGGAGCGCCAGCATCGTCCCGATCTTGACGAAGGTGGCGTATTCGCTCATGTTGGAGTCGCCGGCGATGAGATGCAGCCGCCGGTACATCTCCGCATCGGCGTGGGGCTCATCCCGGGTGTTGATGATGGGGCGACTGCGGGTCGTCGCAGAAGAGATCCCCTCCCAGATGTGATCGGCTCGTTGGGCTATCGAGTAGGTGGCCTGTCGAGAGGTCTGATGGAGCTTTCCCGCTCCCAGGAAGATCTGTCTCGTCACTAGGAAAGGCAGGAGGATGCTCACCGTCCGGTCAAAATTCTTGGCGCGGCTGATCAGATAATTCTCATGGCATCCGTAGCTGTTTCCGGCCGAGTCGGTGTTGTTCTTGAACAGGAAAACCTGGCCTTTGACACCCTCGGCGGAAAGACGGTCCTCCGCGGAGTTGATGAGACTCTCCAGGAACCGCTCGCCCGCCCGGTCGTAGATGATCACATCCTCTATCGTGTCGCACTCCGGCGTGGCGTATTCGGGATGGGAGCCGACATCCAGATAGAGCCGGGCTCCGTTTTCCAAGAAGACATTGGAGGAACGCCCCCAACTCACCACTCTCCTGAACAGGTAGCGGGCAACCTCATCGGGACTGAGCCGCCGTTGCCCCCTCAGGGTGAAGGTGACCCCATACTCGCTCTCCAACCCGAAAATGCGCCGTTCCATCTGAAGAAAATGCTACCCCGGGCCCCGCGCTTTGCCGGCGCCGACAGGAGTCGGGCCCCGCACCAAGGGGGGCTACTCGGCCGCGTCCGTGATGCTCTCGGAGAGCGAAGGATGCACCATGAGGGTTTCCACCAGGTTGTCGATGGTGACATCCGCCTGCACGGCCAGGGCGACGATTCCGATCAGATCGGAGGCGCGGTGCCCCACGATGGTGCCTCCGAGCACCACCCGCGTGGCCGGGTCGGAGATCACCTTCACGAATCCCTCCTCCCTTCCTTGCAGGACACTCCGTGGATTGGCCGCGAACGGGACCTTGGTCGTCCGCACCTTGCGGCCCTCGGCGGCCGCCGTCACATCCTCCAGTCCCACCGAGGCGATCTCGGGAGAGGTGAACACGGCCGCCGCCACGTTGGAATAGTCCAGTGGCGACACCGGATACCCCAAGGCATGGCGGGCGATCTTCCGGCCCTGCTGGGCCGCCACCGAGGAAAGCGGCATCTTGCCGCAGCAGTCTCCGGCCGCATAGATGTGACGAACGGAAGTGCGCTGGAAGGCGTCCACTTGCACGAACCCAGCACGGCTGAGGCGCACTCCAGCTTCTTCAAGGCCTATCCCCCTGGTGAGGGGAATCGATCCGACCGCCAGCAGCATGTGGCTGCCTTCCATCCGGCGCCCGTCATCACACTCCACCAACACACCGTCTTCGGTGAGATGAGTGGCGCTGGCATAGGCGCCGATGACCAGTTTCACCCCCTTTTCCAGGAAGTCGTTCTGCAACACCGCCGCGACTTCGGGATCCCGGTGGGGAAGTATCTGCTGGCGGCTCACGACCAGGGTCACCTCGCTTCCCAGGGACTTGAAGATGTGGGTGAACTCCACGCCGGTCACGCCCGAGCCGACTATCACCAGATGCGAGGGGACCACATCCAGGTCGTAGGCGTGGCGGGTGGTGAGCACCCGCTCTCCGTCCACCGGGGCCCAGTCCGGAACGCGGGGAAAGGAGCCCGTGGAGACGAGGCCGAAGTCGAAGTCGAATTCCCGGATCCCCTCCTGGGTTTCCACGGACACTCGATTGGGGCCGATGAAACTACCCCGGCCCCTGATTATCTGCACATCCTGGGAGAGCAACAACTCCATGAAACCGATGTTGATGTCGCTCCAGATGGTCCTGATCCTCTCTGCCAACTGGTTTTGGTCGACTCGCGCCGATCCGGCAACCACTCCCATCCTGGCGGCTTTGTCGATCAGGTCCTTGGTAGCCGCGGTGGCGGCCATGGTCTTGGAGGGGATGCAGTCCCACAGGTGGGCTCCCCCTCCGACCACGGAGTCTTCCACCAGGATCACCCTGGCGCCCAGGGATGCGGCGGTAGTGGCTGCGCTCACGCCGGCCGGACCCCCTCCGACGATCACAAAGGTCGGGCCCTCGCCGGCCTGCAAAAAGGTCATGATCCGGGCCGATGGACGCCGAAGGCCTCCCGCAGGACACCGGAGACCTCTCCCAGCGTGGCGCCTGCGGACAGTGCCTCCCTCATGGGATACATGAGGTTCTCCTCACCCCGGGCCGTCCGCCCCAGGTTCTGCAGGGAGCCGTCCACCGCTACCTGGTCGCGTTCGGCCCGGTGGAGAGCCAGCCTCTCCTGCTGGGACCTCTCCAAGGCCGGATCGGTGCGGCTGATGGCGGGTTCGGGGGAATCATCGTCTCGATATCTGTTCACTCCCACCACGGTAGTAGACCCATCCTCTATTCCGCGAGCGGCCCGGTATGCGGACTCCTCGATGCAGGCTTGCATCCACTCGACGGCCCGCACCGCTCCCCCCCTGTCCTCGATCTCTTCAAGCAAACGGTTGGCCTCCTCCTCCAGGGCGTCGGTCAGCGCTTCCACATAGTAGGAGCCCGCCAGGGGATCGACGGTGTCGGTTGTCCCCGACTCGTGGGCGAGGATCTGTTGAGTACGCAAGGCAAGGGTTGCAGAGTGCTCGGTGGGGAGGCCCAGCGCCTCATCGAAACCATTGGTGTGGAGAGACTGGGTGCCTCCCAGCACCGCCGCCAGGGCCTGCACCGCGGTGCGCACGATGTTGTTCTCCGGTTGGTGGGCGGTGAGGCTGCTCCCGGCGGTCTGAGCATGAAAACGCATCCGGAGGGAAGCCGGGTCGCTGGCGCCGAAGACCTCCTTCATCAAGCGCGCCCACACCCTCCGGGCGGCCCGGAACTTTGCCGCCTCCTCAAACAGGTGACTGTGACTGTTCCAGAAAAAGGAGATACGAGCGGCGAAGTCATCCACCGCCAGCCCTGCGTCGATCGCCGCCCGTACGTAAGCGGCGCCGTTGGCGATGGTGAAGGCCAACTCCTCGGGAGCCGTGGCCCCTGCCTCGCGGATGTGATATCCCGAGACCGAGATGGGATTCCACAGGGGAAGATGCCGGGAGGCATAGGAGATCAGATCGGTCACCAGCCTCATGGAGGGACCGGGAGGGTAGATGTAGGTGCCTCGGGCGATGTACTCCTTGAGGATGTCGTTTTGCACCGTACCCCGCAACCGGTCGGACTCCACGCCCTGGGAATCGGCCACCAGTTCATACAGCAGCAGCAGGATTGGAGCCGTGGCGTTGATGGTCATGGATGTGGAGACCTCCCCGAGGGGCAGGCCCCTGAGGAGGCGGTGCATATCCCCCAGGGTGTCGATGGCCACCCCCACCCGTCCCACCTCTCCCCGAGCAAGAGGGTGGTCTGAATCGAGGCCCATCTGAGTGGGCAGGTCGAATGCCACCGACAACCCGGTCTGCCCCGCCGCCAGCAGAGCGTGAAACCGTTGGTTGGAAGTCTCCGCCGTTCCGAATCCGGCGTACTGGCGCATGGTCCACAGGCGGCGCCGGTACATGGAGGGATAAGGGCCGCGGGTGAAGGGATACTCTCCCGGCAAACCCAGCCGGGAGTCGTCCACCGGGCCTGAGTAAACCTCCTCGGTGACTATCCCCCCCGGGGTGGTAACGGTTTCTTCCATAACCCCTATATCCTCGCGGTTGTCATAGGAATCGTACCTTCTCCGCCGTCCTGCATCATTTAAGTGCTCCGCCCATCACCCTTCCACCGCGCCGAAGCCCAGGACCGCAGGGACCGGTGGATGCCGTCCCTTGCAGGTCTCCTGGCGATTGTCGTGATAACGGCCGGCTGGGGAGTGCTCCTGGCCTTCCTGGGAGTGACGGCCGTGTACGGAGTCTTCGATGAAGTGACCGGAAGGCTGAACCCCGACGTATCGACCATTGACCTGACGCTCCCCGACCTGTCCCGGGTCTCCAGGGTATACGCCTCCGACGGAGAACTCCTGGCGGAGTTGCACGACGGACGGGTCTCCGAACCCCTGCCGATAGAACAGATTCCCGAGGTGGTGATCTACGCGGTGCTGGCGGCCGAGGATGACGACTTCTACGAGCATGAAGGAGTCGACTTCACCGCCATCGCCAGGACCGCGGTGTACAACTTCCTCTACCAGACCAATCTGGGTGGATCCACCATCACTCAGCAGGTGGCGAAGAACCACTTTGTGGGTGACGACGTAACCATAGAACGCAAGATCCGGGAAGCCTTCGTCTCCACCGACTTGGAGCGGACCTACGAAAAGGACCAGATCCTGGAGTTCTATCTCAACTCGGTGTACTTCGGGTCGGGCGCCTACGGAGTGAGCACCGCCTCCCGGGAATTCTTCGCCAAACCCCTGGAGAAGATCACCCTGGAGGAGGCAGCCACCCTGGCGGTGTTGATCCGGAACCCTGCCTTCTACAACCCCCGGGTCCGCCCCGAGCGGACACGGGATCGCCGCAACTTGATCATCGATCAGATGGTGGAGAACGGCTGGGCCGAGGCCGAAGAGGCCGAGAGAGCCAAGAACGCGCCCCTCCAGGTCGCCGAGCACGTCCCATTCCGTGGAGAGGCCGATCATGTGGTGGCGGAGGTCAACCGCCAACTCCTCTACGATGCTCGATTCGCCTTCCTGGGAGACACCCCGGAGCAGCGCAAGAAAGCGATATTCGGATGCGCCGCAGACAATCCGGAGTGTCAGGGCGGCGGGGGACTCCGTATCGAGACCACCGTCGACCTCGCTCTCCAGAGGGAGGCGTACCGGGTCCTGGAAGGATGGTTGCCTCTCCCCGATTACCAGCAGAACGTGCTCCTGTGCCAGGAACTGTTTCCCTCCGACCCCCTGTCATACCTGGAGAGCTACGCAACGGAACACTCCTGCGCTCCTACCGGTTCGATCGTCACCGTGGACAATCTCACCGGCGCCGTGGAGGTAATGGCCTCCGGCCTGCCGTTTGACTTCATCCAATTCGACCTGGCGATCCAGGGTCGGCGGAACCCCGGGTCCAGCATGAAGCCCTTCGCTCTCCTGGGCGCGCTGGAACGCGATGTCTCTCTGGGAACCGCCTTCCCGGCCCCGCCCAATATCGAGATCCAGTGCCCGACGGTGTGCGTTGAGGACTCCGACATCTGGACGGTGCGCAACGTTGGAACCCGGAACCACGGAGTATTGACGTTGGCCGACGCAACCAGTTCGTCAATCAACACGGTGTACGCCCAGATCTCGGAATTGATCGGGCCATCCAAGGTTGCGGAAGTCGCCCACCGGTTGGGCATCCAGTCCGATTTGCCGCCGGTGCTCTCCATCGTGTTGGGCACCGGAGCCGTGAGCCCCCTGGAAATGGCGTCGGCGTACTCCAACTTCGCCACCAATGGGCAGTGGGCCTCCCCCTACATCATCTCCCGGATCACCTCGGCCGACTCCAGGATTCTCTACGAGCACGAGGTTGTGCACCAGAGCAATGGCGATCCGGCCGCATTCGCCGCGGCGCGCATACCTCTGGAGAAGGTTCCGACGCCGGAGGGGACCGGGTCGCGAGCCTCCATAGGACGCCCCCAGGGAGGAAAGACCGGAACCCACCAAGGATTCCGTGACGCGTGGTATGTGGGCTTCGTCCCCACTCACACCACCGCGGTTTGGGTCGGCTACGAGCACAACCAGATTCCGCTCGAGAACGTGGTAATCGGCGGAGAGCACTACCGCCGGGTGTACGGAGGATCGGTGCCCGCTCCCATCTGGGCGGAGTTCATGGGAGTCATGCTCGAGGATGTGGAGGCGACCGGGTTCCCGCCCGATCCCCCCGGACTAAGCCGTTACCGGTTACGTCCGGGGACCTCGGTCCCCCAGGTGATCGGGTTGGATCTCGAAACCGCCCAGACGACTCTGGTCGACTCTCGTCTCAACTGGGAGATCGTGGATGTGGACTCGGAGGCCCCCGCCGGAGAGGTGCTCTCCCAGAACCCCCCTCCCCGCTCTGACGCCCTCCAAGCCGACCGGATCACCCTTGAGGTCTCCACAGGAACGCCTCCCAGCGGTTCGGTTCCCGACTGGACCGGCCTCTCGGTCACCGAGGTCCTGGAGAGCGCCCGCTCGATGGAGCAGGAGACCGGCGTCCTGGTCATCCTCGACCTGGCGTACACACCGCACCTCCTATTGGAAGCCGATCAAGTAGTCACCACCGACCCCCCGGCCGGAACCGAGATCACCACCGGCGACCTCATCACCATCACCGTCTCCAACGGCGAGATCCCCCAAAACATCCTGCTCCCCGACTGGACCGGCCTCACCCTCGAAGAAACACTCGAAGCAATCCGACAACTCGAACTGCGGACCGGCATCGTGATCACCGCCGCGCCCGTATACGCACCCCACGCCCAACTCGAAGCCGAAAGAGTGATCACCACCGACCCTTCGGCCGGAACCGAGATCACCACCGGCGACCTCATCACCATCACCGTCTCCAACGGCGAGATCCCCCAAAACATCCTGCTCCCCGACTGGACCGGCCTCACCCTCGAAGAAACACTCGAAGCAATCCGACAACTCGAACTGCGGACCGGCATCGTGATCACCGCCGCGCCCGTATACGCACCCCACGCCCAACTCGAAGCCGAAAGAGTGATCACCACCGACCCTTCGGCCGGAACCGAGATCACCACCGGCGACGTTATCACCATCACCGTCTCCAACGGCCAAGTCCCCAATTAGGAGGCGCCGGACTCAGACTCCTGGAAGCCGGTCCCCGGACAACCCGCGGTTCTTTCATCTAGGACGCGAAAGTTCTCTACTCCGGAGGGGTCGCTAAACCAATGTAGAACCATATCATCATATGCATGACCACACAGACTGTCTCCAGGAGCAAAGCAAATAGCAACCGTACCGTCCGGCGGGTCCCCCGCATCCGGTCTTTCTCGGTGGAGATCGTCCCGTCCGCCCGGCACGGGTTCTCTCCCGGGCACGAGTATGTCCGCCTCTTCTGGGCCGCCGCCCTCGGGAAGGGAGCGATCCGGGACCTCCTGGATCTGTTCTTAGCCGGTCTGCGGCGCCGGAGAGTCTGCGAACCGTTCTATTTGGCGGTGCTTGCCTCCGCCGGGCTTGTGCAGGTAACCGACGGCCGCATCCGCATGCCCTCGCGGGTGCCGCCCCTGCCCTCCTCCATGGTCAACCGCCTCACTCCACATCTGCGATTGGACCATCGCCGCTGGACGCCCGAGGCGGGCGCGGCAAGCTCCGCCGGGACATAGACATCGACCCGACCAACGCCAGGGCGACGACTTCTCCCACCCAGAACCCGATCGCCACCGTCAAGACCGGCCCGTGGGGACTCAACCAAACGACCAAGGCCGCGGCCGACAGTCCCAGGATCCAGGCGGTGGCCAGACGGCCCGTCCGCGACTTCGCCACCAGGATCTGGCCTATCAACTGCACTCCGGCCGCCATCATCGTACCCGACAACACCAAGGCGGCCACCAGGGCGGACGGCACGAAGACCGGACTCATCAACAACCTCACCACCTGCGGGCCCAGAAGGAAACCGAACAGACCCCCGAGGACAGCCAGCCCTGCCGACCAAACCAGCAGCCTGCTCCCCAGCTTGCGGAGGGGCTCTTCCTCGCCCCGGGTGAACATCCGGACCAGGGGAGGCAGTATCCGGCCCTGGAGGCTGTACATCAACGTCACCGGGGCCCGGAACAGAACGAACACTATGAAGGTAACGCTCACCTGTGCGGGCGTCGCGCCTGTGTAAGTAACCACCAGCGGGGCGGCGGCAACCAGAATATGGGCCGCCAGCGACCCCGCCACATACTGCTGGACGAAGACCGCCCCCGCAACGGACGGCGTATCCGATCTGTTCCCCCGCCAGAAAGCGAACAGGAACGCCACCCAGGGAGCGGCCGCCATCGCCCACCCCAGGCCGATTGCTCCCCCTCCCGCGATCAGCACCATCCCCGCCGCTGCCAGTCGAAGCGCCCCCTCGGCACACAGCATCCAACCCACCCGTCCAAACCGCCCTTTTCCCTCCAACATTCCCATTCCTATCCTGAAGAACCCGTAGCCACCCACCAGGACCAGCATCTGGATGACGTGCACGCCCACCTCGCCGGTGACCGACGGCAATGTCAACCCGGCAGCCAGGGCCGCCAGGGCCATGGCCACCAGGACCACGGTGACCAGGAGCCTCCGTCCCCCTGCCAGCGGGTTGAGGCCCCTGGTTGTCTCCCGGGTGACCCACTGTTCCATGGGCACGTAAACGACCGCCACGGTGATGAAGGCGATGGTCCACATCACCCCAATGGGCGCATATGAATCGGCGCCCAGTCCCCTGCCGCCCAGGGCATGGAACAGGTATGCGGACAGTCCCCCCACCACCGCGCCCACCAGCATCATCGGGGTGCCTTTGTCCTCGGCGGGAGGCGCCAACGGTGCGTCTCCTCTCATCTGGAACCTGATCCGGTTACGACCGTCCAGACCGAAGCCCAGAGAATCCGCAGGTCCAGCAGGGGAGAGACATGCTTTATGTAATAGAGGTCATAAGTGAGCTTCCTGACAGTTGCCTCCAGATCGGCTGCGTACGCGGCGTTGGTCTGGGCCCAACCGGTTACTCCCGGCCTCATCAGATGGCGGAGGGAATAGAAGGGTATCGCCCGGGAAAACTCCTCCACGAAAGGCGCCTGCTCTGCCCGGGGGCCCACCAGACTCATGTCGCCTCTCAGCACATTCCACAGCTGGGGAATCTCATCCAGCCGGTAGCGACGAAGGAATGCTCCTCCTCTCACCAGCCTGGGATCATCAACCTCGGCGAAACGGGGGCCCGCGGCCTCGGCATCGCTGCGCATCGTGCGGAACTTGTAAATGGTGAAGTGCCTTCCCCCCTTGCCCACCCGGGTCTGGCGGAACAACACCGGGCCCGGTGAGAAGACCCGGACCGCCACCGCCACCAGCGCAGCTAACAAAAGCCAGACCGGCATGGTGATGATCACCGCCGCCAGATCGAAAAGCCTCTTTCCCCACAACCAGTTCCGGACCCTGTGCAGGGTCGACGTCATCTGCCAGTCCTGCACAAGCCGGGGGAGCGGGACCCGCCCGGTGTGTTCCTCGTAGACGGAGGCGAGAGGCTTCACCACCCGTCCGGCCAAGTCGTTTCCGGACACCAACCCGGCCACCGCCGGCGAGTGAACCACGGCCATGTCCACCACCAGGGTGGCCCGGGGATCCAACGGTTGCTGATCGGGATGGGAGGCAGGGTCGATCGTCGCCAGCACCTCGGCATGGGGCGCCCGCTGAAGTTCGGAAACCATCTCCTGATCGGAGGAGAACACCACCATCGGCTCGATCCATGGCCGCCGCCTCCGCACGGCCCGGTGAAGAATGACGAACAATGTCCACACCGCCACCGTCACCAGCAGCAGGGAGCGGGAGAAGTAGACCCTGGTGGCCAGGACCATCAGGGCAGTGGCCGAGAGGGTGACCATGACCATGGCCATACCCCTGCCATAACTCGGGCGGGGAACACCCGGCCCGGACATCCCAAGGATGACCGCCGAAGAACCCAGGGCCGCCAGCATCAGGAAGCCGAGCAGCGGCAGCGCTTGTGTGCCAACCTGCTCGGCGTTCCATGGAAGAAGGGTCCCGTAGAGTGACCAGGAGGCAAGCGCTACCGAGCCCGCCAGCAAAACCAGATCGACAACACCCATCGACATGATGAATCTGCTCCTCATAGACCGCAAATGCTACGCAAGCCGCTAGCCCTGTCGGCCACACGTCCGGATGGGCCTGGCTAGGGTCAATACCCGTGTCCAACCCGTGGCCCAGTGTCTCCGTTCTAATGCCCCTTCTCAACGAGGCTGCGGGTTTGGGGGAGGTACTGGGATCGCTCCGGGACCAGGACTACGAGGGAAGGTGGGAATTGGTGGCGGTGGATGGGGGGTCCCGGGACGGCACCCCGGCCATACTGGCCTCTTGGTCCGAGCGTCTTCCCCATCTGTTGGTGCTCTCCGCTCCGGAGGGCCGCCGACACCTCACCGGCAGTCTTATGCTGGCCGCCGAGACGGCCAGGGGGAAGATCGTGATCCGGGCGGACGCTCACACGGTCTATGCCGGCGATTACCTGCGCCGCAATGTCGAGGCCCTGTTGGAGACAAACGCCGATCTGGTGGGGGGCCCGATGCGCCCCGAAGGGTCTGATCCGTTCGGACGCGCCGTGGCGTCGGTGATGGTCAACCGGTGGGTGGTAGGACCCGCTCCCTACCGGCGGGTACTGAAACGGCGCCGGGCCGACACCGTTTACCTGGGAGCCATTCGACGCTCCCGTCTACTCCAAATGGGGCTCAGACGGTTCCCCAGCGGGGTGGCCGAGGATGCCGACCTGGCCTACCGGATCCGCAAACAGGGAGGCGAGGTGGTGTTGGACCCTGCAATCCGCTCCCGCTACCGGCCCCGTGCCACCCTGGGAGCGCTCTGGCGACAGTTCCACCGATACGGCCGGGCCAAGGCGGAGATGCTGTATGCAAACCGGGAACTCCCCACCCTTCGCCCCCTGGCGCCCCTGGGTTTGGCGATCGCCTTGGTCGCAACCCTGGCCGCTGCACCGTGGCTCGGCTGGTGGTGGGCCCTGTCCGGGCTGGGAGGCTGGACCGTCTATCTGGCGGTGGTCACCGGCGGGTGGCCGCGCCAACTGCTGGCCGCAGCCACGGTGCAACTCTCCAACGGATTGGGGATCCTGATCGGACTAGCCGCCGGGCCTGGCCGGGTCAGCCGGACTCTCGGACCCCGCCACTAGGCGTCTACTCCTTCTCGGCCTCCGCCGACGGCGGGGTTCCATCCTCCGATGCCGAGGAGCCGTTGGCGGGAGTCGATCCCTCCAGGGGAGGGCCGGGGAAGACCGAACTCAACAGCTCTTCACTTACTCCCAGTCCACGGGCCAGATCGTCAGCCGGATTGAAGGAACCGCCAAGTTCGGAGGGAGTCATGGAGGTGGCGAACTCCAGTCCCTCGGGAACGACCGGTCGCTCGTACCCCAGCACCAGCGGCTCGTGATCCTGGTATTGGACCGCCCCTGTGCCGGCAGGGACCAGTTTGCCGATGATCACGTTCTCCTTGAGCCCCTTCATGTAGTCCGACTTTGCGAAGATGGCTGCGTCAGTCAACACCCTTGCCGTCTCCTGGAACGAGGCGGCCGACAGCCAGGAGTCAGTGGCCAATGAGGCCTTGGTGATACCCATCAACTCCGGCCGACCGGTGGCGGGAGCCTTGCCTTCTTCCAAAAGCTGGCGATTCTCGTCCAAGAACACCTGACCGTCCACCAATTCGGCGGGTAGGAAGCGGGAATCATTAGTCCTCACGATCCTTACACGCCGCAACATTTGGCGAACCACCAACTCGATGTGTTTGTCGTGGATCTCCACACCCTGGGACTGGTAGACGCCCTGCACCTCCGTAACCAGATACTGCTGAGCGTCCCTGACGCCTCGGTACTCCAGGACCTGCTTGGGATCGAGCGGCCCGTCGGTCAGGGGATCGCCTGCCTGCACCGAACTCTCGTTGGCGACCCTGACCCGCGAGTGGCGGGAAAGGGGGATTTCGATCTCGCTGGGCATGCCGAACTCGTCCTTGCCGGTGATCTGAATCCGCCGGCCCTCCTCCGCGAGGATTTCAACCGTCCCACTGATCGGCGCCAGAACCGCTCTCCCCTTGGGGCTTCTGGCCTCGAACAACTCGAGAACTCGGGGCAAGCCCTGGGTGATGTCCGACCCGGCTACTCCTCCGGTATGGAAGGTGCGCATGGTGAGCTGGGTCCCCGGCTCGCCGATCGACTGGGCGGCCATGATCCCTACGGCCGCTCCCTCTTCGACCATCTTCCCGGTGGCCAGGCTCATCCCGTAGCAGAGTTGGCACACCGAAGCGCGGGTGTCGCATGTCAGCACCGACCGCACCCGCACCCTCCTGACTTCCCCTGCCCGGCTTACGATGGCGCCCAGCACCTCCGCGTCAATCAGTACGCCCTCCTCCAAGCGAACACCGCGGTCGGTGGTCAGCACCGACCGCTTGATCTTCACCGGAGCCGCCAGCACCCGTCCGAAGATGTGGCTGCGCAGATACCTCACCGGAGTCAAGAGTTCGTCTTGGGAAGCCGTACCCTCAGACACCGGGGAAGGCCTCTGCTCGACCACATCGACGACATCGAACCACACTCCCCGGTCGGTCCCACAGTCCGTTTCCCTGACCATCACTTCTTGGGAGACGTCCACGAGCTTGCGGGTCAGGTAGCCGGCGTCGCGGGTTCGCAGGGCCGTGTCGGCCAGGCCCTTGCGGGCGCCGTGGGTGGAAATGAAGTATTCGAGCACCGAGAGGCCCTCTCGGAAGTTGGAGGTGATGGGGCTGGGGATGATGTCTCCACGGGGGTTGGCCACCAGTCCCCTCATTCCGGCGATCTGGCGCACCTGCATGGTGTTGCCCCGAGCGCCGGAACCGACCATCATCTCCAACGGGTTGAAGGGCTCGGACTTGAGCGTCGTCTCCATGGCGTCCTTCACCTCTTCGGTCGCCTCGCTCCAGATCTCGATGAGTTCCGCTCGCCGCTCGCTGTCGGTTATGACTCCTCTTTCGTAGAGGCTCTGGACCGTCTCGGCCCTGCCGGCGTGCTCCGCCAGGATTCGCTTCTTTTTCTTGGGCGTCTTGACATCCTCCAAACCTATGGTCAGCCCGGCCGCGGTGGCGTACCGGAATCCCAACTCCTTGAGGCCGTCGAGAGTCTGCTCCACCTCGAAGCGGGGATAGCGGTCTATGGCCACTTCCACCAGCTTGCGGATGCCCGACTTGATCACCGGAGCGTTCACATAGGGGAAGGAGTCGGGAAAGGCCTGGTTGAAGATAGCCCGGCCCACCGTGGTCTCGGTCAACCCGCCCCCATCCGCCGGCTCGGGGGTGATCAGCCCCTCCAATTCGTCTTTCAACTCGGCGTGAAGCTCCTGATCGCCTACCAGAGCGCCGAGCCGCACCGAGATGGGGGCATGCAAGTTCAGCTCTCCTATCTCGTGCGCCATTATCGCCTCGTCCACCGACCCGAATACGCGAGCGGCGCCCCGGGCCTCCGCTTCGAGTTCGGTCAGGTAGTAGATCCCGATCACCATGTCCTGGCTGGGCGTGACGATCGGCCGACCCGAGGCGGGTGACAGAACGTTGTTGCGGGAAAGCATCAAAAGGCGCGCCTCCGCCTGGGCCTCGGGGGAGATGGGCAGGTGAACCGCCATCTGGTCCCCGTCGAAATCCGCGTTGAAAGCCTCACAGACCAGCGGATGGATCTGGATTGCCTTACCCTCGACCAACACCGGTTCGAATGCCTGGATACCAAGCCGGTGAAGGGTGGGAGCGCGGTTCAGGAGCACCGGATGCTCCGAGATCGCCGTCGACAACACGTCCCAGACCTCATCCCGCTGCTGCTCGACCATCCGCTTGGCCGACTTGATATTCGGCGCAGCATCGCTGTCGACCAGGCCCTTCATCACGTAGGGCTTGAACAATTCCAGCGCCATCTCCTTGGGGAGACCGCACTGATGCAATTTCAGCTGGGGACCCACAACGATCACCGAGCGCCCCGAATAGTCAACCCGCTTGCCCAGCAGGTTCTGGCGGAAGCGGCCCGCCTTTCCCTTGATCATGTCGGACAGCGACTTCAGAGCGCGGGTGCCTTGACCGGTTACGGCCCGACCGCGACGACCGTTGTCGAATAGGGCGTCCACCGCCTCCTGGAGCATGCGCCTCTCGTTGTTGACGATGATCTCCGGAGCCCCGTACTCCAACAGTCGCTTGAGGCGGTTGTTGCGGTTGATGACCCGCCGGTAGAGATCATTGAGATCGGAAGTGGCGAATCGCCCCCCGTCCAACTGCACCATGGGTCGCAGATCGGGCGGGATCACCGGCAAGGTGTGAAGAACCATGTTGGTCGGGTCGTTCAGTCCCTCGGCGAAAGGACGCACCACCTTCATGCGGAGCGTGGCGCGCTGGCGACGCTGCGCCGACTTGGAATCCATGTCCTCCTCGAGCTTGCGCATCTCCGCGTCGAGGTCCAGCCCTGCCAGAAGATCCCGAATCGCCTCCGCTCCCATTCCCCCGGTGAAGTATTCCCCGTAGTTGATTTCCATCACCTTCCAGAGCTGCTCGTACTCCACCAGGTCCTTGACCTGCAGGCGCCGGACGGTCTCGTAAGCCTCGGTAGCCACCTCGCATTCATCTTCCATCCTCCGGTGGCGTTCGGCGATCTGGGTCTGAGCCGACTTGTCAGCCTGCCTGATCTCTGCCGGCTTGGCGTTCGCCTCCTCCATGCGGGCCAGTTCTTTCTCGAGTTCCTCCAGCCGGCTGCTCCGCCACTCCTCGAAGTCTTCCTTGACCTCCCTCACCTCTTCGAGGTACTCCTTCTCCAACTCCGGCAGGTCCCGCAGCAGACGGGTCCTGTCCACCGAAGTCACCACATGGGCGGCGAAGTAGATGATCTTCTCCAGGTCGCGAAGCGAGATGTCCAGCAGATACCCCAACCGGGAGGGGACACCCTTGAAGAACCAGATGTGGGCCACCGGCGCGGCGAGATCGATGTGGCCCATTCTCTCCCGGCGCACCTTGGAACGAGTCACCTCCACTCCGCACTTCTCACAGATCAGACTCTTGTACCGAACCCTCTTGTACTTACCGCAATAGCACTCCCAGTCCCGCTGTGGACCGAAGATCCGCTCGTCGAACAACCCGTCCCGCTCGGGCTTCAGGGTCCGGTGGTTGATGGTCTCGGGCTTCTTGACCTCGCCAAAGGACCAAGCCCTGATCTGATCGCTGGAAGCCAGGCTTATCTGCACCTCGTCGAAGAGGAGCCGACGATTCGCGGCATGAAGCTGTGGTTCGGTCATGGTCATTGGCTAACCCCCGTTCGAACGTCGGCTAAAAGGTGTAAGAAGGAGAAGGAACCGCCTCCTCAGGTCTCTCGGGACGGGAAATGTCGATCCCGTCCAGCATGCTCGTCGTCCGGTAGGCGTCCTCATCGGTCTCCCGGAGGTCCACCCGTTCGCCGGCCGACAGCATCTCCACGCTCAATCCGAGGCTCTGCATCTCCTTGACCAGCACCCGGAAGCTCTCCGGTATCCCCGGCTCGGGAGGATTGTCGCCCCGGACGATGGCCTCATAGACCCGGATCCGGCCCCGGACATCGTCGGACTTGATGGTCAGGAACTCCTGGAGGGCGTAGGCCGCGCCGTAGGCTTCCAATGCCCAGACCTCCATCTCCCCGAAGCGCTGGCCGCCGAACTGCGCCTTGCCACCCAGAGGCTGTTGGGTGATCAACGAGTACGGACCGGTGGATCGGGCGTGGATCTTGTCGTCCACCAGGTGCACGAGTTTCAGCATGTAGATGAACCCGACTGTGATGGGCTTGTCGAAGGGCTCACCCGTCCGGCCGTCGTACAGAGTCGTCTTGCCCGCCCGGTCGACGAGCTTCTTCCCGTCGTCGTTGGGAAGGGAGTTCCGCAGGAGTTTCAGAATCTCCCCTTCCTGGGCTCCGTCGAACACCGGGGTGGCCATCCTGCTCCACGGTTCGCCGTTGGAGGGCAGAGGGCTGTCCTCCTCCGCGAAATTCTTCCATCCTGCCGCGGCCACCCATCCCAGGTGAGTCTCCATCACCTGACCCAGGTTCATCCGGGAAGGCACCCCCAAGGGCGAGAGAACGATGTCCACGGGGGTCCCGTCCGCCAGGAACGGCATGTCCTCCTCGGGAAGTATCTTGGCGATAACACCCTTGTTGCCATGCCGGCCGGCCAGCTTGTCCCCCTCCGATATCTTCCGTTGCTGCGCCACATACACCCGGACCTGCTCGTTCACGCCTGACTTGTGAGTCTCCCCATCGGCTCGACGCAACACTTTGACGTCGATCACCTTGCCTCCCTGTCCGTGCTTGACCTTCAAGGAGCTGTCCCGCACCTCGCGGGCTTTCTCCCCGAAAATGGCACGCAGCAGACGCTCTTCGGGAGTCAGCTCCGTCTCGCCCTTGGGCGTCACCTTTCCCACCAGGTAGTCATTGGGACTCACCTCGGCCCCCACCCGGATGATGCCGTCCTCATCCAGGTGCGCCAGCACCTCATCGGGAACGTTGGGAATGTCGCGGGTGATCTCCTCGTCGCCCAGCTTGGTCTCCCTGGCTTCGGTCTCCAGCTTCTCGATGTGGATAGAGGTGAGAACGTCATCTTTGACAAGCCGCTCCGACAGCACGATGGCATCCTCGAAGTTGTATCCCTGCCAGGGCATGAAAGCCACCAACAGGTTCTTGCCCAATGCCAGCTCTCCCTGGTTGGTGGATGACCCGTCGGCCAGGACGTCGCCGGTCTTGACTTCTTCCCCTTCTCGCACGATCGGCTTGTGATTGATGCAGGTCCCCTGGTTGGAACGGGTGAACTTCTCCATCCGCAGACGCTGTGTCTTGCCGCCCCGCGCCCGCACGGCAACCTCATCCCCGGTTGTCTCCACCACCTTGCCGTCCACCGGGGAGATGATCATGTCTCCGGAGTCCCGCGCCGCAACCTCTTCCATGCCCGTACCCACCAGGGGCGCCTCGGAACGCAGCAGGGGCACCGCCTGGCGCTGCATGTTGGAGCCCATCAGGGCGCGGTTGGCGTCGTCATGCTCGAGGAACGGAATCAGAGAGGTTGAAAGGGACACGATCTGCTTGGGAGAGACGTCCATGTAGTCCACTTCCGAAGGATGTACTCGATCGACCTCCCCGCCGGCGCGCCGGACCAGGACGGTTTCGTTGATGAAGGTCCCGTCCTCCCGGATGGGGGCATTCGCCTGGGCGATGACGAACCGCTCCTCCTCGGTCGCCGCCAGGTAGTCCACCTCTTCCATCACCGTGGAGTCTCGTACCTTTCGATATGGCGTCTCTATGAATCCGTACCGGTTGACCCGCGCGTAGGTGGCCAGGGAGCCGATCAGCCCGATGTTGGGGCCCTCGGGCGTCTCGATGGGGCACATCCGCCCGTAGTGGGAGGGGTGAACGTCCCTCACCTCGAAACCGGCCCTCTCCCGGGAGAGCCCTCCGGGACCCAGGGCGGACAGCCGACGCCGGTGGGTGAGACCGGCCAGGGCGTTGGGTTGATCCATGAACTGGCTCAACTGGGATGTTCCGAAGAATTCCATGATGGCGGCGGTCACCGGCCGGCTGTTGATGAGTATCCGGGGAGTGATGGAGTGATGGTCCTTGGTGGACATCCGTTCCTTGACCACCCTCTCCAGCCGCGCCAGACCGATCCTCAACTGGTTCTGCACCAACTCTCCGACCGTCCTCACGCGGCGGTTCCCGAAGTGGTCGATGTCGTCGGTGAGAACCGGCACTTCCACCCCCCGGTAAGTTGTCATCGCCTCGTCGCCCGCATGCAGGGCCACCACGTAGCGCAAGGTGTCGATTACGTCCACATCCCGGAGCAACTGCAGGTTCTCCTCCTCACCGTCGGAGTTCACGATCTTCGGGTATTCGGTGGGAATCTCGTCGTTGAACTTCTGGGCCAGCTTGTAACGCCCCACCCGGCTCAGGTCGTAGCGTTTGGGATTGCGGAACCAGTTGTTGACCAGCCCCTGGGCGGACTCCGCAGAGGCGGGCTCGCCGGGACGGAGCTTGCGATAGAGATCGATCAGCGCCGCCTCGCGGTTGGGGGGAACCGTGTCCCTCTCCAGGGTGTTCCTCACCGACTCCGCTCCTTCGAACAGTTCCAGGATCTCCTCGTCGGTCAATTCTTCGTTCTTCCCCCGGCTGGGCACTCCTATCGCCCGCAAGAAAGACGACATGTGCTGGCGGCGCTTACGATCCACCCGCACCCCGATCGTGTCCTTCCGGTCGGTGTCCATCTCCAGCCAGGCTCCCCGCCCGGGTATCACCTTGGCGGCGTAGAAGAAGGCGTCGGAGTTCTTGTCGGCGGTGCGGTTGAAATACACCCCCGGGGAGCGGACCAACTGCGAGACGATCACCCGCTCCGTCCCGTTGATGACGAACACACCCTTGGGGGTCATCATGGGGAAATCGCCAAGATATATCTTCTCCTCTTTGATCTCCCCGGTGTGGCGGTTCAGGAAGCGACCGGTGACCGTGAGAGGACGCCCATAGGTCTTGTCCTGGGACTTGCAGGTCTCCACATCGAATGGGGGATCACCAAATGTGTGGTCGGCCAGCATCAAGATCAACTGGCCGGTGACATCTTCTATGGGTGAGATCTCCCGGAAGACCTCGTCGATTCCATCGTGGAGAAACCAGTTGAAGGAATCTCGCTGGATGGCTATTAGATCGGGAAGTTCATGGGCGGTAGGAATGCGGGAGAAAGAAAAACGCTCGGACAGGCGCGCAGACAAGACGCGTTTCCTCCTTAAGGCATGCAGCGGGACAAGAACAGCCAAGTATAGACGCGTGAAGACGATTCACACAAATCTCTTTTATGGCCAGCCACGACCACCCTCCAAGGTTTTACTTTAGACACGAAGGAGAGTCCCTGTCAAGTAAATCCGTGACTATTGACCAGGTACCTTCGCCAGCGCGTGTGCCGCTGGATGAAGGAGACCGCCCGGGAGAGCCCAGGGCGGCAACAACGGTAGGCCGGCGCCCGCGGATGAAGTGACGCCGATGACTGTCAGGAATTGACGGCCGGTTGGTTGGGCGCCCCGACACCCACCAGGCTGTCCCTGGTAACCAGCGCCACCAGGTCCTCCTCGGCCATCCCCTCGGTTCCCTCCGGCCGCCGGGGCAGCACCATGTAGCGGAGGTCGGCGGCACTGTCGACCACTCGCACCTCGACCGCCTCTCCCACCTCCAGGCCGAATTCCCGCATCACTCCCCGGGGGTCCACCACTGCCCTCGATCGGTAGGCGAAGCTCTTGTACCAGTCGGGAGGAGGGCCCAGCAGCATGGTCGGGTAACACGAACACAGGGTGCACACAACCAGGTGATGCACAGCTTCGGTGTTCTCCACCACCGCCAGCATTGCTCCCGAGACCGCGGGATACCCCAACTCTGCCAGCGCCGCCCGCGGGTCTTCCAGCAGACGGAGCTTGAAGGCCGGGTCGATCCATGCCCGCGCCACGACCCTGGCGCCGTCGACCGGCGCCCTGGCCGCAATCACATCCATGACCCTGCGGACGTCCTCCCCGCCTATCACGCCCTTTTCGACCAGGAGTTCCTCCATGGCCAGGAGCCTCCGAGCCGGTTCGCTCAGGGAGAGGTCCTCCGCCAGACCGGGATGGCGGTGGTCGCCGCCGTTGTCGTGGTCAGCACCCATCATCGACCCGGCGTCCCAGCGGTTTGCCTGCCGCTTCCAGCCACTGTTCAAAGATGTCGATCAACAGTTTGTCCGTCTCTCCCCCTCGGTATCGCGGGCCCCACAGACTCTTCATGTCGAATTCAATCAGGTAGAGCTCTCGTTTGGGGAGCCCGCTCCCTCCGTAAGCTCGATCCTCGGGGTCATAGAAACTGCCCGACAGGGCATGCACCCGCCCGGCCCTGCCCTTGACGTAGGCGGGCGTCCTGTGATGGGTGTCGACCGCATCCGACAGCACCCTCACTCGGTCCCCGGGACGGTAACTCGCCAACTCAGCCCCACCTCTCCCCGACCGCGGCGGACCGTCCGTCGATCTCCCGGGTGGTGAGCAGCCCCTTCTCCACCAGGAGAATCTCCAGCGAGGCCGACCAACGCTCGTAATAACCGAGGCGACGGTACTCATCGGGAGGGATCGCCTCGATGCCGCGACGCAACTCGTCGGTGTTGATCACTTGCTTCTCCCGCAGCACATCCACCAGCGCACCGGTCCGGCGCTCCCATTCCGTCAACTGGCGCTCCGACCGGTCGATGGGATCCTCGCTGGGCACGCCGCCCATGTCATGCACCGCTTTCAGGCAGTCACGCTCCTCCGTAGCATGTGATACACCTTACCCCGCAATGGACGGATCGGCCTGTGAGGTTAAAGTGGGCAGGATTGATTGGTGAACGATACCCAATGTGGTGCCTCGATTGAGGACGTCCCGGGCAGGAAAGTTGGCCCTGCGTTGGCTGCTGGCCGCGTTGGTGGCGTCACAGGTGGCGGCGGGACCGGTCCAGGCCCAGGACATCGAACCGGGTCCGCCTGGCAGCGGGGTGGTGGTCACCGATTCGGGGCTTGTGTTGCCCGTCCGGGAGGCTCAGGACGGAGGATTCCGAGTTACCACCACGTGCTGGCGGGAGGGATTCGTCAGTTCAGGTACGTACCTGGGCAGTGTGGATGTGGTGCTCGACCCGGGACACGGCGGCAGCGACTACGGAGCGATCGGGTCCAATGGTCTTTCCGAGAAGGAATTGAATCTGGCTGTGGCCCAGATGGCGGCCACGGAGTTGAGGGCCCACGGCTACAGTGTGCTGCTGACCCGCACCACCGACGTCCGGATGCCGGTGGTCGTCCGTTCCGAGATCGCACGCGCCGTGGACCCCTACGTGTTCGTGTCGATTCATCACAACGGAGGGGCGGTACGCCGGTCATCGAGTCCGGGTACCGAGACCTACCACCAGGCCCGCAACCCGGCTCGGTCCGCCTGGCAGGGATTCTGTACGAGCGAATACGCGGGGCTCTGTCGCAGTACGACATAACCTGGCGAGTCACGGGCCTTCGGGGAGCCAACGCCATAGTCCGCCGCCGCGACGGCAAGGATCTCTATGGCATCCTGCAGTACACCCCGGGCATGACCTCGGTGATAACCGAAGCCGCCTATCTGTCCAACCCGGCCGAAGCGCGACTCTTGGCCGACCCTGACGCGCAGGAGACCGAAGCCCTCGCCATCGCTCATGGCATCATCCAGTACCTGACCACCGACAGTCCCGGATCCGGCTACAACGGCACCATCGTCACATCACGACGGCTGCGCGGCGGAAGCCCCGGCGGATGCGTCGACCCGCCACTCGGGGCCGAGCCACTGCCTGACAGCACATCCCTATACAAAGACGTCACACCAGGCGAGGAAACGTCCGCTGTCGAAGCCCTCGCTTCTCAAGGCGTCTTGCGCAACACCGACTGCGGCCCGGCGCTGTTCTGTCCGGACGGTCCCGTGCAAAGATGGGTGATGGCCGTGTGGTTGGTGCGAACCTTGGACAGTGATGAACCCGAACCGATCGAGGTCTCCCGATTTGCAGACATCGACGCCTCCAAATGGTGGGCGCCCTACGTGGACCGCCTTGCCGCCCTCGGGATCACCCAGGGATGCTCGACCAGCCCTGCCCGGTTCTGTCCCCATGACTACGTGAGACGAGACCATATGGCAACCTTTGCGGTCCGCGCATTCCAACTCGGAGGCGGGCCGGCCAGTGACTACATCGACACTATTGGGAATCCCCATTCAGTCAATATCAATGTGGCCACCACGGCAGGCGTTATCGATGAATGCGCGACCAATCCTCACCGGTTTTGTCCGCACCTGCCAGCTTCCCGAGCCGAAACCGCGGCGCTTCTGCATCGGGCCGCCAATGTCCCAACCACCCATCCCCAACCTCCCGCCGCCGACAAAAAGGGCAACCTACCGTAGGCCCACCTACCGTTGGCCTTGCATCCCCCTCTGAATCGGTGGAACTGACTTCAGAGCGGGTTGGATCTCGTTGAGGCCCATGTTGGTCAAGCTCTGCCGCTAGTGCAACGCTTCCGCTCCCGACTGTCTGCAGTCGCCGCGGCCCGCCCGGCTCAGGGCGCCTGGCACGGCACCACACCCGATTGGAGCGGCACCGGTCGCGTGCATGTGCTGGCGACTTCCACATGGACCCCCGCCTCCGCCGCTTCGGCAATGGAAAGGGCAATGTCCAGCACATGATGTGCAACTTCGGCCGCTACTCGATGGGGTCGACCATCAATGATGGCCCGAGCGAGGTCATGGACTCCAACGCCTCTCATCCCTGCGAGGCGCCGGGAGGATCGAAAAGCCGTCCACTGCACATTTCGCTCCAAGTCCAGCATAGCCTTCTCCTCCTCGCCGTATCGGCGAATCTCGGGAGTCCCGCTCCACAGATCGGGGTCGGTGGTGCTCAATGAGCCCTCCGTACCGTAGACCTCTATGAAGGGCAGCCGGGTGGCCTGCACGTCGAATGTGGCGAGCAGCGGGCTGATGATTCCGGACTCGAATTCCAGAATCGAAGAGACATAAGTAGGCGTCTCCACCTTGATTCGGGAACCGTATTGGTCCGGTGAGGTGATCATCCGCTCGGGGAAACTGATTCGGGAAATGGCAGCAACCCGCGCCACGGGACCGAGCAGGTTGATGAGCGCCGTGAGGTAGTACGGACCCACGTCCAGCACCGGCCCTCCCGCCGGACCGTAGAAGAAGGCTGGGCTGGGATGAAAGTGCTCTACGCCATTGGACAAGAAGAAGGCACTCGCTCCCACCGGCGTGCCGATCCATCCGTCGTCGAGGAGCTTGCGCGAAGCTTGGAGTCCGGTTCCCAGGAAGGTGTCCGGGGCGCATGCCAGCCGGACTTTGTTGGCGGCGGCGAGGTGGAGGAGATGTTGCCCCTGTTCCCGGGTGGGAGCCAGAGGCTTCTCAGAGAAAACGTGCTTGCCGGCTTCCAGGGCGGCCTCCGAGATTTCAAAATGAACCATTGGAGGGGTGATGTTCAGGACAATCTCCACCGCGGGGTCGGCGAGCAACTCTTCCAAGTGGTGATAGATGTAGGGGATGGCGAACTCCGCGGCGCGGGTCTTCGCTTGGGTTCGATCAACGTCGAAACAGCCGACCACCTCGAGGGAGGACATCGTCTGGAATCCCTCCAAGTATTGGCGACTCACATGACCGCAGCCCACCACGCCGACTCCAACTTTCCGTGTCATTCCTTTGTTTCTCCCCTTCCCTCCCTCGGTCGTGACAGGAAGTTCGCCAGGACATTGCGGGTGACCTTGGCCACATTGCTGTTCCCGTTCTGGGTGGCAAGGAACGGAATCCAGTTCATGGATCCGACCGAGAAAACACCTCCCCCGTTTTCTCGCTCTATGAGAACCATGTCCGCCCTTACGTCGGGGTCCCGAGGCGACCCGAAGAAGTTATTGGTCTGCATAAGGTCTTCGATGGCGCGCTGGAACTGGCCATGACGGCCCGAGGAGGTGGCCAGCAACCTGGCCTGGGTGGGAGTTCCCAACTCATAATCGAGTCGGTCGATCTCATCGCCTGCGGCTCCCATGAGCGCCCCGCCGAGACCGCTGTCGAACTCACCGATGATCTCATCGTCCGCGATGCCGTCGAAGACGAAGGCGACATCATCCTCGAACGAGTCCGGACATCTCTCGTAGCCGGCGGAGGTGCCCCAACCCATTGCGGTGAATCCCACCCCCAACAACCGCTGGGGAGCTATGCCGCGGTGACGCCACAATCCGCCCACACCGTTCTCGAAGCTGAGCCATTCTTCTCCAACCTCGGACGTCCAGTCTCGGGATCCGGCAAAGCCCCGGCGCAGTTCGATGACGCCGGGCATGTCGGGGTGGGTGGCAGTTATCCAATAGAGACCATTGCCTCCCAGATACATGAGCCTTCCGCCGGCCTCCAGCCAATCCTCCATCGCCGACAGCCACCCGGACGAAACGTATTCGGGATGGCTCCCGGTGATCACCACCGAGTAGGAAGAGAGCAGGTCGGTGCCGTAGGTGTCGACGTCCTCATCGGTGATGACGTCGAATTGGTGCCCCTCCGCGCGCAGCCACCGGAGTAGGATGACGTCGGTCGAGAAGTGGCGCGGACCGCTGGTTCCCCACCACTCGTACTTGGACGCAAAGGACACGATGGGTCGGTTGCGGGTGGCGTAGCAAATCCCACTGGCGTCGGCATGCAGGTTGTACACCGCGGAGCCCAGGTCGGGGCGTGTGGCTAGGAAGCTGTCGAAGGGGTTCGACTCGTCGAAGGGGTGCATGCCCACTTCGGCGTGGGCCTCCTCGATGGCCACCGAGTCAGGATTGGGGTCCGGCCGGAGGTTCCCGTAGGCCAGATACGTGAATGTGGGCATCAATACCGCTAGATCAGGCTTCTCACTCCCGCTGCGGACAAAGAAGGGCAGTTCTATCGAAACATCCCCGCTGTCGACTTGCATGGCATAGGCGCCGGGTGTCAGATCCTCTGGAAGAGTGCCGGCGGCCGATGCGGCCCAGTTCTTATCCCCGACATCATCATGATGGAAGTGGATGGCGCTTCGGTTCGAGGCTTGTTCACTGGATGATTGGCGCCAACTCCAGGCGTGTCCTTTCATCCGCAATGCCGGAAGGTTGACGGTCCACCCGTCCCGCCGGTGCGGCCCCACATCGGGAACGCGGGTCGTGGCCCCCATCCCGGCAAAGTCCCAACTTCCGACCACTGCTTCGGGCGGGAGTTCTGCGGCGTGCCTCATCTCTCCGAATGAGGATCGGGGCCATTCACGGTACAGCGCCGGTTGTTCGATCTTCCCGTCATAGCAAAGTTCGATGGAGTGGCTACCCGCACTGTCGAAAGTTCCAACGGCGCCCATCATGATCGGACCATCGATTACAAGAGTGGTCGCATCCGACAGTTGCTGGACTGCTGCGCTTTTTTCCCAAGAATGTCCGTCCAGATCCTCAACCCGAAGAGATTGTCGGCCGGCAGTGGTGTCGAACCCGGCGAGAACCCGGAACCAGGTCCTTTCTGTGAGGGCGACCTCCAAAGAGACTCTCCATCGCTGTCCAGCCCACCACAGTTCGAAGAAGGGGCGGCCGGCCTCGCCCAGTGCCAGGATCGCCCCTTCTCTCGTGACCTTGTCCCGCCAATGCACCAGTGTCTGTCGCTCGCCTCGCCGCGGCAGGGTGGGCCAGATCCAAAGCTGCAAGGCCATTTGCGTCAGAGTCTCGGGTCCGGCGCTTGGAACGTAGACCATCGATCCCACCGGTGAGCAGGGTTGGCTGCCCGGAATGCCATCCCGGCCGATGGAAGCCATGCCTTCTCCCTCAGAATCAAGGGAGACCAGATCGAAGGAGAAGGGCTTGCCCTCGGTGTCGAGGTGCATGCGAACTTCATCGCCCGGCAAGTATGACCACTGGTCGAGGTATCCGCAGACTCCCATGATCTGTCTCCTTTCCGAGTGTTTCAACCAACCGCCGACGGGTCACGCCTGATCGGGATCAGGGGTGGTGGATTCGGACATCCCGGCATCCTCCTCTTCCAAGGCTTCCGCCAGCGCCGATCTGGTGACGGCTCTCTCCCTCCTTTCCTCCGAGAATTGGTTGAGGGCGACCGCGCCGATCAGCAGAGCCCCTATGACGACGTTGGTCCAGGTCACCTCGAATCCGATGGCTATCAGGCCTGATCGGATCGTACCGATCAGGCCCACGGCCAAAAGGACCCCCCCAATGGGGGCCACCCCCCCGGTGAACAGCACACCGCCCAGCAGGACAGCCGTCAAAACCTGCAACTCATAACCGATGCCGGCGGTGGGAGCGGCGGTCCCGAATCGGCTGGCGCTCAACGTGGAAGCCAGGCCCACCATGATGCCGTTGGCGATGAACACGCCGATCACATACTTGCGGATCGGTATTCCCACAGACGCGGCCGCCCTGACGTTGGATCCCACCGCCAGCAGCCGGCGGCCGATATCTATCCGGTTCGCAAAAGCAAACGCCAGTAACGCCAGACCGATGAAAATCAGGACATTGACCGGAATGGCGAAGAACTGGCCCCGACCCACCGTCCGGAATTCCTGTGGAACGCCTGCCACAGTCCTTCCCCGGGTGATGAGGATTACCACCCCGGCATATAGTGTCAGGGCCCCCAGGGTCACCACGATGGGAGACACCGCCAAACGGTGGACCATCACGCCGTTGACTCCTCCCAGGAGGGCCCCCATCAACGGCCCCACCAAGAGCGCCATGGGCCAGGGCATCCCGGCCGCGGCCGCCATCGATGCCATGACCCCGCACAGGGAAAACATCGAGCCGATCGAGATATCGATATTGCCCGAAGCCACCACGAAGGCGGATCCCAACGCTCCGATGCCCAACGACACCAATTGAATTGCTATCACCCGGATGTTGGTCGGGGTCAGATAGTGGCTGGCCTGTAACTGCACGGCGGTGACCACGATGATCAACCCCAGTGCCAGCGCGCTGCTCCTACTTACCCGGGTCGGCATGGTCCCCTCACTCCCTATGACCCATCATGGCGGCCAGGAGTTTATCTCTGCGAATGGCGCTGGCCGGTTCATCGAGTGTGATCCGTCCCTGGAACATGGTCACCAGGCGATCACTGACGTTTAGGACGTGATCGAGGTTGTGGGAGATGATCACCACCCCGATTCCGCCTTCGACCATCCGTCTGATGCTGCTCAGAATGGTGTTCGCCTGGCGAATTCCCAATGCCGCGGTCGGTTCGTCCATCAGCACCAGCCGGGGATCTCCCCGAAGAGAGCGGGCAATGGCAATGGCCTGCCTCTGCCCGCCCGACAGCCGTTCGACCTTGGTTGCACTGTGCGGCACCGATGCTCCGATGCTTGCCAGGAGATCCTTGGCTTCACTGCGGATCCGCCGGCGATCCATCCAACCGATCGGCCCGAAACGCCACCTGGGGATCTCGGCGTTCAGGAAGACATTGCCAGGGACATCCAGCTCATCGCAGAGATCCAGGTTCTGGGCGACCGTGGCGATCCCGACTCGGCGAGCGTCGCGTACCGACCACTCTTTCACCCGGTCGCCATGCACGCGGATCTCACCGATGTCAGGCACCAACTCTCCGTTCATAATCCGGAGCAGGGTGGTCTTGCCCGCTCCGTTGTCCCCTACCAGTCCCAGGCATTCCCCGGCTCTCAACGAGAGGCTCACCCCGTGGAGCGCCCGTACTCGCTCGTAGAATTTAGATATTCCGGAGACTTCGATGATGGTGGACCTGCTGTTCGCGGAGTCCACCATCATCGTAAGCTATCCGTTTTCTTTCTCTTGTGTTACCGGTCAGGGAGTGGTTTGCGGCTCGTCCCGGTAGTCGATCACGCTGGTGACCAGGTCCTCCAGGTACTGGGGGTACTCGCCGGAACTGTCCAGATCCTGCAGCATCTGCTGGATATCCGCCAGGTTATCAGAATCGACCACATTGCCGAGCATGTACACGGTGGGTGGCCTCGACTCACCTCTGGCGCAGGCCAAGGCGTCCCGGAACATCTGGATAGATGCCAGGTTGTTCTTTGAGTACATATAGGCGGCCTGCAGCGGTGTGTCGCCGGCAGCGAGAACTTCAAGCCCGGCTTCAGAGACGTTGGTCACCGCCAGGAAAACCTCGCTGGGGTCGGTCAGGCCCTGCTCTGCCAGGGCTGCGAGTCCCGCCACCCCCGAGTCGATCTCAGGAGCGAACCAGATGCTGGCGTCCGGGTTGGCTGCCGCCATGTTGGCGAATGCCGCGGCGTGCTCCTCAGGGCCGATCGCCTGTGCCTCGGCAACCACCTCGGCGCCGGGGACGACGCTTTGCACGCCTTCGACGAAGCCATTGCTCCGGGCCAGGATGGGCGGATTGTCAGGACGCACGATCACGGCCATCTTGGGCGCACTGTCTCCCTTGGCAGCCGCCCACTCACCGGCCGCAACGCCAACCGCATAGCCGCCTGCATAGTTGTCTTCGTTCCAGTTCTGCGCTCCGGTCAGAGGGGTCTGCGACTCGTTGAGCACGCACACGCCTCTCGAAGCCGCTTCCACCTGGAAGTCCAGGAAGGGCTGGGGGTTGATGTACTCCATGATGATCGCGTCAACACCCGCTTCAAGGAGCGAATAGGCGTCATCCAGCATCTGTACCTCGTTGAGTTCCCCGGTGGGGGCGCTGTCCACGATTATCAGTTCAGCGCCCTGCCGGTCCGCCTCGTGCTGGAAATATCGATACTGCTCAACATAGAACGGGTGGGTGGCGATGAGCGCCGGAACCCCAACCACGATCGGATCCTCGGGCGTCGGGGTGGTCTGGGGTTCGTCCCGGTAGTCGATAACGCTGGTGATCAGGTCCTCCAGGTACTGGGGGTACTCGCCGGAACTGTCCAGATCCTGGAGCATCTGCTGGATGTCTGCCAGATTGTCAGTGGTCACGACGCTGCCCAGCATGTACACGGTGGGCGGCCTGGTCTCGCCTCTGGCGCAAGCCAGGGCATCCCGGAACATCTGGATCGACGCCAGGTTGTTCTTGGAGTACATGTAGGCGGCCTGCATCGGTGTGTCGCCGGCGGCCAGCACCTCAAGGCCTGCTTCGGAGACGTTGGTCACGGCCAGGAAGAACTCGCTGGGGTCGGTCATGCCCTGCTCTGCAAGCGCCGCCAGTCCCGCCACTCCCGAGTCGATCTCAGGAGCGAACCAGATACTGGCGTCCGGGTTGGCTGCCGCCATGTTGGCGAATGCCGCGGCGTGCTCCTCAGGACCGATCGCCTGCGCCTCGGCAACCACCTCGGCGCCTGGGACAACACTCTGCACCCCAGCCACGAAACCATTGCTGCGGGCCAGGATGGGCGGGTTGTCAGGACGTACGATCACGGCCATCTTGGGCGCATTGTCTCCCTTGGCAGCCGCCCACTCGCCGGCGTCGACGCCCACCGCATAGCCGCCCGCGTAGTTGTCCTCGTTCCAGTTCTGCGCTCCGGTCAGAGGGGTCTGCGACTCGTTGAGCACGCACACGCCTCTCGAAGCCGCTTCCACCTGGAAGTCCAGGAAGGGCTCGGGGTTGATGTACTCCATGATGATCGCGTCAACGCCTCTTTCCAACAGGGAATAGGCGTCATCCAGCATCTGCACCTCGTTGAGTTCCCCGGTGGGGGCGCTGTCCACGATTATCAGTTCGGCGCCCTGCCGGTCCGCCTCGTGCTGGAAATATCGATACTGCTCAACATAGAACGGGTGGGTGGCGATGAGCGCCGGAATCCCAACCACAATCGGATCATCAGGAGCAGCGGTAGTCTCGGGCGCCTCCGCCGCCGGGGCGGCGGTTGTGGTAGTGACTTCCTCATCCTCACCGCAGGCCGCCGCTATCAATCCCAATATGAGAAGTCCGGTCAACAGGACATTTGCACGTAGTCTCATTTTCACTTCTCCATTCACTCTTCTGACAGAGTTGACTCTTCTCCGAATTCCTGCTGAGCGAGAGATTACATCATATGATGTCTTGTGAGCTCATAAGAGTCGGATTATTTTCGTGAGGCGGTCCTGCCGTCACGGGAGGAATTTCGACCCATCGGTCTAGGATAAGTTGTCTAATCATCACATCAATAGGCGCTTGGTGACAGGAATCGGGATGATCGGAATGGGCCTGATGGGGTCGAAGCACTGTCAGGCAATCTTGAGCGCCGCGACACGCTTTGACGAGTTGCGCGCCGATCCTCCCCGCCTGGTGGTATGTGCAGATGAATCTGCGGGCCAGGTGGAGGAAGCCAAAGCTCTGTACGGATTCGAACGAGCCGCCGCGTCCTGGCAGGAGGTGATCAGGGCCGATGACGTGGACCTGGTGATGATCTGTTCTCCGAACGGCACCCACGCCCGGTTTGCTCAAGCCGCCGGCGAGGCGGGTAAAAACGTCTTCTGCGAAAAACCGGTGGGCCGCTCTCCTGAGGAAACCCGTCTCATCGCCGACTCGGCAGCCCGGAACGGGGTGCGTTCCATGGTCGGCTACGTCTATAGATGGGCCCCGATGACCAGATACGCCCAGCAGTTGGTGGCGAAGGGAGTGATCGGTGACGTCACCCACTATCGGGGTCGTTTCCTGGTTGGATACGGCAGGGACCCGGCGACGCCACTGTCCTGGCGGTTCGAAGAGGAGGAGGCGGGATTCGGGGCACTGGGGGATCTGATGTCCCATGTGCTGGACATGTCCCATTTCATGGCCGGGAAGATCAGAGAGGTCGTGGCCGACACTCACACCTTCATAGGGGAGCGTCCCATACCCGCCCGCTCCGAAAGCCACGTGTTCGGCGCCCGGGCCACCGACAGAAGGGGTCCCGTGACCAACGACGACTACGCAACCGCCCTGATCCGGTTCGAGAACGGAGGGCGAGGGCATCTGGAGGCCTGCCGGGTGATCAATGGTCCGGTCTGCCGGATGGCCTTCGATGTCCATGGAACCGAAGGGGCGATCTCCTGGAACCTGGAGCGGATGAACGAACTGGTGATCATGCATGATTCCCATCCCGACAGTGAGCGGACCATCCTGAGCGGTCCCGGTCACCCCGGACAGGCGAAATTCTGGCCCGGTCCGGGAGTGGGCATCGGCTACGAGGACATCGTCAGTATCCAGGCGGCGGCAATGATCCACCACATGGAGACCGGGGAGGGTCGGGTTCCCACCTTTGAAGACGCCCGATATGTGGCCAATGCTCAAGAGGCGATGATGAACTCGTCGGTGGGAGGCAGATGGGAAAGGATCTCTGACTGACGGTGGCGTCAGGCAACGCTCCGCTTCGCTGGGGTCTGTTGAGTACCGCCCGGATCAACGACCGCATCGTCGAGGCAGTGGCCACGTCCGAACGCTCCGAGATCACGGCCATCGCCAGCCGGGATCCGGATAGGGCTCGTGCCTACGCTGTCTCGCAAGGGATCCCGCACTGGTTTGGCAGCTACGACCGGATGCTGGCGTCCGATGAGGTGGATGTGGTCTATGTCTCCCTGCCCAATTGGTTGCACGTCCCCTGGGGAGTGCGAGTGGCGCGATCGGGCAAACACGCCCTGATCGAAAAGCCCATCGCCATCTATCCGGGTGAGGTCGAACGCCTGGTGCAGGCTGTCGAAGAGAATGAAGTCATCATCCAGGAAGCATCGATGATGCGCTTCCACCCCCAGACTGTCCTCCTGCGTCGGCTGGTCTCCGAAGGAGCGATCGGAGTACCCCGCTGGGCACGGGGCACCTTCAGTTTCACCTTGCTCTACAGCGATGACATCCGGTTGGACGCCCGCGGCGGGGGTTCGGTGTGGGACCTGGGCTGCTATCCGGTCACCCTGTTCCAGGCCGTGCTGCAGAGACGGCCGATCGAGGTCGAGGGGTTTATCCGCAGAGCAGGCCAACCGGCGGACATGACCTTCGCCGCCCAGATTCTCTATGAGGGAGGCGTGATGGGCCAGTTCGTGACCAGCATGGAGGCGGTGGCATCCTGGTCCGGCGAGTTCGTCGGCTCGCGGGGTCGCATCCGCGTTTCCTACCCGTGGCTCAGCCAGGTGGAGTTGGCCTCCACGGTGGAAGTGGTGACTCAGACCTCCGAAGTGGCCCCTCTTTCTAAATCGGGAAATGACAACCGGGCCTTCGGTGACGAAGCGGATGATCAGATCACCAACTTCCACACCTTCGAGGGCACGAACGCCTACTTCGAAGAGGTAAAGGCAATGGAGAGAATGATCCTTGACCACGAGCCCGAGATCTTCCCACTCGAGGAGAGCGCGGTGAATATGGCTACTATCCGCGCTCTGATCGAGTCCGCCGACCGTCGGAAGGTAGTGACGATATGAGTGACATCGGTCTGTTCGGGCATCTCAGGGGTCTTCAACACGTGAACCTTCCGGCGACCGATCTGGAAAGGTCCCGGGAGTTCTACCTCGACAAGCTCGGCCTCCCCGAACTCCCTCGGCCGGCGTTCGAGACGCCGGGGGTGTGGGTGGGCGCCGGTCCAGAAAACGCGATTCACATCAGTAAGGTTGCCGTCCTCGGTCCGAACCCCTACAACCACTTCGCCCTGGAAGTGGAGGATCTGGAGAGCCTCCTGGACTTACTCGAGGAGCGTGGGGTGGCTGTGAAGCGATCGGCACGTGTACCTGCGGCCGGACGTCAGGCGTTTCTCAGCGACCCGGATGGGAACATCATCGAGTTGAACCAACCGCCCAACTGAACAGGGCGCCGGACGAACATCGGGGAAGGTTCTTCAGGCCCTCTCGATTCTTGGCCTCGGTGGAATAGGAGTCGGGACTCCGCCTACTCGGTGCCGCGGAAGTTGCTCTCGTCCACCTGACCGCTCACCACCCAGATGACCCTGGTGAGGATGGCGGGGTCCACCTCCGCGCGGTGCTTGGCGAGTTGCTTCGAGAAGCGGTGCTCATCCACTGCCGCCTCGTCGGCGTAGAGTTCGAAGAGGGCGTAGCGATTGGGGTTGCGGGCGTCCACGAACACATCGAAGACCAAGCATCCCTCCTCGCCATCGAGGGTGGCCGCCGAGTGGTTCAGCATGTTGACATGGAATTCCTCCCGCTGGGCGGGATCGATGTCCAACTCGACGTAATAGCCGATTTCCTTCATTTGTCATTCCCTTCTCGTGGTTTTGCCTCCCGCTCTATTTGCCCCTAGCCCGGCACCCCCGGAACAGATCACGATCCGCTGTCGATCAGGGCTTGTCCGATGAGAAATCGAAAGCGTCCATGTCCGGTCCCAGGCCGAGCATGGACCACCCACCATCCACGTAGATGATCTGGCCGGTGATCATTTCGGCGGCGTCGCTGGTCAGGAAGTTCACTATCCCCACATAGTCACCGGGCATCATCACCCGGCCGAGCGGCGTGACCCTGGACCAGTCGTCACTGTAGCCCTCGCTGTAGCGGAGGTTGCGGGCCGTGAGAGTGGCGCCGGGCGCCACGGCGTTTACCCTGACGTCGGGTGCCAAATCCAGAGCCATCTGCCTGGTCATGGACTCCAAGCCGCCCTTCGCCATGGTGTACGCGCCGTGGAAGGGCATGATGCCTTCTACCGCAATGCTGGAGATGTTCACTATCGCGCCCCCTCCGTGGGCGTTCATGATCTCCGATGCTCTCAGCGACAGGAAGAAGGGGCCCTTGAGCACGGTGTTGACCACATCGTCGAAGTCCACCTCAGTGGTTTCGTGAATGGGCCCGAACCGGGTACGGGCGGCGTTGTTGACCAGTATGTCAAGCCTCCCGAAAAGTTCTGCGACCTCATCCACCGCGGTCAGGCTGTTGTCGAGACTGGCCAGATCCAGTCGCACGGCATGAGCAGCGCCGCCGTCCCGGGCTATCGACTCCACGGTTTCGGCCGCACCCTGCGCGTCATTGTGGTATCCAACCGCTACCGAGGCCCCATGCTGGGCCAAGCCGACGGCGAGTCGTTGTCCTATCCCCTTGCTGGCCCCCGTCACCAAAGCGGCTTTTCCTGCATGACTGGGTATGCCCATGAAGAGATTATATTACCGGACAACTGCCCTCAGTAGGCTCGGATCGACTCCAAGTATGCGAGGGAGGTGGCCAAGTGCTCTTCCATCGCTGTCCGGGCGCCCTCCTCATCGCGGTTGGTCACGGCCTTCATGATGCGTTCATGCTCCGGGAGGCTTCGCGTGATGCGGTGGTGGGGGCTGGCCAGAGGTCGCATGGCGGTCTGAAGCGCCTTCTGCAGGGGCTCGACCATCTTGCCGAGGATGATGTTCCCCGTTGCCCTGAAGATCGCCGAATGGAACTCGGCGTCTGTCTTCAGGTAGTTCGCCTCCTCCAAAGGGTTGGTCACCGCGGCTTCGGCGGCCACCTTCAAACGCTCGAACGCCTCCTCGATGGTTTGCAGGTCCTCATCCGAAGCCCGCCGGGCGGCCATCGCCACGGCTTCCACTTCCAGGATCCGCCGCGCCTCGAGAAAAGCGCTCAGCACGTCGTTGCGGCGAGCGGTGGCCAGAGTGATGTCCAGGACATCCGCGTCGAGGATGTTCCAGTGATCCGAGGGTTGCACCACTGCTCCGACTCCGTGGGTGACTTTCACCAGTCCTCGCTCCTCCAAGGCTCGCACCGACTCCCGGATGGTGCCCCGGCTGGCCCCGAAACGCTCTGTTAGGTCGCTTTCCTTGGGGAGGCGGGCGCCTTCGGAGTATCGGCCCGAGATGATGTCTCCCATCAGGACTCGCATCCCATCCCTGCTCAGCCTCGACATGGGGTCCTTTCTTTCCGAACGCGGCCTTCGAGACTGTAATGCTATACCGGAGGAATCACCTTCTATCCGCGGGGGTCCGCCGCTCCGGCATAGTAGAACCGCTGGGATTCGCGGCCCTTGAGGTGCAACTCGGCGATGAGGCGCATCTCGGCCTTTTCGGACTCCTCGGCGATACCCACATCCCACCAGGCCCCGCCCCCCGGGAGCATCCGGTAGGGCTCCACCGGGCAGACGATCACCACCGGGAGGGTGCTCTGGCGGGCATCCGCAAGAGCCTCTTCCAACTCGGGGATGTCCGGCGCATGGAATACCCGACAACCCAGGCTTTGAGCGTTGAGGACAAAGTCGACGGGGAGCACATCGCCGGTTAGGCGACCGGTGTCGCCCTCCCGGTAACGCAACTCTGTGCCAAACAGGACACCCGTGGTGCCTTCCTGGAGATTCCGGATCGACTGGTAGCCGTCGTTGGTGACCAGGATCACCGTCACCTTGATCCCCTCCTGGACGGCGGAGACAATCTCCGGGTTGGAAAGGAGCCAACCGCCCTCACCCTGGATCACGTAGACCTCCGTCTCGCCGGGACGCGCCATCTTGTAGCCCATCGCTCCGGGTACCTCGTGGCCCATACAGGAATAACCGAACTCCAGGTGCACCTCCGTGCCATTGGAGTGATCCCACAGATTGTGAACGTCGGCCGGCGGAGATCCGGCCGCGGCCATCACCACATCTCCCGGCCGGGCATGACGGTTCAGGGCCCGGATCACCTCCCCTTGGCTCACGATCTGGCCCGGTGGGCGTTCCAAGTGACGATCGATCAGATCGGCCCAGATACGGCCCTCCACGGACGCTTGGGTCCGGTGCTCCTCGGTCGCCTGCCAACCCCCTGCTTCCAAGGCCTGGTGCAACCGCTCGACCGAGAGTCGGGCATCTGCCACCACGGGCGAAGCTCCCAGCTTGTAGGCATCGCGGCCCGCGACATTGATGCACACGAAGCGAACATCCCGGTTCTGGAACAGCGAGTTGGAGGCGGTGGTGAAGTCCTGCAGCCTGGTGCCGACACAGATCACCAAGTCGGCCTGGGAGGCCATGGCGTTGGCGGCGCCCGTCCCCGTCACACCCACCGCGCCTAGGTGATAGGGCCCGACCGGAACCGATCCTTTTCCGGCGAAGGTCTCACCCACGGGCACCCCGAAGCGCTCCGAGAATGCGGCCACCGCCGCCCCCGCCCGCGAGTAGCGGACGCCCCCGCCCGCGATCAGGAACGGCCTTTGCGAGGAGCGGATCAAGGCCGCTGCCCGGTCGATCTCGTCTGTCGCGGGAGGGCGACGGGGTATGTACCACACCCGGGGAGAGAAAAAGTGGGCGGGAAAGTCCCAGGCCTCCCCCTCCGTGTCCTGATGGAAGGCGATTGTCACGGCGCCCGTATCGGCCTGATCGGTCAGGACCCGACAGGCTTCCGGAAGGACGGAGAGGAGGTGCTCCGGATAGCTGACGCGATCGAAGAAACGGGAGACCGCTCGGAAGGAGTCATTGACTGTGATGTCACCGCCCATCAGGTCTTCGATTTGCTGGAGTACCGGCCCTTGGCGGCGGCGGACGAAGGTGTCGGCCGGGAAGAGCAGGACCGGCAACCGGTTGGCGGTGGCGGTGGCTGCACCGGTCACCATATTGGTGGAACCGGGGCCGGTGGAGGCGGCGCATGCGAAGGTCGACAACCGGTTCTTGGCCTTTGCGTAACCCATCGCCTGATGGACAGCGGACTGTTCGTTCTTGGCCTGATAGAAGGCAAGGTCGTGACCGTATTCCTCCAGGGCCTGTCCCAGTCCGACCACATTGCCGTGTCCGAAGAGCCCGAACACTCCCGCGAAGAGTCGCTCCCTCTGACCGTCGAACTCGGTCCACTGCGCCTGAAGGAACTTGACGATGGCCTGCGCGGTGGTGAGCCTGATCGCTTTGTCGGTGTGGTTGCCGTTCATGATGTTCTTGGTTCCTTTCCTCCGGATTCGAAAGTTCCTAACCGGTATGTATCACCACCGTCTTGGACTCGGTCATCTCCTCTATGGCGTATTTCGGCCCCTCCTTGCCGATCCCGCTCCCCTTCAATCCGCCGTAAGGCATAGGATCGACCCGCCACAGCGGACCCCAGTTGATGTGCACGTTTCCGGCGTCCACTTGACGGGCAAAGCGGACAGCGGTGGCTATGTCTCTGGTGAATACACCGGCTCCCAGGCCGTAGGAGGTCCGGTTGCAAAGGGAAATGGCTTCCTCAACGCTGTCAACAGGGACGACCCCCACCGCCGGACCGAACAGTTCGTCGGAGAAGAGCGTCGTGTTCTCGGGGACGTCCGCCACCACGGTCGCCTGGTGCAAAGACCCGTTCACCTCGCCTCCCACCACCACCTTGGCGCCCATGGTCTCGGCTTGGGCTATAACGTCCCGCACCCGATCGGCCTCGTCCGGGCTGATCATGGGCCCCATTTCGGTGTTCTCATCGGACGGATCCCCGGCTCTGATCCGGGAGAAGTGCTCGCCCAGCGTGTTGAGGAAGTCCGGGTAGGACCGGCGATCAACCAGCACCCTTTGCGCCGAGATGCACACCTGTCCGGCGTTGACCGTCCCGGCCTTGGCCGTGACCGAGGCAGCCAGATCCAGATCAGCGTCGGGAAGCACCACCACCGGACAGTTGGCGCCCAACTCCAGCAGGAGCCTTTTCACGCCGGCGATCCTGGTTATGCCTCTTCCCACCTCGGCGCTGCCGGTGAAGCTAACCACCCTGACCCGCTCGTCGGCGCAGAGGCCGGCGCCCACCACGCCACCCGCACCGGCGATGCACTGGACCGCCCCCTCGGGGAAGCCGACATCCAATAGCAGTCTCATGAACGCAAAGGCGCTGAGCGGTGTGTAGGAAGCCGGTTTGACGATCACCGGGTTGCCGGCCGCCAGAGCCGGCCCCACCTTGTGGGCGACGAGGAGCAATGGGTAGTTGAAGGGGGTGATGGCCGCCACCACCCCGGCGGGCTGTCTCAGGGTGAACCCGAGGCGGCCCTCGCCGCCCGGGCTTCCGTCAAGGGGGAGCACCTCTCCCTCGATCCGACGGGCCTCACCCGCGCAGTAACGGAGCAGAGACCCCAGCCGCCCGGCCTCGCCGCGCGCCTCGGTGATGGTTTTCCCCTGCTCGGCTACGACGATCCCGGCCAGGTACTCGGTGGCTTCGTCGCATTTGAGCGCGGCCTTTTCCAACAGCTCCGCCCGTTCGTGGCCGCTCAGCGATCTCATCCGTTTGGCGGCTGCGGCGGCCGCCGACAGGGCATCGTCGACGTTCCTCCTCGACGCAGAATTGATGTCCTCGATCGCTTCTCCGTCGTAGGGATTCACCACTCTGATCGGAGGACCCTTCGGTGTCCGGCCGGCGGACAAACGCGGATCCTGCAGACCTTCAATCATCATATCTCAATCCTATTCGAATGCATGTCTAGCCCATGCCCCAGAAGGGATGGAGTCGCGGCCATCTCGCACCAGGGAGTCCCATGGGGGGTTAGAGGCCGAGGCTCCTGAGGTATTGGTAAGTCCGTTGGGCTATGGGGAACGGTTTGTCCGGAGGTGCGGGGTACATGTCCTGCTCCACCGTGGCATGACCATCGAAACCGGTGTCCGCCAGCGCCTGCGCCAGCTCCGCGAAGTCAACGGCGCCGTGTACCGGCTCGCAGAACACGCCCATCTGAACTGCTCTGGCAAAGGGGATGCCCTCCAGGCGCACCTGCTCCATGATCTCGGGGTCCACGTTCTTGAGGTGGAAGTATTCGATTCGGTCGGCGTGCGCCTTGTAAAACGCGACCGGGTCTCCGCCGCGATACGCGTGGTGGCCGGTATCGAGACACAGGGCGATCAGGTCAGGATCGGTGTCGGCCAGAAAACGCTCGATCTGCTCCTCGGTCTCGACATGGGTTTCGGCATGGGGATGAAACACGGCTCTCAACCCATGGTGTTCTGCAATTCTTGCAATCCGGTGCGTGGTGTCGATCAAGGCGCGCCACTCTCTATCGTTCAATGTGTCGCTGCGCAGCATCTCGCCGGTGGAGAGGTCAGCGTAGACCCCGTCGATCACAATCAGATAGCCGGCCCCGACCGAGACCAGGGACCGGCAGGCGCCGATTGTCTCCGCTTCCAGCGCAGGCCAGTGGTCCGGATCATCGAGAAACCCCATGGTGAAAGTGCCGGACACTGCCAGACTCCGAACCGCCAACTCCTTTTTGAGGACTTCGGTCTGGGTCGGGAGGTATCCGTAGGGACCCAGTTCGATCCATTCGTACCCTACTTTGCTGATCTCATCCAGGCATCGTTGCCATGGCATCTGGCGGGGGTCGTCGGGGAACCAGATCCCCCAGGAACACGGGGATGATCCGAGTTTGAGTCTTGTCTTGGGCAACTTCTACCTCCTCAGTAGGACAGGGTCGGAGTCAGATGTCGGGATGGTCGGTGTTCCTTCCGGCGCCGGTGGGGCGTCGAGGAACTCCAGCACGTTGTCTATGCATTGTTCGAGCATGAGGCGCATCGATTTGTCGCTGAGTCCGGCGATGTGTGGAGAGACGACCACCTCGGGAAACCGGAGCAACTCGGAGTCATGAGGCGGCTCCACACCGAAGACATCCAGCCCGGCGCCCGCCACTTGCCCCGATCTGATCGCGGCGGCCAGGGCCGCTTCATCCACGATTGCTCCCCTGGCCGTGTTTATCAGCAGCAGGCCCGGACGAGCACTTGCCAGTTGGCGGCTACCGATCATGTTGCGAGTCGCCTGTGTCAGGGGGCAGTGGATGCTGACGATATCGCTCCAATGCATCAGATCCTCCAGGGTGGTCAACTGATAGGGCGAGGCGTCTGTGGTCTCCGGGTCGTATGCCCGGATTTCGACTTCGAAGCCCTCCAGGCGCCGGGCAACCGCGCGCCCTATTCGCCCTAATCCGATCAGCCCCACGCGGGCCCCGGTCAGTTCTCCTCCCGAAAGGCGGCCCGCTCTGTCCCAATGGCCTTTGCGCACCGTCGCGTCGTTCTCCACCAATCGGCGCACCAGGGCAAGGATCAAGGCCATAGTGTGGTCGGCGCAAGCATTGTGGTTGAGACCCGGCGTGGTAAACAGGGTTACCCCGGCCTTCTCGGCCGCATCGGTGTCGATGCTGTCCAGGCCCACGCCGGTCCTGGCCACCACCCTGAGCAGAGGGGAGGCTACAAAGACTTCGGCCGTAAAAGGATCGCCGCTAACTATTGCGCCGACTGCTCCGTCCAGCAGCTCGATCAACTCTTCGGGGCATCGGCGGCCACCGTAGGGCGCGTGTCGGACCTGGTAGCCGGCCGATGTGAGCCGGCCGCCGGTTTCGGGATCGTCTGCTCGAAAACGAGGCCAGGTGATGAGTATTACCGGAGAGACAGTCATCATGGTCCTAGACAGCAGCGTTCGTCGGCGAACTTCGCATCGAATGTCCCGATGCCCATGAGGAACCGGGTACCGTCCGCAGGGAAGACTGTGAGCGAGCAGCCAGGGAGGGGAGGTCTAATCATAGAATGTCTTCGAGTGTATATACTCCCGCCCACTGATGGAACCAGCAGTTAACAGGTCTCGCGGTGCGGGCCTCCCGATCGGGCGACCTGCCTTATCCGGAGGCTGATTCGATCTCCAAAAGTTTCGGGCACATGATTGCCCTGTTCTGCCGGCTGTTCGAGTCGGGGACTTGTTGGCATGGGGTGACGCTCGCAGTCGCGCCATGCCCTGTCAGGACATAAGGCGATGTTCTGAGCGATAGGAGTTCATATGGCGCGATTGGGAGCTTCAATAACTGATTATCTGGGTCCGGTGGATGTAGATGAGTACTTGCGGGAGTGCGCCGATCAGGAATACCGGTCCGCGCCCTGCCCGGTTATCAACCCCGATGACACCGAGGTGGTGCGGTACGTGCGGAAGGAGTTCGCCAAGGCCGATGTGATCATCTCGGAAGTGGCGGCATGGGTGAACCCCATGGACCCCGATCCACGTCTGAGAAGCCAGGCTCGCGCCGAAATCACCCAGGCCCTGGCATTGGCGGACGAGTTGGGCGCGGCCTGCTGTACCACGGTTTCCGGGGCTTTGGCCTCTGCCGACACCCCCGACTCCCATGTGGGCCACCACCCCGACAATTTCACCCCTGCCGCCATTGACGCGGTGATCGAGTGGATCCGGGATGTGCTGGGGGCGGTGAAGCCCACCCGGAGTTTCCTGACCCTGGAGATGTGCCCCTGGGCAATCGTGGATCGCCCCGAGGTCTACCGGGACATCCTGGACCGGGTCGATGATCCGGGACTGGCCGTCCATCTCGATCCCGCCAACCATATGACTTCCCCCCGCGCCCTGTTCAACTCCGGCTCGGTCATCGAGGACCTGTTCGATCAGTTGGGCAAATGGACCAAGGCCTGTCACGCTAAGGACGTGACCTTTGTGGGGAGCCCGTCGATCGTGGCGATGGAAGAGGTGCCGCCCGGCACGGGATACCTGGATTACAACGCCTTTCTCCGATGTATGACCAGACTCGACTCAGACGTCCCCCTGATAATGGAGCATTTGCCCGATCGGGAGACGTACGCACAGAGCGCCGGACGAATCAGGAAAGTTGCCGCCCACCAAGGCGTGCCGTTGTAGGTTGGAGATCGTCCTCGACATGATGTCGCAAGGCTGGCCTACCCTGGATTGAGGACACCTATCGGAGTCAAGATGGTGGAGCTGACGTCAACCGTATTGGCGGTTCCATAGCGTCTCCTTCCGTACCAGAGTGATCCTGTTATCCCAGTTCATCATCCTAAAGGGCCAAAATGGTTGTTTCATTCGATACCATAGGAAACCGCACAATCCCACCCCTATACTGATAACCCAACCAATACCCCAGGAAACAGGAGAAACAGAGTTGAAACGCCCCTCCACCCTCTCAGCCACCTTCGTCAAAACCGTCAAACGACCCGGACGATACGGCGACGGCCGCGGCGGACACGGACTCACCCTACTAGTCAAACCCACCAAAATCAACAACCGACTCTCCAAAACCTGGGCACAAAGAATCCGCATCAACGGCAAAGAAACCAACCTCGGACTCGGAAGCTACCCAGCCGTCACCCTAGCCGAAGCACGAAAACGAGCCCTCCAAAACCGCCAAGCCATAGAAGAAGGCCGAAACCCCCGCGCCGCCGCCACACCCACCTTCACCGAAGCAACAGCCAAGGTGATAGAACTCCACTCCACCAAGTGGCGCCCGGGCAGCCGAAGCCGAAGAATCTGGGAAACCAGCCTCCAAACCTACACCCACCCCACACTAGGCGAAAAACTGGTGTCCGACATCACCAGCGCCGACGTCATGGCCTGTTTCGCCCCCATCTGGCACACCAAACCAGAAACCGCCCGAAGACTGCTACAAAGAGTCGCCGCCATCATGAAATGGGCCATAGCCGCCGGCCACCGAACCGACAACCCAGCCGACGACCGGATCAGAGCAGCACTAGGAACCAACAACACCCAACGCCAACACTTCAAAGCCCTACACCACAGCAAAGTCTCCCAAGCACTAGCAACCATCCGAGCCACCAACGCCTGGCCCGCCACCATCTACTGCCTCGAGTTCCTAACCCTCTGCGCAGTACGCAGCGGCGAAGCCCGACTCGCCACCTGGAACGAAATCGACCTCCCCACTGCCACATGGACCATCCCCGGACAGCGCACCAAAACCGGGAAACCCCACCGAGTCCCCCTCAGCACCACCGCCCTCCAAATCCTCGACCAAGCCCACCGCCAGCTACCCAACCCCACAGGACTCATCTTCCCCTCACCAACCGGACGCCCCCTCTCCGACGCAACAATGAGCAAACTCTGCAAAGAAAACAACATAGGCTGCGTCCCCCACGGCATGCGCAGCAGCTTCAGAGACTGGTGCAGCGAAACCCGCATACCACGCGAAATAGCCGAACAAGCCCTAGGCCACACAGTCAAAGGCGTCGAAGCAGCCTACGCCCGATCCGACCTCCTCAAAATCAGACAACCCCTCATGCAACAATGGGCCGAATACATCAAACCCACCAAAACACCTGACCTCGGCTAACGTTCGGTTTCCTACAAAGCTCACGCAGTTGCCCCTAACTGCAGAGGTGTCGGCTGCTGACCGCAGGCTCCTCTCCCACCACCGGTGGGGGAGACGGGGATTCTATAGCGCGGGCAGACAGACAAGCCAAAGGCAGATCCCTTTCCCTGAAACCTGCCGTGGCTAATATGCCGAGTGCTTAACGAGGTAACGAAGGGAGTAGAGGTGAATCTAGCCGTAGCACCCGGATCTCAGAAACCTGAACATTGGTTTGATCCAAGAGGTCACGGTCCGTGACCTGCTGAACTTGTCCGTGTCTTCTGCTCCCTTAGTGTCTCCTCCGTTTTGCATTTGGAACATTCCACGGGACCCTCAACAGTCACCTCTTGTCCTTGATGCCTCTCCTGGTTCTCAAACGATCTTTGTAGGGGCCAACGGTTCCGGGAAGTCCGCCCTCGGACTTTGGCTGCAACGAAACAGCGGCTCGGCGAAGACGAAACGGTTGATTTCACATCGCCAACTCTGGATACAACACGCGGGCCCGAGTATGACACCGGCCGCACGAGACCAGGAAGTTCAGTACCGGAGAGACTGGGACTTGGCGGACGATTCCCGCTGGTTGGATCACAACCCACAGAACCGACCGAACCTGGTTCTGTTTGATCTCATCGCAGGTCATAACGCCCGTAACGATCGTCTTGCGCGGCTGGTTGACGAAGGCCGGTCCATAAATGAGATTCGGAAGACTAAACTCTCGCCAATCACGCGCCTCAACGGCATCTTACGCCGTTGTGACCTACCAGTGCAGATAGAACTAACAGAGACCGGAATGCTAGATGCGGTACGAAGAAACGGTACACGCTACCCGGTCTCACAACTGTCGGACGGTGAGAGAAGCGCCATGATGCTCGCGGCCGAGGTTCTAATGGCAGAGCAGCGATCAGTACAGATCATTGACGAACCCGAACGTCACATACATCGGTCTATATCTGCTCCACTCATGCAGGCTGTAGCCAACGAGCGACCCGACTGTCACTTTGCAATCCTCACCCACGACCTTGATCTCGCCTACTCCCTGGTTCGCCAAGGTGCCTCAGCGGTCTCTTTGAGTGGATGTTCTTGGAGTGGCGAAACAGTAACCGCCTGGGATGCGGAACGTCTCCCCGAAGATGATCAAATGCCCAATGTAGTTCGGCAGGCAATCCTTGGAGGTAAACGTCGAGTGCTGTTCACAGAGGGTAGACCCACAAGCGTCGACTTCGAACTCTTACGACTGTTATCGCCGAAGTGGATGCTCAAACCAATCGGGGGCTGTTCTGAAGTTATCAGGGCCGTCAAGGGATTGCGAGCTAGTGCCGACTACACCTGGATCGAGGCCGCTGGTGTAATCGACCGTGACCAGCGGACCAGCGACGAATGCGCAGCCCTGCGTCAAGACGGCATCTTTCCACTCGGTGTTCACGAAATCGAGAACCTCTACTACTCTCAACCGATACTCCAGCGCCTCGCCGAAGCCCAAGCTCCCACTCTTGGGAAAGACCCTAACGAACTCTGGGCATCCGTCCGAGAGAATGCCTTGGCATCACTCTCCAGCCCCGAGGACACGGCCCGACTAGCCCTGAGGGTCTCAGATGCCTATGTCCGCCGACACCTCAGAGAATCGGCGCCGACCAGGGAGGACATAGAAGCGGGCACAAACCCGCTGGTCATGACCATGGAAAACCCGTTCAAGCAGGAACTGCGACAGCTTGGGAGCCTTTTGGAAAATGACGACCTGGATGAAGTCTGTCGGCGCTATCCCATAAGAGATACCAGGCTTCCCCAACAGGTGGCAGTCGAACTCGGGTTCCGGAGGGTGCGACACCTGCAGAATGCTGCTCGCCATCACCTGAGGACTGACAGAGCACTCCTCGACCAGATACGACAGTTAGCTGCACCTCTCCCCACATAAGGGTTAGTGAGTCCCCGTAAACTGCCAGGTCCTAACCACCATTCAGCACACCCTGCCCCGCATGTACCGCGCCGGCTAATCGGAGAGTGAGGTGTGCACCCAGACCGAAGTGTTAACGGGGGTCATCGGATTCTGGGTAGTGGTTCACTTTGAAGGTGAGGGGTGGGTGTTGGCGAGCGGGTTTAGATTGTCCTGTTTCTGAGATGTAGCGACACCTGGGTGGGTTAATGCCGGCCTGGTGGGGTGTGGCGGTGCATCCTGTTGCTTGACCATCACATCGAGCAGAAAGGACACACCGCCGTGGGTAATGATGATGCCTTGTATCGGTTTCGGCTGGGGGTATTTGCTCTAGCCGAGGAGCTGGGGAACGTACGTGCTGCGTGTCGGATAATGGGGATCCATCATTCGACGTTCTATCGGTGGAAGCACCAGTTGGAACGGCACGGGACAGAGATCTTGCGCCCGCGGGAGCGGCGCCAGCCTCGGATGCCGAACGCGACCAGTCCGTTCGTGGAGCATCGGATAGTGGCGTTTTCTCTGGGTCACCCGGGGTTCGGTCCGGCAAGGGTCTCAGCAGAGCTAGGTCGGACCAAGTGGGGTGGGATCGTGATCTCCCCCTCGGGCGTGTGGCGGGTGCTCCGCCGGCACGGTCTGAACACCCGCGGAAAGCGCCTGGGGTTGGTGGCCGGCTACGCCGCCCCACCGGCTCGGGAGAAACCGTCTGTGTTGGCCCAGCAGCATCTGCAGGTCGCAGTGCCTGGTGAACTGGTACAGATGGACTGCTTCTATGTAGGACGCCTACAAGGCGTGAAAGGAACAGTGTGGCAATACACCGCCATCGACGTGGCGTCGTCGTACACCTGGGCCGAGTTGTGGACTACCCCTCGTAACCCCGCCGCGTTGCGGACCAGCCGACTCGCCCGGCGGGTAGCAGAAGACCTCTCCGCCAGGGGGTGGAAACTCCAAGCGGTGATGTCGGATAATGCATCAGAGTATCGCTCCAAGGTGTTCCGTAACACCATCGGGACGCTCGGCGCAGAGCATCGGTTCATCCGAGCCGGCCGTCCCCAAACGAATGGGTGTGTGGAACGAGTACAGCAGACCATCCTCGAAGAATGCTGGAAACCCGCGTTTGCTCGCTACCTGATACCCAAGATCACCGGGCTCCGACGCGACCTCAAACAGTACCTGGACTACTACAACACCGACCGGGCACACACCGGAAGATGGAACCAGGGACGCACCCCCGAACAAGTCCTCGGGAAACCTAAAATGTGGCCCAAACCAACAGGAACCGTCGCCCCCACCCCGCGATAGGACAGTTTAGATGAAAGGCAGGATGTCTTTGAAGATTTCCCATGTTTCCCTGCCGCTGTCTGTCCACAGGACGGCAGCTACCAGCAGAAGGATCAGGACGATCAGCACAGCAAGTGTCTTCAGAAACTGCCTCATCTGAGGTGGTTTTTTTGAGTGCGATCCATCAAACGGCTCAAGGATGTGATGTCTTTCAGGAGAGAAGAAACCAATCTGTCTGCACGGTTAGTGACCCAACCAGCCCTATGCAGTGTGGACTGTTGCGGATTAGGTTCGCATCCTGTGGGGTGTGTATTCGAGATCGGAGCTCGGAATCGTTTGCTCATCGTCATGCCCCTCGTGGTCTCGCCGCGGGCTGATGGGAAGACCAGGGTGGGCGGCTCGGCGTCGGGTTGTATCTGGGCGGGTCAAGTACCGTCGCCTCCCCCTTCCTAGAGGTCAATAGGTTGCCCGGCGCGAGTCGCAGGGACCACCGAAATCCTCGGTAGTGGTTCAGTTGGCCTCAGTTCGATCCCTAAGGATGCTCCACCATTAGACATTCGGGAAACTGCCCGGTTTAGTCATGTGCCATTCTGCATGTAGCACACAAGACGAAAGCTTGATCTGCTTTACTGTGATCTTCGCGTCGGATCGGTCCAAAGACACCCGGGCCGCCACTGGTTCGCCTCGATAACTGCAGTCGATGGTGGGACCATCCGCAGCAAATGCCAATAATGGAGCCTCATAGACCGAATCGAAGATTGCCGTGGGGATTTCCAGCAACTGGTACTTTATAGGAATCTTGTCCACTTCCTTCCGAAATGCCCGCAGCATGATGATGGCATCGACTGCCTCTCGGTACTGCGTAAAGAGCTCCAGCGTCCTCTCTCTTCGATCCCTCGCAGACCTGACATCTTGGATCCATGCAGCCTCGGTGAGCTTGGAAATGTGGGCAGTGGAAGCTGACATTCTCTTCTGAGCGGTTGATTTGAGGGAGAGCTTACGCTCCATTGTTTCGGTTGTCACGGTGAGGTCAAGGAACCGCTCTATCGCCGATTCTCGCTTGTTCACATGCCATTCAACAGCTTCACATGCATTTTGAAACGCCACTTCAAATCCGGTCAACATGAGAGGTTCGACGGTCAACCCGTGGTGTGCTGAGATCGTGAGTCCGAAGTATTCAATCCACTCAGGTGAGTTGGCAATCCAGGTGGCACCCATAGAGTCAGCATGGGGAGGAGAGGATAAGGAGTCAACTAGACGCGCTACGAACCGCACTCCCATCGGTGAGAGCATCTCAATGCGAGTCTTCAGGTCTTGAATCTCCACAGATCCTGCTCAATTAGGATTGATCAGCAAGGCGTCGCTCGATAAGGTCTACATAGTCCGGCTTTAGTTCTATCCCTACCCAGGATCTTCCTAGTTCCTGTGCTGCAAGGAGGGTCGTACCCGAGCCGGCGTAGGGATCCAACACCACATCTCCCGGCCGACTAGTTATCTTGATACATCTGCGCGCCAAGGTCATCGGCATCACCGCCGGATGGTCGGCGATGCCACCCGCTGATCGACGACGCGGTTCCGTGTTGATATCCCACATTGTTCGGAGTCGACGCCCGTTTGGACCTTTTACGGCTGACACGTCGTAGTAATAGTTCTGCTGCTTTGATAAAAGAAACACTGTCTCATGCGACTTCGTGGGTCGGTCCCTCACAGACTCCGGGTGCGCATTCGGCTTATACCAAATCACCTCGGATCGCACCCACCACCCTGCATCCTGAAGGGCAAGGGCCAATCTCCACGGGACACCAATCAAATCCTTTGGTTTGAGACCCTGTGGCGTGGGAGGCCGAATCGGCATCGCCCGGGCCCGGTTCTTACGGTCCGGCGCGCGGTACTTCCGATTACCAGACGTATAGGAGTCCCCTACATTCAGCCACACCGTGCCATCATCGGCCAAGACCCTCCTAACCTGATCAAAAGCAACAACAATGCTCTTCACATACTCCCCTAAACCGTCATTGCATCCTATCTGGTCGGGAACTTCATAGTCCCTCAACGACCAGTAAGGCGGTGACGTCACAACAGTCTGGACACTTCTCGGAGGTAGCAAGGTCAACGCTCCCTCAGCGCGGCCACACACCAACAGTGACCCATCAAAGATGTTAAGAGGCTCATCTTCATCCGCATTCAGGCGAAGATACGACCGGCCGTCATTTGCAGACCGGCTCGGTGAATCGCCCATCCCCAAAGCCAACCGGGACTCGGACACCCGTTCAAAGCTCATGGCAGAAACCCTAGTCTTCCCATGTGACACTTCAAGGTAAAGGGAACATAACTCAACATGGACGATCCCGGTGGCGCCGGCAACCGGGCCAGGCGTTGAACTCCGACTGTGACACACCGCACATGTTGCTCTGGCTGGCTAATGCAGATTGATATGAAGCAAAGAGTGACTGAAACGATTCGGGAGAGGTCGGGAATCAATGGCGTGAGACTGATCGAGCAGAGATGGGGAAGAGTGCCGATCCCAAAGACGGGCCAGACACCAGGAGGAGGCTCCAAGATGTACTGAGGTTCACCACCGTGGGAGGACGGCTCCGGAGTATGGCCCGTTGTGAAACGTTCTTCGTTGTGGGCGATCTCGACCACACGTTTGCACTAAAGCCTGCCCACACCCGAAAACGCGTGGGCAACCACCGCTATTCCCAGCCGCGCAGGCTGACATCAGGAAGAGTTCGGACTTTCCTCTCGAAACGTTCGTACACATACCCGCATTGCTCTTCACGGGGAAGGTTCGCGGCGAACGGTTTACGAACGCCTGCCACTTCGAGTCGGTGTTTACCCAGGTCAGACCTCAAACGAACGCTTTGCGAACGGTGCGAACGCTACAGCGAACGTTTGCGAACGCTCACCTGGAACGTCTCGCATTGTTGGGGGCAGACTACCACCGCAGCGGTGGGCCCAGCTGCAAGAAATCCGTATGGGTTCGACCTGTCTTATACGACTGCAGCTGTTTTCCGAGGTCAGAGAAGCTCTTCACCGTATTTGATCCCCCCAGACCACCCACTAATACACCGGTGGATTGAGGCTATGTTTTTGGAGTTTGATGGAGGCGCAATTCGAGGAGGGGTAGTTCCCAGGTATTGACTTTCATGCGTTCTCGGAAGGTAGGGCGGGTTTCGTTGAGGTGGCGCGATACCATGCCTAACACTCGCGTCTCATCTATCTGAGTCAGACGCTTGGGGGGATAGCGTTCCGTGCCTCTACGGGAGAGGCGGGCTATTTCTACGCCCCGGCCATTAACCACGTGGATCTGTCCGTTTGGAAGGCGTTGTAGGTTGATCAGGTCCCCGGTTTGCAATCTTCTCAGTGAACGATGGATGTGATGATCTGGATTCTTCAGGCCGGCGTAGTCTATGTTCAGGTCTTTCATTCCCAGCACTTCGTACCTGATGTCGACGTGTTCGACGGGTTGGTTGTGGGCTACCGCCGCTTGGCGATGCAGGGTCATGTGTCGGATGTCTTGAAAGTAGGGGTTTGGGCTATCACGGGAGTCGATCAGCGCGAGCGTGTGACGGGAGCGGGTCATGGCAACGTAGTAGAGGCGCCTCTCTTCCTCGGCGGATCGATTGCCGTTCGGAGCGTTTCTGATGCCTCCCAGCACTAGGACATGATCGAATTCCAGTCCTTTGGCGGAGTGGATGGTGCTGACCAGCACACCTTGGCCGATGAGGTGGGAGCGGTTGTGGTCGGCTAAGCCTTGGCGCATCGCCTCTGTGATGTCTGTCACCGGGACGGGCTGGACGCCTATCCCGGCTTGGATTCGAGCCAGCATGTGATCTGCCATTCCCAGCCAGTGATTACCGTTTGGTTTGGCGTGGCAGAGATTTACAAGTTGTTGCCGCAGTCTTGCCAGGGAGATCTCGGAATCCCGGATTGTGGACAGGCGGTCAAGCAGTAAACGGAACTCCCTGATTCTTTCGAGCCTTGGTAGTCCGTCCGGGACGGATCTGCGCACGGGGACTCCTTTCTTCTCAAGGAGACCGCGGATGGGTGCCAGTTGAGTGTGGCTCCAGGCCAGAACGGCAAACTGCTGCCATTCAGATTCGGGATCGAGTTTCCGGAGACGCTCGATCTCGGCCAGGGTGGCCTGGGCTAGGAAGGTCTTCTCCACTTTGACCCGTGAGACTTTTCCGCCGGTTAGGGGGTCCAGACGCTGCCATTTCCCTCCCGGGGGATGGGACTTCCGGGCGTTGTTGATCCGGATGCTGTCCCTCAGCTTTATCCGGTCGCGATTGTGTCGGATCAGCTCGTTGGAGGCGTCGATGATGTGCCGGGTGGAGCGATAGTTCTCAACCAGATAGTGGCGCTGGGCTTTGAATTCCTCTTCGAATTGTTTTATGTAGCGAACATTGGCGCGTCGCCAGGCGTAGATGCTCTGATCGTCGTCTCCCACGGCGAGGATGGTGGCCCGGCGGTCCTCGTCTTTATCCTGGCCGGCTCGCCGCGCTATGTGGGTGATCATCTCGTACTGGTCGTTGTCGATGTCCTGGTATTCGTCTACCAGCACATATTCGAATCCGGCGAGGAGCCGGTCTCGAAGTTGGTCCGGCTCGGTGCCGATCAGTTGCTCTTCTCCTGCCAGGCGGCGGTTGGCTTCTCTGATGATCTCGTCGAAGTCGATCCGGCTGTCGTCGGCGGTCCTGGCGCGTTCTGCAAGGGAGCGTTCGGTGAGTCGCAATGCTAGGGAGTGGTAGGTGTGTACGGCTACCCGGCGGGCCGGATCACCCACGAGTTCACGAAGCTTTACCCGCAGTTCGTGCATGGCCGAGCGGTTGAAACAGATCACCAGCAGGCGTTCAGGGCGGATGCGTTCCACTATCAGCAGATACGCGGCCCGATGGACGACCACGCGGGTCTTTCCCGAGCCGGGACCGGCCAACACCAGGAGATTCCGGTCTTTGGGGGCTGTCACGATCTGTTCCTGCGCCCGGTTTCCCAGGCTCTCGACAATCTCTTCGTAGTTTTCCTTGGACGTGGGCCGCTTCAGAGCTTTGAGTTCCCCGGGGAAGTAGCGGCGGTTGAATTCCCGACCTGACATCCTGAAGTAGTTGTCCACATATCGCCGGGCCCAACCCTCCAGGCTCTTCTGGGATTCCTCGGCATACCGTCCGATGGCGTGGATCTGGATCATTCTCTCTTGGTAATGCTTTCGGAGAGGGCGGTAATCCCGTTCTGAATACCTTCTTCTCTTGGCCTCCTCGTGCAGGCGAATGGTCATCGCCTGGCGAAAGACCGAGAGTCCCCTCTCCAGCCTGATGACGTGATTCTCGTCCAGGAACAGAAGAGTCTTTTCAATGGCGATGAATACGTCGCCGAGGCTTTGGGACAGCCCTAAACGTTCTTCCACTGCCCGGTGCAAGTCCTCGAGGGAAAACCGGACGAGGCGCTCACCGATCAGATTGAGTTGATCCGCCGTGTTTTTCAGCACCTCTAACACGACCCTGCCGACTTCGTTCCGTAATCTCAACTGTTCCGCCAACTCATCCCAGGACACTTCCAGACGAATCCCGAGCCTTCGCCGTCCACGACTCCTCGGTGTGACGGGTGCCTGCCGACCGACGACTCTCCTGGTCCAACCCTTCAACAGAGTGAGGATGCTGTCGTTCACCATCTTCAGATCACGGGCCCGCAGTTGCTCTTGCAGTTGGGGAATGGAAACCTCGACTTCATCTCCAGAGTCGATGCTCGGCCACTGTTCCCGAAGCAAGTCCAGAAGTGTCCTTTGGGCCTTGGTGATTTCCTCCAACCGGTTCGGAGACGTGCGGCCCCTTTTGTGATGTAGCCAAGCGGAGAAGTAGATGCCGCTCTCCAGCACGCCGGCGCGCGTCATGTCGTGCAAGGTCCGGAAGATCTCGCGAGTGAAGGTGCGATTAGCTAGTGCCGGATCGTCAGGGTGCTTGTCTTTGAGAGCCTCGAACCGCCTTCGGAAAGAAGGCAGGAGGGCGATTTCATCAACCTCGATCCCCTCTCTCAGATCGGCAAGGTGTAGGCGGCGGAGTACCTGTTCCCACTGCCTCCTCCTGTAGTACGGAAGCTCAAGCTTTTCCAGCTTCCCGAGAGCCTCCTCCAAGTCAGGCACTGCCGGAACTCCCTGGTAGAGGCGGGTGCGGTTCTCGTTGCGCAGCACAAAACAGGCCCGCTCCAGCCACGAGATGGCGGTCCTGACCTGTGTGGCAGCATGGCGACTCTCCTCGTCGAAGGAAAAGTCAGAGCCCGGGGTGCGCAACAAGTCACCAGGCGAAACCACGATTTCTTCGGTGTCGCGGCGGCGTGCACCGCGGATGGCCCGGAGGATCTGGGCAATGTCGCGTTTGGTCAACCGGCCCCTGGAGACCAGATCGAACTGTTTCTCAAGATCCCCCTTGGCGAACAGCAGCACGCACCTTGCTGGTTGGCCGTCCCGCCCGGCCCGGCCGGCCTCCTGGAGGTAGCTCTCAATAGAAGCAGGAACATCGGCGTGTACTACCAGCCGGACATCGCTCTTGTCGATCCCCATGCCGAAAGCGTTTGTGGCGACGATGACCGGCAGGTTCCCTTCGATGAAGGAATCCTGCACTCGCTTCTTCTCAGGAGGATCAAGTCCGCCATGGAAGTGCTCGGCTTCCCATCCCTGGGAGCGCAGCATCTCTGCCAAATGCTCGGTTCTGGGGCGGCTGCGGGCGTAGATGATTGCCGAGCCGGATGCAGCCGACTCCGGGGTTGGGGCAATGCTCTCTTGTAGAAGTTGGTCGATGCGTTCTATTTTTCTCGAGTTAGGAGTCTCTTCGACCCGGAAGCGAAGGTTCTCCCGATCAATCCGATCGGTGGCGAGTTCCCGCAGATCCTTGCCAAGAACCTTCCTGAAGTGGGAACCTATCTCCTCGCGTACATCCAACTTGGCCGTTGCCGTGAAGCATGCAACGGGGGCCACATCAACCTCTTCGGTCTCTGAGAATTCTCTGATGAATCGGGCCGCGTACAGGTAGTCGGGACGGAAGTCATGTCCCCACTTGGAGATGCAGTGCGCCTCGTCAAACACCCACGCCGCGATCTCGCGCTGCCTGATTGCCCGAGTGAAGGACGGGCTGCGCAGTTGTTCGGGAGAAACGTAAAGGAGCGCGAATCGACCCAGGCGGATGCCTTCCAGGACATCGCGCCGTTCGATCATGGTCTGCAGACCGTTCAAGGTAGCAGCCAGGGTTGGAGACTCCGTCCCCTTGTTGAGGTTCTCGACCTGGTCCTTCATCAGCGCTTGCAGGGGAGAGATCACCACGGTGAGAGCTCCCGTCTGTTCGTTGTTGACGATGGCTGGAAGTTGGAAGCCCACCGACTTGCCACCGCCGGTGGGCATGATGGCCAGGATGGATTCACCAGCTATGCCCTCGGTCACGATCCGTTCCTGAAGGCTCTCCCCGTCGGTGGTTGTGGGAGTGGAGCGAAACCCATCGAACCCGAAATACCGCCTGAGCTTTCCCTTCGGGTCATGATGCTTCGAGCAATACCCGCACTCGGAGCGCCGGCACGAAACGCTCCGTATCCTCCGCACGAAATCCGACGCCGCCGGAAACTGCTTGTGGACCCAGCGGGGCAGCACCGATTCGGTCCCGGCCACCGTAAGCCAGGAAAGTGAATAAGCCACCGCAGGTCGAGTTCGCGGATCCTCTAACAAGCCCGGAAGCCCACGCCGGATAGCTTCCGAGCAGGCCCGTTCTCCCGCGAAATACTCGAAGTCCTTCACCACTCGATGATGCGGGATCATCCTGCCTCCGAGCTCTTCCAACAAGAGACCCGTGCCCTGCAACCTCAAAGGTGAGGTCCCCCCAGAACTGCCGGAATCATAAAAACAACTGCGGTAGACCCACAGCAGCCTGTCCTTCTCGCCATCTCTCCCATTGAGAAGAGTCCAACAATCCTCAAAGAGTCTGAGAGCCAGACGACAGTCAGCAACCGGATCGTTCCGCTCGGCACCGACCAGCTTGTAGTCCTTCACCAGACTGTGATAAGGCTGCTCAGGCTTGGCCAACGGAGCCAAATAGAGAGTGTCCACCACCGGCAGGGTCAGGAGACTTGACCGAGGCAGATACCTTTCTATGAAGCGGTGATCGTGCGCCACGATGTTATGTCCCACCACGAATTCCGCCCCCCTCCCGAAGGCATCCAGTTCTCGCACAGCCTGCTCGGATGATCGGACCTTGGGGATTCGCAATTCTCTATCTCCCCAAACAGCGCCCACCTCCCGGATTCCCCCGTCCACAACCTCCAAATCCAAGACCAGACACCTCTCGGAAAAAGCCTCCCACCGGGGATCAGCCAAAACAGACCCATCAGGCATAACCTGGATATTAGCCTCCTACGTCACATAGAGTTAACAATACGCCTCTATATGGCAACACCCTTGGATCATCCTCGGCAGCTGGCATTCACAGCCAAGGGGCCATGACGAATCGCAAGCAAACCAGAACCAAAGCCTAGACCCACCGCAAGAGGCCTCTCTGACCTGGAAGAACAGCTGTAGACAGGATACCGGGAGATGTCGACGACATGCTCAATGGTGTGTTGGTTTCGGACCATGCGTACTTTGGCAGTCCGCCATGGGGCGTTTTGGCTTGGCGGTTACCTCTCCGGCTGAGCGAAGGCGGACGATACGCCCCACTTGGAGGGCCTTGTGCCGGAGGGTGCCGCGAAGGAGGCTTCCGAGGTCACGCGTTTGGGGGTGTCGCCGGCTGTGCCCAGTAGGGCGGCGGTGTCTGCGCCTATTGGTTGAAGCTCGACGACCTGGGCGTCCGGTCTGCGATTGGTCGAGGGCCACGGGGTTGGCACAGCTTGGTTGCATGCTTCAACTCGGTGGGTGGCTGACTGCTTCATCCACAAGCGGGGCCAGATCCTTCCATGTTGTGAGAACGGTCTCCACTATGTAGTTGCGGTATTCCTTGAGGTTGTCATCCTCCCAGAACCTGCCTTTCGGGGGATCCAGGTACCGATAGGCCGGCCACCACTTGGCGGATCGTCGATAGTGGGGACGAGCTTCCTTTGTGAAGGGCGCCCTGTAGCTTTCTACATTCGTCCTGACTCCGCAGTACAGCTCGCCATGAGGAGGGAATAGCGTCTTGTGAAACCATTCCAATCTCACATCCGGGTCATCTCCTCCTTTCGGCCAACCCTGCCGACGGAGGCCCAGACCTGGCCAGTTTCCTCCCTTTAGAAACGATCTCACACCGTCTTCAGCGATCCTTCCGCTTCTTAGGGCCGCGTCGAGATCGCCTTTGAGACTGCGGTAGAACCGATTCACGAACTTTGACACTTCGTCTTCTAGAGCAGCCCACTCCCTGATCCGCGCTTGATGCTCCAGAAAGAACTTGACCTTTTCGTCTTCGATCCGATTCATCCGAACTGCTCCTTGAGCGTCCTCAGGTAATTTTTGACGACATCAGTAGCGCTGGCAACCTCGGCGGCAGACTGGGATTTGTTCAGGGCTTCCTCCAACATCGCCCGGACCTCGGGCCACGAGAGGGTCTTGAAAGCACGTTGGGAGCACGGTGTGGTCGCCGTACACGGCTTCCGACCGTCAGGGGTCAGGAACAAGAAAAGAGGCGCCTTCTCGATCTTGAAATTCTTGTACAAATCGTCGCACTGGCCCGGCTGCTCTGACGCGTCGACCTTGTTCTCGATGACGAGCGTGAAGTTCTCGCCCCACACGACGAGGTCAGCCTCTCTGTCATTCCGCCACACAGAAAACGCCACCTTCCTCACTGCCAGTGGAACGGACACCGGTTTCCCGGTGCAGTGCTCTACCAAGCGATCCACGAACTCACAACCCAAGCCGTGCCGTGCCGTCGGAGTCAACAGCCACCCTAGCAGGCGAGAATGGGTGTTTTCGTGGCGGGCGAGACCCACGATCTCAAAGAAGTCCGATGGCCCGGTCAACCACAGCCCGTCCGAAACGAGACGGTCATGGCGGCAGCGCATCTCCGTCATGGCCTCACGCCACTCGTCAAGGAGCATCCTTGTCCGGCGCACGGCGATCTCGTCCCACTCGCGCTCCATCGCACACATGCGCTCCCTCCACGAGAGGACTCGATTAACCAGTGTGACCATAGGGGGCATGTCCGAGACAATAGCGACCTACATCTCCCGCGCCCGCCCCGACAGTGGCACGCGTAGTCGCCCCGCCTCTTCATCCGCCCCCTCCCGGGATCCTCCACCCACCGCCCGCGAAGCCTCCAACACTGTCGTTTCCGAACATGGGCCAGGCATACGTGGAATTCAAAACTGGACCAAACCCCTTTCCGGCCCGCGCTTCTCCGTCGGTCGGGCTAGCCGATCTGTGTTGGGGGAAGTATTTCGATCACTTCCAAACTACCCTCGGATCGCTCGGTGAACACCGCCATTATTTTGTCGCGGCCGGTGGAAGACCACGAAAGAACGGCTTGGAATTCCTCGTCGTATGCTCTTTTGCCCACATCCTGACAGACACTCCAACCATCCGAAACCAGGTTGTCCAATGTCATGCCGACAACCGATCGGGTAGCCTCCCGGGTCAAATCCAACACCAGACACAAATCCACCGAGAATCTGTAAAGATTGCTGGCCGGCAACGACCTGTCGATGGCTTGCTTGCTGTACTCGGCTTGGACGCATTCTATGGTGGTGCAGAGATAAAGCGTAGGAATCCCTGGAGGGTTGAACCTTCCCCCATGCCTACGGGCACCATCACCGCTGAGAGGGTCGTAATCAGGATGACAATGCCTCCACGCCTCACCCTCAAAGGCGAAGAAGGGCCATGTCACGACTTCTGGCGTTTAGGCAGGGAGGAAACTGCCCTCAACGACGAGATAGTCGTCGGCGGCCTGATAGTCACGACTCTTGATGAGCGCCATCAAAGTGACTCCGCTCATTGACCGAGGGCCCGGCTGCCAAGGCACATTACGCTCCCCAGGGTGATACATTCTGACAACCCGTCGAATAATGGTCCTAATACACTCAAAATCGTATTGAGGCAGTCGGGAAGGACGCGACACCTCATCGGGCCCTGTTTCAAGCATGTCCCTAACGAGACGATCCAAATCAACCTTCGTATCGCCAGAGATCGTCATGGTCTCAAGAAAGTATAGGTGCTCGCCGCCCAAACCGGACAGAGTAACCACCCCGAAAAGGGGCTTGATCACCTACTCTGGGATGCCCAAGAGGCAGAGGCACAACAAGCTGTACCCTGCTTGGGGGCGGTTGGTATCTCCCGGAGCGGAGGATCGCGCTCACCTCCGAGAACCGCCACCAGCCCCTCTCCCATTACAGGCCCAACTTCATTCAGAGAGAACCCGGGACTCCCTGATACCGAATGTGGTAATAACAAAAACAGAAACTGCCCTGACCAGGAATGTTATAGACCGACAAGGTGTTGGGGCTCCACCATGGACCGAGAAAGAAAAGGGTCGTCCAAGGGTGCCGTCAGAATTGAAAGAGTATGGTGTCCGCCAAGTGCCGATGTAACCTTGGAGTAGGTCGCCGTTTTTGTCCCAGTCCAGAGAGTTGGCGGCCCCTTCGTAGTCGATCTGGTGACCCTCGGCGAGCAAGCGAACACCCTCGGCGACTCCGTCGGAAGTCCCCAAGACCTTCTCCCCGGGCGGACTGCCGACGGCCCGCAGATGGTCTCGTATGGCTGCACCGTCGAGTCTTCCAGCTGCCTGTGCGGCCAGAGCCAGAGCAACAGTGGCGTCGTAGGTTTCCTTGACGTAGGTGAGCTGAGGCGGCCCACCGTAAGCGGCTTCGAAGGCCGCTTCCCACGCGGCGGTGGCGTCGCTGTCCGGAGCAGGAGCCCCCGCGGTGCCGTACATGTCGCCCAGCCGGTCGCCCCCTATCGCGGTGACCAGGCTCAACCTTTTGGCGGCATCGCCGAACACGAACTGGGTGTAAATGCCCCCTTCCAGCGCCTCCCCGACGATGTCGATCGCTTGCTGTTCGAAAGTAATAACCACCAGCGCCTCGGCGCCTGCGCTAGCGCTGTCCTGCAAGTCGGTAAGATAGGTGGTCTGATCGGGATCGACAGCAACAGCGCGCAACAGCCCGCTCCACGACTCCTCGAAGCTGCGAGCCAGTCCCCGACCGTACGCGTCATCGATATAAACCAAGCCCACGCTGTCGAAACCTCGCTCACCGGTCACCCGAGCCAAAACCGGACCCTGAGCGGTGTCGGAAAGGGCCGTGCGAAAAAAGAAACCGGCGTCGGCCGCCCCGGTCAACTGGGGAGAAGTAGCCGACGGACTGATAGTCGGCACGCCGGCCGGCCCAGTGACATCTCCACAACCGGCAACGCCACAGCGCTGGCGGTAGGCCCCACAATGGCATGAACACCCTCCGACTCCACCAAATAACGCGCCGCGTCAACCCCCAACTGCGGATCCCGCGTCGAGTCGGCCTCCACGCCCTCCACAGGCATACCAAACACCCCGCCCGCCTCGTTAACATGCCGGATAGCCAAATCGAAAGCCCGCCTTCTACCAGCCGCGGTCTCAGGAGCACCACTGAAATTCAGCATCAACCCGATCCTCATAGGAGCAGAAGCCTCCAGCTCCGGTGCGCCGTCACCACAAGCAACAGCGCCGATTAACAGACCGGCCGCCACCAAAAACCGGAACAGATACCGCATAGCAGACAACACGCCCTCTCTACTCGCTCTCTCAACAAAAAATAACAGAAACCGGAGAGAGGGAGAAACAACGCTGACCACCCCCACACCCCAAAGGCGTTCGCAAACCGTTCGCAGCGTCCGTTTAGCCTCTGACCAGGGAAAACACCACACTCGATATGGCACCCGTTCGCGAAGATGGTCCCCAGTAACGAACCGTGCCACCAAACAAACGAACGCTACAGCAGAAATCCCCCGAACCCACGTCAAACCAGCCCGCGTCACCCCGAACCGCGGACGCCTGCCCACGCGTTTTTGGTTGTGGGCAGGCTTTAGTGCAAACGTGTGGTCGACCTGTACCCACAATTAACATGCCCCGACGGCTCTCCCGGGGCGTCTGATCCATTCTCTTGCTGGACACCGACAGGACCTCGGTTCTGTGCTGTCCGATTTAGTACGTTCGCTGTTCGTTACCTCTCGCTCTGCGGTAGCGTCCAGCAGCATCTTCCGACACAATTCAGGACATCTCACGGTAGGAATGGCTTGTTGTTCGTCCTCCAGTCCTCCTCTGCGGTGGTGGGCAGTGGGGAGAGCAAGAGGGGGACGGCTGCAGATAATCGGGGCTCCGCAGACTTGTGCCTCACAGGTGATGTCGATTAGCGAAAATGCTTGATTCCCTAATCCCGGTGGTGGCGTCTTTTCTGGGTACCATGCTTGGATGAGTTCGGCGCGCAAAGGAAGGAGAAGCCATGGAACTAGACCCCTCCCGAATCGAGGTGGTTTTCCCTCCCTTAGGGGAGACCCATCTCGGAAAAGCCATCGCATCCCAAATGGAAGAGGTGCTATTACGGGAGATGGATAGCATCCTTGCATCGGAAGCGGTCCGGGAGGCCATGCTGAACGACGTGGTAGAAGGAATAGTTCAGCTTATGGACAGAGAGACCGATGAGAGGGTGCTGGTCACCCGTGGGCCTAACTGGTCGGGGAGTACCACAAGCTAAACCCCCTCACGCAATTAGATCTCGATACCGGAGTCGTCTCCCCACGCCCCAGCAGGTGTGGCGGTCCAACCATCGCTGAGCTTCTCCACCACCGGATACGTAACCGACTCCACCAGGTAGTTCTGGCAGGTACCCGCAACGCTGGATAAACACTGTTCCAGGGCCGGTTCTGCCATTCGGTGACTTCCTCCACGATCCCGTCGGTGACCTTGGACACCAACGCCGGTGAGACATCCACGCCGTCCATGCGAGCTAGCTCCGAACAGATGTCACGGATGGACAAACCCCGGGCGTACAGGGCAACGATGTTGGCGTTGAAACCCTCCAGACGGCGGGCGCCCTTGGGAACGATCCTGGGTTCGAACGTGGAGTTACGGTCACGGGGCACATCCAAATCGACCGCGCCGATCTCGGTAAGTACCTGTTAGAGGTGGTCCCGTCACGGTTGTGGCCCGTCCCATGGCCGATCGGGTCGCCGTGCTCATAGGCCAAATGATCGGTCATCTCCTCGGCCAAAGCCCGCTCCAGGACCCGCTTGGTCAACTCAGCCAACACCCCATCAGATCAATGACCCTGCCCAACGGACCATCCGCATCCTCTTGACCGGAGAACCTGTGGTGGAGCTGTCAGCGGGCGATAGCCCTCACCCACCTCCTCCACCGAGGCACCTCACCTGTCGCAATTCGGTATCACCACTGATAACTGACTGAGGTAAATGGCTTCTGCCCTGGTAGATCATACGCTCACCGAGTGGAGCTGACGGGACTTGAACCCGTGACCTCTTGCATGCCATGCAAGCGCTCTTCCAAGCTGAGCTACAGCCCCCGGCTTCCCGGAGTATATATCAGGCGGACTGGAGCTCGGAGGCCGTTTGAGGGGAGGGCGCGGTCCAGGGAATGCGGGGCGCGTCCCCCCACAATCCCTCCAGGCCGTAATACCGCCGATGGTCCGGCGAGAAGATGTGTATCACAAAGTCGCCGTAGTCCAACAGGACCCACTCGGCCTCCGCCAAACCCTCCTCCCCGACGCGGTCACGCCCCTTGTCCCGAAGAAGGTGTTTCAACTCCGCGGCCACGCTCTGGATGTGCAGGCGGGAACGGCCCGTGGCGATCACGAACACATCGGTGATGCCCATGGTCTCCCCCACCCGAAGCAACACGACATCGGTGGCGCTCTTCCGCGCCAGAAGATCTGCGACCAGCCGAGCGGCCTCGAGCGTCTCTACTCAAACACCTCCTGGGTACCGATGTGTTCTCCCATCATAAGCCTCGGGGAGGTAGGTAGAGCCGGTTTTCGGTGATGTATTCCCCGACGCCTCCGGGAACCAGGGAACTGATGCTCAGTCCCGACCGAACCCGCCGGCGGACCTCCCTGGAACTGATCTCCAGACGTGGGCAGTCCAACCACACCGGCGGGCGGCCCGCGGCCTCCTCGACCTCGGCCGGGTCGGTTCCCGGCCGCGGGGCAACCGCCAGGCGGGCGCGCCGAACAACCTCTTCCCACCGCATCCAACTGCGCAACCCCTGAGCGGCATCGGATCCCATGACCAGAAAGATCTCGTCCCGGGATGGGAAAGTCTCCAGGGTGTCCGCCATGTAGCTGGGGCCTTCCCGCCGGGTCTCGCAGTCGTTGACGGTGAAGTAGGAGACCTCCTCGGTGGCTCGCCTCACCATCTCCAGCCGGTGATGAGCGGCGGTCGGCGGCGGGGAGGGCTTCCACCAGGGAATTCCGGTTGGTATGAACTCCACCACCGAAACCCCGAGTTGGCGATAGGCTGCCTCCGCCAGTGCCAGATGAGCCAAGTGAGGAGGATCGAAGGTGCCACCCAACAGAGCCCTGATCACCCCCCCTACCTTAGCCGTTGCCCAGGCGGCGGAGCCGGTCGAACTTGCGGCGGCTCCGGTTACCTAGCCGGTCCCCGGGCCGGGACCAGCCTGAGCCTCCCCCAGGGGTGGCTCGCTTTTCTCCCGCAGGCCAATGCAGGCTCGGGGTTGGCATACCGCCCGTCGACTCGTAGGGACAGATGCACTGCCGGTAGCCCGTGGTCGGCGCCCGACCGGCCCAGCATCCCACCAACTTCTATCCACTGGCCCGCCGAGACCCTCACGGACGACAGATAGGAGACGCTCACCCGCAGCCGGTTGTCGGGAGCGATCGTCACCGACAACCGGCCGGCCACCCTGCCCGCGAAGGTCACGGTCCCTGAGACGGGCGCCCGCACCGTTCCGGCCCAGGGGGAGGCCAGGTCCACACCCCAGTGGCCTCCTCTGTGTGCAGGCGAGAACCGGCGAACCGTCTCTCCCGGCACGGGGGGCGTCAATGCGAGGTCACAGGACAAAGCGGCCCAAGCCGGGGAGGGCAAGAGCAACACCACCACCGACAGGAAGGCGGCCCACCACCCAACCGGTCCGAAGCGACATCCATTCACCACCACAGGATGACACCGCACCGTGTTCGTTTTCAAGTCTCTCCCCCCGGTTTTCCACGCCGCCACGTCAGTTTGGCAATGGATTTAACTTCCAGGGACACGCTAAATTTCGACACCGAGCACCGATTCCACCGAAAGGAAGCTTTGAAAAAGACCAGAGTGGCCTTGATGGGATTCGGGCGAATCGGACGAAACGTCTTCCGCCTCCTGGCAGGCCATCCTTTCCTGGAAGTGGGAGTGATCGCCGACGTGGCCGATCCCGTCGGGCTGGCCTACCTCCTGAAGTACGACTCCATTTACGGCCGGTACCCCGGACGGGTCTCCTACGCCGACGGCGTGTTGCTGGCCAACGAGCAGGAAACGCCGATCATCGACGCCCGTCGCCCCGGCGACGCCGACTGGCGGGAGTGGGACGCTTCGGTGGTTGTGCAGGCCACCGGGCAGCAACAGACAATGGAGGAGTGCCTCCGCCACATCGCCGCCGGCGCGCGGGGAGTCGCGCTGGCCTCCACCCCCCTCACGCTCGGTGACATCCCCATTCTCCTCCGTGGAGTGAACGATCACGTCATGGAATCCGGCACAGAGGTGATCGCCTTGGGCTCCAACACCTCGAACGCCCTGGCCCCGATCCTCTGCACCCTCTCGGACAGCTTTGGACTCCGGCGGGGGTTTTTCACCAGCGTCCACGCCATAACCAATGCCCAACGACTCGCCGACGTGCCCACTTCGGGCTTCCGCTCAAGCCGGGCGGCCGCCGACAACATCATCCCCTCGCCTACCAGGGCGGCCGAGATCCTGGCGTCGATCCGTCCGGAGTTCGCGGGAAAACTGAGGGCGCTCGCCCTCAACGTCCCCGTCGCAGACGGCTCCACCGTCGACCTGGTGACCGAGTTGGAGACTTCGGTGGACGCCGACCGCGTGAACCAGGCCCTGAGAGAGGCCTGCCGGACCCGCTACCGCGGAATCGTCGAGTACTCCGCCGATCCCATCGTCTCCTCCGACGTGACCGACGTCACAGAATCGGCGGTGTTCGACAGCCTGGCCACCATGGCTATCGGAGGTCATCTTGTCAAGACCGTGACCTGGTACAACAACGGCTGGGGTTACGCGGCGCGCATTGTGGAGGTCCTGGAAAAGATGAGCGGAGCATGACGACCAAGGTGGCGATCAACGGTTTCGGGAGGATCGGGCGCTCGGTGCTGCGAATCCTCATCCAACGAAGCCTGCCTCATCTGGCGGTGGTGGCCGTCAACGACCTGGCGGACGACGACGTGCTGGCCTACCTGCTCCGGTACGACTCGGTGATGGGCCGCCTGGATCAGGAGGTCGGGTTGGCCGAGGGTGTGATGACGGTCGGCCGACATGAAATCCGCATGCTGTGCGAACCGGATCCCTCCCGGCTTCCGTGGGAAGAACTGGGAGTGGACGTGGTGGTGGAGTCCACGGGAGTGTTCCGCACCCGCAGCGCCCTGACCAAACACCTGGAGGCGGGCGCCAAGCGGGTGATTCTCACCGTTCCCCCCAAGGACGCCCTCGACCTGACCCTGGTGCTGGGCGTGAACGATCACCTGCTCGGGCCGGACGCCTCCCTCATCTCCAACGCCTCGTGCACCACCAACTGCCTTGCCCCTCTCGCCAAGATCCTCCACGACCACTTCGAGATCCGCCGCGGGCTGATGACCACCGTGCACGCCTACACGAACGACCAGAGGCTGGCCGACGTTCCCCATGCAGATCTTCGGCGTAGCCGCGCCGCCACCGAAAACATCATTCCCACCAGCACCGGAGCCGCCAAGGCGGTTGGGAAGGTGCTTCCCGAGTTGGAGGGAAGGCTGGATGGGATGGCGATGCGCGTGCCGGTAGCCGATGGGTCGATAGTGGACCTGGTGGTGGAACTGTCGGCGGATGTCACGGCCGAAGAACTGAACGACACCGTACGGGCCGAAGCCGCAGGGCGGTTCGCCGGGATCGTGGAGTACACCGAAGCCCCGGTCGTCTCCTCCGACATCATCGGCAATCCCCATTCCACCGTCTTCGATTCGGGAGGCACCGAGGTCCTGGGCGCCAACCTGGCGAGGACCCTGGCCTGGTACGACAACGAGTGGGGTTATTCCAACCGGGTGGTGGATCTCATCGACCGACTGGCTAAGCTGGCGCCCTGATCGGCCCGACGGGGGCTTTCCGACGGTAGTCGGCGAGGTTCTCCACGAACTGCTCCAGTTGTAGGAGGTTTCTCACCTCGTACACCTCCGTGCAGTGCGCCGACATCCGGGACTGGAGGGAATCCCCGGTGTCCCAATAGGCCCGGGGCTCGGGATTCAGCCAATAGACCGCTTCGGCCACTCTCGCCATCTCCGCCAAGGCCTCGCCTGCGAAATCCCGGTAGTTGTTGCGAGCGTCCCCGGCGATGATGACGGTGGAGCGGGCGGTCAGCTCGCCTCCGTAACGGTCGGAGAACCGGGAGAACGCATTCCCGTAGTCGGAATGGCCGTCCAGTTCCACCACCTCGGCTTCCGAAAAGATCCGCTGGGCGGCCTCTCCGAAACGGAGTCCGGGTGTGAGAAGGTTCGTGATCTCGTCCACCCCGTCCACGAAGGCAAAGGCTCGAAGACTGGAAAAGCGGGCCGACATCGCATAGGTGAACTGCAGGGTGAAGCGGGCGAAGGTCGCCATGGAGCCCGAGACGTCACACAGAAGGAATATCTCGGGACGGAACCGTCGCATGGAGCGGAAACGAACATCCAGGGGGACCCCTCCGGTGGCCAGAGAGGCCCGGACCGTGCGGCGGAAGTCCAGACGACCCTGGCGGCGGTGAAGATCGCGCCGGGCGAGCCGGGCGGCCAGTTTGCGGGTGAGCGGCCCTATCAGTTCCTCGATCCGGCGGAGTTGCGCATCGGAGGCATGCATGAGGTCCATTTCCTCCAGCGGCGGGGCGCGCAAGGTGGCCGCCACCGCCTGGCTTCCCCGATCGGCCACCAACCGTCGGCGAATCTCCGCCATCAGTTCCTCCCTCAGTCTCTCGATCAGCGCATCGACCTCCTCGGCCCGGAGGCGCCTCTCCAGGGTTTCATCGCCGAGGCCCGGGTGAGATCCCCGTTCTTCTACCAACTCCATCAGCATCTGCCGCAGAGAATCGACGTCCAGCCGCCGCAGGGTGCGGTAGAGGTAATAGGCGCCGCCCACCGGACGCCCCGAAGTCATCCCCGCCAACTCCTCCACCGCCCGCTCCACCAGGCCGCGGACCGTCTCCCAATCGTGACTGCCCATCGCCGCGGTCAACAACTCCGCAAGGGAACCCACCCCGCCGGAGCTTCCTTGCAGCGAAGAGTCATCAGAGGAGACGGACTCGCGTCCGATGTCGGTCTCGGCCGGGGGTGGAGGCCGGTCCAGGCCGAAGAACACCTCGAAGGCGATGTCGAAGGCATCGAGGTGCCGGGCTGACTTGACCAGGGTGGCTCCCAAGGCGGCCTTGAGGGCGGCGCGGTCGGCCAAATCCACCACGGCCGCGGCTTCCAGGGCGTCGATGGTCTCCACGGTTGACACCGGAATCCCGGCCGCTCTCAACTCCTCCACAAAGTCGGTGAGCAGACCCAGCACGGCGCTTCAGCTCTCGGTGGCCAGTTCCTTGAGGGCGATGTCTATGTCGGCCTGATACTTGAGCAGGACGTGCGATGTTTCGGAGAAGGACTCCGAGTCGACTCTCGCCACTCCAAGGGTGAGCAGGGTCCGCGCCCAGTCAATGGTCTCTGAAACCGATGGAGGCTTTTTTAGCGCCATTCCCCTGAGGCTGCGGGCCACCCGGGCGATGGAATCGGCCAATGCTTCGGGTAAGCCAGGAGCACGGGCCAGGAGGATCTCCCGTTCCCGCTCCGGGCTGGGATAGGGGATGTGCAGGAACAGACACCGGCGGCGCAGCGCCTCGGAGAGTTCACGGGTGTTGTTGGAGGTCAGGATCACCAGGGGCTGGGAATCGGCCCTGACCGTCCCCAACTCCGGGATGGTGATCTGGAACTCGGAGAGAACCTCCAAGAGCAATGCCTCGGTTTCCATCTCGACCCGGTCGATTTCATCAACCAGGAGCACGACCGGATCGGGCGACGAGATGGCGGTCAGGAGAGGTCGGGGCAGCAGGAAGCTCTCCGAGAAAATGTCCTCGGACATCTCCTTCCACCCGGACGAGGAGTCAGAGGAGATCCGAAGCAGCTGCTTCCGGTAGTTCCACTCATAGAGGGCCTTCGACTCATCGAGGCCCTCATAACACTGCAGCCGGACCAGCCTCCGTCCACCGCCGGCGGCCATCGCCTTGGCCAACTCGGTCTTCCCCACCCCCGCCGGACCCTCGGCAAGCACGGGCTTATTGAGGCGCATGGCAAGATAGATCACCTGGGCGATCCGCGCAGACGGCAGGTAACCCTGGGCCGCGAGGGCGTCGATTATCGCCTCGGGGGACTGGAACGGGTCGGGAATTGCGGATCTCCCTGGTGCGGAAGCACCCAGTTTACCCGACCCTGCAGAGGGTCCCTGCAGCCGACTTAGCCAACTGTCCCCGCGATCGGTAATCTTAAGTAACGCAACTATGAGAATCATCATTGTTGGGGCTGGCGCGGTCGGCAGCTATCTCGCCGAACGCCTCTCAGCCGATGGCCAGGAGGTGGTGGTCATCGAAGCGAATCCCCACACCGCAGAGGCCCTCAATTCCCGCTTGGACGTACTGACGATCACCGGCAACGGTGCAGGTCAGCGCGTGCTGAAGGAGGCCATAGAAGCGGTGGGCGACTCCGTGGACCTACTAATCGCGGTCACCGATCAGGACGGGGTCAACGCACTGGCATGCCATTCGGCCACCACCCTGGGGATCAACCAGACCGTGGCACGGATTTCCGATTCCGCCCTGAGGTCGGGGCTCCACAACATGGGAGTGAAGGTGGTCATCGATCCGGATGAAGCCACTGCCGACGAACTGGTGAGGCTGGTCCGGTTGAGCGGCCTCACCGAACACTGGGAGTTCGCCAACGGGAGATTGCTGTTGGTGGGCGCCATCGCCCAACCCTCCTCATCCCTTCTGGAAAAGCCCCTGCGGGACCTCGCCACCCTCAGCAAGAGGCGGGATTTCCTGGTGGTGGCCATCATCCGGGACGGCGACACCCTGGTGGCCAGGGGTGACACCAGGGTGCGGGAAGGCGATCACGTCCTGATGATGGTGGCTCCCCGGGATGTCAAGTTCGCGGCCAAGCTGCTGGGAATCAAGACACGGCTCGCCACCCGTGCGGTGGTAACCGGCGACTCCCGGTTGTCCAGGGTCGCCATCCGGAAGCTCTGCGAGGCGTGGCTGTCGGTGGTTTTCATCAGCCCCGATCGCGTGATCTGTCGCAAAGTGGCCGAGGACAACCCCCGGGCATTGGCCATATGCGATGATCCCGTTCACCCCAACACCCTGGGGAGACTGGACCTCGGAGAGAGAGACGCTCTCCTCGCCCTCTCCGAAGACGACGCCAGCAACGCCCTGGTGTGCCTGGTGTCCAAAGCGTTGGGCGTGCAGATGGCGGTCGCCCGACTGCACAATCAGCACCACGTGGAGTTGCTGGAGGGCAAGGGTATAGACGCGGCGGTCTCCCCTCGTCTGCTGGCGGCGGGAAGCATCCTTCGGTACGTCCGCCGGGGAGTCGTCCACTCGGTCGTCACCTTCAGCGACTCGGACGCGGAAGCGATTGAATTGGACGTGGGATCCGAGAGCCCGGTGGCCGGCCGTCGGATGATGGACATCGACCTTCCCAAGGGGTCGATGGTCGGGGGAATCGTCCGGGACATGTCTCCGATCCTGCCCCGCCGGGAGACCATGATCAAGCCCGGGGACCGGATCATCGTGTTCAGCCTTCCCGAACACATCAACACCGTCGAGAACCTCTTCCACGGGAAAGAGACGTGAAACTGACCTCCGCGGTGGGATGGCTGGGTCGCCGCGGGATGTTCACCTCCCTGCTCTTCGTAACGGGCGTCACCGCCATGGCAGTGGGTCTGATGATGCTGCTGGCCGCCGGGGTGTCCCTCCTGTACGGCGAATTCTCAGATGCCAGGGCGATCGGGGCGGCCGCCGCGGTGACGGTCGCCACCGGGACACTGCTGCGCTATTCCGTGGCCAAGCCCACTGCTCTCACCACCCGGGCAGGGTTCGCGGGAGTAGGCATCGCCTGGCTGGTGATGTCGGCCTTCGGGACGCTGCCCTATCTCTTCACCGGCGCCATCCCGGACGTCACCAGCGCTGTCTTCGAGACCGTTTCCGGGTTCACGACCACCGGCGCCTCCCTGGTGGCCGACCCCGGTCAACTCTCCCACGGCATTCTCTTCTGGCGGTCACTCACCCAGTGGATGGGGGGGATGGGGATAATCGTGCTGTTCGTGGCGGTGCTGCCCCTCTTGGGAGTGGGCGGCCTGGAGTTGGCCCGCGCCGAGTCACCCGGAGCCGATCCTGATCGGCTTACTCCCCGGTTCCAGGACACCGCCAAGCGCCTGTGGCTGATCTACGTGATGCTCACCTGCGCGGAGGCACTGCTGCTATGGGCGGGCGACATGGACATCTTCCAAGCGGTCAACCACTCGCTGACCACGCTGTCCACCGGGGGATTCAGCACCGAAGCAACCTCCATCACCGGGTTCAGCGCCTATACCCAATGGGTGATCATCGTGTTCATGGTCCTGGCGGGAGTCTCATTCGCCCTGCACTTCCGAGCCCTGCTACACCCCCGCCGATATTTCGCCAACGAGGAGTTCCGGGTGTACTCCCTGGTGGTAGTGGCCGCCGCGGCGTGGCTCACCATCGCTCTCGCCAACCACGGAGCCGGGTGGGAGCAGGCCGTGCGGGAGGGTGTCTTCACGGCCGTGTCGATGGTGACCACGACCGGTTACAGCACCGCCGATTTCGGATCGTGGATGCCGCCCATGCAACTGTTGGTGGTGGCTCTGATGACCCTGGGCGGGATGGCGGGATCCACTGCGGGCGGCATCAAGAGTTTCCGGTTGAAGGTGGTGGCGAACACCGCGCTCACCGAGTTGCGACGGGTTATCCACCCCCGAGGGATGTTCATCATCCGACTCAACGGGCGTCCGCTTTCAACCCACATCATCCGGGGTATCTTCTCGTTCCTGGTTCTGTACCTGTTTCTCATGGCGGCCGGGGCGCTGCTCTTCATCACCATTGAAAGTTCCTTCGGGCCCTCGGATCTGGTCACCTCGCTATCGGCGGTGGTCGCCAGCCTGGGGAACATCGGACCCGGGTTGGGAGAGGTGGGACCCACAGCCAACTACGCCATGGTCTCTCCTCCCGGCAAATGGCTCCTGTCCCTGCTGATGATCGTGGGACGCTTGGAGATCCTCCCCATCCTGGTGCTCACCATGCCTTCCGTCTGGCGCAGGTAGGAATCCAGGCTGCGCCGACGCCTTCTGCGACACCTGACCGCACAGAGGAAACGGAAAGCCACGGATCCGGGCAGGGGCTCGGGCGGCTACTCCCTCAAAACCACCAGATCATCGCGGTGGATCAGTTCTGTCGTGGGATGGGCGCTTGCCTGGAGGCTCCGGCAGTCGGATGCGGAGATGCGGGCAATGCCCTTGGCGATGGTCCTTCCCTCAGGATCCAGCACCTCCACCGCCTCCCCGGCGGTGAAACCGCCCTCGATCTCCCGTACTCCAACCGGCAGCAGGCTTGCATTCAGTCGTGTGATCGCCCGCACCGCTCCGGCGTCCAGGGTCACCCGACCACCGGACTCCTGGCCGAATGCGATCCACAGTTTGCGCGCGCTGAGTTTCCGGGCTTCAGGATTCACCCAGGTGCCGATCGCTTCTCCCCGACAAATCCGGTCCACCACCCGGGGTTCGGCCGACGACGCAACCACGGTCGGAATCCCGGAGAAGGCGGCCATCCGCGCCGCGGCCACCTTGCTGGACACACCGCCCGATCCCAGCCGTCCCCCAGGTAGACCCGCGATGGAGTCGAGCGTCCAGTCTGCCGACGAGACTTCACTAATCAGGCTGGCGTCCTGCGAGTTGGGATCCGCCGAATAGAGCCCGGGAGTGTCGGTCAGCAGGATCAGCAGGTCGGCCGAGACCAGGTGGGACACCAGCGCCGCCAACCGATCGTTGTCTCCCACCCGCAACTCCTCCACCCCCACCGTGTCGTTCTCGTTGACCACGGGAACTATGCGACGTTCCAGCATGCTTGAGAGAGCCGTCCGGGCGTTGAGATAGGGGGTTCGGCTCGCCAGCACTCCCCGGGTCAGGAGCACCTGGCCGATCACCAGCCCTCGCTTGGCGAACTGGGCCGCGTACATGCCCATCAGCCGGCTCTGCCCCACAGCCGCCGCCACCTGCAGTCCGGCCAGGTCGGTGGGCCGGTTGGAGAGTCCCAGTGCGGGAAGCCCCGCCGCCACCGCCCCCGAGGTGACCAGGACGGTGGGGTACCCCGAGGAGAAAGCCCGGGCCACATGCTCCACCACTCGTTGCAGGGCGGCCGGATCCAGCCCCTTCTCCACTTCGACCAGGCTGGAGGAACCGATTTTCACCACCAGCACGCCTCCGGGGGCAATGGGCCGTCTCACTTGGACTCCTCCGAATCGGGATCCTCGTATTGAAGTTCCACCCCTCCGATCAGAACCGTGTCGCCGTGACGGGCGCCGGCCTCCCGAAGAGCCCGGCCCACGCCTATCCGATCCAGCCTGGTGGAAGCAAGCCGGGCCGCTTCGGGAGCCTCGAGGTCGCCCAGGGCCACAGCCCGTTCCGCAGCCATGCCCACCACGGCCCACCCCCCGTCCACCCTGGTAACCACAAAGCCTCGGTGATGCGGCCGGTGCAGAATAAAGCCCTCCCGCGGATCGGCGGTCTCCCGCGCCCTCGCCACCCGTTCTGAGACCCTGCGCAGAAACGGCGCCAGCCCGTATCCCGTCACCGCCGAGATCAAAAAAGCGCCGGGGATCGCCTTTGCAACCCCGTCCGATTCCGGCAGGTCCGCCTTGTTGACCGCTATCACCCGGGGACGTTCCACCAACCGGGGAGAGTACTTCTCCAACTCGCCCAGAAGGACATCCATTTGTGTCCCGGGCGCCATCTCGGCCAGCGGAGAAGGGTCGAGCATGATCACGAGCACCGAAGCCCGCTCGACATGACGAAGGAACGTGTGGCCCAACCCCTTGCCTTCCGCCGCACCTTGTATCAGCCCGGGTACATCGGCCAGGGTGAACTCCTCATCGTCTATCGCCACCACTCCCAGGTTGGGAGTGAGGGTGGTGAACGGATATGAGGCCACCTTCGGACGAGCTGCAGACACACGGGACAAAAGGGTGCTCTTGCCGGCATTCGGGAACCCCACCAAAGCGGCGTCGGCTTGCAGTTTCATCTCCAACCGGAACCACCCCTGGCGTCCCTTTTCCCCTTCCTCGCTCACCGCGGGTACCCGATGCTGGGGGCTGACCAACCCGGCATTGCCCCGTCCGCCCCTCCCTCCCCGCAGCAGCACCACCTGTTGTGAGTCTTCCACCAGGTCCGCCAGAAGCGCCCCGGAATCGTCGTACACGGATGTCCCCGGCGGCACCGGGACGACCAACCGGGCGCCCCTTCGGCCGTGACGAAGACGATCAGCGCCTTTGCCGCCGTTCTCCGCGGCATGATGGGGATGGCGCTGATAGCGGAAAAGCGTTCCTATGGACGGATCGGCGAGCACCACCACATCCCCGCCTCTTCCCCCCGAGCCGCCGACCGGTTTTCCTCTGGGCTTCCCGCGCCGCCTCTCGAAGCTGACCATGCCACTCCCGCCGTCTCCGGCGCGAAGGTGCACCTTGACCGAGTCAACGAACATCGCGACCGGCCGGAAGGGGAATCAGTCGGTAAGAACGCTCACCAGGCGGCGACGATTCCGTTCCCCATACTTGACCACGCCCGAGGCGCGGGCATACAACGTGTCGTCACTCCCCCGACCAACATTGAGTCCGGGGTGAATGCGAGTCCCGCGTTGTCGGACCAGCACGGCTCCGGAATGGACCACCTGCCCGTCGAACACCTTGGGACCTAGCCGCTTGGAGTGCGATTCTCGTCCGTTTCGGCTGGAGCCTCCCGCTTTGGTCTTGGACATCTCAGCTCTCCTTCTCAGAATCGGTTGGCAGGTCTATGTTCAGGATCTCGATCTGGGTGTACTTCTGGCGATGGCCGATGCGACGCCGGTAGCCGGTCTTGGACTTGTACTTGAAAATGCGGACCTTGGGTCCCTTCACTTCCCCGAGCAGCCGGGCCGTGACCCGCGCCCCCCGTAGCGCAGCGCCGGTCAACACCCTTCCGTCCCCGTCCACGACCAACACCGGATCGAAGGCGATGTCGTCGAGTTCCCGGGACAAGCGTTCCACGCTGATCACGTCCCCGGGAGCAACCCTGGCTTGTTTCCCACCGGTGGCTATTACTGCATACATGGTAAGTCAGTCATTCTACGCTGCGGGAAGCCGGAACGCCAAGGTCAAATGCCGGCCGTGACCTGGGGGCGGGAAGAGGTCGGATCCTGCACTATCCGGCCCTGGCCTCCACAACTGTCGCACGGTTTGGAGAACGACTCCAGCAGACCTGCCGAGACATTCTTGCGGGTCATCTCCACCAGGCCGAGACGGGAGACTTCAAATGCCTCCGTCCTTGTCTTGTCCCTGGCCAGTACCTCATTCAACTTCGCCAGGACCTTCCGCTGGTTCGACTCCCGGGTCATGTCGATGAAATCGATGACGATGATGCCTCCTATGTCCCGCAATCGCAACTGGCGCCCGATCTCCTCGGCAGCCTCCAAATTGTTCTGGAGGATGGTGTCTTCCAGATTGGATCGCCCCACGAACCGCCCGGTGTTGACGTCCACCACGGTCAAAGCCTCGGTGGAGTCAAAAACCAGATGTCCTCCAGACGGCAGCGGCACGCGGCGTTTCAATGCCTTCCTGACCTGATCGTCCACGTGGAAACGCTCGAAGAGCGGGATGGGGTTCTCATAACGCCGCACCCGGGAGACCAAGTCCGGATCGGCGGACCGCAGGTAGTCAACGGCCCGCTTGTGGGAATTCTTATCGTCGACTTCTACGCGTCGGGTCTCCGAAGTCAGGTGCTCGCGGATCACCCGGATCAACAGGTCGGAGTCCCGGTGCAGCAACCGGGGACCCCCTCCTCGAGTCGCCTCATCGGTGATCTTCTCCCACCGGTCCGCCAACTTCGCCACCTCCGACTCGATCTCTTTGGACGTGGCCTGGCGGGCCGCGGTCCGGGCGATGACGCCGAACCCCGGCGGCACCATCTCGGCCACAACCTGCCTGAGTCGGGAACGCTCCGCCCGAGACAACCGCTGGGAAATGGCCACATTGGAGAGTCCGGGCTGCAGGACCAGGAACCGGCCGGCCAGCGACACATGGCCGCGCAGACGGGGGCCCTTTGCGCCCATCGAGTCCCTCCTGACCTGCACGACCACTTCGTCTCCCTCGGAGATGACCTGCTCCACCCGGGGCCGGGCGCCCCTGCCGAACCGCTCGGGATCGACATAGACGTCGTCGGCATAGAGCACCCCGTTCTTCCCCTCGCCGATATCCACGAACGCGGCCTCCATCCCCGGCAGCACGTTGCGCACCACCGCCAGGTATATGTTCCCAACCAGTGAGATGCTGCCGGGACTCTCCGAGTAATACTCGACCAGGTCCGGACCCTCCATGATGGCCACCCTGGTACCTTCCCCCACACTCACCAGTATCTTGCTTCGCAGCGAGGAAGGCCGGCTTACCGGTGCGGCGGGAACGCTCTCGGGGACGGTTCCCGCCCGCTGGATCGGCGCTGACCCTCGGGTCGTCGAAATACTGGGGCGCCTCTTCCCCGGACCCCGCTGCCGAGGCTTCGTAGCCTTCTTCTTCTTCTTGGCGGTCTTCACGCCGCCGGCCGCCTTTGCGGCTATGCGGCGGATCTCCACCTCCGAGCCGTTGACCCGGCGCTTCTTTCGCGTTTCTACAAAGTCACCGCCGACCCGGCGGATCACCTCGGTTCCGCGCCGACGTCGAAACCTTCCCATTTACAGCCCTCCTGATTTAATCGCCGTAGGAAAGTGTCGCCCTCTCGACCTGCAACCCCTGGTCCCTCGGCCTAAACCCAGCCGGAAGGGGGGAGGACCCGAGAGTCCGACTCCAAAACTTGTCTCTTCGTGGGCCAAACGCAAACGCGGCCAAGCCCATCGACACTCAATATGCTACACACGCCTTTATTGCAAAGTGAAATCTCTTGCACAGAGGAGGATGGAAACTCGCCGACGGGCTACCTCGCCAAGAGACTCCGGTCCCCGGCGACGCCGCCGTACCTGACACGGGAACGCAACCTCCAGACCGAGACAGCAATCCCTACACCGGCCGTCGAAGTGAGGTAGAAGGAGCCTCCCCGGCTCAGGAAGGGTAAGGGGAGCCCAGTGATGGGCACCAGACCCAAGGTCATCCCCACGCTGACGAACACATGGAACATCAGGAAGGCCGCCACCCCCATCGAGAGCAGGGACCCGTATTGATCGGAGGCGGTGACCGCTATCCGCAACAGTCGCCACAGCACGTAGCCGAAACCCAGTAGAACCACCGACCCTCCCACGAATCCCAACTGCTCGCCCACCGCCGTGAAGATGAAGTCACTCTCTTGTTCCGGTACCAGACCCTGGTTGGTAATGGCGCCTTGGAAGAGTCCCTGGCCGGTCACCTGGCCCGAGGACATTGCCAGCCTGGCTTGCCGGATACTCCAACCAAGACCCTGTGGGTCCAGGTCGGGATCGATGAACACCCGCAACCGGTCTATCTGATGCCCCGCCAACAGGTCGAAACGCCAGATCGTGGTGACAACTCCCACCGCCGCCAGCGCCAGGACGGTCATCTGGGTCCGGGTTGCCCCGGCCACGAACAGCATCAGCAGGAGAATGAAGGGGAGCGACATCATGGTCCCCAGATCGGGCTGCAGGAAGATCAGCGCCACGGGAGGAGCCAGCAGAGCCAGGGCATAACCGACTTTCCGCCAGGGCAGTTGCTGGTAGCTCTCTTCGGGACCGCGGCTGAGCAGGGACGCCAGGGACATGACCAGCGCCAACTTGGTGAACTCGGCGGGCTGGATGTTCACCGGGCCAATGGTGATCCATCGCTGGACGCCCTTCACAGGATCGAACAGGAACGCAGCCCCCAAGGCAACCATGCAGCCCAGGTACAGGACGGGGGCAAGAAACTGGTAGTTCCGATAGTCGATATAGCTGAGTGCGAACATGCCGACCACACCGATCAGCATGAACACCAGTTGACGCTCCGTGGAAGCCGAGGGCAGCAACTCCTGCCGTTCCAGGGCTGTCCTGGTCGCAGAGAAGATCATCAGCAGGCCGAAGCCTGACAACGCCACCACCACCGCCATCAAGCCCAGATCGGGACGGGCGACGCCTTCCTCGGTCACCCACCATCCGCGCGTCGGTCGAGAGTGCAAATGCATCAGTTGGTCTCTTCCCCGGCCTCGATCGGGTCCAGTTCCTCCCCCATTAGATACTGCATTATGTAGCGTCCCATCGGCGCCGCCACCCTTCCTCCCGAGCCACCCTGATCCACCAGCACCACCACCACCCACTTCGGGTTGTTGATGGGCGCCACCCCCACAAACCAGGCGTGGCTATCCCGATTGGCGGAGGATTGACCGGTTCCGGTCTTGCCACCCACCAGATTCGCCGAGGAACCGAAGTCCGAGAACGCGCGACGGGCCGTGCCGCTGGCCACCACAAGGTTCATGTCGGACAGCAGTGAGTCCACCACCGAGTCGGGAAGGTCGATCTGGCTCTTTGCCTCGGGAATGGCCGCCCACAACAGCTCACCGTCCGGGGAGCGTACCTGGCTGACCACCCTGGGCGTCCACACCGTTCCCCCATTGGCAAGGGCGCCATAGGAGACGGCAACCTGCAGAGGAGAGGCCAGCATGTCGCCCTGTCCTATAGCCAGATTCATCAAGTCCCCTCCCAGCCAGGGACTGGCCAGGGACAGCCGAGCCGGATCCAGGCGGACGGGAGCTGCCGGATCCTCAAGTTGGATCTGCTTCCATTCTTCAAACAACTCCCGGTCAGGAACGATTCCGGCCTGATCGCCGGAGAGATCCACCCCCGTGAAGGCGCCGTAACCCAGAGAACGCGCCACGTCTTGGAGGACCTCCTCTTGAGACGTGTTGCCCCAGTTCCGCCAGACTCCCAGCGCCACGTTGTAGAAAAAGATGTTGCAGGAGTGCTCAAACGCTTCGTGGATGTCCAGCCATCCCAGTTCGGCCGGGTAGTACCAGTCACGAAAAACCTGCGGGCTTCCCTCGTCGATGATCTCGGGCAATACCAGTTCCCCATCACAGTTGATCCGCCGGTTGACCAGGTCCACCCCCTCTATCGCCTCTGCAAAGGGTATGTCGTAGGTGAGGGCGGCCGTGTAGGTGATCGCCTTGAAAGTGGAGGCGGGCGGGTAGAGCCCCCCGACCACCAGGTTGAGAAAGGCCTTCTGGTCCGAGAGCCTGGCGAAGTCGGCCCGGTCGATCCCCCACACGAACTCCTGGGGATCGAAGTCCGGATAGCTGGCCAGCGCCAGCACCTCGCCGTTGGTGATGTCCATCACCACTCCCGCCGCTCGCTCGGTCGGATTGAGGGCGGCCCTGGTCTCCCCCTCCTCCAACGGCTGCTCCCTCTCCTCGTCCTTGATCAGGTTGGAAAGCTCGATGCCTTTCAGGAGGGCGTCCTCCACCACCCTCTGCAACTCCTCGTCGATGGTCAGATAGAGGGTGGCTCCCGATTGCGGGGGGACTTCGGTTCGCTCCTCGGTTATCCGTCCGGCCTGGTTGACCCGATAGACGCGCTCTCCAGGCGTACCCTGTAGCCACTGGTCGTAGAACCCCTCCACTCCCAGCTTGCCTATACGAATGTTCGGATCGAGATGAGGTCGCTGCTGGAGGTCATCGGCGGAAGGAAACCCCAGGTGCCCTATCACATGGGACAGGGAACCCCCGGCCAGATAGATCCTCTCCGGATAGTTCTCGATCACCACCCCCGGAAAGGAGCGAAGTTGCTCTTCCAACTGGTAGGCGGTCGTCGTGTCAACCACCGCCAGGGCAAAACGCTGGTTGACGCCCGCATCGTCGTACAGCGCCTCTATCCAGTCGGCGGGGACCTCCAGCCGTGCGGACAGCCGGGCGATGGCTTCGTCCTTTTGGGAGGATTGAAGAAGCTTGCGATCCATAACCACCATGGGAACCACCCGGCTGGTCACCAGCAACTGTCCGTTGCGGTCCCGGATGTCGCCGCGGGGCGCCGGCGTGACAACCGATACCAGCCCTTCGTTGTACACGATCTCGGCCGCAGCCACGCCTTCGGCGACCTGCATGAACCACAGCCGGATGCCCAAGAACCCGAAGAGCAGGGCGAAGATCGCCGCCACCAATACGATCCGCTGTGATCCTCTCATTTGAGGGACGGGACCCAAAGTCGATTCGAGAGGGGGAAGAGCACCACGGCCAGTACGAAATTGAGGACCGGAATCAGCGCCATTCTCCGCAAGCCCTCCCAGACAGCCAGTGACCACTCCCCGAAGGCAATGCTTATCACCGTGTGAACCGCGATGCCGGCCAGGGTCAACAGCAGAATTCGCAGGGCATTCACGAGGACTCCCCGGCCTCCCTGTTCACGTGTGAGGGTTGCCCCCCAGGCAACCAGGGTCATGGCGAAGGCCAGCAGCCCTATCACGGAGGTGCCGGAGACGTCCAGGAGCAAGCCGCTCAAAAAGCCCAGCACAATGACCCCGTTGTCCCGGAGCCGGAATGCGGCATACGCCAGCACGATGGGCACCAAATCAGGAGAGACTCCCCCGATCTGGAGCCTCCCCACCACCGAAGTTTGCAATACCACCACCCCCACCACCCCTGCCAGCCATGCAAGACCCCGCCCCCACCGGACGGATCTTTGAAAAGGTAGGAACGACACCCCTCGGGGAAGGGTCCTGGCGACGCTGCGGGCCGAGTCCCTCCTGGAGCGGTAGCGGCGAAGACGAATCCGGCTACTCATTGGGCCCCGGTGGCCAGGACACCACCAATACCGCCCTCGCTCTTTGAGGATCGGAGAAAGGCTTCACCGCGCCGCGCAACACCGATCCCACCACTCGGGCTTCTCCCACCAGCGAACCGACCGGCAAACCGGGAGGAAAACTCACCGACAGCTGGGATGTGACCACGTCCTCGCCCTCGGCAACTATCGGTGGGCTGTCGAAAACCTCCAGGCTGAGCAACTCCGATCCAACCTGCGGCCGCAGGACTCCCACGCTGCCCGCCACCAGCACCGTCAGGCCCTCCACGTCAGCCGAAAGGGGTATCACGGTGGCGAAGTCCTCGGTCGAAGCGCCGACTCTCCCCAAGAGGTAGCCGTTCTCATCGAGAACCGGGTTCCCCGCCACCACTCCCTCCTCCAGCCCCTTGTCGATTCTCAGATGGAACTCGAAGCCCACCTGCCGTCCCACCACGTTCGCCAGGGTCCTCGTCTGTTCCACATCGGGGAGGTCCAGGTCCACCAACCGCTCCAAAGAGTCCAGCCGGGCAAGTTGGTCCTCGACCGCCGCCATCTCCGCCTGGGTATCGGCCAACTCTGCCCGCAGCGCAGCGTTCTCCGAACGAAGAGAGGCAATGCCTGCCAACCCCTCTACGGTCGCCACCAGCGGGTCAAAGACCTCCACCGCCAGTCTCTGCAGAGGCACCAGCCAGCTTCCCAGACCTACTCTCACCACCCCCCAACTGTCAGCCCTCACCTCCAGAGTGGCCAGCAACAAAGAGACCACCAGCAATAGGGAAAGCGCCAGGGTCCGTCCTCTGGACCTGAACTCATACACGGCTATTCCGTCGTTTTAGGTCAAACGCTGGACGTGATAGAAAGCACGTTTCTGAACGATTGCCTTTCCTCCAGACACTTGCCGGCGCCCAGGACCACGGAGAGCAGGGGGTTGGCGGACACCCTCACCTTGATTTTGATCTCCTTCTCCAACAACTCCTTCAACCCGGCCAGCAGAGCGCCTCCCCCGGTCACCAGGATGCCCTGGCCAATGATGTCGGAAGCAATGTCAGGATTGACGACGGTGAGGGTCTTCTTCACAGCGTCCACAATTTCGTCCACCGGCTGTTTGATGGCCTCCCGGATCTCGGAGGTGGAGACGACCACCTTGTCGGGCTGGCCGGTGTGGACGTTGTGTCCCTGGATCTCGGCCATCCGGTTCTCCCGGGGCCAGGCCGAACCGATCGCGATCTTGAGGTCCTCGGCGGTACGAGTCCCGATCCGAAGCCCCTTCTCATACTGGATCCACTCGATAATCGATTGATCCATTGCGTATCCGGCTGTGCGGATGCTCCGGCCCGCGACCACTCCTCCCAGGGACAAAACCCCTATCTCGGTGGTTCCGCCCCCTATGTCCACAACCATCGAGCCCTTGGCCTCGGAGACCGGCAGGTCCTCTCCTATCGCGGCGGCCATGCTTTCCTCGATGACATAGGCCCTGCGCGCTCCCGCTTTGAAGGCGGCGTCCTCCGCGGCCCTGCGTTCCACCGTGCTGCTCTCCGAGGGAACGCAAATCACGATCTCGGGCCGATAGAACCACCTCGGCTGGACCTTCTTGACAAAGTAGCGGATCATCCGGGCGGTCGTGTCGAAGTCCGCGATCACGCCATCCCGCAGAGGACGAATGGCCGTGATCTGTGCGGGAGTACGACCGATCATGTGCTTGGCCTCAGCGCCCACCGCCAGCAGTTCTCCCGACCGGGAGTCGATGGCGACCACCGATGGCTCGCCCAACACCACCCCTTTCCCGCGCAAATACACCAGGGTGTTGGCAGTCCCGAGGTCAATTGCCATGTCCTGGCTGCCCAAAATCATGGAGAATTTCTCATCTTCGGGTGCAACCCTAAACGGCTACTGAGGATGATAACCGAACCACAGACCTATTTCCCTTTTTGCGCTGGTGGGGGAGTCTGAGCCGTGCACCAGGTTCTGTGTGGTCTCCAATCCATAGTCCCCGCGAATGGTGCCCGGAGGCGCCGCAGCCGGGTTGGTCGGGCCGATCAGAAGCCTGGCCACCGACACCGCCGACTCCCCTTCCCACACCATCGCCATCACCGGTCCTCCGGTTATGAAGGCAATCAACTCCTCGTAGAAGGGACGCTCCCGGTGCTCGGCATAGTGATCACCGGCCAGTTCGGCATCGACGCTTTGCATGCGGGCCTCCACCAGCCGCAAGCCCTTCAACTCGAGCCGACGGATGATCTCGCCCACCAAGCCGCGCTCCACCCCGTCGGGCTTGACCATTACGAATGTTCGTTCACACACCATAGGAGAAGATTCTATTTGAGCCGGAGAGGGGATTCGAACCCCTGGCCTGCTCATTACGAGTGAGCTGCTCTGCCTGGCTGAGCTACTCCGGCCTACGGGCCAAGGTTAGGCGTCTCTCCTCCCCTGGTTCACAGCTACTACAGGCCCACCAGGGTTCGCACTTCCCCCACCAGGTAGAGCGAGCCGGCCACCAGTACCCGCCCCCGGTCGCCGGCCAGCGCGCACGCCTCCCGGACTGCCTCGGCCGGGTCCTTACGCTCAATGACCTCCAGATCACACACCTTCTCCATCCGCTGGGCAATGGCTCGCGGGGAGAGCGCTCGAGAGTAGTCGACCCGGGTGGCCACCACCCTGTCGAGGTGGGGGGCCAAGTGCCGGACCATCGTTTCCAGGTCTTTGTCCTTCATCATCCCCAGGACACCCACCCACTTGCGGCCTCCGAACTCTTCGGCCAGGGACTTGGCCAGCACCGAGCATGCCTCTGGATTGTGGGCGCCGTCCAGCAGAATGGGCGTGGAGCCGACCGTGATCAGTTCCATCCGTCCCGGGACGGAGAGGGCTGAAAGCCCTGTCCTCAATCTCTCACCGTCCAGACCCCCCTCAAGCCAGGATTCCGCGGCGGCCACCGCCACCGCCAGGTTCCGGGTTTGATGACGGCCCCTCAGGGGGATCTCCAGGTTCTCATAAGACCCGTAGAGCCCGTCGACCGTGACCGTCCATCCGCCCTCCGGCCTGGGAGAGACCGACCTGACACCGAAGTCCTTCCCGAGCCACACCACTTCTGCGCCTGCGTTTCGCGCTCTCCGCTCCACCACCGGAGCGGCCTCAGAGGGAATGGACCCGCAGACGAGCCGCGCCCCCGGACCCACGATTCCCAGCTTCTCGGCTGCAATCTGGGGCAGGGTGTCACCCAGGTACTCGGTGTGGTCGAAGCTCAGGCCGGTAAGCACCGCAACCTCCGCCGACATCACATTGGTGGCATCCAGCCGCCCTCCCAGACCTACCTCCATCACCATGGCGTCGACCCCGGCCCGACGGAAGTGGCCAAAGGCGGCGGCGGTGGTCAACTCGAAGTAGGTGAGCGGACGGCCGCCGTCGGCCACCTCCTCGGCAACCACATCGGCCACCTCGGATATGGCCTCCGCGAACTGGGCTGGGCTGAGATCGCGACCGTTCACCGCGATCCTCTCCTCCACCGCCTGGAGGTGGGGGGAGATGAAGACACCGGAGCTGTAGCCCTGGGTCAGGAGCACCCGTCCCGCCATCCTGGACGTAGAGGTCTTGCCGTTGGTCCCTGCCACGTGGATCGATCGACAGCGGTTTTGCGGATCTCCCATCCGTGACATCACCGACCGCATCGGCTCCAGGCCGAATTTCCTGCCCAGGCCTATGCAGGAATCGAGATAGGCGACCGCTTCGGTGTAGTTCATTCGCTAAAGCGCCTCGCGTCGGGAACGAAGGGAGCTTAGCTGACCTGAAGCCTCGGCCAGTTTCTCCCTCTCCTTCTCCACCACCTCGGCCGGAGCCCGCTCGGTGAAATTCGGGTTGGCCAACTTTTGAGAGGACCGGGACACCTGAGCCTCGAGCCGAGCGACGGACCGGTCGATTCGCTTGCGCTCAGCTTCGGGATCCACCAAGCCCCGGAGAGGGAGGTAGCCCTCCCACTGCCCGGCGGGCAAATGGATGTGACCGTCGCCCGGCGCCTCGGCCAGGTTATTGACTTCCACTCCGGCCAGTTCCTCCACCAGGGTCTCCACCCACCGGGGAGGCTGCCCGGTAACTCCCAGCGGGAAGCTCCGGCGGTGGCTCAGCCCCTGGGCAGCCCGAAACTGCCGAACACCTGAAACCAGCGCTTTCAGATCCTCTATCTCGGGGGTGGGATCATAGACGGGCACCTGCGGCCAGTCTGAGCCTGCCAACAATCCCTCCCCAACCAGGTGGGACCACAGTTCTTCAGTCAGGAACGGAATGGCGGGATGGAATAGCTTGAGAATGTCCCTCACAACCACTCCCAGGGTCTGCCGGGTGGCGGCTGGATCCTCGGCACCGGCCAATGCCACCTTGGACATCTCCAGGTACCAGTCGAACACCTCCGCCCAGGCAAAGTTGTACAGGAGGCCGTAGGCGTCGGAGAACCGGTATTCGTCGCAGAAGCGGTCGAACCGGGCGGTCATCTCCCCCAAACCTGCCAATACCCATCTATCCACCGGTCCGGGATGGACCGGATACCCACCCTGGGGAGGGACGCTTTCCCGCGGCAGGTGGCGGAGGGTGTAGCGGACCGCGTTCCACAGCTTGTTCCCGAAGCGACGCGCCCCCTCCACCCACTCCATATCGAGCGGGACGTCCTGGCCGGGATTCGCCGCTTGGATCAGGGCAAGACGAAGCGGATCGGCCCCGTACCGGTCAGCCACCTCCAATGGATCGATGGTGTTCCCCAGGGACTTGGACATCTTGCGCCCCTCGCTGTCCCGCACCAGGCCATGGATCACGGTCTCCCTGAAGGGGACGTCTCCCAAGAAGCGGAGCCCCATTTTCATCATCCGAGCCACCCAGAAGTAGATGATGTCGAAGCCGGTGATCAACACCTGGTTTGGATAGAAGCGGGCCAGGTCCTCGGTCTCATCCGGCCAACCGAGGGTCGAGAAAGGCCACAGGGCGGACGAGAACCAAGTGTCCAGAACATCGTCATCCTGCCGGAGTTCTCCGGCGCCACAACCCTCACAGGCCTCAGGCGCGGAACGGGCCACCGTTATGTGGTCAGCGCCGCAATACCAAGCCGGAATCCGATGTCCCCACCAGATCTGGCGTGATATACACCAGTCACGGAGGTTCTCCATCCAGTGGAAGTAGCTCTTCTGCCAGTGGGCGGGGACGAAACGGTTCTGCCCGTCCACGACCGCTCCGATGGCCGGCCAGGCCAGTTCATCGACCCTGACGAACCACTGGGTGGAAAGAAGAGGCTCGACCACGGTGTCGCACCGGTAGCACAGACCAACCGAGTGCCGGTATGGATCCCGGCTGATCAAGCGCCCCTCGTTCTCCAGGGCCTCGATCACGGCCTCCCTCGCCTCGAAGCGGTCCAATCCCGAGAACCGCCCTCCCGCAGCGGTTATCACTCCCCTGTCATCCAACACCAGGAGTTTCTCCAGGGACTGCCGTTCGGATATCTCGAAGTCGAGAGGATCGTGGGCCGGTGTGACCTTCACCGCTCCCGTCCCGAATTCGGGGTCCACGCCCCGGTCGGCGACCACCGGGACAAGCCTGCCCGTGAGGGGAAGCCGGACGGTCTTGCCAACCACCTCCCGATAGCGAGAGTCATCAGGGTGAACGGCCACACCGGTGTCTCCCAGCATGGTCTCCGCCCGAGTGGTGGCCACCGTAACGCCCCCGTCGCCGTCCGTGAAGGGATAGAAAACCTCCACCAGTTCGCCTTCGGTGTCCCGGTACTCCACCTCTATCTCAGCCAGCGCGGTCTCACAGCGGGGACACCAGTTGATGATCCGCTCCCCCCGGTAGACCAAGCCTTGTTCATAGAGACGCACGAACACTTCCACCACCGCCCGGGAGAGACCCTCGTCGAGGGTGAAACGCTCCCGGGTCCAGTCACAGGAGTTGCCCATTCTCCGGATCTGCTGGGTGATCCGCCACCCGTAGACATCCTTCCACTCCCAGACCTGGTCGACGAACGCCTCCCTACCGAGATCAAACCGGTTGAGTCCTCTCTCCGCCAAGGACTTCTCCACCACGTTCTGGGTGGCAATGCCGGCATGATCGGACCCCGGCAACCAAAGCACCGCATACCCCTGCATCCGGCGACGGCGCGCGATGACATCATGTATGGCGTGGTTGAGAGCATGGCCCATGTGAAGAGAACCGGTGACGTTGGGAGGAGGGATCACCACGCAAAACGGTTCTCCGTCCGGTCGGTACTCGGGTCGGAATACGCCTGCCTGCTCCCATCGGGAATACCAGCGGGATTCGATCTCCGCCGGTTCGTAGACGTTCTTCATTAGGACAGTCTTGCGGATCGCAGCCGCGACTCAGGCGGTTTGCTCACGATGGCGCTTTGACCGTGCGTCCCTGATTGAAGCTACGTTTCCTTCTTGCACCATCAGGTGATCCACCACCACCCTCCGGATGTCGGAGCGGGTGGGAGCTTGGAACATGAGGTCGCGAAGCAGGTCTTCCATGATCGCTCGCAAACCCCGCGCGCCTGTCCCGCGAGCCAGCGCCTGATCGGCTATCTCGCTGATTGCCTGGGGGGTGAAAATCAACTCCACGTCATCGAGGTCCAACAGGTGGCGATACTGCTTGACGAGGGCGTTGCGGGGCTCCTGAAGAATCTTCACGAGATCCTCGACGGAAAGGGGATGCACTGCGCTCAACACCGGCAAACGCCCTATGAACTCGGGGATAAGGCCGTACTTGATGAGGTCCTCGGGAAGCACTTGGCGCAGCAGATCGCCGTTGTCCCGATCACTGCGAGACTTGATGTCGGCCCCGAATCCCACCGAGCCGCTCCCCACCCGCCGGGCGATGATGTCCTCCAAGCCATCGAAGGCTCCTCCGCAGATGAACAGGATGTCGGTGGTGTCGAGTTGGAGGAACTCCTGGTGGGGATGTTTTCGACCTCCCTGTGGAGGAATCGAAGCCACGGTCCCCTCCAGGATCTTCAGCAATGCCTGCTGGACTCCTTCCCCCGACACGTCCCTGGTGATGGATGGGTTGTCCGCCTTGCGCGCCACCTTGTCTATCTCGTCGATGTAGACGATGCCGGTCTGAGCCAGTTTCAGGTCGTAGTCGGCTGCCTGCACCAGCCTCAGAAGGATGTTCTCCACATCCTCCCCCACATAACCGGCCTCGGTGAGAGCGGTTGCGTCGGTAATGGCGATGGGAACGTTCAACTGGCGGGCCAGGGTCCGGGCCAAGAGCGTCTTCCCCGACCCGGTGGGCCCGATCAGGAGAATGTTGGACTTCTCCACTTCGACGTCCGAATGGGCGCGATTTCCCAACCGAAGACGCTTGTAGTGGTTGTAGACCGCCACCGCCAGGGACCTCTTGGCCACCTCCTGGCCGACTACGTAGGAGTCGAGGTACTTGTAAATGTCGGTGGGATTGGGTACTTCCTCTATCCGGTGGCTCTCGGTGGAAGTCTCCTCATCGATGATTTCGTTGCAGAGATCGATGCACTCGTTGCAGATGTAGACGCCTGGACCCGCGATCAACTTCAAGACCTGTTTCTGGGACTGCCCGCAGAAACTGCACTTGAGGAGATCTGCTCCTTCTCGGACCACCGAACCGACCTCTCAGGCGTCGCTGACCGCAGTGAGCGTCTGGCGGGTGAGCACCTTGTCTATCACCCCGTACTCGACCGCCTCAACCGCCATCATCCAGAAGTCCCGGTCGGTGTCCTGGGCGACCTTCTCCAACTCCTGGCCGGTGTGGAGGGCGAGTATCTTGTTGGTCTGCTCTCTCATCTGGAGAATCAGCCTGGCCTGGATCTCTATGTCTGTGGCCTGGCCTTGGGCCCCGCCGTGGGGCTGGTGAAGCATCACCCGGGCGTGGGGCAAGGCATAACGCTTGCCTTCTGCGCCCCCGGCCAGCAGCACCGCCGCCGCCGAAGCGGCCATCCCCATGCAGACGGTGCTGATATCGGGTCTCACATACTGCATGGTGTCGTACAGGGCGAAAAGCGAGGTCATCTGTCCGCCCGGTGAGTTTATGTACAAGAAGATGTCCTTGTCGGGGTCCTCGCTTTCGAGGTGCAACATCTGGGCCATGATCAGGTTGGCCACCGTGTCATCTATCGGGGTTCCCAGAAAGACGATCCGGTCCTTCAGCAGCCGGCTGTAGATGTCGGAGGTGCGTTCCCCCCTGCTGGTCTGCTCCGTCACATGAGGCAGGGGAATGTATCCGTGGATGGGATGGCCTGGGAAGGGCTGCTCAGTCGGGGTCCGGGTCATTTATTACCTCCGCTTCGTAGACGGCCTCTCCTGAGCCGCCTCCAGTGTCTAGATTCTCGGCCGGCTCAAACCAGGCCCTCACCCAGGAAGGCGGCTCAACCTCAACCGGCTGACCATCAACATCGACCGGTTGGACCTGCATGGCAAGGAAGGCCTGTGCCCTGGCTCTGAGCATATCACTCCGGATCTGCTCGGGGTGACCACTTTCCGCCATGTGCCGCAGGAAGGCTTCGGAGTCCTCCGCATCCTGGGCCGCCTTCTCCAGGGTCTCGGCCAACTCGGCGTCGTCAACCACCAGGTCCTCGGAGTCGACCACGGCCTCGATCAATATCCGTGACTTGAGTCCTGCCACCGCCTGGCCTCTCAATCCCTCAAGAAACTGCTCATGGCTGAGCCCCACCCTCTCCAGGTAGGTCATGTGGTCGGTCTTGGCCCTTTCCAGGGAAGAGAGATGATTGCGAAACAGCAACTCCATCTGGGCCGTTTCCAGACGCACCGGCAAATCCAGCGCCAACTCGGAGGTGAGTTCGGCCAAGGTCTCGGTGGCCAGCAGTCTCCACTGGGTCTCCAAACGCTGGGTCTCCAACTCGCCGCCCATCTCGTGGCGGAGATCCTCCAAGGAGTCGTGCCCGGTGTACTCCGACGCCCACGCGTCGTCAAGGTCGGGCAGGGAACGGGACTGCACCTCGACTATCCGGATCTGGTACAAGCCCTCCGCAGGCTCGCCGTCGTTCTCCTCGGAGGCCTCGGACCGACCTTCCTCGTCAGCGGTGCGGGCCTGGGAGGAGAGCCACTCGGGCAGGGGGGCGGAGATGTTGACCTCATCCCCCGCCTCTTGTCCCAGGAGGCCCTCGTCGATGCGGGCGTTCAGCCTCTCCGAGCCCACCTCGTAGCTGAACCCGTCGAGCGCCAGCGATTCGACTGAGTGCTCTCCATCAAGCGCCGTCATGTCGATCACCACGTAATCGCCCTTCTCGACGGCCCGGTCGACCGTTTGCAGAGGGGCGTACATGTGGCGAAGTTGCTGGATACGGGCATCCACCTCTTCGGTGACCGAGGGCAAGGTCTGCACCTGGACGGTTCTTCCCCGGTAATCGGGAACCGACTGCAGGCGAGGCCAGGTGGTGACCCTCACCTCCACCCTCACCGATCCGTTTGCGCCGTCGGTCACCGACTCCAGAAGGGGCGGGACCACCGGCGCGATCTCGGTTTCCGAGAGAATCTCCCCCACCCGCGGAGGTACGAGTTCCTCCAGGGCATCTGCGCGTATCCGCTCGAAACCCACCTGATTCTCCACCAGCCGTCGCGGCGCCTTGCCGGGACGGAAGCCCGAGATGGTCACCTGGCGGGATATCTGGCGCGAAGCGCGGTTCATGGCCCGATCGAGGTCCGAATGAGATATCTCGAAGGAGACCATCTTCTCGTACGGACCGGCATCCGCCAGGGAAGCTCCAGCTGTCATGGGACCGGGATGGTGTTCATGTGAACCTCGACAAATAGGCGATTGGGACGACCGAGGGGACTTGAACCCCCGTCCTCCAGGGCCACAACCTGGCGCTCTAACCTGACTGAGCTACGGTCGCCATGTAGGGGGACCTCCCCGGCGCCCCCGGGAGGATTCGAACCCCCGGCCAAGAGCTTAGAAGGCTCCTGCTCTGTCCACTGAGCTACGGGGGCCCTGGTGGTTACCAAAGGAAATCCCACAGAGCGGGTGAAGGGAATCGAACCCTCACCACCAGCTTGGAAGGCTGGGGCTCTACCATTGAGCTACACCCGCCGGCAACACCGCGACAAGGGTAGCGACCCTTCGTCTTGGCGATCACCACCGTTTCCATGACGTCGGGCTGGTCGGATTTGAACCGACGACCTCCTGCTCCCAAAGCAGGCGCGCTGCCAAGCTGCGCCACAGCCCGTACTTCTTCATTCTGGCAGAAAGCAGTGACAGCGCGCCAGTCCCTTTCACCGAGGCTCGGCCCGTCACGACCCGGTATACTGCGAGTCGGGTCGCTAGCTCAATTGGCAGAGCAACGGGCTCTTAACCCGCAGGTTCGGGGTTCGAGTCCCCGGCGACCCACTCTTGTAGATCTCTACCGCCGACCTCGCCCTGCCGGCCTTCGGACGCCATTGGACGGATCGCCCGAGGCTCGCGGCGGTCGATTCCGGTTTTCGCCAGATATTAGCTCTTTCTACATTATTTTAGCAATAACAAGCTTGGTTTGTCACACCCCCCAGCGTATAATGTTTGGGTATGAAAAACGGAGTCCAGTCCTCGAACGGTCGGGTTTCCCACGGCATGTCGGGCAACCAGGTGCGCATCGTGCTGCCGTCTGTGCCGGTAGGGGAGGCTTCGTTGACTGGTTTGAAGGAGCAGATGCGATCGGCCAGTCGGGCCAAAGCCCGGGCCGAAGCTGTGCGAGTCCGGGCGGCCGCCGAGTACAGCCGCCGGATGGGACAGAAAGCTGCGGAAAGGACATTGCGGGAGGAGTCGGGCGAGTCCGCCAACGGGTCCAGGGTGGAGGTGGACATTGCCGGGAAACTGGAAGACCTGCCCGACACCAGGAAGGCTTTTGAGGACGGAGAGATCTCCTTCGGTCACACAAAGATCATCGCCAACACCGCCGGACGAGTCGACGTCGACGAACAGGAGTTGGTGGATCGGGCGAAGAAGGAGCCGGTGGACGTGTTCGCCCGGACTGCCCGCCAACATGAACAGCAGAAGTCGGAGGATGACGGCCTCTCCAAACTGGAGGCGCAACGCCGGGCTCGCAGAGCCGGTATCAAGACCGACCCCACCGATGGGATGACCTTGCTATGGGGGCGGTTCGATCCGATCACCGGAACCCGTATCAAGAACCTGCTTACAGCCAAGACCAACCAGCTGTGGCGAGAGGAAGACCCCAAGGACCGGCCCACCACCGAGCAGCGCATGGCAGACGCCCTTGCGGAGTTGCTACGCCAACCCGGTGGTGGCAAGAAGGGCAAGAAGGGCAAGACGCCCAAGACCGACCTGCTGTTGATCGCCCACTACGACACCGGAGAGCAGAGGATCCGTGATGCCACGTTGGCGGACGGCACTCCTGTACCGGTCGCCCTGTTCAAGGACATGGCATGCCAAGGGAAGGTGGTTCCGGCCATCTTCGACACGAAGGGTCAGCCGTTGTGGGTTGGCCTGGGGAAGCGCTTGGCCACGCCTGCTCAACGTTTGGCTTTGATCGCCCGCGACCGAAGGTGCGTGGGCTGCGGCGCCGATCCCGCCTGGTGTCAGGCCCATCACATCGTCCCGTGGGAAGCCGATGGCCCCACCGACATCGACAACATGGTCCTGCTGTGCAGTCGATGTCACCATCAGGTACATGACGAGAGTTGGCAAATTCGAAAAACCCCCACCGGTAAGTACGTGCTACAGCCGCCCTCCTCCCGACACCGACAACCCCTGCCCATCAAAAGCCCCAACCGGCGCGGTCGGCAACGTAAACGTTCGCCAGGCTGAAGCTTTGGGGAAATCACGTCCAAGGCTGGCAAACAAACCCCGTACGGGGAGTTGATTATTACCCAGATGTTCTCACAGGCTGGAGAAGCTGGAAACCATTCAAACCCGCCCGGACCGAGAGCTCAACCAGGAGCGGAACAACACACTCTGCGAACCGTCAGGCCCCATCCGGCCGCGGAAACTCGCGAAAACCCACGGAAAGGCGGAGGCGGGGGAGGGTACCCAAGGGGACAGACCACCACACCCGATTTTCGCGAGAACGGGCCTTACTTATCGGGACGGCTCGACATCATCACTTCCCGCTCCCCAATCGGTGGGCGTCGGCTACCGCGTAGGCGGTGAGGTTGACGATCTCGGCCACCGAGGCGTCTCTCTGCAACACCTGCACCGATCTTCCGAGCCCGGTCAGGATGGGTCCGATCACCTCTGCGTCACCAAGCCGCTCCAATAGCTTGTAGGCGATGTTGGCGGCAGCGAGGTTCGGGAAGACCAGGATGTTGGCGGGATAGTCCAGGGGACCGCCCGGACGACGATTGGCCAGCAGGGTGTCCACCACGGCAGTGTCGGCTTGCATCTCCCCGTCCACCGGGACGTCCGGCCAGCGATCGCGGAACAATCCGACGGCCTCGCGCACCCGTTTCGGTTCGTCCCCGCCCGCCGAACCGAAGTCGGAGTAGCTGACAAAGGCCACCCGGGGGGATCTCCCGAAATGGGTTTGGGCCACCTCCACCGCTGAAGCGGCTATCTCGGCCAACTCCCATGCGGATGGCAGGATGTTCACCGCGCAATCCGCAAAGAAGTAGGCGGCGCGTCCGGCCACCACCACGTAGAGGGCGCTGGCGATGGAACGTCCATCCCTCACCTTGATTATCTGCAGCGCCGGCCTGACCGTCTCGGGGAAAAAGGTGGTGAGGCCCCCCACCAATACGTCCGCGTCACCCGACTCCACCATCAGGGCCCCGAAGACATTGGGATCGAAGACCATCCGAGCCGCGTGGACCCGGGAAACTCCCCTGTGACCGCGAAGCTCAAGAAGCCTCTCGGCGTACCGGTCCCGTTCGGCAGCCTCGCTGATGGGATCGACCACCTTGATCCCCTCCAGGGAGATGCCCAACTCATGTGAGAGTTCGGTGACGACTCCCCGGTCCGCCAACAAGACCGGATGCCCGATTCCCTCGTCCAGCACGCGGCGAGCGGCGCGCACCAGCCGCAGGTCGTCCCCGTAAGGGAATACGACCCTCGCCGGGAACTGGCGGGCGCGGATAGTGACGGCTTGGATCAAACCCTGCGACGGTCTGAGCCGGGCGCCCAATTGCTGCCGATACTCCTCGAATACGCAGGGAAGCCGAGCCAGCCCTTCTTCGGTGGCCGCCATGGCCACCGCCGGCGCGACAGTGGTGAGGACCCGGGGATCGAAAGGCTTGGGGATCAGGTAATCGGGGCCGAAGGACAGTTCCTTCAACTGATAGGCCTCCAGCACGGATTCGGCGACGGGCTCGCGGGCCAGGCGGGCCAGCGCCCGGGCGGCGGCCACCTTCATTCCCTCGCTGACCCCTTTGGAGCGGGCATCGAGGGCTCCCCGGAATATGAAGGGAAAGCCCAGGACATTGTTCACCTGATTCGGGAAGTCGCTCCTTCCGGTGCCCACCAACGCGTCCGGCCGCACCTGCTTGGCCAGCGGATACGGGATCTCGGGGTCAGGATTGGCCAGGGCGAAGATGACGGGCTGCGGTTTCATCCTCTCCAGCATCTCCGGATGGACCAGGCCCGCCTGGGCGACGCCGATCAACACGTCGGCATCCACCAAAGCCTCGGCCAGCGTCCTGGCGTCGGTAGCGCGCGCGAACGCCTGTTTATAGGGGTTGAGGTCGGTACGAGACGAATGCAGCACTCCCCGGGAATCCACCATCAGCAACAACTCGGGATCGAAGCCCAGCCGGACCAGGAAGTGGCCGGTGGCCACCCCGGCCGCGCCGGCGCCCAGAACCACCACCTTCATGTCCTCGAGGCGGCGCCCGCTGAGCTCGGCGGCGTTGATCAGTCCCGCTCCCGCGATTATGGCGGTGCCGTGCTGATCGTCGTGGAACACCGGGATGTCCAGCCGCTCTCGCAACGCCTCCTCTATGTAGAAGCAGTCGGGGGCGCGGATGTCCTCCAGGTTGATCCCCCCCACCGTGGGGGCCAGCAGTTCGCAGAACCGGATGAGATCCTCAGGATCCTCCGAGTCGACCTCCAGGTCATAGACGTCTATGTCGGCGAACCTCTTGAAGAGGACCGCCTTCCCTTCCATGACCGGCTTTGCTGCCAGTCCCCCGATGTTGCCCAGCCCCAGCACCGCGGTGCCGTTGGTCACCACCGCCACCAGGTTGCCCCGGTTCGTGTACTGGAACGCCTCGCCGGGACTCTCGTGGATCACCAGGCAGGGCTCTGCCACTCCCGGGGTGTAAGCGAGACTCAGATCGGCCTGCGTAAGGGTGGACTTCGTAGCCCTTATCTCTACCTTGCCGGGCCGGGGATGGGAGTGATAGTGGAGAGCTTCGCTGAACTGGGCCATGAGGAGACTCCCGGAGAGGAGACTTACAGGTCCTGGTAGGCGGGCAGGGTCAGGAACTCCACGAATTCGTCCTCCAGAGCCACCTGGGAGAAGAGCTCCCAGGCGCGTTCGAACCGACCTGCGCGGTAGTGCCCATCTCCGACCTGGGCACGGATCCGGGCCAACTCCTCGGTGGCTACCTGCCGCACCATCGAGGTGGTTACGGAAGCCCCCGTGTCGAGCCGGGCGCCATGCCGCACCCACTGCCAGATCTGGGAACGGGAGATCTCGGCTGTGGCGGCGTCTTCCATCAGATTGTCTATTGCTGCCGCGCCGGTGCCGGTCAACCAGGAAGCCATGTAGCGAATGCCGACCGACACGTTGGTCCTCACCCCGCCCTGGGTTATGGCGCCGCCGTCGACTTGGGGGTTGAGCAGATCCTCTGCGGTCACGGCAACATCGTCCCGCTGTCGACCGATCTGATTGGGACGGTCCCCCAGGACACGGTCGAATTCAGCCATTGCAACCGGTATCAGGTCGGGATGGGCCACCCAGGTGCCGTCGCAGCCGGCCTCGGCTTCCCGCCGCTTGTCGGCCGCCACCGCCGCCAGGGCCCGTTCGGTCACCTCGGGGTCGCGACGGTTGGGGATGAAGGCCGCCATTCCTCCCATGGCATGCGCCCCCCGACGGTGGCATGTGGCCACCCCCAACTCGGTGTAGGCGTGCATGAAGGGAGCGGTCATGGTCACCTGGGACCGGTCCGGCAGCACGTAACCCGGATGGTTGCGGAACTTCTTGATGAAGCTGAATATGTAATCCCACCGACCCGCATTCAGACCCGACGAGTGGTTACGGAGTTCGTAGAGGATTTCCTCCATCTCGAAAGCGGCGGTGATGGTCTCGATCAGGACCGTCGCCTTGACCGTCCCGATGGGAATGCCCAGACGTTCGGAGACATAGCAGATCACATCGTTCCACAATCGGGCCTCGAGATGGGACTCCAGTTTGGGCAGGTAGAAGAACGGACCGGATCCGGCCTCCAGTGCCGCCCGTCCGCCGTGAAACATGTAGAGGGCGAAGTCGAAGAGCGCGCCAGAGATCGGCCGGCCGCCCACCAGGAAGTGCTTCTCGGGAAGATGCCACCCTCGAGGTCGCACCAGAAGCGTGGCCGTCTCCTCTCGGAGCCGGTAGGACTTGCGGGGCGTGTCCAGTTGAAGGGTGCGAAGTTGCGCTCCCAACAGGTTGTGTTGTCCCTCCACGAGATTCTCCCAAGTGGGGGACGTGGCGTCCTCAAAGTCGGCCATAAACATCTTGGCCCCCGAGTTGAGGGCGTTGATCACCATCCGGGCATCCACGGGACCGGTGATCTCCACTCTGCGATCCGCCAGCGCCGGGGGCACAGGGTCAACTTTCCAGTCTCCTTCCCGGATCGGGCGGGTTTCCGCTAGAAAGTCGGGGAGCACCCCCCGGTCGAACTCTCTCTGCCGATCCACCCGCATTTCCATGAGATCCCGGCGACGGGAATCGAACTCACGGTGGAGATCCGCAAGGAGGGAAGCGGCTTCGGCGGTGAGGACTTCGGCGGAGTGGGGAGTGGCGTTCCCGGCTATCTCGTAATTTGTCATGATTTGGACTTAGGGTAGGAAGAGAGTCGGCTCACAAAGATTCGCGACTACGACATCCATGAAGCGACGGCTCAGGGCCCCGTCTATCACCCGGTGATCGAAGGAGAGCGAGAGTGGCATCACCGGCCTAACCACCACCCTCCCGTCCTCGGCCACCGGGGCGTCGGCGACCCTGCCCACAGCCAGGACGGCGGTGTTCCCGGGAGGGATGATGGGAGTGCCGAATCCTCCTCCCAAGGCGCCGATGTTGGTGACGGTGAAGGTCTGCCCGGTGAGTTCCTCCACGCCGAGGGTGCGGGACTTCCCTCCCTCCGCCAGACGCCTGGTTGCCTCGGCGATCTGAAGGACCGACATATCCCCGGCGTCGCGCAGCACCCCAACCGGCAGGCCGTCGGGGGCGTTGATGGCCAATCCGATGTGGTAACCCGAGTGAACCAGGAGGTAATCGCCCTCCAGGGTGGAGTTGAACTCGGGAAAGCGACGCAGGGCGGGGATCGTCGCCGCAATGATCAGGGCATCGAACGAGACATCGGTGCTGTGACTCTCCGACAGCGACCTTCGCGCTGCCACCAACCGGGTGACGTCCACCTGATCGAATGCGGTGACATGGGGGATCTCCGACCAAGCCCTAGACATGTTGGCGACGATGGTCTTCTGCAATCTGGTGAGCGGTCGGCGTCGGACTCCCCGGGTGGCGGACGCCGTTTCCGGCGGGGGACCGGCAACGGGACCTGCTCCCCCGGCCGCGTCCAATACATCCTGCCGGGTTATCCGGCCGCCGGGACCCGAGCCCCGGACGCCCCCGAGGTCCACCCCATGCTGGCGGGCCAGACGGCGTACCACCGGCAAGGCCTGCACCGCCGGAGGCGCTCGGTGGGAGGAAGGCTCCTTCGCGGCCGCCGTCACCCGGGAACCCAAACCGTCCCCGGGGGCCGACGACCCGGAGGTTGGAGTGGGGGCCTCTTCGGGTGAGCCGATCACGGCCAGCACAGTTCCCACCGCCATCGTCTCCCCCTGCGCGGCGCCGTGCCGGAGCACGGTCCCCTCCACCGGAGAGGGGATGACCACCACTGCCTTGTCGGTCTCCACCTCCACCAGTGGATCGTCCCTGCCAACCTGCGCGCCCTCGTCCACCAGCCAACGCACCACCTCGGCCTCGGTCAGTCCGTCGCCAATGTCGGGAAGGAGAAACTCGGTCGCCACGGCCTCTGATTCTATCCGGAGACCCACCCTCGCCGACCAGCGGTTCCGGTCAGGCAGGCCTAGACGTGGACCCCCCTCAGGAGCTTGGCCAGTAACGCCATGCGTACCAGCATCCCGTTCTCCATCTGCTGGAAGTACACGGAGCGAGGGTCGGCGTCCAACAACTCGTGGTCGGCGGGTCCTCCCATCTCATGCTTGCGGGGAAGGGGATGCATCAAGATGGAGTCCCGGCGGGCCCGGCCCATGACGGCGGGGGTCATGATGAAGCCTGCTTTGACCTCCTCGTAATCGCCTTGATCTGCGAACCGCTCCTCCTGGACCCGGGTCCAGTAGATCACGTCCGAGCGGCCCAAGACCTCCTCCAGGTCCGAAGTCTCCGAGACGGTTATGTCCGCTTCCTGGAGGCGCCGGACGATGGAGTCCGGCATGGTCAGGGAGGGGGGCGAGACGAAGTTGACCTTGGTCTGGCGAGCCCCGTAGGTGGCCAGCAACTTCGCCAGGGAGTGAACGGTGCGGCCGTGTTTCAGATCCCCCACCATAGTGATGGCCAGCCCGTCCACCGTTCGCTTGGATTCCAGAATGGTGAACAGGTCCAGGAGAGCCTGCGTGGGGTGCTCGCCCACACCATCCCCCGCGCTGATCACCACTGGCCGCCGTCCGATCTTCTCGGCCAGCAGGTCCAGGTAGTGGGCCGCCATGTAGGAGGCGCCCACCTGGGGATGCCGAAGGGAGATCACGTCCGCGTAGCATCCCGCCGCCCTGACGGTGTCGGGAAGGTCCTCTCCCTTGTAGACCGAGGAGAACTGAATGCCGTTGGATGCGCCGATCACCTTGCCGCCCAACCGGAGCATGGCCGCCTGAAAGGACATGTCGGTCCTGGTGCTGGCCTCGAAGAAGAGCAGGGCGAGGACCTGACCGGTGGCGATCTCCACCACCCCCCGGTCACCCGATCGAATCCGCTTCTTCAAGGTTGCGGCCGCTTCGAAGAGTATCTTGAGGTCCTCCCTGCCGAATTGCTCGACGGTCACGACGTGCTTTCCGCGAAAGTCCCCGTCGATGGCGGGAGGTCGGTATGTATCCACGAAACCTGCCGGGTCGATCTCCACGTACCCGTTTTCGTTGTAGCTCGTCTCATCCGGATCGGCGTGCCCCGTGTCGGTGGGATGATGGAGGGCAGACTCCGAATCCGCGGGGTCCGCAGGTCGAGGATGAAGGTCGTTGGCGGGTTCGTCCTCGTGGGCGCCGGCGAACAACTGCCTTTGGGAACTGGCGAGCATAGCAGTCACTGTGGTTGGCGCTCCGCTTCCCCCGTCATGTGAATGACCTCAAAGAAAAACCTGGGAACCGTGGCTCGGTGGACAAGTCTGGCTGGTGGGCGGTTCCTCAAGTTATCTCCCTAGGTTATCACCTCCGAGGCGTGGAGGTAAAGCATTCTCACAGCCCGCCAGCGCGTCGGAATCGGGCATTCGTTAAGGGATTCGCCATAAGAACAAAACCCCCATAGGCTCCCGCAAGTAGGCGACCATATGACTCCGGCATCGACGGCCGGAAGGGAGTTCGAGACCCAAATGAAAACCGTCCTCAGAGGGTTCCAGTTCATCGTGTCCAAGGCGCCCTGGGCAGTGGTGCTGGTCACTCTGGTCCTTTTCGGGGTCTTCTTCCGCCTGTCCGGTCAGATCGTGATAGGGCAGGGCAACGAAGGCCTGTCCCCGGACAACCCGGAGTTGCTGGCTTCCGACCGGATCAGTGACTTGTTCAGTGATGACGAAACCCAGGAAAGCGTCCTCCAGGTGATAGTCAGAAGGGAAGGCGGTGATGTCTTCACCAAGGAAGCCTTCGAGGTGGTGAGCGAAATCAACTCCGTCCTGGGAAGCGAGGCTCTCTCCGACAACCTTTCCTTCGCGCCGGGAAGGGGCGCCTGGTTCAGCTACCTCGACCCGGCGATAGCCATGGCGGCCAGGACGGACGCCTCGGTAGCCAGCGACCAGGACGTGAAGGACCTTTACCTGGCGGCAATGGCGGGATCGGAGGCGAACCCGCGGTTGGCGTCGCTGATCAGCCAGAACAGCGACCCGCCGTCGGCCACGGCGGAGGCAGGTTTGGTCCTGGTGTTCACGAAAGTGCCGGTTGGGGTAGAAGAAGAGGATCTCGATGAAGCCATAGACAACGATTCGGAGGTGGCCAGGGCGTTGCGCGCCATACCCACCCCCGATGGGCTGGAGGTCATTCCCTTCAGCTTCAACCTGCTGTTCGAGGACTCCGGAGACGCTGAAAGCGAGATCGGACGGCTGTTCGGGATGGCCGCGCTGATCATTCTGGTCATTCTCTGCTTTGTGTACTGGCTCAAACCGGCCGGGAGGGGCGCCCTGGCCCAATCGGGTCGCCGGACCCTGGCCGACACCCTCCTGACTCTCTTCACCATCTCGGCCGCCATCACGTTCATGCAGGGCATCGGGGTGCTGCTGGAAAGAGTCGGACTAATAGCCTCCTTCAACAACATCACCCAGATCATCCCCATCCTCCTGATCGGACTGGGCGTGGACTACGGAATCCACATCACCTCCCGATACCGCGAGGAGGTGGGCCGCGGGCAGGATGTGGACGGCGCGGTCCGCACCGCCATCGGCACCGTCGGCATAGCCCTGGCGCTGGCCACCGTGACCACCGCCATAGGTTTCCTCACCAACGTCCTGAGCCCGGTGCCGGCATTGGCCGACTTCGGGGTGCTGGCGGCGATCGGCATTGCGGTCTCCTTCATCCTGACCCTCACCTTCTTCCCCGCCGCCCGCACAATCCTGGATCGGAGAACCGAAAAGGGAGGCAAGTTCTCATGGGGACTCCTGCGGGTGCTGATCCTGGCCAGGAGGGTGGACCGCCAACTCGAAACGAAGAGTTCTCTGCCGGTAGGGGGCATGAAGGCTTCCTCAGACCGCCTGCTTCCTCGCCTGATAGCCGGCACCTCGGTGTTGGCGGAGAAGGTCCCGGTTCTGGTTGTGCTGGTGGCCTTGTTCCTGGGAGGAATGGGGATGTGGGGCTTGAACCAGTTGGAGGTGAGGTTCTCATTCACCGACTTCCTGCCCAGCGACGCCCCCGGCGTCCGTGCGCTGGAAATCCTCCAGGAGGAATTCGGGGGAGGCCTGGGCGAGTCGACCCAGGTCCTGATCGAGGGTGAAGACCTTTCCTCTCCGGAGGTGCACAACGCCCTGGTCTCAGCCGGGATGGGTCTGGCGGAGGTGGAGAACGTGGTGGTGTTCGAGACGCCCCTTGGGAAGATGCCCTCCGCCAACTCTCCGATCGCGGTGCTCAACGCCCTGAGCAACGGCGGTCCCCAGGGTCCGCCCAACGAGTCTGTAGCGTCCGCCGCCCGGGCCGCCAACCTGGGCATGGACATGCGGGTCCCTCCCGGGACCGACGTAACCGCGCTGTGGGACGAGATGCTGGTTTCGGCGCCCAGGCAAGCCGGAGGCGTCCTCCACCGGGGAGAGTCCGGCTACGACGCCTTGCTGTTCGAGATCAACACCCAAGCCGCGGAGACCGGAGCGCTGCAACTCCGGGAAGACCTCTTGGAGAACTTTGCGGAGTTGTCCGACGCGGGGATAAGCGTGATTGCTACTTCCACCGAGATCATCACCAATCTGATCATCGTGGAGTTGGCCGACTCGCAGACCAGATCGCTGCTCTTTACCCTGGTGGTCGCCACTTTGGTGATGATGATCAGCTTCTGGGTGGAGAACCGCCGACCGTTCTTCGGGGTGATCACCATGATCCCCGTGGCTCTGGTGGTGTTCTGGACCTACGGACTGATGTTCGCCACCGGCATTCCCATCGGACCGGTGACCGCCACCCTGTCCGCCCTCTCGATAGGGATAGGGGTTCCCTACACGATCCACATCGCCCGGCGATTCGGCGAGGACCGGGAGCGCTTCGAGGACCTGAACGACGCGCTGCGGTCGACGTCTCGGCACACGGGCGGGGCGTTGGCGGGGTCCGCCTTCACCACCATGGCCGGATTCGGCGTCCTGATCACCTCCAGGCTCACGCCCTTCCAGCAAATGGGTCAGGTCACGGTCTACGCGGTCGGCCTCTCCCTGGTGGCGGCGATACTGGTGTTGCCTTCCATGCTGGCACTGTGGGAGAGATGGCACCGACGCCGGCTGGCGACGGGCTAGAACACCGGGGTAAACCTAAAACCGCCGGACGCTGGCGGAAGTGGTCAGTCCGGTGTGAGAGTCCCGGAGACAAGCCTCCCGGGTATCACATAACCAATGAGCGGGCAAGCTGTCGGTGGCGTTCGAGGTGAGAACCCAACTCCATACCCGCCAACCGGCCGTCCACCACCACGCTGTGACCCCCGACGATGAGCCGATCGACATGATGGGGACCGGACAGCACCAGCCCGGCAACCGGGTCGTGGGCGCCGGCCATGGATACCCCGTCGGTGCGGAAGCAGGCCACGTCGGCGACCTTGCCGGGCTCCAGAGACCCGATGTCGGTCCGGCCCAGCACCTCGGCGCCCCCTCGAGTGGCCACCCGCAAAGCCGATCTGGCGGTGAGCATGGGCTCATCCGAACGTTCCATGGCGCGGGCCATGCGGGCGACCAGGAGAGCCTGCCGAGCCTCGGCCAGCATGTGAGAGGAGTCATTGGAGGCCGACCCGTCCACTCCCAGGCCCACGGGCACTCCATTCTTGAGAAACCCGGTCAGGGGCGCCACACCCGATGCGAGACGCATGTTCGAGGTCGGGCAATGGCCTACCCCGGTCTTGGCGGCAGCCATTTTGGCGATGTCGTTTCCGGAGACATGGACCGCATGCGCAAACCAGACATCGTCTCCCAGCCAATCCACGTGTTCGGCGAAGTCCACCGGTCGCACCCCGAACAGTTCCTGGCAATACCGTTCCTCGTCAAGAGTTTCGGCCAGATGGGTGTGAAGTCTCACCCCCAAGGAGCGGGCCAGGGCGGCGGATTGGCGCATCAGGTCAGGGCTGACCGTGAACGGCGAGCATGGGGCGATCACTATGCGGGTCATCGCGCCCGGAGAAGGATCGTGATACCGGGACACGACCCGCTCACAGTCTGCCAAGATCGCGTCTTCGCTCTCAACCCACTCATCGGGAGGGAGGCCGCCCTGGGAACGACCCACGCTCATCGACCCCCGGGAGATATGAAACCGGATTCCCACCTCCTGGGCCGATTCTGCCTGGTCATCCAGTGTCGAGCCGTTAGGCCAGAAGTAGTGGTGATCGAATGCGGTCGTGCATCCCGACAGGGCCAGTTCCGCAAGGGCAGTGATGGTAGACACCCGGACATGTTCAGGCGTCACCCGGGACCACACCGGATAGAGTTCCACCAGCCAATCGAACAACTCCGAATCCTGGGCCATCGCACGGGTGAGGGTCTGGAAGAAGTGGTGATGAGTGTTGACCAAACCGGGAATCACCACCGACCCGCGGCATTCGATCACCTGATCGGCGGTGTCGGGAAGATCGGACGTCGGGCCCACTTGCTCGATCCAACCATCCCGGGCAAACAACCCCCCATCGGCGATCTCGGTTCCGCCGTCATCCATCGTCACCAGCGCGTCGGCGTTGCGGAGCAAGAGTGTCCTCGATGAAGACATCAATCAACGGACCTGCCTTACCCGACGAGTATCAGCCGCGGGAGAAATCCATTGCGGGAAGGCCATCCAGACTGAGGGCGTTGTTCTCCTTCTGGTACTCCCACATGGCATCGGGCCCCTTCTTCTCTGCCCACGTCGGCAGGTAGTCCCGCTGGGAGACCATCTCCATGAGCGGCACCCCGCCCCCGCAGGACGTGCCCAGCTTCGTGATGGCCACCCTGATTATGGAGCGGGAGCCGGGAATATCGGGAAAGCTCTCGGCCAGGAGGGAATGTTCCGCCGTACCGGGATAATGGGCCTTTCCCTCCCCCCAGATCCGCAGTATTCGCCGGGGTTGGTCGTACCCGCAGAACATGACCACGATTCTTCCGTTCTGTCGCAGGTGGGCGATGGTTTCGGCGCCGCTTCCCACCAGATCCAGGTAGGCGATCGTGTGAGGATCGACGATCCGGAAGGTGTCCAGGCCTTTGGGAGAGAGGTTTATGTGTCCTGAGTCGCCGGAGGGGGCAGTCGCTACGAAGAACATCGGCTGAGCCTCTATCCAGGAGGCCAGATGGCTGGGAATGCTGTCGTAGTAGGAGGCCATGGCGCCTCGCCTCGCTAAGCGGTCAGGAGGAGACGATACTCGGTATCCCGGAGACCCACCTGCCGATTCATGGCGGTTATGGTCCTGCGGAAGTCCTCGGGAGACAACTCCTGTCCATGGGCGGCCCCGGCGGAACGGGTGATTATCTCTCCCATGAGGGTGCCCCCCAGGTCGTTGCAACCCGCGTCCAGCAGCCGTCCGGCGCCGTCCAGTCCCAGCTTCACCCAGGACGCCTGGATATTGGGGACCAAGCCGTCAAGGGCAATCCGTCCGATCGCATGGATTAGCACCACCTCATCCCACGTGGGCCCGGGACGAGCCTTGCCGTTCAGCCAGATGGGCGCGCCCATGTGAACGAAGGGAAGGGGAACCAATTCGGTGAACCCTCCGGTGCGCGCTTGGATCTGGCGTATCACGTCCAGGTGCCTGGCCCAGGAGCGGTGATGGTCGATGTGCCCGAACATAATCGTGGCGGTGGCCCTGAGGCCCAGCTCATGGGCGGTCAACATCACCTGTGCCCACTGGGAGGTGCGGATCTTGTCCGGACACAGGTAACGGCGGACATCGTCGTCCAGAATCTCGGCGGCTGTTCCGGGAAGGGTTCCGAGGCCGGCTTCCTTCAATCGGGTGAGGAACTCCCTCACCGGTACCCCCAGGGTCTCAGCGCCTTGCCACACCTCAAGAGGGGTGAACCCGTGGATGTGCATATCCGGCAGTTCCGCCTTGATGGCCTCGGTCACCCGTAAGTAGAACTCCCCGGTGAATTCCGGGTGAATCCCGCCCTGCAGGGTCACCTCCGTGGCGCCCCTGTCCCATGCCTCCCGAGCCCTTTGCACTATGTCGGCGATGGACATTAAATAGGGGTCCCCGCGAAGATTGAGACTACGCGGTCCCTTGGAGAAGGCGCAGAAGCCGCACCGGAAATAGCAGAGATTGGTGTAGTTGATGTTCCGATTGACGACATAGGTGACCAGGTCTCCCACCGTCCGGCGACGGAGTTGGTCGGCGGTCCACGCCACAGCCTCCACCTGATCCCCTCTTGCCCCGAACAGGGCCTCCGTCTCGGCCACCACTGGAGGGTTTCCGGCCAGCGACCGCTCCAGGATGGGACGGAGGCTTCCCGCTCCCTCCAGTTCCCGGGCGCCTGCTCCTGCGACCCACACAGAATCGGGCCACGCAGCCGAGAATCGTCGAGCAGGAACCGGTGCGGGCTCGGCGCGTCCGGACGCCCAGGTGTAACGGGGACGGGCGGCCCCCGAGGCATCCACCTGCTGGAGCCAGGCCCGGAAGGCGCTTCTGGAGAGGACTTGGCGGACCGCGTCGATCTCCAGGCCCGGAGGCAGGGCAGTCCGCTCCACCAACTGGTGGGGAGCCAGTCTCCGGCGCAATTCTCCGATCCGATCCGCGTCCCAGTCGCGGAGCAGCAGATCCCCGGCTCCCTCCAGAACGGCAGTCTCGGCCTGATCCACATCATCGACGAAGACAGACACCACCGCCTCGATGGCAGGCAGGGAACAGACATCGGCGGCGGCTCTGACCGTGCTCCGGGTAGTGCGCAGGAAGGTTGCTTCACTGCGGGCCAGAGCATCCAGCACCACCTCGGCGGGGCCCGAGTTCCTGACGGTGACCAGCCAACCGGGAGTATGCGCCTTGGCAAGCTCCAACGCCTGGTCGGGGTCAACGATCCGCGTAGCTTCCGACGGGTCTGCCTGCCCGGCGGAAATGAGCAGACCTGCCCGGTGGGCGGCGCGCAAGTCGGCTGCTCCCGGAGAATCCATCTCCAGGGTGGTGGTTCCCTCCCGAACTCGCGCCTCGGCCACCGCGGCGGTGGCGGCCTCCGCCGGCCTGGTGCGCAGGAATGTGATGGTCCGGTCAGTGGCGATCATCATCTTGTCAGGCTACATCTTCCCCATCCCGGTCACGAAACGACCGAAATGGCCGGACGAGCAGCCGGTCCGGCCTGAGGAGCCCGTGCATAGCCCCTCGAGTCCACCGCCCTCATGATTTTGGGAAGCAGGGAGGGATCGACCCACCGGTCAGACAGGTAGGAGGGGTAGATCGGCAGGCGGGGAAGCAATTGGAAACCGGCGGCCTCCGTCCGGCGGCGCAGGGCTTCCAGGTGAGGCCAGGGCGCCTCCGGATTCACCCAGTCGATGGTGAGGGGGGAGACTCCTCCCCAATCGTTGATGCCCGCATCCAGGTACATCTCGTAGCGCTCGGTCAGGTTGGGGGGGACCTGCAGGTTCATCTCCGGGCCCATGATCCAGCGAGCCAAGGCAACCACCCGCATGAACCAGGCGGGAATCGGTTCGGCATTGAGCCGCATGGGAGTGTTGTACTTGGCTCGGAAGTTCTGGACGATCACCTCCTGGATGTGGCCTCCCCCATCCGCCAGGTCCCGGAGCGCCACCAGGGAATCGATGATCTCGGTGGAACGCTCTCCGATCCCGACCAGAATGCCGGTCGTGAAGGGCACCGACAACCGCGCCGCATCCTCGATCACCCTAACCCGGACCGAAGGGACTTTGTCGGGGCAGTTGAAGTGGGGCATTCCCGGTTCGGTGAGCCGGTCCGAGATGTTCTCCAACATCAGGCCCATCGACGGGTTGGAGGGGCGGAGAGCCTCCATCTGGGTGAAGGTCATCACCCCCGGATTGGCATGGGGGAAGAGGGAAGTCTCACGGTTGACCATTTCGGTCATCCGGCGGGTGTACTCCAGCGTATTCTCGCACCCCTGGGAGTCCAGAAAGCGCCTGGCCGAGGGCCAGCGGTCCTCTGGGCGGTCGCCCAGGGTGAACAAAGCCTCCGTGCATTGGTGCGCCTCCCCGGCTTTCGCCACCGCCAACACCTGTTCGGGGGGCATGAACATCCCTCCTCCTCCCGGAGGCTGGGCGAAGGTGCAGTAAGTGCAACTATCGCGGCACAGGGTGGTCAACGGGATGAACACCTTGCGGCTGTAGGTGACTGTCCGCCCTTTCCCCTCATCGCGGAGCCGGGCCGCTTCGGCGAACAACGGCTCTGGGGATCGCCGACCCTCCAGGTAAGAGAGCGCCAACTGCGGGTCGAAGGAGGGGTGGGCCATCATCCCATCCCGGGGGTGGCGCCCAGCACCCCTCCGTCCACGGGAAGCGTCACTCCCGTTATCCAGGAGGCGTCTTCCGAACACAGGAACGCCACGGCCCGGGCCACGTCCCCGGGCTCTCCGAGTCTCTGCATGGGGTGCAGCCGAGCCGTGCCGGCCGGATCGGACTCCCAGAGCATGGCCGACAACCGGGTCTTGATAACGGCGGGCGCCACCGCGTTGACCCGCACCCGGGGGGCAAGCTCCATGGCGAGTTGGCTGGTCATGTAGATCAAGGCGGCCTTGGAGATGTTGTAGGCGCCCAGCAAGGGAGCAGGACGAACTCCTCCCACCGAGGCCACGTTCACCACGCAACCCCCGTGGGACCCCATCCATTGCGCCCATGCCTCCTGGGTCCAGACCAGCGGGGCGCGCTGGTTCACGGCCCAGGTCTTGTCGACTGCGTCCCGGGAAACCTCCATGAGGTTGCCGGCGCCAGGATTGGTGCCCGCATTGTTCACCAGTATGTCACAGCTCCCGAACCGCTCGATCGTCTCCCGGATCGCCCTGCCGGCATGGCTGTCATCGTCAGCCCGGGCGACGGTCGGAAACACTCTCTCGAAATCTCTCCCATCCGCCTTCAGTTGGGCCACCGCCTCCTCCAGATTCCCGGGCTGGCGGGAAGTGATAGCCACCCCCGCCGCCCCGAGACCCAACAACTCGGCGGCGACGGCCAGGCCGATACCCCTGCTCCCGCCGGTGATGACGGCTACCTTGCCCTCGATACCCGAACTCAACTTCCGTCTCCTCGACGGCCTACGTCGCCACGGACTAGGTCTTCGCCCCTCGAGCAATTATCTCCACCCGCTGACGACGCTCCGCTGCGGAATTCGCATCAGGCTGGATGTCCAGCAGCCGGAGCCGGTCCGCCTCGGCCTCTTTGGCCGCAGACGAATCCGCCGCCGCCAAGCGAGCCTCTACCCCCTCCTCGACCAGACGGCGGCCTTCGGACACCAGAGCTTCCACCATCTCGGACTCGGGTACCACCGCCACCACTTCGCCCTTGATGAAAAGATGTCCCCGGCCCCGGCCGGCAGCTATGCCGAGATCGGCGGACCGGGCTTCTCCCGGGCCGTTCACCACGCACCCCATCACCGCCACCTGGATGGGAAGGTTCTCCTTCTCCAGCGCCTCCTGGGCAACCTGCGCCACCTCGATCACATCAACCTCCGCCCGTCCGCAGGAAGGGCAGGCAATCAAGTCGAGGCTGCGACGCTCCCGCAGACCCAGGTATTCCAACAGACGCCGTCCCGACTCTGCTTCCACCACCGGGTCGGCGGTCAAAGAGAACCTGATGGTGTCCCCGATGCCCTCCATCAGCAGGGTGGATATTCCCGCCACCGACTTGATCAGACCCCCGGGAGGGGGACCGGCCTCCGTCACCCCCAGGTGAAGCGGGTAGTCCACCTCATCCGACAAGAGGCGGTAGGACTCGATCATGGTCGGGACGTGGGAGTGTTTGACCGAGATCTTGATGTCGGAGAAGTCGACCTCCTCCAGATACCGGATCTCCAGCAATGCCGACTCCACCAGCGCCTCCGGAGTGGCGTCTCCGTGGCGGCTGAGGATGTCCTTGTCAAGCGAACCGGCGTTGACCCCCACGCGGATCGGGACCTGCTGCTCGGCGGCCGCACGGGCCACTTCCTTGATGTGGCTCGGACGGCGGATATTGCCGGGGTTGAGCCGCAGGCCGCAAACCCCACTCTCCAAGGCGGCCAGGGCCAGGCGGTATTGGAAGTGGATGTCGGCGATTATCGGGACCGGGCTACGGGGAACGATCTCCGCCAGCCCCTGGGCTGCCTCCACGGTGTTGCAGGTAATCCTCACCAGGTCGGCGCCTGCTCCTGCCAAGGCATACACCTGCGCCAGGGTGCCGTCCACGTCATGGGTCTTGGTGGTGGTCATCGACTGCACGGTGATCGGGGCGTCGCCTCCGACCTGCACCGATCCGACTTTGATGGCGCGAGTGCGCCGTCTCGGGCGAACGAAGGAGCGGGCGTCTCTCACAGCCGGATGGGGTCGATCACATCCAGCACCAGGGCCGCCACGCCCAGGAAGACCACCAGCACGGTCACCACTGCCGCTATGGAAATAAGCACTCTCGGCCGGGCGCGACGCTTCAAGATCTTCTCATAGAGCGCCACCGCCACGTGCCCACCGTCCAGGGGGTATGCGGGAATGACATTGAACACACCCAGCACGACATTCAAATATGCTAACAACCTCACCACGTTGGCCACGCCTCGCTCGCCGATCTGCGCTCCGATGTTGGCCAACCCGATCGGACTGACCGGACGGTTGTCCTCGGAGACCTCCCCTCCCAGAATCCCCCCGGCCAACTCCGCCAGCGATGACGGGCTGACCAACTGGCCAATGGCGCTGAAGGTGAGACCCACCGCCTCCGCGATGTCACTCGCCGAGGCGGCGACCGCCCCTCCCAAACCCACCGAGCGAGTCTCGATGGCCGGCCCAACTCCCAAGAACCCCCTCTCCACCCCTTCGGAATCGAACCGGGTGGCCAATGTCGTCTCCACCCTCATGATCACGCCATCCCTGCTCAGCTCGATGAGCACAGTCCGTCCGGGACGCTCGGCCAGTAACCTAGCCGTCTCCTCCCAGCTCTCGGTGGGCATACCGTCGAGCGCCAGAATCAGGTCCCCGGCTTGGATCCCCGCATCGGCCGCCGGGGTGGAGGACCCATCGGCCAGTTCGTCCACCACGTGCACGACCTGATTGGTGTAGCCGGTGACGCCCACCACCAGGAACAGACCGGCCAGGATCAGGAAGGCCATGAGAAAGTTCATAGCCACGCCGCTGAGGGCCACCGTCATCTTCTGCCAGAACTTCTTGTGGTAGTAGGAGCGTTCCGGATCCGTCTCGTCGTCCTGAAAGGGCCCCATGCCTGCGATCTTCACGAATCCTCCGAAGGGCAGGAGACGGAAGCCGTACTCGGTCTCGCCCTTCTTCACCGACCAAAGCCTCGGACCGAAGCCGAAGAACATCTCGGTTGCCTTCATTCCGGTGGCGCGGGCCGCCAGGAAGTGCCCCAATTCGTGTACGGTGACAAAGAACACGATCCCCAGCAGGACCACCAACGCGCCCACCATTAAAACGCCTCCCTTCCGGTCAGGCCGAGCATACCAAACCGGGGAAGAAGCGGGCCCCTAGAGGTAGTCAAACACCGAAAACAGGTAATAGGCGCCCGGCAACACCAGCAACAAACCATCGATGCGGTCCAGTATGCCGCCGTGCCCGGGAAGGAGGGAACTCATGTCCTTGAGGCCGATCGACCGCTTTACGGCCGACTCCATGCCATCTCCGAGAGGGGCAAGCACCGAGACGACCGCCGCCAGGTACAGCGCCTGATAGAGAGTGAGAACCGAAAAGGTGGGCAGAGTGGAGAAGATGGCGGCGATGGCGAAGGTGGCTACCACTCCTCCCAGCAAACCCTCGAAAGTCTTCTTGGCCGAAAGGGACGGGGACAATGGCCGGTTCCCCAGCGCCCGGCCCACCACAAACGCCGCTGTGTCGAATACCGAGTTCAATAACAACACCCAAACCAGTAGCGCTACTCCGTCTTCGGCGCGGCCTATCACCACGGCATAGGAAAGAAGGGATATCCAGATCATCCCGAGCAGGGTCAGGGTGGCATTCTCCACGGCCATCCTGCGCGAGGCCGCAGCATAGAAAAGCAATACCAATGCCACCGCCCCCGCCAGCACCCCTCCCATCGATCCCAGTCCCGACATGTGTGCTCCGACTCCCGCTCCCAACACCCCGATCAGTCCCAACAGGGCCATGGGCCGGTAACCGACGGACCGGACGGCCATATAGAACTCGACCAGTCCCAGGCCCATGGCCACCAATATCAATCCGGTCAGCCATGCCTCGCCCAGGTAGAGAGCGATAATCACCACTCCCACCATCACCATTGCGCTGACGATCCGTGTGACGACGTCCGATGACTGGGCCTGCTCCGCCGCCTCGACGTCTTCGGTTGCCATCCCGGTCCGTCCCGTCACATCTTCGAAGCCCAGCATCCCCGACTCGACACCAGGGATGGCCGCCGCCACCGCCTGCTGGCGGTGCTCCTTGGATTCGGCCTCCATCACTTCCTCAGCCAGGGCCTGATGCTGGGTCGTGCGGCTGTCGAAGACACTCTCCCCCGTCAAGACCGGATCGGGTTCGCCGGACTCCGTCCGTCGCACCGGTCTGATGGGAGTCGGTTCCTCGTCAGGCTCCCAGTCGGGGACCCAGGTGGTGTCCGGCGGTTTCATTTACCCGCTATACCTCCAGCAACTCGGCTTCCTTGCGCCTCAGCAGCTCATCCACCTGCTTTACGGTCTGATCGGTCAGGTCCTGAAGCTGCCTCTCGGCGCGGTGAAGGTCGTCATCCGAGCATAACCCCTTGAGGGCTTCCAAGTCTGACTTTGCCCCGCGACGGACGTTCCGGATGGATACCCTGCCGTCTTCCGCCTGCCGGCGAACTATGCGAATCAACTCCATCCGGCGTTCCTCGGTCAGGGGCGGAAAGGCCAACCTGATCACCACCCCGTCGTTAGCGGGGTTGATCCCGAGATTCGAACCGTGGAGCGCCTTCTCTATCTCGGGGATGGCGCTCTTGTCATATGGGTGGATCACCAGTAGCCGTGGATCAGGTACCGTGAAGTTGGCAAGTTGCTGGAGGGGAAGGGAGGCACCGTAGTAGTTGACCCGCAGGTTCTGGACGATCTGAGGATTGGCCCGACCGGTTCGCACCACCGCGAATTGCCCGGTCACGAATTCCACGGAGCTCTCCATCAGGAGATTGGCTTCCTCTAGAACCTCGTCGATCATGAGAACTCCCTAGCCCACCCTGGTGCCGAGCGGCTCGCCGATCAGGGCCCGATACACATTGCCTGGTCCGGACATGTCAAATACAACGATAGGGAGGCCGTGCTCCCGACACAGCGTAATCGCGGTCATATCCATCACCTTGAGGTTCTGTGAGATGACATCCATGTAGGAAGCAGACTCCAGCAGCCGGGCGGAGGAATCGAGATGAGGATCGGCGCTGTACACACCGTCCACCTTGCTGGCTTTGAGCACCACTTCCGCTCCGATCTCTATGGCCCGCAGTGCAGCGGTGGTGTCGGTTGTGAAGAACGGGTTGCCGGTCCCGGCCACGAAGATCACGATCCGTCCCTTCTCGAGGTGGCGCACCGCACGGTTGCGTATGTACGGTTCGCTGACCTGCCGCATCGTGATGGCGCTCATCACCCGGGTGGTCATCCCGTGTTTCTCCAATGCGTCACGCAGCGCCAATCCGTTCATCACCGTGGCGAGCATCCCCATGTAATCAGCCGTGGCGGGGTCGAGGCCTCGGGCGGCCAGGGCGGTGCCCCGGAAGAAGTTCCCCCCTCCCACCACCACCGAGATCTCGGTACCCATCTCCCGCGCCCTGCTTATCTCCCCGGCAAGGGTCGCAACTGTGGCCGGATCGATCCCGAACCCCCCTTCCTGTTCGCAGAACGCCTCCCCCGACAGCTTGAGAAGGACCCGGCGGGAGGAGGTCATCAGGATTCCTGCTCACCTACCGCCAGTCGCGCCACCCGGCGGATCTTGACGTTTTCGCCCACCCGCGCGGCCAGGGTCTTCACCATATCTCCAACCGTCCCCTCGTACTTCTGGGAGTTGACGAACTCCTGTTCGGTGAGAACGTTTTCGACAAAGAATTTCTCCATGCGGCCGTCCACGATCCGGGGAATGATCGCGTCAGGCTTGCCCTCGGTCCGCGCGCTGCGGGCGATGAGGTCCCGCTCATGCGAGAGGACATCGTCGGGAACCTCGTCCCGCTCGATCCAGCGTGGCGCCGACCACGAGACATGCATGGCGATGTCGTTGGCAACCTCATTGAATTCCGGGCTCTTGGCGACGAAGTCGGTTTCACAGGCCAACTCGATCAAGACACCCATCACCGGATGGCCGGACTGATGGTGAAGATAACTCCCGACCGTTCCCTCGTTGGCGTCGCGATCGGCCCGCTTGGCCGCTTGGGAGAGGCCCTGCTCCCGGAGAAGATCATGGGCATTGTCCATGTCCCCGCCCGCCTCGACGAGGGCTTTCTTGGCGTCCATCATTCCCACTCCGGCCCGTCTCCGTAGACGTTGGACGTCCTTGGCTGTGAACTCAGCCACTATCTGCCGCTCCTTGCTCGGGATCCGGGCGCCGGGCCCTCCGAGGAGGATCCCTTCTTCTTCGTCTTCTTCTTCGCCATCTCTCTTCCTTCCTGGCATGCGCCTGCTACCAGGGAGCAGAGCAATTCGGCGGAACGGATGGCGTCGTCGTTGCCGGGTATCACGTAGGTTATTGGCTCGGGGTTGCAATTCGAGTCAACCAAAGCCACGATGGGAATCCCCAGACGGACCGCCTCCCGCACCGCGGTCTCCTCGGCGTTGACGTCGATCACGAACACCCCGGCCGGAAGCTCTTGGAGATCTCTCACTCCTCCCAGGCTTCGGCGGAGTTTCTCGAGATCTCTCCTGAGTCGAAGTCTCTCCTTCTTGGGACGAGACTGCATCTCTCCGCTGTTTTCCTCCGATTCCAGTTCCTTCATGTAGGAAATCCGCTGTCGAATGGTCTGGAAGTTGGTGAGCATGCCTCCCAGCCACCGGAAATTGACATATGGCATGCTCGCCGACTCGGCGTGCTGGGCGATGCTGTTCCGGGCCTGCTTCTTCGTGCCGATGAAGAGGATTTTTCCGCCGTCAGCTACCGCTTGGCGAACGAAGCCGATCGCATCGTCCAGCAGGCGAACAGTCTGCCGGAGGTCGATTATGTGGATGCCGTTGGACTGACCCCACAGGTAGGGGGCCATCTTGGGATTCCACCGGCGGGTCTCATGGCCGAAATGGAGACCGGCATCGATTAGGTCTTTCATGGTGGTAGCCGTCATATACCACTCCTTCCTGGTTTTTCCTCGGCCCGCTGTCCGGATTCTCCGGTCGGCGCCCGCAAGAGGGGCGCCCGCCCCACAGGAAAGACCGTGAAGACCTTTCCCGACCAGTGGACGAAACGGGCCTGTGACGTTGCCATGAGCATTTTACAACGCCGCTGAAGGAGAGGGAAACCGACCCGCCGCCCTCCGGGGGTTCATGGCCCGAGTCTCAGCGGTCCCCTCGTCAGGCTCGGGGATGCGTGCGGTGATGAGTGGAGCGGAGGTGCCGGTTGCTGACGCTGGTGTAGATCTGAGTGGTGCCCAAACTGGCGTGCCCCAGCAGTTCCTGGACACTGCGAAGGTCGGCCCCTCCCTCTATGAGATGGGTGGCGAAAGAATGGCGGAGGGCATGAGGGAAACTCCCCAGCCGGGAACGTACCACGCGCCTGATCTGACGAGGGTCCAGTCGCCCACCTCTCACGCCCACGAACAGGGCCTCTCCGGCGTGCGCTCGGGCCAGTGCGGGGCGTCCCTCCTCCAGCCAGCGGCCAATGGCCCGTTGAGCTGGGATCCCGACGGGCGTGGCGCGGTCTTTCCCTCCCTTCCCCGATACCACTATCAGGTCTCTTCCCTCGACCTGCGGGACCGTTAGCGCGGCCAGTTCGGAGACCCTGAGCCCCGAGGCATAAGCCAGTTCCAGGATGGCTCGGTCCCGCAAATCGACCGGCGCCGAGCCATCCACAGCCTCGATGGCGTCCGACAACTGCCTCTCCGGGAGGGCCACCGGCAGGTGGGAGCCCGCTTTCGGAACCGGCAGTGCGCCGGCAGGGTTGAAGGGAATGCGACCCCGTTGGTGGAGGTCCCCGAAGAAGGCGCGAAGAGACGATCCCTTTCGGACCACCGAGGACCGGGCGAACCCGCGGGTGTTCAGGTAGGCGAAGAACCGTCGGAAGTCATTCCGGTCGATCTCCCCCAGTGAACGGCGCCCAACCTTGGCGCACAGGACAAGGAATTGAGTGATGTCGCCCCGGTAGGCGTTCACCGTGTGCCCGGAGAGTCGCCGTTGGCGCGCGAGGCGGCCCAGATACGCCTCCACGTCCTCTTTGGCCCACTCGGGCAGGACAGAAACACCAGCCACCCACCCAATGCTACGAACCGCTCCGAGTCAATGGCAGGGTTTTATGAGAGCCCGGCCTTCCGGCCCTTCGTCCACCCTTTGCTCGGCGGCTGCCGAATCTATTCCTCCGCCTGCCCGTCGCTCCCATGTTCCTCCCTCAACCGAATTACTCCGCTTTCCCGGGAGATGCGTCCCTCCGATTCCAGTTCCCCGATGCTCACCAGCAGTCGGGTGAGGGGCCATCCCATCCGCTCGGCCAAGACTTCCAAGGTGGCGCCGGCCTCTCCAATTGCTTCTACCAAGCCTCCATCTGCGTCGTCCGGTGCGGACCCCTGGTGACCGGCCTTAATCGGACTGACGATGCCCTCCTGCTCCAGCAAGTCCAACAGGTCAGCGGTTCCCAACACCGGCATGGCCCCATCTCGGATCAGTTCGTTGCAACCACGGGAAGTTGCCCGGTTGATGTCTCCGGGGACGGCAAGCACCTCCCGTCCCTGCTCAAGGCCCAACCGGGCGCTGATCAGGGCTCCCCCTCCCGCCGCCGCCTCCACCACCAGAACCACCCGGGACAGACCGGTGATGATCCTGTTTCGCACCGGAAACCGCCACGGCTCGGGAACGGTCCCGGGCGGGTACTCGGTCACCACGCCCCCACCGTTCTCCAAGAGCGCTTCCCCCAGCCGCCGATGAGAGACCGGATACCACCGGTCGAGACCGCATCCCAGAACCGCTACTCCACGACCTCCGGCTTCCACCACCCCTTGATGCGCGGCCCCATCGATCCCACGCGCCAATCCACTGACCACCACCGCGCCGCGCCGCGCCACTGCCGCGCCGGCGGCCTTGGCAAGGTTGACGCCATAGCGGGTTGCGCTTCTCGATCCCACCACCGCCACCCCCGGCGACGTCGGGAGGACTCCCCTGACGAAGAGCAGATCGGGCGGGTCGGGGATCGCGGCCAGCCAGGGAGGGTAGGAATCCGTGCCCAACAGCGTCACCGAGAGGCCCGAGGAAGCAAGTTCCGCCATGCGCCGTTCGGCCGGGACCCCGACCGCTTCACGCGCGGCAGGGGAGACCCTGACCCTGCCCGCCTCGATCCTCCGCACCGCCTCCGCCGGGTCGGAGGCTTTCACCAGGCTGTGAATCCGCTCGGGATGCAGTCCCGAATAGGCCAGACGCAGCCGGTGGAAGAAGTACGGGACCGGGGGCGCCTTCGGGCTCAAACCCCGGTTCGGTAGGAAAGGGCTTCCAGCACGTGGACACTCTCCACCCGCTCCGATCCTCCTAGGTCGGCGAGGGTCCTGGCTACCCGCCGCACCCGGTCATAGCCCCGGCCGGTGAGGTTGCCCCGGTCGATGTTTCCCGCCAGTACTCGCTTGGCCTTGCCACTCCACGCAAGAGCGTCCAGGGCAGCCGGGGAAAGGTCTCCGTTGAGCCCGCCGCGTCGGGCCTGGATCTCCCGCGCCCTCTCGACTCTCTTCCGCACAGCCTCGCTGGGCTCCCCGGGATTCCCGGTCATCTCCCCCTTCTCCATTCGCCCCAGGAATACACGTACGTCGAAGCGGTCCAGCAGTGGACCCGAGAGCCGACGCCGGTAGCGTTCCACCGAAGCCGGGGAACATCGGCACTGTCGCACGGTGTCGTTCGACCAGCCGCACGGGCAGGGGTTGCTGGCGGCGACCACCAGCGCCCGGCAGGGAAAAGTCACTGATACCCCCCTGCGGGTGATGGTGACCAATCCATCCTCCAAGGGCTGGCGAAGCGCGTCGATGAGATGAGCCGGGAACTCCCCCAACTCGTCCAGGAACAACACTCCGTGATGAGCCAGAGAGAGATCTCCCGGCGTCGGGATCCCGCTCCCCCCGCCCAGGAGCCCTGCCACCGAAGCCGTGTGATGAGGAGCGCGGAACGGCCGGACCCGAACCGGGCGGCGACGGTTTGCCGCCGCCCATACACACGCCACCTCCATCTCCTCCTCCCCCGTGAAGCGGGGAAGGATCCCGGGAAGCCGCTTGGCGAGCATCGTCTTTCCCATTCCGGGAGGACCGGACATGAGGAGGTGGTGACGACCGGCCGCGGCAATCTCCACGCCTCTCCGGGCGAACTTCTGACCGCGCACGTCCGCCATGTCCGGGACGGAGAGCTTGGGCGCCTCGGGCGTCCGGCGGGAGGAGGGAGCGCTCCTCCCCTCCAACGCACTTACCGCCTCGGCCAGCCGGTCCACTGCATAGACATCCACCGCCGGCACCAATGCCGCCTCCTCCGCCATCTCCCGGGGCACTATGCAGGGAATGCCTTGGCGGACCGCCACCAGGGTGGCCGCCAAGACGCCGCGGCACGATCTGACCCGCCCATCCAACGCCAGTTCCCCCACTGCCACCACTCCCGGGTGCCTGATCGAGACCTTCCCGTCAGCGATCAGCACCCCCAAGGCGATGGGAAGGTCGAAGGCCGATCCGGCCTTGGGAAGATCGGCCGGCGCAAGGTTCACGGTCACCTCGCTCCGGGGCATCTCATATCCGGATGAGGCCATGGCGGCCCTGACGCGGTAGCGGGCCTCTCTCACCGCCGTATCGGGCAGTCCCACCAGACCGAACTTGGAGCGGGTCTTGCCCAGATGGACTTCAACGCTTACCGGCCGGGGCGTCGCCCCTGTCATCGCCGCCGAATACACCCGTGTGCTCACCCCACCAGCATGGGGCGATACCCCCGGCCTCGCTGTCCCCCCTCTCCAGGTTTTACCGCGACAAACGAATTTGATTCACAAGACCGCGCCGACCCGGAACCGGCGAGTTAGCGACCGCGGAACCGCGGGGGCCGCTTTTGAAGAAAAGAGGCCACTCCCTCTCGATGGTCGTCGGTGCCCAGGCATATCGACTGGGACTGTCCCTCCCAGGCCGTCGCCTCTTCGAGAGACAACTCCCAGGAACGATCAAGTCCCTGCTTGATGAACATCTGCGCCAGGGGCGCCCCCGCCAGAAACCCCTCGGCCACCTCGGCTGCCCGCTCCTCCAGCCGATCGGGGTCCACCACTGCCCACACCAGCCCCCTCTCCAACGCCTCGGCGGCTGAGACCATCCGGCCCGACAGTGCGATCTCCTTGGCGAACTGGGCGCCGGCCAGCCGGGGAAGCAACCAGCTCAGGCCCATATCCAAGCTCAAGCCCCGGCGGGCGAAGATGGCCGAGAACCGGGCCCTGTGGGTGGCAACCACCACATCACATCCCAGGGCGAGACTCATTCCCGCTCCCACGGCAACTCCGTCCACCGCTGCCACGGTGGGCTTGGTCAGCTTATGAAGCGCCACGGCGGTGTCCCCAACCACCTTCAAACGGCGCTGGGCGTCCACCACCCCGCCCGATCGGGGGCTGGCGGACGGATCGAGATCGGCGCCGGCGCAGAAGTCGCCCCCTCGTCCCGACATGACCAGTACCCGTTGGGAGGAACGCTCAAAGGCGTAGAAAGCTTCCTGCAGGTCTCTCCATCCCTCGGGAGGGATGGCGTTCTTGCGGAAGGGACGGTTCAGCCACAGCCTCCGCATTGGTCCACGGTCCTCGGTCTCGAGCCACATATTTCCATAGGGTAAGGCGTCACGCTAGGTTGAGTCCTCAGATGGGATTCAATCCGTTCCGCCCCCAGCGAAAGACCACCGCCGACCTGGTAATGGTGGCCGCCGCCCTGGCGGTGATCATCGCGGTGGTGCTGTGGGCGTTCCTGGCGGGTTAACCCGTTAGCCGGCTCTGGGCAGCCAGAGCAGGTCCACCCCGTCCCGATGGAACCGGACCGTGATCAGATCGACGCGACGCGCCCGGGCAAGCAGGGATGCCGCCAGCTTTCTCACCTGTCGCGCCTTGGCGGCGTCGAAGGAGTCCAACGGGTCCGGCGACCTCCCGTCAGAGGCGGCCCACCGGCTCCTGACTTCGACGACCGCTCTCTCCCCGCCGATCTCGGCCAGTATGTCGACTTCCCCCCTACCGACTCTCAAATTGCGGGCCAATACCAGATAACCCCTGCTCTCCAGAAAGCGGGCAGCCAGTTCTTCGGCTGCCAGGCCGATGTCCCGGCGGGAGGGATGGTTGCTTCGGAAGTCCACTCTTCAGGTGTGCCGCAGGGGTGTGACAACCCTCGTTCTGCCTCTCTGACCCCTCCACCAGCGCCGGTGACCTGCGCCTGATTTGTCTAGATCCCGCCCATGCGGCCCAATGGCCAGATGCGAAGGACGGCCTTGCCCACCACCATGTCCTCGTGGACTGTCCCGAACACCCGGCTGTCCGAAGACTTGGCCCGGTGGTCTCCCATCAGAAAGATGTGATCCTCGGGCACCTCTACCGTGAGATCCTGCTGTGTGGAAGACCCCAGGTACGGCTCATCCAGGAGTTCACCGTTCACCCAGACCTCACTTCGCCGAATCTCGATTCGATCTCCTCCGGTGGCGATCACCCGCTTGATCAGGTCGGCCTCTGATATGTCATACCAGCCGAAGGCCTCCCGGACCTCGTGCCATACGACCTCCAGCACATTGCGGTCCGGATCAGGGCGGCCAGGAGGCGAAAAGACCACCACATCTCCCCTGGCCGGATCGCCGAAGAGGAAACTCACCTTGGAGACCATCACCCGGTCTCCCACCTGGAGCGTGGGATGCATGGATTGGGAAGGTATCTCGAAAGGCTGGATGAGAAGCGATTTGATGAGAACCGCCAAGATGACCGCCCCCAGCAAAAGCACGGCCATCTCCGCCACCGCCGACTTGAACCGCCAACCGGGGCGAGCCGGTGTCGCCTGCACGCCGTTGGGGTCAACCGCTTCTTGCTCCTCGGGGTCCGTGACGGGAACCGGGAGGATGCCTTCAGGCTGGGTTTCGGTCAGTCGCGTCTCTCTTTTATGCGGGCCGACCTACCCGAACGGCCCCGCAGGTAATTCAGCTTTGCCCGGCGTACCAGCCCCTTGCGAAGCACCTCGATCCGGCTCACAATCGGGGCGTGAACCGGGAAGATGCGCTCCACCCCCACCCCGAAACTGATCTTGCGAACGGTGAAGGTCTCCTGTAAGCCACCCCCGCTCCGGCCTATCACCACCCCCTCGAAAGCCTGTATGCGCTCCCGGCCGGCCTCCATCACCCGAACATGGACGCGAACGGTGTCTCCGGGCCGGAAATCGGGTAGGTCATCTTTGAGAAAACCTTGTTCAAGCAACCGAATGTCGTTCATAGTCAAACCTGTGGCGTTGATAAAGAGGGATTGGCGGACACCCGCCTGCTCCCTAGCTTACCACTCCTCAACATTGCACATTCCCTCCAATAGATCGGGCCGACGATCCCGCGTTCGCTCCCTTCGCTGGGCGGTTCTCCAGGCGGCGATGCGTCGATGGTCACCGGAGAGCAGCACCTCGGGTGCCTGCCAGCCCCTGAAATCCGAAGGCCGCGTGTAGACCGGCTCTTCCAGCAGCCCCTCGCGGAACGACTCGAAAACCACCGAGCAGGGATTCCCGACCGCCTCAGGCAGCAATCGGACGATCCCCTCGGTCACCAGGAGGGCCGCCACCTCCCCTCCTGCCAGCACGTAGTCGCCCACGGAGACTTCCTCGTCGATGTAATGCTGGGCGATCCGCTCGTCCACCCCCTCGTAGCGGCCGCACACCAGGGTCAGGTGATCAAGGGCCGACCACCGGTCCAGCATGGCCTGATCAAGACGTCGGCCGGCCGGTGTGAACAGCACCCTATGGGTCCCCTCCAGGGGATCCAGCGCCCTGGCGAGGGGCTCGGGCATCATCACCATGCCCGGTCCTCCCCCGAAAGGGGCGTCGTCCACCGCCCGGTGCGTACCCTCGGCGTAGTCTCGGAGGTCGATCAGGTTCACCTCCAGCAACCCAGTCTCCAGGGCCCGCCCCAAGATCCCCACCGCCAGGGCTTGGGGAAAGTACTCGGGGAAGATGGTGATTATCGAGATCTTCATTGCCCCAAAACATTAATCCAAACATCTGACCTCACTAGTGTTGGTTTGCGCTCTTCCTGGTGAGAGCGCGTCCGTAACGCCGACCGCGGTGCCCGTTGGGCGGGGGTGTGGTTCCATCAAGAGAACAACTGACCGGGGACCAGAGGGAGGTACCCACAGGCCGGAGACCTCGCCCGCGTCGTCCGAGACCCTCAGAGAGCACACAGACCTCGAGGACATCATGGCCCGAGCCGGCCACGAGAACTTCCCGGTGGCGCTGAGAGCGTTGCCCGACGGTCTGCGCCGCCACCTGCAAGCCATTTACGGATATGCCCGCCTCACCGACAATCTGGGCGACGAGTACCCCGAGGACCGCCTGGCCGCCTTGGACTGGCTGGAGCAACAATTGGACAAGCTGTTCGCCGGAAACGCCTCCCACCCCGTTTTCCACGCACTACTACCCACGGTCGAGACCTTCGGGCTCACCCGGACTCCGTTCGACCGGTTGCTGGCCGCCAACCGGATGGATCAGCTTAAGAAGAGCTATGCAGACTGGGACGAATTGATGGAATACTGCCGGCTATCGGCGAACCCCGTTGGACATCTGGTCCTGGCCGTCTTCGAAGCGGCCACGGACGACCGCCTCGCCGCCTCGGACGCCGTATGCAGCGGCCTTCAGGTCTTGGAGCACCTCCAGGACCTGGGCGAGGACGCCAGGGCAGGCCGAATCTACATGCCCGCCGATGACATGGAACGCTTCGGATGCACTCCCGGGGACCTGCTGGCGCCGACGACCGGAGAGATGCTGCGAGAGCTGGTCGCTCACCAGGTCGGGCGCACCCGCGGATTGATCGAGGAGGGACGGTGGCTGGTGGCCTCCCTGAAGGGATACCCCCGCCTCGCCGTCGCCGGATTCGTGGCTGGGGGCCTGGCCGGCCTGGACGCCATCTCGGCGGCGCGCAACGACGTGCTGGGCGGCAACCGCCAAGCCGGGGACCTGCGGCTCATCCGCCGGCTAGTCCCGCTGTACCTGGGCTCGGTGGTCCGTCGGCGACGGCCTGCTCGATGATCACCCCGGAGTCGGCCTACCGGCGGTGCGAGGAGATCACTTGGGCCGAGGCTCGCAACTTCGCCTACGGCATCCGGCTGCTTCCAACTCCCAAGCGCCATGCCATGGCGGCGCTGTACGCCATGTCCCGGCGCATCGACGACGTCGGCGACGGTGACTGGTCGAGGGACCGTAAGCTCGCCGCCCTGGAACATCTTCACTCGGCGATCGGAACATTGGAGGAGGGCAGGGTCTCGGACCCCTCCGATCCGGTTCTGGTTGCCGTGGCCCACGCCGCCGGTCAATACCCCATTCCCGTCGGGGCGCTCCACGAGATCGTGGAGGGATGCGAGCAGGACGTAAGGGGCGAGACTTACCTGACCATGGACGACACTGTCCGCTACTGCCGCCTTGTGGCCGGTTCGGTCGGTCGCCTATCCCTGGGTGTTTTCGGGACCAAGGCGAACCGGCGCCTTCAACCGGACGTGGAAGCCTCGCGTCTTGCGGACGACTTGGGGGTGGCTCTGCAACTCACCAACATGCTGCGTGACCTCCGCGAGGACCACCAGATGGGACGAATCTACCTTCCCGAGCAGGAGCGGGACCGTTTTGGAGTTGTCCCGGGCCAGTGGGCCCCGCCCGACAGCGTGGGGGCTTTGATAAAGCATGTCGCTGAACAGGCGGTTGCCTGGTTCGAACGGGGCCTGGTGCTGCTTGGCTACCTGGACCACCGAAGCAGAGCCTGCACGGCCGCCATGGCCGGCATCTACCGGCGGTTGCTGGATCGCATTCTCGCCCAGCCCACCCGTCCGCTCACCGAACGCGTCAGCCTCCCTCGGCGGGAGAAGGCACTGGTGGCCTTGCGCAGCGTTTCCGGTCTTCGCCCGTGAGCGACAGCCCGAACCGGGTCCTGGTGGTGGGAGGCGGATTGGCCGGTTTGGCTGCGGCAGTGGAAGCCGTCGACCGGGGAGCCAACGTGACATTGCTGGAGCGGCGTCCCCGTCTGGGCGGCGCCACCTGGTCGTTCCAGCGCCGGGGGATCTGGTTCGACAACGGCCAGCATGTGTTCCTGCGTTGCTGCACCGCCTACCGGACATTCCTCAAGCGAATCGGCGCAGCGGACCGCGTGTTCCTCCAGCGCCGACTGGACATTCCCGTGCTCCGGCCCGGCGGGCCGAGCGGCGCCATCCGGCGCACCGCAGGTCCCGCGCCGGTGCATCTGGCTCCGGCGTTGCTGACCTATCCCCACCTGAAGTTCCGCCAGCGGCTGGGGGTGCTGCGAGCAGGGAGGGCTCTCCGCCGTCTCGATCCCGACGACCCGGCGCTGGACGACGTCGCGTTCGGCGACTGGCTATACGAACACGGCCAAGACCCGACCGCCGTAGAGACCTTCTGGGACCTGGTGGTGCTGCCCACGGTCAACGTCACGGCCGCCCAAGCATCCCTCAAGCTGGCCGCAAAGGTGTTCGTGACCGGACTGCTGACCGACGCCCCCGCGGCCGACATCGGCTGGTCCAGGGTGCCCCTGGCGGCCCTGCACGGCGACGCCGCCCGACGGACCCTGGAGTCCGCCGGCGCAGAGGTCAGGACTCGGGCCGGCGTCACCGGCGTACGGGCCAACTCCTCTGGCGGTCTTTCCGTGCAGATCGACGGGGCGCCGGTGGAGGCAGACTCGGTGGTGGTGGCGGTGCCCCACGATGCGGTGGGCTCTCTTCTCCCGCCCGGCAGCCTTCCCGCCCAGGACCGGCTGGGAGACCTCGGAGTCTCGCCGATCATTAACGTGCACCTGGTGTACGACCGTCCGGTCACCGACCTGGGAATGTTCGCCGCCGTCGAAAGCGACGTGGAGTATGTGTTCGACCGGACCGAGGCGGCCGGCCTCGATGACGGCCGCCAGTGTCTGGCCCTCTCCCTCTCGGCGGCCGATACCTACCTCGGATGGAGCGCAGCGGACCTGATTGCCCACTTCAGCGGCGAGTTGGCCCGCCTGCTTCCCGCCGCCGCTCGGGCAACCGTCACCGAGTCGATCGTCACCCGGGAGCCGACCGCCACCTTCAACGGCGTGCCGGGGACCCACCGGCTCCGCGCCGGCGCCGAGTGCGCCATACCGGGTGTGTACCTGGCGGGGGCTTGGTGCGACACGGGGTGGCCGGCCACCATGGAGGGGGCGGTTCGCAGCGGGATCCGAGCGGGAGGCCTGGCCGCCCGGTTCGCAGCCGCCGCCCCGCCCCGCCTCCCCACAGCCCATCGGTCGGCAGCGCGGATACAGGCATGAAGCGTCGCACACCCGAAGTGCTGGAGTGGGCCCGCACCCTGGTCGAGCCGGCTCTGGAGGCAGCCACCAGGCGCCTCTCACCTGATCTGGGACTCCCGGCGCGCTATCACTTCGGCTGGGTCGACCCCTGCGGGTCGCCGCTGGAGGAAAGTCTTCACGGCAAGGGCGTACGCCCGACCCTGGCCCTCCTGTCGGCCGGAGCGGCCGGCGCTCCGGCCGAGGTAGCCCTCCCGGGCGCAGTGGCCGTCGAATTGGTCCACAACTTCTCCCTGATCCATGACGACATCATCGACGACGACGACGAACGGCGCCACCGGGCGACTGTGTGGAAGGTCTTCGGCGTGGGGGACGCCATCATCGTGGGCGACGCGCTGATGGGACTCGCTTTCGAGTTGCTTCTCGAGGAAGCCACGCCCGCCCGCACCGCCGCGGCGACCGACCTGGTCCAGGCCACGATGGCGATGATCGCCGGCCAGTACATGGACATGTCCTTCAACCGTCAGGACACCGTCGGGGTGACCGAGTGCTGGGAGATGGTGTCCCGCAAGACTGGCGCTCTGCTGGCGCACGCAAGTGCGGTGGGCGCGATCCTGGCTGACGCGCCGCCTCAGACCGTCGAGGCGCTGCGCCGTTTCGGCCGTGAACTGGGGCTCTGCTTCCAGGCCATCGACGACCTGCTGGGCATCTGGGGTGAACCCGCCGTCACCGGGAAGCCCGCCGGGAACGACTTGAGGGAGCGTAAGAAATCCATCCCGGTTGCCGTCGCCCTCAGCTCGGGGACCAGGGCCGGCGAGATGCTGGCCGACCTTTACGCCCAGGAGCACCTGAACGACAGCGACATCGCCAGGGCCGCAGCCCTAGTCGAGGAGGCGGGTGGGCGCTCCGCCACCGCAGAAGCCGCCCGGGACTGCATGCAACGCGCCGCCCAAGCTCTAACCGCCGCCGATCTCGAGGAGCAGCCTGCCGAGGAACTGCTGGACTTGGCAAGTTTCGTAGTCAACCGAGAGTTCTAAGGGGACCCTGCTCCCTCCTCCCCCTCGAGATCGCCCCGCCGTTGGCCTGTTATTTTGGGCCTGGTGAACACCCCACCCGACGAACCCCCGTCCCGGAAAGGGAGGTTTTGGGAGGTCTTTTGGGTTGCGCTCCGGTTGGGCCTTACCTCATTCGGAGGACCGGTTGCACATTTCGGCTACTTCCATGATGAGTACGTCGAGAGACGGAGGTGGGTGGACGAGGGAACGTTCGCAGACCTCCTAGCCCTTTCCCAGGCGTTCCCCGGCGCGGCCAGTTCCCAACTGGGTTTTGCGATCGGAATGGTGAGGGGAGGGCTGCGGGGAGGATTGGCGGCATGGTTGGGTTTCACCCTTCCTTCGGCCGTCATTCTCACCACCCTGGGTTTGGGCGCCTCCCGAATCGGCCAACAGGCACAGGGATGGGTACACGGTCTGGTGGTGGTGGCCGTGCCGGTGGTGGCCCTGGCAGTGTGGAAGCTGTGGTCCAACCTGGCGCCGGACCCGTTCCGCAGTTCGATGGCGGTTGCGGCTGCGGTCGCCCTGATCGCTTTCCAGACTCCCGCCAGGACGACCACGGTGTTGGTGATCGTCCTGGGAGGCCTATTGGGATGGAGGTTCTGCCGGGATCGCCCAGCCGACTCCTCCCGACGCTCCTCACCGGCTCTCAGCCGGAAGTCGGGAGTGATAGCCGCCGTCGTCTTCTTCGGCCTTCTTACCGCTCTTCCTATTGCCAGCCGGGTTACCGAACTCGAGTTCGTGGAGGTGACCGATGCCTACTACGGAGCGGGAGCGCTGGTCTTCGGCGGCGGACCGGTGGTTCTGCCCCTACTGGAACCGGAGGTGGTCGGCACCGGCTGGGTGGATCCCGAACTCTTCATCGCGGGGTACGGTGCCGCCCAGGCCATACCCGGGCCGGTGTTCACATTCTCCTCGTACCTGGGAGCGGTCATGACTCCGGAGCCCAACGGGATACCCGGGGCGGCGCTGGCTTTGGTGGCGCTGTTCCTGCCGTCCCTGCTGATGGTGATGGCCACCTTGCCCTTCTTCTCGGCCCTGCGCGCCCACGCCGGGGTCCAGGCGGCGCTGAGGGGAGTCAACGCGGCGGTGATCGGGATCCTCCTGGTGGTCCTCTACGACCCGTTGTGGACCAACGCCATCCGCCAGCCTTCGGATCTGGCGCTGGCCCTGGCCGGATTCGGCCTCCTGGCGTTCTGGAAGGTACCGCCCTGGCTGGTCGTCCTGCTAACCGCCGCCGCAGGCGGCCTCATTGCAGCCCTTTAGAAAACCGGGCGCCGAACCAAACCGGTTCCTGCGCCGGAACTTCGACCATCTCAGATATGAGTTTCGGCCCCGGCCGTCGCCGTCCCAATCACCAGAGAATCTGGTCGGAGGCCCTATCCACAGCCTGGTCGAGGGGCCCGGTGTAGATGCCGGTGGAGAGGTATTTCCACCCGGCGTCGGGGAAGATGGTCACCACCGTCCCCGAGCGCATCTCCCTCGCCACCCGCAGCGCAACCGCCAACGCCGCCCCGCAGGAAGGCCCGGCGAACAATCCCTCGGCGGTGAGCAGCAGGCGGGTGTGCTCGATGGTGGACCGAAGGCGTACCAGGACTCGCCGGTCGATGCGATCCGCGTCGAAAATGGGAGGGATGTAGCCCGCCTCCATGGAGCGGAGGCCCGTGATGAGTTCTCCCACAGGAGGCTCGGCGGCCACTACCTGCGCTCGCGGGAAGGACTCTCGGACCGCCGCGCCGGCGCCCATCAGAGTCCCGCCGGTCCCCAGCCCGGCGACCAGGACGTCCACCCTGTCCAGTTGGGAAACGATCTCCCGACCGGTTCCCGCATAGTGCGCTTCGACATTGGCCGGATTGGCGTACTGGTGCAACATCAGGTAGTCGCCCGATGCGGCCATCTCCTCGGCCATGCGCACCGCACCGTTGGCGCCCTCTGGCTGTGGGGAGAAGAGGATCCGGGTTCCGAACGTCTTCATCATCTCAACCCGCTCCGTGCTGGAGCCTTCAGGCATCACCACTGTGAGCGGGACGCCCCATAGCTTGGCCAGCCGGGCCATGGCGATTCCCGTGTTCCCCGACGATGGTTCCAGGAGCCTTGTGCCAGGCGAAATCCGGCCCTCGGCCCGGGCCTTCTCCATCATGGCCACCGCCACCCGGTCCTTCAGAGAACCGGTGGGCAGGAACCACTCCAGCTTGGCGTAGACGTCAACCCCCGGAGGAGAAAGCGCCTCCAATCGGACTACAGGGGTGGGAGTAAGAATCGATGACGCCTGAGATGGCATCAACCGCCGGCCACCGACGGAAGCACGGTGATCTCCGACGGTTGCGTAATGGGAGTGTCCAAACCCTCGAGATAACGGATGTCCTCGTCGTTGAGGAAGACATTGACGAACACCGGCACCGAGCCGTCCGGATCGAGGAGTTGGGACGCCAGAGCCGGATACCGCCTGCCCAGGTCGGAGAACGCCTCTCCCACGGTGGACCCGCAGGCGGTCACCGAGGAGTCCCCTCCGGCGTGAACCCGGAGAATCGTGGGCAAGCGAATGGTATGCATCATTGTGAGGTTCCTCCTAGGAGTGGGCGTCGAAGCTCAAAGTCTTCTCGGTGATCCGGCTGTCGCGGATGCGAAATCCCCGCACGGATAGGGCATCGATCCGTTCCATGCCCACCAGCACGTAGAGCCAATCCGGTTCCACGGCCAACGCCACGTCCGTGGAAGACGGGTAAGCGGGGGAATGGGTATGTGAATGGAACACTCCAACCAACTCCCAGCCTTTCGACTCCGCATCCCGCATCGCCCCAAAGTGCTCTCTCGGGTCAATCACATAGTTGACCGACGAGTGGGCAATGTTGGTCATGGGATAAGCCTTGGTCAGGCGACCATCCGGGTGTCCCGCCAACAACCCGCATGCCTCCTGGGGATAGCAGTCACGGGCGTGCTCGACCATCGTCCGGTGGACTGGTTCGGGAACGCGGATAGATGATTGTTCGTCAAACATGAGAGATCTCCCCGCCAGGGGAAAAGCCGAGTCGGTCAGACGGTCCTGGCAACCGACCCGGCGGGCATACAGTACTGGTCGTATTCCACGATGGCAGGCGGCCGATCCTCGTCGGCGCACGCCAGGCAGTCCGGGTTGCGGCGCAGGTTCAAGATCCGGAAGTCCTCGGTGAGGGCATCGTAGGTGAGAAGCCTCCCTACCAACGGCTCTCCTATCCCGAGAAGCATCTTGATGGCTTCCATGGCCTCGATGGAACCGATGATCCCCGGCAGTACGCCCAGCACACCGGCCTCCGCACAGGAGGGGGCAAGCTCCGGAGGAGGGGGCTGGGGGAAGAGGCACCGGTAGCAGGGGCCCTCATAGGGGTGGAAAACACTGGCCTGGCCCTCGAAGCGGAAGATAGCGCCGTGCACCACCGGGATTCGGAGGTGCAGAGAAGCGTCATTCACCAGGTAGCGGGTCGGGAAGTTGTCTCCGCCGTCGACCACCAGGTCGAATCCGGACATCACCTCCAGCACATTGGCGGCCGAGAGCCGCTCTCCGTAAGGCTCCACCTTGACGTCGGGATTGAGGGCGGTGAGCGTCTCGCGCGCCGACTCCACCTTGGAATGCCCAAGCCGGTCCATGTTGTGAAGAATCTGTCGCTGGAGATTGGAGGCGTCCACCACATCGAAGTCGACCACACCCAGCACTCCCACACCAGCGGCCGCAAGGTAGAGGGCGGCGGGAGAACCCAGTCCGCCCGCACCCACCAGCAGCACGCGAGAGTTCAATAGCTTGGCCTGGCCTTCCTCTCCGACTTCGGGCAACATGGTGTGCCGGCTGTAACGCACCTTCTGGTCGGAGGAGAGCGTGACCGGCTCAGACCAAGGACGACCCTCCGCCTTCCACTGGCCGAACCCTCCGGCCATCGACACCACGTTCTCATAACCCAACTCTTGCAGCGATAGGGCAGCCAGAGCCGACCGGGCCCCTCCCGCGCAGTAGACCACTATCTCCGTGTCGGGATCGGGCACTTGCATGGAGATGGAAGACTCCAATAGCCCCCTGGGGATGAGTTGGGCGCCGGGAATGGCGCCCTGCTCGTATTCCTCGTGTTCCCGCACATCCAGCCAGAGCAGGTCTTCATCTCCCAGCCGGGGCTCGACCTCGGCCGGGGTCACTTCCCTTATCCGGGCCTTGACTCTTCTAAGCAAATCCTGAAAGGTAACCATTTTCGTCTTCGAATCATTCTCGAATCAGAATCAGAGAATATCTCTTCTATCCAACCCCACCCAATCCGGAAATGTTCCCGCGGGCGGCCGACAGGGTGTTGGACATCAGCATCGCCCTGGTCATCAGGCCGACGCCGCCGGGCACCGGGGTGATAGCGGAAGCTACCTCCGAGACCTCGGCGAAGTCGACATCCCCAACCAGGCCCTCGTCGGTGCGGTTGATCCCCACATCGACGACCACCGCGCCCGGCTTGACCCAGGAGGCCTTCACCATCTCGGCTCTCCCGACCGCCGCCACCAGGATGTCGGCTTCCCGGCAGAGCGACTCAAGGTCGACGGTGCGGGAGTGGGCGACGGTTACCGTGGCGTCGGCGCCCTTGGTGGCCAAAAGCAAGGCCAGTGGCTTTCCCACCAGGAAACTCCGGCCCACCACGACGGCCCGTTTTCCGGAGACGGGCAGGTCATAGTGTGAGAGAATTCGCATGACTCCGGCGGGAGTGCAGGGTCGGGGGCCCGGAAGCTCGGCCACCAGGCGTCCCAGGTTCTCGTTGTGAAGCCCGTCAACATCCTTACGGGGGTCGATGCAGCCCACCACCCTTCCCTCGTCCAGACCTTGCGGGAGAGGTAACTGCACCAGGATGCCATCCACGCCGGGATCGGCGCTCAGGCCATTCACCAGGTCCTCCAACTCTTCCTGGGAGGGTATTTCCTCTAGTTGGTGATGAATGGATCGAATCCCGACCTTGGCCGCGTCGCGGCGTTTGGCGCGGACATAGGTGTGCGAAGCGGGATCGTCGCCCACCAACACCGTAGCCAAGCCGGGCACGTAGTCCGACCGGGCCAGGTCAGCGACTCCGGCGGCCACCTCCTCCATCACCGCAGAGGCGGCCGCCGCGCCCTTCAAGAGCATGGCGGCCATCAGTGGCGGAAGTGCCGGCGGCCGGTGAACAGAAGGGCCATCCGGTGTTGGTCGGCGGCAGCGATCACCTCCGCGTCGCGCACCGACCCCCCGGGAGAAACAACCGCAGTCACACCCATGGATGCTAGGGTATCCAGCCCGTCGGTGAACGGAAAAAACCCGTCGGATGCAGCAACCGCGCCCCTGGCGCGGTCCCCGGCCACCGATATCGCCCTACGGGCAGCCCCCACCCGGCTCTGATCGCCGGCACCGACTCCCACCGAGCGGCCGTCCCGGCATATCACCACGGCGTTCGATTTGGCATGCGCCGCCACCGTCCAGGCCAGTCTCAGGTCGGAAAGTTGCCGGGCGTCGGGGGGGACCCTTGAAACCACCCGCCACTCTGAGGGGATCGGGACGACCCGGTCGGGCGTTTGGACCAGGAAATCAGACCCCACAGACCGGATCTCCCACTCGGTTGACCTCCTCGGCGGGGTTTCCAAGACCCGCAAGGCGGGCTTCCGGGAGAGGATGGCTCTAGCCTTCTTCTCCACCCGGGGGGCGGCAACCACCTCGACAAACACCTCCCCCAAACCCTCCGCCACGGGGGCACTGACAGGACAGTTGAACGCAACCACGCCGCCGAAGGCCGATTGCGGGTCTCCCTCCCACGCCCGCAGGAAGGCTTCCGCTGGATCCGTCCCGACGCCAACCCCGCAGGGATTGGCATGTTTCACGATCACGCAACCAGCCGCCTCCAGGTCTGCAACCAAACGAACGGCCGCTTCGACGTCTGCGTAATTGTTGTAGGACATGGGCTTTCCCTGGAGGAGTCGGACTGCCGATCCCCGGAAGCCGTCACGCTCGGGGGCGTACAGCGCTCCCTGTTGATGCGGGTTCTCTCCGTAGCGGGTCCTCTGGCGGCGGCGCAGGGTGATCACCAGGGGATCCGCAAGGGCTTCCGGAGGGGAGAACCACCGGGCGATGGCAGCATCGTATTGGGCGGTGTAAGCGAAGGCTTCAGCCGCCAGGCGCCGGCGCCACTCCCGGTCCAAGCTGCCGGACCGCAGCGCTTCGATGACCTCGGCGTACTGATGCGGCGAGGAGACGGCAGCCACATGCTCATGGTTCTTGGCGGCGGCTCGGAGCAGAGCCACCCCACCGATGTCGATTTGCTCGATCCCCGGCTCGTGGGCAAACGGGTAGAGGTTGGCGGCCACCAACTGAAAACCCTCGATGCCGAACCGTCGCAGGTCCTCCTGGTGGGTGGGATCATGAGGATCGGCGAGAATGCCCCCATGGATCTGTGGGTGAAGCGTCTTGACCCGACCGCCCAGCATCTCGGGAGCGCCGGTCACATCATCTGTGGCCGTCACCTCCACTCCTGCCGACCTGATGGCGCGGGCGGTTCCTCCCGATGAGACGATCTCGGCGCCCAAACCCGCCAGTTGGCGGGCGAACTCGACGATCCCGCTCTTGTCCGCCACCGACAAGAGGACTCTCTTCACCGCGAAGCCACTCACCTCCTGAAGGTCCTGGTAACGGGCCTCTTTGGGGTCGACATCGACAACCTGGTTAAACAATCAATGTGTCGCGAAGGTTCACCGGCCGGAGGAGTGAGCCGCCCGGCACTTGGATGATATGGTCTGATGCGAGCCGGCGTCATAGGAAAGTTCGAATATCACCTGCCGGAGAGAAAGGGGCAGACAATCCGTCAGGTTGGGGGGCTACCGTTCGGCTTCCCGAGACGCCGGCTTTGCCCAACACCTCCAACAGCACCTCGTCGGTGTGCTGACCCATAAGGGGGGCTGGCCGGGGACCGACCCGTCCCGCTCCGAACTGAAGAGGATGAGAGGCGGAGAGATACTCACCGATGCCAGGGTGCCTCACGTTCTCGAAGAGCGGGTTCTCCAGTGAACATCGGGGGTCGTCGGCGACCAGTTGGCGAAAGGACTGATACGGTCCCCAACACAGTCGGTGACGTCCCAGCGTCTCACCTGCCTCGGCCAGGGTCCGTGCTGCGAACCAGGGCTCGAGCACCGTGGAGATCTCATCCCGCGCCCGGAAGCGATCACCCTCTCTCCGAAGATCGAGACCCTTCAGCCGCTCGATGCGACGCATCTCATCGGTCGATCCCGTGGCTTCCACCAGGTCCTTCCATTGTCTGTCCGTTATCACCACCACCATCAGTCGCCTCCCGTCGGAGGTGGCGAAGTCCCGCCCGTAGGCGCCGAACACGTAGTTTTGGTGGGAGCCCCGGTCGTGGTCGTTCACCATCACCTCGCCTATGTGCCCCAGGGTGGAGACGGTTGCGAGGGCCACATCGGTGAGGGAGAGGCGCACTAGCTGGCCCTCCCCGGTGCGCAAGCGATGGCGCTCGGCCGCCAGCACCCCTGACGCCACCATGTTGCCGGCAATCACGTCCCAGGCCGGCAGAACGTGGTTGACAGGGCCGGCGCCAGGGGGGCCGGTTATCTCCGGATAGCCCATGGCGGCGTTCACCGTGTAGTCCACGGCCACTGACCCGTCGGAACTCCCCTGCAGCGTCACCATGATCATGTCGGGCCGCCGTTCGGCCAGCCGCTCATAGGGCAGCCAGGAGGGAGACAGGTTGGTGATGAAAATGCCCGCATCCGAGCCGGGCGCAGTGATCAGGTCCACCAGGGTCGATCGTGCAGGCTCGCTCCGCATGTCAAGGGTGACGGAGCGCTTCCCCGCGTTCAGGCCTGCCCAGTAAATGCTCCGGCCTTCCGCCGTCACCGGCCATCGTCCGTAGTCCAAGCCGCCGCCGGGAGGGTCGACCCGGATAACGTCGGCGCCCAGGGAGGAGAGCGTCAACCCGGCCAGCGGCACCGCCACGAACGCGGACAGTTCAACCACCCGCATCCCCGCCAGAATGCCTACTTGCGGGGCTTCCCCACTGACATTGGGTCCCATTGACGCCATCCTAGGATTGCATCACCCATTTGACTTCGCAGTTCATCATTTGGATCCTCCGCGGCAGGGCCATCGGCGGCTGACCGCGCCATCGGGCCCGGAGTAGGAAACTAGCCTTACCGGCATGGTAGAGATTATTGACAAGGGCCGGTACCGGACCGAGGACTTTTCCGGTGAGTTGGCCGAGGCGCAAGACGGCAACCGACAACTCGGAACCCGCCTCCTGTTCCGGAATGACGAGGTGGGAGTCTGGGAAATACGTCTCCAGCCCGGCGAGAGAGGCGCTTTCCACCTTCATGACCGCCATTACTTCTGGACTGTGGTCAAGGGCGGGATCGGCAAGCAACGCACCGCGGACGGCGTCTATCACATCCGTCGCTACGAGGAGGGTGACACCAGCTTTTTGCCGCACACGCCTTCCGATTCGGTGATCCACGATTTCGAGAACGCCGGGGACACCGAGATCCGCTTCGTCACTGTCGAACTCTTCGCCTAGCCCATGACGGCGGGGGTGGCCCGACAGGTGGTCGAAGGCCTCCGAGCGGGAGGAGCAAGGCTCCTGTTCGGGGTGCCGGGAGGAGGCCCAAACCTGGAGATTGTGGGGGCCGCCGCCACACTGGGAATCCCCTTCACCCTTTTCCACACGGAGTCCGCAGCGTGCATCGCCGCCTCCACCTTCGGCCTCTTGAGCGATTCTGTGGGCGCGGCGGTCGTCACCCGCGGGCCGGGAGTGGCCTCCGCCGCCAACGGAATGGCTCAGGCCACGCTGGACAAACAACCCCTGGTGCTGGTGGGTGACACCGTTCCGGCGTCCAACCGTTCCTGGGTGGGACATCAGCAGTTCGATCAACCCGCCATGATGAGACCCCTCACCAAGTGGAGCGGGACGGTGGGTCACTCGCGGACGGCCCGGGCGTCGGAGGCGGCGGCCTGTCTGGCCGCGGCGCACCCCCAGGGCGCGGTCCACATCGACATGGACAGTTCCGTAGCCGGCGATCTTCCCCCCGATCCGCCCCCTCTCATCGAGGCCGGATCTGTGCCTGATGAGATGCGGGGATTGGTCCGAAAGGCGGAGCGTCCCTTGCTGATCATCGGAACGGGAGCCCTACCTTGGATCAGGCAGGTGCGGCAGGTGGTGGCGGACTCAGGCTGTCCGGTTCTGACCACCTATCACGCCAAGGGTCTGATTGACGAGACCACCCCGGAGTTCGGCGGGCTCTTCACAAGCTCTCTTCTCGAGGAGCCGCTGCTCCGGCAAGGCGACCTGGTGCTGGCGGTGGGAATGGACCCGATGGAGCCTCTTCCCCGTGCATTCGAGTACCCGATGCCGGTGATCGAGATTAATCCCTGGGACAACTCCCTGCGCTTTTTCCCGGGCGAGGCGGAACTCAGAGGACCGGTTGGCCCGATCCTGGAGTCACTCGCCCCCGACCTGGCCCTCCACCGGTGGGCCACCGGCACCGGACAGGAAGCCTGGCGGGAGGCCCGAAGCGCTCTTTGGCAGGACGGACCGGGCTTCACTCCCCACCAGGCGGTGGAGGCCGTGGCGGATTGGAGCGCAAGACAGGGCGGCGCCACCGTCACTCTGGACGCCGGGGCCCATTTTCTGGTGGCGATGCCGTTCTTGCCGGTTACCGAGCCTCGCCGGATTCTGATCTCCAACGGTCTCTCAACCATGGGATACGCTCTCCCTGCCGCCCTGGGGGCCGCGTTGGCGCGCCCCGGGACCCCGACGGTGTGCCTGACCGGCGACGGCGGCTTGGGCATCCCCCTTGCGGAGTTGGAGACCGTGGCGCGGACCGGAGCCGACGTGGTGGTGGTGGTGTTCAACGATGCAGCGTTGACGCTGATCGAGTTGAAGCAGTTTCCCGGCCAGGGAGGGCATGGGGCGGTCCGTTATCGCACCATCGACTTCGCGGCCGTGGCCCGGGCCTGCGGGATGGAAGGCGTGGTGGCCGAAAACCAAGCCCAGTTGGCGGCCGCTATGGACGGACCCCGGCCCCGCTTGATCGACGCCCGCATAGACCCGACCGCCTACCGGGCGGTGATCGACACCGCCCGCGGCTAGGGTATTCTGACCCCTAACCCACAGAGAGGAGCATCAGACAATGTCCATTACAGTGGCCCAGTTCCTGGATGTCGCCGACGGCCTCCAGGCCAATCAGTTCTCGATAGGCAACCGCGTCCAAATCGCCGGACTGAACGATGTCGACCCCGACCACAAGCAACTGATGGACGGGCAGGTGACCGCGGTGATGGCCGTCATGGGCGGCGACGGCCGGCCCAACCTTTCGGCGATGTGGTTCGATTACGACGGCGACACGGACCGGGTGCTGGTGAACGTCGCCGCCCATCGGAAGAAGACCTCCTGGATCAGAGCCAACCCACAGATCACCGTGATGCTGATGAACCCGGAGAACCCTTACCACTGGATGAGCATGAAGTGCACAGTGGAACGGGAGGTCTCCGAGGACGATCCCGAAGAGGGAGCGATGGTTACCGCCCACTTGGACAAGATCTGGGACAAGTACACCGGAGCGGGGGGATCCTACGGCTTGCGGGATCCGTCCATGGACGAGCGCCGCGTGCTGTTCATCTGCAAGGTGGACCGGATCGCCACCTTCGGGAGATCTGCTTGACTTGACCAACAGCCGCTGGCCAAGGGTGGCGGTCATGGGAGGGTCGATCGGCGGTCTGACCGCCGGTTTGCTGTTGCGTGACCTGGGGTGCCAGGTGGACATCTTCGAGCGCTCATCCGAGGCGCTCCAAGACCGGGGGGCGGGGATCATCCTGTTGCCCCATACCTACCGATACTTCGACGAGCACAGCCCGCTTCGCACCGAAGAGGTCTCCATCGCCCCGTACTGGTGGACGTTCGTCGACCGGTGCGGCCAGGTGCTGTCCAGGACGCCGCTGGGATCCCTGATCAGTTCCTGGAACACCATCTACAGGGGCCTCCTCTCAGACTTCGGGGAAGACCGCTACCACCTGCGAAAGGAGGTGGTCGGGTTCACCCAGACCAGCAACGAGGTGCGGGTTGAGTTCTCCGACGGCGAGGAGGCCCGCGCCGACCTGCTGGTGGCGGCTGACGGCATAAATTCCCTGGCGAGATCGATCCTGAGTCCGGGCGCGCATCCCGCCTACGCCGGATACGTGGCCTGGAGGGGGACTATTCCCGAGTCGAGACTCAGCGAGGCCGCCTTCGATGAACTGGTCAACGCCATGGTCTACTGCCTGATGCCGTCAGGGCATTCCCTGGCCTACGCCATTCCCAACCAGACCGGAAGCCTGGTGGTGGGCGAGCGGTTGATGAACCTGGTCTGGTACTACAACTGCCCGGTCGGCCCTCAACTCGACGATCTCCTCACCGATCGGGAGGGCGTGAGACGGGCCGCATCGGTGCCCCCCGGCTTCGTCCGGCCCGACCTCTTGTCCCGCATCCGGAGCGAGGCGACCGAGAGCATGGCGCCGGTGGTGAGAGAGGTTGTGGACGGCGCGGAAGATCTATTCATCCAGGTGATATTCGACGTCGCCTCGGACCGGATGGCCGAGGGGAGGGTTTGTGTGATAGGCGATGCGGCGTTCTCGGTGCGTCCCCATGCCGCGGCCGGCACGGCCAAGGCCTGCGACGATGCGTTTGCGTTGCGAGACGCCCTGGCGGAGGCAAAGGGGGACGTCAGGGAAGCCCTCCGGTGTTGGGAGCCCGGGCGCCTACGGGTCGGAAACAACCTGATCGCCCGGTCCCGATGGATCGGGGAAGCATACCAGACCCGGTTCGACGCCGTCCCCGGAGACCCCAGACTCAGCTACGGACTGTACGGTCCGGGCAACTAGGGCTCACAGCGGTCGGACCCGCGTCAACTTCCGGCAGACGCCCCCTCCGGCTCTCCTCCCGCGGAGGTCGGGATCAGCCAGCGGAAGAGGGTGGGGGCCACGATGGTGGTGACGATCGCCAGAAGAATGATGCTCCCCTCCTGGGAACTGGAGATGAATCCCAGGTGCCTCCCGATTTCGGCTACCACGATTATCAGGGACAGGCGGGCGGACAGCAGGGCGGCCGCGGCGGCGATCGACCTGAGGCCGTGCCCGCGCAACACCAGCACCAGCGCCGAGGCGGTCTTGACGGCGAAGGCGGCGATCACCAGTTTGCCGGTGAACAACAGTGCATCCACATCGGTTACCGCAGTCAGATCGAAGCGGATTCCAACGTCGATGAAGAATATGGGGATGAGAAACCCGTAGGAGAACCCCGAGAGCTTGCGATCCAGAGCGCCCCGCTCGCGAAACACCAAGGCGATGATCCCCCCCGCCAGGAAGGCTGCCAGCACCGACTCGATGCCCAACAGGCTGGCCACGCCCACAAACACGAACAACAACGCCAATGTGGCGCGGATACCCATCTCTTCGGTGTCATCGGCGGCGAAGAGGGCTCCGAAGCGGTCCGGATGCCACCAGGCTGCTCTTCTGATGCCCAGCAGCACAGCCGCCACGATCACGAAGAAGCCGGGTATTCCCAGGAGACGCCACCCCGCCTCTCCTCCCGCCAGCACCGCGATAACCGTGACTCCCAGCAACGTCAGGAAGTCCGCCAGGAGAGCGCCCAACAGGATGTCCTGGCCGATCGGACGGGAAGCCACCCCCGCGGAGCGGAGGCTCGGCACCACCAGTCCCACCGAGGTTGTAGCCAGAACCATCACCATGAACGGGTCGGTGTCCAGAACCTGGCTGGCCACCCAGGAAGCCGAGAGCGTTGCGGCGAATCCGAGCATGCCTACGACGATGGGGCCCGATCCCTGGCGTTGGAAGAACCCGATGTTGATCTCGAAACCGGTGAGCAGCATGAGCATCAGAAAGCCCAACCGGGCCAGCGATTCCAGCAGGGAAGAGGATGAAACGATGTGCAGCACCGGGCCCACCAGCACGCCGAACAGGATCTCCAACACCACGGGAGGAAGGCGGATACGCCGCGCCGCCAATGGAAGTCCCAGAGCCGCCACGCCCACCAGGATCAAGGTGATGGCGTCGGATGCCTCGACCATCTTCAGCTACGGGTAGGAATCAGCATCACCGAGGAGTCCACCGTAGCAGCCATGAGGCCCACGATCCCCGGACGCAAATAGGTGTATGGGTGACCGCCGATGCCCATCACCACCAGCGACGACGAGGACAGTTCGTCGACCACCCGGACCGGGTTTCCCCGAAGGATGCGCCTGCGGATCGTGACGCCGTGGACGGAGGCTTCCTCCCTGACCCGGCTGATCTGGCTCCGGATGTCCTGGAGGGTCTTCTCTCCGGGCAGGAACTGGGGAGGGAGCACCCCAACCGTCTGGAGCGCCGTCCCTGAGTGGGCAGCCATATCGATGGCCTCCCTGGTTCCCTGCCACTCTTCATCTTCTTCTCCCGTCATCACCACCAGAGGACCCGAGTAGGGGAAACGCCCCGAGGCAATCAGCAGGGGGACTCCCCTCTGGCGGCTCAACTCGATCAGTCCGACCACCTTTCGCCGACCGGGAGGACGAGGGAACACCACCACCCCGACCGACTCGGTGGAGGCAACTTCGAACGGCGCCTCAATACCCGGTGCGGAGGCGGGCATGAATGAGATCTCGATGTTCTCGTGACGCATCCGCCATTGGTCCATCCGGCGGCGCAGGTCTTCGGCGTCTTCCGGCTCCATCCGCTCCAAAGGAGGGTGGAGGGCCAGGATGGAGTCGGCGGCGGTGAACTTCACAAAGTGCGCCGCCTCGGCGAGCACCCCGTCGTCGGTCGGCCCGGCGGCCAGGGACACCGCCACCGAGAGTCCGTAATCGAGAGGAAAGTTGGCTTGACCGGCTGTGAACGTCTCCACCATGTCCGCATAGTCCTCGGTGGCGCCGACCACTGTCACCAGATCCCCCTCCTCCAGGACCGTGTTGCCGTGCGGAATTATCAGGCGTTGGTCTCGAAGCACGGTCGCCACCAACCATGAACGCAGCCCCAGGGACCGTACTGACACCCCGCGGAGGGGCGAGTCGTGGGAGATGCGGAATTCCATGGCCTCCGCCAGGCCGTTGGCGAAGGCCGCCGACTGGGTCCGGCGCCCGTCCAGGTTGATCTCAACATGTCGGGCGGTCAGGTTGTCGGCCGACACCACCGTCACGCCCAGTTCCCGGTATGAGGGGAGGTGCTCGTAGCGGCTGGCCACCGAGATGATCCGGGGCACCCCCAGTTCACGGGCGTAGCGACAGGCCTCCATGTTGATGTCGTCGTCGCGGCTGGCGGCGATCAGGGCCTCGGCCTCCTCCAACCCCGCCCGGCGCAAGACCAGCCGACTCGATCCGTCTCCTCGGACGGTGTCCACCTGGCGGATCTGGCGGGCCATCTCCAGGGAGTTCTCCGCCGGGTCGATCAGGGTGATCTCCCATCTGTCGCCCAGCCGGCCGATGACGTTTCGTGAAACGTTCCCCGCCGACACGATTACCAACCTCACGGTGGCCACTCCCCGTTCTGGACCAGCCCGGATACGGGTTCCATGCGATCAAGGGTACCCGCGCGCCAAAGGTACCCCTGCGCCGAGCCGCAAGCTCCGGGCCGGCTACCTCCCGAGGGCGGCGGCCATCGCAGCACCCATCTCGGACGGGGTGGCGGCTATCTCGATTCCCGCCCGGCGGAAGGCCTCTATCTTACTCTGCGCAGTCCCTTGACCGCCCGAGATGATCGCCCCGGCATGCCCCATGCGCTTTCCTGGGGGCGCGGTCAGCCCGGCGATGAACCCTGCCACCGGCTTGGTCATGTGCGATCGAACGTAATCGGCGGCTTCCTCTTCGGCCGGCCCGCCGATCTCCCCGATCATCAATACCCCCTCGGTGGCCGGGTCGGCTTCGAACAGTTCCAGGGCGTCGACGAAGCTGGTGCCGTTCACCGGATCTCCCCCGATGCCCAGCGCGGTGGTCTGACCCAGCCCCAGGTTGGTGAGTTGATAGACCGCCTCATAGGTCAGGGTGCCCGACCGGCTGATCACCCCGACCTTCCCTCGAGCGTGTATATAGCCGGGCATTATCCCGATCTTGCACTCCCCCGGGGTGATCACCCCCGGGCAGTTGGGTCCGATTAGGCGGACAGGACGCGACTCGAGATAGCGCTTGGCTTCCACCATGTCGTTGACCGGGATGCCCTCGGTGATGCAGACGATCAACTCCACCCCGGCCTCGGCCGCCTCCATTATGGAATCGGCCGCCGCGGGGGGCGGGACGAATATCAGGCTGGCATTGGCGCCGGTGGCGTCCACCGCTTCCGACACACCCGAGAAGATCGGAAGGTCGACGGAGAAGGATTCTTCTCTTCCCTGGACTCCCGAGTGATCGGTCTCGCCGGAGAACCGCTCGGTCTCGCCCGCCCGGCGGGGATGGACCCCACCCACCACCTCCGTGCCGTAGGCGATGATCTGTCCGCCATGGAAGCGCCCGGCCCGGCCCAGACCCTGGATCAAGAGGCGGGTGTCCCGTCCGCAGAGGATGCTCATCGGCACAACTCCACGATGCGGCGGGCGCCCTCCGCCATGTTGGTGGCAGAGATCACTCCCAGGCCCGACTCGGCGATGATCCTGCGTCCCAGATCCACGTTGGTGCCCTCCAAGCGGACCACCAGCGGTACCGAGAGGCCCACCTGCTCGGTGGCGGCCAGCACCCCTTTGGCAATCACGTCGCAGTGGACGATCCCCCCGAAGATGTTGACGAATATCCCCCTCACGTTGGGATCGGCGGTGATGATTCGAAAGCCCGTCGCCGCCCGCTCCTCGTCGGTGTCCCCTCCCACGTCGAGGAAATTCGCAGGGCTTCCCCCGTAATGCTCCACGGTGTCCATGGTCGCCATGGCCAGACCCGCTCCATTGACCATGCACCCTATCCGGCCATCCAGCTTCACATAGTTGAGCCCGGCTTTCCGGGCCAGGGTCTCGGCAGGCTCCTCTTCGCCCTCATCCCTCAACTCGGCTAATTCGGGGTGGCGGTAGAGGGCGTTGTCCTCGAAGGACAACTTGGCGTCCAACGCCAGCGCCTGCCCGGAAGCGTTGATCACCAGGGGGTTGATCTCCAGTAACTCGGTGTCGAGTTCTCCGGCGGCCGTGACCAGCCTTTGGACCAGGTCCACATAGGAGGAGGCCGCCGCGCCTGTGAGGCCCAGACGCCCGGTGAGACGCCGCAGTTGGAAGGGCCGGATCCCCATCGCGGGATCGATGATCTCGGTGTGCAGCTTCTCGGGTGACTCGGCAGCCACCTGTTCGATCTCCACTCCTCCCTCGGTGGAGGCCAGGAGAACCGGCCGGGCGATTCTCCGGTCCAACTGGATCGCCAAGTAGAGCTCCTGTGCGATGTCCACCGCCGCCTCCAGAAGGACACGGTTCACCACCTTCCCCGCAGGTCCGGTCTGCACTGTCACCAAGGTGGAACCCAGCATCTTCTCCGCCAGTTCCGCCATCCGCTCTCCCATGAGGCTGGTCTGTCCGGAAGCGACGACGTTCACACCGGCCAGTCCGGCGTCGGGGTGCTCGCGAAAGCGGCCCTTGCCCCGGCCCCCGGCGTGGATCTGCGCCTTGATGATCACCATGTGACCGCGGGTCTTCTCCATTATTGACGCGGCCGCTTCCCCTGCCTCCGCGGGAGTGAAGGCCACCGCGCCCAGCGGAACGGTTACTCCATAAGACGCAAGCAGTTCCTTGGCCTGGTGCTCATGAATGTTCACAGCCCATCTATGGTACCCCTCGCCGGGGCGCCTCCTTACCCCACCGACCGCGGTTGGCTACACCTCGGAGCCGACCCACTCCACTATCTCTTCCAGGGAGGAGCCGGGAGTGAATACCCGGGACACCCCCATTGCCTTGAGGCGTGCCACGTCCTCTGCGGGGATGACCCCACCGCCGAAAACTGCAATGTGCCCCGCCCCTGCCGAGGACAGGAGTTCCAGAATGGGAGGGAAGATAGACATGTACGCCCCAGACATCACCGAAAGGCCTATGGCGTCCACGTCCTCCTGGATGGCGGCGGCCACCACCTGTTCGGGAGTCTGGTGAAGCCCGGTGTAGATCACCTCGTGTCCTCCGTCGCGCAGCGCACGGGACACCACCTTGGCTCCGCGGTCGTGCCCGTCCAGGCCGGCCTTGGCGATCAGCACACGCCTTCCCATCTGCCCAAGGGTAGAGCCACCATTAGCATTCAATCCATGTCAGTCTCTCCCCTTCACGCCCTCACGTTGGCCGGACAGAGCATCTGGGCCGATCAGATCTCCAGGTCCATGCTGGACAGCGGGGAACTTGCGCGCAGGGTCAGCCGGCAGCACATAACCGGGGTCACCTCCAATCCGTCAATCTTTGCGGCGGCTATCACCAAGAGCACCGACTACGACGCCAAGATGGCTCGCCTGATCAAGGAGGGTTTGGATCCCGATGAGACGTACGCGGAACTCATTACCAGGGACATTGTGGAAGCCTGCGATGTCCTGAGAGCCGTGCACAGAGAGAGTGACGGTGCGGATGGCTTTGTCTCGGTGGAGGTGTCACCGGAATTGGCGGCGGACACTTCCGCTACCGTCGCCGAAGCCCGAGAGTGGGTAAAGCGGGTAAGTCGCACCAACCTGCTGGTGAAGGTGCCCGCCACACCCGAGGGGATCCCGGCCATTCGCCGGCTGACCGGAGAGGGGATCTCGGTGAACGTGACCCTGATCTTCTCGCTCCAGCGATACCGGGAGGTGATGGACGCTTACCTCAGTGGCTTGGAGGACTATTCCGCGGTGGGAGGGAACCTGCGGGAAGTGGCGTCGGTGGCGTCATTCTTCGTGTCCAGGGTCGACACCGAGGTGGACCGCCGACTGGACGACGACGGCAGCGCCGAGGCCCTGGCTCTTCGCGGAAAGGCGGCGATCGCCAACGCCCAGGCCGCCTACGGGGACTTTCTCTCGGTTTTCGCCGGCAGTCGGTGGGAACGGCTGGCTTCCCGGGGAGGGAGAATCCAACGGCCGCTGTGGGCCTCGACCTCCACCAAGAACCCGGCTTATCCAGACACCCTGTACGTTGACACCCTGGTCTCCCCACACACGGTCAACACTTTGCCGCTGTCCACCATCGAAGCCTATGCCGATCATGGTTCCACCAGGCCCTGCATCTTCGGTCCGGAGGAGATCGCCCTTGCCCGTAACCTCCTCGAACAACTGGAGAGCGTCGGCATCGATTACCAGGACGTGGTGGAAACCCTGGAGACCGAAGGCGTCGATAAGTTCGCCGACTCGTTCAGAGAGTTGCAGAGCCACATCGAGGCAAAGTACGCCCAACTTGCCTGACGCGGTACCCACCCGCATGTAGTGGGCACCTGGGTGATAACTCTCCCCGTTGGTTACTCGGAGACCTCCACCGCCAGGGTGTAGGAGCCCTCACCGAAACCCGACACCTCAACATAGAAATCCCCCGTCAGCGGCGCCCTCCACTCGACACGAGACGCCAGGGAACCCTCCTGGTCATCATTCCATTCCAATTCGAATCCACCGGAGTCGTAAACCGCCACGATCGAGTCGGAGAGGGTGCCCAAGGTCACCTCTATCTCATACAACACGTCCTCCACCGCCCCGAACACGAACACATCAACATCATCGGCGTACTCCAGCACCCCCTCAACCGACCTCCCCACCTCCACTGCCGTGGCGCCTTCAGACTTGTTCGGATGATCGTCCACGATGTCGGACAGCGCCACTGCCACGGTGTAGGAACCCTCACCGAAACCCGACACCTCCACAAAGTAATCGCCACTTGCTGGAGCCCTCCACACCAGACGCGATCCATAGGAACCATCCCCCCGGTCATCGTTGGAACCCAACCACACCCCATCGGCGTCATAAACCGTGACCCGCGAATCGGACAAAGAACCCAACTCCACCTCCACCTCATACAACACGTCCTCCACCGCCCCGAACACGAACACATCAACATCATCGGCGTACTCCAACACCCCCTCAACCGACTCCCCCAACCCGAACGCCGCGGCGCCTTCAGGCAGGTTCGGATGATCGTCCACGATGTCGGACACCGCCACCGCCAGGGTGTAGGAACCCTCACCATAACCCGACACCTCCACAAAGTAATCGCCACTTGCTGGAGCCCTCCACACCAGACGCGATCCATAGGAACCATCCCCCCGGTCATCGTTGGAACCCAACCACACCCCATCGGCGTCATAAACCGTGACCCGCGAATCGGACAAAGAACCCAACTCCACCTCCACCTCATACAACACGTCCTCCACCGCCCCGAACACGAACACATCAACATCATCGGCGTACTCCAACACCCCCTCAACCGACTCCCCCAACCCCGACGCGGCCGCGCCGTCAATGAGGTCCGAGTAGTCGTCCACGATATCGGACACCACCAACGCCAGGGTGTAGGAACCCTCACCGTAGCCCGCAACGCCGATGTAGAAGTCCCCGCTAACCGGCGCCCTCCACACCAGACGCGATCCAAACGAACCATCGCCCCGGTCATCGTTCCACGCCAACTCAAAGCCTTCTGCATCGCATACAGCCAAGATCGAGTCGGAGAGAGAACCCAACTCCACCTCAATCTCATACAACTCGCCCTCTATCGCCCCGAATACGAACACACCCGCCTCCCCGACCGATTCCAGGACACCTCCAACCGACTCCCCCAGGCCCACCCGGACCGCGCCCTCCACCCCATCCGAAGTAGTTCCCAGCGGACAGGACCAACCAGAGGAATAGACATCCCCTCCCGCGAACGCGCCTTCTCCCTCCCCCATGGCCAAACCCGGCAGGCATCTCAAGAAGCCGGCCATCAATTCCAGCAACTGGGCGGCGTTCTCCATCTGGGCGGATTCATCAGGGCCTTCAACCTGCGAAGCGATGGCCAACAGCAGGGTGGCGCCGTCCATCTCGGCAATGACCTCCTGCAGACAGGCCTCTTGTTCTTCGCCCACCTCCAAGCCTTCCAGTTCCATTCCGTAAACAACGCCGGCCAGGAACACCGCCTCTACGACCGGTGTGGGGAGGCATGGGTAAATCGGTGCGTCCCATAGCCTGTTTTCATCCTCGGTCAGGACCACCTGCTGCAACACCCATTCCAATTCGTCTCCAACTGCGTCGCGTATACAAGATTGCTCGGAGGGCGTCAGAGTGTTGAACAGATCTCGCCAGGTCGTCTCGGCGCCGATGTCGAACCCGGCGACCTCCTCCGAAGCCTCCGTCGGCGCAACGGTGGTGGTCGTGGGAGCACCGGTGGTGGTGGTCCGGGCAACCGTGGTGGTCGTGGGCGCCGTAGAACTCGTGGTCGAAGACGAGGTCGTGCTGGGAGAAGGCTCGGTTGTGGGTTCCTCCTCCGCGCCGCACGCCGAGAACAGGACAACGGCCGCCAGGCACGCCAAACCGACTCTTGCGAGTCTGGGCAAAAGTAACACGTTTTGCATGGTGTGAGGCTGTACCGGCATCTGCGCGGCCTATCTGTATCCCGGGGTCGAGAGCCTTCCGCACATAGTACTTGCGAGCAGGGATCTACCGTGCAATGAGGGTGTTGAGCATGCAAGGCCGCAGCGTCCTCCCGATGGCAGGTTGAGGCAGTTTGCGACCGCTGTGGTGAGATCTCATTCGGTGAGCCGAGTCCTGCTGGTTCCGGTTCCGACAACCGCCCTTGTCTCAACCGAGACGAGAGGCCGCCCCCGGTCCGAATCCGTCCATCTTCTCCACCGCGGAGAGCATCAGTTCCCGCTGGGCCTTCAGATCCGGGAAGAAGATGGTGGCCGAGGCTCGGGCGCCCTGTCCGGAGATGGTCAGCACCCTGCCGACGCCCAGGGTCGCGTGGCGAACCCGATCTCCTACTTCGACCCCCGACTGACTTACGATCCGCCGGAACGAACGCCCTCCGGCCAGAGAGTGAGATTTGCCCACGGGGGATCCTCTCCTCGCCCACTTTCCGGAGCGGGAGGAATCGGGGCCCCCGACATGAACCACCAAGCGCTCGGGTATCTCCCGCAAGAACCGGCTGGGGACCTGGGGATACGGATACCCCCCCACCATTCGGGTGTCGTCCCAACTGAGGTGGAGCCTCTCCATGGAGCGGGTAATCGCCACGTAGAAGAGGCGCCGCTCTTCTTCCAGTTGGTCCGGATCGGAGATGCTGCGCTCGTGGGGGAACAGCCCGTCCTGCATGCCCACCACGAACACCGCCGGGAACTCCAGTCCCTTGGCGCTGTGGACCGTCATCAACGCCACCGCCCCGGCGCCCTCGTCGAGATTGTCGGGATCCGACACCAGCGAGGCTCCCTCCAGAAATCGACCGAGTTGCTCCAACGGCGCCAGATCCTCCTCGAGGTTGGACTCGAACTCGTACGCCACCCGGGAGAGTTCAGCCAGGTTGTCGGAGCGGCTCTCCGCTTCTATGCCCCCCTCGGCAGTCGCCATCTCCGCCAGTCCCGTATCGAATATGGCGCTTTCCGTGGCCCGCCCCACCCCGTCGGACTCAAGATGTCTCCTGATGGCGGCCAACACATCCGCCAGTTGTTGCACTCCCTTACGCGCCCGGGTCGAGATCCCGGGAATCTCATCGGCCCGCTCCAAGCCCTCCCGCAAGCTCACCTCCTCCGATGAGACAAAACGCTCCAGGTGACCCAGTGAGGTTCGCCCGATTCCCCTCCGAGGAGTGTTGATGATTCTCCGCAGCGCCACCCCGTCGTCGGGGTTGGCCACCACCTGCAGGTAGGCCACCACATCCTTCACCTCCCGGCGTTGGTAGAACGCCACCGCTCCCACCACCTGATATGGAACCTTGGACCGCCGCAGCGCCTCTTCGAAGGCGCGTGACTGGGCGTTGGTCCGGTAAAACACCGCCATGTCTGCGGGGTTGTAGCCCTCTGCCAGCAGTTCCCGGACCCGGTTGGACACGAATCGAGACTCCCGGACCGCCCCCGCCCCCTGGTGGACGATGATCTGTTCCCCATCATGCTGATCACACCACAGGTCCTTGGGGTCGGAGCGCAGATTGGCGCTGATCACCTCGTTGGCGGCGTCAAGGATGGTGGAGGTCGACCGGTAGTTGCGATTGAGTATCACCCGGCGGGCTTCGGGAAAGTCCTCATCGAAACGATCGAAGTTCCGATAGTCGGCCCCTCGAAAGGCATAGATGGACTGATCGCTGTCCCCCACCACGAACAAGCTCCTGTGACATTTCGCCAAATCCCGGACCAGCAGATACTGGGCTTGGTTGGTGTCCTGGTATTCGTCAACCAGCACGTGACCGAAGATGCCCTGGTACTTCTCCAGCACCTCGGGAACCGCGCCGAACAATTCCACGGCCACCATGAGCAGGTCGTCGAAGTCCATGGCCGACATCTGGAGAAGGCGCTGCTGGTAGAGCCTGTAGACCTCCGCCACCTCGACGGGACCGTCTGTCCGGTCCAGGAATGTCTCATAGTCCACCAGACCGTTCTTGGCCTCGCTGATCTTGTTCAGGAGTCCCCGGGGGGACAATCGGCTGGCGTCCAAGCCCAAGTCATTGAGGCAGTGTCTAACGAGACGCACGGAGTCGGAACGGTCGTAAATGGAGAAGTTCGACCGGTAACCGAAGGCATGCCCCTCGCGACGCAGGATGCGGGCGCAGGCCGAGTGAAAAGTGGAAACCCACATTTCGTTCACCGTCGCCCCCAGGAGTCCTCCAACCCTCTCTCGCATCTCGCGGGCGGCCTTGTTGGTGAAGGTGATGGCCAGGATGGAGCCGGGCCTGACTCCCATCTCCCTGATCAGATAGGCTATCCGATGAGTCAGCACCCGGGTCTTACCCGATCCGGCTCCCGCCACCACCATCACCGGACCCCCCGCGATGGTCACCGCGGCCTTTTGCTCGAGATTCAAGTCGTCCAAGAGCGGATGGGAACCGATCATCTCACTCCCACTCGATCGTGGCCGGAGGCTTGGAGGAGACATCGTATAGCACCCGATTGATCCCCTCCACCTCGCCGATCACCCGCCGGGAGATGTTGGAGAGCACCGGATAGGGAAGCCGTGCCCAATCGGCCGTCATAGCCTCGTCGCTTTCCACCGCCCGCACCACGAGCGGATAGGCGTAGGTGCGCCCATCCCCCTGGACTCCCACCGACCGTATGGCGGGCAGGACCCCGAACACCTGCCACAGGCCGCGGTACAGACCCGCTTTTCTGATCTCGTCTATTACGATCGCGTCGGCACGGCGCAACAGGTCGAGGCGCTCGGTGGTGACCTCTCCGATTATGCGAATCGCCAGACCAGGGCCCGGAAAGGGGTGGCGCCAGACTATCTCCTCCGGCAGGCCCAACTGCTCTCCCACCGCGCGAACCTCGTCTTTGAACAGGTCACGAAGCGGTTCCACCAACTCCAGCCTCATGTGCTCGGGAAGGCCGCCCACGTTGTGGTGGCTCTTGATCACCGCTGCGTCCCCGCCCCCCGACTCGATCACATCGGGATAGAGCGTTCCCTGCACCAGATAACTACACCCGGAGAGGCGGTCGGAGACCTCCTCGAACACCTTGATGAAGGTCTCTCCGATGATCTTGCGCTTGGCCTCGGGGTCGGTCACCCCTGAAAGGGCGGTCAGAAAGCGCTCCTGCGCTTTGACATGGATCAGGTTTGTGGAGAAGTTGTCGCCGAACACCTCCTCCACCTGTTCGGCCTCGTCCTGGCGGAGCAGTCCATGATCCACGAACACACAGGTGAGACGATCTCCGATTGCCCGGTGCACGAGGGCCGCCGCCACCGCAGAGTCCACTCCCCCCGACAGCCCGCACACTGCCCGGGACTCTCCGATCTGACGGCGAACGTTCCGGACTTGCCTATCGATGATCGACTGCGCCGTCCAAGAAGCCTGCACTCCGCAGGCGTCATAGAGGAACCTCTTCAAAACCTCGATTCCCCTCGGGGTATGAGTTACCTCAGGATGGAACTGCACCCCGTAGAAGCTCCGGTCGCGGTCCTCCATCGCCGCCACCGAGGCGCCGGGAGTCCGGGCGGTGACGGAGAAGCCGCCCGGCGCCTCCTCCACGGCATCGCGATGGCTCATCCACACCTCGGAGACTTCCGGAAAGTCCTCAAGCAGAAGTGACGAGCCCTCCAACTTCATGGTCGTCTTCCCGAACTCGCCTCCGCCGGTGGCGGCAACCCTCCCTCCCAGCAATTCGGCGATGAGTTGGTGCCCGTAGCAGATCCCCATCACCGGAACTCCCAACTCCAGCAACCCCGGGTCGATGGAGACCGCATCCGGCGAATAGACGGACGCCGGCCCCCCCGAGAGCACGATTCCGGACGGGGAACGCTCCCTCGCCTCGGCCGCGGTGATCCGGGCGGGCACGATCTCCGAGTGGACCCGCGCCTCCCTGATGCGGCGGGCGATCAGACGGGCGTACTGCGCCCCCAGATCCACGACCAGTACATTGTCGGTGGAAGCGGTCAACCCGTCTCCAACTGCTCCGACCGCAGCGACCCCTTGCCCTCGGTCAGGAAGGTTGGGGCGATCACCACCTCCGCCTTCTGAAATTCGGAGATGTTCGAGTAGCCGGTGGTGGACATGGACCTACGGAGAGCGCCCAACAGGTTGGTCCGGCCGTCGCTCTCCACCGCGGGACCGAGCATGATCTCCGCCAGTGCTCCACGGGTGGGGACTTTGATCCTCGATCCGCGTGGCAGAGATGGGTGAAAGGACGACATCCCCCAATGGAAGCCGGACCCGGGGGCTTCCCGGGCCGCCGCCAGTGGTGAGCCCAGCATCACCGCGTCCGCTCCGCAGGCGATCGCCTTGGCGATCTCCCCACCGGTCCGCATCCCCCCGTCGGCGATGACATGCACGTATCTTCCGGTCTCCAGAAGGTACTGGACCCGGGCTCCGGCCGCGTCGGCTATGGCCGTGGCCTGGGATACGCCAACCCCAAGGGACCCTCGGGTTGCGCTGGCCGCTCCCGGGCCCACTCCCACCAATATCCCCACCGCGCCGGTGCGCATCAGATGACTGGCCATCGAGTACGAAGAGCAACCTCCGACCACCACCGGCACCGGTGACTCGGCGATGAACTCCTTGAGGTTCAAGGGCTCGGTGCGGGTCGAGACGTGTTCGGCCGACACAACCGTTCCCTGTATCACCAGCAGGTCCAGCCCCGCTTCCACTGCCGTGGGGGCGTACTGCAGCGTGTTCTGCGGCGTTAGGCTGGCCGCCGAGATGAAGCCGGCATCCCGGATTTGCTGGATGCGCTCCCCCACCAAGTCCTTCTTGATCGGCTCGCGGTACACCTCCTGCAGGACCGCGGTGGCGCGATCGGATGGAGTCGAGATGATCTCGGTGTAGATGGGGTCCGGATCCTGGTAGCGAGTCCACAGTCCCTGCAGGTTCAAGACCCCCAAACCGCCCAGCCTGCCCACTTCGATGACCGTGGCGGGGCTCATGGTGGAATCCATCGGCGCTCCCATCACGGGGGCCGAGAAACGGTAGGCGTCCAGTTGCCAACCAAGATCCACGTCATCGGGATCCCGCGTGCGGCGCGTGGGGACGATGGCGATCTCATCGAGCCCGTATACCCGCCGGGCACTCTTGCCTATGCCGATGTCGATTTGCATCTGAGACTCCGCAACCCCTAGCCACCCACAAGGCTACCAACCGGCAACCTTGTTTCTCGTCAAGGATGGAGACGCCCAGTGACAGTCTCACCCCCTCTCCTAGGCACTTACGGCCGCCTTGGCGGCCACGACACCCCCAAACCAAAACCATATCGCGTTCTATATCGATCGACACAGGCGTAGGGATAGGGGTATCATGATCCGTGGCGATTTCGCGAGGGTCAGGAGCAGGCCGACGTGCCGAAACATGGACACCTGCACCGGCAATCCCTTGGAGCATCGCGGTAAGCCACCTTGGAGCAGACATCGGCCGCCTAATCGTTGCGCTCGGCTTGATCCTGGCTTCATGCGGTGGGGGCACCACACCTGAACCCCCCGAGCAACCTGCCGAAACGGCAACCACATCCCCGGCCGCAACCACCTCCGCGAGCGAGCCTGCCGCCGAAACCACATCCACGGCGGCCTCCCCCGCCGAAACAACCCCCACCACCTCGGCCGTCACCACTTCCTCGTCGGCGGAATCCACAGACTACACGACCGTGGAGGAGGAAGGGTATACCGCCTCTCTGGTTTCGAGCGAGGGGTACACCTTCCCACATCCACCCGAGTTCCCCGAGGGCGGGATCTCGGCTCAACTTCGGCATGACCTCAATGCCTTCTTCGAGATTCTGGAATCCGAACGCAGATTCGCCCACATGGAGTTGCTGTCTTTCACCAACCACGACGACATACGGGTCGCTTGGGTCCTCACCGACATACTGCGCTTCGCCAACAGCCTCGAACTCATCGAAGTGATAGGGGCCCGACTCCAGGAGATGCTGGGAGCCGAAGGGATAGCCGGTGACCCCATCGACCTGTGGAAACGGGCCACCAACCTTCTCATCGCCTGGGATCTCCCCGCTTTCCCGGATTACCCGAAATTCAAGAAGCGCATCTTCGTGCTCGTGGAACCAGGCTGGGAGCCCTTCTTCAACGACCCGGACGCGACGATCGACTGGCGGTGGGTGAGTTGGGGAGGTGTCTTCATCGACGACCGGGCCCTCGGCTCCACCCTCCCCTGCCCCCGGGGGTGCATCCCCTCCCTGGATGACCCCGTGGTCACCCCCGCCTCCGAAGGAGACTGGTACCCCGACGACCGGGTGGTCTTCGGCGTGACCATCAACGGGGAGTCCCGCGCCTATCCCAAGCACCAGATGGAGATCCACGAAATGGTCAATGACACCCTGGGGGGACGGCGGATCGGGATGCCCTATTGCACTCTCTGCGGCTCGGCGCAGGCCTATTTCACCGACGGGGTCCCCGAGGGGATCGAGGTCCCGGTGCTGCGCACCTCGGGGCTCCTGAGCAGATCGAACAAGGTCATGTACGACCTCAACACCTCGTCGGTGTTCGACACCTTCACCGGTGAAGCCGTGTCGGGCCCGCTGCGGGAAGCCGGCATACGGCTGGAACAGGCCACAGTGGTGTCATCCACATGGGGCGCCTGGAAGGAAGCCCACCCAGACACGACCATCCTGGCAGAGGACGGCGGACTCGGACGGCCCTATCCGTTCGACCCCCTGAGGGGCAGGGACGACCAGGGTCCGATCTTCCCGGTGGGGGACGTTGACACCCGCCTCGGCGTTCAGGACCTGGTGGTGGGGGTGGAGTTGGAGGATGGAAGGACCATCGCCTTCTCCCGAGAAGCCGCCCTGGCGGTGATCGACTCCGGAGGAGAGGTGAACGCAGAGGGTGTGCGGTTGATCAAGGACGGCGACGGGCTCCGGGCCGTCTCGGTCTCCGACGGAACCGAGATCCCCTCCCACCAGGCCTTCTGGTTCGCCTGGAGCCAATTCCGGCCCGACACCCGGTTATGGTCGTCCCCCGGTTGAACCATCCGCCAGGGGAGTGACCGCACCCGGCCTAGGTTGACAACCCCACCGCCTCCCAGACGGTTGCCATCGAGACCGCGGCCCGGCGGCGGGCCTCGGCGGCTCCTTCGGACATGAGGCGTGACACTTCGGCGTCCTCCATGCCCTCGTATCGCTCCCGCACCGGCGCCATGTACTCACAGAGCGCCTCGGCCACCGCGCCCTTGAACCGACCGTACCCCTGGTCCCGGTACTCGGCGGCCAGGTCCTCGGTGGATCGGCCGGCGGCCACCGAGAACAACTCCAACAGATTCGAGATGCCCGGCTTCGTCTCCCAGTCATAGTCGACCGTGCGTCCCGAGTCGGTGACCGCGGCGCGTACCTTGAGGCGGATCTGGTCGGCCGAGTCGGTCAACAGCAGCCGGGACCGCACGTCCGGATCGCTCTTGGACATCTTGGAGGTCGGATCCTGGAGCGACATCACCCGCGCCCCAACCTCGGGAGTGATCCGCTCAGGAACAGGGAACACCTCTCCGAAGCGGTGGTTGAAGCGCTCCACCAGGTCTCGCGTCAACTCCAGGTGCTGGCGCTGGTCGTCGCCCACCGGCACCGCGTGCACCTTGTGGATCAGGATGTCCGCCGCCATCAACACCGGATAGGACAGGAGGCCCAGGTTCTGGCCGGTGCGATCCGCCTTCTCCTTGTACTGGGTCATCCGGTTGAGCTGTCCGATGCCGGTTATGGTCGACAGCACCCAGGCCAACTCGGCGTGCTGGGGTACCTGGGACTGGAAGTAGAACACCGACCGCCGGGGGTCTATGCCCGATGCCATCACCAGCTTGGCGGTCTCGAGGCGGGCGGTCCCGAAAGCGACCGGATCATAGGGAACGGTCATGGCATGGAGGTCCACCACGCAGTAATAAGTCTCGTAGTCCTCCTGCATCTGTGCCCAGTTGCGCAGCGCTCCCACCAGGTTGCCCAGGTGAAGCTCACCGGTGGGTTGGATGCCCGAGAAAACCTTCTTCTTGGCTGCGGCCATGGAAACAGCGCTCATCCTAACCAGTTGACATCTCCCCTCGGTTCTGCCATAATGGCCGCCATGCAAATGATCGCCTCCCTTTCCATCATTATCGACCCATAGGCGCCGGCCCGCCCGCAGCCCGCGCCAAGCCCTCTGCCCGGCAGAGGGCTTTTTGATTGCCCCGGAGAAACCATGGCCCCCACAGTCCACCCGGAACTCGAGATCTACGACACCACGCTGCGCGACGGCGCTCAGCAGGAGGGCATCTCCCTCACCGTCTCCGACAAGCTGCGGATCGCTTCCCTCCTGGACGACCTGGGAGTCCACTTCATAGAGGGGGGATGGCCCGGCGCCTTACCGAAGGATGACGAGTTCTTCGCCCGGGCCAAGACCGAGTTGTCCCTGTCCAACAGCCAACTCACCGCTTTCGGATCCACCCGTCGTCCCTCCCGACAGGTGGAGACCGATCCCCAGATACAGGCCTTGCTGGAGGCGGAGACCGAGGTCATTTGCATCGTGGGCAAGTCCTGGGACTACCACGTCCGAGAGGCCCTTCGCACCGACCTGGACGAGGGCATCCGAATGGCCGCCGAGTCGGTGGAGTATCTGAAGTCACACCGCAGACGGGTGTTCTTCGACGCCGAGCACTTCTTCGACGGCTATCGCACCAACCCCCGTTACGCCCTGGCGGTGTTGCGGGCGGCATGGGAGGCGGGCGCGGAGCGGCTGGTGCTGTGCGACACCAACGGCGGGGCCCTTCCCGCCGAGATCAACAGGATCATCGATGAGATAGGCCTGGCCCTGCCCGGAGCCGACCTGGGAGTCCATTTCCACGACGACGCCGGATGCGCGGTGGCTTCGTCGTTGGGAGCCGCAGCGCAGGGGGTGAGGCAGGTTCAGGGTTGTATAAACGGCTATGGCGAGCGGACCGGCAACGCCAATCTGTCCACCGTCATCCCCGACCTGGTGCTGAAAATGGGCGTTCCCGTGTTGGACGAAGGGCGGCTCTCCCAGATTTCTTCCATCTCCCATCACATAGCCGAGGTGGTGAACATCACCCTGGAGCCTCACCGCCCGTACGTGGGCGCCTCGGCGTTCACGCACAAGGCCGGTTTGCACACGTCTGCCCTGGCCCGCCGGCCCGACGCCTACGAGCACACCCGTCCCGACCTGGTGGGGAACCACACACGGATGGTCATCTCCGAGCAGGCCGGACGGGCGGCGGTGATCAGGAGAGCGGCCTCACTGGGGCTGTCGGTGTCCCAGGATCTGGCCGGGGATTTGCTCGGGCACATCAAGGAGAAGGAACACCGCGGATACCAGTTCGAAGCGGCCGACGGGACCTTCGAGTTGTTGGTGCGACGCACGCTCGGCTGGAACCAGAACCTCTTCTCGGCTCACAGCTTCTCGGTCTCCATCCAACATGACGGCGCCGATGGAGAGGTCGTCTCCCAGGCCGAGGTGGTGGTGGAAGTCGGAGGGACCCGTCACCGCACCGCGGGTACCGGGGTCGGGCCCGTCCACGCCCTGGACCAGGCCCTCCGCGCCGCTCTGATCTCCGCCTTCCCTCAACTCGACCTCCTCCGGCTGATCGACTACCGGGTGAGGGTGCTGGATTCCGCCGACGGCACCAGCGCCACCGTCCGGGTGCTGATCGAAACCACCGACGGCCTCACCTCCTGGGGGACAGTGGGAGTTCATCCCAACATCATCGAAGCGTCATGGGAGGCGCTTTCGGATGGCCTGACCGTGGGATTGTTGCGGCTCGGGGCCGCCCGGCAACCGCCCCCCAGGGATCTGTTGTCCCTCTAGGCGGTCAGATCGGCAGGTCGTGGCGTTACCGGCAATCCCAGCATGACCCTCACCAGGTAAGCCGTGGCTCCCCACAGCCACTCCCCCGAGACGTCCATGAACCAGAGCGGCACGCCGGACCAACTCCGAACGACCCAGTTCTCGGGGGCCGCCAGCGTCTTTAGAGAAGGAGTCAGGACTCTCTCCACTTCTTCCAGCGAAGCGTGAAAGACCGGTTCGTCCCCGATCCGGGCCACGATTCCCACCATGGGCAGGGCGAAGCGCACCGTGCGGATCACCGGCAGGAAACCCAACACCTCCACCTCTGACGGATGAATGCCCACCTCCTCATGTGTCTCACGGAGAGCTGTCTCCACCGGACCGGCATCCTCGGCATGGGGTTTTCCACCCGGAAAAGCGATCTGCCCGGCATGGCTGTTGAGGTTTCGAGACCTTTTGGTGAGGACCAGTCGCAGAATTCCGTCCCGGTCTGCGAAAATGGGGGCCAAGACCGCTGCCAATCCCTCTTGGGGAACGGCCGGCGCCTCGGAGGAGAATTGAAGGCGGTCCCACATAATCTTCATCATGGCAGGAAAGCCCTCAACAACCGAAACCCCCCATGAACCCCGTCTTCCATTCCATGCCTCCCACGGTTCCCACCGAACGGCTCTGGCTGCGCCGTTTCAGGTCCGGCGACGCCCGGCCGCTGAAGGAAGCGGTGACGGATTCAATGCCCGAACTGAGCATGTGGCTCCCCTGGGCACAGGGGCTGTACGGGATGCCCCAAGCACGGCTGTTCATCAAGAGTTCCAACCGCTCCTGGCGCCGCGGAAGGGCTTTCGACTTTTCGCTCACCATGAAGAACGCTCCCGGCCGGGTGGTGGGAGGAGTGGGGATCTGGTACACCTCTCGCATACAGCGAACCGGAGAAATCGGCTATTGGGTGAGAACCGAACTGACCGGCGAGGGCGTGGCCACCGAAGCGGCCAGGGCGCTGGTCGGCCTGGGTTTCGAGACGATGGGACTTCACCGCATTCTCATGAGGATCGCAGTGGGGAACCATCCCAGCCGGCGGGTCGCCGAGAAGCTAGGGTTTTCCTATGAGGGGATTGCACGAGAAGAGATTCTGGTTCGAGGAAGGTGGATGGATCATGAGGTGTATTCTCTATTGGAACAAGAGTGGCAACGATGCAAGACGACGTAGGACCTGACCTTCCGCCGTCCTCGGTAGCCGTGGTGCTCGGCACCCGGCCCGAGATAATCAAGCTGGCTCACATCATCCGGCTGCTGGGCCCCGCCGCCCGGGTGATCCATACCGGCCAGCACTATGACGCCAATCTCTCGCAGGTGTTCTTCGCAGCCTTCGGGTTGTCGCCTCCCACCCACTACCTGGAGGTGGGAGGGGAGCATCGGGGAATCCAGATCGGAGAGGCGACCACACGGCTGACCCGTCTTCTGGAGGATGACCCTGCCCGGGCGGTGGTGGTCCAGGGCGACACGAATGCGGTGCTGGCCGGCGCCCTTGCCGCCAACGCCACCGAGACTCCCCTGGTGCATGTCGAGGCGGGGCTCCGTAGCCATGACCGGGCTATGCCCGAGGAGCACAACCGGGTGGTATGCGATCATCTCTCCGACCTTTGCCTGGCGCCCACCCAGACCGCGGCTAACAAGCTCGCCAACGAAGGGATCACAGGCGATAGGGTGGCAATCACCGGAAACACCGTGGTGGAAGCAGTGGGAACACTCCTGCCCGAAGCCGACCGGCGAGCCGAAGTGTTAGCCCGGCACGGCTTGGCGCCCAACGGCTTCATCCTCTCCACTTTCCACCGACCCGAAAACGTCGATCACCCCCAAACCTGGAAGGCCATCCTCTCCGATCTGGCCCGCCTCCCCCTGCCCGTGGTCCTGGCCCTCCATCCCCGCAGCCGCAGACGGGCAGTGTCTTTCGGCTTGGAGCCGCTCCTCGACCGGCTACAGGTGATCGATCCTCTCCCCTACGGGGAGTTCCTGTCGCTCCTCGCCGAATGTGCACTGGCCGTCTCCGACTCGGGCGGGTTGCAGGAGGAGGTCTCGGTGCTGAAACGACCCATGGTGGTGGTGCGCAACTCCACCGAACGCCCCGAGGTGATCGGCACCTTCGCGGTCCTCCGCAGGCCGGGCGACCACATAGACGAGGCCGTCATCCAGATAATCGAGACCCTGGAATACACCCACAGCCGCCTGGCCGAAACCCCCACCCCCTACGGAGACGGCACCGCCTCGGTCCGTTCGGTCACCCTAATCGAAAAGCTGGTTAGAGGGTAAGACCCCCCTCTTTAGAAGGCCGGGGGGTTGGACGCCCAAAGGGCAATCGGTTTTCAACGGGAGGGGATTGGCTACGGGCTGCTGCCAGGCCCTATCGGGCCTCCTCCATTGCGGCGGCCGCATGCCGCGACGGGACAGAAACTGTCACAGGGGCCTCTTACTGTGATATCAGCACTGACAACCGTTATGGCATCGAGACTCAATCAGAACCCGTGAGGCAAGAAGCCACCCAGAAGAGAGGAGTTTCGTGACCGACAGCATCACTATCAAACCGAACTTGGAGCGGGCGGCGGTGGGACGACCTGTCACCCGTCTAGGCGTCTCCTTCTTCCCCGTGTACCTCATCGAGAACCATCTCCCGGAAATCGCCACCGGTAAGGGCTCGGGACTGGACGTCGAGGAGTTACCTGAATCGACGGTGCCGTTTCTCAGGGCCACGAATTCCACCGGACTCCCCGTTCTGGTCCCCGAGGGGGAGCAGTTCTTTGGAGGCCTCCAGGACAGGGTGCTGAACACCAGCGTTCTCGTCGCTGCCTCAACCCACTTGGACATACCGGTGTCCTGTCTCGAACAGGGACGGTGGGGCGATCGCCGCGGCTTCGAACGCGGCCGGGCATACGCGCCGAGACGCACGCGGCGAGCAAAGAACCGATCGGTTTCCGCATCGGTCCTCAGGGGTGGATCTCCCCGAAGCGATCAGGCCGCCGTCTGGCGCAGCGTCGACGAGGAACTCGCCCGGGTTGGAGTCATCTCCCGGACCAGCGCTGCCAGAGACGCTCAAGAGCACCTCAACCTCAACCACCCCCGCTCCAAGTCGATCGAGAGCCTCGTGGAGCTAGGACCCCTGCCCGGCCAATGCGGCGTGGTGGTCACTCACGGCAGGAGAGTGGTGGCGATGGACTTGTTCGGCAATCCCAGATTGCTGATGTCCCACTGGGAGGGCCTGATCCGCTCTTACCTGATGGAGCGATCCATGTCGGATGGCTATCCGTCTGCCAGTCGAGTCCTCTGGGCCATCAGCCAGTTCTACCGCGGGAAGGTGGTGGCAAAAACCGGACTGGGCCTCGGCATCGAACTGTACGTCAGGGGTCAATGGATAGCAGGCCAGGCCCTGACCCTGGACGGGGCTGTCGTTCATGCCTCCGCCTTCATGATCCGTTAGTAAGACGCCCGGTCCGGTCTGAATTGGGGCGATGTGCTGTCCTATCGAGGACGACCGAGAATCTACGCCGAACCAGCCAGCCGTGTGGTCCTGCGGGGTTCGGTGCCGGTATGGTGCGATGATCGCCATCACCCGAGAACCGAAATCGGATCTCCTCCATTGCGGTAGTCCTCTCTGGTTTACAGCATCAAGTGATTGAGAAACACCACCGCGGCGATGGTCACGACGCCCAGGTAGGAGAGGCCGGTGGCTGCCATCACACCCGAGTAGCCCGTCTCGCCCAGGGAGAACCAGGTGCCCACCACCAGGGCGACGCCCACCAGGGAGAGGGCAGCCAGAACCCAACCCAACGATCCACCGTCGTAGGGAATCGCTCCGTTGATCCAGCCGCCCACCAGGCTGAGAAGCAACCCGATGCCTGCCATTACATCCAGCCGCCGCAAGGCCCAGCGGGGAAGCGTCGGGTCAACCAGGAACCAATGACCCAAGAGCATGGTGGCGGTGATTCCTCCCAGGGCCGCACCGCTGGCGATGGTCGAGACCCATCCGGCCGAAAGCACCGAGGAAACCAATGTCAGGACCGCTCCGGCCGTCACCAATCCTGAAAACTCCCGCCGACCCGAACGCCAGATCCCGATCAGCACCAGGGCCAACCCGGCGGCCGCCCACCAGGAGCGCAGCGCCGGGTAGATCATCAACAGCGCGGCGGTCCCGGCTCCCAGCATCTGGTATCCCCGCTTGGCGACCTGCCAGCGAACCGCCAGCGGCAGGGTGAGCGCTAGACCCCCCGCCCAAGCGGCCATGAAGGCGGCAGGTCCGAAAGTGGCTCCGGTCGGTATCACCGTTGCTAGGCGGAGATGTGGGAAAGCACCCGCTCGGCCACGGCCTCGGCTTCGAAACCGAATTGTCGGGCCAGTACCTCGTAGGGAGCCGAAGCGCCGAAACTGTCGATCCCGATCGCCAGCCCGCCGGCCCCCACCATTCTTTCCCACCCGAAGGTGGCGCCGGCCTCCACCGACACCCTGGTAGTGCCCGCACCCAGCACCTCTCGCCGGTAGGAGGAGTCCTGCTCTGCGAACGCCTCCCAACAGGTGAGACTGACTACCCGCGCCGAGATTCCCCGGTTCTCAAGCAGGTCGGCCGCCTCCAGCGCCAGGGACACCTCCGACCCGCCGGCCATCAGCACCACGTCTTCGCCGGGACGCAGCATGTATCCGCCCCGGGAGGCCCTGCCATGCGCCTGGGAGCGGTCCAGCACCGGGAGGTTCTGGCGACTGAGGGCCAAGACGGTGGGGCCGTCGGTGCGATTCAAGGCCATCTCCCAAGCCTCCACGGTCTCGACGGCGTCGGCGGGGCGGATCACCCACAATCCGGGCATGGCCCGGAGGCTCGCCAGATGCTCGACAGGCTGATGGGTGGGGCCATCCTCTCCCAGGAAGATCGAATCGTGGGTCAGCACCCACACACAGGGGATCCCCATCAGGGCGGAGAGCCGTATGGAGGGGCGCATGTAGTCGGTGAAAACGAAGAAGGTGGAACCGTATGGGCGTACCCCTCCATGCAGCGCCATTCCGTTCACGATCCCTCCCATCCCGTGCTCCCTCACCCCGAAGTGAACGTTCCGACCGGTGCGTGCCGAACGGGAGAATCCCGGGTCGCCGGGCAGCACCGTCTTGGTGGACTCCGCCAGGTCGGCCGCGCCGCCGATGAAGCCCGGCACACTCTCCCCGATCTGGCCGAAGAGCTTCCCCGATGCCGAACGGGTGGCGATGCTGTCACCAGGCTCGAACCCCGGAGATTCCAGTTTCACCGGCCGGTGGGTGTGGAGAGACCGCCACTCTGCAGTCCGTTCCCGGCCCTCCCAATCACGACGGGCGGCCCTACCCCGCTCCATGGCTTCCGACATGAAGTTGTAGACCTCCGGCGGCGCCCAGAAGTCCTCATCGGGAGGTAACCCGATCCTTTCCTTGGTCAATCTCACTTCATCTGCTCCGAGCGGAGCGCCGTGGGCGGCCGAGGTGTCGACAAGGTTGGGAGCCCCCTGAGCGATGTGGGTACGACAGATGATCAGCGACGGCCGGTCCTCCGTTCCTAGAGCCTCCCGGGTCGCCTCCTCCACCGCCGAACGGTCGTGACCGTCCACCGAGACGGTGTGCCAGCCCAACGCCCGGAACCGCGCCCCGACATCCTCGGAGAAGGTGATCTCCGTTCCGCCGTCGATGGAGATGCGGTTGTCGTCGTAGAAGTAGACCAGCCTTCCCAGGCCGAGATGCCCGGCCAGGGAAGCCGCCTCGGCCGCCACGCCCTCCATCAGGTCCCCGTCGGACACGAACCCATAGGTGTGGTGATCGACCTGGTCGGCGCCCAACCGGGCCCGGAGATGCTCCTCGGCGATGGCCATCCCCACCCCGTTGGCGAAGCCCTGGCCGAGAGGGCCGGTGGTTGTCTCGATCCCCAGTTCCGGTTCCCTCTCGGGGTGGCCGGCAGTGGGATAACCCCACTGGCGGAAGTTCTTCAAATCGTCCATGGTGATCGGGAACCCGCACAGATGCAGCATGGCGTAGAGCAGCATCGAGCCGTGACCGTTGGAGAGCACGAAGCGGTCCCTGTCCGGCCAGGTGGGACATTCGGGATCCACCCTCATGAAACGGGACCAGAGGGTCACGGCAATGTCGGCCATGCCCATAGGCATCCCCGGATGGCCGGAGTTGGCTCGCTGGACGGCGTCCATGGCCAATCCCTTGACTACCGCTACTGCGAGTTCTTCATTCCTCATCAGGGAACATACGGTACCAAGACGTCTCGGTGACCCTGCCATCGGCGGCGATGCCCTGCGTGCGCTGCCAGTACTTGGTGTGGGCCACGGTGTTCTCGTCGAACACCCCCGTCACCTCAATCCCCAACGCCCTCTGCCACTTCTCCACCCTGGCGCCCATACTGCCCAGTTCCAAGACCTCGAGGGAGGGACGCTGGGATGACGAATCGCCGGAGGAAGGGTCGTCGGCGTCCGGGACCTCCTCGGTGGGGAACATCCGAGACCACGAGGTGTCGGTGACCCTGCCGTCGGCGGCGATGCCCTGCGTGCGCTGCCAGTACTTGGTGTGGGCCACGGTGTTGTCGTCGAACACCCCCGTCACCTCAATCCCCAACGCCCTCTGCCACTTCTCCACCAGAGCGCCACGGTCACCCTCTTCGATGACCACCGAGGAGGGACGGCTGGTGGAACTAACCGAGGAGGACGAGCCGCCCGGCACGCTCGCTCCCGGGAACATCTTGACCCATGAGTTGACCCCTACTATCCCGTCGACTTCGAGGCCGTTGGCTCGCTGCCACTCACGGGTGGCCCGGGCGGTCTGGGACCCGAAGTGCCCATCGGCGGGGATCCCCAGAGCCCGCTGCCAGATAATCACATGCGTCCCCCGGGACCCCATCCGCAGAGGCCGGCCGGGGTAGGGAGGAGCTTCTCCGGCGAAGTTGTTCTCTCCCGAATCCACCGAAGACGTCTCGGTCGCCTCAGCGCCGGGGAACATCTTAACCCAGGAACTGGCGCCCACCACTCCGTCGGCGGTGAGACCGTTGCGGTACTGCCAGGCCTTGGTGGCCGACAGGGTGGCCGAGCCGAAGTAGCCGTCCGCCTGTATGCCCAGGGCGCGCTGCCAGATGATGACACTCGAACCGCTGTCCCCCAGTTCAAGGGGCCGGCCCGGATAGGGGGGGACGCCCGGTGCGCTACCCGTGCTGCCCGATCCCTGGCTGTCGTCACCATTCCTGTCGGGAGGAGGCTCCGGCGCCTCCACCCCTGCGCCGGGGAACATTGTCTCCCAACTTTGCATGCCCACCACTCCGTCCACCGCCAGTCCATTGGCCCGCTGCCACTCCCGGGTGGCCTGGGCGGTGGCGGAACCGAAATACCCGTCCGCCGGGACACCCAATGCAGACTGCCAGGTCCGCACCCACTTCCCCCGGCTGCCCAACCGTAGGACGAACCCGGGGTAGCTGGGAGCCTGTGGGTCGGTCGTCTCCGGTTCATGCTCCACTTCAGGGTCGGGCTCCGTCCCGGGGTCAGGCGCCGGTTGGGGAGGGGCGGGCTGGAAGAACATCTTGTTCCACGATTGCTCACCAACTATCCCATCGGGAGTGAGGCCATTGGCCTGCTGCCACTGCCGTGTGGCGGCGGCGGTGCCAGGTCCGAAGTCCCCATCCGCGGTGACGCCCAGCGCTTCCTGCCAGAGTCGCACGTCACTTCCCCGGCTCCCCTCCCGGAGGGGCTGACCGGGATATGGGTGCTCGATGATCAGCGCACTGGGCGGAGTGGGCACGGAAGGCGGGCTCGAGCCTATCTGGTTACCGGCAGTGACCGTGAAGCTGTACGCCACGCCTGGTCGGAGGCCGGTGACCGTCGCGGTGGTCTGGGATGCCGCTACCGTGATCGGATCGGAATGGGCCGGATCGACGCTGACCGTGTAGCGCTCCGGCGCAAAGCGGGAAGAGACCGGACTCCAGGTCACGGTGGCCTCGCGGCCCCCGCTGGCTGTCACGTTGGTGGGAGCGGGCGGGGGCGCCCACCAGTCCGCCAGATAGTCGATCGTGAAATACCGAGACCTGAGGCGGAGAGCGGACTTGAGGGTGGGGGCCGAGACCCTTTCGGTGACTCTCTCGCCTCCCCGTATCCCGGCGATATTGAGAAACTGGGCGCTGCCCCACGGGTAGGACACCGTGTCCACCGAGATGACGTCATCGAAGCGATTGGACAACTCGTAGATGTCGAGCAGTTGGGACAGGGAGATGGTCTTAGCCCAGAAGGCGTTGGGATTGACCGCGGGATCGATCGACCACGGATCCTGGACCGACACCAGGTATGGCCGCCCCGCCGTCCCCCAGATCGTCGAGGAGTCCTCGGTCGCGCCACCGCTGGATGACGAGTAGAAGGCCTGCACCACCCCTACCGCCTCTTCGGGATGGGTGAGAACTCTCCCCGCGGTGGCCCGGGCTCCAACCAGATCCCAGCGACCGCCGCTCTGTATCTCCCGGTTCCAGCCGCCGTAAACCTGATCACGGGAATCACTGACCACGTGGCACCAGCACGCCGACTTCCGGGAATTGCTGAGGGATGGCTCCGATCCTCTACGGAGCATGGCATATATGGCATACGACCGGGCGGCGATGGCCTGCGCCTCCAGCGCGGCATCGGGCCAGGGGGGCGGGATCTCCGCTATGCCTGCAACATAGTCCTCTATGTCCATTTGCATGGAGAAGTGAATCCTGCCCCCGCTGGGACGGACCCGCACGTTGCCGTGGATGAACTGTGTCATCTCTCCACCGAAGTTGAGGCCCCTCAAGCCCACCCGGTTGGCGTGTGAGAGGTCCTGGATGCTCAACCGGCATCCCGCCACCACGCCCACCGGTCTGGCGTTGCAGGACCCGTCCCCGGCGGCGGTCACCACCAGGTCCTCTCCTGCATCCAGGTAGTAGGCGCCGGCGCAGTCGGGCAGGCCGCTTCCCTCCAAGAGCGCCTCCCAGGTGTCGCTCCCTACCGCCCCGTCGGCTCCCAGGCCCTGGGACGTTTGGAAGGAGACCACCGCATCTGTGACCGTCTGGTTGAAGGAGCCGACCGCTTCCCGCAGGTACCCCAGTTCCACCAGCCTGGTGACCAGCAGATCGGTGAAAGTGTTGTCAAGGCCGGGAACCGTCCCTTCGGCCAGTACCGGATAGGATGCGTACTCCCCGTCGAAGCAGACCCTCACCCGACCGGTCACCACCGCGAAGGTCAACTCGGACCGGTTCTGCCTGATCCCCACCCAGATGGGCAGTGGTTCGGTGATCACCCAGGAACCCGGAATGGCGTCGGCAAGGTTCTCGACGGATGAGCCCTGATAAAAGTGCTGAAGAATCTGGATGGTCGTGTAGCCCTCCTCCGCCATGCCCTTGGCGCCGTACTGGGTGAGACCCACTCCATGTCCATGGCCGGATCCCTCGATGACCAACTGCACCCGGTCCGGGCTGGTGGTGGCGGTGCCCGAATCGGGAAACATCACCCGCCAGGAAGCCGGGCCTACTATCCCATCGGCCTCCAGGCCTCGCTCGCTCTGCCAGGCGATGGTGGCTGCCTCGGTTTGTCGTCCGAACACCCCGTCGGCGGGAATCCCGAGTGCCTCCTGCCAGGCCCTGACCGACTCGCCCCGGCTGCCCAGCCGCAAGGGCTCGCCCGGATAATCGGCCGCCACAGCCGGAACGGTTGTTCCCAGCAGGAGGATCACCGCGGCCAGAAACGCCGCCACCCGCTTGGACGGGCGTCGTGCCATCGAATTCCTGATGCCTTCCAAGGTCAAGCCCTCAGTCTTGAACAGATACCCAATGCCCCACCCGCGCCGCTTCCCCCAGTTTAGGGCTCGGACGAGGCTAAAAATACGACCTGGCAGTCGGCCGGGGGCCGATCACCACGGGAGTCCTTCCCGGTGACGGAGGCGTGGCAGCCTGCTTGGAGCTCTTGGCGTGATAACTGGAGCGCACCAGCGGCCCTGATTCCACATGCGGGATGCCCAGAGCCTCGCCGTAGGAGCGGTATTCCTCGAACTCGTCGGGATGAACGTAGCGATGCACCGGTCGGTGGCGGGGGCTGGGGCGCAGGTACTGGCCGATCGTTACTATGTCCACTCCCACCGCCCGCAGGTCGGCCAGCGCCCCCAGCACCTCTTCGCGGGTCTCGCCCATCCCCACGATCAACCCCGATTTGACGAGCCCTTCGGCATAGAGGCGCCTGGCTCGGGCCAGGAGCGCCAGGGAGCGCCCGTAGTTGGCGGAAGTGCGGATCTCCCGCTGCAGCCGGACGACGGTCTCGGTGTTGTGATTGAGCACATCGGGACGCTCGGCCATCACTGTCTCCAGCGCTTCCGGATCCCCCTTGAAGTCGGGGATCAGCACCTCGATGTCGGTGTGGGGGGACCGGACGCGAGTCTCCCTGATAGTGGCGGCGAAAACCGCTGAGCCGCCATCCGCCAGGTCGTCACGGTTCACGGAGGTGATCACCGCGTGGTTCAGGCCCATCCGGTGGATCGCCTCGGCGGCTCGGTAGGGCTCTTCAAGGTCGAGCCCCAGGGGCCGGGCGGTCGTCACGTTACAGAACCCGCAGGCGCGGGTGCAACGGTCGCCGAGAATCATCAGGGTGGCGGTCCCCATCCCCCAGCACTCGTAGATATTGGGGCATCCCGCCTCTTCACAAACCGTGTTGAGGTCGAGGGATCGCATCAGTTTCTTCAGTTCCAGGTACTCGGCGTCCATCCGGGCCGTCACCCGCATCCATGGGGGCCGCTCCGGTTCACCCGGCAGTCTCCGCGACCTCCCCGAGAGGCTGACCGGCACGCGGTCGGGAGAAAAGGTTCCCTCCCTGAGCAACCTGTCCACCTCGAAGTCGGTGTCCCGCCCCTGACCACGGACAAAGGCCGCCTTCTGTATTTCCACGGAGGTCTTCCCGAACGTCTCGGCGAAGCGGGGTACAAGGGCTTCCACGGCTTCCTCGATCGACACGCGCCGACCCACCAGTTCGCTCACCGACGTAACCGGGCGATCGGTGATTCCACAGGGGTTCATGTACCCGAAGTACTCCATGCTGGGATGCAGGTTGAGGGCAAAGCCATGCATTGACACCCGCCGGGAGACCCGTATTCCGATGGCCGCCACCTTGCCGAGCCGGGTCCATACCCCGGTTAGCCCGGGTTCGGACCAGGCTTCGACTCCCAGATCCGAGAGCGCGGCCGCCAACGCGCCTTCCAGGGAGCGCACGTAGTCGGTTATCCGAGCGGGTCTGACGGCCATCAGGGGATACCCGACCAGTTGGCCGGGGCCGTGATAGGTTATGTCCCCTCCCCGGTCGACGCGGAAGAACTCCGCTCCAACCTCCGAGAGCCGGTCGGGACCGATCAGCAGATGAGAACCGTCCCCTCTTCGTCCCACCGTGTAAACATGGGGGTGCTCCAAAAGCAACAGATAGTCATCTGCGATAACCCCGCCGCTCCTACGTTCCCAGATGGCTCGTTGTAAGTCCCAGGCCTCTGCATAGGGAAGCCGCCCCAGCCATCGCACGCGCAGGGAGGGACTTCGGCCGGGGGGAGTCACTTCAGTTCCTGCTCCCAGTCCCATGTCTCCAGATTGTTCTTGATGCGTTGCAGGAACAGCACCGCGGTCGATCCGTCGAAGGCGCGATGGTCCCATGAGAATCCCAGGTAACCGATGTGCCGGATGGCCAGGGCGTCACGGCCGTCGGCCGTGGTCACCACCACCGGGCGCTTGGCCACCGTGTCGGTGGAGAGAATGGCGACGTTGGGAACGTTGATAATCGGCGCCGACAAGAACGAATCGAACGGTCCGGGATTGGTGATGGTGAAGGTTGAACCGGTCATCTGGTCGGGGCCCAACTGCCGGCTGCGAGCCGCAGTGGACAGGTGCCGGACACGGCGCGCCAACCCGACCAGGCGGAGGTTGTCGGCATCCCGGATGGTCACCACCACCAGGCCCTGCTGGTCGAGGTCCACGGCGATTCCCAGGTCGATCCTGCTGTGGTAGACGGCTTTGCGATCCTCCAGATAGAAGGAACTGTTCACCACCGGGTACGCCCGGAGAGCGTCGATCACGGCTCGGCACACGAAGGGCAGGTAGGTGAGAGAGAAGCCCTCTTCCCTCCTGAAGCGGGCTTTGTGGGCGGTGCGCACCTCGGCTATCCGCTCGAAGTCCACCTCGACCGATGTCCACACGTGGGCGGCGGTTTGCCGCGAGCGGATCATATTCTCCCCGATCCGGACGCGGAGGCGGCTCAAGTCAACCCGCTCTTCTCCATCCGGGGGAACGGTCGGCGCCGGAGTGCCCGCGGGAGGCTCGGGGGTGGGGGCCGCCGGAGCGAGCGTGACGTCGCCCTCCAGGTAGGCTTCCACATCCCGACGGGTCACCCTCCCTCCTTCCCCGGTGCCCGCTATCAGGCTTATGTCGATCCCGTGCTGGCGGACCAGTCGGCGGACCACCGGGGAGAGACGCCGTGAAGGCCCGGGCCGACCGACGGCCTGCGGCGTCGGCGGGAGACGAGGTGGCTCCCCCTGGGAAGCGGGGGGTTCGTCCTCGGAGTCGGGGGACGGGGTTTCGGGAGAGGGCTCCGCCGCCCGGGCGTCGGGCGATTCCTCCTGCACGGGGCCTCCTGGGTCTCCCACCACGCAGAGGTCCCTCCCGACTTCCACCGTCTCCCCCTCGGACACCAGTATCTCCAGCATCACTCCCGACACCGGCGAGGGTATTTCGGTGTCCACCTTGTCTGTGGAGATCTCCAGCACCACCTCGCCCTGGGAGATGGCGTCACCCACCTGCTTTGCCCACCGCAGGATGGTCCCCTCGGTGACTGTCTCGCCCAGTTGAGGCATGGAGATGGTGGTTGTCATCGAGAACTCCTAATCCAGGTCTCTGCTTCTCAGTGCAGACTACGGCCGGTCGCCGACAGGAGGGTCTCCCCGACCGCCTCCGACAGGGTGGGATGAGCATGGATGAAGGCTGCCGCTTCCTCGGGCAGGGCCTCCCACCCCACTGCGAACATGAGTTCGTGGATCATCTCACCTGCCTGCGGCCCGACAACGGCCGCACCCACCAGGGGGCCGTCCTTCTCTGCCACCACCTTCACCATCCCCTGGCTCTGCCCGATGATCAGCGCCCTTCCCACGCCGCCGAAGGGATGCTTGGTGACCTGCACCTCCATTCCCTTGGCCTGAGCATCGGCCGCGCTGATCCCCACCTCCGCCACCTCCGGGTGGGTGTAGGTGACCCTGGGAATGGCTCGATAGTCCACCGGAGCAGGCTCGCCGGAGGCGATGTAGGTGGCCGCCGCGATCCCCTCCGCGAAAGCTGCGTGAGCCAGTTGGGGAGTGCCGGCCACTATGTCTCCGACGGCGTACACTCCGGGTTCGGCGGTCTCCATCGTCACCGGATCCACCTTGATGTAACCTCGCTCCACCTCGGCCCCCACCGTCTCCAGGCCTATCCCGTCAGTGTTGGGTCCCCTCCCCACCGCCATCAGGGCGACATCCGCCTCCAGTACCTTGTCCCGGAATGAGACCCTCACGCCGTCGTCGGTGACCTCGGCGGGACCCACCCCCGTTTTCAGATAGAACTTCACCCCCCTACGGCCGAGTTGTCGCTGCAACTGACGGGACGCATCGGCGTCGCCGCCGGGGATCAGTTGCTTCTCCAGTTCGAAGACCGAGACCTCAGCGCCCAGATCCACCAGGAGGGAGGCGAACTCACAGCCTATGACGCCACCGCCGATAATCGCCACCCGGTCGGGGCGGGACGACCAGTCCACCGCGTGATCCGAGGTGACGATCCGCTCCCCGTCGATCTCCCAGCCGGGAATGGTCCTGGCGTGGGATCCGGTAGCCACCACCACCGCTCTTCCTTCCAGCGTCTCTCCTCCGTCCAGCACGATCCTTCCCGGCCCGGAAACGCGGCCACGACCGGACACGACCTCCACCCCTCGTTTCCGGAGCAGACCAGAAAGGCCGGTCACCAACTGGTTGACCACCCGGTCCTTCCGGGCCAGGGCCGCCGACCAGTCGAGTTCCGGCTCGGACGTCAACACTCCGAACGCGTCGGCGTGCCTCACGGTTGAAAACACCTCGGCCACCTGCAACCACTGCTTGGCCGGTATACAACCCCGCAACAAGCAAGTCCCACCGGGCCGTTCCTCCTCCACGAGGGCTACCGAGAGCCCGAAGTTTCGGGCGTACAGGGCCGTGGCGTATCCTCCCGGCCCTCCTCCCAGAATCACGATGTCGAACGGGGACTCACTCATAGACAAAACGGGTGTTGGTCATAGAGGGGATGTTAACTCTCCGGCGCATATCATCAGGCGGATGCCCACCCGGTACCTGATCATCGCTTCCGCCGCCGTGGGTCTGCTGATCCTCGTGGCAGGGGTGATCTGGTTCTTGCGCCTGTACCTCTAAGCCGGCGCCATCACCTCCACCGCCGGTTCGAGACCCTCCTTCCCGACCGGCACCGGTCGAACGACCAATTCGTCCAGTCCCGACGAACGGTAGGAATCCAACTGGGCCCGGCATTCATCCGCGGTTCCGGCGATCCCCAGGTGCGCTGCCGTTCCCCGAAGATCATCGGGATCGAGCCCCTGCTTCTCCACATGTCGACGGTAGAAGCCGAGCCGCAGGTAGTGGCCCAGTTCCTCGGCCAACGCCCGGCGAGCCTCATCCGGGTCCGAGGAGACCGCCACCCGCACGTAGGCTGCGACGTGGAAGAAGGAAGCCCCCCGGCCGAGGCCGCGAAGCCACTCCGTGGTGGTACGGAGGTGGGACGCGCTGCACCAGTTGAGCAGTACTCCGTCCGACTCCCGCACGGCCAACTCCAGCATGCGAGGCCCCATGGCCCCCACCACCGTCCATACGGGACCGGAGGGAAGCAGTCCCAGTCGGGCCCCCTCCACCGAGAAGAACCTGCCGTGGTGGGTCACCTTTCTCCCGTGTCGAAGCTCGCCGACGATCTGTAAGTAGTCGGAGACCGCATCGATGGGAGAGGAGAGATCGAAGTCGAAGAACCGCTGCGCCGCCACCGGATGTCCGGAGCCGATTCCCAACACCATGCGCCCAGGGCCTGCAATGGCCGAGATAGTGGCGGCGCCCATCGCCGCAGCCACAGGCGAGCGAACGTAGACCGGCAGCACTCCGGTGGCCAGGCGGATCCTGGAGGTGGCGGATGCCCACGCCGCCAGGGTGGAAAACGCTTCCCGCGCGGTGGACTCGTTGGTCCACGCCGCACGGTAGCCGAGTTGCTCCGCGCGGACCGCTATCTCGGTGAGGCGTCGGGCGGAGAGGCCCGGATCCACCAACGACACCCCTAATTCCATAAGGCCCCCGAGCCGGCAAGGGAGACCTCTGCGCGGCAGTTGGGGCAGATGGCTGTCTGGATCTGTCCCACGATGAAACTAAAAGAGCACTCCGGGCAGGAGACCCGCGGAGATGGCGGATCAGGCGGAGGAGGCGGCGGCGGGACGGCAGGACCGGAGGGGGGCGGCGCCGGGTATCCGCCCGGTCCGGGACCCGGAGTGTGATGGGCCGGATCGGGGCCGGACGGCGGGACGCCTCCCGGACCCGGAGCGGGTCCCTTGACCTGGTTGACAGCTCCACACCTCGGACAGGAGAAACGGCCGGGGCGGGAAATGTTGACGCTGGAGCGACAGGCGCCGCATCTGACTCTCATGGGTTTTGCTACTCCTCCCCGGACAACTCGGCCACCGATTGGACCCGCTCTCCCACCGCGCCGATGGACTGCAGGTAGTGGGCCTCGAGCGCCAGCACCGCCCGGATGTCATCAGAGGTTATCCCTGCGGGGTGGCGCTGGGAAATCTGTTGGCATATGTAACTCACCGCGGAATCCGAGCCGCCCGCAACCGTCTCAACCGGTTGACGCCGGTCCTTCTGAGCCAGGCCCTGCAGATAGAAGAGTTCCCATTCGATGACACGCTGGATCCCTGCGTCCCCCAAGCGTTCATACACCTCGGCCGTCAGGTTCTCCCGGATGTGGCCTACAGCATCGGACACCACGTAGGTAACCCCCTCGCCTGCTCCCCTCCGTCTCGCCTCCTGCCACAACAGGATCGCCACCAAAGCGAGGAAGAGCGCGGCGAGCAACCCACCGAGGGCAACCGAGGTGAAGCCTGACACTGCTTGAACCGCAGTGACTAGAGCCCGAGTTGTCCAGCGATCTTCTCTCGGTGAAAAGAGGGGTCGCCGAACAGCAACTCGGAGCTCTTGGCCCTCTTGAAGTAGAGGTGGGCGTTGTGTTCCCAGGTGAAGCCGATCCCGCCATGGATCTGGATGTTCTCCGCTGCGGAGAAGAAGTATGCCTCCGAGCAGTACGACTTGGCGAGACTGGCCATCAGCGGACGCTCTTCGTTGTCCTCGCTGACCGCCCAGCCTGCGTAATAGGCGGCCGAGCGAGCCGACTCCACCTGGGCCAGAACGTCGGCGCACTTGTGCTTGATGGCCTGGAAGGAGCCGATCGGCCGCCCGAACTGCTTCCTGACCTTGGCGTAGGAGACCGCCATGTCCAAGCAGGCCTGAGCGCCCCCCACCTGCTCGGCGGAGAGCGCCACCACCGCTCTCTCCATCATCCTCTCGAGGACCGGCCATCCTCCCCCCTCCGTCCCCAGCAGAGCGTCGGCGTCCAACTCCACATCGTTCAAGGTGATCTCGGCCTGCTTGCGGGTCTGGTCCATGGTCTCCAATCTGCGGACGACCACACCATCGGTCCCGGCGGGGACCAGGAAAAGCGACACGCCGAGGTCGGTGCGAGCCGCCACCACCAGCAGGTCGGCGACATGCCCATCCAGGACGAAACTCTTGGTCCCGTCCAAGGTCCATCCACCTCCCGGGCGGGACCGGGCCTCGGTGGTGATCCCTTCGGCCTCCCACCGGCCGTTCGGCTCGGCGAAAGCCACCGAGGCGATCAAGTCCCCGCCGGCGATGGAGGACAGCAACTCCTGTTTCTGGCGGTCGTCTCCTGCTTCCTCGATCACCCCCGCCGCCATCACCACCGTCGAGAGGAACGGTCCGCAGAAGAGGGACCTCCCCTGCTCCTCCAACACCACGAACAACTCCAGGAATGTGAACCCGGCCCCTCCCCACTCCACCGGAATGGCCATCCCCAACCACCCCATCTCGGCCAAAGCCGCCCAGTGGCGCGGGTCGTATCCCCGCTCCGTGTCCATGAGTTGACGCACGGTCTCCATCGGACAGTTCTCATCCAGCCACTGGCGCGTGTAGCGGCGCAGTTCCTCCTGCTCGGTGGTGAAGGAAAAGTTCATTGCTCCTCTATTATCCCCGACTTGCCTTCCCGAAGGTAGCTCACCGCTTCGGAGATGGATTCGACCGCCACGATCTCAACCTCCACCGGAGCAGTGCTGGCCTCATCGTAGTTGTCCCGAGGCACCAGCACCACATCCGCGCCGGCTGCCTCAGCCGCCACCAGTTTCTGGCGGATCCCCCCGATTGCCCCGACCGATCCGTCCATGCTTATGGTCCCCGTTCCCGCCACAATCCTCCCGTCTGTCAATTCTCCCTGCTCGAGTAGATCGATTATCGCCAGCGTATAGATCATCCCCGCCGACGGCCCACCGTAGTTCGCCGAGTCGATCTCGATCGGATAGACGGTGGAGGCCGTGATCCCCACCATGGCTCGTTCAGGTGTCTCTGGGTTCTCATGCAGCGCAAAGCTGAGGACTGTCGGCTCGGCGTCCCGGATGACGGTTACCTGCACCTGATCTCCGGGCCGGCGGTCCTCCAGTATGCGGCGGATGTCCTCCACGGTTCGGACCGGCTGCGCCTCCATCTCCACGACCAGGTCGCCATCGACGAGCGCATCGGAGGCCGGCGCCTCGTGGAAGACCCCAACCACCTCCACCCCTTCAGCAAGGGTCTCCTCCAGGCCGAGTTCGGAGAGGGCCACCGCGATGGCTATGTCCTTGGACCTGTCCATGGCGCGAAGATTCCGTTGGCGGGCCTCCTCGTCGGTCTCCCCCCTGGGACGGAGCAACTCCCTCTCGATCAAGTCGATCCTCTGGTCGAAGAAGGCGATGGCCGCCTCGTAGAGATTGACCGGCTGGAGGCTGACGGTAAGGAGGATCAATTCTCCCTCCGGCTGGAAGACCGCCAGGTCCTCCTCCACGATCACCGCGTCAACCGCGTCATCGGTAGGTCCGGCCGAGGCGGCGAAGTAGGGGAGGTTGATCAGCCATGCCAGGGGGGTCAGGAGGGCCAGGACGACCGCGGTCCACCAGAATGATCGACGCCGCGCACGGGCGGTAGGGGGCACGTAACGGTGGGGGGCAGCCAATGTTTCCATCAAGCGTAGATGCCTTTTTCTCCTTAGGGAGAGTGCGTTCCTCCACCTGAGGAGGGGCCGCCGGTCCGGTAACCTGGATGGGGCAACCGCGGTCAAACCAGCAACCCCAGAGATCCAACCGGCAACCCAAAGGAGCGGCAATGGCCTTTTTCACCCCCCATCACGAAGTTCTGGCGGCTCGCACTCCACTGAGGCCGAGAGCCTTGCCGGCGGCCGCCGTCTGGGTGATCCAGGTGGTGGGATTTGCCCTGCTGACCGCTCTCTTCGCCCAGATCACCATTCCGCTCCCGTTCACGCCGGTGCCCATCACCGGTCAGACCTTCGCGGTACTCCTCTCGGGCGCCGCCCTGGGAATGTGGGCCGGAGGCGCCAGCCAGCTTGTTTACCTGCTGTTGGGCACCTTCCTACCCTTCTATGCGGGCGGAGCCTCGGGAACCGAGGTTCTGTTCGGAGGCAGCGGTGGCTATCTGTTCGGTTTTGTAGTGGCTGCCGTCCTGGTGGGCAAGCTGGCGGAACGCCGTCATGATCGGCGGGTACCCAGCGCGGTCACCGCTTTCCTGACGGGTAGCCTGGTCATCTATTTCTTCGGGGTAATCGGGCTGATGGCCACCTACGACTGGGGTCTACTGGAGGCCGTTGAGAAGGGAATTGTGCCCTTTCTCCTAGGTGACACCATCAAGGCATACGCCGCGGGACTGCTGGTTCCCGCCGCCTGGCGCCTCACCAACCGCAATAGGTAGCCGTCGGGACTCTGGAACATGAGAAGGTAGACCGACACACCATATCGTTGCTACGTCGCTGAACCGGGACGCTAATCCCAGAAAGGCCCCGCCATGGTGAGGATGAGCGGAGGGCAAGCCCTTGTGAAGTCCCTTGTCGAAGAGGGCGTGGAAGTGGTGTTCGGGGTGCCCGGCATACAACTGTACGGGATAGTTTCGGCCCTGCGGGACGAACCTGGTATTCGGATGATCACCACCCGGCACGAGCAGGCCACCACATACATGGCCGATGGCTACGCCCGGGCAGCGGGGAAACCGGGAGTGGCGCTGGTGGTTCCCGGCGTCGGCCTCTACAACGCCGCCGCCGGGATCGCCACCGCTTATGCACGTTGTTCACCCGTGCTGGTGATCGCCGGTCAAATCCCCAGGGATCAGATCGGCAAGAACCGCGGGGCCGTTCACGAGATCGCGGATCAAGCCTCGGTGGTGCTCCCTGTCACCAAGTGGCAAGGGGGCGTACTCACCGCGAACGAGATACCAGGTGCGGTGAACGAAGCCTTCCGGCAGATGCGCACCGGGTGCCCCCGTCCTGTTCTGATCGAGATCCCGCCCGATGTCGGCGTGGAACGAGAGCAAGTCACTCTCAGACGGCCCGCTCCCGTGTCGCTGCCGGCGCCCAGCCCGGAACGACTTCGGGAAGCGGCTTCCGCTATAGCACAATCCCGTCTTCCGTTGATCTATGCGGGAGGGGGCGTGGCGCGATCCAATGCGGAAGCAGCCCTGGTCAGATTGGCCGAAGCAACCAACATCCCGGTCATCACATCCGGCGGCGGGAAGGGAACCATTCCCGACAGTCATCCTCTGTCATACGGTTCATGTGTCAGCCCGCGGGGGGAGAGACACGAGATGAACCAACTCTACGAGGTGATGCAGTCCGCCGATGTCGTGATCGGGATCGGTACCCGCTTCTCTCTGGGGAACCCGGCCGGCGAGTCCTCCGTTCTCATAAACATCAATGTCGATGACAAAGAACTGATGAGTGTGCAGTCCAACACAATCCCCTTGCATGGCGACGCCCGGGCAACCATCGAAGCACTCCTACCTCTCCTTCGCCAAGTCGGGGCGGGAGACCGGCCTTCACCTGCTGAAGCGGTCGTCGCAGCGCGCCGGCTGATCGCCTACTACGACATCCAGGACCAGGAACCACAGTACCCCATTCTGCAGATGCTGCGGGACAGCATCCCCGACGAGGCTTTCATAGTTTGGGACGTATCACAGTTTGGCTTTTATGCCCGCACCCACTTCCACGTGAATCACCCCAAGACCTACATCGATTCGGGATACTCGTTCAACTTGGGATACTCCTTCCCTACCGCGCTGGGTGTCAAGGTGGCGCAGCCTGACCGTCCCGTATTGTGCATTGCCGGAGATGGCGGGTTTCTGTTCAACTCGTCCGAGTTGTCCACCGCAGTCAGGTACGGGATAAACGTCACCACCATCATCTTCAGAAACGATTCTTACGGCAATGTGGCCCGCGACCTCGACGAGTTGTTTGGCGGAACCTATGAAACCGATCTGCACAACCCGGACTTTGTCGACTTCGCTCGATCGTTCGGGGCAGTCGGGATGAGGGCCGACCAGCCCGGCGACCTGAGCAGGCTGATACCGCTCGCACTGGAACAACCGGAGCCGGTCATCATTGACGTGCCGGTGCAGAGCATGCCGCTAGCGAGACCCCGTGTGCTCCAGCACGTACCCTCCCTGTCCTGGGCGGTCCCCGAAGAAGGTCAAACTCCGCCGCCATGATCGAACCAATCCATGTAAGAGGTTCGGGCTTTCCGCCCCCGACCAGAGTGTCAGATACGGCTCGCGATGAGGGCAATCAGCGCTTCGGGGTCGCCGTTCCACCGTTCAAGTTCACTGGCGTCGACCACCACCCGCCACATATGGTCAGATCCCACCAGGACCGCGGGCAAGGTGCCGGCGGCATTCCTTTGGGCGTCTGAGGCCTGATCGCGGTGGATCACATTGAGGTCGAAGGGGGCATTGGAGCAGGCCCTCTTCCAGTCTCGCCGACCCAGGGGATTCCAACCGTGGGTGATATCGCACAGGGCGCAGTGTTCACCTCCCGATATCAGTCCCAGGGCGTAACGCAACTCCCCCTTCCAACCTCCGTCGGCGTTGTAGATGCCCACTACCTGTTCATCCTTCATGCCGGAGCCCTCCTTGGGCGCCAGGAACAGTGACCCGCCCTCAACCGGACTCCTGCATGGAGGCGTCACCGGTTGTGCCGAGATAGGCTCTGATCACGTCCGCGTTGGTCTGGACGTCCTCGGGCAAGCCCTCCGCGATCTTTCGACCGAAGTCGAGCACCATGACGCGGTCGGCAATGTCCATCACCAGGCTCATGTCATGTTCCACCAGGATCGTGGTGATACCCAGCTCGTCCTGGATGTCGAGGATGAACCGTGCCATGTCCTCGGTCTCCTCCAGATTCATACCCGCCACCGGCTCGTCCAGCAGCAGCAGTTCGGGATCCATGGCCAGCGCCCGACCCAACTCCACCCGCTTCTGGATCCCATACGGGAGCAACCCCACCGGGTGTTTTCGCCAGCGCTCGATCTCCAGGAAGTGAATTATCTCCTCCACCTTGTGACGGTTCTCCAGTTCCTCCCGCTTGGCCTTACCCCACCACAGCATCCCGGCCAGCCAGCCGTGGCTCATCCGGATGTGACGACCGGAGAGGATGTTGTCCATCACGGTCATGTGAGCGAAGAGCGCGATGTTCTGGAAGGTGCGAGCGATGCCCCGCTCGGCGGTCTGGTTGGGTTTCAGACCCATGAGGGAGACCCCCTTCCAGAGAATGGATCCCTCCTGAGGTCGATACACCTGGTTGATGCAGTTGAAGATCGAGGTCTTCCCCGCGCCGTTGGGACCGATGATCGAAAACAATTCCCCCTCGGTCACATGGAAGGACACACCCTCCAAGGCCACCAGTCCCCTGAAAGAAAGGCTTATATCCCGGACCTCCAAGAGGGCGGACGGGCCGGTGGCGGCACTCATGACAGCCATCGCTTGCGACGCTTGTAGTGCTTGACCTCCCGGTACGATTTGCGCTCGCCGGCGCGGAGTCCCAGATAGAACTCCTGGACGTCCTCGTCCGCCAGGAGCTTTTCGGCAGCCCCCTCCATGACCACTTTCCCGTTCTCCATCACATAGCCTTTATTGGCGATGGACAGGGCCATGTGGGCGTTCTGTTCGATCAGCAGCACAGCCGTACCCTGCCGGTTGATCTCCACGATGACCTCGGCGATCAACTCCACCAACCGGGGCGCCAAGCCAAGAGACGGCTCGTCGAGAATCATCAGTCTGGGAGACTGCATCAGCGCCCGGGCGATGGCCAGCACCTGCTGCTCTCCTCCCGACATGTATCCCGCCACCTGGGAACGCCGTTCGGCGAGAGTGGGGAACAGGGTCATCACCCGGTCATGGGCTCTCCGGGAGGCGTTTCGATCACGGTTAATGTAGGAGCCCGCTGCCAGATTCTCTTCCACCGTCATCTCCGCGAATATCCGGCGGCCTTCCATAACCTGACTGATCCCCATCCTCACCCGCTCCGAGGGAAGCCTCCGGGTTATGTCCTTGCCCGCAAACCGGATCGATCCCTTGGTGACCTCCCCCTCATGGACATCCAGCAATCCCGTTATCGCTCGGGCCGTCGTTGTCTTACCGGCTCCGTTGGCACCCAGCAACGCCACGATCGACCCCTCCGGAGCCTCAAGGGAGACTCCGCGCAGCACTAGGACGACATCTTGGTAGACGACTTCCAGGTTGGACACTTCCAGCATGGACAATCCCTTTCGGACTTGAGACCCCTGGGGCCGGCCCCACCCGGAGATGGAGGCCGGCCCCGCCGTCAACTCAGGAGAGTTTGTAGCAGGCTTCTTCGAAGAAGTAGTCAGCAGCTATCGGATGGGTGTAATGGGACTCGATCACCCTGGTTCCGATCGCGGTGGTGCCTGCAGCCAGTCCCTCCGGATCGGGACGATTTATCCAGGTCTGGCGTTGGAGACGCTCGTTGGGGCTGCCCACGTAGCTCTCGTTGGGAGCGATGCCGCCGAAGTCGACCTCCTCCATGCTCTTGGCGGCGGCCAACACCCCGCGCTGGGTCATGTCGCCGTTCTCATAGGCGACCTTCAGAGCTTCGAACAGGATCATTCCCTCGACGAAACCTTCGATGACGTAGTCGATCGGAGGCACCTCCGGCGCGTATTGGGCCATCAGATCACGCAGATTCTGCATACCGGGAGAATCATCTGTGTAGGGCGGGAAGTAGGAAGCCCCATAGAAGTCCCGGGTCATGGCGTCCTTGATGGGGGAATCGGGGGCCACGAAAGCGGGGCTCCAATTGGCGACGGTGCCCGACCACAACGCCACAAACCCCTGGGCGAGGGCTGCGCCATAAACCTCGGCGAGGGTGGTGGGGTTGGCCGCCACCCACACAATGTCGGCGCCGCTCTGGGCGATGGCGTTACCGATAGGGGCGTTGTCCTGGGAAGGGATAATCTGTCCCGAACCGTCATAGACGATCTCCAAGCCCAGCGTCTCGGCTGCTATCTTGGCGCCCGCAGCAGAGTCCAGCCCGTAGTCGCCCGGGAAGGTGGCGATCGCAAGAGTGGGATCGGCGACTCCGTTTTCCCCGGACACATCGGACAGATACCCGATCATGTTCATCGCCTCTATGCAGTAGGACGTGCCGTGGGAGAGAAGGTTGGCGTTCAGATCGGGATCCGACCAGCCCGAATACCAGGTGAGCGGAATGGCCAGAATGCCATCTTCCGCCAGTTCCGGAAGGATTGCAATAGTGTGTGGCGACCCGGTGGAATGCCCGAACGCCACGACTTCGTCCCTGAGTTCCTCGAAGAACTGGACATGGTTGTCAACCGAATACGCCGTGTCCCTGTAAAGCAGTTCCACCATTAGCCCGTGCACTCCGCCTCTGGCGTTGACGTCCGCCCAGAAGGTGTTGACGCCCGCCACCAGCAAGTTCACAGCAGGTCCGAAGGGTCCGGTCAAGTCAGAGAGCATTCCCACCTTGATTACACCCGCTTCAAGATCCACACCAATGTCGGTGGCGATCATCATGGGCTCCTCCTCGGCCATGGTCTCTCCCGTCGCCTCCTCCGTGGCCTCCTCGGGAGCGGCAGTGGTGGCGGGAGCCGCAGTGGTAACGGGAGCCGCAGTGGTAACGGGAGCCGCAGTGGTAACGGGAGCCGCAGTGGTGGCGGGAGCCTCGGCCTCGTCATCTCCCCCGCAGGCTGCCGCGATCAGGCTCAACGCCATGATCATGGCCAGCCATTTGAATCGGGTCTTCATATCCTTTCCCCTTCTTGATAGTTCGCTTCAGTCATCGTCCCTTGGGACTTGCCCTTTAGACCATCATAAGTCGGGGAGAAACCTACTCAATAGGTAAACGGCCATCCTTTCCAGTAATTGCGAATCCGCAGCCAGATCCCGTACAGACCCAATGGCTCGAAGATCATGAACAGGATCACCAGGAGACCGAACAAAACCTGGTTGAGTTGGAACACTGACAGTCCGGGACCTGCTCCGGGGAGGATGTTCACGACCCCGAAGTCATCGGGGGAGACGGAGATCACCGCGTCGGCGACCGAGGCCAGCAAGCCCTCTCCATCCGTGATCACCCTGCTCAGCCACTCCGTGAAGTCCTGGACCAAGCGGGGCAGCAGGATCACGAACGCCGACCCCATCAAAGCGCCCGAGACGGTGCCCGCCCCTCCGATAAGGATGATGGCGATGAACTCCACCGACAGGAAGAGGTCCCAGGTCTCAGGAATCTGCCTCCCGACGAAAGATGCGAACAGAGCGCCGGCCACCCCGGCGTATGCCGAGGAAATCCCGAAGGCCATCAGTTTGTACTTGAACTCGTTCACACCCATTATCTCTGCGGCAATATCGCGGTCGCGAATAGCCTGGAAAGCGCGACCCGCCCTGGTGCGCTGCAGGTTCTTGGCCACAACCGTCGCCACCACCAGGAGACCCAGCATCAAGACATAGACCTTGGCCTCCTCGCTGATCTCGAATCCCAACCAGACTCCGTCGGAGGCGAAGTCCACCACGGCCGCCTCCTCCTTCCACATCCGAAGCTGGAACTCGGGAAACCTTCGTCCAGCGAAGGAGCCGCCGGTAATGGACTTGAGGTTGCGCCATGCCCACTCGCCGATGAACACCAGTCCCAGGGTGGCGAATGCCAAATAGAGGCCCCGCACCCGCACCGCGGCCGGACCAACCAGCAACCCGATCGCAGCCGGGATGATTCCCGCCATGGGAAGCCAAATCCACATGGGCAGACCCAAACCCCACAAATCGCCGGGTGGAGCGCCGAAAACCACACCCACATAGGCGCCGAGGCCCATGAAGAAGGCGTGCCCCAGGGACACTTGGCCCGCCACTCCGGTGAGCAAGTTGATACCCAATGCCCCGATACCGAAGATGGCCACGTGCGACAGGAGCTTCATCCAGTCGTTGTCTCCGAGAAAGTCGGGGTAGAAGGGAATGCTGGACGCGATGGGGGCGAGAGCCGCCAAGACCAGAAAGGTCGCCAGCGCCACCTTCTTGGTGATCGTGGGCATCAGCGCCTGATCGGCGGAGTAGGAGGTGTGGAGGTGGGGACGGCCTCTCACACCCGCCTGACCTCCTCGGTCCCGAAGATCCCGTAGGGACGGATAAACAACACGATCATCATCACGAGATAGGGCACGATCCCGCTGAAGCCGGTCCCGAACAACGGATGGTTCAAATAGCTGCCGGCCGCAGCCTCCGCCACTCCCACCGCCAACCCTCCGACCACCGCTCCCGCAACGGAATCCAGCCCTCCCAGAATGATGGCGGGAAAGGCGCGGAAGACAAGGAGTGCGGTGTCTGGGAACACCCCTATCCGCCGTGGGTAGACGGACCCGAAGATCCCACCCACCGTGGCCAATACCGCCCCGATCGCCCAGGCAATGGCGAAGATGGCGCCGACATTGACTCCCTGGGCGCGGGCCGCTTCCTGATCGAACGCGGTGGCCCGCATGGCGATTCCGGTGCGGCTCCGAAAGAAGACCCCCACCAGCAGCACGAGCGCCGCAGCCACCAGGAACTGGGCGATTTCGGTGTGGGCGATGACCACAAACCCCAGGTCGGCAGCCGCGTCCCCCCAGGGATCGGCCATTGATCGGGGATCGGGACCGATGTAGTCGGTGACGATGGTCATCAGGATGATGTTCATCCCCACAGTGACGATGGCCACCGAGAACAGTTCCTCTCCCACCATGGGTCGGAGGAAGACCCTCTCCAGCAGGATGCCCATCAGCGCCGAGAGTGCCAACGCGGTCAACACCGAGATGGACCACCCGAGGAGGGGAGGCAAGTCGAGATAACGACCGGGAAAATTGAGTTCCACCGCCACCCCGGCGGTGATGAATGCCCCGAGGGTGGCCATGGCGCCGTGGGCGAAGTTCACCACCTGGGTGGCTTTGAATATGATGACGAACCCCATGGCCAGCAGGGCGTAGATGGTCCCCAGGGAGAGTCCGCTCACGATGGTGCCCGCCAACTGGCTGTATTCGGCTTGGGCAAGGATCTCCATGGTCAGAAACCCAGCGTCATCAGAAAACCCCCAACCCAGTCGCCCGAATCACCGCCATTCAGGCCCTCGACGAGTACATGTCGACGATCAAATCCCCGAACATCTCTTCCATTGATTCTCTCTTCAACTTCTGAGTGGCGGTCAACTCTCCATCCTCATGGTCGAGTTCCTTGGGAAGCATGCGAAACTTGCGGATGTTCTCCACCCGGGCGAACTTGGAGTTGGTCCGGGCGATGACCCCCTTTATCAACTCCAGAACCTCTGGCTTTGATCCCAGGTCCCGATAGGTCGTGTAGGGGATGTTGCGACGAGTGGCCCAGTCCCCCACTGTGTCGAACTCGATACCCACCAGCGCGGTGAGGTAGTGCCTCCCGTCTCCGATCACCATCGCCTCCTTCACGAAGGGGGAGGTCTTGAGGCTGTTCTCGATCTCAGAGGGGGAGATGTTCTTGCCGCCGGAAGTGATGATTATGTGTTTGATCCGGTCCACGATCTTGACGTGGGTGCCGTCCACCCATTCCCCCACATCCCCGGTGCGCAGCCACCCGTCGGCGGTGAAGGCTTCGGCGGTCTCTTCCGGCTTGTTCCAGTATCCCCTGAAGACCCCTGGGTGTTTGGTCTGGATTTCCCCGGTCTCCGGATCAATCCGGAATCCCATTCCCGGATAGGGTTCCCCAACCGTGCCCAGCTTCATGCGCCCATAGAAATTGTTGGTGGCAAAACCCGCGTTCTCGGTCATTCCGTACAACTCGTAGAGATTCACCCCCAGCCCGTGGAAGAATTCGATGACCTCCGGAGCGATGGGCGCCGCACCGGTTGCCGCAAACCTACACCGTCGCAGGCCGATCCTCTCCCGCAGCGCCCGGAAGACCAGTGGGTAGCCAAGCATGAATAAAAGGCCGCTCTGCAACGTGTGCCTACCCCCGTTGGCAACCCGCCGCCGTCCGACGACCCTGGCCAGTGCGCTGCAGAAGGACATGAAGACCCGCTTGAAACGCGTGGCGTCCCTGCTCTTGAGGATCACCGATGCATGGAGCTTCTCCCAGATGCGCGGAACAGCAAAGAAGAGGGTGGGTTGCACCTCCCGCAGATTCTCCTGCACAGTGTCGATGGACTCGGCGAAATTCAAGGTCGTCCCGGTAACCGCCGATGTCCAGGTGGAGAATATTCGCTCGGCGACATGGCAAAGAGGCAGGTATGTGAGTATCTCGTCGGAGGGATTGGGCCCCACGTTGCTCGGCATGCGGCCATCGGCATTGATCAGTTCATCGAAGCAGTACTCCGCATTGGCGTTGTCCAGCATCGCTCCCTTGGGCGGACCGGTGGTGCCCGAGGTGTACACCAGGGTCATCACATCATCGGGGCGGGCCTCCCTCATCCGCTGTTCGACTGCTCCCGGATTCTCGGCCCGATGCCGACGGCCTCTCTCCAGGAATTCGTCCCAGAATATGAACCGGGGATCATTCCGGTAGGCGCGGAAGCCCCGCGGCTCCACATGAATGACCTTCTCCAGATCGGGGAGAGTGTCGATCACCTCCATCAGCTTGTCCGCTTGTTCCTGGTCCTCCGCCAGGTGGACACGCGACTCGGAGTCGGAGAGTAGGTACCGGACCTCGGCCGCAGGGTTGGTCGGGTAGAGCCCGACCGTTATCCCTCGGATCGCCACCGTGGCCACATCCAGGATCACCCACTCGGGGCGGTCTTCGGAATGGATGGAGACCCGATCCGCCGTGTCCACTCCCAGTGACAAGAGGCCATGGGCGGCCAGCAACACCTGCTCCCAGTATCCGCTCCAGGTGGTCTCCTGCCATATACCCAAGTCCTTGTGGCGCAGCGCCACCAGGCGGGGACTGCTCATGGCCCGCTCTCTGACCAGGCGGGCGACAGTCCTTGTCCCCCTCGCGGCTGCCGCCGCCGACACGCTGTTCTCCATTACGACCGTCACCGGATGCTCCCTAGGACCCCAGCGACCATTCCGCGCCACCCTCCCAGTGCTCCTTTTTCCAGATGGGCGCCCTCTCCTTCAACTCGTCTATCAGGTAGCGAGCCGCGGCGAAGGCCTCTGCCCGATGGGCGCTGGAGACCGCCACCGCCACCGCCACCTCTCCCACATCCACCCTGCCCATGCGGTGCTCCACCGCCATGGCGATGACCGACCAGCGCTGGGCGGCCTCCGAGACGATTTCTGTGATCTTTCCGCACACCCGGGTCCTGTACACCTCATACTCGAGGTGGGTTACTCCCTCCCGGCGCGGGGAGTGGTTGCGGACGGTCCCTAAGAACAGGGCAACCGCTCCCGCCTCGGGATGGCCCACCTCCTCCAGCAGGCCACCCACATCGATGCTGTCTTCCACCACCGCGACGCGGGAGCGGGGAAAAGGGGTGTTCATACACAGAGAAGTTAGCCCCAAGCCGCCGTAAAATCAGCGCGGTGAGCGAAGATCTCTTCACCCGGTTGATGCGAATGTTCAACCAGCCCGGCCCGGTAAACCTGGACTTGGCCCGCGAGATATCCCGCCATCTCGCCGGAGAGGCCCAGTTGCTCAATCCATGGACCTCCGAAGAACTCATCGAATTGGTGAGACTGGCCGAGTACCAAGTCTCCGAGGTGGCTCCCTTCAGCTTCCCACCCGCCTCGACGGTGATCCCGCTCGGCCCCCGGGAGTGGGGGGACGCCATGGTGGAGGAATTCGCCCCTGTCGTGGAACCATTCGCGGCCCAGGTGGGAGAGGGCGCAGCAGGCCAGCCTTGGGGGATGCTGATCCCGTTGGGCCCGGTCATAGCCGGCGCGCAACTCGGGGCCATGGCGGGGCTGATGGCCGGCCGGGTGATCGGAGCCTGCGAGACCGGCCTTCCCACCGGGCCCTCCAACCGGACCCTCCTGGTGGCTACGGTGATAGAAGACTTGGCCGACCAACTACCCGTGGACGGGCGCCAGGTGCGCATGTGGGCGGCTCTTTACGAGACGGCCCACCGGGCGGTGTTCTCTCTTCCGCATGTGGCGGACCTCTTCCGCGCTTTCAATGAGGACTATGCCTCAAGCCTGAAGCTGGCGCCGGACTCGCTGATGGAGCAACTCGGGTCGATAGGAAACGACCCATCGGCGATCTTCAAACTGGATCTTGACGACCAGGGGGCAGACCTCTTCGACTCCTCGGCCGCCGGGCCGGCCCGTGCGAACCTGAACGCCTTTCTGGGCATGACCGGCGGAATGGCGCGGCGGCTGGTCGCCCAAGCGGGAGCCCGGCTTCTTCCCGACCTCGACACGATCGCTTCGGAACGTGAAGGCACCCTGGACCTCTCGGATCCGGCCACGCAGACCGGAGCGATGGTCACCGCCTCTCCGGAAGCCATTGCCGCCGGGGAAGTCTTCCTTGCCGAAGTCGAGGAACGTTTCGGGCCCGCCGCGGCTCAGCGCATCTGGCAGCCCGACGGATTCCCAACCCCCGAGGAGATCTACGACCCCGTGGGCTGGGCGGCCAGGGTGTTGCTGAACGATCCGCTCTGGTAGTCCTGTAAGCTTCGGCAACTACTGTCCCCGACCCGGGAGAATCCAAATATGCCTGCAGAAGTTGGCGCACCCGCTCCCTCCTTCTCTTTGCACGACCAAGACGGCAACACCGTGACCCTGGACGATTTGTCCAACCGCAACACGCTTCTGGTGTTCATTCCTTTTCCCTTCACCGGCATCTGCGAAGCAGAACTCTGTGAGATCCGAGACCACTCCGACGATATCTCGGGTCTCGACGCAAATGTGGTGGTAATCACCTGTGACACCCGCTTCTCCAACAAGAAGTGGGCGGATGAACAAGGGTTTGAGTTCCCCATCCTCTCCGACTTCTGGCCACATGGCCAGACTGCCCGGGAGTATGGGTGCTTCAATGACGAAATGGGCGTGGCGTCTCGGTCCACTTACGTACTCGACCAGAGCGGAGTGGTCAGAGAGATAATCTCCACCGACGCGTTGAAGACTCCTCGAGAATTCCAGAGGTACGGCGAAGCGCTGCAACGCCTCTGATCAGCCGCCTCCCCTCGGAACCCCGCCTTTGACTTGTTCCTAGGACTCCTCGGCGGCGTCCGTTGCGGCGGCAGCGTCCGTTGCGGCGGCCGCTTCTTCGGCTTTGCCTTCTTCAACCCCCTTGCGGAACTCGCGGGCAGATGATCCCAACGACCGCGCCAGCTTGGGAAGCTTGGAGGCGCCGAACAGGAGCAGCAGTATCAGAACAATTATCCCAAGTTCCAAGGGTTTCAGCCCGAACAACGTCTTCTCCTTTGTGGTGTCTTGCACCGCCGGGGTGCGGAGCAGTTAACCCAAGGCTAGCGCATCGATGGCTTTCTGGAGCCGCTCCCTGGTGACAAACCGGATCCGGGGGTCTCGGCGTTCCCACTCGTAGACGGAAAAGGGCCCGTATTTCTCGGTTACCAGCATCCCGCGGGCCATGCGGGAGCCTGCCATGTCCATGACGAAGCGGCGCATGTCGCTCTCCGTGAGTTCAGGATGCCCATCCTCCAGGTGTGGGATCTCCCTCACCATCACCGTGGCGGCGCCCTTGCGGGCGTGGAAGGTCACCGAATCCGGACCCGGGGACACCGTGTAGCCGCGCAGGGCCAGAATGGCGCGCACCAACGCCCCGGCGGTCATGTTCTGAGGATCTACGCCCTGGAGGCGGAGGGCAGCCTCCACCTTGGCCGGGATGGTCAGAAACGCCGCCAGAGGCGCCAGCCCCTCCCCCTCGGCGGGCGGCGTCGGCGTAGCCGAGGCGCCGGCCGCCACGAAGTCGCTGTCCAGCGGATCTCGGGTGGCCTCTGAAAGCCCCACGATCTCGGGGACGGGAAAGTTCTCGGGAAGCTTGCCCGGCTCGTCGAAATCCACACTCCCCACTCGTTTCGACTGGTCCTTGTGGACGACGAAGACCTCTACCCTGTCCAAGCCTTCCAGGGGAAGGGTCTGGCGGGCGCGCCGCACAGCCTCCAGGGCGTAGTAGCACAGCAGGTCGGCGAGGATCGGGTCATCCTCAACCATCGGCACCCCGAAGGTGACCTGGATCGCATCCCCGGAAACCGATAGGTCATGAAGGTTTGGGACCGGCGCCAGAGGATCCGGCTCGGGTTGGGAGGAGGAGCGGGGACGGACGCGACGAACCAGGCGAACCAACAAGATGATGAGGCCTGCCAACGCCAGCAGGAGCACAGCATAACCGAACAGTCCCAGAATTACTCCCTAGTTCTCGGCCTTTCCATTGTAGGGAGATCTCAGGAGGCTACCGCCGTCCTCCTCGACCGCTCGTGCCGGACCCGGCGACGCTCCCGCTCCGACAAACCTCCCCAGATTCCAAAACGCTCACCGTTGTCCAGCGCGAAGTCCAGGCATTCGATCTTCACCTCGCACTCCCCACAGATCGCCTTGGCCTTGCGGGTGGAGGACCCCCGCTCGGGAAAGAACAAATCGGTATCCGCTCCCAGGCAGTTGGCATAGTTCTGCCAGCCCAACTGATCGTTGGCCATCGCATCTATCAAGCTCCGTCGCATCTTCCGTCCTTATCTCCAAAACCAGGCCGCCCGCCGCCTGGTCGTTACATCGATGTAATTACAATCATGCGACTATAGACAGGGAGCGGGACATTGTCAAATGAGAAAGGAGGCTGCGGCGCACTGTCTCCGGAACGTTTACAATCTTTGGGCAGTCGATGCCTGAACGAGTCCCTTGACGCCCGCCTCCGTTTCAACCTCTCGACGCCGTCCCTGGCCGATGGAGTTCTACCGCTCGGCTGTCGGGAAGAAGTGGGTCATGGCCGTCACCGGCATCGCCCTCCTGGGGTTCGTGCTGGCCCACATGATCGGCAACCTCAAGGTCTATCTGGGTGAAGGGCAGCTGGATTCCTACGCCCACTTCCTGAGGGAACTGCTTTATCCGCTCCTTCCCAAGACCGTCACCCTCTGGCTGATGCGGACCGGGCTGGTGATCGCCTTTCTGCTTCACATCCATGCCGCGGCCAGCCTCACCTTGCTGAATCGACGCGCCAATACCGCTTATCAGGGTCCCCGCGACATGGCGGTGGCGAGCTACGCCTCCCGCACCATGCGATGGAGCGGCGTGATCGTGGCGGCCTTCCTGTTGTGGCATCTCGCCGATCTGACCTGGGGGGTGACTCCCGTGGCGCCTGAGGGATGGACCGCCGGTGCGGTGGAGGCCAACCTTGTTGCCTCCCTCTCCCGGGGAGGAGTGGCAGTCTTGTACATAGTGGCGAATCTGCTGTTGGGCATCCACATCTACCACGGCGCCTGGTCGCTCTTCCAAAGTCTGGGACTGGCCCATCCCTCCTACAACCGCTGGCGACGCTGGTTCGCACAGGCCTTTTCCGCGGTGATCGTGATCGGGAACGTCAGCATACCGATCGCGGTCTGGACCGGGTGGGTGGGATGAGCACGATCCGGTTGGACGCGAAGACCCCACCAGGGCCCCTCGCCGACGCGTGGGACAATCACCGCTTCTCCCTCAAGCTGGTCAACCCCGCCAACAAGCGGCATTTCAAGATCATCGTGATCGGAACCGGCCTGGCGGGCGCCTCGGCCGCCGCCACATTGGCCGAACTCGGCTACCAGGTCGACGCCTTCACCTTTCACGACACCCCCCGCCGGGCCCACTCCATCGCCGCCCAGGGCGGCATCAACGCCGCCAAGAACTATCGAAACGATGGAGATTCAGTGGACCGGCTCTTCTACGACACCATCAAGGGCGGAGACTTCCGCTCCCGCGAGGCCAATGTCTACCGGTTGGCGCAACTCTCGCTCAACATCATCGACCAGGCGACGGCTCAGGGTGTTCCGTTCGCCCGGGAGTACGGCGGGCTTCTGGACAACCGCTCCTTCGGTGGCGCACAGGTGGCCCGTACCTTCTACTCCCGGGGCCAGACCGGCCAGCAACTGCTGCTGGGGGCCTACCAGGCCATGGCGCGACAGGTGGGACTGGGCACGGTGAGATTGTGGGTGCGCACCGAGTTCATGGACGTGGTCCTGAAGGAGGGACGGGCCGTCGGAGTAGTGGTGAGGGACCTTCTCACCGGGGAGATCACCTCCCACTCGGCCCATGCGGTAGTCCTGTGCACCGGCGGTTACTCCAATGTCTATTACCTGTCCACCAATGCAATGACGTGCAACGCCACGGCGATATGGCGAGCCCATCGCCGGGGAGCAGCCTTCGCCAATCCCTGCTTCACCCAGATCCATCCCACCTGCATACCGGCCGCTGAGGACTTCCAGTCCAAGTTGACCCTGATGTCGGAGTCGCTGCGGAACGACGGACGGGTCTGGGTGCCCGCCTCCCCCGATGACGATCGGCCGCCCCGACAGATCCCCGAGAGTGATCGGGACTACTACCTGGAGAGGATCTATCCGGCGTTCGGGAACCTGGTTCCCAGAGACGTGGCCTCCCGGGCAGCCAAGCGCATGGTCGACGCAGGCCATGGGGTGGGAGAAAGGAAGAACGGCGTTTACCTGGACTTTCAGGATGCGATCGCCCGGCTCGGCCGCGAAGCAATCGTCGCTCGCTACGACAACCTGATGGAGATGTACAACCGGATCACCGATGAGGATCCCTACCAGGACCCGATGCGGATTTACCCCGCTCCCCACTACACCATGGGTGGGTTGTGGGTGGACTACAACCTGATGACCACCATCCCGGGACTGTACGCCCTGGGTGAAGCCAATTTCTCGGACCACGGCGCCAACCGGTTAGGGGCTTCCGCCCTCATGCAGGGACTGGCCGACGGGTACTTCGTGCTCCCCTACACCATCGGCGACTATGTGGCGGAATTCCTGAATGAAGCCCCTGTTCCCACCTCGGACGAGGCATTCGCCCGCACCGAGGCAGAACTCCGGGAGCGGATCGCCGGACTGCTCTCGATGAATGGCGCCCGCACGGTCGACGACTTTCACCGTCAACTGGGCAGGGTGGTATGGGACGAGTGCGGCATGTCCCGAAGCGAGGAGGGCCTGGGCCAGGCGTTGGCCTACCTGCCGGATCTCTATGAGGAGTTCCGGAATGACGCCCGGGTCCCCGGTGACGGGGAAAGCCTCAACCAGACACTGGAGAAAGCCGCCCGTCTGGAGGACTTCTTCGAGTTGGCGATGGCCATGTGCGTGGATGCCCGGCACAGGGAAGAGTCGTGCGGCGGCCATTTCCGAGAAGAGCACCAGACTCCTCAGGGCGAAGCGGTCCGCGACGATGAGCAGTTCACGACGGTGTCGGCGTGGTTCTGGACAGGCGACCCCACCCGGCCCTCGCTGCAGGAAGAGCCTCTGGCGTTTGAAAACGTGCAGCAAACCACCCGGAGCTACAAATGAACATCACGCTGAGGGCATGGCGCCAGGCAGGCCCGTCGGAGGAAGGCGGGTTCGAGACCTACCAGGTCTCCGACGTGTCCTCGGACATGTCCTTCCTGGAGATGCTGGACGTATTGAACGAACGACTCACAATGGAGGGACTGGAGCCTATCGCCTTCGATTCGGACTGCAGGGAGGGGATTTGCGGTGCCTGCGGGGTGATGATCAACGGTCGGGCTCACGGCCCGCAGGCGGCCACGGCCACCTGCCAACTCCATATGAGGAGCTTCCGGGACGGCGACACCATCACCGTCGAACCGTGGCGGGCAACCGCTTTCGAAGTCATTCGCGACCTGGTGGTCGACAGGTCCGCTTTCGACCGGATCATCGAAGCGGGCGGTTTCATCACGGTCGCCACCGGCTCCGCCCCGGAAGCCAACTTGACCCCGGTTCCCAAGGAGACGGCCGAGACCGCTTTCGACGCCGCGGCGTGCATCGGGTGCGGCGCATGTGTGGCAGCCTGTCCCAACTCCGCCGCGCAGCTGTTCACCGCCGCTAAAGCATCTCACCTCAACCTGCTTCCCCAGGGAAGTGCGGAACGGTACGTCCGGACCGAGCGCATGGTGGACACCATGGAGCGGTTCTTCGGATCCTGCACCAACCACGGAGAATGCGAAGCGGCCTGCCCCAAGCAGATCTCCATCGACTTCATCGCCATGATGAACCGCGAGTACGTGAGGGCCAAACTCACGAACCGCGGAAGGGCCTGACTAAGACCTTGACTGCTCAGGAAGCCACGTGGGAGATTCCCGAACCCTCCGCCACACGCCAGGCGTTAATGGGAGACGGGACCAAGATTGCGTTGCGCCGTCATGGGAACCCGGATGGACCCAGGTTGGTTCTCACTCACGGCAACGGCTTGGCCATAGATCTCTACTACCCGTTCTGGTCTCTATTGGTCGACGATTACGACCTGATTGTCTACGACCTCAGAGACCATGGTTGGAACGAGGTCAGCCCCCTCGAAACGCACAACATGCCGACCTTCGTCGATGACCACGATCGCACAATGGAGGCCATCGACCAGTACTTCGGCGACAAGCCGAAGATTGGCGTTTTCCATTCGATCTCGGCCCTGATCTCGCTACTGTCGCCCACCAGGGGAAGCGGGTTTGTGGGGCGCTTCCTGTTCGATCCCCCCCTGTGCAAGCCGGGCAGAAGCTACCAGCAGATGGAGGAGGCCGCCACCCGGACCGCCACGTTGACGCGGCGGCGCGCGGAGCGGTTTTCCACCCCAGAGGACTTCTCCTTCCTCCTCGGATTCGTCCCGTTGTTCTCTCGCGTAGTCCCTGGCGTGCTCGACCTGATGGCCAGGACGACCCTGCGTGAAAGCGAGGGTCGGCAGGGCTATGAATTGAGGTGTCCCAAGGAATACGAGGCCCGGATCGTCGAGTACGCAGGCGTCTTCTCGGTGATGGTTGACTTCGACACCCTGGCGTCGCCAACCAAGGTCATGGGCGCAGATCCCACGCTTCCCTTCTCCTACCTCCCCACTCTCGATCTGAGCGACATCCTGACCGTCGATTATGACTTCCTACCGGAAGCCACCCACTTCCTTCAACTCGAAGAACCTGAGGAATGCGCCGCGGCGGTGCGGGAGTTCGTCGACGACATCCTGGAAGGCTGACACCTCGCCCGATCCGAAGGTCAGGGGAACCGGAGCTTCGGTGTCAGGAACCCTCCACTCTCACGGTGATGATGTCCATCCCGTGATACTTCTGGTGCCGGACGTCGGAGGCATAGTGGCGCAGGAGCCGAAAAGAGAGTTCCCTCTCGTCCCATGTCTGAAGCTCGTCATCGAGATATGCCAACCGGTCTTGGAGGTTCTCTTCCTCCACAACCGTGAGGAACTCCAGTTCAATGGCTCCCCCTTCGGGGTAGGCCAAAAGGATCAGCCGCGGCGTCTTGCCGTCCTGGTACCGGTTGGAGGGCGCCAACAGGCTGGCTAAGGCTTCTTCCCCCGCCGAACACAGCCGCCGGGTTGAAGGAGCGTCCCAACCCTTCTGGCGGGCCAAGTCCTGAAGAAACCCGTCGATCAGGGAGAGAGACGATCCGTCCATAGCCGTCCGGAGCCGTTTGGGCCGGCCACGGCTCAGCTTCAGGAACAGTGACAGTCCCACTGCGGTGACCGCGCCCAGGGTGAGGCCGTCCCCCAATAGCAGGTCCCAGGGACTCTCCAAGACTCCCTCCAGGACATTGTGTTGCAGCATGCCGACCCCCACCGCGTACGACAGTCCCACCATCACGACGTTCTGCGGACTGAGACCGGCCTGGGAGACGGTGCGCAGACCTTCCATGAAGAGGGTCCCGGTCACGAAGAGCACGACCGCCCCCATGACCGGATTGGGGATGGCGACCAGAACGGCCGTCGCCTTGGGCAACAGAGCCAGTCCCACCAGGATCACCCCCATCGCGTACCCGACCCGCCGAGCCGCCACCCCGGTGATGTGAACGAGCGAGACGGTGGATGAGGAATAGGCGGCGGTGGGAGGGATCCCTGCGACGCCCGACATCACTATTCCCAACCCGTTGGCGTAAATCGCTCCCTGGATGGCGCGGAAGTCGATCGACCTGCGCCTCCGGTAAGACACCTGTTGGGCCGCCATGTTGTCGCCAATGCTCTTGATGGCCTGCACGAGGGTGACCATGAGAAACATGGGCAGCAACGCCCATGCTCCGGGGCTCAGAGTGAGGTCCACTCCGGGCAACCCGCCGTCGGGGACGCCGAACCAAGGCGCGGAGAGCACCTTTTCATACTCATAAAGCCCGAACGGCACGGCAACCGCGCACCCGGCCGCAATCCCGAGCAGCAGAGACCACAGTCTCCAGGTCCCCTTGGCGCGTAGGAACAGGATCGTTACGGCCGCCACCGTCACCGCCGCCACCGCCAGGCCGCTGGCCCTGGTTGCGTCCTCCGGCACTTCGGAGAGGCGATCTATCGGGAAGGGGAGGATCATGGTGGCGAGCAACATCAGCACCGTGCCGGAGACAACCGGCGTGATGACCTTGCGCAGCAGGGGCAGCCATTTGGCGATTATGAGGTAGAAGAGGCCGGAGAGAACCACCAGGCCGGCCAGCGTGGCGGGCCCGCCGACCTCCAGCGCGAGGACCGAGACCGGTATGTAGTTGGGCGTGACGCCCGTGATCAGGATGTGCCCCCCTCCCAGGCGTCCCCACCTGGTCGTCTGCAAGGCGCAGACCAATCCGCAGACGATCAGAGCTGCGAAGACCGACCATTCCAGTGTGTCCGGGTCCTGGCCGACAGCCAGGACCGTGATGGCCGTGATCAACACGATGATGGCCAGCACCGTCATCACGCCCTGCATCCCCACCACACCCGCCATCCACGGAGAGCAACGCTCGTCCGGTTCGTACCGGATGCCATCGTTCACTTGGGCTGACAAGGATCACCGCCTGTGTCTCTGAGTGGCCTCTCGGTGTCGGAGATAACCAGGACCCCGACGCCAACACACAGGAAACCAAAGATAGTCCCCGTGGTGCAACCTCACTGTGCCCCGGAACCGGTCAAGACGCCGATCAGCTTTCGGATCATCGTCGTAGGCGACGGCCGTGGCCAAGACCCTGACTTCCGATCTCCTTTTTCGCCCACCTGGAAGAACCGGATCCTTGGCTCCGTACCCTCCAATGTCGCAGTTATAAACCGTATGGCCTATTGATATGCATCTATTCCTTTAGTAACGGTGACAGGCCATCCATGATTATCTTCGCTCGTCCACCTGTTGCTTCGTAGAAATTGCTGTACCCTTCATCCTCATCGAATCCAGCGTGACTGTACCTGGCAATCTCGCTGCTCAGGAAATTCAGCGTACCCACAGTCGCGGGATTGTCCTCATCAACTAGCAGAATCGCTGCCGCTCGAAACTCGCGCTGAGCCCGGGAGGCTTCAGGGATCCTCCTCCCATGTTCAGCAATGACATCGTCAACGCTATACCTCACTATTTCGCTGGCCGTGAATGTACGACCCACTTCGACCCACTGCGCATCGGCAGCCACCCACCATTCAGGAACCTCCTCGGCGGGGATAAAACCTGCAAGGTACAGCTCGAGTGGTGCATATCCCGTTTTCAGAGTAGGCAACGCTGAGTATCTTCCGTTCCCGAGGCTCGTGATTTCATCAAACGGCGTGTCGAACCAACATCCCAAGATTCCATTGATACTGCACGCGCCAAACCAGTGGGCGCCATCTCCAATTTTTCCTGGCAGGACGTAGGCGCCCCATCGATGCATCAATTCGTGCGAGATCGTGGTGCTTTGCATGGCCCAGATGAAACTAAAAGCCAGCATCCCTTGTAACTTTCCGGCAGATCCGAACTCACCACTCCGGGAAAATGTATCAATGCCGATGCCTTGCACATCGTTGGCTATACGGAAATAGAAGGCGTGAGGATCATGTGGCGGCTGTGAGTATCCAGGGGCAATGACCATCAGGAAATCGAACTCGTCCTCAAAGTAGTTATAGAAGCTCTTGGCGTGGGAAAAGAGGTTCCGAAGATCTGCGAATCGCACGGGCAGGATGAACAGATTGTCATCCCACACTTGTGGACCATCCGCAACAGTAAAAGCCACGGTAGTGTCATAGGGGGCTTGGTTGGTTACATGAACACCCTTTGATCGGAGGACGCGAATGTGAGTTTCGTTAGTTGGGCCGCCAAGAGGAACCTGCCATATGCTCAACTGACGTAGATTAGGAAGCGCTAGGAGAGGGGAGATGTCCCTCACGCCAGACCAGGACAAATACAGTGTCTCGAGCTGCTCCAGACCTGAAAGCGCTGAGACGTCGGAGAAGGGGTTGTTGTCTAGTATGAGGACACGAAGGCTTTCAAGGTCTGCCAAAGCCGACAAGTCGGTTATCTCGTTCCTGACGAGAACCAGGCTTTCAAGGGCGTCAAGGCCGCTGAGTCCGGACCTTATCTCCCACTTCAAATTGTTGTTGGTCAGATCGAGATGGGTGACGCGGCCGGTTCGACTGTCGACAGTTACTCCATACCACTCTTCGAGTGGCCGATGGCTCAACCAGTTGACGTCGATGTACCAGTTGGGGCCGTCTGTGGCGTTGTAGAGGGCAACCAGCGCGGCCCAGTCCGAAACAACCGTGTCCCCGACGAGACCGAGCGCCCTGGCCAAGAAGGTGGCCATTTGGGCCCGCGTTGTATCTTGTCCAGGGCAGAACCGGGTTCCGTCCCCACATCCCGACGTGATGCCCGCTGCAGCCAGCCTTGTTACGTGCTGTGCGTACCAGGCGCCCGTGGGCACGTCGGTGAAGTCCGGCGCGGGGCCGTCCGGCAGATTGCGGGCACGCGACAGGAATGTAGCCATCTCAGCGCGGCTCACCGCCGCATCAGGGCAGAATGCGGTGCCGTCTTCGCATCCTTTGGTGACTTCCAACTCGGCCAGTCGTTCAATGTGAGGTGCCCACGGATGTTGGCCGCTCACATCTGAGAAGCGGGTGCGGACCACGGCTTGTGGGTCGTGGCCGTCGAGGACCCGCACCAACCACACCGCCATGGTGGCGCGATCTATGGGGTCGTCGGGACAGAAGCCGCTGTCGCATCCGGTTCCTTCAAACACCCCAAGCCCGGCGAGAGCATCCACAGCTGGGGAGTAATACGCATTGGGGTCCGTATCCGGGTAGGAGCCGTTGGCCTGGCCGGTCATGTGCGCCGGGAAAGACCAGAAGAGCACCAACGACACCACTAAGACCAAGGTTCTCTGGGAACCATGCCCCCACTGATTCGTGGAGCGAAGTCTCTTAGGTTGAGCACCTATTTGACGCATGTGATCTCAAAGGGAGTGACGAATAGTACCTACTACTATATCCCTACAACGCCGGGTCGGGGCCATAATCTTCGATCAGGATTCCTTGACCTAGCGAGCGTCAGGTCCAAGCGGCTGTCAATGAACCCCGGTGTCCACAGCAGCCTCGGCGTCTGCTTCCGTATCGCTTTCATAGGCCACCGCCGCCGCCAAATCGTCACACCCGATGTCTTCCAACCGCCATGTGGCCTTCGATATGCGTGGGCATCGGAAAAGGCCGGCTCGCTCCCCGCGGAGCATCTCGGAAGGCACCTGAAACGTTGAGAAGTCCGTCCGAAGGCCCATGCCCCAGGCTTTGGCCAAGGCTTCCTTGGCAGTCCAAAAGAGGAGAAACGTATCCAGCCACCTCCTGCCTTGCAGTCTGGTAAGGAGCGCCTGTTCTTCGGGGCCAAAGACCGTTTCCACCAGCTCTTCCAGGTTCTTCCGAGGTCTTCGCTCTTCCACATCGACACCCACCCTCCCCCGATGGGAGAGCGCCACCAACCCATTGCTGCCGCTGTGGCTGATGTTGCAATGCATGGTCACGCGATCGCCGCCGACCAGGGGAATCGGCTTGCCGTACCTGGAAGACTCGAATGCGAGTTCTCCATTGTCGCAACCCAGACCCACACAAAGCACGGCCCGGAGCGCGGCCCGGCTCAGGACGAACTGGCGGCGCGGAGCCGGGTAAAGAAACCTGCGGCAACGCCGCCGCTCAGCCGCATCAAGCAGGCTCCAAGCCGCGGCTTCACGCCCCGAGTGCGGGGTCAGGTCAACGCGAAAAACCTCAACCGGACCGGACGACCGGAAGGACCTCCACCATCGGAGGCCGTCTCCTGCCCTTGGACCACCTTGCGGATTTGCGGTCATCAGGCACCAATGTCAAAAGGCGGACCGAAGGCGGTCCGGCCGAAGTTAGAAGATCAGGCGGCTTTGGAGTCCAGGAACGTTATGAGTTCCCCAACCGAATTGATGCTTGCGCACTCCTCCATGCTGACGTCCATGCCAAACTCCTGGGCCACCAACTTGGCGAACGCCACAAAGTCCAGCGACGACACCCCGGAATCCCGGAGGCTCGAATCGAGATCCAGCGGGCGACCGGGGGGGCGACCTTCGATCTCCAGATTCTCGTCGACCAGTGCCCTGATCCTCTCTTCGGTGGAAGACATGCGTTTCTCCTGTCTTGAGGTCTACATCCGTTTTCAACACTGTCACGAAGACCGCGTCAAACACAACCCATCATAATAGAGAATCGGAGGTGCCCAAAGAGCCTTGTCCGTGACCGCGGATGGACCGGGGTCAGGCAGGCGGCGCCTCCGGTTAGGGGGCCTTGGCGCCGTCGCCCGGAGACCGTATCCAGTGCCGCCGCCGTTGGAAGGGATAGCCCGGGAGAGCCACTCGACGCCGGACCTCACCTGCGAACAAACCGCCGAATGAAATGTCCAGCCCCGCCCGATACGCGCCAGCCACCGCTTCGACAATTCCTGGACCCGAGTCCGGCGCCTCCCCATTGACTGATGGAGTCACCAAGGTGGGGAGTACCACCGGGGTCTCCTGAGAACCGGGCCGGCGGCTGCGAAGCTCCTCCCCGATCCGCGACTCGGGACCTGCGACCACTATGGCGTCCACCCCGAGGCCGGCCAGGGTTTCCCCCCAGCCCCGGACATCGGGAGAACCCTGGACCTGGGACAACCAGTAGTCGGAATCCAGGTCGTCCGACGATTCCACCACCCGACCGGAGACACCGTTCAGCAGGGGTACGGATGGGGCCGCCGGCGCCAGGCCCTCGAACGCCGTCTCCAGGACGACCCGATCGCCATGATCAGGCGAGGAGTTCCGCAGGGCGCCCAGGGCCGCCGCCAGTCCAAGGCCTTCCTCCAACCCGAACACCCCGGCCGCCTGAGCCGCCGCTATCGCTCCCGAGCCACACCCGAACACCACGCTGGGACGGATACCCACGCTCGCCCACTGGGCGGTCAGAGCACATCCCAACGCATAGACGGCCGGGTAGGCCATTGCCGCGTCCTCCGGATCCCCGACCTCCGAACGACGGAACATCGCGTCCAGAAGCGAATCCCCCCGCTGCTGGCGCATCACCTCGTCGCAGCGGTCCAACACCGCCCGGGCCACCGGCTCGCTGCTATAGACCGCTTCCCCCACTGCGCGTGAAAAGCCCTCAGCACCCGGATAGAGAAATGCCACCCTGCTCGCTCCCTCAGGCGTCTCCCAATCGGGGAACTCATAGGTCTCCGACACCGTCCGCAGTTCATGACGCAGTTCGGGGAGATTGCGGAACAGAATCCCGGCGCGGTGAGGGAAATGGCTCCGGCCCACTCCCGCAGTCCAGGCCAGATCGGACAGGTACGCATCGGAGGGCGCGCCGTCCTCGCCATCGAGCCAGGAGAGGTAACGATCCGCCAGATCTCGGAGCGCCCCCGCCGACTTCCCGGACAGGGGCAAGAGGCGAACGCCACGCGCCGGGGGCTCTTCTGATGTCGAAGAGCCGTCAACCCCCTGAGGGAACGATACCGGTACCGCCAGGGCGCCGCCCGCCACCGGGTCGGCTCCGCCGCCGGCCATCGCGCCATTCCCCACCGGCCGGTAGCCCTCGACCAGAACATGGGCGTTGGCCCCGGAGAGCCCGAACGCATTGATCCCCGCCAGGGGAAGTCCGCCGGGGTCAGAAGGCCACTGTGTTCCCTCGGACGTCACTCGCACCGGGATCCGGTCCCAGTCGACATGCGGATTGGGATCCCGGAAGTGCAGGTGGCTGGGGATCCTGCCCTCGTTCATGGCGAGGACGGTCTTGATAAAGGCCGCGATTCCCGCCGCCCATTCAATGTGCCCGATGTTGGACTTGACCGATCCGACCAGCAGCGGACGTTCCTCCAACCGCCCGTCGCCGTATACCGCCGCGGCTGCATTCAACTCGATGGGATCGCCCAACTGCGAGCCGGTGGCGTGCGCCTCCAGGTAATCGACCCGGGACCCCGCCACACCGGCTTGCAGCAAGGCTTCCCTCATCACCCGTTCCTGGGCCGGGCCGTTCGGCACGGTCAGACCGGCGCTGGCCCCGTTCTGGTTGACCGCAGACCCTCGTATGACGGCCCATATCCGGTCGCCGTCGGCCTCGGCCTCCCTCAATCGCTTCAACACCACCATGCCGCAGCCTTCGCCTCGTACATATCCATCGGCGGAAGCGTCAAAAGGACTGCAATGCCCGGTCGGCGACAACATACCGATATCCATCATGAATCTGGACACCGAAGGAGAGAGCACCACATTCACTCCTCCCGCCAGAGCCAGATCCACCTCGCCGCGCTGCAAGCCCACCACCGCCTGATGGACCGCAGCCAACGACGACGCGCAGGCCAGGTCAACCGGCATCGCGGGTCCTTCCAGGCCCAGTGCGAAAGCCACTCGGCCGACCGCGACGCTCCCGGTCGTGCCCAGGTAGCTGTCCGCCCTGTTGGCGGCCTCGATCAAGTCCCGGTATTCGGCGCTGCCGACCCCCGCATACACCCCGGTGCGGCTACCCCTCAGACTGTCGGGACCGAACCCCGCGTCTTCGAGGGCCAGCCAACTCGTCTCGAGCAGTATCCGCTGCTGGGGATCCATCAACTGCGCCTCGATCGGGGAGATCCGGAAGAACCTGGAATCGAACCGGTCAATCCCGTCTACGAAGGCACCCCGCCGGTAGGCGACATCGGCAGCCTCGGGATCCCCCACCACGCCGTCCCATGCTCCGGCGTCCCGCCGGCCGTCGGTGACGGAGTCAGCGCCGGCGTCCAAGAGATCCCAGAATGCCTCCAGGTTGTCCGCTCCCGGGAATTTGCAGGCCATACCCACCACCGCAATGCCATCGTCGTCGACAGCGGTCGCAGGGGGTTGCTCGGAGACCGGTTGCTCGGGCGATGACCGGACCTCGCCGGGTTGGCCGAGTTCCGAAGCCAGGTGCCCTGCCATGGCGGCTATGTCCGGGTAGTCGAAGACGACGGTGTTGGACGCCACGTATTCACCGGCAAAGGCGCGGTTCAGGCGGTTCCGTAACTCCACGGCCATCAGCGAGTCCATTCCCAGGTCGAAGAAACCAACCGTCGGTGAGGGCGCCTTGGGCAACCTGAGCACCGCTTGCACCTCCTGCTGCAGAAAGGACACGAACACTTCTTCTGGCTCTATTGTCGGCGCGCTTCTCAGCAGGGTCAGCAGATCCTCCGAGGAGACAGCGTCATCGGATGCGTCGTCAGGGTGTGAAGACAGCAGGTCCTCCAGCAAGGGAGGAGGATCCTCGACAGCCTCCTCGAAAACCGACCAGTCCATGGACATCACCACCGACCCGGTGTTGTCCTGACGCACCAGCCTCTCGAGGGCCCGGATTCCTTGCTGCGGAGTAAACCAGCGGCCTCCGAGGGCCGCTCGGCGCCGCTCGATACGGTCTCGTTGTTCGGCGGCTTCCCCGATTTCCGACCATGCGCCCCAAGCTATGGCCTGGCCGGGGAGACCGAGCGCCCGTCGATGAGCGGCAAGCTGATCCAAGAAGGCGTTGGCGGCGGCATGATTGGCCTGGCCCGGATTGCCCATTACACCGACTCGGCTGGAGAAGAGACAGAAGAGGTCCAGGTCCCGACCCTCAGTGGCCCGGTGCAAGTGCCAGGCGCCCACGATCTTGGGCCACAGCACCTGTTCGAAGCTCCCCCACGTCTGGTTGGTGAGGGCAGCGTCCGATAGCACGCCCACACTGTGAATGACGCCGCCCAGCGGCGGCAAGCCGGCGTCGATCCGCGCCAGCATGGCGTCCACCGCCTCGGGATCGGTGACGTCCGCCAGTTCGACTTCCACCCGGACGCCGCGACGGCGCAGCGCCTCTATGGTTTCTATCGCTGCGTCGTCGGGATCCCGGCGGCCGTTAAGAACGATCGCCCCGGCGCCCCGATCCGCCAGCCAATCGGCCACCGCGCACCCGATTCCCCCCAGGCCCCCTGTAACCAGGTAGGTGCGATCTCCCCGCAGGTGGCCCTGCCCCAGCGGACTAGCGGTGACGACGATCTTTCCCAGGTGGCGGGCTGCTCGCATGAATCCCAATGCGGCGCCCGCCTCGGCCAGCGGCCACCTGCTGTGGACCAGCGGTCTTAGCTCTCCTGACGAAAGGCCCTCCATCACCTCCCTCAGCACTTCTCCAACCCAAGCCGGATCGGTCTTCTTCAGTACGTCCAGTTCCAGGATGTCATAGGACACATCCGGACGCACCTCAGCCATCTCTTCCGGGCTGAGAATGTCCCTCCTGGCCAGTTCGACGAACCGGCCGCCCTGGGCCAGGCAGGAGAGGCTGGCATCTATGAATCCCTCGCTCGTGAGGCTGTTCAGCACCACGTCAACACCCTCCCCTCCGGTGGCCTCCAGGATTTGCTCGCCGAACCTGGTCTGGCGGCTGTCGAATATGTGCTTGACGCCCACCGATCGCAGATATGCGCGCTTCGGCGCGCTGCAGGTGGCGAACACTTCGGCGCCCCGGGCCTGCGCAAGCTGTATAGCCGCCAGCCCGACTCCCCCAGCGCCGGCGTGAACCAGCACCCGGTCCCCGGCTTCCAGCCCGGAGAGCTTGTACGACAGAGCGGCCGAGACGAAGGCGCTGGGGATGGTGGCCAGCCCCGAGACGGACACTCCCTCCGGCGCCGGGGCCACCAACTCCTCGTGGGTGACCATCTCCGGCGCGAACGCGCCGAACCCCAGTCCCACCACATGATCGCCAACCGAGACGGTCGAGACCTCCGAACCCGTGTCGACGACGAATCCGCACATCTCTCTCCCGAGATCCCCCTCCTCGATGAAACCCAGCGAGCGGAACACGTCCCAGAAATTGAGACCGGCGGCTTCCACGGCTACTCGGACCTCTCTCGGCTCCAGGAGCCGGACCCCAAGGGTCTTGATCCGTGGTCGGTCGAAGATCCCTCCCCGGTCCGGGGCCAGGACCCAGCCTGGCTCCTCGGGAAACGCCAGTCGCCCCTCCACCGCATCGGGACGGACCAGGCGAGCTGCTCTCCGACTTCCTAGCCGGTAGGCGATGTGGTTCTCCCGGTCGGGATACATCAACTCGTTTACCAGGTCGACCATGGGTCCGGGGACGCCGGGATCGATATCTATCATCCTCGGCTGCAGGTGCGGCGTCTCCAGCGCCATCACCTTGCCAAGACCCCAGAGAGTCGCCCCGGCCAACTCTCCGCCCCGCTCCCTCTCCAGCACCTGCGCACCGCGTGTGACCAGCCAGACTCCCTTGGCCGGTATGAGATCGGAGTCTGCCAAACCCTGCACCAGCGCCAGCCCGCCTGCTCCGGCGGCCCGGACGTCCGCAGCCATCTGGTCGGTGGTTGCCCGATCTCCGTGACCGTCCAGCGCCCCCAGGTGCACGACGCCGTTGAGCGGCAAGTCCCGGGGCAGATCCTCGATCAGCGATCGCCACGACTCCCGGCACTCCATGTCCAGGACAGTCTTGACCACCGCCGGTCCGTCACCGGCCGTCATGGTCTTCTCCTGTGCGTCCCCGCTCGCCAGCACCACCGTCTGGTTCCGGGTCGCCAACTCGGAGGCCAAGGCATCGCCCATGCCGCTCCGATCGCCGGCCAGCACCCATACGCCTGCAGGCTCGGTCACCTTCGCCGGCCCCTGGGCCACGATCACTCCCTTGTCCAGCATCTCGAATGTGAAGGAGTCGTCCACCCCCAAGACTTCAACTTCCTCGAAACCCGCATCCCCCAGCGCCTGTCGCCACACCTCGGGGGTGGCCAGGGCGTGGTGCGGACGGTAGTGGTCGGCGAATCTCCACCACCCGTCCAGTTGACCGAAGGTGAGGTCCATCCAACCCAGGCCGCGGAGGTTCTCCAAGGCCACCAACTGGCCCGAGGGCGCCATCAGGGTCCTGCAGTGCCCCAGGGTCTCTTGCAGGAAGCGAGTGGCGTGCAACACGTTGGAGGCGATCAACAGGTCATAGCCATGCCGGTCGAAGCCCTGATCGACGGGGTCCTTCTCTATATCCAGCGGCCGGTACTCGATGCACCCGTCACCGTCGCCGAACCTCGCCTCCGCCTCGGCGAAGAAACCGGCGGAGATGTCCGTGTACATGTAATCGAACCGTCCAGCGGGAAGCTCCGGCAGAACGGAGGCAGTGGCGGATCCCGTGCCCGCTCCCACTTCGATCACTCGAAGCCGCCGACCTTCCGGCAAGCGGGCCAGGAGTGCGCGGACCGCGTCTCGCAACAATGCGTTGGCGGCACGGGCCACCGGGGCTTTCAGGTAAAGATCGGCGGCGGTCGGCTCACCGCTGCTGAACAGGAGGGTCAACGGGTCCGCGCCGCCCCGCAGGACCTCGGCCAAAGCGCTGCCCGACCGCCTGAACAGCCCAATCTCGATCAGGCCCTGGGAATAACGCCCGACCATCTCCTCGGCAAACCCCTCCGGATCGGTGGGCAGTGCTGCGGGCAGGGGTTCGTCGGGGCCCATCAACACCGTGAACGCCCCGTCTCGCTCCTCCAGAACTCCGGAGCGGGCGCCCATCTCGAGCATCCGGCGGAACAGGCGCCGGTGCTCGGGGATCACCCCCAGGGTTTGTCTCAACTCTTCGGGATCGACGACCTGGCCCTCAACGCGTCGCCAACCCAACTTCTCCAGGGTGAAGAGGGCATAGGAGAGCGACCATCTCTCCAGGTCCGCCAGCAGGGCATTGCGTTTTTGGGGATCAACCTCTGCGGCCACCAGGTAGTCGGGGAACAGTTCCGAGGTGGCCGCCACGGAACCCGGGGACGGGAAGAAGTCGGCAGGCACCAACCCCGATTCGAGGGGTCGTTCACGCCAAACCACCTCATACAGAAGGTCCTCCACACCTTCGAACGCTGAGAGGAGAGCGGCGCGGGTGGCCCGCTTCACCGCGTATCCGTTCAACCCCCCGATCAGAACCCCGTTCGGATCGTAGATACGAATCTCCCCACTCAGCACCTCAGGCGGCTCAACGGACTCCGACTCGGCTGATTGGGAGGCTTCGCTCATCCGCACATGGCATGTCACCCTGTCCGGGAGCCGCCTCGCCAGCCACAATCCTTCCCATCCGAAGGGCAGATAGGTCGCATCCTCGGGGCCGCCCGCCATATTGCGCGCCACGCCCACCACCTGGAAGCAACCGTCCAACACCAGGGGATGGATGTCCAACTCGTTGCGTCCCAGGGTTTGGGGAAGAAAGACCTCCGCCAACGCCTCTCCCGGACCGGACCAGGCCGCTTCCAAGGTGCGAAACGACCGGCCCAGATCAATTCCGGTGTCGGCCTTGGCCTGGTAGTAGGCGGCCACATCGGATGGCGACAGGCGGGCCTTGAGTTCTTCCAGGTCCACTCTCTGCCCAGCTTCGGCCGGTGGGGCGCTCGCCAAAAGGCGCCCTTCCACGTGGAGCGTCCACTCCTTCTCGGTCCCTCTGCTGTACACCTGCACAAGTCGCGAGCCGGCTTGCTCGGAGTCCTCCAGCACGACCTGCATCCGCCGTCCCTCCGCGCCCCTCCCGTCCTCCGAGTCCTTCTCCGAGAAGACCAGCGGGCTGTGCAATTGCATGTCCTCCATCACCACCTGACCGCCGCCCTCCACCAATGAGGCCGTCGCCGCCATGGCTCCGTACAGGGCCCCGGGAGCCACCAGCCGGTCGAACACCCGGTGGTCCTCCAACCAAGCCGGATCCGTGGGGAACACCTCGGTCTCGAAGGTCACCTCCCCCCGAGCGGACTCGCGCCGGACCCCCAGCAGCGGATGGCCGGAGGCCGGACGCCGGCGTTTGGGGGGATCCAACCAGTGGCGTTCCCGCTGGAACGGATACCCCGGCAAGGGAATCCGGCGCCGACACTCGCCTTCAAATAGCCCCTCGAAGGAGATCTCCAGCCCCCCCCTCATACGCTTCGGCCACCGCATCGAGAAAACTGGTCTCCGCTTCTGCCCGAGCCCCGCTCCTGGGTGGTCGGCGCATGCTGGACAGCACCGCCGGAACCTCTGAGGCGTTGCCGCCCGGCCCTGCCTCCGGCCAAGCCAGGGTCGCCATCGGACCCAGGACCGCGTGCGGGCCTATCTCCACCACCACGTCCACCCCCAGGTCCGCCATCGTCCTAATCCCTTCTGCGAACGCCACCGGCTGACGGGCATGGCGCCTCCAGTAGGTCCCGTCCAGCCTCGCGCCGGCTTCCACCGCTCTGCCCGTCAGGTTGCTGACCACGGTCACGGTGGGAGGCCTGATCTCCACGCCGTCCAGAAACTCCTCCAGCCCGTTCAGGGCCGGCTCCACCAACGCGCTGTGAAATGCCCGGGTCGTATTGAGCCTCCTGGCCCGGATTCCCTCTGACTCAAAGTCCGCCAAGATGGTCGCGATCCGTTCTATCGGGCCACTGACCACCTGGTGGGCGCCGTTGTCAGCAGATACGCTCAGCCCCACGCCGCCCAACTCTGCGTTCTGCGCCTCCACCGCCGCCGCCACCCGCTCCGGGGATGCGAAGACCGCCGCCATGGCGCCCGGCTCCGTTCCTGACAGCAACCTCCCTCGCGCCGCGGCGAACCGCATCCCGTCCTCGAGGCTGAACACCCCCGCGGCCTGCGCCGCAGCCAACTCCCCGACGCTATGCCCCAACACGACGCTGGGGCGAATGCCGACACTCGACCAAAGAGCGGTTAAGGCGCACTCCAACGCATAGAGAGCAGGCTGCTCCCAGGCCGTGTCGCCCAGTTCTCCCTCCGCTCCCTCCCGACCGAACATGACGGCCAGCAAAGACGCGCCCGTCATCTCTTCGAACGCCTGCTCGCAACGGTCGAGAACCGCCCTTGCCACCGGCTCGGTCTCGTAGAGATCCCGTCCCATGCCCACCCACTGGCTTCCCTGCCCGGTGTAGACGAACGCAACCTTGGTCGGGTTCAGCGTTTCGGATCCCGCGCCTGTCTGCGAGAGCCCACCCAAACGCTCCCGCAGGGAACCGACATCCTCGAACACAACGCCTGCCCTGAGGCCGAAATGACTCCGCCCAACCCCCGCTGTCCAGGACATGTCCGAAAGAACCTGGTCGATGCCGGCATCCGGGGAGTCAAGCTCGGGTGCCCGATCGTCGAGCCACGACAGGTAGCGCTCAGCGAGTTGCCTCAAGGCGCTCTCCGACTTGGCGGACAACGGAAGAAGCCGGGTCCGGCGGGGTAGGGAGACCCCCGGAGCGCCTGCCGCCAAGGGTTCTCCAGCGGGATCATCCTTCCCGTAGGGATACTCCTCCACAACGAGGTGGGCGTTGGTGCCGGATATACCGAACGAGTTCACACCCGCCAGTCGAGGGCGCTTGGTGCCGGACGGCCAGTCCATCATGGTCGAGGTCACCTGAAGGGGCAGTCGATCCCAGTCGATGCTCGGGTTGGGATTGCGGAAATGCAGATGCTTGGGGATCACCCCCTGCTTCACCACCATGGCCGCTTTGATCAGCCCGGCGATTCCGGCAGCCGACTCCAGGTGACCGATGTTGGTCTTCACCGAACCTACGAGAAGCGGGCGGTCGGCCTGGCGGCCCGGGCCGAAGACATTCCCCACGGCATTGATCTCGATGGGATCGCCCACCGCGGTCCCGGTCCCGTGCGCCTCCAGGTAGTCGATCTCCGACGGCGTCACTCCCGCATCGGAGAGGGCGGTCTCCATCACCTGCTCCAGCGCCGGGGTGTTAGGGACGGTCAAACCCGTACTTGCTCCGCCGTGGTTCACCGCCGCGCCCCGGATGACGGCCCAGATCCGGTCCCCGTCAGCCTCCGCCTCTCTCAGCCTCTTCATAATCACTACCCCGCACCCTTCACCCCGCACATACCCGTTGGCGGACGCATCGAATGCCTTGCACTGTCCATCGGGGGAAAGCATCATCGCGTCCGCCCGCAACTCATAGATCCGGGTGTTCAAGATGGCCTGGACCCCGCCCACAATGGCCAGATCGGCCTTACCCTGCTGGAGGTCCGCCACCGCGTCATGAGCCGCCACCAGGGACGAGGCGCAGGCGGCGTCGACGGCTTTCGCAGGCCCGACCAGGCCCAGGACGAAAGAGACCCGCCCGCTGGCGCCGTTGAGGTTGGTGCCGCTCAGAGCGTACAGGGAGCCGGCCGCCTCGGCGGGCTTGTCCGACTCGACAACCAGCATCCGGTACTCGTCATTGCTGATCCCCGTGTACACGCCTGTTCGGGTGCCCCTCAGAACTTCCGGATCGATACAGGCGTCCTCCAATGCCTGCCAGCCCACCTCCAACATCATGCGTTGCTGCGGGTCCAGGAGTTGGGCTTCCACCGGGGAGATGCGGAAGAAGGCTGCGTCGAATTGCTCTATCCCGTCCACGAACGCGCCGAAACGGCATGCCTCGTTCCGGGCGGAGGGATCACCGAAGAGATCACCCAGACGGTCTCCACCGGAACCGGGAAGGCCCTCGGTCACGGTGTTCCTGCCCTCTATGAGAAGTTGCCAGAAGGCGTCCAGGTCGTCCGCTCCGGGGAATTTGCAGGCCATTCCGATAATGGCTATCGGCTCTGCGCCTTGTCCCCTCATCGCCTCAGGCTGCCGGTCCCTCACTGACGATCTCTCCCGGAACCTTCCCGGTCTCCGAATACATTCATGGCACACCCATTTTAGCTATTCGGCCGCCCGGCCACAGGAGATGGCTTGGACCTGCCTCGCGGTCGGCTATTGAGTGACGAGGGCGCGAAGTTCGGGCAGGACCTCTTTCTCCACAATTTCCAGGGTGCGGCCGGGGTTGACGGAGGCGATCTGGATGGCCACGTAGTCGGCGCCGATCTCGGTGACCAGCGGCCGGTAGACCTCGATCAGGTCCTCGGTGGTGGAGGCGAGCGTGTACTTGCCGAGGATCTCCGCTCGGTCCATGGAGTCGGCTCGCTCCCTCAGCACCATGGGGTCGACGGCCTGCAGTCGCCCGGGCGCGCGCAGGCCTCGCATGCTGCCCAGGGCTTCCCATGCCTCCGACTCGTCCCCGGCCAGAACGCACCAGCGGGTGGTCATCAGAGTTCCCGGACGTCCCCACTTCTCTGCCGAGGCGCGAAAGGGTCCGATCACCCTCTCTATAGTGTCCGCCGGGTCCTTGACAGAGGTGATCAGCCCATCGGACCTCCGGCCGGCAAACGTAGCCGACTGCGGACCTCCGGCAGCCATCCAGATGGGTGTCTTGCGGGGCGGGGGGCTATAGAGCTTGGCCTTGTCGGTCGTGTACCAGTCACCTGAGAAGTCAAGCTTCTCCCCCGCCAACAGACGGTGCATGATCTCCAGGGCCTCCCGCATCCTCCTGATGCGTTCCCGGTAGTCACCGAAGCGGAAGCCCAACGGTCCCTCGTTGATGTTCTCACCGGTACCCACACCCAACACGAACTTCCCTCCGGAAAGTCGATCCACAGTCGCCGCCGCCTGTGCCACCAGAGCGGGGTGATAGTGATAGAGAGGACAGGTCACGGAAGTGGCCAGTTCGGCGTCGGTTCGAGCGGCCACCGCACCCAGCCAGGACCAGACGAAACCCGAGGCGCAATTGTCGTCGACCCAGGGATGGAAGTGATCGGATCCCAGAATCATGTCGAAACCGGCTTGCTCCGCCCGCACCGCCTGGTCGACCAGGACCTCGGGCTGATAGGACTCATGGCTGCACAACCAGGCAAATTTCAATCTCTTGCTCCTTGAATCGATACCGGCCCAAGGCTACCGGCGACGGAGAAGGCTATCATCCAACCCAATGAATTCACTCCCGCGGGCCATGCCGGCCATCATCACTCCCTTCAATGACCAGCAGGAAATCGATCTCGACGCTCACCAGCACAACCTGTCCTTTCTGGGCGGACTGGGATACCAGGGCTTTGTCCTGGCCGGATCCACCGGCGAAGGACCTCTCCTCGAGCCCGGAGAGCGACGCCGACTGACGGCCGCCTCCCGGGACGGCGTCGGGGATGACACCTTCCTTCTGTGCGGCATAAACGCCGAGACGAATCGCGAGGCCTCACGCCAGATCACCGAAGCGGCCCAAGGCGGGGCCGACGCCGCGCTGGTGTTGACCCCCACCACGTTATCCCGCAATCGCACCAATTTCGTGACTGCTTTCTTCACGGACGTGGCCGACGAATCGCCCCTGCCTGTCTTTATTTATTCGGTGCCGCTGGTAACCGCATACTCGATCCCCTTGGATGCGGTGTGGGAACTGGCCCAACACCCCAACGTGGTGGGCATGAAGGACTCCAGTGGAGACGCCATCCGCATCCAGCGGACGCTGGCGGGACTTCCGGACAACTTCGCGCTGTACAACGGATCGGCCCATTCGGTCACCCTGACGCTCGCCGCCGGAGCGCACGGCGTCATTCTGGCGGCTGCCAATTACGTGCCGCGCCTGGGTCTGGAGGTGGTAGCCGCCGCACTGGAGACACCTCCGGGGGACATGAAGAAGCAGCATCGTCTCACGGCCGCCAATGACGGGGTGGCGCGCTACGGGATTCCCGGAGTCAAGGCGGCGGCCGAGATGGTAGGGCTGCGAGCCGGACGCTGTCGAGCCCCCTTGCTGCCGGTCCCCGAGGATGCCCCGGCGGGGTTCGCCCATCTGCTCTAGGCAACAGCCGCCGACCCCTACCCCTTCTTCCGGGACACCCTTCAACATGAGCCTCTTCCAGATGATGCAACGCTGTGCAGGCCTATCCGCCAGGTGGCGGAACCCCGGAGTAAGCAGAGTCATCGGCCATTGACCCCCCACACCCAAACAGCGTGGGAGGTACCTGAACCCCTATCCGTTCGTACCGTCCGGATGGACGATGGCACGAACATCGTCCTCCGGCGGCACGGGACCCCGGAGGGACCCCGACTGGTGGTGTGCCATGGCAACGGTTTGGCCTCCGATCTGTACTACCCGTTCTGGTCTCTGCTGACCGGAGAATGCGACCTCATCGTCTATGACCTCAGGAATCATGGTTGGAATGAGGTCACAGCCATCGGCAACCACAACATACCGTCTCTTGTCAGGGACCATGACCTCATCATGGAGGCCATCGACAGCTACTTCGGGGACAGGCCCAAGGTGGGAGCCTTCCACTCCGTCTCGGCGCTGATCTCACTCCTGTCTCCCACCAAGGGGAGCGCCTTCGCCGGGCGCATCCTGTTCGACGCCCCGCTGTGCAGACCCGGCCAGACCACTGAGGAAATGGAGGCAGCCACCGCCCGTAACGCGGCGGCCGCCAGACAACGCAGAGAGAGCTTCGCCAGCTGGGAAGACTTCTCGCATCGCCTCCGATCCGTTCCGGCTTTCTCGCGGGTGGTCCCCGGAGTCTTGGACCTGATGGCGAGGACGACCCTCCGCAGGAACCCGGACCTCGACCACTACGAACTCCGTTGTCCCAGGGAATACGAGGCGCGCCTTGCCGAATACGGGGAGATCTACTCCGGGATGGTCGACCTCGGAGAGTTGGCGTCGCCGACCAAGGTGCTCGGCGCCGACCCGTCCCTTCCCCCTGCCTACCTGCCCTCGCTCGACCTGACCGACATCGTCACGGTCGACTACGACTTCCTTCCCGATGCAACCCACCTCCTTCAACTGGAGGAGCCCGAGGCTTGCGCCGAAGCAGCGCGTGACTTTCTGGACACGATTCATGATGGATAAGTACCCGGCGGTCCAAAGCCGCCGATGATCCCAGCCGGTGCTCGGCCGCCGGGACTTGCCCCCCGCTTCTACACCGCTCCTCCCGTGTAAGCCTTGATCACTTCCCCCGGGGATCCCTCTCTCCGGACGCGTCCTTTGTCCAGCCAGATGGCGCGGGAAGCCAGGTCCTGCACCAACTCCATGTCGTGGGAGACCAGAATCGTGGCCGCTCCCCGCTCCATCACGCTTCGTACCCGCCGGCGAGACTTCTCCCGAAAACTCTGATCTCCCACGTTGAGGATCTCGTCGACCAGGAGGACGTCGGGATCGATGTCGGTGACGATCGAGAAGCCCAACCGGGCCAGCATCCCCGAAGAAAAGGCCCGGACGGCCACATCCGCAAACTCCGACAGCCCCGCCCAATCGATTATCGGCCCGGCGCGCTCGGCCATCTCCCGCGGCGACCGGCCCAGGATGGCGCCGTAAAGGACGACGTTCTCCGTTGCGGTCAACTCAGGATTGAAACCCGCCCCCAACTCGATCAATGGCGCCACCAGGCCCCTGACGATCATCCGTCCCCGGGTGGGGGGCAACACCCGGGCCACCATCTTCATCAGCGTGGACTTGCCCGCTCCGTTGTCTCCGATGACGCCCAGTACCTCCCCGTACTCGATCTGGAAGGACAAGTCCCGGATGGCGTGGAGTTCATCGACTTCGATCCTTCGGCGAAGAGAGCGGATCACCTGTTCTTTGAAGGTGCCGGGACGGTCCCTGACCAGGGGATACACCAGGGAGACCTCTCGACATTCGACAGCCGGGGAACTCACACCAGCACCGCCAGCCTTCGCCATGACCGTGAAAAGGTCCAGGCGCCCCCGAGGAGAGCGATCAGAGAAGTCAAGACCATCACCGCCCACATCCACCCTGGAGCGAAGCTTCCCCCGTAAACCAGGCCCCGGAACACCTCCAGGTAGGAGTAGAGCGGGTTGATATAGATGAACGGAAGTATCCGATCAGGAATGATGGTCACCGGGTAGAAGCCGGGAGTGGCATACATTGCGAGGGTCAGCAACACCCCCACAATGTCCAATACATCCCGGTAGGCGACCGCCAGGGAGGCAACCACCATCCCCAACCCGGCCACGAACATGGCAAGAAACAGCAATGGGACCGGGGCCAGAAGGACCGTGACCGGAATCCCCACCCCGGCGATCAGTTGCACCGCCAAGAGCAGCACGATGTTTATGGCGAAGTTCACCAGTGCGGCAAGGGCAGGCGCCACAGCGAACACCTCCGCCGGCACGTACACCTTGGACAGAGTCCCCGCCGAGCCGACAATGGACGACCCCGACGCAACCACCCCCTGGGAGAAGAAGGTGATGAGCATGACCCCCGACAGCACGTACACCACGTATGGAACGCCGCCGGGGATCTCGAACCGGAAAATGGTGCTGAAGACCGCCCACATGACAGCCACGGTCAGCAGGGGATTGAGAAGAGTCCACCACACTCCCAGCATGGACCGTTTGTAACGCACCGTCAGATCCCGCTGAACCAGGAGCCCCAGGAGTCCCCGGTACCGGCGCAGGTTCGTGATCTCAGAGACAATCACCCTCCGAGGCTGGTCGGAGTCGTAGTAGGTGCTATGAGTCAGGTTCTCCAGAGCCCCCTCCTTTCGAACACCTCCCGCAAGAGATCGGGCCGGTCGGTCATGATCCCGTCCACTCCCCTGTCCAACAGCCTCTCCATCAACCCCGGGCGGTCGATGGTCCAGACATGTACCTGCAGGCCCATGCGATGGTAGGCCCTGACGGTCCGCCGGGTGACAAGGGGCACCAGGCCGGATCGAGCCGGGATCTGCAAGGCGACATTGTCGGTGCGGGCCGATCGCCCCAGCCAGGCGGCCTTGACCAGCCGGGCGACCTCCTCCTCGCCGGTGGAGGTGGCTATTCCGCCTTCCGAGAGTGCTCGCACACGTGCCAACCTTGCGTCGGAAAAAGAGGCGACGATAACTCTATCGCTGATTCCCGTCCTGCGAATCAGACGCAAAAGCGGCTCCTCGGTGTGATCGGCCTTCAGTTCGAGCACCATGTGGAGATCGGGAAAAGAGTGAGCCACCTCTTCCAGGGACGGGATATGTATCCCCCGCCCTCTGAAAGGGAAACCCTGGGAGGGCAGGTGAGTGTATCCGGCGTCCAGTTCTTGCAACGCCTTCCATTCCAGCGTCGCCACCTCGCCGCGGCCATCTGTGGTGCGTTCCAGGGTGGGATCGTGATGACAAACCACCACCCCGTCGGCCGTCACGTGGAGGTCGGTCTCGATCCACCGGTATCCCATCTCCACAGTTCGAGAGAAGGCCTCCATGGTGTTCTCCGGCCACAGCCCCGCTCCTCCCCGATGAGAGATCGCCAGGGGGAGTGCCTCAGACGCCGGGGGGCTCATCCAGACTGGCCCACCGCAGTCAGATCCCCCTCCCGGATCAACTCCCACACCATCGGGAGGTCGGGATGGTACGCCAACTCGTAGAAGTGGTCGACGTCCATGATCACCATGTCTCCGATCGCGCCCCTGCCCAGCCATCCCCTGGTCGTGTCGCCCAATGCCTGCGCACCTCCGAAGGTGGCGCACCACAACGCCGTCTCGATCGGGACTTCGCCTGCCTCGGAAGCGGCCCAGGCAAGAAAGGGCATGGAGGTCACGGACCTCTCGCCGGGCAGGCAGTCGCTGCCCAGCGCCACCGGTATGCCCAACTCCATGAGGCTGCGAATCGGCAGCCGTGTCCGGAGACTGGCCACCGGCAACACCACCACCGCTCCTCCCTGCAAACGCAGCGCCTCCAGGGTCGACTCGTCCAACTCCGTCATGTCCTGGACCGCCAGGGGACGGACCGACCGCACCAGATCGGAGGGGATCCCGGGTCGGCCGTGCAGTCGGACCCGCTTGCGCAGACTGCCCATGGAAGCGCACAACTTCCTCACATCAGCGGAGGAGAAGCCTCCCGAGCCCACCGTGACGGAGAGGCCGGAGGCATACTGGGAGACATCCCGCAGGATGCTGCGGGCGGCGGGATCATAGGGAGAGGGAAAACCGGCTTCGGGCCCTACCGTCCAGCTTGTCACCACCTTGAGAGGGAGTTGCTCCCCCAGCATGGCCGCGGTGGAAAGGCGCTGTTGGTCCTCCAGGGGATCGCCCCGGCTTCTCACCGACACCGACAGACAGGTCGCCCCGCCGGCCAGCAGCCGTCCCGCCCACTCGGCCGCCGCTTCGGGCTCCGTCGCCCCGTTGGGCGTGCCGCGGGTCCCGGTTCCGCCCGCCACCTGGGAAAAGGCGTCCACAAAGCCCGGTACGACCACCCGACCCCCGCAATCAAGCCGGGGCAGATCTTCGAGTTGAGGAGGAAGCTCGTCTTCGGATCCCACCCATGCCACCTTGCCCTTCCGTATCGCCACCGCCGCGTTCTCGATAATGCCGAAGAAGTTCCCCCACGACGGATCGTTGGTCATCAGGCGGCCGATGCCGGTCACCAGCCGGTCCGTTCCATGCGGTCGAAGCGCCTCCTGGGCAACCGTGTGGGCCGTCGCTGCGCATTCGTCACAGATCCCCACTCCCTTCGGACCGGCAACCACGTAAGAGCCGGGGCCGGGAAGCCGGCTGCAGAATGAGCATCTGGCAGACATCTAAGGGATGAGCGTAGACAATCCTGACAAGGACAGGGGGTTACCGCGAGGCTACCGCGCCTGACCGGGATGGCCCGCGCTTTGCTACCGTGGGGAACACCCCGATCCGAAAGGTTCACCCAGTGGAGTGCGGATACGAGTTGGCCAGCGAGGTAGCCGTGGTGACCCTTCGCCGACCCTCCCGCTACAACGCCCTCACCCTGTCGATGGCCGGGGAACTCACCGAGGCGATACGGCGGGCGGGCACGGAAGCCCGGGCGGTGGTGATCACCGGTGAGGGCCGGGCGTTCTGCGCCGGTGCGGATCTCATGGAACTCACCAGGCAAATCGAGGAAGTCGGGGATCTCGAGACCATCCTTCACGGCCACTTTCATCCCCTCATCGACGCCCTGTGGGAATCGGATATCCCCACTGTGGCGGCGATCAACGGACCGGCCGCAGGAGCGGGAATGGGTATCGCCCTGTGCTGCGATCTACGGGTGATGGACCCGGAGTCCTATTTCATGAGCGCTTTCATCCATCTGGGCCTCACGCCTGACTCGGGCGCCGCTTGGGTGCTGCCGCGGATGGTGGGATTGGGAAGGGCGATGGAGATAGTCATGTCCGGAAGGAAGGTGGCAGCCGGGGAAGCGCTCGAGATCGGGCTCTGCAACAAGGTGTCATCCTCCGGCGAGGCCTTCTCCGAAGCCTTGGAGTGGGCGAAGCGGCTTTGTGACGGGCCCACCCCCGCCTACGGCGCCAACCGACGGCTCCTCTATGAGACCACGGCCCTGGGGTTCGCCGAAGGCCTGGCCGCCGAAGCCGTCAGCCAGGGGCGACTAGGCGAGTCGGCGCTCTTCGGTGAGGGGGTGGCGGCTTTCAAGGAGAAGCGAAGGGCCGACTTCCGCTCGGTGTAGGCGGGACTGCCGACGGTGGGTGGGCATGACCAGGGCACCCTTTCGAGGCGCCCTCTACAATTGTTCCGATGTGTGGCAGGTTCGGCCAAGCCCGGGGCCCGGATTACTACGGCGAATACCTCGAGGCCGAGGAGACGGTCCCTGAACCCCTGCCTCCCAGCTGGAACGTGGCGCCCACCGATCCTGTCTACGCATTCCGCTACCGCAAGGGAAGCTTGCGCCTCGAGACCATGCGCTGGGGACTGATCCCCCATTGGGCCCCGGATCTGAAGACCTTCCACATCAACGCGCGTTCGGAGACTCTGCTTGAAAAACCCCTGTTCCGAGTCGGTTTGACCCGGCGTCGCTGCCTGATTCCCGCCGACGGCTTCTACGAGTGGACTTCTCGCTCGAGAGGTCACGTTCCCCACTGGTTCTTCCGCGCCGACGGAGAGGCGCTCCTGTTCGCCGGCCTGTGGGGGGTGCGACGCCATCCGGTGGACGGGGAGTGGCTGGTGTCCTGCTCGATAATCACCGGCCCATCGGAAGGCCCCATCGCCGCAGTCCATCACCGAATGCCGGTGGCTCTGCCCCCGGACCGCTGGGAGCCATGGCTGGATCCCGACCTGGACGATGGGATCGCCGCCCGGGACCTTCTGGCGGCGCCCGAGACCGGAGGGTGGGCCACCCACCCGGTGTCCCGCAGGGTCAACAAGGTGAGCAACAACGACCCCACCCTGATCCAGCCGGTCTCCTACCCGGCCGCTCCCACATTTGAAATGTAGAACAGGACGCGGTCACGATGGCGGGAGAGATAATCGGGGACGCGATCTGGCTGTTCGTAGAACTGCTGGCCCTTTTCCTTGGTGTCTCCTTCGCCCTGAACCTGCTACAGCGCAGGCTGGGAAACACCCGTCTCAAGACCCTGATGGGCGCCAGTCCCTTGAAAGCCGCCCTGAGGGGAATAGCGGTGGGGTTCGTCACACCATTCTGCACGTATTCGGCAATCCCGGTTCTGGTCGCCCTCCGGCAGGCGGGCGTAACAACCGCCGGGTACGTGGCCTTCGTCGTGGCGGCGCCGGTGCTCGATCCGATTCTCTTCGGCGCTCTGCTGATCATCGTGGGGTGGAAAGCCGCCTTGATCTACCTGGGAGTGGCATTTGCGGCCGCTCTCGCCCTGGCGCTGGTGGCGGAAAAGGTGAATCTGGAACGCTTCATGAAACCGCTTCCGGTTGCCGCGGGATCGGCCGAGCACTCGACCCCCTGGGCGGGCATCGGTCTCGAGTGGCGCCCGGCCTGGAAGGCTTCCCGGGCATTGCTCCGAACCATGTTGCCCCTGCTGGTGGTCGGGGTGGGGATCGGCCTGGCGATTACCGTCTTCCTTCCTGCGGAGACCGTCGCCCGCATCCCGGTGCTGGCCGGTGACGGCGCCATCCTCGCCGCGGCCGCGGTCGGAACCTTCTTTTATATCAGTACCGAGATATTCGTGCCCATCGCCGACGCCCTCCGGTCGGCTGGAATCGGGATAGGCGCCATAGTCGCCCTCACCATCGCCGGCGCCGGATTCAACATCCCCGAATTCGTGATCCTGAGCAAACTGGCCGGCAAGGGAATTCTGGCCGCATTCGGCCTGTACGTGTTCGGGGTGGCAGTACTGGGCGGGCTGATCGCCCAGGTGCTCGCTGGTTAGCTCAGGGCTGTCTTCCCACCAGCGCCAGGTAACGATCGACGATCGAGGCGTCCTCGGGGACCTGGACCGGAGGTCCGATCCGCCCGGTCTTACGGAACATCTCGGCCCTCCCGCCGATCAGGCCGTAGCTGATCCGGCACAACTCAGGGGGTAGATCCACCTCCACGCCGGTTGCGGTCCCGATATCCCATGCGTGAGTCAAAGGATCCCATTGAACGTAGGAAACGAACGTGGCCATGTCCATCCTCCCGAACCAGTACCTGTCCTCCCGTTCCAGCACACCCGGTTGACCAAGCGCCGCGACCAGGGGATCCCTGGTCTCCTCCCACCGGGCCACGGGATCCCCGGGAGGATCGGGGTTTCTCGGCCTGGCCCACTCCCCCGTCCGGGCAATGTAGGCCAAGGCATCCAGGACGGCGCACTGATGCGCCAGTACATCACGCGCCGTCCAACCTTCGCACACCGAGTCGTTGTCCCAGGCGTCAGCCGGCACCTTCCGGCAAACCGCGTCGAAGAGGTCCACGGCCGCCATGAAGTTCTCGAGTTTCCGGTTCATGCCGGGATCGATGGTACCCCGGTGCGTGGAGACCCATTCCGGCCCTTTGGGCCCGCTACCTGAAAGCAGGCCGGGACAGTCGCCGCATCCCGGGGCCCTCGTTGCGAGGTCTCAACCCCGGCTCCGCGGCGGGTTATGCTCCGAGACGGGAGAACCGCAGGTCCCGGCGCCACAGGCGCCCTGGGCTAACGGACCCACCGTCCAAGACCGAGCCGACAGATGCCCAACCACAAGACCGACAAGCCTTCCCCCGGCGGATCACTCCCGCGGCCGCGGACAAGCCGTCCGGTCATCTCCGGGACCCGCGGGATAATCTCGAGCGGCCATTACCTGACATCGATGGCGGGGATGCGCATGATGGTGTCGGGAGGGAACGCCTTCGACGCGGTGGCGGCAGCGGTCTTCGCGGGTGTGGTGGTCGAACCCACCGCCGCCTGTTCCCTCGCCGCCGAGAGCGTCTTCATGCTCTACGACGCCCGTTCCGGGGACCTCAAGTCGCTGAGCGGCCAGGGAGTTGCCCCGGGCAGGGCGACGGCCGAGTTCTACCGCTCACAAGGACTTGACGACGTCCCCACCGGCCCCGGTCGCCTGGCGCCCCTGTCGTTCACCGTGCCCGGCGTCGTGCACGCCACCATCTCGATGCTCGACAGGTACGGAACCAAGAGCCTCAGCGAGGTGATAGCTCCGGCCATCCAATACGCCGAGGAGGGGATACCCCACTACCGGCAGATGATCGACTTCCTGGGACTGGAACCCACCATCCGCCAGTTCCGGCTCTTTCCCCCCGGTGGGTTGGAGGTCTTCTATGACGGCGGAAAGCTGCCGGCGGAGGGGTCGCTGTTCTTCCAGCCGGGCCTGGCCGGAACTTTGAGATCGTTGGCGGCCGCCGAGGCTTCATCGGCGGGCTCCCGGTCGGATGGACTGCGCGCCGGGATCGACGAGTTTTACAGCGGGGGAATCGCCAGGCTGATCGCCGATGCTTCGGAGAGCGTCGGCGGAGTCCTTGGGTACCAGGATCTCACGGCCTACCGGTCGCAGTTCGAAGAGCCGCTCCGCACCACATTCTCAGGCTATGAGATCTGCGGGCAGAGGACTTGGTCGCAGGCCGGCATTCTCCTTCAGACGCTGAACATGCTCGAAAACTTCGACCTGCGAGCCATGGGCCACAATACCCCGGCCTACATCCACACCATCGTCGAAGCCCTGAAGCTGTCCATGGCGGACCGCCAGACCTTTTACGGAGATCCCGACTTCGCCGACGTCCCGATTGCCGAACTCCTGTCCAAGGAATACGGTGCGGCTCGGGCCGCCCTGATCGACCCCGGCCGGGCGGTCCCCGAGTTGCCGCCTCCGGGGGACCCCTGGGGTGGGGCGGTCCCCATGGAGAGGCTGGTGGCCGAGGGCAACCCTGCAGGGGAACCTGGCGACAAACTCGGCCAGGCGGGGGGCACCACCCACGTCGCAGCGATCGATCAGGCCGGAAACATGGCGTGCGCCACGCCCAGCGGCGGCTCTTTCGAGAAGTCGGTGTTCTTCCCGGAGTTGGGATGCGCCATCAGCACCCGTTCCGAGGTGTTCAACCTGTCGGAGGGGCACCCGAACGTCATCAAGCCTGGTAAGCGGCCCAGGACCACTCTGGTCAATTACATAGCCGTCAAGGACGGCGTGCCCCAGATGACCTTCGGTTGTCCGGGTGGAGACCACCAGACCCAGGCCAACCTCCAACTGATGCTGAACACGTTCATCTTCGGCATGAACCCCCAGGAAGCCATCGAGGCGCCGCGGTTCGCCACCGATAGCGTCCCCGACTCCTTCTACCCCCACGACTACTACCCCGGCAGGCTCTCTCTGGAGGCTGAGATTCCAGACGGGACGGCCGCGACCCTGGAGCAGATGGGCCACAGAGTGGTGAGAGCCGAGGTCTGCGGGGTTGGCGCCACCGTTACCCACCGCGATCCGGAGTCGGGCGTACTCAGTACCGGAGGAGACCCCAGACGGCCTTGCTACGCATTGAGTTGGTAGACGTCAGGGTGCAACGACGAGGGGCGAAGCGTCTCGCCTTCCCCCCTCCGCCGCTCCGGGCAATCAGCCGTCGCGACCGCCATACGGTCCGATAAGGTCAGCTGCCCAGTTTGGTTCGTATCAGCGCGGCCGCCTCGCCCACGGTGGTGATCTCTTCGGCTTCCTCGTCCGGGATTTCCACGCCGAACTCGTCCTCCAGCGCCATCAGCAACTCCACAACGCCGAGCGAATCGACATCCAGGTCTTCCTCGAAATTGGCGTCAGGGTGCAGCTTGTCCTCTTCGAGGTCCAATTCCTCCACCAGAATCTTCTTTAGCCTGCCGTCGATGTCCGCGCTCATAGCTTCCCTTCTTTCGTTTCGGCTACCAGACTTGTTCCAGCCGACCTATTGGACGGCGCCGGTGGGGTGTGGGTTACCTTTCCAACGCAATAGAGTACGAAACTCCTCTCAGAGCGCCAAGCCCCCGTCCACCTGCCAGACCTGGCCGGTCACGTACGAGGCGGCTTCAGACCCCAGGAAACCCACCACATTGGCCACCTCGACAGGGTCTCCCACCCTGCCCAGAGCCGCTCCGGAGGCGGTGGCCTCCGCCGCCTTGGCCCCCAATGGGGCGGTCAGATCGGTGGCTATGAATCCCGGCGCCACCACATTGACCGTGATTCCTCGGGAACCGACCTCACGCGCCACCGACTTGGCGAATCCGATCAGCCCCGCCTTCGAGGCGGCGTAATTGGCCTGACCGGGGTTGCCGCTCACCCCCGCCACGGAACTTATGCATATCACCCTCCCCCACCGGGCGCGGAGCATCCCCCGAAGGGCCGCCTTCGTGCATAGATAGGCAGACCGGAGATTGACCGCCAGAACCTCATCGAACTGGTCGGGGCTCATGCGCGCCAATAACCTATCCCTGGTGATCCCGGCGTTGTTGACCAGGATCTCCACCGGGCCCAGGGCCTGCTTGGCCTCCTCGAACATCCGGTTCACCTGGTCGGCATCCGACACGTCGGCGCCGATGGCCACGGCTTCTCCCCCGGCCTCCCGGATGGCCTTCACCACCTCGGCGGCGGCATCGGAGCGCCGGGCATAATTGACAGCCACCCGACAGCCTCGTCCGGCCATCTCCATGCAGACCGCTCGGCCGATCCCCCGTGATCCTCCGGTGACCAGGGCGACCCGGCTCATCTCATTTTCTCCGGATACCCGTACACCCGGAAATTGGCCTCCAGCAAATCCATAAGGCCGCGGTCGGTTGGAGCAAGAGAGGCTTCGCTCCGCCCCAGGGGATCGGTCCGCTCCCCCCAGCGGAGCACGGCCGCCCCGGCGGTCAGCCCACCCCCGAACGCGGCGAACACCACGTTGGCGCCGGCGGAGATGTACCCCTGTTCCAAGGCCTCCACCAATGCCACCGGGATGGTCGCCGCCGAGGTGTTCCCGTAGGCATGGATATTGGTGTAGACCTTCTCGGAAGGGAGTTTCAGCCGTTTGGCGGTAGCGTCGATGATTCTCATGTTGGCCTGATGAGGTATGAGCAGGTCCACCTCCTCCAGTCCCAGGCCGGCCTCGGCAACCGCCCTCACCGACAGGTCCCCCATCGCCACCACCGCCCGGCGAAACACCTCACGACCGTTCATGGTGATCCCGCCATGGGCCGCCTCCAGGGCGCGGGCCGGCATCCCGCTGAGCCCGTCGTTCGGCACCTCCAGGTACCCCAGGGCTGAAGAGTCCATCTGTACGAAACCCGAGAGCAGACCGTGATCTTCCTCGGTCGGCTCCACGACCACCGCGCCGGCGGCGTCGCCGAACAGCACCGCGGTCGACCGGTCCGTGAAGTCGAGCAGGGCGCTGAGTCGTTCGGTGGCGGCGATCAGCACCCTCGAATGCATGCCTGACTCGATCATCTTGGCGGCATTGATCAACGAATAGACAAAACCCGAGCAGTTGGCGTTGAGGTCGAAGGCCGCGGTGGGGACCGGAGCTCCCAGCAAACGGTGCACATGGGCCGCCGTGGCCGGAATCACGGAGTCAGAAGTGCAGGAGGCGACAATGATCAGATCGATCTCCCCTATGTCCCGGCCAGCGGCCGCCAGGGCATGTTCGGACGCCACCGCGGCCATCTCGGACGGCTCCACATGACTGATCCGCCTCTCCTTGATCCCGGAGCGAACCGTGATCCACTCATCGGAGGTGTCGATCATCCGTTCCAGGTCGGCGTTGCTCAGCACGGTTGGGGGAACACACTTTCCCCATCCGGTAATTGCAGCCCTGGCCATGCTCACTCTCCTCGCGAAAACTCCATGCTAGATATGGATTCCGCCACCTTAGCCGCTCCGGCGACATCATTTACGGTCAGCACTGTCGCCGAGGGAACCGTACGCCTGGCCAGACCGGCGGTCACCTTGCCCGGGCCGACATGCACGAAGACCTCGACTCCCTGCCGCGCCATGGCTGTGAGGCTCTCTGCGAACCTGACCGGGGAGGACACCTGGGTGACCAGGGTCTCCGCGATGCCGGCGCCCTCCATCGGTTCGCCGCTCACATTGGCGTATACCGGGAAGCGGGCAGGATGCGACCTGAGCCCGACCAGGGCCTCCTCCACCTTGCGAGCTGCCGGCGCCATGAACCCGGAGTGAAAGGCTCCAGCCACCGGCAGACGGACCATCCTGCGAATTCCAAAGCTGCGACCCCGAGCCTCGAGCCAATCGAGATCGGAGGCCCCTCCAGCCATCACCACCTGACCCGGAGCGTTCAGATTGGCCACAACCAACCGCCCTCCCTCCAGTCGGCGGGCCTCGGCCACCTCCTCCGCTGCAGCATCTTTCACGCCCATCAGCGCCATCATTCCCGAGTCCTCGGCGTCGGCGGCCTCGGCCATCGCCCGGCCCCTTGCCGACACCACGGACAGCGTCTCTTCAAACCCGAACACCCCCGCGGCGGCCAGAGCGGTGTACTCGCCCAGGGAGTGGCCGGCGGCGGCGATCGGGAGGCAGGGAAGCCGGTCCGACAGTTCGACCCACAGGGCATAGGAGAGACAGAACAGCGCGGGCTGGGCCCGCTCGGTGCGGACCAGCAGCGCCTCGGGTCCCGCAAGGCAGAGCTCGCGTAGGGACCAACCCAACAATTCGTCCACGCGGTCACCCAGAAGATCGGGCCGAGCCTCGAACAGATCGGCGCCCATTCCCACGAACTGGCTGCCCTGGCCGGGAAAGAGGACTGCGTAATTCACTGGTGCTGACGTATGACCCTGCGGGGAAAGCTACGGTTACCCGGTCAATCCGGGCTGAAAGCCGCCAGCAACCGCTCCACGTCGGCGTTGTCCACATCGCGATGGGTCACAAGCCGCACGGTCCCGGCCAACGGATCCCTGACGACCACCCCCGACTCCTTCAGCCGGGCGCGGACCGGAGCCCATCCTCCCGACAGTTTTCCCACCTCCACCCGCACCATGTTCGTCTCGGCTATCTCGGGATCCACCGCTCCCGGATGACGGTCGGCCAGCCCGCGCGCCATCCGCGACGCCAGTTCATGGTCGGCAGAGAGACGGGACCAATCACGAAGGGCGATACGCGCCGGGGCTGCAATGATGCCGGCCTGTCTCATGGCCCCTCCCAGCCTCTTTCGGAGGTAACGCGCCTCCGCCACCAGGTCGGCCGAACCGCACAGAATGGACCCCACCGGAGCTCCCAGCCCCTTGGAGAAGCAAAACTGCACCGTGTCCACCCCCTCGGCGAACCGGGCCGGCGGAAGTCCGGAGGCCACCGCCGCGTTGAACACCCGCGCCCCGTCGAGATGGATGGAGAGGCCGTGTCGGCGGGCGGCCCGATTGCCCTTCGCCATCACGTCGGCGGGTATCACCCTCCCTCCCGACATGTTGTGAGTGTTCTCCCACACCATCAGTCCGATACGTGGGAAGAGGCTGCCTGCCAATTGCATCGCCTGGTCGATGTCTGCCGGCGTGATGCGGCCGGCGTCCACGTCCATGGTTCGAAAGGCCACTCCCGACAGGGCGGCGCCCGCCCCCGCCTCCACGTTGCGCAGGTGCGTCCCGGCGTCGCAGAGCACGTCCTCTCCCCGCCGGGTCTGGAGCATTATGCCCAGTTGGTTCCCCATCGTCCCCGTGGGAGTGAGCACCGCCGCCTCCTGGCCGACGATGGAAGCCGCCTCTTCCTCCAGGGCGTTGACCGTCGGATCGTCGCGGTAGACGTCATCGCCCACCATCGCCTCCGCCATGGCCCGCCGCATCTCCGGGGTGGGTCTGGTAACGGTGTCGGAGCGAAAGTCGGCGGTTCCGTCGGGAAAAGGCACAGATCAGAGAAGCTCGAGCGTCCGGCGCAAACTGGTTACCGCCTGGCCGATCCTCTGTCGGTTCTCGACCAGGGCGAAACGGATGTGCCGGTCGCCGCTTGGGCCGAATCCGATGCCGGGACTGACCGCCACCTTAGCCTCCCGCAGGAGGTGCAGGGCAAACTCCACCGACCCCATCTCCACGTAGGGCTCCGGGATGGGCGCCCAAACGAACATCGTGCCCTGGGGCTTCAGCACCTTCCAGCCGGAGTTGTTCAGGCCATCCACCAGGGCATCGCGCCGATCCCCGTAGATCGCCCTCACCTTATCGACATAGTCGTCCCCGGAATTGAGGGCGACGATGGTTGCAATCTGGATGGGCTGGAAGGTCCCGTAGTCGAGATAGGACTTGAGCTTGGTCAGGGCCGCCACAGCAGCAGCGTTGCCCAGTACGAATCCCATCCGCCAACCCGCCATGGAATGGCCCTTGGTCATGCTGTACAACTCCACCCCCACCTCCGCGGCGCCCTCCACCTGCAGGAGCGAGGGCGGCCGATAGCCGTCATAGTGCATGTCGGCGTACGCGAAGTCATGGACGATGAACGCGCCGTGATGATGGGCGAACGCCACCAAACGCTCGAAGAAGGACAGTTCGATGCAGGTCGTGGTGGGATTGTGCGGGAAGGAGACGATGATCACCCTCGGCTTCGGCCAGGACGAGCGATAGAGCACCTCCAGCCTCTCGAAGTACTCCGACTCTGAGACCACCGGAAGGCGGGCAATGTCCGAGCCTGCCAGAATCGGCGCGTAGATGTGGATGGGATAGGAAGGTTCCGGCACCACCGTGGTGTCCCCCGAGTCGACCAGGGTCCACAGCAGGTGGGACAGTCCTTCCTTGGCGCCGATCGTGGCCACCACCTGCGTCTCCGGGTCGAGTGTGACCCCGAAGCGTCGTTGGTACCGATTAGCGATGGCCTGGCGGAGGTTCGGCAGCCCGCGCGACGAGGAGTAGCGGTGGTTCTTACCCTTGTTGGCCGCCTCGGTCAGCTTGTCCACCACGAATGGCGGCGATGGCAGGTCAGGGTTGCCGAAGCCAAGGTCCACAACGTCCTCTCCGGCGCGGCGAGCAGCCACCTTCGCCTGGTCCACCTGAGCGAAAACGTAAGGCGGAAGATTGTGAATGCGCCTGAACTCCATACTCGCAGGCTACTAGCGATCGGCGCCGTTTGGCGCGCAGCGTGAGTAAATAATGGTAGGCGCCCACCGGCGAAATGTGGCGACTCGCGGAGGAGTTAAGGCCACGACCAGCGCCTGTGCGCCGGCGTCCACCCTCCTTGACAGGGTTCTCCGTAGAGTGTCCAATGAACGGGCAGTGTCCAGGAGACCTCCCCAACTGATCATTACCGAGGGGTTCATCTTCTTCATCTGGTCCACGGCAACCTCGAACGCCGCTGGATCGCCGCCCCAGGCGTTCCAGCCATCCGCCTGTTCGGCCGCCACCTCTCGCACCTCCCGGCTCCAACCTCCCACCCATATCTCGACGCCCGGGGCCCGAGCCCGGACCGCGGCGATGGTCTCCCTCAGAAGCCGTGTGCGTTCGGGAAAGGGTGGTTGGGCAATCCCCAGCCGGTTGCCTTCGGCGCGTGACCTGGAGTCGCCCACCCCCAAGCCGATCAGGGGAGGCGCCCTGCAGATCGCGGCGAGAGTACCTGCCACGTTGGCCGTGTAGGAGGGAGAGCGCAGTGTCGTCTGCAGCACCAGCGAACCGACACGGCGCTCGGCCGCGGCCGCCACCATACCCAGCGCGGTGGTGGCTTCCAGCACCGGGAAGTCCGGACGGCGCCAGCCGGCCAGATGGTCTGTGGCCAGCACTCCGGTCAGACCGAGCGACTCAGACTCTCTCACCATCCCGGTGAGTTCCCGGGGAGACGACTGAAAGAGAGGCAGCACCGTCCAGACGGGAAGGTTCATTGCCCCAGAGTCACTCTCCCACCAGCCACCGGATCATCCACCGCACCCTCCTGGGCATGAATTCGATCAGCAGCTCCACCCCCAAGAGTATCCGTCCCAGCGCCTCCGGTTCTCCGTCCCAGTGCTCGGCCACCACCTCATCGGGCGCTGCCTCGATAAGCACCGCCAAGGCCACGACCACCGCCAGCAAGTCATCAACCAGCCCAACCACCGGGATCACGTCCGGGATCAGGTCTAGGGGGATCACCGCGTAAACGGCCAGACCCGCCGCCACGCGTTTGGCGCGCACCGGGACCCTTGGGTCCCGGGAGAGCCGGGCTACCAACTTGGCAAACTGTGGCAGACCGGAAGCCAACCCTGCAATCGTCGTCACCAACAGGTGCCGACCATCTGCGAACCGTCTGCCTTCCCCGCTCATCCGATCTCCGCTCGAAGGCCGTCGGCCACTCCATCCGCCGAAAGCCTCACCGGCCGGCGGGTGGCGCGAAAATACCCGACGTTGCGACACAGCGTAGATCCCACCCGCCATTGGTGGGCCTGTGGCTGGTGGACATCCCCGAAGAAGTGGTAGCGAGGACGCACCTCGAGCAGATAGTCGAGAATCGGGCGGGAAGCCCTCTCGAACTTTCCGGTCACCACATCGAAGTGCAGGGCCGGCACAGCGGGGGCGAGATGGGTGCAGAGAATGTCCACCTCTCCCAGTCCGGCCAGTTTGTCCGCCATCTCCTGGTCCGAGACCTCCCCGGAAGCATTCATGGGAGTGGTCAACCCTCCACCGGCAAAGCCCACCCGGTGGCCTTCGATCACCACCACCTCCCCATCCACGAACCTGGACCCCTCCGGGAGGCTCTGGCGTAACAGTTCCGGGCGGTCGACGTTCCCGTAGGTCACATACGACTCGGATGCCTCCAGAGCTTCCCGCATCAGCCGGTACTGCTTCTTCACCTCTACGGTCAACGCAGCGCGGAACCACTCGTAGCGGTCACCGACTCTCTCCGCCCACAGCGACCGCATCTCCTCGAACCTCGAACCTCCCCGGGAGGCGGCGATTCTGCGGGCGAAGTCGATGCCGAGGACTTCGGCGAAGATGCCTTCCCCGGTCCGGTAATCCACCAGGTTGATCAGGTCCCCCAGGACGAGAAGGGGCTCCCCCCTGGAAGCCACCTCCGCCAGGGCGGAAAAGCGGCCGTGGATGTCCGAAACCAGCAACACGACAAATCAGAAGTGGTTGGTGACCGCTCCATTCTCCGCGCCGCCCACCAGGTTGGCGTACTTGGCGAGGGCGCCGGAGGGATACCGGACCGGGGCCGGCTTCCACCCCGCCCTCCTCTCCTCCAGCACGTCATCTGCCACCAGGAGGTCCAGTCGGCGGGCAGCCACATCCACTCTGATGCGGTCCCCCTCCTCCACCAGGCCGATCGGCCCTCCCACCTCGGACTCGGGGGCGACGTGGCCGATGCACAGGCCGGTGGTGCCGCCCGAGAAACGCCCGTCCGTTATCAGCAGGACCTCCGACCCCAGTCCCGCCCCCTTGATCGCCGCGGTGATGGCAAGCATCTCCCGCATGCCCGGTCCGCCGCGCGGGCCCTCGGTCCGGATAACCAGCACTTCCCCGGGATGAATGTTCCCTGAGAAGAGCGCCGCCAAGGCGCCCTGTTCCCCGTCGAAGACCCGGGCTGGACCCTCGAACACCTCGAGGGCCACCCCGGCCACCTTGACCACGGCTCCCTTCGGCGCCAGGGAGCCTCGCAGGATGGCGATGCCGCCCTCGGCTGCGATGGGATCGGAGGCGGGACGCAGCACGTCCTGGTCGGTCGGGACCTTCACATCCCTGAGGTTTTCCGCCATGGTCTTACCCGTGGCCGTCAGGCAGTCGCCATGCAGCAACCCCTCTTCCCACAGGACCTTCAACACCACGGGAACCCCCCCGAGGTGGTCGACGTCCACCATGTGATACCTGCCGAACGGCTTCAGGTCGCCGATGTGGGGAGTCCGCCGGCTGATACGGTCGAAGTCCTCCAGCTCCAGTTCCACTCCCGCCTCATGCGCCAGAGCCATCAGATGGAGAACCGCGTTGGTGGAACCGCCCAGCGCCATCACGGTGGTGATTGCGTTCTCGAATGCCGGCCGGGTCATGATCTGGCGGGGCCGTATTCCCTCCCTGAGGAGATTCATCACCGCCTCGCCGCTCTGGCGCGCATAGACCCCCAAGCGGGTGTCGACCGCGGGAACCGACGCCGACCCGGGGAGGGACATCCCGATCGCTTCTCCAACCGAGGCCATGGTGTTGGCGGTGAACATCCCCGCGCAAGAACCGGCGCCCGGACAGGCGTTGCGTTCGATTTCATCAAGATCCTCGGCGCTGATCCGCCCCTGGGACTCGGCCCCGATCCCCTCGAAGACATCCACAATGGAGATGTCCCGGCCCCGGTAGCGGCCGGGCAGGCTCGACCCACCGTACAGAAACACCGCGGGCAGGTTCGAGCGGGCCGCAGCCATGAGCATGCCCGGCAGGGACTTGTCGCACCCGGCGATGGTCACCAGGGCGTCGAACCGCTCGGCGTGCACCATCAATTCCACCGAATCGGCGATCACTTCCCGGGAGACGAGGGAGGCTCGCATCCCCTCGTGGCCCATCGAGATGCCGTCCGAGACCGCAATGGTGGCGAATGAGAGACCCACGCCGCCTCCGACGCGTACCCCCTCCTTGGCCCGCTCAGCGAGGACCGGACCGGTGATGTTGCAGGGCGTGACCTCGTTCCCCGCCGAAACCACGCCTACCTGCGGCTTGGTGAAGTCCTCATCGGAAAGGCCCACCGCCCGCAGCATGGCGCGCGCTCCGGCGCGGGCGGGACCCTCTGTTACGTCTTGAGAATGAATCTTGAGCGACATATGCCGATGATAAGCCCCGGCCACTGAACAAGGATCCTCCCCGGGGTTCGAAGAGACCCTCATTCCAGAACCGAATAGCCGCTCCAAGTAGCCGACCACCGGGCAAGGGTGGAGAGCAACGTGTCGTAGTGGTCGGTCAAGACCAGGACTCCAATCGCCGCCAGTGCCGCCTTGGCCGCTATTGCCACCCACCGGCTGTCCATCCATCTGCGGACAACCGGAAGGTACATAACCACGGCCAGGATGGCTATCAGCGGGATCATCACTCCGATTAGATACACCCCCAACAACCAGAGCGCCGCGCCCGGCTCATCCTGCGCCCGGGTAAGCACCGTTCCCAGTTCCTCTCCCACACATGGAAACCACGTGGCGCCCGCGAATGTCCCCAAAAGAGCCGACCCGGCGAGGCCAGCAGGCCGGCGGTTCACCATCACAGCCAGCGCCAGTCCCCCGATCACCAGCAGTACCGTCGCCACCCGCCCCGCCAGGAGATTGGAGATGCCCGCCGCCCTGATCCACGCCGACAGGATGGTGAACCCGGCAAACACGCCCAGTGCCCCCATGCGGTCCTTCCGTCTCAGCACCACCAGCGCCAGTCCCACCAGCAGGACGGAGTAGGAGCAGGCGAGGACGCTCGAGCGGATCCCCTCCGCGAAGAGGCTCACATCCCCTCTGAGAGCAGGAAAGCCACGGTCTGGTCCAACTCGCGGTACTTGCCTTCCCCGATGTGGTCGAAGCGAACCCGGCCTTCCCGGTCCAGCACGTAGGTACGCGGCCAGTAGGCCGTGCCGCCCGCCTGCCACTCCCAGAAGGTCCTGCGTCTGGTGTCCAGAACCACCGGCCAGGTGACCCCCAGGTCAACCAGAGCCTTCTTGATGTTGTCCACGTCCTCTTCGTATTTGAACTCGGGGGAATGGATGCCGACGATCTCCATACCCTGATCGCGGTACTTGGCGTACATCTCCTGGGTGTACGGGATGCGGTTCTTGCAGTTGTAACAGCCGAAGGTCCAGAACTCCACCACGACCACCTTGCCCCGCAACTCCTCGAGTGTCTCGACCTCCGACTGCAACCAGCCATCGATGTCCACCAGCCGGGGATGGACCTCTCCCAGCACCTCGGGGGTCGGGAAGGTTGTGGTGGTCGTCGGAGCAACGGTTGTGCTGGTGGTAGCGGGGACCGTGGTCGCCGGAGCAGCCGTCGCGGTGGTGACCGCAGCGGCGTCCTGTTCTTCAACCGCAGCCGTGGTTGACGCCGAAGAGGTGGTGGTCGTCTCCAGGGCCGCCTCCGTCTCCAGCGCCGCCTCCTCAGGGTCTTCGGAGGTCAGCCAGGTCCATCCCAGGGCGATCACCCCTGCGGCGAGGACAGCCAGCAGAACCAGTCGCGAATCGATCTTCATAACCGCAGAAACTAGCGAGCCCTGAGCGCTAACTCTCCTTCGAAGCTGCCGCTGCTCAGGGGTCGACCCCCGCCAGGGCCAGTTCCTCCCTTACCTCCGGGGACCTCTCCCGAGAAGCTGCGTGCCGGATGAACATCTCCGCCCGGCGAATGGACAGCCTTACTCCCATGCGATGGACCGCCCACGCCGCGTGGAGCCGAAGCATCCAGTCGGGACTGCCCAGATAGCCGGCGACCAGGTCGAGGTGCTCTGCCGTCCCGGTGTTGCCCAGGGCCACCAGGGCGTTGCGGCGCAACACCCGGGGACGGCGGGAGGGGAGATAGAAGTGCTCGAACCGGCCGGTCAACTCCCGATCCGCGGTCCGCAGGAGCTCCACCAGGTCAACCGATCCCCGCCGAGAGGCAGCCCGATCCAGCAGACGGGAGCCGGGCGGGCAGGCCGTGAGACACTCGTCACACCCATAGAGGCGGTCTTCCAGAAAGGGGCGCAGATCCCGAGGTATGACTCCCGGACTCTGGGCCAACGCCGCCAGGCACAACCGGGCGTCCAGCACACCGGGCGCCACGAGGGCCCCGGTTGGACAGGCGGGAAGGCATGCCACACAACTCCCGCAGTTCCGCTCCATGAGCTCCGAGACCGGCAGTCGGGCGTCGGTTACAACCGATCCGATCAGAAACCAGGGTCCCACTCCCGGCGACAGGACCATGGTGCTTTTCCCCCACCACCCCACCCCGGCTCTCACCGCCGCCGCCCGGTCCACCAAGCGGGAATCGTCAACCAGCACCTCGGAGCGGAACCCCGCCTCCCCCAGTTCGCCAGCCAATCTCTCCAGGCCCGACCGGAGGGGTTGGTAGGCGTCGGTAACCGCGAAACGGGCTACCCGTCCCCGCCCGGGTCGGGTGGGGCCCGGATCGCCTGCATCAGGAAGATACGACCGTATCCCCACCACCAGCCGTTCCGCCCAGGGGAAGGAGCGGCGGATGTCGGTGGAGACGTCGGGATCGGAGAAAGTGAAACCCAGCCGGGCCGACATCCCCATGGACTTGCGGGAACTGATGGTGAGCCGGGTGGCGGCGAATGGATCGGCAGCGCAAACCCCGACCCGGTCCAGTCCTGCCTCCGCGGCCAGGGCGGTCAGACGGTCGGTCAGACCGGCGAGCTTGCCATCCACTCCGCCAAAGCCTCCGAAGCCAGTATGACCGCACCGTGCGTCCGGCAACGTTCCGCCAGACCGTTGTCGCTGGTGATCACTGCCACCCTCTCTGATGCCCGTCCGGCGGCTTCCCTGGCGATGGCGTCATCGGCGTCCTCCACGTAGATGCCGGTGAGGCGACCACTTCTGAACCGGTTTTCCCAGTCCGGGTCCAACCCGCTCACATGACGGGAGTCCAGATAGAAGAGGACCTGGTGGCGGCCGATCGAGTACTCGGCCAGATTGTCCAGTTTGTTGGTGATGAAACCTATCGTCCGCGGGTCCGGCTTGCCGGGGATGTGCTGGTGGGAGTTCCAGTAGTGAGCTGCGTTCCACCCGTCCACCACCAGGATCAGCCGGGGAGCCTCGTAATAGATCCACTGCATCGCCCCGCCCGACTTGGGATCCACCCCCGGTGGAAGCTCAAGCAGCTTGGGAGGGGGCACATCCCGTTCGGGCTGGGAATCTGAACCCACCTCCCAGAAGCTCACCATCTGATCCAGCATCCGAGCCGCCTCCAGGGGATCTCGGCTGAATCCGACCTCCCCTCCGGGGCCGGCGCTCGAACGAGCAGGAACCGGCTTCGTCTTCAAGCTGTACCGCTTACGCAGTTCGTCATACCGGCGGTCGGCCTCGGTCAACTCGTCCCAGGCTGCGTTGGTCTCCCTCTCCCATCGCGCCGACTCCCTGCTCCCTTCTGAGACTTGTCTCTCCAGTTGGCAGATTCGCTCCCGGGCGCGGCTCAGGTCCCCTCTCAACTGGTCGGTGCGCCGTCGAGCGCTCTTCTCGGCCAGCCGCTTCTGTTCAGCCAGTTGGTTCTTGAGCAACCTCACCTCCGACTGCGCCTCCCCCAGACTCGCCCTGAGCCCTTCGGCGTCCATCCGGGCCTCTTGCCGCTCTATCTCGGCCAAGTGGCCCCGGGCGCGGGACTCCCAGCCCTCCGACCTCTCCAGAAACAGGACTGACGCAGCGGTACGGGGATCGGCACTGTTCTGTCTCGCCGCGTCCCAACCGCTGAGGGTGGCCTCACGAAAGCCTGCGTCTCTCTCGAGTTCCCGGAAGAGGGCCTGGGCTTCTATGGGCGTCAGCCTCCGCGACGAAGAACTGCGGGTCCTGCGGAGATTGTGGGGAACCTCATCCGGTCGCATGGCTTTTATCACCCTTCGCGCTTCCTCCAAGGCAAACCGAAAGTCTTCAGGCCGAAATTTCATTGATCGAAGGCTCCCTTCACCCCTTTAAAGATACGACTGCAGGGGCTATCTGCACTTCCAAATCATCAACGGGCCATCAAAATCCCTATTTCGAGTTGCAAGGTGGCGAAGGAGAGACCATAATGTCCAATCAATGAGAAACATCCACCTGTTGCTGGTACTCGAATAGCGTACGCGCATAAACCGCGTGTGCGCTGAATCCCTCCCCAAAAGGAGGGATTTCTCTTTGTAAGCCTCACGAAAGCCAACCACCATGACAACAATCACCGGATCGCAATCGCTCATCTCCTCGCTGGAACACGAGGGCGTCGATCTGATATTCGGCATTCCGGGTGGAGCAATCCTCCCCGCTTACGACCCCCTTTATGCCAGCCCCATCCGCCACATCCTGGCCCGCCACGAACAAGGCGCCGGCCATATGGCGGCCGGTTACGCATGGGCCACCGGCCGCGTGGGCGTATGCGTCGCCACATCGGGACCGGGCGCGACCAACCTGGTGACACCTCTGGCAGATGCACTGATGGACTCTGTGCCCATGGTTGCCATCACCGGGCAGGTCCCCACCCACGCAGTCGGGAACGACGCCTTCCAGGAGGCCTACACGGTCGGTATCACCATGCCCACCACAAAACACAACTACTTTGTCACCGATCCCGATGACATCCCCACCGTCATCCATCAGGCCTTTCACCTTGCCTCCTCCGGTCGGCCGGGGCCGGTATTGGTGGATCTGCCCAAGGACGTGCTGAATCAGGAGACTGAGTGGCATCCACCCCAAGACCTGGAACTCCCCGGTTACAAACCCACTTTGGACGGCCATCCGCGGCGGGTGAGAGAAGCAGTCGAGATGCTGGCGGCCAGCCGGCGACCGGTGCTCTATGTGGGGGGAGGCATAATCAAGTCGGAGGCTTCCGAGGCATTGACTCGGTTCGCGGAGATCACCAATATCCCGGTGGTGACCACCCTGATGGGAAGGGGCGCCATACCCGACAGCCATCCGTTGTGCCTGGGGATGCCGGGGATGCATGGCAATTACACAGCCATCACCTCCATGCAGAAGTGCGACGTTCTGGCCGCTTTCGGGGTCCGCTTCGACGACCGGGTGACCGGCGACCCCAATCACTTCGCGGTCGACGCAAAGATAATCCATGCCGATGTCGATCCCGCCGAGATAGGCAAGGTCCGAACTGCGGACATCCCGATCGTGGCGGATGCCCGCCGGGTGCTGACGCAGATGATCAAGGCCTGGGGAGACCGTCCGCCGGTTTCCAATCAGCAGTGGTTGGAGACCATACGGGAGTGGCAGACCGAGTACCCGCTCTCCTACGACCAGCAGCCGGACGGCCCGATCAAGCCCCAGTTTGTAATAGATGAGTTGGCCAGGGTCACTGGAGGAGACGCCATCCTGGTGGCGGGAGTCGGCCAGCACCAGATGTGGGCTTCGCAATTCTGGAATTTCGATCGTCCGCGCCGCTGGATCAACTCCGGTGGCCTGGGAACGATGGGTTTTGCCGTCCCGGCCGCGATCGGCGCCAAGGCAGGGATGCCGGATGAACTCGTCTATGCGGTGGACGGCGACGGGTGCTTTCAGATGACCTTCCAGGAATTGATCGCCGCCGCCGCCCACCAGATCCCCGTCAAGGTGGCGGTCTTCAACAACGGCGCTCACGGGATGGTCAAGCAGTGGCAGAATCTCTTCTACGGAGGACGGCTCTCGGCAAGCCTGCTCAATGCCGAAGTCGTGGACTACGTGAAACTGGCCGAGGGAATGGGCTGCATCGGGCTGAGGGCGGAGGCGCCCGAGGAAGTGGGCCCCATCCTCGAGAAGTCTCTGACCATCGACGACCGCCCGGTGGTGGTGGAAATGGTGGTCGACCCCGACGAGATGGTATTCCCGATGGTCCCCGCCGGAGGCTCCAACGACAACGTGATCCTGGGACCCGAGCCGGGGGATTGACGGTGACGGCACTACCACACCCACCCCGCCATACGTTGAGCCTGGTCGTGGAGAATCGCCCGGGTGTGTTGGCCCGAGTGTCCTCCTGCCTGGCCCGCCGAGGGTTCAACATCCATTCCCTGGCCGTGGGTCCAACTATCGATCCGGGCCTCTCCCGCATTACCGTGGTGGTGGAGTCCGAGAAGATCGAACAGGTGAAGAAGCAGCTCCACAAGCTGATAAACGTGATCAGGATCTTCGAACTCGAGCCATCCAAGGCAGTGGAGCGAGAGACCATGCTGATCCGTGTTGCGGCAATCGGTAACGCCCGTACGGAGGCAATCGAAGTAGCCAACATCTTCAAAGCGACCGTGGTGGACGTGGGATACAACAGCCTTACCTTCGAAGTGACGGGTCGACCTGCGAAGCTCAACGACCTCATCGAGCTTCTGCGGCCGTTCGGCGTGGTGGAACTGGTCAAGTCGGGGCGGATTGCCATCGGGCGGGCCCCCAAGAGCAAGCCCTCCCGGATGAGGGCGGTGGGATAGGCGGTGAGAGCTTAAATGGCTGAGATCTTCTATGACAAGGACGCGGATCCCGAGGTAATCAAGGACCGCAAGGTGGCCGTGATCGGCTATGGGAGCCAGGGACACGCCCATGCTCTCAACCTCTCCGAGTCCGGGGTGGAAGTGGTGGTTGGCCTGCGACCGGATTCGGCCCGGCGCTCCCGGGTCCGAGACGACGGGCTGGCGGTGATGGATCCCCCCGACGCCGCCGAGTGGGCCGACGTCGTCACGATGCTGGTCCCGGACCAACTCATGGCCGACTTCTACAACGCCCGGATCGCCGACCGGATGGAGCCCGGCAACGCCCTGCTGTTCGCCCACGGTTTCAACATCCATTTCGGGGAGATAACGCCCGCCGCCGACCTCGATGTGCTGATGGTTGCGCCCAAGGGCCCCGGTCATCTGGTGCGGCGCACCTACACGGAGGGATCCGGGGTTCCCTGCCTGCTTGCCATCCACCAGGACGCCACCGGGTCCGCATTCGAGTTGGGAATGTCCTATTCCTGGGGAATAGGCGGGGCCCGGGCCGGCGTGCTGCAGACCACCTTCCGGGAGGAGACCGAGACCGATCTCTTCGGCGAGCAGGTAATCCTCTGCGGCGGCGTCTCCCAGTTGATCAAGGCCTCCTACGAAACGCTGGTGGAAGCGGGTTACGAGCCCGAGTCCGCCTACTTCGAGACTCTTCACGAGTTGAAGTTGATTGTGGACCTCCTGTACGAGGGGGGGTTGTCCTGGATGCGCTACTCGGTCTCCGACACCGCCGAATACGGCGATTACACCCGGGGAGCGCGGATCATCACCGAAGAGAGCCGCGCCGAGATGAAGAGGGTTCTGGCGGAGATACAATCCGGCGCCTTTGCCCGCGAGTGGATGGCCCAAGCTCGGGAGGGGGCTCCCTATCTTCTGGAGCAGCGGGCCGCCAACCAGTCCCATCCCATCGAAGAGGTGGGACGTGAACTTCGTCAAATGATGCCCTTCCTCGACCCCAAGGCGCCCGAGTGAATTACGCCGGGGTACTGACAATGGACGGAACGCTGGCCCAGGGTTGTCTGGCGCTGACTCGGCCGGGCGGCGGTCTTCGCCGGCCCGGCCTTCACACCCTCTAGGCCTCAGCCCTCAACCCAATAACCAGGAGCCTCCATGTCAGACAGATTGATCATTTTCGACACGACCCTGCGAGACGGGGAACAAGCCCCCGGCATCGCCTTAACGCCGGACGAAAAACTCGTGATCGCTCACCAGTTGGCTCGCCTGCGGGTGGACGTTCTGGAAGCCGGGTTCGCGGCTTCCTCCTCCGGCGATTTTCGAGCGGTCTCGCAAATAGCCGCCGAGGTGAAGGGACCGGTGATCGCCAGCCTGGCCCGCGCTCACCCCGACGACATCGACCAGGCCTGGGACGCCCTCCGGCATGCCGATCAGGCCCGTATCCATGTGTTCATGTCCACATCCCCGATCCACATGGAGCGGATGCTGCGCATGACCCCCTCGGAGGTGTTGAAGGCCTCGGTCGAAGGGGTCCGGAGGGCGCGCCGCTACACAGACGACGTGGAATTCTCCCCCCAAGACGCCACCCGCTCCGACCATGAATTCCTGGTGGATGTGTGCCGGGCGGCGGTAGAGGCCGGCGCCACCACCATCAACATCCCCGACACGGTGGGATACGCCACCCCCGCCGAGTTCGTGGAGTTGATGAAGCGTATCTACGCAGAGGTTCGAGGTGACCGGAGTGACGTCACCCTTTCGGTGCACTGTCACGACGATCTGGGGCTGGCGGTGGCGAACTCGCTGTCAGCCATCTCTGCAGGAGCGCGCCAGATCGAAGGGGCGGTGAACGGCATCGGCGAGCGGGCCGGCAACACCTCCATCGAGGAGATCATCATGGCCATCAAGACCCGCCAGGACGTCTTCGGGGTGGAAATAGGAGCCGACACCACCCAGATCTTTGACACCTCCCGGCTGGTTTCCCAGCTGACCGGTTATCCGGTGCAGTTCAACAAGGCGGTGGTGGGTAGGAACGCCTTCGCCCACGAGTCGGGGATCCACCAGCACGGCGTGCTCCGCGACCGGGAGACCTACGAGATAATGAACGCCGAGTCCATCGGCCAGAGAGGCGCCCAGATCATTCTCGGGAAGCACTCCGGACGGGCGGGCTTCGCCGACGCCCTGGCAAACCTGAACCTCTCACTGGAGGAGGACGAGTTCAACCAGGCCTTCGAGAAGTTCAAGGCCATGGCCGACCGGAAGCTGGAGATCGGAGAACGCGAACTGCGGGCTATCGCCGCCACCGGTTTGTCCCAATCGTCGGACGCCGAGGTGAGAATCGCCGGCATCAACGTGTCGGGGGGTCATGACACCACCCCCACCGCCGTGGTCACCCTCGAGAAAGGAGGCGTCGCCTCCGAGTACACCGGACATGGGGACGGAATGGTCCACGCCGCGTTTTCGGCCATCAAACAATGCTTCGGCATCGAAGCCCGGTTGGTCGACTACCGGGTGGTGCCCGTCACGTCGGGAGCGGACGCCATGGCCGAGGTGAACGTGGTGGTCAGGGTCGTTGACAACACCTACTCGGGAAAGGCGGTCTCAACCGACGTGGTGGAAGGCTCAGCGGAGGCGTTCGTGGACGCTCTGAACCGCGCCGTGGGCGCCAAGTGACAACGTCGCCGGGCCCACCCCGCTTCGATGCGCTGAAAATGTAGAGATGACTCCTTAGCCTTTCGCCCAACCGCGAGAAGGGAATGCATGGTACCTTGTATTCCCATGGGTCGCGGAGATTCCCGCATAGCAAGAATCCTCCGGGAAGCCCGCACCGGCCAAGGACTCAGTCAGCGGGAACTGGGCGAGAGATCGGGGCTTACGCAGGCACAGATTTCACTGATCGAGAACAGTGAGGTTGACTTGCGGCTTTCCAGCCTGATTGCTCTGGTCGACGTGCTGGGAATCGACTTGATCCTCACCCCCCGACCTCCCTCCTCGGCTCCTCCCTCCACGCAGGAGGAAGAAGCCTGAGATGCGGAGCAAGACTCCATAGAACAAACCGGTGTTCCGGTTCTCGGGGGAGGCGTCGCACTTTGCGAGTTGCCGTAATCCGGAACCGGTCGATTAATATGTCTGGCTGTGAACGCCTACCGACTGGCAGTGATCCCCGGCGACGGGATCGGTCCGGAAGTGACCGCCTGTGCCTTGCAGGCATTGCAAGCGGCGGGTCGGGAGTTCGGGTTCAGGATCGATCTCACCGACTATGACTTGGGGAGTAGGCGTTACCTCGCTACCGGGGAGGTGCTACCCGACTCGGTGGTGGCCGAGTTGGCCGAGCATGACGCCATCCTTCATGGGGCGGTGGGCACCCCGGAGGTTCCTCCGGGTGTTCTGGAACGGGGCCTCTTGCTGCGGCTCCGGTTCGAGTTCGATATGTATGTGAATTTCCGCCCCATCAAGCTCTACCCGGGTGTCTCCAGCGCCATCGCCGGACTCACGCCTGAGCGGTGCGACATGGAGATGATAAGAGAGAACACCGAGGGCTTGTACTCGGGCAGCGGAGGGTTTCTCCACAAGGGAACCCCAGAGGAGATTGCCAACCAGCACTCGGTCAACACGCGGGCGGGAACCGAGCGAATCGTACGGTACGCCTTCGAGCGGGCGATGAGGAGAGACCGTCGGTTGACCCTTTGCCACAAGACCAACGTGCTCACCATTGCGGGCGACCTCTGGCAGCGGACCACCGACGAGGTAGCGGCGGAGTATCCGCAAGTCGAGGTCGACTACGTGCATGTGGACGCGGCCTGCATTCACCTGATCGACAGTCCCCAGCGCTTCGACGTGATAGTGACCGACAATATGTTCGGCGACATCCTCACCGACCTGGGAGGAGCGATAGCAGGGGGAATCGGCTTGGCGGCCAGCGGCAACCTCAATCCGACCGGCGAGTTTCCCTCCCTCTTCGAGCCGGTGCACGGCACCGCCCCAGACATCGTGGGCACCGGCTGGGCAAATCCGGTAGCGGCGGTTTTCTCCGCCGCCTTGTGCCTGGAGCACCTGGGAGAAGGGGAGGCGGCGGCCATGGTGGAGAAAGCCGCGGCCGATGTTCTCCTCGGGCTGGGCGCCATGGCAGGACCCCGAATGGGAGCCTCCACCTCCGAGATAGGAGACCGGATAGTCGAGGCGATCGGAGCCTAGACGATCTGCCGGACCCCGTTCTCGGTCACGAGATGGGTCATGGCCACGTCGTGCGACTCGACGGGCACGATTTCGGCCATCAGCCGTTCCAGCGTGACTCCCACCCGCAGAGCGCTCGCAGGGAGCCCTGCCAGTAGCCGGTCGTAATAGCTCTTGCCCCGCCCGAGTCTTCGTCCCCGGGTATCGAACGTCAGCCCCGGGACGAGAGCCACCTCGATCCTGGCCGGCGACACTTTGGGTACCGAAGCCACAGGTTGGTGGAACCCGAAGCGATGGAGCTCCAGCGGGGAGTGATAGGGATGGACCGTGAGAGGACCGGCCGGAGGGGTCCGGGTCGTGAGCCACTCGATCATCGGCAACCGGGCCACCACCGGTTCGAGGTCCAGTTCACCGGGGATCGCCATCCACACCAGGGTGGGTCCGGGCCTCCTCGGCGCCAGCCACCCCAAGACCTGCCGGCAGACCCTTGCGGACTCAGCGGCGGTGGGAGGGGGCTTCCCGCGGGCCTCAGCCCTGAGCCTGGCCTTGAGCTCCGACGTGCTCCTGTTCACACCGAGCAAGCTACCAGCCTCCTGCGAGGGTTTAGCCTTAAGTTCTGTGAAAAGGATCTTCCTGTTCCTTCGCAGCGGGATCACCTATCTGGTCGCCGGGCTCTCCACGGTGGGCGTTGCTTCGGCGATCGTGATCGGGTCGGTGTTCGGTTTCCTGGAGTCCTACGCCGAATGGATACTGAAGCGTTTCGGTCGAGTCTGGGTGGTTGCCTCCGGCATGCGGATGGAGGTGAACGGCTTGGAGAACATCGAGGAGGGGACGCCCTACATAGTGGTGGCCAACCATCGCTCCAACATCGACATAATGGTCCTGACCGCCGCCCTGCCGATTCCCATCAGGTTCCTGTCCAAAGTCGAGGTGTTCAAATTCCCGCTGCTGGGAAGCGCCATGCGAGGCGTGGGGATGATCCCGTTGGACCGCGAGATGGGGCGCCGAGAACTGGCTTTCATAATCCGCAGCACCCGGTCGCTGGTGGCGGAAGGCAAGTCCCTGGTGGTCTTCCCGGAAGGGACCCGCAGCATCACCGGAGAGATGCTTCCCTTCAAGACCGGCGCCATTCACGTCGCTGCCCGAACGGGCTGTCCGATTCTGCCGGTGGCCGTTCAGGGCACCGGTGCTATATGGCCTCCCGAGTCGGCATTGATCAGGGGAGGGCCGGTAAGCGTGGAAGTTATGCCCCCTATCACACTCACCAAGCAAGCCTCCCGTCAGAGCAAAGCCACCATCGCCGAGATCCGGCGCACTCTCATGGAGGCGCTGGCCCGGGTCTGAACATTGGCGAGGTGATCCTCGACCAGCCGGTTCAGCCGGCCGCCTTTCTCATGCTGGGGACAGCTAGGCGAATGCCGCCCACTCCCAGGTCCCTGCGGCGCACAGCCAGCAAGCCAATCCCGAGGAATACCACCGCCAAGCCTCCCAGGACGAGGGCGTGCTCGGCGTTCAAGCCATAACGAAGCGGGTTGGAGGCGTCGTAGTAATAGAAGGGTGAGATGGGTTGCAGGACGTCCAGTAACTCCACCAATCCGCCCAGGGAATTGAGCAGATACGTGCCGGCCGCCACAAAGGTCACGACTCCCACCGTCAGTCCCCTGAGACCCGTACCGGTGCCCACCGCCAACGCCAGTGATCCGAAGAAGACCCCCAGCAAGACCGCCATCAGGACTCCGGCCGCGTTGTTTCCCACGGGGATGTCGACACCGAACAGGACGCTGTCGACAGCCAGGGAGACAAACACAGCCAGACCCAGCACCAACTCGGCCAACACCAGGGCCAGCCACTTCTGCCAGACCAGGCCGAACCTCGTCAGTGAAGTGGCCATCACCAAGTCGATGGTGCCGTCCTCCTCCTCCCCGGCCACCGCCCGGGCCCCTTGAACGACTCCATAAATTGCAAAAACCAGTGGGACGACCCACCCGAAGGCCTCCGCCTGCATGAAACCGATGGGGTCGAACAGGTTCTCGTCGCTCCCGACCCCTATGATCGCCAGGAGCTCATCCGGGTAGGTTTCAAGCAGCGCTTCGAATTGCCCCTGGTTGTCCCTCACAATGGGGTAGAAGGCGCCGATGCCCAGCAAGTATCCGAATATCCCCACCACCCACCAGAAAAGCGAGCGGCGACGGTCCCGCAGGGTCTTCAGCGCCACGTTGTTCAGCATTTCTCAGTCCTCCTCTCCTCTGTAGTAGTCCAGGAACAGGGCCTCCAGGTCGGCGCCGTGGCTGACCAGATCGCGGACCCTGTGTTTGGCGACCGCCTTCAGCAATTCATCGATGGCGCCGATCACCTGGCAGTGCAAGACGTTCCCATGCACGTCGGCCATGCGGACGCCGTCCAGATGCTCGAACTCGGCGAGGTGTGGAACGTCTTCAAAGACGACCTCAAAAGTGCGTACCGCCTTCTGGCGAAGGGCCTCCAGTTCCTCCACTTCCACCAAACGGCCTTCCCGGATGATCCCGACCCGGTCGGCGACCCTCTCCACCTCCGACAGGACATGGGATGAGAAAAAAACGGTCACCCCGTCGGCCTTGAGTTCATCCAGGAGCCGGTACACCTCCTGCTGCACCAATGGATCGAGCCCGGACGTCGGCTCATCGAGCACCACGAGTTCCGGTTCGTGCATGAGCGCCTGCACCAGGCCGAGTTTCTGGCGGTTTCCCTTGGAGAGATCACCGATCCGCCGGGACAGATCGAGGTCGATCCTCTCCGAGAGTTTCTCCGCGATGGCATCTCCTCCCCTCCCGCGCAGATTCCCGATGTAGGTGAGGAAGTCACGGGCGGACATCCGGGAATAGAACTCGACCTCCCCCGGCAGGTACCCGACCCGCCGCCTGATGGCGGGATCGCGAGGCGAGCCCCCCAACACCTCCACCGTTCCCTGTTGCGGTCGTATCAGGTCCACCAGCATGCGGATGGTGGTGGTCTTGCCCGCTCCGTTGGGACCCAGATATCCGAAGACCTCCCCGGGCCGGACCTCAAGATCGAGGTCCAAGACTCCCCGGGCCTTTCCGTAGCTCTTGGTCACCCCCGCCAATCGGACGGGCACCGTCAGTTTTCACCTCCAACTTGTGCTGATACTTAGATTCTATTTGTCCCGGCTTCGTTACTTCCTTCAGGGACCGGCTCTCATCTCCTCCAGTTCCTCCAACGTCTTGGGCCAGTCCTGTTTGAGCAAACGCGACAGGGACCGGTCGGCCAGGAGCTTTCCCCCTGTCTGGCAAGCCGCGCAATAGTTGGTCTCGTTGCTGGCGTACACGATCCTCTGCACGGGGGCGCCGCAGCGGGGACAGGGCGATCCGTACTTGCCGTGGACCGCCATCTCCGGTCGGAAGGCCGTGACCCTGGTTGGCCATCGGTCCCCGGTCTCCGCGGCCAACCGCTCGATCCAGGAGGTGAGAACCCCGATGACGGCCAGGTGCAAGCGGCTCGATTCCTCATCGGTGAGCCGGGAAGTCATCTTCACGGGGGACAGGCCGGCCTCCCACAATATCTCGTCCGAATAGGCGTGGCCGATGCCCGACAGGATGGCGGGGCTGGTCAGCGCTCGTTTCAGGGTGTGGTTTCTCCGGCGAATCGCCTCGGAGAACTGCCGGGAGGAGATCTCGAGCGGTTCCAAGCCACCGCGGTCCTGGGCCGCCAGGTCCTCTTCTCCCGACACCACCCATATCCCGGCCCGCCGTTTCGTCCCCTGCTCGGTGAGCACCAGGGTCGACCCCGGAAAGTCCCAGGCCGCCAGGCCCACCTTGGCAGGTGGTTTCACACCTGGCCGTTCATGCCAGCGAAGCCGCCCGGCCACCATCAGATGGATCACCAGGAACAGTTGGTCCTGGTCGAGTTCCCACACAATGCGCTTTCCGATCCTTCGCAACCCCACCACGGTCCGTCCCACCACATCGGTGTGAGGGGGTTGGTAGGTGCGCAACACCGACATGGACCGGACGTGGAATCCCTCCACCCTTTTTCCCACTACGCGCCGCTCCAAGGCCTTCATGTAGAGGGCGACGTCGGGAAGTTCGGGCATGGGCAGAGACGCTAGCGGGATGGCTACAATTGGAGCTTCCTGAGGATTTGATCAGAGAGGAGGAGCATTGTGGTCAACACTTTGTCAACCATGCTTCCGTTGGGAACTCCCGCGCCGGGATTCTCACTAACCGACACGGTGAGCGGGGAAACCGTTTCACTGGAGGACTGCAACGGGAAGGTGCTGGTGGTCATGTTCATCTGCAACCACTGTCCCTTCGTGGTGCACATCATGGATGGCCTGGTGAGCTTCGGGTCCGACTACCGGGACACCAACGTGTCCGTGGTGGCCATAAGCTCCAACGACGTCGAGAACTATCCCGGCGACGCTCCCGACAAGTTGGCCGCCATGGCCCGTGAGCAAGGTTATGCATTCCCCTATCTCTTCGACGAGACCCAGGAAGTGGCAAAGTCCTACACCGCCGCCTGCACCCCGGACTTCTACGTGTTCGGCCCGGACCGGACATTGGTCTACCGTGGTCAGTTCGATGACTCCCGGCCCTCGAACTCCATTCCGGTGACCGGAGAGGACCTGCGGGCCGCCGTGGAGGCCGTACGGGCCGACCAGGAGGTGGGGGCAGACCAGAAGCCCTCCATAGGGTGCAATATCAAGTGGATTCCCGGCCAGGAGCCTGACTATTTCGGCTAAGCCCTTCTCGTACTAAACCCTCCCCCTAAGCCCTCCTTGCCGGTTAGGCTCGGGATGGTGATGAGGACTCGGTCCCAGTTCAAGTGGAACGTTCTTGTCGCCGCACTGACCGCACTGTTGCTGGCAGCCGCCTGCGGGGGAGACGACGACGGTCAACCTGAACCCGCCGCACAGGAGACGACGGCCGCTCCCACCACGGCCGCGCCTACTACCGCCGCCCCACAGACCACGCGCGCACCTGAAACAACCACCACCAACGCCTCGCAAACGACCACGGTGCCCGAGACCACGACCACCACTGAAGCTCCCGGGTTCGAGCCGGTTCGTCTCTCCTACAACTACCCTTCCGACGGCGAACTCGAATACTCCATCTCCATCGAGCAACAGGCCGAGGTTGAACTGGAGGGGGGACCATCCGAGGGAATGCCTCCCGGCCCTATCGAGATGAACACCATCCTGGCCGGTGCCATCAGCTACACGATCAGCCCCGGCCCGGATGAGGACACTGTCAGCATCCGGATTGTCTCCGACATCCAAATGGTCGAGAACGAGGCCACCATGGGCGGCTTCTCCATACCCGCATCCGAGTTGGGTGAAGCTCCCGGCTTCGAGACGCCGATTGACATAACCGTCATCACGGACTCACAGGGCAACGTCCTTGAAGTCTCCAGTGAAGGTTTCGATGATCTCTTCGGCGGCATGAATGTCCAATCCGCCAGTTCGGTAGGTAACCAGCATTTGAGCCGACCGTTCGGTCCCGCCTTCCCCGATACCCCGCTGGGCGTCGGGGACTCGTGGACGGAGCAGATCGAGCAAGAGGGTCCGTTCGGCTCGATTGTGACCGATGCCGACCATCTCGTTGTGGCTGTGGAGGGCACCGAAGAGCGCCCGATCCTGGTGGTGCAGAGCGAATACCGGACCGACGCGTTCGAGTGGGACATGAGCGAGATGATGCTGGGGATGTTCGGCGCCTTCGCAGAGGAGGATTCCTCTGAAGAAGGCCAGGAAGGTCAGGAAGGTCAGGAAGGTCAGGGAGGTCCGGGCTTTTTCGGAGACATCCAACTACTGGTGAGCGCCACCCCGGGCGTCGTGCATTCCACCGTGCGTTTCGACCCCGGACTCGGCCTGGTCATCGAAGGCGAACAGCAAGCCCAGGGTGAGGTGGCCACCTCCATGACCATGCCCGGCGACGCCGGTGAACCGTTCACGATCATCACCGGGGTCAAGTTCGACCAGCAGATCTTCTTCCAGCTGATCAGTCCGGCTGCCTGACCTCTTCCGGCTAGGCCGCACTCCCGCCGCCAGTAGATTGCGCTGCAATAACCATCAGACGGGGTAGTTCAGACGAATATGCGAACCGAAGAGTTCGAGGCAGTGATAGACCGTGTCCTCTCAGAGCTTCCCCCGTGGGTCGCCTCTCTGATGGACAACGTGCTGATCGTGGCCATGGACTCGCCGCCTCCCGAGGACCACAAGGAGGGGGCACCGGAAGAACTGTTGGGAGAATACGTCGGCGTCTCCCTCCCGGACCGGGCCGCCGACTACTGGGGAGTCCTCCCCGACGAGATCCGCCTGTACCGCCTGGCCCACCTGGACATGGGCCTCTCCCGCCCCGAGACCGAAGAGGAGATCCGTCGCACCCTTTTACACGAATTGGGCCACTACCTGGGCTTTTCCGAACGCCGCCTGCACCAACTCGGCTGGGACTAGCCCAGCGCCCGGTCCGGTGCGGCCGGTGACCAACTGGCGAAGACGCCGTTGCCCACCGTGATCGGCTGGGACTCGTCGAGATGCTGGACGAAGATCTGGTCTTCGGTGTTGGGGGTGGACATCCCCGGGTAGGTGAAAGCATCGCCTTTGGGAGACCAGAGGGTGAGGCTCCGGGCATATTGATCCCAAAACGGCAAGTACTGGACGACCCACACGCGAGACGGTAGGAAAGACGGGAAAACCAGGGTGTCTCCCCCGTCCCACACTCTCGGCTTGAGAGCCCGGGCTTCGCGATCCACCTCCATGAACAGGAGCCTTTCTCCCACCGGGCTCCACTCGAAGGCGGCGACCTGGCTCTCGGAGACCACCGTTTCGCCCCCACCGTCGAGGTCGAACACTCGCAGGGGACCGGAATATTCATAGACCGCCACCCACTTCCCGGTGGGATCCGCTTCGAAGATGGCCGCTCCCTCGAGTTCCGTCAAGGTGAGAACCGAACCGGCCTCGACGTCGCTCAATATCAGCCGTTGCGGGGCAGAGGTGTCGTCTTGAGCGTTGCGCGCCACCCCCAAACTCACCCGGACGGAACCCTGCGACGTCGGCGTGACCAACAGGATGCGATCCCCCGAAAGCCATGCCGGGGCCTGGAACCGTCCCGGTCTGATAGGAATGTCCTTCGACGACCATGCCTCGCCGGTAGAAGTCAACAGTGACAGTGCTTCGCTCACATGGGTGACGATCGCCCGGGAGTCGGGCCGCCAGTCGAAATAGAAGGGCTGGCCCGTGGCGACGATCTCCACCGAGTCCCTCCGGTAGTCCATCACACCCATTTCCAATGGCGATGAGGCGTTCTGGCCCAGGAACGCCAACAACGTGGCGTCCGGACTCCAGTAGTAGAAGAAAGGCGCCACCGGCGCCGGGTACCTGGTTGTCTCCCCGGTGTCCACATCGCCCAGGGCGATACTGAAAGCCCCGTCATCACCGAGTTCCGTCCACGCCACGAGTCGACGGCCGTCAACGGAGACCGGCGACCAAGTGGGCTGCAGGCTCGGGTGCCCGGGGGCCACCGGGCCCCGTAGTTCCCGTAACAGGGTTCCGTCGGGATTGATCACCGTCACCCTCCCGTCCGAGCCGGTGACCAGCAGGAGATCGAGTGTCTCCGGGACCGCCTCAGGCGGTGTCTCCTCCTCCTGCGGTGGGGGGACCTCCTCGGGTCCTCCCGTATCTGCGCAGGCGACCAGCGCCATCACCATCAAGAACCCGGCGAATGATTTGCGGATCAACGCGATCCCGACCCTACTCGACCTCGATGACCATGCTCTTATTCTGACCCCACGCAGGAAACCGTGTGCTGATGAACCCAGCAGGGCAGGCAGAAAGACACCCACGACGACTGGTCGCTGGAGTCGCCTATCGAGTTTGACCGGCTGAGGCCACCGATGCCTCGGGGACTCCCGCCTCCCTCAGCGACCGGGTCAGGCCTTGCTGGTAGTACCTGGATGCCAGGTCCCGGAGATGGTTCTCCAATGTATCGGTCCTCCAGATCCGGAACACACGAGAGCCGACACGACTGCGTTGGGAGACGTTCTCGGCGGACCCCACCACGTCGATGGCTTCGGTCACGTCAGCCACCAAGAGATGGGCAAACCCTCTCTCAGGTTCCGCTTCGAACGCAGGCTTGGATATGTCTCGCCCGACCATCCGCTCAGCCGCGGTGTGACCCGCCTGCCAGCTCTGTTCCATCAACATGTCCAGATGTGGTCGCAGGCGGCCGTCCACGTCCTCGGCATTCCAGTGCAGGTCCCCGACGCGTATGCCCTCCAGCACCCGATTCTGCTCCTCTGCCAAGAGCCTCTTGAACTGACGGAGAAACCGGTTGGCTACCGGCAGCAACATCTCTTCTCGCAGTGACTCCGCATCCGCGTCGCTTGCCGGGGGACTATCCCGCCGCGTTTCCGCCGGTGGAGGCGCGGTGTCGGCGGAGCCGTTCCGGCCTGCGGACGGCGTCGATGAGGACCGGGAGGCAGAGGGGGCCTCCTTCCTCAGGGAGGCAAACAGGTCCTCCAAGCCTCCGAGAGCGTCCTGGGGGCCGGCCCGGTCGGCGTCTGAGGTCGCCCTGCCCTTCTCCCCGGCCGGCGTCGGGCCCGACCCGGCGACCGCGTCATCGGAGAGAACACCCGGGGCCAGGGCCTCCGCGGATGTGTCGCCCTCAGGGGTGGAGACCGCCTCCTGCGGCCGCGGGACATCGGCGGTTGGGGTGTCCTCCGGTTCATCCTGGGGTATCACCCTGACCAGGCCCGACATCTCATGTTGAGGGGTTACATGGGCGACCTCCTCAACCTCGGGAGCAGGCCGGTAGATCAGGGCGCCGGTCTGGTCGACCAGCTTGACGCCGATGGGCGCCGCCCCGGAGCGGATGCCTCCTATCTCTTCCAGCAACTGGTCGCGATGGCGCTCCAAGGCCAAGACCCTCTCCTGGATGGCGGATACACGCTGCTGGGCAGAATCGATCATCTGGTCACAAAGCGCTCGCGTCCGCTCTTCCACCTCCAACGATTCCACATTGGCGTCGCTCCGGATCGACTCCGCTCTCCGGCGGGCGTCCTCTCTGATACGGTGCGAATCGTTCTCTGCCTCTGCGATTATCTCCTGTGAGTGCTTCTCGATGCTGTGATAGGTCTCGACCTCCACTTCCTGCAGTTGGGCGATCATCTCGGTGGCCACCTCCCAGGCTGAAGCCCGAAGTTCCTCCGCGGCCGCCTGCGCCTCGACAATCCTCTTCTCCACTTCGGTGGTGGCCTCCCCTCGCCAGCGAGCGGCGTCCTCCTCGGCCTGTCTTCTAATCCTGGCGGCCGTGTCCTGGACCGATCTCAGGAGGTCTCCTATCTCACTTCCCAGCTCGCGGTACCGGTCCACCTGGGCGCCGGAGGCCGGCGAATCCGGGTATCGGGAGATCTGCTCGGTACTCGCCAGTTTGGATTGGAGGAGTTCCTGCAGGTACTGATCCACCGCCTTGCGGTGATAACCAAAGAAGGCGGGGGGAAAGTCAGGGGAGTTGAGCTCGGCTTCTCCCGCCTCTCTGCCGGATAAGTGGGCCATGGTGGATGACATTACCGCCGAGCCGGCGATTTTGAATTATCAAATGGGTTTTTATCCTCTTTCTCTCCTCATTAGTGTCATGGCTCGTGACCTCCCCACCCCTCCTGCGCGTCGAAAACCTGCATGTGCAGGCTGCCGGCGCCAAGATACTTCACGGCATCGACCTCACGATCCACAACAATGAAATCCATGCGGTGATGGGACCGAACGGATCGGGGAAGACCACATTGGCCTCTGTGTTGATGGGCCATCCCGGGCTGGAGATAACCGAGGGCGCCATCTACTTCGAAGGCGAGGACATCACCGGAGACCTTCCCGACAAACGGGCCACCCGGGGAATCTTCATGGCCTTTCAGCATCCCACCGAGATCCCGGGAGTTCCGGTGGTGCAGTTCCTGCGCCAGGCTCTCTCCAACCGCACCGGGATCGACTACTCGATCATCGAGTTGCGGCTCAAGGTGATGGACGCCATGGCGGAGTTGGGAATTCCTGGAAACTTCGCCGACCGGTACCTCAACGAGGGATTCTCGGGGGGAGAACGCAAGAGAAACGAGATCCTGCAGATGGCGATCCTCGAGCCGAAGCTGGCCATCCTGGACGAGACGGACTCCGGACTCGACATCGACGCGCTGCGCACCGTCTCCGACGGAGTTCAGCGTATGGTCGGCCCTGAGCGGGGGTTCTTGATCATCACCCACTTCCAGCGACTGCTGGATTACATCACTCCCCACTACGTGCACGTGCTGGTGGGGGGGAAGTTGGTGAAAACCGGGGGCGCCGAACTCACCGCCCGGCTGGAGTCGGAAGGATACGAGACTTTCCGGCGTGCGACCTAGTCCGACATCGCCGGCCACCGGCTTCTAACCTAGACCACAGATGTCTTTGCAAGAGTTGTACCGCCAGGTAATCCTGGACCACTATCGCAATCCTCGCCACCGAGCGCCGCTCTCCGATCCCGATGTCTCCTCGGAAGGCGCCAACCCCCTTTGCGGAGACGAGGTCAAGGTCGACCTTCGACTGCGGGACGACCGGATCAGCGGGATCGCGGTGACCGGGAAGGGATGCTCCATAAGCCAGTCCAGCGCTTCCCTGATGAGCGAAGCGGTGTCGGGTAACGCGGTGTCGGAGGCCCTGGGCCTGTCGAGACGCTTCCAGGAGCTCATGCATGTCCCCGCCGACTCCAGCGAGAACGGCTTCTCCGATCTCGGCGACCTCTTGGCCCTGTCGGGAGTGAGACGCTACCCGGTCAGGATAAAGTGCGCCACCCTGTCGTGGGTCACGCTGGAACAGGCCCTGGGAGAGCCGAGCATGCCCCCGCCCGGCGCCACCGAAGACCCCGGATAGACATCCTCTCAAACCCCCCAACCCGGGGGATCAGCCAGGGAGCCCCCCTTCGGTCATCTTGTGAATGTCCAGCGCCCTGTCCAGTTCCTCAGGCGTGAGAAGGCCCCGTTCCAAGACCACCTCCCGCACGGTGCGACCACTCCGGAACGCCTCCTTGGCGACCGAGGCCCCCGCGTCGTACCCGATGTGCGGATTGAGAGCGGTCACGACTATGACGTTGCGCTCGACCAACTTCCGGGCCCGCTCGGCGTCCGCCTCTATCCCGTCCACGCACTTTCCGGCCAGGACCCGGCAAGCGCTGGCCAGTAGACGTATGGACTCCAAGAGGTTGCGAGCGATGACCGGCATCATCACGTTCAATTCAAAGTTGCCGTTGGCGCCCGCCCAGGTGATCGCGGCGTCATTGCCGATGACCTGCGCGGAAACCTGCATGACCATCTCGGGAATCACCGGGTTCACCTTGGCGGGCATGATCGAAGAGCCGGGCTGGAGGGCGGGCAGACGGATCTCCGCAATGCCGGTGACCGGGCCCGAAGAAAGCAAGCGCAGGTCGTTGGCGATCTTGAACAGCGAGACCGCCACGGTCTTGAGGGTTCCCGAAGCGTTTACGGTTGCATCCTTCCCGGCTTGGGCCTCGAAGTGGTCCACCGCCTCGGTGAAGGGAATCCCCGATCTCTCGGCCATGACCGCGATTGCGGCCTCCGCCAAGCCCTCGGGACAGTTGATGCCGGTCCCCACCGCCGTGCCCCCCAATGCCAACTCCTCGACTTCCACCAGGATTCTCGAGAGTCTCTCTACTCCCTTGCGGACCGCGGCCGCATAGCCCGAGAATTCCTGTCCGAGGGTGACCGGGGTGGCGTCCATCAAATGCGTCCTCCCCGACTTGACCACCTCGGCGAACTCACCCGCTTTGGACGATAGGGAGTTCTCCAAAGCCTCCAGTGCCGGCAGAAGCGTTTCCCGGATGGCGGCGGCCGCCGCCACATGGATGGCGGTGGGGATTACGTCGTTGGACGATTGGCCGAAGTTGACGTGATCATTGGGGTGCACGGGCCGCCCGCTCCACTCCGCGCCCAGCAATTCGGAGGCGCGCTTGGCTATCACCTCATTGGCGTTGGTGTTGGTGGAGGTGCCCGAACCGGTCTGGAAGACGTCAACCGGAAAATGATCATCCCAGCGGCCCTCCATCACCTCGGCGGCGGCCCGGCCAACCGCCTCGGCGATCCGGCCGTCGAGGTGCCCCGCCCTCCCTGCCGCCTCGGCCACCGCCCCCTTGATCAAACCAAGGGCCCAGATGAACCGTCGCTCGAACCCCGAACCCGAAATCGGGAAATTCTCCACCGCCCGCTGTGTGGATGCACCGTAATAGGCATGGGCCGGCACCAGCACCTCCCCCATGGAGTCTCTCTCGGTCCGGTGCTCCATCACCGCCCCACCCAAGCCATGCCCCTATGGAGCTCCGCTCTTCCGATTTCACACCTCACTGTCACTCTTAGGGTATCTCCGACCGATCAGGCTACCCATCACATTGCAGGGCCGTCGCCGTCTGCAGTCCTACCGCCGAAAAACATCCCCGTCCCTCCGATACATTGACCCACGACCTCCCGTATGATCGAACCTACGGGCATTGCGTTCAACGCGCAAGGCTCTCTCAAAGGGTGGCAGGATGCCTGTAGCAGAGTTGTTCCGTCCTCTCAGACGGATCTCCTTCGCCGCGCTGGTGGTTGTCCTTTTGGCGCCCGCCGCGGTGTCCGGTGAGGAAACGGAGCTTCCCGGCGTTCTCGGCGACGCCGCTCGCCCCGCCACCCCGAACCCTTCCCATGCCGCTGGTCCAGCCACCGGGCCCCACGGGGCCGCCCCTCGCGCCGCGGAGTTGGCGTTCACTGGCGACATAATCCCCCACAAGCCGGTGAGCACGTTCGCCAGGGGCTTCGCCCGCAACGTGGATGCCCACTATGACTTCACACCCATTTTCGAACACGTGGCGCCGGAGTTGCAGGCTGCCGACCTTGCGATCTGTCACCTCGAAACGACCATTTCAAACGGTCCCGTCACCGGTTATCCCCGGTTCGGAGCCCCCCGGGAACTGGTGGAGGCGATTGCGGAGGCAGGCTGGGACGGATGCTCACTCGCCTCAAACCACGCCTTCGACTTCGGCGCCGAAGGCGTCGTCAGAACCATCCGGGCAATGCAGGAAGCCAACCTCGCATTTACCGGTACGGCGGTGGACAGAGAATCGCGAAGGGACGCCCGCTACGGCGTGAACGGGATCCAGGTCTCCCATCTGTCCTACACCTATGGGCTCAACGGCGCCAGGTTGCCCGAGGGCGAGACTTGGTGGGTCAACCTGATAGATGTCGAGATCATCGGGGACGACGCAGAAGACGCCCGCTCCGATGGGGCGGAGTTCGTCGTCGTCTCCCTGCACTGGGGGGTGGAATACCGGCGCATGCCGTCTGCCTCCCAGGAACGGCTGGCCCGGGAGATAGCGGCGCTGGGGACAGTGGATCTGTTGATAGGGCACCACGCACACGTCCTCCAACCGATAGACCGGATCGACGACATGTGGGTGGCGTACGGGCTGGGGAACTTTCTCTCCAACCAGAACCCCGTGTGCTGTACGCCGTCAAGCGGGGACGGCGCCGTCCTGCATGATGCTTCTATGATTTCCAAATCGTGTTTGGAGGGGTGGGGTGTTTAGGTGGGTGGGGGGTTTTCGAGAAGGCGGTAGAGCTGTCGGGCGATGTATCGTTTGAGGCAGCGGCGGGTTTCTTGGGTGGTTTTTCCTTGGCTGGTTCGTTTGGCGATGTAGGCCTTGGTTTTGGGACAGTGTCGGGAGCGGCTGATGGCGATGGTGTGGAGGGCCTGGTTTAGTTGGCGGTCGCCGTGTCTGTTGAGCCGGTGGCGGGTGTGTTGCCCGGAGGATGCTTCGAGTGGTGCTACGCCGGCTAGGCGAGCGAAGGCTGCTTTGTTGCGGCATCGGCGGGGGTGGGACCAGGCGATGAGCACTTGAGCGGCGGTGATGGGGCCTATTCCTGGCTGGTTCAGCAGGTGCGGAGCGACAGAGATGACCAGTTCGGTGATGGATGTTTTGAGGTCTTGGGTCTCTGTGGAGAGCGCGCGGATGCGCCTGGCCAGGCTGCGCATTGCTTGTTTGGTGGCGGTGAGTTCTCCGATGGGTCCGGATCGGAGACGGAACGCCGCGCATGTGGCTACGAGAGCAGGGGTGGTAAGACCTCGGAGTTGGTCCCTGAGATCGACCGGCGCGGTGACTAGGAGGGCTTTCAGTTCGTTGATCGCCGATGTTCTAGCTGTTATGGCGCCTCGGCGGGTGGTTGCTAACACTCGGAGGGCTTCTCGGTCTCCCCGAACTCGAGGAACCGATGGCCTACGGCGGCCTAGCACCTGGCGGGCGGCCCGTCGAGCGTCAAGGGTGTCGTTCTTGGCGCCGTCCACAGTTGGGGTGGGATGGTTGAACTCTGTAACCTGTTCACCCCGGCTGGCAAGGTAGCCTGATACGCCTGCTCCGTAGCTTCCGGTGCCTTCCACCGACCATATCCGGTCGGTGGCCTGGGTGTGCTGATCGGCCCATCCCACCAACCGTTCATATCCCACCCGGGTGGTTTCGAACACTCCGGAGGCTTGTTCTCCGGTGGTGGCAGTATCCACTACCGAGGCGGTGACCCAATCACGATCAGGATCGATCCCGATCACATGCTCTACTTCTGTGCCTATCATGAGAAACTCCCTCTTTGGTTGCTGACGGTGCGCCAAAAGAGGGGCGCAAACCGCGAAAACGGCAGGACTGTGATGGGTCACACCCCCTGGGGGTGGACAGGCTTCTGATCAGGCCAGCGCGGTACGCCAGGCAAGCTGCTGGAGGTCGGTGTCGGACAGATCAGGCAAAGGACACCAAAATCGGGGTCAGTCAAATCGTGGGTCACGACACCACCACCAGCAGCTATAACCTGAGAGCCTCTAAAGGCACCTTCTTTATTCTCACAGTCGAAATCGGGGACAGCCCGGACGGCCTGGCGGTGGGGACCATCACCTATACGCCCACTTGGGTCGACCGCCGCGCCATGCAAGTCATCCCGGTGGCCGACCGGCTTTCTGAACCAGACGTCGATCAACGGCTCCAGGCGACACTGCGTGAGTCCTGGGAACGCACCGTGGAGGCCCTGGGCGCCCTTGGCGCCGAACAACTCGGGGTGCGACCCACCGGGTCGTTGCCTCCGCCCGGCTAGACCTCGAAAGGCAGATCGGTGAAGAAGTCCGAAGACGGTCTGGCGGGCGCGGCAGCCGAAGGCGTCTCGATGCCCAGTCGCTTTCGAAGCCCTTCGTAGCCCTCCCGCTCCAGTTCCTGTGCGAGGTCCGGCCCTCCCGAGGTGACGATCCTTCCTCCCATCATCACGTGCACCCGGTCGGGTTCCACATAGTTGAGTATTCGGGAGTGGTGGGTGATCATGAGTACTCCCATGCCAGGACCGCGCATCTCCTCCACCGCGGCCGCTACCTTCCGCACCATATCGATGTCCAGCCCCGAATCGGTCTCGTCCAGAAGGGCGGCCTTGGGAGAGAGCACCGAGATCTGGAAGATCTCCGAGCGCTTCTTCTCTCCCCCGGAAAGATCGTCATTGATGGATCTCTCCAGGAAGGGGTCCATGTCAAAGCGACGGGAGGCCTCGGCTATCCGCCGACCGGCCTCCTCGGGATCTATCCCTCTCTCCTCCGCAGCCTCCCGCATGAGCTCCGCCAGGTCCACTCCGGGGACCGCCACCGGACTCTGAAAGGCCTGCACCAGTCCCAACCGGGCGCGCTCGTCCGCCTCCAAGCCCATCACCTCCCGGCCGTCCACCCAGGCTTCTCCCTCAGCGGTGAAGTCGGGATGACCGCACAGGACATGACACAACGTACTCTTGCCCGAGCCGTTCGGCCCCATCAGGGCATGCATCTCTCCGAAGGGCACGTCCAGGTCGATGCCATTGAGGATCCTCACCGTGCCCACCGAGGCTCGGAGCCCCCGGACCTTCAAGGCCATGCCCATCAGGTCGCCTCCGTCCGGCTGTCGGGAAGTTCCACCAGCACGCTCTCCCCCTCCACCCTGGTCGGATAGGAGGGAACCGGGCGCACGGCGGGGAAAGTCAAGGCTTCCCCGTTGGTCAGGTCGAAGACCGCACCGTGAAGGGGACACTCCACCTCGGTTCCGAACACCTCCCCCTCCGATAAGGAGGCCTCGGCGTGGCTGCACCGATCTCCCAGTGCATAAACGTCCCCCTCGGTCAAAAAGACCGCCGCCACATGGCCGCCATGGCAGATCTTGTGACCCTCTCCTTCCCGCAGGTCCGCCAGGTTCCCAACCTCCACCCAGGGCATCAGACTCTTCCGCCTTCCTGAGCCTCGGCGAACCGCCGGTTGACGGCCTGGCGGGCGGGCTCGTTCAGATCGTCGAGGGGTAACCGGTCAATCGCCTCCTCAAAGAAGCCCCGCACCAGCACCCGCTCGGCCCGTGCCTTGCTGAGACCCCTGCTCATCAGGTAATACATAGGCTCGGTCTCCAGCGGGCCGACGCTCGATCCGTGGCCGCAGATGATGTCGTTGCACAGGATCTCCAGGTTGGGCACCGAGTTGGCTTTGGCGCCTTCGGACAGCACCAGGTTGCGGTTGGTCTCGAAGGCGGAGGTGCCGACCGCATCCTCTTCGATGCGCAGCAGACCGGTGAAGACGGACTGCGCCTGGTCCTCCACCGCACCCTTCAAGAACACATCTGAACTGGTGGACCGGCCCACATGGTTGACAACCAACCGGTAATCAAGCACCTGCTCCATCTCCCCGAAATAGAGCCCCACCACCTCTACGCTTCCTCCCGCTCCCTCAAGGGTGGTGCGCAGGTCTATCCGGGCAAGCCGGCCACCCAATCCGATCTCGCCGGCCCGGAAGGTGGCGTCTCTGCCGATCCGGGAGCGATGATGCATGACGGTGACTCCCTCGCTTCCCATGATTCCGACGGTCGTAACCGAGAGACGGGCGCCGTCGCCCACCGTGGTCTGAAGGTTGGGAACCACAACGCTGGCAACCCCGTCGGGAGAGCGCAAGAGCACCACCACCGTCGCTTCGGAGTTTTCCTCCGCCCGGATGTCCAGGCTGGGAAAGGTGACGGTGTCCGGGAGGGTGGACTGCACGTCGATGACGAACGGAGCTTCCACTGCCCGGTTCCGAGGGATGCGGAGGCTGATCCCGTCCGATGAAAACGCTATAGAGGCCGCGGCGAACTTGTCGGTGTCGGGGGTGAGAAGATCGGAGGGGGGGTGGGCTTCCCAGGCCTCCAGGGCGGAGCCCAGCCATGCCTCGGAATGGTTCTCAACCCCTATCAACCTCCCGTCCACCATGACCGCCGACCCGGCCCGGTCAGTCAACGCTGCCAGGAAATCGCCCTCGGGAAGGGAATCGCCCGGGTTGGCTGGAATTGTCATGTGGTCGAGGTCGAACCCCAGAGTCACGTACTTCCAGTTCTCCTCCTTCGGGTTGGGCATATCCAGGCGGCCGTACTCCCGGAGGGCCTCCCGGCGTCGGGAAGCCAGCGAGGCAGGCACGGCGGCGTTCAACCGCTCGAGGGTGTCGGAATTGAGGCTCAGCATGGAAGACTTCACTCCAAGGCGTACGGTGACAAATGCTATCGGAAGTCCAATGAATAGCAGAAACGCGTTCACGGCCTCCCAGGTTCCTTCTCGAAGACCCGATCACTCCTCCAGCAACTGCCGGGCAAGCGCAAAGACCCGGTCGAACATCGCCTCCGTGAGCCGACCGGTGAAGGTGTTCTGCTGGCTGGGGTGATAGGAGGAGACCAGGACGGGACCGTTATCCAAGGCGGTCACCACCGCGTGGCCGAAAGCGGGACGGGGACGGGGAGCCGACCACCCCAACCGGGGAGCGAGGCGCAGCAGGTTGGTGTGGGAAAGTCCTCCCAAAGCGACCAGCACCCGCAGACCCTTGAACAGGCTCAACTCGTTCACCAACCAGTCCGAGCAGTTGGCGGTTTCGGTGGCCAGGGGGCTGTTCCGGGGAGGAGCGCACCGTACCGAGGCGGTAACCCAGCAGTCCCGGAGCCTCAGCCCGTCATCCCGCGCCGACGAGGAGGCCTGATTGGCGAATCCCGATCGATGGAGCGCCCGGTACAGCCAATCCCCCGACCGGTCGCCGGTGAACATCCGACCGGTTCGGTTGGCGCCGTGGGCGGCGGGCGCCAGGCCCACCAGCACCAAGCGCGCCTCGGGATCACCGAATCCGGGGACCGGCCGACCCCAGTAGGTCTCCCCCCGGTAGGCCGCCCTCTTTTCGGCGGCCACCTTCTCCCTCCAGGACACCAACCGCTCACACCTCCTGCACTCGACCAGCGCAGCGGTAAGGTCTCTCAGCGTCCGGTCACGTTCGGCCATGGCAATCGTCCGGGGTCAGTCTCAGGCAGGGTACAAGCCCTGGCCGCGGCACCCGGGGGCGGAGGCCTCCTCCGGAAGGTGCGGCTACTCCACGGACGCCAGGAAGTCGAAGAAGGCTTCCGACCAGGCCTCGGCGGCGTCGAATTGAGGTCCGTGACCCGACCCTTCGAACATCTCCATGATCACCCGGCCACCAGCCGACCGGTACTGCTCCAGCACATCCCGGATCTGGGTCACCATCAACTGCGGGGGGAACACCTCGGCGCCCGGCCAGCCCGGCACGAATTCTGCTTGCCCGAGGGTTCCCATCTCCCAGGCTGAACCATCGGCGACTACTATGTCGGCGGAGCCGTGAGTCCAGAGCACGGGTGGTTTGGGGTCGATGCCGACAATGCCGGACCAATCGCTGTATTTGCCGGAGAGCGCGTTGAGAATCCCCCGGGCGCCAGGCGCCACGCCCGGCCAGTTCTCGGAAGGCGTGAAGTCCCCCGGGTAGCCGTCGTCACCGGTCACCGACAGCATCACCTCATCCAGCAGGATCTCTTCCCTCTCCGGGGACTCGCGATGGGTGGGAGCCCAGTAGGACGAGTTCATGACATTGCGAGGAGACACCATGTTCTCCGTCGACCTGTCTCCGGCCGCCAGGCGGGCCGTGAAGTCGGGATTGCCGGTCGCCCCGCCGGAGCCTGCCCAGTCGGGATAGCAGGGAGTGCCGTCCCGGTGACAGGCGCCGAACCCGAACGGAGAGACGGGATCGATCATGGTGAGGGAAGCCACCTCCCGGTCCATGGCGTAGGCGGCGATCGCCGACCCTCCGGTCGACCAACCCACCAGGTGCACCGGCCGGTCGATGCCGAGGACTTGGACCAGGGCGTAGGTGTCGTCCGCCCAGTCCCTCAGACCCCGGGTTGCGTCGATCGGCTTGGGCTCCGACCTCCCGAAAGAGCGCATGTCCGGCGCAATGAACCGGTAGCGGTCGGGGGCTTGGGGCCACAGGTGCTCATAGAAGCGTCCGGTCGACAGGTTGCCGTGGATCATCACCACCGGAATTCCGTCTTCAGGACCCGATTCGTACACGAAGGTCTCCAAGCGTTCGGTGCTGACCTTCCGTGCCCGTACTCCACTCAAGAGATCCATTGCCGTCCTCCTGTATTGCGCGACTCTTGGCGGATATTAGAGCAGGTAGTCAGCCAAGAATCCGGTTCAAGAAGCCGTGCATCCGATCCCGGGCCGCCCGGCCGTAGTCGTTGTCGAAATAGTCGAATGCGTGGATGCCCTCCGGCCAAACCGCCAGTTCGGCGCGGTTGCCGGCTGCGCGCCACCGATTGCACATGAAGATGGAGTCATCGTAAAGCGGATCGATGCTTCCCACCGTGAACAACGCCGGAGGCATTCCGTGCAGGTCGGCGAGAATCGGTGAGACATCGGGGTCGGACAGGTCGCGTGACCCGACGAATTGTTCGGCAAACCACCGGATGACCCTGGTGGTGAGGATCAGCGTCCCCTCGTCCGCTTCCCGGACCGACGGGGTGCCTCGCAGATCGTATGCGCCGTAGGTGAGGAGAGCCGCCCGGAATGGACTCAGCCCGTGACGGTCCCTCAGGCGGAGGCAGGTAACGGCGGCCAGGTGGGCCCCCGCCGACTCGCCGCCGATCGCCACCAGGTCCGTCCCGAAGTGCTCCCCGGCATTCCCGAACAGCCAGAGAGCCGCGGCCTCGCAGTCGTCCGGTCCGGCGGGATAGGGGTGTTCGGGGGCCAGCCGGTAGTAGGTGGAAACCACTAAGAGCCCGGTGGCGTCTGCCAACCGCTCCAGCATAGGGTCATGATGATGGGCCCCGCCCAAGACCCATCCCCCGCCGTGGATGTGAAGGAACACTCCCCGAGCCCGGCCCGACGGGGGTATGACCCGGAAGCGAAGCGGTCCGGACTGTCCGGTCACTCTCCTCTCGAAGGCTCGCTCGGACAAGGCCAAGGGCCCGAACACCGACTTACCCTCCTCTCGCGCCTGCCGGGCCGCGTCGGGCCCTACCTCATAGACCTTGGGGAGATGGAGGGTGTCCCTTTCCAGCGCCTTGTTGAAGGAACGCACCTCGGCAGGCGCTTCGGTGGGAACCTCCTCGGGTCCGGGACGAGTCACCCTGCCGCCAACCTTCCAAATGGTCCAATCCGGGCGGCGGTCAGCCGGGGGGTTGATTCAGTTCGATGACATTCCCGTCCGGATCGCTTATGAAGGCTTGGCGTCCGGCTTCGGGTACGTGGGCGGACCGCCGGAAACCCACCCCCCTCCGTTCGAGCACGTCCAAGAGGCCTTCCAGGTCCTCCACCTCCAAGGCGTAGTGATTGTTCGGGTTCGGGCCCAGGGCGCCCACCTTGCTGATGTGGATGGCGTTCTCGGGACCGGCGCCGATCCAGACCCCCTGCGACTCGAAGGCGGGCCGGGGGAGTTCCGGCAAGCCAAGCCTGTCTAGATAGAACTCCCGGGACCTCTCCAGGTCCGTCGACGGGATGTTCACGTGTTGAAGCCGGGTGAGATGCCCGAACAGACCGCTGTCACTCATGAAGTTTCGCCACCTCTCGTCCATTCGCCGACTCGATGAGAGCCAGGATGGTAGCCATGTTCACCGCACTCTCCCGGAGCGGGAAGACCTCGGGTTCTCCGTCCAGGATCATTCTCTCCATGGCCTTCACTTCCTCCAGGTAGGCGTTCGATCCCTCAAAGGTGTGGTAGCTGGTGACCTGGTCACCCGCCTCGTCGCCGAAGGCACGGTTGTCGTCTCCCGACTCCAAGAGGGGAGCCACTTCAGCGGTCCGGGTCACCACCTCCACCGTGGAAGCCAACTCCACCTGGCTGAGCCAAGGATATGTGACGCGGAGGCGACCCCGCGAGCCGACGAACTCCGCCGACCAGGAGGGGAGTGCTTCGAAGCTGGTGACGAACTGACCCATCACTCCCCCTTCGTAGAGGATCTGGGCGCCGAAGGTCATGTCGGCCGCCTGGCCGGCCCTGCGGATGAACCCCTCGACTTCGATGGGCCGCCTCTGCAGCACCGCCTGGAACAGGGTGACCGGGTAGCAGCCCAGATCCCACAGCGAACCCCCGCCCCTGCGGTCCAACCGGATGTCGTCGGAGTACAGCAACGTGAATCCGAATGTCGCCTGCGCCCAGCGGGGAACTCCTATCAGCCCTTGAGAAACCAGCCGGCGAAGAAGGGCGGTCTGGGGATGGAATCGCATCATCGAGGCCTCCTGGATGATCACTCCGTTGGCCTCGGCGGCCCTCTCCAGCAACTCCATCTCGCCGGGACGGATGATCAGGGGTTTCTCGATCAGAGCATGCTTGCCTGCTTCGGCCACCTTCACCCCCCAGGGGACATGGAGCCAGTTGGGCAGGGACACGTAGACGACGTCCACCTCGTCGCACGAAAGCATCCGGTCATAGCTGCCGAAGGAGTGGGGAATGCCCGAAGCCCGCGCATAAGCGGAGGCCCGGTCGGAGTCTCGGCTGGCCACGGCGGTGACCTCGGAACGACCCGACATGCTCGCCGCCTCGACTATGCGATCGTTGATCCGGGCAGTGCCGAGCAAGCCCCATCGCAGGAGTTTCTCACCGGCAGGCATCGTCATCTCCCGGGTCCCGGCCTCGCAAATCAGCCGCCGGCGGCGTCATCGGTTCTCAGCGCCCCCACCGAGACCTCGCTGACCGGGTTCCACAGCATCCAGCCCAGATCGAAACCTTCCGCGGCTTCTATCGAAGAGCGCACCTGGGAGTCCCGGTATCCGAAGTCCTGCAGCCAGGGACGGATCACCACCCCGGTGTGCACCCGGGCAACGGCGTCCGCCAGGGCCTGGCCGACCACCTCGCCCGGGTGGTTGTTGGGCACCTCGAAGCCGAACCATCCGGTGTCATAGTGGCTGGGATACAACATGGGCGAAACGACGTCCAACGTCTCGGTGATCTTCTCCCATTGCTGTCCGATGCCGCCGTCATCGGGAACCGTCGTCAAGAATCCGAAGATGTCGGCCGCCACCGCGCATCCCATCGGCCACAGCAGGGCGCGGGCCTCCTCCAGGAAGGAAGTGATGGTGGCAACCCGGGAGTCAGGATCAATCGGACCGTCGAAGGTGGCGGACGGTCGACGGGAGTCGGGGAATCGTATGTAATCGAACTGAATCTCATCCACCCCCAAGCCACAGGCTTCCACCGCCAACTCCAGCGCATAGGCGCGGGCATTGTGGTCCGTGGGGTCCAAGAAGTACTGATGGCCCTGCCGGTAGGGCTCGTCGTTATAGGCGTCCCACACCGCCATGGTGGGGATCTTCACGCTGGCGGTGGGATCCTGGAAAGCCACGATCCTGCCGATCAGGTATATGTCTCTCTTTTCCAGGGAGTCGGCGATCCCGGCCAGGTCGTACCGGGGATACACGGCTCCCACTTCCCGCGCCACCTCAACCTGGGAGTCGTAGAAGATTGATCCCGTCTCGTCCTTCAGATCCAGCATCACGCCGTTCAGTTCGGTCTCATCCACCAGCCTGACCATGGCGTCCCATTGCTGACGATCCCCTGCCGCCGTTCCTGAAACATGCACGGCCTTCACCACCAGGGGGTTGATAATCACGTCTGCGTCTCCCGGGCCTCCGTCCCACTCGTATCGGGCGCCCACCCAGGCGGGTCGGGTCACCAACACCTCGCCCTGTTCCACCCCCTCCAGCAGGAACCTCCCATCGGGGTCGGTAACCGTGCTAACCGGCCCGGAACTCACCATTGCCCCCTCGACGGGAATCTGGCTCAGGTCGGTGACCCTTCCCCGCAGAGTCCTCGACTTGAGGTGAACTGTCATCGAATCCTGGGCCGGGCCGGCAACCGTGACCGTCTTTTGCAGGTGACCGGGTGAGACCAACACGTAGCGGCGGCCGTCGGAGACCCACTCCAGTTCGACTCCCCCGTCCAGGTCGGTGGTCCCCACCACCTGCCCGTCCTGGATGACCGTCACGTCTCCCATGGGCCGACCATTCCCATCCAGCGCGTAGAGGGTGAAAGGCTGATCGTCGCGGAAGATCAGCCAAGCCATCCAAAACACCCAACCGATGGTGACCAGGGTCAAAACCCTGCGTGCCCAGAGTCTGCGCCACGACATGTCCGACAACCGAGATTAGGTACTTCCCTAAGGTATGTCCCCATGTTCGGTTTCCTGCTGTCGGTGGTGATAGCCGCTCTTGCCGGGGGTATCGGCGCCCGACTGGCCGGCAGACGTTCCACTGGGTGCTGGGCCTCCATCGCCCTGGGTTTGATCGGCTCCCTGCTCGGATCGTGGTTGGCAGGTCTCCTTGGTTGGCCGACCATCTGGGAGATCCAGGGATTCCCCGTGGTGTGGGCGATAGTCGGCGCGGCCCTGTTCGTAGCCGTGCTCAACTTGATCAGCGGGCAAGGTACCCGCCGACAGCCCCCCTCCTGAATCAGGGCGGCGCCGGGACGGCTCAGCCGATGGCGCCCGCCTCGGCCATGTTCAACTCGATGAGCCGGTTCATCTCCACCGCATACTCCATCGGGAGTTCCTTCACGATCGGTTCGATGAACCCTGCCACCACCATGGATGTGGCCTGATCTTCCGACAGCCCCCGGCTCATCAGGTAGAACAACTGCTCCTCGCCCACTTTGGAAACGGTGGCCTCATGGCCGATCTCGGCATCGTTCTCTTCGATCTCCATGTAGGGATAGGTGTCGGACCGGGAGTCCTCATCAAGAATCAAGGCGTCGCAGCGGACGAAGCTCTTGGACCGCTCCGCGCCGGGCTCGACTCTCACCAAGCCCCGGTACCCGGCTCGACCTCCGGCCCGGGAAATGGACTTCGAGACGATGGTGGAAGTGGTGTCCGGAGCCACGTGCACCATTTTGGCGCCGGCGTCCTGATGCTGTCCGGAGTTGGCGAAGGCGATTGACAACACCTCTCCGTGAGCCCCCGGCTCCATCAGCCATACAGCCGGATACTTCATGGTCAGTTTGGAGCCGATGTTCCCGTCCACCCATTCCATGGTTGCGTCCCCATAGGCGGCCGCCCGCTTGGTGACCAGGTTGTAGACGTTGTTCGACCAGTTCTGAATGGTGGTGTAGCGACAACGGCCGCCTCTTTGGACAATGATCTCCACCACCGCCGAATGGAGGGAGTCGGTGGTGTAGACAGGCGCCGAGCAGCCTTCCACGTAGTGGCAGTAGGCGCCCTCGTCAACGATGATCAGGGTGCGTTCAAACTGGCCCATGTTCTCGGAGTTGATCCGGAAGTAGGCCTGCAGGGGCTGTTCGACGTGCACACCCGGCGGTACATAGATGAATGAGCCGCCCGACCAGACCGCCGAGTTGAGGGCGGCGAACTTGTTGTCGTTGGGGGGGATCACCGTCCCGAAGTACTTCTTGACCAGGTCGGGATACTCCCGTACCGCGGTGTCCATGTCGCAGAACAGGACCCCCATCTCCTCGAGGTCCTCCCGGTTGCGGTGATACACGACCTCGGACTCGTACTGGGCGGTCACCCCGGCCAGGAACTTCCGCTCCGCCTCGGGGATACCCAGCTTCTCATAGGTCTCCTTAATCTCATCGGGAACCATGTCCCAGGTGTGAGCCTGCTCCTCGGTGGGCTTGACGTAGTAGTAGATGTCGTCGAAGTCGATGTCGTTGAGCAGACCTCCCCCGCCCCAGGTGGGAATAGGCCTGGCCAGGAACCGCTTATAGGCGCGGAGCCGGAACGACAGCATCCACTCCGGTTCCTCCTTCATAGCCGACATCTGCCGGATTATGTCTTCTGACAGCCCCTTCTGCGGTTTGAAGACATAGTCGTCCTCCGAATCGTGCCACCCCAGCTTGTAGGCGCCGAGATCGATATCAACGGTTGCCACCACTCACCTCTTCATTGCGTTAGACCGTTGGTCCCAATGGTAACAGCCGTCCAGAAATAGCACATCCCGGTTGGCTTTTTTAAGGGGCGGTCGAAGCGGTCAGGGGAAGAATCGGCGTGAGCGGTACGCGGCGGGCCGCCTCCAGCACCCAGAAACGAGGCGCCTCCCGGGACCAGGCGCCCAGGATTCTCTCCGCCAATGGGCTCTGGGTGTGCTGGAGATGCAGACTCACCAGGCGACGGATCTCCTCTGCGTCCTGGCCGGTCGGCCGCCGAACCGCCGGCGAGGTGTCGGCCAGGTAACCGTGCAGGCCGAACTCGGGGTCCCACACATAGCTCACACCGCCGGTCATTCCTGCTGCGAAGTTGGCGCCCACCGGACCCAGGATCAACGCCCTCCCCCCCGTCATGTACTCGCACCCATGGTCCGAACACCCTTCCACCACCGCCGTCCCTCCCGAGTTGCGCACCGCGAACCGCTGGCCCACCGCCCCCGACATGAGCAGGAGGCCCCCGGTGGCGCCGTACATGACGGCATTGCCGCCGGCTTGGGGCGAAACCTCCGGGTGGTCGGAGTTCCGGCGGGGAACCACCACTATCCGCCCTCCCCCCATGCCCTTTCCCACGTAGTCATTGGCGACGCCGTCCAAGCGAAGGGAGATGCCGGGAGCCAGCCAGGCGCCGAAACTCTGCCCCGCCGTGCCGGACAGCGTAACCGAAACCGAACCCTCCGGCAACCCTTCTGCACCGTACCGGGCGGTGACCATCCCCGACAGCCGGGCGCCGACGGTCCGGTCCGTGTTGGAGATCGGATACGACAGCCGGACGGGGACTTCGCTCTCGATCGCGTCGGCCGCCTCGGCCGCCAAACGCCGCGACAGCTTGGAAACCTCGAAGGGCCGATACCCCGGATGACGGGAGTGTGAGTCGAATCGGACCAATAACTCCGCCAGGCTGGCTGCGAGTGGATGATCGACAGGCGCCAGCAGGTCGGATCTGCCCACCACCTCGTCCAGGGACCTGGCTCCCAGCAGCGCCAGGTAACGTCTCACCTCCTCGGCCAGCATCCGGAAAACCGACACCACCTGGTCCACCTCCCCTGCGTAGCGGGTCCGAAGATCCTCTCGCTGGGTGGCTATTCCCACCGGACAGGTGTTGAGGTGGCATTGGCGGACCATCTTGCATCCCAGCGCCAGAAGGGGCAGTGTCCCGAACCCGAAACGGTCGGCACCCAGGAGTGCGGCTATCACCACGTCCCGACCGGTGCGCAGCCCTCCGTCGGTCTCCAGTTCCACCTCTCCCCGCAATCCGTTGACGGACAGGGTCTGATGAGCCTCGGCCAGACCCAACTCCCAGGGCGATCCGGCGTGTTTGATCGATTCGAGCGGCGAGGCTCCGGTGCCTCCCTCTGTCCCGGAGATGAGGATCACATCGGCCCGGGCTTTCACCACTCCAGCCGCAATGGTGCCCACTCCCGGTTCGGAGACCAGCTTTACCGATACTCTGGCCGACGGCTTGAAGGTCTTGAGGTCATAGATGAGCTGAGCCAGGTCCTCGATCGAGTAGATGTCATGATGCGGGGGCGGGGAGATGAGAGTCACGCCCGGTTTGGTGTGACGGAGCCGGGCGATCTCCGGAGAGACCTTGTGCCCCGGCAACTGCCCGCCCTCCCCCGGCTTGGAACCCTGCGCCATCTTGATCTGCAACTCCCTGGCCGAGTAGAGGTAGCCGGGAGTGACGCCGAACCGGCCGCTCGCCACCTGCTTTATGGAGGAGTTGCGGGGGGTCCCGTAGCGGTCGGTGCCCTCCCCACCCTCACCGGAGTTGGAGTGCCCCCCGATCCGGTTCATGGCTTCCGCCAAGGCTTCGTGCGCTTCCTTGGACAGGGCCCCATGCGACATCGCCGACGTGACGAACCGGCGCATGATCGACTCGGCCGGCTCGACCTCCGACAACAGGACCGGAGTCCTCTCCACGAAGGTGCACAGGTCGCGGATGTGAGTTACGGGCCGCTGTTGGATCGTCTCCAGATAGCGATCCCAGTCGTCCTGGCTCCCGGATCGGGCCGCCCTGTGCAGGGCGAGAACCACCCTGGGACTGGTGACGTGGAACTCTCCCCCACCGCGTTGTTTGTAGAAGCCGCCTGTCAACTCATCACCCGCCGAGTAGAGCGAATGCAACCGGAGGGTGTTCCATGCGAGGTGGCCGAAACCGCGGCCGGACAGCCGGCTGGAAGTGTTGGGGAAGGCATAGTCCAGCACTTCCGGTTCAAGCCCCAAGGCCTCGAACAACTCGCTCCCCCGGTACGCAGAGACCGTGCAGATCCCCATCTTGGACATGACTTTCAGGAGCCCGTTCTGGAGGGCGTTGCGGTAGTTCTCCTGGGCCTCCACAGGGTGGACTTTCAAGACCCCCTCCTGGGCCATGTGCATGACTTCCCGGATCGCCAGGTAGGGATTCACGGCCGAAGCGCCGTAGGCGATCAGGCAGGCCAGGTCGTGGGAGTCCCGGGCCTCACCCGAGACGGCGACTATCGAGACCGACACCCTCAGCCCGCTCTGTATCAGACGTTGGTGAACGGCCCCCACCGCCAGCAGCATGGGAACGGGCGCATGTGCGCCGTCGACCTCCCGGTCGGAAAGCACGATGATGGAGGCGCCCTGTTCGGTCGCCTCCACCGCCTCCTCACAAATCTGATCGAGGCGGCGCTTCATCCCCTCCCGACCCTCCACGACCGGCCACACGCTGGGAATCCAGTGGGAAAAGAAACGTGGATCTCCGGATGTCACCACCGTCTCCAGTTCGGCGAGGGAGAGAACCGGCGAGAGAAGCTCCATCCTGGCGTAGGGCCGGTAGCGGTCCTCCAGGAAGGACCCCCTCCCTCCGAGGTAGGTTCGCAGCGACATCACCGACTGCTCCCGGATGGGATCCATGGGAGGATTGGTCACCTGGGCGAATTGCTGGTGGAAGTAGTGGGCAAGCCGCCGCGGCCGCCCGGAGAAGGCCGCCAGGGGGGTGTCGCTTCCCATCGAACCCAGAGGACTCTTGCCGAGGGCCATCTCGGCAAGGATCAGCCGGCGCTCCTCGGCCGTGTATCCGAACACCCGGCACAGCCTTTCACGCTCAATCTCGAACCGCGCCTCGGCGGAGAACGGCTTCTGGATGTAGAGGGTCTGGTGCTCCATCCACTCCCGATAGGGCCGGAGGCGGCACAACTCCGGACGGATTTGCTCGCTGAACCGTATGTCACCGGTCTCACCGTCGAAGAGCAACATCTCACCCGGGCCCAACTGGCCGGTCCGCTCAGCCCAGGCCTCCTCCGAAGGGCATACTCCGGCCTCTGAAGCCACTATCAGCATCTCGGGGGTGATTGTCCACCGAGCGGGTCGTAGACCGTTTCGGTCCATGGCTGCCAGCAGCGACACCCCGTCGGTTATCGCCAACGCCGCCGGGCCGTCCCACGGCTCGGTCAGGGAAGCGTGGTACTCATAGAAGTCCTGCTCCTCCGGATCGAGGGTGGGCGCACTCTCCCAGGCGGGTTGGATGAGCATCTCTTTGATGTGGGGAAGAGACCTGCCGGTGCGGAGCAGCAACTCGAATACGTTGTCCAGGCTGGCCGAATCCGAGAGGCCTGGCTGTACAAAGGGCTGCAGGTCCTCGGTCCGTTCTCCCCAGACGGTCGAAGTCACGCTTTGCTCCCGAGCCTTCATCCAACTCCGGTTGGCCGATATGGTGTTGATCTCCCCGTTGTGGGCGAGACAGCGGAAAGGCTGGGCGATCTCCCATGCCGGGAAGGTATTGGTCGAGTAGCGCTGGTGGAATATGGCGAAAGCGGTGTGGTAGTCGAGATCGGTCAGGTCCCAGTAGAAGTCGGCTATGCGGGCCGCGGTGAAGAGGCCCTTGTAGACCACGGTCCGCGCCGATGCGCTGGGTATCGAGAAGGAAGCCAGGCTCTCTCCAACCCTTTCCATGCGTTTTCTCGCCAGCAGCATCGAGCGCTCGAACTCCTCGGAGTCGAGACTGTCCGGAACTCCCACCAGGGCCTGGCGTATCACCGGCATGAGCTTGCGAGCGCGGTCGCTGAGCGCTTGGGGATCGGTAGGCACCGAACGCCAGGCCAGGAGGGGGATGCCCTCGGTCGACAGGGCCTCTGCCACCACCTGCTCTCCCGCCCGGGGGTCTTCGGCGGGAAGGAAGGCCATTACGACTCCCAGCCGATCGGGAGGAACGACCCCCACGCTTCGCAGGTACCTGGACAGCAACCGATGCGGTATCTGGGTGAGCAGGCCGGCGCCGTCTCCGGTGCCGTCGGCAACCTTGGCGCCTCGATGGTCCAGCCGTATCAGGCACTCCACGGCAAGCCTGGTCATCCGATGGGACGGCCGGCGGTTTCGGGCAGCGATCAACCCCACTCCACAGGCATCGTGATGGAAACGAGCCGCCAAGTCGTTTATCAGGTTTGAAGACCGCACGCGCTCCCCCGGTTTCAAACAGTTAACCTACCGGAAATCGCTTGCATCAATAATCCACCCAGCGACCATGCCCTGCCGGAAGAACTGTTACAAGGGATGCCGATCCGATGCCGGTAATGGTGGTGGGCGCCGACACCCCGGTGGGTGAAGCGATCATCGGAGAGTTGATCGACCCCGACCGGGAAGTGCGGGCGTTCGTCTCCGATCCTTCCGTCGGGGTGCGCCTCAAGGAGGCAGGCGTCAAGGTGGCTATGGGTGATGTCTCGGACGCCTCACACGTCTCCGCTGCATGCCTCCGGTGCCACACCGTGGTCCTGGTGTGCGACGCGGGCCGCGACGGACGGGAGATCTCCTTTGCAGCCGACGCCGGGGAACTACACACCCAGTGGGCCCAGGCGGTCTCCGAGGCCGGGGCAAAGAGGGTGATCTGGGTAGCCAACCATCCGATCCCCGAAGTCCGGGTTGCCGAGCAGGCGACCGTCGAGAGCGACCTGTCCCACGGAGAGATAGCCAACCGGGTGGCTGACCTGGACGACGCCGCGGTTCTCTGAGTTCCCCGCAGCCCTTCGCTACGGCCGATCCGTCCCCGAACCAACCGCAGGACCTAAAGCATCAAGGAACCAAGGCCCTCCAAGAGCAAGCCGATTGACTGCTCGGTGGTTGTGGCAGGAGGGGAGACCCTCACCCAGCCGGCCCGGTCGGCGAGCACCACTCCGCGTTCTCTCATGGTCTCCACCACCTGGGCCGAGTCCCGGCCGGGGATCCTGAAGGTGAGGATTCCCGCCCGCTCTCCCGGGTCCCTCCACGGCCGCCGTAGTTCGCACCCGATTCTCTCTAACTCCTCCTCCAGTCGATCCATTGCCGCCGAGATGCGGCCGCCGATCGACTCCACACCTGCCATCCGGATCACTTCACATGCCGCCGCCAGCGCCACAGCCCCCATCACCGGATCGCTGCTCATCTGAAAGCGGGCGGCCGCCGTGGCAGGTGGATGGGGAGGGGGAGTCTGAAAGTCAAGGGGATCGGCAACGCCCAACCATCCGGTGAGAGTGGGCGCCAGGCGGTCCGTGGCCCGGTCCGAGACCATCATGGCGGCCCCGCCGAATCCGGCTCTCATCCACTTGTGGCTGCCCGCCGCCACCACATCCGATGCGGAGCAGTCCACCGGGAAGGCCCCCAGCGACTGGATGGAGTCAACCACCAGCAGCGGTTCCGGGAAGGCTTCCCGTAACTTCGCCAGGTCAGCGCGAAAGCCGGTGGCAAAGTCGACATGGCTGACCGCCACCACCCGGGTGGACGCGTCAACGAACGGCCGGAGGTGGTCGGGAGTGAGACGATGATCAGGCAGGGGGACCCGGCGCACTTCGTCTATCAGACCCGCTTGCTGGGCGCGGATCCACGGATAGAGATTGGTGGGGAACTCGGCTCCGGGGACCACCACGTTCCCGCCCCGCAAACCGAAGGCGACGTGCAGGAGGGCCGCCCCCGTGGTGTGTGTGACGCCGACTCTCGGAACGTCTACGTCCAGGAGGCCTGCGAGTCCCCGCCGTCCCCGGATCATCCCCTCTTCCAGAAGCGTGCTCAGGTTCCCGGTGGCCGATCCGAAGTCCGCCACATAGTCGGCCACCCTGCTCTCCACCAGCCTGGAGACCGGAGAGATAGCTGCGGAATTCATGAAACCCGACGGCTCGCGAAACTGCTCCCTATAAGGGGCAGGGAGCGGGGGGAGAGTCATCTGGTAGGCGCCTCCTTGCCTAGAGGAGCGGAACACCCACCAACGCGCCCAGTTCTTCCAGGGCGTCGAGGGGGTCTGTCACTTTGATCGTGGTCATACCCATCTTAAGGGCGGTCTTGAGGTTGACGCCGATGTCGTCCAGCATCACAGCCTGGCGGGGCGCCACGCCCAGGCGCGCAAGCGTTATGCGATAGATCTCCGGTTCGGGTTTGCGAACTCCCTCCACACAGGACTCGACCACCACATCGAAGTGGTCCGCTACAGAAGGCGCGTTCAAACTCTTCCAGTTGTTAGTAACAGCCGCCACCGCGAACCCCTCCTCCCGCAAACGCCGCACCGCCGCCAGCATGGGGGGACGGATCGCCACATCGGCTTCGATCCTCCTCATCATCCCCGCCACATCCAGGTCCACGCCGAACCGCCTGGCTTCCTGCCTCAGGCCCCGCTCGAAGGTCTCGGCGCTGATCTCTCCCCGTTCGTGCCGGGCCCAGGCCCCCTCTCGTCCCGCCTCCGTCACGATCCGCCCCACCGTGCCCGCGGCCAGGCCCTGGTCGGCCTCGAAGTAAGAGATGGTATGCAGGGGCGATTCGAAGACCACCCCTCCGAGATCGAACAGAACCGCCTTTATCCGGGTCATGTTCTGGTGCGCCGGCGGCGGCGCACCGTGAAACGCAGTCGATGAACGGGTTCCTCGTCGAGATGGATCACGAAGGAGTAGTCACCCTCCGACTGGAAGGGCAGCGAGTGGAAAGTAAAGGCTATCGGGTATCCGAAGACCGATCCGGGAGGGAGCCGGGAAGGCTGTTTGACGGGGATCCTTCTTTGGAGCATCCGCGGCCCCAGAACGCTCCTCCCATCCTGGTCCTGGAGGTCCACACCCACCTTCACCGGGGACTTGTCCCATCCCCATGGAAAGGTGACTCTCATGCCGATCCCCATGGAGGAGTGGCGGGTGGGGAGAGTCCCCACCAGAAGCTGGTCCCAGCCGCCACCCAGGGCGAAAAGCTTCCCTCCCACCACCTGTACGGCGTCGGCCAGGAAGGCGAAGTCGACAGACGGCTTCAGCCCGGAAAACCCTATCTCCGATATGTCCATTATTCCGCAGCCACCGCCGCGGAGGTTACCTGAGACGGTCCCAGCCGAAGAGGGAACAAGCCTGCTTGGTAATCTGTCTCCACAAACCCACAGACCGTTTGTCGCTCATCTCCGGGGAGGAGGTCTCCGTACCATGTCCGAGTTGGCCCATCGGGATCTGAAAGAACAAGCCCGCCAAAGAGTCACCAGCCAAAAACCCCGCCTGGAAGAACTGAGCCTCTGGCTCCACGACAACCCTGAAACCGCCTACGAGGAATACCAATCCTCGGCCCGCCTCGCCCAGGTGCTGGAGGGATATGGGTTCACGGTCGAATACCCGGCGTATGGCCTGGAAACCTCCTTCGCGGCCCGGTCCGGGCAGAGAGGCCCCGAGTTGGTGATCTGCGCCGAATACGACGCCCTTCCCGGCATCGGCCACGCCTGCGGACACAACATCATCGCCTCGGCGGCGGTAGGCGCCGGTCTGGCTCTCCAACCCCTGGCCGAGGAACTGGGTTTCCGCCTCACCGTCCTGGGCACCCCGGCCGAAGAGATCTATGGGGGGAAGGTGGACTTGATCAATGCCGGAGCGTTCGAAGACACGGCCGCCGCCATGATGGTCCACCCCTCACCCCGCGACGTGGTCGACGGCCCTTCCCTTGCGATCATCCAGTTGGAGGTGGCCTTTCACGGGAAGGAGGCTCATGCTTCGGCGTTCCCCGAAAAGGGCATCAACGCTCTCGACGCGTTCGTCCAGTCCTATGTGAATCTCTCCACCCTCCGCCAGCACATCCTGTCCACCGACAAGATCCACGGGATCATCACCGACGGAGGGAAGGCCCCCAATATCATCCCCGCCCTCACCCGGTCGAAGTGGTACGTCAGGTCCCAGAACTTCGAACGACTCGAGGTGCTGAGAGAACGGGTCGTGTCCTGCTTCGAGGCGGCTGCCCTAGCCACCGGATGCCGGGCGGAGATAGAACAGATGGGCAACGGATACACCGAGTTGATAAGCAATGACCTCCTCACCGAACTCTATGCCGCCAACTCCCTGGCCCTGGGACGGCCCCTGACAAGAGGCGCCGACATCAATCCCTCGGAAGCCGGTTCCACCGACATGGGGAACGTCTCCCAGATAGTGCCCACCATCCACCCCATGCTCTCGCTCCACTGCGCTCCCATCGGGAACCACCAGCCGGCCTTCACCAGCCAGACCATCACCCCCGAAGGCAACCGGGCCGTCTTCGACGGCGCGGTGGGAATGGCCTGGACCGCCATCGACCTGGCCGCCGGAGACCTCTGGGATCAGCTTTAGAACACCCTGCTCCGTCCCCTCGGTCGACAGGCGCCTAGGACCCTCCGTGCCGGGGGGATAGGAAGAAGCCCGAGCGGGGCTTGGGAACGAAGAAAGTCGCCTTGGGCGGAATGGGCAGTCGGTTGTCCGCGGCATGGATCACCTGTTCCATCGTGGCCGGGGACAGCATGAAACCGACTCCTCCCTCCTCGGCAACCCGGTCTACCACCGTCTTGACGCCCTCGTGGTCGGGGATGAAATCCATTCGCGGATCGGTTCTCTCGTCCGCCACGTCCAACAGCGGTTCCAGCACGGTGCGATGAAGGGCCACAGCGTCCATTTCATCTTCGCAGTGGGACAGGCGAATCGACCAGCAGCCCTGGCTGGTAATGGCTATCGCCTCACCCCTGGCGGGCAGGCGCACCGGCGCCCTTACCGCCCCCACATCCTCTTCCAGTCGCTCGGCCGACAGCTCGGCCTTCACCCACCGGTGATAGGGATGGATCCGTAGCTGGTCGGTGGGGAAGGCGACCACCAGCATCCTTCCCGCCGGATGCGCCTCGTCGGCGCCGTACCGCGAGGCGTGTCGAACCGAGGCGGCGGCTCGATGGTGGCCATCCACTATGTAGGCCTTGGGAACCTTGGAGAACTCATCCAGCAACCGGGGAACCACGTCTCGAGGGACCACCCAGATCTGGTGAAGATCACCGTTCTCCAGCGTCACGGAGACATCCGGGACGGAGCGACAGATCTCTTCCACCATACCGTTGATCTTCTCCCGGGGCGGGTACCCCAATCCCATGGGATTGGAGCTGTAAGGCACCTCCGCCATGTACTTGTACAACTCTTCCTCGCGGTCGCTCCGAGTGGTTTCGTGAGGCACCAGAGTTTGCGGAGCGGAAGCCACCGGCGCATCCCCCACCACGCCGGTCTGCTGATGGACGCTGTCGGTTATCCGATACACGAACAGGCCTTCCAGCGGCGGACCGAAGACACCTCTTCGCATTTGACGTTCCAGGTAACCGGCCGCTTGGGACACCAGTTGGCGGAAGGACTTGTTGGGCCAGGAGTCGGCCGGGGTGAAGGCGTTGAAGAACGAGTCGGGGTTCTCCGAGGCCCAGCGGTACCGCTCGTAAGGAGTCAGGAAGTCATAGGCGGGCGGAACCACCCGCCACGCGTACTCGGGAGAGACCAGCCGCGTCTGGACCGGCCTCAGCCAGCCGCTCATTCCAGCGGCCCGCTCGGGTAAGCGGTCACCCCCAGGATGTAAGGCAAGCCCTCGAGTTCCGCCACCATGGCGTCCGACACCTCTCCCTGCACCTGTACCACCGCCACCGCGGTGCCCGCTCCGCTGAAAACCTGGTTGGTCATGTGCTGCACATTGAGCCCCGATGATTTGATCGACGTCAGGACGCCGGAGAGTACTCCCACCCGATCGATGTGACGAATGGTCAGGTAGGTCCCCGCGGGGGAGAGTGCACCAAGATTGACCACGTTGCGAACCTTGCCCTGGGCGAAGTCCGCCAGCATTCTCACCACCTCGGCTGCGATTGCGTGTTGGGCCTGGCGGGTGGAGGCGCCGATGTGGTGAGTGATGTACACGTGCGGATGGCTGGCCAGCTTCGAGTCGCCGGCGCCCGAGGCGGCGTCGCCCTCGCCGGAGAAGACATCGATTCCCACCCACAGATCCTGTTGATCGACCGCCTCCAGCAGAGCGTCCTCGTCAACCAGGTCGGCGCGTGCAGTGTTGATCAGCCAAGCGCCCCGCTTCATCCGCGCTAACAGGTCGGCCGAAACCATGCCGGTGGTCTCGGGGGTGGACGGGGCATGGAGGCTGACGATGTCGGACACGGAGAAGAGTTCCTCCAATCCGTAGACCGTCCCCACGCCCAGTTTCCTCATCCGGTCGAGAGCCTCGAACGTTCTGGGCTTCTCCACGGTGAGCAGCTTCAAGCCGAAAGCCCGGGCGCGCTTGGCCACTTCAAAGCCGATCTGGCCCATTCCGACGATGCCCAAGGTCCTGCCATGGAGCCCGCGAGCCCTCGAGAACTCTCCCTTCCGCCACTCGTTCTGGCGGATGGCCGTCACGTTGTCGGGTATTCGCCGGTCAACGGCCAGCATCAACCCCATCGCCAGTTCCGCCACCGCGATCGCGTTTTGGCGAGGAACGTTCGACACCCAAATCGCCCGCCGGGAGGCCGCCCGGCAGTCGATGGTGTTGTAGCCGGCCCCGGCCCGGATGATCCATGCCAGTTCATCCGCAGCGTCGATCGCTCCGGCCGTGACCGGGGTGGAACGCACCAACAGGACCTGCACTCCCCCCAGCGCCTCCGCAAGCTCCGCGCCGCTGAGTTCGGGGCGAGACTCGCACTCGAAACCGAGTCTCTCCATTTCGGGCAGGAACTGCTCGGGAAATGTGTCTGCCAACAACACTCGCATAGAGGACCGTCCTAGGGAGCATTCTGTCTGGTTGATAGAGGGGCGGGAACCGGGGTAACCTCGTTCTGAACGTGGTTTCGGAGCACTTCGACCCCTCTGCCTGGGAAATTGTACCTGGATTTTCATTCACCGATATCACGTATCACCGTGCCGTGGAATTGGGAGCGGTGCGGATAGCCTTCGACCGCCCGGAAGTGCGCAACGCCTTCCGGCCCCACACCGTGGACGAGTTGATCACCGCCCTGGAACACGCCCGGCAGTGGAGTCGGGTGGGGTGCGTGCTGCTCACCGGCAACGGCCCCTCTCCCCGCGACGGGGGATGGGCTTTCTGCTCGGGAGGCGATCAGCGGATCAGGGGAAGGGACGGGTACAAATACGCCGATGGTGCCGATGGCCCGTCCATCGATCCCGCCCGTCTGGGGAGACTCCACATCCTGGAGGCGCAGCGCATCATCCGCTTCATGCCCAAAGTGGTGATCGCTGTCGTGCCGGGATGGGCGGTGGGCGGCGGGCACAGCCTGCACGTGGTCTGCGACCTGACCCTGGCGTGCGGCGACCACGCGATCTTCAAGCAGACCGACCCCGACGTGGCCAGCTACGACGCCGGATATGGATCTGCCTACCTGGCGAGAATGATAGGCCAGAAGAGGGCCCGTGAACTTTTCTTTCTGGGCAAGGACTACCGGGCGGAGGAAGCCAAGCAGATGGGGATGGTGAACGACGTGATCTCCCATGATCGGCTGGAGGAGATCGCCCTGGATTGGGCCCGGACCATCACCTCCAAGAGCCCCACCGCCCAGCGGATGCTCAAGTTCGCCTTCAACCTGGTGGACGACGGCTTGGTGGGACAGCAGATTTTTGCCGGGGAGGCGACCCGGCTGGGATATGGTACCGACGAGGCGGCCGAGGGCCGGGACGCCTTCTTGGAAAAGCGGCCTCCCCGCTTCGACCAGTTTCCCTGGCACTATTAACGCCTCGGACCCCGAACTCACCCGTTTCCAGGCCTGGAAGACCGCCGCCCGGCCCCACACGCTCTGGGCGTCGGTGGCGCCCGTGACGGTGGGAACCGGGCTTGCCGTAGGGGACAGAGCGTTCCGATGGGATGCCTTCTTCATGACCCTCGTCGTGGGGATTGCCATCCAGGTGGCCGCCAACTTCGCCAATGATGTCTCCGACGCGGCCCGGTCCGCCGACACGCCGGACCGTCAGGGTCCTCGCCGGATGGTGTCGGAGGGAGTCATCTCCTCTCGCCAGATGTGGACGGCCGCCTGGGCGGCGGTCGCCGTGGCCCTGGCGGCGGGGCTCTATCTCATCCTGATCGCAGGATGGGTGTTGGTCTGGGTGGGAATTCTCTCGGTGCTGGCCATGCTCACCTATGTCGGCGGACCTTGGCCTTACGGGTATCGGGGACTGGGGGAACTGTTCGTCTTCGTCTTCTTCGGGCTGGTGGCCACCGTGGGCACCCGGTTCGTCCATGACGCCACCGCCACCACCGAGGCCTGGGTTCTGGCCGTTCCGATGGGCACGCTGGCCTCCGCCATCCTGGTAGCCAACAACCTGAGGGACATAGAGACCGACGAAAGGGCCGGAAAGCGCACCCTGGCGGTGATGATGGGCGAGGCTCGCTCCAGGACTTTCTATGCGGTGTTGGTGTGGGTGTCCTTCGCCGTCGTCGGCGCTTCGGCCGCCGTGGGTTTCACGCCGGTTGCCACCGTGGCAACGCTGGGACTGGCGCCTTTCGCCATCGGTCCCGTCCGCGCCGTCTCGGGCGCCGCCCGGGGCGCGGCTCTGACCGGGGTGCTCAAGTCCACCTCCCGACTGCAGATGGCCACCGCGCTGGCGCTGGCCGTGACCACCGCGGCGTGGGGGTAGCCGGGCAGGGTTGAGGGGGAAGTGCCCGTCCTGGCGGGAAGGCCGTTAGCGGATCGAGCCGGCGTGGTCCCCGCGGGCGACGATGGCCTCCCAGAGTTGGGGGACGCCCCGTCCCTCGGTGGCGACGGTGGTGAGCACCTGCGGCCTGGGGCCGGGACCATGCCCCAGAGAGATCATCTGACGAAGGGTGCGCACCGCCTGATCGGTCCCGTTCTGATCGGCTTTGTTGACGCAGAACACCCCGCCTATCTCGAACAGTCCGGCCTTGTCGGCCTGCACCGAGTCTCCCAGGCCGGGGTTGACCACCACCACCACGGTGGGGGTCACCCGCATCACCTCCACTTCCGACTGTCCCACTCCCACAGTCTCCACCAACACCACCTCGAATCCGGCCAGCGACAGCAACTCGGTGACTGCGCGGGTGGCCTTGGCCAGGCCCCCCAGATGACCGCGGGTGGACATGGACCGGATGAAGACGCCCGGGTCGGTGAAATGCCGCTGCATGCGGATCCGGTCCCCCAGCATGGCGCCGCCGGTTAGCGGGCTGGCCGGGTCCACCGCCACCACCCCCACCGTCAGGCAGGTCTCCCTGATGCAACCCACCAACTCCGAGACCAGCGTGCTCTTCCCCGCACCCGGAGGGCCGGTGATCCCCACCAGCCTCGCCGAGCCGTCCTCAGCCCCCGCTGACTCCCACAATTCCCCCAGCGTGGGGTCGGTGGGAAGATGGTTTTCCACCAGGGTTATCGCTCGGGCCAACGCCCTTCTGCTCCCGGTGCGCAGGTCGTCCAGGAGACGGGAAAGCTCCGGGCGATAGCTGCCCACTCCGAACCCAATCGGAGCCTAGGCCACGGCTTCGACCGAGACGACTCCCGGCACCTTGGCTCTGAGGATCCTCTCGATCCCCTCCTTCAGGGTCATCATCGACAAGGGGCACCCTCCGCAGGCGCCCACCATCTGGATGTTCACCACCCCCTCCTCCACACCTAGCAAGATGAGGTCTCCGCCATCCACCTGCACCGCCGGCCGTATGTAATCGAGGGCCGCCTCGAGCAGCTTCAGGTCAACCTCGGGCAACGAGGCGCCGTCCGGCCTGTTTGCCTGACGCTTGGGGAGTTCCAGAATTGTCTCGGTCATCTCTCTTGGTCCTTAACCCTAAGAACCCTCATCGTAGACGGATCATTCCTCAGGTCACCATCCGAATAGGCGCGTTCGATCGTCGTTGTTCATGTCCTGTCGCCTGATCCGGGCCCCCATCCCGTTCAGATCGGTTACCAGATCGGCATAACCGCGGTCGATGTGCTCCACCCCTCCTATGGACGTGACGCCGTCGGCCACCAGCCCCGCGATCACCAGGGCGGCGCCGGCCCTTATATCGGTGGCCATAACCGGGCACCCCGACAGTCTCTCCACGCCCCGCACTATGGCGTGCTGCCACTCGGTGTAAATGTCAGCGCCCATCCGGGCCAGTTCCCCCACATAACGGAACCGCCCGTCGTAGAGATTCTCGGTTATAACCGAGGTGCCCCTCGCTACCGAGAGAACCGCCACCATCTGGGGATGGAGGTCGGTGTGAAACCCCGGGTAGGGAAGAGTGGCGAAGTCCACTGCCTCGGGACGGTCCGGCCCTGCCAGCCTCAACCACCCCTCCCCCCTCTCCACCTCGCATCCGACGGCTTCCAGCTTGGTGAGTTCCATGCGCAGGTGGGCAGGCTCACATCCCGTGATGGTCACCTCGCCGCCGGTGATGGCCCCCGCCATGGCATAGGTGCCGGCTGCGATCCGATCGGACATCACCCGATGAGCCGCCGGACGCAGATTCCTTGTGCCGCCGATGCGGATAATGGGACTCCCCACACCGGAGAGGCGGGCGCCCATCTTCGCCAGTTGTACGCCAAGGTCCTCGATCTCCGGCTCGCGGGCGGCGTTTATGATGGCCGAGTCCCCCTTGGCCATCACCGCCGCCATCATCAGGTTCTGGGTGGCGCCCACACTCGGGAAGGGAAGTTCGACCTCTGTTCCCGCCAGGCCGCGGGGAGCCCTTCCCACCAACACCCCGTGCACCAACTCCAACTCGGCGCCCATCTGCCGCAGCCCGTTCAAGTGCATGTCCACCGGCCGGGCGCCCAGGTCGTCTCCACCCGGCAAGGGGACCTTGGCCTCGCCAAACCTGGTGAGCAGGGGACCCAGCAGCAGTATGGAGGCCCTCATGGAGCGGACCAACTCCAGGGGCGCCTCCACGCTCATCCGTTCCGGCACCACCATCGCCAGTTCCTTGTCGGCCAGATCACATCTCACGCCCAGGTGCTCCATCACCTCCATCAACGCCCGCACGTCGGCGATGTCGGGCACGTTGGACAAGCGATGCCATCCCGGACAGATCAATGTGCTGATCATCTGCTGCAAAACGGCGTTCTTGGCCCCCAGCACTCCCACCGACCCCCGCAGGGGAACCCCGCCTTCCAGGACTATCTCGCTCACTTCAACCCTGATTGTACGAACCGGACGGCCTGAGGCGGAGCACCGGCCGTTCCCCGTCCGGGGTCACCGGACGCTCGGCTCCCGTGCTGTAGCCTCTCTCGGTACGTCTTCGGTGACAGGAGAAACATATGAGGGTGGCGATAGGCGCCGACCATGCGGGCTTTCCGCTGAAGCAGCATCTGACCGGGTTTCTTGCCCAGCAGGGTCACACCGTGTTCGATCTGGGCACCCATAGCGACGACCGTGTCGATTATCCCGACTACACGCTGGCGGTCGCCCATGCGATCACCGAGGGCCGGGCAGATCGGGGAATCATGATTTGCGGAACCGGGGCGGGCGCTTCGATCGTCGCCAACAAGGTCAAGGGCATACGGGGCTCGATCACACATGACACCTACTCCGCCCGCCAGGCCGTGGAACACGACGACATGAACCTGCTCTGCCTGGGCAGCAGGGTGATAGGACCGGCTCTCGCCGAAGAACTGGTCAAGGCCTTCCTGGGGGCCCAACTGATCCGGGAGGAGGCTTATCTGCGCCGGCTGGCCAAGGTGAAGAGCCTGGACGACCAGCGGTAGGCGCCGACCCGGTTCAACCTCCGGTCTGCGCGACCAACTCCTGGAGTTCCGCCATGCTCTGGGTTGCAAGCTGCTGGAGGGTCAGAAGCCCCTCCACGCCGATGCCCGCCGCCACGCGGTACACCACCTTACCCTCCGAGTTGACGGCCACCCAGTAGGGAAAAGCCGACAGGCCATATGCCGTGGACACCCGGTTGTTGAGGTCCATGATGGTGGGTGACGTCCACCCTTCTCTCTCCAGCCAGTCGCTCGGGGGCCAGTTGGGCCTGGACCGGTTGATTGAAGTGGCCACCGCGTAGAGATCAACCTCGGGAGTTCCACCCGTCTGGTTGAGCCACGCCTGGATCTGGGGGACTTCCGCCTGACAGTGCGGACACCAGTGGGCCAGGAACACGATCACCTTGGGGCGCCCGTCAGCCCGATCGATGGCCACCGGGTTGCCCTTCCAGTCGGAACCCGTCACCGTGGGCGCATCCCAGCCGAAGGCGACATCCTGGCCGACGGGGGCATTCCCGGCCAGCACCGGGATGGGATCCCCCTGGACGGTGACCTCTGCGGTCTCCGGCTCGGAGCCGGCCACGGTGAAGAACGCCACCAGCCCGGCGACCACCACAGCAACTCCCGCTCCCAGGATGATCACCAGTTTGTTCCTGCTCTTAGCCGCCATCTGTTGCTTCTCCCGTAGAGATCGGCTTTCCGAAAGCCAAGAGAATAGCGACTATCAGGGCAAACACGGCTCCGGCCATAAAGGGGATGGACACGAACCCGAATTCTTCAACGTAACGCGCCGAACATGGCACACCCATCCCGCACACCCCGGCGCCGGCATCCGGAAAGACCTGCACCAGGTAGTGATACACGCTGATCGCCAATCCCACTACCGCCAGAGGGAGCGCGTACCGGCGGATACGCGAGTCGCCGTCGGGGCCCAGGAGATCCACCCCGAAGATCACCACCATGGGATACATGGTTATCCGCTGGTACCAACAAAGCTCGCAGGGCTCATAACCGATCACCTCCGAGAAGACCAGGCTCCCGGCGGTCGCGGCGGCGGCCAGGAGGAAGGCGGGCCACCTCCACGATCTGTCCAAACCCAGGTCCCCCGCAGTCCGCCGCACCGGACGGAACACCAACGCCACAGCGGCCGCCAGGGCCATCAGGACCAGTAGCGCCAGGAACCGGTTGTAGATCTGTACGGACATCTATCTCGATTGGATCAAAGTAGCCCCGACGGGATTCGAACCCGCGTTACCGGCTTGAAAGGCCGGCGTCCTAGGCCGCTGGACGACGGGGCCCTGCCTCGGCCATCTCCGTAGCCGACTCGGCCAAGATGCTAGCCGATCCCGGGTGGTTCGGAGAAGAGCTTTAGCCTTCGCTGCGGCGCATCTCGCGTTGGGCGCGGCGGGAGCTTTCCAGCACCATTTCGAAAAGTCTCTCGATGTAATCCGGATCGAGTTGGGTGAGGAGGGCCTCCTCACGCACCACCTCCAAGAGTTCGGCCTCCCGGTCGGGCACTTTCACCGGCCAACCCTGGTCGGCCTTGGCCCTGCCTACCTCCAGGCTCAGCTGCCGCCGGCGGGCCAGCAGCCGGACGATCTCCCGGTCGACCAGGTCGATGCGGGAACGGAGCCGGCTGATACCCAGTTCCACCATCAGGTCGGCGAACTCCTCCAGATCCAACTGCCGTGGGCCTTCGGTCTTGGCCGCCTCGGGCCGGGGATGGACCTCCACTATCAGGCCGTCCGCGCCCACTCCCTGGGCGGCCAATGCCAGGGGCGGCACCCGCGTCGCGCCCCCCGAGGCGTGGCTCGGGTCCACCAGCACCGGGAGGTGGGAGATCTCCTTGAGGTGGGGGACGGCCGTGATGTCCAGAGTGTCGCGATGACCGGTCCCGAAGGTGCGGATGCCCCGCTCCACCAGGATGATCTGATCGTTCCCCTCGGCCATGAGGTACTCCACCGACCACAGGAACTCGTCGAGGGTGGCCGAGGGACCCCGGCGAATCATCACGGGCTTCTGAGAGCGACCCGCCACTCTCAACAACTCGAAATTCTGCATCGATCCGTGGTGGATCTCCAACAGGTCGACCAAGGGCCCCGCCTCCTCCAGTTCCCGCTCCTCCATGATCGGCATGGCCACCGGTAGCCCCACCCGCTTGCCGGCCTCGGCCAGGAGCCTGGCCCCCTCGAGTCTCAAACCCCGGAAGAAGTAGGGAGAGTTGGCCTGCCGGTAGGTGGCGGCTCGCAGGATCGAAGCGCCACCGTCGGCCACCACCTCCGCCACGGTGTTGATCTGCTCTTCGCTCTCCACCGCGCAGGGTCCGGCGATCACCGGGAACGGATCGCGCCCAAACCTGGTACTCCCCACCGTCACCACGGTGGGCTTTGATCGGCTTTCCTTGGTTGCTTGTCTCTCCACTGCCATACCTCTTAGCTGTAAACGCTCGGGAACCGGCGCCGGGCAAAAGAAAACCCGGAGCCGGGCTCCGGGTCAGGCGTTCGTCGGTTGGTCGTTCCGCGCTATGCCCTCCGGAGCCGGGGCCCGGTAAAGACGAAATAGCGACCGAATCCTTCTGCCTGCATCAGAAGGGAGATATTACCCCGCCTCCGGGGGTTGTCGCAAATGGTCCTCGCCAGCTTGGCTCTCGTGGTGAGTTGCCGCCGACGCCGCCCCCATACTTGTATCCGTCTCGGGGGAGACGCTCGGCTGGCGTCGTCCGAACCACCAGAACAGGGCCACTCCCAGCGCCGCCCCTCCCAGGGCGCTCACCTGGTTCCAGGTGAACCCGCCCAGAGTGGCATCGCCCATCCCGAAGCGGAGAGAGTCCAGCAGGAACCTCTGCAGGCCGTACCACACCACCCAGACCGAGAAGAGCTGTCCGTAGCGGAGGGGCGCCCGGCGATAGATAAGCCACAGCACCGCCAGCAGGACCCCCGCCCCCACCATGTCGTACAGTGCGGCATGGTGGTAGACGCCACAGATCCCGTCCGGACCCGCCTCGGCCACGGTGCACTCCAGCCCGTTGTGCTGAGGCGCCAGGTCATAGCCTGGACGGACCTCATACCCCCAGGGGACGGTGGTGGCCCTGCCCAGGTGCTCGACAATGGCAAGATCCCCGATCCTCCCCACCACCGTGCCAACCGCCAGTCCGAAGCCGGCCAGGTCCAGATGGAGCAGGATCGGAAGCCCGCCGCGGCGCAACCTCCAAAGCCCCATCACGATTCCTCCAACGAATCCCCCCATGATGGAGTAGTTGCCGACCACCGGGTTGAGAGCCGCCCATCCCGCTCCGTCCAACAAAGCGGCAGGCGCGGTAAGAAGGCGAGCCCCCAGGAGGCCCCCGACCAGAATCCACACCGCCAAGGAGTGAAAACCGGCCGGATCGAAACCCCGCCGCTCCAACATCCGGACCACCACCCAGAAGCCCGCGAAAAAACCCACCGCTGCGAACACGCCGTGGAGAGAGAACCGCAACGGCCCGATCTCCCAGAGCGGGATAGGGGGATAGGCGATGGTCGCCATCAGCCGAGGAGCCTACCAGGGGCCCGCACCATCGGGTTCGTCCCGTGGGGCGACCTCCTCAGAAACAGAAAGCGTCGGCTAGCCTGACAAGGGAAACGCTCGATGCAGCCGGGGACATGACATGACCGAAACGCCGAGGTGCGCCTAACGTGGACAACGACTCCGCCGGGGTGGCCATTGTTACCGGATCAGCGGGAGGCATCGGCTCGGCGGTGGCGATGACCCTCCTGGAAGAAGACCCCCGGACCCGGTGCGCCGCCGTCGACCTTAAACCTGGCCATGCTGAGCCGCTGATCGGGCGGTACGGTCCCGATCGGGTACTGGAGGTGCTTTGCGACGTCTCCCGGCCCGAGAGCGTTCGCCGGGCAGTGAGCGAGATCGAGAACTGGGGGACGCCAGTGCGGAGCCTGGTCAACTGCGCCGGGATTCAGTTGGCCGGATCCAGCGTGGATTTTCCTCTCGAAGATTGGCAGAAGATTCTCGACACCAACCTGTCCGGGACCTTCTATTGGTGCCAGGCCGCCGGCCGGCACATGATGGACAACCAGGGCGGGGCAATCGTCAATCTTTCCTCGGTCTCCGAGTTCTTCGGCTGGCCGCTCCGGGCGCCGTATGCCGCCGCGAAGGCGGCGGTCAGCGCCCTGACCAGGACGCTGGCCACCGAATGGGCCCACTTGGGAATCCGGGTCAATGCGGTGGCCCCCGGCTTCATCGACACGCCTCTCGCCAGGGAGGCCATAGAGAGCGGCAGGCTCTCCAAGCCCGACGCAGACGCCCTTCACGCCCAGTTGCGTTTCGGGTCCACCGCCGAACTGGCGGAGGCGATCACCTTCCTGCTTTCCCCGCGGGCAAGCTTCATCACCGGGGAGACTCTCAAGGTGGATGGGGGACTGACTGCAAAGAAACTCGACTGGCCTCCACCGCGGTGAACGGACGCTGCTCGGTATCCTCATTTCCCATCCTCAAGGCCGGGGCATTGCGTCCCTTCGAGCAGGAACCACACCGATTGACCAAGGCAACACAGGGAGTAGCAGCATGAGAGTAGGAGTGGGCCGCGCAGTCATCACGCCGCCGATCGGGATCGAACACGCCGGCTGGGGAGCGCAGACTCATCATCGGGCCGAGGGCGTGCACCTAGACCTCTTCGTAACCGTGCTGGTGGTGGAGGGCGAGACCCAGACCCTCGCTGTGTTGGACTACGACCTGGGGGAGGTGACGGTGGCGGATTCTGATCGCATCCGGAGTGACGTGGCCGGGGTGTTGGATATCGACCCCAGAAATGTGAGGGTCTCTTACACCCACACCCATGCCGGACCGGTTTGGTCGGACCTTACGGGATCCCGTGCGGGCCGGGGAGGCCACGAGTTGACTGCGGGCTACCGGGAGACGGTCTGGTCGCAGACCTTGGGTGCAACCCATCAGGCCAAGGCTGCTCTTCGGCCAGCCCGGCTGGCCGCGGGGTGGGGCGAGAGCGAGATCGCGGTAAACCGCAGACTTCGGGCGCCAACCGGCGAACTGGTGGTGGGCCAGAATGTCGAGGGTTTCGCTGACCACCGCGTGCTGGTGGTGCGATTCGACGACATGGACGAGAACCCCTTGGTGGCGCTGGTTTGCTACGCGGCTCATCCGATCGTTCTGGCCTATCAGAACCGTCTGCTCAGCCCGGACTTTCCGGGGGTGGCCAAACGGGTCGTTGAAGAACTGACCGGCGCCGCCTGCCTTTACCTGCAGGGATGCGCGGGGAACATGATGACCATCGAGGCTCTGACCGGCGACCTGGGCGCCGCCGAGCGGATGGGGACCATGCTGGGGGCCGAAGCCGCCAAGGTGTTCACCGGCATCCGCACCCGACCCACCCGACGAAGATTCGGAGGCATCGTTGAATCGGGAGCGCCGTTGGGGATCTGGGTGGACGAGCCTATTCCCGACCGCGAGCCGGTGATCAAAGTGATCGAACGGAACATCGAGATGCCCCTTCGCCCGACCGAGGACCCCGGCCAGGCAGAGAACCACGCCCAGAGCTTGTCCCGGACGTTCCTGGAGTTGGAGAAGTCAGGTGCTCCCGCAGGCCAGGTCGCGGAAGCCCGGTTCCGGGCCCGGCGCGCCATCCTCAGCGCCGCCTGGGCCAAGCTGGGCAAGGGGAGGGCCTACCTGCCCACCACGGTGCACGGGATCAGGATTGACTCGGTAACGCTGGTGGGTTTCCCGGGAGAACCCTTTGCGGAAATAGGAGCGCGGGTCAGGGAGTCCTCCCCATTCGAATACACCCACATGGCGGGATATTCGAACGGCCACACCGGGTACGTACCCACTGCAGAGGAGTTCGAGAGGGGAGGCTACGAACCGAACTGGGCAACGGCATACACTTCCGAAGCCGCCTCCGTGCTGGAGCGCGAGGCCGGCTTGCTCCTCGCCAATCTGGCGGAAGGCGACACGGAATAGCCGATGTCGGGACCGATGTCCGACCATCACTCTTCATCTCAAGACCCGGCGCCCCTACTTGAGGTTCGCAATCTGTCAATCTCCTTCGAGACTCACTCCGGGGTGCTCCCCGCCATCGAAGACGTCAGCTTTGCCCTTCACCCCGGCGACATCCTGGGAGTGGTGGGGGAATCCGGATCCGGAAAGACAGTGACGGTCTCCTCTCTGGTCGGGCTCCTTCCCGACAACGCCCGGATCGACGGAGGCCGGGTCCTCTACAGGGGCCAGGACTTGCTGACGCTGTCGGATGAGAAGTTGGAGGGAATCCGAGGCAAGGAAATCGCCATGGTTTTCCAGGACCCCATGACCTCACTGAACCCGGTGATGCGGGTAGGACGCCAGATCGCCGAGGCTCTCAGAATCCATGGCTATTCCCGCTCCGACGCTCGGGAGAGGGCCATCGAACTGCTGGATCTGGTGGACATCCCCAATCCCCGCCAGCGCTACCGGCAGTTCCCCCACGAGTTGTCGGGAGGCATGAGGCAGCGGGTGGTCATCGCCGTGGCGATCGCCAACCAACCCTCTGTTCTGATTGCTGATGAGCCCACCACCGCCTTGGACGTCACCATTCAGGCTCAGGTTCTGGAGGTGCTGGCCGCCGGCTGTGGAGCGGCCGGCGCCTCGATGATCCTGGTCACCCACGATCTGGGAGTAATCGCCGAAGTGGCGGACAGGGTAGCCGTCATGTATGCCGGGAGAATCGTGGAAACCGGAACAGTCGAGACCATTTTCCAAAAGCCCCGTCACCCCTACACCATGGGACTGTTCACCAGCCTTCCCCGGCTGGACGCGGAACTGGAACACCTGCAGCCGATCCCCGGAGTTCCACCAACTCTGGCCGCACGACCCACCGGATGCGCCTTCCATACCCGGTGCGACTTGTCAGGAGGACGCCAACCGTGCCGCGACCAGGTTCCGGAGTTGATTTCACTGGGCGGCGGCCAAACCGGCGCCTGTCATTACCTGGCCGAAACCGGCTAAGGCCACTCCCGAGACAAACTCAATCAGAACCTGGTTCTGGTTGTCCGACCATGGATGTCGATGTATCTTGGGAGAATCAATTCTCGGGGGGCACTCACGCTGTGCGTCCCCAATGAAATAGGAGAGGAAAATGAAGAGACTGAAGGGCCGGGCATGGCTCGGCATCATTATCGCTTTGACGCTGATCGCCACCGCCTGCGGCGACGACGGTGCGGCCGACGAGGCTGCCGCCGAGGCAGCAGCCCAGGCCGAGGCAGCCGCAGCAGCCCAGGCCGAAGCCGACGCAGCCCAGGCCGCAGCGGCAGCAGCCCAGGCCGAAGCCGACGCAGCGCAAGCAGCCTTGGAGGCGGCCCAGGCCGAAGCCGACGCAGCTCAGATGGCGCTGGAAGAGGCCGAGGCAGCCGCAGCAGCCGGTGGGGAGGAAGCACAAGCCGCCCTCGATGAGGCCATGCAAGCGGCTGAAGAGGCAGAAATGGCTGCCATGGACGCAGCCCAGGCTGCCGAAGAAGCACAAATGGAGGCCGACGAATCGCAGAAGCAGGTCGAAGAAGCTCAGATGCAGGTCGAAGAAGCTCAGATGCAAATCGAGGAGTTGATGGGCGGAGGAACCATCGTCTTCGGCTCCAACCAGGAGCCCCTACAGCTTGACGCCTTCGCCGCTCTCTCGGTCAACGACATGGCGGTTGCCGCCCAGATCTATGAGACGCTCGTCATCCTGGGGCAGGGGATGCAGATCCATCCCGGATTGGCCACCCACTGGACCCAGAGCGCTGACGCCACCGAGATCACCTTCACGCTTCGAGAGGGAGTCACTTTCCACAACGGCGATCCACTCAATGCGGGAGTGGTCAAGGCTCACTTTGACCGGCTGAAGGGCGACGTAACCGGGTCGCAGACCGCGCTGCTCGCCGTCAACTACCAGGACACCGAGGTCATAGACGACAACACCATCAAGTTGATCTTCTCGGCGCCCGTGCCCGACATCCTCATCGACCTGGCGGCTCCGGGTGCGGGGATCACCAACGCGGCTGCTGTGGAAGCGCTGGGCGACGATGCCGGTCGACAGCCGATCGGCACCGGTCCGTTCATCTTCGAGGAATGGGTGGAAGGAAGCCACATCTCCATGGTGCGCAACCCCGACTGGACATGGGGAGCATTCTCCTTCTACGGGACCACCGGTCCGGCGCGCGTCGAGCGGGTGATCTTCCGGTACATCCCGGATGAGCAGGCCCGCACCGCGGCCCTCTCCACCGGCGAGATCCACTTCCTGGACCTGGTTCCCTTCCAGAACATCGCCCCACTGGAGGCGCTGGACGGAATTACGGTGGAAGGCTTCTCCCTGCCCGGCTTGCCGCAGGCCAACGCCATCAACCCCAACATCTCCCCCACCTCGGACATCCGGGTGCGCCAGGCGATCTTGCACGCGGTTGACCAGGACGCCATCGTCCAGGCGGTGTTCTTCGGACGGGCGCCGGCTGCCTTCGGGCCGCTCTCCAGCGACTTTGCCGAGTACGACCCGATCGTGGAGACCTACTACCCGCTTGACCCGGCTCGCTCCGTCGAATTGCTGGAGGAAGCCGGATGGGTATTGGGCGATGACGGTGTCCGCCGCAAGGGTGGTGAAACCCTGAGCGTCAAGATCATCGAGAATGCCAGCTGGAACCCGTGGGTCGACCTTCTGCAGGCCCAGTTGAATGAGATCGGCTTCGACGCCGAAGTCGTCACCCACGAGGGTGGCGGCTACTACACGGTGACCGGCGAGACCCAGTTCGCACTTCCATCGATGGGTGACGTGTTCGGCTCCCCGGCAACCATTCGCCGGGACTTCCACTCCTCGTCAATCGGCCCGGGCAACATCAATGTCGGGCACATCGACGACCCGCAGTTGGACGCTCTTCTGGATGCCGCCTTCGTGGAGGTGAACGTCGGCAAGCGCGCCGAGATCCTCTCTGAGTTCCAGCGCTACATGATGGATCAGGCCTACATGGTCCCCATCATCGAGCTGCACTTCTTCACGGCGTTCTCCGACGCCTTGAGCGGATTCTCGGTGGACGGCACCGGGTTCTACAAGTACTTCGCAGGAGCAGCCCTGAGCCAGTAGCAATGATCGAAACCCGACGGGCCTGGTGTCGGACCGACACCGGGGCGGCAAAGGAACCAACCTTTGCCGCCCAGGGCCTGTTCGGGATTGGGCAGAGTAAAAAGCAGTGCTGAGATACATAGTCGGCCGGCTGGCCCTGACTATCCCCGTGCTGATCGGCGTCGCCACCCTGATATTCCTGCTCATGCAGTTCATACCGGGTGACGCGGTGACAGCCAAAATGTCGGCTGGAGCAAGATTCTCACCCGAACAGCAGGAGGTGATGCGGGAGGCTCTGGGACTCAACCGGCCGGTCATCGTCCAGTTGGGGGACTACCTGTCGGGACTGGTACGGGGCGACCTGGGCCGGTCGATAGCCGGCCGGTCCGTGATCGGACTGGTCGGCGCCCAGATCCCCTCGACTCTGATCCTGGTGGCAGCCGGAATGATTGTCGCCCTGGTGATCGGAGTCCCTTTGGGGGTGCTCGCCGCCCGGCGGCGCAACACCCTGGTTGACACGGCGGCCATGGGGACCGCGGTGCTGGGACTGTCGGTCCCCCAGTTCTGGCTGGGACTGATGTTGATAATCCTGTTCGCGGTCAACCTGGGGTGGTTTCCGGTTCTCAGTTCGGGAGGGTTCGACGGCCTGTTTCTTCCGGCAATCACCCTGGGCCTGGCCGAAGCGGCCATACTGGCCCGCCTGGTGAGAAGCAGCCTGATCGAATCCCTGGAACAGGACTACATCACCACCGCCCGCGCCAAGGGCGCCTCGGACTCTCGGGTCACGTGGCGACACGGCCTGCGCAATGCCCTGGTGCCGGTGGTTACCATGATCGGTCTGCAGACCGGGAACCTCCTGGGCGCCTCGGTGGTGATAGAGACACTGTTCGGACGCCAGGGCGTCGGGAAACTGGTGGTGGACAGCATCCTCCAACGCGAACTGGCGGTCCTGCAGGGATCCATCCTGATCCTGGCCTCCATTTTCGTGCTGATCAACGTGATCGTGGACATCTTCTACCGAGTCCTGGATCCGCGGGTCAAATTGGGAACGACCTGATAAATGCTTGACGCCACTCCTGCCCCGGCTCCACTGACCGAGACCACCGTTGGTGTCTGGAGGCGACTCCTGTCCCATCGCTCGGTGGTGGTGGGTGGCGCCCTGTTCGCATTGGTGTTGATCGCAGCCCTTTTCGCAGACTGGCTGGCTCCCTTCGATCCGGTCGACACCGACCCGGTCAACGCTCTCCTACCCCCCAGCGCCGACCATTGGATGGGTACCGACCAACTGGGGCGGGACGTGTTCAGCCGGGTGATCCACGGGGCCCGACCCTCGCTGATCATGGGATTGGTGCCGATGTTGATCTCATCGATCATCGGAACCACGGCGGGGATGATCATCGGTTACTACGGAAGGTGGGCTGACCTGCTGATGACCCGTTTCGTGGACCTCGCCCTGGCGTTTCCTCCCATCCTCTTGGCCCTGACGGTGGTGGCGGTGCTGGGACCGGGGCTGTGGAGCGTCTCCCTGGCCCTGGGTCTGTCGGGAATCCCGTTCTACATCCGCATGGCCCGCGGCCAGGTCATCCAGGCCAAGGAGGCGCCGTTCGTGCAAACCGCCGTGGCGATCGGCGCCAGCGACCGACGGGTGCTGTTCCGCCACATCATCTACCGGGTGTTCCCGCCCATCCTGGTGATGATGACCATTCACGTGGCCGGGGCCATCCTGGCCGGTGCGGCGCTGAGCTTTCTGGGACTTGGTATTCCACCACCCACCGCGGAGTGGGGAACCATGATCCAGGACGGACGCCAATTCGTGGCCCTCTCGTGGTGGACGGCGTTCTTCCCCGGGGTGGCGCTAGCCATTACAGTGTTTGCCACCAACCTCTTCGGCGACGGGCTGAGAGACGTGATCGACCCCAGATCGAAAGGACAACCGATCAGGTAATGGAACAGAGAGTGGCAATCGTCACCGGCGGCGCCGCCGGTATCGGACGGGGATGCGCTTTTCGGCTGGCGGCGGATGGTTACCGGGTGGCGCTGGTCGACATCAACGTTGATGGGGGCAATCAGGTGGCAGACCGGATAAACGAGGTCGGCGGGGACGCGTTCTTCCTCGAGTCCGACATCGGAGAACCCGATGCATTCCCGCAGATAGTCGCGGCGGTGGCCCAGCGGTGGGACGCCTTGCACGTGCTGGTCAACAACGCGGGACTGGACTACAACGAGCCACTCTCGGAGATGACCGTCGCCGCGTGGGATAGGTGCCTGGAAGTGGATCTTCGCAGCGTCGCCCTTTCAGCCCAGGCGGCCGCTGATCTAATGGAGCGTTCCGGAGGGGGCAGCATCGTCAACATAGCCTCGGTGATGGCCTGGTATTCCGTTCCCGACTACGGCGCCTACACCGCCTCCAAGGCCGGAGTAATCGGTCTCACCAGGACCCTGGCGTTGGAACTCGGACCTAAGGGGATCCGGGTGAACGCCATCGCTCCGGGATTCATCGACACCGCCGCCTGGGACAGAGTGCTGGCCAAGATGGACGATCCGGAGGAATTCGCCGCGTCGGTTTCCGCCCTTCATGCCGTTGGCCGACGGGGAAAACCCGGCGACATCGCGGGGGTGGTGGCATTCCTGGTCGGAGACGACGCCGGCTTCATCACCGGCCAGACCCTGGTGGTGGACGGCGGACTGACGGCTCAAATACGACTTGGCTAATGCGGCAGCAAGGCGTCTCACTACTGCGGGAATGGACGGTTTAGCAGAACAGGGGCTGGCCAGGAGTGTCGGGGGTCATCACTGAGATGTGCCAACCTCCCAGGTTGGCCAGAAACAATAGCTCCAGGTCCGGGCCTCCGAAGGCGCAGTTGGTGACCCGGTTCATCGTCAGGCCTCGCTCGTCCTGCGCCACCAGTTCGATTTCCCCGTCAGGGCGAATGCGCTCGAGGGCGCTGGCGCCGAATGAGGTCACGTAGAGGTTCCCGTCGGCGTCGAAAGCCAACCCGTCGGGCATAGGCAGCAGCGCTCCCGGGGCGCACACCTGCTCGGGCGGGGTACCCGATCCGTCCAGGGGAACCCGCACCACGTCGTCGGTGGCGGTCTGGGCGACATACAGGAACCTGGCGTCCTGATCGATGGCCAACCCGTTGGCGTAATAGAAGGGACCCGAGTGGAACACCGTGACCTCGCCGCCGGGACTGATGCGGTAGATCTCCCCGGTGGGTCCCGGATAGTCCCCGGAGCCCGAGACGTAAAGGCTCCCGTCGGGGCCGAAGGCCGGGAAGTTGGGCCCCCGAAGGGGACGACCGTCCACCGAGTCGCAAAAGACCTCCCATTCGCCCGAAGCTGCAACCCTGGCGATGGTGTTGTCCTGGCTGCAGACATAGCAATAGCCGTTGCGGTCGAAGGCCAGACCGGCGGCCATGGCCTTCAACTGGCAGATCACTTCCGCCTGACGGGTCTCGGGGTCTATTACATATATCTGTCCCGCTTCTCCTCCGGCCCAGACCCGACCATCGGGATCGATCGCCACGCATTCCGGATGGTCGAGACCGGCGCTGTAAACCTCTACCTGGCTCATCTCACATCATCTCCTTTCACAACTCGCTGAGCCGCACGCTCAACCATGCCTTATCAGTCCGTCCACCCCTTAGCACCGGCGCCTGTCCCCGGTCCATGGCGGCAGCCAGCCCATCGGCCGGCCAGGCGTTCACCGGCTCGACCGCCATCGAACTCAGCCTGCCGAACCAGGGAAATCGGGAAGCCTTCCGGTTTATCCACAACCACGCATAGGGAAAGGCGTCCGCCGACCATTCGAACGTCAACCGGTCTCCGGTGTCGGGCCGCTGGATGTGGCAGGCCGGTTCGGGAACCTCTGTGAGATACGCCAGACGCTCCACGGCTTGGCGAGGCATCTCACCCAGGTCAACCGGCTCGCCGTCCCGGCCCTGTACCCACGGCCAGGAGTACCCGCCTCCCGGTGACAGGTCGTCCTCGGGCACGCCCAACCCCGGGACCTCCAGGCGGGCCCCCTTGATGATCATGCGGGTGCCCGGCGGCGCCGCGAAGGTGGGATGATGACCCCACAAATAGTGAGAATCCATGTCCGACCGATTGTGGACCTCCTCTTCCAGGTGAAGTCGGGGGCTCTCCGGATCGAGAGTCATCTTGCGGATCAGAACCAACGGGGTGTGGGTGTAGCAGCGTAGGGTGACCCGGCTGTCACCCGAAGTCTCCAGGATCTCCCAGGGGGCCATGGATGCCTCACCGTGGACGGGGTGGGTGACGCCCGCCACCGTGCAGCCTGCTCCTGCGTTGGGGAACATCTCCTGCCACCCGCCCCGATGTTCGGACAGCCAATCGAGGTCGGAGGAGTAATAGGAAGCGCCGGCCGAGGCGCGCAGAGGCCAGTCGGAGTCGATCCAGGCCAGACGATTTCGCCCCCCCGGCCGGCCCAACCAGAGGATCTCCGCTCCCTTGTTCTCATCGACCCTCACCTCAAGATGGGCGGTTCGAAGTCGGATCATGGTCCTGTTCTGACTGCTTCCACCTGCTCCGGAAAGTGACAGGCCGCTCTCCCGCTTCCGGCCAGGCGGCGTTCCAGCACGGGCGTCTCGGTTGCGCACAGTTCCTGCGCCTTCCAACACCGTGTCCGGAACCGGCAAGCCGAAGGAGGATGGAGAGGACTCGGCACGTCGCCCTCCAGGAGGATGCGGCTCCGTTCCTCCCGAGAGAACGGCTCGGGTACCGGGACCGCCGACACCAGGGCCTGGGTGTAGGGGTGACAGGGCCGGGAGAACACCTCTTCCCGGTCACCCCACTCGATGATCCTTCCCAGGTACATGACAGCCACCTGTTCGCACACATGACGTACCACGGACAGATCGTGGGCAATGAAGAGATAAGCCAACCCCAGGTTCTGCTTCAACTCGATCAAGAGATTGATGATCTGCGCCTGGATGGAGACATCCAGGGCCGACACCGGCTCATCCAACACCAGGAGCTTGGGCCGCAGCGCCAAGGCCCGGGCAATACTGATACGCTGGCGCTGCCCTCCTGAGAATTCGTGGGGATACTTCCGGGCGTCGCCGGGATGCAATCCCACCAGTTCCAACAGGTCTGCAACCCTCCCGGGGTCGGGACGCCGCCCTTCGTGGACCACCAGGGGCTCGGCCACGATTTCTCCGGCTTTCATCCCGGGATTCAGGGAAGCGAATGGATCCTGGAAGACGATCTGCATGTGGCGCCGCAGCGGTCGCATCTCCCGTCTCCCCAGGTCGGTTATGTCCCGACCCATGAACACAACCCGACCGCTGGTAGGGGTCAGCAGGCGCATCATCAGCTTCGCCACCGTGGACTTTCCGCAGCCCGATTCTCCCACCAGCCCCAGAGCCTCACCTTCGGAGATGGAAAAGCTCACTCCGTCAACCGCTCTCAGCTGGCGCCGACGTCCCACTATCCCCTCCATTCTGACCGGGTAGTGCATGACCACATCCTCCAGGCTCACCAAGGCCCGGCCATTGTCATTCACCATCCTATTTTCAGCGTAGCAACCGGCCAATCACCCTCCGCTCTGAAAGGGCTCACAAGATGAGTCGGCGACGGCCCGGATTGGGAAGAGCAGGCACAGATCGTATCATCTGCCCTATATGATCTGGCGGCACCTGGGGCGGCTCATACGACCACTCATCAGATGGGGATCGCTGGTTGCCTTAACGGTTTTCGGCCTTGCCGCCTGCAGCCTGGTGGAGATCGAGGACGCTCCCCTGACCACCTTCGAGCCGGCCGGGCCCTTCGCCGAGAGGATCGACGCGGTGTTCTGGCAGGTGTTCTGGATCGCCGTGGTCATATTCGTGGTGGTCGAGGGAGGGATACTCCTCATAGTTCTCCTCTTTCGGGATAGAGAAGGACGCAAGGACCCCCGCCAGATCCATGGCAACAACAAGCTGGAGATCACCTGGACCATCATCCCGGCCCTGATACTGACCGTGATCGCGGTGCCAACCATCCAGGGGGTGTTCGACCTGACCGAATGCGGCGACGACGCCATGCCGGTGGAGATCATCGGGCATCAGTGGTGGTTCGAGTACCGGTACCCCGACCACGGGATCGAGTCCGCCAGCGTGCTTGCAATGCCCATCGACCGGGAGGTCTGCGCCTACATGACGTCGGCCGACGTGCTTCACAACTATTGGGTTCCCCACCTGATGGGGAAGCGTTACCTGGTTCCCGGCCAGGAGACCACGCTCAGGCTCCAGGCCAATGAACCTGCCGAATACTGGGGGCACTGCGCCGAGTTCTGCGGGCTCTCCCACTCGCTGATGAGGGCCAGGGTGATCTCGATGACCCAGACGGACTTCGACGCTTGGGTGGCGGACCAGCAGCAATACGCCGTTCCGCCCGCAACCGAGAGCCCGGCGGAAGCCGGATTGAAGGTGTTCCAGGAGCAAGGCTGCACCCAATGCCACACGGTTGACTACGGGCCTGATTACCAGGGCACCAACCTGGTGGCGGACGAGTTCTTCAACGGGCCGAATCTCACCCACTTCGCCTCCCGGAGCGTGTTCGCCGGCGCCATTCTTCCCCGCGAGGGACAGTCCTGGTCGGATGGCCTGCGTGAATGGCTGGCCAACCCTCCCAAGGTCAAACCCGGGTCCTTCATGCCCAACCTGGATCTCACCCACCAGGAGATAGAAGATCTGATCGCCTGGCTGGATACCCTGAAGTGAGCGTAAACTTGCACCTGACCCGACCCGTTCCCGAGAAAGTCGTTTCGACAGCCGCCAGGCCGGAGTTCTCCAGATGACCGCCACCGCCGAGCGCCGCCCCGCCACAACCATCTTCCGCAGACCCCGCTCCACCACGGGATTCTGGGGGTGGATCACCACCGCCGATCACAAGAAGATCGGGATCATGTACGGCTATGCGGCGTTCATCTTCTTTTTGGTCGGAGGCCTCGAGGCTCTTTTACTGCGAATCCAGCTCTCGTCAGCCGACAACACCTTCCTGACCGCCGCCGAATACAACGCGGCCTTCACCATGCACGGGACCACCATGGTGTTCCTGTTCATCATGCCCATCTCCGCAGCCTTCATCAACTATCTCCTCCCGCTGATGATCGGCGCCCGAGACGTGGCCTTCCCCCGGATGAATGCCCTGTCCTGGTGGATCTTCCTGTTTGCGGGAATCTTTCTCTACTCCGTGCTGGTTTTCAGCGACCCGGCGGCGCCCGCCGGCGTAGAAGGGGTGTCGGGGAACCTGGATCCGGCGGACAACACCGTCCTAGGGGGGATGCCGGATGGCGGTTGGTTCGGATATCAACCGAACGCCGGGCCCTTCTACTCACCCGGCACGGCCATGGACTATTGGGCGCTGGGCGTCCAATTCCTGGGGTTGGCCTCCCTTATCTCGTCGGTCAACTTCATCGTCACCATCTTCAACATGCGAGCCCTTGGTATGCGGCTGCTCCGGATGCCGGTGTTCGTATGGATGAGCCTGGTGGTCGCCCTTCTCCTGCTGTTCTCCCTTCCCATCATCGCCATCGCCCTGTTCATGGTGACTTTCGACCGTCAGTTCGGGAGCCTGTTCTTCGTAGCAGAGGCCGGTGGCGATCCGATACTCTGGCAGCACCTGTTCTGGCTGTTCGGCCATCCCGAGGTCTACATCCTGATCCTCCCGGCCATGGGGATCGTCTCCGAGGTCCTACCGGTGTTCAGCAAGAAGCCCCTCTTCGGATACGCGGCGGTGGTCTTCGCCGGAGCGGCCATCGCCTTCCTGGGATTCGGAGTGTGGGCCCACCACATGTTCGCCTCGGGGATCAGCCCGGTGGCCCAGGCCGCCTTCGGGTTGTCAACCATGACCATCGCGGTCCCGACCGGCGTCAAGATCTTCAACTGGATGGGCACCATGTGGGGAGGTCGATTAAAATTCACCACCCCGATGCTGTTCGCCATCGGGTTCGTGGCGATGTTCGTGATCGGGGGTCTGTCCGGGGTGACCCACGCCGTGGTCCCCTCCGACTGGCAGCAGACCGACACCTACTACATCGTGGCCCACTTCCACTACGTCCTGTTCGGAGGGTCGGTGTTCGGGTTATTCGCCGGGCTCTACTACTGGTTCCCCAAAATGACCGGCCGGCTACTCAACGAAAAGCTCGGGAAGCTCAATTTCTGGACGATGTTCACCGGGTTCAACCTCACCTTCGCCCCCATGCACTGGCTGGGCCTGCAAGGTATGGTGCGGCGGACCGCTTACTACCCGCCCGAGGCGGGATTCGACTTCTGGAACCTGGTGGCCACGGTCGGAGCCTTCGTCATCGCCGCCGGGGTTCTGATCTTCATGTTCAACTGGTGGAGGTCCAAGAAACACGGTGAACCCTCGGGAATGGACCCATGGGACGCCCGGACCGTCGAATGGACCACCCCCAATCCCACCCCCGAATACAACTTCGGAGTGGCGCCCACGGTCACCTCCCTCGACGACTTCTGGCACAAGAAGTATGCCGAAGACTCCGAGGGGAGGCCGGTCCGCAGACCGGAGGCGGAGGAAACACTCACGGACCTGATGGAGACCGGCATAGACCCGCCCCATCCCATCCACCTTCCCGCTCCCTCCTATTACCCCATATTGCTGGCGGCGGGAATACCCCTGGTGGGATGGGGGATCATCTACCACACCTCTTTCGTGGGGAAACTACTGATTCTGATCGGGGTGTTGGTGGTGGCCTCCGCCTCCTTCGGATGGAGCATGGAACCCCTGGAGGAGCCCCATGACGAGCATGACGATCCCGAGCCGTCGGGAGACGGGTACTCCTCGCTGGAGGACGACGCCTGATGGAGGCGGCAGCCGCAATGGACCATCACGACCAGCACGAGTCAACCGGCATAGACCACCGCAAGCTGGGGATGTGGGTGTTCCTCAGCTCCGAGTTCCTCTTCTTCGGCGCCCTGATCACCAACTACCTCCTCTACCAGGGACAGCCCGGCTTCGCCCGTCCCTACCCGGCCGAGATCTACGACATTCCCTTCACGTCGTTCTCCTCCTTCGCCCTGCTGATGAGCTCATTGACCATGGTGCTGGCTCACAACGCGCTGGCCCGCCACGACCAGCACGCCACCCGGACCTGGCTTCTGGCCACCGCAATGCTCGGCTCGGTCTTCCTGGGCGGGCAGGTTTTCGAGTTCACCGAGTTCATCACGGTCGGAGCCATGAAGATGACCACCAACCCCGCTGCTTCGGCCTTCTACATGCTCACCGGCTTCCACGGCTTCCACGTGCTGTTGGGAATCCTGATGCTGCTCACCTTGTACGGGATCTCCCGCCGCCAGGGAGAACTCTCGGAAGCCTCCGGACTCAACCTGGAGTTGGTAGGTCTCTACTGGCACTTCGTGGACATAATCTGGATCGTGATCTTCACCGTGGTCTATCTGCTGGCCAGCGTCCCGGCGGGAGTTGGCTGACAATGGCCACCCACTCCGGCGATCACCATCATCCGACGCCACTCCAATATGTGAAGATCGCCATCCTGCTGGCGGTGCTGACCATCATCGAAGTCGCCCTCTTCTACGTGAACGAGGCGGCGGACATGGGTGGCTGGGACGCTCCGCTCCTGATCATTCTGGCGTTCATCAAATTCGTGATCGTGGTTGGGTGGTACATGCACTTGCGTTTTGAGGATTCAACCCTCTCCAAGTTCTTCACCGCGGGATTCATCCTGGCAATGATCCTGTATGCGATCGTGCTCCTGGCCTTCGGCGTTATAGCACTGGGAGGCTGACAACTTGCCGGCTTGGCATCCTCACTGGGATGTCCTGGCGGTGGTGGTGGCGCTGGGAGTGCTCTACTTCCACGCAGATCGGCGCATACGCCCCCTGGTAGCCCCGGTCATGCCGTCCGCCACGCCTCGCCAACGCTGGCTCTGGTTCGGAGCGCTCGCCCTCCTGGCCGGGAGCGCCAGTTGGCCTTTCCACGACCTGGCCGAGCAGGTCTTCTTCAGCCTCCACATGGTCGAGCACATGCTGGTGGCCCTGGTGATCCCGCCCCTGATGCTGATGGGCACGCCCCGCTGGATGGCTGAGCATATCCTGACCTCCCCGCGAGGCCTGACGATCCTGCGCAGCCTGTGCAGGCCGCTTCCCGCCTTCTTCCTCTTCCACCTGAGCCTGGCCGGTATGCACTGGCGGCCCATCGTGGAGGCCATGGTGAACTCGAGCCTCTTCCACTTCGCGGCCCACCTGTGGCTGTTCGGGGTCTCGATCCTGATGTGGCTCCCGGTGGTGAGCCCCACGCCGCTGATTCCCCGCTTGAATCCTCCCCTGCGGATGCTGTACCTGTTCCTGCATTCCATCATCCCCACCGTGCCGGCTTCCTTCCTGACCTTCAGTCGCTCCCCTCTGTATCCGTCGTACATCGATTCGGCCTCCCGGTTTGGAGTGTCAACGGTCACCGATCTCCAGGTGGCGGGGCTGATAATGAAACTCGGAGGTGGATTGCTCCTGTGGGGGACGATCGTGGTGATCTGGTTCAAATGGATCGCGTCGGAACGGAAGTGGGACTCCATCGAGCGGGACCTCCGCCGGTCCCCCACCTCGGGAGTGGAGTATTGAAGGGTCCCCGGCCTCCCGACAACCCGCAACCGCCTCCCCGGAAACGCCGCTCTCTCCCGCTCCGCCTGCTGAGACGCATCGGTCCATGGGTCGTTCTCCTTGTGGTTCTGGTGGCCGTCGCCGCCCTGCTGGTGGTCCGCCGATCCTTTCCACAGATGGACGGGGACCTGGTGGCGCCGGGTTTGACCGCCGAGGCCACCGTGATCCGGGACCGCCACGGCACACCTCACATTTACGCCTCCACCTTCGAGGACCTGATGATGGCGCAGGGTTTCGTTCAGGCCCAGGACCGTTTCTGGCAGATGGACTTCTACCGGCACGTGGCCACCGGCCGCACCGCTGAATTGTTCGGCGAGGCCCAGTTGGAAGCCGACATCTTCCTGCGAACCCTGGGATGGGAACAGGTGGCGGCCCGCGAATACCAGGCGCTGTCGCCTCTCATGCAGACCCTGCTGGACGCCTATGCCCAGGGCGTCAACGCCTACCTTGGGGGGCGGGGGGAGTGGGAGATCAGCCTGGAGTACGCCTTCCTGGGAATCCAGAACCCCGACTACCGGCCGGCGCCGTGGAAGCCCACCGACACACTGGCTTTCCTCAAGTTGATGGCATGGGACCTTCGCACCAACATCGTCTCGGAGCTGGAACGGGCAGTGCTCTCACAGTCGATTCCGACCGAACAGGTCGCCCAACTCTGGCCCGAATACCCCGAGGATCACCCCGTGATCGTTCCGGAGTGGGAAATACCGCCGCCATCGCCGCAGTCGACTGGCGCACCTCTGCCCTCCCCGCGGGTTCGAGAAGCCTTCAACGCCCTGGGGGAAGCGGCGGTCCTCACCGTGGGCGCCGACCGCGTCGGGCTCGTCCAGGACAACCGGGCCCGAGGATCCAACTCCTGGGTCGTGTCGGGCCGTCACACCCTGTCCGGAACGCCGCTCCTGGCCAACGATCCCCATCTCGGGGGCCAGACTCCCTCCATCTGGCACCGGGTAGGTCTCCACTGCCGGCCCGTGAGCGCCTCCTGCCCGCTGGAGGCGGCCGGATTCAGCCTGCCCGGCACACCCCTGGTCACCGTCGGGCACAACGGCTTTCTGGCCTGGGGTTTCACCAGCCTGCTGGGTGACGTCTCCGACCTTTTCATCGAGCGGGTTCATCCGGAAGACCCACTCCTGTACGAGGTGGACGGAAAGTGGCGCCCCATGTCCACCCGCACCGAGGTCATCAAGGTGGCCGGGGCCGATCCGGTGGAGATCACGATCAGGGAAACCCACCACGGGCCGGTGATCTCGGGGATATACGAACCGGTTGACGAGTTGGGGAGAGGCGGAGCCGTGGAGATCCCCGACCCCCATGCCGTCTCCCTGGCATGGACCGCCCTCCGAACCACCCGCAACCTCGACGCCGTGCTGGGAATGCTCCTCGCCGATGACTGGCAGGAGTTCCGGGCGGCGGCCGCGCTCTTCGACATGGCGCCCCTGAACATGGTCTACGCCGATGCGGACGGCAACATCGGCTACCAGGCCACGGGGCTGATCCCCATCCGGGGGGCCGGCGACGGACGGTACCCCGCGCCCGGGTGGGAGAGCCGATACGACTGGCAGGGTTTCTGGCCCTTCGAGACGCTTCCCTGGTCGTTCAATCCCCCCTCGGGGATAGTGGTGGCCGCCAACCAACCCCTCGCCCGGCCCGACCTGGTCCGCCACATCGGCAGTGACTTCGACTACGGCTACCGGGCCCGGCGCATCCACGAATTGCTGGCCGACGCCGTTCCGCTGGACACCGCCGGGATGAGCGCCATACAGTTCGACAACCAGGACCCATCCGCCGCCTTCCTGGTTCCCGCGTTGGCGGCCGTGGCTGCCCGGAATGAGAACGTGGCGGTTATGCAGGAACTCCTGACCGGGTGGATGCGGGGGGAGCGACCCGGGCAGATGGATTCCGACGGGGCGGCGGCCGCCGCATACGCCGCCACCTGGCGCCATCTCCTGGCCCTCACCTTCGACGAGCTTCCCGAAGGCCACGAGGCGTACGGGGGCAGCCGGTACATGGAGGTGGTGAAAGCCCTGCTGGAGTCCCCTGAAGACCCCTGGTGGGATCGTAAGGGAACCGAGCGCCGGGAGACGCGCGACCTCGTGCTCCATGAGGCTTTGGAAGACGCCCACACCGAGTTGGCCGAGTTGATGGGCGACAACCCGGAAGATTGGCGATGGGGGGACATCCACACCGGCGTCTTCAACAACGCCAGCCTGGGCGAATCAGGCGTCTCGCTGATCGAGTCCGTCTTCAACCGGCACACCGACAACGTCTCGGGAGGACCTGGAACAGTCAACGCGACCCAATGGATCGCCTCCGAGGGCTACCTGACAGACGGGGTGCCGTCGTTCCGGATGGTGATCGACCTGGGCGACCCGGACTCCTCGCTCTCCATCCATGCACCCGGACAGTCGGGCCATGCCTACCACCCCCATTACGACGACCTCCTAGAACCCTGGGCGGCGGGTGAGATGCAACCCTTCCCCTGGGACCGGGATGTGGTGGAATCCCTGGCCGAATCCACCCTGGTGCTTCGTCCCGCGTCCTGAGACCGGCGCCGGGATCAGGAGGGGACGACCACCTCGATCGCTTCAGCTTCCACGCCGTGGTCGTCCTCCGACTCGCCGTGTCCCGCCCCCTGGGTGTTGAGCACCGCGAAGAGGATGAAAACCACCACACCGATCCCGGCGGCTGCCAGCAGGAACTCTCCCTTGGTGATGCGCATCCCCGGTCGGGATGCGGAGAGTCCGGCAAAGGTGAGAATGCTGGCGGCTACCACGGATCCCATGATGGGCGCCCAACCGGGGAACTTCAGGAAGATGTACGCGTTGGGCAGCACCAGCACGGCAATCAACCCCACTCCGATTACGGGAAGGGCCAGGGCGGACTTCAACCGGAACCTGACTACTCCCGCTTCCTCCCCCTCGGCGCCGGCCATGCCTTCCGGGACCCCCAGCACCTGCGACAGCTGGCCCACCGCCCAACCAAGGACGGTTCCGGCCGCAACCACCACCGCCAGGCCGGCGAGAACCGACACCTCCACGTCTTCGGCGCCCGCCAACTGCGTGCCGAACATGCCGGTCGCCACCCCGCCGGCCGCCCCTCCGATCACAAAGCCGGTGAGAACCCCGCCCACCATTATGGAACCCTGGCCTTCCACAATGCTCATCCCTGGACCATGCCACCCGACGGCCGCGGTGGTGAACAGCGACAGAATGATCCCGTACACACCGAACAGCACAACCAACCCGATGACAGCCCGATTGGGCGCCACCAGCAACGAGGGCGAGAAGGGCCCCTCCTCGCCGAGGGTGTCCGCTCGCGCAGCCAGCCACGGGGTCAGCGCCACCAGGGTCACCAGTCCCATCGCAGCTCCCGTGATCGCTCCGAGCCTTCCCCCCAGCCTCCTGCGCACTTGCAACGGCACAGGATCCACCTCGGGTGGAGGAGGCTCCTCCACCACGGCAACGGCTGCTTCCGGCTGGACAGCCACCGCCGCCGCTGCAGGGGTCTCCACCGGGGAGGGAACAGCCTCCGGGGCGGCCGGCGCAGGCGTCTGCTCCACTGGTGGCGCCGGGGCGGACTGAGGGGGCGCGGCAGGGGCGGCAGGTGCAGGGGCGGCCCCGCCGCCTCCCCAAGCCTGCAGGTAATCGTCGGCGGTTCCCCCCAAGGCTTGGGCTTTCGCTTCGGCCGAGCGCAGAACCAGTTCTTCGGGTGCGTCCATAGCCGCCGCGGCCGCCGCCAGAAACTCACTCATATGCGCCACCGAGGATACACAGCCCGATGGGACCCTCAACACCGGCGGCCCCGATGGGACCAACAAGGCGCGTCACTGGCTCTCAGCCGAGGACTCGTCTTCCATTTGCTGTCGTCGTTGACGGGCCCGGCGCTCGGATCGGCGCAACAGCCACACCAAACCGACCAGCACCACACCGGAGGCAACCCACTCATCGGTGGAACCCCCTCCGAGGATGTGGGCAATGGTCATCATCCGGCCGTCAGTATGAACAGAGCGAGCATGGTCAACACCACCATCAGCGCCAACATGGGATACTGGGATCGTATGGCCTTGACCCCCGGAAAGTCAACCAGGGCTCGGTCGTGCGCCAGGATCACGCCTCCCACATGGCCGGCTATCACTGCCGCCAACTGCACGTACCAGACCGCAGTAGGGGAAATGAGCGTGTAATCGACTGCCCGATCGGCGATTCCGAACACGTCCCACCCCAGGTCGAAGGGATCGGCGATTGCGCTCAGGAAGAACTGCCCCTCATAGATGACGAGGGTGAAATAGTGAGCGAACGCGTAAGCCAGGGCTATCGGGACCAGGGTGTGGGCGAACCGGATCCGGATGCGGGTCAGGCCGACGTCAGCGTCCGAGAGGATCGCAGAGACTGCGCAGGCCATGTGGTAGGCCCATCCGATCATGAGGACCACGGCCACCAGTCCGAAGGTGCCCACCACCGCCTCCGCCCACTGCCAGCCCAACCCGGCGCCCGACAGGGTGTCCTCCAGCGGCCCGGCAAGTTGGTTTCGCCAGAAAGGAATCCCGGTGAGGCCGTCATAGGTAACTCCCCCGATCAGGACCACCGCCAGAGCATCAAGGCCCGGGCGCTCGCCTACCATCGGGAGCCCTGTCAACCACTTCCGACGGACCAGTTCACCCTGCTGGTTCCTGCCGAAAGGCCCGATAGCTCCCATCAGATAGTTGTAAGCCCCGAAGCCGTCCCATGCGGTCAACTGGGCTTCGCTGCCCCACAGAGCGATGGTCACCAGCATGTAGAGGGTGTAGGCCAGGGCGATCACCGCAAGCCACCAAGGAACGCTGCCCACCGGCGACACCAGTTCCCACCATGTGAACGCGAAGAGAACCGCCGCCGCCGGCCAGTATCCGACCCTGGACGACATGCCCGGGTCGCCCGCCCGGTCGATCTTCAGCCATCGGGCAAGGACCCGCCAGGGAGCGACCACCTGGTAGAAGTCCCCAACCAGAGCGGATAGGAAGGGAAACACGAGCCACAGTCCCACGAAGACCACCACCGGCGCCGGGTTTTCGAGGGCGTCGTCCGAGCCGAGCATCCCGCTCAGCACCGTCAATACCAACAGCATCACCGACGCCGCCGACAAGATCCTCCCTCCCAGTCTCATCCAGGAGGGAACGTCCACCACCCTGGAGGTGGGATGTTGCAGGCGCGGCTCATGCCACCGGGCGGACAGCATGGCGAAGGTGACCACCAGCACCGTTATCGCCGCCAGGGTGAAATACAGAAGGGGGATGGGCAGGTCGAGACGCCCACCAATGCCGTGGCCCAGAATCATGCTCTCACCTCAGGGCGACACTTTCAGCTCGATCAGCAGTCGATGGCTCACATGGTCCTCCACCTCGAAGATCCCCGGCAGGTCTCCTACAAACTCGTGAACGGTAGGAACGCCGGCCTCCACGGAGAACTCCTCGTCGTAACCGTGAATGTGCACCAACAGCCGCGTATCCGAGTCGAACCGAAGCGAAATCCGATCGCCCAGGGGGATTTCGACTCGGTCTTCCCCCACTGCCCTCCCCTCCCTCACTGTTATCTCCACGACGGTCAGGTCATCGGGGAGAGTTGTGGTCGTGGTCGTCAAGACACCGGCAGTCGAGGTGGTGGTGGCTGGGAGAACGGTCGTCGATGTGCTCTGGGAGGTGGTAACAGGGGCCGCGGTCGTGGTAACCGCGCCGGGTGTGGTGGTGGTAACCGCCAGGGTGGTCGACGCAGCACTCGGAGTGGTTGTCGTAGATGGTGCGGCACTGGTGGAGGATGTGGTTCGGACAGCCTCCGCCAGGGTGGTCGACGCGTCGGCGAGGGGCGTGGAGGAGGATGGCTGGGCAACTGTTGTGGACTCGGGGGAGGTGGAGGATTCCCCGTTTGTCCCCGCCCCTGACGAGCACGCCACCGCGAAAAGCAATAGGAACCCCCACCAGAGTCCTGGGTGACTACGTCCGGGCATTTGAGGTTCGAGGAGCGTCCAACGACATGGGGGCAGTCCTTTAACCGTACTGCTACAAGGGTCATTTGGCGCCGGGCCGGATCAGGACAGTCCCCGACCATGACCAGACGTGATGGTCGGTAACCTGGTTTGGATGAGAAAGCACCTCTCAGACCAAGATCTCCTGGAGTACGCTTCCTCCCGCTCCATGACCGCCGGCAGGGTGGGCCGGAAGGTGATCGAGGAAACAGCCGAACGCTATCCCGATCTCTCCAGAATGCAGATCGACCCCCTCCAGGGAGCTTTCCTGGCTCTGCTGGTGAAGTTGACCGGCGCTACGAAGGTACTCGAAATCGGCACATTCACCGGCCTTTCTTCGCTCTCGATAGCCCAAGCCCTCCCGGAGGGAGGCGCACTGGTCTGCTGCGACATCTCCGAAGAGTTCACGAGCCACGCCGGCCGGGCCTGGGAGGAAGCGGGAGTGGCCGACAGGATCACCCTCTTGATCGGCCCGGCCCTCCAGACCCTGGAAGACCTGGAAGGTCCCTTTGACATGGCCTTCCTCGACGCCGACAAGCCGAACTACCCGGCCTACCTGCAAAAACTGACCGAGTTGGTGAGACCGGGCGGGGTGATCGTGGCCGACAATACGCTCTGGTCGGGACGGGTGATCGACCCCGGCGATCACACCCAGGCCACGGAGGCGATCCGCCGCTTCAACGACTTGGCCGCAGCCTCCCCGGACCTGGAAGTGGTGGTCCTCCCCTTCGCGGACGGGGTGACTTTGATGCGCCGCCGCTGATCCCAACCGGGAGACGCGACTGAAGGCATCCTAGGGGGTGGTCCCGATCGACCTGGTGGGCGTTCCGTCCCCCCTTACCGTGAACATCACCCAAAAGCCCGCCGCGAAGAGAACGGTGATCGCCAGCCAGCCCGGCGTGTAGACGCCGAGGGCATCCACCGACCATCCGAACAGCGGCGCTCCAATCCCGAAGCCGCAGATGAAACCGAAATACACCCTCCCCGACCCGCTTCCGGCCAGATCGGCCGGCAGGACCTCGATGACGGCAAGCATCCCCACCGAGGTCCAGGCGAAGACGCTGAAGCCCGCCACTACCGCAGCGACCCAAATCACCCAGGTCCCCAGGTCTTCTCCGAAGGCCAGGAAGGCTCCCGAGACCACCCCCAGCGAGGCGATCATCATCAGACTCCGAACCATTCCCAGGCGACCCTCGGCTATGCGCCCCCACGCAATCCGGGCAAGAATCCCGATTGGCCCGGTGATCGCCAGCACCAGCCCGGCCCGGCCCCGGCTCATTCCCAGGACCTCCTCGGCGTAGAGCGGCAAGTAGACGACCAGGACGACCACCCCCATCCCCAACAGGAACCCGTAGACCGTAAGGCGACGAACCACCCTGGGAAGGCGAACCGGACTCGCCTCATCCGTGTCTTTCCGCCCGGCCTCTTTGTCCCGTGATTGGACGGAGGAGGGCCCCACCGACGCGCCCCTAGCCATGGAGATCGCTCCCACCGTCAGGGGCGCCGCCGCAAATGCCAGGACCGCCCACCGCCAACCCCACCAATCGGTGAACACCGGCAACAACCAACCTCCCATGAATATGGCGACTTGCACTCCCGACTGTTTTATGCCCACGATCAGTCCCCGCCGACCGGGCTCGACCTCCAGGGAAATCAACTTGTTGGTGGCCGGGTTGGACATGCCCGATGCGATCCCGTTTAGAAAGGCCGCCCCCACCATCAGGGAGAATTCAGGCGCCACCCCTATGCAGAACAACGCGCTTCCCGCCACCATGAGAGTGGTGACAGTGGCTCGCCTACCGCCCACCACATCAACCCACTTACCCAAACGAGTGGAGAACAGGGCCCCGCTCAAGGTGCCGGAGGTGGCCAGCATCCCCAACTGCCACCGCTCGATACCCATTGCCGCGATCAACTCGGAGGCAAGAACGCCGAAAGTGGTTATGGCCATGGTGACGGACGCCATCGTTACGACTAACACCGCGGCAAAGCCGAGACGCGCAGAGTTCACAGCCAGGAAGCCACCTCCCTACTCAACCCACTCTCCTCCTACCAGTGTTCATCACCCAGAACCCGAGTCCGAACAGAACGGTGATCGCCAGCCAACCCGGCGTGTAGACACCGAGGAGATCCACGGACAATCCCACCACGGGAGCGCCCAGCCCCAGACCGGTCAGGAAGCCGAGCAGGACCACTCCCGAACCCCGGCCCGCCAGAGAGGTCGGGAGGATCTGGATGATGGCCAGCATTCCAACCGCGTTCCAGGCGCTCCCGCTCAGACCGGTAAGCGCCGCCGCCAGCCAGATCGTCCACGATCCCAACTGGTGGCCAAAGGCCAGCACAAGACCCATTGCCACCGCCAGCAGGGCGATAGTCCGCAGGCTCCTAACCGACCCGAACCTGCCTTCGGCCACCCGCGCCCAACCAAGCCGGGCCAAGATCCCCACCAGCCCGGTGACAGCCAGGGCGAGGCCGGCCTGGCTCTGGCTCATCCCCAACACCTCCTCGGCATAGAGCGGCAAATAGGCAAGCACCACGGACATGCCTGTTCCCATGGTGAACCCGTACACCGCCAGCCGGTAGATCATCCTGGGGATGCGGCTGAACAGCTCTCCGGCAGTGTCCTCCCGGCCGGCGTGAACCCGTGCCGGCGTCGCCGTATAGAGCCCGGCAAAAGCAAGAGGGACCGCGGCGAAGGCGAGCACCGCCCATCGCCAATCCCACCACATGGTGAAGACCGGCAGCAGCCATCCCCCCAGGAACACCCCTATCTGTACGCCCGACTGTTTCACTCCCACAATCAGGCTCTGCCTGCCGGTGGCGAATTCTTCCGAGATGAGCCGATTGGTGGCCGGGTTGGAGAACCCGGATGCTATCCCGGCAAGACACGCCGCCGCCATCATCACCCCGAACCCGGGCGCCGCTCCCACACCTACCAGGGCGACCCCGGCGATCAATAGAGTGGAGAGCGTGGCGTGACGACCACCCATCATGTCAGCCCACTTTCCCAACAGAAGCGAGAACACCGCCCCGCATAGAGTGGCGCCGCTGACCAGCAACCCCAGTTGCCACCTCTCAATCCTCAGGATCGAGATCAATTCCGAAGCGAGCACCCCAAAGACCGTGGGAGCGAAGGTGGCGGCCGCCATGGCAACGGCCAGCACCGTGCCCAGCATCAGACGACGGTAAAGCACGGAACCTTACGGTACTGCCCACCCTTCTCACACTTGAGTGGCCTCCCCTGGTACGGCCTACCATGGGCCAAGTGGGGACGCTCCCCGGGAATCAGGAGACGCTTGACCATGCACGACTCACATATGTGTTTTCCAGAGATGAAGACCGTCACTGGAAACCGCAGCTAGTGGAGTCTCTACCCGTTGCAGGCGCCCAGGCGGTGGACCGCCACCTGTTGGTGGTCTTCGGGGCCACCGGCGATCTCTACCGCCAGAAGCTGGCCCCCGCCCTCTATCACCTGGTCCGGCAATACCAAATGAGCGATCGGTTCCTCGTCCTGGGCGTGGCTCGATCACAAATGGAAGACGACGGTTTCAGGGCGCTCTCACGGGCGCCGGTCGAGAGCGTCTCACTACGCCAGCCACAACTTGGCGAGCCGTACGCCGACCCGGCCGAGTGGTGCGACGAGGTCCTGTATTTCCAGTCCATCGCCGACGGAGGGCCGGAGGCGTTCCAAACCCTCCGGCGCCGGATCGAACAAATCGAGGCGGCCCACGGCCTCAAGGGAAACCGGATCTTCTACCTGGCCCTACCGCCATCCGCTTTGGGCCCGACGGTCAAGGCCCTGAGAGCATCGGGTCTGACCCACAGCCCCGGATGGACCCGTTTGGTGGTGGAGAAACCATTCGGCGTCGACCTCGAATCGGCCGTTGCGCTGAACGGAACCCTCCATGGATGTTTTGACGAGCCCCAGATCTACCGCATCGACCACTATCTGGGGAAGGCGACCGTGCAGAACCTGCTGGTGTTCCGGCTGGCCAATCCTCTTTTCGAGTCGGTGTGGAACCGGGATCGCATCGAAAACGTCCAGATCACGGTGGCGGAATCCGTCGGGATAGGCAGTCGCGCCGGCTACTACGACAGATCGGGCGCCCTGCGAGACATGGTCCAGAACCACTTGACCCAGTTACTTAGTTTGGTGGGGATGGAACCCCCGGTCTCCTTCGACGCCGAGGCCATCAGGGACGAGAAAGTCAAGGTGCTCCAGTCCATCCGGCCCATCGGCCCCGACGACGTGGTGCTCGGCCAATACGCGGCGGGGCGAATGAATGGAAGACGGGTGGCGGGGTACCTGGACGAAAAGGGAGTGAGCAGTGGTTCCACTACTCCCACTTACGCCGCTCTCCGGATGTTCATCGACAGTTGGCGCTGGCAGGGCGTCCCCTTCTACCTGCGTACCGGCAAACGCCTGGGAGGCCGCCTCACCCAGATCGCGGTGACTTTCCGCGAACCGCCGGTAGCACTGTTCAAGTCCTTCGAGCGGAGCCGCCACCAGGGGAACGTCCTCTATTTCAAACTCCAGCCGCACGAGGGCTTCGACCTCTTGTTCGACGTCCAAAAGCCTTCGGGCAGTCCCCAGTTGGACACCAGGTCCCTGGCCTTCGCCTACGAAGAAGCTTTTGGAATCCTTCCCGACGCCTACGAAACGCTCCTCTACGACGTCATGACCGGGGACCGGACCTTGTTCGTCCGGTCCGATGAGGCCGAAGGAGCCTGGCGTCTCTACACCCCCACACTCGAGGCAGGGATCAACCCACATCCCTATCAGGCCGGTTCATGGGGTCCACAGGAGGCGGAGCGCCTGCTCGACCCGTACGGCCATCGCTGGACCATCCGACTGCCTGGCAAATAGGACAGCGGGAAGAGTCTCTAAGTCGACTCCTCACGGGCCACTATCCCTCAGAGTAGATCGAGGACAGGAACAGACCGCTACCAGTGAAAGTAACCGACCTACAACGGCGCTTTGGCGAAGGCGTACTCCTCCACGACCCGGCCTCCGATCAGATGCTGCTCGATGATGAGATCGAGCACGTCGGGGGTGACCTCTCGGTACCAGACACCTTCGGGATAGACCACCATCACCGGGCCCTGCTCGCAGACCCGCAGGCAATCCACCTTGCTTCTCAGCACCATGCCGTCGCCCGGTGGTTCGGGCCGGGCTTCCAGGCGGGGATTCCTCGACCAGCGGGGAGGTGCGGAAGTCAACCCGAGTCGCTTGCAGCGTCGCTTCAGGTGGAGCCACAGCGGGTCGGTCTCCTCCCTGGGAGCGCAACGGGGATTGCTCTGGCCGGCGCAGAGGAACACGTGCCACCGGGCGCCCCCGATGGACAGGCCGTGGGCTATGGCCTCTAATCGCTCCTGATTGTCAATCGCCGTTGCTCCGGATAGGACCAGGGAATGTCATAACCACCAATGTAGGCGAATGGAGAGAGAAACTTCCGGCTGACCGTCCGCCATCCCAGGTTGGTCAGGGTACGGGCTCTCAGACCTGGTAGGCCTCGGGAAGGGGCGGGAGGGGCCTGGTGAGCCAGCGGGGACGGCGCAGACCACCGGGTCCCGGTCCGGGACGGGTGCGGTCCATCCATTCGCGGTAGATCCGGTGGGATTCCTCCGTGTCGACGAAGACATCCCCGTACCGGTCCCCCGGGTCCGCATGGGTTAGGCGGACCCGCTGGTGCCAGGCGTGCATGCCCGACACCGGATCGGGGTGCACCGGGAAGGCCAGGTTCTGATGCACACCCGGGTCCCGCCACCAGATGCGCTCGCTGTCGGGGTCGTCCGATTGGAAGGGCTCGATGCCCGAGCGGTGCCTCAGGAGCCACCCGCCCTCGTGGCGTCCGATATCGACCAGCGCCGAAGACCAGCGCTCGTTCCCCATCTCCCGATCCAGGCGCCACCGGCCCATGTGATGGGAGGCCGCCACCACTCCGGGACGGAGGCCCTCGGTGCGCCAGGCCCTCATGACGAAGTAGCCGATGTCGGTGCTGATCCGGATCAGGTCCCCGGTGTCGAACCCGAGTTGGTCGGCATCGACCGGGTTTATCCACAATGGGTGGCCGTGGCTTATCTCGTACAGGTACTTGGCGTTCCCCGATCGGGTGTGGATCAGGGTGGGGAGCCGGAATATGGGAAGCAGGATGCGCTCGGTGCCTTCCAGGTCCAGGTCCCGCCAGTGGACATGGGACTTGATGTAGGTGGGAATGGCCGCATCAGGCCAGTTCCAGTCCACCAGGGTCTCAGAATGCCACTCGAGGAGACGGGACGGGGAGGTGAAACCGGTCTTGCGCTCGCCGTTGACCTCCACGCCAGGTTCGCCCTCCTGCGCCGCGGCCTCGTTCAACAGGTAACGGTCCCGGTCGATCTCGAAGGCGCCGTACTTCCGCATGTACTCCAGGGGCGTGAGACCCTCGACATCGGCTGCATCAGGCAGTCCCGGGACCGAGTTGTCGAACATCCACCCGTAGTACTCGTCGACGCTCACCGGGCGGGACGGGTCATTCGGCGACTCGTACCACTGCCTGATCCCCAACGACCCGTCGGGATCGATCCGCCACGACAGGTCGATCCAGAACTCGCTCTCCTCCCACACCTCGCCCGGGTTTGCCTCGTAGGTGCGTTGGTACCGGAGTCCTTCCCGCTCTCCCGCCACCCTCAGGACGGGCTGGCGGAACCCGAGCCAGCGAGCCGCGTGGGTCTCGTACGAATGGGTGTCGTGGCGTTCGGCGCCTACCCCCATTGGCAATACGTAGTCGGCGAACCACGCCGACTCGGACCAGGTGGGGGTGAGCGCCACATGGAGGCCGACCCGCTCGGGATCGGAGAGGGCCTCGATCCAGGTGAACCCGTCGGGGTTGGTCCACACAGGGTTGTAGACCCGGGTGAAGTACACCTCGAGGCGCCCCCTGCCCTCTTTCAGGAAGTGGGGCAGCAGGTAGCTCATCTCGTAATGGCTGAGGGGGAACTCGCCGGGCCAGATCAGTTCGTTCCATCGGTTGGCGGGGGGAGGCGTGTTCCAGTGATCGGGCTTGAACTTGTCCCAAGCGCTCGGGGAGGTGCCGCCTTGGGTCCCCACCGATCCGGTCAGCACATGCAAGAAGAAGAGACAGCGCGCCACCTGCCAACCTCCCAGGTTGCCCGACCCGGCCGCCCTCCAGGTGTGGGAGGCGAACCGGGAACCGGCCTCGGCGATCCCCCGGGCGACGGCTTCGATGCGCCAGGCGTCGACGCCGGTCTCCTCGGCGGCGAAGTCGATGGTGTAGGGGGCGTAGGTCTCCCGGAGCAGTTCCACGAAGCTCTCGTAGGTGCGGGGCCGGTCGGGCGCCCGCGCCCGGAGCGATGCTTCCCAGTTGACCCACTTACTCATGAAGTCGTGATCAACGGCGTCCCACTCCAGCAGCCGGGAGGCCACCGCCAGCAACATGGCCGCCTCGGTGCCGGGCCAGGGCGACAGCCAGTAATCGGACATCGACGCAGTGTTGGAAAGGCGCGGATCGATGGTGGCCACCTTCCCCCCCGCTTGGCGAGCCTCGATGATCCGCTGGGCGTGGGGGTTGAAGTAGTGACCGGACTCGAGTTGCGCGGACAGCAGCAGGATGAACCGGGCGTTGGCGAAGTCGGCGGAAGGGCGGTCGTAGCCCATCCACATCGCGTAACCCGTGCGGGCTCCTGACGAGCAGATGTTGGTGTGGCTGTTGTGGCCATCCACCCCCCAGGAACGGAGAATTCGGTCGATGAAGCCGTCCTCGCCGGGCCGTCCCACGTGGTACATGATCTCGTCGTGACGGTCCTCGAGAAGCGCCCGGCGGATTCGCGAGGCTATGTCGTCCAGCGCCTCCTCCCAGGAGACCTGTTCCCAGTGGCCCTCCCCTCGCGGCCCCGACCTTCTGAGCGGGTGGAGGATCCGCTCCGGGTCGTACATCTGGTTGAGAGTCGCCGGGCCCTTGGCGCAGTTGCGACCCCTCGACCCCGGATGCTCGGGGTTGCCTTCAAATCGGCGTACGTTGCCGCTGTCCTTGTCGACGTAGGCCAGCAGACCGCATCCGGCTTCGCAGTTGAAACAGGTGGTCGGCACCAGCCGGTAGCGGCGCTTGACGCGCTCGGGCCAGGCCTTGGCGTCGTACTCCTCCCAGTCATCCCAGCGCTCGGCGGGCGGAAAGGACACTAGGCCCGTCCCGGGAACCAGTCGGGGCACACGGTCCGAAGGCGGCTGGTCAGGCGTCTGGCTCATCTTCTCGGACCTCTGCTTTCCTTCATGACAGGGGCACGCTCTGGCCGGCCCTGACGAACGCGTCATCTGCGAACCATATGCCGATCAGGGCCGCCAGTCCTCCCAGTTGAGACAGCCAGAAGGGACCGCCCGTCCCGGCCAGGAAAGCCGCTCCCAGCACCAGGGGCGCCACTACGCCGATTACGTGCCCCCCGAGCCACCACTCGGTGGCGTGGGCTCCCTTTGTCAGGTGATGCATGCCCGCAGCATGGTTGGAGGTCGGGTGCCGGGAGAAGTACTCGATGGCGGTGACTACGGCGAGCGCCGCCGCCCCGGCTACGAGGGCCCAGGCGAACGCCCGACGCGACGACAGTCCGAGATCGAAGATCCCGGCGCACAGCAGGCCCGCTCCACCTCCCACCGCCAGCGCACCGGCCAGCATGTGCCAGAGGAGCGTCGGGCTCTGCCAGAGGTCCCGGCCCTCCGCCTGGCCGAATAGGAAGGCGGTGTAGCCGGCCACGCCCACACCGACCGCCGCCGATGCCCAGATCAGCACCGGGACGAAGCCGGCCCCGGCAAGACCGAATAAGAACCACAGGCCGAGGATCACCGCATGGGCAGAGAGGATCCAGGCGCCCTTAACCAGCCACGAGCCCGGGTTCCCCTTCGTCAGGATGTAGTGGAACCGGTCGGGACGCTTGAGGTCCGCCACCAGCAGGAGACCGGTGAGCGCCAGGAAAAGCCCGGATATGAGAGGAGCGCCCCACCTGGCGAAGGCGCTCTGGGAGTCTGCGCCGAAGAGGAGCGACAACGCCAGGGCCATGACGATTCCCGCCGAGATCCCCTTGGTGAGGAAGTAGCTTGACACCCGCCATCCCCACGGCATCGGGTGGTCGGTGTTGTAGACGACCCTCGGGGGACCCTCGGGTTGCCCATCGGAAGACGGCGGGGGGTGCTTCCTCCCATTGCGACTCCCGGTTGCAGGCGGCGTCAGGTCGACGGTCATGAAAGAGGGCGCCGGGTCGCCCCAGATCCCCCCGTCACCCGGGTCGACGGCGCCCAGGGGATCGATAGCGGCCTTGTCAACTCCCTTGTACCAGAGGTTGGGCCGAGTGCGTTGCTCGGGAGACCGCTGGAGGAGTTGGTCGTCTTTGAGCAGTTGGTCCTGGAAGAAGCGGGAAATGGGCGTGGTCGGATCGTTGAGGTCTCCCGAGATAATGGCGCCCTCGGGGCATACCACCACGCAGGCGGGTTCCAGTCCCACTTCTACGCGGTGCACGCAGTAGTTGCACTTTTGGGCGGTGTTGTCCACGGGGTCGATGTACAGCGCGTCGTAGGGACAGGCTTGCATGCAACTCTTGCACCCGATGCAAAGGCTGGTATCGAAGTCGACAATCCCGTCGTCGCGGCGGAACAGAGCGCCGGTCGGGCAGATCGAGACACAGGGAGCATCCGAGCAGTGATTGCAACGCAACACCGAGAAAGCCCGCTTGGTGTCGGGCCAGGTCCCCGACTCGATGTACTTCACCCAGGTGCGGTTAACCCCCAACGGCACATCGTGCTCGGTCTTGCACGCCACCGTGCAGGCGTGACAGCCGATACACGCCGTCTGGTCGATGACGAAGCCGTACTGCAAGGCGCTCCTTCCCCGTCCGGGCTCGAAGCCCTCACCGGAACCTGTGAATACGACAAAGAATACCGGCCCGCCACAGACTTCTGCCGTTGGTAGGCTCGACCCGATGCAGCCGACCGACCTCTCCCTCATCACCTCGGTGTCCGATCCCCAGATACATCCTGATGGCCACAGAATCGCGTTCGTGGCGACCACTATCGACCTGGACGAGGACCGGTACAGGTCGTCGTTGTGGCTCTGGGACAGCGAGGCGCGACAGATCACCTTCGGTGATGGTGACTCGGCGCCCCGATGGTCGCCGGACGGAGGGTCCCTGGCCTTCGTGAGGAAGGGACCTGAACGCACCGACCCCACCCAGTTGGCGATCATGCCGACGGATGGCGGCGAGGCCCGGGTCATCACTTCCTTCGAACTAGGAGTGCAGGCGCCGCTCTGGTCGCCCGACGGCTCCCGTCTGCTGGTACTGGCGACGGAGTGGTTCGGGGAGTGGGCGGACCTCGACAAGGATGAACGGGCCCGACGCCCGCGGCGCATAACCGGCTTCGATGCGCGGCTGGACAACCGGGGCTGGCTGCATGATCGCCGCACCTACGCCTACCTGGTGGCGCCGGATGGCGAAACCGAACCCAGGAGGGTGGGCAGCGGGGAGGACAACGAGGCGGGCCTGGCCTGGTCGCCGGACGGCGCCAGGGTGGCCATGGTCACCAGTCGCGACAACCCGCGGTCCCTCGAACGCGGCGCCGAGGTGGTGGAAGTGGACGCCGAAAGCGGCGTCGAGACGCCCCGAGCGAGGCGGGCGGGCTACTACATGACCGGCTACGACCCCTCCGGCGCCCTCTACGGGATAGGTGCGCCGACCACCGACTACCCCTATGTCTTCTCGCTGTGGCGTCTCGACGACCCGCCGACAGACCTCACCGGTCACATGGACAGGAGCATCAGCGGCCTGGCGGTGGCGTCCGCACTGGAGACGCCGATATGGCTGGAAGAGGGTTTTCTCTGCAGCACGACCGACCGGGGGCGAGGTCACATAGTCGCCTTCGACAGCAAGGGTGATAGGACGACGGTGCTGGGTGGCGACCGGTATGTGACCGGGCTGTCCAGGTCGTCGCAGGGACGTCTGGCCTTCACCGCCACGGATCCCATGAGTCCGGGGGAACTGTACGAGCGGACCCCCGACGGGGAGGAACGGGTCCTCACCGATTTCAACCGGGAAATCCGCTCCGGGGGCGGATTGGTGAGTCCCACCTTCTTCCAGGCGGAGAGCGCTCCCGGAGTCGATGTGGACGCCTGGGTTTACGTGCCCGAAGGCGAGGGTCCCTTCCCGGTGCTCCTCAACATCCACGGTGGCCCGGCTTCGGAGTACGGTTTCTACTTCTTCGACGAGTTCCAGGTCTACGCGTCCGCGGGCTACGCGGTGGTCGCCGCCAATCCCCGCGGCTCGGAGGGTCGGGGCCTCGACTGGCTACGGGCGGTTATAGGCTCCGGCTGGGGCGTGGTCGACCTCGAGGACGTGACCGCCGTCCTCGACGAGGCTATGAGGCGGGACACCCGCCTCGATCCCTCCCGCTTGGGAATCATGGGGGGCTCCTACGGAGGGTTCCTGACGGCGTGGATGATCGCCCGCGATGACCGTTACCGGTCGGCGGTGGTGGAACGGGCGCTGATCGACTGGGAGTCCTTTGCAGGGACCTCCGACATCAACCGGGACTTCTCGGGGTTGTACCTGCACCCGGCGACGGCCTGGGACCATGAGGCGTTGTGGGAAGCCAGCCCCCTCCCCGCCGCCCGCCACATCGACACTCCCACCCTCATCATCCACTCCGAGAACGACCTGCGCTGCCCGATCGGCCAAGCCGAGCAGCTTTTCGCGGCTCTGCTGCGAAAGGGGATCGACGTAGAGATGGTCCGCTTCCCCGACGAAGGCCACGAACTGAGCCGCAGCGGAGCGCCCCGCCACCGCGTGGAGCGTTTCGAATACATCCTGGCCTGGCACAACAGCCATCTCAAGCAACCCGAAGAGGGAGATCAGGAAACCCCTGCGCTCTCTTAGCTAACCCGGGGAGACCCGTTTCGGCCTCAGGTGATGGCGAGGGTCAGGGTCTCGGCCACCAGCGCGGGACGGTCGGCTCCCTCGATCTCCACCGTCACCATCCGCTTGATGAGAAACTGGCCGGGCCGACGTTCGGTGACGCCGGAGAGAGCCACCCTGGCCCGGATCCGGCTGTCCACGGGGACCGGCGCCAGGAAACGGACCTTCTCGGTGCCGTAGTTGATCTCCACCTTGGCGCCCTCCGGCAGGAGCTTTATTCCCGAGCCGAGATGGGGCAGGAGCGAGAGCGTCAGGAACCCGTGGGCGATGGTCACCCCGAAGGGTGATTCTGCAGCGGCTCTGGCCGGATCGGTATGGATGAACTGATGGTCCAAGGTGGCGTCGGCGAACGCGTCGATGCGGTCCTGGGAGACGGTGAACCACTCCGAGACGCCGATCTCGCTGCCCACCATGCCCATCAACTCCGCCACGGTGACGGCCTTATCGCTCATCAACCACTCCGGGTCACCGGGCGGGGCGCATGAAAAGCGGGGATCCCGGTTAGGGCGTTGCCCAGGATCAGGGTGTGAATCTCATGGGTCCCCTCATAGGTGTACACAGTTTCCAGATTCGCCACGTGTCTCATCACCGGGTAGTCGAGCGTGATCCCGTTGGCGCCCAGGATGCTTCTGGCTGTCCGCGCCACCGCCAGCGCGTCGCTCACGTTGTTGTACTTGCCCACCGAGACTTGCTCGGGCGTCAGCTTGCCTTCCTCCCGCAGGCGTCCGATCCGGATGGCCAGCAGGATCCCTCTCTGGACAGCCACCATCATTTCCACCAGCTTGGATTGCGTCAGCTGGAAGGAGGCGATCGGAGTGCCGAACTGCGACCGCTCCGAGGCATAGCCCAGCGCAGCTTCATAGCAGGCGCGTGCCGCCCCCATCGCGCCGAACACGATCCCCAACCGCGCCTCGGTCAAGCAGGAGAGCGGCCCTCTCATGGTTGACACTCCCGGCAGCATCATCTCCTCAGGCAACCGCACCCCATCCAGGACCAAGGCGGAGGTGACCGAGGCCCGCATGCTGGCTTTGCGATCAATGGGATGCGCAGAGAACCCCGGAGCGTCGGTGGGCACCAGGAACCCACGGACCCCTTCGGGGGTCTTGGCCCATATCACCGCCAGGTCGGCGACTCCCCCGTTGGTGATCCAAGCCTTGGACCCGTCTATCACCCAGTCGGATCCCACCCGGCGGGCGGTGGTGCGCATGGAGGAGGGATCGCTTCCCGCGTCCGCTTCGGTCAGACCGAAACAACCCACCACCTCTCCTCTCGCCATGCGGGGGAGCCACTCGGCCTTCTGCTCGGAGGACCCGTACTTCCAGATGGGGAACATGCACAGGGATCCCTGCACCGAGACGAAACTGCGCAGTCCGGAGTCACCCGCCTCCAGTTCCAAGGCAGCCACCCCGTAGTCCACCGGCCCCAGACCGGCGCAGCCATAGCCCTCCAGGTTCATCCCGAACATACCCATCCGGGCCATCTCGGGAATCAGATGGGTCGGGAACTCCCCCGCTTCCCACCACATCCCGACCTCGGGGAGCACACTCCTGGTGACAAACTCACGTACGGTCTTGCCGACCAGGCGCTCGGAATCGGTGAGCAGCCCGGCAGTGTCCAGAAAGTCAAGAGGGTCAGGCACTATCGGACCCGCCTCACCCGTTCACGCGCAAAGTTATGCACCGTCGAAACGTCGTCCCTGCGGTCGCAGCGACTACTTCTTGTTCTTATGGCGATTCGCCTTGCGCCGCTTGCGATACTTGTGCCGCGACATTTTTCTGCGACGCTTCTTGACTAGCGAGCCCATAGCTGGCTTCCTCGTTGACCGATCGGGACAATTTTGCCGACCCACCCCTGCCGACAAGACACTTCAAAGAATAGCGGCCCTTGGCGGGCGACCGGAAACCAGCCGAAGGTTTTTTATCCGAACCTGCCCCAGAAATACCGGGATTCGCTTGATGAGGCTGTTTCCATCAAACGATGCCCCGGGAGGCTATTGGAGGGCAGACTATCTCCACCTGTTCGCCCAAAGAGGGAGAGAGAGTCTCCACCACCTGACCGGTCTCTGACGATCTGGTGAAGACCAAGACGGAAGGGCCGCTGCCCGACCAGGCGGCATAGACAGCCCCCGCACTCAGCGCTTCTCCGATCAACTCCCCCACCAAAGGCCGGAGGCGGGTACGGCTGGTTTCGTGAATCTCGTCTCCCAAGGCGGATTGGAGTACCCCTTCTTCCCCCGAGGTAAGCCCGGCCACCAGGGCGGCCATCCTTGACAGGCTGTTGACCACCGCCGACAGTTCAAACCGCTCCGGAACCACGCTTCGGGACTCACTGGTGAACAGGCGGAAGGCGGGAATCAGCACCACCAACCCATAGGCGTCGCTCATGGTCAGCTTTCGCACGCGTCCATCCGCGTCCACCAGCACCAGTCCACCGAAGACGGCCGCGGCGGCGTTGTCCGCGTGGCCTTCGAGGGCGGTTACCAACCTGAATATCCGGTGTGCATCGACCGGCCGACCCACACTCCGGAGAGCGGCCGCCGCTCCGGCGGTGTAGGCGGCCGCCGAGGAACCGAGACCGCTGCCGATCGGAACGTGATTGTCCACCTCCAAGCGGAGCGGATGCTCAGAACCCACCGCTGCCCGAGCCCCGGCCAGCACCGCGTCCGCCGATTCCGGCGGCGGCCGGTGGCGACCGACATGCCGCACCTTCCACCGTTCGCTCCGCCACGCCCGGACCCTGCACCGGATCTCCAGCGCCAGCGCCAAGCAGTCGAACCCCGGCCCCAGGTTGGCCGAGGAAGCCGGAGCTGAAGCCTCAGACGGCGTCCCGGTCATACGGCTCCACGAAGATGTTCCCCGCCACGGGGATCTTCTCCCTGATGGCCCGCTCGGCCTTGGTGATTGCGTCGGCGATCTCCGGAGTCCCCAGCGACTCGACGAAATCGACCTCCACGTTCACCAACAGATCGTCAGGCCCTAGATGCATGGTGAGGAGGCGCCCCACCCCCGTCACCTCGTCCATTCCCACCAGCACAGCCCGGATCAATGCACGCTCCTGCCGGCCGGCCGCCTCGCCGATCAACAACGCCTTGATCTCGGCGGCCAGCAGCACCGCCACCACCGCCAGCATGACCCCGATCAGAAGCGACGCCGCGCCGTCCCACCGGGAGTCCCCGGTTATCGAGGCCATCGCGGTCCCCGCCAGGGCAAAAATCAGGCCCAGCATGGCCGCCGTGTCTTCCAGGAGGATCACGATCAGGGAGGCGTCCTTGGATTCCCGTATTGCCCGCCACATTGGCTTGGTTCCCCGATGGCGATTGAATTCCCGAAGGGCCACCCCGAAGCTGATCGACTCCAGCGCCAGCGCCAAGCCCAACACGATGAAACTGGGGGTCAAATCGCCGAGCGGCTCGGCATGGCCGATTGCCTCCCATCCGTGCAGAAAGGCCCAGACACCCCCTCCGAAGAACAGCATCACCGCCACCAGGAAGCTCCAGAAGTAGACCTCCTTGCCCCTCCCGAAAGGATGGCTGACATCGGCCGGTTGGCGAGCCGCCCTGCCTCCATAGAGAAGCAAGCCTTGATTGGAGGAATCCGCCACCGAGTGGATGCATTCGGCCAGCATGGCAGCCGAGCCGGTGATCAGAAAAGTAAAAACTTCGCCACCGCTATGGTGCTGTTCGCCACCAGGGCGGCAAGCACCGCCAGTCGTGATCCGCCGCTAGCCACGGGCGAGAAGTTTACGTCCCTCGGGGAGGAACATGACGGCTGGTAATTCCCGGGCGGACTTCACCACTCCAACTCCCGGACTTCGTCTCTGGTGACCCTTCCTCCCACACGACACCTGTCCGGTTCCCACATCAGATCGATCACCGAGGGCCATCCCATCTCCCGTCCCTGGGAGATGCGGACGCGGCCGGAAGGCATGTCCTCGGAGCGCAGCACCGCGGCGAGGGCCACCGCCGCACTGCCGGTGGCCGGGTCTTCTGTCACCCCCAGGCCGGGAGCGAAGAAACGCGCCTTAACCCTGTGGGGCAGCGACATCCAAGCCCACACCAGCGTCATCCCCAGGTCGGGCGGTGGGGATTGAAGGTTTCCGACCTGTTCGGAATCGTCCATCTGCCACACCGAGTACGGAAGAGGCATATCCACCTCCCAGGCCCGAGTCGGGGAGCACCACCCCAGGGTCGGAGGAACTTCCTGGGTTCGCACCGGCTGGGAGAAAGGCGGCTCGATCCAGACACGGTCTCCGTCGGCGCCGATTCTCACCTCCCCCACCCCGCAGGTGACACGGTCCACTCCCCCCGGACCGGCCTTGAGCAGCAACCAGGCCGCCCCCACCAGGGGATGCCCGGCGAAAGGCAGTTCGGCGACGGGGGTGAAGATGCGGATGTGGGGGACCCCTCCCGTCTGCCAATCTATGAAAATCGTCTCGCTGAAGCCCAGGTCCGCCGCGATGTCCTGCATCCGCCGGTCGTCGATGTTGACGGTGTCGGCCACCACCCCCAGGTGGTTGCCCCCCTGCTCCCCATCGGTGAACACCCTGAGTACCTGGACCGGGCGCGCCATCTCACCTTGTCCCGGCTGGGCATACCATGAAGGATGACACATCCAATGGTCGGAGAGAGGTCATGGCTGAAATACTCGGTCTGGATACCCTGGTTGCACAAATGATCCTAGCCATCGGGCTGGCCCTGGTGGCGGGCAACTCCTGGGCCGTCCTCCGTCACTTCCAGGGAAGGCCCCCTCCTGGCCAGAGAGGCGCTTTCCGGCCTCGACGGGCGGCCTTTCTGATCCTGGCCGGAACCCTGATGGTGATCTGGAGCGCAGTGTCTCTTCTCTCCTGACCTTGCCGATCACCTCAGACTCCGAGGGCGACGCGGACATCTAACCTCGGGACCGATGAGCGAGTGGCCCTTCCCTCCTCCGATCGCCACCATGGAAGCCCGCGTCTCGGAGCGGTGGCCCAGGGGATCATTCGCATACGAGCCCAAGTGGGACGGCTTCCGTGCCCTGGCGTGGAGCGGCCCCGAGCCCCGTCTCGACTCCCGGAACCGACGACCGCTGCTGCGTTACTTTCCCGAGCTCGAACCGGCTTTGGACCAACTCCCGGGAGGCACCGTGGTGGACGGCGAAGTGGTGGTGGTGTACGACGACACAACCCACTTCGACGCCCTGCAGATGCGCATCCACCCCGCCCGGAGCCGTATTACCCGCCTGTCGGAGGAGGTCCCCGCCCAACTGGTCGCCTTCGACCTGCTGGCCGCGGAAGGAGAAGATCTCCGGAGTCGGCCGTTTTCTGTGCGCCGGGGCCGGTTGGAGGCCCTGGTGGCACAACTCCAACCGCCCTGGAACCTCACCCCGACCACCACCGACCAGTCGGTGGCCCGCCGCTGGTTCGACGAGTACGAGGCGGCCGGGTGCGACGGAGTAGTGGCCAAGCGGCTGGAGGAGGAGTACGTGAGCGGCAAGAGAAGGATGATCAAGATCAAGCACCGGCGCCACGTGGACTGCGTGGTGGGTGGCTACCGGGTCCACAAGGACGGGGACAAGATCGGGTCGCTCCTCCTTGGCCTTTACAACTCCGACGGCGCCCTGCACTTCATAGGCCACTGCTCGGGTTTCTCCAATGCCGACCGGGTGCAGATCCTCGAGCTCTTCGAGAGTCTGCGTACCCCCGATTCCTTCGATGAGCAGGCGAGAGCTCCGGGGGCCGTCAGCCGGTGGTCGACCGAGAAGAGCATGCAATGGACGCCCGTCCAGCCCGGGGTGGTGGTGGAGGTCAGCTACGACCAGTTGCAGAACGACCGGTTTCGCCACGCAACTCGGTTCCATCGGTGGCGACCCGACAAACCCGCCCGGGAATGCACCATGGACCAGTTGGAGAGGCCGTCGGGCCCTGGATTCTCCGCAGTGGTGACTGCACGGTCCTAACAGGTCCGACCTCACCTAGGATTCGTCATCACCCGATCCTCCCAGGGAGCGCCTCCAAATGGAACTGGCCGGCCAACTGAGCTTCATTTCCGTCGGGATCGGGATCATCATGGTCATCTTGGGCCTGGTGAAGTACTTCAAGCAACGCGCCGCGCTGAAGAGAATGCAGGCAGAAGGCCCACCGGAAAGCAATGAGCCATAAAGGAGGACCGCCCCATCGATCCAGGTTGGTCGCGGCTTTTCTCTGTCTTCTGCTGATCGGGTGCGGTGAAGATCCCCCCGGGAATGATCCGCAAGTAGTCCATGTGACGGCGCCTCCCCTCTCCGAGACAGCCCGGCTGGGCGCCGAAGTGTTCATCGCCAACTGCGCCGAGTGTCATGGCGCCACCGCCGGGGGAACTTCGGAAGGCCCCCCTTTGGTCCACATCTACTACGAACCCGGTCACCATGCCGACTTCAGCTTTCACATCGCCGTGCGACAGGGAACCCGCCAACACCACTGGGAGTTCGGCGACATGGATCCGGTCCCGGGCCTCTCCGACCGGGAGGTGAACGAGATCATCTGCTACGTGCGAGAGTTGCAGTACGCCAATGACATCTTCACCGACCCGGCTGGTCTGGCTACCTGCCAGTCCTGAGATCTGCTAGCTCCCCGGCCGCAGGGAAGAACCGGCATCCGAGGTGCCGCCTACCCTAAGGTGGCGATGCCTTTCTCGATCCTCGCCCAGGAGGAGCAGCCTGAAGACGTAACGCAGTTGATCGATCACGTCGGATGGTACGAGTGGATCCTGGCCGTTCTGGTCGTCTTGGTGGCGCTCATCGGCGGTCGCCTGATAAGACGGGCGTTGAGCAGGGGATTGGCCAAGACCGCGGTGCCCCCGTTTGCCGCCATCGTCCTGGGAAAGGCGGTGGTCTACGTGGCCGTGGTGTTGGGGTTGTACTTCGCCCTCACCATCCTGCGACTGCAGGTCGGCCCGCTGATCGGCGCTCTGGGCCTGGCCGGCCTTGCTCTGGCATTCGCCTTCCAGGACATCCTGGAGAATTTCATCGCCGGGTTGCTGATGCTGATGCGACGGCCCATCAAAGTGGGCGACGAGATGGAGTCCAGCGGCTACAAGGGAGACGTGAACGACATGACCCTGCGGGCGGTGGCCATCGACACCTACGACGGCGACCGTGTCTACATCCCCAACTCCATGGTCTGGAAGAGCCCCCTGGTGAACTTCACAGAGACCCCCCTTCGCCGCACCACCCTGGTGGTGGGGGTGGCCTATCGCACCGATCTGGATTTTGCACAGCAGGTGTTGCAGGAGGCAATCAACAACGTAGATGGTGTGGTGATCCCACCCCCGGCAACAGTCGAGTTCGTGGAGTTCAACAATTCCTCCATCGACTTCTACGTGCGCTACTGGCACGCCTCGGACCGCCCAACACTGTGGGCGGTGAGGGACCGGGCGGGACGAGCCATGAAGAAGGCGCTGGACGCAGCAGGCATCGAGATTCCCTTCCCGCAGCGGACCCTTTGGTTCCCCGAGGGCCTCGGTGATCGTTCCGATCAGGCCGATTCCCAGTCAGGCTGAACACCCCGCCCGGCTGTGGCAAATGTCCTGCGGGCTTGTCGGGCTGACCGGCCGATCATGACCGCAAACAACGGGCCACGGCGGCAACGGAGGATCGCCGAAAAGGAGTTAATTGCCATGTTGGCGGCCATCAGCGCCACCACGGCGTTGGGGATCGACATGGCGCTTCCCGCCTTCACCGACATCCGCCTGGAACTCGGGCTGGCGGCCGACTCTCCCCGCGTGGCGCTCACGGTGACCCTCTATTTCCTGGGCCTTGCCTGCGCCCAGTTGCTGTACGGCCCGTTCACCGATCGGTTCGGCCGCAAACCGGTGCTCTACACGGGCTTCGTCCTCTACGCACTCGGCGCCCTGGGCTCGGCCCTGGCCCCGACTTTCTCGGTCCTGGTCGCCAGCCGGTTCCTGTGGGGCGTTGGCGCCGCCGGTCCCCGGGCTCTCACGTTGGCTATCGGCCGCGACCTATTCGAAGGGGATCGACTAGCCCGGATCATGGCAGTGGTCGCGTCCGTTTTCATGGTCGTGCCGGCCTTCGCTCCCCTCCTGGGTCAGGTGGTGCTGATGTTCGGATCATGGCGTTGGGTCATGGCTGCTCCCGCAGCGGTGATATTGGCGCTGGCCGTGTGGCTGATCCGCCTCCCGGAGTCCCTCCCTCCCAACCGGCGCCGCCCACTTACCCTCGGGCGCACCCGCGAAGCCATCTCCGCCGTCTTCACAAGCAAAGTGACAACCGCCTCAGCCCTGGCGGTCATGTTTGACTTCGGCTCCTTCGCTGCATTTCTCGGAAGCATCCAACTCATATTCGACGACGTCTACCACCGGGGTGACCAGTTCGCCTACTACTTCGCCGGGATGAGCGTGATCATGGGAGCGGTCATCTTCGCAGGGAGCCGGCAAGTGAAGAAAGTAGGGGCTGACCGGGTGATCATGGTGACCTTGCCGACCGCCGTGGTCCTGTCGATTGGGTTGGCTCTATGGTCCTGGCAATCCGGCGGGAGGCCGTCGTTCCTCATCTGGTTCGCACTGATCACGGTGATCAATTCCCTCCGAACCCTTGCGAATCCTCTGATCCAGGCACAGGCGATGCAGCCGATGGGTGATTTGGCCGGAACGGCTGCGGCGGTGATCGGCACCATAACAATGGGCGGTGGGGCAATCCTCGCCAGCTTCGTCGACCGGGCCATCGCAGGTTCGGTCACGCCGCTGGTCGTTTCCTATGCCGGCTACGGGGTCATCGGCCTCGCCTTCGCCCTCTGGGCTCGCCGACACCGATCAACTTCCATTTAGCCATTCGCCCTTTCGCGATGGGGGAATATCCGTGGCTCTTTGTAGAGTTGATATAGATAGACTAAGATTTTCTTATAGATAGAAAGGTATATATCAAGAAATGTCTGAGATGTTCGACCGACTGACCGCCAAAAGCCGCCAAGCTGTCGCCGATGCTGAGGCACTGGCCCGACAACTGCGGAACCCCGAGATCACACCGGTACACCTGCTTGCGGCTCTGTTGAGCCAGACCGATGGATTGATGCTGCCCCTGGTGGATGCAGTGGGAGCACAGCCTGGGATGCTCAAGGCGGATACGGAGGGACTCCTGGGTTCGCTCCCCAGTTCCTACGGCGGCTCGGATCCGGTGGCCGACCGGGAACTCTCCAGGGCCCTTCGAAGGGCGGACAAGGTCAGAGCCGAGTTCAAGGACGATTACCTGTCCGTGGAACACCTGTTGCTGGCCCTGGTCGAGGCCAAGGGACCGGAGGGTGACCTCCTGCGCCGCCACGGGCTGGAGCGCCAGGCCATCCTCGAAGCTCTGACCAAACTCCGGGGAGCGCACCGGATCACCACGCCTGATCCCGACGCCACCTTCGGCGCACTGGAACGCTTCGGGCGGGATCTCACCGCCTTGGCCCACCGGCAGAGGCTGGATCCGGTTATCGGCCGGGATGACGAGATCCGGCGGGTGATCCAGGTCCTGTCCCGCCGGACCAAGAACAATCCGGTGCTGATCGGGGAACCGGGGGTGGGCAAGACCGCCATCGTGGAAGGACTGGCGCGCCGGATCGCCGACGGGGACGTGCCCGAGAGCCTGAAAACCAAGCGCATCATCGCCCTGGACATGGGAGCGATGGTGGCGGGCGCCAAGTACCGGGGCGAGTTCGAAGAGCGGCTGAAGGCCGTACTGACCGAGATCAACGCATCCAACGGCGAGATCATCACCTTCGTCGACGAGATGCACACCATCGTGGGGGCCGGCGCCGCCGAAGGGGCCATGGACGCCTCCAACCTGCTCAAGCCGATGCTGGCCCGTGGCGAACTGCACATGATCGGCGCCACCACCACCGACGAGCACCGCCTCCACATCGAGAAGGACGCCGCGCTGGAACGGCGGTTCCAGCCCATCCTGGTGTCCGCTCCCTCGGTAACCGACTCGGTTGCCATTCTGCGAGGTTTGAAGGAGCGCTACGAGGTGCACCACGGAGTGCAAATCACGGACTCCGCCCTGGTGGCCGCCGCCACTCTCTCGGATCGCTACATAACCGGGCGGCACCTACCAGACAAGGCGATAGACCTCGTAGATGAGGCGGCCTCGCGCCTCCGCATCGAGATCGACTCGATGCCCGAGGACATCGACAGGCTGACCCGCGTGGCGACCCGACTCGAGATCGAGCGGGAGGCGCTCCGGATGGAGTCGGACAGGAACGCCCGGACCCGACTTTCGGAACTGGAACAGCAACTGGCCGACGTCCGGGAGGACCTTGACGGCCTCACTGCCCGCTGGCAGCAGGAGAAGCAGGCCATAGCCTCCATCCACGGCATCAGGGAACAGATCGAGGAGGCAAGGGCCGAAGCCGAGGTGGCGGAGAGAAGGGGCGACCTCCACCGGGCGGCAGAACTCCGGTATGGCGTGCTGGCCGGTCTGGAGACCGAACTGGTTGAGAAGGAGGAGCACCTCGAGAAACTGGCCGCCAACGGCCGCATGCTATCGGAAGAGGTGACCGGGGAGAACATCGCCGAGGTTGTCTCCCACTGGACGGGAGTGCCGGTCACCCGGATGCTGGAAGGCGAGGTGGCCAAGCTCATCAACCTGGAGAGCCACCTCCATGAGCGGGTGGTCGGACAGCGCCAGGCCGTGCAGGCGATCTCCAACGCCGTGCGCCGCAGCCGGTCGGGCCTCTCCGACCCCAACCGGCCGATCGGTTCATTCCTGTTCCTGGGCCCAACCGGGGTCGGCAAGACCGAACTGGCCCGGGCCCTGGCGGATTTTCTCTTCGACGACGAGCGGGCCATGACCCGGATCGACATGTCCGAGTACTCCGAAAAGCACTCCGTCAGCCGTCTCATCGGGGCGCCTCCTGGTTACGTCGGATACGACCAGGGCGGGCAACTCACCGAGGCGGTGCGCAGGCGTCCCTACACGGTGATCCTCTTGGACGAGGTGGAAAAGGCCCATCCCGAGATATTCAACACCCTGTTGCAGTTGCTGGACGACGGCCGGCTCACCGACGGCCAGGGTCGCACGGTCGACTTCACCAACTCGGTGCTGATCATGACCTCCAACCTGGGATCGGAGTTGATCGATCCCGGCCTGGGATCCGAGCTGATCGAGAGCCGGGTGATGGGAGCGGTGCGCGGTCACTTCCGGCCCGAGTTCCTGAACCGGGTTGACGAGATAGTGGTGTTCGGACGATTGACCCGGCCCGAGTTGGCCCGGATAGTCGACCTGCAGTTGGCAAGGCTCCGGCGGCGACTGGCCGCACGCGGCCTGGGACTTCGGGTAACAGATGAGGTGAAGGAGATCCTGGCCCACGAGGGATACGACCCCGCATACGGCGCCCGCCCGTTGAAGAGGGTGATCCAGCGCCGGCTGGCCGATCCCCTGGCCATCAGGCTGCTGGAAGGGGCGTGGCCAACCGATTCGACGGTGGAGGCCTACGCCGAAAGCGGCGCCGTCGGGTTCCGACCGGCGGCCTGAAACGAGCCTTCCCGACGACCCAAACACAGACAAGACCGACCCCCGGGTCAGTACCCTCTAATAGGATGGGGTACCGGGACCACTGGTCGGATATGTGGACAGGCTTGCGCCTGATTGTCTCGGGAGTGAAGCGCTACCCGCGCATGACGGTGATCGCCGTCATGGGAGCGTTGACCTGGATGGTGGTCACCATCATCAGTCCCTACCTGCAGAAGTTGGTGGTTGACGACGCCGTAGAGGGCAACCAGCCGAACCTCCTGCTGCCCCTGGTCCTCCTGGTGCTGCTGGTCGGGCTCATACGGGCCAGCAGCATCGCCTGGCGGCGCTGGAACGCCTTCAAGCTGTCTTACAGGTTCGAGGTGCATCTGCGCGGGCGCATCTTCTCCGCCATCCAGCGGCTCGGATTCGACTATCACGACCACGCCTCGGCGGGAGAGTTGATGGCCCGATCCTCCACCGACGTCACCCAGGTGCGGTTGATCTTCATGATGCTCCCCATCACCGTGGCCAACCTCATCACCATGGCGATGGTGGGAGTGATGGCGTTCGTGCTCGATCCGGTCCTGGGCATGGTGGCCGCCATCACCCTGCCGGCCATGATCGTCTTTGCGGCGTTGTATTCCCGCCAGGCGATCGGCATTTCCTTCCAGGTCCAGCAGGCGCTTGCCGGGATGAGCAGACTGACCCAGGAGGGGATTTCGGGGATCGCGGTGACGAAGGCCTTCGGTCGGGAGGCCAGGGAAGCTCGCAAGGCGCAGGGAGTGGCGACCGACATCTTCGACAAGTCCATGAGCCTGGCCCGCTTCCGGTCGGTTTACCTGCCCTGGCTGGAACTGCTCCCCACCCTGACAACTCTCGGGGCGCTGTGGCTGGGTGGGCTCAGGGTGGCCAGCGGCGAGATGACCATCGGCGATCTGGTGGCCTTCACCCAGTATCTGGTGATCCTGTACTTCCCGCTCCGGATGACCGGTTGGTTCTTCGCCGAACTCCCCCGCGCCTCGGCCGCCGCGGCCCGGATAGTGCAACTACTGCAGACCCCTCCATCGGTCACCAGCCCCGACGCTCCTCGTCCGTTGGGCCCGGGAGGCGGTGAGATCCGATTCGACGGCGTCTCCTTCTCCTATAACGGGGTGGAAGTGCTGTCTGACCTTGATTTGTCCATCCCGGCGGGAAGCAGCGTAGCCTTGTTCGGGGCCACCGGTTGCGGCAAGACCACCCTGGCCCAACTCATCCCTCGTTTCTACGATCCCCAGGCCGGCAGCATCTCAGTCGACGGAACCGACGTCCGCGAGCTTCATCTGACCGATCTCCGCCGGGAGGTGGCGGTCGCCTTCGAGGAACCATTCCTCTTCTCGGCCACCATTGCCGAGAACATCGGGTTCGGGACCCCCCACGCCGAACGCTCCGAGATAGTGGGCGCCGCCCGGATCGCCGACGCCGACGAGTTCATCCGGAAGCTGCCCGAGGGCTACGACACGGTGGTGGGCGAGCGAGGGATAACTTTGTCCGGTGGCCAGCGCCAGCGCGTGGCCCTAGCCCGGGCCATCGTCGGCAACCCCCGCATCCTCATCCTGGACGACGCCACCTCGGCGGTGGACGCCATCACCGAAGCGCACATCCATGCCGAGTTGGTGGAGATGATGAGGGGCCGCACGACCATCGTGATCGCCCACCGCACCTCCACCCTGCTCCTTGCCGACCGGATCATCCTGCTGGAGGACGGAAGGGTCCTGGCCTTCGGAGAACACCAGGAACTCTGGGACAATGTGCCCCGCTATCGCCAACTTCTCGCCGAAGCCAGCCCGGCCCGCTGATGTACTCCCGCTACGGATCCGCCGACCCGGTACCCCACCGGATGAACCTCCTCCGGCGGGCAGCCAAATCCGCCCGGTACATGGCCCTCCCTGCGCTGGGCGCCGCCATCGCGGCCATAGTGTCCTCCATGTCCAGAGTGGCGGGGCCCCTGGTGATACGCGAGGGGGTTGACAAGGGCATCATCCCCCAAGACACCTCGGTGATCACCAACGTGGCCCTGATCTTCGGCGGCATCCTGGTCGCCCAGTACGTATCCACCCGCATCACCCTGTACATGGTGGCCTGGCTGGGCGAGAGGTTCATGATGGACCTTCGGAACCAGGTGTACTCCCACGTTCTGAGAATGGACATGGCCTTCTTCGGGAGGACCAAGACCGGGGTCCTGGTGTCCCGGCTCACCGCCGACATCGAGTCTCTCCAGGTCTTCGCCACCGAAGGCGTCATCTCGGTGGTGGGAAGCACCTTGATGGTGACGGGGGTCTCCGTGGCCCTGTTCGTGATAGACCCGTTTCTCGCCATGATCGTGATGCTGCTCATGCCCATCCTGGTGGCCATCTCAATTCACTTCGGCCGCCGGTCGGGACAGGCCTACCGGCAGGTGCGCAGCCAGGTCGGGAGGGTTTTGGGCGCCCTCCAGGAGAACATTTCCGGAGTGAGGGAAGTCCAGGCCAATGCCCAGGAACTTCGCCAGGAGGAGCGTTTCGGGGCGATAGACCAGACCTACTACCAGAAGGGCATGGCAGCCGCCAAGACGGTGGTCCGCTACTTTCCCCAGGTGGACACGTTGCGGGTAGTGGGACTGGTCCTGGTCTTGTTCATAGGAGGGAACCGGGTGCTGGACGGGGAGATGAGCCTCGGTTCGATGATCGCCTTCCTGCTCTACCTGAACTGGTTCTTCGAGCCCATCGTGCAACTCGCCAACATCTACAACCTCCTGCAGGGAGCGCTGGCCGCTCTCTACAAGCTTTACGGGTTGATGGACGAAGAGCCCGCGATTCAGGAAGCCCTCGAAACCACCCCTCTCGCTCCGGATGTGGACGGCAGGATCCGGGTCGACAGGTTGACCTTCGGCTACAGCCCCGACGAACCGATCATCACCGACCTGGACCTCGCCATACCCTCCGGCCAGCGGGTGGCCGTGGTGGGCGCCACCGGATCGGGGAAGAGCACCCTGGTGAGACTGATCGCGCGCTTCTACGATCCCCAGACCGGCGGGGTCTCCCTGGACGGGATCGATCTGAGAAAGCTCAGCTTTGCCGACCTTCGCCGGGCCGTGGCGCTGGTGCCCCAAGAAGGATTCCTGTTCGAGGACTCGCTGCGATTCAACCTGTCCTTCGGCCGGGGCGAGATGACCGACGACGAGGTCTGGGAAGCGTGCCGGGCAATGGGCATCGCCGAGTGGGTGGAGAGCCTCCCCGAGGGGCTGGACACTCCCATGCGGGAGAGGGGCAACCGGCTCTCGTCGGGAGAGCGCCAACTCGTCGCCCTGGCCCGGGCACTGGCCGTCGATCCGGCGATAGTCATTCTCGATGAGGCCACCTCCAACCTTGATCCCGGAACGGAGAGCCAGATCGAGGACGCCCTCGAATCGCTGCTGGCGGGCCGCACCTCGATCGTCGTGGCTCACCGCCTCCGAACCGCCCGTCGGGCCGATCGCGTTCTGGTCATGGAAGGCGGCCGGGTGGTGGAAGACGGGACCTATGACGACCTGGCCGGTAGCGACGGACACTTCGCCGAACTGATACGCACCTGGGAGTCTTCCGAGCAGCGGGTGTGACCAGGTGCGCCTTGTTCAGTCGATCAGGACCTGGGGAAACGGGGAAACAGGGTCTCGGTGTGGCCATCGACCCCGATCACCTGGCCGCTGACATGGCGTCCTGAGGGGCCGGCCAGATAGAGCACCAGGTCAGCGACTTCCTGGGGAGTGACGAAAGTTGCCATCGACGTGCCCTGGACATACATCGCATGGGCAACTTCGAGGCTGATCCCTTCGACCCGGGAGTGGGCGCCTATCACCCGGTCCACCCGTTGGCCTATGATCGAACCGGGCGCTATGGCGTTCACCCGGATGTTGTTCCGGCCCAACTCCATCGCCCAGGTCTTGGTCAACCCGACCACCCCGAACTTGGCCGCCACATAGGGTGAGCGGTTCGGCATCCCCATCCGTCCGGCCGTGGAGGTGATGTTGATGATCGCTCCACCTCCCTGCGCCTTCATGGCGGGGACCACCCGGCGGGCGCAATAGAACTGTCCTGACAGGGCCGCCTCAACGCACTTGCGCCACTCGGCGGGATCGATCTCCTCCACGGGCGCGGTCGGCCCCGCCGGCCCGGCGTTGTTCACCAGGATGTCGACTCCATCCGCGGCGATCGGATCCAGCCAGGCGGCCACCGCCTCGGCCTCAGCCACATCCACGTTCGCTCCCTGGAGATGGGAAGGAAGCGCCCCCACCGCCACAGGGTCGACATCGCATACGAAGGTGGTGGCGCCCGCTCCGGCCAATGTCTCGGCCACCACCAGTCCCAATCCGGCAGCTCCCCCCGTCACCACCGCCCGTTGGGAGTCCAGCCGGATGTCCATAGGCCGCCAGGGTATCAGGGGCGTCACGGGAGGATCCCTCTCCCACCCGGGAATCTTCAAACGAAAGCTATCTAGCCAGTTACCTACTCCCGCCTAGGGAGCGGGGGTAGAGGGTCTCGCTATGCCCGTCCACTGCGATCACCTGGCCGCTGATGTGGCGGCCCGAGGGGCCGGCCAGGTAGAGCACCAGGTCGGCCACCTCCTGGGGATCGATCGACGTTCCCATGGAGTTGGCCTGGGTGGACATCGATTCGGCCTCTTCCACGCTGATGCCCTCGGCCTCGGCGCGGGCCGCGATCTGGCGTTTCCTTCGCTCGCCCCTGAGGGCTCCGGGTGCGATGGCGTTCACCCGGATGTTGTCCCGACCCAACTCCATCGCCCAGGTCTTGGTCAAGCCGACCACCCCGAACTTGGCCGCAACATAGGGAGAGCGGTTCGGCATCCCCATGAACCCGGTGGTGGAAGTGATGTTGATGATCGCTCCACCTCCCTGCGTCTTCATGGCGGGAATCACCCGGCGGGCGCAATAGAACTGCCCCGACAGGGATACCTCCACACACCTGCGCCACTCCTCGGGGTCGATCTCCTCCACTGGCGCGGTGGGTCCCCCCGAACCCGCCAGGTTCACCAGGACATCCACCCCTTCCGCCGCGATCGGATCAAGCCAGGCGGCCACCGCCTCGGTATCGGCCACATCCACGGTGACTCCGTGGAGACTCGCCGGAAGCGTCCCCACCGCTACAGGGTCGACATCACACACGAAGGTGGTCGCGCCCGCTCCAGCCAAAGCCTCAGCCACCACCAGCCCCAAGCCACCCGCTCCCCCCGTCACCACCGCCCGTTTCGAATCCAAACGGATACCCATACCGACAGCGTATCACCCAGGGTGCTGTCCGTCTCCAGATCCGTGGGGCGGCACCCGGGGTGCACCGGGCGGGATATTGATCCTGCGACGCCTCGCCCGCGCGAGGGCCACCCGCGCCAGCACTGCCATGACAGCGGCCAGCGCATTGAACACCATATCGACCGGATCGAAATGACGGCTGGGCAACAACAGTTGGATGCCTTCGTCCAACACCCCCACCACCCCGGTGGCCAGCACCGCCAGCACGGAGGGCACGGGGACCCGGCCACCTTGGCCTTTTCGTTCTTTGAGCGCCTCGTAGATGAAGGAGGCCACCACCCCGTATTCGATGAGGTGGCTGCGTTCCGCCAGCGCCATTCGAAGCAGGACCATCAGATAGACCACCGCCACCCCCAGAGCCACGCCGATCTCGGCGCCGGTGGGTTTGGTCCTCAGCCCCTGGATGACCACAGTGATCCCGACCAGGAGCATCGCCCCGGCGAATCCCACCGTGGTCAGGCCCGTTTCCGCTAGCTGTTCGGCGAGTGTTCCCGCCAGCCCCAGGGTCGAGAAAATCGCCACCACAATGGCGATTGTCCAGAGCCACAGGCGACGCTCTCGGGGCGACACGAACAGAGCCATCCGAATTGAAGATACCGGATCGGAGAGGCGCCGTCGCTCAAGACAAATCGCATCCTGCACCAAACCCCAAGGTCACGCTTCCTCCCCTACCGCCATACTGGCCGCATATGGTCAAGGTCCCACCCGTGCAAGACACCCTTCCGGGGCTGCCTGCTATTCGAGACTCGGTGAGAACGTGGAGGTGGTCAAGGGCCCCGTTGGTGTTGATGCCGGCGGTCGTCCTCTTGGTTGGCCTCCTTCTTCTACCGGCCTGTGGTAGCGGCGTTCTGACAGAAGGTGAGCGTGCCGCTGCGGAAATCCAGATTTACGCTGCGGTAACCCGCCAACTGGTGGAGATCGACAATACCTTCGGCCCTGGATATCGATTCAGCCGAATCCTGATACTGGACCGCCTTGACCCGCACGCCGGAGACGCGATGAACCAGGACCCGTCGGGCCAGTCCCTCACCGAAGAGCAACGACAAGCGATAATCGCTGCTGTCGACCATCTTGGGCCGATCGAGTTCATCAATGACTGGAGCCCATTCGTACGAGAGGATGTGCTGGAGCCGGTCATACCCGGCAGCGTCATCATCACGCTGGCTCCTGCGAAATTCGATGACGAAGGAGCGACGGTCGGCGCCAGCCTTTGGTGCGGTGGTGTTTGCGGATTGTGGCTGACATACCGTGTCGTCGAAGGACCAGACGGGTGGACTGCTGCCGGAAGGGAAGGGACCTGGGCGATCTCCTAACGGGACGTCGGTTCTCTACTCGGCTTACCGGTGGTAGCGGTATTGACAGGGTGCCCGTGCTTACCTGCCTAGATTCGTGCCCCTGATCTTTGTGGGGTGGATGAACACCCCAGCACGTCGTTCTGCCTTCATGACCCGGTCGTACTCGTTCCAATCCTCATGAGTGCCACCTGCGGCTGTGAAGATGTCCCTGAGGAGTCGGGAGAGATCCGCCGGGTCGAACCCATCCATGGGATCATCAGGGCCGACCTGGGTGACGCTGCCCTCCACGCCGATCCATGACCAACCGGCCCTGAAGGTGATGGTGCCCTGGGGAGCGTGCCGCCAGTGACGTAGTTTCACCGTGTCTCCCCTTACTACGAACGCCACTACCTCCGCGTCCGTGACGGGATGCTTCATGACTCCAGCGTTGATCAGCGTGGAATGCACTGTCCCGTCCGCTCGGGCGAAGGAGACGAACGCCAAACCCTGGTCCGCGGCGGCAAACTCCCTCACATGCTCGATGGTCCGCCTCATTGGTGCTCCTTCCCGTTGCCAACCTCGGGACATCATCCGAGAATACCCCTGGTCGCCGGCCGATAAGGTATGACCGATGCCAAACTCCGACAATCTGCCCTCCGCCACCAGGCGTTGGCTGGAGGGGTGTGGGGACTTCGACATCGCCCCGATAATCAGCGTCTTCCCCGACGGGACCAAGACCGCCATCGACGCCGCCCGGGCGGTGGGATGCCGACCCAGCCAGATCGTCAAGTCCCTGGTGTTCGAGGTGGATGGAGAGGCGGTGCTGGCACTGGTACCCGGCGATCGCCGATTGCGCACCGACAGCCTGGCTAGAGCGGCAGGAGGGAACCGGGCGCGCCGGGCCTCGCTTGACCGGGTGAGGGAAGCCACGGGCTTCGCGGCGGGCGGGACGCCCCCCTTCGGGCACGCCCGTTCAATCCGGGTGTTCGCCGACCGGGCGCTCCGGCGCCATGATTCGGTGTGGGCTGCGGCCGGCACACCCACCACCGTCTTCCCCATCAGCCTTGCCGACCTGGACCGGGTGGCCGGCCCCAGTTGGTGCGAACTCTCCTGACTTAAGGTCCCGGGGAAAGTTGATAAGCCGGGTCGAGCATCAGCAGGAAGTCACCGCAACGTTCAGCCTCGGACGTCTCCCCAATCGCCCCGGCCATCCGCCTGAGACCGTCCAGGCTGGACAGGAAACCGCGGTTGGAGGCATGCGACCCCCGCACATACCCCGATCCTCTCCAGCCGTTTTGTCTCAAAGCGTCCAGGCCGCGGTGATAGCCGATCCGGTAGTAGGCGTAGGCCTCCAGGTGATCGCTCAACCCCTGAGCCCCCGACTCGCACAACCGTCCCAAGGCGGCCCAGACTTCCGGCAACTCCGGGTGGGCTGCCGCGGTCGTCACCATTCTGTCCCGGTCACCGTCAGCAGCCACCAAGGCAGCCATCACGTCCGCCGGCGGCTCAGGGAGCACCGTCTCGGGCGCCCCTCCGGGAGTAAGGCGGACTTCGGCCATCAAGTCCGGGGAAGGGGAATGTCCCCGTTCCGGATCGCCGCCTGGGCGGCGGCAAGCCGGGCGCCCGGGATGCGTGGAGGGCTCATCGACACATAGTCAAGACCCACCCGGTGACAGAAATCGATGCTGGCCGGGTCTCCTCCATGCTCGCCGCAGAGTCCCACCGAAAGATCGGGACGGACGGCCTTCCCCTCGGCTGTCGCCCACTCCACCAACCGTCCCACCCCCGTCTCGTCCAGCGACTGGAAGGGGTTGTGAGTCAGCACTCCGTCGGCCAGATACGTGTTCAGGAAGCGCACTTCGGCGTCGTCGCGACTCAGCCCGAAGGTGGTTTGGGTGAGATCGTTGGTGCCGAAGGAGAAGAACTCGGAGATGCGGGCGAGGTCCCCGGCCATCAGGGCGGCCCGGGGGATCTCCACCATGTTCCCCAGCTTCACCTCCCTGTCCACTTCGTAGGCGGCCCGTTCCTCGGCCAGCATGTCCCGTACCCGTTCCATCTCAGCCGGGTCCGCCACCAGGGGAACCATTATCTCCAGGCGGGGATCTCCCCCCTCCTCCACACGCCGGCGGATAGCCTGCAACGCCGCCCGGATCTGCACCCGGTACAGCGAAGGCCGGATGATTCCCAGGCGCACTCCCCGCAGTCCCAGCATGGGGTTGGTCTCCTCCCAACTCCTCACCACCTCGATAGTCCGCTCCACCTCAGCGGTGGGTTCCCCCGCGGCGCGGAGCTGGTCGTATTGGTCGCGAAGGTCCCACCGATCGGGGAGGAACTCGTGAAGAGGGGGATCGAGCAGGCGGACCACCACCGGCTTTCCATCCATCGCCTCCAGCAGAGCGGTGAAGTCTTCGGCCTGCAATGCCTGCAACTCCAGCAGGGCCTTCTCCGGCTCCTCGTCCATGATGATCCGGCGCACCACCGGCAACCGGTCCCCCATGAACATGTGCTCGGTGCGAGCCAGCCCGATGCCCTGCGCCCCCAGTTCCGCAGCGCGGGCTGCGTCCTTGCCCGTGTCGGCGTTGGCCCACACCCCCAGCCGCCGCATCTCATCCGCCCAGCCCAACAGCATCTCCAACTCGGCGGGCGGGGACGGTTCCACCAACTCCACCTCTCCGATGAAGACCCGTCCGGTGGTGCCGTCGATGGCGATGGTCTCTCCCTCCCGCACCCTCAAGCCCCCCGGCGCCGTGAAGTATCCCTGCTCGGCATCGATGGAGATCTCCGCGGCGCCGGTGACTGCCGGCGTCCCCATGGCGCGGGCCACCACCGCCGCATGGCTGGTCTTCCCTCCGTGGCTGGTCAAGATCCCCTCGGAGGCGAACAGCCCTTCTATGTCGTCGGGCGTGGTCTCCCACCGGACCAGGATCACCGGGGTCCCCTCCCCTGCCATCTCCACTGCCCGCCGCACGTCGAACACCGCCTTGCCCATCGCCGCTCCCGGAGAGGCGTCTAGGCCGAAGAAAGCCGGAGGTGGTGACTTGTCCTCGGCGATGCCGTGTACGAGCAACTGTTCCAGTTGGCCGGGCTCCACCCGCATCAGGGCCGTTTGGCGGTCGATCAAGCCCTCTTCGACCATCTCCACCGCGGCTCTGACCGCCGCGGCGGCCGATCTCTTCCCCACCCGGGTCTGCAGTATCCAGAGCTTCCCCTTCTCGATGGTGAACTCGATATCGCACATGTCGGAGTAGGCGTCCTCCAGCGAGGACCCCACCGCCTCCAACTCGACGTGGATCTCCGGATGGGAATCGGCCAGGACCGCGATGGGGAGGGTCTGGCGGATCCCCGCCACCACATCTTCTCCCTGGGCATTAGGCAGGTAGTCCCCGAACATCTCCCGCCGACCGGTGGCGGGGTCGCGGGTGAAGTACACCCCGGTACCCGAGTCCACGCCCAGGTTGCCGAAAACCATCATCTGGATATTGCAGGCTGTCCCGAGATGGTGCGGAATGTCATGGAGCCGACGGTAGGTGTAAGCCCTCGGGGAGTTCCACGACTCGAACACCGACACGATAGCCTTCCGCAATTGCTCAATCGGATCCACCGGTACTTCGCTGTCCTGGGCGGCCAGCAACATCCTGAACTGGCGGACCGCGGCCACCAGGTCGGAGGTGGGGAGCCGGGAGTCCTCGGTGACGTTCCTGCGTTCCCTGAGACTGGTCATGACATGCTCGAAATCGTCCCGGTTGGCCCCCAGCACCACTTCCCCGTAGGTCTGGAGCAGGCGCCGGTAGGCGTCCCAGGCGAAGCGCTGATCCCCGGACCACCGGGCCAACTCCGAGACCACTGCCTGGTTGGCGCCCAGGTTGAGTACGGTGTCCATCATCCCCGGCATGGAGAACCTGGCTCCCGAGCGGGCCGACAGGAGAAGCGGGGGACCGGCCACCCCACCCAGGCTGCGGCCGGTCTGGTGCTCTATCCTGGCCAGCGCCGACTTGACCTCGGTCCAAAAGCCCGGGGGCATCCGCCCTTCCTCCAGGTAATAACGGCAGGCGGCGGTGGTGATCACGAACCCATGCGGGACCGCCAGCCCCATTTTCATCATCCGCGCCAGACCTGACCCCTTACCTCCCAACAGGTCGCGATCCGCGGGATCGGCCTCCTCGAAACCAAATACGTATTTGTCCGCTTTATCAGCCACTATCAATCCGTTCCGCCTCGATACTACCCACGGATCAGTAAGCCGCCGGAGCGAATAGCTCTGAGATCATAGAAACGGAGGGAGCCTAGAATTGAGAGCGACAGACATCTGAGCGACGGTGAGGAAAAGGCCCACCGAGGGCACCCTTCATCTGAGACCCGGGCAAGGAGCGAGACATGGACAACGAGTTATGGAGATGGCTCTGGCTGGGACTGGCCGCCCTGTTGGGAATCGGGGAGGTGCTCACCGCCGGGTTCTTCTTGCTGCCGTTCGTCATCGGCGGGGGCGCGGCCGCCGCCTTGTCCTGGATGGGCCTGTCCCCTCTGGCCCAGTGGCTGGTGTTCTTCGGTGTCTCCCTACTGTCCTGGGCAGTCCTGCACCGCTACATCAAGACTCAGGACTCCGATGGACAGCCACAGGTCGGCGCCAACCGCTGGAAGGGCGCCACCGGACTGGTTTTGGAGGAGATCGACCAGGTGAGCGGCGACGGACTGGTCCGCATCTTCGGGGAGGAGTGGCGGGCCACCGTCCGAGCCGGGCAGGAGAACATCCCGACCGGCGACACCATAGAGGTGATCGGCGTGGAAGGAACCAAACTGGTCGTGGTCCCGAGATCTTGACAACGATCTGAACTAGGAAGGAAGTGACCTTGTGTTGGAGGATCTAGCCATATTTGGACTGTTCGGGGCAGTGGCCCTGGTACTGATCCTGTTTGCCGCCGCCGGACTGAAGGTGGTCCGGCCGTACGAAAAGGGACTGATCGAGCTTCTGGGTCGCTACCAGCACACGGTCGATTCGGGGCTCCGGTGGGTGATGCCCTTCGTGAAGCGAATCATCAAGGTCGACATGCGGGAGCAGGTGGTGGACGTTCCTCCCCAGGAGGTGATCACCAAGGACAACGTGGTGGTGACCGTTGACGCGGTCATCTACTACGAGGCAACCGACCCGGTCAAGCTGAAGTACAACGTGGGCCGCTTCATCGTGGCGGTCACCAAGCTCGCCCAGACCAACCTCAGGAACGTGGTCGGCGACCTGGACCTCGACGCCGCCCTCACCTCCCGCGAGGTGATCAACGCCAAGCTGCGCCAGATCCTCGACGACGCCACCGACAAATGGGGCACCCGGGTGGTCCGGGTGGAGATCCAACGTATTGAGCCCCCCGCCGACGTGACCCAGGCCATGCACCGCCAGATGAAGGCGGAGCGGGACCGCCGAGCCCTGGTCACCGAGGCCGAGGGAGACAAGCGGGCGCGCATCCTCAAGGCCGAGGGAGTGCGGGAAAGCCAGATCCTGGAAGCCGAGGGTGAGGCCATGGCCATCAAAACGGTCGCCGACGCCGACCGGTACAAGCTGCTGACCGTGGCCGAAGGTGAGGCACAGGCGATCGAGAAGGTATTCGCGGCCATCCACCAGGGGGATCCCACTCCCGACCTGATCGCCATCCGCTATCTGGAAGCGCTCCAGGGGATCGCCGACGGCCAGGCCACCAAGGTGTTCCTCCCCCTCGACACCAGCGGGGTCCTGGGCAGCGTGGCGGCCATCGGAGAGTTGCTCAAGGACATGGGCGACACGCCGAAAGCGTAAGACCGCAGGTTCCGGCTGCTTGCCGGATTTCTGTGCTTGGGAGAGCCAAATCCACTTCTTTGGCTCGCTCGATAGGGTTCATGAGCAAATGCCCATTCTCCACCTGACCACAAGATGACGTGGCGGGGCGACCTCGTTCGCTTGTGCACAGGTAAAGAAGGCTGATGCTGACCGCGGTGGGCACCCCCCGCGAAACCTACATCGGATCATGACGGAACCGGGCTCATACTGAGGGTCTCAGAGCCAAGCAGTGGATTGTGAGAAGGAACAGCCCCACCTATCCGGCGCAACTGGGCCTTGGGCTCAAGGGTGGTCCCGTGCGGGGACCAAAACACCAACCGCCCAACCCTCAGCGGCTATTGTCACACCCATCAGGCATTATGCAGGAATGGTCAGTGTTTGTGCATCGATGGCATCCTTGGTGAGCGAGTTGACACCTGCCACGGGGCACCCCTGGGCAGTGGGTCAATCTGGTCCTCTGCCCAGGGGTTTCACCCCTCAAAGTGGCTCGCTACCCACCCCCGTCGGGCATCCGCGAGCAATGAGCAGAGCATCATCCCCAATTTACGACACCTCGCACAACCTCGTCCGCTTCGCCCGCACGACTCATGGCGAAGCAACTCCGGTCCTTGTACCACGCTCTCACATCGGAAGAGGACGTAGCTCACCAAGGAGTTCGATCCTTGGCGAGCCGTTCAAGAAAAACAGCAAATCCAAGGTAGGAATAGGATGAGCATATCAAAAGCACTCGATGAACAGCTACCTGGTGTTAGCTCCAGGAACAAACTGAACGATCTGACAGCAAAGGAGTGGATTCCGGAGACAGTCTCCGTCTGGCGGCAAAAGGGGCTAGGAGCAGGTCACCCAGACGTTCAGATTGAACGCCAACACCCAGCACCCTTCTCTTTCACCGACGTTGCCCGGCTGATCCGCTTTTTCACTAAGTCTGGCCAAGTTGTGCTTGACCCATTTGTTGGTATTGGCTCTACTCTCAAAGCTGCACATCTCGAAGGACGGCGTGGCATTGGCATTGAGTTGAATGCGGAGTTTGCCCGTCTTGCACAAGAACGGTTAGTACGAGAAGTGGATGCATTGCCATTCGCCAGTACAGACCAGAAGGTCCTCATCGGTGACGTACGAGAGCTACTCCCCACTCTTCCTCCGGATTCGGTGGATTTTGTCGTTACGTCACCACCCTACTGGAACATCCTTCACAAGGCAGATCACAAAGCCCAGCAGGAGCGCATATCGCGAGGGTTGCCCACACGATACTCCCACGATGACCAACGAGATTTGGGGAACATTGCCGACTATGACCTATTTTTGAAAGAACTTGTCGCTATATTTAGTGAATGTCGCAGAGTGCTTCGCCCAATGCAGCATCTAGCTGTTATCGTCGGAGACTTCCGAAACAAGGGTCGATATCATATGTTTCACAGTGACCTTGCATCTGGTCTTGAGGACGAGGGGTTTGTTCTCAAGGGTATCACGATTCTGTATCAGAGTCACAAACGTGTCTTTCCCTACGGATACCCGGCTGCATATGTACCAAATCTACACCATCAGTACATACTTATTCTCCGTAATGAACCATGATTACCGCCACTGCCATTAACGAGATACATACAGGAGACTGTCTTGAGTTACTGCCGCAGTTACCTGATGGCTGTGCGCAGTTAATCATCGCAGACCCCCCCTACAATCTTGGACCTCGGTTCGGATCTGGCAGGCAGTGGCATAGAGACAGTGATTGGCTGCCATGGTGCGAACAATGGTTGGAAGAGTGTTACCGGGTGCTTAGTGATGATGGGAACCTCTTTGTTTATGGGATTCATCACTTTCTATGTTATATACAAGTTCACCTCTATGAGATGGGAATGCGTTATCGTCGGCAAATCATTTGGCACTACGAGAATGGCTTTTCAACTTACCGTCGCAGTGTCGCCGCCCATTACGAGCCAATACTGTGGTTTTCAAAGACTGATGATTATCACTTTTACGAGATCCGCGAGCCGTACAAAAGCACTAAACGCCTTCAACACAAAGTGATTAAGAATGGAAAGGTATGGACGCCCCATCCGGCTGGCAGAATAGCTGGAGATGTGTGGAAATTTCCCACATTGGCTGGACGCCGCTTTCGTGATGAAAAGGTGGACCATCCAACTCAGAAACCTCTTGCACTAACTGACCGTATAATCAGACATTTCTCTGCGCCAGATGCCTTAGTTGTAGTGCCTTTCTCGGGTAGCGGTACCGAATGCGTAAGTGCAGCCCGAAACGGGCGTCAATTCTGGGGATGTGATGTGAGCCCCAAATATGTGGCCCTTAGTCAAGAACGCCTCAAAACCGCTCTTCAAACGACCCTGCCCCTAACAGGTACCTGATTGATGCAATGAGAGCAAACGGCTGGCAGTTTCCTGCCCGTTTGCATTTTGCGGAACCACCACATCATGAGTTACAACAAGGAGACCAATACTGTGAATGTCAAGAAACTCTGCCAATTCCTGACCTACGTTCTGGTCAACAACCACCGACTTCACGATTCTCCGGTCTGGAAACATAGGTGACACGACGAAATGCTCATAGTCAAGAAGCTGCCCCAGGGCCGTCCGGATCTGACGGTGATCGTCTCCGCTGATTGTCTTTACCTCAATAAGGTCTAGTGGGAAGCCATCTCCTGAATCAATCACAAGATCAAAAGACGTTGCGTTCTCAAAGAACTGCCGATTACCACAATGTTTGGCTGTCGTTCGTACAAGTTCTTGGTGGCGTTTAGTCCTTTCGTAAAGCAGTTCAGCGGCAGCTTGCTGTTCGGATCCACTGAGCGCGCGTCGTAGTGCTGGCGATGTGACACTTGCGCCTCCAAGTTTGGCTGCGTCCCTTGTTTGGATCACCGTGTTAGGTCGTGCAGAACGGCGGCCGGTGGTGTCCATGTGGTTGGCGGCGGTAGGAGTTGGTCCCCGCTTCAATGCCTGTTGCCCAGCCGCGGTTAGGGTATATCTGCCGTTCCCCTGTACGAACATCAACTTTGCACTAAGAGCGAAAGCTGGCAAGACTTTCTTAGCGTTTGCGATCTTACTTGTGGTTGCGCCGGCAGTAATCAGTTGCTGGTGGCGCTCGGCCTGCGGCACACGCGCCAAAGCCTCAATGCGCTGATACTCCTCCTCTGAATCATCGGTCGCCTCAAGGGCTAACTCCATACCATCGTAACCATGGGTAGACAGGAAGGTTACGTCGTCTACTAAACGTAAGAGATGTAGGATTGGGTGGGAAGAGTTGCCATCGCTATCAGTGACCTGTATGTGAGCGACGGCAGGTTGGATGATGGCCAACTCCTCAGCAGTTTCTGGTTCTGAGCCAATGAGAGCTTCACCAGCAGTTGTCAACTCTGTTCCGTCTTGTTCCAACCACGCAAGATGCCGTAGGGTTTTGCGGTTTTCACGTGCGGCGGTTCGAGCCCCTTGACTTGAACTTGGTTTTTGGCGCTCTTCATCTATCTTGTGCTGAAGTCGCTGTTCCAGATCTGTGTCATCCTTGTATTGGAAACTCCGAAAACGATGGATCTGGCGCCGTGCTAATTCGTCCCCGAGCACACCATCATCTCCTGGGTCCAAGCCAGACTCCTTGAGATCTCGAATTGCCTGAAGTGTGGCACGCAGTCTGCTGATCTGGTTGTGCTGATGGGGGAAGTTTTTCATCTTTCCGGAAGCTCCGAGACATAGAGGTGGATAACCAAGCATCGCTTATCCTAGACGTAGCCAAAAATAGAAAGGGTCGGGACCCGAAAGTCCCGACCCTTTCTCTAATTCTCCGCCCGCTTCCGGCAGAGAGGTCTTGTTACGTTGCGGCGGCCACGGCCTGCTGGAGAGCCCTCCGGGTCATCACCTTGGCCAGGTGGGCCTTGTACTCGACGGTCCCGAACAGGTCGTCCAGCACGGTGACGCCCTCGAGGGCGCGTTCGGCGGCTGCTGCGATAGCCGCGTCGGAGCCATCGGTCCCGACCAGGGCTTCCGCCACTCCTTCAGCCAGGGTGGGCTTGGCGCCTACCCCGGTGAGCGCAACGCGCGCGGAGGAGACGGCTCCGTCGGAGACGTCCAGCCAGACGGCCGCGCCTGCAACGGCGTAATCGGTGTGGCCGCCCCGTCGACCCAGCTTCTCGTATGCCGAGGCGCCGCCCTGTTTGGGGATGCGGGTCTCGACGAGGATCTCCCCCGGCTCCAGGGCCGTGGTGAGGGTGTCGACGAAGAAGTCGGAAGCCGCGATCTCTCGAACGCCGCCCGCCGAGGCCGCCACCATGGTGGCGCCCAGAGCGAGTGCGGCCGACGGTTGATCGGCGGCGATGTCGGCATGGGCGATCGAACCGCAGGTCGTACCCTGGTTGCGCACCTGAACATCTCCCGTCCAGGAAGCAGCAGTTGCCAACGCCGCGGCGTGCTCGGCGATCGACGAATCGGAGGCCGTGGCGGCATGGCTCACCATCGCTCCGATGGCGAGGTGGTCACCGCGGTCCTCGATGGAGGAGAGCCCGGGAATCCGGCCGATGTCAACCAGCACCTCCGGAGAGAAGAGCCTCAGCTTCATGAGAGGCAGGAGGCTCATGCCTCCGGCCAGCACCTTGGCTCCCTCGGTGGAGGCCAGGACTGACGTTGCCTCGTCCAGACACCCCGGGGACACATACTCGAATGACCTGGGATACATCAGCTCACACTCCCGTTCGTCTTGGCCGCCTGGATCGCCGCCCACACCCGCTTGGGACGTAGGGGCATGTCCACATGGGTCACCCCGAGGGGCGACAGCGCATCGACCACGGCATTAACCACGGTCTGCGCTGAGCCGATGGTGCCAGCCTCTCCGATTCCTTTCACTCCCAACGGGTTGATGTCGGTGGGAGTCACCGTGCGATGCAACTCGAAGGAGGGAAGGTCGGCTGAGGTAGGCAACGGATACTCGACGAACGACCACTTGAGGAGGTTTCCGTCCGCCTCGTAGTCGCCGTCCTCGAACATCGCCTGGCCGATACCCTGCGCAAGGCCGCCGTGGATCTGTCCGTCCACGATCATCGGATTGATGACGTTGCCGCAGTCGTCCATGGCGATGTAGCGCAGCAACTTCACGTCGCCGGTGTCGCCATCCACCTCCACGAGGGCCAGATGGGAACCAAACGGCCAGGTGGCGTTTCCGGGACTGAACACGGCGTGGGCCTCCAGGCCTCCCTCCATGCCCTCGGGCAGGCGGTGAGGCTGGTAGGCCAGCGTGGCGATGTCGGACCACGACACCTGCTGGTCGGGAGAACCGGCCACGTGGGCGCCTCCGTCGGCGAACACGATGTCGTCCGCGGAGGCCTCCAGCAGATGGGCGGCCAGATCGGCTGCCTTGGCGCGCACCTTGTTGGCCGCCTCATAGGTGGCCGATCCGTCCACGGCCGCGGAACGGGACCCGAAGGTACCGATCCCCAGCGGTGACTCAGCGGTGTCGCCATGGCTCACTCTGATGTTCTCCACCGGGATCCCCAACTGATTGGAGACGATCTGCGCCCAGGTGGTCTGATGGCCCTGTCCGGTCGGACCGGTGCCGATGATCACCGAGGCGGTGCCGTCGGCCTGCACCCGAACCAGGCCGGATCCACTGAATCCGGAAGGTATCTTGTAGGCCGCCCAGGAGAAACCCAGGTCCACCAGGGCGGAAGGTCCGAATCCGCACACTTCCACGTAGGTGGCCAGTCCCAGGCCCACCAGCCGTCCCTCGGCCCTCAGTCGATCCCGCTCGGCTTTGAGGTCCTCATAGCCTGCGGTCTCAAGAAGTGCGTCGAGGTTGGTCTCGTAGTCACCGGTGTCCATGGGGAACCCGATGTGGGTAGCCGCGCCGGGGAACTTGTCTGCGGGGATGAAGTTCTTTCTCCGCACCTCGGCCGGATCCACGCCGATCTCCCTGGCATAGGCGTCGATGGCCCGTTCCAGGTAGTAGGCGGCTTCCGGTCGGCCAGCGCCCCGGTAGGCGTCGGTGGTCATGGTGTGGGTGTGAACACAGGCCACCTTCCAGTGGGTTGGGAACTCGTATTGTCCCGCCCCCACGAACAGCCCCAGGAAGGGGATGGCCACGGTGAAGTTCTGGCTGTAGGCGCCCATGTCGGCGATGCCGTCCAACTCATAGCCCAGGATCTGCCCGTCGGCGGTCCCGGTTATGGTGGCGGTCGCCACCCAGCCTCGACCATGGATGGTGGAGCCTGCCGCGTCCCGCCGGGTCTCGGTGAACTTCACCGGACGACCCAACTGCTGGGAAGCGAAGCAGACCAGGATCTCATCGTTGTAGACATTGAGCTTGCATCCGAAGCCTCCGCCCACCTCGGGAGCGATGCACCGGACATCGGTAAGGGAAAGCCCGAAGGTCTGGGCGATCCCTCCCGCCAGTGCATGCGCGATCTGGGTGGAGGAGTGGACCGTGAACCGGCCGTAGCCGACGTTCCAGTCCGCCACCACCGAGCGAGGCTCCATCGGCATGGGCAGCAAACGCTGGTTGACCGCTTCGATCGAGACGGAGACCGTGTCGTCGCGCCCTTTGGCGTCGGCGATGGTCTGTTGAGTGGCGGCGATGGCTTCCTCGTCGCCCCACGGCCCGCCTTCCCATGCCAGGAGGACATTGGATTCCATGTCTTCATGGACGAGGGCGGCGTCGGAGGCGGCTTCTTTGAGGTCGATCACCGGGTCGAGCGGATCGTATTCCACGTCGACCGCGTCGGCCGCGTCGCGGGCTCCGTAGCGGCTGTCGGCCACCACCATGGCGACCGCCTCACCCAGATGGTTGACCTTGTCGCCCGCCAGGAGAGGCCGGAGCTTGCCTACCGCAACCTGGGTGACCAGATCGCCGAGATGAGCGACATCCTCAGCGGTGTAGACCGCCCGGACCCCGTCCATCGCCTCGGCATCGGAGGCGTCCACCGACACCACGCGGGCATGGGCGTAGGGGCTGCGCACGAAAGCGACGTGCAACATGCCCGGCAGTTGGAGGTCGTCCACATAGAGTCCGGTGCCTCTTATCAGAGCCGGATCTTCTCTGCGCTTGACCACACCGCCCAGAACACTGGTGGTACTCACGCCGACCCCTCCTCCCATTCAGGGGCGGGCGGTTCCTCGCCCCGCATCTTCGCAGCGGCGTATTCCACCGCGCGGACGATGTTGTGATACCCGGTGCAGCGGCACAGGTTGCCTTCCAGGCCGTGGCGGATCTCGCCCTCGGAGGGGGACCCGTTCTCAGAGAGGAGTCCCACCGCCGACATGATCATGCCCGGCGTGCAGAATCCGCACTGGAGGCCATGCCGTTCCCAAAACCCTTCTTGGACAGGGTGGAGATCGCCATTGGCGGCCAACCCCTCGATGGTGGTTACCTCGGCGCCCTGCGCCTGCACTGCCAGCATGGTGCACGACTTGACAGTCTTCCCGTCGAGGATCACGGTGCAAGCGCCACAGTATGACGTGTCACAGCCCACATGGGTACCGGTCAGGCCCAGTTCCTCTCTCAGCAGGTGCACCAGCAGCGTGCGCGGCTCGACATCGGTTACCGCACGCTGACCGTTAACGGTTAGTGATACGTGCATAGACCTCCTTTCTTCAGTTGTTTCCCACGGTATCAGGTCTTTGCCCCAAATGGAAAGTCAGAGTGGGAAGATTTTTACAAAACATAAAAAATATTCCTCCTGGCCGGGGTTGACTTGCCGGCCCGCCGGATGCAGATTGTCCAGATACACAACATTGAGGCCAAAACATGAAATCGAACCAACCAGAACACCCGGACCTGGCTCAATTCGAGAGACTTGCCCGGCGGCGATTCGATGAGGTGGCAGAGTACGAACAGGAGGCGGCCATGCTGCAGATGCAACGGATGTCCACCCTCCGGGATCGTCTGCTGGACGCCGAGGACGCCGAACTGACCATCAGGATCTGGGCACAGGGAGGCCACCTGTGCGAGGGCACACCCTTTGCAGTAGGCCAGGACCACGTGGAACTTGGCGACTCCCGCCAACTGATCATCCCCTTCTCCGCTATCGAGATGGTGGAATTCACTTGATCCCCCGGGTGGTCACCACCGCCGGGCCGTTCTGGGAGTCGGACCTGGTGGACAGGGCAAGAGCAACCGGGACGCTCCGGATTGTGAAGCGGGCGTTCCATCCCGACCCGGTCTACCGGACGCTTGCAGAGGGAAGGGCGCGGGCGGTGGTGATGGGCGCGGGGATCCCCTGGTTGTCCTCAGGCCTGGTGTCGGCCTGGCGGCGGCTGGGAGCAGTGGTCATCGGGATAGACGATCCCTATCACCCGCCGAGCCGGCGCCTACTGGAGGATTGGGGGTGCCACATCGTGCTGGAAAAGCCGGATCCGGAATGGGCCGCGGCCTCCCTGGCGGCGATGAGGCCAACCTCCGCCGACTCCTCGAATTTCCAGGCACCCACACTCGTAGCGGTCGGAGGCCCCCGCGGCGCTCCCGGGAGGACGGAGGTGGCGCTGGGCATAGCGTGGCTGGCCGCCCGGAGCGGCTCCTGTCTGTTGATAGAGGCCGACACCTCTCCCGCTCTGGGTCTGCGTCTGGGAGTACCGCCACCCGCCGAACCTCACCAGGTGGTGACCGTCGGGCAGGTCGACTTGCTGCTCTGGGATCCTCGCGGATCATCCGGCGGAATGTTGAGAAATGGCTGGTCGCGTCTTTGGGACTACCGGACAGCCGTGGTGGATCTCGGCCCCGGGATGTCCGCGTTCGGGGACTGGCCCGGCCAGAGAGTCGTGGTGTGCCGGGCCAGTCCCCCGGGAATAGTGCGGACTGCCTCCCTGCTGGCGAGGTTGGGCGGACCGCCCTCCCACATGGTGATAAACCGGCTTCCGCCCGGCGACCCCTTCGGTGGGGAGATCTCCCGGCACTTGGCAAGTTTGACGGGAGCCCGGCCTGCCGCCTGGATCACCGAACTGGACGACCTGGAATGGGGGACGCCTCCTCCCCCTTCTATCCAAGCTGCGCTGGAGCCCCTTATGGCCCGGCTCGACCTCGTCGAGGGTCCGTCACCGGGAGGCCCGGTAACTCCCCAGCATCCGCAGGCGGCTGACCGTAACCAGGTCCGGCTTGAACACCGCTGCCAGCCCCTCGGGCCCGGGGGAGTGGATCAGATCGACAAAGAACCGGTAGCGCCATGCCTCATGGGAAGGACGGGACTCGATCCGGGTGAGGTTGGCCCCCCGGGCGGCCAACTCGGTGAGGGCCAGCGCCAGCGACCCGGGCCGGTGGAGAACCTCGAAGACCACTGACGTCTTGTCGGCGTCACCGGGCACCATTGGTTTCCCGGGCGCGAGCACCACGAATCGCGTCGTGTTGTCCGCCCGGTCCACCAATCTCTCCATCAGGACCTCCAGACCCAGGACAGCCGCGCTGGCGTGAGCCAGTGCGGCCTGCTGGGGATCTCCCTGGGAGGCAACGATCCGCACCGCGCCGGCCGTGTCATGCACGGGAACCACGTCCCAGTCCCGCTCGGAGATGGCCATCTCCGCTTGCGACAGAGCCTCCGGGTGGGAGACCACCCGACGGATGCCGGTCAGCTTGGCGCCTGGGAGTCCCAGCAGACTGTGACTGGCTGTCTTCTTGTGCTCTGCGATGATGTGAACATCCTCGCTCACCAACCGGTTGAGCACCGGCAGGACACTGCCCGTGGTGGAATTCTCGATGGGGAGCACCAGCCGGTCCACCTCTCCCGTCCTCATTGCCGAGAAAGCCCCCGAAAAGTTGGCATAGCCGCACAACTCCTCGTCCGCAAAGAGCTCGGTGGCCACCTGATGGCTGTAGGAGTAGACCTCTCCCTGGTAACCGATCCTCATCAGGATCTCAAAAGGTTTGACAACGAAGCCATCGGGCGCCGGGGGGCCGCCTTCACCTGCTTCCCTCCTTCTCCAGGGCGACCTCAGCCAGCATCTCCGCCAGATCCCTTACCACCACGTCCGACTCCCGGCCCACCTCCTTGACGCCGTCGTCCAGCATCACATAGCAGTAGGGACAGGAGACTGCAACCTCAGAGGCCCCCGTGGCCAGCGCTTCCTCGGTGCGCTCGATGTTGATCTTCTTGCCCACGTGTTCCTCCATCCAGAACCGTGCGCCGCCCGCCCCACAGCACAGTGCCTTGGTCCCGTGACGGGGCATTTCGACCATCTCGACACTTCCCGATGCGGCTACCACTTCCCTGGGCGCCAGGTAGATGTCGTTGTGCCGCCCCAGGTAGCAGGGATCGTGATAGGTGACGCGCCGGGGTTCGGAGTCGCCGTTCACCGATCCGTTGCCGGTGGTGAGCGTTCCCCGCCGCAACAACTCGGCAAGGAGTTGCGAGTGGTGGATCACCTGGTAGTTCCCTCCCAGTTGAGGGTATTCGTTGGCCAGGGTGTTGAAGCAGTGCGGACACTGGGTGATCACCTTCTCCACCCCGAAGGAGTCCAGCGTCTCGATGTTCTGGAAGGCCAACTGCTGGTAAACGAATTCGTTTCCACCCCGCCGGGCCGGATCTCCGTTGCACATCTCCCGGGGGCCGAGCACTGCGAAGTCGATCCCCGCCGCATGCATGAGGCGGGCCAGGGACAAGGTGACCGCCCGGTTGCGGTCATCGAAGGAGCCGGCGCAACCCACGAACCAGAGGTACTCGGCGGAATCCACCCCGTCCGCGCCCAGCACCTTCACCGGGAAGTCCAACTGCCTCGTCCATTCGAGGCGTTGCTCCTTCCCCAGCCCCCAGGGATTTCCCTGGTTCTCCATTGCCACGAAGGCCTTGGCAAGCTCGGAGGGGAAGTCGGCCTCCATCAAGGTCAGGTAGCGTCGCATGTCGAGAATCTTGTCGAGGATCTCGATGTTGACCGGACAGATGTCGTCGCAGGCCCGACAAGAGGTGCACGACCACACCTCCTCGGAGGTGATCCGCTCGAACAGCGAGTCGGTGTCGATGGTGATGGTGGAGGGAAGCGCTACAGGAGCGGTCACCACGGGGTCGCCCGAGGCGGCCAGCACCTCGCCCGACTTGACCACGATCTCCCGGGGGTCGAGCGCCTTGCCGGTGATGTTGGCCGGACACACCGATGTGCACCGGCCGCAGATCGTGCATGCGTCTGTGTCGAACAGCTGTTTCCAGCTGAAGTCGCCTATCGTGGCCGCGCCGATGGTCTCCAGGTCCTCGGCCTCCATGAGGTTGGGCATGGCTTTCATCGCTCCTTTGACCCGCTCCCTGGGCGACAGGAACATGTTGACCGGGGAGGTGACGGCGTGACGCAGCTTGGTCACGGGAAGCACCACCAGAAACGCCAGGAAGGAGGCGGCGTGGATCCCCCATACCACCTGATGGAAAAGCTCCGGCGCAGCAGGCATCAGGAATGAGATCGGGTAGCCCACGAAGGACCATCTCTCGAAGTCGGGTTGGCCGTCCACCGCGATCCTGGCCGCCTCGGTCACCACCCCGGTAACGCCCACCAGGATCAGGAGGCCCAGCACCAGGGCGTCCTCGGGACGGGTCTTGGAGGCTATGCGGGCCGGGGGACGGACATAGCGGCGGAACACCGCCCATGCCAGCCCTCCGAGGAACACCAGGGCGAAGAAGTCCAGGACCGCCGAGTAACCCAGGTAGACGGGGCCATGCAGGAACTTCCACGACTCCGGCATGAGGTGGTCGATCTCAAGGGTGATGGTCCCGGCCAGGAGCACTAGGAACCCGTAGTAGATCATGGAGTGCATGAGGCCTGCGGCGGTGTCGCGCAGCAGGGTTTTCATACGCAGGCCGTCGGCGAGGTGGCGCATCCGTTCTCTCCACTCTCCGAGGCGCTTCTCGCCCCCGCCCCGCGACCAGTTGCGGGCCCGCAAAGAGAAGAGGTAGAAAGTCAGCCAGAGAAAGGCCGCCACCGAGACATAGAAGGCTGCTTCCAGGCCGACCGGGATGTTTCCAAAGACCTCCCGCCCCACATCACCCCGCGGCTCGGAATGCATCAAAGATCCCAGCCACCACAGGGCCATCACCCCCACCGCCGAAACCACCCCCAAGGCAAACAACACCTTCGAGGCATTCATGCTTTGATCCTGCTCCTTGGGCTCGGCGTCAACGGGAATGCCCGCCGGGAAGGCTCCCGTTTGTGCGTCCGAAGGATACTCGGACGCCTCCCCCGTTTCGGCGTGGCCGCCTCAGGCGCCCAGCAGGTCCCGCTTGAGCCGACCTACATGCCCTTTGGCTCGAACGTTCCGGTATTCACGCTCCAGTTCTCCATCCGGACCCACAACGAAGGTGGAGCGAATTAGTCCCACCGTCTCCTTGCCGTAGAGTTTCTTCACCCCCCAGGCGCCGTATGCCTCAGCCACCGCATGGTCCCCGTCGGACAGGAGCGGAAAGGGCAGGTTGTCCTTCTCCCGGAATCTGGCCAGGTCTTCCGGCGGGTCGGGGCTCACTCCGACCACTGCCACCCCGGCGGCCAGCAGTTCTTCATAGCTGTCCCGAAAGTCACATGCCTCTACAGTGCAGCCTGGCGTCATGGCCTTTGGATAGAAAAACACCACCAACCGTCGCCCCGAGAAATCCGACAGGGACACCAGGTTTCGGTCCTGATCCAACAGGGTGAAATCAGACGCTGCCATGGACTCCTCCGACCTCTACCCGCCCAGTTCCACGGACCGCCGATGGGCGGCTACCACGGCTCGTACCATCAACTCCGAGAATCCGCCCTCACCCATCACCACCAAGGCCGCATCGGTTGTGCCTCCCGGGGAGGCCACCTGCCGGCGCAGGTGAGCGGCGCTCTGGCCGGTCCTCACCAACATTTCCCCCGCACCCAGGACCGTGTAATTCACCAGTTGGGCGGCAACATCAGCTTCCAATCCCAGTTGTAGCGCGGCCTCGGTCATCGACTCGGCAAGGGCGAAGACGTAGGCGGGGCCCGTACCGGAGACCGCGGTCACCGCATCCAGGTCGGCTTCTTCCAGTTCCACCACCTCGCCCACAGCCTCCATAACCATCCGCGCCACGGCTATGTGGCTTGGACCGGCATGGCTGCCCCCGGCCAGTCCGGTCATCCCCTTGCCCAGGAGAGCAGGCGTATTGGGCATCACCCTGATCACCGGCGTAGCGCCCAGCACACTCTCAAGAGTCGCTATGCGAACCCCGGCCGCCAGGGTGATTACCACCTGATTCGAAGAGATAGCTCCCGACACTTGCTCCAACAGAACCTCTATGTCCTGGGGTTTCACCGCCACCACCACCGCATCAGACCCCTGCACCGCCTGGGCCGGATCGGAGACGCATTCGCATCCGAGTTCGGATCTGACCTGAGCGGCCCGCTCAGGCACCACTTCCGCCAGCGTCAAATGCTCAGGTCTCCACCCGTTGCCCAACAGCCCCTTTGCCAGAGCAGATCCCATAGCTCCGGCGCCCAGTATGGCGATGGTGGGAGGAGAAGACATGGCCGTCGAGTCTAAGGTGGTGGCTATGTCCTACGGCCGGGGGCCGAAGACCGGGCCGACGGTCCGGTCTCTCTTGACCTCCCATATTCCTGGTTGGGCCGCCAGGTTGGCGAAGCTGTCGAAGAGGGTAAGGGCCGCTTCTCCGGTTGGCGCCGGGGAGATGACCGGACCGAAGTACCCGTACTGGCCGTCGAATACTATGGCGGGCACACCGATGTCATCTCCCAACAGACTCAGCACCTCCGACATGGAGTCCTCGATGGCTTCGTCCCAGCGGGGATCATCTGCGGCGGAAGCCCAGTCCGGAGAGCGGCCGATCGCCTGCAAACTGGCTGCAAAGTCGGGGAACCGCTCCTCGTCGTGGTGGTATCGAGCCCCGAGTTCGGTGTACCAGTCGTCCACGAATTGTTCTCCTTCGCGGGCGCGGGCTGCCTCCACTATCCGTAGCGCTCCCCTCCCCCAGTCAGCGACTGCCCAGGCACCCTCGGGACGATCCTGGTGCTGGTTTTTTATGCGGAGACTGAAAGACCGCCAGGTGACGTCGACCGGCCGGTGGGGCTCCACCTCCGTCAGCCACCGGCTGGTGATCCAGCACCACGGACAAATAGGATCAAAGTAGAAATCGACCTTCATACCGGAAAGGATAGGTCTCCCTCCCCAGCAGCGTCCTCGCGGTTAGCCCTTGGTCTTGGCCTGGGCGGCTTTCTTCATCTCCCGCTTCATGGCCCGCAATTCGGCGACATCCTCCCAGCGGGCGACGTCGGCAATGGAAGGCCTCTGGGCGGCCTCCTCCTCCCAGCCGGGTGGTTGGACCCCCATGCGCTTGCCCAGAATGCCGACGAACACCCGCGACTTCATCTCTCCGTACCCGGGCAGGCTCTTCAGGCGCTTGTACAAGTCCCTGCCGTCCTCAGCTTCGTTCCAGAGACGCTCGGCAGCGCCGTCATATTCGTCGACCAGGGTCCGGCACAGAGCTTGGGCGCGCTTGGCCATGGAGGCCGGGTAGCGATGTATGGCGGGAGGCCCTCGGAAAATGGCGGCGAACTCCTCCGGATCCCAATCGGCGATCTCGCCTGCGTCCAATGGCCCGCCCAGGCGCTCCTGAAGAAGGTACGGACCGAAGAACGCTCGCTCCATGGGGAACTGCTGGTCGAGCAGCATCCCGATCAGAAGCGCCAAACTGTCTTCCGCCAGCAGGCGGTCGGCGTCGGGATTATTGGTCCAGGGAAGGGATTCGGGAGGGCTGGCAGTCATCTGTCTACCTGCAATGTCGGGTTACCTAATATCAGCCACAATCGAAAGCAAACGAGCAGAAACGAGGATCGACGATGGCTCAAAGGAAGTTTACTCTCGCCGAGTCCCAGATACCCACCAGTTGGTACAACATCATTCCTGATTTGCCGGCGCCGCCCCCTCCGGTGCTTCATCCCGGAACGCATCAGCCGGTGGGACCCGACGATCTGGCGCCTCTCTTTCCCATGGCGCTCATCCTCCAGGAAGTGTCGGGCGACTCCCGGATCGACATCCCCGGAGAGGTCATCGACGTCTATCGAATGTGGAGGCCCACTCCTCTCTACCGGGCCACCGGCCTGGAAAAGGCGCTCGACACGCCCGCTCGCATCTATTACAAGTACGAGGGAGGGAGCCCGGCCGGTTCCCACAAGCCCAACACGGCGGTGGCCCAAGCCTTCTACAACGCCCAGGAAGGCGTCAAGAAGCTGACCACCGAGACCGGCGCCGGGCAGTGGGGCTCCGCCCTCGCCCTGGCCTGCGCCATCTTCGGAATGGACTGTGAAGTCTGGCAGGTCCGGGCCTCCTTCGACCAGAAGCCCTACCGCAAGTCGATGATGGAGGTGTGGGGCGCCACCGTGCATCCCTCGCCTTCCCACGTGACCAATGCCGGGCGGACCGTCCTCGAATCCGACCCTGACTCGCCGGGGAGCCTGGGGATCGCCATCTCGGAGGCAGTCGAGGTGGCCGCCACCAATCCGGAGGCCAAATACTCGCTGGGGAGCGTCCTCAATCATGTTCTCCTGCACCAGACCGTCATCGGCGAGGAGGCCCTCGACCAGATGGCCATGGCAGGGGACACCCCCGATGTGATAGTGGGTTGCACCGGCGGCGGATCCAACTTCTCGGGGTTGATGTTCCCCTTCCTGCGGGAGAAACTGGCCGGGAGGATCGATCCGGTCATCCGGGCCTCGGAGCCGGCCTCCTGCCCCTCCTTCACCAAGGGGGAGTACCGGTACGACTTCGGGGACACCATCGGGATGACTCCGCTCATCAAGATGCATACCCTCGGCCACTCCTTCATACCAGACCCGATCCATGCCGGGGGCCTGCGCTATCACGGCATGTCTCCCCTGCTCTCCCATATCTATGACCTGGGGCTGATAGAGGCGGAAGCCATCGGGCAGAACGAGTGCTTCGCGGCCGGCGTACAGTTCGCTCGCACCGAGGGTATCGTCCCCGCTCCGGAACCTACCCACGCTTTGGCTTCGGCCATCCGGGTGGCCAACGAGTGCCGGGAGAGCGGCGAGGAGAAGGTGATCCTCACTGCCATGTGCGGACATGGCGCCTTCGATATGGCCGCTTACGACAACTACCTGGCCGGCGGCCTGACCGACTACGAGTACCCGGACGAGAAGGTCGCCGAGGCCATGCGGCGGATCCCGGTGGTGGGCTGAGAGGCCCCAACTCGAAACAACGCGGTTGTCCCGGCTGGAGCGGCCGGGACAACCCTGCTTCCCATCCCGGCAGCTATCCGCCTTCCATCTGTTCATAGACTGGCGTTGCCATGGTGAGCAGGCGGATCGGCGTCGAGGAGAGACGGGCGCGGCTGGCTTCCCGCCACCATCTTCACCCCGATCATCGGGCGTCGTCGCCGGTTGAGGCCGCCCGCCACCAGGTGGGGTTACACACAAGCGATCCCGCCACCCCCTTCCTCTCCGCCTGGGCGAGGGTGGACAATCTGGCTCTCAGCGACATGGAAGGCTGTCTGTACGACGATCCTTCCCTGTTCCGCATCCTGGGAATGCGCCGCACCCTTTTCGCCGTTCCCTCCGACCTGGTCCCAATGCTCCATCATGGATGCGCCCTCCCCCTGGCAGCTCCGGAGAGACGCCGGTTGGCGGGGTACCTGGAGGCCGAGGGGATCACGGATGACGGACACGCCTGGATCGGACAGGTGGGAGACGCCGCCGTAGAGGCGATCATCAACCGTGGGGAGGCTCTGGCCACCGAACTGCGGGAAGATGTGCCCGAACTCAAGGAGACCCTCACCTTCGGCAGGGGGAAGAAATGGGGAGGAAAAGTCGGAGTCTCCACACGAGTGCTCTTCCTTCTGGCCACTGAAGGGCGCATCCTCCGGGGCCGGCCGCGGGGAACGTGGCGCAGCGGTCAATACCGATGGACCACGATGGAGAGGGTGCTGCCCGCCGGCATTCCCGAACTCGACCCGGCGGTTGCGCGAAAGAGGCTCGTCGAGCGCTGGCTGCGCGCCTACGGCCCGGGGACCGAGGCGGACCTGAGGTGGTGGACGGGCTGGACCCTGCGGGATCTGAGACCAGCGCTCGGCGCCTTGGACCTGGCCGAGGTCGAGGTGGACACCGGCCCGGCATGGGTCATGGCGGACGACCTAGACCCGGTTCGCTCCCCCGGCCGGTGGGCAGCGCTCCTGCCGGGCCTCGATTCCACCGTGATGGGATGGCGGGAGCGCCACTGGTACCTCGGTGACCGGTGGGATGGGCTGTTCGACAGGAACGGCAACGCCGGACCAACGGTGTGGTGGTGCGGCAGGGTGGTGGGGGGCTGGGGCCAGAGGCCCGACGGGAGAGTCGTCCACCGCTTGACCGAGGACATCGGCGCCGACGGGAAGGCGGCCGTGGCCCGGCGCGCCTATGCCCTGGAGGTCTGGCTGTCCGGAGTCCGGGTGACACCCCGTTTCCCCACTCCCCTCTATCGGGAGTTGTCCCGCTAGCGAGGGGAGAAGGGAGTTCGTGACTCTAAGGGAGAATGCGGTTGCAAGGGAGTCGCGAAACAAAAGCGCAGAAAGTGCTCGGCAAGGGGTTGACTCCTGTCACAAGCCCGATGCACATTGATGGGGTCGAACACCTCCCGGTCCGTCCCGACGTCGTTCGGACCGCACCAATGAGCGCCCCTGGCGTGCAGGAGGTCATATCTTCCCGAACCCGTCCCCGGCTGGGGCCGGCGGACCGCGTTCGGACCTATGGTGGTGGCGGCGGGGGATGGGCCCGACGGGCGAGGAGAACCGGCCCGATTTTCGCGACTTAGGAGACTATCTCACGGTTCTGCGTGGAACCGGGAAGGCCTACTCGCTCACCCCGTCAGAAGCGGGCGGCGTCGGCTTGGGCGTAGCCGACCACCTGTTTGTCGGCGCCCACCACACCTTCCAGGTTTGCAACTATCTCCGCCAGTTGTCCGGGCGGGATGGCACAGGTCAACTCGTCGTCGCCCATTCCGGTGCGGGCCCGCGACAGCGCGCATCCCATCGACAGCGCCACCTTGCCCTGATCGATGGCGATGGGAAGGATCTGGCACTGCGGCTTTCCGCTGAGATGGATCGAGACCGCGTCGCCCAACTCCATGGCTTGATAGGGGCTCAGCCTCAGCAATACGACGTCGGGGTCGTGCGGGGAATCGGCGAGCGGTCCGTAGACGATAGAAGAAGGACGGCGGTCCAGGGCCACAACCCCGGCAAAGGCCTCCATGGTCACCCAGCCCACTTCCAGCAGGGCTCCCACATCCTCTCGATCGAGGATGTCTCCAGCCTCGACCAAGCCGTGGGTGTACTCGCCCACCGAGCAGTTGCCGTGATCGTCCGGGGTGGTGAAAAAGGTGCGGGTGTGGGCGTGCATCCAGAAGACGCAGGGAGCCGGAACCGCGCCTGATCTCCCATCCGGAGTGGGCTCTGACAACGGGCCTCCGAAGGGGGCTATCCCACTGTCTGCAGCGACCGGATCCTCCGAAAAGGTGATGGCGATGGGGGCGTGCTCCAATCCGAGCAGGTCGGTGAGCCGCAGAGAAAGATCTCTCCAGTCGGTTGTCATTGTTTACTCCTTGATTCGAACAGGTGGCCGTCATGGCAAGCATACCCATCCCCTGCCTTGCCGATCGGCCATCCTCTGCGAATCCACGTCCGGGCGTCTACCGCCGCCGGAGCGAAATAGGTCGGGGCTAACTATCCGGGCCTGGGATGATCCAGATCCGGTGGGACGGAAAACGCACGTCCACGATCTTCCCAACCGGAAAAGACGGCGACGAAGAGACTCGTGCCCCCAAGGAAAGCCCTCGGGCGGACAATGTGATCTGCTGATGGGTCCCCATGTACCTGGTGTTCTCCACCCGGGCGGAGAAGGAGTTCTCTCCCGCCGCAAGTTCCACCGCCTCCTCGCGGATCACCATGATCCCCGGCCCGTGGGGAACCGGATTGGGAAGGGGAAATGTCCCCAACTCGCATTGAAAACCGCCGGCGTCCACCGTCCCGGGGATCTGGTTATGGCCCCCGAAAAACCTGGCTACTTCCACGGTGGCGGGAGCCTCGAACAGCCGGGACGGTGGACCGATCTGCCGGAGCCGTCCCTCCAGAACCAGTCCGATCCGGTCAGCCAGGACCACCGCCTCCTCCTGGTCGTGCGTGACGAAGATGGTCGTGACCCCGAGTTGTCCCTGTATCGATCGGATCAGTTCGCGCATCTCCTCGCGGAGGTTGGCGTCCAGTTGGCTAAGCGGTTCGTCCAGCAGCCACAACGCCGGTTCCACGACCAACGCCCTGGCCAGGGCAACCCGTTGGCTCTGACCTCCCGAGATCTCGGTAACGCGGCGATCTTCCATCCCCTCCAGTTGCACCAGTCCCAGCATCTCCTTCACCCTGTCCCGTATGAACCCTGAGTCGAGGCGACGCATCCGGAGCCCGAAGGCCACGTTCTCTCCCACCGTCAGATGGGGGAACAGGAGGGGCTTTTGGAACACCATACCGATGGATCGCCTCTCCGTGGGGATTCCCAGCACCGACCGGCCGTCCATCCGGATGTCTCCCCCGGAGAGCTCCAATAGCCCGGCTATAGCTTTCAGAATGGTGGTCTTTCCACAGCCCGAGGGCCCCAGCAGGCAAACCATTTCGCCTGGCTCGATCACCAGGTCCAGTGAATCCACCGCCGGCTGGGAAGCTTCCGGATAGGAGACTGTCAAGTCCACCAGCTCCAACCCATCCCTCCGGCTACCGAAGTTTGCTTCACCCCAATCTGAGTGGCTCACAACGAAGGCAGGATACATCTGGGCACCCCAACCACTCCACATGCCTATATATTCAACTACCACAACCAGGGAAGGTTTGCCATGACCGAAGTCTTTGTCGTCGATGCCTGCCGGACACCCATGGGGCGAGTCGGAGGACAACTGGCGGGAGTTCGTCCCGATGATCTGGCCGCACACGTGATCGCCGCCCTGATGGACCGCAACCCGACCTTGGCCGGGACAGACATCGAAGATGTGGTGTGGGGGGCGGTCAACCAGGCCGGGGAGGACAATCGAAACGTCGCCCGGATGGCGGTTCTCCTGGGGGGACTGGGGATCGAGACAGCCGGGCAAACCGTCAACCGCCTGTGCGGATCGGGTTTACAGGCCATCATCACCGCTTCGCAGTCTCTGGCTGCGGGGTGGGGGGACGTGATGATCGCGGGCGGTTCCGAATCGATGAGCCGCGCTCCCTTCGTGATCACCAAACCGGAACGGGCCTATGGGGTGGGCGCGCCGCAGATAGTCGACACGGTGTTGGGTTGGCGGCTGGTCAATCCTCGCATGCAAGCTATGTATTCGCCCATCAGCATGGGTGAGACGGCCGAAGAAGTCGCCTCCAAATACGGGGTCACCCGTTCCGACCAGGACCGGTTCGCCCTGGCCAGCCACCGCCGGGCAATCGCCGCCCAGCAAGCCGGCAGGTTCGATCGCGAGATCGTCCCCATAGAAGCGCCGGTATTGCCCAAGAAACGGACCAACGCCACGATCACTACGGACCAGGGGCCGCGATCCAATACCTCGATGGAGGCCCTGGCGAACCTCCCTGCGGTGTTCCGAGAGGGAGGGACCGTGACCGCCGGCAACTCCTCACCGCTGAACGACGGGGCTGCCGGGGTGATTCTGGCAACCGCCGCCGGGTTGGAGAAAGCGGGCCTGACTCCTATGGCACGCCTGGTCTCCGCCGGGGTAGCCGGTGTGCATCCGGACCTGATGGGAATCGGGCCGGTCCCCGCCTCCGAGAAGGCCCTGGCCCGGGCCGGTCTGGGGGTGGGCGACCTCGACCTGGTGGAGTTGAACGAGGCGTTTGCCGCCCAGGCGGTGGCTTGCCGGAATGAACTGGGCATAGACCCGGAGGTCCTCAACGTGAACGGGGGCGCCATCGCCCTCGGCCATCCTCTGGGTTGTTCGGGAGCCCGCATCCTCACCACTCTGGTGCATGAACTCCGCAGGCGCGAGGGCCGCTACGGGCTGGCCACCATGTGTATCGGCGTGGGACAGGGGATCTCCTTGGTCGTGGAAAGAGTGTGACAAGAGGCCGAGGCGGTGACCGAAGTCCAAGGGTCGTCCACGGTTAGGCTACGGAAGCGTCTTGCGTAGCCATCTGAGAGTTCCACCGGGGTGGGAGGAGAACTTGGCTCGAGCGGGTGTGGAGCCGGGAACCACCTCCGACGGTCTGGTGTTCTGGACCGACCAAGCCCTCGGAGACGAGTGGGAGGATGTGTCGGACGAGTTGACCGAGGCGTTCGCGCTTTCCCGGGAGGCGGCCCGGGCGGGAGCGCCGGTGGTGTACGTGGTCGGGAGCCCCGATCTCCTCGGAAAACGGGGGGCGGGGAAGGCAATGGTGGCCACCGGCCTCCTATCGGCCGCCCGCGACCTGGCCCAGGAAACCGCCAAGGCGGGAATCCCGGCCAATGTCCTTGCCATCGTCGAGGACGCCGAACCGGAGATGGTCGCAAACTGGATAGCCCGTCTATTGAACAACCCCGGCACCACCGGCGAGTTGGTCCGTCTCGGCGCGATCCATCTGGGGAAAGCCCTCCCGTGACCAGGCCCACTGCGGTGATCACCGGCGCCGGACGGGGGATAGGCCTGGCCACCGCCCTCCGGTTCGTCGAGGAGGGATTCCACGTCCTGATGGCCGATCTCGATCCGGCCGTGATCGAGACAGCCGCAACCCTGGACGGCGGGCGGCATACCAGGGGGATCGTGGCAGACGTCGCCACCGCACAGGGACGGCAGGCGATCGTGGATGCGATGGAGGAGCGGGGAGGCGCGCTGGCGGCGCTGGTCAACAACGCCGGGATCGTCCGGGACGTCCGTCTGGTGAACATGACGGACGAGCAATTCGCGGTGGTTGTCGAGGTGAACCTGGGCGGCGCCTACCAACTAACCCGGCAGTTGGTCCCGTTCCTGGGAGAGGGATCGGCGGTCGTGAGCATCTCGTCGCGCGCCTACCTGGGAAGCTTCGGTCAGTTCAACTACACCATGTCCAAGGGCGGGTTGATCGGGATGACCAGGGCCTTGGCACGCCAACTGGCGCCAAAGAAGATCCGGGTCAACATCGTGGCGCCCGGATTCACCGAATCCATCCTGAGCCGCGCGATGCGTCCCGAGCTGAGAGAGAGGCTGGTCAACACCGCCGTCCTACGAAGGGCCGCCGAGCCGGAGGAGATCGCCGATCTGATCTCATTCCTGTGTTCGGACAAATCACTGTTCATCACCGGACAGGTGATGCTCATCGATGGCGGCCGGAGCCTGTGAATCACCCGCGGTAGGGCACGAAACCGAGGCGCTTGTCGACGACGTTGAGGAGGGGGCGACCGGTTTTCCAGCGGCGCAGGTTGTCGAGGAACTGGACGGCCAGCCGCTCTTCGAATCCGCTGCCCGACATGTGAGGCGAAACATACACGTTGGGCAGATCCCACAGGGGACTGTCAGGCGGTAGGGGCTCGGTCACGAACACATCCAGAGCCGCTCCCGCTATACGGCCTTCCCGCAGGGCGACAATCATCGCTTTCTCGTCCACTGACGCCCCCCGGCCGACGTTTATGAACCGGGCAGTGGGCTTCATCAGTGCGAACTCTTCAGCTCCAAACAGGCCTCGGGTCGCAGCAGTGAGGGGCAGAGCGCAAATCACGTAGTCGGCCTCGGGAAGCAACTCGGCCAGATCGCCCATTGGATGGATGGTCCCGAAGTCCGGATCGCCGTCCCGTCGGCTTCGGGCCACCCCCCGGACCTCCATGCCGACCATTCCCAACATGTGGGCGACATCCCGTCCCACGCCTCCTGCACCGAGAATCAACGCCTTCTGACCCTCCAGCACGCCCACTTCCCGGTTGACCCACCTTCGCTCCCGCTGGTACTCCATGTTGTCGAAGAACTCTTTCACGTAGGCCAGGATGCACATCAGCACCCACTCGGCCATGGGGCGGTCGAACACCCCCGCCGCGTTGGTGAGAACCACGGAGCTCTCCACCAACCCGGGGAACAGGGGCCTGTCCACCCCCGCCGCGGCGACATGCACCCAATCCACATTTCCGGCAAGCTCCCACGATCCCTCCAGCAAGTCCGACTTGTACGCCCAGACCACCGCAATCTCGGATTCGGGAAGGATGGCGTCGAGGCCCGCCTTCGTGGAAGCCGCGCGAAGCGTCGCCTCCGTTCCCACCAACGACGACAACCTCTCGGGCGGCGTGTCCGTGTAATTCACCACCGCCACCACCGGGGCGGACGTCCCGGCGCCGGAGGGCTTCAACTCTCGCGGGTGCGACTGTGACAAGGTTCAATCCCCCTTTTGGATGGAGGCTAGAGGAGGGGAAGGACCCCTTCTCCCAAACGCTGGATCTGTTCAGCGGCCTGGTCATAGGTGTCCCCGGGAAAGTGCGGGAAAAAGGTCAGGTGCTCCAGGCCGCCCAGCACATCAGCGTAGAAGGAAATGCCTTCGGCAACCTCCTCGGCTGTCCCGATGATCCAGGTCTTCTGTTCCACCGATTGCTCCAGGGTGGGGATCAGGCCGGGTGGGGAGGGCCTTCCGCCTTCTCCCATGTACCCCCGGCTCCAGCCGTAGGGGCCCAGGAACTTCCAAAACTCGTCGTGCCCGGGCCGGGCGGCCTTCCACGCCTGCTCGTGGGTGTCCTCCACCCGGACGTTCAGCACCAGCATCCGCTTCTGGCCCGCTTCCAAGGGCTCTCCGTGCTGTTCCTCGTAGAGCTCTGCAAAGCGGTTCCACCACTGGGAAGTGAAACGGTGGTGCTTCAACCAAAAGACCCCTCCCCAACCCCGCTTCGGCACGTACTCCAGGGTGGGCGGCGAGGTGATCGCCTGCCAAGTGTCGAATGGATAAAGGGGTCGGGGCACCAGAGTGAGATTCTGTACCGTCCCTCCCCGATCGGGAATGCCCGGTGGGGGATAGGTGAAGTGGCGCCCGTGGTAGGCAAAGGTCTCGTTCTCGAAGGCCGCCAGGATCACGTCCATGGTCTCGTCGAAAATCTCCCGGTTGATGCGGTCCGCCTCGGCTTTGTCGGGATTGTCGTGGCTTCCGATCACAGAGCCGAGCGTCTGGGCCTCCCGCGGCACGGTTCCCCGACCCACCCCCAGCACTCCCCGACCGCCCGATAGGTTGTGCATGGTTGCGAAGTCCTCTGCGAATCGCAACGGGTTCCACTGGGGCACGATGTTGAACAGCGCCCCGATCCTGAGCGTCTCGGTCCGCTCCGCCAGCACCGCCCCGAACAACACGGCGTTGGGGATGACTTCGTATCCCTCGTACTGGAAGTGGTGCTCGGTCAACCAGAAGATGTCGAAACCGCTCTCCTCGGTGACCACGCCCATGTCAAGCATCCGCTCCGCCGCGTACCACATCTGCTTTTGGTCGTACCGGCGGTCAGTGGGACGAGGCGGGCCCGCTCCCGCATCGTCCATCTCTACTGCTCCGAACAGGAATATTCCGGTTTCCATGGACTCTGCCTGGTTCTGTCGCGGCTTGGGCGCCGTCGGGACGGCTTGGGCCGCATTTTAGCTTCAGGAGGGCCGTTCGAAATCCCTTGTCACTGGCTCTACCCCTCCGGATCCTTTCCGAATTCGAACCTTGCAATCTCCTCCAGTTGCTCGCACAGCATCTCCACAGCCATCTCGAACAACTCCTTCCCCTCCCGGGCGGTGGCGCCGACCGGATCACCGATGTGGCCGTCGGGTCCGAAGTCGTCGGAAGTCCAGCCAAAAGGCACCGACCCCCCGAAGCGCACGTGCCGGTTAGCGGCCAGCCGGTCCGGAACCCGCCGGGTCGCCAGGCTCATGTCCACCAGGTCAGGACGGAGATGGAGCATTATGGACGTCTCGTCGTGGCCCCCGTGGACTCCCATTCCCAACTCCCCCGCCGGCGCCGAAGTGGATCTCCCGCCGTGGTCGGCGGGAAGGAAGGGATGGAGCAGGAAAGTCTGGAGTCCGTTGGCAAGCCTCACCTCCCGGCAGGCCATTACCAGCAGAGCGGTGTTGCCGCCGTGGGAGTTGAGGAAGACAAGACGCCGCGCGCCGGTGGTCGCCGCCGAGGAGGCGATGTCATTCACCACCGAGAGGAGAGTCTCCGCCCGGAGCCAGAGGGTTCCCGGCGCCCAGGCATGTTCATTCGATTTGGAGACCGCCATGGTGGGCAGGAACCAAAGGTCCAACTCCTCGCCACAGCGGCTCGCCACTGCCTTGGCTGCCTCCGAGGCGATCACATGGTCAGTCGTCAGGGGAAGATGCGGCCCATGCTGTTCCACCGACCCGATGGGCAGTATCAGGACCGAGGAGGGGCGAATCCACTCTCTCACCTGGGGAAGGGTCAGTTCTTCCAGTAGACGGAAGGCCGGATTGGACATTGGGGACATGGTAGGCCATGTTTACCATGTCCTGATGCTCATAGTGCGCGGCGCCGAGGAAACCTGGACCGGGTCCCGAAGGCTCGGGGACGTCTCTCTGGTTTGCGAGGGAGGGCGGGTGAAGGAAGTGAACCCCTCCCCGGCCCTTCCATCCAAACGTGCAGACGCCGAATACCTGGACGCCTCCGGATGCGTAGTGATTCCCGGACTTGTCAATGCCCACCACCATCTATTGCAGACGGCTTTCCGGACCCTTTCGGGCACCCGCCATCTCTCCATGGGAGATTGGCTGGCGGCCATGGCCGGCTACTACCGCCGGGCGGGGGTCGACCCGGACCTTGCCGAGGCGGCGGCGGCGGTGGCCGTGGCCGAAGGGCTGCTGGCAGGCGTAACCACCGTTGCGGACCATCACTTCACCTGGCCGGAGGGCGTGGCGCCACTGGAGTTGGTGGAAGCCACGGTGGGAACCGCCCGGAGGCTTGGCGCCAGGCTGGTGTTTGGTTACGGGTCGGCGGGAGACGCACCCGACGCGCTGGCCTCGGGGCTGGAGTCCGTGATGGGCCGGTTCCCTGCGGCCAGCGCGGACGGGATGCTGCAGATGGCCTGCGGACCGGCCGGGGTGCACTCCGACGCCCCCGAGACCTTCGCGTTCTTCTCGGAGGCTGCCCGCCGATGGGATCTTCGTCGCCGGACCCAGGCCAACGAGGCCATAGATGTCGAACGCGCCGCGGTGCGGTACGGCCACCGCCCGCTGGAACTCCTGGAAGAGTGGGGATGGCTCTCCCCAGACGTCACCGTCGCCCACCTCTGCGGGATCACCGCATCCGAGCGGGACCGGCTGAGCGCAACCGGGGTGACCGCCACTCACGCTCCGGGCTTCGACGTGCCGATGGGCCTGGGAATCTGCGAGGTGGGCGCCTTGATCGACGCCGGGATCACCGTGGGACTGGGCACCAGCGGAGGGGGATACAACGACGCCGGGAACCTCCTGGCCGATGCCCGCCTTGCGCTGCAGGTGGGAGGGCTCACCAATCGGCCCCCCACGGCTCTCGAGCTCCTGACAGCCGCCACTGCGGGGTCGGCGCTGGGACTGGGCCGACCCGAGTTGGGGCACTTGGAACCAGGAGCCGCCGCTGATCTCTGCTGCTACGACATAACCGGGCCCGAAGACGCCGGGGTGGGCGACCCTCTGGACGGGTTGCTGTGGGCCAACCCGGGCCGACGTCCCCGCCATGTGGTGGTGGCCGGGACGGTGGTGGTGAGAGACGGGGAGCTTCAGACCGCCGACGCCCGTGCCCTCTCCAACCGGTTGCGGCGCTTGATGGCTGCTCGCCTGAGCTAGCCCCGGTCTTCGGCCATTCGGGGGCTGCTACATCTGCTGGCGGCCGGCCAGGGCTCGGCCCAACGTTATCTCGTCGGCGTAGTCAAGGTCTCCTCCCACCGGCAGGCCGGAGGCCAGGCGGGTGATCCGCACCTCCCGTGACTGGAACACCCGCGCCAGGTAGAGCGCGGTGGCGTCTCCCTCCAGAGTCGGGTTAGTCGCCATCACCAACTCAATGATTCCCTCCGTCTCCATTCGCCTTTCCAACTCGGGGATGCGAAGTTGCTCGGGCCCTATCCCCCGGAGGGGCGACAGAGCACCGCCCAAGACGTGGTAACCCCCTCGAAACTCGTTGGTGCGTTCGATCACGGAGATGTCCTGGGGCCTTTCCACCACACACACCAGCGTGTGGTCCCGCCGGGTGTCACTGCAGATGGAACAAATGTCTGCCGACGTCAAATTGAAACACCGGGAGCAGTTCCGCACCTGCTCGGTCATCTCCAGGATCGCCTCGCCGAGACGTTCCGCGGCGTCCCTGGGAAGGGACATGAGGTGGAAGGCCAACCGCTGAGCGGTCTTGGCGCCGATGCCCGGCAGCCTGGCAAACTCGTCGATCACCTTCTGGACGGGCGGCTCGAACTTCATACTCCTGGCAGGGTATTGGGAAAGTGGGACAACCTGCGGGAATCACGCCACCCGCTAGAAGGGAAGGCTTCCTCCCGGCGGGTTCTTCACCTCGGTCACGGAGATCTCCGCCGCTTCGAAGAACGCCTTGAGATCAGCGTCCGGTTCGTCGTGGTTGGTCTCTCCCTTGTCTCCAGGGTCAGTCCCGTCATCCGGCGCCGCCCTGTCGGCATCCGCCCTGGGACGGGGCAAGGCCATCTCGTCCTCAGGCGGGCTTGGTCCTGGATGCGGCTCCGGCGGTTCGGCCACCCTCGGCGGCGGGGACGAGGCGGCGCCCGCCGGTTCCGGGGTGGGCGACGTCACCCCCTGCGTAGCCTGGTTCACAAACTCCACCCTGATCGTTTGGCCGGTTCTCCTCTTGATCTCATCACCGATCAGGGTCGCCGAGTCGCTGTCCTCCAAACGAAGGAGGCGGAAGTGATTCTCGCAGTCGACCACCAAGCGATCCCCCTCCAAAGCCACCGGATTGGTGGGGCGCAGGAGGGCGCCGAGCATCCCCCCGAAGGTCCCCACGATCTCTTTCCACATGGCGACCAGCATCTCCAGGGTGAGCGGTCCGGCGTCGGAGGGAGGGATGTCGGGTTGGGGCGTGGAGGCAGCGGGCTGGGGGGCAGCCGGGGCTGGAGGACTTCTTTCCCCGGAGGCGGGAGCCGCAGGCGCCGAGGGGGCTCCGGGACCCCCTGGAAGTTCGGAAGGCGCGGGAACGGCAGGCGGGGCGGAGGGCCTGGCGTGGGTTTGGGGCCGGGTTCCCTCCCCGATCCGGGCTTCCAGCGCTTCGATCCTGGCAAGCAGAGCGGCCGGGTGGACCGAAGTCTCGGGACGCACTATCCAGAGCAGGGCCAACTCCAGCATGAGACGCTCTTCTCGTCCCTCGCGTATCTTGATCAAGGCGTCGCCCAGTTGATCGATGACCCGGTTGACGTCGCCGACCGAGAGGATCTTCGCAGCCGCCTTCCAAGCCTCGACAACCTCGGGAGGGTCATCGGCGGCCGCCCCCGGGTCGGAGAGATGGTGCGCCAGGAAAACGCCCCGGAAAAACCCGATTCCCTCGGAGACGAAGGAGCGGAGATTGACCCCACGGCCATCCAGGCGGGCTACCAGGGACAGCACCGCCGCAGCATCCCGATCCGCCACCGCCCCGGCCAGCACGGTCATCGTATCCCGGTCTGCCACTCCCAGCGCCCGTTCCACCCCTTCCGGATCGACTCGCCCGTCACCCAGAGCGGCCACCTGCTCCAAGAGGCTGAGGGAATCGCGAACGCTTCCATCGGCATGACGGGCCACAGTCTCCAAGCCGTCCTCGGCTACCTCATACCCTTCACGGCCAGCAACCGAGCGCAAATGGCGGGTCAGAACCTCCGCCGGAACGGGAAGGAAGTCGAAACGCTGGCTGCGAGAGCGGATGGTGTCCAGCAGTTTGTAGGGCTCGGTGGTGGCCAGGATGAAATGGACATTGGGAGGAGGCTCCTCCAGCGTCTTCAACAATGCGTTGCAGGCTGCAGTGGAGAGCATGTGCGCTTCATCGAGGATGAAGACCCGGTGGGCGGAGGGACGGGCAGCCACCATCGTCACCTGCACCCGGATGTCCCTTATGTTCTCCACCGAATTATGGGAGGCGGCATCCAATTCCTGGACATCGAGCGAACTGCCGTCGGAGATGGCCTGGCAGGTGGAGCAGCGGTCGCAGGGCTCGCCATCGGGGCAGGAGTCCTCGCAGTTGATCGCCTTGGCGAGGATTCGAGCCGTGGAGGTCTTGCCCGTACCTCGCGGTCCGGCGAAGAGGTAGGCGTGGGCGACCCTTCTCTCCCTGGCCTCGCGTACCAGGGTGTTGGTCACGTGATCCTGGCCGATCACCTCCCCGAATACCTGCGGCCGGTACTTGCGATAAAGCGCCCGGTACTCCATGTGCTGTGAATGGTATATTCGGCGGCGGACATTCATGCCTGAGGACCTCATCAATAAATGTCTCCACGGGTGGCCACCGGGGGAGGGCGCAACATGACAATCCAGCCGGGCGAACCTGCACTCCGCATCCGTGACCGTCGAGATCGAGAGCAAGCCGAAGCCGCGCTCTCTCCCATCGCCACCCGATCAACACGCTCCAGGGGAAGACATGAACCGGAACCGGTCCACGAATTGTTGACGCCCTACCAGGTCGACCGGGATCGCCTCCTGTTCTCCAAGGCGTTCCGGCGACTGCGCAACAAGACCCAGGTGTTCCCCGATCCTCCCGGGGACCATGTGATAACCCGACTCACCCACACCATCCACGTGGCCCAGATAGGCAGGTCCATGGCGGTGGCTTTGGGCCTCAACGAAAGCCTGACCGAAGCGATCTGCCTGGGCCACGACATCGGGCATTCGCCCTTCGGTCATGTCGGAGAGGACGCTCTCTCTCCCTATGTGGAAGAAGGGGACTGGCACCACGCCGCCCATGGGATACGGCTGCTCAACGTACTGGAACCGCTCAACCTCACGTGGGAGACCCTGGATGGCATTCGAGCCCATACCTGGCGGATAGAACCTGCGCCGACCACGCCCGAGGGAATGCTGTGCCGCTTCGCCGATCGGATCGCCTACCTCACCCACGATCTTGACGACGCATACCGCCACGGCGCGCTCTCACCACAGGACATACCTACCGAGATGTTCGAGAGGTTCGGCCCACCCGATCAGTGGGTAACCGCAATGAGCCGCGCCGTCATCGACCAGTCGGCCAGCGGCGGAGAAGTGTCCATGGACCCAGAAGCGCTTTCGGCGATGACCCGATTCCGGACAATGATGTTCGAGAGGGTGTACGAAAGCCCCGCTCGCCTTCGGGAGCACAGATGGGCGGCGGGAGTGATCACCCGGCTGGTGGAGCATTACATCCGCCACCCCGACAGGGTCCCGGACGGTTTCGGCCTGGCCGACGACCCACCTCGAGTGCGGGCAGTCGACTACGTCGCCGGGTTCACCGACCGGGCGGCAATCTCCGCCTACGAGATGCTATTCGGCGAGATACCGGGACTGCCGAACTAACCGTCCCACAACGGCTCGTCCACCCGCCATGAGACCGGATTGTTCCACCTGTCGGCGTACGCCACTTCATGGACGGGGCTACGTTGCGCCAGTCCCCACCTGCCCTTGGGGTAACCGCAGGAGACCGCCGCCGCTTGCTTCCATCCCCGCCCCGGGGGGACGCCCAGCAGTTCGTCGGTCTCCTCCGCCTTGAACTCACCCAGGATGGTGGTAAGACAGGTGCCGACCTGGTGCCCGCGGGCCGCCAGCATGGCGCTCCACACCGCCGGATAGATGGATGCGCCCGAGGGGTCTCCCCTCGCGTAGAAGAACAGCCACAACGGGATCTGAGAGCCGTGGTCGGCCAGCCATTGTGCCGAGTTGATAATCCGCAGGGTTCCTTGGTCGTCCTCTCGGCGCGCTTTCTCCAGGGCCTTGCCGTAAACCCTTTCCAACAGGATGGCGAAAGCATCCTGGTACAGCGTCCCGACGGCTGATCGGACGTCGGGATCTGTGACCGCCACGAATCGCCAGTTCTGCGCGTTACCCCCCGAGGGAGCCCGGACCGCCGCGTCCAGCATGGATTGGACCACCTCGGTGGGAACCGGGTCCGCCAGTACGCGGCGCATAGCCCGCGTCGTGTATAGAGCATGTGTGAGATCCATGGCCCCAGATTAAACAGGCCGGCTATCCGCGCCGCCGCTCTGCGGACTGACCACCTTTCTTCTAGGCTTTGCCCCATGACCGACCCTGCAATCTCCAAGAGGTACGTGGACGTCCGGGGCAAACGCATGGCCTACACCGAGGCCGGCGAGGGAGATCCGATCGTGTTCCTGCACGGCAACCCCACTTCTTCCTACCTGTGGCGAAAGGTCATCCCTCCGGTGACCGGTCAGGGTCGCTGCCTGGCGCCCGACCTGATCGGGATGGGCGACTCCGAGAAACTCGACTCTTCGGGGCCGGGCTCCTACCGTTTCGTGGAGCACCGCCGCTACCTGGACGGGTGGATGGAAGCGGTGGGCGCCACCGACGAAGTCACCCTGGTAGGGCACAACTGGGGCGGCGCCCTGGCTTTCGATTGGGCCAACCGGAACCGGGGGGCGGTCCGGGGCCTGGTCTATATGGAGACCATGGTCTGCCCGGTCTCCTGGGACGACTGGCCCGGCCCGGCCCGGCGTATATTCGAAGCGATGCGTTCCCCGGCGGGCGAGGAGATCGTCATCCAGAAGAACGTGTTCGTTGAGAGGATACTCCCCGCGTCGGTTCTCGATCCCCTTACGGAGGAGGTAATGGACGAGTATCGGCGCCCCTACGCCGAAGGCGGGGAGAGTCGGAGGCCCACTCTCACCTGGCCCCGGGAAATCCCCATCGACGGCCATCCGGCAGACGTGACGGAGATCACCGCCGATTACGCGGCCTGGCTGGCCGAGAGCGAAGTTCCCAAGCTGTTCATCAACGCCGAACCCGGGACCATCCTCATCGGCAAACAGCGGGAACTGTGCCGCTCCTGGCCCAACCAGACCGAGAGGACAGTGCGGGGGACCCACTTCATCCAGGAGGACTCGGGTCACGAAATCGGGGAGATCATCGTCGAGTGGATGTCACACCTGTAGTCCCATAGTCATTCACCCGTCCCGCGGAGGAAGACCGGACCCCGACGGGCGGGGACAGAACACCAGGACAACACGCAGACGGGTAGGGCCCGATCTCAGGACGGCCGGACGGGAGGTCCAATGAACAACCACCGCAGCATCCAACACGATGACACCATCATCACCTACGAGGTGGTGCGCAGCCCGCGCCGTCACAAGACCATCCAGACCCAGGTAAACCTTCACACCGTGCGGGTGCTTGCTCCGGTCGGCGCTTCCGATCTCGAACTCGAACAGTTGGTTCGACGACAGGCGCGTTGGATCCTGAACCAACGCAAGACTTTCAGCGCCAAGCCCGCCCCCAAGCGGTATGTGACCGGAGATACGATGCCCTTTCTGGGCCAAGACTTCGAACTGATAGTGGACACTGATCGGTTCCTACGTCCCTGGATCCGTTTCGAGGAGGACTGCTTTCTGTTTGACGCGCCTCCGGATGTAGACGACGACAAGCGCCGGGAATTGATCAGGAGGGCTTTTGTCGATTGGTATTGGCGAGAAGCTGAGGAGCATCTGCCCGAGTTTGTGGCAGACTGGGTGCCCTTCGTGGCCGCCCATGCCAGCCCACGGGTCCTGGTCCGGGACCAACGGCGCCGCTGGGCAAGTTGCGCCTATGACAGGACCCTGCGCTTCAACTGGCGGACAATGATGCTGGAACCCGACCTCATCGACTACCTGGTGGTTCATGAACTCGCCCACGTGACGGTGAGGAATCACTCAAAGCAGTTTTGGGACCTGGTCGCCTACCACCTACCCGATGTGATAGAACGCCGCCGCCGCCTCAGGGAAGTGGAGCGCCGGCTTCCCTGGTGACGATCAGGAAAGACCGGACCCCTGTAGGGTTGGCCAGGTTGATTGTGGTAGCTATACCCGTCCTGCTGATCGGTCTGATCAGCCTGGCCGGGTTCTTCGGCAGGTGGTGGTGGGTGCTCGACCTGGCGACCAGTTTCCGTCCGCAGTTCGCGGCTGCGCTGCTGGCCGGGGGAGTCGCACTGCTGCTGAGGAGTTGGCCGCGATTGGGTTGGGCGATATTGGCCCTGGGGGTCATCAACCTGGCCTACGTGGCGCCCTTGTTCTGGGGAAGACAGGACATACCCGCCGCATCCCCGACCATGCGAGTGGTCTCATTCAATGTCCAGGGCCAGAACGAACAGTATGAGCAGGTGATCGAATTCCTGACGAAGGTGGACGCCGATGTGGTCTTCCTGCATGAAGCGAACCGACTCTGGGAAGAGGCCTTCTCCGAGGCTCTGGCGGGCGGGCGGCTTGCCTATCTGCAGCATCGTTCCCGGCCCGACCATCTGATTTTCTCGACCCTGACACTCACCAGAGATGCGCCCACGGAGGTGGTCAGCCATGGCTGGGCGGAGAGAGAGGCCAGAGCGATGGAAGTGATTGTCGGTCTGGGGGAGACGAAAGTGACCATGCTGGGCATTCACCCCCTAGCGCCCACCAACTCACGGCGGGCCGCGCTGCGAGACGCCCAGTTCGAGTTCGTGGCCGACTGGGTGGGGAGGGCCAGGGGTCCGACCGTGGTGGTCGGCGACTTCAACGCCACCCCCTGGTCCCATGTCTTCAGACCCCTTACCGGTGCCGGGCTTCGAAACTCCCAGCGCGGCTTCGGACTGGCCCCGAGCTTCCCGGTGGAGGGCAGTTTCCTCACCAGGGTCCCCATCGACCACCTTCTCCACTCCTCCCATCTGGCCGTCTCCGGCAGGTGGCTGGGGCCGGATCTCGGTTCGGACCACTTCCCACTCGTGGTTGACATGGCATTGGTCGCCCCCTAGCGAGTGTCCACTCGGGATGGGCGCCAGGGATTGATCAGCTCGTATCCTTTCAGGGACACCCTCTCCGACATCCCATGGCCGAGATGAAAGACCCTTACGCTCACAACCGGCGGCGACTTGCCGAGAAAGTAGGCCCTGAAGGGTTGGCGGTGGTCATGGCCGGGGTGCCGGGGTTGCGCAACCCCGACGTGGACTATGCCTTCCGCCAGGACTCCGACTTCTTCTACCTCACCGGTTTCCACGAGCCCCATGCCGCGGCAGTGATCGCCCCTGGGCATCCCGAGGGAGAGTTCACGCTCTTCGTGCAGCCCCGGGACCGGCAGAGAGAGATATGGGACGGTCCCCGGGCGGGAACCGAAGGCGCGAAGGAGTTGTACGGCGCCGACGCCTCCTACCCGGTGGCGGAGTTCGATAAACGCCTCCTGAAGCTGGCGGAAGGGCGGTCGGTGATCTGGCATTCGGTGGCCGGGGGCGCCCGGTCCCGGCAAGTCATGACCCTGCTGGAGAAGGCCCATGCCCTGAGGACCCGGCTGGGGATTGAACTCCCGCGACATCTCTCCGACCTGCGTCCCGTTCTCGCCGAACTCCGGCTTTTCAAATCCCCTCAGGAGATCCAATGGCTCCGGGAGGCCTGTGATCTGACCATGGAAGGGCACCGGGAGGCCATGAGGTTTGCAGGACCGGGACGATGGGAGTACCAGGTGCAGGCAGCCATGGAGAACGTTTGGCGGATGGGAGGTTCTCCCCGCGACGGGTACCCCTCCATCGTGGCGTCCGGACCCAACGCCTGCATCCTCCACTATGTCGACAACAACCGGCGCATGGAGGATGGTGACTTGCTGTTGGTGGACGCCGCCTGCGAACTGCATCACTTCACGTCCGACATCACCCGCACCTTCCCGGTCTCCGGCTCCTACACCATCCCGCAGCGCCGGGTCTACCAAGTGGTCCTCGACGCCCAGTCCGCAGCGATCGCAGCCTGCCGTCCGGGAAACCACATCCGGTCGCCGCACGACGCCGCACTCGGAGTCCTGGTGGAAGGCATGGTGGAGATGGGTCTCCTTCCCACCGGCGCCGAAGACGCGATGAACATGCACCTGTACCAGGAGTTCTTCATGCACGGGACTTCTCACTGGCTGGGAATGGACGTCCACGACGTCGGCTCCTACCGTCCGGGCGGCGCCCATCGTCCCTTGGAACCCGGCATGGCGCTCACCGTAGAGCCGGGCCTCTATGTGGATCCCTCCCGCCCGGAAGTCGAGTTTGCGATGCTGGAATTCGATTCCGATCAGTGGATGACCGAACGGATGCTCGACTCCTCGGCCGCCGGCCGCCATAAGAAATTACGCGAGGCGGCCCCCAAGATCACGCATCCGATTCCCCCCGAACTGCTGGGCATCGGCATCAGGATCGAAGACGACGTGGTGATTACCGAAGGCGGTTGCGACGTGCTCACGGCCGACCTCCCCAAGGCCCCCGATGCGGTGGAGGAACTGTGCCGGGAGTCTCCCCTGCACAGCCGCCGCTCATGACGCCAGCCGGGGCCAATGCCCTCCGTATAGCCAATTGCTCCGGCTTTTACGGGGACCGCCTGGACGCGGCGCGGGAGATGGTGGAGGGGGGACCGATAGACGTCCTCACCGGCGACTACCTGGCCGAGTTGACGATGGCGATCCTCTGGCGTTTGCGACGCCGTGACCCCGCAGGCGGGTATGTGCGAACCTTCCTGACTCAAATGGAAGAAGTTCTGGGGACCTGTCTGGACCGAGGCATCAGAGTCGTATCCAACGCGGGTGGCCTCAATCCGGCGGGGATGGCCAAACGTCTGGAGGAAATGACGGAGCGTTTAGGGCTAGAAGCCCGGATCGCCTGGGTCACCGGCGACGACCTCACCGAGCGGGTCGGGGAACTGCAGCAGCTCAACGGTTTGCGCCACTTCGACACCGGTAGGCACCTCCCGTCGGGTGTCACCCCCCTCACCGCCCATGCCTATCTGGGCGGGAGGGGGATCGCCGAGGCCCTCTCCTGGGGCGCCGATGTGGTGGTGACCGGAAGGGTGACGGACGCCGCAGTGGTGATCGGGCCGGGAATGTGGGCCTTCGGCTGGTCGCCCGAGGACTACGACCAGCTGGCGGGAGCCCTGGTGGCGGGGCACATTATCGAGTGTGGAGCACAGTGCACCGGCGGCAACTATGCATTCTTCGAACGGGTGCCCGGATCGGATCGGGTGGGGTTCCCGATCGCCGAGCTCTCCCCGGACGGCTCGGCGGTGATCACCAAGCATCCGGGAACCGGCGGCCTGGTGTCGGTGGGAACGGTGACCGCTCAACTCCTGTATGAAGTGGGTGGGCCCCGATATCACAATCCCGACGTGACCGCTCGTCTCGACTCGATACGGCTCTCCCAGGAGGGTCCCGACCGGGTGGCGGTAACCGGAGTGCGGGGGGAGCCGCCGCCTCCCACCCTGAAGGTCGCCCTCAACTACCTGGGGGGCTATCGCAATTCGGTGACGATGGTGATCACCGGTCTGGACGTCGAACACAAAGCCGAGTCGGTGACCGCAGCACTGTGGGAGAGTCTGGGCGGGGCGGGGCAGTTCGAAGAAACCGCAGTGTCTTTCACCGACACCGGCCACGCCGATCCCGCCACCAATGAGGCGGCCATGTCCCACCTCCGGATAACTGTCAAGGACCCCGATGCCGAAAAGGTCGGCAAACGTTTTTCCCGGGCCGCGGTGGAACTGGCCCTTGCCCACTATCCGGGGTTCTTTATGACGGCTCCGCCCCAGGATTCCTCTCCCTACGCCGTCTATTGGCCTACTTCAGCGGAGGCCTCCCAGGTCGTCCAGCAGGTCCGTATGGGGGACCGGGTGAAGGAGATTCCCACTTCTCCCCCGACGGAGCGGATCGCCGCCGCCGACGGGGGTGAAGACCGGGACGGTGTTCCGTCGCCAGCGGCGGAAGACTTCGGGCACGCCTCCCGGGAGAACGGCGACACGGCAATGGTTCCCTTAGGAAGAATCGCCGGCGCCCGCTCCGGTGACAAGGGTGGTGACGCCAATGTGGGGGTGTGGGTGGAGAGTGAGGAGGCCTTCGGGTGGCTGTCCGGGTTTCTGTCCGAGTCGCGTTTTCGGGAGTTGGTACCTGAAGCGGCCGGCCTGGACGTTGAGCGTCACGTTCTCGCCAACCTTCGGGCCATCAACTTCGTGGTCCGGGGACTCCTCGGCGAGGGCGTGTCATCCAGCACCCGAACCGATCCGCAGGCCAAGAGCCTCGGCGAGTACCTGCGGGCCAAGTGGGTTCCCATCCCCGTTTCGCTCCTGTGACCAGGACCGGCGTCGCCAGTCCCGCACGGGGAAACCGACGGCCGGGAGTCTCCACCGGGTGACCGGGTCCCAGCGCCCCTCCATCTTCGATGTAGGCTGATAGCGGTGTCTGCGGCCATCACCGTTAGGAACCTGCGAAAGACCTATGGCGAGGTCACGGCGCTCGACGGAGTGAGCTTCACGGTGGCCGAGGGAGAGGTGTTGGCGCTACTCGGCCCAAACGGAGCGGGCAAGACAACGGCTGTCGAGATCTTGGAGGGATACCGCCGGGCGGACGAGGGAGACATCGAAGTACTCGGCTTCCACCCTGCCACCGGAGGGCGGAGGTTTCGCGACCGGATAGGGATCGTGCTCCAGGAGACAGGGGTCGAAGAGGTGCTGTGTGTCCGGGAGGCGGTCGAACTGTACGGCATGGCCTATTCCCGGCAACGCCCCGTCGACGAACTTGTCTCCCTGGTGGGCCTGGAGGAGAAGGGGGATTCCCGGATAAAGACCCTGTCGGGCGGACAGCGTCGGCGTCTCGACCTGGCCCTGGGGCTGGTGGGAGACCCCGACCTGGTGTTCCTGGACGAGCCAACCACCGGATTCGACCCTGCGGCCAGGCGCAAGTCATGGGAGTTGGTCGAAGGCCTCACCGCCCTGGGCAAGACGATTCTCCTCACCACCCATTATCTCGACGAAGCCCAGCATCTGGCTGACCGGATAGTGGTTCTGGCAGAGGGCAGGATCGTGGCGGAGGGAACGCCTGAATCCCTGGGCTCGGCCCAGGTGGTCACCACGGTCCGATTCAGCGTGCCTGATACAGCAGACCTGCCTGCGATCGGCGATGGTCCCGAGATCGGCGAAAACAGGGTCACCTACCGGACCACCGACCCGACTGCCGATCTTTACCAACTCACCCGGTGGGCCAGGGACAGGGGAGTGGAGTTGGCCGGCCTGGAGGTGACCCGGCCCAGCCTGGAGGACATCTACCTCGACATCATGGAAGAGGCCGATAGAGCGGGATACGGGGAATGACGGCCCTGCGGGCTGACCTGTCACTGCTGTGGAGGCAGATTCGAAGCCAGAATCGCACGTTCTGGAGGACGCCGGTGGCCGCCTTCTTCACATTGGCCCTCCCGGTCTTCTTCCTGGCTTTGTTCAGCGTGTTGTTCGGAGGTTCCGAGGTAGGTGACGGCTATCGGTTCGCCCAGTTCTTCGCGCCGGCGATGGCGGTGTTCGCCGCCTGCTCGGCGACCTTCAGCAACCTGTCCATCGGGACCGCCTTCGCCCGGGACCAGGGCATTCTCAAGCGGGTGCGGGGCACTCCCCTGCCACCGTGGATATACATGGCCGGAAGGATCGGCTCAGGGGTGTGGATTGCAGTGGTCTCGGTGGTGGCCATGTTCGTCGTTGGCTGGTCTCTGTTCGGATTCGTCATGCTATGGGACAACCTCGGCGTGGCGCTGTCCGTCTTCGTGCTCGGCATGGCCACCTTCTCGGCGCTGGGACTGTCGGTGTGCGCCGTCGTCAGGACCGCCGACACGGTGCCGGCGGTGACCAACGCCGTGTTCCTGCCCATGGCCTTCATCTCGGGCATTTTCATCCCGCTGGAGGACGCTCCGGGATGGTTGGTGGTCCTAGGAGACATCTTCCCGCTCAAGCACTTCGCCGAACCATTCGGCGCTTCCTTCAACCCTTTTCACACCGGCCCGGTACTCGGTTGGGAGAACCTGGCGATTATGGGCGCTTGGCTGGTGCTGGGGATGGTGATAACCACCCGCCTCTTCAGCTGGGACCCAAGGGGATCAAGATAGGCTTGTGGTGAGCAGACGCCAGGAACGATGATCTCCCCCTTCACCGGCCTCCTTTATCGCATCTATGAGAGACGGCTTCTCCATCAGATGGACGCATCCCGCTTCCCCCGGCATGTGGGAGTGATCCTCGACGGTCATCGACGCTACGCCCGGCGGAGCGGGCTCCCCAACTACGTCGACAGCTACTTGGAGGGCATGCGCCGTTTCGAGGACTTCGTGGACTGGTCGGCGGCCCTCGGTATTCCGGCGATCACTGGTTGGGTGTTGTCGAAGGAGAACCTCAGCCGTCCCGCCGCACAACTCGAGCCCTACTACGAGGTGTTGGCGGACCTGTTCCGGCGCCTCCCCCGGCGGTGTCGACAGCACAAGATGGGACTGCAGTTCATAGGGAGCCTGGACCTGCTGCCGGCCAGCCTGGTCACCGCCGCCAAGAGCGCCATGGAAAAGACCGGCCCGGCGACGGAAGGCCGCAATCTGACCATCGCCATGGGCTACGGCGGCCGACAGGAGATCGTGGACGCCTGCCAGAGTCTTGTAGCCGAACTGAGCCTTACCGTCGAGAACCCCGCGCAGATGGCGGAGCGGATCGACTCCGCCGGGCTGGCCCGGCACATGTACTCCGCGGGCACCCCAGATCCGGACCTGCTGATCCGCACTTCGGGAGAGTCGAGACTGTCCGGATTCCTGTTGTGGCAGTCAGCCTATGCCGAATTCGTATTCGTGGATGTCTACTGGCCGGCGTTCCGCCGGGTCGACTACCTCCGGGCCCTGCGGGACTTCTCCCGTCGAGACCGTCGTTACGGCCAGTAACCCCTATCCGGTCACCTGCTCCGGCGAGAGGTGAGTCACATCCCCGAAGCTTCTCAGCGAGAACATCCAGGAGTCGGCCAGCGGATAGGTCTCGAGGACGGAGACTGCGGTGTGAAGGGAACGGAACTTGTGCCATGCGATGGGCGTCGCTCCGCACCCCAGAAGGTTCTCGTAGATCACTCCGTTGGTGCCGCCATGGGCAACCAGCACTATTGACTTCCGGCTCCCGACTTTCCAGAGCCGGGGCTGGGAGGGCTGGGTCATCTCCGTGCCGTATTGGCCCAGGGTGGCCTCCAATCCGTTGGTGACTCTCTTGTGGAAACTCCGGTAGGCCTCCCCCCGTCGTACTCCTCCCCACAGCTTGTCGATCGTCGGTTGGTTGTAGAACTCCGCGATGCGGGCGTCGACCTGGTCCTGGGACATCCCATCCCATTCGACGGGGTCTCCGATCTCGTTCATCCACTTGAACACCCGCGGCTCCAATCCCAGCGCGTCGGCCAGGGGAGCGGCGGTTTCCCGGGCACGTCGCAACTCCGAAACCCACAGTTCGTGAACCTCGAACCAGGACCGTGCGGCCAGTTGCAGGGTCTGACGTCGCCCCAACTCGGTGAGAGCCGGGTTGCCCACCATCCTTCCTCCCTGTATCCAGTCAGGCTGGGCGTGCCGGATCAGAGTCAACCGCATCCCGCCCAAAGCTACCCACCCGACCTTCTCTTTGGCCAATCCGCCTTCTCAATGGCGCCTTCGGCACGGCGGGTCCGAACAACGACACGGTATCGTGTAACTCGCCGCCCCTAGGAGAACATGGAGACACTCACCGTGTACAACTCGTCCCGGCGCAGTTGGATTGCTGTGCTGTCGGGCGGGGTGTTGGTAGTGGCGGCGTTGGACCTTTTGTGGTGGAACTGGCTGGCCGCGGGGCTGGCGGAACGGGTCTTCGCGGGTGACGAGATCCTGGAGGACCGGGAACGGGTGTGGGCGGCGATGATCCTGGCCGCCGGGGTTCTCCTCCTTGGATGGGGACTGGTGTCGGCCATGCGTCTTCGTCCGGTTCTGACAATGGGATCGGACGGTCTCTCCATCGCCCTGCTGGGGCCCTTCCGCCCCCTTGTCCACCTGCCCTGGGAATCGATCAGCCAGGTCTTTTCCCAGCCGGTGGACGACAACGGGAGTCTCCTGCCCAGTCTGACCATAGTCCTGCAGCCGAACGGTGCCCCGCCGGGACTCCCCCCTCATCCCTGGGGGGCGCGCTGGACCGGAAGACGCATCCTGCGGGTTCTGGCCTCGGACTGGTCGGTCCGGGCAGTGGTGGTGGAGACCGTGGCAAACCACTACCTCGACCGCATGGCCGAGGAGACGGCGGTCGCCGCGGCGGACACGCCATGATGATCGGAGCGCACCTTTCCAACCGGCGCCCGCTGGCCGACGCCCGGGCAATCGGAGCCGAAGTCGTGCAGGTGTTCCTGTCAAGTCCCCAGAGTTGGAGAAAGCCTCCGCCCAGGCCGGATGCGGAGGAGTTGCGCTCCTCCCCGATTCCGATCTACGTGCATGCCCCCTATCTGGTGAACGTCATGGCGGGAGAGAGCAGGGTACGGATACCGAGCCGGAGAATCCTGGCCGACACCTGCGATGCGGCAGCCCAGATCGGAGCAGCGGGCGTGGTGGTGCACGGCGGGCATGCCACAGGGGGCAGCAGCCTCGGGGAGGCGGCGGGGCGCTGGCGCAAGGCCCTTGCCCAACTCGACACCGAGATTCCGGTCCTGATCGAGAACACCGCCTCCGGGGACCTTGCCGCCGCCCGGCGCCTCGAGGACGTGCGCCGGCTCTGGGAGGAAATCGGTGACCTGGAAGTCGGGTTCGTGCTCGACACCTGCCACGCGTGGGCAGGGGGAGAACCCCTAGAGGGTCTGGTGGAACGGGTCATGGCCGTAACCGGACGCATTGACCTTGTGCATGCCAACAACTCCCGGGACCCATTCAACTCCCGGCGGGATCGTCACGCCAACCTGAAGTCAGGAGAGATCCCCCCGGACCTCCTGGCCGAAGTGGTCCGAGACGCCGGAGCCCCGGTGGTGGTGGAGACCCCGTCCGAGGGCCAGGAAGCCGATATCGTCTGGCTTCGGGACCAGACCGCTACCGGATGACCGACCTGGGTGTCGGATTGAGCCGGGAGATCACCGACTCCTCCCGGTGGACCATCTTCACCACCGCCGGCAGAATCTCCGTGTTCCACCTGTCGCTGGTGTAAATCTCTTCGTAAATGAGCTCGCGGTCCTCCTCGGAGTCAAAACGCCGGATCCACACGTATCCGTCCGGGTCCTCCTCGTCGACGAAGCAGCCCACTACCACCACTCCTTTGGAGGCCTGAAAAGGGATCAGCGTCTCGTCCATGTACCGGACGAACTCATCACGTTTGCCTGATCGGCACCGGTACTGCCTCAATTCGAAGAGCATCATGGTCCTCCATTGGTCCTCCAGGGCTGCTGGTTGCCCGTTCCCTGGCATGTTGTGAGCCGGGTGGCTCGTATTGCCGCCGGAGGGTAACAACCTGACCAAACGCCGAATCATTGACTAACAGACCAGCGCGGCAGCAAACTCCGAATTCGCCAATGGCGAAAGCAATATAATTTGGGACCATGGACTTTCTTTTAGAGACACATTCGGGGCTCCGGTGGCTGGTTCTGGCGGCCTTGATCGCCATGGTGGTGATCGGGCTCGCCAGATGGAACAAGGACTCCTCCCATCACCCCGCATTGGTAACGGTCTCGTCCATCATGTTGGATGTCCAGGTGCTGCTGGGGGTCATCCTCATGATCGTCAACCAGACCTGGGGCGACCTCTTCCATCCCGTGGTGATGTTAATTGCGGCCTCGGTGTTCAAGGTTGGAAAGATCAGGACTTCCAAGATCGAGGAGCCGATCAAAGGGAAGCGACTAACCGTGGTGACGGTCCTCACCCTTGTCTTGATTCTGCTCGGCATCTACCTCTAGCAGTACCTCCAACGCCGGAGGAGACAACAAAGCGGGAGTCAGCGCTCTTCATCAATTCCGGTTTGGTCTCCAAGTGGGAGCCTTTATCATTGGGCGCAGCCAGCCCGAGGGGGCGGTCGACTCGTTTTGAGCGCGCTGACCCCCGACCACCGGGCTGACAAACCAACTGACCCGATCCCCCAACCCTCCGCGGTGGGGAGAGAGGAGAAAAACATGGCTAGAGTAACGGTGCCTTCCATCCGAGCCCGGAAAGGCATTGAAAAGATCGCCATGGTGACTGCCTACGACTTTCCCGGAGCCAAACTGGCTTCCGAAGCGGGCATCGACATCATCCTGGTCGGAGACTCGGCGGCCAATGCCGTCCACGGCTTCGACAACACCCTTTCGATAAGCCTGGAGATGATGACCCACCACGTTGCCGCGGTGGCCCGGGCCGAGCCCCATTCGCTGGTGGTTGCGGACATGCCATGGATGAGCTTCCACATTTCCCCTGAAGAGACGGTTCGCAACGCGGCCACCCTGATCAGGGCGGGTGCAGAGGCGGTGAAGATTGAAGGGGGAGCAGAACGGATCCCCCACATCCGGCGACTGCTGGCCGCCGAGATCCCGGTGATGGGTCATCTGGGGCTCACCCCCCAATCCATCCATGCCGAGGGCGGATATCGCATCCAGGGCCGCCGGCTCGACACCGCCCGCCAGATCATCCAGGACGCTCAGGCCTTGGATGAGACGGGGATTTTCGCGCTGGTCTTGGAAGGCATACCCGAAGTGGTGACGTCGGTCGTGACCGAACGCATCTCCTCGCCAACCATCGGCATCGGCGCCGGGATCTCGGCAGATGGACAAGTCCTGGTCTTCCACGACCTCTTGGGACTGGGATTCGGCCGTTATCCCAAGTTCGTCCGTCAATACGCCGACCTGCGCACCATCGCCACCGATGCGCTTCGCCGCTACTGCAACGATGTGCGGGCCGGTCGCTTTCCCTCCCAGAAAGAGACCTACAACGTGGACGCCAGCCTCGAGGAAGCCCTATCGGGAGACATGCCTTCAAACGCAAGCGCCTCCTCCTTCTAGTCTGCGCGATCCTTTTGGCCGGGGCTTGCGGGGAGGCCCCGGCCGAAAGCCAGTCGGGAAGCGGAGAAGCCGATGTCGGCGCCGCCACGATAGCGACCACAATCGACATTTCTCCAGCCGGAGCCGTCGCCGTGGAGCCCCCAAGCTCCACAACCTCTACTTCGACAACCGTCTCCACTGCCTCTCCCACCACTACCGCCACTCCAGCCAAAACCGTGGGCGAAACGGCGTCCGTACAGCCGCCTGACACAACCACTCCGTCTTCCACAACCGTCTCTGCTGCCCCCTCGACCAGCACCACGGCCGATCCAGTTACAACCGCGGCGGGCGCCGTGGAGCCGCCAAGCTCCACAACCTCTACTTCGACAACCACCGCCCCTCCGACCAGCACCACGGCCCTTCCGGCTACAGCCGCCGACGGCGTCTCTCAACTCGACACCGGAGACGTATCAGGATTCGAGATCGTCACCGCCCGTCTGGGAGACCGATCCCTCCGGTTGGCCCTAGCCGACACTCCCGCCCTGCGCAGCCGCGGCCTGATGGGGGTGACTTCCCTTGGGGATCTGGACGGGATGCTTTTTGCCTGGGACTCTCCCGTCCAGGTGTCGTTCTGGATGAAAGACACGCTAATTCCCCTCGACATCGGCTTCTTCGATGAGCGCGGGTCCCTGTTCCTGGTGGTGCACATGGTCCCATGCCAGGCCGACCCGTGTCCCACGTATCCCTCGGAGGCTTCCATCCTCTACGCCCTCGAAGCCCTTCCCGGGTTCTTCGACGACGTGGCCTTGGAGGAAGCCCTGTTCCCGCGAAAGAACACCGTCGCGCCCTGAGTCGTTATTCCGGCCAAACGCGGATTGTCCAGGAATTCGGCAGGTATTATCATGGCCTGCATAACCCCCCGAAGGTGCCTTAGAGCACCGCGATCCTGCCCCATGAAAGGGGCCTTCTGCGTGTCAAGCAGATGACCAAAGGAGGTGACGCTGTTTTGCGTCAGTACGAGTTGATGACGATCCATCGCCCCGAGTTGACCGAGGGCGAGTACCGGGAAAGAGTTTCGGAGTTGGGCGAGTTCCTTGCCAACCAGGGAGCCATCAACCAAGAGACAGACCCGTGGGGTAAGCGCCGGTTGGCCTACAAGATAGACCACGTTTCCGAGGGCTACTACACCGTCAGCCGCTTCGAGTCGGAGCCGGCCACGGTGGATGCCCTTCGACGGGTCCTCTCACTGGCCGACGAGGTGCTGCGTCATAAAGTTGTCCGTCCTGAAAGCTGAGCGAGGCCCCAAGGAACGAGAGAGGAACAGAAAATGGCCTACAACTCCGTAACGTTGGTCGGGAACCTGGTGGAGGATCCCGAACTTCGCTTTACGACTTCGGGTATACCCCGAGCCAATATCCGCATAGCCGTCAACCACCGTTGGCGTGACCCGAACAACGAGTGGCAGGAGGAGACCAGCTTCTTCAGCGGGACCGTTTGGCGCCAGTACGCCGAGAACGTCGCAGAATCACTGCAACGGGGATCCCGAGTCGTCGTCACCGGCCGCCTCCAACAGCGCCAATGGGAAACCGCCGATGGAGACCGACGCTCGGTGGTGGAGGTAAGGATCGATGAGATCGGGCCCTCGCTACGTTGGGCCACCGCCGACGTGAGACGCACCACCCGCGAAAGCAGCGGCGGCTACTACGACAGCGGTCAGAGATCACGCACTCCTGCCGGCCCGGTCAACCCGACCGGTTCCTTCAACCGCGACGAGGAACCCTTCTAGGAAAGGAACCACTATGGCACGCAAAGCTTCAACCAGGAGACGACCGCGGTCGGGGTCGAGCTACCGGAGAGTCAAGAAGCGTTCCTGCTATTTCTGTGACTCGAAGATCAGCTACGTGGACTACAAGGACATCACACTGTTGCGCAGATACATCTCCGACGCCCGCGCCAAGATTCGCGGCAGGCGGTCCACCGGAAACTGCCAGCGACATCAGAACGCGGTGGCCCGCGCCATCAAGAACGCCCGCGAGATGGCGCTCTTGCCCTACACGAACCAATGAGCGCCAGGCTCATCCTGACCGAGGACATCGCCGGTCTGGGGTACAAGGGGGAGGTGGTGGAAGTGGCGCCGGGTTACGCCCGGAACTACCTGATACCCCGTAACAAGGCAATCAAGGCCACCCCGCGGGCGATCGCCCATGTCCAGGCTTTGAAGCAAGCGAAACTGGCGGAGTTTCTGCGTCTCAAGAGCGATGCAGAGCAGATCGCCACCAGGCTCGTTGGCAAGATGGTGGTCATAGCCGCCCGCGCCTCCGAAGCGGGGAACCTCTACGGCTCGGTGGGCGCCAAGGACGTGGTGGAGGCGGTGCGGCGGGACACCGGCTTCAATCTCGATGAGCAACACGTGGTATTGGAGACGCCCATCCGCCAGGTCGGCACCTTTCCGGTCACCATCCGTCCCCACGAGGAGGTCCAGTTCCCGATCACGGTGGACGTCTATCCGGCCGAAGAGCAATAGGCCGGTGGGTCAAAGGCAGTCTGTCGCGACCGGCCACGTGAGCCGGCGGCTTACATCTCCTGCCCCGAGCTCTGCTAAGAGAAGAAGCCGCTGACCAATTCGGCCAGCACCGCCAAACCAATGGCCCCTCCTACCCATTTCACCCACCGCAGGTCCGTGCGAAGCACTTCCATGTCCTTGCGGAGCACTTCCAGGACGCCCTTCAAATCTTCCTTGGTTGCCAGCGGCTCCAAGGCCATGGCCAAGGCATTTGTCTGAGGCTCGTTGAATCCTGCCTCCCGCAGGGCCGATCGTTGGACTGCTTTCACTTTGCCACCTCCCGTGTTCAGGTTCCTTAGTCGGAAGGAAAGGCCGACCCTCCTCCTATCAGTGTCCCCGAAAGCCCCTAAGCAGGGACCGGCTTCACGAAACGGTGGCGACGTAATCGGTGATCTCCTGCTGGAGGGCCGCTTTCCGGTCCTCGGGCAGGAAAGAAGCAGTCACCGAATTGCGGGCTAGCCGGATCAGATCATCACGGGTGAGGTCGAGGGCGGCGGCGATGCCGAGGTAGTTATCGCCGATGTAACCACCGAAGTAGGAAGGGTCATCGGAGTTGACAGTGACCAGGACCCCGGCATCCATCAATTTCTTGAGGCTGTGATCGGCAAGATCGGGGAAGACTTGGAGTTTCTGGTTCGACAGGGGACACATCGTCAGAGGAATTTGCTCCCTGACCAACCTGTCCACCAGGGTCGGGTCATCCCCGGCCCGCACTCCATGGTCGATGCGCTCAATGCCTAGAACATCAAGAGCCGACCAGACGTATTCCGCCGGGGCCTCCTCGCCGGCGTGGGCCACGGGCCTCAAGCCTGCCTCCACCGCCAGGCGGTAGGCCTCGGCGAACAGTTCGGGGGGGTTACCCAACTCCCCGGAGTCGAGCCCGACTCCCTGGATGTGGTCCAGGTACGGCCGGGCCTGCTCGAACACCTCGACAGCCGCCCGGGGGGGAAGATGGCGGAGGAAACAGAGGATCAGGGTTGAGGAGATTCCCGCCACCTCCTGCCGGCCCTGCACCAGCCCCCGGATCACCGTTCCGATGTCGATCCCCCTCTCCGTGTGTGTCTGGGGGTCGAAGAATACCTCCGCGTGGCGCACTCCGTCCGACGCCGCCTTCTCCAGGTAGGCCGCCATCAACCGGGCGAAGTCGTCCTCGGTCTGCAGCACACGGGCGGCTTGGTAATAGATGTCCAGAAAGGATTGCAGATCGTCGAACTCGTATGCCGCTCTGACTTCGGCGATCGACCCGAACGGCAACTCGACGCCGTTGCGCTCCCCTATCTCGAACATCATCTCCGGTTCGAGCGTCCCCTCGATGTGAACGTGCAACTCGGTCTTGGGGAGGCCCCTGACGAATCTCTCCATATAGCTCTCTTCCGGGGGTTTGTGTGGTGCAACACCTTAGCGAGCGGTCCGGGTGAAGACCGGGTCGCCATGAAAGCGAGAGAGCGCCGGGTGGCGCTCTCTCGTTCAAACGGTTGTACAAACCGGGTTTACAGGAACATCTCGATCCAGTCGCTGGCAAAGTAGATCAAGCTGGCAATCGAGACAACCCACATCAGGACATGGATCTCGCCCGACTTCCCCTTGACCACCTTGATCAGGGTGTGAGTCACGAATCCGGCCGCAATCCCGACCGTGATCGAGAATGTCAACGGCATGAGGATCACCGCCAGCAGCGCCGGCAGCCCTTCCTCCAGGTCCGTGAAGTCGATGTGCTTGAGAAGCCCGACCATGAGGAACCCGATCAGGATCAGCACCGGCGCCGTCGCCTGGGCCGGGACGATCCCGGCGAGGGGCGACAGGACAATGGCGATCAGGAAGAGAATTCCCGTGACGACGGATGTCAGTCCGGTCTTTCCACCTTCGGCCACTCCCGCCGAACTCTCGATGTAACTGGTGTTCGAGCTGACTCCGGCCACTCCTCCGAGCGCCGCGCCGAGCGAGTCCACCAAAAGGAGGCTCTTGAGGCGGGGGATTCCGCCTTTCTCGTCGGTCAACTCTGCTTGTTCGACTATGGCGGTGGCGGTGCCCATCGTGTCGAAGAAGTCGGCGAGCATCAGGGTGAAGATCGCCAAGCACGCCGACAGGAAGCCGAGTTCCGCAAACGAGTTGCCCAGGTCGAAGGCCCCGAAGGTGTCGAAGCTCACCGACGCCGCGAGGTCGTCCGGCACGCTGGCCACTCCTGCTATCAGCGCCACGATGGTGGTGATGGCGATGGTGATGATCATCGCCCCCTTCACCTTGCGGGCCAAGAGAACCAAACCGATCAGCACTCCGACCAGGGTCACGCCTTGGGCGGCTTCGGTGGGGAACACGAATTCGACGATCGTGCCGCCTCCTCCGCGAACCAGCCCGCCGTTAACCAAGCCGATGAACAGGATGAAAAGGCCAATGCCCACCCCGATCGAGTACTTGAGGCTGGTCGGTATCGCTGCCATCACGGCTTCCCGCAGGCCTAACAAGACCAGGATGGTGACCAGAACGCCTTCCCACACCACGACACCCATGGCACCCTCGATCGAGAGGCCGTCGGCTGTGAGGCTAAAGGCGACGACCGCGTTCAGCCCCAGGCCGGCCGCCATCGCTATCGGATAATTGGAGAAAACTCCCATAGCGATCGTCATGATGGCGGCTACCAGCGCCGTGCCGGCAGCTACGGCAGCGGGGTCAAGCCCTCCGGCGCTGAGGATTCCGGCGTTCACGAACAGTATGTACGCCATCACCAGGAATGTGGTGATGCCCGCGCGGACCTCTGTGCCAACCGAGGAGCCCCGTTCAGAGATTCTGAAATAGCTGTCTAAACCTTGCATCAGTCCTACCTCCTTCCAAACTACGTAATAAACAGACAGCAGACACCAACCATGCTATTGGCGCAGGCCGGTGGTCAACGGCTCAAACGATGTTTAATATCTGCCGACCGGCGGGGAATCTCCTCACCGGTGCCCAAACCAGTCTCCAAGACTGTCAAACCGAGGGTGGGATGGTGGAGGCGGCGCAGGGACGCCGGCTTCAATCTCGAGTTCACCATACGATGTAGGAGACGCCAGGCCGGACCGCCGGCGCGCTGTTTGTTACGATCCGTCCCCACGAGGAGGCCAGACCCCGATCGTGGTGGGTGTGCACCCGCCAAATGACAAGGACCCAGACGTCAGGAGGCTGTCCGTGCCGACCGAAAAGCGACAGCAAGTATCTTCCAACCGTCCGTGGGACCCGGTGGGTTACTCCCGTGCGGTACGGATGGGAAACCTTGTCGAAGTAGCCGGAACCACCGCCGCAGCGCCTGATGGAACCGTGATCGCGCCCGGGGACATGTACGGACAGACCCAGGCCTGTCTGAAGATAATGATCTCCGCGATGGCGGAGTTGGGCGCCACGCCGGAAAACGTGATCCGGACCAGGATGTTTTTGACCGACATCTCACGGTGGGAGGAAGCCGGGCGGGCCCACGCCGAGGTCTTCGGTGAGATAAAGCCCGCATCCACGATGGTCGAGGTGTCGAGTTTTCTGGACCCGGGCTTTCTGGTCGAGATCGAAGCGACCGCCGTCTGCGACTAGCTCCGAGGTTGATCTCCTATAATGCCGATGGCCTCACGCCAAGGTGAATAGCGGCTCGACAAGGATACGAGATTCATGGCCGAGATACCCAAGTGGACCATCTCGCGGTTGGCCGCAGAGGTGGAGGAGGTCTTGGCGAAGGGTATTGCGGGGGATAGCGGGTTGATAGAAGGTCGGGCGATGAAGGTGAAAGCCTCCCCCGAACTGGGCAACTCGAGCAAGATAGTGATGGGACTGTCGGCTCTGCCACCCAACTTTTCGACGGTACCCCACTCCCACGAGGCAGAAGAGGTGGCCGTGGCGATCTCCGGCTCGGGCTGGTTGGACATCGACGACAATTCCTACTCCATGGAGGCGGGAACTATCGTATTCGCCTCTTCCAACCTTCCTCACACGACCCATTCGGGACCCGACGGTCTCACGGTGCTCTGGTTCTACGCCCCGCCCGGTTCGGAGGTGCGCTGGTTGGAACCCGACGCCGACGGAGAAGGCCCCCGGTAACCGATCCGGCCTGGGCGGTTATCTGACGGTCCTGCCGACAACCACGGGAAGTCGCGAAATTCTCGACCCTATTTCGGGAGCCCTCCCCCAACACCCTAGCGGCCTATATGATCCCAGGTCAGCGTTGTATTGGCCTTTGTTAGTACCATTTTTGGTATCAGGACGCTCTGGGTTCTCTGTAAATTGTTGGGCTCGCAGTGGAGGAGGTGTTGTTTGCGGTTCTCGGTGGTGGGGGCGATTCGCCACTCTCTGAGATGTCAGGCGCCCCCCAACAGGATTCAGCTTGTTGTGCTTCTGCCCTTGGGCATTCTATGGAGGGCGGTCAGTCTCTTTCGGGGGTTTTGCTCTGTCCGATTCTGGGGCGGTGAGCGTTTATACTTTGCTAAGGCTATGGCGGTCTTTGAGGGCAGGGCATTTCGAAAGTTGATCGTTCTAGCTGTGTTTGTGTTGCTGTTCGCAAGCCTGGCCTGTTTTGGCGACGATCCGGCACCGGTGTCACAGCCTACGGCTGAGCCGACAGCGACTCGTGCACCGGAGGTCGCTACCACGCTAACGGTCGCTCCTTCGCCTACGGTAACGGCTGTTTCGCCGGGGGACGGTTCGGAGACCGCTGGGGGCCTTGCCGGGCCGAACATGGACGATCCGCAGGTGTTTCTGTCGGGTTTGTCGGTTGATGAGCAGTCCTGTTTGTCCGACAGCGGGATCGGCGTTTCTCAGGTCATGGCCGCTATGACATCGGCTGGTTCGTCGGAAGAGGGGGACGCCATCATTGATTGCCTGGGAGAGGAAACGTTGCTTAGGATGTTTCTGAGTGAGCTGTTGATCGCGCCTGGAGATTTGAGCGCCGAGACGTCCGATTGTATCCGTGACGGTCTTGGCGGGTTGAGCCTGCGCTCGTTATTGAAATCGGGAGGCGCAGATGCGGAACTAGATGACGAGATCGCCGGGTTGGCTAGTTTCTTGACGGTCACGGCGTGCCTGGAGGATGGGGAGTGGGAGGCGGCCGCTCCTGTTCTGGGGTTGGGGCCTCGCGACGAATCCGGTACGGATTGTCTGCTGGCGGAGTTGGGAGGCCCGACGGGACTCGCGGAAGCGTTGCTCCGAACGGATGAATCTGGGCTGCCCACGGCGTTTATAGCTGCGACGAACAAGTGTGGGGTGGGCTTTACCGAGATGCCTGGGGATTCCGGCCCGGGGGATGTCGGTGGCGACTCCACGGAGGACATGGCCCTGCCGCCGGATCGGCTGGTTCCTTTCGCTGTTGACGATCCTCAGGCGTTCCTGTCCGGTCTGTCGCCCAGGGAGCAGTCCTGCCTCGGCGATAAGGGTATCGGTCCGGAGGAACTGTTGCAGATGACGGGACGGTCTCCCGGCAGTTCACCGGAAACCACAGCAGACATCGTCAACTGCTTGCAAGACGATACGGTGCTGAGACTGTTTTTGACGACACTTGTGGGACAGGTCGAACCGTTCAGCGAAGAGACCTCCTTGTGCATAAGGGAAGGATTCGTGCCGATTGACCTGCGCGGTTTGTTAGCCCCGGCCATCGCATTTGGCAGTCCTGCGAGTTCCCTGGCGATGAGCATGGCCGCTCTCAACGTCTCTGTGGTGTGCATGAACGATGAAGAATGGGCTATCTACTCTCCGAGGCTAGGAATGCAGCCTGAGGACAAGGAGGGGGCAGCTTGCCTGTTCGACGAGTTAGGAGGACCTGAGCAGGTGGTGAAAGCCATGCAAGAAGCCAGCTTGGGCGAGACGCCCGAAGGACTGACCGAGGCGTTCAATAAATGCGGCTTGGAGGACACCCCCACAGGGCCATAGCTTCTGGTGGATCAAAACCCCACCCACAATTTCGAAGACGGCCTCTGTCCATCACCCAAAACAGGCACCACTCCTTGACCGTACACAGACCGGGCCGTTTAACGCCATCTCCCAGCAATCCCGCCCCCGGATGCGGTCATTCACGGAAAAAGAGAATGCTGCCCCAATAAAAGCGTCTTAGCGCAAAACGGTGACGACCGCCCAAACCACCGCGATGATCCCACCGGCCACCACCAAAATCACCAACGCGAAAACCGCTCCCGCCACAGCCCCAGGAATATCTTTTTCCGCCATCGATTCGGTCAGTAGGTCAGTTCCCCCGGTGACGGGTCATTTTCGATCATCGTGACCAGTTTGATCAAGGTCTGCCCGGCCGCAGTCACGACATGATGAACGTTATCGAGACTTTGCCACTGCCCCTCAATGGAGACGTAAACGGTTCCATCGACCCGTTTGACATGCGGATCGGCCGCGTCGAAAAGGCGAAGGGACGTGGCAAAGCTGTCGATGATTTCGGCCGCCCGGTACAGCCGACCCTGCAGGTTACGGTAAATGGCCAGTTCGCTATGGTGCATCGTGGTCCTCCTTTGTCTAGTTGTCCTTCCCACAGAGGTGGGTTACAAGTCGGGTGATGGGTGGTTGGTCTCCGAGTGAGCTGTGGGGTTGGTGGTGATTGTAGGTGCGGAGGAATCTGGTGAGGGCTCGGCGTCGTTGCTGGTTGGTTTGGTAGGGGCGTTTGTAGGCCCATCCTGCGAGGAGGGTCTGGTGGAAGCGTTCGACCTTCCCGAGCTTCTATGTCAAAATCCGGGTGGGTTTTGTTGTTGGAGGTGGGTCCAGACGCGGTCTGAGATGCGTCGTTTGAGTGCTCTGGTGGCTTCTCTTTTGCTTTTGCCGGCGGCGAGTTTTCGTTCGTAGTATTTTCTGCCTTCGGTGCCTGGTCGGGCTATTTGGGTTATGGCGATGGTGTGGATGGCCCGGTTCAGTTGGCGGTTCCCTCCACGGTTGAGTCGGTGGCGTTTGGTTCGGCCGCTGCTGGCCTGGAGGGGTGCGGTGCCGTTGGCCATGGCGAACTTGGCTTTAGTCGCATAGCGGGTGGGATCACCGACTTCGGCGAGGATCTCTGCTGCTACGAGGACGCCTACGCCGTGGATGTTGGTGAGGGTGGTTCCCGAGGTTTCAACGGTGGTGGTGATGGCCCCGTTGAGGTCTTTGATCTTCCGGTTGAGTGCTCGGATGTTGTTGAGGCGGTGCCGGGCGATCAGAGCTCGGGGTGTTTGGTTTCCTCTGATCATGCGTGATACTCGTTGGAGAGCCTTCGCAGAGGTGAGGGGGGTGGTGATCTTTCGGTGGTATCCACAGGCGATCTGTTGGAGGTCGGCGTGGAGACGGGAGATGTCCTGGGTTCGGGCTTGGACCAGTTCACGGCGGTAGTGGACCAGACAACGCAGGTCCTCTATGGGACCGTTGAGACGAGGAGGTGGCAGGTCGTTGTCACGGGCACCGACCCGGGCGATCAAAAGAGCGTCCGTGGAGTCTGATTTAGTGTGGGTTCGCTGGGTTTTCCGGGCGCGGGCGGTCATCTGAGGCGGTACGTCAACAACATCAACGATAGCTGTAAGAGCCAACGCCAAGGACCGGCCGTAGTTGCCGGATCCCTCGATAGCGACCCGCCGGGCGGCGGTGTCCTGGACCCAGGCAGCCGCCTGGGTGTGCCCACGGGGCGTGTTCGAGAAGATACGTTCCTCCAGGGGGCGGCCTGACTCGTCAGCCAGTACACCAGAAAGGGTATCCTTATGGGAATCGATCCCGATAACAGTCACAAACAGGGTTTCCTTTCGTACAAACAGCGGGCTGGGCAGGGATTGGGTGTGCGCAAACGTGTGTTGAGATCACTTCCTGTCAGTTTCTCGAGCTTCTATCAAGCGACACCACCCAAACCGATAAAACCGGTGGGGAGGCACTCGGGTGCAAAGCCACCACCAAGAGTGGGGGCGCGTTAGTTTGGAGCCATCCCCACCGGCACCCCCCATATATACACGCACGTTGGTTTGGGGCCGGTAGGGGCGGATCAGTTTGTGAGCAGCGCCGATCTGGGTGAGGGCATCGGCGAAGACCTGGCTGCGGCGGTAGGCCATGGCGTTGTCGGTCATTACCCGGTCGATGCGATACCCCCAGGTGGCGAACCAGTGGGCGGCGCGGAGCATGAACCCGGCACAGGCTTGGGCGTCCTGGGCGTCGAGGACTTCTGAGTAGGCCATGCGGGTGTGGTCATCGACCATCGAATGCACATACTCATATCCCACTTTCTGTGAGGGTCCCGCTCCTGGTCGTCCCAGGACCTTCCATCCGCCTCCATCAGGTACTTTCCCCAGCTTTTTGATGTCCACATGGACCAGTTCGCCTGGACAGTCTCGCTCATAGCGGATCGGGACGCCGGTGGTGCGGTCCAGGTCGCACAGGCGGGACAGTCCCCGACGGCAGAGCACCCGGTAGATGGTCGATCGCGGTACACCCAGCCGCCCGGCCATCAAATGAGGACCTTCCTTCTCTCGGATCCGATCAGAAACGATCCGTTCCTCTGTCTCCGAAGAGACCCGGTTGGAACTCCGGTGGGGCCTGCTGGAACGATCCTGCAAACCTGCTTCGCCTTCCTCCCGGAAGCGTTTCAGCCACCGGTAGGCGGTCTGGCGGGAAACCCCCGCTGCTTCGGCGGCGTGGGCCACCGGCCAACCATGCACCAGGATCCGATCCACCAACAACCTACGCCCGAACGGCGTCAACTTCCTACAGTTTCCCATAAGGGCCTCCTTTGATTCGAAGGATTTGCTTACCCCACGAATCAAACCAGGGAGGCCCTCCCTTATCAAAACACCAAAACCGTCAACAACGTCCCTGGGAAGTACATCTAGCACGCACGTCGCGCTTTGGGGAGAGACGCCGACTGTGTGCTTCGTTATTCTCGTTCTGATCTCTACACGTGGCAGGGCGCATTCCGGCCCCTGTCTGCAACCGAGCAGATAGAAGGATTTCTCCACGCAGACAAGAACGGTCGGTATAACACCGCGACTCCCGTATTTCGTGCGCCTTCGATGGGCGACCGCCCGAACCTGTGTTACCACCTATCAGTCTCCGCATGGGCCGGTGACCAATCCCCACCCGTCCGATAGCCGGAGGGCGGGAGCGGGTGGGTTATCCCGACCCAGAAGCCGCTTGCTCTGCTGGATCGGATTATCAAGGCATCCTCCAATCTGGATGACGTGGTGCTGGATCCGTTCTGTGGATGTGCTACCGCTCTGGTAGCGGCGGAGCGGCTGGGCCGCCAGTGGGTGGGCATCGACCTATCACCCCTGGCGGTGAAGCTGGTCAAACAGCGACTCCAGCAGGAGATGGGCATGTTCTACGAGGTGCACCACCGCACCGACGTGCCCCGACGGACGGACATGGGTACCCTACCCAACTACCGAACCCACAAACACCGCCTCTACGGCCAACAGGAGGGCAACTGCTACGGGTGCAAATCCCACTTCCCCTGCAAGAACCTCACCGTAGACCACATCGTACCCACGTCGAGGGGCGGCACCGATCACTTACGACAATCTGCAACTGCTATGCGGCTGGTGCAACAGCAAAATAGGGAACCCGAAGCCAAGCGGAGTTCTTGGCAGAAATGGCTAAGGCCGGATAGACCCCCACCCTGTCAACTATTCGTTGTAAGCCCCTTCATTATGGGGGAAATCGATCCGTAACCGGTTCGAGATCTGCTTTGGGTTCCAAGATTTTGTCCACCGCCGATCAGCTCGTCTTCTGTGACGGAGATCCGTCCACTTGATCTGGGGCCCTGGCGCCACTCCCCCGTCGGGGCGGGCGATGTGCCCACCCAGACGATCCTGCATGTAGCGGCGCAGCTGGTCGTTGGCAGCCAGTTTGGAGACCTTCGGGCGGCTGGCGCGCTGCTCCGTGTGCCACTGCGCCGTCGTTGCCCTATAAACCACACCTCTACTGCGGGTCGACGCGTTACGCCGCAACTCCCTCGAAATCGTCGAAGCTGAACGACCTAGCCGGCGGGCGATCTCCCGCACCCCAACACCCTGCGCATGAAAAATGGCGATCTCTTCCCGTTCCGCGAACGACAGATAACGGCCCGAAACCGGACCCAAAGAGATCGGCGGCATCCCACCGGCCTGACGGAACCGCCTCGACCCAACCGCCGACGACATCCCCGCCTCAGCAGCCGCGTCCTCACTCGACACACCCCGAGCGATCCCCTCCCAAAACCGGACCCGATCCTCACGCCGCGCTACCGACGGCCGACCAGGCGACCACATCTGACCACGCATCGCCACAACCGCCCGGTGACGCTCTACAACACTCATCACAACCTCCATCATTCGTAGGTGTTGCAACAACCATATTGAATCCGCCCGTATAGTGAGGTGACAAGGGGTGTCCAGGTCCGGGTTCATACCATCCTCCGGGATCGGAAATAGTTTCACCCCCGGATTCTGGACACTCCCAACTGATCAACAAGGGATTTCCACCCACACCCTTTGGAACTAATCATCTTGACAGAAGCGCAACGCCTGTTTAGTCTTTACGTAAAACTGTCAACAACGTCCCTGGTGAAGCACAATTGGCGTGAGGTTTCTAATGTTTTCATACCCCCCTCCGAACAGTTTTCAACTCATAAGGCGTCTGGCGGCGGCGCTGCTCGGATTGGTGGTCTTGGCGGCGTTGGTCGTTCTGCCGCCGGCTGAGCGGGCCGGCGCGCAGACGAGTATGACGCTGGTCAGTAATTCCGGGCAGGCGAACGGCGGCACCGGCAATTTCGTGCAGCATGACCACGCCCAGGCGTTCACGACGGGCGCCAACGCCGGCGGGTACACCCTGACGGGCGTCGACTTCTCGTTTCCGCAGATCAACGACGGCGCGCTGGCTTCGAAGCTGACTGCCGAGATCAGATCGGACAGCTCCGGAGCGCCGGGCGCGGTGGTCGCCACCTTGACGAAGCCCGGCACGATCGCCGCGGGCCCGAACAGTTTCACGCACCCGGGCGTGGCGCTCGCGGCGAACACCACGTATTGGGCGGTGCTGGACGTCACCCTTGTCCTGTCGCCCGGCGCCAACACGATCCAGAACACCGCGTCGGACGCCGAGGACGCCGGCGGCGCGCCCGGTTTCACCATCGCCGACGATGGCCACTACCGGACCTGGAACACCTCGGGCGCCTGGACCAGCTTCTCCCAGTCCCGCAAGATGACCATCCACGGCACGGCCGTCGAGACGGTCGCGACGGAGACCTTCGTCGCCAACACCGGCCAGGCGGACGGGGGCACCTCGTTCCTGGGCAATGACTTCCACCAGGCGTTCACCACCGGCTCCACCGGCTTCGGCTACACCCTGTTCAGCGTCGACGTGGAGTTCTCCACCATCGACAGCGCCTTCAGTTCCTCGGCGCTGACCGCCAGCATCCACGCCGCCTCGGGCGGGTCTCCGGGCAGCTCGCTGGGGACGCTGACCAACCCGGCCAGCTTCCCCGCCTCCACCTCGGACCAGACGCTGACCTTCACCAGCGCGGGCATCGACCTTGAGGCGAGCACCACCTACTTCCTGGTGATCGACATGGACGCCGGCCAGAGTTCTTCGCGCGTACGCCTGACGGGTTCGGACGCCGAGGACAGCGGGGGCCTGGCCGGTTGGAGCATCGCCGACGGCGCTGGGACGAGAACGGCTTCCTCAACAGGCGCGTGGACCCCCAACATATCATCACTGAAAATCGGCCTCGACGGCGTCAGCAAGCCGCGGCCGCCGCGGGTGAGCATCACGGGCGGCGGCGCCGTCACCGAGGGCGCCGCCGCCGGGTTCACGCTGACGGCGGTCCCGCCGCCGTCGGCGGACCTGCCGGTCAGCGTGACGGTGACCACGACCGGCGACTTCGACTTCGGGACGCTGCCCACCAGCGTCACCATCCCGGCCAGCGGGTCGGCGACGCTGGAGATCTCCACCACCGGCGACGACGTGGACGAAGCCCACGGCTCGGTGACGGTGACGCTGGTGGACGGGGCGGACTACGACCTGGCCACGTCGCTGGCCGAGGCGACGGTCCGGGTGCGGGACGACGACCCGCCGCTGGTCAAGAACACCGGTCAGTCGAGCGGCCTGGTGCAGGGCCTGCACGTGGACCTGGCGCAGGGTTTCGACACCGGCGGCAACCCCTCGGGGTACACCCTGACCTCGGTGGACGTGGCCTTCAACCGGTCCACCGAGGACTTCGGTTCCAAGCTGACGGTCACCGTCCACAAGAATGCCAACGGGGCTCCCGGCACGGTCGTGGGGACCCTGACCAATCCCGCCTTCGTGAACCGGCAGGCCGGCACGTACAGCTTCACGCACCCGGGCGTGGCGCTCGAGGCGGACACCCGCTACTGGGTCGTGCTGGACGGAACCGGACTCACGGAAGGAAACAGCCAGGTAAAGTTCACGCAGAGCAACTCCGAGGACGAGGGCGCGGCGCCCGGCTGGAGCATCAACAACGACGCTCGCATCCGCGCGCAGGGGGGCGGCAACTGGATCACCCTGGTCGGCGGCTCTGTTCTGTCGATGGGAGTCAACGGCCGGCTGCTGCCCCACGCGGACGGTTCCTACACCGTGCCTTTGGACTGGCCGCTGAAGCCGCTCGGCGTGGACGCGGGCGCGACGTTCCGGCTGCTGTTCATGACCGAAGACCACCGCGACGCCACCGCCGCCGACATCGACGTCTACGACGCCCACGTGCGGGAGGCCGCCCGCGGCGGGCACGCCGCCGTCCGGCGCTACGCCGACGCGTTCCGGGTGGTCGGCTCCACCGCCTCGGTGGACGCCCGCGACCACACCCGGACCAACCCCAACAACGCCGGGCACACGGACGCGGAGGTCTGGTGGCTGAACGGCGAGCGCGTCGCGGCGAACCACGCCGGCTTCTGGTCCGACACCTGGGAGAACTGGGCGATGGCGGACCGCCGCTTCGAGAGCGGCGAGACGAGCACCTCGAACGACTGGCCGTGGACCGGCACCCGCACCGACGGCACGAAGGAGGCGAACCCTCTGGGCGCCAGCAACGCCCGGCGCGGACGGTTCTCGACCACCGACATGGACACCGGCCCCATCAGCTACAACACCGTCGCCAGCACCCAGGACCACGCGTTCTACGGCATCTCGCCGCTGTTCCGGGTCGAGCCCACGCCGGTGAACGCGCCGCCCGGTGAGCCGGCGGTGATGAGCAACCTCGGCCAGGCGGACGGAGCGGCGTTGACTGTGACGACTGCCAGTACCGTACGTGACCGCGCTCAGTCGTTCACGACGGGCAAAAACGGCGGCCACTACCGCCTGAACAGCGTCGACGTCGAGTTCGCCGAGATCGGCGACTCCGACGCCGCCCGTGATCTGAGGGTACAGATCTGGGCCGGCTCCGGCGGCTCGCCGGGCAGTACCGCCGCCGACGTCCTCGCCGATCTGGCGCGCCCCTCCATGCCGGTAGGCAGCGCCGACCGGACCTTCACCTTCACCTACCAGGGCGACGACGGTTCGGGGCTGCTGCTGGAGCCGGACACCACCTACTGGGTGTATGTATACGACGCGTCCGTGCAGCCCAACAGCACGTACACCCTCCGCGCCACCGCGTCGAACAGCGAGCGCCGGCAGGGCCTGCGCCTGCCCGAAGGCTGGAGCATCGGCGACGGCCACAGTTCCTGGTCGCTCTACCCCAACCCCGCCGTCTCCTGGAGCACCCACTCCGAGGCCCTCAAGATCGGCCTGAACCTGGGCGCCGCCGACGCCTTCGTGCAGTTCCGCACCTGCGCGGGCACGATCTCGGGCAACGACTGCGACACGGGCTGGGTGATCGCCAACTACAACCGCCACGACCCGCCGCCCACCATCACGCTGACCGAGGGCGGGCCGGTGGTGACCTACCAGTGGCAGGCGGTGGACCCCCAACAGCGTCGGCACTTCTACGTCGCCAGCCAGGTCGGGGAGCCGCTCAGCCACTTCGGCGGCTACATCGGGCCGGGCAAACCGGACCGGGACCGGCTGATGTGCCACACCGGGAGCCGCAGCCCCTACAACCTGGGCGACCCCATCGTCGAAGGGCTTGGCCGGGACGGGATCCATTTCGGCTACGGCAGCACCGCCGGCCCGCTGCTGGACCGCCACGACGGCTGCCCCTTCGCGTCGCAGTCCGTCTACGAGGACGACGCCAACAAGTGGCGGCCGGTGAGCCTCGCCGCCGGCCAGGACAGCGACGCCTTCGACCACGGGACGTTCCTGATCCACCGGCCCTACGCCGTCGGCCACAACTTCTATGAAAACGGCGTGCTGTACCAGGTGGGAGGCTTCGACTACCCCGAGGTGCGCGTGCCGCTCATCATCCGCGACGACGACGAGTGGGAGCAGACCCTGGAGTTCTCCATCGACGACGGGACCACCTGGACGTCCATCGAGGACGGCGGGCTCAATCTGGCGTTCCCGGCGTCTTTGAACACGGGCCGCAAGGCGCACTACTTCTGGGTGCGGACGAAGAACGACCCGCCGGCGGACCAGGACAAGCGCTTCTCCATCAACGCCGACTTCGCCAAGCCGCTGCTGCGGACGGGCACGTCGGAGTACTTCCGGTCCCACCGGGTCTGGTTCACCAGCCCCGCCGCCTCGCACCTGCACACCTTTAGAGATGACTCTGCCGTCAGCAGCGGCTCGGTCACGGTCAGCCGCACGCCGGTCCAGGTCGACATCCACGTCGGCTCCAACGTGGTCGGCAACGTGACCTTCCAGGTCGAGGGCTACAAGCTGTACGAACGCAGCGACAACCAGATCTCGACGGAGACACCGCCGAAGACGGTGCGCACCGACAGCTTCAGCTTCTACCGCACGCTGGGCTCCTGCGTGGGCTGCCAGCGGCTGCTGGGCGACCTGCCCGACCCGGTGGTGGAGCGCGTGGGCGACCTGAGCTACGCCAACCTGTCGGACACGGGCATCGACCTGTCGTGGCCGCGGGTGGTCGGCGCGGAGGGCTACGAGGTGCGCTGGTGGTCCACCACCTCGCCGTTCCCCGGCGTCCCCGCCGACGAGGCCTGGTTCGGGGCCGAGCCCAACGACCCGGCCTGGGGCATCCGCCACCTGGAGCCCGGCACCGAGTACCGGGCGGTGGTGTACTTCCAGGACCACGGCGCGACGCAGCTGAGCACCGCCAGCCCGGTGATTCGCTTCACCACGCTTTCGGCGGGCTCGCCGGTGGAGGCGGAGCCCACGTCGGTGATCGTGGAGCGGGTGCCCGAGGTGTCGATCAGCGCCGCCGGCGGGACCGTCACCGAGGGCGAGGACGCGGTCTTCACGGTCACCGTGGACCCCGCGCCCGACGCGCCGCTGGACGTGCGGGTGGGCGTGGTCGGCCCCGGCTCCGTGGTCGCCGCCCAGCACCTGGGCCAGCGCACGGTCAACGTGCCCACCTCAGGCAGCGTCACCTTCACCATCCCCACCGTCGACGACACCAGTTGGGGCTCCAACGGGATGCTCGGCGCGACGGTGCAGTTCGGCGAGGGCTACCGGCTGAACAAGTTCCGCAGCTACGCCTCGGTCTACGTCGCCAACAACGACCTGCCGCCGCCGCCGCCGGTCCAGCTCAAGCGCGTCTCCGACACGACGGCGACCGTCGCCTGGAAGCCGCAGGGAGACGGCACGGCCTACACGGTCGCCTGGCACGAGAGCTTCACGGGCATCCCGGTCCTGACGGAAGTCACGACCACCGCCACCGAGTACCAGCTCACCGGCCTGAACCCCCGGTCGCATTATGTGGTCTCCGTTGCCGCCGGCATCACCCAGATCGACAAGATCACAGTGAGGACCCTCGCGGCGGGCGCGACGCCGAAGACCTTCACGGTGGACTTCGAGACGCCCGCGCCCAACACGTCCGTGCCGCTGATCAGCGTGACCGCCGACGGCAACGTGACCGAGGGCGCCGACGCCGGCTTCACGGTGACGGCGAACCCGGCCCCGGCTGCGGACCTGGACGTGAGCGTCACGGTGTCCCAGAGCGACGACTCCGGGATAACCGTCGGGCAGCAGACGGTGACCATCCCAGCGGCGGGCTACGCCACGCTGACGGTGGCCACCACCAACGACGAGGTGGACGAGGCCGACGGATCGGTCACGGTCACCGTCGACGCCAGCGCCAGCCTCGACTACCGGGTGTCCTCGTCCCAGGGGACGGCCATCGTGGTCGTGTCCGACGACGACGGCGGCCACACGGTCAACCAGGGAACGATCGCCAGGGTCAAGGAGCTGGCGTCGCAGACCCACAACGGCGCGGCCCACGTCAACCGCTGGAACCGCGTACTGCTCGCGTTCGGCGAGCACGACGGCACCGGCGTGTCGGGCGGTGCGATGACCGCCGCCGAGGCGCAGGACATGGCGAACCGGCACTCCAGCCCGGTGTGGGACCTGGTAGTCGCCGAGCTCACCGCGCTCGAAACAGCCCAACAGCAGCCGCCTCCGACGCCCGAGGTGAGCATCACCGCCGGTGGTGGTGTGACCGAGGGCGGTTCGGCTAGTTTCACGGTTAGCGCCGGCCCGGCGCCGTCCGCCAATCTTGACGTGAGCGTGACGGTGTCCCAGAGCGGCGATTTCGGTGTTTCGACGGGGGCGCGGACGGTGACGATCAGCGCGGGCACGACCAGCGCTACGTTGACGGTGGCCACGACTGATGATCAGACGGACGAGTCCGACGGTTCGGTTATGGCGACGGTGAACGCCGGATCGGGTTATACGGTGTCGGCGTCGCAGGGCGCGGCCACGGTTTCGGTGGCGGACGACGACGATGCGCCGGTGGGTTATACGGTCGACCCGGCTGTGGTGACGAAGGTCCAGTCGCTGGCCGGGCAGACCCAGCACGGCACGGCGCATGTGAACCGTTGGAATCGGGTGCTGGTGGCGTTTGGACAGCATGACGGCACGGGCGTCACGGGCGGTCCGATGACCGCTGCTCAGGCGCAGCAAATGGCCGACACCCACAGCAGCCCGGTTTGGGACGAGGTGGTGGCCGAGTTGACCGCGTTGGAGGCGGCCGCGCAGCAGACGCCTCCGCCGACGCCGGAGGTGAACATTTCAGGTGCGGTCGATGGCGCGGAGGGCGATCCGGTGACCTTTACGGTGACGGCCAACCCGGCGCCGGTGTCGGATCTGGTGGTGAGTGTCACGGTTGCTACGTCTGGGGATTTCGGGTTTGGTTCGTTGCCGGTCAGCGTGACGATCCCGGCGTCGGGGAGCGCGACGGTAACCATCGCCACCACCGACGACAACGTGGACGAGGCTGACGGGTCGGTGACGTTGACGCTGAACGCGGGCAACGGTTACACGGTGGGCGCGCGGTCGTCGGAGACCGCCGACGTGGCCGACGACGATGATCCGGTGCAAGAGTTGATCCAGCAGCCGCAGGTGAGTATCACCGGCAGCAATGGCGTCACCGAGGGCGGGGACACCACCTTTACGGTAACGGCCAACCCGGCCCCGGCGGCGGATCTTGCGGTGAGCGTGACAGTGTCCCAGAATGGTGATTTCGGGACGGTCACGGGCGTGCGGACGGTAACGGTACCCACCACCGGCAGCGTTACGGTGACGGTGGGCACTAGCGACGACAACGTGGACGAGGCTGACGGGTCGGTAACGGTTACCGTCAACGCGGGCAACGATTACACGGTGTCAGCGTCCCAGGGAGCGGCCACGGTGGCCGTGTCCGACAACGACAACCCCCCACCCCCACCCCCACCCCCACCACCCCCTCCTCCTCCTCCGCCGGTGGAGTCGGCACTTGGGAACTGCGCTGTTGGGGTACGTCCGACTGTTTCGATCGACGATGTCACCGCCGCCCGGGGCGACCCGTCGGTTAATTTGGTGATCGGTTTGAGTTGCAAGCCCAGCGGGACTGTGACGGTTTATTACGTGGTTCTTCGCGAGGGCGAGATCACCGGATCTACCCGGGTGGCAAGGTTGACAGGTGATCATCCGTCGGAAACGGTCGGCGTGACCGTGGATTCGACTGATTCTTTGGGGCTGAGCGCGGTCTGGATCACGGGCGCCGCGAACCGCTCGGCCGAGGGAACCGTCAACTTCACCGACTAGATAGGTAGTTCCAAGGGGTTAATGGTCGTAGGCGATGAGGGAGCGGGCTGGTCCCGGTCGGTTAGTGGTTTCGTTGTGCCAGATGACCGTGGTGAGAGCGAGGAGTCGTTGCAGGACGCGAGCGATTACCCCAATGCTCCTATGTTGTCAAATCCGGTTTGAGGGTGGTGAGCCAGTGGTGATATCGAGTGACGAAGTTGATGGTTGTGGTCGAAGCCTCATTCAAGCCTGGAGATACACGTGGCGTGGCTGCGGAGAGCGGTAGCGGCCTGAGCCAGGGTCGTTTCGGTGTCACGGCGTAAACAGCGGAGATCGGCACCCGAAGGTGTTCACGGCGGGTTGGTCAACAGATGTAGATCTCTCTGGCCATGTACCGATGCCCCTATACTCCAAACCCCCGTGCTTTAGGTGGCGGGGGTGGGGGGTTGTTTTTGGGGGTGGGTGAGCCAGTGTTGGTATCGGGTGGCGAGGTGGTGGTTGTGTCGGATGCCTCGTTCGAGTCGTGAGAGGAGGGTGGGGTAGGTTTGGAGCGCTTGGGCGGCGTGGGTGAGGGTGATCTGGGCTTTTTGGCGTAGTGTGCGGAGGTGGGCTCCGTTGGGTGTTGGCGGTGGGTTGGGTGAGCAGGTGGCGGATCTCTCTGGCGATGTGCCTTTTGAGGCAGCGGATGATCTCTCGGCGGGTTTTGCCTTCGGTCTGGCGTTTTTGGACGTATGCGATGGTGGTCGGGTGGTAGCGCATACGAACCGAAGCGATGCGCCAGAGTGCGTTGTTGGCTTGGCGGTTGCCACCGCGGTTGAGCCGGTGTCTGATGGTCCGCCCGGACGAGGCTTGGACGGGACTGGCGCCGCATAGGGCAGCGAAGGACGCTTCTGTGCGCATCCGTTGGGGGTTGTCACCGGCTGTGATCAGCAGCGCCGAAGCGGTGTCTGCGCCGACTCCTGGAGCGGCTAGCAGGGCGGGGTTGGCCTGGACGCAGAGACGGTGCATCTCGGTGTCGAGTTCTTGGATCTCTGTGGTGAGCGCCTGATATCTGCGGGCTAGGAGACGGAGCGTTTTCTTGGCGTAGGTGATGGTGGTGTGGTCTGTGCTGGGACGATAGGCGGCACAGACTTTGACCAGGGTTTTCGCGGGCAGGTCCCCGAGCTGGTGCTTGACCTGGTTGGGAGCGGTAACCACCAGGGCGTGCAACTGGTTTATGGCCTGGGTGCGGGCTTTCACAGCGGAACGGCGAGCTACTCGCAGCATTCTTATTCCTTCGACCGGACCGTCCCCGCTTTTGGGTTGGATGGTGGCCTGTCCAGAGAGAGCCGCCCGCGCCGCGGCTTCGGCGTCGGTGGCGTCGGTCTTGCCATATCGGCGGCGGAGCTGGCGGTTGGGAGAGCCTGTATAAATGTCTGTGTGAGGGGGTTTGCCTGGCCGGCGGTGGCTGGCTGTGAGGAGATGATGTGTATGGCTGTTAAGGATGCGACGGAAACGGCGGCTGCGGCTGCTGTGTCTGATGAGCTTGTGGATGCTGTGGTGGCTGATGCCTTGGAGGGTGGTGTGGATCTTTTGGGTCCTGATGGGGTGTTGGCCGAGATAGTCCAAGCGTGTCCTGGAACGGGCCCTTTCTGAGGAGATGACCGATCACCTGGGTTATGAGCACGGCGACCCGATCGGCCATGGCACGGGCAACAACCGTAACGGGACCACCCCCAAGCAGGTGCTGACCGAGATCGGCGCGGTGGATCTGGACGTTCCCCGTGACCGTAACGCCTCGTTCGAACCCAAGATCGTTCCGAAGGGCGCCCGGCGCTTGGAAGGTTTCAACGCCAACATCGTGGCCCTGTACGCCCGGGGTTTATCCACCCGTGACATTCGTTCGGAACTGGCTCGAATGTACGGCGTGGACGTCTCGCCGGCGTTGGTGTCCAAGGTCACCGACGGGACCGTGGAGGAACTCACCGAATGGCAGAACCGGCCACTTGACGGGTGTTATCCCCTTCTGTACATAGACGCCATGGTGGTCAAGGTCCGCACGGACGGCACCGTCATCAATCGCCCAGCGTATGTGGTGGTCGGCGTCGACGTGGACGGCCGCAAACACGTCCTCGGTGTGTGGCTGGGTGACGGCGGCGAAGGCGCCAAGTACTGGCTAGCAGTGCTCACCGAGATCCGCAACCGAGGCCTCGAAGACGTGCTGATCGTGTGCCGCGACGGCCTCCGCGGACTGCCGGACGCGATCGAGGCCACCTGGCCTCAGGCGCTGGTACAGACCTGTGTCATCCACCTGATACGAGCCTCGATGCGCTTGTGCAGCTGGAAAGACCGCAGAACCATCGTCAAGGGGTTACGGACCGTGTACACCGCCACCAACGCCGAAACAGCCGCCAAAGAGTTGGACGAACTCGACGACCAGTGGGGAAACCGCTACCCGGGGATGATACGAGTATGGCGCCAAGCGTGGGAAGAGTTCACCCCGTTCCTGCGGTTCCCGCCAGAACTCCGCCGGGTGGTATACACCACCAACCTGGTCGAAAGCGTTCACTACCAGCTGCGGAAAGTCACCAAAACCAGGGGCCATTTCCCCACCGACCAATCCGCTCTGAAACTGCTGCGCCTCGCCGCTCGCAACATCACCGACAAGACAGGGGAGGAGACCTCGGCACCGGCACCCACGGCTGGACAAGAGCCCTAAACCAACTCGAAATCCACTTCCCCAACCGACTGAACCTAACCCGATAAACCCAACATGAACCCACCCCCTCACACAGACGATTTGACTGTGAGAATAAAGAAGGTGCCTTTAGAGGCTCTCAGGTTATAGCTGCTGGTGGTGGTGTCGTGACCCACGATTTGACTGACCCCGATTTTGGTGTCCTTTGCCTGATCTGTCCGACACCGACCTCCAGCAGCTTGCCTGGCGTACCGCGCTGGCCTGATCAGAAGCCTGTCCACCCCCAGGGGGTGTGACCCATCACAGTCCTGCCGTTTTCGCGGTTTGCGCCCCTCTTTTGGCGCACCGTCAGCAACCAAAGAGGGAGTTTCTCATGATAGGCACAGAAGTAGAGCATGTGATCGGGATCGATCCTGATCGTGATTGGGTCACCGCCTCGGTAGTGGATACTGCCACCACCGGAGAACAAGCCTCCGGAGTGTTCGAAACCACCCGGGTGGGATATGAACGGTTGGTGGGATGGGCCGATCAGCACACCCAGGCCACCGACCGGATATGGTCGGTGGAAGGCACCGGAAGCTACGGAGCAGGCGTATCAGGCTACCTTGCCAGCCGGGGTGAACAGGTTACAGAGTTCAACCATCCCACCCCAACTGTGGACGGCGCCAAGAACGACACCCTTGACGCTCGACGGGCCGCCCGCCAGGTGCTAGGCCGCCGTAGGCCATCGGTTCCTCGAGTTCGGGGAGACCGAGAAGCCCTCCGAGTGTTAGCAACCACCCGCCGAGGCGCCATAACAGCTAGAACATCGGCGATCAACGAACTGAAAGCCCTCCTAGTCACCGCGCCGGTCGATCTCAGGGACCAACTCCGAGGTCTTACCACCCCTGCTCTCGTAGCCACATGCGCGGCGTTCCGTCTCCGATCCGGACCCATCGGAGAACTCACCGCCACCAAACAAGCAATGCGCAGCCTGGCCAGGCGCATCCGCGCGCTCTCCACAGAGACCCAAGACCTCAAAACATCCATCACCGAACTGGTCATCTCTGTCGCTCCGCACCTGCTGAACCAGCCAGGAATAGGCCCCATCACCGCCGCTCAAGTGCTCATCGCCTGGTCCCACCCCCGCCGATGCCGCAACGAAGCAGCCTTCGCTCGCCTAGCCGGCGTAGCACCACTCGAAGCATCCTCCGGGCAACACACCCGCCACCGGCTCAACAGACACGGCGACCGCCAACTAAACCAGGCCCTCCACACCATCGCCATCAGCCGCTCCCGACACTGTCCCAAAACCAAGGCCTACATCGCCAAACGAACCAGCCAAGGAAAAACCACCCAAGAAACCCGCCGCTGCCTCAAACGATACATCGCCCGACAGCTCTACCGCCTTCTCGAAAACCCCCCACCCACCTAAACACCCCACCCCTCCAAACACGATTTGGAAATCATAGAAGCATCAGGCCCATCAAAGCCCGTACCCAGGCCATCAACCAGCTCCACGCCTTGGTGGTAACCGCTCCCGACCAGGTCAAACACCACCTTTCGGGTCTTTCCCCCAAAGCCCGGGTGAAGACCTGCGCCGCTTTTCGTCCCGGCACAGCCCAGACCACGACCGCCTATACCAAGAAGACACTGCGTCTGCTGGCCCGCCGGTACCAGGCACTCACCGCCGAGATCCAACAACTCGACACCGAAATCAAACAACTCTGCGCCCAGGCCAACCCCGCGCTGCTAGCCGCTCCCGGGATCGGCCCCGAAACCGCAGCCACCCTGCTGGTCACCGCAGGAGACAACCCCCACCGCCTCACCTCCGAAGCGTCGTTCGCCGCCCTATGCGGAGCCACTCCCATCCAAGCCTCGTCCGGGCAGACCATACGCCACCGTCTCAACCGCGGCGGCGACCGTCAAGCCAACCAGGCCCTCTGGCGAATAACCATGGTACGACTACGCATCGACCCCCGCACCATCGAATACGCCCAAAGGCGGCAAGCGGAAGGCAAAACCCGCCGGGAGATCATCCGCTGTCTGAAACGGTACATCGCCCGAGAGATCTACCACCTGTTGACCAACCCACCCCGAACACCCTCCGGCGCCGACCTCCGCTGCCCAAGCCAAAACACCAACATCACCCTGGCTCAGGCCGCCACCGCCCTCCACGCCCACCCGACAAGCCTCTCACGACTCGAAAGAGGCCTCGACCACAACCACCACCTCGCCACCCGATACCAAACCTGGCTCACCACCCCCCCAAACCCGATTTGCAAAACATAGGAGCATCGAGTAGCCCAACTGACTGAGGAATGGAATCGGAGGTTGGGCGGCTATCGCCAAGGATCTGCACTGGATATACTAGGGCCTGCAGATACCAGCGGCCCCGGTGGTTGAGGATCCGAAGCGGCTCCACCTGTCGGCGACGGCGGTTCTTGTAGTCGAAGAAGACCTGCGAGCGGGTTTGGACGGCCCCGAGCAGGTCATAGATTTTCTCGGTCTCCATGTCGCCCAGGTCAACGTTGTGCTCCTCATGCCGGCCGAGGTTCCGGCGCCCAGTTTGATCAGCGTCCGATCCGTGGGTAGAGCCCCGCCCAGATCCACCATCGCCACCGCCACCGCCAGGGCGATTCGCTCCGAATGGTCGAGCTGCATCCGACCCAGGGCGTCTCGGGGTCGAGCCAGGACATAGGTGGCCGGTCCGTCCTCGGGTGGGCTGGTCTGAATGTCGAAGCCCACCTGCCGCAGGGTCTTTTTGTCTCTCTCGAAGGTGCGTCGAGCGGTCTCGGGGTTGCTGTAATTGCCGTAGGGCGCCATCCGTCGGAAAATCTCCTCGCGGGTGAATCGGCGTTTGCTCGACCACATCAGACAGAGCAAAATTGAGCAGGCGCTCTGTCTTCTTCACCTTCTCACCCCCTACAGCGACTCGATGAACCGCTCCACCCGTTCATCGTGGGAGCGGAACGGATCCTTGCAGAGCATGGTCTTGCTGGGTCTGATCGTTCAGTTTGAGATGCATCCAATCCACCGTGAAATCCCGCCGGCGAGCCTTGGCGGCTTTGATGAAGGCGCCCCGCAGCCGGGCCCGGGTGGTTTGGGGAGGTCGGGTCTGGGCGCGTGACACCTGCTCGTCGGAGACCAACTTGTCAACCAGTCCCTTCCCCTCCAACAGGTAATACAAACCTCGACTGCGGTCCACATCGTGATAGGAAAGGTCGACCAAAGCCAACCGGGAGTCCTTTTCGGAAACCCCCCTTCTCTGCCGACATTCCTCCAACAGCCGGTACTTTATCACCCAGTCGACCTCCCGGTCGAGGCTGAGCGGATCCTTTTCCAAGCCTGTCAGCAAATGCTCCCATCGGTCCACCTCCCTCTCAACCTCGGGAGGGAACCCGGGCCGCCGGGCGTACCGGGCAACCCGGTCAAAGTATTCCCATGGATGTCCAGGGCCGACATCAACCTTCCGTTCTGCAAGCGGACATTGGTGGAGCCGGTCAGATCGTGCGAAATTTGGCGAATCGCCTTGATCGGATTCTCCAAAGTCAGGTCTCGAAACACCACGTCGGCCTCGATCACCTGGAGCAAGGCCAGCATGGTCCCGGTCTTGACATAGGTGGCGTATTCGCTCATGTTGGAATCACCGGTGATCAGATGGAGCCGGCGATACTGGTCGGGGTCGGCGTGGGGCTCGTCTCGGGTGTTGATGATGGGTCTGCTGCGGGTGGTGGCCGAGGAGATTCCTTCCCAGATGTGATCGGCCCGCTGCGCCACCGAATAGGTCACCTGCCGGGTGCTCTGATGCATTTTTCCCGCCCCCAAAAAGATCTGGCGGGTCACCAGAAAAGGCAGGAGGATGCCGACCGTGTGTTCGAGTCCTTTCGGCGGCTGATCAGATAATTCTCATGACATCCGTAGCTGTTGCCGGCCGAGTCGGTGTTGTTCTTGAACAAAAAAATCTGACCCTTCACCCCTTCGGCGGCCAGGCGATCTTCCGCCGAGTGGATCAGGCTTTCCAAGAATCGCTCACCGGCCCGGTCGTAAATGATTACGTCCTCGATCGAATCGCATTCGGGAGTGGCGTACTCGGGATGCGAACCCACGTCCAGGTAAAGCCGGGCGCCGTTCTCCAAGAAGACGTTGGAGGAACGCCCCCAGCTGACCACCCGCCGGAACAGATAACGGGCCACTTCGTCCGGGCTGAGCCGCCGCTGTCCCCGCAAGGTGAAAGTAACCCCCCGTACTCACTTTCAATCCCGAAAATGCGACGCTCCATCGTTACCGGATGCTACCCGGACCAAGCCGGTTTCCGGGAAGGAAAGGCAACCGCGTCAATAGATCAGGTCAATCGTTGTCTTCCACGATGATGATCGCCGATATGGAATCCCTGTCCACCCGGTAGCCCCCTCCGGGCTGGATGGTCACGATGATCACTCGGTCGGTCTCGCCGTGGCCGTCCGCGATGGCGATTCGGATAGATGTTCCCGCGTCCGACGTGATCGACGCCGTGCGGTCGAGTCCCTCCTCAGTGGCGGCGACGCCGGTCCCGGAGACATCGTAGAGGATTTGGATCGGGTAGTTGACCGTGCCGCCGAACTGGGCAGGCCGCCCCCGCAGAATGAACTCCGCGTAAGCGTCAACGCCGTCGGTGACGACGTATTTCACGGCGGACACCGACACGAGCGGCAGCGGATGGCCGTCGGTGACCTCGACCTCCACCAAGGAAACAGCAATCCGGTTGTAGGAGGGGTCGGCGGACGCCACGGTGTGGGTAATTTCCACCGTGCGCCGGTTGTTGGTGTTGTCCAAAACATCAGGCACCCCCTCCACAATCACAGTCTGCGCCGTGTTCCACCCCGACGGCGTAAACGTCAACGTTTGAACCGGACCCTTCGTACCACCCGACCGGTTCACCACCGCCGCCAACGGAGTCTGCGACGTCACCGTCACCACCACATCATGAGTAGGCCGAGAATCCAACACCACCGTATAAGAATCCGTCCCACCATTCTCAGCCACCACCGTATCAGCAGGAACACCCGACTCGGCAATAGTCACCCCCGCCGCCCCGTCGTCGTCCACCAACGAAACCGACGCCGAAGTCACCGTCACACCGGACAGCACACCCGAAACCGTAACAGTCTCATGATTCTCAACCGTGCCGTCAGCCTCGGGCGTCAACGTAAAACTCGTCTCACCGACCCCCTGCCTGGCAGGGATCAACAAGTTGAAGCCCGCCACCGGATCAAACCCCACCACCCCCGACCCACCGGATCCCGACACCGACACCGCAACAACCCGGTCAACATCAAAACGCGAACCGGACAAAGTAGCAGTCACCGTGATATCAGTCGCCCCGCCGCTCTCACCAACCACCGCAGGCGACACCGACAACGCAATCGTAGGCGGACCATCATCATCGGTCACCATCACCTCAACCGTCTGGTCAGAAAGCGCGTGATAGCTCGGATCCGTCGAACTGATCTCGTGCAACAAATCCACCGTGCGCCGGTTGTTGGTGTTGTCCAAAACATCAGGCACCCCCTCCACAATCACAGTCTGCGCCGTGTTCCACCCCGACGGCGTAAACGTCAACGTTTGAACCGGACCCTTCGTACCACCCGACCGGTTCACCACCGCCGCCAACGGAGTCTGCGACGTCACCGTCACCACCACATCATGAGTAGGCCGAGAATCCAACACCACCGTATAAGAATCCGTCCCACCATTCTCAGCCACCACCGTATCAGCAGGAACACCCGACTCGGCAATAGTCACCCCCGCCGCCCCGTCGTCGTCCACCAACGAAACCGACGCCGAAGTCACCGTCACACCGGACAGCACACCCGAAACCGTAACAGTCTCATGATTCTCAACCGTGCCGTCAGCCTCGGGCGTCAACGTAAAACTCGTCTCACCGACCCCCTGCCTGGCAGGGATCAACAAGTTGAAGCCCGCCACCGGATCAAACCCCACCACCCCCGACCCACCGGATCCCGACACCGACACCGCAACAACCCGGTCAACATCAAAACGCGAACCGGACAAAGTAGCAGTCACCGTGATATCAGTCGCCCCGCCGCTCTCACCAACCACCGCAGGCGACACCGACAACGCAATCGTAGGCGGACCATCATCATCGGTCACCATCACCTCAACCGTCTGGTCAGAAAGCGCGTGATAGCTCGGATCCGTCGAACTGATCTCGTGCAACAAATCCACCGTGCGCCGGTTGTTGGTGTTGTCCAAAACATCAGGCACCCCCTCCACAATCACAGTCTGCGCCGTGTTCCACCCCGACGGCGTAAACGTCAACGTTTGAACCGGACCCTTCGTACCACCCGACCGGTTCACCACCGCCGCCAACGGAGTCTGCGACGTCACCGTCACCACCACATCATGAGTAGGCCGAGAATCCAACACCACCGTATAAGAATCCGTCCCACCATTCTCAGCCACCACCGTATCAGCAGGAACACCCGACTCGGCAATAGTCACCCCCGCGTCGTCGTCGTCCACCACTGTCACTATGTGACTTAGCGGAGACCCCAAGGTGTAGCCGGTACCCGTTTGCAGGATCACCGCTATCTGACCCTCCGGCTCATCAACACGGTCCGCCACCGTGCGCAGAGTGATCGTCGCCGACCTAGCGCCGGCGGGGATGATCAAACTCCGGTTGCCCTCATGTTCGGAGGCCAAGAAATTGCTCCCCGTCGACTCCCCCACCACAAAAAGGACCGTCAGGTCGGTCGAAGGGGCGGAGTCGGCCGACACTGTGAACAACACCTCCGCGCCCTCCGTCACCTGATGAGTTTGGGAGGTGATAGTGATCTCGGGCTTTTCCACCACAGTGAAGACCGGAGAGAGCGCCAGCAACCTGTTTTGACGATTGGGCTTGTTGCCTGCCCTGGTTGCGTCGGTCGGGTTGCCGATGTCCGTCAACCTGACGGAAGAACCGTCGGCGTCCACAAACGCGCCGACCGACCTCGACCCGTTTGTCTTGCTCCCCCACCACGCCGTGGTATCGGCGTCGACAGAATTGCCCTGTTCGTCCCGTCCGGGGCCGCTCGCGTCCCAGCCCTGGTAAAGGTCGGTGTTGTTGTTCGCCACCTTGGTGGCGGCGCCCAGCCAGTAGACGGGGTGGCCCGCCCCGTCGCCGGTGGGGTTGGTGTGGGTGTTGTCGCGGGCGTCTACCACCGCGGTGCTCAACCAGGCCCGGAATCCCCTCGCATAGGCCTGAATGTCCTGGTGACCCCCCGCCACCAGCCTCTCCACGAACCGGTTGTAGAACCCCACCGTGTCAGACGACACCCTGGTCTCCTCCGATGTCACCATGACCAGCCGGAACGACTGGCCTACTCCGACGCCCGAGGGGATGAGGCTCCAGTCGGACGACACATTGTAGGCCGCAACGTCGTCGTCCACTACCGTCACACGCACGTCGGACCCGGCAATCACCTCGCCGTAACCCGACACCCGGTGAGTGATGCCCGCGGTGGCGTCGAAACCGTCGGCGTCCTCCACCGCCGTGACGGTTACCGTCTGCGGCGTCGACCAGATACCGGCGCCGTTTGAGGTGAACGTCAGCAACGAGTCGCTCGCCCTGGCCCCGGCCTCGTTGTCGGACATAATCGTCACAGTGGCCGTGCCGCCCGGGTCCGAACGCAACGACACCTGATAGGTGGCCGTGCCGCCCTCGGCGATCTCCAGCGCCCGCGGTTCAATCAAAACGCCCTCCTCGGTGTCCACCCCGACCAATAGGATGCTCAACGCTCCGGCAGCGACCTCCACGCCCAGCCCGGCGCCGGTCACGGCGGCGATACGCAGTGGGATGGTGAGCATCGGGTCGGCGGCTACTCCGTCGTCACCCAGGGTGAGCAGGAGAGTGCCCGAGCGGGCGCCCGCGTCGGCGAAGCGGACGGTCATCTCCTGGTAAGTGATTTCGCGATTGGTATCGGGATGACGACGGGTGATGTCGGCGAGGGCAGAGTGCACCGAGAATCCGGTCTCGCCGCCGCCCGCCGACACCAAAGTTGCGTCACCCAAGATAGTGCCGTCCACATCGTGAGGCAACCGCAACACAACGTCAACCATCTCGCCCGCCGACAATGCGCCGGCCAGCGACACCGTAACGCCCACCGAGCCGCCCTCCACCACAATGCCGTCTTCGTTCGGGTCGGTGAACGCCAGGTTCGCAGTGAGCGGCGTGGTGTTCTCAATGGCGACGGTGGGGGTCTTGACGTCGCTGCCCCGGTCGCTGGTTCCTGCGAGAACGATCGTTTCTCCCGGGTCATAGTCCGAGTCCGCCGCGATCGTGATCCTGCCGCCCGGAGATCGACTGTGCGATTCCCCGCTTGCGATGCGAATCGCCCCCTCCACCAACGTAAAGTCGTCGGCCGCCGCGCCATTCTCACCCATGGCTGCGACGGTAATATTTCTTCTCTTACCCACCGACACGCCCTGCGCGAAGTGCGCCGACAGTTCGACGGATTCGCCTTCTTGTGGGTCCTGCGGCACCGCCACGACGTAGATCGTTTTCGCGGCGGAGTCCGGCTCGATGATCATGTCGGCGGTCGTGCCGCCCTGGGTGCCGGGTCGCCAAGCGGTACCCGCCGGCGCCGAACCCCGCTCCCTCACCTGGAAAAACTCATAGGCGCTGTCCTGATCGTCCGCCGTCGCAACCGTGAACTCCGCTGAGGTATCGCCCTCCTTGATGGTCACAGTCCCCGACAACTCGGGGGTGAAATCCGCCGTTTGCGCCGGTGAGACGGCAAGATCGTAGAAGGAGATCATGCCGCTGCCCACCTGCGTGGCGTAGGGCACAGCGATGTCCGCCGCCGCCGGTCTAACAATGCGGGCGACAAACTGCGCCGCCAAGCCGTTCTTGGTGACACCGGGCGCCGCCGCTTCGAACCACACCGGCGTGTGATCGTCGGGGTGATCGTGGATCGTCACAGACACGGTTTGGGGCGCCATCCGAAGCTCCGTGCCCAACACCTGCGAGCCCTCATATCGCGTCACCCGACTGATCGACGCCAGCAGCGTCTCCGGGTCCTCGTCATGACCAGCCGCTCCCCGCAGGGTGTTCACCATCACCGTCTTCGAAGTCTCCGCCGGGCCGAAGCTGACCGCCTTGGGGCCGACCCCGATCACCGGCGTGTAGTCTTCCCCGGCCGTAGCCGTCCCACCGGCGGTGATGAAGTTCACCGTCACCCGGTTGCCCGCCCCGGGGGCTTGGCCCAACTCAATCGTGTAAGTGAACGAACCGCCCTCCGTCACCGAGGTCGGGGATACCGACAGCGACGCAGGCGCCTCCCGCTCATGGCCGTACACCTTCAAGGACCACGAATTCACTGCCGCGAAGCCTCCCACTGTTTGCAAACTAAGCGTCCATTCGCCTCTCGGATCCTCGCCCAGATGGCGCGTGGAACTCATCACAATCGGTCCTGAAGCGTCGCATTTCTCGAACGGAAAGATGCATCCGTGCGGAACGCTGAGTACCGAGGTGGTTCCCGACGGTGACGTCAACTCGATTGTCAGATCACGGAACGTTAGAGCAGCCATATCGGCCTGGAACTCGACATGCTCAACGAAGGACACCGGCCCGGGGATGCTAAGCGTGCTTGTCGCCGTCGGGGCTCCAATACTGACCGTGATCGGAGTGTTCTGGGCGCCGGACGCCGACCGCTCGTCGGGAAGGGGCTTCCAGTTTCGGGCCAGCGCCACCGCCCGGTCGGCATCCACCGCACCGAATCCCATTTTGTGGCTGTAGCGATACCTTTCCGATGGATCACTGTACTTTACGCCGCCGTCCGCCCAGCTGCTGTCCCCGCTATTCACCACCCGCGCCGAATCGGCGAGAATCAGCTTGGTGTCGCGCCACGAAAGATCACGGTTGGCGGCCCGCACCAGCGCCGCTACCCCCGAGACAAGGGGCGCCGACGCGCTTGTGCCATCAAAGTCCAGGTGGTATGTGCCCTCACGGAACGTTGTGGCGAGTCCCTGGTCATCCGTGCGGCCGCCTTCCGTGGAGGCGCATACCCAGAGATTGGGACCCGGGCGCGAATACTGGGCATAGTTGCCCCAGCGGTCAACCCCGCACACCGCCAGGAAACTTCGATCAGTCAGGTAACGGTTATGGGAGGAATAGCCCCCGACCCGACCGTCGTTCCCGGCCGCTTGGATTTGCAATGTTCCCCGTCCGCCGTCGCCGGTAGTTCTGGACAATTCCAGCGCCGCGATGAGCCCGGCGGAAAGAACCTGCCGAGGCGCCAGCAGCCTCGGGGTCCAACTGTGGTTACGGATCGAAATTTCGGGGGCGTGGAACGAGACCGCCTCGATCAGCCCGGCCTCGTCAGCCCCCTCGCTATGAGGGCCGAAAATCTGATACGCAGAAAGGGTCGCCCGAGGCGCCACACCCACGACGCCCACCCCATTGTCTCGCGCCGCGATGAGCCCGGCCGCCTGCGTGCCATGGCTTGAAAACTCCTTGAGCAGCTCCTCTGCAGGTTCCCCGAAGGCGCTGCCGCTGGTACTCATGTCGAAATTTTCGCTCAAGTCGGAGTGCAGAAAGTCAATACCCTCATCAACCACGGTCACCTTGATGCCGGCTCCCTTGGTCGTTGTCCAAACGGCGCCGAGATTGATGTCCTCACCGGCGACGCCGCCCAGCTGTCCGGCGTTGCGCAAATGCCACTGACAGCCGTGCAAAGAGTCGGTGACGCCCAGTTGGCCCTCCGGGCACTGCCGCGCCTGACGAGCGTATCGGTGGTCCGGTTGCAATAGGATCAGGAACTCCCCGGTACTCCCCGGGTTATCGAACTTAACGTTGAGATAGTACGTTCCGGCTTCCAGAACCTCCCTGATCAAAAAGGTATGAACATCTTCCAACGGCAACTTCACAACATCCTGGTAGACGCCGATATCCAGGGGATCGCCCGAGGCGTCCTGCAATTCGACAGACATCTCGTCGACTGCGCTTCTCCCTCTCAGCGCAATGGGGGTCTGCTCCGACAGCACAATGCGAAGCAGCGCGTCCGAATTCTGCGTTGCGGTTCCGCCCGCCACGGTCTGCATCGCCAGGGTCTGGGCCGCGGCGCGGGTCGCAGCAGGGTCCGGCGACTCATTCACATGCAGAAAATAAGGAGTGGCCAACCTGAGGCTCTCGGCGATCTGGATGTAAAACTTTCCCGCGGGGAGAACCGCGCGGAACGCGAAGTGATTTCCGCTAACGTCCAAGCCGCCAAAGTCATTGCGACTGATCTCCTTTCCCGATTCATCGAGTATCCGAGCGATTGTGTCAAGGGCGGGCGCTTCAACATGGGCGGATATGGTGGTGGCGGTCGGGAGTACCAGCTCAAAAATGTCACGATCAGGAGTTATCTCAAAGACCAGAGCAAAGGGATCATCCCCCGTCAAGAGCCCGACTGCCGTGCTGCCAAGCGTCACCGTACGGGCATCGGCGCGGTCGGTCGTGTCCTCCGCCCAATGAATATGAAGGGTGTAGGGTCCCGTATTCTGCCACAGAACTGTGGCACTTCCCAACCGAGCCCCCTGTGAAACCTTGAAGAAATAGGTGCCGGGGGTAATGGAGCCGGTTATCATGAAATTATTGGGTCCGGGTTCGAGTCTCCAGTTGTCGGAGAAGATGGGGGGATCGTGACTGCTGCCGTCACTGCGGGTCAACTCTCCGAGCGTGTCGGTGTCGCCGGTTGTCCATATCACGAACTCCGAAGCGGTGGTGACGGTGAAGGTGTAGAAGTCGACATCGTCGGGGGTCAGATTGGCGTGCAGAGGCACTTCGCTGTGGACCGACACCGCCTGGGCGACATCAGGGCCCGGATCAGCCGGAAGGCCCGCCACCGAACTCGACCATGCGCTGGTCAGCGAGGAGGTGCGCGCCCGGACGGCCACATCGTAAGCCGTATAGTCCGTTAACCCCGCTATTACCGCGGTCAGGTTTCCGCCGGACCAGACATCGGACAGGACCGTCCATCTGGCATCGTTGTTCTTGTTGGTGGAACTCGATTCGATGTAGCGGATGTCATAACCGACCATGCCCGCCGCGCCCTCCGCGGGCGTCCAGGCCACCGTCAGGGACGCCTCGCCGGCCGCCACATGCCGCACGGTCGGCGCCGAAAGGGACTGAGCGGCAGCCGTTTCCGCCAACGTCAGACTCAGCGCCAACCCGGCCACGGCCAGCAGCGTCATGAGCGCGCCGCGCCGTTCAAAAAGGGCGGTTGCCCTTCTCCACACTGAGATTGTGCTTGTCAGCGACACTCTAACCTAAGGGCCTATCGAACCGCTTCGGCAATCCACCAATTCGGACTGGACACAATCACCCCGCCTTGTCCTGCCAGGGTGTTGGCCAACCGAAGCGACGGGAAACCAGGCTCAGTCTTCACCTCGAACGAGTTGATGAGCCCCTCAAACGCCTTGAGGTCGGAAGAATCGATGTCGTTGGATCTCATGAACGCTTCCACCGAAGCCGCGTCCCACGTCGGGTCGAGGAACAGCACGACGCCTCCGGGAAGCGCCATCAAGTTGTCCGACTGAGACCAGAACACCGGTCCGTACGGATCGCCCCAACCACCCGAAATGACATCGCCCACCACCAGGCGGGTGTCCTGCCACACCGACGCCTCGCGGTCACCATTATGCCAAATGAATTTCTCGCCTTTCGACGGCGACGGAACGCCGGAACCTTCCTCGCCACGTTGAGACACCTGGGCCGCTTGGCCGCTGATAATGACCGCATTGTCGCCATCCACCTCCACATGCAGAATCTGCGGTTGCGGCCACGGCTCCGGCGGAGCTGGGTCAAGCAGGGTCAAGACGCCACCGCCGGACCGCGCGGCAGACGGCGCGATCGCCGGAGTCGGCAACGGTGGTGCCTCAGGCTCCTGCTCCAAGAGCGCCTCGGGTTCCGGCGGAACCGAAACCGAGGGAGTAGACCCACCGATCTCCGGCGAGGATGATCCGGCCGAGGTCGCAGCCTGCAACACCCCCGATTCCGAGGCCGGCGCCACAGCCCCGGCCTGGTTCACAGCAACGGGCGATGATTCCCGGTCTGTGCACGCCGCGGTCAACCCCACCAGCGCCGACCCGGCCGCCACTGCCGTCACCAAAACACGCATCGGGCGTTCCATCCAGCGGTGGGACGCGTCCCTGTCGGGGGACGGTTTGTGGCTGCCACCCCCCTCCTGGGGTTCGCGTTCGGCGCGGTAACCACCTCCCACCGCAGTTCTGGGGTTAGCCATGTTTCGGATTTTCTCCCTCAGCATTGTGATAATGATAATCATTATCAAACCGGATTCAACCGGTGGTCGCAACACGCCCGGTCGCTGCACCACAGCCAAGGTCGCCACCGCTATCCGGACGATCGAGAACACCGGCGCGCACTGGGCGACCATTGCTGCGTTCAAACTCCTAATTCTCACCGCAGCCAGAAGCGGCGAGATCAGAAACGCCACATGGGACGAGATCGACCTGAACACTCAGGTGTGGACGATCCCCGCCCGGAAAACCAAAACGGGACGCCGGCTGCGCATCCCCCTCTCCACAACAGCCATCCACATCCTGAAAGAAGCCCACCACAGAAACGGCGGCGTCGGGCTGGTGTTCCCCAGCCCACGGGGAAAAGTCATGTCCGACGCCACCATGAGCAAACTGTGCAAAGAGAACAGCCTCGGCTGTGTCCCCCACGGAATGCGATCATCGTTCCGGGACTGGTGTTCCGACACCGGCACACCCCGCGAAATAGCAGAACAAGCACTCGGACACACGGTGAAAGGCGTTGAAGGCGCTTACGCACGAAGCGACCTCCTAGAACTCCGCCGCCCCATCATGCAAAACTGGGCCCAGTACCTACACACCACCAGCGAATGATCCCGCGAACTGCCTCCTGACCCGCGGAACAGGAACACCTACGAATCGAACCCGGGCAGGCCCTCAACAACTAAAAGAACAGTTGACGGATTGTCACAGCCGCCTGGTAGAATTTGCGGCAGCAAAGCGACCGAAAACGGGAAGATGGCATACAAAGCACCAGGTAAATCCCACCGGACCGGCATAAGCCTCTTGGAGCCTGCCGAGAAGTTCCCCACCGAACAGTCGGCGCGGGTGGTGGTGGGGATGGTCGGGCGCAGGCTGTTGTACCGCACGATTACCGGCTAAGATGCCACACCCCCCCCCCGGTTGCGAACTGGGCGGACAAGACCGTTTGGACTGGTGACAACCTGCCGATCATGCGCGGCATGAACTCGGAATCGGTGGACCTTATCTATCTCGATCCGCCGTTCAACTCGAAGCAGGATTACGCCGCGCCCATAGGATCGGCGGCGGCTGGTGCCGCGTTCAAAGACACTTGGACCTTGACCGATCTCGATGCCGAATGGATCAACCTGATCTCCGGCAAACATCACGACTTGTGGCGGGTCATCATGGCCGCCATGACGCCCTCCGACAAGTCCTATCTGGTCTACATGGCCGTCCGCCTGTTGGAAATGCGCCGCCTATTGAAACCCACCGGGTCGATCTACCTGCACTGCGACCCGACCATGAGTCACTACCTCAAACTCTTGATGGACGCGGTATTCGGACGGCGCAACTTCCGAAACGAGATCATTTGGGCCTACACAGGACCGTCAAACACCAAGCGGTGGTTTCCCCGCAAACACGATGTGGTGCTGTTCTACACCCGCGGCGACGCATGGCATTTCAACTGGGAAGCTGTCCGTATTCCGTATGTGAAGCTGCGGACCGGCAAGACCCGTGGCATCTTCAAGCAGGATGCCACCCTTGACGCGGCGGGGAAGGTTCCCGAGGATTGGTGGCCGGACTTCACGCCGGTCGGCAGACTCAAACGGGAACGTGTCGGCTACCCCACGCAGAAGCCGCTTGCTCTGTTGGACCGGATCATCAAAGCGTCCTGCCCCCCTGATGGCATCGTGTTGGATCCGTTCTGTGGATGCGCCACGACGATGGTTGCCGCGGACGACTTGGGCCGCTCCTGGGCCGGCATCGACATCAGCGAGAAAGCCGCCGAACTGGTGGCGCGGCGCATCCAAGAACGCCAAGGCTTGTTCCGCGACATCAAGCACCGCCGAGACCTGCCCCAGCGAACCGACCTAGGACCGCTCCCAGCCCCACGAACCCACCGGTCCACCCTGTACGGTCAACAGGGTGGATACTGCGCTGGATGCGCTACCCATTTCGAGCCGCGCCACCTCGAAGTCGACCACATCATCGCCCGGTCGAAGGGCGGCACAGACCACATCGGGAACCTGCAGCTGCTGTGCGGCAATTGCAACCGAGTCAAAGGAGATCGGGGCATGGAGTACCTACGCTCGCAACTTCGGCTGGTATGAACTCGTAGGAATGGATGCATCGGGAAGTACATCTAGGGAAGGATGCTATGATCCCCGCAGCGTTCCCACACCACATGACGTTTGCCCTCCACGATGGGGTTACCCCAAGAGAATGTAGCTCGCCCGTCGGGAGCCCACGTCATCTCGAAAAGCCCTGGTTCGCCCTGTATGCCCTTCACCCGGAGACCGGGACGAAACCTATCCGTATAGCCCCCATCCATAGCAACGATGTCGGCGATGAACAGCCAGACTGCTGCGAGGAACCGTTCTTGTTGTTCTCGGGAGAGGCTACGGAAATCCCGCACGAACGCCGCCGTCCGTTCGTATGTAGGCACTTCGCCTAGGGCTAGTCGTCGTGCATCTGCGAGACCAAGAATTCAAGGAAATCGTCGGTGCTGTGGTGAATCACGGTACGGCCAGCCCGATAGTCGCCGGTGCGGTCAACCACCACGCCCGTCCACGCTTCTATGTCGGCCAATGTGCATTCACCGACATCGTCCGGAGCACCCAACACATCCACTGGATCTCCCATCATGGAAAGTCATGCTACCAAACCTTGGGTGCGCAACGCAAGGGATCCCGAATACGGAGTTCCCATCCCCAATCAGATGGGGGAACCTCTTGGAAACACCACCGATCGCTATCACCCCCCTTACCTTGTTTGGTGGGCCCTGTGTGTGATGCTTGGGGCTGATCGCCCGCCACGGCGGGTAGGGCTGTTTTCCCCTGTTACCTAGATGGCCTGGGGGGTGTTGCCACCCGCCGTGTCAGGGCGCTGTTGACCTCTAATAGAAACACGCACACGGTTGAAGGGCTGCTTCGTAAGGTGGTTGACGGCAACCGCGCCCACCGGGGGCGATCGATATGTCAGTCTACCGAAAGGAAGGGTCCCCGTGATGGGTAGGTCAGAGATCAAGGTGTTCTTGGGGGTGGATATGGCCAAGGGCGAGCATTACGTCCAGGCGATCACCACCGATGGCAAGGAACTGTTCGGACGGGCGGTCCAAAACGACCAGGCTGCTTTGGAGAAGCTGCTCGCCGACGCAACTGCTCATGGTCCGGTAGCAGTTGCGGTCGATATGACGTCTGCGGGTGCCCGGCTGCTGCTGGGGGTCATGGCCCAACACCAGGTACCGGTGGCGTATGTGAGCGGTTTGGTGATGCGCCGCGCTGCCGATCTGTATGCCGGCGCCGCCAAGACCGACACCAGAGACGCATGGGTGTTGGCCGACTATGCCCGCCGTAACCCAGACCGTCTCCAATGGACAGAAATCAACGACGAACTACTGGTCCGTCTCCGAGTATTGAACGGCCACGACACCGACCTGGCAGGAGACACCAACCGGACCATCAACCGCTGCCGAGACGCCCTATTAGCCCTCTCACCTGCACTGGAACGAGTCCTCAGGCAACGACTAACCCAACCCGGCGTCCGGGATCTCCTAGCCAAATGGCCCACACCCACCGCATTGGCCACCGCCGGGCGAACCAAGATCCGCAACACCATCGGGAAACGATCCCCCCGACTGGCCACCCGTCTCACCACCCACATCCTCGCCGCTATAGACGCCCAAACCGTGACCCTGCCTGCTGAGAGCACCTGGGGAGAAGTCATCACCAACCTCATCGGCGACCCAAAAAGGATCCAAACCCGCCCCCGCCAACTGATGACCCAGATCGAGGAAACGTTCCTCCACCATCCCCTCGGACAGGTGCTGAACTCCCTACCCGGGTTCGGACCCAGAACCGGCGCCAGAACCCTTGCTGAGATAGGAGACCCCTATCGGTTCAAGAACGGATCACGCCTCGCCTCTTACGCCGGTCTCGCTCCCGTGAACCACCGATCCGGCAGGAGCATCAACCGAACCACCCAACACCGAGGAAGCAACCACCGCCTCAAGAACGCCATGTTCCTCGCCGCCTTCGTAGCCTCACGACACGACCCCACAGCCAAGGCCTACTACCAACGCAAACGATCAGAAGGCAAACACCACAACGCCGCCGTCATCTGCGTCGCCCGCCGCCGCTGCGACATCATCCTCGCCATGCTCAAGGACGAAGCCCTTTACAACCCCGATCACCCCAAAACCGATTTGACTGTGAGAATAAAGAAGGTGCCTTTAGAGGCTCTCAGGTTATAGCTGCTGGTGGTGGTGTCGTGACCCACGATTTGACTGACCCCGATTTTGGTGTCCTTTGCCTGATCTGTCCGACACCGACCTCCAGCAGCTTGCCTGGCGTACCGCGCTGGCCTGATCAGAAGCCTGTCCACCCCCAGGGGGTGTGACCCATCACAGTCCTGCCGTTTTCGCGGTTTGCGCCCCTCTTTTGGCGCACCGTCAGCAACCAAAGAGGGAGTTTCTCATGATAGGCACAGAAGTAGAGCATGTGATCGGGATCGATCCTGATCGTGATTGGGTCACCGCCTCGGTAGTGGATACTGCCACCACCGGAGAACAAGCCTCCGGAGTGTTCGAAACCACCCGGGTGGGATATGAACGGTTGGTGGGATGGGCCGATCAGCACACCCAGGCCACCGACCGGATATGGTCGGTGGAAGGCACCGGAAGCTACGGAGCAGGCGTATCAGGCTACCTTGCCAGCCGGGGTGAACAGGTTACAGAGTTCAACCATCCCACCCCAACTGTGGACGGCGCCAAGAACGACACCCTTGACGCTCGACGGGCCGCCCGCCAGGTGCTAGGCCGCCGTAGGCCATCGGTTCCTCGAGTTCGGGGAGACCGAGAAGCCCTCCGAGTGTTAGCAACCACCCGCCGAGGCGCCATAACAGCTAGAACATCGGCGATCAACGAACTGAAAGCCCTCCTAGTCACCGCGCCGGTCGATCTCAGGGACCAACTCCGAGGTCTTACCACCCCTGCTCTCGTAGCCACATGCGCGGCGTTCCGTCTCCGATCCGGACCCATCGGAGAACTCACCGCCACCAAACAAGCAATGCGCAGCCTGGCCAGGCGCATCCGCGCGCTCTCCACAGAGACCCAAGACCTCAAAACATCCATCACCGAACTGGTCATCTCTGTCGCTCCGCACCTGCTGAACCAGCCAGGAATAGGCCCCATCACCGCCGCTCAAGTGCTCATCGCCTGGTCCCACCCCCGCCGATGCCGCAACGAAGCAGCCTTCGCTCGCCTAGCCGGCGTAGCACCACTCGAAGCATCCTCCGGGCAACACACCCGCCACCGGCTCAACAGACACGGCGACCGCCAACTAAACCAGGCCCTCCACACCATCGCCATCAGCCGCTCCCGACACTGTCCCAAAACCAAGGCCTACATCGCCAAACGAACCAGCCAAGGAAAAACCACCCAAGAAACCCGCCGCTGCCTCAAACGATACATCGCCCGACAGCTCTACCGCCTTCTCGAAAACCCCCCACCCACCTAAACACCCCACCCCTCCAAACACGATTTGGAAATCATAGAAGCATCAAACAGATAGAAACACCCCCCCCTTTACCCGCTTGATTTGTACGTTCGCTCCTGCCATCAACAAGGAACACGTATTCTTTTCAACAGGCAACCGGTCTCCTGCTGTAGATAGCCTGCCTGGGGCTGAGCGACCGCAAGCCCTATCACCAACAGAACTCGCGAGGGCGGAAGAAATGACTCGATGCTGATCGAGCGCAGGCGAGGGAGGGGACCGATCTCAAGCCGATCCAGATCCCAACAGGGTGGGTCCAAGGTTTGTGAAGGCACCCTGCGAAGATGCACCGTGCCATCCCGTGGAACAGCAGCCGGTCGCACGTGAGGGAGGAGGTGGCCCCGGGAAAGTCATTACCCTGAGGAGTTTTCCGGTGTGGGTAACCTCGACCACACGGTTGCACTGAAAGCGGTGCCTTCACCGGTCCGTTTTCGGGTGGGACGTGTCGTGATCCGGTGACCACCCGAAGAGAGCCCCGGGTGTGTCGCATGGGTTCCCTTGTTCTTCGGGTTCCCCCGACTTTCCGCTCCTCGGAGTCGTCGTCCCTTCACCCGGTGTTCAAGAGATGCGATTGTTCAGGTGTTGTAGGAAATGCCGGCGGGCTGTGGTCGAGGCGAGCAGCGCCGCCGCGGCGTCGGTTTCGGAACAACACAACATTTCCGCAACCCGTCGGATGTGAGCGTAGTGGCGGCGGGTGATACGCACCGACCAGCGCACCGTTCTCCTATCAGACGGCACCCGGTGGAGGTGTTCGCGAGAGAAGGGATGGCGGGTGGCATGGGAAAGAACCCCTCGCACAACTTCGGAGCGGCTCAACCCATGCCGAAAGGCTGTGGAATCCAAGAAAGAGGCTTGCATGGGAGTGATCCGGAGGGTTCGGTGGACCATCCCCGGTCTGCTGTCTCGGTTGGAGGAAGACCGCGGGGGATGGTCGAGAACACCCCGATCTCTAAGGACCTCGCGAACGATCCGCCGGGCAACCGCCACAGGGGAGATCCCCCACTCCTCGGACAGTGCCATCAGACCAGCCGAATAGGACGGATTGAAAACCACCCGGACCTCTTGTAGGTGCTGTCCCAGCTGCTGTTCTGACATTGTGTTTATCCCCCCTCTTTCTCAGGTTGTGGACCGAACCAGACGCCCCGGGGTGAGAGGCCCCGCCCGGCAAGCCTCAGACAAAGAGCCCTAAAACAATCGCGGGTTGTCTGCTAAGGCTGCTCGTTCGACTGTGAATCCAAGACCCAAACGGCCAGGACTCAGAAACCCATCGGTTCGGCAAAGCCTCCACAAAGTCACAAGAGACAGACCAACAGCCGCCACCGCCGACACGCCCAGCACCTGACACACTCCACCCCGCCGGGAGGCGGGTCCGGTCCACTGAGCACCGGACCAGCCCACCGCCAAGGGAGACCGGCCGGAAACAAACAGCACTATGTTTCATGCCCCTTACCATGCAACAACCGTCACTCCGGAACGTTCGCAAACCGTTCGCTGTAGCGTTCGTTTAGGGTCTGACCTGGGAAAACACCGACCTGAAGTGGTGAAGCGTTCGCAGCCGTTCCCCGCGAACCTTTCCCGTGAAGAGCAATGCGGGTATATGTACGAACGCTTCGGCAAAGAACGCTCGAACTTTTCCCCATGTCGGCCGGCGCGGCTGGGAGTCGCGGGGGTTGCCCACGGGAACTCCGCTGTGGGCACTGGTTTAGTGCAAACGTGTGGTCGAGTTCGCCCACAACGGAAAACGTTTCGCTGCAGGGATTTTGCTGGCCAGCCGGCCTTGTTGTTGCAGCGTCAAGGGCTGTCCGTTTTCGTTTCGGTGGGTTCTGGTCCCGGTTTTGTGTTCAGAGCCTTCCTTTACCTCTGCCCTATCAGCCTTCGCACCGTTGAAGTCCGGATCTTCTGCGTCGTTCGATGGGACGCTTTTGGCTGTTGGTTCAGTTTGAATCCGGGAGGTCGGCTCCATTACGGACGTTGTGCGCCTGCCAGCCCATTAGTGCTATCCATAGCCGCTCGCATACATACGAACAGTAAGCCGGTTGAGAGTTCGGGAGAGGACGGCCGCACCAACACATCTTTGGGTGGGAGGCTAGCGATGGGTGAGGTCGCCAGTTAGGAAGGATTGTGTTTAGCGGCCGTTGCCGTCGGAGGTTGTTAGACGGGATGAGAGGTTTGGTTTGATTCGGGCTGTTGGCGTTCAATCCCGGTTGTCTCATGTTCTCTTTTCCTGGTCTGCATCTCGGGCAGCTAGCCTCGGTCGGGGGAGACCAGGGTCCAGGGAAAGGTTTGGTTGCCGCCGATTGGGGACCTCCCACTGTGTCGGTGATGCCGCGCCTGGTCTCTTTCGTTTTGTTTCGGAGGCGCTTTTCGATTTTCAAGGCTGTCAGGTTCACGTGACTTCGGGATTTGAGTTGCCTAGGGTGAAGGGGTCTAGAGGGTTCAGGCCAAGAGTGATGATGGATGAACGCTGCGCTCTGTTCCCTCGCTTCCCAAAGTGAGCTGGGGCTGGTCGTACTGGGTGGGGCTGTTGATCGTTGTTGACAGGGTGGTCGGGAGACCGGACGTTGCGTCGTCTCCTTTGGTTGTGGATGCTGCCGAGGTCTGGGGGTGGCGTTGTCGGGGGAGGTAGCGGGGAGGGATGGTCTGGTGCCGTGATTCCGGGGAGCCGGTCGGCGGGTCGCGGTGGCGGCGGGCGTCAGCTTTCGGATATCCTCTAGTGGTCTGTCCGAGGGGTGGGAGTAGAGTATTGGGGACCTCGTTTACCCGGCTGGGAGGTGGGACACATTTTCGATTCTGCGTTTTTGGTACCGTATCAGGAGAGGTTGCGGTCCTTGTATGGTTCTGTGCCGCATCGGATTAGCCACCGTACTGCCATGGCGATGGCACCGGTTGCTATCAAGGCGGGAGGTGCGTTAAGCGTTTCCGGTCCGGCGGTGGACCCAGACGCCGCTGCTCGGTTGGGGGTGCGGTTGTTCGAGGAGGAGGGGGACACTCTGTTGGTGGGTGCTGCCCTTTGGGCGGGTGCCACTTGGGTTTCGCGACCGGAACGGGCGTTGTTGGAGTGCCTTAGGTTCATGCCGTCGGGTGAGGGCATCGCTGCTCGGGTGCTGTTCGGCGGTGAAGCTGTTTCTCCTGAGGTTTTGGTGGGTTTGGCGGATCGTTTGGGGTGGGATGAGCCTTTGAGGAGGGTGGCGTCGATCGCGGCTCGCATGGATAACTGCCGGGGGGTGTTCCCGGTCATGGGCGCCGACGGGTTCTTGCCTGACAGCCAACGGGCTTTGTTGGATGTTCCTGGTGTGGGTGCCGACGCGGACTGGGTTTGTGTCACTCCTGGGCCTCATACTGAACCTGCTGGGTCGCCGTGGTTCCGAGACGAACGGTATCGGGTGGTGTGGTGTTGGCTCCACCCTCACGCTCTGGTCGAGGACCTGCTCTATTGAACCGGTCGCTCAGTTTCGAGGGGGAGGGGGACCGCGTTCAACATCACATCGTCGCCGCGGTGGCGTACAGGGACGACCCTCGGTTGGTGTTCAAGGGAGGAACCATGCTTCGGGTCTGCGGTCTTGCTGACTATCGCTATTCGGAAGACCTCGACTTTGATTGGGTGGGTACCCCCCGGGAGTTCCACACCGTGTTGAATGCTGCCGTTAACCACGCGGCGTGGAGCAGCGGCGTGGATCTTGTCCTGGCTATCGGTCGAGGTCCGAACCCAAGCATCCTGTGGCGAGGCGACCGCGCCGGGAAGAGAATAAAAGCTGAGGCAGCGTTTGTGTCCTCTCACGACTTGCCTACTCGCCGCTGGCCGATCCGTCCCAACCATCCTGATATACCTCCCGCTCCGCCGATTCGTGGCTACCGGTTCGTTTCGGTCATGGCAGACAAGCTCAGTTGTATTTCCCGGAGGGTGGCCGCACGGGACTTTTACGATCTGAACAGCCTCCTATGCGCAGGCGAGGACATACACGCTGCCTGGGGGCTGTATGTCGCTATCGCTGATCATCCCGAACGCCAATACGGGCGGCGGCCCCACCCCAGCGACATCAGAGCATCCTATCTCGGTCGGCACTCCGCTATCGCTGCTGACTGGGAGGAATCAGTGGCCGACAATCTCCTCCCACCGGTTTCCTTCACAGAGGCGTTCACCAACGTTGACAACGCCGTCCAGACCGCCCTCGGCCGGTGGAAACAACGGCTGGAACCCGGAGAACTCCACCACCTTAAACAAGAACACCAGCAGCAGTCACGAGGAAGATCACTAGACATCGGTCTCTGAACCTCCCAACGTGTTTTGGGGTAGGAATGGAGAGCACCGGTAGCAACGATGCCGACCTGGTCCGCCATCGACCAACCAAGGAAATGGACGTGGTGGGAAGTCATTTGTCCCAAGGCCCCAGATGCGCCGCCGGTTCGGAACGACATCACTGTCGGCCATAAGGCTCGGGTTCCACCGTCTTCAGTTCTTGGAGGCCACCACATCAGCAGCGGATCAATGTGGTCCTGCCCTGGCGGTTCGGGTTACCCACCCGTTGGCAGCACAAACAGCCGGGTCGGCCGCAGGTGTGCTCCCCACCGGGCGACTGTGCTATTGTCCAGGGTGACAGCTGAGCCGGTGTGAGGAAAGGGGAGCAGGGGGCGTGGACAGTGCAGGTTCTGTGTTGGCGCATGTCGTGTGGAAGTTCCCCGGCCAGACTGAGACCGTGGCCACGGAGGCGCTCGGCTACATTTTTTCTCGGTCGGTTTCCACCCGGGTGGCTCTCCAACAGCTTCTTCAAATCGGCGGTGCGGACCTGTCGGTTCCTGCACGGGTGGCTACGGAGGTGATCGGGCCAGAAGGGGAGCGACTGGACCTGGTCGGCTTCGACGAGTCAGAAACGGAGCGGGTGCTGATAGAGGTGAAGTTCTGGGCTGGTCTCACCGACAATCAACCCAATACATATCTGTCCCGTCTCCCCCAGGACGGCCAACCCTCTGTTCTGCTGTTTGTCGCGCCGGAGCAGCGCCTGGTGACCCTGTGGACGGAGTTGTGTGAGAGGACGAAGAAATGTTTTGTTTTGGGACCTGAGACCACCGGGGAGGGTGTTCGCAGCATCGTGGTCGATGGAAGCCCGCGCCGGTTGATGCTTACCAGCTGGAGGAGGCTCCTTGACGTCATGGCCTCCCGAGCCGGTGAGACCCAGGATTCGTCCGCCCGACGGGACATCCTGCAACTGGCTGCTCTCTGCGAACGCCAGGACTCGGAGGCTTTCCTCCCGATTAACCAAGAAGAGTTCGCACCGGCAGTCCCTCGACGGATGCTCGGTTTGAGAACGCTCATCGATGATGCAACGGTCCGTGCGAGCGGACTTGGGTTCTCGAACAGGGAAGAACCCAAAGTCGTCAGTGTGGAGGGACTCAACGTCGCACCGCGGTCCTACGGATACGGCAGGTACATTTGGATCGGCGGTCTGTGCTGCGCATGGTTCGGTGTCCACTACGAACTTTGGGCACGAGACAAAGAAACCCCCCTGTGGCTCCTCTTCAGCCGAGACGCTGGGAAGAAGGCGCAGAAGAAACTCGGTGCTCAAATCCATGGCTTCACCCTGCCGGCCGGTGTGGAATATGACGCCGTACTCGACTCGGTAACAAACCAACTCAAGCAGATCGCCGAAACCCTCAACAGCTGAATACACAACCGACTTCGAAGCATTCTCCCAAGGCTCAAGGATATCGCAGCAGCAGACTAGCCCCCCTCTCTCTGTCCGCCCAACAAGGAGCGACCCCTAGTCGACGCGATAGCGCCTCCTCTCTCCTGAGGTCCGCATTAGTGGCTTCACGGCCGGTGGTTTGTTGTGCGTTCTGGAGGGGACCGTCCACGGTCACCGTCACGATATCCACTCCGTTTTTTAGTGAGGCAGTTTCGCGATAGGCTGGTTCATCAGGTCATTTTAGGTCTTTGGCTTAGACCATGACCGCTCAAATCCGCCCCGCTGCCGGTCGGTCAAATCCTCCAGGAACGACAAGAGCGGCCAAGAGCGCGGTGTCTATCCCCAACACGCCCCGCCAGGCCGGCACCAGCCAATGGCTGAACCGTTCCGAGTTTCCCGGAAAGTGTAGGTGTGCAGCTGGTTAACGGCGCTGCTGTTGACAGCCGCTTCCATCTTCGGGGTTTTCGGGGTTGAGCCGAAGCGGCCGAAACTCGGTGGATTGGTGAGGATCGCGCCCGGGTATCCTGCCGCTCGGCGAACACCCGCGCTTTAGGGCTCGGAAAAACTCCAGAGAAGGATTAGCCCGCCCGATAGGTCGAGAAAAGAGGAGAGGATCATCGGGCCGGGCCGCGTGAATCTGAGAAAAAAGCGGCCATGTCCAAAAGCTGGGGAAACCAATGGCCCGGATCAAGCACACCCCTCCCCTTTCGGTTCTCAAATGGCCGAGAAAAACCAAGGGGAAAGGGGAGAGACCATCCACCCCCAACAGGCCCCCGACCCCCCCCCTTTGGAGACCGCAAACCCGAGGACGCTGGGAAAGGAGACATCGGGCCTCTTGAAGAATCTCCGGCAGCCAAGGCCAGGCTAAACCGGTTCTAACCCCCCGGCCCGCCAGAGACCATCAACCCAAGGGGAGGCCGGTCGGCCACCAAACAAAATGACTCCAGCGGGAAGCTTAGAAAGCCGGGAAAACCGATACTAGCCCCGATAGGAGAGAAAAAGGGGGGGGGGAGGGAGAGTTTGTCAAATGTCTGGCCGCCTCCCCTCCCCCGTGACCCTAGCGGGCGGTCCCGCATCCTCCCAGGCCTCCAACACGGGCTGCCGAGCCTCCACGCGGTGAGCGATCTGTTGGTGCCGCGACCGGCCGAGGGGAAGGGGGCTCCTGCCGGTCTCGGCTCATCGTGTGGTATCTGCGGGAGGCTATTGGAGGTATCGGGTTAGGTGATGTACTCGGCCCATTGGCTCATTAGTCGGCGGCGTCGTCCGAGTAGGTCGGTTCGGCTGTAAGCGGCTTCTGCCCTGTTCCGAATCGCATGCCCGAGGGCTCGTTCTGCCACTTCCCGGGCGACACCGGCTTCGGCGCACCAGTTCCGGAAGCTGGTGCGGAACCCGTGGGGCACACAGCCGATGCTGTTTTCTTTGAGGAGTTTCGCCAGCCCGTCGCTGCTTTGCACCTTGCCCCTGATCGATGGGAAAACGAGCCCTCGGCCGCCTGTTTGGATGTGTGCTTCGTCCAAAATGGACCTGGCGGCCCTGCTGAGGGGAACACGGTGGAGGCGACCTGTTTTGGTCCGCTCCGCAGGGATCGACCACACCCCCCGGTCGGTGTTGAACTCCTCCCAAGTAGCATTTCTCACTTCCCCAGAACGGGCTGCTGTCAAAACGAGGAACCGCACCGCCGCCCGGGCAGCCCAATACGCACCCGAAGCCTCAACGGTTCCGATCGCCTTCCGGACTTGCGAGTGGTGGAGTGCCTTCTGATGAACAGGTGGTCTGCTGTTACGACCCAACGCAGCCACCACCCGTTCATCCGCCGGGTTGTCCTCCCGATACCCTTGGGCGATCGCCCAGCGCATCACCGCGCTGATCCGCTGCCGAACCTTCCGCGCCGTTTCAGCCTTCACATGCCAAATAGGCGAAAGCACCGCCAAAACCTGGGCGGTAGTGACCCTATCCACCCTCACGTCGCCCAACGGACCGGCGAACCGCCCCAAACTCGACCGCCACAACTCGGCGCTGCGGCCTCCGGTCTTCCACTTAGCAGAATGAAGTTCTATCACCCGTTCGGTGGCCTCCGAGAACGTAGGAACGGCGGGTGCCTTAGGGTTACGGCCCTGTTCGATAGACCGGCGGTTGCCCAACGCCTTATGACGGGCCTCCGAAAGAGTAACCACCGGATAAACACCCAAGCCGAGGTTGGTTTCCCGACCATCAATACGGACCCGTTGGGACCAACGCTTCGACAGCCTGCCGTTGGTGCGGCGCGAAACTAGCAGGGAAAGACCGTGACCTCCTCTCCCGTCTCCGTATCTTCCGGGCTGGTTGACAGTGCGCACGAACGCTGCTGACAGGGTTTTCGGACGCTTCAAGCCCATCGCTTCTCCTTTTGTTGTGTATACGGTATGGTATCAGTATATCGGAGGGATTACACGGGTCCTACTGAAACCATGCGAACCACCCGAATCGCCCAATATGCAGGAATAGCTGGGATAACAGCAACCCTATAGAAACCACTGGAACGCTACGAAACCCCCACAATGTGCCCTCCCCCGGAGCACATTATCGCCCAGATCGTGCGTCGTCGTTCCGTTAACTGCTGGTTCTGGGCTCTCAGAAAGTCACCGAGGTCGCCGTATCTGACTCCTCTGACCATGGGCACATGGTACTTCACTTTGGTAAAACAACGCGAGGATGGAGCGAAATTCTGTGGGCCGGACGTTGCATTGTCCCACCCCTCCTACATGCTTATGAGGTCCAAACATCACCCGATGGTTCCGGGCCGTCAGGTGATCATCTACTCGCTTGGGACGCCTCCCGGCTCCCCAAGGCGAGTTTGCCAACCGGACTCCGGTAGGGCAGGCCGCGCCCTGCCCGCATCTTGGACGCGGATCGGCGGTGGCGGGTCGGGTGGGGAACCCAAAAATAGGGCAGGACACCGCAGCGGCGGGGGAGGGGTTCGAGCTGTTCAAGGAGCTCCGCGGCTCCGATCCGGACCACAACGCCCTGTCGGGGGATCAACCGGGTGAGCGGACCGCCTGGATCAGTCGGGACACGCCTTCGAGGAGGGATTCGGTGTCGGTGGCCAGGGAGACTCGCACATGGGTGCCTCCCCCGGGGCCGAAGGTGGTGCCCGGCACCACGGCTACTCGGTGGTCGATGACCATCCGACGGGCGAACTCGTTGTCCGGAAGGCGACTCTGGGAGATGTCGACCCACACGTAGAAAGCGCCCTCGGGTCGAGCAAAGGCGATGTCCGCTTGCGACAGCATCTCCGTCACCAGGTCCCGGCGTTCCCAGTAAGCGTCGCGCATTGCCCACACTTCGTCCTGGGGGCCGCGCAGGGCGGTCAAGGCTCCGATCTGTGACAGGCTGTTGACACAGGAAGTGGTCGGCTCCTGGGAATTGCCCAGGACAGCAGCCATGTCGGGCCTGGCCACCGCATAGCCGATCCGCCAGCCAGTCATGGCGTAGGTCTTGGAGAAGCTGAAGATCGAGATGACCCGGTCAGAGTCGATCGGATAGGCCGAAACAGCGGGCTCACCGAAGGTGATCTCGTCGTAGACCTCATCGGAGATCACCCACAGGTTGTGTCGCCGGGCCAGATCCAGTAATTCTCTCATCAGGCCTTCTCCAATAATGGTCCCGGTGGGATTGGAGGGTGACACCAGAATCATCGCCCGACAGTTCGGAGTTATTTGCTTCTCGATCTCCTCTGGGTTGGGAAGCCACCCGTCCTCGGCGCGCAGCGGATAGTGGCGCACCTCCAAACCCTGAAGGGAGGCCATCATCCCGTAGTTGGGCCAGGTGGGATCCGAAAGCAGGATCGCATCGCCCGGGTCGCACAGGGTCACCAGCGTTGTAAAGAGTGCCCCACATCCGCCTGTGGTGACGGTCACGTTCTCTGGTTCGGCATCGATGCCGTTGAGAGTCCTGAGTTTATCAGCGATCGCCTCTCGGAGCTCGGGGATGCCGGCATTTGGGGTGTATGTGGTGAACCCGTTGAGAGCTGCATCTCCGGCCGCTCGGCTTATGTGCTCGGGGGTGGAGAAGTTGGGCTGGCCCACCTCCAGATGGATCACACCGGGGTACTGCGAGGCGAGGTCGTTGATCTCCCGGATCCCCGACCGGGGCATGGACCTGATGGTGTTGGAAGGCCCGAGCATCAGGCGAGGGGAAAGTGGCAGGCGGTCAGGTGTCCGGGCTGCTTCTCTTCGAGGAGCGGCTCCTCGGTCCGGCACACCTCCCGGGTGCGGCCCACCGGGCACCGGGGATGGAAGCGGCATCCCGGGGGCGGGTTGATCGGAGAGGGCACCTCCCCCTCCAGGAGAATCCTGGTGCGCTTGCGCTCCTCCACCGGGTCGGGGAGGGGCGCGGCCGACAGCAGTGCGTTGGTGTAGTGATGGAGCGGCTGGGCGAAGAGTCGCTCCGAGTCGGCCATCTCCACCACCTTGCCCAGATACATCACCGCAATCCGCTCGGAGATGTGGCGCACCACCGCCAGGTCGTGGGCGATGAACAGGTAGGTGAGCCCCAGGTCGTCCTGCAGTTCCCGCAGAAGGTTGAGCACCTGGGCCTGGATGGAGACGTCGAGCGCCGAGACGGGTTCGTCGCAGACCACGAAGCTGGGGTGAAGGGACAGGGCCCTGGCCACCCCTACCCGTTGTCTCTGGCCGCCGGAGAACTCGTGGGGAAACCGCCGGGCATAGCGAGGGTTGAGGCCCACCATCTCCAAGAGTTCCGCCACCCGCTGGCGTTGCTGGTCACGGGTCATGTCGGTGTGAACCGCCAACTGCTCGCCGATGGCGTCGCCGATCCGCATCCGGGGGTTGAGTGAGGCGTAGGGATCCTGGAAGACGATCTGCATCTCCCGACGGAGCCGCCGGAGAGTGTCCCGGTCGGCGGTGGTGATGTCGATGACCTCCGAGCCGCCCCCTTCGATCTCCCGACGGAGCAGCACGTTCCCCGAGGTGGGCTCGATGAGCCGCAACACGCACCGGGCGGTCGTGGACTTGCCGCATCCTGACTCTCCCACCAGCCCCAGGGTGGTCCCCCGGGGGATGTCGAAGGAGACGCCCGACACTGCCGACACCACCCCCCGCGGGCCGCCGCTGAACAGTCCCCCGCCCACTTCGAAGTTCTTCACCAGGTTGCGAACCGAGACAGCCGAATCCGTTCCGATCTGGAGGGTCGTCGAGTCGGTCGAGATCATGTCTGGCTATGCAAAGGCGTGGTCTAAGCGGTTATAGGGAAGCTTATCGTCCCAGATTGGTCTCCCGCCTGATCCTCTTGTTATCGTGAGAGGCGATTCGTCGAGTACAAGGAGTAGGAAAATGGCCGAATCTTTCCGCGGGAAGATAGGGGCACTCAGTAGCGCAGAGGTTGAGGCCTTCTTGGCGTCCCCCGCCTTGGCCCGCTTCGCCTGTCTCAAGCCCGACGGGGCCCCCTACGTGATCCCGTTGTGGTATCAGTGGGACGGGGAGGCGCTGTGGTTCGTGGGAAGGCAAAGGGCGAGATGGTGCGAGTTCGTCGCCAACGATCCGCGGGTGTGCGTGGTGATCGACGCGGCCCACAGTCCGCCGGATGAGTCGGGTCAGACCGCGGAGATTCCCAAGGTGTTCGTGGAGGGAAGGGCGGAGGTCGCCGAGGAACCCAACATCGGCGGCAAGTGGGTGGAAGTCGCTGAAGAGATGTCCTTGCGTTACCTGGGTCCCAACGGCCCCACTTACCTCGTCCCCACGCTCAAGCAGCCCCGCTGGCTGATCAAGGTCGTCCCCGAGAAGGTGAGGACCTGGCAAGGCGTGGCCTGGGCGCGCCGTTACTGGGTGGAGGGAACCGGAAGCCCCAGTTACGAAGAGGTGAACACCTAACCGGATCCGCGGATCGGCGGCAACTCAACCGGGCCGCAGCGGCTCGCGAAGCCAACCGCTTATCCCGCGAAATTCGGTGCTGGTCTTCTCACCCGGAGGGCCCACCCCCGCCACCACCTTGCCGTGGGTTGAGCGCGGCCGGCCAGCCTTTGTTGGGGCTTTTCGGGCGCAGGAGCCCTTTGATCCCTTGACGAGGCCCGCTCGACGTCTGGGCGGTCCGTCTAGGTGTTTGGCTTAAATCAATGTGTGCTGTCGGTGGGACAGGAGTCAATCTCCTGGCGCCGGTTTGTTTCGCGACTTCCAGTTGGACGGCAGGCGAGCGTGCTTGTCTTGAGAACTGGCCGGCGCACGGGTTGTGGGGTGGTGGCCTATTTTCGCTGTTTGAAGGGATTGCGGCGGCGTTGGTAGGAGGTTTTGCGGCGGGTGGTGGTTGGGCGGTTGTGTTTCAGGGGTGGTTTGAGGTGGTACTTCCCGGTTGGTGTTTTGCGCACTACCCAGTGGTCGTCATGCACCTTGTGGTGGCAGCGTGAGCACAGTAGACACATGTCGTCGATGTTGGTGTTGCCTTGCACGGCCCAGGGGATTATGTGATGGGATTGGCACCAGTTGGCAGTGGCGCCACACCCCACACACGCCTTGTCCCGAGCGACGAGAGCGACCCGTTGGGCGGGGCTGGCGGCCCGCCGGGACCGGCCCAGGTCCAAAGGCTGTGATACACCTTTGAATATGGCGGGGAGGATGTCCGACTGACACGCCAGGTCCCGGATCTTCTCCACCGGTATGGGGGTGCCGTCACCGAGACGCCCGTTTATGAGTTCCCGGTTGATCACGTCGTAGTCGGCGATCAGCAACAACCTCGGACCGCGGGGACGACCACCGTCCTCGTCGGTTTCCTCTCGTGTGACCAACTGCGCGAGGGCGTCTGCCATCCGCTGACCCGGGCTGCACCTCGCACGGGGGTCTTCCTCCCGCCACAGTTCGTCCATCTTCTGCGACAGGGCGGTCTCGATGAGAGCGCTGGTGATCGGATCGAACCGGCCGTACAACACGGTCATACCATCGGTGCGATCGATTCGGATCTTGGCGAACCGCCGGGACCGTTGATGCTCCAACCGGCTCATCCCGTCATCCTCTGAACGCTGCTGTTCATACTTTCGAACCGTCCCCCCGAACTTGTCGGGAGACTGGGTACGGGCCTTGTTCACCAACTCGGTCTCGTCGATCTCACCGCGCTTGTTGGCACGGGCCAGGATACGAGCGTTCTCATAGGGAATCTCACCATCCCGCATCCCCTCAGACGTCTCGGGCAACTCTTCCAGTTCCACCGCGGTCTCCACTTCCGACCGGGCCTTCCCGCGGGGACGCAAACCCTTCTCCCGCAGGCTGTTCTCCGTCAGATGAACACCCTCTCTGCGGGTCAACTCCGCCAGCGTCTCGGCGCGCACCGCCGCGGCCTGGTTCTCTGCCCGGAAGGTGGACTGCAACCGCACCTGGAGTTGCTCCAGGGTGGCCTCGCCCACCGCCAGGTTGGGTAGCACCACCTCGATCTGGTTGATGACCCTGCCTACGTCAGCTGTCTTGTTCATGTCTACCAGTATGGCAAGGGGGTGTGACAAAACACCACCCAACAACACCAAGTTGGCAAAACAAACACTAAATACGCGCCGCCGCAGCCAATCCGGCCGGCGACGCCACCCCCTGCCTGCGGGTCAGTCCACCACCGTGGGATCGGGAATGTGGGACATGATCGCGTATTCGTAGGCGGCCAGCGCGTTACTGGGGTGGCCGATCTCGGTGGAGGCGATAAACGCTGCGTGATCGGAGATGGGTTCGGCCTCGGGCGCTTTGACGTGCACCTCGGCGACCCTCTCGACGAACAGGAACCAGCCGATCGCCTCTTCGACCGACTGGCCCACCGTCACCGGTCCATGGTTGCGGAGGAAGACCACCTTCGCCTCATCCAACGCGGCCGCTATGTGCTTTCCGGTGTCGGCATCCATCACCTGCACCTCCTCTCCCTCGAAGATGGCCTGCGATCTGAAGAACGCAGTCGCCTCCTGGCAGATCATCCGGAAGGGCCGCACGTTGGCCATCCAGGGCGTGGCGTAGGGAGTGTGGGTGTGGGCCACCGAGACCGCCTCGGGCCGGGCGTCGTGGATGGGTCCGTGGATGTAATAGGCGGTCATGTTGATCGGCCCCTCGCCCTCCACGATCTGCCCGCCCGGCCCCACCAACACCAGGTCGTCCACGGTTGCCTGCCGGAACGACACGCCGTACCGGAGCAGCCAGAAACAGTCGGTGCGCCCGGGGTCCCGGGCGGTGATGTGGCCGTCTCCCAGTGTCCCCCAGCCGAACGCCCCGAACAGACGATAGGAGAGGGCGGTCTGTCTCTTCCGGTGACTGCGGAGTTCCTCGACAGAGTCGAAGACCGGTTCGGCCGCGAAGTCGCCGCTCCCTCCCGCCCAAGTGGCCAGATTCCTCTTCATCCTCCAAGCCTCCGTAGATGGGGGTATCCTCATCATATCATTAGCCGGAATGTTCCGGTGCCCGGAACTGGACAAAACAACTTCCGAACAAAGCGGGGATGACATGGCAAATATAATTCCGCATTCCGAACGCCGGCGCCGGACCGTGGAGGCGGGGAGATGAGAGAAGAAGCGCGTTGTGTGATCGTGGGCGGCGGCGCCATGGGCGTGGGGTTGCTCTACCACCTGGCGCACGAGGGCTGGACCGACACCGTGTTGGTGGAAAAGGACGAACTGGCGTCGGGATCCACCTGGCATGCGGCGGGGCTGGTCCCCCACTTCATTGGCAGCCTGAACATGGCCAAGGTCCACGCCTACGGCGCCGAGTTGTACGGCAGGCTGGAGGAGGAGACGGGTCTCCACACCGGGTGGCACGGCTGCGGCGCGGTCCGCCTGGCCACCAACCCCGACGAGGCCGACTGGTTCAGATACGTCCAAGGGGTGCTGGAACTGGTGGGCGTGGAGTCCCATCTGGTGGGTCCCGATGAGATCCGCCGGTTGCACCCTCTGGTGGACACCGACGGGGTGGTGTTGGGCCTCCACACTCCCGGCGACGGTTGGACCGACCCGACGTCGGCAACCAACTCCATGGCGGCGGGTGCCCGCCAACTGGGCGCGGAGATCGTAAGACGCAACCGGGTGCTCGACATGAACCGCCTCCCGGACGGGCGCTGGGAGACCATCACCGAGCAGGGACGCATCGTCTCCGAGCACGTGGTGAACGCCGCCGGCCATTTCGGTCCGCAGTTGGGGGCCATGGTCGGCCTGGACGTGCCGATCGTCTCGGTGATACACCACTACGTTGTCACCGAGGCCATACCCGAGGTGGCCGCACTGGACTTCGAGATTCCGGTCTTGCGCGATCCGCGGTCTTCCTGCTACACGCGGCAGGAACATGACGGGCTCCTGATCGGCCCCTACGAGACCGAGGACTCCCGCTCTTACGGGATGGAGGGCATCGACTGGGACCTCACTTTCCATCTCCTTCCCCCCGATGTGGAAAAGCTCCTACCCTGGCTGGACCTAGCCGCCCGCCGGACTCCCGTCCTGGAGCAGGCAGGCATAAGGCGAGTCGTGTGCGGTCCGATCACCCACACTCCGGACTCCGGCCTCCTGCTCGGCCCGGCGCCCGGCTTGAAGAACTACTGGATGTGCGTTGGGTCCTCGATCGGTATATGCCAGGGGCCGGGGTCCGGAAAGTACCTGGCTCAGTGGATGGTGCACGGCCAGACCGAGATCAACGTGGCCGAGATGGATCCTCGGCGGTTCGGGCCCTACGCACCCGGCGACTTCACCCACGCCAAGGCGCTTGATGAGTATCACGAGATGTACCAGGTGCGGATGCCGGGGGAGTACCGGGAGGCGGGACGCCCGGTCAAACAGACCCCGCTCTATGAGACCCTCGCCGAAAAAGGCGCCCAGTTCCAGGAGATCTACGGCTGGGAGCGGGCCCGGTACTTCTCCCCCGACGGCTCCCCCGAGGACTACTCCTTCCGGCGCTCGTCGGCGTTCGGGCCGGTCGGCCAAGAAGTCACCGCGGTCCGACAGCGGGTGGGCGTCGCCGACCTGACCGCCTTCACCAAGCTGGGAGTCACGGGCCCCGACGCCGCAGCGCTGCTGGACCGCCTGGCGGCCAACCGCCTGCCCGCCCGGACGGGCGGCATAAGGCTGGCCCACATGCTCACCACCCTGGGCGGGATAGAGGGGGAGGTGACCATCACCCGCCTCGGCGACCATCGTTTCTACCTCAACTCCTCGATCATGGCCGAACAGCACGACCAGGACTGGCTGCGCCATCACATGCTGCCCGGCGAGCAGGTGACGGTCACCGACCTCACCGACCGTTGGGGGATCCTGGCTGTGACCGGCCCGAGGTCCCGGGAACTCCTGGCAAAGCTGACCGACGCCGACCTCACCACCCCGAGCTTCCCCTGGCTGACCGGCCAGGAGATAGACGTGGCGGGAGTGCCGTGTCTGGCGCTCCGGGTGAGCTATGTCGGTGAACTGGGCTGGGAGCTCCATCACCCCATCGAGGAGATGCCCGGGCTGTACGCGGCCATAAAGGAGGCGGGCGACGGCCTGGGTCTGATCGACTTCGGCGCCTACGCCATGAACGTGATGCGCATCGAGAAGGCCTACAAGGCCCACGGGTTCGAGCTCACCACCGAGATAACCCCGGTGGAGGCGGACATCGAGCGCTTCATCAACTACCGGAAGGAGTTCCAGGGGAAGGCCGCCACCCTGGCGCGCAAGGAAACCGACCTGGCCTGGGTGTGCGTCTACGGAGAACTCGACGCCGCCGACGCCGACTGCCGGGGCAACGAGCCGGTGTACGGCAACGGCGCGATGATGGGACTCACCACCTCCGGCGCCTACGGGTACTCGGTGGGAAAGAGCCTGTTCTTCGCATACGTCCATCCCGACTACCGGTCCCCCGGTTCCGAGTTCGAGATACGGGTGATGGGCGAGCGCCGCGCCGCCCGGGTGCTGGCGGGGCCTGCCTGGGATCCCCGCTCGGAAAGGCTGCGGGCCTGATGAGCAGACGCAGCCGCCGATCGGGAGGAAGGGCCGCCCGGGTGGCCGCTCGCGCCGCCGGGCTGAAGAAGAGCGAACGCCCGGTCAGGCCGGGACTGACGGGGGGCGCCTACCGCCCGCTCACCGACCCGCAGATGCAGGACATCTTCGACGCCGCCCTGGAACTCCTGGAGGAAGTGGGGATGGGCGATCCGATCCCCGAGTTCATCGAAGCGGTGACCGAAGCCGGAGGGTGGGTGGACGACGGCGGAAGGCTCCACTTTCCGAGTTCGCTGGTGAACCGGGCGATCGAGATGGCCGCCAAGTCCTGGGTGTGGCACGGCATCGACGAGAGCCGCTCCATCGAGTTGGCCGACCGGAAGGTGCACTTCGGGACTGCCGGCGCCGCGGTCCTCCTGTTCGATCACGTCACCCAGGCCTACCGCCCTTCCACCACCCAGGACCTGTACGACCTGGCCCGCCTGGTCGACACCCTCGAGCACATTCACTTCTTCGTCCGCCCGGTGGTCACCCGGGAGGTGGACGGCGCCCGCGAAGTGGACATCAACACGGCCTATGCCGCCATTATGGGCACCACCAAGCCGATCGGGACTTCGTTCTTCCAGGCCGCCCACGTCTATGAGGTGGTTGAGATCGCCGACATGGTGCTGGGCGGCCCGGGCGAGTTCCGCAAGCGCCCCTTCATAGCCGCCAACGCCACCTTCGTGGTTCCCCCTCTCCGTTTCGCCCAGGAGACCGCGGAGGCAATGGTGGCGCAGGCCCGGACCGGGATGCCCATCAATCTCCTCTCGGCGGGCCAGGCGGGCGCCACTTCGCCGGCCACACTGGCCGGGTCCCTCGTCCAGGCCGTGGCCGAGTGCCTGGCGGCCCTGACCTGCATCAACCTGCTGTCCCCCGGGCATCCCTGCGTGATGGGACTCTGGCCGTTCGTCTCCGACCTGCGGACCGGGGCGATGACCGGGGGCAGCGGGGAGGAGGCGGTGCTGGCCGCCGCCGCGGCTCAGGTCGGCAACTGGCTGGGACTCCCCACCGGCGTGCCCGCCGGCATGACAGACTCCAAGCTCATCGACGGCCAGGCCGGGCACGAGAAGGGTCTCACCGTGGCCCTCGCCGCACAGGCCGGCGCCAACCTGATCTATGAGTCGGCAGGGATGATGGCCTCCATCCTGGCGTGTTCCCTCGAGATGATGGTGATAGACAACGACCTACTGGGGGCGGTGAACCGGACGGTGCGGGGCATCGAGGTCAACCCCGACAGCCTCGCCCAGCACGTCATCAGGGACGTGATCGCCGGCGAGGGGCACTTCCTCGGTCATGAGCAGACCCTCCGGGTGATGCAGCAGGAGTACCTGTACCCCCAGGTTGGGGACCGGCTCAGCCCCGAGGACTGGTGGGACGCCGGAGGGCTGTCTGCCTCGGACCGGGCCCACGAGTACGTCATCCAGACATTGGCCGGCCACTTTCCCGGTCATGTCTCACCCGAGGTCGACGCCCGCATCCGGGAGCGGTTCCCGATCCGCCTGCCGGTCGAGTCGGTGAGGGGCGGCTGATTTCGGCACAGGAGCCCGCCGCGGGCGCCGGGAGGTTGCCCGACCGCGCCCAGGTGGTGGTGGTGGGCGGGGGGATCGTCGGGTGCAGCGTCGCCTACCACCTGGCCCGCCGGGGGGTGACGGACGTGCTGCTGCTGGAGCAGGGGAAGCTGACCGGCGGGACCACCTGGCACGCCGCCGGCCTGGTCAGCCAGCTCAAGTCGTCCTACAGCCTCACCCGCCTGGCCACCTACTCGGCCCGGCTCTTCGAGGACCTGGAGGCAGAGACCGGCCAGGCCACCGGCTACCGGGCGGTGGGGTCCATCTCGGTGGCCTCCGACCCCGAGCGCTGGGAGGAGATCATGCGGGGCCTGTCCATGGCTCGCACCGTGGGTGTGGAGATGCGGGAGATGGACTTCGACGAGTTGCGCGAACGCTGGCCCCTGGTCCGCACCGACGACCTGGTGGGCGCGGCCTGGATCCCCCAGGACGGCCAGACCAGCCCGGTGGACACCACCATGTCCCTGGCCAAGGGCGCCAAGGACCGCGGGGTGCGGATCGCAGAGGACGTCGCGGTGACCAGGCTGGTGGTCGAGAACCAGCGGGTGGTGGGAGTGGAGACCGAACTCGGATACACCGAGTGCGAGACGGTGGTGCTGGCGGCGGGGATGTGGACCCGCCAGCTCGCCGCCACCGCCGGGGTTCACGTGCCGCTGCAGGCCTGCGAGCACTTCTACCTGGTGACCGAGCCAATGGACGGGGTGGCCCCCGGCATGCCCACCCTGCGAGACCCCACCAACTACACCTATTTCAAGGAGGAGACCGGAAAGATCATGGCCGGCTTCTTCGAACCCCGCGGCAAGGTCTGGAAGCTCGACGGCATCCCGCGCGACTTCAGCTTCAGGACGCTCCCCGAGGACTGGGAGCACGTCGGACCGATCTTCGAGCGTTCCATCCACCGGGTCCCCGCCCTGGGAGAGGTGGGCATCCAACTCTTCTTCAACGGACCCGAGGCCTTCACCCCCGACGGCGTCTACTACCTGGGAGAGTCCCCGGAGGTCGACCGGTGCTTCGTGGCCGCCGGGTTCAACTCGGTGGGCATCCAATCGGCCGGCGGCGTGGGATGGGTGCTGGCCGACTGGATCATCGACGGCCACCCTCCCTCGGACCTGTGGCCGGTGGACATCCGCCGGGCCCAGCCTCACCAGACCGAACTCGGGTTCCTTGAGCAGCGGATCTCCGAGAGCCTCGGCCTCCTGTACGCCATGCACTGGCCGTTCTATGAGTACCAGAGCGCCCGGGACGTCAAGCTGTCGGCCCTCCACGACCGCCTCGACGCGGCCGGAGCGGTGTTCGGGGAGATGTCGGGGTGGGAGCGGCCCAACTGGTACGCCACCGAGGGGATGGAGCGACGCTACGTGTACTCCTACGGCAAGCAGAATTGGTGGGAAGCGTCGGGAGAGGAGTGCCTGGCTGTCCGCCACGCGGTGGGGCTCTTCGACCAGACCTCCTTCGTCAAGTTCGAGGTGGAGGGTCCCGATGCGGCGCGCCTCCTCGGCTGGGTCTCATCGGGTCGCGTTCCCGGCCCGGTGGGAAGGGTGGTCTACACCCAGTGGCTCAACCCCCGGGGAGGCATAGAGGCCGACCTGACGGTCACCCGCCTCTCCGAGGAACGGTTCCTGGTGGTCTCGGGATCGGGAGCGCCCTCCCGCGACTGGGCACACCTGCGCAGGGCGGCGCGCGGCCACGACGTCCGGATACGGGACATCACCAACACCATGACCACCCTGGGCGTGATGGGTCCCCGTTCGAGGGACCTCCTGTCGGCGCTTACCGATGCCGATCTAAGCAACGAGGCCTTCCCGTTCGGCGCCGCCCGGGAGATCACCGTGGCCGGCCACCGGGCGCTGGCCATGCGGGTGAGCTATGTGGGAGAACTGGGGTGGGAGTTGTATGTCGCCGCTTCCGAAGCGGTCTCCCTGTACGACGCGGTGATAGCCGAGGGCGCCGTGCACGGCCTACGGCACGCCGGGTACCACGCCATGAACTCCCTCCGGCTGGAGGCCGGCTACCGCCACTGGGGCCACGACATCACCGACGAGGACACCCCGCTCGAAGCCGGCCTAGGTTTCGCGGTGGACTGGAAGAAACCCGACGGGTTCTGCGGGAAGGAGGCGCTCGAGAAGCAGCGAGGCCGGATCCTTCCCAAGCGGCTCGTCCAGTTTCGCCTGGAGGACCCCGACCGGCTGCTCTATCACGACGAGCCCGTCTTCCGTGACGGCCAACTGGTGGGTAGAACCACCTCCGGCATGTGGAGCTACACCGAGGAACGCTGCCTGGCGATGGGTTATCTCTCCAACCCCGACGGAGTCTCCAAGTCCTGGCTTGAGGCGGGGGAGTATCAGATCGAAGTCGCTGGAGAGCGCATTCCGGCCACCGCCTCCCTCCGACCCTTCTACGCTCCTCGCACCCGCGGCGTTTGAACCCGGGGGCCTCTACTGTGGCCTGCCCGGCTAGCTGCCCACTACTTGTGGGCTTCGGTCCGTCTGTCCCAGCCGAGTACCAGCCTCATGGCCCCTGTTCTCCCTGGGCTGACGACGGACCACCCTTCCGTTAGGGGTCTGAATTGGCCATTCGACGACATCTCCGACGCGGCCCATCGCACTATCGACCCCCGGATTCCCGATTCCAGGCTTCTCTACGGCTCCTCTTTGTCTTGCAGGTCTGCGGTCAAACAGACTTGGCCAATGCCGAGGCCAGTTTCGCTCCAACGCGGGCGTTGTGCTTGATAAGTGCAGTGTTGGCGGACAAAGAGGCCCCTTCGGTGTATTCGAAGACGGTCTGCAGCAGGAACGGGGTGGCGTCCTTACCGGCGATGCCGCGGCTCTCCAACTCGCCCAAGGCGTGGTCCACGGCTGCCCGGGTGGTCCCGGCGTCCAGTGCGTGCTCGGCGGGGATTGGCACGCCCAGTAGCGTCCCCCCTTGGTATCCGAGCCGTTGTCCGGCCCGAAAGGCGTCCGCCAACTCACCGGATTCGTCTACTCGCCATTCCACTTCCACGCCGCTGTCGGGGCTGTAGAACCAGGGGAAGCGGTTGGATCTCCACACCGCCAGCGGGACGCTGAGGGTCTCCAGGTACTCGAGGGTGGCCGCCACATCCATGAACGCCTTGGTGCCGGCGCATACCGTGATACAGGGGTGGCCGGCGATCGCCCGGAGGTCGGCGGATACGTCGAAGGAGGTGCCCGCTCCCGGGGACACCCCTCCGATGCCACCCGTCACGAACACCTCGATCCCGCAGCGGGCGGCCGTGAACAGCGACGCTCCGACCGTGACTCCGCCGTCTCCTCCCTCGGCCACGATGCGGGGTAGGTCTCTGAGTTGGACTTTGTCGGCTTCCGGGGAGGTCCCCAGCCGCTCCAGTTCCACGTCGGACAGCCCGCACACCAGTTCTCCGCCCAGCACCCCTATGAGAGCAGGGACCGCACCGCCGCTGCGGACTGCCTCCTGGGTGGCGCGGGCTGCCTCGAGGTTGGTGGGATATGGCATGCCCTGGGTGACGATGCTGGTTTCGAGCGCCACCACCGGCTGTCGGGCATCTAGCGCATCTCGTACTTCTTCTCCAAGGCGGATCGGAGCCTTCATGAACCTTGGGTCCCCTCTGAAAAATCCGAACGCGCCGCTCTCAAAAGCAATCCTGCGGCGTCTAGCAGGTCCTCATCTCCCAGGCTGCGGGCCAGGGCACCCAACTCCTCCAGGGATGGGCTCCCGGTGTGGCCGCCCCGCTCCGAAATGGTCCGGGCGGCGACCAGGGTCCCCACTCTTGCGGCCTGGGCGGGCGCGCCTCCGGCCAATGTCACCGCCAGGAAACCGCCGGCGAACCCGTCTCCCGCACCCGTGGTGTCTACCACTGGGAACTCCTTGATCGCCGGGATGCGAACCGGGCCGTTGTCGTCGAGAACCAGGCATCCATCGCCTCCCATTGTTACCACCACCGCCCTCGCTCCCAAACCCTGGAGCGCCCTCGCCGCCTCCTCCGGCGAGGACCTCCCGGTGATGGCGGTCGCCTCGTGCAGGTTGGGGAACAGATAGTCGATCCCCTCCAGCCAGCCGGACTCGGTGCGGTAGTTCTCGGCGAAGAGCGCAGAGGGATCGAGCGAGACGGCTATTCCGCGCCGGCGCGCCTCCTCCATCAGGTGGATAGCCACCGAGCGCGAGCCCGGGTCCTGGAAGGAGTAGCCGCTCAGGTGCACCATCGACGCCTCGCCGAGCCGGGGCAGGTAGACGTCGGACGGAATGCGGCCCGAGGCCGGGCCGCGGGAAGAGACGAAGGAACGCTGCCCGCGGGTGTCGATCAGGGCGACCACCAGGGGAGATAGCCCCTCGGTCCTCTGAACCGCTGAGGTCCCGATGCCATATCGCTTGAGGTTTCCGGTCAAGTGGTCCGAGAAGAGGTCGTCTCCCACCCGGGCGACCACGTCCACCCTGGTGCCTAGTCGAGCGGCCGCCACCGCGCAGTTGGCCGCTGCGCCGCCGGTGGTGATGCGCTGGTCGGTCGCCGCCGTGTCGAGGCCGACGGCGGGAAGGTCGTCGATGCGCAGCCCGATGTCGACCGTGACATCCCCGTACACCAGCAGGGTCCCAGGGTTCACCCGGTTCCTAGCCCCCGCTGATGGCAGGAAGGAAGTGGACCTCGCTGTCGGGCTCCAGCCGCTCCAGCAGGGCTCCCGGGACCACGTCCCCGTCGATGGCCACCGCCGCCGAGGCCAACTGCTCCCTGATGCCGGGAAAGCGGCCCTCGAGCCGAGCGAACAACTCCCTGACCGTGGAGGCTTCGATCTCGCAGTCCTCCAAGCCTCCGGTGAGCTGCTGCAGAGCGGTGGGGAAGAATACCCGGGCCATCAGTCCCCCGACAGCGCCTCCAGGACTCTCACAGGAGACATGGGAAGGTCTTGCATGCGCTTTCCCGTCGCCGCGTAGACGGCGTTGGCCACCGCCGCCATGGGAGGGATGATCCCCGTCTCCCCGACGCCCCGCACCCCGTAGGGATGGTCGGGGTTGGGCACCTCCACGATCACCGTGTCGATCATGGGCAGGTCGGAGGCCACCGGCATCCGGTAGTCGAGGAACCCAGGGTTCTCCATCACGCCGTTCCGGTCGAAGATGTACTCCTCGTTGAGAGCCCAGCCGATGCCCTGCACCGCACCCCCCTGCATCTGGCCCTCCACGTAGTCGGGATGGATGGCCCGCCCGGCGTCCTGGACGACCGTGTAGCGGAGGACGGTCACCAGTCCGGTGTCCGGGTCGACCTCCACGTCGCAGATCTGGGTGGAGAAACCCGCTCCCGCCCCGCGGGGGTTCACGGTCACGGTGGCCGACAGCGGCCCCCCGGTGTTGCCCGCTCCTGACGCCAACTCCTCCAGGGTGACCGGCGCCGCGGCGCCGGTGACGCTCTGGGCGCGTCCGTCCACCCACTCGACCTCTTCCTGGGGGACGTCCCAGATCAGCGCGGCCCGGGCGCACATGTCCTCGATCAACTGGCGGGAGGCGTCCACCACCGCGATCCCCACCGCGAAGGCGACCCGGCTGCCGCCGGTCATGTCGTTGTACCCGATGGAGTGGGTGTCGGCCACCACCGGCTCGATGCGGTGGACGTCGATCCCCAACTCCTCGGCGGCCATCTGGGCGAGCGCCGCCCGGGTCCCCCCGATGTCGGGACAGCCCGACATCACCACCGCGGTGCCGTCCTCGTTGATGCTGACGGTGGCGGTGGTCTCCCCGCCGAAGTTGAACCAGTACCCCGAGGCCACTCCCCGGCCCTGCCAGGGACCGAGCGGCGCCGAGTAGTGGGCATGGTCCCGCGCCTCCTCCAGGGTCTCCACGAACCCGATCTTCCGGTACTTCGGTCCGTACACCGCCCGCACCCCTTCGGTCACCGCGTTCCGGAGCCGCAACTCGATGGGGTCGATTCCCAGTTTCTCGGCCAGTTCGTCCACCACCGATTCGGCGGCGAAGGCTGCCATGGGCGCACCCGGTGCCCGGTAGGCCGCCACCTTCGGCTTGTTGAGCACCACGTCGAACCCCTCGATCAGCACGTTGGGGATGTCGTAGCAGGCCAGGACCGTCATGACGCCCGGCCCGATCGGCGACCCGGGGAAGGCGCCGGCCTCATAGGCCATCCAGGCCGTGGCCGCCACGAGCTTTCCGTCCCGTCGCGCTCCCATCTTGATTCTCATCACCGACCCCGAGGTGGGGCCGGTGGCCCGGAAGACCTCGCTGCGGGTCATCACCATCTTCACCGCCCGTCCCGCCCGGCGGGACAGAAGCGCCGCCAGGGGCTCTAGGTAGATGGTGGTCTTGCCCCCGAAGCCTCCCCCGATCTCGGCGGGGATGACCTTCATGTCCCCGGGCTCCCATCCCAGCACCTTGGTGGTGTAGGTGCGCATCGCGAAGTGGCCTTGGGACGAGCACCACAGCGTGGACCGCCCGTCCTCTCCGGTCTCGGCGACCACCGCGTGAGGCTCTATGTAGCCCTGGTGCACGGCCTTGGTGGTGAACTCCCGTTCCACCACCACGTCTGCCTCCTCCCACCCGGCGTCGAGGTCGCCGCGGGCGATGACCCGGCGGCGGGAGATGTTGGAGGGCCGATCCGGCTCCGAGTCGAGGCCTAGGGTGAAGAGGTCGTCGTGAAGGACGGGCGCGCCGTCCTCCATGGCCTCCTCCAGCGACAGCACGGCCGGCAGCATCTCGTATTCCACCTCGATCACCTCGGCGGCCTGCTGGGCGGCCCGGAGCGTGGTCGCGGCCACCGCCGCCACCGGGTGGCCCTCGTAGAGGACCTTGTCGCGGGCCAGGATGTTGCGGGACAGGTCGCGGAAATTGATCCCCCCCTCTGATCCGGTGGCGAACTCGTCGGAGAGGTCGGGCAGGTCCGCTCCGGTGATGATCGCCTTCACGCCGGGCATGGCGGCGGCTTCGGTGAGATCGATCGAGAGTATGCGAGCGTGCGCGTGGGGGCTGCGCAGCACGACTCCGTGCAGCATCCCCGCCGTGGCGTAGTCGGCTCCGAAGCGCGCCCTGCCGGTCACCTTGTCGAGCCCGTCGTGGCGTACCGGGCGGGTACCCACCCATTTGTATCCGGTGCGGGTGGTTGTCATGTCGCCTCCTTCTGGCTCTCCGGGTCGCTCATCCGGGCGGCGGCGTCCAGGATGGAGCGGACGATCTTGTCATATCCGGTGCATCGGCAGAGGTTCCCGGCCACGCCGTATCGCACCTCGGTCTCGGTGGGGGAGGGGTTGCGGTCTAGGAGCGCCTTGGCCGCTATCAGGAACCCGGGCGTGCACACCCCGCACTGGAAGGCCGCCCCTTCCAGGAAGCTGTCCTGGAGGGGGTGGAGGTGGTCGACCTCGGCCAGTCCCTCGATGGTCTCCACCCGCCGGCCCTCCACCTCGGGCGCGAACACCAGGCAGGAGCAGACCAACTGCCCGTCGAGGATCACCGAGCAGGCGCCGCAGTCTCCCGTCCCGCATCCCTCCTTGGTGCCGATCATCCCCAACTCGTCGCGGAGCGCGCTGAGGAGGGTCTGGTAGTCGTTGCACAGAAAGTCGATCTCATCGCCGTTGAGCACGCAGGTGACGTGGGTCCTGCTCATAGCGTCTCCCTGGCGCGCCGTGCGGCGGTGACGACGGTCCTCCGGGCCAGGACCTGGGCCACCTTCCGGCGGTACTCGGCGGTGCCCCGCTTGTCATCGATCGGGTTGCAGCAGGAGACCACCGCCTCTCCCAACTCGTCCCAGAAGGCGTCCCGGCCGGAGTCGTGGGGTATCACCCGGCCCTCCAGGATCCCGGAGGCGGCGTTGACCTCCACCACGGTGGGGGCCACCGCGGCCAGCACCACCGCGGCCTCCTCGCACCTCCCGTCGCCGTCGACCCGGATGCGGGCGGCGGCGCCCACCACCGCGATGTCCATCTCGGTGCGGGGGATGAACCGCTCGTAGGCGTCGGAAGATCCCCGGGAGGGAGACGGTATCCGGAACTCGGTGATGAACTCTGCCCGGTCGAGGGACGTGGCGCCCGGCCCGATCACCACTTCCGAGACCGGCGCGGCCCGCTCTCCGCCGGGGCCGACGATGATCGCCTCTGCCCCGAGAGCCACCAGAGGGGGGACCGAGTCGGCGGCGGGGGAGGCGTTGCACAGGTTGCCGCCCAGAGTCGCCCGTCCCTGTATCTGGTCGGATCCGATCAGACCCGCTCCCTCCACCAGGCCGGGAAATGCCGCCGACAGACCGGCGTGGGCGGTGAGCGCCGCAGCCGGGACCGCCGCTCCCACTCGCCAGAAGCCGTTCTTTGTCTCCAGGCGGACGGTCTCGGGGATCCTCTTGAGGTCGACGACCAGGGATGGTTCGGGCCTGCCGCCCTGGATCTGGGGGATCAGGTCGGTTGCGCCGGCGAACACCGTCGCGCCGGGATGGGCGGACAGCAGTTCGACCGCTTCGTCGATAGAGGTTGGCGCTCTGTATTTCAATGCTGTGTGCGGATGCTCGTCAAGAGAAGTCTGTCAGGAGAAGCGGGAGGTTGCTATAGCTGTGGACATATTCTAACTTCACTCCCGGGCTGACCACTGGGGCCGGGATCAACTCAAGCCGGTCACCGGCGCGGCTCGGTGAACTGGCGGAACTTCTTAGGGTCGTATTCCTCACCGCAACGCTCGAGCGACGCCTTCCAGGCCGGGCTGTTTCGCATCGCCCACCGGAGTGACCGCACCAGCGCGGCCGCGACCGGCCGGGCGCCCGGGCCGGGTTCCACCTCCAGGACCGTGCGGACCTCGGGAGGGATGGTGGCGGCCGCTCCCTGCATCAGCACCCGGTATCCCCAGCGCTGGGGCGTGGGGATGGGTGGCCGGCGCAGGAAGTCCACCGCGGAGCGCATCCCGCGACTGGGTTCAAGCGCTGGATGGGACCGGACCCACTGGCCCAGATCGGCGGCGGTGGCGGGGAGAGGGTCGGCTTCCAGCATCTCCCCGATCCGGGTCTGCTCGGCCACGAACCGGTCCGCCTCCTCGGTGGTGAGGCCCAGGCCGAACTCTCGGTAGGCAACCAGGAAGGAGTCGGTGAGGGTGTTGTGCACCCAGGCGGCCAGTTCCGGGGTGGAGGCGCTATAGGAGAGGTTGCGCGACGACAGGCCAGCGACGCCCCGGTGGGCGGCGCGGACCCGGCCGACCGCGCTCTCCACTTCAGGCATCGCCCCGAAGGTGGCGGTGGTGACGAAGTACGAGGTGCGGTTCAGCCGTCCCAGGGGGTCCTCCCGGTAGCGGCTGTGGTCCTCCACCCCGGCCACCACTTCGGGATGGGCCGACTGGATCAAGAGCGCCCGGATGCCGCCCAGGAAGGCCGAGACGTCCCCGATCACCTTCCAACTCACCGAACCCGGACCGCACAGACCCCGGTCGCCGGGAAACCGGGCGGTGTCCCGGAGCGGCCGGTCCCCGTGGGCGAACAGTCCCGCCACCGAGTCGCTGATCCGGGCTCTGATCGATTCCAGCACTACACCCCGGACGCTACCGGAAAGGAGTCCTTGTCTCCAGTGCGATTGCCCCCCTGCAAACCGCTCACCGGACCTGGGTGGGCGGTCCATCATCACGGGCTGGAGGCATTGCAAATGTCCGCTAGTTCGTACATCCCGAGGGGTCCACCGATGATCAGCTGAGAGAGGGTGAAGACTCCTGGGAGTCTGGCTTAGGTGGAAGCTGTGGCAGGTGGGCCGATACATCCCGTTGCTGTTTGAGGCGATCGTATTCGGTGTTGAGGTCTGCAAGCAACATGTGATAGGTGTCTCCTATCAGTTTCAACCGCTCTGCCCTTCGTTTGCTTACCTGAAAGAAATTCGGCACCAAGGCGCCAAATAGCCCGGCCATCGCAACGGCAATTGGAAACACCCACACAGGAAGGCTCTCCAGCCAATCACCCATACTCGAGCAAATCGCTGAGAGTCAACTTGGATTTAGGACGAGGTCTGGGAGCAAGGGTGCCGCGATCCATGCACTTAACCAACTCACTGACCAGTTCAGCCAAGGTGTCATGGTCAACGCCCATTTTCTCCAACAGTTCATCCCAAGAGATGCCTGGATGATCGAGGACCACATCACGCAGACGATAAACGTCATCCATCCCTATCAAAAGTATCCCCCTTCCAATGCGCGTTGAACCATCAGAATAGCTTTTTCTTCGCGGGAACGCTCGTTTTTTAACGATCTAAATGGCGCGCTAAAGGGGTTTAAGACTCCCGACCTTTCTGACCTATCGCTGGCGGCCGGTGTGATCCTTCATCCACTCCAGGGTGAAGGCGTTCCACTCCTCGGGCATCTCGTGGAAGGCGATGTGGCTTGAGCGAGGGCCTCCGAAGACATGCAACTGCGAGTGCGGGATGCGGCGGTGCACCTCCCGGCCGTAGCGGGTGGGCACCTGGTGGTCCATCTCGCCGGAGGTGATCAGGGTGGGGACGGTGATCCGCCCAAGGCGGTCGAGGGCGTCGTGGGTCTTGTCGGCCCGAAAGTGCCCCATCATCCCCTCCTTGGAGGGCGGGTGGGGGTTCTCCAGGATGAAGCCGGTCTCGAAGGCCTTCACGTCTTCGGGCCGGTTGTTGATGAAGTCGGGGCTGGCGACCCACATCAGGGCGCAGCGGATGTAGGCCGCGAAGTCGTCGTTGGCCACCATGAACTCCATCGAGTCGATCATCCGGCAGAACCACTCGTCGGAGTACCCCCAGGTGCAGTGCAACTGCAGCGACTTCACCTTGTCGGGGTGGTTGATGGCCAGTTCCTGGGCGGTGGCGCTTCCCAGGGACAGACCCGACACGTGGGCCGGCCCCAGGTCGAGGTGGTCCAGGAGCGCGGCGGCGTCGTCGGCCAGGAGCCGCATGGAGTAGGAGCGGGGATCGGGCGGGTGGGTGGACCGGCCGGTCCCCCGGTGGTCGTAGGTGATCACCGTGAAGTGGTCCCGGTAGTCCTCCACCTGCCGGGCCCAGGGGGTGTGGTCTGCGGCGGTGCCCATGATCAGCAACACCGGTTCGCCGGTCCCCTCCACCTCATAGAACATCTCTATCCCGGTGGGGAGGGAGACGAGCGGCATCGGGTTCTAGGCGGAGACCCGGTCGGTGGTCATCAGCACCTTCACCTCCGAGATGGCGCCTGTGGCCAGGTCCTCGAAGGCCTGGGGGAAGTCTTCCATGCTCACGGTCGGCCCGATCAGGGCGGCCGGGTCGAGACTGCCGTCGGTGAGCCTGCGGGCGGTCTCTGAGAAGGTGGCGTCGGAGTAGCAGTAGGAGCCCACCACGATCCGCTCTCCCACCACGATCGAGAAGAGCGGGACGGTCACCTGGGGCATCCCCAGGCCCACGATGCACACCACTCCTCCCTTGGGGACCGCGTCGAGCGCCGCGCTGACGGTGGCCGAGATCGCCACCGCGTCCATCGCCCGGTCGAAGGGCGCTTCGGTCTGGACCTGGTCGGGATGCAGGGTGGGAAAGCCCGCCGCCTCGGCTATCTCCCGCCGCCTGGGATGGGGCTCGGAGATCACTATCTCGCCCGCTCCGAGCGAACGGATGGCATGGGCGGTGACCTGTCCGATCATGCCCCCGCCCACCACCAGCACCCGGTCCTGCGGCCGGGCGCCCAGTTGGTTGGCGGCGTGAAGCCCCACCGCCATGGGCTCGATCACCGCTCCCTGCTCGGGGGTGAGGTCGGGGATGGGGACCACCCGGCCGGCGCCGATGGTCAGGTAGTCGGCGAAGGCGCCGGGAATGTGGGGGGTCACCCCAACCACCTCCAGCAGTTCGCAGCGGCTCTCGATGGCGTGGCCGCAGGCGCCGTCGCAGGGCAGGGCGGGGTTGAAGGTGACATGCGTGCCGGGAGCAGGGCCGGACACACCCTCTCCCAGGGCGTCGATCCATCCGCTGGCCTCGTGCCCCATCACCATCCCGGCCACCCTCCGGCCCGACTCGCCGGTGTAGCCGTGCAGGTCGCTGCCGCACAGACCCACCCTGGCCACCCGGATGCGGACCTCGCCCGGCCCGGGTTCGGGTATCGGCACCCCTTCGACGGTGAACCGCCGTTCCGGAGGCTGCTCGGGGCCGTGAAACAGCAGAGAACGCATCTCGGTCATTGGGGGTGTATCTTATCCCGCCCCGCCCTTGGCGAACGATGGCTCCCCGGCAGCCGGGAGAGGACTGGGGACTGGCTGGCGAGGGAAGATTCGGGGGTAAAGTGAGGGGCCATGCGATTAGTGACATTCAAACAAGCCGGAACCACCAGGATCGGCGCCCAGACCGATGACGGGGTGGTGGACCTCAGCCAGGCCGATGCAGGGCTGCCCGACGAGATGGTGGCGTTGCTGGCCGGGGGGCCCCAAGCCCTGGACAGGGCCGCCGAAGCCGTGGCGGGCTTCTCCGGCGCCAGGCTTGCCGAGGACGAGATCGAGCTTCTGGCGCCGATCCTCAATCCTCCCAAGATGTTCGGGATCGGCGAGAACTATGCCGCCCATGCCCGGGAGACGGGCAACGAGCCTCCCGAGCACGTGATCGTGTTCGCCAAGTACTCGACCACCATCATCGGACCGGACGCACCCATCGTCCTGCCCAGGATCAGCCGGAAGGTGGACTACGAGGCCGAACTGGGGGTGGTGATCGGCGCTCCGGGGCGGAACATCCCGCCCGAACGCGCCTTCGAGCACGTGGTCGGGTACCTGCCGTTCCACGATGTCTCGGCTCGGGACTACCAGATGCGCACCTCCCAGTGGACCCTGGGCAAGAACTTCGACACCTTCTCGCCGATGGGCCCGGCCCTGGTCACCGCCGACGAGGTCCCCGACCCGCACAACCTGGGGATCCGCTGCCGGGTAAGCGGCGAGACCCTCCAGGAGGCCAACACCCGGGACATGATCTTCGACATCCCCACACTCATCGCCGAGCTGAGTTCGGTGCTGCCGCTGGAGATCGGGGACGTGATCGCCACCGGCACCCCGCCGGGGGTGGGAATGGCCCGCACGCCTCCCCGGTGGCTGCGGCCCGGAGACGTGGCCGAGGTGGACATCGACGGGCTGGGCGTGCTCCGCAACCCGGTGGTGGCCGAAGACTGAAAAACCCACAGTTAAGCCTGGTGGGAGCCGAGGCCTCGGTGACCGGCAGGGAAGAGGAGACGAGATGACCCTCAGGGTCGGGCTGATCGGATACGGCAGGATCGGGGCCATGCACGCCGGGTTCCTGACCCGGTTCATCGACGGCGTGGAGTTGGCGGCGCTGTATGAACCGGTTCCCGAGGCCGCTCGACGAGCGGAAGCGGAGACGGGGGTTAGGACGGTCAGCGATGAAGATGCCCTGTTCGCATCGGGGATAGACGCGGTGGCGATCTGTTCCTCCACCCCCACCCATCCCCGCTACATCAAGATGGCTGCGGAGGCGGGGATCGCCGCGTTCTGCGAGAAACCGATCTCCCTGGACCTGGCCGAGGCCGCCGAAGCGGTGCAGGCGGCCGAGTCCGCCGGGATCCCGCTGGTCCTGGGCTTCAACCGCCGTCTCGACCCCGGGCACCGGGCGGTGCGGGACGGGGTGGCCCGCGGCGAGATCGGGACCCCCTGGCAGGTGGTGATCATCAGCCGCGACCCCGAGCCTCCGCCCGCCGATTACCTGCCGGTGTCGGGGGGACTGTTCCGGGACATGGCCATCCACGACTTCGACATGGCCCGCTACCTGCTGGCAGAGGAGGTGACAGAGGTCAACGTCACCGCCACCAGCCTGGTCATCCCCGAGGCTGCGGCCCTGGGCGACGTGGACCTGGCCTTCATCTCCCTGCGCTATGAGAGCGGCGCCCTGGGCATGATCGTGAACAGCCGGGCCGCGGCGTACGGGTACGAGCAACGCATCGAGGTGAACGGGTCGAAGGGCCAGCTCTCGTCGGTGGACCCCCCCCTGCGCCACACCCGCCTGGCGACCGCCGGAGGGTTCTCCTCACCGGTCCTCCATCACTTCTTCATCGAGCGCTACCGGGAGTCCTACCTTCTGCAGTGGCGGGAGTTCCTGGCCCTGATCCGAGGAGAGGAGTCGTCGGCAGCCACCGGGCGGGACGGGTACGCGGCCCTGGCGCTCGCCGAGGCCGCCCAGGAGTCCCATGACACCGGCCGCCCCGTCAAGGTGCGAGGTCTCTGACCCGACCCGGTCGTGAATTAAACCCACCGGGACAGGAGCATGCCGCCCCAGCCAAGGGGCAACGGTTCACCCCATGTGGCAAATGATGTCCAAGCCGTCCCAAATCCCGCGAAAACTTGGCCCGGCTTTGGGAACCCTCCCCCGCCGTGTGTGTTTGAATGTGGGGGGTGCCGGTGGGAGTGGCTCTTCCTGAGGTTGACCCGCTTCGGTGGACGCGCAGGTGCGCCCCCACTTTTCCGGAGTCGACATATTTGAATTGGTGGCGTGATCGACCCAGAAGGAGGGTCTTCATGCCGTATCGATATCCACCCGAGTTCCGTCGCAGGGTGCTGGACCTTCTGGCAGCTGGCAGGTCAGTTGGGTCTCTCTCGAAGGATCTTGGCGTGTCGGACCAGACCATTTACAACTGGCGACGCCAGGACCTGATTGACCGCGGTCTCGAACCGGGTGCTACCTCGGCGGAGCAGACTGAACTGCGGGCTGCCCGTCGTCGGATCAGGGAGTTGGAAACCGAGTTGGCCGTGACCAGGCGAGCCATCGAGTTGCTGAAGGGCAAGGTGGTGTCCCCAAAAGACGGTACGAGGCGATCCGCACCATGAGAACCGAGGGGCTTTCCACCCAGGTGGCTTGTCGGGTGTTGGGAGTGTCACAGTCGGGGTTCTATGCCTGGCGGTCCCGTCCGCCGTCGGCCCGGTCTATCCGTCACGCGTGGCTGACCGACATCATCTGTCAGATCCACCAGCAGTCACGGGGTACTTATGGAGCGAGGCGGGTACATGCCGAACTGCGGCTGGGTCATCGGATCACGGTGGGACACAACGCGGTGGCGATGCTGATGAGAAGATCCGGTCTAGCTGGTCTCAGCGGCAACCGGAGACCCAGAAGGCGGCCCCGTCCCGTGGACACCCCTGTCGACCTGGTAGACCGGAACTTCGCCCGTTCCAAACCGGACCAGTTGTGGGTGACCGACATAACGGAACATCCCACCCGGGAAGGCAGGGTGTACTGTGCTGTCGTTTTGGACGTGTACAGCCGCCGAGTGGTGGGCTGGTCGATCGACAACACGGCCACCGCGGGACTGGTCACCTCCGCGCTGGGAATGGCAATCGAGAACCGCCAACCCCAAGGGACTGTGATACATTCCGACCAGGGCACCCAGTTCACCTCCTGGGCGTTCACCCAAAGAGCCCACGACTCCGGCCTGGTACCGTCCATGGGAACCGTGGGAGACTGTTTCGATAACGCCCTCATGGAAGCCTTCTGGGCACGAATGCAAGTCGAACTGCTAGACCGAAAACGGTGGACGACCCGTATCGAACTCGCAAACGCTATCTTCGAGTACCTCGAGATCTTTCACAACCGCCGTCGGCGTCACACCTCCCTCGAAATGCTCACCCCAATCGAATACGAAAACACCCACAACAACCGAACCGTCACACCACTGATCCAAGTGAGCTGACTCCGTAAAACCGGGGGACCATCACGCTATGACTTGGTTCTGTCCGACGTCCTGCACACCTGGTCGGCTCAGAGAAACGAAAGAGAAGGGTCCCCTTCAGGAGCCGGTCGGCTTCTTGGTGTTACCGCCCGGGTCTTCTCCGTTTCCTTCCGGAACCGGAGGTGTCGCGGACAAATCCGTCATCGTCTTGTCCGGTGGTCATGGGAGGCTGTTCCGGTCGCCACCACCCGGCGGCGGTGGAGGTAGACGGGTGGGATGTTTCACATAACCGGCGGTTTCTCTTGTCACGTACACGGCTCCGATGTCGGTGTAGTGGCTCCGGAGGTCGTTAGCGTCAGTTACCAACATGGGTAGAGAGGGATCGACTCCGATCCGTCCACCCGTAACCTCGTCACGATTGGCGGCCGCTTCGGCAATTTCCTGTTCCAGGTCGGCCAACAGCATGTCGGCCTCGTCGGAGTTGGCGTGATCCCAAATGTACCCCTTGCTGGGGGACACAGCCCACAGGGTTCCGTCGTCGGCTCTTTGGACAAACCAACGTGAGAACAGACCGTTCACAACAAAGGCTTCCAACGTTATCGCAGAGGGGAGACTGAGGAACAACACCAGTTCCTTTCCTCCGTGGGTCTGTTCGATCCATGCTGCCGGATCGCCGAACAGATTAGCGATCCAAACGTCCTCTCCTCCATACAACTCCATGGTCTGGTCCCGGTCCGGGTAGCGTTGCAAGTCCGGATCCGTTATCAACCACTCCCACAGCCCAACTGTCAGGATCGGCGGGCCGGTTCCCACCAGGTACTCGTTCACCCTGACATCGGAGAAGCAATGGATCTGGATCCAACCCTCATAGAATCTGTTCGTCCTGTAGTTAGCAAGCTTCAGGTAATAGTCGTGGCAACGGGCAGTGTCCACCAAAACGGTACCCCTGATCACGACATGTTTGATCAGGCTCGGAAGGTTCTCGTAGGTCGGCCCCTGCTGTCCGAACATGATCCGTGCTACGGTCGGCCGCTTATCAAAAAACGGTGGCGTACCAAGTGGAGCAGCACTATCCACCATGTAGGGGCGCGCAACGCTAGGGCCAGGCACGCACGGATCCTCCTGGGTTCCTTCCAAGGGAACACAAGGAGGAATGACTTCCTCCAAATGGACTGGCGGCGCCGGTGTGACAACCGCCAAGTCGATGTCGCCATCCTGCCAGGTCCCGGACCGGCATGCCCCCAACACAAACACCACCAACACCACACACGTCCTCACGACCGAAGCCCTTCTCATGGTCACTGCCTGGGTCGGATGAATGGCCCTCAAAGCTGCCGCTTGGTTCTCGGTCGGGTCACAAGAACACATTGAATCGTAATCCCTGACCCTTGTTGGGTGACCCCCCGCCATCGTCGGTTGGATCATGCAATCCAACCATATGAGCAACCGACATGGAAAGGCCATTCCCCTGAGACACATACCAGCATTCAACCATGTAAAAGGGCGTTGCCTTATCTACCTGCGTATACTGTGGCAATGCTAGAAGGACCAGGCGGGCGTGTTGGTGTTCACATTGGCGTGTTGGCGTTTGTCTTGGTCTTGGCGGTGAGTTCACCTGCTTTGGGACAGGATGAGATGCCCGCAAATGGGGAAGGGTTTGTGGACATCAAAGGCAATGTCCATGAGGAGGACATCCGTTTCATTGTCAGGAGGGGGCTCACTGTGGGGTGCGATCTCAAAGGACCTCGTTACTGCCCCGAAAGACCTGTCACCAGAGCAGAGATGGCTGCTTTCTTGGCCCGCGCCCTTCGGCTCGATACCACTTTGCCTTTCCGGGGCTTGTACCCGGATGTGGCCGAAGGGGCTTGGTACGCGCCGTTTGTTGAGGCGCTGGGTTCACGTGGACTGACCGACACCGAACTGTCGGGAGGCTATCGACCCCATGATCCGATGCTCCGGTCGGAGATGGCTGTCTTTCTACAGCGTGCATTCCGACTTCCGACAAGTGGCGATCCCTCAGTGTCTTCCTTTCGGGACATCCCCGCCGAGGCTACCTATTCCGACGCCGCGGAGGCCATTCTGGAAGCGGGGATCACCCGAGGCTGCGGGACCGATCCGCTTGTCTATTGTCCCGACGACACTGTCAAAAGAGACACCATGGCGTCTTTTCTCGCCAGGGCGCTCCGAGGATCAGACCTAAGAGAAACGCTTGCGCTGGCGCCCGGAAGGGAGATACTGCAGAAAGGAACCTCAGGAGACGACACGTGGAAAGTGTGGGTGTGCGAAGGCATCCCGGTCCAAGAAGACCTTGTCGTCTACCTCAACCGGGAGATATCCTCCTACTTCCGTTGGCTGTCGGGAGGGAAGTACCGGATGCGGTTTGAATATGGCATCGATCCGTCTGCTGAGATCACCGCAGTCTTGGAGAACTGCGAAAACCGGGAGAACCGGGGGACGCACCCGAGGGGCTCCAACGTCTTCGTAGGGTTGGACCTTGGGACAGTTGCATATGGGGTCGCCGGCCAGGGATCGTGGCGATACCACCCCGGAAGCCAGACATTCTCCAGGAATGTGTGGATCGACAAGCGGGCCTTGTATAGCACATCCACGTACGCTCACGAGATCGGCCATACGTTTGGTTGGCCCCACAACCTGACAGAAACGGGTTCTTCACAACCACTACAGACCGGGATGGACATCATGGCAAGCGTGGGCAAATTGGTAGGAACCAACGCCCACAACCTCTTCCAGGTGGGCTGGTTGGATCCCGGCAGAGTTGCAGTCCACACCCATGGCATTGCCATCTATACCCTCGCCCCAGCTCACTCGGGGGAAGGCCGGGAACTGCTGATGCTCCCGTTCGGACCGGGAAGGCTCATCAGCATCGGCGCCCGAGTCACGGAGGGATTCGACAAAGACATCGTCTCAGAAGGCATCGAGCTGTACGAGATAGGGTTTTGCAATGCCACCGGCTGCAAACATGTCCTTGTTCCCCCCGGCGCTCAGTCCGACGGTGCCCTGGTTCTTGATGTCGGACAGTCCTGGACTGCACGAGTTCGCACTGTTCGTCAGGGACAGGTTCACATCACCGATTACCGAGTCGAGGTGCTTGCCCGAAAGAACCGCACCTACAGCTTGGAGGTGGAGGCGGTCGGCCGTCCCATCGGATTCACGTCGATCACTGCAGGACAGAGCGGAGTGTGCGGACTCTTGTCCGACGGAACGGCGACGTGTTGGGACCAGCATGCCCCGGAAGGGGAATTCACGTCTCTAAGCCTTGGGTTCTTCCCCTGCGGAATCCGAGCCAATGGCAGCATCGCATGCCGGGGCGGGGAGGCTTACGGAGTCCCGGGCTCTCCTCCCAGCGGCAAGTTCACTTCTGTCAGCATCACAGGTAAACACGCCTGCGGGCTTCGTACCGATCGCATTTTGGAATGCTGGGGACTTGACCACCAATTCGCAGCGGCCGTTCAACCTCCAGAAGGAGAGTTCACCTCCGTCAGCGCCGGCCTTTCCCATGCCTGTGGGATCCGCCCGGATCTGACAATGCAATGCTGGGGACGTACCTTCTACGGAGAGCCAATGGTCCCGGCACCGACCGGGGAGTTCATCTCGGTCAGTTCCGGGGTGTTTCTCTCCTGCGGCGTCCGGCTGGACGGAACGACAACCTGTTGGGAGGTAGCAGGAAACACCGCGCCGCACCCGCCTGCCGGCCAGTACACGGCCGTGGCGGCGGGATGGCATCAAGCTTGTGGAATCCTCACCAACGGGACCGTCGCCTGCTGGGGGTCCGAACAACTAGATTGTCCTGTTTCTGAGATGTAGCGACACCTGGGTGGGTTAATGCCGGCCTGGTGGGGTGTGGCGGTGCATCCTGTTGCTTGACCATCACATCGAGCAGAAAGGACACACCGCCGTGGGTAATGATGATGCCTTGTATCGGTTTCGGCTGGGGGTATTTGCTCTAGCCGAGGAGCTGGGGAACGTACGTGCTGCGTGTCGGATAATGGGGATCCATCATTCGACGTTCTATCGGTGGAAGCACCAGTTGGAACGGCACGGGACAGAGATCTTGCGCCCGCGGGAGCGGCGCCAGCCTCGGATGCCGAACGCGACCAGTCCGTTCGTGGAGCATCGGATAGTGGCGTTTTCTCTGGGTCACCCGGGGTTCGGTCCGGCAAGGGTCTCAGCAGAGCTAGGTCGGACCAAGTGGGGTGGGATCGTGATCTCCCCCTCGGGCGTGTGGCGGGTGCTCCGCCGGCACGGTCTGAACACCCGCGGAAAGCGCCTGGGGTTGGTGGCCGGCTACGCCGCCCCACCGGCTCGGGAGAAACCGTCTGTGTTGGCCCAGCAGCATCTGCAGGTCGCAGTGCCTGGTGAACTGGTACAGATGGACTGCTTCTATGTAGGACGCCTACAAGGCGTGAAAGGAACAGTGTGGCAATACACCGCCATCGACGTGGCGTCGTCGTACACCTGGGCCGAGTTGTGGACTACCCCTCGTAACCCCGCCGCGTTGCGGACCAGCCGACTCGCCCGGCGGGTAGCAGAAGACCTCTCCGCCAGGGGGTGGAAACTCCAAGCGGTGATGTCGGATAATGCATCAGAGTATCGCTCCAAGGTGTTCCGTAACACCATCGGGACGCTCGGCGCAGAGCATCGGTTCATCCGAGCCGGCCGTCCCCAAACGAATGGGTGTGTGGAACGAGTACAGCAGACCATCCTCGAAGAATGCTGGAAACCCGCGTTTGCTCGCTACCTGATACCCAAGATCACCGGGCTCCGACGCGACCTCAAACAGTACCTGGACTACTACAACACCGACCGGGCACACACCGGAAGATGGAACCAGGGACGCACCCCCGAACAAGTCCTCGGGAAACCTAAAATGTGGCCCAAACCAACAGGAACCGTCGCCCCCACCCCGCGATAGGACAAACTAGATGAACTCCATCCCCCTCGAGGCATATTTACAACCGTGACCGTCGGACACGGACACGCCTGCGGCCTAAGACCTGACGGCGGCATCGAGTGCTGGGGCAGGAACCCCATGCAGTAAATCCGCTGTCGTTTCCAACTCGACAGGAAAACACCGGTCGTTGTCTTCTAAGGGTTTCTGCGGGAAGAGTCGACACACGAGACTACAGACCCACTTTCTGGGGCGACTGGGGCACCAACGACCAGTTGTGCGTGAGGCCTGGGGACTTCCACAAAGGGGACCAGGACAATGGGTCGCCTGGGGCTATGCCTACTTCGGGAGAGGACTACCAAAATCAGCCAGGTGACGGGGGAGGGGATACCGTACCTTGATCAGATGTTCGGAAGGACCGAGGATTCAGAAGGGCCGGCTAATCCCTGCTCGCCTGCCGGAGACGTTGGTGCATACGCCGATTGTCCTTCTCCAGGTCCCTGATCCGTCTCCGAGCGGGTTCATATGCCGCCAAGGCATCGTCTGTGATCCTCTGCTGCCCCTCGGTTAACGCGGCCAGGGTGTCGGCGTGTCTGAGTCTTCGCCCACCCACAACCTGATCCCCATCCCTATCAGGGCTATGACAGATGCCGTGGCGCCCGCGGTCACCCCTGTCCAGATGACATCAAGCGAAGGCAAACAGGTCCCTCATCTCCTTGGACGCCGGGGGAAGGGACCACTCGGGGGGCTCCTCACGTTTGGCGGCCTCCTTCCGTACGTAGATCATGGCTTCTTCCACCAGCCTGGCGGCTTCGCGGAGGTCTTCCCGGGAACACCGAAGTTCCCTGGCCATCCATTCAGGTGAAACTTCTTCATCAGGAGGAGTACGCCGCAGGAGGTCCCAAAGTTCAAGGGCAAGTTCTCCCTTACTTTCAGCACCCGGTGCATTTTTCATCGATGGTGAACCGGTTTGTGTCATGTGACTCCCCTCAGTCGGATACTCGGCACTTTACAGTCGCATTTGGTGAAGCGGGCGGCAAACCAAGATGGCTTCGTCGGATCGCGAATAACTACCCAGCCAACTGACAACCTTTCACCCCATGTGGCAAGTGATGTCCAAAGCCGTCCCAAATCCCACGAAAATCGGGTCCCCTATTGGGCCCTCCCCCTCCACCACCTTTCCAGGGTCGAACAGGCCCCGTCCAGCCCGGGTCAGGGGCTTGCTCGAGCGATTGATCCCTCGATGCGGGTCCGATCGACGTCTGGCCCGGACCGTCTCGGTGTTTGGCTGATAGCAGCGTGGTCCCCCGGTGTGACAGGAGTCAACCCGCCGGCGGCTGGTTTTTTCACAACCGACGCCGCCAGTTTGCCGGCGGACCGGGACAGCGGTTCAACCTGGGGCCGGCGCTCCCCGGTCCTGGATGGGCAGGTGGATGAGGAGGGCCGCCACCGACAGCCCGATGGCCAGCAGCCAGACCGGTAGGTAGGAGCCGGTGGCGTCGAACACCCTGCCGGGCAGCCAGCCTCCGATGGAGGCGCCGATCTGGTGGGAGAAGAACACCACCCCGAACAGCGCCGAGAGGTAGCGGGCCCCGAGCAGATGAGCCACCGTGGCCGAAGTCAGGGGCACCGCACCCATCCACATCACCCCGATGCATAGGCCGAACGCCAGGGCGGTGGCCGGACTGAGGGGAAGGATCAGAAGGGCGGCGATCAACACCGCCCGCGTCCCGTAGATGAGCATCAGGAGATTCCGCTTGCGCAGCCGGTCGCCGAGCCGTCCGAACATCGGGGAACTGAAGATGTTGACCCCGCCGATCACCGCCAGCACCAGAGCGGCCACCACGCCGGTTATCCCCCCGTCGATCAGGTAGGCGGGAAGGTGGGTGACGATCATCCCGATGTGGAACCCGTTCACGAAGAAGCCGGCGGTCAACAGCAGGTAGCTGCGGTTGCGCCGCGCCTTGCGGACGGCCGCCCCGAAGGGCTCGTCGGACACTCCGCCCTGGGCCGCCTGCATGGCAGCCTGGCGGGGGAAGAGGAAGGCCAGGGAACTCATGGCCAGCACCACCGCGCCCATGGTGGCGAAAGAAGCCCGCCAGCCGAAGGCCTCCAGGCCGAACTGGGCGGCGGGCGCCACCAGCAGCATTCCCATGGAGGTCCCGGCGGCCACCACCCCCATCATCGCCGATCGCCGCCCGACGGGCACCAGCCTCCCCACCGCACCCATCAGCACGCCGAACGACAGGCCGCTGGTGCCGAGACCCGCCACCACTCCCAGATAGAGCACCAGCCCGCCCGAGGAATGGAGTTGGGAGACCACCACCAGCGCTCCGCCGTAGAGGAGCGAGCAGGCCAGCAGGACCCGTCGGTGGTCGTACCGGTCGGCCAGGTACCCGGCGACCGGCAACCCCATCAGGAAGCTCAGCACCGCCACCGCCAGGCTGAACGGCTCCCGCCCCGGTCCCAGGTCTTCGGAGACCGCCAGCAGGAACACCCCCAGGGACTGGCGGATCCCCATGGACAGGAGACCGATCACCGCGCCCGCCAGGACCATCGCCCAGGGGACCTGCGACGGGGACGGAACCCCCGGTTTCCTATCGGCGTTGTCGGCCCTCTCGGAAGGGGCGGTGGTCACCCGGTCACGTCTTCCCGCCCGCCACAGCCGGACTGGCCAGGAATGCGGGTCGCTGATCCTGGATGGGAAGGTGGACGATCACCGCCGCCGCGGCCAGCCCGATGGCGATCAGCCAGATCGGGACGTAGGAGCCGGTGGCGTCGTACACCCGCCCGCCCAGCCACACTCCCAGGAATGCGCCCACCTGGTGGGAGAAGAACACCACGCCGAACATGGTGGTGAGGTAGCGGGCGCCCAGCAGGTGTGCGACCGTGGCCGAGGTGAGCGGCACGGTCCCCAGCCAGACCATTCCCATGGCGGCGCCGAACACGATGGCCGTGACGGTGGTGATCGGGACCAGGAGCAAAGCGACCATCAACAGCCCCCGCACGCCGTACAGCAGGGCCAGCAGGGTCCGCTTGCGGTAGCTGTCGCCGAGGCGGCCGAAGAGGGGAGAGCCGAGGATGTTGAACAGCCCGATCATCGCCAGGGCGATGGAGGCAACCCCGCCGCTCAGCCCGGCGTCGGTCAGGAAGGCCGGAAGGTGAATGGCGATGAAGCTCACATGAAAGCCGCAGACGAAGAACCCGGAGATCAACAGCAGGTAGCTCCGGTTCCGCCGGGCCCTGCGGAGGGTCTCGACGAAGGGCTCGTCGATTGTGTCCTCGCTTTGCGTCCCCTCGCTTCGGCGGCCGGGGAACAGGAAGGCCAAGGTCCCTATGAGCACGGCTGACATCGCTATGACCCCGAAGCTCCATCGCCATCCGATCGTGTCCAGGCCCACCTGGGCGACCGGAACGGTCAGGAACATACCCACCGAGGCCCCTCCGGTTATCACTCCCAGCATCGACGACCGCCGCTCGGCGGGGACCAGCCTGCCCACCGCCCCCATCACCAGGGCCAGGGACACCCCGCTGAACCCGATGCCTCCCAGGAGTCCCAGGAAGAGCAGCAGACCGGCCGCCGAGGTGAGGCGGGCCACGCCCACCATGGCTATCCCGTATATGACAGCAGACCCCAGAAGCACCCGCCGGGGGTCGAAGCGGTCGGCCAGGTAGCCGCCCACCGGCAGACCCATGAGCAGGCTGAGGATGGCCACCGCCAGGCTGTAAGGCTCCCGCCCCGATCCCAACTCCTCGGTAACCGCTCGCAGGAAGATGCCGAGGGTCTGGCGGGCGCCCATCACCAGGAAGGCGATGGCGGCCCCCGCCAGGACCACGCCCCAGGGGACCGGGATCCTGGAGGAGAGCGCGGCGGGCGGGAGAGATTGCGGGTTCTTGGACAAAAGGCGTTCCGGAGACGGGTGGTGCTCTGATGGTATCCACATCGCCGGTGGGCCCGATCCTGCCCGGTCCGGAGAAGCGGACGGGCGGCCGGGCGGCGTCGAAAGACCTTCCGCCGCGATGCGCCTCGTTTATTCTCGGAAAAGGCTTGTCGGCGTCCCGTCTAAGAACTGTTCTGTCTCGTTTGCCCGTCCTTTTGGTGGTCGTGCTGGCGTCGATGACTCCTGGGCCGACAGCCTCCCCGGCGCCTGCCGCGATCTTCGACTACGACGACATCACCCAGGCGGGGGAACACGCCGCCGCGGTCAGAGCCCTGGGTGCGACCGGCGCCTTCATAGGCACCGATTGCGCCGACCGCAAGTTCTGCCCCGACGACCCGGTGTCGCGCTGGGTGATGGCGGTGTGGCTCGGGCGAGTGGCGTTCGGCCTGAATCCCTCTGGTGACGCGTCCACCAGCTTTGTGGATGTGGAGAGCGACGCGTGGTGGTCGCCCTTTGTGGAGACACTGGCGGAACTGGGAATCACCCAGGGTTGTGGTCTCCGCCCGGCGCGGTACTGTCCAGACCAGCCGGTCACCCGCGCCCAGATGGCGAGTTTCCTGACCCGGGCCTTTGGTCTGCCAGCCGCCGAGCCGGCCGGTTCCACCGACACGGTCGGCAACGTCCACTCAAACAACATCGACGCCTTGGCGGCCGCAAACATCACCCTCGGGTGCTCCACCCGTCCGGCCCGGTACTGTCCGGACAGGCCGGTCACCCGGGCGGAGATGGCTACCTTCCTGGCCCGGGCGGTGAACCTGGTGCCCAGGGCGGAGGCCGTCCAGGAGGAGCCGGTCCCCGAGTTGGAGCGGGTCGGCGACCTTCACCTGGTGTCGCAGTACACCACCTACCACTACTGCTGCTCGGCCCGGGTGACCAACATCCACCTGATCGCCGACCTGGTCGACGGCGCGGTGGTGAAGCCCCGCCAGCGGTTCAGCCTGAACCGGCGGGTTGGGAGGCGGACCCTGGAGAAGGGGTTCCTCGAAGCGCCGACCCTGGTGAACGGCACCCTGATTCCCAGCGTGGGAGGAGGAGTCAGCCAGTTCGCAACAACCCTCTACAACGCGGTTTTCTGGGGCGGCTACCAGGACGTGTTCCACATGCCTCACAGCGGCTACTTTTCCCGCTACCCCGAGGGGATAGAGGCCACCATCAACTGGCCCGACATCGACCTGATCTTTCGCAACGACTCTCCTTCCGACGTGTTGATCAGGACCGAGTACACCGACACCTCTCTCACCGTCAAGCTGTTCGGGAACAACGACGGACGGTCGGTGGCGGGGGAGTGGAGGGACGGCGCGGGCCACATGCAGGTCCTGTTCGAAGGAGGCCCCGGGGCGCGGGTGGTGACAGCCGAGGTCTCGGAGCGTCTCGACGTCGTCGACCCGCCCCATCCATCGTTGGTTGCGGATCCGGAGATTGCGGTCGGCCAGAAGGAGTATGTCCAAGTGGCCCAAGCGGGTTGGACCACCCGGGTCACCCGCACGATCCGCCAGGCAGGCCAGGAGACCACCCAGAGATGGGAGATCGCCTACGAGCCACGGCAGGCGATCATCAAGGTCAACCCGTGCATGCTGGACGGCACCTGCCGGGAACCGTTGGGCTGATCCCTCCCTCTACCTTGTGTCCGGAGACTCGGGCGCCCTAGAGGGTGTCCAGGACGATCACCGGTATCTCCCGGGTGGTCTTCTCGTCGTACTCGGCGAAGAAGGGGTACTCCCTCTTCTGCCGGCTCCAGATTCTCTCGCGTTCGGCTCCCTCGGTCACCCGGGCCCGGGCGGGGATGACCTCCCCACCGAGTTCCACGCCGACTTCGGGGTTCGCCAGCAGGTTGTAATACCAGTCGGGATTGGTGGGCGAGCCGCCCTTGGAGGCAAAGATGGCGTAGCCTCCCTCGACATCCTGGTACAGGAGCGGAGCTATCCGCTTGGTCCCGGTCCGGGCGCCGACATGATGGAGCAAAAAGAGCGGCCTTCCCTCGAACTGCCCCGCGCCGATCCCGCCGGCCGCCCGGAATTCCTCGATGACCTCTTTGTTCCAGTCGTTCCAGTGGTGCATTTTTCGTTACTCCTCTCGGCCGCTTCTCTGCCAGATAGGAAGAAGGCTAGGGGGCGTTACCGGATGAGGTCGCCGAGTGGGGGGAGAAGAGACGTCGAGCCGCCTTTCCAGGGAGGGAGTCGGCTATTTCTGGTGGGAGGGGATCTCTCCCCTCGCCGCCGCTAAGCCCGATCGACCAGTGCGCCGAAGCCTCCTCCGGTGTGCCAGAAGACGACGTGATCGTCATCGTCGAAACGACCGGCGGCTATCTCCTTCCGCAACCCGTAGATGGCCTTTCCGGTGTAGGTCGGGTCGAACAGGAGGCCCGTCAGCCTGGTCGCCTGGGTCTGCACCTCCATCAATTCCTCGCTGACCTGGGCGTATCCACCGGTCAGGTACTGGTCGGTGTGCTCCAGCAGCGGTGACGGCATCTCCCCTCCGAAGGCTTCGATCCCCGACTTCCAGATGGGCCGCACCCGCGCCATCAGGGACTCGACCGGCTCCGATATGCAGAGGGCCAGGAGCGGGCTCTGGAAGCCGGTCCGGTCCGACGCCCAGCCGAAACCCGACGTGGTGCCGCCCGAGGAGCCGGCATGCACCACCGCCGCCACGTCCGTGCCGATCTCTCGGGGGATCTGTTCCACCAACTCCCGGAAGCCGAGCGACATCCCCCACATCCCCAGCTTGTCGGAGGCGCCCTGGGGGATCACCCACGACTTGCGGCCCGAGGCTGCCAGGCGGGCGGCGTCCTCGGCCATGATTTCATCCCGGTGCTCCCAGTCAGCCACCGATATGTAACTGATCGCGGCGCCGGCCAGCATGTCGATGAGCAGGTTCCCGCCGATCTTGGCCGGCGCCTCGCCATCGGGGGTGCGGAGCACCAGGCGCACGTCCAGGCCCAAACGGGCACAGGCCAGGGCGGTGGCCCGGCAGTGGTTCGACTGGTACGCCCCGCAGGTGATCACCGTGTCGGCGCCGGCCTCGAGAGCCGCCGCCAGGTGAAACTCCAATTTCCGGACCTTGTTGCCCGACAGGCCGAAGCCCGTCAGGTCGTCGCGCTTCACCCACACATGGGGCCCTCCCCATACCTCCCGCAATCGGGGGAACCTGTGCAGCGGTGTGGGGGTGAGGGCGAGATCGAGTTGGGGTAGTGGCTGGCGTAAAGGTGTTTGATCCATCCGCGGAACTATAGGCAAAAAACCCCGATGATCACGACGGAAAAATCGCGAAAACTGCGGCCCCTATTTCGGGATCCCTCCCCCAACACCCTAGCGGCCTATATGATCCCAGGTCAGCGTTGTATTGGCCTTTGTTAGTACCATTTTTGGTATCAGGACGCTCTCTGGGTTCTCTGTAAATTGTTGGGCTCGCAGTGGAGGAGGTGTTGTTTGCGGTTCTCGGTGGTGGGGGCGATTCGCCACTCTCTGAGATGTCAGGCGCCCCCCAACAGGATTCAGCTTGTTGTGCTTCTGCCCTTGGGCATTCTATGGAGGGCGGTCAGTCTCTTTCGGGGGTTTTGCTCTGTCCGATTCTGGGGCGGTGAGCGTTTATACTTTGCTAAGGCTATGGCGGTCTTTGAGGGCAGGGCATTTCGAAAGTTGATCGTTCTAGCTGTGTTTGTGTTGCTGTTCGCAAGCCTGGCCTGTTTTGGCGACGATCCGGCACCGGTGTCACAGCCTACGGCTGAGCCGACAGCGACTCGTGCACCGGAGGTCGCTACCACGCTAACGGTCGCTCCTTCGCCTACGGTAACGGCTGTTTCGCCGGGGGACGGTTCGGAGACCGCTGGGGGCCTTGCCGGGCCGAACATGGACGATCCGCAGGTGTTTCTGTCGGGTTTGTCGGTTGATGAGCAGTCCTGTTTGTCCGACAGCGGGATCGGCGTTTCTCAGGTCATGGCCGCTATGACATCGGCTGGTTCGTCGGAAGAGGGGGACGCCATCATTGATTGCCTGGGAGAGGAAACGTTGCTTAGGATGTTTCTGAGTGAGCTGTTGATCGCGCCTGGAGATTTGAGCGCCGAGACGTCCGATTGTATCCGTGACGGTCTTGGCGGGTTGAGCCTGCGCTCGTTATTGAAATCGGGAGGCGCAGATGCGGAACTAGATGACGAGATCGCCGGGTTGGCTAGTTTCTTGACGGTCACGGCGTGCCTGGAGGATGGGGAGTGGGAGGCGGCCGCTCCTGTTCTGGGGTTGGGGCCTCGCGACGAATCCGGTACGGATTGTCTGCTGGCGGAGTTGGGAGGCCCGACGGGACTCGCGGAAGCGTTGCTCCGAACGGATGAATCTGGGCTGCCCACGGCGTTTATAGCTGCGACGAACAAGTGTGGGGTGGGCTTTACCGAGATGCCTGGGGATTCCGGCCCGGGGGATGTCGGTGGCGACTCCACGGAGGACATGGCCCTGCCGCCGGATCGGCTGGTTCCTTTCGCTGTTGACGATCCTCAGGCGTTCCTGTCCGGTCTGTCGCCCAGGGAGCAGTCCTGCCTCGGCGATAAGGGTATCGGTCCGGAGGAACTGTTGCAGATGACGGGACGGTCTCCCGGCAGTTCACCGGAAACCACAGCAGACATCGTCAACTGCTTGCAAGACGATACGGTGCTGAGACTGTTTTTGACGACACTTGTGGGACAGGTCGAACCGTTCAGCGAAGAGACCTCCTTGTGCATAAGGGAAGGATTCGTGCCGATTGACCTGCGCGGTTTGTTAGCCCCGGCCATCGCATTTGGCAGTCCTGCGAGTTCCCTGGCGATGAGCATGGCCGCTCTCAACGTCTCTGTGGTGTGCATGAACGATGAAGAATGGGCTATCTACTCTCCGAGGCTAGGAATGCAGCCTGAGGACAAGGAGGGGGCAGCTTGCCTGTTCGACGAGTTAGGAGGACCTGAGCAGGTGGTGAAAGCCATGCAAGAAGCCAGCTTGGGCGAGACGCCCGAAGGACTGACCGAGGCGTTCAATAAATGCGGCTTGGAGGAGGACGCCCCCACATACCCATAGCTTCTGGTGGCTCAAAACCCCACCCACAATTTTCGAAGACGGCCTCTGTCCATCACCCAAAACAGGCACCACTCCTTGACCGTACACAGACCGGGCCGTTTTAACGCCATCTCCCAGCAATCCCGCCCCCGGATGCGGTCATTCACGGAAAAAGAGAATGCTGCCCCAATAAAAGCATCTTAGCGCAAAACGGTGACGACCGCCCAAACCACCGCGATGATCCCACCGGCCACCACCAAAATCACCAACGCGAAAACCGCTCCCGCCACAGCCCCAGGAATATCTTTTTCCGCCATCGATTCGGTCAGTAGGTCAGTTCCCCCGGTGACGGGTCATTTTCGATCATCGTGACCAGTTTGATCAAGGTCTGCCCGGCCGCAGTCACGACATGATGAACGTTATCGAGACTTTGCCACTGCCCCTCAATGGAGACGTAAACGGTTCCATCGACCCGTTTGACATGCGGATCGGCCGCGTCGAAAAGGCGAAGGGACGTGGCAAAGCTGTCGATGATTTCGGCCGCCCGGTACAGCCGACCCTGCAGGTTACGGTAAATGGCCAGTTCGCTATGGTGCATCGTGGTCCTCCTTTGTCTAGTTGTCCTTCCCACAGAGGTGGGTTACAAGTCGGGTGATGGGTGGTTGGTCTCCGAGTGAGCTGTGGGGTTGGTGGTGATTGTAGGTGCGGAGGAATCTGGTGAGGGCTCGGCGTCGTTGCTGGTTGGTTTGGTAGGGGCGTTTGTAGGCCCATCCTGCGAGGAGGGTCTGGTGGAAGCGTTCGACCTTCCCGAGCTTCTATGTCAAAATCCGGGTGGGTTTTGTTGTTGGAGGTGGGTCCAGACGCGGTCTGAGATGCGTCGTTTGAGTGCTCTGGTGGCTTCTCTTTTGCTTTTGCCGGCGGCGAGTTTTCGTTCGTAGTATTTTCTGCCTTCGGTGCCTGGTCGGGCTATTTGGGTTATGGCGATGGTGTGGATGGCCCGGTTCAGTTGGCGGTTCCCTCCACGGTTGAGTCGGTGGCGTTTGGTTCGGCCGCTGCTGGCCTGGAGGGGTGCGGTGCCGTTGGCCATGGCGAACTTGGCTTTAGTCGCATAGCGGGTGGGATCACCGACTTCGGCGAGGATCTCTGCTGCTACGAGGACGCCTACGCCGTGGATGTTGGTGAGGGTGGTTCCCGAGGTTTCAACGGTGGTGGTGATGGCCCCGTTGAGGTCTTTGATCTTCCGGTTGAGTGCTCGGATGTTGTTGAGGCGGTGCCGGGCGATCAGAGCTCGGGGTGTTTGGTTTCCTCTGATCATGCGTGACACTCGTTGGAGAGCCTTCGCAGAGGTGAGGGGGGTGGTGATCTTTCGGTGGTATCCACAGGCGATCTGTTGGAGGTCGGCGTGGAGACGGGAGATGTCCTGGGTTCGGGCTTGGACCAGTTCACGGCGGTAGTGGACCAGACAACGCAGGTCCTCTATGGGACCGTTGAGACGAGGAGGTGGCAGGTCGTTGTCACGGGCACCGACCCGGGCGATCAAAAGAGCGTCCGTGGAGTCTGATTTAGTGTGGGTTCGCTGGGTTTTCCGGGCGCGGGCGGTCATCTGAGGCGGTACGTCAACAACATCAACGATAGCTGTAAGAGCCAACGCCAAGGACCGGCCGTAGTTGCCGGATCCCTCGATAGCGACCCGCCGGGCGGCGGTGTCCTGGACCCAGGCAGCCGCCTGGGTGTGCCCACGGGGCGTGTTCGAGAAGATACGTTCCTCCAGGGGGCGGCCTGACTCGTCAGCCAGTACACCAGAAAGGGTATCCTTATGGGAATCGATCCCGATAACAGTCACAAACAGGGTTTCCTTTCGTACAAACAGCGGGCTGGGCAGGGATTGGGTGTGCGCAAACGTGTGTTGAGATCACTTCCTGTCAGTTTCTCGAGCTTCTATCAAGCGACACCACCCAAACCGATAAAACCGGTGGGGAGGCACTCGGGTGCAAAGCCACCACCAAGAGTGGGGGCGCGTTAGTTTGGAGCCATCCCCACCGGCACCCCCCATATATACACGCACGTTGGTTTGGGGCCGGTAGGGGCGGATCAGTTTGTGAGCAGCGCCGATCTGGGTGAGGGCATCGGCGAAGACCTGGCTGCGGCGGTAGGCCATGGCGTTGTCGGTCATTACCCGGTCGATGCGATTACCCCCAGGTGGCGAACCAGTGGGCGGCGCGGAGCATGAACCCGGCACAGGCTTGGGCGTCCTGGGCGTCGAGGACTTCTGAGTAGGCCATGCGGGTGTGGTCATCGACCATCGAATGCACATACTCATATCCCACTTTCTGTGAGGGTCCGGCTCCTGGTCGTCCCAGGACCTTCCATCCGCCTCCATCAGGTACTTTCCCCAGCTTTTTGATGTCCACCAGACCCTCCTCGCAGGATGGGCCTACAAACGCCCCTACCAAACCAACCAGCAACGACGCCGAGCCCTCACCAGATTCCTCCGCACCTACAATCACCACCGACCCCACAGCTCACTCGGAAACCACCCATCACCCGACTTGTAACCCACCTCTGTGGGAAGGACAACTAGCGGCACCCGGGCGGGCTTCTTGCCGGCGTCGGAGATTGTGAGCCTTCAGGTCGTCCACGTCCAGTTTGACACCCCATTTGCCTCGCTTGCCGACAATGGAACCTTTGACGGAAATAGGACTCTCGATGAGTTCAGCCCACTTCTCGGCCCGTGCAGCAGGGACATAACCCACCTGGTATTTGCCGTCCGCTGTGGCACAAACCCTTATGGCGTTCGGGTCGAACCGGTTCGTAGGCTCGGGTATGAGCCACAACACCAGTCCGACCTTGGTCCACCCTTCGGCCTTCGTCGTGTTTTTGCGTTTGGCCCGTCTAACGAGACGACGAACGGCATCCATTCGATGGCTTTCGCCCACAACGTTGAAAAAGCACCTGTCTTTATCTGGGAGTTTGTAGAACCTCGGAAGATGCGGAGCCATGCTGGGGAACTATAGGAAACCGCACACCCTCGTGCACGAAATCCCGGTATCGGGGGAAACCTAGGGCTCGACAGGTTCGTACCAGCCGGAACCGAAGATCAGTCCGTCATGGAGGACCACCCAGGCATGCTTTCGCTGTTCCTCCCCGGTGTCAGGATTCACGAAGACGTAGGAGACCCAGTGACCGTCCTCGGTAGCCGCCAGCATATCGTCGCCGTAGAAATGGCCGGTCGAGTCCACCCGAAGGGCCGGATCCTGATATCTGAAATCCGGGTTGTGATGCCCGATGGTGTAGCCGTTCTCGTCGATTATGAACACATACCACGGCCCGTCGACGTTCATGGGATTGTTGTGGTAGGAAATCGTGAGCTCCCGGCCGTCCTCCTGGTACCGTTCGATGGCTTCGGAGACCACATGCCGGGTGTAACCGGCCGGGTCGTCCTTCGAAGGGGTGTCGTTGCCAGTGAGCACCCAGTACCCGATCAGGACCGCCAGCATCACCGCCACCAGAATCAGCATCTGGGAAGACGAACTGCTGCTGTTCCTGCGTGTAGACATTGGACCTTCACCCCGTTCCGAAGACCTTTCAATGAAACAGGTTAACTGCAATGATGGCGATCACCGGAATTCCACTCCATACTTGAGTGGGCCCTTAGGCCGGGGCGGGTCTGACCCGATCGAAATTCGGCTTGGTGCCTTTTCTGGGATCTGTCGGCCTGCTCCCGGCCTGGGGGCGGGAAGTTCCCCCTGACAGAACGGATGTGACCTGATAGGAGCCTTGCTCTTGCCACCGGAGTGGCCTGTCCACCGCTTTTTCAGGTCAAGAGGAACAGGTAACTGATTCTAGAAGAGAGAAGAGGCTCATGTCAGAGGATGATCGGGTTGTGTTCGGTGGGGTGGACACCCATCGAGATACCCATGTCGCAGCGGTGGTGGATACAGCCGGTCGGGTGTTGGCGTCATCGCCGTTCCCAGCCGATGCCACCGACTATGAACAACTGGGTGACTGGCTGCAGTCACACGGCAACCTTGCCCGGGTCGATATACAGGGCACCGAAAGCTACGGCGCCGGCTTGGCCCGCCACCTTATGAGCATCGGTGTCGAGGTCGTGGAAGTGAACGGGCCTGTACGCCCGTGTGACGATCAAGCCCGACGATCGGGCTACGATGAACCAGACCGAATACCACTTTCTCAAGGACCAGATTAAGACAGTCGCGGTGTAGTGGGCCGGTGGACACCATCATCATTTCTCCCTGTAATTAAGAGCCCGGCTGGTATAATGATCGTTGCGATAAACAGATAGGCAATGACAGTCGAAGCTCCTGTAGACATGATCCAGATCAACCAGCAGTTTTTCGCTAAACTGTCCGAACTTCAACAGGAACTGAACATCATTGGTACGGATGTGGACACGCTGAAGACCGGGATGGCCGGGCTACAAGTGAGGATGGATCGGCTGGAGTTCAGGATGGACCGGCTGGAGACCAAAGTGGACCTTATCCTGGAGAAACTACCGCCAACGCCGCCGCGTTCTTCGTCGAAGCGGACCAGGAAGCCGACGTCGCCGACCGAATGCGGTCCCTTGAGCAGCGCCAAGAGCGCATAGAAGCCTCGTTAGAACAGTTACACCTAACGGCCAATACCCCACCCCCCGGACGATAAGGCGGTGGAACCTGCACCACGGGGCGGCGTTCCCGGGACGCGTGCAGGCTAAGGAGAGTGAAAAGCAGGGGTCATGGCCACAACCACAAAAGCTACTTACACCAACGGCGTGTTCATGCCCATCAATCCCGTTGATCTGGAGGAGGGTACCGAGGTGACAGTTTCACTGTGGAAGCGTATCACCCCCCGGCGGTTAGATGTCCTTCCCACAGAGGTGGTTTACAAGTCGGGTGATGGGTGGTTGGTCTCCGAGTGAGCTGTGGGGTCGGTGGTGATTGTAGGTGCGGAGGAACCGGTGGAGGGCCTGGCGGCGTTGCTGGTTGGTGAGATAGGGACGTTTGTAGGCCCATCCTTTTAGGAGGGTTTGGTGGAAGCGTTCCACTTTGCCGTTGGTCTGCGGCCGGTAGGGACGGATCGTTTTATGAGACGCGTCCAGGTCGGTGAGCACTTTGGCGAATGCCCGACTGCGGCGGTAGGCCCAGGCGTTGTCGGTCATCACCCGGTCCACACGGAACCCATAAGTAGCGAACCAGCGGCCGGCGCGGAGCATGAACCCGGCACAGGCTTGGGCGTCGTCGGTGTCTAACACTTCGGTGTAGGCCATGCGACTGTGGTCATCGACCATCGAATGCAGATACTCATATCCCACCTTCTGTCTGGGCCCGGCTTTGTCTCGCCCGTGGATTCTCCATCCTCCCCCATCAGGGATTCTGCCCAGCTTCTTGATGTCCACATGGACCAGTTCACCTGGGCAATCCCGCTCATAGCGGATCGGGACGCCGCTGGTCCGGTCCAAATCTGTGAGGCGGGAAAGACCCCGGCGGGAAAGCACGCGGTAGATAGTCGAGCGTGGTACGCCCAGCCGCCATGCCATCAAATGGGGTCCTTCTTTCTCCAAGATCCGATCCGCCACGATCCTGTTCTCTGTCTCGACCGGTACCCGGTTGGGACTGCGATGGGGACGAGACGAACGATCCATGAGGCCCGGTTCGCCTTCCTCCCGGAAGCGTTTCAGCCACCGGTAGGCGGTCTGGCGGGAAACCCCCGCTGCTTCGGCGGCGTGAGCCACCGGCCAGCCTTCCACCAGGATCCGATCCACCAACAACCTACGCCCGAACGGCGTCAACTTCCTACAGTTCCCCACGAGGGCCTCCTTTGATTCGAAGGATTTGCTTACCCCACGAATCAAACCAGGGAGGCCCTCCCTTATCCAAGCACCAAAACCGTCAACAACGTCCCTGGGAAGTACAGTTAGAGCGCAATAATCAAGGCGGTTAAGGAACTCCATGAGACTATCCCCGCGGATGCATGGGATGTCCTGCCGACTGACCTCCCCCAACACCTAGCAGCCTATAGGATCCCAGGTCAGCGTAGTATCGGCCTTTGCCAGTACCCCATTTAAGGGCCACTCAAGGATGGAGTGGATTTTCACTGATCGTCATCATGTTCTCAGCGGTAGCCGAAGACCAAGGAGGCGGTCTGGTCCCGTGGACACCCCCTGTCGATTTGGTAGCCGGAACTTCGCCTGTTCCAAACCGGACCAGGTTGGGGTGCTGGCGACTCCTTTTTGTCTTCGTTAAGCTCTTTTGGGTCGCAGATGGCCAACCAGAAGGTCTCCCAGAAAGAGGGGGGATGGGCCACTAAGATCAAAAGGAAGGTTTAGGCGAGTGACTGGACTGTCATGAGCATTTCGAATCAGACAGAACTGCGGGATGTCTATCGGCCACCGGCTGCCCGGGCGGCACAGAAGGTGTTGGATCACCTTGATATCCACAGCCGGACATTCATCGCGATGTCGCCTTTTTGTGTGCTGAGCACCAGCAACGTCGATGGTCAAGCTGATGCTTCTCCCAGGGGCGACCCACCGGGGTTTGTGCAGGTGCTGGACGAAAAGACCCTGCTGGTGCCGGACCGTCCGGGCAACAACCAAGTGGACTCTATACAGAACGTTGTCGAAAACCCCGGGGTGGGTCTACTGTTCTTCGTTCCTGGAATGAACGAGACGTTGCGAGTGAAGGGCCGGGCTGAAATCATCACCGACCCCGGGGCACTGGAACCGATGACCGTGGGATCTCGGGCCCCCCTGTCGGGGCTCAAGGTAACCGTGGAGGAGGTGTTCCTACATTGTGGTCGTGCTCTGCTTCGCAGCCGCTTCTGGGATCCGGACATTCAGATAGACCGGTCGTCCTATCCCACCTATGGGCAGGTGCTGGCCGACCAAATAGCTGGAGCTGACGCCTCGCAGATTGATGCCGAGGAAGACGAAGCCAACCGCCGACGGTTGTACTAAAACCCGCGACCAGGGCTGGCTGGTCAGCCGCAGCCACCATACACCACCAACTTGTGTCGCCAACCGGATGACTAACTGGTGTGGGTTGCAGCTCATGTCTCGCACCGCCAAGGTTATACCCGATGGTGTGCTACCAGGTTCGAAAAAGTGGCCACTACGCCCCTTCAATGACTTCGGGCTCTCCCTCCCGAATTCCTTGAGTTGTAGTGCGGGGGAGCCTGCCCGGACGGTGGGAGAACACGGTCTTGTCCTATCAGAATCTCGCCGTGTTCCCCACCGGCCGCTCCAGTATTGGGGAGACCATCCCTCACAATCGGGTACGCCCTAGCTAAACTCCCAAGCCCAGCGGGGTCGCCCAGTATGAGTGTGATGGCGATCATCGAAATTCCCCAGAGTCGATCACCGAAATTCCCCACCCTGGGTTAGTGGTTTTAGGCTAGCGGGTCTCCTTTCGGTCGCTGTTTTCTGGCTTGTGCTTGGTAGCTTCGGAGTCGGTAGCTGTCGCCGGTGATGGTGAACACGACGATGCTCCTATTTTTGTCAAATCGAGTTTTGGTGGGTGGTGAGCCATTGGTGGTATCGGGTGGCGAGTTGGTGGTTGTGGTGGATGCCTCGTTCGAGTTGGGAGAGGCGGGTTGGGTAGGTTTGTAGGGCTGTGGCGGCTTGAGCGAGCGTGGTCGGGGTGTTTTGGCGTAGGCAGCGGAGATCGTTGCCGTCAGGTGTTGGGGGTGGGTTGGTGAGTAGGTGGTAGATCTCTCTGGCGATGTGGCGTTTGAGACAGCGGACGATCTCGCGTCGGTTCTTGCCTTCCGCCTGGCGTTTTTCGATGTATGAGATGGTTGGTTGGTGTCGGCGCATGCGGGTGGTGGCGATGCGCCATAGGGCCTGGTTGGCTTGGCGGTTCCCGCCCCGGTTGAGCCGGTGGCGGGCCTGATGCTTCTATGATTTCCAAATCGTGTTTGGAGGGGTGGGGTGTTTAGGTGGGTGGGGGGTTTTCGAGAAGGCGGTAGAGCTGTCGGGCGATGTATCGTTTGAGGCAGCGGCGGGTTTCTTGGGTGGTTTTTCCTTGGCTGGTTCGTTTGGCGATGTAGGCCTTGGTTTTGGGACAGTGTCGGGAGCGGCTGATGGCGATGGTGTGGAGGGCCTGGTTTAGTTGGCGGTCGCCGTGTCTGTTGAGCCGGTGGCGGGTGTGTTGCCCGGAGGATGCTTCGAGTGGTGCTACGCCGGCTAGGCGAGCGAAGGCTGCTTTGTTGCGGCATCGGCGGGGGTGGGACCAGGCGATGAGCACTTGAGCGGCGGTGATGGGGCCTATTCCTGGCTGGTTCAGCAGGTGCGGAGCGACAGAGATGACCAGTTCGGTGATGGATGTTTTGAGGTCTTGGGTCTCTGTGGAGAGCGCGCGGATGCGCCTGGCCAGGCTGCGCATTGCTTGTTTGGTGGCGGTGAGTTCTCCGATGGGTCCGGATCGGAGACGGAACGCCGCGCATGTGGCTACGAGAGCAGGGGTGGTAAGACCTCGGAGTTGGTCCCTGAGATCGACCGGCGCGGTGACTAGGAGGGCTTTCAGTTCGTTGATCGCCGATGTTCTAGCTGTTATGGCGCCTCGGCGGGTGGTTGCTAACACTCGGAGGGCTTCTCGGTCTCCCCGAACTCGAGGAACCGATGGCCTACGGCGGCCTAGCACCTGGCGGGCGGCCCGTCGAGCGTCAAGGGTGTCGTTCTTGGCGCCGTCCACAGTTGGGGTGGGATGGTTGAACTCTGTAACCTGTTCACCCCGGCTGGCAAGGTAGCCTGATACGCCTGCTCCGTAGCTTCCGGTGCCTTCCACCGACCATATCCGGTCGGTGGCCTGGGTGTGCTGATCGGCCCATCCCACCAACCGTTCATATCCCACCCGGGTGGTTTCGAACACTCCGGAGGCTTGTTCTCCGGTGGTGGCAGTATCCACTACCGAGGCGGTGACCCAATCACGATCAGGATCGATCCCGATCACATGCTCTACTTCTGTGCCTATCATGAGAAACTCCCTCTTTGGTTGCTGACGGTGCGCCAAAAGAGGGGCGCAAACCGCGAAAACGGCAGGACTGTGATGGGTCACACCCCCTGGGGGTGGACAGGCTTCTGATCAGGCCAGCGCGGTACGCCAGGCAAGCTGCTGGAGGTCGGTGTCGGACAGATCAGGCAAAGGACACCAAAATCGGGGTCAGTCAAATCGTGGGTCACGACACCACCACCAGCAGCTATAACCTGAGAGCCTCTAAAGGCACCTTCTTTATTCTCACAGTCAAATCGTCTGTGTGAGGGGGTGGGTTCATTATGGGTTTATCGGGTTAGGTTCAGTCGGTTGGGGAAGTGGATTTCGAGTTGGTTGAGGGCTCTTGTCCAGCCGTGGGTGCCGGTGCCGAGGTCTCCTCCCCTGTCTTGTCGGTGATGTTGCGAGCGGCGAGGCGCAGCAGTTTCAGAGCGGATTGGTCGGTGGGGAAATGGCCCCTGGTTTTGGTGACTTTCCGCAGCTGGTAGTGAACGCTTTCGACCAGGTTGGTGGTGTATACCACCCGGCGGAGTTCTGGCGGGAACCGCAGGAACGGGGTGAACTCTTCCCACGCTTGGCGCCATACTCGTATCATCCCCGGGTAGCGGTTTCCCCACTGGTCGTCGAGTTCGTCCAACTCTTTGGCGGCTGTTTCGGCGTTGGTGGCGGTGTACACGGTCCGTAACCCCTTGACGATGGTTCTGCGGTCTTTCCAGCTGCACAAGCGCATCGAGGCCCGTATCAGGTGGATGACACAGGTCTGTACCAGCGCCTGAGGCCAGGTGGCCTCGATCGCGTCCGGCAGTCCGCGGAGGCCGTCGCAGCACACGATCAGCACGTCTTCGAGGCCTCGGTTGCGTATCTCGGTGAGCACTGCTAGCCAGTACTTGGCGCCTTCGCCACCGTCACCCAGCCACACACCAAGGACGTGTTTGCGGCCGTCCACGTCGACGCCGACCACCACATACGCTGGGCGATTGACCACCGTGCCGTCCGTGCGGACCTTGACCACCATGGCGTCTATATACAAAAGTGGATAAACACTGTCCAGGGGCCGGTTCTGCCATTCGGTGAGCTCCTCCAAAATCCCGTCGGTGACTTTCGACACCAACGCCGACGACACTTCCACACCGTACATGCGCTTTAGCTCTGAGCGGATGTCACGGGTGGATAAACCCCGCGCGTACAAGGCAACGATGTTGGCGTTGAAACCTTCCAAGCGCCGGGCGCCCTTCGGTGACGATCCTGGGTTCGAACGAGGCGTTACGATCCCGGGGAACGTCCAGATCCACCGCGCCGATCTCGGTCAGCACCTGCTTGGGAGTGGTCCCGTTACGGTTGTTGCCCGTGCCATGGCCGATCGGGTCGCCGTGCTCACAGCCCAGGTGATCGGTCATCTCCTCAGAAAGGGCCCGTTCCAGGACACGCTTGGACTATCTCGGCCAACACCCCATCAGGACCCAAAAGATCCACACCACCCTCCAAGGCATCAGCCACCACAGCATCCACAAGCTCATCAGACACAGCAGCCACAACAGCCCGCTCCGTCACATCCTTAACAGTCATACACATCATCTCCTCTCAGGCCAGGCTCTCACACCAGCCACGGTTTTCGAGAACCCACCTCACACAGACATGTATACAGGCTCTTCCTTGGAAGTGCGGATTCAGGCTCCATTCTTCGTCCAGTAGGTCTTTACAAGACTTATAGAACCGCCATGACAAAGCGCACAAGTCCTCCAGCCATTCGTCTTTGACAACAGCCAACAACTCTGAGACCGAGTCGTATTGCTGGGCAAGAAGCGAATTGGTGGAGCGCCGCCCTACACGGAATGCTTGCTCGAAGAGCGCTAACCAGAAGCAATAACGGTTGATCTCTAGCTCTTCGCTGCGGCTCAGGAACTTCTGGCTGGGATCAACGCGGACCAGGGTTCGCTCTAGGCACTCAACAAAGTCGCTAATGACACCTTCCGGTAGAGCATCTGTGAACCGGGAGACATTCTTAGCTCCGCGGGCTGCCACCAGGTTGTGAAACGGGGTGATCTCAACATAGTATCGGATCCGGTAATCTATAGCCATGCCAACCTCCCCGTACGGATATGCCTCATCGCCGGTCTGTGGGAGGATGGTGTCTGCCCCCGCCAGTTTTCGATTCTGTTCTAAAACCACCCGGCGGGTGTGCGGAAACTTCTCATAGAAAAACGCTCGAATCTTATTGTCCGCAAGCCAGGGAGTCCCGAGACGACGATGACGGGAAGGCTTATCAAGATAAAGGCTCAACGACACACCGCTTCTCCCTTTGAGTCATTGCCGTGCCGCTCCTCCGTGGCACGACTCATTCGAGACTACGTTGAGGCGTCCGGTGAGGGGTGCGTTCCCAACCATCAGGTCATTCATGAACCGCACGCCCTTCAAGATTACAGGGCAGTTGGTTCCTCCGTTGTGTCTACTTTTGTATCCTGAGCGACCATTGAGGAGTTGCTCGGTACAATGGGGTGGAGGAAGGGGTTGGTCGGGTTCAGAATCCCTTCTTTTCTCTGGCGGTGAACATACGGAGCGGATGCGATGAGAATGGTTGATTCGTCTTTTGTTCCTACCTTGGCGGAGGCGGAACGGGCTGCCAAGGTAGTGGCTGGTGCGGGAGCTGGGAGTGTGTTGGTGTTCGGGTCGGTTGTCCGGGGTGACGCTCATCGTCACAGTGACATTGATTTGATGGTGATCTATGACGATCTCGATTATGCCGTCCGCCAGGACTTGGCTATGGAACTGGAGCGGTTGGCGGCTGCTGAGGTGGGCTGTCGGGTGGATGTTCATCTCACGGACCGTCCGGAGTGGAAGATGCGCACCGAGCAGGTGGTCACGTCTTTCGAGAGCAGGGTCAAGAGGCAGGCGGTGGTGGTGGTGGACAAAGAACCTGGAGAGGTCGATTGGGACAAGGAGATGGTCATGCCCGAAAGCGACTACGAAGAAGCAGTGGAGCGGTTGCGCCAAGCAGCGAACGCTCTGGTAGGCATCTCAGCAAGTCTGGAACCCACCTCTTACCAGCGGCTCTTGGAGGAGTCGGGCCAGGAGGCAGAGGCGTTCGCTGTGTACGAACAGAGGCTGGCGCAAGGCTGCGCGGCCGGGCATCTTGCTGTGGAGACCGGGTTGAAGGCTCTCATCCATCTGTCGTCGTCTCCGCAGGCCCAGGCGTGGGGACATGACATAGACAAGCTCCTTTCTCAGCTTCCCGAACCGCACAGGAGCAAGGCCGATTCCCGCCTGGCTCGGGTGGGAGTCAAGAATCTTCAGAAGTGGCAGGAACAGGCCCGTTACGAGCGGTTTGTCACGGCCACCCCTGAGGTGTTTACGGCGATCGCAGAAGTGGCCGGTTGGGTGGTTCTTTATACTGCTGACCAGTTCCCATCGGGCCAGGAGATGGCAACCCGTGTCTGGCGCTTGGTGTCGTTCATAAAACAGGAGATCGCGCGCCGCGACCTGTACACCGGCCATGACCGCACCGAGCGGGAAGGGCCTAGCTTGTCACTCGATCTGTAGCCCCAGGGTCACTCCGCATGCCTACCTACATCCTGAGCAGCCCGACGAGTGTAATTGCGGGCCCGTAGCCAGGAGCCTGTATACATGTCTGTGTGAGGTGGGTTCTCTGGATCTTGTGGCTGGGTGTGAGAGCCTGGCCTGAGAGGAGATGATGTGTATGACTGTTAAGGATGTGACGGAACCGGCTGCTGTGTCTGCTGTGTCTGCTGAGCTTGTGGATGCTGTGGTGGCTGATGCGGCGGAGGGTGGTGTGGATCTTTTGGGTCCCGACGGGGTGTTGGCCGAGTTGACCAAGCGTGTCTTGGAACGGGCCCTTTCCGAGGAGATGACCGATCATTTGGGCTATGAACACGGCGACCCGATGGGTCATGGCACGGGCAACAACCGTAACGGGACCACTCCCAAGCAGGTGCTGACCGATCATTTCGACGCCTTGAATTCGCCTATTCGACCACCCGACGATCAATGATGTCTTCCGGGAGCGGTCCGGGCTGTGGCCCAAGCTGATCGTGGACTTTGGGGTTAGTCGGTGAAGTTGACGTTTCCTTGCGCTTGGCGGTTGGCCAGACTCGGGCCCCAGGCGAGGGCGAGGCCTAGCTGGTCCTCACTGCCGATGGTCACGGTGACGGTGACGGTTGTCGTTTGGCTGGTGAAGGTGACGCGCCTGTTCTCACCGATCCTGCCATCGCGGACAGGGGTTAGGAGGATTGTTAGGGTGCCGCTGGGGATGCAGCTGAGGCTGATCTCGAAGTCGACCGTTGCGTCGCTGCGGCCGGCCTCAGGGCTGCTGATCAGCAGCGTCGGACGGCGGGCGCAGGCGGTGAGCGCCGCCCCGTCCTGGTCGTCTTGGTCTTGCTGTTGGATCACAGGCGGTGGGTCATCATTGTCGGAGACGGTCACCTTCGCCGTCTTGGACACACCGAGGTCGTAGTCGGCTCCGTCCACCAGCGTGACCGTCACCGACCCGTCGGACTCGTCGGTCTGGTCGTCGGTGGTGGCGAGCGTGAGGGTGGTGCTGGAGGCGCCGGCGCTGATCGTGACCGTCTGCGCGCCCGTCGATGCCGCGAAGTCGCCGCCCTGGGAGACCGTGACGCTGACGTCGAGGTTGGTTGTCGGCGCTGGGTTGGTGCTGATCGTAAAGGTCGCCGAGCCGCCCTCGGTGATGTCACTGCCGGCTGTGATGCTGACCACCGGTGGGTCATCATTGTCGGAGACGCTGACTGTGGCCGTGCCTTGGGTTGCGGAGACGGTGTAGTCGCTGCCCGCGTTGAGTGTCAGGGTGACCGACCCGTCGGCCTCGTTCACTTGATCGTTTGTGGTGGTGACAGTTATCGTGGCGCTGCCCGTGGTTGGGATGGTGACGGTGGTGGGCAGCGTCCCGTAGCCGAAGTCCCCGGTGGTGGCGGCTGTGATGCTGACCGCCAGGTCCGATGTCGGGGCGGGACTGGCGGTGACGGTGAAGGTGACGTTGTCGCCTTCGGTGCCGCCCGAGGCGTTGGTGATGTTGACCTCCGGCGTGGGCGGATCGTCGTCGATGATGATCAGCCGTGTGGCGGTCGTTTCGCTGCCGTCGAATCCGCTGTTCTTGCCAAGCGTGACGCCGGTCGACCTGCCGTTCAGGGTCGGCGGCCGAGTGCTGTCAAAGTCGATCGTGATCGTTTCGTTGTCGGAGTCGGTATCGTCGTTGGCCAATAGGAACAACGTGATCAGGTGACCGTCGCTTTCGTCGAACGTGATTGACGATCGGGCGCCGAAGGTCGCGCTCGGGTCGTGCGGATCGGTCAGGCGCCAGGCGTCGGCGTCGCCTTCGACATTGAACGGGACGACGACCGTTTCTCCGGCGAGCAACTCGCGGTTCAGGGCGATTCGGAACATGGCCTGGCTGCCTGAGCCTGGGCCGCCCAGGAGCGGGCCCCCTTCGGTGAGTTGATCGGAGAAGAGCAAGAGGTAGATCGTGACCGGCTTGGCCGTGCCCGCTTCGAGTGCCGTCAGTTCGGCGACTACCGGGTTCCAACGATTGGGGTCGTACAGACCTGCCATCCGCTGCGCTTCCGCGGCGGTCATTGCCCTGCCGGTCACGCCGCTGGGGTCGAGTTCTCCGAACGCCACCAGCACGCGCCGCCAGCGGTTGACATGATCCGCGCCGTGCTGCGACTCCGCCGCATACGACTTAACGTTCGCGATCACCGTGGGGGCGACCCTGTACGCAACGCTCTCGATGTTGTCGTCGTCCGCGACGGCGATGCTGGCGGAACCGGCGGTGTGCGACACGGTGTAGCCGGCGTCGGCGAGTGGTGTGTTCAGCGTGGCGACGATGCGCCCATCCGCCGCCTCGTCGAGGGAGTCAACTCTTGTGCCGATGCGCACCGTCGCGGTGGTGTCCCCGGCTGGAATGATCACGGTCCGTTGGCCGAGGTCGCGCTCGTAAATGTAGTCATCGTCGCCCGACACCGTCAGGCGGACGGCGATGCTGTTGGTGGGTGCTGGCTTGGCGGTCAGCGTGAACGTCGCTGCTTCGCCCTCGGTTATGTCGCCGCCGGCTGTGATGCTCGCTTCGGGCTTGGCGCCGATCTTGTCCGTCACCGTGATCGACGCGGAAGAGGGGGTGCCGACGCCGTAGGCGTTCTTGTCTTTGATCCGCGCCGTAATCGTGCTGTCCGGTTCGACCTTGGCGGTCAGGACAGTCGGTACCGACACGCTCAGTGTCGCCTGATCGGCCGGGAACTGCGCCGACGCTGGGGCCGAGCCCTGGATCTTGCCGTCGGGATCGGTCCACTCGAGATCGACGACGAGCGGTTTCGACAGATCGCCGCCGCGGCGGGTGAGCGCCAGGTTCAGCGGCGAGCCCTCGGTCACCGTATCCTCAGCGAACGACAGCGACACCGTCGGTTTCAGGGAGAGAGTTTCAGCGAAGACCCAGGGGCGGGCCTGTTTGATCGCCAGCTTGTTCTCGGCTGTGATCTTGAACTCGATCTCGATCGCGAACTGGTCCCCGTCCTTGACCTGGTAGAGCTGCTTGAATCGATTGTGGATCACTTCGAGATGACGGCGCAATTCCAGCAGATGCGCGTCGCTCATCAGCAGCTGCCCTGACGGCGCATGGTTGGAACGGGTCAGCACGCTCGCCTTGCCGTTCGAGTCCAGCAGCAACTGTTCCGGATACGACTTGGCCTCGGGGTTGGTGACCAGGTCCTCCCCGATCTGCGTGTTCACGTAGTAGACGTTGGGCGAGAAGGAGATCGGGTCATGGCTCACGGCCACGCCGTTGGACTTCTCGTCGGAATAGTTGGGGTGCACTAGGACGCCCATGGCGACCGACTTGTGATCGACCCGGTAGTAGTCGCGCTCAAGGAACGCGCGGTAGTTCCACAGGCTCGCCCAGACCGCCTTGATCGACTTGTCGATGCCGTCCGCGGCCGTCTCGTCCGGGTCCTGGGTCTTTGAGCTGTACAGTCCTGCTCCGTTGAACGCGGGCAGGTCCTCGTTGTTCGTGCTCGAGCGGTAGCGCAACGAGGTACCGTCCGGATATGCGGCGTGCATGTCCTCCAGCGCCTTGATGATCCAGGCCGGCGTGGTTGCCTTCTTGATCTTCTTGCGCAGCGCCTTGAGCATCGACTCCTGGACGGCGTAATCGGACTGGAAGTTCTGGTCGGCCAGCATCGTGTCGATATCGTCGTAGAAGCCGTTGGCCTTCATGAACTCGTCGTAGAAATAGAACGGCACCGCGTAACCCGTGGGCACGACACCGGCGGGCAGAGTCAGCTTGCTCAACTCCGCCATGTTGGCCGCCTTGACGCCGAACGCATCCCAGTCGGCGAATGAGACGTTGGCCAGGGATGTGATCTTGGTCACGGTCAGATCGCGGGTCAGCGTCTGCGTCGCCGTCGGGCGCGCGTTCTGGTGATGGGCGTCGACCTCCGACTTGGTCGCCTCCCGTAACGTGAATCCGTCGGCCGCCACCGCGAAGTAGACGTGCTTGCCGATCAGATCCGTGTACTCCTTGGTCGTCAGGATGTCGCGCAGGAAAGCGTTAGGCACGCCGTTCTGGATGGCGCGCAGATTGACGTGGGAGAGCGGCGTCTGCGGCACTGTCGTGATCGTTCCGGCGACGCGCGGCAGATCGTTGGGCAGGGACTCATAGATCGGAATATCCCCCGGCCGCGGATCGTCGCCCTCCGCCATCAGGCGCAGGCGACCGTAGCCCTCGGCCTGGTTCACCGGAATGTAGGCCACGTCGGGCAGAATGTCGTCCTGCAAGATGATGTTGACCCGCGAGGCGTCGTACTTAGCCTTTTCCCTCCGGTAGTACCCGAGCTCTCTCTCGCTTTGCGGGTAGTAGGCCAGGTTGTTCTCAAGAAACGGCATCGCCGAGGCCAGCAACTGGTGAAGGTTGGCCGTCCTGGAGAAACCGCCGGTGCCGATGTTGTAGGAGAAGCGGTACATGCCCAGCGACCCGTCGGGGGCGATCACGTTGGGGTGATAGACCAGGTTGCCCTTCATCGCCACCAGGAGATGGCTCTCGGGCTCGCCCAGTTTCCGCAACTCCCGGAGCAACTCCAGATGCCACTTCGGGCCGGTTGTGTCGATGAAATAGATGGACGGGTTCGTACCAAACTCGCCCAGAATCATGAACTTGACGTGCTCAAGACCATCCAGAACCTCGAAGGCGTTCGTGCCAGAGTCCTGCAGATCCGAAAGCGCCTGGAACGCCTCGCGCGACTCCAGGGCGGCCTTGACTTGGACGTTGGTCGTTGTTCTGGTCGGGTTGATCGGGTTCTGAGCGCCCAGATCATCAAGCTCGGTGATGTCATCGACGCAATCTCCGTCCAGGTCCCCCGGTTGGGCGACCTGGTACTTCTCGACCCGGTACTTGGTCGGGCTGAGCGCGGCCAAGTTGTCCTTGAGCGTCGTCGTGCCCGCCTGACCGCGGGTGACGGAGACCGGAATGCGCTGACGAGGGTTGTCCAGGTTCGGGCGTTCCACGTAGAGCACGAAGTAGTCCGCCCTGGTCGAACTGACCACGATCGGAACCTCGCTGACCGCGACAACGACCGGCGTAGGCGCGACCCAGCCGGCCTCGCACGGCCCTGGCGGCGGATCGCCGCCGCTCGCCTCAACGCCGGGTGCGCTCAGCGCAGTGGGGATCATCGCGAGGACGACCAACACCAGTCGGAGCGCCCGGGGCCCGCTCAGGAAGGCGAGGGCGGGGACGGACCCAGACTGCTGACGAAGCGCAACCTTCATGTCGGCCTCCAACTCGGCAACTTCGTGCATTCGGTCAAAACGTCCAAATCATCCTACCAACGATTTGCCGATGGAGCTAACCGAATAACTCTGGGCGGCGGGGACGACCCCGAACCCGCCGCCGCAGAGGTGACTTACCACCACCCAGCTGACCGGTACGGAACTGGCCGGTGGTGAGGGTAGTTGTGCCCCCGAGCCGGAGGCGGCTCCGCCCAGGCGTGTCGCCACGGTTGACGGTATGACGATCGTCCGGGCCTTAAGGTGGTTGGACTAGTTTGGGCTTTTGGTGGCGCGGGTTAGGCGGGTTAGGAGGGTGGCCATTTCGCCGCGGGTTACCGTCGATTGGGGGCAGTAGCGGAGCGGGTCGGTGGCGCAGCCCTTCGTGATGCCCAGGTTGGCTAGTTGTTCGACGTAGGGTGCCCACCATTGCTGTGGATCCACATCGGAGAAACGGCTAGCGTCTTGGGTGGGGTCTGGTGTCTTCCCCAACGCGCGGGCTAGGAGGGTGGCCATTTCGCCGCGGGTTACCGTCGATTGGGGGCAGTAGCGGAGCGGGTCGGTGGCGCAGCCCTTCGTGATGTCCAGGTTGGCTAGTTGTTCGACGTAGGGTGCCCACCATTGCTGTGGATCCACATCGGAGAAACGGCTAGCGTCTTGGGTGGGGTCTGGTGTCTTCCCCAACGCGCGCGTTAGCCAGACAGCCATCACCCAGCGTTTGATTGGTTTTTGCGGGCAGAAGAGGCGTTGGCCACAATCTGTGCCTGACAAGATGTGTCTGCTGGCAAGGGTGTTGATGGCAGGCTCATGTATTCCGCTAACGTCGCTGTAACCATTCCCGGTTCTGCCAGTAGCCGTGTGTGGCGTGGTTTTAGTGATTGTGATTGTGTCTGTTCTGGGGGCACTGGCCTCGACGGTGATGGTGTAGCCCATGGTTTTGAGGGTTTGACCTTCGGTGAGGATCGGGTTGTTTTCCACATGCCGATCGGAGTCGCCTGCTATGTGGAAGGGAAGGTGGCCTGTTGGGATTGTTGCGTCGACTGTGTAAACGAGGATCCCTTCGCCGGGTAGTGGTGTGCGGACACGTCTTATGCCTTGTTCTAGGTGTTCCTCGAAGTTTGCGTCGTAGCCAAGTTTGCGGCGGCTTTCGATGACTAATGCTTTGGTATCCGATATGGGGATGGCGATCATGGCGGGATGGTTGGTGGGTGATGCTACAGGACTGATAGTGACGGTTGTTTCGGTTTCGAGCCCGGCGAGACAGCGGATCTGGTCGGGGTTGAGCCAGCCGAGTTGCCAGCGGCTCCAGCTCAGCATCTCGTTGGCCTCGAACAGGGTGTCGGGGGCGGTGTATGTTCCGTCCGGATGCACTTCCGTGAAATGGAGCCGGGGATCGTCGGTTACGGGAAAGGTCACACGGAGTCCCATAAGGCCCACCACGAAGTGGACATAGGTCTCGTCGCTTCCCGGTGGTGGATGCGGTATGGCTGCGTGGTAGGCATACATGTCGAGCAGGCCCAGGTTGTGGGCTATTTCGTGGGCACCGGTAAGTCCCCAGGGAACCGGTTCGTTTTCGGGTTCGGACCTGAGGCCTGTTCCGATTCGGCTGGTTTCCAGGATGGATTCCTCTTCTGTCATAACGTTGCCTCCGGCGTTTGCACCAAAGAACAGTGAACTGGGGCGGACCACCATCAGAGCGTCGACACCGGTGAAATCGAAAGTGGGTTCAGCTAGTCGCACGGCTTCCTCGGTGATGTCGATCTCTGGCCAAAAGTCTGTGCTGGCGGTCCCGATGTAGCGGGTATAGCTGTGTTCGGTTCTTAACCACTTGTGTAGAGGTATCACCTCGACATCCAGTTTCCCGTAGCTGGCTGCTTCGAGGTACTCCTCCATGTACGGCAGGCTACCTTCGGCCTCTTGTTGCGTGGAGTATGGAGCTTGTGCGTCTGGGAAGTCCACGAATAGAACCGCTACTCTGGCTTTGCCGACCCGGGGCACTGCCGCCCAAGCCAGCGGGAAACCCGCTGTTGTATGATGATATAGGCTCTCTTGCGGGTAGCCTCGTGGGCGGCATGCCAGGGGGTCGGACCTACCGGCTACGGCGACGATTCCAACCTCTGCGGGTGGTGCGATCACCATTTCACGACCCCAACATGCGACGGTGCCGTCGGTCCGAAGACCACAAGCGCGTAGGTCGCCCGCAACGACCGCGGTGAAGGTCCCTTCGGGGGGGCTGGTCAATCCATCCTTGTCCGAGCCCCAGCACAGAATAGTGCCGTCGGTCCGAAGACCACAAGTGTAACCGGTCCCCCCGGAGACCATAGTGAAAGACCCCGGTGGCGGAGAGGCTTGCCCTCTATTGTTGTCACCCCAGCATAGGACACGCCCACCCGCTCGGATCCCGCATGAATGTGCACTCCCGACTCCAACGCTGACGAAAGCACCCTCCGGAGGAGTCGCTTGGCCCGCGTAGTCTGATCCCCAGCACTTCACCCTCCCGTTAGTCAACACGCCGCACCCGTGCCACGCGCCAGCGCTTACCGCAGCGAATTCGCCCTCCGGCGGGGTGGCCCTGCCGTCCCTGTTATCGCCCCAGCAGCTGACCCTCCCATCGATACGAATCCCACACGAGTAGAGATTGCCGGCGGTGACTGCAACGAACTCTCCTGCCGGTGAGGAGTCTTCAACGATCCCGCCTGAACCCCAGCAAGCGACCGTGGAGTCGTGTCGGATGGCGCACGAATGGTACAGCCCGGTTGCTATGGTCACGAACTCACCATCCGGCGATTCCGCTGTGTAAATGCTGTCCAGATTCGAACAGGAAACTTCACCGCTGGAGCGGATGCCGCAAAAGTGGGCCCAGCCGACGCCGATCGCCTGATACTCTCCACTTGGAGGAACGGGCAGATGCAACCCAGGTGTCCTGCCCCAGCAGACAACAGTGCCATTGGTTCTCAGCCCGCACGTGTGGTCATCACCTGCGGAAATGTCACTGAAAAGGTCGTCAGTAGGGGTCAATGGCCCGTACTTGCCATATCCCCATCCCCAACAGACAACCCTTCGACCGGTGTCAATGGCGCACGAATGCTCGGTCCCGGCCGAAACGGCTGTGTAGATCCCATCCGGTGTGTCCGTCTGGCCGGTCCCGTTGAAACCCCAACAAGCCAGCACACCGTCGGCCCCGACCCCACAGGTGTGCCAATCTCCCGAAGACACAGAAACGAAAACGCCGTCCGGCGCGTCGGTCTGCCCATAGTCATTGAGACCCCAACAAACAAGGGTCCCATCCGAGCGCACCCCACAAGAATGATCCCGCCCGGATGAAACATCAACGAAAACGCCGTCCGGCGAATCGGTCTGCCCATGCGGGTTGCTTCCCCAGCACACCACCGAACCATGAGTCAACAACCCACAAGAGTGCACAAAACCCGCACTCACAACGGTGAACCGACCCACGGGATCAGGACCCCAAAAGGCACCCCAACAAGACACAGTCCCCGAAACGCGGATACCGCACCCATGCCGGCCTCCCAAAGTGATCTCAGCAAACACCCCCCTTGGCGGAGCCGACTGCCCCACCCTATTCAACCCCCAGCAAACAACCGTGCCGTCACCACGAACACCACAGCTGTTCTGAGGTCCCACCTCCACAGCCACAAAACCTTCCTGCTCCCACCGCTGAGAATCAACAACTCCAACCACCCTCTGTGCCGGCAACACCCCAATCTCCAGCGCATACTCACCGTCACCAAACCCCACAGTCCCGTCCATGACGTCACCCACGATCATCCCAGATACCCCGACATCGGTATGCCCGTCCACCGGCCACACAAACGGAACCGGACCCTCAACAACACCAGGATCGCCACCGGCAGTCGCTTCCACCATAGGCGCAGCACCAGCCCAGTCAGCCCACACCACCCAACAGACAACAACAACCACCCCCACCCAACACCACCAAACCAACCCTCTCACAACAAACCGGACGACTTGCATCAAACTAAGGGAATTATATCACTTGGGTAGACGAACTGGCGGTCAGCGGGTGGGGTTAGTGGGGTTAATTGAAGCGGCGGGATCGTATATCTGGTGGGGCGCGGTAGCGCAACACAGCCTCGGCGGCCTTCTTCAACTGGGGCGGAGGTTGGGAGCGAGCCCAGGCGCGCGCTGGATCGTCTACGTCTCGAACCCGAACGGATCATCACGGGAGAGGAGCTTGGCGGAGCGGTAGTCGGCTGGGATGCCCACAGGTGGGGATGGTTCTGTCTCCGAGGCGTTGAATCATCACCTTGATGGCGTGCGAGTCGATGTCTATACCGATCCGCCGTCTGCCCAATGCATCGGCAGCGGCCACGGTGGTGCCGCACCCACAAAATGGGTCCAACACCAAATCACCGGGATAGGACGATGCCCTGATGATGCGCTCTAGGAGAGCCTGTCGCTTCTGGTGGGGTAACCCAGTTTCTCTTTGGCGTGTCCGCTCAAATGCCTGATATCCGAGATCAGATCGGTGGAGGCCACTCCCTTGGTGAGGCCAGGTATCGCTTGTAATGCGGCACGGTTCCGGGGTTCGTCTGAATGATCCGCCCCTCTTCGATCAACCGCTCCATGTTCTCGGGAGAAAAACGATAGGGTCTCGTAACGCCCAGCACTTCATAGGGTGTATTCCCCTTTGCGGTCGTATTATCCAGTCGGCATCTGCGACCGGCGACCAGGAACCGGACCTAAAATAGGGGAAGGCTCCCGGTTGAGGAGGTGAAGGCAATGCAGATAGGCAGGGAAATGGAGCGACTCGCAACTTGGAGAATAACGGTCGCAGCATTGATCGGTACCGTCGGTTGTGTGGCGGGACTCGTTTGGCGGCAGGCGCGGCTGGTAGGACTGGACTTGCTCGACGGTCGGGGCTGGTACACACCTGGAGAGGCGGCGGCCCTGTTCGATGCTCTGGACCGGCTCGACGCCAGCGCAAGGGGCGTCTATGCTGCTACCGCCCTCACCGTCGACATGGTCTTTCCGGTCTCGTACGGCCTGCTACTCGCCGTTCTGCTGTTCCGTCTGTTTCAAGGCAGGGCGCCGCTGTATCTGCTGCCGCTAGTCCTCGCCTTTACGGATGTGCTGGAGAATGTCACCATCGCAGTGCTAGCCCTAAGCTACAACGGTGGGCCTTCTCGGCTGGCCTGGCTGGCCGCCGCATTCACCTTGGTAAAGACAGGCCTGATTGTGGCCACGCTCGCGGCGGTAAGCGTCGGCGGCATGCTCTGGCTGTGGGCAAGATTTCGTCGATCACGCTGACCATGGCATGAGCGTGTTCAGCCAAGTGGTGGCGAAGGGTGTAACCGGGGATTCCGATCATCTCCTTCCGGTCCTCTCCGATGTGGTGACCATCGGCCACTCCCAGGCGGAGACGGCGATGGTTGGGGGCGACGCGGTGGAGGATCTGGTGGCCGGATGGCGGTCTCATTGGAGAAAGGTGGAGCAGCTGTGACCCCGAAACTGTGGCTGATCGGGATGATGAGTTCCGGGAAGACCAAGGTGGGCCGGAGGGTGTCCAAGCGCAGCGGGTTCCCCTTGCTGGACACCGATGACGAGATCGTAGAGCGGGCCGGAATGACCATCCCTCGAATATTCGCCGAATGGGGAGAGCCGACATTCCGGGCGATGGAGAAAGAAGAGGTGGCCCGTATCTCCCGGAGCGACGAGCATCTGGTGGTGGCCACCGGAGGGGGAGCGATCCTCAACCGGGAGAGCCGCAGGTTGATGAGGGACAGCGGGCTGGTGGTGTGGCTCAATCCCCCGCTCTCCTCCCTAATCGCCAAGGTCAAGACACACAACCGGCCCCTTCTGCAGGGTCACGCTGATCTGGGGGCCCGCTACACCCAGATCTGGGAGTCCCGCAAACACCTTTACGAAGAGGCCGCCCACCTGCGGATGAATATGGACGGGAAAACCCGGGAACTGGTAGCCGAGGAAGTGTGGAGGGTGTGGAAAGCATCATGATCGGACACCAGCAAAGACCCTCGTCTCGGACGGCCTTACCGTCCCTCGGTAGCGAGATCCTATGATGCTTCTATGTTCACCAAATCCAGAAGATAATCCCGGTGCGGTTCAGCGTCCTTCGTTGTGGGCTGGATCGACCACACGGTTGCACTGAAAGCGGTGCCTTCACCGGTCCGTTTTCGGGTGGGACGTGTCGTGATCCGGTGACCACCCGAAGAGAGCCCCGGGTGTGTCGCATGGGTTCCCTTGTTCTTCGGGTTCCCCCGACTTTCCGCTCCTCGGAGTCGTCGTCCCTTCACCCGGTGTTCAAGAGATGCGATTGTTCAGGTGTTGTAGGAAATGCCGGCGGGCTGTGGTCGAGGCGAGCAGCGCCGCCGCGGCGTCGGTTTCGGAACAACACAACATTTCCGCAACCCGTCGGATGTGAGCGTAGTGGCGGCGGGTGATACGCACCGACCAGCGCACCGTTCTCCTATCAGACGGCACCCGGTGGAGGTGTTCGCGAGAGAAGGGATGGCGGGTGGCATGGGAAAGAACCCCTCGCACAACTTCGGAGCGGCTCAACCCATGCCGAAAGGCTGTGGAATCCAAGAAAGAGGCTTGCATGGGAGTGATCCGGAGGGTTCGGTGGACCATCCCCGGTCTGCTGTCTCGGTTGGAGGAAGACCGCGGGGGATGGTCGAGAACACCCCGATCTCTAAGGACCTCGCGAACGATCCGCCGGGCAACCGCCACAGGGGAGATCCCCCACTCCTCGGACAGTGCCATCAGACCAGCCGAATAGGACGGATTGAAAACCACCCGGACCTCTTGTAGGTGCTGTCCCAGCTGCTGTTCTGACATTGTGTTTATCCCCCCTCTTTCTCAGGTTGTGGACCGAACCAGACGCCCCGGGGTGAGAGGCCCCGCCCGGCAAGCCTCAGACAAAGAGCCCTAAAACAATCGCGGGTTGTCTGCTAAGGCTGCTCGTTCGACTGTGAATCCAAGACCCAAACGGCCAGGACTCAGAAACCCATCGGTTCGGCAAAGCCTCCACAAAGTCACAAGAGACAGACCAACAGCCGCCACCGCCGACACGCCCAGCACCTGACACACTCCACCCCGCCGGGAGGCGGGTCCGGTCCACTGAGCACCGGACCAGCCCACCGCCAAGGGAGACCGGCCGGAAACAAACAGCACTATGTTTCATGCCCCTTACCATGCAACAACCGTCACTCCGGAACGTTCGCAAACCGTTCGCTGTAGCGTTCGTTTAGGGTCTGACCTGGGAAAACACCGACCTGAAGTGGTGAAGCGTTCGCAGCCGTTCCCCGCGAACCTTTCCCGTGAAGAGCAATGCGGGTATATGTACGAACGCTTCGGCAAAGAACGCTCGAACTTTTCCCCATGTCGGCCGGCGCGGCTGGGAGTCGCGGGGGTTGCCCACGGGAACTCCGCTGTGGGCACTGGTTTAGTGCAAACGTGTGGTCGAGTTCGCCCACATCGAAGAACGTTTTCCGTTCAGGGTCTCGCGGGGCCGGTCTGCCTTTCCCGGGTGGGTTAGGTTGGGGAATCTCGGAGTTGGCCTCGGTTAGGTGTTGTCTCTCGGGCCTTGGCGCCCTGTTCCCTGCTCATCTTTGGTTCTCTCGCACTGCTTATCTCCGGTTTCTGGGGATCCGTTGGCAGCCGGTTTCTTGTTCGTTCGGACCGGTCGGTGGCTTGTCGGGGTGGGTGGGTTTGTTGGTCGTCATCAGAGTGGCGAGGTGTCCGGGTGCGGGGTCGCCTCTTTGGGCGTGGACGTAGGTGAGGTTTGGGGGTGGGGTTGTGGGAGGAGGAAAAGGAGGGGTGGCCGGGTGTGAATCGCCCCGAGTTTTATAGAGAGCGAGGTGCGCCCCCACTTTTCCGGAGTCGACATATTTGAATTGGTGGCGTGATCGACCCAGAAGGAGGGTCTTCATGCCGTATCGATATCCACCCGAGTTCCGTCGCAGGGTGCTGGACCTTCTGGCAGCTGGCAGGTCAGTTGGGTCTCTCTCGAAGGATCTTGGCGTGTCGGACCAGACCATTTACAACTGGCGACGCCAGGACCTGATTGACCGCGGTCTCGAACCGGGTGCTACCTCGGCGGAGCAGACTGAACTGCGGGCTGCCCGTCGTCGGATCAGGGAGTTGGAAACCGAGTTGGCCGTGACCAGGCGAGCCATCGAGTTGCTGAAGGGCAAGGTGGTGTCCCCAAAAGACGGTACGAGGCGATCCGCACCATGAGAACCGAGGGGCTTTCCACCCAGGTGGCTTGTCGGGTGTTGGGAGTGTCACAGTCGGGGTTCTATGCCTGGCGGTCCCGTCCGCCGTCGGCCCGGTCTATCCGTCACGCGTGGCTGACCGACATCATCTGTCAGATCCACCAGCAGTCACGGGGTACTTATGGAGCGAGGCGGGTACATGCCGAACTGCGGCTGGGTCATCGGATCACGGTGGGACACAACGCGGTGGCGATGCTGATGAGAAGATCCGGTCTAGCTGGTCTCAGCGGCAACCGGAGACCCAGAAGGCGGCCCCGTCCCGTGGACACCCCTGTCGACCTGGTAGACCGGAACTTCGCCCGTTCCAAACCGGACCAGTTGTGGGTGACCGACATAACGGAACATCCCACCCGGGAAGGCAGGGTGTACTGTGCTGTCGTTTTGGACGTGTACAGCCGCCGAGTGGTGGGCTGGTCGATCGACAACACGGCCACCGCGGGACTGGTCACCTCCGCGCTGGGAATGGCAATCGAGAACCGCCAACCCCAAGGGACTGTGATACATTCCGACCAGGGCACCCAGTTCACCTCCTGGGCGTTCACCCAAAGAGCCCACGACTCCGGCCTGGTACCGTCCATGGGAACCGTGGGAGACTGTTTCGATAACGCCCTCATGGAAGCCTTCTGGGCACGAATGCAAGTCGAACTGCTAGACCGAAAACGGTGGACGACCCGTATCGAACTCGCAAACGCTATCTTCGAGTACCTCGAGATCTTTCACAACCGCCGTCGGCGTCACACCTCCCTCGAAATGCTCACCCCAATCGAATACGAAAACACCCACAACAACCGAACCGTCACACCACTGATCCAAGTGAGCTGACTCCGTAAAACCGGGGGACCATCAGCGGGTTGTTTGGGTCGGTAGGGGGTTTTCTGGGGGTGGTTTGATGGTAGGTGGTTTCGTGGTCGGCTGGGGTGGTGTAGGTGTTGTCGGGGGTGATTCCTCTGTGGAGGCGTCGGTGGTTGTACCAGTCGATGTACTCGAGGGTGGCGAAGGTGGTGTGGTCGAGGTTTCGCCATGGTCCCCGTTGGCGGATCAGTTCGGTTTTGTACAGACCGATGATTGATTCGGCCAGAGCGTTGTCGTAGCTGTCGCCCCGGCTTCCCACCGATGAAACGATCTGGCTTTCCGCCAGGCGGGTGGTGTACCGAACGGACAAATATTGGCTTCCCCTGTCCGAGTGATGGACCAGTTCCTGTGAGTCGTGTCGCTGGCGGGTGGCCAGGGCCATTTCCAACGCGTCGATGGCGAGGCTGGTGCGGAGGGTGGTGGCGGTTTGCCATCCAACTATGTACTTGGAGTAGGCATCGATGATGAACGCTGCGTACACCCATCCAGCCTGTGTGCGAATGTATGTGAGATCGGCTACCCAGAGGCGATCTGGCGTCCCGGCGGTGAAGTCCCGTTCCACCAGATCAGCCGGATAGCCGGCGGTGTTGCCGTCCGGTTCGGTGGTACGAACCTTGTGCCTGCCGCGGGTAACACCACGTAGACCGGCGTTTCGCATCAGCCGCTCCACGGTGCACCTGGCCACCCGGGTGCCTTCACGGTTCAGCTGCGCCCATACCTTCGAGGCGCCGTACACCCCATAGTTCTCCCGGTGGACACGGCGGATCTCCTCGGTCAGCCACCCGTCACGCTGCGCCCGAGCCGACGGCGGACGGGACTTGTAGGCGTAGTAGGTGGACGGGGCGATCCCGACGTTGCGCTCGCGCAACACCCGACAGATCGGCTCGACCCCGAACCTGTCCCGATAGCGATCTATGAAAGCCACTACTTTGGCGGTCGCGGGTCGAGCTCCCGCGCGAAAAAAGCCGAAGCAGCCTTCAAGATCTCGTTCGCCCTTCGCAGCTCGCGGTTCTCCCGTTCCAACTCGCGGATCCGTCGCTGGTGATCCACCGCTGCCGGCGACACTTTCGATTGGGCCTTGCGGACCCACAGGCGCACCGTCTCGGGGTTAGGTCCCAGCATCTGCGCCACCGCATGGATCGCTGCCCACTCGGAGGAATACACCCCCTCTCGAGTGCCTTCCAGGACCATCCGCACCGCACGGTCACGCAACTCGGTCGGATACCTAACTGATCTTCTGGCCATAAGACTCCATCCTCTCAAGATAGAAAGTGATGGTCCCCCGGTTTTACGGAGTCAGCTCACTTGGATCAGTGGTGTGACGGTTCGGTTGTTGTGGGTGTTTTCGTATTCGATTGGGGTGAGCATTTCGAGGGAGGTGTGACGCCGACGGCGGTTGTGAAAGATCTCGAGGTACTCGAAGATAGCGTTTGCGAGTTCGATACGGGTCGTCCACCGTTTTCGGTCTAGCAGTTCGACTTGCATTCGTGCCCAGAAGGCTTCCATGAGGGCGTTATCGAAACAGTCTCCCACGGTTCCCATGGACGGTACCAGGCCGGAGTCGTGGGCTCTTTGGGTGAACGCCCAGGAGGTGAACTGGGTGCCCTGGTCGGAATGTATCACAGTCCCTTGGGGTTGGCGGTTCTCGATTGCCATTCCCAGCGCGGAGGTGACCAGTCCCGCGGTGGCCGTGTTGTCGATCGACCAGCCCACCACTCGGCGGCTGTACACGTCCAAAACGACAGCACAGTACACCCTGCCTTCCCGGGTGGGATGTTCCGTTATGTCGGTCACCCACAACTGGTCCGGTTTGGAACGGGCGAAGTTCCGGTCTACCAGGTCGACAGGGGTGTCCACGGGACGGGGCCGCCTTCTGGGTCTCCGGTTGCCGCTGAGACCAGCTAGACCGGATCTTCTCATCAGCATCGCCACCGCGTTGTGTCCCACCGTGATCCGATGACCCAGCCGCAGTTCGGCATGTACCCGCCTCGCTCCATAAGTACCCCGTGACTGCTGGTGGATCTGACAGATGATGTCGGTCAGCCACGCGTGACGGATAGACCGGGCCGACGGCGGACGGGACCGCCAGGCATAGAACCCCGACTGTGACACTCCCAACACCCGACAAGCCACCTGGGTGGAAAGCCCCTCGGTTCTCATGGTGCGGATCGCCTCGTACCGTCTTTTGGGGACACCACCTTGCCCTTCAGCAACTCGATGGCTCGCCTGGTCACGGCCAACTCGGTTTCCAACTCCCTGATCCGACGACGGGCAGCCCGCAGTTCAGTCTGCTCCGCCGAGGTAGCACCCGGTTCGAGACCGCGGTCAATCAGGTCCTGGCGTCGCCAGTTGTAAATGGTCTGGTCCGACACGCCAAGATCCTTCGAGAGAGACCCAACTGACCTGCCAGCTGCCAGAAGGTCCAGCACCCTGCGACGGAACTCGGGTGGATATCGATACGGCATGAAGACCCTCCTTCTGGGTCGATCACGCCACCAATTCAAATATGTCGACTCCGGAAAAGTGGGGGCGCACCTAAGCCTCTACCAAACCCGGGGCGATTCAGTGCCGTGTTCGGGGGCGGGGACGGTGGGTTTGTGGTGGCTGCTGGATGGGAGATGCTTCTGCTTTGGATACTCTTGTGGTTCGGTCGGGGAGGTGCGGGGTAGTCTTTGGGGGCAGGCTAGGTTGCGTCTTTGGGTTATAGGTCCAGGGAGTGTCCTGGTCCGGGTTGGGGGCGTGTGGGTGGTAGGCGTGTGCCGTGGAGGCGGTCGTATTCGGCGCGTAGTTGGGCGATCTGTTGTTGCGCCAGGTAGGTGTCTTGTCCTCGGTCGTTGGCGATCCGTTGCAGTGTGGGGGTCAGGTGTTGCACGCAGGCCGAGGTGAACGCTGCTACTCTGGCGATGTCCTGGCGGACTTTTTGGGTTTTGTCGGTAATGGAGGGGTTGGTCGGCAACACGAGATCTTCTAGTGCGAACTGTTCTACGGTGCGGTGTGCGGTTAGGCCCGGGATCGACGCTGCTGGTGCTACTCTGAAACGGGGATCGCTCATGGTCATGTTCTGGTGGGCTTTCAGTACCCACATTCGACTGACTAGTACCGGGTCCATGTAGTTGGCTAGGGTGGCTATGTCGTAGAGGTCACGGATGAGCGGGCGGTGTTGCCAGCGTCCTAGCTTCTCGGCGATGCTCTCTGCGGTGTATTGGACGGGTACAAGCCGGTTGGGGGTGGTTGAGTATCGGGGGTGGAGGGGAGTCTGGATGGGCTTCTTCCATTGGGTGCACCAGACACCCCTAGTGGAGAAGTCGATTTTGGCGAGTGCTCGGCCGTCGCTGAGGAGGTCAGAAGAAACTTCGAGGAGATAGTGTCCGCGTCTTTCGTGTATGGCGAAGCCCATTTCCGGGAAGGACATGCCATCGATCACTTCTGCGATCAGGGACTCAGCGCCGCTGGCGCAGTCAAAATCGAGATCGAAGGAGAATCTGCTTCGGGGGCCCAGCCGGTACTTGCGGAGAGCTGTGCCGCCTTTGAAGGTGACACCCAACTGGTCGTATACGTCGTGGTCACCGAGCTTGTGGAGAAGATAATCGAACCCAATGTCCAGCACTGCTGCGTCGCGGACTCTGGCATTGGTCGCAGCTGCCGGATAGACGCGGGTTATGAGGTCTCTGGTAACGGCCACGGCCTCCCCTTTCGGGTACCGTCGTGTTTTGGGTACCACCAGGTTGGGAACAGATAGTCCATGACCTCGAACCGTGGCACCCAAACCGGTTGCCAGATAAGCGGGCCGTGCTTTCCGTCTCGTCGTCCCAACAGGTAAGGCCCTCGGCTGGTGGCAGGCGCCGCCGCCGCCACCATCTCGGCCAGGTCCGGCCGTTCACCGACGCTGATGATGTAAGCAGTTTTCATCCAGACCGCTCGTGGCCTGCCATCCAGTTCACCTAACAACAGATCCGCATCCAAACCGCTGCATCCCTCCGAAAGCCAGTCCGCTATATCAGACCACGGGAACCTGTTGGGCCGAGCCGCCATGTAAACAAACAAGGTCTCCGGTTTCCAGACGGGCAACCCATGAACCCTGTCAAGCCGCAGTTGCGGCTCCCACCGGTACACAAAGTACCGGTCCAGGCACCTGGGCACCTTCACCTTAGGCGGCATGCCGATCGTGGCGGCGGTGGGCCGAGTCAACCAGTCGTGAACCTGAGCCACTGACCGACCGGCTATGCACGCCGGAGTGTCAGGTCGCACCAACAACCTGGCACGCAACTCCCCAAAACCTGCTACACGATACGACGGCCACGCAGTAGCGAACTCCCAAGCGCCCTGGCATCGCATCGGACGAAGCCACCCCGCCCGGCGAAGCACCCGAGCCGCCGCAGCAGGCGACCGACCAACCCCACAGGAAACCAAATCGTGCAAAGTCACAACCACCGCACCCCGAGAATGCAAATCCCTCACCACCGTCACCAAATCATCGGGAACAGCACCAGTATCCGGCCAGCCAGGAACCAAACCACCACCAACATCGACGCTACCCATCAACCAACAAACCTCCTCACCGCCCAAGCCTACCAAAACCCTGACGCAAAACCCCCACTCCAAACCCACCACCCCTCCGCCACACCAGGAAAAGAACCGCACCGGTATTCCCGGAGACACACCACGCAAGGTGTGGCATCCCCCCGGGGCATTGTCGGACGAGGATGCCTCGGGTGGCCGTGGGATTAGATGATGTACTCGGCCCATTGTTCCATTAGTCGGCGGCGGCGTCCGAGCAGATCGGTTCGGCTGTAAGCGGCTTCTGCCCTGTTCCGGACGGCGTGCCCGAGAGCTCGTTCTGCCACTTCCCGGGCGATACCAGACTCGGCGCACCAGTTCCGGAAACTGGTGCGGAACCCGTGCGGCACACAACCAACGTTGCTCTCTTTGAGAAGTTTCGCCAGCCCGTCACTGGACTGCACCTTGCCCCGGACCGACGGGAAAACCAGCCCCCGACCGCCCGTGTGGGCGTGTGCTTCGTCCAAGACGGCTGTAGCGGCGCTGCTGAGGGGAACGCGGTGGGGGCGGCCTGTTTTGGTCCGCCCGGCCGGAATCGACCAAGTCTGCTGGTGGGTGTTGATCTCCTCCCAGGTAGCATTCCTGACTTCGCCAGATCGGGCTGCCGTCAGGACCAGGAACCGCAACGCCGCTTCGGCCGCCCAATAGGCGCCCGACGTTTCGATCGTTCTAACAGCCTTTTTGACCTGTGAGTGGTGGAGCGCGTCGTAGTGTGCCGGTGGTCTGGTGTTACGACCCAACGCGGCTACAACCCGTTCATCCGCCGGGTTGTCCTCCCGATACCCCTGGGCGATGGCCCAGCGCATCACCGCGCTGATCCGCTGCCGAACCTTCCGAGCCGTTTCAGCCTTCACATGCCAAATAGGCGCAAGCACCGCCAAAACCTGACTGGTGGTGACCCTATCCACCCGTATGTCGCCCAGGGGACCAGCAAACCGGCCCAGACTCGACCGCCATATAGCGGCGGAACGGCCTCCGGTCTTCCACTTAGCAGAATGAAGTTCTATCACCTGTTCGGTGGCCTCGGAAAACGTCGGAACCGCGGGTGCTTTCGGGTTGCGGCCCTGTTCGATGGACCGCCGATTCTTTAGCGCCTTCTGTCGGGCCTCCGAAAGCGTCACCACCGGATAGACCCCCAGACCGAGGTTGGTTTCCCGACCATCAATACGAACCCGTTGGGTCCAACGCTTCGACAGACGCCCGTTAGCGCGGCGGGTGACCAGCAAAGAAAGACCGTGACTTCCCCTCCCGTCGCCGTATCTTCCGGGTTGGGTGACAGTGCGCACGAACGCTGCTGACAGTGTTTTCGGACGTTTCGGATTCATCTTCTCCCCCTCTTAGTGGCATATACGGTACAGTATCAGTATATCGGAGGGATTACACGGGTCCTAATGAAACCCCCAGAAACGCCCCATACGCCCAATCTGCGGAACTAGCTGGGATAACAGCAACCCCAGGAAAACCAGTGAAACCCTACGAACCCTCCACCATGTGCCCTCCCCCGCCACCACCTTTCCATGGGTCGAACAGCTCTGTCCAGCATGGGACAGGCTTGTTGATCCGGTCGCTTTGATCCCTCGACGCGTCCGGGCGGCGCCTGTGCGGACGGTCTAGGTGTTTGGCTGGTATCAGTATGGAATGGCCATGGGACAGAAGTCACCCTCCCCACCACGGCTTTTCTCACAGCCTGCGGCAAGACCTACGACAGGCCGCATCCCCGCCGCGACAGGAACGTTTAGACGGGTTCGAGAACCAGCACCGGGATCTGGCGGGAGGTCTTCTTCTCGTAGTCGGCGAACTGCGGGAAGTCGAGCTTCTGCTGGGTCCAGATACGCTCCCGTTCCTCCCCTTCCGTCAGCCGGGCCCTGACCGTGAAGGTCTCGGTGCCAAGCTCGATCTCGACCTCGGGGTTGGCCATCAGGTTGTGGTACCAGGAGGGATTGGTGGGAGAGCCGCCCTTGGAGCCGAAGATGGCATAGCCGCCCTCCACCTTCTGGTAGGCGAGCGGGTTGATCCGCAGCGCGCCGGTCTTGGCGCCGTGGTTGAACAGGATCAGCAGGGGCATTCCCTCCAGGTGCCCGCCGGCCCATCCTCCGTTGGCGCGGAATTCTTCGATGACTTCCTTGTTCCAGGCGTTGTAGTCGCGCATTGCCGCGTCCTTTCATGCAGGTCTCGACCAGTTAAGGCTAGGGGTGTCGGTGGATGACACAGTCGTTCTCAACCCGGCGGGTTGGACCTGACAAGCTCGAGGATGTCCCGTCCGTACCTGGCGAGCCTCCCAGGGCCGATGCCGCGCACCCCGAGCCGTTCGGCCTCGGTCTCCGGCCGGAGACGGGCGATCTCTTCCAGCGTCTCGTTCCTCGAAATGACGTATGCAGGCACCTGTTCCCGGCGGGCCGCCGCAGTACGCCACTCCCGCAGCGCATCCAACAGGGCGGAGTCCTCCGAGGAAGCGGGCTGGGGTGGATCCGGCGGGGCGGACTCGGCTATCGGCTGCGGTGGTCCGATCGGAGAATCATCCATCGAGTCCGGACTGTCGGTCCCGGCGGAGGCGATAATGGCGAGGACCTCATCTCCGTATTCGGCGAGTTTGCGGGGACCGACCCCTCTTACTCCCAGGAGTTCGGCCTCCGAGCGGGGTTGGATTCGGGCAATCTCCTCCAGGCTCCGGTTGCCGAAGACGACGTATGCGGCCACACCGCTGTCTCGGGCCACCCCGAGACGCCACTGTCGCAACGCTTCGTAGAGGTCCGCGTGGTGTGGCTCGTCGAATCCGGCAGGTTTAGGACCCGGCGACTTCGGATCATGCCGGATTCCGGGTTCTGGCGCCGTCGGCCGTCGGTACACCCGGGTGAGTTCCTGGAGGAAGGGAGACTCCCTCCCCCGCTCGGCCACGACCACCACTTCCCGGCGGCATCGGGTGATCGCCACATGGAGGACCCGACGCTCCTCTTCCACATCCTCGGCCAGCACATGGGGCATCAGGCCCTGGTCGACCCCGAACACGATCACTCGGTCCCACTCCAGTCCCTTCACCCGGTGGACGGAGGTCGCCGTCACTCCCGCCGGTGGAGACGGCCCCCGGTCCAGCAGGCGTCGCAGTTCCGTCTCGAAGCTCGGCAGGTCCTCGTACAGGGCGGCCGTGCGACGCAGAGCCACCAGGTCGTCGGTGTGTGTGGACCGGTCGGCCCTGCCCCGCTTGGAGTCCAGGGAATGGGCGACCCTGCCCAGTCCCACCTCGCCAGAGAGGTAATCGAGGAGAAGCCCGGAGTTGCCTCGGGCGGCCACCTGCGCTCCGTCCTCAATCGCTTCGACGAACCTGCGCCAGGTGGCCGCCTTTCGTTCGTCGAGTCCCCGTCCCAGGCCGGCGAGTTCCCGGATCGAAGTGTGGCCCGCCGGAATCAACTCCGAGGCCAGCCGGTTGATCCGGCGGGCGGGCCGCCGCACCGCCTCCAGGAGATCCCGACGGCTCATGGACTCGGGGTCCAGCGCAAGCCGTATCCAGGCCAGAGCGGCTCGCATGGTGGTCCGTTCCAGGAGACCCGAGTCGAGTTGCGAACGGAAGGGGACCCCGGCCTCCCCGAGCGCCGCCAGCATCGGGAGCAGCGCCGAGTTGACCCTGGCCAACACGGCGATGTCCTCGGGAGACGCCCCCTCCTCGATCCAGTCGCTGACGATCCCGGCCGGCTCCGCGGCCATCCGCCGCCGGTCGGGGGTAATGACCCGAAATCCCCCCTCGGCGGCGTCCCCGAAGGCCTCGATGGTCTTGGAAACCCTGATCCGGTTGTGGGAGAGCAGCCGGGAGGCGGCGGCGACCACCTCGGTGGGGCAGCGGTAGTTGACGGTGAGGGCGCTGGCGCCCGCTCCGGGAAAGTACTCGCCAAACTCGATGAGGAACCTCGGATCGGCGCCGGCGTACCCGTAGATGGTCTGGTCGTCGTCGCCCACCCCGAACACGCTCATCTCCGGTGAGGCCAGCAGTCGCAGCAGGAGGAGGTAGGCCGGCGTCAGGTCCTGGAACTCGTCCACCAGCAGATGCCGGCAACGCCGCTGCCAGCGCCTGCGGAGTTCCGGGTCGGCCAGCAGCAGTTCGATGGCCCCGTAGATCTGTTCGTTGTAGTCGACCTCGTTTCTCCGGGCCAGCAGGGCTCGGTACCTGGGGAACATCACGGCCAGGCCCTCGATGTCGGCCCGGCTCTCCTCGACCTCGTCAGGGTCCCGGAGCGCGATCATGATCTCGGCCAGACCTTCCAGGTAGGGTCCGATGACGTCGGTGTTGGGCCGGGGCCGCTTGGGGACCAGGGCTCCCAGCCTGGACCGGACTTCCCGCTCGGTAAGCAGGGTGGCGTCGGGCCTGACCTCGCGGATGATCGCCCAACCCAGAGAGTGGATGGTGCGGATGTGCAGGTCCTCCCGTTGCAGGCGTTCTCGCATCTCCCGGGCGGCTCGAGTGTTGTAGGCCACCGCCGTGACGAACCGCGGCTCGATGCGTCGATCGTCGATGAGGTGAAGAAGGCGGGCGCCGAGCGTGCGGGTCTTTCCCGATCCGGCCGGCGCGATCACCCTGACCGGGCCGGCCCGGTGCTCCGCGGCCGCCCGCTGGTCCTGGGCGAGGTCCGCCGTAGAACCGGTGGCTGGAGGCTGGAGGGTTAGCCGCCCGGCTTCAACCGTCTGGGCATGGATGACCGGGACGTCCAGGGGCGACCGCGGGCCACCGTCCACCCAGGCGTGTACTCCATGCGGCGTGACGACGTCGGCCCGTCCGCCGATCCGCGCTCCCAGCCGCTCAGCCTTCCTGCTCCACCACCAGATAGGATCGCCCCCACGCCCGTCCCAGTTGTTGGCCCACACCAGGAAGTGGAGCCTCTCCAGCAGGGGGACATAGCCGGGGCCGAGCATCCACGGCGCCCTCTCCTCGGCCACCGGCTGGCGCAGTTCCGACGCGTCCACACCAAGTTCCACCGTCACCGGCCGCCGCTCCACCCACTCGCTGTGCAGGCGTTCTACGGTTTCTTCCAGCGCCTGTGGGCTGTCCAGAACCGATCTGTCGACAAGAACCCGCCGGGTGGCTTCGAGAGGCGACCGGCTCCCTTCGGCAACCACCACCCCTCGGCCCAGCAGATCAGATCCCGGAAAAGTCATCTCCGAAATGTATCAACGTCTCTGTGACAGCTATTGAGAGCACCGGGTCGGATTCCACAAGCGGGCCCGCGACGTTTAGTGCTTCAAAGGGGCGTTGGTGTCCACACGGGGCCGTCAACCGCGATCTTCGGCAAGCACCGCGGAGATGGTTCTGGAGGCCTTGTAGCGCTTGACGGGTTCCAGACCCTCTTGCAACGGCGGCGTGATCCAACCCTCTTCAATGCCACGGTCAACCATCGAGACACCACCCGTTCTCTCCGGACGGGCTACAGACCTGCCTCGATAAGTGACGAGAATCTGTGCGCCCTTGCCTGCCCACTTCACGTACTCCGACAGCCGAGCCTTGATTCCTTGAATTCTTGTCTTCATGGGTTACCCCCTCGGCGCGGTTGTTAGGCAATTCTGGGACACTCCAAGGGATTCTACCGGCTTGCTGATTGGGCGCCGTTGCGTGGTGAGCTGTTCTCATTGCTGAATCAACAGTGGGATCTGAGCTTCGGCCGGGGTGAGACCGCCGTGGTGGCCGATCTTTCGGGTGTCCATGCCGCTGGGGAAGATCCCGGTGTTGTCCCTGGCGAGCAACAGGGCGTCGGGCATGCGGGACTCGAGGTCGGGGTGGGGTCGCCCCCGGCCCAGCCAGGTCCGCAGCACATGGGCGGCGATCATCCTGCTGCCGGTCTTCTGCGCCAGGGCGTCGATCCGCTCGGATGGGCCGCTGAGCATGAGCGCCCGGCTGTCGCCCCACCAGCGCAGGCCCTCGGTGTCGGTCTTCTCCAGGATGAACTTTCCCGTCTCGGGGAGGTCGCAATGGCCATGGTCGGAGGCGCCCACCATGACCGTGTCGGGAGGAAGCCGGTCTGCCAGCCGCGCCCAGAGCCGGTCTGCGCCTGCCATCGCCAGACGGTAAGACTCCGACGGCTGCCCGGCTTCGTGCGCCGCGACATCCACCGCGTGGTAATAGACCATCGCCAGGGTCCCCTTCGATCCGGTGAAGAGATAGGCCGGGTCGATTTCCGAAGGCGAGAAGTAGCCCCGCATCTCCGCTCCGCGGTACAGCATCCTGGTGAGAGGCGTGTCGAAGAAGGCGGCCGGCTGGACGACCATCCCCCGAGCCTGGCGGACCGACAGCCTTTCCCACAGGTTGGGAGCGGGTAGGAAGGAAGCGGTGTCGTAGCGGACGTGCTGTCCCGAGAGGTCCGTCCAGCGCAGCAGGCTCACCACCTTCTGGATGTCGGGTATCCACTGCCGGTACCCGATCACCCCGTGCTGGAGGGGAGTGAGCCCGGTGCAGATCGAGGAGAGGCCCACGGTGGTGGTCGTCGGGAAGGGCGCCTCCAGGATCGCCCGGCGGGACTCCGCCAAGGCGGAGGCTTCGGCATGGGCCAGTTGGCCGGCCCCCAACCCGTCGAAGACCACCAGAAGGTAATTGCGGGCGTCCGGGATCAGCGCGGCGAGGTCGGAACGGAGTCCCCTTGTCGGGGAGTGCCCGGTGAGACGGCTCTCCAACTCCGCCACCAGGTTTACCAGGTTGTTGCCCGCATAGGCGGGGCCTTTCCGCTCCATTGGGACATCACGCTACCCGGTTGGGCAGGCGCAGTTCAGCTACGGGTGGGGTGTGGACTTCACCCGTGGCGGTACCAGGCCACCTCTTCGGGTGACAGGGGGGTGTTGCCCAGGATGGCGTCGGCGGCCTTCTCGGCGATCATCATCACCGGTGCGTAGATGTTTCCGTTGGTGATGGTGGGCATCACCGAGGCGTCCACCACCCGCAGGCCCTCTGTGCCGTGCACCCGGAGGGTGTCGGGCGACACCACCGCCATCTCGTCGGTCCCCATCTTGGCCGTGCAGGAGGGATGGAGGGCGGTCTCGGCGTCCCTCCGCACCCAGTCGAGGATCTCCTGGTCGGTCTGCACCCCCGGTCCGGGGGAGAGTTCCCCGGCGTCGAAGGGCTCGAAGGCCGGCTGGCTGAGGATTCTGCGGACGGTCCGGACCGCCTCCACCCACTCGCGCCGGTCGTCGGGAGTGGAGAGGTAATTGAAGCGCAGCGCAGGTTTGTCGAACGGGTCGGCCGAGCGGAGGGTGATGGCGCCCCGCACGTCTGAGAACATCGGGCCGACATGCACCTGGTAGCCGTGCCCCCGGGCGGGGACCGATCCGTCGTAGCGGATCGCCACGGGCAGGAAGTGAAGCATGAGATTGGGATAACCCACGTGGTCGTTGCTGCGCACGAAGGCGCCGCCTTCGAAGTGGTTGCTGGTGGCCGGGCCGCTGCGGAACAGCCACTGGAGCCCGATCCAGGGCATCCGCCACCTGGCCAGATAGGGCTGGAGGGACACCGGTTGCCTGGAGGCGTGCTGGATGTAGACCTCCAGGTGGTCCTGTAGGTTCTGCCCGACCCCCGGCAGGTCCGCCACCACCTCTATGCCGAACGACTCGAGGTGCTCGGCCGGCCCGATGCCCGAGAGCATCAGCGTCTGCGGCGAGTTGATGGCGCCTCCGCACAGGATCAACTCGGTGGCTTTGGCTCGCCGGAGCCGGCGGCCCTTGCGGTACTCGACACCCACTGCCCGGTTCCCCTCAAAGAGGATCCGCGTGATGTGCGCCCGGGTGACCAGCGACAGATTGGGACGGTCCATGACCGGATGCAGGTAGGCGCCCGAGGCGCTAAGGCGACGTCCCCGGTGGCGGTTGGCGTCGAAGGCGGCGAAACCCTCCTGGCGGTAGCCATTGACGTCGGTGGTGGTGGGGATCCCCGCCTGTTCCCCGGCTTCGAAGAACGCTCCGAACAGGGGATTTTCGGCGGGGCCCCGTTCGAGGATCAGCGGCCCCTCGCCGCCCCGGTACTCGTCGGCGCCGGCCAGGGTGGTCTCCAGGCGCTTGAAGTAGGGCAGGCAGTGGGCGTAGTCCCAGCGCTCCATCCCCGGTTCGGCCGCCCACTTCTCATAGTCCATGGGGTTGCCGCGCTGGAAGATCATCCCGTTGATGGAACTCGATCCGCCCAGCACCTTTCCCCGGGCGTGATAGACCCTCCGGCCCCCCATGTGGGGCTCGGGCTCCGATTCGTACTTCCAGTCGTAGAACCTCGACCCGATTGGGTAGGTCAGCGCGGCCGGCATGTGGATGAACACGTCCCAGCGGTAGTCGGGACGTCCCGCTTCGAGCACCAGCACCCGGTTGGAGGGGTCGGCGCTGAGCCGGTTGGCGAGGGCGCAACCGGCGGACCCTCCCCCGATGATTAGGAAGTCGTGGCCGTCCATCGCCCGATGCGGATTCGGGTCAGCGGGAGTTCGGGGGCGCGTAGCGAGGGAAGCGGGACTGTTCCTCCAGGACCCCGATCGGCAGGTGGCTGCGGATGTACTGGCCTTCGCCGCCGAACCTGGGAGTGAAGTCCCAGCTGATCCCCTGGGTCCGCATCACCCGGCTCACGAAGGCCCTGCGGCGCTGGCTCTCCACCACCTGATCGGTGAGTTGCGCGCTGTCCCACCGCTCCGAGATCTCCTCTTTGACCGCGGCCAGCGTCGCCTCGGTCCGAGCCAGGTTGGAGAGTTCCTCCGGATCGGCCTTCACGTCGAACACCTGGTCGGGATCGCCCTCGGACACCACGTACTTGGCGCCTTCCCGCTGCACCATGAACATCGGGTTGAGGGCGCCCTCCGCGTAGTACTCGCCGATCACCTCGTCGTGCCCGCGGTCGCCGTACAGGTGGGGGAGAAGGGCCCTTCCGTCCAGTTGGGTGGGATAGTCGATGTCCGTGCCGTCGGTGGCCAGCCCCACCAAGGTGGGTCCCAGGTCCACCAGCGAGACCGCCTCGGTCACTCTGCGGGGCTTGAGGCGGTCGGGGCACCAGAAGATCAGGGGCACCCGCACCGAACGCTCCAGAAAGCTCATCTTGAACCACATTCCCCGCTCTCCGAGCATGTCCCCGTGGTCGGAGGTGATGATGACGATGGTGTCGTCGGCCATGCCGGTCTCCTCGAGCGCCTGTCGCACCAGGCCCACCCGCCGGTCGAAGTCCGAGACCGACGCGTAGTAGGCGCGGCGGGCCGCCCGGATCTGCTGCTCGGAGAGGACGATGTCGGAGGCGCCGATCGACCAACGGAGCCGGTCGCTGTGAGGGTCCCGGGGGGCCTGCTCGTAGGTGGTGACCGGCATGTCGATGTCGTCGTCCTCGTATAGGTTCCAGGTTTCCGGCCGGGCCAGATAGGGATCGTGCGGCTGGATGAAGGAGACGGTGAGCATGAAGGGGCGTTCGCTGGACCGCGCCCGGTCGTAGATCCACCGCTGGGCGCGGAAGGTCACTTCGTCGTCGTAGTCGATGTTCACCGCCGCCAGGGTGCTCCCGGCCTCGATCACCACCTTCATGGTGTGGAACCAGTCCTGTTTCTCATACGGCTGGTCCCACCGGGGATGCCAGACGAAGTCGGCCGGGTAGGCGTCGGTGGTCAGTCGCTCCTCGAACCCGTGCAACTGGTCCGGGCCGATGAAGTGCATCTTGCCCGACAGGCAGGTCAGATACCCGCGGTCGGCCAGGTAATGAGCGAAGGTGGGTATCTCGACCGACCACTCGGCGGCGTTGTCCCAGGCGCCGATCCGCGCCGGCAGGCAGGAGGTCATCATCACGTAGCGCGACGGCCCGCACAAAGGAGAGTTGGTGTAGGCCCAGTCGAAGGTGACGCCCTCGTCGGCCATGCGGGAGATGTGGGGCGCGACCACCACCCGGTGGCCGTAGCTGGGCAGGAAGTGGGGCGCCAACTGGTCGGCCATGATCAGGACGATGTTGGGCTTCCTCATGGTTGGCAATCCTAGATGAATTCCGTCCTCTCCGGAGCGCCCGTACCTCGGAGTCGCGCCGCCGCGGGAAGGGCCTGTCGGCCCGCGGTCGCCCGGCGCCCGGGGATGCTCGGGGTGCGCGGAGGATGGTCTTGGGGGGGTGTTTGGGTTTTCTATACTGACAAACGGGTGCCTGCTTCAAGTTTTCGCGCATGACCTCTTATTTCGAGAACTATCTGTTCGTGGCTGCCTTTGCCCTTCTGGGGGTGGTGTTGGTGCTGGTCATGCTGGGCGTCGCCTCGATCCTGAGACCCCACAAGCCGACCGCCGCCAAGAGACTCACCTACGAGTGCGGGGTCGACCCGGTGGGGGAGGGGTGGAGCCAGACCTACGTGCGCTACTACGTGTTCGGCCTCCTGTTCGTGATCTTCGACGTGGAGGCGGCCTTCATCTTCCCCTGGGCGATCCTGGCCGAGGACCTGGGGGTGTTCGGCCTGGTGGCGATCATCATCTTCATGCTCACCCTGGTGGAGGGCCTGTTCTACGCCATCAAGAAGGGAGTCCTGCGGTGGGAGTGATCCAGCGGTTCGGGGTTCCCATCAAGCCGGTCAGCTGGCTGCTCAACTGGTCGCGGCGCTACTCGCTGTGGATGTTCCAGTTCGGGCTGGCCTGCTGCGCCATAGAGATGATGGCGGCGTCGGGGCCCCGCTACGACTTCATGCGCTTCGGCATCATCCCCCTTCCCGCCTCGCCCCGGCAGGCCGACCTCATGGTCGTGGCCGGGACCGTCACCGACAAGATGGCGCCGGCGGTGAAGCGGCTCTACGAGCAGATGCCCGAGCCCAAGTACGTGATCTCGATGGGGTCGTGCTCCAACTGCGGAGGCCCTTACTGGGACTCCTACTCGGTCACCAAGGGGGTCGATCAGATCATCCCGGTGGACGTGTACGTGCCGGGCTGCCCCCCGCGGCCCGAGGCGTTGTTGGACGGGATCATTCTCCTGCAGGAGAAGATCAAGAACGAGGACATCAAAGAGAAGTGGAACCAGCGTGACCGCCAGCCCGTCTGAGGTGGAGATGGCAGACGCCGAGGGCTCCGGGGAGGAGACCTCGCTGGCCGCCCGGGCAGCCGAGGCGGTGGACGGTGTGGTGCTGGAGGCCCTGGAGACCGCCAAGGTGGGAGTGGCGGCCGACCGGTGGACAGAGGCGCTGCGGGTCGCCCGGGACGATCTGGGGCTGTCCTTTTTCTCCTGGCTCTCGGCCGTGCACTGGGCGAACGATCCGCAGGTCGGCGACGCCCTGTCGGCGGAGGTGACCGAGCGGTTCGAGCTCCTCTGCGCGCTCTCGGACGTGACCGCCGGGGAGTTGGTGGTGTTCTCCACCGACCTGGAGGCGACCGATCCCAGCATCGACAGCCTGATAGACGTGTTCCCGGGGGCGGACTGGCATGAGCGGGAGTGCCGGGAGATGTTCGGAATTACCTTCGTGGGCCATCCCCGGCCCGAGAACCTCTACCTTCCCAACGGTTTCGTGGGGAATCCGCTGCTCAAGTCCTTCCCCCTGCTCAGCCGGGAGGTGAAGCCCTGGCCGGGTGAGGTGGACGTCGAGGACATGCCCGAAGTCATGGAGGGCGGCTGAGATGACCATGGCGCCCGACATGGTCCGCCACCTCTCGGGAGCGGCGGTCTCGGTGGAACTGGAGACCCCCGACATGACTCTCAACATCGGCCCCCAGCACCCCTCGACGCACGGGGTGCTGCGCCTGGTGGCCAAGGTCGACGGGGAGAGGGCGTTCGACGTGCAGCCGGTGATCGGTTACATGCACCGGGGTTACGAGAAGCTGGCCGAGGTGCGGAATTACCCCCAGATCACCGCCCTGATCAACCGGATCGACTGGGTATCGGGGTATGCCAACGAGATTCCCTTCATGGTGGCGGCCGAGCGGCTGATGGGAGTGGAGCCCCCCGACCGGGCCCAGTTCATCCGCCTGATCCTCACCGAGATGGCCCGCATCTCCTCACACCTGATCTTCCAGGCCTCCTACCCCCTGGAGCTGGGAGCGGCCACCCCGCTGTTCTTCGCCCTGCGGGACCGCGAACGGGTGCTCGACCTGATCGAGTCGGTGACCGGCGGGCGATTCCATCCCAACTTCAACCGGATCGGCGGTGTGAAGCCGGCCGTGGGAGCGGGGCCGGTGACCCGAAAGACCATCCAGGACCTGCCCGCTGGCTTCCTGTCGGAGACCCGCGACGCCATGGACCGGGTGCTGTCGACGGCCGACCAACTGGAGGACCTGGTGGCGGGCAACGAGATCGTCCTGGCCCGCACCAAGGACATCGGGGTCATCCCGCCGGAGGTGGCCATCTCATACGGGGTGTCCGGCCCCATCCTCCGGGCCTCGGGGGTGCCGTTCGACCTGCGCAAGGTCTCGAACTACCTGCCCTACCACCTGTTCGACTTCGAGATTCCCACCGGGGAGAACGGCGACTGCTGGGACCGCTGGTGGATCCGCCTCGAGGAGATCCGCCAGTCGGCCTCCATCATCCGGCAGGCCGTTGATGCCATCCCTTCGGGACCCCTGCAGGCTAAGGTGCCCCGCATCATCAAGGTGCCGGTCGGCGAGATCTACGTGCGGGCGGAGAACCCCAAGGGGGAGATGGGGTACTACGTGGTCTCCGACGGGGGCCTGGGTCCCTACCGGCTCAAGATCCGCTCCGCTTCTTTCTCCAACATCTCCATACTGCCCTGGGTTCTGGAGGGGACGCTGGTCCCCGACATAATCGCCATCCTGGGATCGCTGGACTTCGTCCTGGGGGACGTGGACAGATGAAGTCCTGCAGGACCCGCCGCACCGCCATTTCCTACCTCCTATCTCGCGAAATTCGCCTCGCCGCTCTCGGCCCATGGGCCCTCCCCCGCCACCGCCTTTCCGTGGGTCGAACGCGGGTGGCCGGGGCCGGGTTGGGGGCCGGCTGCCGAGTTCGAGGTCTGACCGGTCCCGGGGCCGCTGACGTCGAGGCGGACCGGGAGGTGTTTGTGACTTCTATCAATATGGATCGGGCCTGTGACATTTCCAATCCCCAAGGGCAGATCTTTTCCCGGATCACCATAAATGTTTCGCGGCTTCAGGGGGCGCCGGTTGGTTTGGCGACGGCAGGGGACGAGCGACCGTGAGTCCCTGGCTGGCCTTGGCGATCTGGCTGTTGGTGGTGGCCACCATCATCCCGGTGATGGGGATGGCGATCGGCTATGCGGAGATGAAGATCTCGGCCCACATGCAGAGCCGGATCGGGCCTTACTTCGCGGGCGGCCGGTTCGGGTGGGCACAGCTCATCGCAGACGGCGTGAAGTTCTTCCAGAAAGAGGACCTGGTCCCCGACAACGCCGACCGCCCGGTGTTCAAGATGGCTCCGGTGCTGGTGATGGTGGGCACGGTGGGGCTGTTCGTGGTGATCCCCTTCGGGCCGGGCCTGACACCCCAGAACCTCGACCTGGGCATCTTCTACGCCCTGGCCATCTCTTCGGTCGGCACCATCGGAGTGCTGATGGCCGGGTGGTCGTCGGGCAACAAGTACTCCCTGATGGGGGGTCTGCGGGCCGCCGGGCAGTTGATCGCGTATGAGTTGCCGCTGGTGCTGGCGGTGGTGGGGGTGGTGATCCTGGCGGGCACCATGAGCCTCGACGGGATCGTCCAGGCGCAGATCTCGTGGTTCTCCGAGGCCGGATGGAGCCTGGGGATGCCTTTCGTGATCGTCCAGGCCGTGGGCCTGGGGGTCTTCTTCATCGCCAGTCTGGCCGAGTTGTCCCGGATCCCCTTCGACATGCCCATCGCTGAGTCGGAGCTGGTGATGGGGTATCTGACCGAGTACTCGGGCTTCCGGTTCCTGTTCTTCTTCCTGGCCGAGTTCGCCAACATGTTCACGCTCTCGGCGATTGCCGCCACCCTGTTCCTGGGCGGCTACTGGGTGCCCGGAGTCCCCGATTCGATACTCCAGTTCGTGGGGCCCCTGGTGCTCCTGGGAAAGATCGCCCTCTTCATATTCGTCAGCATCTGGGTTCGCTGGACCTTCCCCCGCTTCCGGGAGGACCAGCTCCAGACGCTGGCCTGGAAATGGCTGGTCCCCATCTCCCTGGCCAACATCATTGTCACAGGCGTCCTGAAGGTGGTGCTTTAGATGAAACTGATGAAGATCTCCGTTCCCGGCTTCGGGCTCGTGAAGGGACTGAAGGTAACCCTCCGAACTCTCTTCACCCGCCCGGTCACCGTCAACTACCCCAAGGTGAAGGAGACCCCCGTCCCCCGGGCGCGGGGAGTGATCGCCCTCGAGCCGGAGGCCTGCACGGTGTGCATGCTTTGCGCTCGCCAGTGCCCCGACTGGTGCATCTACATCGAGGGTCACAAGGAGGAGCGTCCGCCGTCGCGGCCCGGAGGACGCCCCCGGGTGCGCGCCACCCTCGACCGCTTCGACATCGACTACGCGCTGTGCATGTACTGCGGGATCTGCGTGGAGGTCTGCCCCTTCGACGCCCTGTTCTGGAGCCCCGACTACGAGTACTCCGAGACCGAGATGGGGGCGATGCTCCATGACCAGGACCGCCTCTTCGACTGGCTGGACACGGTGCCCCCCGCCCCGGCCCTGGAGCGGTAGATGGGATTCGAGGACTGGGCGGCAGAGCCGCTCAACTGGGTCTTTTTGGCGGTGGCGCTGGCCACGACCATCTCGGGCCTTAGAGTGGTCACCTCCCCGAACGTGGTCCACGCCGCCCTGTTCCTGGTGGCCGCCCTGGCCGGGACCGCCGCTATCTTTCTGCTGCTGGCCGCCGAGTTCCTGGCCTGGGTGCTGGTCCTCGTCTACATAGGGGCGGTGATCGTGCTGTTCCTGTTCGGGATCATGATCACCCGCGCCCCCACCGGCCGCGACGAGGCGGAGGTCGACCACCAGCGCCGCCTCCCCGCCGTGCTGGTCTCGGCCGGCCTGTTCGCCCTGCTGGTGTGGGGCCTCCTCTCCCAGTGGGGGGACACAGCCCTGGACCGGATCACCGCCGGCACCCCCACTGAGGTGCTCGCCGAAGGGCTGCTGGGCCGGTTCGTGTTCCCCTTCGAGGTGGTGGGCTTCGTGCTGCTGGCCGCCCTGGTGGGTGGCATAACCATCGCCCGGCGCGATCTCAGTCCCGCCGAGGAGAGGGAGCGGGAGTCCCGGTGATCCTCAACCAGTTCCTCATCCTGGCGGCGCTGCTGTTCTGCATGGGGGTGTACGGGCTCCTGGTGCGCCGCAACGCGGTGATGGTGCTGCTTTCCGTGGAACTGATGCTGGCCGCGGTGAACATCAACCTGGTGGCCCTGGAGGCCTTCTGGCAGACGGCCGAGGCGCTGGGGCAGATACTGGCGGTGTTCATCATCACCATCGCCGCCGCCGAGGTGGGGATCGGCCTGGCCATCATCCTCTTGATATTCCGTAACCGGCGCTCGGCCAACGTGGACGAGTTGAACCTGATGCGCTGGTGACAATGGGTGTGAGCACAAATCTCTATCTGGCGGCCGAAGGCGCCGCCGCCACCGCGACCACCGGCGGGATCTGGTCGGAATGGGCCGGCCTGATGCTGATCGGGCCCATGCTGGCCTTCGTGGTGATCGTCATGTTCGGGAAGCGGATGAGATACCAAGGCGCGGAGGTGGCGATCGGCGCGATGGCCTTCAACTTCGTCTGGTCGTCGGTCCTGTTGCTGCTGAACATGGGCGACTCCGGGGTCCTGTACGAACGGAGCCTCGAGATCGCAGCGGTGGGAGGCGGGCTGGTCTTCGAGTTGGGATGGATAGTGGACGGCCTCTCGATCATGATGTACTGGGTGGTGGCGGCGGTGGGCCTGGCGGTGTTCGTCTACGCCCACGGGTACATGAAGGGGGAGGTCCGGGTCACCTTCTTCTTCGCCGCCCTGTCGCTCTTCGCCGGGTCGATGCTGGTGCTGGTGGGGAGCCCCAACCTGGTGCAACTAATCATCGGCTGGGAGGGCGTGGGCCTGGCCTCGTACCTCCTGATCGGCCACAACTGGGAGTTGAAGGAGAACTCGTCCGCGGCCATGAAGGCCTTCTACACCAACAAGGTGGCCGACGTGGGCCTGGTCATCGGGGTGATCATCATCGGGATCACGCTCGGCTCCTTCCATTTCTGGGACCTGGCCTCGGCCGCCGCCGAGCACAGCGCCGCTCTGGGACCGGTGGCGGTGGCGGCCGGTCTGCTGCTCTTCTTCGGCGCAATGGGAAAGAGCGCCCAGTTCCCCCTCCACATCTGGCTCCCCGACGCCATGGCCGGCCCCACTCCGGTGTCGGCGCTGATGCACGCCGCCACCATGGTGACCGCCGGCATTTACCTGATGGCCCGCACCTTCCCCCTGTACCAGGAACTGGCCACCGCCGCCCGGCCGTGGATGATCGCGGCGGGGACAATCACCCTGTTCGGGATGGGGCTCCTGGCCCTGGTGGCCGACGACATCAAGCGGGTCCTTGCCTACTCCACGGTCAGCCAACTGGGCTACATGATGACCGCGGTGGCCGCCGGGGGGTACACCGCCGGGCTGTTCCACCTCTTCACCCACGCCTTCTTCAAGGCGCTCCTGTTCCTGGGCGCGGGCTCGGTGATCCACGCCGTGCACTCCAACAACATGTCCGACATGGGGGGCCTGCGCCGCCACATGCCCGACACCTACCGCACCTTCGTGATCGGCGCCCTGGCGCTGGCCGGGGTGTTCCCCCTGTCGGGGTTCTGGTCCAAGGACGAGATCCTGGCCACCCTCGGCTACGAGGGATACACCCTGGTGATGTGGATCGCGGTGGCGGGCGCCTTCGTGACCGCCTTCTACATGGCCAGGGCGGTGGCCCTCACCTTCTTCGGCGAGTACGGGGGCCACGGCGAGCCCCACGAGTCGCCCCCGATCATGACCCGTCCCCTCTGGGCGCTGGCGGTCCCCGCCGTCCTGGCCGGGGTGGTAAACATCCCCGGCCTGAAGCTGCCGTGGATCGGGAGCTTCACCGACTGGCTCTCGGTGCGGAGCGTGCCGATGGGCGACCACCACGCCGAGGCCATCGACCTGGGCCTGGCCGCGGCTGGCCTGGCCGCTGCCGTGGCCGGCCTGTGGCTGGGGTGGGTGGCGTTCGGGCCTTCCGTAGCCGCCCGTCCCGACCGCGACCGGGTGGAGATCCCGGTGCTGTACCCCCTCCTGCGCCGCAAGTACTACCTCGACCACGCCGCCCTGGGGCTGGTGTGGGTGATCCGCCAACCGGCGGCCCGGGCGGTGAACTGGGTCAACGACTACGTGATCGACGGGGTGGTGAACGGGGTCGGGGCGCTGTGTCAGCGCCTGGCCGGCCTGTTGTACGGCGGGGTCGACCAGCACGGCATCGACGGGGTGGTGCACGGGCTGTCGTGGGGAACCTCGGGAATGGGGGGCCTGATTCGCCGGATTCAGAGCGGCCGGGTTCAGCAGTATGCTGGCCTGCTGGTGGCGGGTCTGCTGCTGCTGGCGGTCGTGGTCCTTTTCGTCCTATGAGATACCGAATGGGAGACTGATAAATGGATTTGTTGGAAAGCTGGGCTCTGAGCCTGATCGTCTTTCTCCCACTGGTGGGAGCGCTGGTGGCCCTGGCCATCCCCAAGGAGCGGGAGGAGGCGGTGAAGCAGTGGACGCTCCTGGTGAGCGTGGTGACCCTGGTCCTGGCGGTGGTGGTCGCCGCCCGTTTCGACTTCGGCGCGGCCGGCAGCTTCCAGTTCGAGGTGGACCTCCCCTGGATCAGCGCGATCGGCGCCAACTACCACATCGGCATCGACGGGATCAGCCTGCCACTCCTGGTGCTGTCGGCCCTGGTGGTGGTGCTGTGCGTGATCTACTCCTGGCAGCACTGGGACGAGCCCCGCAACCCCCGGGCGTTCCTCATCCTGATGATGATCCTCGCCACCGGGATGAACGGGACCTTCGTGGCCTTGGACCTGGTGCTGTTCTTCATCTTCTTCGAGTTGGTGCTCCTTCCCATGTACTTCATGATCGGCATCTGGGGAGACCGCACCATGCGGAAGATCCCCGGGTTCCGCAAAGAAGTGGAGACCCGTCTCTACGCGGCGATCAAGTTCTTCATCTTCACCCTGTTCGGGTCGGCCTTCATGCTGCTGGGTTTCCTGGCCCTCTACTTCAAGTCGGGGTCGGGAGGCCAGCAGTCCACCTTTGACATCCCCGAGTTGATCGCCCGCGGGCACCTCTTTCAAGGCACCTTCGCCTGGCTGGTGTTCGGGGCGATGTTCCTCGGCTTCGCGGTGAAGGTTCCGATGTGGCCCTTCCACACCTGGCTCCCCGACGCCCACACCGCGGCGCCCACCGTCGGGTCGGTGCTGCTGGCCGCCATCCTCCTGAAACTGGGCTCCTACGCCTTCATCCGGATCGCCATCCCCATCCTCCCCGAAACCGCCCGAGACTGGGCGCCTGCCATCGCGGTGCTGGCGGTGATCGGGATCATCTACGGGTCCCTGGCGTGTCTGGCCCAGACCGACGTCAAACGGTTGATCGCCTTCTCGTCGGTGGGGCACATGGGATTCGTGATGCTGGGCATCGCCACCCTCACCGAGGTGGGGATCAACGCCGCCATCATCGGGATGGTGGCCCACGGCCTGATCACCGGGCTCCTGTTCTTTTTGGCCGGCTCCATCCACCATCGCTACCACACCCGGGAGATGTCGCGCCTGGGCGGCAACCTCAAGTTGATGCCCGTCATGGGCGGGATCCTCGGGTTCACCGCCATGGCCAGCCTGGGACTGCCCGGCCTGGCCGGGTTCTGGGGCGAGTTCATGGCGCTCCTGGGCTCCTACCAGCCCCTCCCGGGCCTCTCCACCTCCTTCTTCCGCACCGCCATGGTGATCGGCGCCATCGGCACGGTGCTCACCGCCGGCTACATGCTGTGGATGCTCCAGAAGGTCAACCTGGGCGAGCCGTCGTCGGAGTGGGCCGGGAAGGAATTCCACGACGTGGACCGCTACGAGATGGTCGCCTGGGCGCCGCTGATCGTGCTGATCGTGGCGGTGGGCGTCTATCCCAGGCTGGTGCTGGGGGCGACCACCGACGCGGTGGTGGGCCTGGTGGAGACGGCGTTCCGAGCCGTCGGAGGCTAAGCAATGCCGCGGATCGACTGGCTGGCCATCGCGCCCGAGGTGGTGGTGGCCGCCGCCCTACTGGTGGTGCTGGCCGTCGATCTGTTCCTGCCCAGGGAGCGAAAGTACTGGGTGGCGGCGCTGGCCGTGGTGGGGACCACCCTGGCCATGGTGCCGGTGATCCTCATGGCCGTCTCCGGCGAGAGCTACTCGATGTTCGACGGGTCCTATGTGGTGGACGACTTCGCGCTGGTGCTCAAGGGGGTGTTCCTGGTGGCGGGGTACCTGGTGCTCCTCATCTCGGTCTCCTACATCGAGTCCGACCGCTACTACCAGGGCGAGTACTACCTGCTCCTTCTCTCTTCGCTTCTGGGTTCGATGGTCCTCACCTCGGCGCGGGACCTGGTGGTGCTGTTCGTCGCCCTGGAGTTGACCACCGGCCCGCTGTTCCTCCTGGCCGGGTGGCGAAAGGGCGACCTCCGCTCCAACGAGGCCTCGCTCAAGTTCTTCATAATCGGGGTGCTGTCCACCGGCTTGATGCTCTATGGGATGTCGCTGCTGTTCGGTCTCACCGGTGAACTGTCCTTCGACGGAATCCGGGAGGCGATCGCTTCCGGCGGGATGGCCTCCGAACCGGTGCTTGGCTTGGCGGTGCTCCTGATCCTGGTGGGGTTCGGCTTCAAGGTCTCGGCGGTCCCCTTCCACTTCTGGGCGCCGGACACTTACCAGGGGTCCCCTCCGCCGGTGACCGCCTATCTCTCGGTCTCCTCCAAGCTGGCCGGGTTCGTGGCCATGCTGGCGGTGATCTACCTGGCTCTCCCGGCGGTGACCGACTTCTGGGGCCCGGCGCTGTGGCTGATGGCGGCGGTCTCCATGACGGTGGCCAACCTGTCGGCTCTGCGCCAGTCCCATCTGATCCGCCTGCTGGCCTACTCGTCTGTGGCCCAGGCCGGGTTCATGCTGGTGCCCTTCGCCGGAGGCGCCATTGCCACCGACGGCCTGTCGGAGGGCCTGGGCGCCACCGTCATCTACCTGGTCATCTACGCGGTGATGAACCTGGGCGCCTTCGCGGTGGTGATCGCCGGCGGGCGGCGCATCGGAAGCTACGAGATCCCCGAATGGAGGGGTCTGGGCTCCTACTCACCCCGGCTGGGGGTGATGCTGGCGGTGTTCTTCCTCTCCCTGGCCGGACTGCCTCCCCTGGCCGGGTGGTTCGCCAAGTTCGTGATGTTCCGGGCGGTGCTCATCTCCACCGGCCCTGCAGGCGTCTGGCTGGCCGTCATCGCGGCGGTCAACGCGGTGGTGGCCTTCTACTACTACGCCCGGGTGGTGAAGACGGCCTGGTTCGACCAGGCGCCCGACGAGATCCCCGAGGACACCGAGACCGGCCCCACCGGGCCTCTCTCCCTGGCCATGGGCCTGGCGCTGGTGGCGGTGCTGGTGGTGGGAGTGTTCCCGGGACTCGCCACCTTCTTCGGCGACGCCGCCGCGGCGCTGGTCCCCTGACCGGAGACAGGAACCGAAGACGGCTTCAAGGTTGTGCGGCGCCCTTCCGCCAGTCTCATAGTCCGGGGCGGGGGTACCATGAGCCATGTCGAAGACGCCTTGGAAGGAGGGATGACGATGAGGGATGTGGAGATGGCATCGCCGGGACAGGAGGTTGTGGACCGCAGGCTGCCAACCCTATCGAGAGAGGAGACTGTCCGCCTGGGTAAGGAGATCTACCGGCGGGACATCCGGGCGCAGGTGGAGGCGGACCACTTCGGAGAGGTGGTCGCCATCGATCTGGATACCGGCATTTGGGCCATGGGCGATGAACTGATGGAAGCGGTAGACCATCTCCGGGAGAAGTGCCCGGACGCTGTCAACGTCTGGGGCGAGCGGGTCGGGTACCGGGCCATGTACAGCTTTGGTGGCCGGTTTACACCGAGGGCGGAGTGATACAGGGCGTAGTGAACGCCGACTACCAACCTGTCACACCCCTAACTGTCCGAGGCCCCTCAGGGCAGAGCGCGGAGATCGAGGCCGTCGTGGACACCGGTTTCAACGGATTCTTGGCTCTGCCGTCGGAGTCGGTGGCTGCCCTAGGGTTACTCCGTTCGGTGAAGGTGGTAGCGACCCTGGCCGATGGCAGTGAGACAGATTTCGATGTGCACCCGGCAACGGTTCTGTGGGACGGCCATCCTCGTCATGTCGACATTCTCATGTCAGACACCACTCCTTTGGTAGGTATGCGGTTGCTGGACTGGCACAGCCTGTTCATCGAGGTGGAGGACGGCGGGCGTGTTCTCATTCAAGCCGGAAAGTAGCCGAGTCTCCCGGCGGTAGACCCCCGAGGATGGAGGACTTACCCGTGGAGGGCGTGGCGCAGGGCCGCCGCGGTGACCGCCGCCCAGCGGCGGCTGGTGGGGGACGTCGGCAGGTAACGGTCGCTCAGGTGGAAGGCGCCGGGGAACACGTGCAGTTCGGTCGGCACCCCGGCCCGGGTCAGGCGTTGGGCGTATTCGACGTCCTCGTCCACGAACAGGTCCAACTCGCCCACGATGATGAACGCCGGGGGCAGGCCCGACAAGTCGTCGTGTCTGGCCGGGGAGGCGTAGGGGGAGACATCCTCCGAGCCGGCCGGCTTTCCCAGAAAGGCGCTCCACGCGGCGATGTTGGACTGGCGGTTCCACATCTTGGGGTGCTGGACGGAGTAGCTGGAAGGTGTGATGTTGCGGTCGTCCAGCATCGGATAGATGAGTTGCTGGAAGGCAATGTCCATCTCGCCCCGGTCTCTTGCCAAAAGGGTCACCGCGGCGGCCAACCCACCGCCCGCCGAGGTGCCGCTCAGGACAATCCTGGATGGGTCCACTCCCAGATTTTTCGCCTGGGAGAAGAACCACTTCAACCCCGCGTAGCAGTCCTCGGTCGGCGCCGGATACGGGTGCTCGGGAGCGAGGCGGTATTCCACCGAGGCAACCACGCAGCCCATCTCGGCGGCCAATTCCTTGCATCTGAGGTCGTCCATGGCGACGCTTCCCACCACCATCGCCCCGCCGTGAATCCAGAAGAAACCGGGCGCCGGCGCGCCCACGCCCGACGGTGTGTAGACCCGCACCATCACGTCCGGGTCACCGGGGGCTCCCCGCACCCAGTGATCCTTGACGTCCACTCCCGGAATGTCGGGGTTGACCGCGAGGGTGGCCGCCATCAAGTCCTCCATGGCGCGGCGAGCCGCCGGGATGTCCGACATGTCCCGCAGTGCTGCTGGGACCAGGTCCAGCACCGCCCTGCTCTGGTCGTCCAAGCGGTCGTCCCAGTCCATACTCATCCGCCTATCCCGAAGGCATCAATCTCGAAAAAGACAGTAGTAGCCGTTTGGGTTCAGCCGTGAAGGGCCTGGCGTAGGGCTGCTTTGGTGGTTTCTATGAACCGCCGACTGGTTTCAGAGGTCTTGATCATCAGTTCGCTGCCGTGGAAGGCCCCGGCGAAGACATGCAACTCGGTGGACACCCCGGCCTGGATGAGGCGCATAGCGTAGTCGATCGACTCGTCCACGAACAGGTCCAGTTCGCCCACGATGACGAAAGCAGGAGCCAACCCCGACAAGTCCTCGGCGCGGGCGGGAGCGGCATATGGAGAGACGTCGTCGGATCCGGCCGGCTTTCCCAGCAGCGCGCTCCACCCGATGATGTTGGATTGGCGGTTCCACACCTTGGGGTGTTGGACGAAATGGCTGGAAGGGGTGATGTTGCGGTCGTCCAGCATCGGATAGATGAGTTGCTGGAAGATGATCTCCACCTCACCGCGGTCTCTGGTCAGGAGGGCCACGGCGGCCGCCAATCCTCCGCCCGCCGAGGCGCCGCCGACGGCGATCCTTTTTCGGTCCACTCCCAGGCTCTCGGAGTTGTCCGCCAACCACTTCAGCGCTGCGTAGCAGTCCTCAACGGGCGCGGGGTGGGGGTTCTCGGGCGCCAGTCGGTATTCCACCGACGCCACCACGCAGGCCATCTCCACCGCGGTTGACTTGGATTGGTTGTCCTCCATCGACGCGGTCCCCACCACCATGCCTCCCCCGTGGATCCACAGGTAGCCGGGAGCCGGACCTTGGAGGTCCGTTGGCGTGTAGACCCGCACCATCACATCGGGGTCTCCCGGCGGGCCTGGCGCCCAGTGATTCTCCACATCCACGCCGGGTACATCCCCCTGGCCGAACAGATCCGCTACCAGGTCGTCAAGGTTCTCGCGAGCCTTCGAGATGTCGGAGAGGTCCACATCGGCGGATGTCTCCAAATAGGCCCTGCTCTGGTCATCCAAACGATCTTCAAAGTCCATGGTCCCGCTCCGATCGGCCACTTCTACTTACGCAGGCATCCTAGTTGAGCCACTTGTCCCACAGCAGGTAGAGGAACGAGAGATAGGTCCCGGTCGCCACGGCGGCGTTGGTCCAGTTCGAAATCCGGCGTTCCCGCTGCTCCCATCCGCTGCCCGCCGCCGGCGGTTCCGTGCTCACCACCTGAGCGGAGGATCCGCCGACCCCCCGGGGCCAGCGGGAGGTGTGGAAGGCGGAGGCGGCGATGGCGGTGCAGAAGGAAACCGCGAACATCTCCACCGCCAGCCCCACCCATCCTGTCACCGCAGGCCGGACGACGATCGTCAACCCGATCGCCACCGACCCGTACAGGCCCATGGTGAACGTCCGGGCGAGGGCGACGCCGTCCGTCATCAGCGGGCTCCTGGCGCCACCCGGCCTCGTCTCCGACGCCCCCGGCCGGGCCAGGGAATGGCGCCCGACGGCGGGAGGAGAGGCGGTTGGGGAACGCAGAGCCTGGAGCAGGGCGAAGGCACCCGCCAGCAGGGCGAGGACACCGAAGAACCTCCCGCTTCCCCACAGCGGGCCATCGTCTCTCAAATAGACGATCGCGCCGGTAGCCCACATCGCCAGGATCGCCGACTTGAATCCCCGGCTGATCTCGACTTCGGAGTTGATGAGGATGTTGGAGGCGATGATGGCGCAGGTCCCGAGTACCAGGTAGTCGACCCGGGAGATGTCAACTTCCCAGAACAGGGCCAGCCACAGCACTCCGAACAACGGCTCCCCGTACCCGATGGCGTTGATCCCGAGCGCATGGGTGATCTGGTTGGCGTGACGCCAAAGCAGGGAACTCCCCACCCTCAGCGTGCCGCCCATGATCAGGGCCCCCAGTATCACGTCCATCCGGATCGGCTCGGACGCCGCCAGGCTGAACCCCGCCTTGATCGGCGCGGTGAAGGCATTGGAGACACACACCACCACCGTCATGAAGAACAACTCCATGTTTCTCGACCCTCCGGCGAGGTTCAGCGTTCCGGCCTTTCCCGCCAGGTCCGCCGCCCAGGAGAAGGAGAAGATGTTGAGCGTGATGAGCACTCCGCTGAACACGGCGAACACGAACCCGACCCAGGAGGAGTCCGACGTCCAGTCGAACCCGGTTTGCTTGCTCGCCTGTGCCAGGACGACGAAGGCCAGGCCGACCAGGCTGAGGACCATGAGCAGGATCAGCGACGGGGTGATCCTCTTGTAGCGGCTGGGCTGGGCCCGCTTGCCGCTGAAGATCCGGCGGAGAAGGAACACGAATATTATCGGCCAGCTTCCCCAAAGGATGGTGGCCACGGAAGGGTCGACGAACCTGGTGCTCCAGGCGAAGAACGTGAACTCGAACGTGCCCACCAGGACGAAGAGAATCGGCCAACTCGCCAGGTTCTTCCTGATGAGCGCCCGGATGTCCCGGTCCCGCAACTGCGCGCGGTAGCGGCCCGCCAGGAAAGCCAGTGACCCCGCGGATGTGCCGACCGACAGGAAGGCGCCGAACAGCAGCGGGCTTTTGGGCGCTCCCACCATCACCATGACAAGGGGCAGCACCGAGATGCCTACCACGGAGACCAGCGTGTAGATTGCGGCGGTCCGGTTGCGTTCCGTCTGGGCGGAGACCAGGGTCATTTCGGGCACGATAGCGGTTGGGGAGTCAGCCGTCGGGTTAACCGGGGATCCGATCCGAGTCAGGCGCCCGGGGGTGGTTTGTCTCGTTTGCTCAGGGGCCCAGGACGCAGAACTCGTTGTCCTCGGGGTCGGTCATCACCACCCACCTCCCGACCGGCTCGTCGAAGCGCTCTATCTCGGTGGCGCCTCTCGCCACCAGGGCCGCGATCTTTGCTTCCCGGTCGCGGTCCTGGCGGTCCTGGGGCAGGGATGGGTCCACCATGTCTATGTCCAGGTGCCACCGGTTCTTGACGGCCTTTCCTTCCGGCACTTTCTGGAACAGGATCCGGGGGCCGATCCCTTGGGGGTCGACAACCGCCCCGTATCGCTCCCGTTCCTCGGTCGACAGGTTCAAAGCGTCCGCGAAGGCCTCCCAGGTCTCGAAGCCCTCGGGCGGGGGCTGTAGAACATACCCGAGGGCGAAGGCCCAGAACTCGGCCAGAAGGTTGGGATCATTTGCGTCCACGGTGACCGCCTTTATGCGGGTGGGGTGAGGATGAGAGATTGGGTTCATGTTTCCTCCGGGGTTCAGTCGCCTTCCAACGCCTCGGCGGCTCTCTGCAGGGCGGCGCGGCAGGGTTCGACCACCGGGAGGCCGAGGTCTACCGAGAGCCGGTCCGCCATCTTGGTCATACCCGCGCATCCCAGCACCAGCACCTTGGCGCCGGCTTCCTGCAACCGGGCGCCAGCGGCCAGCACATCCTGGTAGGCCTCCTCGCTCTCCAGGTCCAGCACCCCCCGACCGCAGGCGACCTCCCCGACTATGTCGTCCAGGGCGCCGAGCTTGTCCCAGTAGACGGTGTGGCGGGGAATAGCACCTTCCATTCCGGCGATGATCCCGATCGACGGCGAGATGTCGCGGGCGACCCGGATCGAGGACTCGGCGATCCCGAACACCGGCGCGTCGAACTCCTCGCGGGCGACGGCCAGCCCCGGGTCGGAGAAGCATCCCACCACGTAGGCGTCCGCCGGGTGCCGCCTCAGCCTTTCGAGCATCGGGGCGACCGCGTCCACCACGTCCTGGTCGGAGGAGATCGCCGGCGGTCCCCCGTGACTGGTTAGCACCTCCACGTCCAGTCCGAATCCGGGCGTGTCCGAGGCCGCCTGGGCTAGTTGTCGGGTGATGTACTCGGTGCTGTTGGGGTTGATCATCACCACCCTGGCGCTGGTTTCGGTCGCGTCGGTCATGCATGCTCCTTCGATAGCCGGTCGATCAGTTCCCAGAGGCGATGGACGTGGCGGTCGGCGGTGTTGGTCTGGCCGATCGAGACCCTGATGAAGGGCAGGTTGTCCAGAACCGAGGCGGTGACGTACGCCCAGCCGGAGGCGTTGATCCCCTCCGCCAGCCGGGTGGTCTCCTCGTCGCTCTCGGAGTGGCGGAACGAGACCAAGGAGAAGGTGGTCGGCGCCACCATCTCGAGGCTCGGATGCGCTTCGATTCGTTCGGTCAGCCACCGCGCCAGGCGAACGTCCTCCCGGACTTTCGCCCTGATCCCCTCGGCGCCGTAGGAGCGGAGCACGAACCACAGCTTCAGGGCCCGGAAGCGCCTCCCCAGCGGCACCTGCCAGTCGCGGTAGTCGATCACCTCCCCGGCCTCGGTGGCCCGGTTGCGGAGGTAGGGGGGGGTGATGCTCAGGGCGTCGATCATCGGGCGGCGGTCGGCGAAGTAGGTGGCCGAGCAGTCGAAATTGGTGAACATCCACTTGTGGGGGTTGAACACGTAGCTGTCCACCAACTCCAGGCCGTCCTGGTAGTGGCGGAACTCGGGACAGATCATGGCGGTTCCCGAGAATGCGGCGTCCACGTGGTGCCACATGCCCTCGGAGCGGGCGATCTCGCCGATGGCCCGCACCGGGTCGACCGCGGTGGTCCCCGTGGTGCCCACGGTGCTGGCCACGAACGCCGGGGTCAGGCCACCGGTCCGGTCGGCGGCCACGGCGTAGGCGAGAGCGGCGGGGGACATGGCCTGTGTGTCGTCGGTCTCCACCAGCCGAAGGTGGCCGATTCCCGCCACCCGCGCTCCCTTCTCCACCGAGGAGTGCGCCTGGGCGGAGGTGTAGGCCACCATCTCGTCGGCGGCGACTTCGCGGGACTTGAGGTGCCGGGCGATGACTACCGCCAGGTGGGTGGCCTCCGAGGCGGTCCCCTGGATTACCCCGCCTCCGGGGCCGGTGGTCTTCCAGTCCTGCGGCAGGCCCATCAGGTCAACCAGCCAGTCCATCACCTGTGACTCGACCTCCGTGCAGGCCGGACTGGTGGCCCACAGCATCCCCTGCACGCCCAGTCCGGCGGCGGCCAACTCGCCCAGGACCGCCGGAGGCGACGAGTTGGCCGGGAAGAAGGCGAACCATCCGGGCGACTGCCAGTGGGTGATCCCCGGCATGACGATCTCGTCGAGGTCGGCCATGATGTCGGCGAACGGCTCAGGGCCCTCAGGGGCCCGGTCCGGCATCCGCGACCGGATGTCTCCGGGTTCGACATCGGGCAGGATGGGCCTCGTCTCGATCCCCTCCCAGTAGTCGGCCAGCCAGTCGACCAACTGGTACCCGTGCTTGCGGAACTCAGCGGCGTTCATCGGCCTCAGGCTAGTTGCCGAACGGTCGCTCTGGCTACGGGCGGGCGACGACCTGTGGTTAAGGAACATCGATGAGTACATGAAGGGATTCGGCGAGAGGCGATCATCGCTGACACCAGCGGTCTCCTCTCTTTCTTCATCGAGTCCGATTCACAACATGACCAGGTCGTAGCTTGGATAGAGGCCAAGGATCCGTTCATCGTGGTCTCCCCGTTCGTGGTCATGGAGATCGATTACCTGGTGGAGACTCGACTGGGCGTGCAATGGGAGTTGGAGGTACTGCGGGAATTGGCGGGTGGCGCCTATCACCTGGCCACCATGGATGCCGATGACCTTGTAGCCGCCACCGAGGTGGTGGACCCTTGGAGGGCGCTCTACCGAGGAATGACCACCCGCTGGGGGAGGGGAGTTCCGGGCGGGGTCTCCGGCGGGGCGGGGGGTGCCTGAGGCTCGTCGAAGATGTGGATCCCGTCCACCGACACGGCCACCCGGTCTCCGGGCGCCAGAGCCGGCTGGGGCCAGCACCGGGCGCGGAGGGTGATCTTTCCCGGGAGCTTCACCGACAGCAGTTGGTCGTGTCCGAAGAACTCCCGGTAGACAACTATGGCTGTTCCCTGCGCGTGGGGGAAGACCGTCACCGACTCGGGGCGCACCATCACCTTCACCTTGCCCGAGCGGGTGGTGGGAAAGGTGCCGAACGGGGTGGTGATCCGCCCTCCCTTGGCGTGGGCGTCGAAGAAGTCGGCGTCGCCCAGGAACTCCGCCACCCAGGAGGTCGCCGGGTTCCGGTAAACGTGGTCGGGAGGGCCGGTCTGCACCACCCGGCCCTCGTTCATCAGGGCCAACTGGTCGCTCACCGCCAGGGCCTCCTCCTGGTCGTGGGTCACCATGATGGTGGTGGTCCGCGCCTCCCGGAGGATGGAGCGCACCTCGGCGCGGAGCCTCTTGCGAAGGGCGGCGTCCAGGTTGGAGAAGGGCTCGTCGGCCAGGATCACCTGGGGGCCGGGCGCCAGGGCCCTGGCCAGGGCCACCCGCTGCTGCTGGCCGGCCGACAACTCGTGCGGCATCCGTTTCTCGAAGCCGGCCAGGCCCACCATCTCCAGCACCTGCGACACCCGCTGGTCGCGAAGGTGGGTGTCGAGCCCGAAGGCCACGTTGCGACCCACGTTGAGGTGTGGAAAGAGCGCGTAGTCCTGGAAGACCATGCCCACCTGGCGGCGCTCGGGCGGGACGAACACCCCGGGACCGTTGACGGTCTGGCCGTTGACCCGCACCGTTCCCGAGTCGGGCATCTCGAATCCGGCCAGGATCCGCAGGGCCGTGGTCTTCCCCACCCCCGACGGCCCCAGCACGGTCAGGAGGGACCCGCTCTCCACCTCCAGGTTGAAGTCATCCAGGGCGACGGTCCCGTCAAAGCTCTTGTGGAGAGCGCGGGCCGAGAGGGGGCGGTGGTCAGCGAATGAGTTCATGGCGGGTCACGACGGCCAGGGGAAGAGCCGCTACCAGCAGCAACAGCAGCCCGGCCAGTGCACCCTGAGTGTAAAACCCTTCCCCGGTGGCGCTCCAAACCCGGATGGCCAGGGTCTCGAAGCCGGCAGGGCGGAGCAACAGGGTGGCGGGGAGTTCTCTGAGGGTGGTCAGGAACACCAGGGCCGCCCCCGACAGGAGACCGGGGGCCATCAGAGGGAGGGTGATGCCCATGAAGGTTCGAAACGGTGACTTCCCCAGACTGCGTGACGCTTCCTCCATGGAGGGGGACACCCGTCCCAGGGAGTCCCGGCTGGGTCCGAGGATCTGGGGCAGGAACATCACCACGTACACGCCCACCAGGAGGACCAGGGTCTGGTACAAGGGCCGCGCCAGCCACAGGGTGAACGCGATCATCGCCATTCCCACCGCGATGTGGGGGACTCCGTACAGCGCCCATGCCCCGCCCTCCAGGAGGCCTGCCCAACGGTTTCGATAACGCGTGGTGACCATCGCCACCGGCGCAACCACCACGGCGGCCACCAGGGCGGTGAGCAGGGCCACCCACATCGAACGCCCCAACTCGGCCCACGGTTGGTCGACCAGGACCCCCGAGATCAGGCCCCGCATCACCCAGGCGATCAGCACCGCCACGGGGACCAGCAGGGAGACCGTCACCAGGGTTCCGAGGAATCCCCACCCGAGGATCTTCCCGCCCAGGCCCAGGCGCACCGGCGGGGAGGTGCGGCGCGGCCTGGCGGTGAACCACACTCCCCGAGTGCGAGTACCCCTCTCCAGCCACACCAGCAGCACCGCCACCGCGGCCAGCACCGCCGCCAGTCCCAGGGCCGGTCGCCGGTCGACCCGGCCCGCGTATTCCAGGTAGATGGCGCGGGTGAAGGTGTCGTAGCGGAGCAGGGAGACCGCCCCGAAGTCGGAGAGCGTGTACAGGCCCACCAGCAATGCTCCGGCGGTCAGGGACGGCCGGAGTTGGGGCAGGGTGACCGTCCAGAAGACTCTCAACCGTCCGGCGCCCAGTCCTCGGGCCGCCTCTTCCAGGGTGGGATTGAGGGAGCGGACCGCGGGGGCGACGGCCAGATGCACCAGGGGCACCGAGATCAGGGTCAGCACCAGCCAGGCCGCCCAGAACCCCGACGGGTAGCGAATGACGTCTCCTCCCATCCAGGCCCAGGCAGTGGACAGTATCCCGTCGGCGCCGGTGGCGCCCAGGAGAGCCAGGGCTCCCACGAAGGAAGGGACGGCGAAGGGTGTGAGGACCAGGACGGTGGCCAACTTCTTGCCCGGGAGGTCGGTGCGAGACACCAGCCAGGCGCTGGCGCCGCCGATGAATAAGGAGGTCGATGTGACGGCGGCGCCCAGCGCCCCGGTGTTGGCCGCCAGTTCCAGCAGTCGCGCCATCGGCACGGTGGTGACGACGCCGCTCACCAGCCCGTAGGCGAGCACCCCGAGGGGAGCGGCGGCCGGAAGCATCACCACCCCGGCCAGCACCCACCACCAAGTGTTGGGAGGTAGCGCCCGCAGGCGCGGTGCCGGGCGCGCTACCCCCATCATCTCGGTGGAAAGTTACAAGAGTCCCGCTTCGGCGACCAAGTCGGTAGCCCGCTCCAGCGCCGTGTGCAGGTCGGAGAGGTCTATGGCCGGCGTCGGGATGGAGTCGATGGGCGGGAGGCTTGCCGCCGGCCTGACTCCGGCCGCCAAGGGGTATTCGTAGGTCTGTTCGGCGAAGTACCGCTGCGCGGTCTCCGACAGTAGGAACTCGATGAATCTGTGAGCATCCTCCGATTGCTCCGAGCCCGACAGCACTCCCACACCCGACGGCATGACCAGGCTCCCCGCGTCCCCGGCGGATAGGAAGTGATTGGCGGCCCTCTTGCCGGCTCCCTCGGCCTGCAGGCGCAGCAGGTAGTAGTGGTTCACGAGCCCCAGCCCCACTTCTCCCGCGTCGGCCGCCGCCACGATCGGAGAGTTCTTGGGGTAGTCCAGGGGGTCCAGGGCCGCCAGTTCCTTCAGCCACTCCAGCGTGGCGGCCTCTCCGCGGTCGAGGATCATTGCCGCCACGAAGGCCAGAGAGGAGCCGTTGGTGGGGGCCACGCCGATCATGCCCGTCCAACGGGGGTTCAGCAGGTCGTCGATGCTGGCGGGCAGGTCGCTCACCTGGACCTGGTCCCGGTCATAGATCACGGTCCGGATCCGTCCCGAAATCCCCACCCAGCGATGGGTCCGGTCCCGGAACCGAGGGGGCACCGCATCAATGACGTCGGAGGGAAGGGTCGCCATCAGCGGCGCGGCAAGTCCCAGCGACGCAGGATCCTGGGCGAGGAACACATCTGCCTCGGTGCCGGAACCCTCCTCGAGAAGGGTTGACGCCAGTTCGGTGCTGCCCGCGTACCTGACTTCGACCTCCACACCACTCGACTCGCTGAACTCCTCGATCAGCGGACCGACCAGTTCCTCTCCTCGGCCCGAATAGATCAGGAGAGGGTCGTCCGCGCCGCCGCATGCGCCGACCAGCAAGCCCGCCGTCAGCAACGCCGCCAGAAGGGTCCGCCGGCGCCTGCCGGCCAGGAATCCGGATGACATGATCACCTCGCATATTTTAGACAACAAGGATTGGCAAAATAATATATGCATAATCTGGCTTTGTCAAATACCCAGGTTGGACGAACCGTGACACCGACGATGGTCGACAGGCGAGGCCCACGAAATGGGGTGATAGGCTCATAGGACTCAGATGAGCGAGTGGACCGAATAGGAGCGGCGGTGGAGTTGTCCGAGGTGATGCGCACCATGTCGGGAGTTCGGCTCTATCTGCCCGACGACGTCCCCGACGAGGTGATCTACGCCGCCCTGGACGACGCCCGGTTCGCTCCCAGCGGCGGCAACCGCCAGCCGTGGCGGGTCGTGGTGGTAAGGGATCTCGACCTCCGGAAGAAGGTCAGCGAGATCAGTTCCCGGGAGTGGAGGGCCTACACCGCCAAGTGGTACCCCTCTCCCGAGGAGATAGCCCCCGACCAGGCCCGAAAGCTCCGGGAGGGGACCGACTACCACGCCAACATGCACCAGGCGCCCGTCCATCTGTTCGTGTGGGCGGAACTGGCGTCATTCGCCCTCACCGATCGCAACCTGGACCGGGTGAGCTTCGTGGGAGGCGGGTCCATATACCCGTTCGTGCAGAACCTGCAACTCGCCCTGTCGGCCCGGGGAGTGGGATCTCGGATCACCGCCCTGGCGATCCCCGCCGAGGCGGAGTGGGCGGCCACCATGTCCGTCCCCGACGGCTACGGCCTGGCGGCCGTCATGACCGTCGGCTATCCGGAATGGAGGGCCACCCGGCTGACCCGCAACCCCGTGGAGAGCTTCGCCCGGAGAGAGTCTTTCGAGGGGACGCCGCTCACCGCTGCCCCCTAGGAGGTGACAAACCCAATGGACGTATTGAAGGAATGGCCTTCCGACCAGTGGCCCGGGCACTCCGGCAACTGGAACCGCTGGCCCAACGACCTGGGCACTCTCAACCTGCTCGGTCCCGAAGCGGCCCTCCGGGGCGCCGCCGCGGTCCGGAGCGGTAGGGCCTTTCCCCTGTCGCGGCCGCTCGACCTGAAGGAGACCCATCAGCGTTACACGGACCCGTTCGTGGTGCACGAGATCATCAAGGCCGACGAGGGGGGATACGAGGAGGGCGACCTCACCCAGTCCTCCTCCGACCGTCTCTCCACGCGGATACACGGGATGACCCACACTCACATCGACGCCCTGGCCCACATGGGTTACCGGGGCTGGACCTTCAACGGCTACTACTTCCCCGACGTGGTGACCATGTCCGAGGGGGTGAAGAACCCCGAGATGGACATCACCCCTATGGCGGCCATCGCCACCCGTGCGGTGTTCATCGACATCGCCCGCCGCCGCGGTGTCGACGCCCTGGAACCCGGTGACTCGGTGATGCCCGAAGAGTTCGAGCATGCCCTGGACAAGATCGAGCCTGGCGACGCGGTGGTGATCCGGATCGGCGGGACCATCAGGGTCGGCCTGGCGGCCACCGAACTCAGCGAGCACGGTACCTGGCACCACGGGACCTGGGCCGGCCTCGACACCGACTGTATCGACGTGCTGGCCTCCCGCGACGTCAGCCTGGTGGCCACCGACTCGCCGGGCGACACCTTCCCGCATCGCCACGAGGCCTACTGCCGGAGCCCTGTTCACGTTCTGGCCGAGGTGTTCTACGGGTTGCCGCTCATCCACAACATGGACCTCGAGGCCCTGGGCGCCGCCTGCGCCGAAGCCGGCCAGGACACCTTCCTCTTGACGGTCGGCCCGCTAAACCTCCCCAAGGGCACCGGGTCGCTGGTCACCCCGGTGGCGGTGCTCTGATGGCCGAGGGCGGATACATCCAGACGGTCCTCGGACCCATCGCTCCGGAGGAGGCAGGTGTCTCCCTCATCCACGAGCACGTGCTCCTGGACCTCACCAAGGGCATCACCGGCGTCGCGCAGTACAAGACCGGCGCCAAGAAGTACGTGCCGATCATGCGCCGGGCCGAGGCGGGCTGGGAACCGGGCCAGGAGGGTCCCGGGACCGCGGCCACCTGGGGCGCCAAGTGGGGACAGCCCGTCACCCTGGAGAACCTCAACGACCGCCAGAAGCACTGGGTCTACTACGGCGACCAGAAACTCGACTCCATCGATGACGCCATCTACGAGTTCGACCAGTTCCGCCGCGTAGGAGGCTCGACGATCGTCGATCAGACCACCCGGGGGATGGGCCGCGACCCCCTCGGCCTGGTGGAGATCTCCCGGGCGACCGGTGTGAACATCGTCATGGCCACCGGTTGGTACCTGGCCGACTATCACCCCGACGACATGGACGAACTGTCCGAGGAACAGTTGGTGGAGTTGATGGTCCAGGACATCGAGGTGGGTGTGGCCGGGGGAGTGAAGGCCGGCATCATCGGAGAGGTGGGAATGGACCACCCCATGCACCCCAACGAGGAGAAGTCACTGCGCGCCTCGGCCAAGGCTGCGGTGGCCACCGGGGTGGCGCTGTCGGTGCACCCCGGCTTCAATCCGGCATCGCCCTTCGACATAGTCAGGGTGGTCGACGAGGCAGGGGGGGACCTGAGCCGTACCGTCATCGACCACTGCGACAGCCGGTTCAACACCTCGGCGGGCACCAACGTCTTCGACAGCGGGCCGCTCCTGCAACTCGCCAAGACCGGCGTCTACCTGGCGTTCGACACCTTCGGCTGGGAAGGGTCGTTCCGCCAGCGATCACCGGTCGATCAACCCAACGACGCGATCCGTCTCAACTGGCTGAAGACCGTGGCCGACGCCGGATACCCCGACCGGGTGCTGGTCTCCTCCGACATCGCCCTGAAGCACTGGCTGAGACGCTACGGCGGCCACGGCTGGCGCCACCTCCCCGAGACGGTCAGGAACCTCATGCGCTACAAGGGCTTCCCCGAGGAGTTGATCCACCGGATCTTCGTGGACAACCCCCGTGAGGTCCTCACCAAGGTATAACGCCCGGGTCAGTCCTTGCTGTCGGACGGGCTCCGGTCGGCCAAGGCTTCCTCAATGCGGTCGAGTCGTTCGTTAATAGCAACAAGTTCGCTCCGGAGTTCCTTTGTGGAGTCACTCTCCACGAAGAAGGCGGCGATGTTTGCAGTGATGAAAGCCAGGGCCCCGATGCCTGTCAGCATTAGCAGTGCGCCGGTTATGCGGCCACCAGTTGTTACCGAGGCGACATCGCCGTACCCCACGGTTGTGAGGGTCACCAGGGCCCACCACAGTCCTTCAGCAGGATGGATACCTTCGAACAGGGAGTGCAGGAGTCCCGCCACCACGGCGAATCCCAAGAACGCTGTGGTGATAACTCCGAAACGCCGCGTCCTCAGTAGGGGACGGACCGCCAGAATCCAAGGGTGGCGGAGAAGGGCCAGAAGGTCGAATAAGAGGCGCTTGACGAGTCTCATGGGATCCGGAAATCACCGCGTATCGTTTGTTTAGGGCTTAATCGGAAATATTAATCAGACCCCTGCCGGGGAGAGGAGGAAGACACGGAGGGGCGGGGAGGCGGCGTGGTGGCGGGAGGTCGGTCTCATCCTGGCGGCCGCGGACATCAGGAGAAGGAGACGCAGGCGTCGCTCTCGACTTCGAGCACCGACTCCTGGTTGAACCGGCGCTTGTATTCGTCAGAAACCTCGTCGATCAGTGCTCGCGGGTCTTCACCGGGGGGAGCGAGGATCACAAGCACCTTCGAGCGCTCTTTCAGTACCTGTCCCTCCGAGTCCCGCCACTGGCCGTGGGCGTCGAGGACCGTCAGGCCATCGGGGAACCGGGGGGTGACGGTGTCGCCGAGAAAGGCGTCCCACGCCTGGTCGGTTACCACCTCGCCTCCCGGGCCGCTTCGTCCCATGAACAACTCGTAGCGCACGAAGTGGTCGCTGCCCTCGGGACAAGTCACGTCGTCCGACTCCGAACATGCGGCCGGTACCCAAGCCGCCAACACCAAGAGAACCAGCAGCAACCGGGCCTTCCTGGTTACGGAGAAGGGGGAGGCTCCGGGCTTGGACATCGCAAAGAAATTCTACGACCCCGGCCGTGAGACCCAACGCGGGATAGAACCATTCAAGCGAATTCGAGTGAATGGATCCGCTCCACGTCGTATCCTGTGGGGCGGGGCTGTAGCTCAATTGGCAGAGCAACGGGCTTTTAACCCGGAGGTCGTGGGTTCGATTCCCACCGGCCCCACCCATTGACCAGATGTGTGCTTTACCGGAATCCCATTGCGCAGATGATGCTCGGTTCGGCCTGTGCCGTGGATTGTGGGGGGATGCACAGCATGTCGTCTTGCCAGAGATTCACCACAAGCGCGGCCAGGTCTTCTGGGGAGCGTTCGTTCACCGCCTTGGAGAGCGTCTGTGTAGCTGACTCTCGGAGGGGACGTTCGTTCATCGCGTCGTGGGCGGTCTGAATGTCGGCAAGGGTGAACAGCAGATTGTCGGTGAAGGTGTCCATGTGAGCATCCAATTTCTGCCACACTCTGCCCCGAACACCCTGCAACGCGCCGGTGGCCTGGCCGGGTGGGGTACGAAGCGGCCCGTCGAAGGCTGCTGCTATGAGTTCGTAGTGGTCGTTGAGCCGTGGTAGCGGCGGGGTGGATGGCTGGCACGCGGCGAGGGTAAGTGCTTCTTGGGCTGTGATTTGCTTCTGTTCACCGACCGGGCTGACGAACGCGAAAGCGTCGGATCCGGTGACTGTTTGGGAATGCACGAGCACGCCGTTCTGCTGGTCTCCAGCGGAGGTCGCCCGGGTTGAGTGAACGACGTTGGGAAGGTCGCTTGCTCGTTGCGCCAGTTCGGGATGTCGGTCTTGGGCGTTGCGCCAGATTTCATATGCCATAGACACGGGATCGACATCGTCGACACCGTCCGTGAGCATGTACCCCGATGTTTCGTCGTATAGACCGCGGATGATGTCCCGTTCCCTTTCGTCGCCGAAGAACTTCTCGTCGGAACCGAGAAGTTGAGCGTTTTCGGCTAGGCGTTCGCGTATGCGCCCACGGAGGGTTATTTCGCCTTCCAGTTTGTTGGATGGCATCAGTGAGTAGAGCAGCACTTCGGGCGAGTTCTGACCGATGCGGTCCACGCGTCCTACCCGTTGGATAAGTTTCACCAGCGCCCAGGGGAGGTCGTAGTTGACGACGATGTGGGAATCTTGCAGGTTTTGGCCTTCCGAAAGCACATCGGTTGACACCACGATTCTCAGTTCCCCGCCGAGTTCCCCGGGTTGTGACCGATTGGAGACGGGAGAGAAACGCCGGGCTATTCGTGTCGGGTTTTCCGAGTTTCCCGTAACCAGCGCCACGCCTTCGATTCCTCGGCGGCGCAGTTCTTCGACCACGTAGTTGGCGGTGTCGGCAGCCTCGGTGAACACCAGGACTTTCTCGTCTGGGTGCTGTTCGGTGACCAGTTCCTCCAGGGTGTTCATCTTGCCGTCCGTCTTGGGTGTCCACTTGCCGAAACGGTGAAGTAGTTCCCCAATCACCTCAGCGTCGTGGACCAGGTCTTCCCGGAACATTTTCTGAAAGGCCTTTGGGGGTGCCCATCGAACCCCTCTGGGTTTGGCATCTTCGAGGCGGACATAGGCTAAGTCTGGGCTGATTTCCCGTGACTGGATTAGGGTGCCTTCGTCGTCTATGTCGTCTCCGTCGATGTCGATCTCTACCGGCCACAGCGTGTTGCTGACCGAGCCGACCGGTACCGGCAGGTTGTTGTCAAGAGCGTGGACAGCTACCAGGTTGCGGAGCCGGTGTCGGCGTAGCGTTGCCAGGAACGCCGGTCCGGACGATGAGAGGCGTTTGAACATCATGATCCGGTTGAAACCGGCGATGTTTCCCCGGGCTGCTTCCAAGAGGTCCTTTAGGAGTTTCGCTTCGTCGGGTCCGGCCGGTTTGTAGCGGGAGTTGAGGTAGGTTCCCATCTTCGGTCGAGGCAGTTTCAGGTCTCGGATGGCATTGAGCGTCCGGTCGGAAATCATGGGTTTGGCGGGATCGCTGTCTGCCATGGCGCGTTCGACTGGTTTGGGGATCCGCTTGGGGAAGTAGAAAATCGTTCCGTCGCCGAAACGCAGAAACGTGCGACCGTCGCTGTCGATGTCCGCGTAGTTGTCCTCCACGAAACGTCGGGTTCGTCTGATCAGATAGTGGGACATAAGCGTCTGCCAGTCTTCCAAATGTTCAGACTTCTTGAACGCGGCCAAGGTTGAGGTTTGTCCACGGCAGGCCAACAGTTCTTAAGGGGTATGACAACGTGATAAATGTTGAGCACCTTGATATAGATCTCGAGGGGGCTGTCCAGCATCTCATTAGAAGTGCCGGCCTTCCGTCTACCCTCGAGGCCGAGATGCTCGATGGTGAAGGTGTTGCGGGCAGAATCGAGTGTCTCGGTAGAGCTGCTGACATTCCGACCAGAGCGCACACCCTGAGGGACGAACTGGAACAGATTCAGAGAGTTGGACTCGGACAACATGTCTTCGAGCGCATCCTGCGCCAGCAAATGCCAAAGTTCCTGTACTTCGATGAGTATTACCAGCTAAGGGGTCAGGACAATATCCAGGCCCTCCGACGGCGCGTAAACCAAAACGATCTTCAGGATTCGGACTACCCACTCCTTGGCTTGATCGAACTCGCAGGACTCCGACTTGAGGACTTAGAGAACCCTGGACGCACCGAAGCACTCATCGCGAGATTGGAAGGTGCGGAAAACGCCTTGACGCAGAAGGTGCTGTCCTATTGGTCACAGAATCGCCACCTGAGGCTGAAGTTTGATGTCCGTCCAGGTCAGCAGGGAGATCCGCCTGGCATGACTTCTGGTATGAACATCTGGGGCAGGGTGCAGGATACCAAGCACATGGTCAGCACATCACTGGGGAGTCGCTCGCGGGGATTCGTTTGGTTCTTCTCCTTTCTCGCGTGGTACTCAAACCTACGGCGCAGGAATGAAGACCTTATCTTGCTGCTCGATGAACCGGGCTTGTCGCTTCACGCCAAGGCCCAAGCGGACCTGCTCGGTTACTTTGAAGAGGAATTGGTGCCCCATCATCAAGTGATCTACACCACTCACTCTCCATTCATGGTGGAACCATCAACCTTTCGTCGGGTACGGATCGTCCAAGACCGAAGCATCGAAGAGGACTCAGAGGCCCTAAGCCCTGACCAGGAGGGCACAAAGGTGACAACAGATGTCCTTGAAGCTAGCTCCGACAGCTTGTTTCCCCTACAAGCAGCTTTAGGCTACGAGATACATCAGACGCTCTTCATTGGACCGAATAGCCTCATTGTGGAAGGCCCGTCCGATCTGCTCTACATCCAAGCAATGTCCGAACTGCTCAAATCACGAGACAGGACAGGATTGAAGTCCGATTGGATTGTCACGCCCGTTGGTGGGTCAGGCAACGTGTCCACGTTTGTTGCCTTGATCGGGGCGCAGCCTGGAATGCGCCTTGCGACCCTTGTTGACTATCACCGCAAGGATCAGCAGGCGATAGAGAACCTGTACAAGCTCAAACTCATGAAGCAACGCAACGTCCTGACCTTTGCACACTTTGTGGACGCCGATGAAGCTGATGTAGAAGATATGTTCACACCCGAGTTCTATCTTGACCTTGTCAATCGGGAGTTCGGCGCGTCAATTCAACTGACGGACCTGCCACGCCATGGTCACCGCATTCTTCCCCGGTTAGAGACACACCTGCAGGCAAACCCCTTGCCAAAGGAAGCAAAGTTCAATCACTACCGACCTGCCCGATATTTGATGGAGAACCTCCGAACTGTCGAGGTCCCTAGCCAGATTCTCGATCGATTCGAGAAGGCATTTGATGCACTAAACAACCTCCTTCAGCAATGATGCCTGTCCGTGCTTGATTGCCATCGCGGACCAAACCTTCTGAAGGTAACAATCGCGGATCAACGGGACACCGGTGGGCATGAGCTCCGTTCTCGACGGATGTAAATTGTGGTGTCCCCCCTCAGGGATTGTGGAGTCCTCCTGAGACCCCCTGCTAAAGGTCAGGTCAAGGTGGGGGCCAACTGCCCACCGAGGGGTCCTTGCGATTTATTCGCGCGACCCAGTTCATAGGATTCGAAGACTTGAAAAACCGGATTGGAGGCCCCACTGACCATCCCGGCCACGAAATGACAAAACCCGCCCCAGGGGACCTGTCTTTCGCCGCTAAACGACAAGTAGCCTTGCGCTTTCTCTTCCAAGGGAAGAAGTCCTTTGAGGATTGAGATACAACCGTGGCACCCTTCTTGCGTTGACGAGGCAACCCAATGATCTTGATGATTCTTGGGCCAACTGAAAGGCCAAGGTTCCGGGCGTGAGTTACAGCGGCACAGTGCTTGATGGCCTGCTGCGGGACTGGGCGGAACGATCCGTCTATGACGAATTAGACCGGGTTCTCAGGGAACTCCCCGAATTGCTGGAGCGTCCCAGCTACAACTTCCGACACAGGCTCTTTCCGAGCCTGCGGGACATTGATAGTCGCCTGCCGGGCGTTGGTCTGCACCATGTCGTGTGGCTGGGTGGCTTGCCTCGGATTCCCCTTCCCCGGGCATTCGAAGAGGTCAGCAGACCCCTTGATCAGGTAGCCCGCGACCTATGCTCATCGGACTCACCTCAGGGACTGGCATCGTACTCCATAGCAACAGCAGCTACCAGCCATCTTGAGCAATGTCTCAAGATGGTGCCCAAAGCCAAACCCTCAAAACCAGTAGGCACGCTAGCGCGCCAATCGGAGGTGAGAGCCTTCGTCGGAGCAAAGCTCGCGGAAGCCATAAAGGACTACACCGACTCTCTCGGTAACAGAGCTAAGCATGTGATGGCGGACAGAAAGGACAGCACATCACCGATCAGCTTTAGCGAAGCTATCCGAGGATATTTTGTAGCGCGGGTGTTAGGAGCCGCAGTTCTAGAGAAGATTGGGATTCTCCAGAACTGGGTTGCCAGCACCAATAACGCAGCGCAGTCGGAGCGATTCAACACCGACGCTGACATATCCGCACCGCCAGGATTCGGGCGGTATACCCACCCAGGTGCCGGAACCTTCGTCAGACCCACAGAGATAAGTGCCCTACCAGAGTTCTGCGAGTGGCTGGGTTCTCTCCGCCGAATGGCTCGGATAGGAGTGATCGCAGCCATCGAACGCTTAGCGGCCTACGGCGATGATATGGCAGAACCGCATGTGACTCGATGGGGACAGACACTGCTTCTCCTTGAACCCGAACCTCCCGCTCTTGGGTTGTCAGTTGTTTTTGTTCGGCTGTGGGGAGTGAAGACGGTGCTTCTGATGGGCATCGGCAATTGGCAGTTAAGGAAGCGTCCTATAAGACAGTTCTTCGTAGCCTGGAAAAAACGCCGCCAGGTGCTCCGCTCACTCCAGAGGACCGTTCAGCTTCCTGACATTATCGGCGTAGTAGACCAAGACGCGAGGGACGAAATCGAAGCCGCCAAAGTCTACATGGCGGCAACATCCATCATGTTTCAAGAGCAAACGATGGCCGAAGCTCGCCGCATGATCCAAAGGGACCTGGACTTCTTAGACAAGCAGGCACCGAGTGCGGCCAGCGACAAGCCAGCTAACGATGAGCGCGCATCGTGGAGTTACAGGAAAATGCTGGCATCATACAAACTGGACGCTGAAATCCTCAAAAACCTGCCCTATACCGAAAGAGTGCCACAAATACCCGTGCAGGAAGCCGAACCGCCGAAGACATGGGCCGACGTTCTGAACGATTGAGCCTTCTAAGGGCACCTCCCTTCTGATCGTGGCGTCCTCCCGAAACCTTCTGCTGAAGACGCATGTGGTGTGGGAGAGTGTCGGAACTCACAGCATTCTGCCTTGAGGCCTCGACCAATCCGAGGCATTTTCGTAGAAGCCAGTCCGAGTTGGCGATTTATTCCGGCTCGACCGGTGTGAGGGTGTAGGTGATCCGGTCGTAGTACAGGCGGGTTAGGCCCTCGAACCCGGAGTCGGTGCCGACGATCAGCCACGTGCTCCCTGTGCTGTCGGCCTCCACGATCAATGGCGAGCCTGAGTTGTCGAGGGCCTTGATGCGAAACTCGCTGTTTACCACGTCGGGATGGGCAACGTCACCGATCACCACCATTTGTGTCCCGCTGCGGGACTGGTTGCCCTTGTCGATGTTCATCCTGGAGTGGCCGGTGGCGTCAATTACGGTTGCCGGTTCGATGGTGGAGGCTCCCGCCTTCACGAACACGCTCTCTCCGGGGGAACCACCGATCCCGACCAGTCCCGCGGCAACGTTGGTCGCCAGTTCCACCGTCACGGCCACCTCGTAGGAGGCTTCGGGGACCAAGCCGTCCACCCGTCGCTTCAGGTACATGAACAGGTCGTCGCTGCGGTTATGTCCCTGAATGTAAATGCCTGCGCCATGGAGACCCTCGGGCAGGGCGCGGTGCCCGCTGTCCAGCTCGTAAATCGACGGGTCGTAGTCCGCCGGGAGGTCCGCAAAACCGGCCACCCAGCCCTCGGAGTCGAGCTCCAATGAGAAACCGAACCGGACCGGCTCTAAGGCAGGGGTCGAGTCGAGTTCGAGTGCTCGGGTCAGGAAGGTGGCCATCTCTCCTCGAGAGACCGGCCGCTCCGGACAGTAGCCGAGCGGGTCGGTTGAACAGCCCTTAGTGACGCGTGCCGCCGCTAGGGCGTCGATGTCGGGTTGGTGCGTGTTGCCAGCCGTGTCGGCGAATCCCGCCGGAGATGCAGGAGGCAGATCGAGGGCTCGGACCAGGAAGGAAGCCATCTGCGCTCGGCTGACCGGCTGGTCGGGGCAGTATTGCAGCGGGTCGGTGTTGCAGCCTTTGGTCACGCCTATCTCGGCCAGGCGCTCCACATAAGGCGTCCACCAGGCGCCGGGATCCACATCCTCGAACCGCGTGATGGCAGCGGACGAGTCGGGAACCTGGTCGAGGATCCGGATCATCCACACCGCCATCACCCACCGCGGGAGAGGGTCGTCGGGACAGATCCGCCGCTCGCCGCACTCGGTGCGGTCCAGGACGCCCATCGCTGCCAGGCGGTTGATGGACGGTTCGTGGATGTCGCCGGCATCGTCATCGAAAACGTCCGGTGCGGGGGCTTCCTCCACCCCGTTGCCTTCGCCCGGGGTGGGATCGGCCGGTGCCACGCCGTCGATGGCGGTGATGTTGGAGGACTTGAGGCCCAGGGCGGTCCGCAGCCCGTCCCCGGCTATGGTGACCGATACTTCTTGGCCGTTGCGGACCCCGCGGAACAGGACCTGGGTGGGCGAGGATACGGACGCTCTCGTCACCAGGGCCGCTTCCGTGACCTCATCCCATCCCAGCCATCTTGCGATGTCCGCCGCGCTCACCCGTTCCTCCCAGGAGGCGTGCGGGTTGCCCACCGCCGGATCGATGTCCCATGGATCGGCGACCCGCGTCAGGTAGGGCCACTGGCGGGCCGACGTATTGCCGTCCCGCACGGTGCGGAACCCGTACACGTTGCTGCGGGTGATCCCACCGGAGGAGGCGGAGAAGAATGTCTGCACGATCCCCCCCTTCGTGACCCTCTCCCAGTCGTGGCCGAAGTACGTGAGCACCCGGTCCCTGGTGTCCTCCACCCCGTCGAGCCAGGGTCGCGAGGCCGATCGGGCCTCCTTCGTCCAGCCGATGTAGTTGATGTCGCGCCAACTGTCGTAGAGGTGGCACCAGCAACTGTCCTTCCGGGCGTCACTGATCCCGGGGTCTTCGTCGGGATTGGCGGGACGGGCCCTGGACTCCCACAGGAAGAACTTGAAGGCTGCGTAGGAGCGGGCGGTGACCGCCTGGGCCTGGTTCACCCCCGGTTCGGTCCAGTCGTCGGGAAGTTCGGCGACACCCCTCAGGTAGTCCTCGAGCCCGACCGCCAGGACCACGTGGAACCCGGTCTCGACCGGGTCGTCGCGCATCTTCAACTCCCCGTGCCGGTACTCGCACTCCTCGCGGACCCGGGCTAGGCACAGCTTGGTCCTGTCCTCCCCGTGGCGGAGCCTGACCCCCTGGGCGTCGGGCCATGAAATGGAAGCACGGCAACCGCCCGCCGTACCCTGCAACTCGCCCCCGTGGAAGAAGCCGCACCGGCCGGCGGCGATGCGGCGGAACTCCCATCGCTCGCCCGACCGGGGGTGCTGGGCCTTCGGGCAGGGACCCTCACCGTCCCCGGCCAGGCACAGGTCCAGTTGGCCGCCCACCGCGGTGAACTCCAGCAGGGTGACCTGGGAAGCCAGATTGACCCACAGCGGATTGTCCAGCGTCTCCAACAGGTCGTTGGGAAGGGAGAGGTCGCCCAGGGAGGCCGGTTCCGAGCCCGGGAAGTAGTGGGCGGCGATGTCCTCCCCCGACTTGGCGGGGTCCTCAAGCGCCTGTCCGCGGGCGCCCCACTGGCCCATCCCGACGCCATGGCCCCATCCCGAGCCTTGAAAGTCGAACCCGGGGGTGTGGTGGGCATCAGCCGCGACGGCAGGGACCAGGAACACCAGGAAGGTCGCGACAATCAGCCTGCGGAACACTATCGGACTATAGGGATATCCCGCAGCGTGTCGTCCCCCTGCCGGCTATAGCTGGTTCCTGAGGATTATTGGGTTAGCCAAGGAGGGTCGTGGAGTTAAGGCAGAATGTTGTGGTCGCCGCATCGGATCCAGATGACATGCCGCTTGCCTTCATATACCGGGTTTCCCCACATGAAGGTGGCTCGGCCATCGTGCGCCCAGCTCATTTCAAATAGGTTCCGCCGCCCGTGCACCCCTTTAACCCGGAGTCCCGGGCGGAATGTGTCCTTCTCCCCTGCCTCCATGCTTGCAATGTCGAAAACGAATCGTGCCAATGCCTTGAGGAACGCCTCTCGTTCCTCTCTCGAAAGTCTCCTGAAGTCCCGTATGAAGGTCTCGGTCTGCTGGTATGTTGGCACGGCCCCTCCCCCCGGTGGAACGGTTAATCCGATTCGTAGGGTTGCGAGGCTAGGAACTCCAGGAAGTCGTCGGTGGTGGGGTGGAAGATGGTACGACCTGCTTCATAGTCGCCAGTGGGGTCATCTATGACCCCCATGCGAGCATCCAGTGCTGCCAGGTCGCAATCTTCGTCGTCAACCCTGACGAGGTTATCCCGTGTTGACATGAAGGCCAGTGTAGGGTCTCCCGCGCGATATCGGGGGCAGGCAGTGTTTCAGTTTTGACAACCGTTCAGTTTCATCTCAATTGTGGCGTCCTCCCCGAAGCCCCTCCTAGTTGTCCTAGTGGCAGTCGGGGGTGGTAGTCAACTGCCGCCGCCGTTTAACCAAACGGGATATGGGGTTGGCAACGGGTGTCCTTTGAACACATTCTCGGAACCAGGCTGTCACACGGCAAGGGGAGGGGTGCAGCGAACATTCGCCTTGCAATGCACAGAGAATCCACTTTCGGCTTCGCGGTGAACGGCTTTGACCTTGCCTCCGCCTGCCGTTGGCGACCCGCCCTACGCCCTATCGGACTCGCCCAGTGCCTACTCGGTAGGGACACGGTGGGCCGCTTCGGTCTGTGCGGCGATCAGTAAGGGGTAGGTGTGGCCGTGAGCCAGGAGGCCGTCATGGGTGCCCTGCTCCACCACTCGCCCTTCCTCGAGGACCACGATCCGGTCGGCGCTGCGAATCGTGGACAGCCGGTGAGCGATGACGAGGGTCGCCCTCCCTTCGCGGACGGCGTGGAGCGCCAGGTTGAGTTCCTGCTCGTTGCGGGCGTCGAGACTCGACACGGCTTCGTCGAGCACGAGTACCGGTGAGTCCTTCAGCAGGGCGCGGGCGATGGCGATGCGCTGGCGCTGGCCACCGGACATCTGGACGCCGCGCTCGCCTGCGACGGTATCGTAGCCGCCGGGCATGTCGATGATGAAATCATGCGCCTGGGCCGCCCGTGCTGCATTCTCGACCTCTGCGTCGGTGGCGCCGGGGCGCGCCATGCGAATGTTCTCCCGCAGGCTCGAATTGAACAGGTAGATGTCCTGGGGCACCCAGCCGATGATCTCTCGAAGGAAGCGCTGGGGCAGGTGGCGCACGTCGTGTCCCCCGATTGCGATGGCCCCGGCGTCGGCGTCCCAGAATCGCATGAGCAGGCTGGCGCAGGTGGTCTTCCCTGCCCCGGAGTGGCCCACCAGCGCCACGGTCTCCCCGGGCGCAATCTCGAGTGAGACATCCTGGAGGGCGGGACCCCCTCCGCCGGGATAGCCAAAGGTCACTCCCGCGAAACTGACCCGGGGCTCGAGGTCTGAATCCGGGGGTGCTGCTCCCGGCGCGTCCGTCACCGGCGCCGGTTCGCGCAGCAGGTGGAAGGCGCGGTCGGCAGAGGCGAAGACGATCCCGAGGTTCTGGGCAACCGAGGCGATGGCGTGAATCGGGCCGAACACGAAGATAGCCAGCGTAACCGCCACCGGATAGAGGGTGGGATCCAGCTCTCCACGGGAGACCTGGACCGCCGCGACCGCGACGACGCTCAGCATGCCGCCGCTCATGAATGCCGCCACCGCAGCCTGTTCGACACCAGAGCGCATTCCATGGGCCAACTGCGAGCGGACCAGCCGGTGCTGTGGGACTCGAGGTTGGCGAGGAACCTCCGCTGGTACCCGAAGGACACCAGCTCCCGCAGACCCTGAACCCCATCCACCACCTCTGCGTTCAGGTTGCCGAGGTCGGCTCTCAGCGCCTCGCCCTGCCGGGCCGCGCGGCGCCGCAGAACGAACGGCACGCCGGCCACCAGGAGCGCGAACGGCAAAAGCGTAAGGGGCAGGGTCCAGTGCATCCCTCCCAGCGTCACGAATGCCAGGGACGGCACCAGCACGGCCACGAAGAACGTTCCGACGGTATGGGCATAGAACCACTCGACGGTTTCGATGTCGGCCATGGCGGCTGAAGCCACGTCGCCGGAACGCCGCTGGATGAGGTACCCGGGGGCGAGCCGCTCAAGAGCCGAATACAGGTGACCGCGAAGGTCGGCGAGGATCCGGTAGGCCAGGTCGTGCGACAGCCACATCTCCGCCCAGGCCATCACGGCCCGAAGGATGACGGCGGCCGCCAGCGCAGCCGCAGGGCCGCGAAGGTCGGCGGCCGTCGCCCCGCCGGCTACCTGGCCGACCATATAGGCGCCGAGCCCCGCAGCGGCAATCGTGGCGCCGTGGTTCAACACGCCCGTCACCATCGACAGGGTCATCACGCCGAAGTAGCTACGGATCATCCAGAGCAGTTGCCAGAACCCGGACGAGAACCGGGTCCCCTTCTTGCCGTTCAGTGCTGGCGTACTAACTCGGTCGGCCGTCACGCTCATGCGGCGCCCTCCCGCTGGGCGCGGACCAACTGCGAGTAGTGGCCATCGCGCGACACCAGATCCTCATGCCGGCCCGATTCCGCCACCCGGCCGTTGTCGAGGACCACGATGCGGTCGGCGTGGACGACCGATGAGAGGCGATGGGCGATGACGATGGTGGTCCGCCCCCGGGTGAGGAGGCTGAGCGCCTGTCGGATCGCCGCCTCGTTGGCGCTGTCGAGGTTCGAGGTGGCCTCATCGAGAATGAGCACCGGCGCATCCTTCAGGAGGGCGCGGGCGATGGCGATGCGCTGGCGTTCGCCGCCCGAGAGCTTGGCGCCGCGCTCGCCGACGATGGTTCCGTAGCCATCGGGAAGCGACCGGATGAAGGCGTGGATGTTGGCCTTCTCGGCGGCGTCCCTGATCTCTTCGGGTGTGGCGTCCGGCCGGCCGATCCGGAGATTGTCCTCGATGGTCCCATAGAACAGGTACGTGTCCTGGGAGACGTAGCCGATGTGACGCCGCAGGTCGTCCAGGGGAACGTCGCGGAAGCCGGATTCGCCGAATGTCAGCCCGCCCTCCTGCGGATCGAAGAACCGGAGAAGGAGCGATGCGATGGTGGTCTTGCCGGCGCCGGAGGGCCCAACGATGGCCACGGTCTCGCCCTCCCCAATCTCCAGGGACACATCCGCCAGCGCCGGGCGCGCCTCATTCGAATAACGAAAGGTGACATTGCGGAGGGCGATCGGTCCGCCGAGCGATGCGGCGACGTCGGCCCGCTCGGCTGCCGCGTCATGGACCCCCGGTTGGGCGTCGAGCAACTCGAAGATGCCGGTCGAAGCCGAGATTCCCATGTAGCCGGCATGCCAGTAGACATCCAATTCGACAAGAGGCCGAAAGCACTCGGCGGAGAGGAAAAGGATGATGAGCAGCGCGGCGATGCCCAACTCACCGGCAGCCACCTGGAAGCTTCCGATACCGACCGCCAGGGCCACGCCGGCGCTCATCGCGAACCCGACCAATCCGTTGCGGATCATCGAGATCGAGAGCTGTGCCATGGTGGCGCGGTAGAGGGCATGGCTCGCGCTGCGGAGTTCCACCCCTCGCCGTTCGCTCGCATTGAGCGCCTTCAGAGTAACCATGCCCTGCATGGAGTCGACAAACTGGGCGTCCAGCGACGAATACGCGGCCCAGTGCCGCTGGCCGTATTCTCCCAGGATGCGGTCCCAGATCCGGGGGATGAGCGGCACGGCCAGCGCACAGGCCAGGACGACAATGCCGATGAGCGGATCGAGGGCCACGATGCCGCCGACGATGCCGATGGGAACGACCACCGACACCACGGCCTGGGGCAGGTAGTAGCCAACATACGACTCGAGCGCCTCGACCCCGTCGACCAGGGTCGACTGCACCCTGCCCGTTTCAGTGTGCTCCAGGTAGCCGGGTCCGAGCAGGAGCAACTGAGCGAACAACCGGCGGCGCAGCTTGGTCTTGACGACCGCGGCGACCTTCTTGGCCAGGACTTCGCGGGCTAGGAGCAGCGCCGCGCGAAGCAAAGTGAGGCCGGCGACTGCGGCCACGAAGCCGGCGATCGCAGTCCAGCCACCGCCATCGAGGATGCGCCGCACGACGAGCGCGATGAACACTCCCTGGGCGACCCAGGTGGCGGAGATGGCTAGGCCAAGCGCAACCGAGAGCCCCAGGAGCCGACGCACGCCAACAGTCAGCGCCACGATGCGCCGGTGGATCATCATGTGTGGCCCCCCTGGATTCCGCGCCTCCGTGCCGGAAGCTCGGCACGGTCAAGGTCAATGTGGTTAGGATACCGTATGACTGATAATGATAATCATTATCATTTCTGGGACTAGCAATCATGATCCATCGAATGGAGGACTTAGAAGATGCCTAGACGACTGGCACTGACCCTGGTGGCGGCCTTGGCGCTGGTGATGGCCGCGGCTTGCGGCGGAGAGGAAGCGACCGATGAGGCGACCGACGCCGCGGTGGCCACCACTGCAGCGGCCGAGGCGACGACCACCTCCGCCCCCCCGACAACCGCCGATCACGAGGATGAGGACGACGACGATCACGCCGACCACGATCACGAGGATGAGGACGACGACGATCACGCCGACCACGACGATGAGGATATGGACGACGACGATCACGCCGACCACGACCATGAGGATGAGGACGACGACGATCACGCCGACCACGACCATGAGGATGAGGACGACGACGATCACGCCGACCACGACGATGAGGATATGGACGACGACGATCACGCCGACCACGACCATGAGGATGAGGACGACGACGATCACGCCGACCACGACCACGAGGACGAGCCCCTTGCTGTCGAGGACGCTACCGGTGAGTTGGTCATGCTGGAGCACCCGGCGGTCCGGGTTGTCTGCCTCACTGGGCTCTGCGTCGACACGATGTTCGTGCTCGGCGTCAAGCCGGTGGCTGCCAATGACCTGCTCCACCGGGATCCCGCCTACTGGGGACCGGACGAGACCGAAATCGGACCCGTTAGCGGCTCGTTCTTCGAGCCAAGCCTGGAAGACATCGCAGTAGCGAACCCCGACATTGTCATCGGGCTCGGCGGGGTCCACGACGGCCTGCGCGCCGGCCTCGAGAGCATCGCACCGCTGTTCATCGTCAACCCGATCGGCGTCGACGGGATGCTCGCCCATGTCGAGGAGATCGGAATCCTTCTCGGAATGGAACACGAGGCCGAAGAGGCAGTGGAGGGATTCGCGTCCCGGCTCGAGCAGTATGTCGCGGGAGTTGCGACAAAGAGGTCCGTCATGGTGGTGTACGGGTCCGATGTCAATATCGGGGCCGACACGGTGTGCACGCCGGCCGTAGATGCGCTGGCTCGCGCCGCTGTGTACCCCGAGGAGTTCTCCGGATGTGATGTCCACCAGCCGTTCCCGAGCTTTTCCGTGGAGCAGTTGCTGGGTATCGATCCGGACGTCATCTTCGTCCAGACGTACGGATTCGGGCCAACGCCCCCCGAGCCGGTCTCCGAGCAGCTCGTTGACCATGTGATCTGGAGGGAGCTCGTGGCGGTGCAGAACGGAGAGGTGCACGAGGTGGACTTCTTCATTTGGGGCACATCCCGAGGCATTAACGGCACGAACTTCGTGCTTGACGAGGCGATGCCGAAGATCTATCCGGAGGTATTCCCGGCGCCTCTGCCTTGAGCACACACCCCGGCGAGGCGGCGACACCGGGCCGGACCTGGTTCCTGGTGATAGTCGCCGGAGCGATACTGGTGGCGCTCGCCGCCCTCGCCATAATCCACCTGAGCACGGTTGAGCCGAGGGTGGCGCCCGGGCAACTGCCCGGCATCCTGTTGGGCGAATCCGGCGACCGGATCGAAAGGCTCGTGGTCCGAGAGCTGGGGTTGCCGCGGCTGATCCTGGCGCTTCTCTCCGGCGCGGCGCTGGGGCTGTCGGGGGCCATCCTTCAGGTCATTCTCAGGAACCCGCTGGCCTCGCCGGGGCTGCTCGGCGTCTCCGCCGGAGCATCCCTGGCGATGGCAATCATCCTGCTGCTGAACGCACCCGTCCTGTTCGCCCTTCACCCCGTCGTGGCTCTTGCCGGGGGGCTGGGCGGGGGCCTGATCGTCCTGGTGGCGTCGCGGGGGGCGCGTACGCCCGTGGAGGCGGCGCTGACCGGCGTGGCGGTTGCGGCGCTCCTCAATGGGATCATCCTGGCCGTGATCGGCCTCGCCGCCTCATCCGGTGCGGTGCGGGTCTTCTTCCTCTTCACGGTCGGCAACCTCTCGGGTAGGACTTGGGACCATGTCCAGTTGGTGTGGCCGTGGGTGCTGGTGGGGGTTCCCGCAGCTTTCATCCTCGCTCGAGGCGCCAACGTGCTCCAACTGGACGAGGATGTCACCTCGTCGCTGGGGATGCAGGCAAAGCGCATGCGCATGGTCTTCATCACCCTGGCGGCGTTGCTGGTCGGGAGCATCGTGGCAGTCGCCGGGCCCATCGCCTGGGTCGGGCTCCTGACGCCACACATCGCTCGCCTGATCGTCCCGCGGCCGGATGCGAGGCTTCTCTTTCCGGTGTCCACGGTGATTGGAGCGCTCCTGTTACTGGCCTCCGACGTGCTTGCCAAGGTCGTGATCTATCCGGGCGAGATTCCCGTGGGGCTGTGCACGACCCTCCTGGCCGCTCCGTTGATCCTCCTGCTCCTCCGCCGTTCAAACCTGGGACTGAGCCGCTCGTGACTTCGACGCGCTCGTTCGTGGCCCTCATGGTGCTCGGCTGCATAGCATCTCTTGCCCTCTTCATCCTCCACCTCGGACTGGGCACCGTCTGGATCCCGCCGGATCGTGTCATCGAGGTCCTATTGGATGGATTGACTGACCACACGGATCGGACGATCGTCTGGGACCTGAGGATGCCGCGAGCGATCCTCGGGCTCCTGGTGGGTGGCATGCTGGGCCTCTCGGGGGCGTTGTTGCAGGTCGTCATGCGCAATCGCCTCGCCGAGCCCGGTCTCACCGGCGTCTCCACGGGAGGCATTCTCGCCGCGGTCCTCTTCCTGGGAGGCGTGTGGGGACTGCCTCAACCCGGCCGCCTGCTCCCGTTCGTGGTGCTCGTGGGCGCCCTGGCGGGGGGGATACTGGTGCTCTTGGTGAGTTCGAAGCGCGGAGGCATCGATCCCTTGCGACTCATCCTCACCGCGGTAATCGTCAACGCCATCCTTGGATCGCTGACTGCGATTGTCATGCTGCGCTCCAATTACGCGCTGGGCAACATCCTCTCCTGGCTCATCGGGTCGCTGCATGGCCGCGTCTGGGATGACGTCTGGCTGGCGCTACCCTGGGCTGCTGTCGCCATCCCCGCGGGATTGCTGGCTGCCCGAGCCGCCAATGTCCTCCAGATCGACGACGAGTCCGGCCGCGCTCTCGGCCTCCCGTTGCAGCCTGCTCGGGTGGCGCTATTCGGGCTGGCCGGGGTCCTGGCTGCCGGGGCTGTGACTGTCTCGGGCGCCATACCATTCGTTGGCCTGATGGCCCCGAACGCGGCGCGAGCGGTCGCCGGCGCCGACGCCCGCCGTGTCCTTCCCCTGGCCGCCATGATCGGCTGCCTGCTGCTGCTGGCGGCCGACCTCGTCGCTCAATCGTTCTCCATCAAGCCGCCGATCCCCTCCTCGGCGTACCGTGTGGGCCTTCCCGTCGGGGCCGTGATGGCCATCCTCGGGGCGCCACTGCTCATCTTCCTGATTCGGCGGAGCACCAGATGAACGACGTCGAACCGATCAGGCTGGAACAGGTCAGCGCCGGCTATGGGCGGCGGATGGTGCTCGAAGGCCTCGACCTGAGGTTGGAGCAGGGCACGATCACCGCCATCGTCGGGCCGAACGGGTCGGGGAAATCCACGGTCATACGGGCGATGTCCCGCCTGCTTCCGGCCCGGAGCGGCGTCGTGTTCCTCGATGGCCGGGACATACGGAACTTTGGTTCTCGCGATATCGCCCGCCTGGTATCCGTCCTTCCCCAATCTCCATCCAGCCCACCGGGACTGACGGTCCGCGAACTCGTCGAGTTGGGCCGCTTTCCCCATACCGGGCTGTTCGGGCGACACGGCGCCGAAGGCAAACTCGCCGTGGAGTCCGCGCTCACGCTCACGGGTTTGAGCGGTTTCGCGGAGCGCCCCCTGGACGAACTCTCCGGGGGAGAACGCCAGCGCGCCTGGATCGCGCTGGCGCTTGCTCAAGGCGCCAACACCCTACTCCTCGACGAGCCGACTACCTTTCTCGATGTCCGGCACCAGTTCGAGGTCCTGGACCTCGTGGCGTCCCTCTGCGCGAGCGGCGACATGACGGTCGTCCTGGTGCTCCACGACCTCTTGCATGCCGCCAACTATGCGGACCGTGTCGTCGTGGTGGACAGTGGCCGGATCGTGGCGGACGGTGCGCCCTCGGCAGTGCTCACCGTCGAACTGATGCGGACGGTTTTCGGAGTGTCGGCAAAGATCTTCACCAACCCCGAATCCGGTCAGATGGTCTGCCTGCCGATCGGCCCCGACCGGAGTTGACATCAGTTACAGCAGGCCACAGGGTCAAGGCCTGCCCTCAAGAGCTCCTCCCCTGCCCGCTATGCGGCTCATCGGAGTTAATGCGGAATGCGTGCCGCAGGCGCTGCACTCCGCCTAGGAATACCACAGCCAGCGTCGCCACGATCAGCACTGTCTTGATCAGAGTGAACACGGCGGCCAGCCACGCCAGCGGAGTCGCCGCACCGTCGTAGCTGAACGCCAGCGCAGCAACGGTTATGTTCTCCAACACATCCGCCGAGGCGAGCGCCAACGGCAGCAGATGCAATGGCGCCCCGCCTCGAAAAAGCCGGTGCAACAGGATCGCCAACAGCAAGCCGTAGGACGCCGGAAAGACCATGTCGATGGTGAGCGCGGTGATCGCATAGACATCCCTTGCGCTCCCGTCGAGTTGGTTGAGGGCGTCGAACAGGGCCGCCGCTTCTGGCGGTGTGTACCAGCCCCGACTGTCGAGCAATTCCAGTCCCGCCAGCCGCGATTGCCGCCAAATGAGGCCCGTCACACAGCCGGCGACACCCACCGACGCCGCGATTGCTAATCGCCGGGTCGCCCATCGCTTGTCAGACATACACCACCACCCCTGAGAGTATCTGCTGCTCCGGAGATCAAAGCATGTCACTGCAAGAGCACCCAGCCTGGTTTGCCTGGTCAGGGGTTACCTGGCTGTTGGCTTAGGTGTGTAATACCGGGATCGCTAGTCCCCGCGGTTTGGGAACACCCTCCCTAAGAGCCGCCAGACCAGGTAGCCGACACCTAGGCCGAGTGCCAGCGCTATTACAGGTGCTCCCGGCCAGTCGACGGTAGGGGTGCCAAACCATGACTGGCAGCGTTCCCAACTCGGAACCCCTGCCACGTCATGGCATTCGGCGGCGAAGGTACTCAGGAAGGCGGCCGCGCCTGCTGAGAACGACAACATGGGTTTCAAAGTCGCTAGCAGTAGTTCCTTTCCGCCAAGCGGTGTTGCCGACTCGACCGACCTGAGAGCGGCCCCCAGCCCGCCTGCAACGCCGACGCTGATCACCACCCAGGTAGCGGTTTCTCGGGTGTTCCAAGCGGATACTGCAATCAACACGGAGAAGGCAAGCAACGTTCCCGCGGCAATCCATCCGATAACGAAACGCATGGTGGTGCCCCACCATCCTAACTCGACGAGACAGCCCAGGTCACACCGTACCCGGCTCGGCGGATTGGTGGCTCTTTCTGACTTTGCACCCGTTGACGGCTATGGCGGCGTGTTCTTGGAATGCGCTCCCTCACGCAAGGCGCTGGGCTCGGAAGCCCCCGTCCACGTGCATTAGTGCCCCGGTGACGAAACTTGCTTGTTCCGACAGCAGGAATACGATGGCTTCGGCCAGGTCTCCGGTGGTCCCGATGCGTCCCAGAGGGTATTCTGTGGCGACGGCCTCGAGGTCCAGGACTCCTTGGGCGGCGGTTCGCTGCAACATAGGGGTCTCCACCATTCCGGGGACCACCTGGTTGACCCTGATCCCCGCCGGCGCCCACTCCACGGCCAGCACCCTGGTCAGTCCTGCGATCCCCGCCTTGGACGTGGTGTAGGCGGCCCGGCGGGGAAACCCGAAGTCCTGGGCGATGGATCCCACGGTCACTATGGCCCCGCCGCCCGCCTCCCTCATTGCCCGACCGGCGGCCTGACACCAAAAGAAGGTCCCGTTGACGTGGACCCTCAGTACCTCCCGCCAATGCTCGCTTGGATACTCGAAGCTGTCTCCCACGATGTGGATGCCCGCGCAGGTGACCAGCATTTTGATGGGCCGGTTCCAGTGCTCGATCTCCATCACCGCGGCGTTCACTGCGGCCGGATCAGTTACATCGGACTGCACGAAACGGACCCGGTGTCGGCCGAAGCGTTCGATCAACTCCCCCGACCGGCCTTCGTTCAGATCAACCAGTGCGCAGGCCGTATCCGGGCAGCTTTCCAGTAGCAATTCTGCGGCTTTCCATCCGATCCCACTGGCACCGCCGGTGATCACTGCCACGGAGTCAACCCGATCGCTCATCTCTTCCCTTATGATGCCATCCTTTCGGTTTTCCTGTAGCCCACAGGGCGCCTCGATTTGTGGTGTCGACCTCTTGAACTGTGATGCCTCCCGGTTACGGCCGATTCAGCGGCAGGTCAGGGCTCTTTGCACGCGGGGAGGCTCCGGTTCCGATGTTCGGAACCGGAGCCTCTGTTGTTGGCGGTGTCGGGTTGGGGGTTTAGCCGCTGTCTCCTTCGCCGCCGCTGCCGTGTTCTCCGCCGGAGCCGTGTTCGTTGCCGCCTTCACGACCGCCGCTTTCGCTGCCTTCCCCGCCGCCACCGCCTTCGCCGCTGCCGACCCCGGCATGTGGCGTCCATCCGGTGAACGACTGGGCTGTGGCCGGTAGGTCAACCGCCAGGATCTGGCCGGGGGCCATATCCACGGGGGTGGTCGGACCGAGTTCGACTCCGTTGGAGAGGTGAACCTCGATCCTGACCCGGGTGAGGGTGTTGTTGGTGGTGTTCTCCACCGTGCCCTTGAACGAGTTGGTGGAGGCGTCGTAGCCGAGGATCAGCCGGGCGCCGGCCCGGGTTTGGTCGAAGGTCTGGTCCAGCGTCAACATGTTGCCGCTACCTTCTTCGCCACCGGATCCGCCTTCGCTTCCGCTCTCGCTTCCGCCTTCACCGCCGGGTCCGTGGCCTTCACCGCCGGCGCCTTCGCCTCCGCCGCCTTCTCCTCCGGTGTGGGGCACCGGACCGGAGCCTGCGCAGTCGAAGATCTCCATGTGGATGACGTATCCGTCGAAGGAGACCCCCGCAAGTGCGGGTTCGGTGGAGAGCGCCACGCTGGAGGTGGCGGTTTGTCCGGGGCTCAGGTGTCCGAGCACGTCGGGACCGAGTTCTCCTACCGTCTGCGTTCCCGACTTCAGGTGGGGTTCGGCCTGCACGTAGCAGAGCGCCTGCGAGGTGGTGTTCTGCACGGTGCTGTGGACAGTCTGGGTGGCCGCGTCGTACCAGGCAGAAACAGCCAATCCGCCGAGGTTGCCGTTCCACGTCTGGTCGAGAGGAACCACCGGGCTCGACATGGCCGCCTCGTTCAGTTCGACACTGCTGCCTTCGGGTCCTTCAACACCGGTTTCGTTACCGCCCTCGGTGCCGCTGCCTTCGGGTCCTTCAACACCGGACTTGCCGCCGGTTCCTTCGCCGCCGCCGACCTCGGCGTGGGGGGTCCATCCGGTGAACGGCTGGGCCGTGGCCGGAAGGTCGACCGCCAGGATCTCACCGGGCGCCAAGTCCACCGGGGTGGTCGGACCGAGTTCGACTCCGTTGGAGAGGTGAGCCTCGATCCTCACCCGGGTGAGAGTGTTGTTGGTGGTGTTCTCCACGGTCCCCACGAACGAGTTGGTGGAGGCGTCGTAGCCGATGACCAGCCGGGCGCCGGCCCGGGTCTGGTCGAAGGTCTGGTTCAGCGTCAACATGTTGCCGCTGGCCTCTTCGCCGCCCGATCCGCCTTCGCCGCCGCTCTCGCCGCCGGTTCCTTCGCCGCCAGCGCCGTGATCGCCGCCGCCTTCGCCGCTTTGTTCCGTGGTGCCCTCAACTCCGGACTCCGGGCCTTCGGAGCCCTCGTTACCGGCGCCACAACCGACCAGCACGCCTGCTGTGAGCACCGTACCAAGAACCGCCCCGATGAGGCGGTTCCTGGTCAAAAACCTCAAACGCTTCATGTTCTGCTCCTTTCTTGAAGCTTCTGTCATGCCCGTAACTATGACGACCGAATGTTGCCGAAATATGTCCGTCAGCGACCCTTCCGGGTGTCGGTCCACACGGCCAAACCTGGCGGCTGAACACCAGGCGTGCCGGTGTCAAACCCCCGGTACGCAACTGGGGAAATCGTGCTTCCTCCCGTGGGCTCCTGCCAGGTGGATAGGCGGCGGCGATGGCCGAACTCCATCACCAAGGTGTGGTCCTGGCGCGTGTTCCCCTACGAGGCCGGCCACTCAAACGACAGGAAAATGCACTTGTGCCCCGGCAAGGGAGCATCTAAGTATTCGGTGTTGTGGTGTCCTCCGGGCGTCGCCCTGTTGATTCTCAGGTGTGGTGGCAAACACGCCACCAACCAGCTTGCCCAAACCCTCCCACACAACTGCACCCACCGAATATCGTGGGGTGTGTAGGAACGCCAGGAAAAGCCCAATGAATCGGTGCATCGTCATAGCCGTTAGCGTTGCAGTGCTCATCGTTGCCGGGTGCGGCTCGGACGACACGGATCGTCGCACAAGGTCCCTTGAAGCCAAGGTTGAGGCGCTTGACGCGCGGGTACAGGCGTTGGAGGAGATAGCCGGGACGGAGGCGCGCCACAGGGATGCCGATGCCCGTGACCTCCTCGATAGGGCGGTGGTGGAGTTGGACGCCAATCGGCCGTTCGGGAACGGGTCCGCTTATGAGACCCTGAGAACGAACCTCACCATTTCTGAGCGTCGGCCGGAGGGAATCATGGTTTCGGTGATTGTCCTGGACCATGCTGAGCGTCGCTGCCCACCGTCACCGGACTGCATTGCGGTGGCCGGACCTCCCGAGGCAAGGGCGCCTGTCACCGCGGCCGTGGCGGTGTGGTCGCCTCTCGTATGTCGCTATGCCGTCTACGACCCGGACTATGGATGGTGGGTCGCAAAGGCGGCCGAAGCCGCACAGACCGTCACGATCTGCAATCCTGTGGCGGCCAGCGCGGATTATGCAATCTTCCCCGGCCACAGTGGCCCGAGGAGGGGCCCGGATTCAATCCATCTGTCCTGGAAAGTACCCATAGCAGGTGGCTCCCCGTAGACAACCATGGGCCTTGGCGGTCACCGGCGATTGCTTGAAGAGGGTCGGTAGTAGTGTGGGCATTCCGATGTCTCTTCTGTGAAGCCGCCACCGTTCAAGTACGCCCGGCCGGAGAGCCTCGACGAGGTGCTCGGCATCCTGTCCGAGTACGGCGGTGAAGCCAGGGTGCTGGCGGGGGGTCAGAGTCTGATACCGCTCCTGAACTTCCGTCTGGCCCGTCCGGCGGTCTTGGTGGACATCGCATTGGTGAGAGAACTCCGGCGAATGACGGTGGAACGCGGGGCGCTGCGGGTCGGCGCGGCGGTCACGCAGAACGCGGTGGAGCGCTCGAGCGACGCGGCGCGCTTCTGTCCCCTCCTCAAGAAGGCCCTTCCGTTCGTCGGTCACCTTCAGAACCGCATGCGGGGCACCGTGGCGGGGAGCATTGCTCACGCCGACCCGGCGGCAGAGATGCCGGCGGTCGCCCTCGCCCTGGACGCCACCATGGTCGCCCGGTCGGCGACGGGTGTTCGGGAGATCCCCGCCGACCAGTTCTTTCTCGGACCCTTCACCACCGCTCTGGCTCTAGACGAGATACTCGTGGAGGTCCGTTTCCCGGCTTCCAAGAAGACCCGCGCCGCCGTTGCCGAGGTGGCCCCGCGGTCGGGCGACTTTGCGATTGCGGGCGTCGCCGGAGAGCTTGTCACCACCCGGGCGGGGAAGGTGAGAGAGGTCGCCCTGGCGCTGTTCGGGGTGGGAGGGTCGCCCCAGCGGCTCCACGAGGTGGAAGATCGACTGGCGGGAGAGCGGGTCACCGGAGACCTTCTCGACCAGGTGGCGGCTCTGACCAGGCGCACCGCCCGAGCCGACTCCGAGGACGTCCATGCCGACGCCGCCTACCGGGCCCAGGTGTCCGGAGAACTGGTGCGCCGAGCCGTCGTGGAGATGACCCGGTGAAGCCGGTCCGCGAGCCCGCCGGGCGTCTGCCCGTGTCGATGTCGGTGAACGGTCGGCCGGTCGAACTGATGGTGGACGCCCGCAGGCTTCTGGTGGACGTTCTGCGTGAAGACCTGGGCCTCACGGGGACCCACATCGGGTGTGAGCAGGGTTCATGCGGCGCGTGCACGGTGCTCGTGGAGGGCCGGCCCGTCCGGTCGTGCATCATGCTGGGTGTCCAGGCCGATGGATGCGATGTGACCACCGTGGAGGGGATCACGCCCGAGGACGGTCTCAACCCGATGCAGGAGGCCTTCAGGGAACACCACGGTCTCCAATGCGGTTTCTGCACGCCGGGCTTCCTGACCACGCTGGCCGGCGTGACGGCGGATGAATACCCGGATGAAGAGAGCGTCCGGGAACTCCTGTCCGGCAACCTGTGCCGGTGTACCGGCTACGAGGGGATCGTGGACGCGGTGATGGCGGCCTGGGGGCGGGACCGATGACCTCCCGTCCCAGCCACATCGGCGCTCATGTGGCCCGCGTCGAGGACGACCGTCTGCTGTCGGGCGGAGCGCGGTTCGTCGCAGACGTTTCGCTGCCCGGGATGCTCGACGCCGCCTTCTACAGGAGCCCGCTGCCCCATGCCCTGATAGAGAGGGTGGACACCGGCGAGGCCAGGGGGCTTTCCGGGGTGGCGGGGGTGTTCACCGCAGAAGACATGACCGACGTCTCGCCCTTCCCGGACTTCGACAGGAACGCCCGGCCGGTGGCCATCTTTCCCCTGGCTCGGGGCAGGGTCCGCTACGTGGGGGCGCCCATCGCGGTGGCGGTGGCGCCTGACCGGTACCAGGCGGAGGACGCCCGTGACCTCCTGGCCGTGGATCTCGAACCGCTCGATCCGGTCGTCTCCGTGGACGAGGCCCTGGCTGCCGACGCTCCCCTCCTGTACCCGGAGTGGCCGGACAACATCGTGATCCAATCGGCGGTGGCCAACCCGGAGGCGATCGCCGAGTTCGATGGAAGGATCACCGTTGCCGGTCGATACCAGGTCGGCCGCCACGCCGGCGTGCCCATGGAGACCAGGGGGGTGGCGGCCGAGTATCGGGACGGCCGGCTTACGGTCTGGACATCCACCCAGTTTCCTCACATCGCCCGCACCATGCTGTCCTACTGCCTCCCCCTTGACGAGACGGACATCCGCGTGATCGCCCCGGATGTGGGAGGAGGATTCGGCGTCAAGGCGGAGTTCTATGTGGAGGAGGTGACGGTCCCCTGGCTGGCCATGAGGCTCGGGAGACCGGTGCGGTGGATTGAGGACCGGAGGGAACATCTGATTTCGGCCTGTCACGCCCGCGACCTGACCCTCGACCTCGAGGCCGCCGTCGACCGCGACGGGCGGTTCCGAGCGGTGCGAGGGATGGCAGTTCAAGACCTGGGCGCCGCCGAGATGTACCCCTACGGCTTCTCGCCCGCCTTCGCCGCCGTCAGCCAAATCACCGGCCCGTACCGGATCCCCCACCAGTCGGTGGGCGTGATCGCCGTGGCGACCAACAAGACTCCCTGCGGCGCCTACCGGGGCTTCGGGATTCCGGAGGCCACGTTCGCCATGGAACGCCTGATGGACAAGGCCGCCGACACCCTGGGAATCGACCGGCGGGAGATCAGACGTCGCAACCTCTTAAGCCGGGACGACCTCCCTTACAGGACATCGTCGGGCGCCATCGTCGACTCCGGGAGTCACCGCGAGGCCTTCGAGGAGACGGTTCGGCTTACTTCGGAGAGCCTTGACCGTTGGCGGGCCCGGCTCGCCGGTGACCCTCATGTCCGGCTGGGATCGGGCGTGGTCAGCTACATCGAGGGCGTGACCCCTTCGTATTACCCGACCAGCGGACACTGGACCTCCTTCGACTCGTGCTCGGTCAGGATGAACCCCGACGGCACCGCCGTGGTGTCGGTGGGCGTCTCCACCTCGGGCCAGGGTCTCGAGTCCATGCTGACCTCACTCGCCGCAGAGGCGCTGGGCGTCGGGCGCGACCAGGTCCGGGTCGTCATGGGGGACACCGACCGGACTCCCTACGGGCTCGGCAGTTGGGGGAGCAGGAGCACCAACGTGGCCTCGGGCGCCCTCCGGGAAGCCGCCAGTGTTGTGATGGACAAGGCGACCCGCATCGCAGCTCACCTGATGGAGGCCTCGCCGGACGACATCACGGTTCACGACGGACGATTCGGCGTCCGCGGGACCCCAGGAGCGTCGGTAACGTGGCGGGACGTCGCCACGGTCGCCAACATCCGCACCATCGACCTGCCCGAAGGCGTGAAACCCGGCATGGAGGCCACCGCCAGCTACGAGCCTCCCGGCATCGAGCACCATCCCGACGAGTATGGGAGGCTCAATGGTTGCGCCACCTACACCAACGCCTCCCACGGGGCGGTCCTGTCAGTGGACGTCGGCACCGGCAAGGTGCGGGTGCTCGAGTACATCGTGGCCCATGACTGCGGCACGGTCATCAACCCCCAGATTGTCAGGGGGCAGGTGGTCGGCGGGATAGCGCAGGGAATTGGCGGCGCACTCCTCGAGAAGCTCCATTACGACGATTGGGGCAACCCGATGTCGACATCGTTCCTCGACTACCACCTGCCCACCGCTACCGAGATTCCGAACATGGTGGTCCGCCACTTCCAATCGCCGGCTCCGGCCATGCCGTGGGGCGCCAAGGGATCCGGCGAGGCCGGGATCATCGGCCCTGCGCCCGCCATCGCCGCCGCCATCGAGGATGCGCTCTCCGACCTGGGCGTCGGAGAGATCACCAGTACTCCGATCACCGCTCCACATGTCCTGGGTCTTGTCACCTCATCCATCTCCGCGGGTCGCCGGGAAGAGCGGGAGGACAGTCGCTGACCCGCCGCCTGGGACCGGCGCTGTAGCCGGCAGTACCGGAGAAGCCCCGAGCGGGCTGTCCGATCGGAATCCGTGCCGCCGCCGGGTGCGGGGGACGGGGACGGGAGGGTTTCGCACGCATTCCTGCCTGAATCCGGCAGGTGTCAGAAAGGATCGAGACGCCCAGGAGAGGTTGGATCGTTCAGGCTTGCGGCCGTTTCCTTTTCGTGATCGAGGCCCGGCGGGCCTCGAGGGCCTCCCGGCGGGCGGACGAGGCCACCAGTGCTTCTCGCCCCGCCTGCCACGGGGCGGGGTCGAACCGGGCTCTACTGTCCAAAGACGCCAGGAGAGCCTTGGTGGCCGCCATGGCGCCGCCTTCCGCGGCCACGGCTTGCACAAGGCTCACGGCGGTCGAAGCCGCAGCGCCCGGTGGCGTCACCTCGGCCGAGCCAGGCGGAAGTTCCCGCCCCTCCAGTTCCTGCTGGAGAACCATGAGACGGCGAAGGGTGGAGGAACCGAGCCGGGAGTGCAGGCGGGCCACGGACAGCGGGTTGTACAGGATGCCCAAACTGGTGGAGGGCAGGGCGACGCGTGCCTCCTCCGAAATGACCACTGCATCACAAGCCCATGCCAGGTCGACGGCCGCGCCGAAGCAGGCGCCCTCGACGGCGGCGACCACGGGCAGCGGGCTGTGGATTATCCGGTTACACAGTTGTTCGAGCGCGTCATCGAACTCAAGATCCTCGACCGTTCCGGTGAGCGTGGCTAGGTCCGCGCCGGCGCTGAAGCGTTTGGCGCCCCCGGTGATGACCACCCCCGTGATGCAGGCGCCCGGCAGTCCGGCGGAATCGGGCTCGGAAGCCTCGGCTGCAACCAACAGGGCTTCGAGCTCGCGAATTGTCCGGCGCCGCAGGGCGTTGGCGCGATCCGGCCGGTTGATCCTGGCAAGGAGGGTAGAACCGTCGACCTTGTGGCTTACGTCTGTCATGAGGCAGGCACCCGGGGCGACTGGCGGGCAAAGGGCCGAATGTCCAACTCGGCTTCCAGTTGCCCGGCAAGCGAAAGCAGGTCACGGTCGGCCCCGCGGCGTCCCACCAGTTGAATGGCGGCCGGCAGGCCGTCCGGGAACCCCACGGGGAGCACTACCGCCGGATGTCCGGAGACATTGAATGGCGCTGCGAACGGGAAAGCTCCCCAGAGCCGCCCGACCCGCCGCCCGGCAATGGTCGTCGGTCGGCAGCCGAGCTCGAAGGCAGTGGTGGCGGTGGCGGGGGTGATGATCACGTCGTAGTCGCAAAAGAACCTATCCACCCGGACCCGGAACTCGGCGAGGTCCGAAAAGGCCTTGGCGATGGCCTTCTGGCTGAGCCGCCCTGCCGCCCTCAATGACCGCTCCTGGTAGGTCGTCAACCGGTGGGGTCCGTCGAGCAGGCGCCCCCGGCGCTCACCTTCCTCGGCCAGCACGATCGGCCCGAATATGTCCTCCCATCCTTCGAGGTCGAGGTCCACAGAGCGGATGTGGTGTCCGCAGGCGGCCAGTTTGTCGACCGCCGCCATTGCCGCCTCCGCCACACCGCTATCGACCGGACGGCCTTCCGGGTTGGGGCACCACGCCACACGACGGGACCCCTTTCCGGCCGGCGTCCCTGCGGTTGCGCCGCCCCCGGCTGAGAGCGCCCGAAACAGGTAGCGGGCGTCGTCCACGCAACGGGCCAGGGGTCCCACGGAGATGAACGGGCTGAACGCCCGGAAGCCCTGGTCGTCGTCTATGGCTCCATGGGTGGGTTTCAAGCCCACGAGGCCGCAGAAAGACGCAGGTATGCGGATCGATCCACCGCCGTCGGAACCGAGCGCGAGAGTGCAGGCCCCCGAGGCGACCGATGCCGCTGCGCCGCCGCTGGACCCTCCCGCCGTGAGGTCGGGGTTGAAAGGGTTGGCGGTGGGGGGACCGAGCAGGTTGTCAGTGGTGGCCGACTGGCAGAACTCCGGGAGGTTGGTCTTACCGACGATCACGGCTCCGGCCCTTCGCAGGCGGCGCACCGCGCCGGAGTCGTGGCCGGCAACGTCGTTGACGTGGGCCAGCGAACCCAGGGTGGTGACGTGACCCTTGATGTGGAAGGCGTCCTTGATGGAGACGGGGACGCCGGCGAGAGGGCCAGGGCTTCCCGAACGGTAGGCCGTCTCGGCGGCCTCGGCTTGACGCCGGGCCAGTCTGGGGGTGGCGCGGATGAACGCATGAAGGACCGGATTGGTCTCGGCGATGCGGGCCTGGGCCAGGTCCGCAACCTCCACGGGCGAGAGCGAGCCGTCGCGGTAGGCGGCGACGAGTCGCTGGACGGGCCACCAGAGCGGCCCCTCATCCACGGGCGGACACACCTCCGGAGACGGTGAAGACCTCGCCCGTCACGTAGCCGGCTTCGTCCGAGGCCAGGAAGGAAACCATGCCGGCCACATCGTCAGGTCTTCCTATGCGGCCCAGGAACGCTTTGTCGGAGAGGTATTGGTCGAAGAACTCGTCGGGGTAGATCCTGCGCAGGAATTCGTTGTGGATGAGGCCGGGAGCCACGGCGTTGACGCGCACTCCGTGGACCCCGTTCTCGGCCGCTGCCACCCGGGTGAGGGCCAACACCCCGGCCTTGGCGGCCGAGTAGGCTGCGCCGTGATCGGCCGACATCTCCCACGCCGCGATCGAGGAGATGTTGATGACCGAGCCGCCCCCGCCGGCGATCATCGTGGGGAGGGCGTAACGCATGCACACAAACGTGCCGGTGAGATCCACATCGAGGCAGCGTTGCCAGGTCTCCAGGGACATCTCGGCCACCGGCTCGATCTTCGACCATCCCGCGTTGTTGACCAGCACATCGAGGCGGCCTCGTCGGGTCACCACGTCGTCGATCACGGCGCGTACCTGCGCGTGGTCGGTCACGTCGAGGTGGTAAGAGAGGAAGTCCCGCCCGAGTTCGGCGGACAGGACTCGTGCGAACTCCCGGCATCGGCGCTCGTGGGCGTCGGTCACCACCACGTCGAATCCGTCCGAGGCAAGTCGGCGCGCCACCGCCGCTCCGATGCCTGCTCCCGCGGCCGCGGTGACTAGCGCCACCGGTATTTCGTCAACCATCAGTTTCCTTCCGTTGCTCTCACTGCGGGAATCACGGTATCGGACAGGTGGGCGAGACGCTGCTCCCGCCCGCCCGACAGGAGGGCGAAGGTTATCCGGTCGATGTCGAGTCGCCAGAGGCGGCGCAGCCGGCTCACGCACGTGTCCAGGTCGCCCACCAGCGCCACCGATCGAGCGAAGTCGTCCGACACGATCTGGCGGTGCCGGGCCTGCAGTGACAGGTGGTCGACGAGCTTGTAGGCTTCGGCCGCCCGAGCGAACTCGGGGCGGAACCTCTCCCATGCCGGCGGCATTCGTTTCCACGGGTAAAACGTGGCTGCCTGGCTGGTTGCCCAGGCTCGGATGTCGTCGATGGCCCCTGCCTCGTCGTCGCCTACCGACATGGTGATGAACAGGTCGATGGTCAGTTCCCTCCGATCACGGCGGGCCGCCGCCAAACCCTCGTGTATGAACTCGATCTGCCACGAGCAGAAGTCGGGGTCGGCGGCGCCCATCAGAACCACCCCGTCGCAGACTTCGCCGGCGAGGCGCAGCATCGAGGGCTGGGACGCGGCGAGATAGATAGGGATCTGCCGAGTGGCGGTCGCCAGGCGCGCCCGGGCGCCGTAAAGCTCGTGTGCCTCGCCGGTGAACAACTTACGGAATTCGTCGACTCCGGACCGCAGGTCGCCGAGTTTCGACGGCCTGCCCCCGGCGCCGAGCACCGCCGACCATCCCGCGCCGAGACCGAGCAGGGCCCGACCGCCGGAGAGTTCGTCGAGAGCGACAGTGGCGTTGGCGGTGACGGTGGGGTGCCGCGTCACGAGGTTGGTGACGCCCGCTCCGATGAGCGCTCTCTCGGTGGACAACGCGGCCAGGTTCATAGCCGCGTACACGTCTTTCATCCCGAGTTGGAAGTCTATGTACCAGAGAACCTCGAAGCCGCTCTCGTCTATGGCCCGGGCCAGCTCGGACGTGCGGGCCAACGGCTCCCGGGGACTCACCCCCAGCGAGATGCCGTACCTGTGTGTCATCGGTCCTTCGATTCGCGGAGGAGCCGAGCGAGCAACTCGCCGTAGGCGCGGGGCTGGTCGACGGATAGCAGATGGCCGGCGCCGGAGATTTCGTGGAAGCGGCTGTGGGGCGCCGCATCGGCGATGATGTCCGACGCCCGTCGGGGGCAGAAGACATCGCCTTCGGCTCCGACGATGTCGAGGGCGACCGTGATCTTCGCCAGCCGTGGATGGAGCGGTTCGCGCCGGATCCCGACCACGGCTCTGGCGGCGTTGACGTACCCGCGGCCGTCTCCGATGGCCGCCATCCGGCGAGCGGTTACAGAGTCGACATCAGCGTCGGTGATGATCTGCTGCGACGTGTCGTCGCGAAGACCGGCGGCGAAGCCGGCCCAGTCCCCCGCTTCAATCTGGGCCACGCGGCCCTCGAAAAACCTGGCTGCTGCCGAACCGACCACCGATGAGGTGGCGACCACGATGAGGTGGCGGATCAGGTCCGGCGCCACGGCGGCGGCCCGGAGAGCGATCGTGCCCCCGAGCGAATACCCGACGACCGCGGCCGGGCCGCTGACGGCTTTGAGGAACATGATCAAGTCGTCGCTCAGTTGAGACAGAGTACCCGCAGCCTGGCCGGCGGTCGTCCTCCCGTGGCCTCGGAGGTCGACAGCGAAAGTGGTGAAGGAACCCAGATGGGTGGCGACGGCCTCCCATGAACGATGGTCCTCCGCCAGCCCGTGGAGCAACACGACGGGGTTGCCCGAGCCGCGCCGGCTGTAGTTGACTACGATGTCGTTCAATTCGACCGAGTTCACGGCTTTGCCTCCCCGGATCGGGACGGACTCCCCGAAGGCTGACCCTGGGCGCCGGGGACACGCCCCAACAACGCGGTCCGCAGTTGCAGCTTCCGGATCTTTCCCGACGCCGTGCGGGGGAAGCCGTCAACCAATTCGAGACGCTCGGGCCAGTACCGGCGAGACAGCCCTCGGGCCGCGCAGAAAGCTATGACTTGTTCAAGGTCCAGGGGAGCGTTGGCCTGGACAGCCGCGCAGATGCGCTCGCCGAGGCGTTCATCCGGCCACCCGATCACGGCCACCCCCACCACGTCCGGGTGGGCAGCGACAGCGTTCTCGGTCTCTACGGGGGAGATGTTGACCCCTCCGCGGACGATCAGGTCCTTGACCCGTCCGGTGATCGATACGTAACGGTCGGCGTCGATGTGGGCAAGGTCGCCGGTGCGGAAGAATCCCTCTCCGACGAGGTGCTCGGCATACAGTTCGGGCTGGCCGAAGTAGGAGTTGAACACTCCCGGCCCGCGCATGACCAACTCGCCGGCGCCGCGCTCTCGCAGCCGCATCTCGGCGTCGAGGACTCGTAGCTCCAGGCCGGGAAGGCCGATGCCGACGGTGTTTTCGACCTGCTCGGCGGTGGAACGGTCCACGCAGGTGGTGAGGCCGCCCTCCGTCATGCCCCAGAGCGGCGTGACGAACGTGTCGGGGAACTCCCTGCGGCAACGCCGGATCAGCGCCGGCGGCACCTGGGCGCCGCCGCACAGGAAGTACCGCAGCGGGCCCAGCTTGGGCTCGGCGCCGCCCCACGGGGCGTTGGCCAGGTCGAGAAGGAACGGCGTGGCCGCGGCGGTGAACGCTGCTCGGTGACGCTCTATGAGTTCCAGGGCCGTTCCGGGGTTCCACCCGCTCTGAAGGATGAGCGGCGCGCCCAGAAACATCGACAGTCGAGCGCCATGGATAGCCCCGACGCTGTGCCCCAGGGAGGACGGCATGAATACAGGCGTGTGGCCGGTGAGGTCGAATCGCTCCGCGAACTGCCGGTTCAGCGTGGCCAGGGAGTCCTCGCTGTGGCTGACAGCCTTCGGCGGTCCGGTGGTGCTCGAAGTGAACATGAGGTGGTCGGTGGCTTCGGGAACATGGTCGGTCGGACGCGGGTCGCTGCCGATGCTATGCACTTTGAGAAGTGTTCGATCAGCCAGGCCCAAGGCGACGCCACCGGTCCCGGCGGCGGCTTCCTGGACGATCCGGGCCGGCGACGCCCGCCGGTGGCTGCCCACGGAAATGGCGAGGGCGGGCCTGGTCAGCTCGAAGATGTGACGCAGGTGGTCGGCCTCGGTGGTTACCGGTGGGGTAGCCGGGACATGGCCGGCCCGCAGCACCGCCAGGAACATCACCATCCAGGAGGTGGTATTGGGCAGATGAATCACCACGACCCTCCTTGCGTCACCCACAACCGCACGGATGTGGTCGGCGGCCTTTCCCGCTTCCTTCCATAGGTCCCCCCTTGACAGGGTGTCGCCGCCGCTGACCAGAGCCAGTCGGTCGGGGGCCTCTGTGACATAGGATGCGAATCGATCCACCAGCCTTTGGCCGGTCCACCACCCGGCACGCCGATAGCCGCGCGCCGCGTCGTGGCTCACGGAGTGCGGGTGGGCGTGTGCGGTGGCGCTGGTTCCCAAGACCGCGTCACCCCTGCTTTCGTTCTCTCCTGCGGTTCTTGACGATGATCACCAGGTCCGCTATCACCGCGTAGTAGGCGTAAAAGGCCGCCAGGCAGAGCCAGGCGATGGTGACCCAGTGGTTGAGGACGTACCACAGTTCCGACATGGTCAGCGCACTATCCCCCCGTAGCCCCTTCGGACTCTTTGAGACTGTCGAAGTCGAAGGGTTGCGGTCTCATGATCGTCCACGTAACGGCTATCACCGCGGAGACGCTGAGCACGATGATGTTCCCCCACACCACGCCCCACAGCAGGTCTGCTCCCGTGGCCAACCAGTAGGTCATGCCGCAGACGCTGCCGATGATGGCGGCCCAGAAGGCGCCCTCCCGGTTGGTGTTCCTCACGAAGCACGCCATGATCACCGGTATCACCGCCGAGGAGAAGGCGATGCCCATCGCCTGGTACATGCCCGCGAAGGAGAACCCGATCTCTCGGAAGAAGATGACGACCGCCAGGAGAGCGGCGGCGATCACGTAGAGCGTCGCCCTGCTGGCCACGAGCAGGGTCCTGTCCCGAGCCTTCGGGTTGATGTGCCCCTTGTAGATGTCATTCACGAACACGGTGGTCACCGCAAGTATCTCCCCTGCTCCGGTGCTGATGGTGGCGGAGCCCACCGCCAGGATGAAGATCGTCAACCCGGCGAAGCCCAACACCAGGAACGCCATCACCGGCGCAACCGCCTCCGCCTCGGTGAAGAGGATCGTGGCGCCTCCGTTGCTATAGGTCTCTCCGACCACCAGGCCCCTGGACAGGGCGGCGACGCCCAGGGCCGTGCCCGTGGCCAGGGGGATGGGCCACCAGCAGAGAGCGGCGGTCATGAAGGACTTGAAGGCAGTACTCGGGTCGCGGGCGCCGATCACCCTCGACCAATACGTCTGGTTGCACAGGACCGCTCCCAGGTTGCCCACGATGTTGACCACCAGAAAGCCCAGGCCCGCGGGGTTCAGCCAGTTGAGGCCGTCCCACTGGCTGAGTTGCTCCGCTTCGCCAATTGCCGGTTGCAACGTGGGCTTGGTGGCCGCAACCTCGGTGAGGCCCGCCCAGATCTCTCCGGGGCCGATCTTGACCAGGACCGCCACCGCGATGATGATCAGGCACACGTACAGCATCAGCGACATCACCGTGTCGGCCAGGATGCTGGCCCAGAGCCCGGCGAGGGGGATGTAGGAGACGAAGATGATCACCATCAGCAGGGCGATGGCCCAGAACGGCGCTCCCGTGAAGGCGTGGCCCATGATGGCGCCGCCGGTGATGATCATGACGGTGATCCAGAGAGACACGACCGTGGAGATCGACGAGTGCAGGATGTGGTTCTTTCGGTCCAGGCGGTGCGCCATGAACTCGGGATATGAGGTCGCCCGGGGCATCACGGTCCTGACCCGCCGGCCCAGGTAGGCCATCAGCGGCAGCGGCACCGTCGCCCCCAGGGCGTACCACCAAGGCCCGATGAATCCGTACTGGTAACCGGTCCAGCTGCTGATCATCAGCGTGGCCGCCCACACCCAGGTCGCCACCACGGAGGCGTTTATCATCCCGTGGCCGATGTCGCGTCCGCCGGAGAGGAAGGTCTCCGCCGTCTTTCCCCTCGCCCTGCCCAGGAACCAGACCAGGAGGGCGTAGATGGATCCCTGGGCGATCAGGATCGCATAGATCGACCAACTCGGCAGCGGCGCGGCAACTTCCATGTTCCCTTGCTAACCCCTAACAGGTTGCGGACCGGACGCAGTTGATTCTATGGCTCCCCGTTCGGGCTTGCCTTTATCAACCTCCACCCCAAAAGACTCATGTAGACAATCCCGCCCAACGACATTGCCGCAAACGCGGGCGCCAGCGCCAACTCCAATGCGTTGGAGTGCCACGCGGCGATGAACAGTCCCAGGGACCCCACGACCAGCACGGCGACGATGCTGTTGAGTAAAGGAGGAATGTGCAGGGGCTCGGGCCGGAGGGCCAGTCCCAGCGCCAGGATCGCAGCGCCGGTGAAGCCGACCACGATGGAAGTGAATTGCAGCCCGAACACCAGCCGCTGCATCTCGTGGGCCGATTGGAGCCATTCCTCCGACCGGGTCCCTTGGCTTTCCAGCGCCGCCACTCCCAGGCCGGTGATCATGTAGTCGAGGCCTCGCATCACCATTTGCAGCACCAGTCCGATGACCATCCCCAGTAGACCGAGTTGCGCCAAGGGGCTGGCATGGCGCCTCAGGGTCAGGAAACCATGAAACATGAGCAAGCCGCCGACCAGGATCACTACGGGCACGGTGTATGAGAGTTCCTGGTTGCGCGCCATGGCCAGCGTGAGGTCTGTGAGGCTGGTGCTAGGCACGGTGTCCACCGCGCCGCGGCCCGGCGAGAGTGCGTAGGCCAACGCCACTGCCAAGGTCCCGAGCAAAAGGCACCAGCCGCCGAGCTTCGTTTCCGTCAAACGCATGGTTGATCCCACGTTACACATGAGGTCAGCGGGGGATCAGGCGCTCACCATTGCCTCAGCGTCAGTCGCCATTGGTGGGCGGCCTTCGGCGAACGCAGGTGGACCAGGTCCAGGTGAGCGTGCTCCGGATGGGCCAACGCCGCCGGTATCGTGCGGCGCCGCCGCCAATGGGTCTGCATGGCCCACAGGAACAGCGATTGACGACTGAAGAAGTGCCGCCAGAGCTGTTCTCTGTTGCCGTTCCACAGTTCCTGCCGAAAGACTCCCCGGCGCATCGTCCTCCAGAACAGCCTCCACATGACTATTCGAAACGGGTAGTCCAGCCAGACCACGGTAGTCGCCCTGGGCCAGACGACATCCCGCGCGAAGCTGTAGTTGCCGTCAGCCACCCACCTGGCGCCCTGGAGTTGGCGGCTCAACAACTCCCTGAACACGTGGTCGGGAGTCTCCGTCCAATCCGGTCCATGACGGATGCCGTCGAACTCTATGTGAGGCATGTCGAGAGCCTCAGCGATCCTCTTCGCCAATGCTGTCTTTCCTGCGCCGCTGGTACCCACAAGGACAATGCGGTCGGCGTCCCGAAGACGGCTTTTGGTGTTGGGGTCGGGAGAGTCGGCCACAATCGTTCAAGCTCCGGAGAAGGGATTTCAGCCAAGCAGGCCGTCGGTGAGTGCGTGGGCTGCCCGAGCCTGTGCCAGTGTAGTCCGCCCCAACCCCCGGGAGCCTGAGCATATGTCTTCACCCGAAGGTGGAGCGGCGGGTACGATACCGCGGGATGAGTGGCTCGAGCGCATCCCGCAAGATCGACGAGAGAATTGCGGAGTTGGGTGACTGGAGAGGGGAGAGGCTGGGCGAGATCCGCAGGATGATCAACGAGGCCGATCCCGGGGTGGTGGAAGAGTGGAAATGGATGGGGGTCCCCACGTGGTCGCGCGACGGGGTCGTCGCCGTCGCCGACGCCCTGAGGGGTAAGGTCACGATCACCTTCGCCCACGGCGCCGAACTCGCCGATCCGGAGAGGCTCTTCAACGCCGGCTTGGACGGGAGCACCCGGCGAGCGATAGACGTCTTCGAGGGAGACAAGATCGACGCCGCCGCCTTCAAGGCATTGGTCCGGGAGGCGGTGGCCTACAACACCGCGGGTCCGGCCAAGCCGGTCCTGCTGTCGGGCGGGAACCCCCAGGTCGCCAAGGCCGACGGAGACGCACCCGTGCAGGCCTACATCGCGGCCATGCCGGGGTGGAAGAGCGAGGTGGGTCGGCGTCTCGACGACCTGATCGTGCGCACCGTGCCCGACGTGCGCAAGGCGGTGAGGTGGAACTCGCCCTTCTACGGCGTCGAGGGGGAGGGTTGGTTCCTCAACTGCCATGTCTTCACCCGGCATGTGAAGGTGACCTTCTTCCAAGGGGCGTCCTTGGACCCCAAGCCACCCCTGTCGGGCAAGGACCCCGACTCGCGGTGGGTCAACATCCACGAGGGGGAGTTCGACGAGGCGCAGTTGGAGACCTGGATCCGGCAAGCGGCCGCCATCTCCGGATGGCACGGGTTCGACACGTTGTGAAAACCAAGTTGCCGACCGCGGTTAGCCTGGTGGTCCTGTTGGTGGCCACCTGGTTCGAGTGGTACTGGGTTTGGGGCTTGTTGTACCTCTACTGGGCGGTTCAGTCCGTGGGAGTGGGAGAAGCGTTCTTGGTGCAGACCGTGCGGAGGGAAAGGAACCCTGTCCTGTTCTGGTCGGTCAGCGCCATGTGGTTCATTCTTGCGGTGCTGGTCATCGTGACCGACCTCTTCCCAGGGGTCGACGCGTGGCTGGGAGGCGGCGGTGGATAGTCGACACGGGATGCCCGTCCTCCCCGTGGAGGCGTACACCTCCCAGGAGTGGTTCGACCGCGAGCAGGAGGCGATCTTCTCCCGGACCTGGGCTTTTGCCGGTTTCGCCGGGGACGTCAGCGAGCCGGGCCGGTACACGTCGGTGCAGGCGGGGCTCAACAACATCTTCATCGTGATGGGACGGGACCGCCGCCTCAGGGCCTTCCACAACATCTGCCGCCACCGTGGCACTCAGTTGCTGCGGGCGGTGGGGAACGTCCAGTCCGCCATCGTCTGCCCCTACCACGACTGGACCTACGACCTGGAGGGGAGCCTCATCTCCGTGCCGAGCCGGGAGCGGGAGTTCGGTGACCTGGACATGGCCTGCCTGGGGCTGAAGAAGGCCTCCGTCGACCTGTGGCGCGGGATGCTGTGGGTGCATCCGGACGAGCAAGCGGGTTCGATCATGGACTGGTTCGGGCAGGTGGAGCCGCACCTGGGGCCTCACGACGTTGATCGCCTGGTGGAGTACGAAAAGGGCCGGACGGAGTACGAGGTCGCCGCCAACTGGAAGATCGTGGTGGAGAACTACATAGACGGCTATCACTTGGGGCATCTGCACTCCGGCACCCTGGCGATGTACGACCACTCCCGCATCGAGGCGGGCTTCGTGGGCCCGCACTTCGCCTTCTATGAGCCCCTGGCGCCCGAATACGCCGAGAACGCGGAGAAGAACGCTCCGTATCCCCTGATCGTGCCGCCCGACCGGCTGGGAGCGTGGGTGCCGATGCTGTTCCCGGGCATCGGACTGGTGGAGACGGAGAGTTCATGGACGGTGTTCCATGTGACCCCGCTGGCGCCCGGCCGGACCCGGGTGTTGAACAGGACCAAGGTGGCCGACGCCTCGTCGTGGGCGTTCATGCGCCAGTCCGTCCGGTCCTACGGCTTCTGGGCGAAGAACACCGGCGCCAAGTACAAGGGGGACGCCTCCGACCCGATGGCCTCCGGCGACTTCACGGCCGAGGACATCTACGCCTGCGAACAGCAGCAGCGTTCGCTGCAGAGCCCGTATTTCCAGCACGGTCCCTCCTCCATCAGGGGCGAGGAGGGAGTCCGGCGGCACCAGGAGTTGGTGCGCGAATGGGTGGAAGGGAGTCGGTGAAGGGGGAATTCCACCGGCTGAGGGTCCTGGACACGCGAGCCGAAACGAAGGACGTCGCCAGCCTGACCTTCCATGTGCCCCCACCGCTCACGGAGACGTTCGCCTGGAGGCCGGGTCAGCACCTCACCCTGCGTTTTCACCTCGACGGGCTCGAGGCGCGACGCCCCTACTCGATTTCCGAGTCCCCCTTCGGAGGCGGCCTACTGCGCGTCACCGTCAAACGCATCGGCGGCGGGTTGGTCTCCAACCACATCACCCGGAATGTGGCGCCGGGCCACGTTATCGACGTGATGCCGCCCTTCGGGGGCTTCTACCTGGATCCGGACGCCCGACGACGCCGCACTCTGTACTTCTTCGGCGCGGGGAGCGGGATCACCCCCCTGTACTCCATGGTGCGCTCGGTACTGGTCGCCGAGCCGCACTCGGCGGTGTTCCTCCTCTACGGCAACCGCAATGCCGACGCGGTCATCTTCGGGGACGAACTGTCCCGGCTGGAAGAGAATTCGGCAGGCCGCCTGGCGGTTAGACACGTCCTGTCGTCTCCTTCCCGAAACTCTTCGTTCGGGTATTGGCGACGAGGCAGGATCAACGCGAAGAGGGTGGCTGAGTTCATCGAGACGCATCCCCCCTATGCCCAGGACACCGGGTACTACGTGTGCGGGCCCGGCGACATGAACGCGGTGGTCGCCGAGGCGTTGGCAGGGATGGACGTGCCGGAGGAACGAATCCACGCCGAGAACTTCCTACCCGTAACGCCGCCGGACGACTCGGTCCCCGGGGTTGCGGCGGCGGTGGCCGTGCGGCTGGGCGGCGAGGCGCTGTCGGTCTCCGCCGCCTCGGGCCAGACGATCCTGGCAGCCGTCCGGGCCGCTGGCGGCATGGCCCCCTACTCATGTGAGTCGGGCGTGTGCGGGGCCTGCCGGGCTCGCCTGCGGGACGGCTCGGTTCACCTGCGGGCGCGGATGGCCCTCACCAACACGGAGATAGCCCGCGGCGTCATACTCACCTGCCAGGCCCTTCCCACCACCCCCCAGGTCACGGTCGAATACGACTGAGAGGGCCGACGCCCAACCGGGCGCGTCAGGCTGTGACTCTGCCGGGTGTCCCGGCGCCCCGCCAGAGCCGAACAGCCTGGATACCCCAGGTCAGCGGTCCCATGGTTTCCACATAGATCCACAGAATCCCGTCGTCGGTGTGCCCCATAGAAGCGAACCAGTTGGCGAAAAAGGGGATGGCTACCAGGACAGTGAGATAAAAGAAGAGGCGGGAGGCCAGCCATCCCGGAGGGGGCGGGGATACTTTGGCTCCTCTCCTGGTGTCCAGGTAACTGGCGATCCCGGCAGCCAGGAAAGCCAACGCCATGAAGAAATCAAGGGCGGTGCGGTCGCCTGCCTCGGCCAGGGCCTCCTCTGCGTGGTCCTCGAAGAAGGTGTGCCCGGAGAAGTGCACTATTACCCACCCGGCCATCACCGCCAAGTAGACACTGGCCGCCAGTTTCCATGCCCTCACACTGTTCCTCTCCGGTGATGGACGGTAATGATAATCACTATCGCATTCGGGCGCTTGCCAGGAAGGGGTTCGGAAAGAGATGGCACCGGTGACCGCTGAGGAGTGGCGCCGGCGTTATCGGGCCGACGGTCCCGTTAAGTGCTCTGCAATCCGGCGGAGATGTGCTCGGGAGTGAGCGGCAGTTCGTCGAAGCAGACGCCCACCGCGTCGTACACCGCCGCGGACACCGCCGGCACCAGGGGGATGAAGGGCATTTCCGCCATTCCCCGCACCCCCAACGGGCCGTTCGGATCGGGTATCTCGAGGATCACGTTCTCCACCCGCCGGGGGATGTCCCCGATCCCCGGCATCAGGTTGAGTCGGACCCGATGCGTTTCGCGGTATTTGAAATGTAGTCCTCGGCAGCGCCGGTATGAAAGCAAGGTGTCCATCGGCGGTGTTGGGCCGGCACCTGTCGCGGACCTTGCCACAGGCTGTGAAAAAAGCTGCGCCGGGGAGGTCCCCAGCTAGGTTAGAACCACTCATCAGAGTTGTGGTACCTCGTACGCGACGCTATACCCGATGCACAGCAGCGTCGGCTGCGGCTGAGGGAGTCAGGGACAAGACTTCCGTTGCGAGGCTGACGGGGTGGTCACCCAAATCAAATCAGACGACTCTGGAGCGTACGTCGGCTAGCCATGCATCAGCTTGGTCACGGCTCGTCTGGTCCGGAACGCCCGCCAACAACAAGTATCCCTCATCGTCCACGTAGGAAGCATCCACATCTTCGCGCTCTGCCCGGTTGGCCGGACCGCGCACATGGCTGACAGAGTCCGCCGGATAGGAACCGAGGAACTTGACGCTGGCCGCGCGCATCTGGAGGTTGCGTAGCGCATCCCCCAACAGTTCGTCCATTATGTGACCCTCGCAGTCGATGAGGAAGCAGTAGCTTCCGAGGCTGGCCTTGGTCGGGCGGCTCTGCAGGCTGGTGATGTTGATGGACCTGGCAACGAACTCGCCCAGGATCCCCACCAGCGACCCTGGTGCGTCGGCGCGCTGATACACGACCAGACTCGTCTTGTCCTGTCCGGTCGGTGGCGGTACGGTATCGCGGCCGACCAGCAGGAAACGCGTCTTGTTACCGGGCTGGTCCTCTATATCCATCGCCAGCACCTCTAGGCCGTAGACATCGGCGGCTCTCTGCGGTGCGATCACCACCGTGTCTAAGTCCCCCCGGGCGGCCAGGTCACGGGCGGCCGCGGCCGTCGAGTCCGCCGCAACCATCACGACGTCGGGCAGCCGCCGCGTAAGGTACCGACTGCACTGGGCATAAGCGACGGGGTAGGAACGGAGGTACTTGACTCTGTCGAGCTCCGCGCCCGGAAGCCCCATCAGCGTGAGCCGGACATCCATTGTCACCTCGTACTGGATCAACAGGCCTGTTCCGAACGCAAGGGTATCGATGCTGGAGGTGACGGCCCCCTCGATCATGTTCTCGATCGCGACGAACCCGAGATCCACCGTGCCGGACTCCACAGCCTTCAGTACCTGCATCATCGAGTTGAACGGTTGACGGCGCATCTCGGCCAGGTTTTTGCGGGTGACCAGCGCCTCCTCGGTGAAGGTGCCGGCAGGTCCCAGGAAGCCCAAAGAGCGCGAACTTGTACCAGGAGTAGGCATCACGGCCCGCGAATCCTACCCGGCTTCGTGGTTAACGCTTCGAGCCCCGGTCCTGTCATGACGAAACCCAGAACAATACCACTAGAGCCCGGCCTATCAACCACATGTCGCCCCTACAAATCCCCACCCAAACGGTGCCCTACATCACAAAACCCCAGGTCAGCAGCCTCACCCTATCACCAAACCCCTCCAATCCGCCAACTCGGGTCAAATGACCTTCACCCCCGGTACACGAAAAGAATGGACTCCACTCACTCAAGAGAGAACGCCGCCCTGGTACTACGTGTGGTCCTGACAAAGGCAAATACTGCACTGACCTGTGTGTTATCGGCCGATGAGGTGTTGGGGGAGGGTACCCGAAATAGGGGCCGAAAATGTTGCGACTGTTCAAAACGCCCAGAAGCGGGGGATGAAGATGACCGAAAGGACGCAGAATATGAGGTTGAGGGGCATCCCGGCCCGTAGGAAGTCGGTGTACTTGTATCCCCCCGGGATGTAGATCATGGTGTTGGTCTGGTAGCCGACCGGGGTGGAGAACCCGGTTGAGGCGGCGAAGGTAATGGCCATCAGGAAGGGCCGGGGGTCGGCGCCGAGTTGCTCGGCGGTGGAGATGGCTATCGGCGCCAGCAACACCGCCGCCGCGGCGTTGCTCATAGTTTCGGTCATGATGGCGGTCAGCACATAGAAGGCCGCCAGGACGGCCACCGGGCCCATGTCTCCCACCAACGCCACCGTCTGCTCGGCCAGCCACCCCGCCGCTCCGCTGGTGTGCATGGCCACGCCCAGGGGAAGCACCCCGGCCAGCAGGAAGATCACCTGCCAGTTGATCGCCCGGTAGACGTCCTCGGGTCGCAAAACCCGGGTCATCACCAGGGCTACGCTGCCGAGCAGGGCGGCCACCAGGATCGGGACGAGGTCGAAGGCAGCCAGTCCCACGACCGCCACCAGGATCCCGATGGCCAGGGGTGCCTTGTGGCGCAGGAGGCTGCCGGGCACCTCGTTGAGAATGATGAGGTCGTCGCCGCTCCGCAGGTCCCGTACCTCGGCTTCGTGCGCCTGTAACAGCAGGGCGTCCCCCAGGCCGAGCTTGACCGAACTGAGCTTCTTGTTGGTCGTCTCGCCTCGGCGTCGGATGCCCAGCACCAGGGCCCGGTAGCGATTGCGGAAGTCGACCTCCTTGAGGGTGTGGCCGATGAGCCCCGAATCGGGCGCCACCAGCGCCTGGACGAGGCGCAGGTCCTCGGTCTGCAGGGTCTCGTCCCGAAGTTCGAAGTCGGCGTTGATTCGCAGGCCCATGGTCCCCCGGAGACGGATCAGATCGGTCAGCGAACCTCGGACCAACAGGATGTCGTCGGGTTGGAGGGTCCGCCTTAACGGCGCCCAACCGTCCTCTCCGGTGTCGAGGACCCGCAGGACCGTGATGTCGTGATCCTCCCCGAGCCTGCTCTCCAGGACGGACTTGCCCACCAGGGGGGAACCCTCCTGCACCCTCAGTTCGGTTATGTATTCACCCAGTTGGTAGGCGGTGGCCAGTTCCGGTGTCTGGCGGTCAGGCAGCAGCCATCGTCCGAACAGCAGGAAGAATGCCACCCCCGCCACGAACAGCACCAGGCCCATGCGACTGAACTCGAACATGGTGAAGGCTCCGTAGCCGGCCTCCTCGGAGATCGAACTGACCAGCAGGTTGGTGGAGGTCCCGATGAGAGTGCAGACCCCACCGAACTGGGATGCGTAGGAAAGGGGAATCAGCAGTTTCGAGGCGGACAGCTTTCGCCGGCCGGCCAGGATGGTCACCAGGGGAATGAACACGGCCACCGCCGCGGTGTTGTTGACGAAGGCCGACATCACGGTGACCGTCACCATGATCACCACCAGCGCGGTGAAATGATTGCGGCTGAAGCGCACCATGAGCCGGCCCACCGTGGTGGTGGCGCCGGTTCTCTGCAACCCGGCGCTGAGGATGAACATGGCGGCCACCGTCAGCGTGGCCGGGTTGCTGAAACCCGAGAACCCTTCCTGCACCGTCACCAGGCCGAGAATCAGCAGCACACCGAGACCAAGCATGGCCACTATGTCCAGGGGGTATTTCTCGGACACGAACAAGGCCACGATCCCGACCAGGATCCCCAGAACTATGAGACCTTCGGCGGTCATTTCAGAACGAGGTGATGGCTGGCTTGGCTGCTCCCGAAGATGAATCGCCGCACACCCTGAGGAGATTAGGAATGGTGTCCGACCCAAGCATCGCCTTGTTGGCCGCGACGATCAACTCAGATCCGGGGGCGGTGACGCCACGTCGCCCTTTGCGGAAGGGATGGGAAGGCGGATACTCACCGTCGCGCCCTGTCCGGGTCCGGCGCTTTCCAACCAAACCGCACCCCCGTGTGCCTCGACGATGGTCCGGGTGATGGCCAGTCCCAGGCCGGTCCCGCCCGCTTCCCGACTGCGGGACTGGTCGGTGCGGTAGAAGCGATCGAACAGGTTGGGAAGGTCTGCGGGGTCGACCCCGATCCCGTCATCGGCAACCGAGATGGCCAACCAGTCGTCGTCTTCCAGGTCCGCCGAGATCCCGATGCTCCCACCGGGATCGGTGCTGTTGATGGCGTTGCTCACCACGTTTCCGAGTGCCTGGCTGATGCGCACCCGGTCGAGGTCCATGTCCGGGAGGTCAACGGATGCCCGGAGCGACAACTCGATCCGTCGGGCCCGGGCCTGGGGCTGCCAGCGCTCCACCTCCGTGGTGAGCAGTTCGCGGATCGAACCGGGTTGGAATGTGAGCCTCAACTCGCCGTGGTCGGTCTCCGCAAGCCAGTTCAGGTCGGTTACCAGGCCGCGCAGGCGGTCCACTTCTCCGATGATGTGTTCGGAGGCGTCCTCGGGCGTCTGAAGCCCGTCGCGGAGCCCCTTCGCTTCCAGTTGGATGACGCTCAGCGGGGTGTTCAGTTCGTGCGAGACGTCGTTGATGAGCCGCCTCCGGAGGTTGCGCTGGGTTTCCAGGGCAGAGGTCATCTGGTTGAAAGCGGCGCTCATCCGCCCCAACTCGTCCGATGAGGTGACGGGAAGCCGGGTCGTGTCACCCTGAGCGATCGCCTGGGTCGCCTCCGTCAAGGCCGTCACGGGGGCGGTGATCCGCTTGGACATCCAGGCGGCCAGCAGAATGCCGGCGCCTGCGGTCAGCAGACCGCCGATCAGGCTCACGGTCAGGATGGTGCTGAGGAACCCGTGGGACTCGGTCGAGAGAAACTCCTGGTTCACATCCAGGTAGAGGCGGCCCACCGGTTGGTTGGCGTTCAGGTCGAAAATGGTCTCGCTGCGCCCCTCCAACTCCGGCGCCGCGGTTCCGGGCGACAGTTCGGACACGTTGTCCACCACCACCCGGCCGTCGGCGCCCACGATCACCACTCGCACCGGATCATGGTGGAGGGAGTCGGAGGACCCATGCTCACCTCCCTCGGATCCCTCTCTCACCGGGGGTCCACCAGAGGTGTATCCGGCTTCCGCCAGCGGCCCGTCGGCCGTCTGCCAACCACCGGCGGCGGTGTATTCCCTGCTCAGATTGCGGGCCAACCGGCTCGCCTCTTCCTCGCCTATCCGGTCCACGAACACGTCCAGACGGGCCTGGGTCGTGTAGTAGCCGATGCCTACTCCGATCAGGATGGTTAGGACGATCACCAGGACGATGGCGCCCATGATCCGCCAGCGGAGCGACATCAGCGGTCCTCTGCCACGAACTTGTAGCCGGCGCCGTAGACGGTCCGGATGGGCTGGCGGCCGCCGCGGTCGATCTTCTTCCGCAGGCGGGCCACCTGGCTGTCGATGGCCCGTTCGTACCCCTCGAAGTCGTAGCCGAAGGTGAGGTATATCAACTGGTAGCGGGTGAGCACCTGGTTGGGATGGCGCATGAAGGTCGACAGCAGGGCGAGTTGCGCCTGGGTCACCGGCACGGGTTCCCCGTCGACCGTTACGGTCCGGGTGGTCTCGTTCAGGGTGATGGCTCCCCGGGTCAGGACCTGCTGGACTCTGTCCCTGACACGCCGGAGTACCGCGTTGGCCCGCGCCACCACCTCGTCGGGATCGAAGGGCTTGATGATGTAGTCGTCGGCGCCGCTGTCCAGCCCGATGATGCGCTCGGCGGGGGTCTCCCTGGCGGTCAGCATGATGATCGGCACGTCCGACTCGCCACGCAGGATCCGGCACACCTCCACGCCGTCGAGGCGGGGAAGGTTGAGGTCGAGGATCACCAGGTCCGGAAGCAGGCGGCGGGCCATGGACAGGCCGGACCGACCGTCATGGGCGACCTCGGCCGAGAACCCGGCTCGCTCGAAATACACCTTCACCCAGTTGGCGATCCTCTTGTTGTCTTCGACAATCAGCACTATGTCGTTCATCAGCAGTCCTAACAGGGAGCCATTCCGGAGGGAGATACCTGTAGGAGAGATCCCACCAGGCCACCGGGTGTGCCCATATTCAGAATATCGCCCTTCGGGTCTTGACATTTCTTCTGGATCACTCCTTCGCTCCCGTCATCAGTCTTCGATGACGGCATTTCCGATCCACCGCGTGAAGGCTCCGGTTCCGAATGTCGGAACCGGAGCCTCCGTTGTCGTTGTCCGTACCGGAGACGTCAACCGCCGCTGCCTTCGCCGCCGCCGCCGTGCTCTCCGCCGGAGCCGTGTTCGCCGCTGCCTTCACCACCGCCGGATTGGCCGCCGTGCTCTCCGCCGCTGCCTTCGCCGCCGCCGACCTCGGCATGGGGTACCCAGCCGGTGAAGGGTTCAGCCGTGGCGGGAAGGTTGACCGCCAGCACCTGGCCCGGGCCCATGTCCACCGGAGTGGTAGGACCGAGTTCCGTCCCGTTCGAGAGATGGACCTCGATCCTGACCCGGGTCAGGGTGTTGTTGGTCGTGTTCTCCACGGTGCCCTTGAAGGAATTGGTCTGGGCGTCGTAGTTCAGGATCAACCGGGCGCCTGCCCGAACGGTGTCGAAGGTGTCGCCCAAGGCCAGCATGTTTCCGCTGCCCTCTTCACCACCGGAGGATCCGGTCTCCGAGCCTTCGCCCCCGCCTTCGCTGCCGCCTTCGCCGCCGGGACCGTGTCCTTCGCCACCGGCGCCTTCGCTGCCGCCTTCACCGCCCTCGCCTCCTGTGTGAGGCACGGGGCCGGAGCCGGCGCAGTCGAAGATCTCCATGTGGACGACGTACCCGTCGAAGGAGACCCCCGCCAGTGACGGTTCACTGGAAACCGCCACCGCTGTCGTGGCCACCTGTCCGGGGCTGAGATGCCCCAGTACGTCCGGGCCGAGTTCCCCGACCGTCGTCGTCCCCGACTTCAGGTGAGGTTCGGCCTGCACGTAGCAGAGGACCTGGGAGGTGGTGTTCTCCACCGTCGAGTAGACCGTCTGGGTTGCTGCGTCGTATCGGGCGGAGATGGCCAGTCCCCCGAGGTTTCCTTCCCACGTCTGTGAGAGGGGAACGATGGGGCTCGACATGGCCGCCTCGTTGAGTTCGGCGCCGCCGCCCTCGGGACTGCCCTCGGGGCCTTCGGCGCCGCCTTCGCCGCCTGATTCGCTGCCCTCGCCTCCGCCGCCGCCTTCGCCGCTGCCGACCTCGGCGTGGGGGGTCCATCCGGTGAACGGTTCCGGCGTGGCGGGCAGGGCGACCGCAATCACCTCGCCCGGGGCCAGGTCCACGGGAGTTGTCGGACCGAGTTCCACGCCGTTGGAGAGATGCACCTCGATCCTCACTCGGGTGAGGACGCTGTTGGTGGTGTTCTCAACGGTGCCCGTGAAGGAGTTGCTCGGTGCGTCGTAGCGCATCATCAGCCGGGCGCCTGCCCGGACCGTGTCGAAGGTCTCGTCGGGGGCCAACATGGTCCCGCTGGCCTCTTCGCTTCCGCCGCCGCCTTCGCCGCCGGCCTCCCCGGCGGCGCCGTGCTCGCCAGAGCCTTCAGCGCCGCCGGTCTCCTGGCCGCCTCGGGACTCTGTGTCGTCCCCGCAGGCGACCAGGACCCCCATGCTGAGCATGGCGCCCATCGCCACCCCAATCACGGAGGTCTTGGTCAGAAACTTCTTTAGCTTCATCGCTTCACTCCTTTCGTTTGAAGTTCTGTGTGATGCCATTCACTGTGGCAACGAAATGTTGCTCAAATATGTCAGGCGGACTCAGTTGTCCCGTGCGAGTGCCGTCGGGCGAAAGGAGCGGTGGGAACCATGGAGAACGTCTGAACAACCACCGGTCCACCACCCCGGAAGTATTCCTGCTCCCGATGGCTCCGGTGGAGCCATCGGTAACTGCTTAGACCCGGGACCGGGGGTTGGCTTGTCGAGTGTCCCCGGGGAGATCAGCGGTTAGAAGCGGGAGGGGGGATAAAACCCATGGCCCCAATCTCCCCTGACTTCGCCATTGGCGGGAGGGTTTGTTATGAACTCTCCGGAGACCGGGCCGCAAAATAGTCGATTTGGACTGCGCATGCCTCCTCGACCAGGTGAGGCCCGCTCACCTCGATGTGACGCTGGCCGCTGTTGAGGATGGAGCGGCAACCCACTCCCCGCATGGTCGGGCAGTGTTCGCTCACGCCCGTGATGTCCAGCAGGTCGTGTTCTGACATCCCGTACACCGTCCGGTTTATCCCGCCCCAATACATGGCTCCACTGCACATGGCGCAGGGTTCGCAACTGGTGTAGAGAGTGGCGGCGGCTATCAGCTCGGGGTCGAGGGAGGCGACTGCCATGTTGACCAGGTTGTTCTCGGCGTGGTTGAGAGGGTTCCGTTCGGTGAACGTTGTGTTCTCGGCTTCGAGGAGGATGTTGCCCTCGGGGTCTGCGAGAAGGGCCCCGAACGCCATGTTTCCCTTGGCGGCCGCACTGGCCGATAGCTGGATGGCTCGGCGCAGGAGCCGTCCATCCAGTGCGCTCAGGTGTTCTGAGTGCGTGGCTCCCATGACATTCATGCTAAACGGGAGGGCAGGCCGGCGAGCCCCTGCGGGGTACATCCGTTTGAGCATTGGTGGTGGAGGCGGAGGAAACCTTAGAGGCGGTCGGCGTAGGCTTCCAGCGTCTTCTGGTCGAAGGCGACGAATGTGACTTCGACCGCATCCGTGGGTGTGGAGCGGACCGTCTCGACCGCGGTGGCGGCGGCGTCTTCGAGGGGGTACCCGTAAACGCCGGTGGAGATGGCCGGGAAAGCGATGGTGGCGGCGCCTACTTCGTCGGCCCGGGCCAGTGACTCCCGGTAGCAGGAGGCCAATAACTCCGGCTCGCCCCCGCCGCCGCCTCGCCACACCGGTCCGACGGTGTGGATCACCCACCGGGCCGGCAGGTTGAAACCGGGCGTGACCTTGGCCTGCCCCGTCTCGCACCCTCCCAGGGTGCGGCAGTACTCGAGGAGTTGCGGTCCGGCGGCTCGGTGGATGGCCCCGTCCACCCCGCCGCCGCCGAGCAGGGTGGTATTGGCCGCGTTCACTATTGCGGCCACTTCCAGCCTGGTGATGTCCCCCATGTGGATGGTGAGAACCGGACCCGAACTCTCGCGGGCAGGCATGATCAGGGAGTCTGCCAGTCGCTTCGAGGCGCCTTCACGCCGCAAACTGTAGTTACCGCAACCCGCTTGCTCCGACCGGACTCGATTGTGGTTGTCTACCCCGTTTCATCCGGGCAACCCTGTCTGTACGGCAGCAAAAGCGGTTAGCGACCCTCGGGGGGTCGGGTAGGGTCAAGGGCCATGGTGGGTACCAAAGGGAGTCCCGGGGGACGGCTCTTGGATTCTGGCCGCGGGGGCGGTGCGGGCGTTCGCAACTGGGCGTCGATTATGGACCCCCAGACCAGTAGGCAGGCGTTGGAGACCTCGCGGAGCCCGGTGCTGGCGGGTCCGGTGGCTCTGATGCCGGATGCCCACCTGGGGAAGGGCGCCACGGTGGGGTCGGTGATAGTCACCGAAGACGCCATAATCCCGGCCGCGGTGGGGGTGGACATAGGGTGCGGCATGATCGCCGCACTCACCAATCGGCGCCGGGAGGACCTCGATTCCCCGCAGAAAGTCCTCCGGGAGATCCGGCGGGGGGTGCCGGCCGGCTTCGACTGGCACCAGGCTGCCTCCCCGGAGGCTCGAAGGTGGCTGGAGGAGAACCCGATCCCGCACCCGGAGATGGTGCCGAAAGCCAAAGGCGCCGCTGGGAGGGTGGGAAAGCAACTCGGCACCCTGGGTGGTGGAAACCACTTCGTCGAGGTGTCGTCGGATGAACTCGAGCGGCTCTGGATAGTGCTGCACACCGGGAGCCGAGGCATCGGGAACCGGATAGCCTCCCACCACATCGCAGCCTCCGCCCGGGTGTGCGCCGTCAGGGGGAGGAGAGCCACCCGGGATCTGGCCTACTACCTGGCCGACGACGACCTGTTCGACGTGTACATCCGGCAAATGCTGTGGGCGCAGTCCTACGCGTGGAGAAACCGGGAACTGATCCTGGACGTGGTCTGGAAGGCGCTCCGGAAACACCTGGGGACCGTGGAGTTGCTGGAGATGATCAACTGCCATCACAACTACGCCGCTCTGGAATCACATGGCGGCCGCAGGGTGTGGGTGACCAGGAAAGGCGCCATCAGGGCGGGATCCGGAGACCGCGGCGTGATACCCGGTTCGATGGGGACCGACTCCTACATTGTGCGGGGGCTGGGCAACCCGCTCTCCTACTGCTCCGCCGCCCACGGCGCCGGGCGCGTGCACTCCCGGAACCGCGCCAGGAAGCTTTTCACGGCCGAGCAGTTGACCGAGGCGATGGAGGGAAAGGCCTGGGAGGCCCACCGGGCGCGGAAGTTGGTCGACGAGTCCCCGTGGTCATACAAGCCGATCGACCAGGTGATGGAGGACCAGGCTGATCTGGTGACCGCCGAGCACCGGTTGGTGGCCAGGATCAACTACAAGGGGGCATGACCGGCGATGAATGAGCCGGCCGTGCCGACCTACAAGCGTCTCGTCATCGCCTGGTTCTTCGTGCCGCTGCATCGGTTCCTGTTCCGGCTCTCCGGCGGCCGGCTCCTGGGCCGCCTGGAGGGAGTGGGGGTCCTCATCCTGACGACCAGGGGACGGAAGAGCGGCAAGCGGCGCTCCTCGCCCCTGCTGTACTTCCGGTTCGAAGGGTCAGACGAGTTGATCGTGGTTGCATCCAACTACGGCCAGGATCACCATCCCGGGTGGTATTGGAACCTGGTGGCTGACCCTGGAGTGGTAGTCGAAGTCAAAGGGGAGCGTTTCTCGGCCCAAGCCCGGATCGCCGCAGGCGCAGAACGGATCGCGCTGTTCGAGGGGGTGGTGGCGACCAATTCCCGCTTTGCCGCCTACCGCGCTGGTACCGACCGCCAGATCCCGGTCGTCGCACTCCGCCGGGCCTAACCCGAGCACCCGCCGAAGAGGGAAATGAGGGTGGTGGTCACAGCCTGCAATCCGAGGCCGACGGCAGCAGTTTTCGGCTTGACATTGATCTCCGCTCATGCAGGGAAGGTCGAAGATCCACTACTCTCAGACCTGAACTCCGTCCACGGCGACGCTACCTTCTGAGAAGGAGGGAAGATGATCACAACGCCCCAGAACAGAATAGGGGGAGCGTTGCTTGTCATCGGCACGGGCCTGGTGATTGGGACTCTCTTCTTCACCCCCGGCCTGGCGCTGATCGACTTTGCGGACGCGGATGACTTCATCGGTATCGGTGAAGCCGTTCGGAACAACGCGGCGCTCAGTTTCTTCACAGCCACCCTTGGCGTCCTTGGGTTGGTTTTACAGTTCCACGGGCTGTTGGCGTTGCGTAAAACGGCCGCCGGAGAGAGCGCCAACGACACCGTCGCCAGGTTCGGGGTCATGGCCATAGGGCTGGGAGTGATCATCTCGATCATCGACAGGACGTTGTTCTACACCGCAGCCCACACCATGGCATACGGGATCGGCGCGGGTACCGGACCCGATCAGACCCAACTTCTCGACTTTCTTGCTGTGATGCTCCTGAAGATGCAAAGCGCCTTCAACTTCGTGGGTTTCTTTGCCTTTCTCCTGGGGTCCATGGGATTGGCTGTGGGCCTTCTGCCGAGATTCCGCTCCACGTCTTACAGGGTTGTCGGCGCCCTCACAGTCCTGTCCTGTTTGGTGTCGACGGTGTTCGTCGCCGCGATCAGCCCCTTCTACGGCTTGGCCGGTACTTTCTTTCTGCTGTTCGCGGTGTCCGTAAACCTGGCAAATGCCTTTCTGATCATGCTGGGGGTGGGTCTCTACAAGGGAATGCCTGAACTCTTGGGAACCGACCAGTCGGCTTGAGGAGGCGCCCATGAGGATCACGGCTGTGCGGGCATGGCGGGTCGAGCTACCGCTGGTCGAGGGTCGCTACACATGGTCCGACGGCCGGTTCGTGGAGGTGTTCGACGACACGGTCGTCGAGGTGGAGACCGACGCCGGGATCTCGGGATACGCCGAAAGCTGCCCGCTGGGGCCTGCCTACCTGCCTGCCCACGCCCTGGGAGTGCGGGCGGGCCTGGCGGAACTGGCCCCGCATCTGATCGGGATGGACCCGAGGGACGTCAACGGGATCAACCGGGCCATGGACGCCTCCCTGCTCGGCCATCCGCATGCCAAGGCGCCGCTCGACATAGCCTGTTGGGACATCCTGGGCAGGTCCGTCGGCCTGCCGGTCTACGCGCTGCTGGGCGGTCGGGCCCAAGAGGACGTGGCGCTCTACCGCGCCATATCCCAGCAGGCGCCCGATGAGATGGCAGCCAATGTGGCCAAATACCGGGCGGAGGGGTACCGGGTGTTCCAGTTGAAGGTGGGGGGAGATCCGAACGATGACATCGCCCGCATCCACGCGGCCCGCCAGATACTTCCCGACGACGATGTACTGGTGGCAGACGCCAACACCGGCTGGACCCGCCATGAGGCGGCCCGGGTGGTCAGCGCGGTAGGGGAGTTGGACGTGTACATAGAGCAACCCTGCGCCACTCTCGCCGAGTGCCTCTCCGTTCGCAGGCGCACCTCCCGGCCCTTCGTTCTGGATGAGACCATAGACGGTCTCGACACCCTCCTGAGAGGCCTGTCGGAGGACGCCATGGATGTGATCAATCTCAAGATCTCCAAGGTGGGTGGACTGACCAAGGCTCGGCTGATGCGGGACGTCTGCGTCGCGTCGGGAATCCCGATGATCATCGAGGACCCGTGGGGGTCCGACATCACCACCGCCGCCATCGCTCACCTGGCCCAGTCAACGCCCTCCGAGTTCAACTTCGCGGGCACCGACTTCAACTCCTATGTCACGGTGTCGACCGCCACCGGGGCGCCCCGAAGGAAGTCGGGCAGGATGAAGGCCGCCGACCGGCCGGGGCTGGGCGTCGAACCGAACTTCGACGTGCTCGGGGACCCGGTGCTCGATATCTCCTAGCCCATGGCCAGCGGCGGCGGGACGACGCCTCCCCGCTGCATGACCATCCGCATGGACCGCAGAGCTCGGATGTCCGCCAGAGGGTCCCGGTCCACCACAATCAGGTCCGCCTCCTTGCCCGGCTCCAGTGTCCCCACCAGATGGTCGAGGCCGACGGCCTGCGCGGCCACTCCGGTGGCGGAGCGGATCACGTCGGCGGTGCTCATCCCTGCCTCTACCTGGAGTTCCAGCCCCAGGCAGTAGTCGCCGAAGCTGGAGATGGCGTCGGTGCCGGCCACGATGGTGATCCCCCACTCCGACCAGAGCCTCCCGAGGAACTCCACCTGCCGCTCGCACTTGATCTGGAGGTCCTCCAGGCTGCTCTTGTCCTCCGGAGACAGGGCATGGCCCTCCTCTCGCATCGCCAGGAGCTTCTCCCGGCGCCGGTAGCCGGTCTGCACCGTAGGGCTGATCCTGACGCCCTGGCTGGCGATGCGTTCGGCAATGCGCGGGTTGAAGACGTAGGAGCCGTCGGGCTCAATGAAGGTGGCGTGCTCGATGGAGTCGACGCCTGCGTCCAGGGCGTTGGCGATGCTCTGGGTGGCGATGCAGTGGGCGGTGGTGGGGACCCCCTGGTTGTGGGCCTCGTCCACGATGGCCCGGAGTTCCTCCACGCTGAAGGAGGGCCGGCGGTTATCGGTGCCGGCCGTGCCGCCGCCCGAGGCCATGATCTTGATGAAGTCGGCGCCGTCCTCGACCAGTCGGCGCACCGCCTTCCGCACGCCCTGCACTCCCTCGGCCTCTCCGTTGCACCACCAGAAATGGCCCTTGGTGACCGTCACCGGGCGGCCGCTGAGGAGCAGTCGCGGCGCCATGGCCAGGCCCTGGTCGACCCCCCGTCGCAGGTCGAAGGTGACCTGGTTGCGGGCGCCGCAATCCCGGAGAGTGGTGACCCCGGCGTTGAGGTGGATGTGGGCGTTGCGGGCGGCGCGCAGCAGCATGATCTCGTCGGTGTCCCGCTCGATGACCTCCTCGTAGGTGGCCTCCCCCGCCCCGAACATGAGATGGGTGTGGGCGTCGATGAGACCGGGCAGGAGGTACCCGTCTGCAAAGTCCAGCTCCCGGACGTCCGGCCCCCGCGGCGCTTCGACGGCCTCCTGTGAGCCCGCGGCCAGGATACGGGACCCCTCCACGACCACGACCGCGTTCGGGACGGGCGGAGCCCCCGTGCCGTCCAGGAGGGCCTTGGCCCGTATAACTGTCTGCGCCTTGCCCACGGCTTCTCCCTGTGCGTTGTGTCGGTTGCTGGCGCTTTCTCGGCATGGTACCTGCCCGCGGGCTTCGGCGCCGGGTATCGGGCTCCGGGACCCCCGGCCCTACACGGGCTCTCGGCGCCCGAAGGCATCGGGGCAGGCCCCCTGCCTTGGCGTTCAAGCCGGAGGTAGAGTGGTGGGGGAGAGGAGGCTCGCCATGGCTCTGCAGCTGGACCATACGATCGTGCCCGCCCACGACAAGGTGAAGTCCGCCAAGTTCATCGCCCGCATCTTCGGGGTCGAATACCGGGGGACCTGGGGACACTTCGCCCCGGTCAAGGTCAACGACACTTTCACGCTTGACTTCGACGACTCGGACAACCCCCAGTCCAACCACTACGCCTTCCTGGCCTCCGACGAGGAGTTCGATGCGGTTCTCGGACGGATCAAGGATGAGGGCGTCCCCTTCGGGAGCGGCCCCCGTTCCCGTAAGGACGGCAAGATCAACCACCACCACGGGGGACGCGGCTTTTACTTCGACTGCGAGGACGGCCACGTGTGGGAGGTAATCACCCACACCTACGTCACCGACTAAAAGCCCAAACGGCCTGCGGGGCGTTTACCGGGTCGGCCGCTTGCTATTGTGACTGGCAGTTGAGGCTGGGGGAGAGCCGAATCGGGACAGGATCAGGCAGGCGAGAAGCGGAGGACAATCTTGAACGACGAAGCGACCAATCAGGATGTGGAGGAGAGATTCAACACCGTCAAGCGCCTCTACGGGGACCGCTTGGACGAAAAGCAACTGGAGGGGGTGCGGACGGGCGTTGAGACCATCGTCCGGGCGTCGCAGGCCGTGAGCGCCGTCAGGCTGGAGAATGGCGACGAGCCGTTCTCGGTGTTCGCGCCCTACCGGGAAGAGGACTGACGTCTTGTCCGACAGCTTGGTCTTCAAGAGCATCCGCCAACTCGGCGGCCTGGTGCAGGCCCGGGAGGTGTCGCCGACAGAGTTGGCCGAGGTCTTCCTGGACCGGTTGGAGAGGCTGGGACCCGATTACAACGCGGTGGTGACGGTGACCCGCGAGAGGGCGATCCGAGAGGCGAGACGCGCCGAGCAGGAGATCTTATCGGGCCGGTACAGGGGCCCTCTGCACGGCATTCCCTACGGGGTCAAGGACCTCCTGGCCACCAAGGACGGCATCCCCACCACCTGGGGCGCCGCGCCGTTTCGCAATCAGGTCTTCGACTACGACGCCACGGTCGTGGAGAGGCTGGGGGCGGCGGGAGCGGTGCTGGCGGCCAAGCTGGCCATGGTGGAGTTGGCCGGGGGCGGCGGCTACTGGCAACCCAATGCCTCCTTCACCGGTCCGGGCATCACCCCCTGGGACAAGAACCGGTGGAGCGGCGGATCGTCCACCGGGTCCGGCGCGGCGACCGGGGCGGGCCTGGTCCCGTTTGCGATCGGCTCCGAGACGGGCGGATCCATCATGTCGCCCTCCAGCAATTGCGGGGTGGCGGGCTTGCGACCCACCTACGGGCGGGTGAGCCGGTACGGGGCCATGGCGCTCTCCTGGACCCTGGACAAGCTGGGGCCGATGTGCCTCACCGCAGATGACTGCGGCCTGGTTCTGGAGGCCATCTCCGGGCGGGATCCGAAGGACCCGACCACCACCCGTCGAAGCTTCGCCTACGACGACTCCGACGTCGGGTCGCGCCGCTTCCGGTTCGGGGTGATGGAGAACGTGACGGACCACGTGGACGAGCCGACCCGCGCCAACTTCGAGCGGGCCCTCGACGCGCTGGGCACGGTGGCGGACATCGAGGAGATGAGGTTCTCCGACCTGCCCCACGAAGAGATCCTCCAGGTGATCCTCTTCGCCGAGGCGGCGAGCGCCTTCGAGGAGATCGTGGACAGCGGGAAATTGGCGGAACTGACCGCCCCCGAAGACCGGTTCGGCGCCTATCCCCGGGTGACGGTGCTGGCCAAGGACTACATAAACGCGTTGCGCCTGAGAAGGCTGGTGGCCGAGAACGCCGAGGAGGCGATGTCGCCCTTCGACGCACTGGTGGCGCCCACCCGTTCAGGGGTCCCCACCCCGGTCAACCAGGGATTCCGCAGCGCCACCCTGCACGCCGGGAAGGACACGATGATGTCGCTCGGGAACGTGGCCGGCCTCCCTGCGGTCTCCGTGCCGAGCGGTTTCTCCGAAGAGGGTCTGCCCACCGGGATCAAGTTCATGGGCAGGGCCTACGAGGAGAACGCAATACTGGCGGCGGCCCGCGCCTATCAGTCGCTCACCGAATGGCACGAGCGCCATCCCCCCGACCTGCTGCCTGCCGGGTGAGGCTCACGTAATCAGAAGTTCCAATCAACGGGCGGGGCCGGACGGACTCCCTCCCATCGGGTCTCCGTTACTTCGTTACATCAACCGGAAGCCCTGTGGGGTATCGGGGGTATTGACAGGGACGGTTTCTCCGCAGCCGGTAGGCCCCCTTATGTGCCTGCATAGGTTCGTGCACGTCATATGCTCGGATGCAGGGGCCTCGGCCCGGCTTCCCGGTCCAGGGGGCGATCCCCTGAGGGAGAAGTCATCGGGTCGGTTCCCCGATCCCAAACTCGAACAAATCTGAAATCACGAGGTAAGAAGATGACTACCAGACCCAGACAACTGATTTGGGTCGTGGTCCTGGTGATCGCTGCCGCGGCCTGTGCCGGCGACACCGGAGACGAGCGTGTGACGGACACCACCGGAGATGTGACGAACACCACGCGGATATCGACCCAGAAACCACCCAACACCCTGGCTTCCCAGGAAACGGCCCGGTCCGCCATGGATGCCGCGGAAGAGGTCATGGCCGCTGAAGCGGAGGCGAAGAACAGAAGGCTGGATGAGGACACCGCAGCAGCAGCGGTAGCGTCTGCGACCACCGCGGCGGCGTCAGTGGCGGCCCCGGCGCAAGCGGAAGCGGCGGCATCCAGTGCGGCGGCGTTCGAAGCATCGGAGGCCGAGGGCTTCAATCGGATCGGGGGCTCGGCGACGGTCAACGACGAGCCCTACGACCTGACCTTCTTCGAACACTACGGGGTCAACCCCTTCGTCGACACCGAGGACGACCACCTTTCCACCTTCGCCATAGATGTGGACACCGGGTCGTACACGGTGGCCCGCTTCTTCGTGCAGGACGGCCACCTGCCCGACCCGGCCTCGGTGCGGGTGGAGGAGTTCGTCAACTACTTCGACTACGGCTACGAGGCGCCCTCCGAAGGGGCCTTCGCGATTCACATGGAGGGCTCGCCGTCGCGCTTCGGCACCGGGCGGCACTGGCTCCTGAGAGTGGGGCTGCAGGGCAAGGCCATCCCCGAGGAGGAGCGCAAGGATGCCACGCTGGTGTTCGCCATCGACGTATCCGGCTCCATGAACCGCGGAGACCGGCTGGGCCTGGTGAAGGAGTCGCTGGCATTGCTGGTCGACCAACTTCGTCCAACAGACGAGGTGGGCATCGTGGTCTACGGGTCCAGAGGGCGGGTGCTCCTGGAACCGACCGACGGCGGAGAAAAGGAGTCGATCATCCGTGCCATCGACGCCCTGCAACCTGGCGGGTCCACCTACGCGGAGGAGGGACTGAGGCTGGCCTACCAGATGGCTACAGAGCGCGTCCAGCCCGGCCGGGTGACCCGCGTGCTGCTGCTCTCCGACGGCGTCGCCAACGTCGGCGCGACGGGATCGGACTCCATCCTGCGGGAGATCAAGTCGTATGTCGACCAGGGCGTGACCCTCACCACCGTCGGATTCGGGATGGGGAACTTCAACGACGTCCTCATGGAGCAACTCGCCAACGACGGGGACGGCACCTATCACTACGTGGACACCCTGAGAGAGGCGCGACGTCTGTTCGTCGACAACCTGGTGGGCACCCTCCAGAACATCGCCCGGGACACCAAGGTGCAGGTGGATTTCAACCCGGAGGTGGTCAGGAGTTGGCGGCTGTTGGGGTACGAGAACCGGGCGGTCAGGGACGAGGAGTTCCGTGACGACACCGTGGACGCCGGGGAGGTGGGGGCGGGCCACAGCGTGACCGCCCTGTACGAGATGAAGCTTTTCGACGACGTGGACGGCACTCTTGGCACCGTATACCTTCGCTACGAGGACCCCGACACCGGGGAGGTCCGCGAGATCGACCGGTCGTTCCTCCGGAGCGAACTGGCGGCGGACTTCGAGGAGACCTCCTCGAGTTTCCAGTTGGCGGCCGTGGTGGCAGAGTACGCGGAGGTCCTCCGCCAGAGCTACTGGGCCCAGGACAGCAGCCTCGGCGATGTCGCCGCCGAGGCAGTCCGGGTGTTGAGGCTGGCGCCCGATGACGCCGATGTCGCAGAATTCGCGGTCCTCACCGCTTGGGCCGAGGAGATAGCGGCAGCCACCGACGCCGGGCCCGGGTGCTCGCCTCGCGAGTGCGTGCAGAACCGGGCCGTGGAGTTCCTCGCCGACTGGCTGGGTGTTTCCAGTACCAAGCTGGAGGTGGTGGAGGCCGAGAGCCGGACCTGGGCGGATTCGAGCATCGGGTGTCCGGTGGAGGGCTACGCCTACGCCACGGCCCTGGAGCCCGGATTCTGGTTCAAGGTGGAGAGCGAGTCGCACCCGCCCCGGTACGTGCATGCCAACCAAGACGGGTCGGTGCTGCTGATCCTGGACGGCGACGTCGGCGTGGATGGATCGGTGACCTTGCAGGCTTCCCTCGGTTTCGACTACCCGAGTGGGGTGGCCTGCCAGCTCCCCTGAGCTAGCGGGAAGGCCGGCTTCTTGGCGGCTGGGGGGCGGCCCCGAGGTGTTCCGGCGCGCCGTGGTGTCGACGCTTGGCGTCGGGTTTGTGGCAGGTTGGCAAAAAAGACCTGCCGGAAGGTCGAGTTTTGTCGCACGGATGTTTCATAGTGGTAGGAGCCAAGCACCGAACCGGCCCGTTGGACGTCACACGGGCCGCGCAAAGGGATCATCCGGTCTGACGAGTCAAGCCCTGCTCCCGCCTGGGCTGAACTCTCCCAGACCCACGGCGCGGTGGAGGCGGGGGTGGGCCCGGAAGGGAGGTTTTCGCGACTTTCCGCCGGGAGCGGTGAGGAGGATGGGCTTCAGGCTTCGGGACCGGGTTCCCCCAGAGCCTGGGCCCTCTATGCGGTTTCGGTCTTGGTGATGCCTTTGATGATGTAGCGGTCGCCGGTGACCACGGTCTCCTTGCCACTGATCACCGCATTCCCTCCCACCTGGGTCTTGTCTCCCACCATGGCGCCGTCCTCGACTCTCGCCCGGTGTTCCACGATTGCGTGTCCGCCCACTATTCCTGCCGATCTCACCGTGGCGCCGTCCCGAACTATCGCGTTGCCTACCACCGCTCCACCCTCTTGGATCTGAGCGTTGTCCTGTACCTGCGCTGAGCCAGCCACCCAGGACAGATCCGTGACCACGGCCTGGCCGCTCACGGTGGCGTTCTCCATAACCAAGCCGTCCTTCAGCACCTTGGCCTGGTCGATCACCTTGGCGCCCTCCTCGATCCAGCACCTTCCCCTTTGGGACAGGTTGTAGGGTCCTGAGACCAGTCCTCCACGATCACCCTCTCTGACTTCCGGATACTGGCCCCGGGAGGTCTTGAAATCTCTCATGGCGATCACCCGGTAGAGGCCTTCGCCTTCGGGTTCCAACCGGTACTTCCTTGCCATAGCTACCTCAACGCCCTTCCGCGACTATTCATAATGGGGTTCTGTTTGCCACTACCCGGATGAGCCCAGGTCTTGGGTTGTCTCGACCCACCAGCACGCATATTAACGGGCCGGGTTGCGCGCCAAATCCTCAAAGGCCCTATTTCAGGCCACCGGTACGGCACGGGCCAGCCTCTGCAGGGCCCGGAACACCTCCTCGCCGATGCCTCTTTCGTCCTCCTCCAGGAGGTTCGCCATCACTTTCAGGGTCCACTCCATGAGGGGACGGTTACGGAGGCCCGTGTGGGCGAGGGTCCGCATCACCGCCGGGCGTCCGATCAGCTTCACGAAGATGCGCGCCGTGCGGTAGTAGAGGCCGTACTCCCGATCCAGGTGACCGGGGTATCGCGCCAGGGCCTCGGAGTCCCCCTTGGCCACCGCCTGTCCGGCCAGTTCCGCGGCGATTCGCCCCGTCTCGTAGGCATAGGCGATGCCCTCTCCGTTCCAGGGGTTGATCGCGGCTGCGGCATCTCCGATCACCAGCCAGTTGGGTCCGGCCAGCGGCGAGCGGGAGAAGGACATCTGCAGGGCGCCGCCCACCGGATCGGTGAGACGGGTCTCCTCGGAGAGTCCCCAGTACCCGGGGGCGGCGTCGACCCAGTCCGCCATCATCCTGGTGGTGTTGGTCTGCTTCCACCGCTTGAACGTGGAGAGGAGTCCCACTCCCACATTCACCGTCCCGTCACCAAGGGGAAACACCCAGCCGTAGCCGGGCATGGTGGCTCCTTCCCGGTCGCGGATGTCCAGTTGGCTCTCCAGGAACGGATCGGAGGAACGTGGGCTGCGGTAATAGCCGCGGGCCGCCAATCCCAGGGGGTAGTCCTTCCGGCGGGTAACCCCCAGGTGACGTCCGAACCGGTTGAGGGCGCCGTCGGCTACGATCACGACCCTGGGTCTGACTGTCTCCACCGACCCGTTGGAGCGCAGTTCCACCCCTTCCAATGCCCCGTTGTCCACCACCGGGCGGGCCTCGGTCTGCTCCAGCACGCTCACCCCCTGGCCGCGGGCCAGGTCAGCCACTTGTTGGTCGAGTTCGCGGCGGCGGATCACTCCCCCCCAGTCGGGAAACCGGGAGTGGTCGGGCCAGGACATCTCCAGCATCAGCTTGTCTCCGGCGTAGGAGCGCAATCCCGTGACCCGGTGAAATCCCGGCGCCGAGAAGTCGAATCCCATCTCGTCGAGTTGGTAGACGGCCCGCGGCGTGAGGCCGTCGCCGCAGGTCTTGTCGCGGGGAAAGGACTTGCGCTCAACCACGGTCACCGCGTGGCCGTCCCGAGCCAGCCAGTAGGCGGCGGCCGACCCGGCCGGGCCTCCCCCAACCACCAACACGTCAGCGCCGTTCATCATCTCAAAAGATAGCCGTCACCTGGGCTCCTCCCGCCGCCGGTCGCCGCCGGGGTCGGAGGTCGTCCCGTCTTCCATCGTCACGAGCGCCGGCGGGGGATGGACGGGATCCCGCCCAGGGCGGCCAGGTGTAGGATTTCGGGGATGGCTAGACCGGCTATCCCTCACGCCACGGTCTCGCGGTTGCCGCTTTACCTGCGGTGTCTGGACCAATTCCCCGTCGACCAGGAGACGGTGTCGTCCGGGGAGATCGCCGCAGCCCTCAGCATCAATGCGGCCAAGGTGCGGAAGGACTTCTGGTACCTGGAATGCGAGGGCCGCCGGGGGGTGGGGTACGACATCCAGTCGCTGGTCTCCCAAATCGGCGCCGCTCTGGGCCTCGACGTTCCTCTGACCATTGTCATAGTGGGGATGGGAAACCTCGGGATGGCCCTGGCCCATTATCAGGGATTCGCCAGTCGAGGACTCATCCTGGCGGGGGTGTATGACACCGATCCCGGAAAGATCGGAGAGAGCGTGGGGGACCTGGTCATCCGCCACCCCGACAGCCTGGCCGAGGATGTCCGCTCCCAGGAGGTGTCGATCGGTGTGATCGCAACTCCCGCTCCCGCCGCCCAGGGGGCGGTCGACCTGCTTGTGAAGTTGGGGGTGACCTCCATTCTCAACTTCGCCCCCGTGGTCCTCCACGCGCCGGCGGGGACGACCCTCCGCAGGGTGGATGTCGCCACGGAGTTACTGATCCTGGGCTACCACCAGTCCAACCAGGACGGCGGCGGTTAACGCCGGGCTTACGGCTTGGGAGGGTCGTCCACCAGGGCGTCGAGCGCAATCCCGATCATCCGGCCCACCGCTTCCCTCACCACATCGCGGTGGGGGTCGTAGCCGGTCATCTCCTCGTCCCGTTCCACCAGCGGGTTCCCGTCCACCGTCAAGATGGCGCCGCATTCCCGTCCCGCCAGGCCGGCCATGACGAACAGCGCCGCGCACTCCATCTCCACCGCTTTCACTCCGGCTTTCTGCCACAAGCGCAGGTTGGAGCCCATGATCTCGTTGCTGTAGAACACCGCGTTGGTGAGAGCCAGGCCCTCGTGGATGTTCTCGCTCCCTCGTGCGGCCCGGCGGAGTGCCGCCACGATGTCGGGTGAGGCCGCGGCGGGATAACCCTCCGGCACCAACTGGGAGGTGAGCCCGTCGTTGCGCACCGCCGCGGTGACGATCACCAGATGACCATCGAGGACGTCGTCCTGCATCCCCCCGCAACTCCCGGCCCGGATCACCCGCCGGACACCCGCCTGGAAGAGTTCATCGAAGCACACCGCCGCTCCTGCGGCGCCCACCCCATGGGAGACCACCCCCACCTCGACCCCTCGGTGCCTGCCCGCCAGGGTCACGTATTCGCGGAAGCGCCCGATCTCGACGCGGTCCTCGAACCGGGCGGCCACCCGGAGGGCGCGGTCGGGATCGCCCACCACCAGCATCCGCTCGGGGATGTCCGATGCCGCAACATTCAAAACAGGAAGATGCATGGTTCAAACCACCCTTTCATTGCCACCGTCGATCGGTACCTGCGCGCCGGTGGTGGCCGCGAATCGGTCACTCGCCAATTCGGCTACCACCTCGGCCACCTGAGCGGAGGTGACCGGGGTACCCAGGAGGTTCCGCCGCTTGTACGACTCCACGTCGATGCCGTAGTGGGCGGCGCGGGTGGCCAGCAGTTCCTCGTTCCAGATCCCGGTGTCGAACACCGCGTCGGGATTGACGATATTGACTCGGATTCCGTCGGAGGCCCACTCCAGGGCGGCCACCCGCCCCAACTGGGTGAGGGCCGCCTTGGAGGACGAGTAGGCCGCCGCTCCCGGCCCGGGCGCGGGGACGTTTCTGGTGGAGACCACCACCACCCTTCCTCCGGCAGGCGAGAGACGCAGGAACGGGTGGACCCTCGACAGCAGGTCAGCCGCCGCGTCGACATTGACCGCCATCACGCTCCGCCACTCGGAGGCGTCCAACTCGGCTATCGGGGAGACTCCGCCGAAGATGCCGGCGCACACCACCACGATGTCGATCCCGCCAAAGCGCTCCACGGCCCTCTCCACCCCCTGGGCCTGGGCGGCGGGGTCGGTCACGTCGCAGGGGACCCCCAGCCAGGCGGGCGAGTCGAAGGCGTCGACCACCCCGGGAGAGAGGTCAAGGCCGGTGACCGCCGCTCCCCGCTTCATCAACTCCTCCGCGCAGGCCCTCCCGATGCCCGAGGCCGCACCGGTAACCAGCGCCGCCATTCCGGCGAGTTCGGGAGAGGACCCCCGCCGCCGGAGCTTGGCCTGCTCCAACTCCCAGTACTCCACTTCGAAGAGGTCTCCCTCGGGTAAGGCCGCGTACCCGCCCAGGTGGTCTTCGGCTCTGGTGAGCACCGGCATCGTGTGGTGGTAGATGTCGGAGGCGATCTGTGACTCCGAGGCGGTGGCGCCCACCGCCAGCATCCCTATCTCAGGATCCACCACGACCCGGGGAGCGGGATCCAGCATGGTTGTCTCTCCCCGGGCCCGGTGGAGGTTGCGCTGGTAATAGAGCCGGTACTGGTCGGCGTAGCCGGCCACGTCCCGGCCCACCATGGGGATGCGCTTGGTCCGGATGACGTGGTCGGGGGTGAGCGGCCCGCGGGTCGCCACCGAGGAGAGGTCCGACCGGCCGACGAAGCGGGCCACCTCGGCGGTGGCGTGGCGCACCGAGATCATGGGACGGCCCGCCGCCCGGGAGATCTCTGTTCTGATCCGCGCCAGTTCCACCGGGTCCACCCGGCCCAGGGGCCCTCCTTCCGCAGGACGGTGGGGCGCGTGGGTCTCCAGCCACCGGGCGGCCCGGGTGATCAGGTCCAGATGGCGGCGATAGGCCTTCCGGGTGGTGTCCCCGTAGGTGAAGAGTCCGTGGTTCATCAGCACCATCCCGGTCGAGGGGTCTTCCCCCGCCGGCCACCTGTCCCGGACTTCTCGGGCCAGGTCGAAGCCGGGCATCACGTAGGGCACGATCAGGACTCCCTCCCCCAGGACCTCCCGTACCCGGTCGGCGCCGTCCTCGAGATTGGTGAGGGTGACGATCGCATCGGCGTGGCTGTGCAGGACCGCCCGGTGGGGGATGAGGGCATGGAGCAGGGACTCAACCGACGGCTGGGGCGCGGCGGGGTCGAGCCGAGCCGCCGACAGTTCCCGCATCATCTCCGTGTCAGAGAGGCTGTCGAGGTCCAAAAGTTGGCGTAGACGGCGGATGGGCAGGGGAGCGAACCCCTCTTTCTCGATGCTGGCCAGGTCCCAACCCGATCCCTTCACCCACAGGGTCTCCACCTCTTGGCCGGTTATGTCTGCAAAAGGCGCCTTCGCCGAGGTGTTGCCTCCGCCATGGAGCACCAGGGCCGGATCGGACCCGATCAGCCGGGAACCGTACACGCACTCGGCCAGCCGGTCGGAGGGCGCCGGGGCTATCAGATCATCCCAGAGGTACTCAACCACGCTTCACCTCAGTACGGGGTGTCGCCGCCGTCGATGCTGATCGACTGGCCCCTGATGATCAGCGCCTCGTCGGAAAGCAGGAAGGCGATCACCCGCCCGACTTCCACCGGTTCGATCCGCCGCCCCAGTTGGGCGGGTCCCATCTGTCCCAGGAGATCTTCGGCCGGCACGCCCAGGCGGGGAGAGAGCCAGTCCGCCACGCCGACCAGCATTTGCGTGTCCACCCCTCCCGGACATACGGCGTTGACGTTGATGGCGTCTGCGGCCCACTCCATCGACAGTGACCGGGTCAGGCCCAGCACCGCCGCCTTGGAGGCGTTGTAGGCGGCCATGTTCGGGTAACCGGCCTTGCCGCAGTTGGAACTCACGTTCACCACCGCTCCGCCTCCGTGCTCCCGCAGGTGTCCGCCGACTGCCCGGGCGAACACGAACGAGCCGGTGACGTTTACCTCGAGCTGGCGGTTCCAGTCGGACGCCGAGGCGTCCCAGGCGGTGTCGAGGAACACCACCCCCGCGCAGTTGACCAGCCCGTCCAGCCGGCCGAAGCGGTCCACTGTCCCCGCAACCACCGACCGTGCGTCATCCCCGGAGGTGACGTCGGCCGAGAGGGCCAGGGTCCGCTGGCCGCCGGGGTCAATCTCCGAGGCGGCCTCCGACGGCGCCGCCAGGTCCACCATCGTCACTCCCCGCGCACCGTCCTCCAGCAGGGCCCGGGTGGCGCCCCGCCCGATCCCTCCACCGGCGCCCGTCACGACATACACACGATCCGACAGTCTCATGGGTTCATTCCACTCACCAGGTCGGGTGGGCAAGAACCCCGCCATCGACAACCAGGTCGGCGCCGGTGATCCACCGGGCAAGGGGTGACGCCAAGAAGACACAGGCGTCGGCCACGTCCTCGGGGGTGCCCAGTCTCGTCAGGGGCGCGGCGGCCTTCCAGCGGGCCACCCCTTCCGGAAACTGTTCGGTGAGCCCGGTCCGGTGGATCAGCCCCGGGGAGACCGAGTTCACGCGGATGCCGTGGGCGCCGTACTCCAGCGCGGCGGCCCGGGCGTGCATGATCACGCCGGCCTTGGTCACCGCGTAGTGGCCGTGGAGGGGTGCCGGCTGGCTGCCTTCGATGGAGGAGATGTGGATCACCGAGCCCGGGGACTGCCGGGAGATGAGATGGGCCGCAACCGCCTGGGTAAGGCGATGCACGGCGGTCAGATTGGTGTCGACCATCCTCTGCCACTGCTCGTCGTCCATCTCCGGCATCGCCACCACGGTCTGGTCGGCGGCGTTGTTCACCAAGACGTCGAGCCTGCCGAAGGAGGCCACAGCCGCCTCCACCACCCGGTCGGGCCCGTCGGGTCGGCGAAGGTCGGCTGCCACTTCCGCGGCAGGCCCCGGCAGGGAGTCGATCAGAGGCCCCAAATCGGTGGTGCGGGTGTGCGCCACCAACGACGCTCCGGCCTGGGAGAATCGCCGGGCGATTCCCTGGCCGATCCCGCCCCCCGCCCCGGTGACGGCCACCACCAGCCCGGACAGATCGAGCATGGAGGCAGGGGTAGGGAGGTCGCTCATCTAAGGATCAGTTCCGGGTCAGTTCTTCGATGCGGCCGGCTGCCCGCGGGTATTGGCCGATCAGGTCGGCGGAGTCGCCCAGTTCGAAGCGGTCCGGATGCCAGGGGGGCGCCATGGTCGCTCCCACCAGGCTCCAATCGCCGGTGGTGGAGGCGCCCATCCAAACCCCGGCCGGCACTGTCACGCAGGGCCGATGGCCTTCGGTCAGTCCCTTTCCCAGGACGGGCTGGTCCACCGACCCGCCGGGGTGGAGCAGCAGCATGCTTGCCGGGGCGCCCAGGTAGTGATGCCAGATCTCGGGGGCATCCAGCCGGTGCATGGCGGAGAAGTCTCCGGGTCGCATCAGGAAATAGATGGCGCTCCCGTGATCGTCGAGCCAGATCCGGGTCCACATGCCGCCCTCGGCCGGAAGGGGCTCGAGGCCCAGGAGGGAGATGACCTGGTCGGCGTTCATCCGGCCAGTCTGCGGGCGCGGTCGGCGACGTCTGTGCCAACCGCTTCGACGTCTACGGTGAGCACCTCGCCCTCCGACATCACCTGCCTTCCCCCCACCCACGCGGCGTGAACCGCGGCGGGGGAACCCGACCAGACCAGCCGGGAGACGAGATCGTCCTCCTCGGGGATCACCGGACCGAACGCCGGGCCGGTGGGGGAGACGGCGATCATGTCGGCAGGGCTTCCCGGCGCCAGGCGGCCCAGGTCGGGCCGGCGGATGGCGTCGGCGGCTTCCCGGGTCACCATCGCCAAGGCTTCGTGAGGCAGGAGGCCGGCGGCGTCCTGGGAGCGGATGCGGGCCAGGCGCATGGCCATACGCATCTCCTCGAACATGTCCAGGCGATGGTGGGAGGCAGGTCCGTCGGTGGCGATCCCCACCGGGATCCCGGCCGCCCGCATCTCCGCCACCGGGGCGATGCCGGAGGCGTGCTTGCCGTTGGAACACGGACAGTGGGCCACCCCCGCTCCCGACTCGGCCAGGATGTCGATGTCCTCGGGTGAGATCCACACCGAGTGGGCGGCCATGGTGGGCGAGTCCAGGATGCCCACTTCCTTGAGGAAGGCGGTGGCCGACATTCCCGTCTGCTTGCGTACCGCCTCCACCTCCCACTCCTGCTCATCGACGTGGATGTGGACCAGCGCTCCGTGGGCGGCCGCCGCGTCAGCCACGCTCCGCAGGCACTCCTCGGAGAGGGAATACACGGCGTGGGGTCCGATTCCCACCTGGATCAGGGTGCTTTCGGACCAACGCCTGATGAGTTCGGTCATCTCGTCCAACTGGTGCTGCAGGGAGCCGAACATCCCGCTCAGCTTCGGGTCTTCGATGAGCGGAGCGGTGACTACGCACCGGAGTCCCGCCCAGACCGCCCCCGCGGCCACGGCCTCCCCGCAGAAATACATCTCCAACGAGGTGGTCACCCCCCCGGCCAGCAGTTCCGCGGCGCCGGCCGCCATTCCCACCTCCACGTCCTCGGGGGTGAGGCGGGCCTCCCGCGGCCACATCACCTCGTGCAGCCACCGGTCCACCGGCAGGTTCTCCCCCGCTCCTCGCAGGAGGACCATGGGAGTGTGACAATGGATGTTCACCATTCCGGGGAGCAGCACGCCCTCCACCCGTTCGGCCGCGACCTCTGCGAGGTCCGGGGCCTCCTCGGCCCTCCCCACCCACACCACCACTCCATCTTCGGTGTCCACCACACCCGGTGAGTGGATGACGCCTTCCGGCTCCATGGGAATCAGGTGATCGGCCACGTATCGACGGGTCTGCGGCATCTTCCTATAGGCTAGAGGATTGCTATGCAACCCAAATACGAAGGAACCTCGCTCGAAACCGTGGAGTGGGGAGACGGCGTCGTCAAGATGATCGACCAGACCCGTCTGCCCCAGGAACTGGTGATCCTGGAAATCTCGGATGTGCCGACCCTGGTGGCCGCCATCCGGCGACTCTCGGTGCGGGGCGCTCCCGCTATCGGGGTGGCCGGAGCCTACGGGGTGGCCCTGGCGGTGCACCTGCACGGAACGGCGGGCCAAGCCCTTGACGACGCGATCTCCGGTCTCCGTTCCGCCCGTCCCACCGCCGTCAACCTGGCCAAGATGGTGGACCGCACCTCGGCGCTGGTGTCCGAGGGCTTGGAGAGAGTGCTGGACGAAGCCCACCGGATCCGTGACGAGGAACTCGAGGCCTCTGTCTCCATGGGCGAGTACGGAGCCGATCTGGCCGACGAACTGATCGGCGAGGCGGCGGCCAGGACTATGACCATCTGCAACACGGGAGGCTTGGCCACTGTTGCCCGGGGGACGGCCCTGGCAGTGATCCAGACGCTTCACGAACGGGGACGCCTGGAGATGGCGCTGCCGGTCGAGACGCGTCCCCTGCTGCAGGGCGGGCGTCTCACCACCTGGGAACTGGCCCGGATGGGCGCGCCGTTCCGGTTGCTGGTGGACGGCGCCGGGCCGTTCCTCCTGGCCAGGGGAGAGGCCAACCTGGTGCTGGCCGGCGCCGACCGCATCGCCCGCAACGGCGACATCGCCAACAAGATCGGCACCTTCAGCCTGGCGCTGGCCTCCCGGCATGCCGGCGTGCCTTTCGTCGTGGTCGCCCCCGAGTCGACCATCGACATGGACACCGCCTCGGGCGCCGAGATCGAGATAGAGGACCGGGGCGCCGAGGAGGTGGTCTCAGTGAGAGGAGTGGACGTGGCTCTTCCCGGCGCCGAAGCGCTGAATCCCGCCTTCGACATCACCCCGGTGGAGTTCATTACAGCTATCGTTACAGACCGAAGAATCATAAGGCCCGGCCAGGGCCAGAACCCCGAAAACGTTCCCCTGGGGGAACTCAGATATCCCCATCCTCCAGGAGTGCTGGAGGTACCCAAGGAGGTAATGAGATGAAGAACCGCAAAATGATCCTGGGCATTGCCCTGATGGCGGCGCTGGCGCTGCTGGCCTCGGCATGCGGGGGAGAGGACGAGGAAGCCGCCCCCGAGGGACCCAGCCTGATTTACGTAACGCCCAACCCGATCGGGGTCAACAAGTTCCTCGAACTCGGCCAGGTCGGCACCCAGCGGGTCGCCGAGGAGTTGGGTGGAACGTGGAAGACTTTCGAGTCGACCAACGACTCCGACCGGCGCGCCAACATCGAAGCCGCCATCGACGAGGCGCCCGACATCGTGGTGCTGACCACCTTCACGCTGATCGAGTTGGCCGACGAACTTTCCAAGGCCAACCCCGATCAGCAGTTCATCCTGATCGACGCCTGTTCCGACGAACCGGCGCCGAACCTGCATTGCGGAGTGTTCCGCGAGCACGAGGGGGCGTACCTCCTGGGCATCATGGCCGGGCGCCTCAGCGAGGCCAAGCAAATCGGTTCGGTGGTGGCGCTTGACATCCCGTTCCTCCATCGTTGGTCCGACAGCTTCGCGCTGGGGGCACAGAGCATCGACCCCTCCATCACCGACACCCAGGTGTTCATCGGCGGGGACAACCCCTTCTCCGACCCCGCCCGCGCCAAGGAGCAAGCCCTGGCGGTGGCGGCCCGCGGCGCAGATCACATCTTCGCGGTGGGCGCGGGGTCCAACGGCGGCATCTTCGAGGCCGCCCAGCAGGAGGGCTTCTTGAGCTACGGCGTGGACGTCAACCAGTGCCCCGAGGCGCCTGGACACATCGTCGACAACAACATGAAGCTGGTGGATGTGCTGGTGGAGCAGTTGGCCAAGCAGGTCCTCGACGGGACCGCCGGTCCGGTGGTGGCCTTCGGGCTGGCTGAGGGCGGCACCGGCGTGATGGCGCTCGAGTCGGATGAGGTGCTGGCCGACAGCCAGTGCGTGATCGCCGACCATCCCGACATCGTGGCGGAGGTCCGCGCTGCCCGGGACGCCATCGTCAACGGCGACATCGTGGTCCCCGACCCCCTCTTCGGTTGATTACTTGACATTTGAGCTGGAGCTCCGCGGGATAACGAAGCGGTACCCAGGCGTCCTGGCGAACGACGCCGTCGACCTGGCCGTGCGTCCCGCGGAGATCCATGCCATAGTCGGTGAGAACGGGGCGGGTAAGACCACCCTGATGTCACTGCTCTACGGTCTTTTCCCTCCCGACGAGGGCGAGATCTTCATACGGGGGGAGCGGGTCGAGTTCTCCTCGGCCCTGGAGGCCATCGCCGCCGGCCTGGGAATGGTCCATCAGTCGTTCAAGCTGTTCCCAACCCTGAGCGTGGCCGACAACGTGGTATTCCGCCAGGAGCCCCGGCGCCGCGGGCTGATCGACCGGGCAGCAAGCGTAGCCCGGGTCAGAGAACTGGCGGACCGGTACGGACTGGCGGTCGACCCCGAAGCGGTGGTGGAGGACCTTCCGGTGGGGGTGCTACAGAGAGTGGAGATACTCAAAGCTCTCTACCGGGACGCCAATGTGCTTATTCTGGACGAGCCCACTGCGGTACTCACCCCCCAGGAGCGGGACAAGCTTTTCGAAGTGATCCGGCGACTGCGGGACGCAGGAAGGACCATCCTGTTCATCACCCACAAGTTGGGGGAGGTCATGGCCATCTCCGACCGGGTGACGGTGCTTCGCAATGGCCGGGCGGTGGCCGATCTGGTGACCGCCGAGACCGACCCGGCCGAGATCACTCTGCACATGACCGGTCGGGCGGTGGACCTGGATCGGAGAGCCCCCGAACATGAACCGGCGCAGGTGGTGCTAAAGGTGGACAGCCTGACCGTGATCGGTGAGCATGGTCGACCGGCGGTGGCCGATGCCAGCTTTGAGGTCAGGTCGGGAGAGATCGTTGGCATAGCGGGGGTGGCCGGGAACGGGCAGAGCGAGTTGATCGAGGCCCTGTGTGGATTGCGAGAGACGGACGGTGGTTCGGTAAGTCTCGTTGGAATGGAGATCACCGGCGCCGATGTGGCCGGTCGGCGGTCGGCCGGTCTGGCATACATCCCCGAGGATCGGTACGCGGTGGGCACGATCCGCCAGGCCTCGGTCTCCGAGAATCTGCTGTTGGGTCATCATCGGTACCCGAGTATCCAGCACCGGGGATGGTTTGACAGTCAGGCTGTGGCGCGGCTGGCCCGTCGACTGGTGGAGGTCTTCGACATCAAAGCGGGTTCCGTGTCGGGGCCGGTTTCCACCCTGTCGGGCGGGAATCTGCAGAAGGTGGTGGTGGCTCGAGAGATGGAGCAGGGTACCCCGCTTCTCATCGCCGAGCAGCCCACCCGCGGCCTTGACATCGGGGCGATCGAGTTTGTCCACGGCCAATTGGTACGGTTCCGCGATCAGGGCGGGGCGGTGCTGATGGTTTCGGCCGAACTCTCGGAGATACTGTCGTTGAGCACACGGATTCTGGTGATGTTCGAGGGGCGCATCGTGGCCGACCTGGATCCGAGCAAGGTGGCCGAACCGGAGATTGGTTTGTACATGACCGGCGCCCATCTGGAGAAAGCGGTTGCTTAGGCGGTTCCCGGACTTCCTTGGCGACATGAGTCGGCGGGCGCTGGTCAGTCCGGTTACATTCTCGCTCTTTTTCGCCTTTGCCCTGGCTGGCGCCATCGTGGCCGTGACGGGAGGAGATCCATTGGCAGCCGGGGAGGAGATGGTCACCGGCGCGGTCACCGGTTCGGGGTTGCGCAACACCCTCGGCAGGGCGGTACCGATCGTCGGAATGGCCCTGGCGGTCTCCATAGCCTTCCGGTCGGGAATCATCAACCTGGGGGGAGAGGGTCAGATGGTGATCGGCGGCCTGGCAGGAACGATGGTTGCCATCTACGTGCCCGGTCCGGGGTATCTGATCGTCCCCCTGGCGATGCTCGCCGGTGCGGTAGTGGGTGCGGTGTGGGGGTTGCTCCCCGCCTACGGGCAGACCTGGCTTCGCCTTCCCATTCTGATCACGAGCCTTCTCCTCAACTACGTGGCCCGGGCCGTCACCGGTTACCTGGTGCGGTTCCACCTATTGGACGACGCGGTCACTCTCACGTCCACCCGCCAGGTCCCGGAGGCGGCCCGCATGCCGAAGATGCCGGTCTTCGGAGGGGTGAGCCTGTCGCTGATCCTCGTCATAGTGCTGGTGGCGCTGCTTTGGATGGTGTACACGCGGTCGGTGGCGGGCTATGAGTCCCAGATGACCGGCTTCAACATGCGGTCCGCCCGCTACGGGGGGATCGACGTCGAGCAGCGAACCGTCCAGGTGATGGTGGTGGCCGGCGCCATCGGGGGACTGATCGGAACCCATCTCATCATCGGCGAGGCCCTGCGGTTCATCGACGGAGAGTTGGTGCTCGCCGGGTTTGCCTGGACGGGCCTGCTGGTCTCCCTCCTGGCGGTGAACCGGCCGATCCCCATCTTCATCACGGGACTGTTCTTTTCTGGCCTGCAGATCGGGGGTCTTGCCATGCAGCGGAATGCGGGTGTCTCGTGGCGTCTGTCTCAGGTTCTGCAAGCGGTCGTGATCGTGGCGGTGGCCTGCAGACTCTCCGTCTGGCGCAGCGAGCGACGGAGGTCCGAGCCGAGCGAAGCGGACGCGGCCGGGGTAGGGGAGGTCTGATGTTCGAGCAGATCTTCGACGCCGCCCTATTCGACTCAGCCACCCGGGCGATGATTCCCATCCTGCTGGCGGCGCTGGGCGGGATGATCTGCGAGCGGGCGGGGGTCTTCCAGATCGCCCTGGAGGGGATGATGCTGGCGGGCGCCTTCGCGGCGGTGGCCGGTTCCTACCTGGCGATCAGTTGGACGCTGGGAGTTGTGTTCGGGATTGCGGCCGGGATGCTCATCTCCCTGGCTTTGGCGTACGGCACGGTCACCCGCCGGGGGGACTCGATCGTGCTGGGGATCGCGCTGAACCTCCTGGCGATGGGACTCACCGGGTTCTTATTGCCGCAGCTGTTCGATGTGCGGGGGGTGTTCCAGCATCCCCGGATCGACGGCCTGGATCGGATCGCCATCCCGGTTCTGTCGGACATCCCGTGGATCGGGCCCGTGCTCTTCGATAACACACTGCTCACCCATGTGGCTCTGTTGCTGGTGCCCATCCTGTGGGTCTTCCTCTTCCGGACTCCGGTCGGCCTGCGCCTGAGAGGGGTCGGTGAACGCCCGCTGGCGGCCGAGACCCTGGGAGTGAGCCCCACCGTCTACAAGTACGGGGCCGTTCTGGCGTCCGGCGCCCTGGCCGGGTTGGCCGGCGCCCAGTTGTCCCTGGGCAACGTCGTGCAGTTCGCCGAGAACATGTCGAGCGGGCGGGGATGGGTGGCGGTGGTGGCGGTGATGCTGGGCCGGGCCCATCCGGTCGGCGTGCTGGCCGCCGCCGCGCTGTTCGCTCTGGCCGAGGCTCTGGGCTTCCGCTTCCAGGGCAACGGACTGCCGGTCCAGATCACCGACGCGCTGCCCTTCGTGGTGACCCTGCTGGCGCTGATCATCGCCCGCAAACGATTCGCCCGCCTCCTCGACCTGACCACCGCCGGTTGATTAAGCTGGGACTGGGGGAGCGGAGCGGTCGGGGACAGCCCGAGAGCGATGGCCGCACCGGGACGCAAGCTAAAGGAGAGAAGTAATGAGCTACAGGAGCCTGTGGGAGCGTTTGGAGAAGCGCTCGCATCAAAGGGTCGAGGACTTCGAGGGAGTAGCGGCGGTCTCTGTCTTGGATCTGGAGCGTGGAGACCGGTTCTCCATTCGCGGCGATGAGGTGTTCCCCACCGCGTCCAGCATCAAGATCCACATCCTGACACAGTTGCTGACCCGCGCCGAACGGGGTGAGATAGACCTCACCGACCGTGTCAGAATCACACCCGAGATGTACGGCAGGGGCAGCGGCGTGATCCACTACATGGAGAGCGAGCCCGAGTTGTCGGTGCTGGACATCGCCATCCTGATGATCATCGTCTCGGACAACACCTCGACCAACATGTGCATCGACTGGGCGGGCATGGAGGCGACCAACGCGCTGTTGGACGACATGGGCCTCGGACACACCAGGTTGAGGCGCAAGATGATGGACAGCGAGGCCATCGACCGCGGCGAGGAGAACGTCTCGACGCCGAACGAACTGGTGGCCATGATGGAGATGCTGTACCGGGGGAAGCCCTCGCCAGGAGTGGCGGACCAGGTCCTGCGCATCCTCGGAAAGCCCAAGTCGACGCCGTTGAACCGGGCGATTCCATCCAACCTGGCGGTCGCCAACAAGTCTGGCGGGATGGAACGGGTCCGCTGCGACGTCGGAATCGTGTTCCTCCCGAACCGCCCCTACGCCATCTCGGTGATGACCAAGTTCGGTTTGCAGGACTCCACTGCCAGCGAAGCATTGATCATGGACGTGGCCCGCGACGTTCACCAGACCATGGTGGCCCTCGCCAGCACCAACGACTACGGCTTGGGAGTGCTTACCTTCACGAGCTACTGAGTCGAGCATCAGCCCTGCGGTGGGGCAGGGGAGTTTGCTCAATTGCCCCGCCGTGTGGGAACGGTTTATTGTCACCCAACTCGGGCAGTGCCTCAGTGCTCGGTTAACGACTCCCGGGTCTGCTGGCCTTCCGGGCCGACCTCGAAGACTATGTTCTCCCTGGTCGCCTGGAGGTCGGTGGAGTCCAGGTGTTCGTGGATCACCACCCGTGAGGCTCCGCAGTCTCCGAACTCGTCGCAACTGAGAACGCCGGTCACTCCGTGGTACCCGGAAAGGTTGTCGAGGTATTCCCGCAGCCCGGCCCGGTCTATCACCAGGGCGTTGTCGCCCGAGCGCAGGTATGACGCAGCGGAGATGGCGTCCAGCAACATGACGGTGGCGTCGTAGGCGTGCCCCCAGAAGGCATTGGTGGGAGGACCTCCCTCGATCTCGGTGAGACGGGCCTCCAGGTCTGTGGCGCTCCAGCCGGTGCGCTGGTTGACGTTGTCTCCGAAGCGGTCGTCGGGACCGGAGATGTACATCCCCTCGCTCTCGGGCAGCGAGAGGAAGTTTTCGCCGAGCAGACCGTCGGCGCCGGCGAACACCATGTCCGAGAAAGCCGGCATCTCGGCCGCCTGCTCCACCAGGTACTTTCCGGTCGGGTAGAAGATCGGGAAGAACAAAGCCTCCGGTTCGCCTTCGGCTATCTCGGTGAGCACCTGCTCGAATTCCTGTTCCTTGCGGTCGACTTCCCAGGTGCCCGTGATCACGCCTCCCTCTCTCTCGAATGCATTGGCGAAGGCGGTGGCCAGACCCATGGTGTAGGGTCCGCCGTCGTGCACGACCGCCGCGCTGGAGACCCCTTCTCCATACAGGAAGTGAGCGGAGGCTTCTCCCTGGATCAGGTCGTTGTGGGCCGTGCGGTAGTAGCCGGGGAAGTGGCTTTCGCCTTCGTTCCCGGCCAGGTCCGAAGTGAGCGACGGCGCGGTGTTGGATGGTGAGATCAAGACCATGCCGGCGCTGGTGATGAGTGGCGAGGCTTCCGCAGCGGCCGCCGAGCAGTTGGTGCCGACCACCCCCAGCACGTCTCCCTCGGCGATCACCAGTGAGGCGGTGATCATCCCGCCTTCGGGGGAGCACATGTCGTCGAGTCCCACGCCCAGGTTGACATCGAAGCCGTGGATGGTCCCGTAGTCCTCCACCGCCAACACGATGGCCTTCTCCGCGGAGTTCCCCAGGAGGCCGATCTCACCGGGGCTGGTGTAGACGGACCGGACTTGGACCGAGTCACCCTGCACCACCACCACCGTTCCCAGCGAGCCGTCGCCCAGGTATTCCGGCGGCTCCGGTTCCCCGCAGGCGGTTCCCACCATCACAAACAAGGCCAATGTGGCCGTCAGCACTCGTCGAGGGACGGTCCTTGTCATGTCAATGCGCTCCTTCTGGCTCTCAACCGTGGGGCATCCCTTCGCGACCCCCCGTCAAGAATATTGGATGGCGCGAGAGAATCGGGGCATCATTCAATGCCGGGCCGCTCCGGCCGAAACGGAGCATGGCCGAAGCAGGGCGCCCCTCGTGGCGTGCTCAGGGCGGAGGTGTCCCTTGAGACAGGTCAGAGATCGGCTTTTTCGCGGGCCTCTTCGTATTGGTGGAGGGCCACGAGGAAGCCGATGAACACCACGGCCGAGACCACCATGAAGGTGATGGGGATGATGCGCACCTCGAAGGCGTTGAGTCCCTCGATGTTCACCGGGCGGGGACCGCGGGGAGCATAGAGGACGAAGAGCAGGCTGCCGATGGTCATCCAGGCGGCGGTGCCCGCTCCGGTCACCAGGAAGGCCAGCTTCTTTCCAAGGTTGGTGTAATTCAGCAGGTAGACGGTGCCGTAGAAGACCAGGATCGAGGTGAGGAACAGGATGACGCCGGTGACGAACAGGTTTGCCGATAACAGAGAGCGAAACAGTTCACGCATGGCTCAGTTCCCCTTGCCGTTGAGGTCGCCTGCCCAAAGGTAGTCCACCAGGAGATCCAGGTCGTCGCTTGACAGCACCGCTCCGAAGGCGGGCATCTGCCCGTTCCCGAAGCCGCTCACCCCGTAGGGCTTGTCGGCCACCGCTCCCACCAGCAGGAAGTCGCGGAGGTCCTCCTTGAAGATGAACTGTACCCGCGGCCTGCTTTTCCACACCGCCGGTCCGAACCCTCCCGACCCGGGCTGTGCGGCATAGGGAGTCCCCGCCGACCAGCCCGAGGTGTGACAGCGCGCGCAGTAGCCGGTGAACACCCCCACCGCCCGCTCGGCGCGATCGAGGTCGCCGTCGAAGGCGGCGTGCGCCACCCCCTCCACCGATATCTCCCATTTGCGTTCGACCCGGGCGTCCAGCAGTTCCTCGAGACCGGCCCGGGCCGGCCCCAGCAGCCGCTCGGCGTTCTCGGTCCGCACCGTCAGGTTGATGGAAGCCGCCTCCATGCCGGAGATGGCGGTGGCGGCTGCCTGGTCGTCACTGATTCCGCCGCCGGAAGAAGCGCGCTCGGGGTCCAGGTTGACCACGGTCAGGGTGGTGGGGCGCAGTGCGGTCCGGGATGCGGCCAACTCGGCGGTGATCACCCTCTCGGCCCGGTCCGACAGGCCGTCTCCATCCGAGTCCACCTCGTCCTCGGCCGCCAACGCCGCTCTGATGGACTCCATGCGCAACTCGAGGATCGGCGCCCGGGGCACCAGCGACTCCAGGACCGAGATGGCATGGTCGGCGACGTCGGCGTCGGGCCGGCCGTCGGTGGCGGGGTTCTGGGGATCGAAGGTCCATGCCTCGATCTCGGAGAAGTCGAAGAGGGAGGCGGCCGTGGAGGTCAACTCGGAGATGGTCGTCTCGGAAATGTCCGAGAGGTTGTCGCCGTCCCGGTCGATTCCCCGGTCCGACAACTGGAGAGCCCGCCGCGCCAGGGCCACCAGGTCCGCCAGGGTCTCGGCGTTACGCGGGGCGTCCTCTATGTCGGCGATGAGCTGGCGCTGCTCGACGATGGCCCTCTGCAGGGCCTGGTCGGCGTTCTCCAGGGTGCTCAGCTGGCCCACCACGATCCCGTCGGTCTTGCGGAGGGCCTCCTGCTGGGGGATCTGGATGCTCTCCAGGTAGTTGACGATGTCCTGCACCTGCTGTTCGTTCATGGGGCCCCCTCCCACCGTACCCCAGGGGGGCATGGGGCTGTTGCCCCTCCCGTAGGTCACCCAGTAGGAGATGATGTCCCGGTCATAGCGGAAGAAGATGTCGTTGAGAGCCGGCGCCGCCCAGGAGACGCTCACCCCGGTCCGCTTCTCCACGTAGCTGGCCACGCCGCCCACCCCGTTGGGTCCGTGGCAGCTCCAGCAGTCGGCCTCGCCGGCGCCCACCAACGCCGCACCCCGTTCCACCGACTCCTCGTGGAACTGGTCGACGAAGCCCAACTGGCGATCGGTCTCGCTCAGGTAATAGACCGCCAGTCCGACCGCCAAGAAGGCCGAGAGCAGCACCGCTCCCTGCTGGATGCGTTCCAGACGGCGGGTCTCGAGGGCGTCGTCGGTGATGCCCGGCGCCTGGTTGGGGGGGATTCCCTCCCGGCGGCGGGATCTCAGGGCGGCCACTCCCAGGAAGGAGAGCCAGATCACCGCCCCTACCAGCACCAGGGTGATTACCAGCGTGGAATCCATTACTTCCCTAAATGCAGGAGGGGCCTTGCGGATATGACACGGACTGGGCGATCGCCCGGGGAGACTCCACGATCACTCCGGTCCTGATGATCAACCGACCGTCCTCGGAGATGTGGACCGCGAACCGGTCCAGGTTCCGGGGGGCGGGTCCGGCGAAATACTCTCCGATCGAGTTGTACTTGGACCCGTGGCACGGGCACTCGAATCCCTGGGAGTCGTCACACCAGGGAACCCGGCACCCCAGGTGGACGCAACGTTGGTAGAGGGCCATGAGCCCTCCGGCCTCGACGTCCTTGCCCGCGAATTGCTCGCTCATCTTGACGGGTGCGGGGACCACGTAGGCCCGTGCGTCGGGGATGAAAGCCGGAGTGATGAGGCCGGCCGCGTCGGTCATCTCCGGCACCAGGTCGGCGGCGCTCCCCGCGTCCACGTCGCTGCCGAAGCCGCCGCTTATCTTCGGCCACAAGAAGGCCAGGATCTCAATTCCCATGATGCCGAACCACGCCACCGACATCGCAGCCAGGGAGCGGTTGAAGAACTGGCGGCGGGTGACCCCCACCTCCTCGGGGGAGGCCTCCACGATCACCTGGGTCTCGGTTATGGGCGCCAGCACCTCTCCGGGCTCGACCTCTTCGACGGCGGCCGCCACCTCCTCGACCTCCTCCGGCGCCTCCTCGGCATCAGGCGGGGTCTCCACAACCACCTCCATTGCTGGAGCGGAACGGTCGGCAAGGCGCGCCCGGCGCTCCACCCGCTTGGGCCAGAGAGAAGCCGAGTCGGGCTCGGCTCGGCGGAAGGCGATTGTGAACGCTCCCACCGCCGCGGCGATCGCCACCGCGGCCACCCCGATGATGATCAGCTCGACGCCGCCCATCAGACGATCCGCCTAGCGGGCATCAGTGGCCACCGAAGTCGACCCAGTCTTTGAGGTCGTCGAAGAACACCCCGTCCACCCACGGATAGGCGAAGTTGAATCCCGGGCCCCGGAAGAGCACTCCCAGGATGGTGAGAGTCGCCGATCCCGCCAGGAAGATGGTGAACAACATGATGGCCAGCTTGCGGTCCGAGGGACGGGTGGACGGATTGCGGTCGATGTAGGGAATCATCATGAACCCCACGATCCCGATCACGGTGGGCACGGTCACCCCGGCGATCTGCGGATCGAAATAGGAGAGCATCTCCTGGAGACCCAGGAAGTACCAGGGGGCCTTGGAGGGGTTGGGAGTGGCGTTGAAGTTTGCCGCTTCCAGCAGGGGCGCCTGGAGAATGGTGGAGAGGACCAGGAGGAAGGCGGTCATCGCCAGGAGGGCGGTGAACTCGGCGATCATCAGGTGAGGCCAGGTGTTCACCTTGTCGGTGGGGTCGGCCTTGACCTGCTGGATGGCCCGGGCCTTGACCACCGTGAGGAGTCGTTGGTGGCGCACTCCCTCCGGGACGCCGGCCGGGGGCACCGACGGGCGGACCGACACCGTCGCCGCCAGCCGGCCGTTCCCGGCGCCGTTGTCGGGGACCTCCGGGGCCGCGGGGGCCGGTTCCTGGGCCGCGGGAGCGGGTTCCTCCGCCGCGGCGGGTGGAGTCTCGGCCACGGCCGTGATGGCCGGAGGCGGGGCGGAGGAGGGGTCGGGCGGCTGGGGTTCGGGTGGGATTTCGGGGACCGAAGGCGGGGGAGGGCTGGGGACGAAGGTCGGGCGGGGCACATCCACCGACTCGGCGGGGACCGGGGTCACCGGGGCCTCTCCGCGCATCTCGGCAAGGACCTGCTCCACGGGAAGGCCCAGCGCCTTGGCCTTCGCTTCGGCGGAACGCCTCAGGAGTTCTTCGGGGATCTCGGGCACTAGCGCTTACCTCGCACGGCTTAGAGGGGTCCGGAGATGCCGCCGTCCTTGCGGACTCTCCAGAAGTGGACCGCCAGGAAGATCACGATGATGAACGGCAGGAAGAGCACATGGAGCACGTACCATCGCAGGAGCGTCCCCGCCGTCACCTCCACCCCGCCCAAAAGGGCGAATTTCACCTGCGCGCCGATCACCGGGACGAAGCCGGCCATGTTGGTTCCGACCGTGACCGCCCACAGGGCCAACTGGTCCCAGGGGAGCAGGTAGCCAGTAAAGGAGAGGAGGAGGGTCAAGAGCAGCAGGATCACGCCCACCACCCAGTTGAACTCCCGGGGAGGCTTGTAGGCGCCGTGATAGAAGACCCGCGACATGTGGAGGAACACGGTGAGGACCATCAGGTGAGCGCCCCAGCGGTGCATGTTCCTCATGAGGGAGCCGAAGGCGATGTCGGTCGACAGCGCCTGCACGTCGATGTAGGCCCGTTCGGCGGTGGGGGCGTAGTAGAACATCAGGAAGATGCCGGTGACGGTCAGGAGAATGAAGAGGAAGAAGCTCAATCCTCCCAGGCAGAGGGTGTAGGAGAGCTTCACGCCGTGCCGTTTCACCTTCACCGGGTGGAGGTGGTAGAGCACGTTGTTCATGATCACATACGACCGGTTGCGGGGAGTGTCGGTGTAGCCCTTCTTGAAGGGCGATCCGGGTCGGAGCATCGAGTCCATGAACTGGCCCGACCACATCCGTCCCACCATGTCCGTGGCATGGGTGCGGGCCTTGGTCAGCAGACCGTGAATGCCGTTGCGTGTGCTCACCCGTGCTCCCTACCAGCGCATTCCGTAGGTGTACCCGTGCTTGAAGTCCCTCTGGCCGGTGTCGACCTCCCACGGCGCCGAGTTGAGTCCCATCTCCTCGGCCTGGGCGGCCAGGGACCCCTCGAACTTACCGAGGGAGATGACGCCGGTGGGGCATCGGTCGATGCACAGCGCGCACCGGGTGCACTCGTTCTCGTCCACGACGAAGAAGCCGTAGTTGGTGGTGTCCTCCCGGGGGTCGTCGACGTTGACCGCCTCGTCGATGGCCTCCATGGACAAATAGAAGATGCACTTCCACGGGCAGATGTCCACGCAGCCCTCGCAGATGATGCACTCGGACTGGTCGATGTGGAGGAACTGCTTGGGACGGATCTTTCCCGCATAGAAGTCGTTCTCCACCAGCGCGAGTTGGTAGTCGTCACGGAACGGCGGGGTCTCATCCACAACTCCGCGGGGCATCAGCCGTCACCTTTCACGAGTGGACGGCCGTAGGGGGAGGTCCGGGCGGCCGCGGCGCGCTTTTTTGGTGCCTTGTAGACCTGCTGCAGCAGGTAGGCCACCACGCCGGCGCCCGCCAGAGTGCCCAGGTTGTAGGCGCCTGAGATGGAGTCTTTGATTGCGGCCCAACTGATCGCCACGTCGTTGCCCAGCATCAGGAACGCCGGGATTCTGAAGGCGATCCGCTGGTTAGACCAGTCGAGGTCGGTCTGGGAGAGGTTGAGCCACTCGGAGGGAACTATCCCGAACACCAGCACCAGTTCTATCCAGACCAGGAACGCGGCGAAGGAGGCCCGGGCCCAGGTCATCTTCTGGTTCAGCACCCACAGGAAAGCCGCGCCCAGAAGCATCATCTGGGAGGCCCCCAGCGCAGCGAGGTACCCGATGCTCTTCCAGAACCAGCCCCTGGGTATCCAGTTGAAGTAGTCCACCACCACCGGCGTGGACACCCCGTTGACGAGCTCTGTCTGGGGGAGGGCCGAGTAGTGGACCCAGAGCACCGCCACGGCCATGAGCCCCGTGCCTACGAGCAACGACGACGACCCGACGAGGATCCGTGTTCGGTCGTTTATAGCGGCGATGCGGTGCATCTCTACCAGATGGCCTTCCGGGGTCGAACCATTCCTATTTTTACACCGGCGCGGGTTTCAAACAAAGTTATGACGCTTCCGGCCATCACAGCCGATCCGCTCCCGTCCCACGGCGTTGACTCGCGCCGAGGGAGGTTTCAATCTTGCTATCTTTCGGAGCGGCTCTCATGGCAGGCCTTTCGTTTCCGGGGCACCCGGGGGTAGCGCTCTGAGTACAACCAAGAATAATCGAACCGCAAGCCCGATTAGTCGAGTCGGCCGCTACGCCGCATGGTCGGATGGGCTGGCCGCCGACACGGCCGCAAAGTGGCACATCATCGCCTCCACCGCCTTCCTGGCGGCGGCCGGGATCGTGTGGGTGGCCGGGATGGTGGAACTGCGCTTTCCGGGGACCCTGACCGGGCCTTTCTCTTACGGGCGCATCCGTCCCATTGCTCTCTTGCTGGCCGTGATCGGGTGGCTCACCCTGTCCATGGCCGGCGGGGTCTACTACATCCTGCCCCGGCTCACCGGGGTCCGGATGCGGGGCGAGGCCCTGGCCTTGGCGGGCGGGGCCGCAACCGCCGGGGTGACCGTGGTCGGGGCGCTGGTGGTGCTGTTGGGCGGAGGGGACGGGACGGGTCCATTCTCCCTGCCATGGTGGGTCTCCCTGCCGCTCCTGGCCACCCTGTTGGCGCCCATGGTGGTGACTGTCTCCACGGTCCGCCATCGACAGGAGCCCAACATCTTTGTCTCGCTGTGGTACGCCCTGGCCGGGGTGGTCTGGCTGCCGCTTCTCTACCTGGTGGGGGCTGTTCCCGCTCCATCGGCGATGGGTGGCGCCATGTCCGAGTCGGTGTCTCTCTTCGGCCTCTCCAACCTGTGGGTGGTAGGGATGGGCATCGGCCTGGCCTACTACGCGCTGGTGAAGGAGACGGGTAATCCTCTCGCCAGCCGGCAATTGGCGAGGGTGGGCTTCTGGTCGCTGGCGTTCGCCTCGGCGTGGGGGGGCGCCGGCCCGTTGGTTTTTGGCCCGGTCCCCGATTGGCTGGAGGCCGTGGCCTTCCTGATGACGCTGGCCCTGCCCGTCTCGGCCCTGGCAAACGCCGCCAACCTCTCCCTGACCACCGAGGAGGTGTGGGCGGAGAGACGTGACCGCCCGGTGGTGGCCGCCGCCCTGGCCGGCGCCTTCTTCGCATTGTTCACCGCCGCCCTGACCAGCTTCGGCACGGTCCGCTCCGCGGCGGCGGTGGTGGGGCTGACCCCCTTCTGGGACGGGGTCCTGTACGCGACCCTGTTCGGGGCGGGAGGGCTTCTGGTGGCGGCCTGGTCGTACCAGGCGCTCCCCTCCATCACCGGCCGGACCCTGGCGAACCAGGGATTGGCCCGGTTGCATCTGCGCCTCACCTTTTGGGGGGTGGGGTTGACGTCCGCCCTGCTGGTGGGGGCGGGCCTGGTCGCCGGCTACGGTTGGGCGGGAGGGTCATTCGGCGGGATAAGTCCGACCGGGGAAGGCTGGGGGGACCTGGTGGGGCTGGCGTCGCTGCTCCTGGGATTGTCCATACTCTCGGGGCTGGTGACCCTCCTGGGCCAGATCTCATTCTGTCTGGCCGTTCTTCGGACCTTTACCTCCGGTCGCCCCGCCACCCAGGAGGTCTTCACCCTGGTCCCGGCCGATGGCTCCTCCGAGGAAGAGGAAGAGGATCCGTCTGAGACGGGGGAAGAGGAATGAGCGAGTTTCTCGAGGCCGCCGCCCAAGTGGTGGGCGCGCCCGCCGAGTTGGTGCAGCGCTCCGCCGAGGCCCGCGCAGCAGCGGACGGCGTCTCGGTCGACGAGGTTCTCCAGGCCTGGGCCGGAGGGGGCTCGGCTTCCGCTCCCTCCTCGGCTCCCGCTCCGGCTCCTGCGCCGGCTGCCGCGCCTCCGCCGCCCGAACCGCCCGCGCCCGCCGCGCCGCCGCCCTCCCCGACCGCGGCGGCGTCCCCCGCACCCGCCGCACCTGCGCCTGCCGCACCTGCGCCTGCCGCACCCGTGGCGCCTGCCGCAACCATGATGGCCGACGGCCCTCCCCCGGTGCTCACCGGCCGGGTCGACCGGCCCTTCCGGTACCTGTTGGGGGCCACCACCCTTTTGCTCCTCTGCCTGGTCGTCACCCTGGTGCTTCCCGCTTTCTCCGTGACAGGTCGGGGGGCCGTGCATTCCGAAATCCCCTACACCGCAACCGCTTTGCGGGGTCAGGAGGTCTACCTGACGGAGGGATGCGCCGGCTGCCACACCCAGATGGTCCGCCCGGTGGTCGCCGACGCACAACTCGCCGCCCTGGCCGGGGTGGGTGGAGTGACGCTGTCGGACACCAACCAGGTGATCGGTCGCCAGCGCTACGGTCCCGACCTGGCCAATGTGGGGAGTCGGATGTCCCCGACCGAGATCGAGGAGACCCTCTCCGGAGAGGGAGGCCACCTCACCTATGGAGGCGACTGGATGGACTCGTTGGTGGCCTACCTGTCGGAGTCCCGAGTCCTGACCGGGAGCGGACCCGATGAGTGAGAACCTGGCGAGAGCCGCGGAGGTGTTGGGCGCACCGGAGATCCTGGTGCAGCGTTCCGCCGAGGCCCGCGCCGCAGCGGACGGCGTCTCGGTCGAGGAGGTCCTGGCTGCCTGGGCGGGCGGCGGCGCCTCGCCCTCCGCATCCGCCCCGGCCCCGGCTCCGGAGCCTGCGCCCGCTCCAGCCCCCGAGCCGTCGCCCGTCACGGCCTCGGCGCCCGAACCTGCGCCCGCGCCGACCGCTCCTTCCGCGCCTGCGCCCGTTCCGGCCGCCACGCCGGCGCCGGTGGCGGCGCCCCTCCCTCCTCCGTCGGAGGTGACCACCAAGGAGGCGGTCTCCTTCCCGGTGGTGGTGTCGGTGCCCACCGCCCGCTTGACCGAGAGGACCTCATCCACCCTTCCCCGCTGGCTGGCCGCCCTGTTTCTGGTCATCCCGGTGATCGGGTTGCTGTACCTGGCCGGGAACTCGGCCCGGGCGGGATGTGTGGAGGGAGGAGTGCAACTGGCCGTCAACCGGCTCGACTCCACGGTGGTCAACTGCGACGGGAGCGAGTTCACCGGACGCGCCGTGGACACAACGGGGAACATCCTGGCGGTGGGGGAGGCGGTCTTCGAGACTTGCGCGGGCTGCCACGGCGCCAACGGCGAAGGGGGAGTGGGCCCGGCGTTCGCCACCGTGCTCACCACCTTCTCCAGTTGTGCAGATCACATCGAGTGGGTGACGCTGGCCACCGGAGGCTTCCAGGAGGCCGGCATAGACACCTACGGGGACCTGGCCGCCACCGTGGGCGGGGGAGGGTTCATGCCCGGATTCGCGACCAGCAACACCGCCGACGAGATCGCCGCCGTGGTGGCGTTCGAGAGGATCCGCTTCGGCGGCGCCGACCCCGACCAGACCCTCATCGAGTGCGGGCTTGTGCAGGGCGACGCGGAACCGGCGCCCGAAGAGGCCGGACCGGAGGAAGAGGCGGCTGACGAGCCTGCCGCCGAGCACTGATACAGCGGGCGCCTACCTGCCGGACCGCCCGAACCGCACCCCGAGCGCCGCTCTCCACGCCGCCATGGTCCCGATTTCCCCCTCGGCCAGCACCCGTCCCCGCGGGTCCTCCACCACCGGGATGCGCATCCCGTAGTCAACCGCCAGTTCGGGCTGTCGGTCGATGTTCACCTCCTGGAGGGCCAGGCCCCAGAAGAGAGCCGCCCGCCGTACCCGGGGCGCCGCCTCCGCGCACAGGTGGCACTCGGGTCGGGTGTAGAAGACCAGGTAGCGTCGCCTGCCGACCATTACGGTCCGATATGCTGGGAGGCCCATGGGAGTGACTGAGTGCGGCCCGGCACGGCAATAGCCATCATCGCCCTGGCGCTGATCATCGTGGTGGCGGCGGTGGTGCAATTGTGGGGTCTGGTGGTCTCTCCATGACCACCGACATGCGTTCGGACAGCGAAAGCCGGTCGCAGGCCCGCCCTTCCCGCATCGCCAGCGCCATGAGACCCGCCGAGTCGACATGGACCAGGAGTTCTCCCCTCTCCACCTCGGCGTAGGCCCTCGCCACACCTATCCGGTAGGTGGACGCGCCGATGCGCACCGACAGTTCCGGGCAGTCATCCAGACCGGCGGCCTGCAGGTCGTGGGGGCCGATATTGGTCTGGACGTTCCCGAAGGTGTCCACCCACCAGGCCTCCCCGCTCACCCTGCCGGCGCTCAACTCCGGAAGGGGTAGGAGGAGGGGAGTCACCTCCTCGGGGCCGACCGGCGGTCCTAGTTCAGAGAGGTCGGCTTCCCCCGCAGCCAGGGCCGCCGCCGCCGGTGCGAAGACGTCTCGTCCCCAGAAGGTCTCTCCCACGGAGGGGAGGCGGTAGGCGGGGTTCTCCAGGGCGACCATCCGCCTGGCGCCGCCCACCATCGCCACGGCCGGCGACAGCAGGCCGTTGTCGGGACCCACAAACACGATCTCTCCCGTCTCGACCGCCAGGGCCCTCCGGTCGGTCCCGACCCCCGGGTCCACAACCGCCAGGACCACCCCGGGAGGCAGGTACTGCACGGCCCGCAGCAGCGACAGCGCTCCGGCCCGCACGTTTCCGGCCGGGATCCGGTGGTTGATGTCAATCACCCGCGACTCCGGCGCGATCCGGGCCATCACCCCGTGGACCACCCCTACGAACTCGTCGTCCGTTCCGAAGTCTGAGAGAAAGCTGATGGGAAGACTCATGATTGTCCTGTTGGTCCTACACCCCTGAAGGCAGGCACCCAAGGCTACAACCGGGGCGCCGGCTCTTATTGGCTGGCGTAATGCATCACGAGGGGGTTTCCGGGCCGGGCGGGCTCCGGCGCCATCCCGCCTTCCCTTTAGGTGACGCTCGGTCTCCCGCCCGCCCATTGACAGAGTGGGAGGGCCGAGGGGGCCATGTCAAGCCTTCTGGGGGCGCTCTTTTCGCGGGTCGGAGAATGCCATCATCGCCAGGGGCCGGAAACTGAGTTCCACTGCTTCGTAGATCTCTCCCAGCAGCAGGTCAAGTGACTCCGGGCTCACCTCCGAGGCGGCCAACCGCCCGGTCAGCACCACTGCTCCTTCCCGGTCCAGGGCGAACTGGCATCGCCACAGACGATGGTTGCGCAGCAAACAGAGCCGGTACACCTCGGCCTGGTTGGCGGGAGGGGCGGGCAGCACGTAGGCCTCGGCGATGATGCTCCGGTCGCCCACGGTCCACCAAACGGTGGTAGCCGATCGGACGCTCTGGCGCATCCTCACCGCCCACCGGCCCTCCACCTCCTCGGAGTACTCCACGTCGCTCTGGGGGTCCGCCACCCAGGCGGAGATGGCCTGAACGAGGGTGCCCGAGAGATCCGTCATCGGTGGAAAAGCACGCTCCGGTAGAGTTCCAGGAGGCGCTCGGAGGTCGCCTGCCAGGAGTACTGACGGGCCCATTCCACCCCGCGGGCCGACATGCCGGCCCGTAACTCCTCGTCCTCCAGCACCTTGGTTATGGCGAGGGCGTATCCCTCCGGCTCCCATCCGTCCACCAGCCAGCCGGATCCTCCGTCCTCCACCACGTACATCAGCCCACCTCTCCGGGCGGCCACCACCGGCAGCCCGCAGGCCTGCGCCTCGGCCACCGCCAAGCCGAAGGACTCGCTGCGGGAGGGCGCCACCAGCACATCGGCAGCGCGGTAGAAGTCGCCGAGCCGGTCGTGGGGGACCGGCGACTGGAACCGGACCGCCCCCTGCCCCAGTCCGGCCGCCGCGGCGCGCAACGCCTCCATCTCCCGCTTCCCCTCGGGTCCGCTCGGCCCCCCCACCACCAGCAGACGGAGATCCGGTATGCGCTCGCGGGCCGCCTTCACCGCCGCCAGGGCCACGTCCGGTCCCTTGAGTGCCTGGATCCTCCCCACGAACAACGCCAGGGGTCCCGCCCCCAGGCCCAACCTCCTCCGGGCAGCGGCCTGGTCCCCCGGCTTGAAGTTGGTGCGGTTCACTCCCGGAGGGGAGATGCACAGCTTGGTGGGGTCCGCTCCGTAATGGTCCATGAGGTCGTCCGCCTCGAAGGGAGTGGACGCCACCACGCAGTCCGCGCTGGAGATCAGGGTCTCCTCGGTGGCGATCCGCATCGGGTGGGTGGGGGACTGGTCCGCTCGCCGGGTGGCGTCCTTCACCCTGCCCAGGGTGTGGAAGGAGTTGGCCATGGGGATGCCCACCCTCTCCTTGACTTCCAGCGCCGCCCATCCCGAGAGCCAGTAATGGCTGTGTACCAGGTCGGGCAGGGCCATCCCGGCTTCTAGACGATCGAGGAGCGCCTGGCTGAACTCCTCCAAGTGCGGCGCCTGCCATTCGATCGGCAGAGCGCAGGGAGGTCCAGCCTGCAGGTGATGCACCCGGTAACCCGGCGCCACCGTCACCGTCTCCGGCAGTCTGAGATGATCCCGTCGGGTGAAAACGTCCACCGACACATTCTGGGCCGCCATGGTCGTGGAGAGTTCATGGAGGTAGACGTTCATGCCTCCCGCATCTCCCTCTCCGGGGTTCCGAAGCGGCGATGTGTGCATGGAGATGAAGGCGACTCGGGCGATCATTTTCGACAACTCACCGTGTAGAGGGGTCGGTGGACGGCTCCCAGCCGCCGCTTGTAGGTCTCGTCGCCCTTCAGGAAGTCGAAGCGGGAGAGGCCCTCGCTCACCGCCTTCTCGATCATCGAGGACAGGAGGACCACCCCGGGAGAGGATCTCGAATATGCCGGATCGAAGGAGGAGTTGTACAGGTAGTAGGAATCCGCATCCGAGTAGCCGAACACGCAGGCGGTGGCCTTTCCCCCCCGGTCGCCCAGCAGGTCGACCCTCCATCCGGGAAGATCCGCCAGGCGCCGGAACAGAGCCTCGGTCTGGTCGTCCATGAACCGGCCCTTGGCCCCCGCCGCCAACCTGTGAAGCCTCACGAATTCCTCGAATCCCCACCCCGCGCCGTGCTCGGTCCGGATGATTGCCTCCGCAAGCTCCCGGTGATAGCGTCTGGCCTTGCGCCTGATCTCGTGGCGCTCCTTCTTACCCACCATCTGCAGGTACTCGTCATAGGTGGCGGGCAGGTGCAGCACGGCGGCCACCGCGGTCTGGCGGGTCACCGGCTCGGCGCCGACCAGGGCCAATCCCTCCTTCACCGCCCCGGCGGCGCGGCGGGGAAGGGAGTCCCATTCGAGTTTGGTTCCCGGCTCCTGGCGCCTCCACCACTCGGCCACCAGGGCGGGGACCCGGGAGCCACGGGGACTGTGGTAGTCGGTCAGGGAAGAGCGACCGGCCATCCGGACAGTGCCGTCCTCTGCCCGCTCCAGCGCCAGCAGGGCGTCGTCTCCCTCCACCAACTCCACTTTCGGGGTCACGGCCCGAAGGAAACCCCGCCCGGGAAAAGGACCCAGATGATCATCAACCGTCGGATAGCCGAACCCGTCGGTGTTCCAGTCTTGATGTATGCGCATCGCTCAGCAGGCTGCCCGGATGGTCGGATAGGGGTTGTAGGCGGGACCCTCCCTCCCGGTGGGATGGAGTTGAAGGTGAAGGTGGGGGAGGCCCCCCCAAGCGTTGCCGGTGGAGCCGTTGTATCCGACCACATCGCCGGCGCTCACCCGCTGGCCCTCAACAACATTCCAGTCGCTCAGATGAGCGTAGTAGTAGGCAACCCCGGTGTCGGAGTGAATCCAAAGGCCCCTCCCTCCCAGGCCGCCGTTGGTTATGGTGATTTCCCCGCTTGCCGTTGCCAGGAGGCGAGCGTCCCTGGGGCCGAACATGTCGACCCCCTTGTGGCTCCTCCCTCCCGAGCGGGGCGCCCCCCAGGAGTCCACGAACGCCGATCCCGGGAACGGACACACCAGCCCGGGTATCGGGCCGATCCCCTGGCCCTGGCGTGAGGCGAGAGCCGCGGCCTGGATGCGGGCCTGCTCGCGGCGCCGTGCCTCGGCTGCCCTCTCCGCCGCTCTCCGCGCCGCCTCCTCGGCTCTGCGGCGGGCCTCCTCGGCCCTCTTGCGCGCCTCCTGCGCCTCCCACTTCCTCAACAGTTCCTGGCAGTCGTCATCCAGTTCCTCCCAGGCGGCGTGCTGGTCCCGGGTCGCCAACGCCAACTGTCTCGTCCAGGTTTCCTTCCGGGACTCCAGATCCAGCAGTTCGGCCTCGAGGGCGGCGATCTCCTCGCGGTGGAGGTTGAGGTCTCTCTGGGAACTGAGGTAGTTATTGATGTCGGCCACCTTCGTCTCGGTGCCGGTCTCCAGGTAGTGCCGGCCGACTATCAGATCGCCGGGGGTCTCCCCCAAGAAGGGCGTCAGGGCCAGTACCCCCTGCTGCATGTAGATCTGGATGGCGGCCTCCTCCAGGTCGGCGCGCAGCACTTCGACCTCTTCTGCCTTGCGGGCCGCCAACGATTCCGCCACGTCGGCGCGCCCGCGGGCGATTTCGATGTCCTCCAGTACGATGTCCCACTCGGCGGTCGCCTCATGGAAGAGATCCAATGCGCCTTCGTACACGGCCAACTGTCCTCGGGAAGCCGCACACGCCTCATCCACCTCACTCTTCTCTATTTCAGCCGGCGCCTGCTCCTCATCCTCCTCCTGCGCCACGGAGAACAGTGTTCCGCCGGTTCCCATGAGCATTACAACCAGGACCAGAAGGGCTGGAATGCGCTCCGATCTTCCCATGTCGGATAGGTTAAAGGTCTCGCCCCGCTAATGGTGGGGCGCCTTCAGAGGATCAGCGTGAGCAGGGCGAAAAACACCAGTCCGGCGCAGAGAGGTCCGTCCAGGCTCGACAGGATGCCGGGCAGGGGACTGGACCAGAGCCGCCCGGAGCGAAGCACCGTGCCGAAGCCCTCCCCGGCCAGATAGGCGGCGGAGAGTCCGAAGCCGATCAGGAGGAAGTCGGTGACGGAGAACCCCCACAGCACCGCCCCGATGATGGACAGGGCCACCACTCCGATCACCACCGTGTTCTGGCGGTTCAGCAACCGGTTGGACCGCATCCGCCGCACGGCCTCCGCCAGGATGATGGTGCCTACTACCACCAGCAGGAAGAATCCGACGGTGCGACCACCCGGCTCGAACACCGCTCTGGCCAGCATCAGGGACGCCAGGGCGCCGCAACTCAGCGCCCCCACACCGGCCGCTATGCCCAGGGAGGTGAGGTGGCGGCGCCGGGGCACGAACGTCGCCGCGCCCAGTGGGAAAATCACTCCCATTGCCAGGGCGGGCAGCAGGGCGGAGGGGCCCAGCAGGTGGATGAGCGCCATGGCTGCGACCTGGCCCGCCAGAAGGGATCCGATCGCCAGGTCGTGTCCCCGTTCCGATGCGGCCCCGACCACGTCGAAGGTCCACAGTCCCACCATCGCCGCCAGGATCGGGGTCCACAGATCCTGTTCCCCCACCAAGTTGCCCAGTACCAGCGCGGCCACCACCACCAGGGTGGCGGCGCCTCCCGAGCCCAGTTCTCTTCCCCAGGCGACGGAACCGCCCGAGACGGGAGGCAGGAGCGCGATCTCGTCTTCGGGGCCGACCGGCGCAACGGTGTCCACTTCTTCGCCGTTGCGCCATATCTTGGCGGTGGCCAGGCCCTCGGCGAACTGCGTTCCGAACCGGGATGAAGCGGCTTCCAGCACCTCGCCCACCGTGGCGCCCTCGATCTCCAACTCCGAGGTGCGCGCCGCCTCCCGCAGGCCCGCGAAAAGACGTACTCTCGGCATGTTTACCAGCTTAGACGGGGTGGCCTTCCTTTCGAACGCTTCTCGTCACCACGCCTCGGGATACACTTTGAAACACCGAACATGGAGGTTGGATGCAGGCAATAAGGGTGGAGGACTACGGCGGCCCCGGCCACATGGAGTGGAGGGAGGTTACCGATCCCCGCCCGGGTCCCGGAGAGGCGCTGGTCACCGTGCTGGCCGCCGGAGTGAACTACATCGACACCTATCACCGGACCGGCCTCTATCCGGTGGAACTCCCCTTCACTCCCGGGTTGGAGGGGGCGGGAGTGGTCCGGGAACTGGGGGAAGGGGCTGAGGGGATCGAAGTGGGGGACCGGGTGGCGTGGAGCACCTGCCTGGGCTCCTATGCCGAGCAGGTGGTGGGGCCGGCGGAGAGGATGGTCCCGGTGCCTCCGGGTGTGGAGATCGAGTCGGCGGCCGGGCTGTTGCTGCAGGGGATAACCGCCCACTTCCTGGCCAACGACACCTTCCCGCTTTCGGAGGGCGACCGGGCGCTGGTGCATGCCGGTGCGGGGGGAGTGGGGTTGCTCCTGATCCAGTTGGCCAAACGACGCGGGGCGGAGGTGTTCACCACGGTGGGGAGTGCCGAGAAGGCCCGGCTGGCCGAGAGCGCCGGGGCCGACCATGTCATCTGTTACCGGGAGACCGACTTCGGGGACGCGGTGGAGGAGATCGCCGGTTCCCGCCCGATCGACGTCGTCTATGACGGGGTGGGTGCGGCCACCTTCGACCGGGGGCTCTCGGTGCTTCGGCCCAGGGGGATGATGATCACCTTCGGGAACGCCAGCGGGCCGGTTCCTCCCGTGGCGCCGCTGCGCCTCACCCAAGAGGGGTCGCTGTTCCTGACCCGCCCCACGGGGGCGGACTACGTGTCCACCCGCGCCGAGTTGCTGGAGAGGTCCTCATCCCTGTTCGAGATGTTGATCAGCGGCGAGTTGGGCCTGCGGATCGGTCACAGCCTCCCCATGCGGGAAGCCGCCCGCGCCCACGGGATGCTCGAGGGTAGGGAGACCACCGGAAAGGTGATCCTCACCCCCTGATACCCTCCAACCGCCGGAGCGCCGAGCGCAGGGTGTCCTCGCTCTTGCAGAAGGCGAAGCGCACCAGTTCGGCGCCGTCCGCCGGATCGTTGTAGAACACCGACGGCGGGATGGCCGCCACCCCCAGATGTTCAATGACGTGGTTGACGAAGGCCACGTCGTCGGAGAAGCCGAACGGGCGGTGGTCGGCCAGCAGGAAGTAGGTGCCCTCGGGGGTGTAAACGCCGAAGCCCAGCCCGTCCAGTCCCTCCGCCAGAAGGTCTCTGCGGGAGGTGTACAGGGCGCGCAACTCGTCGAAATACTCCTGGGGGGCGGAAAGGGCGACGGCGGTCCCGTGCTGCATGGGGTTGGGAGTGGTGAAGGTGAGGAACTGGTGGGCCGCTCTCACCCCGGCGGTGAGGCCTTCGGGCGCCACCGCCCACCCGGTCTTCCATCCGGTCAGGGAGAAGCTCTTGCCCACCGATGACATGGTCACGGTTCTCTCCCACATCCCCGGGTAGGAAGCCAGGGAGAGATGGGGTTTCCCGTCGAATCGGATGTGCTCGTAGACCTCGTCGGTGAAGGCGGTGACGTCGTGGGAGACGCACAGGTCGGCCACCAGCGCCAACTCATCGTGATCGAAGACCCGGCCGGTCGGGTTGTGGGGCGTGTTGAACACGATCGCCCGGACGCCTTCGGCGAACGCCGCCCGCAACTCGGCCTCGGGCAGTCGGAAGTCGGGAGGGCGGAGTGTCACGAACCGGGGGATTGCCCCGGCCAGGGCGCAGCCCACCGGGTAGGCGTCGTACCACGGCTCGAGGAGTATCACCCGCTCGCCCGGTTCCACGAGGCCCAGGAAGGAGGCCGCAAGCGCCTCGGTGCACCCGGACGTGACGGTCACGTTGCTGTCCGGGTCCACTCCGATCCCGGTTTGGGCGTGGAAGCCGGCGGCGATCCGCTCCCTCAGGACCGGAAGGCCCATGGAAGGCGGGTACTGGTTGGACTCGACGTCGATCCCCGACTTGGCGGCCTTCTTCACGAAGTCCGGACCCTCGAAGTCGGGGAAGCCCTGCCCGAGATCGACCGCCCCGCGCTGGCGGGCGCGATGGGATATCTCGGTGAAGATGGTGTTCCCGAACGGCCGCAGGCGGCTGGCGACCGTCACAGCAGCACGGCGTGGATCTCACCGGGGCCGTGCACGCCCTTGGTGAGGGTCAACTCTATGTCGCCGGTGCGGCTGGGGCCGGTGACGAACACCAGGTTGGCGAGACTGCCCGGCGAGTCGGCCTGGGCCGCCCAGTGGGAGAGGGAGCGAAAGATCCGGTCGGTGGGCACCAGCACCACGTGCACCGCCGGGATCACCGAGGCCAGGCGGGAGCGTCCTCGCCCGGAGGCGACCACCACCGAGCCGGACTCCGCAAAGGCTGCAAGCGCCGCCGACACCCCCACCACCGCGTCCATGTAGCCCATCTGATGGGCGACTCGACCCTCGGGCTCGGACGGCAGGCAGGTGGACGCCCGCCGGTACCCTCTCTCGGCCAGCGAGGCCAGCAGTCCGTCGGCGGGGAGGTGCTCCTGGTCCCAGGCCAGGAATTCCTCGGCGCCCCGCTCCTCCATGATCCCCGAGATTACCTCGAGGGGCGACCGGTGGTGCGCCACCCCGTCCAGCAACTCGAAGGCCTCGATGAAATGAGGGGTCAGGTCCACCTCGGCCAGGTCGGGAACGGCATCGCCGGGATGCGGCGCGGGTAAACCTGGAAGGGTGGCTGCGCCCACCGCCGCCTCGACCGTGCTAAGAAACCGCTTACGTTCCACTGCGGTTCTCCTTCCACCACTGCCGGAAGGACTCTCGGGCAGGCGGAGGGAAGTCCCGGCTCCGCGTCCACCCCTTGGCGTGGAAGGGCAGGCGGTGGAACCACTCGTCCTTCCCCTTCAACCGGCCGGCCATCCGCCCGGCCGCCAGGAGGCTCTTCCACGCCCTGGGACGCTTGGCCGCCTGTGCGTAGAGCGACAGCCCGGGCCCCAACCACCGGAATGGATCGTTCTCCCTGGTTGCCCGCACCCGCTGGTGGACCAGCAGCTTGGGTATGTCGATCCGGACCGGGCACACCTCCCGGCAGGCTCCGCACAGGCTGGAGGCGAAGGGCAGGTCCACCGCCTCGGTGAAATCCGCCAGCCCGGGGGCCAGCACCGACCCGACGGGACCCGAATAGACCTGCCCGTAGGCGTGGCCGCCCACCTCCCGGAAGACCGGGCAGACGTTCAGGCACGCCCCGCAGCGGATGCAGGCCAGGATCTCGGAGGCGTCGGTGGAGAGTACCCGGCTGCGTCCGTTGTCCACGATCACCACCACGAACTCGTCGGGTCCGTCGGGATCGCCGGGTCTTCTCGGCCCGGACACCACGTTGGTGTATACGCTGAGCCGCTGGCCGGTAGCCGAGCGGGCCAGCACCTCCACGATGGTGGCCGCGTCGGCGAAGGTGGGGACCAGCCTCTCCATGCCCATGACGGCGATGTGGGTCCGGGGAGCGGCGGTGGTCAACCATCCGTTGCCCTCGTTGGTGACGGTGACGATCGACCCGGTCTCGGCCACTCCCGTGTTCACTCCCGAGATGCCCACGTCGGCGGAGAGAAAGAAACGGCGCAGGTGGCGTCGGGCGACCGCGTTGAGTTCCTCGGGATCGTCGGTGTAGGGAATCTCCAGCCGCTTGTGAAACAACTCCCCGATGTCCTGGCGGGTGAGGTGCATAACCGGGGCGATGATGTGGGAGGGGTGGTCCTCCGCCAACTGGACGATGAACTCTCCCAGGTCGGTCTCCACCACCGTGTGCCCCTCGGCCTGCAGGTGGGCGTTGAGGTCGAGTTCCTCGGTGACCATCGACTTGGACTTGATCACCAGGGAGCCCTCCTTCCTACCGACCACTTCGGATATGAGCCGGTTGGCCTCCGCCGCGTCGGCCGCCCAGAGCACCTGGCCGCCGTTGCGTTCCACCGAGTCGGCGAACTGGTCGAGATAGGTGTGGAGGTTGGCCAGGGTGTGGAGGCGGATCATCCGGGCCCGATCGCGGGTCTCCTCCATGGGCGTGAAGTCGTCGACCGCCCACTGGCGCTTCCCCATGAACCTCCGGGCCGCCCGTCCAACGGCCGCCGGCTTGGAAGTATCCATCTCCCCGACGGCCCGGCGGCGGAAGGTGACCGGCTGGCTCATCGGCCGCCCTTCCGGCCGTTGGCGATCGCCGAGGCGATATGCACCACCTGCATGGGGTTCTCACGCCGCCGGAGGCCCCCCTCCAGGTGGATCAGACAAGCCGCATCCCCTCCCACCAGCATCTCCACACCGGCTTCTTCCAGCCGGTCCAGCTTGGTGTTCATTATCCCGGTGGAGACCTCGGGCATCTCCAGGGCGAACAGGCCGCCGAATCCACAGCACTCCTCGGCGCCCTCGATCTCGACCCGTTCCACCCCCCGCACCGATTCCAGGAGCGACTCTCCCTCCCGTCGCAGGCCCAGGCCGCGCAGAGCGTGGCATGAGGGGTGATAGAAGGCCCGGCGGGCGGGGGAGCGGTCTCGGGTTTCGGTCTCCTCCACCGAGGCCCGCTCCCGCTGTTCGGCGACGTATGAGGTGAACTCCCGGATCCGCGCCGCCACCCGTTCGGCCATGGCGGCCTTCTCCGGGTCTCCGGACGCCAGCCGCGGGCCGTGATGGATGAGAAAGTCCGCACAGGACCCTGACGGGATCACTATCGGGCCCCCGGTCCGGTCCAACACCTCCAGGTTGTGCAGCAGCACCTCCGTCGACTCCCGGTGGTGGCCTGCGTTGTAGGCGGGCTGTCCGCAGCAGGTCTGGTCGGCTGGAAACTCCACCTCCGCCCCGTTCCGCTCCAGTTCCTCCACCACATCCCGTCCTACCTGGGGGAAGACCGCGTCGATGATGCAGGTCACGAACAACTGGACGGTCTCGGACATGGATTGAGACATTACTACGAATAGGCGGGTGAACTTGCCAGACTGTAGGGCGTGATGTCCGATGAAAGCCGGCGCGTAGAGCGGTCCTACCGGGGCCCGGTTCGAGGGGTGATTCTCGACTGGAGCGGGACTGTGGTGGACGCCTATGTGCTGGCTCCGGCCCGGGTGTTCGTGGAGGTGTTCAGGAGGAGGGGGGTGGAGATCACCATGTCCGAGGCCCGGGGCCCGATGGGGGTGACCAAGGACCTTCACATCCGGCGCCTGCTCGAGAAGCCCGCCATCCGGGAACGTTGGCGGGCCGTCCATGGGCGGGGCCCCGACCAGGCCGATGCCCGCGGGATGTTCGAGGATTTCGTCCCCCTCACGATCGAGTGTCTTCCCGAGCATGCGGAGTTGTTGCCGGGGGTGGTGGAGATGGCCGGAAGGCTGCAGAGCGACTACGGCGTCAAGATCGGCGTGACCACCGGGTTCGTCCGTTCGATGGTGGACGTCTTATTGGTGCGGGCCCGCCGCCAGGGTTTTCACCCTGACTGCACGGTGGCGGGGGACGAGGTGACCCACGGCGCCCGGCCCCGGCCTTTCATGCTCTATCGCAACCTCGATCTCATGGATGTCCATCCCATCCAGGCGGTGGTGAAGGTGGACGACACCACCTCGGGAGTCGAGGAGGGACTGGAGGCCGGGTGTTGGTCGGTCGGGATTGCCCGGTACGGCAACTACATGAACGCGCACAGCCTGTCAGAGGCCCGGTCCTGGTCACCCGAGGAAGTGTCCGAACGCCTGGCCGCGGCCCGGCGGATCCTGTGGGAGGCGGGGGCCCACTATGTGATCGACGAGCCGTTGGAGTTGTTGGGGGTGGTGGATGACGTCAACCTCCGGCTGGGAAGGGGAGAGCGGCCCTAGCCGCGGCGAGGTTGTCCTCCGGGGGGTAGGTGGTGTTGTCCCTCGTGGGTTGTTACTATTCTTGGGCAGACATGTTTGGAGCAAAGCCCCGGAACCCCCTGCGACTGTTGCTCTGGACGGTTCTGGTGCTGGCTCTGTTGGGGGCGGCCTGCGGCGGGGACGAAGAAGCTGAACCCGATGGCGGAGAGACCGTCGCGGAGGGAGAGACCACCGCCGCGGAAGCGGAGTCGGGCACTCAGGGGACCGCGGCCGGCGCCGACGGGACGCAGCCGGACGTGGTAACCACCTCCACCCTTCCGCCGCCGACCACCACTACCACCACCCTTCCAGCCGGACGCCGCCTGGGAGTGGTGCTGCTCGCACCCGACGAGGCGGACAACAGCTTGAACTTCAGGGAGGGACCCGGCACCGACAATCCCATCGTGGGCGAACTCCTCCCGGCCCAGGCGGGACTGGCCCCCACCGGCGCCCTGGAAGTGGTGAATGGCCGGGTCTGGCACGAAGTCATCACCGAGGACACCTGGGGATGGGCCTACGGCTACTACCTCACCGAGATCTGGTCGCCCGAGGAGGTCGAGGCCGAGTGGGCGTGGAAGGCGGCTTTGGACAGTTTCGCCAACGCACTGGTGTTGGGCAACAACCTGGCGGACACGGTGTCTTGGAGAGGCCTCTTCGTCATCTACCACGACCAGAACCTGCGCCGCTGGGAGCCCGACGAGCTATCCGGGCTGGGGGACGACAACACCGAACTGCGATGGTCCAACACCGGGTCCGCCGCCAATGAGGCGGGGGCGACCGTCGCCACCTGGAAGCAGGTGATCGCAGACCCATTCCTGGCCGACTACCTCGACGAGGACGTGGAGATCGAGGTGGGGGGCCTGACGCTGGGAGCCAACGCGGTGCTGCCCGGTTCGGCCATCTCCTCGGCGTTCGCCAACTTCCCTTGGGTCGCCATCCATGATCCCGGGGACAATGAGGAGTTCCAGGGACTCGACTGGTCCACCTGGCTGGTGTTCCTGGAGATGGAGCAGGGCCAGCCCCGGGTGGTGGGACTCCAACCTCAGGTCGCATACCCCTGAGCCGGCGGGCGGACTGCCGCTCGAGGTCTGACGCGGGAGAATAACCGGCGGCCTGTGACCGCTCGGGAGCGGCTATTGGTAGCTGAACATCCAGTTGATGCCGTATTTGTCGGTGCAAGCGCCGAAGTAGGCGCCCCAGAACGTGTTGCCCAGCGGCATGGTGACCCTTCCGCCTTCCGAGATCCCCTGGAACAGTCTCTGCGTCTGTTCGCGGCTCTCGGCTTGGTAGGAGATGGCAAAGTTGTTGCCCATCTCCACAGGCGGGCCGAAGGCGCTGGGGACGTCGCTGCCCATCATGGCGGTGCCGCCGATGTCATAGGAGACGTGCAGTACGCCGTCCTTCTCCTCCTCCGTCATGCCCATCTCGTCCGGCATCTCGCCGAAGGTCGAGAACGAGTCGAACTCGCCTCCGAAAACCGAACGGTAGAACTCGAAGACCTCCCGGCAGTTGCCGTTGAAATGCAAGTACACGTTTAGCGCCATCAAGCCCTCCTGGTGGTAGGCGGTTGGTCGACATCCAGCTTATCGGAGTCGGGCGGCCCTCCGACGCAGAATCCACCCCCTCGAGAACAGGTATCGATGAGGCTCCGGGCCAGGGAGGATCGGGGGGTCACACCCAGGCTTCGATGCGGTCGGCCAAATAGACGCTGACCTCCTTGGCCAGTTCCAGGGTCTCGCACAACTGCTCGCGGCCCATCACCATGTCGACCAGGGAGATGTGCACGGTGCCGGTGATCATCAGGCGGCGCTGGGTGGATTCGCCCAGCGGGGCATAGGAGTCGATGGCCTGCACCTCGATGGGGAGGGAGAGCTCCCCCACCCCCGCCAGGTCCGTGGCCAGCACCAGGAGGTCGGGTGGGTTGGTGAGAGGAGGGACCGACCAGTTGAAATACATGTGCATCTGGTAGATGTCCTCGGGTTCCTCGAAGTCGTCTTCCATCTCGTCCAGGCGGTCGATCAGGGCCAGGAGCGCCCGGGGTTCCACGTCCAGGGACAGGTGGAGATCGATCGGCTGGCTGCAGGACTCGGCGGGGTGGAGATCCACCTCCCAGGACTGGCGGAGAGAGTAGGTCTCCACGAAATGGCGCTCGTCGTGGATGTGAAAGCCGTGTTTGATCGCGTGTTCCTTGACGCTGTGGATGAAACCGGCGATGTCGATCGGCATACCGGCAAGAGACTACCGGTATCGGGACATGCAACCACCGCCGGCCCATCGGGATATTTCGCGGAGCCGCAGGAGTGGGAAACGATGAACATCGGCCGGTTGCGAAGCCGTAACATCTATACGGGCCGACCTCTGAGGACCTCGATGATCATCGTTATGAGAAAAGACGCCACCCAGAACCAGATAGAGACGGTGGTGAACCGCCTCGAGTCGATAGATTGTGAGGCTCATGTCTCGGTGGGCCGCTTCCGTACCGTCATCGGAGCGGTGGGCGACCGTAACCAGATCCTGCAGTTGCCCCTGGAGGCGCTGGCCGGAGTGGAGCGGGCCGTGCCGGTGATGAGGTCCTACAAGCTGGTCAGCCGCGAGTTCCAGGACTCCGACACGGTGATCGACGTGCGAGGGGTGCACATCGGCGACGGATCGTTCACGCCGGTTGCCGGGCCGTGCGCGGTGGAGTCCCGCGACATCCTGTTCGAGACCGCCGAGGCGGTCAGGGCGGCGGGAGCCACGGTGTTGCGGGGAGACGCCTTCAAGCCCCGCACCTCTCCGTTTTCCTTCCAGGGTCTCAAGGAGAAGGCTTTGATTCTCCTGGCGGAGGCTCGCGAGGAGTTCGACATGCCCTTCGTGGCCGAGGTGCTGGACCCCCGGGACGTGGAGCTGGTCGCCAGCTACGCCGACATCCTTCGCATCGGCACGCGCAACATGTCCAATTTCGCCCTACTGACCGAGGTGGGCCGGACCAAGACCCCGGTGATGCTCAAGCGAGGGTTCACCGCCACCCTGGAAGAGTGGTTGAACGCCGCTGAGTACATCTACAAGGAGGGGAACCAGGAGATCATTCTGGTGGAGCGGGGCATCCGCACATTCGAGACCGCTTCCCGCAACACCCTGGACATCACCGCCGTTCCCCTGCTCAAGGAACTTTCTCATCTCCCGGTGCTGGTCGACCCTTCTCACGCCTCCGGGAAGAGGCACCTGGTGCCGCCACTGGCGAGGGCGGGGCTGGCAGTGGGAGCTGACGGGCTGATGGTCGACGTCCATCCCGCCCCCGACACCGCCCTGGTCGACGGCGCCCAGGCGATACTGCCCGAGGAGTTCGCCGAGTTGATGAAGAGCATCGAGGTGATGGCCCGAGCGCTGGGCATCCCCCTCTAGATGCCTTCGGTCTCGGTAGTCGGCACCGGGCTGATCGGTGCTTCGATCGGGATCGGGCTTTCCGTGGCCGGATGGGAGGTGTGCGGATGGGACACCAACCCCGAGCACTTGGCTCAGGCGGCATCCGTGGGAGCGGTATCCAAACAGGCCGGGAGCTTGGAGGAAGCCGTCGAGAGCGCCGAACTGGTGATCCTGGCATCGCCTCCCAGGGCGACGATCTCAATGCTCACCGAGCTTCGAACCGATGCGCTGGTTACCGACGTGGCAGGCATCAAACAGCCGGTGGTGGCGGCGGCCAGGCACCTCGCCCGCTTCGTGGGAGGCCATCCAATGGCGGGCCGGGAGGTCTCCGGTCCGCTGGGAGCGAGCGGAGGGCTGTTCCGCGGCGCCACCTGGGTGATCGCCACCGATCATGCGGATTCCCGGGACATCCTCGCCGTCTCCGAACTCGCCCGGACCCTGGAGGCGGTGCCGGTGGAGATGACTGCCGACCGCCATGATCGCATAGTGGCCCTGGTCAGCCACCTCCCCATGGTGCTGGCCGCCTCCCTGGTCGACCGGCTGTCCCGGGAAGGCGCCGCCGCCGACGCGCTGGTGGCCGGAGGGTTCCGTGACCTGACCAGGATCGCGCTGTCGGATTCGGACTGGTGGGCGGACCTGCTGGTCTCCAACCGGGTCTCCCTCTCCTCGGTGCTGCGGGAGATGTCGGCCGGATTGGAGGACTGGGCGAGGCATCTGGAGGGTCTCGAAGACCAGTGGGTAGGTGAGCTTCTCGGTTCGGCGAGGCGGACCCGCGCCGCATTCGCCCCCCCGGGCGAAGGGCTGGGGGTGTTGCTGGAGGACCGACCGGGAGAGATCGCCCGGGTGGGCCATGCGCTGTCTGAGAGCGGTGTGGACCTGCGGGACCTCCAACTCCGCCACGCCACCCATGGCGGCGGAGGAGTGCTCACCCTCTCGGTCCGGCCGGAGGAGTCCGACAGCCTGCGCAGGGCCCTGAGAGCGGAGGGTTTCCGGCTCCTGGGAGACTGACCCCTAGGCGCCGCCCCCAGCCGCCATCCCGATCCACGCCAGGGCGATTCCCGCCAGGGTGAGGGGCAGGATCCTCAACCAGACGCTCCCCGCTCCTTGGCGGGACTCTTCGAGGGTCTCGATCATCCACGTCGAAAAGGTGGTGAGAGCCCCCAGGAAACCGGTCCCCAGCACAGTTCCCCACAACGGGTCGATCCGACCTCCGTCGGTAAGGGCCACCAGCAGACCGAGGGCGAAGGCGCCGGCCAGATTGACCGCGCCGGTGCCGGTACCCCGTCTGCTCCGGCCATCCAGCCAGGCTGTGAGGAGCCACCGGAGGCACGCTCCGATACCGCCGGCCAGGGCCACACCCAGGATCACCACGCCAGGCTCCTCCTCCGGGCCGCCGACGCCACCCACAGGCCGGCGAGCACGCTGCCGCCCACGTAGACCGCCGCCGCGGCCGGGCCTCCTTGGTCGAAGATGGTTATGGCCTCCACGGCGAAGGTGGAAAAGGTGGTGAGGGCGCCGGAGAAGCCGACGCCCAGGAGCGACCAGGCCAAACCTCGCTCTCCCCGCCGCGCCGCCATGCCGGCCAGGACCCCGAGAATCGCCGACCCCAGGAGGTTGGCGACCACCGTGGCGCCGACGACCTGTCCCACCGGCGCCAGCCACTCGCCGAGTCCGTAGCGGGCCAACGCTCCCAACGACCCTCCGCAGAAAACCGCGATCGCCGTCATGGGGCTGCCGGGCATCGGCGTCATCGAAGATCAGCGTATCACGGTGTTAACCGGCATGGCCGTCACACCTGGTTACGTATCCTTATTGGGCATGCGAATCGCCGGCGCCCAGTGCAACTTCGACGTGGGAGACCTGGAGGGCAACTGCCGACGGATCCTCGAAGCCATGGACTGGGCCGAGGGGGCGAAAGCCGATCTCCTGGTCCTTCCCGAGTTGGCCACTAGCGGGTATCCGCCCGAGGACCTGGCGCTGCGGGGTGATTTCCTGGCGGCCAACCGGGCCGTGCTGGAGCGGCTTGCGGAGCGGTCGGACCGGACCGTCACCGTGGTCGGGTTCCTGGACTCCGCCCGCCCCGACGCCGGGGAGGACGACGCCGCGCCCCGCCGGGTGGCCAACGCCGCGGCCATTCTGGGGTCGGGCCGGATACAGGGGGTCTATCACAAGGAGCACCTGCCCAACTACGGGGTGTTCGACGAGCGGCGCTGGTTCTATCCGGGTCGCAACACCGTCCGCACCTGGCCGGTTGGGGGTACGCGGGTGGGAGTCTCGGTCTGTGAGGACCTCTGGATGGACGAAGGTCCCTGGAGGAAGCTGGCCGAAGCCGGGGCCGGGGTGATCGTCAACATCAACGCATCCCCCTACCACCTGGGCAAGGCCGCCGAGCGGGAGGCGCTGGTCTCCCGCCGCGCCCGGGAGGCGGGAGCGCCGGTGGTCTATCTCAATCTGGTGGGAGGCCAGGACGAGTTGGTGTTCGACGGCGCCTCGCTGGTGGCCGGATCCGACGGCGCCATCCTCTATCGCGCCGCCCAGTTCACAGAGGAGCGTTTCCTTGTGGATCTCCCTCCGGCCGGCGCCGAGGCTGCCGGGGCGCGGCCCGATCGGGAGTGGATGGAGGCCGAGGAAGAGGTCTGGGAGGCGCTGACGCTGGCCGTTCGCGACTATGTGCGCAAGAACCGCTTCGAGGCGGCGGTGGTGGGCCTGTCGGGAGGGATCGACTCGGCGGTCACCGCCTGTCTGGCCGCCGACGCGCTGGGCCCAGACCGGGTTTGGGGGGTCTCCATGCCGAGTGTCTACAGCTCCGAGCATTCCAAGACCGACGCCAAGCGGCTTTCGTCCAACCTAGGCATCCGCTTCGACATGGTCCCCATCGAGCGGGCCCACGCCGCCTTCGTGGACACCCTGACTCCGGTGATGGGAAACGCCGAGTGGGGCGTCGCCGGGGAGAACCTGCAGGCCCGGGCGCGGGGATCGATCCTCATGGCCCTCTCCAACCGGCACGGAGGGCTGGTGTTGGCCACCGGCAACAAATCGGAGCTGTCGGTGGGCTACGCCACTCTCTACGGCGACATGGTGGGAGCCTTCGCACCCCTGAAGGACGTCTACAAGACCCTCGTGTACCGCCTGGCGCAGTGGAGAAACCGCCGGGAACCGGTCATCCCCACCGAGATTCTCACCAAGCCTCCCTCCGCGGAACTCCGTCCCGACCAGTTGGACACCGACTCTCTTCCACCCTATGATGTCTTGGATTCCATCCTGGCCATGTACATCGACTCGGAACGTTCTATGGAAGAGATAGCTGTTGCCGGCTTCGATCCGGCCTTGGTGCGCCGGGTGGTCGGGTTGGTCGAGAGGTCCGAGTACAAGAGACGCCAGTCGGCGCCGGGTCCCAAGATCACCACCAAGTCCCTGGGACGGGAGAGGCGCCGTCCCATCACCAGCGGTTGGAACCTCCGATGAGCGGGCATGCCATCCTGGTCGACGGCAAGCCCTCGGGGCCCTTGGTGTTCGACATGGACAGTCCCACCATCACCAGGGGCGACGGATGCTTCGAGGTGATGCGCGTGTACCGGGGCGTTGCGTTCGAGTGGGACGCCCACCACGACCGCCTCCACCGGTCCGCCGCAATGATGGATCTCAAGGTTCCCCCACGCGCCGATCTCGACTCCTGGGTGCAGCAGGTGGCGGCCTACGGCCCGGAGGGGCTGATCAGGGTGATCATTGGTCGGGGCGCGGAGCCCGGCCAGGAGAAGTGCGTGGTGACCTGGCATCCAGTTCCCTCCCGACCCGACACCATGACCCTATTTCCGCTCACCGCTCCCTGGCACTCCGCCGGTCGAGCATGGGATCTCGCCGGGGGAAAGACCCTCTCCTACGGGCCCAACATGGCCGCCACCCGTCACGCGGTTAAGGAGGGGTTCGACGAAGCCCTCCTGGTCTCTGACGACCAGACGGTGCTGGAGGGTCCGGTTTTCTCGGTGGCCTGGGTCTATGACGGAGTGTGGGAGACCCCGTCGCTGGACCTGTTGATTCTCGATTCGATAACCCGGCGGGTGGTGCTGGAACTCGTGTCGGAATCGGACGTGCCCATGCGGGAGGGACGCTTCGGTCTCGACCGGGTCCTGGAGGCAGAGGAGGTGATGGTGATCGGCACCACCCGGGAGGTGACGCCCGTGGTTGCGGTCGGGGAGCAGGAGTTCCAGTGGGGACCGGTAACCAAGCGCCTCCGAGAGGCCTTCGTGCGACGCGTCAGACAGTTCGTCGATGAAGCCTGAGGGAGCGGTTCTTCCCGAGCCCTGCGGAACCGATCGGAAGTACCCGGTTTCTTGAAGTGACAGGGTCGGTGAACGCTCGCCTGGTCGGCATCCTGGCGGGACTGGCATTCCTGGCGACGGCCACGGCCTGCGGCGGCGACGACGATCCGGCCCTGGTGACCACCACCTCCCGCGTGGTGACCACTGCCGCGCCCACCACCGAACCCGATCCCACCACCACGACCGAGCCCGATCCCACCACCACCTCCGCTGAGGAGCCGGGGTCGGCCACGGAATCCCCTTCGACCACGGCGGCCCAAGAGGGCGGCGAGATCTCCTTCCGGGTGGCCCGGCAGGAGTCGACCCGGGATGGAACCGTGCTTCACTTGGAAGTCCCCCCGGGCGACTACACCGACGTGGACCTCGAGAACCTGGTGCTGTCGATTTACGAGGAACGAGATGACCTATACGAACTGCACGTCCTCGACAGCCGCGAGGCGATCTCAGCCCTCCTGACCCCCGAATCCGAACGCACCTCCGAACAGAAGGCCCTCCTGGAGAGCCACTACTTGGTCAGCTTCCTAGAGGGAGCCATCCTCCGCTTCCAAGGCCCATTCGCCAACCTCGAGGGATACATCGTAGGCTCCTAACAGCCCGCCAGCGCCGCCGCCCACCCGCTGCCGTAATTTTTTTTGGGATTTTCCCTCCCGACCCGCCTCCGCCGTTCCGGTCAAAATTTTCGGACAGGCGCAGGCCTGGCCGAACCCGAGGATTCTTGGTCGTCGGCTGGTGCTCGTCACCTTTGGAGCGTTGCCCGGAGGCCGCCCGCAGGTGGGTGAGACTTGGTGATGATCCACCCGGTCCGGACCGCGGTGGGATGTTTGCTCCTAATCAATATGCGTAGCCGGTGGGACATTTTCAACGGTCTGGCGGCTGCATTTTTCACAACCCGCGCAGGGGATGGCGGCTGATCAGAGAAGGGCGGCGGCCACCATCAGGAACCCGCCGAATCCCACCACGTCGGTGATCAGGGTGAGGAAGATGCTCGACGCCAACGCCGGGTCGAAATCCATCCGGCGAAGCGCCATGGGGATGCCGGCCCCCGCCAGGGTGGCGATGGTCAGATTGGCCAGAGCCGCCACTCCCACCACCGGCGCCACCTGCGCCGCGCCGTAGTTGGAGGAGAACACCCCAAGCGATAGGAGCGCCACAGTTAGACCCATGGCGGCCACCGCCAGAAAGGCGCCGTTCAGGAGCCCGATGCTCACCTGGCGTCTCAAGACCTCCCAGATCCGCGCCCGGGGAAGGTCGCCGGCGGCCATGGAGCGGATCACCACCGCCAGGCTCTGCACCCCCCCGTTGCCTCCCAGGAGGGCCACCACCGGCATGAGCGCAGCCAGGACCGGCTCGGCCGAGATGATCCCGGTCTGACGCTCGACGACGAACGCAACCACCATCGCCAGCAGCAGATTCAGAGTCAACCAGGGAAGCCGCATCCTCACCGAGGAGAGCACCGCGGTGTAGATGGTCTCCTCCGCACCGGCGCCCACCGAGGCCGCGAAGTCCTCGGAGGCCTCGGCCTGCACCGCGTCGATCACCTCGTCATACGTCACCATTCCCTGCAGGTGTCCCAGGTCGTCCACCACCGGAAGACCCATCAGGCGGTAGCGCTGCATCAACTCGGAGACTTCTTCGCGGTCCGCCAGCGTGTGGACCGACACCGGGCTGGTTTCCATCGCCTCGTCGAGGCCGACCGAGGGTCTGACGAACACCAGGTCCCGGAAGGAGAGCACCCCCCGAAGCACGCCGAAGTCGTCGGTCACGTACACGTAGGTGAGGTCTTCCACCGTCTCCCGGATAGTGCGGATCCTCTCGATCGCCTCCCCGGCGGTGAGGCCGATGGGTAGCGCCGCCACCTCGGTGGTCATCAGCCCACCGGCTGTGTCCGAGGGGTAGTGGAACAGCCGGCTGACCTCTCTCCCCGCCGGCTCGGCCATCAGGTCGATCATCGCTTCGACCGTCTCGGTCTCCATGTTCTCCAGGATGTCCACGGCTTCGGTGGCTGGCATCTCCTCCAGCACGTCGGCCGCTTCGTCCAGAGGCAGTTCCTTCAGGAGTTCGGCGGCCAGTTCGTCGCGCAACTCCTCGAGGATGGGGGCGCTCTGGCTCCGGTCGAGAGGGCTCAGCAGTTCCCCGGCGGTATCGGCAGAGACCGACTCCAAGATGTCCGCCGCGTCGTGAGGAGAGGCCTCGGCCAGGGCCGTCCACACCTCCGGGTTGGAGCCCAGGTACTCCTCGACCTCGCCTGGCCGCAGACGGGCCACCCGGCGAAGACGCTGGGCCAGCTCCCGGGGCCGGTGCAGTCGAGGCTTCATGTGCCCCACAGATTACGGCTCGTCGGGCGGACAGGACCGCCGGTTAGGAGTCGGCGCTATCTACCGGCGACACGAGAGCGGGGGGGGGGGAGCAGGGGTAAAGAAGAAGGGCCGCTCAGGGTGCGAAGGGACGGACGGCGGTGACCTTGACCTCGAACGTCCCGCCCGGCGCGTCATAGGAGACCAGGTCGCCGGGGGACTTGGCCAGCACCGCCTGCCCCAGCGGGCTGGTGGGCGAGACCACCAGGGCGGCCGATCCCCGGTTCTCGGCGGGCGCCAGCAGGAACTCCATCGGGTCGCCCTTTTCATCCTCGACGGTCACCATCGATCCAATCTCCACCTTGCCGGTGTCGTCGACCTCCCTCACCTGCGCGTCCCGCAACACCGCTTCGAGGTGGGCGATCCGGGCCTCCATCAGACCCTGGTGGTCCTTGGCGGCTTGATAGTCGGCGTTTTCGCGGATGTCGCCGTGCGAGCGAGCCTCGGCTATCCGCTCTGAGATCTCGATTCGCTTGGGACCCTTCAAGTCCTCCAACTCGGCAACGAGCCGGCGGTGCGCATCGGGGGTGAGGAATGTGGCGGGGGTTTCCATCGCAACAAACAGAGCATATCAAGTTGGTAGCTTTGTGCCGATGGACACCAAGCTGACTCGCTTCAGTCACGGCGCCGGCTGAGGGTGCAAGCTCGGCTCGGCCGAGTTGGCGCAGGTCCTGCGCCCCCTCAGGGACCATCCGGCCTTCTCTTCCCCCCACCTCCTGGTGGGTGTGGAGACCCGCGACGACGCAGGCGCGTACCGCCTGCCGGACGGGCGCGTCCTCATCCAGACGGTCGACTTCTTCACGCCGGTGGTGGACGACCCGGCGGACTGGGGGAGGATCGCCGCCGCCAACGCGTTGTCGGATGTCTACGCCATGGGCGGGGAGCCGCTCACCGCTCTCCAGTTGGTGTGCTGGCCGTCGGAGGCCCTGCCGCTGGAGACACTCTCCGCGGTGATACAGGGAGGTTCGGAGGTAATGGCCCGGGCGGGATGCACGGTGGTGGGCGGCCACACCGTGGACGACCCCGAGCCCAAGTACGGCTTCGCGGTGACCGGGACGGCGGTGAGGCTCACCACCAACGCCGGAGCCCGTCCCGGGGACCTGCTGGTGCTCACCAAGCCCCTGGGGACAGGCATCATCACCACCGCTCAGAAGGCCGGTGCCTGCCCTCCCCACATCCTCTCCGCGGCGGTGGCGTCGATGGTCTCCCTCAACGACCGTGCCTCCCAGGCGATGATCTCGGCATGCGCCTCGGCGGCCACCGACGTCACCGGTTACGGGTTGGCGGGACATCTCATCTCCATGCTGGACGCCTCCGGCGCGGCGGCCCGGATCGAGATTGGCAGCCTGCCGCTCCTCGAGGGGACGGAGGACCTGCTCTCGGAGGGGTTCTACCCGGGGGGAAGCCTTCGCAACCTGGAGGCCTTCGGCGGGAGGCTCGGCGGAGGGGACGAGGCCGCCCGGCGCCTGGTGTGCGACGCCCAGACCAGCGGGGGGCTGCTGGTGGCGGTTGCGCCATCGGGGGCCCGAGAACTCATCGCCCGGCTGGAGGAGGATGGGGTCGCGGCCGCCGCGATCGGAGCGGTGCTCGAGGGCCGGCCGTCGATAGAACTGGTGTGATCCCCTAGCCCAGGACTTCGTGGATGCCCGGCTTGAACTTCTCGGGCTCCAGCAGGAAAGCGTCGTGGCCCTTGTCCGACTGCACCGTGTGCCACAGGACCGGGACCCCCACCTCGTTGAGCGTCTTGACCATGCTCTCCTGCTCGTCGGGATAGAAGCACACGTCCGAGTCGATGGTGAACACCAGCCACTGCTGGTCGCGGCAGCGGCTCAACAGCTCTTTGACGCTCCCTCCCCCTACCTCCTTCACCAGGTTGAACTTCTGCCAGATCCGCACCACCCGCAGGTAGGTGTTGGCGTCGAATCTCTCCACGAACTTCTGCCCCTGGTGAAGCATGTAGGACTCCATGGGGTGCTGCACCCGGTATCCGCCCAGGTCCTCCCGTTCCACGATCTCGTGGCGGATCCGCTCCCGGAAGGCCGAGAGGGAGACGAAGGTCTTATGGCCGATCATCCGGGCGAGGGCCAGTCCCAGGTCCGGTCGGGGTCCTCCGTAGAAGTCGCCACCCTGGAAGTGCGGGTCCGTGACGATGGCGAACATCTGCTCGAAGTTGTGGATCACCTGCAGGGTGGTCACCCCGAGTCCGGCGGCGATGGGGATCACCACCTTCACCCGGTCCGGATAGCGGACGCCCAGCACCAGCGCCATCAAGCCTCCCACCGAGCCCCCCGTGCAGGCCTGGATCCGCTCCACTCCGAGGTGCTCGAGGAGCTTCATCTGGGAGTCGACAATGTCGGTGACGGTCAGGGACGGGAACGCCGAGCCGTAGGGGCGCCCGGTCCGGGGATCGGTGGATGACGGACCCGTCGACCCGTAGCACCCGCCCAGGTAGTTGACGCACACCACCGCGTACCGGTCGGTGTCCAGGGCCCGCCCCGGTCCGATGAAACCGTCCCACCAGCCCACCTGCATCTCCTCGGTCCACCGGGCGCCCACCCCGGGCACCGAGGGGTTGAACCCGGCGGCGTGCTGGCTCCCGGTCAGGGCATGGAACACCAGGATGACATTGTCCCGGGCCTCGTTCAGTTCCCCGTACATCTCATAGGCCAGGGTGACGTCGGGTATGGTCTTCCCGCCCAGGGTGGTGTAGGAACCGAGCCGCACGAACCGGGTCTCGGTCCGCGGCAGGCCGTCGACCGCGGGGTCGAGGGGTGGGTCCGAGGAACTGTTTGTCACCGACTTCTCCTTTACTCATCGGTCAGGCGTTGGCACCGTGTCTGGCGACCGGTTGCCGCGGTTTCTCCGGGCCTGTCCCTCCACCGCTCTGGATGAGCGTCTGGTGACGCTACGGGACACAGTTTAGTCCGGGGCCCCTCAGCCCCAATTCCGCCCGGACCGGCCACCTCCAAAGGGGGTCCGCCAATGAATCCGCCGAGGCTCCCGGGGAGATTGCGGGACGGGTGAGGTGCGGGAGTCGGCTCCCGGCGGGCGCCCTAGGTTGTCCGGGGACGCCTGCTCACCCAGACGGTGTTCCCCTCGGGATCGACCACCCCGGTGAGGTCGACCGGCAATCCGGCCTCGGCGGAGTGGGTCTTCATCACCCCCAAGCCCTGGCCGACCAGGTAGTCCGCCCATTTCTTGGTGTCCTCGGCCCACAGCACGATCTCGGCGGTTCCGGCCGAGGGCGGCTCGCCCTCCCCTCTCTTTCGGAGGATGAGGTAGGCGCCCCCGCCGATCCCCATCCACACATAGCCGCGGGTCGCCACCGCCGGGGCGACCACCTCGCTGAGACCGAGCACCTTGGAGTAGAACGCGGACATCCTCTCGAGGTCCTCCACCCGGAGGACCATGCTCATCCCTCCCCGGGGTGCGAGCGCCGGCGCCTCGTCGGCGGCCGTCACGGTCTGTTTGGCCTGCTGGAGGCTGAACCGGCCGTGGGTGACCTCCCTACCCACGATCACCCCCCCGAGCCTTCGGCCCGAGACCGACAGCCGGGAAAGGGTGCGGAGGTCGTCCACCGAGCCCACCCCGCCGGCCACTATCACCGGCTCGGGCACCAATTCCAGGCACTCGGCGTAGATGTCCAGGTCGAGCGGCTCGGTGAGGGGGTCGCGTCCGGCCTCGGCCACCAGGAAGGCGGCCACTCCCGCCGACGACATCTCCAACAGCACTTCCTCGAGGTAGCGTCCGCTCCTCTCCGAGAATCCCTGGGTCACTATCTCCTGGTCGGGACGGACGTCGAGCGAGACGGCGATCTTCCCCGGATACTCCCGGCACAGGTCCCAGATCATGATCTGCTCCTCGATGGCGGCGGTGCCCATCACCACCCTCCAGGCGCCGTTGCGGATCAGCCGCGCCGCCTCGATGGGGGATCGGACGCCTCCCGCCACCTGCACCGGCGTGTCCAGTTCCCGAACGATCCTGTCGATCAGGTCGCGGTTCTGGTAGTCGCCCAGCGCGGCGGCGTTCAAATCCACCACGTGCAGGAGGTCGGCGCCTTGGCTGGCCCACATCTTGGCGCGGCTCAGAGGGTCGTTGTCCAGGATGATGGCCTCGGTGACGTCGAGGGCGGGGAGACGGACCGAGCGGCCACCCAGAATGTTGATGCGTCCGTAGACGTCCATTCGTGAGAGGATACCCGCCGGACGGACCGCCACCCCCCCGACCGGGCTCTCAAGAAGTTATTTCCAGGGCCTCCTCGGCGGAGTCGAGGGTCTGGTCGGCGGCAAGCACTCCCAGGAACAGGTCGCCGTAGCGGGACAGGCGGTCCCACAGGTTCCCGATGTGGATGTCGCCGTTCCGGTAACGTCCCACCTCTTCCCACAGGAGGGGCGCGGACACGGGCGCCCCGGGGAGGGGACGGACCGAATAGACAGACGAGATGGTCTGGCCGAAGGCGTTGCGGTTGTGGTCGATGAACACCTTCCCGGCTCGCCTGGGCTTCTCCCAGGCCAGGGTCAGGTCCTCGGGGTTGGCCGCCTCCAGCAACCTGGCCACCGCCCCCACGAACCTCCGCACCCTCCCGTAGCCGTGCACCGGCCGGAGCGGCACGTACACGTGCATGCCGCGGCTTCCCGACAGCTTGGGGTAGGAGCGCAGCCCGAGCCGCTCCAGCGCCATCCCGCACAGCCGGGCGCCCGCCACGACCTGCGACCACGACGCGCCGGGGGCCGGGTCAAAGTCGAACACCGCCCAGTCCGGATGGTCGAGGTCGGGATGGCGGGAGTGGAAGGGGTGGGTCTCCACACAGCCCATGTTGGCGAACCACATCAACGACTCGGGATGGTCCGCGCAGAGAAACTCGATCTCCCCGCCCATGGAGTGGGAGTCCACCGGGAGCCGTCTCATCCACTGGGGCTGGTGCCCCGGAGCCCGCTTCTCATAGAAGGACGGCCCCTCGATCCCGTCGGGATAGCGGGACATGGACAGGGGCCGGTCCCGGAGGTGGGGGAGAAGGGTCCCCGCCACCGAGGCGTAGTAGCTGATCAGGTCGCCCTTGGTGTAGCCCTCGGGGAAGAAGGGCTTGGCCAGGTTGGAGAGGCGAAGGGGGAGGGAGGCCTTCAGGGGCCGGTGGCGGTCCTCGGTGGGGACCACCGGCACCGGATCGGGAAAGGACACCGTCCCCGAGGCGGCGCTGGGACCGCCCCCCTCCCGGACCCGTTCCAGGCGCCGGACCGTGGTCTCCACCTCCCGGCCGATGGCGACGTGACTCTCCCACTCCCGGGCCTCGGAGATCACCACCATCGAGACGCCCGACTCGTACGCAGCCTCCACCAGCGGTCCCACGCGAAGCGTCCCCTCGCCGTACCGAACGTGGCTGATCTCGCCTGAGGGTCCGAACCGGTTGTCGGTGAACTGGGTGTGGAGCGGGGACAGCATCCAGGCCGGGAAGGAGTCTCGTAAAAAGGACAGCACCGTCTTGAACCGCTCGGTGTCCACCAGCCCTCCTCCCGACAGGGCGTGCAGGTGCGCCCAGTCGACCACCGGCCTGACGAAGGGGAACTCCGCGGCCAGGAGGGCGATGTCGCCCAGCGTCCCGAAGGCCCCCTCGCGTCCGGCGGTCTCCAGCCCGAGGCCCACGCCCAGGTCGGCCACCTTGGGAGCCAGGGCGTCCAGGCGGCTGCGGATCAGGTCCATCACCTGCCCGGGAGCCCGTCCCTTCAGATGGCCGGAGTGGGCGACCACCACGGGCGCCTCCAGTTCCTGTCCCAGCTTCATGGTGTGCTCCAGGGCCGAGAGGCACATCCGGGACTTGTCGGGCTCCTCGGTGGTCAGCACTGCGAAGTACGGAGCGTGGACCGAGAGCCGAAAGCCCCTCGTCGCCGCTTCGGCGCCGAACTGAGCGCACCGGGTCTCCTTCCACGGGAACCCTTTCACGAAGGAGAGTTCATAGGACCGGATGCCCCGGGAAGCCAGGTCGTCCAGGAACGCCCCGTCCTCGCCTTCGTCGGGCGGTGGGGGACCGGAGACACCGAACAGGATCGTGTCCCGGGGTGGGCGGTCGGCGGTCGGCGGTTGGTCTCCCATGGCCCTTAATGATGGTCTCCCGCACGGCGTCTCCGGGTGGGGACTCGATATACAGGGCTCCACAGCGTGGGTGATGTGTCGAAGGCGGCGTTCTGGCGGCGGGACAACTAGCTTGGTCTATGGGCCGTACGGTTCACGCAAGCAGAGGAAGGAGTTAGGAATGGAGGGTTTGGCGATTGTGGTGGCGGCGATCGGCGCCATCAACTGGGGGTTGGTCGGCTTGTTCGGGTTCGACCTGGTGGCGGCCATCACCACCGCCGGGAAGTTCGGCGACGCCAACCTGGTCTCGCGAGCGGTGTATGTCATCTTCGGCGTCGCCGGGGTGATAGCGCTCATGGTGCTTTCGGCCAACATCTGACAGCGATCCGCGCCAGTGGCGGATGCCGACGCCGCGAGGAGCTGTCCTCGGAGCAACGGCGAGGTGACCGGTAGGCTTCCGGGGATGGCGCGGTCGGTGACGTAATGGCAGAGGGGAGGATCCTCTATGGGATCTGCACCGATCAGGCCGAGCCCTATCCGGTCATGGCGGAGCGGTGGCGGTATTTCGAGGAACTGGGCTTCGACAGCATCTGGGACTGCGACCACTTCCTCCGGCCCTCCAACCCTTCCGATCCCTACTTCGAGGGGTGGACTCTCCTGGCCGCCCTGGCCGCCGAGACCTCCCGGATCAGGGTGGGGGTGCTGGTGGGAAGCAACACATTCCGCCACCCGGCCCTGCTGGCGCATGAGGCCCTCACCATCGACCACATCTCGGAAGGCCGCCTGGAACTCGGCTTCGGCGCCGGGTGGTTCGTGGAGGAGCACGACCGGTTCGGGATCCCCTTCGGCGACCCGCCGACGCTCGTGGGGAGCTTCTCGGAGGCCGTGGAGATCATCGACTCCCTCCTCCGCGGACAAGAGGTCACCTTCGAGGGTGAGTTTTACCAGCTCAGAGGCGCCCGGCTCCGCCCGCGCCCGGTCCAGTCTCCACGACCGCCGCTCACCCTGGGCGCCCACCGCCCCCGCATGCTGGCCATTTGCGCCCGCTATGCCGACCGGTGGAACTCCTTCGGGACGGTGGAGGAGATGGCCGAGCGCAACCGCCTCCTCGACGAGGCCTGCGAGCGGATCGGGAGGGACCCGGCCGAGATAATCCGCTCCTTCTACGGGTGGGCGTCCAACATGGCCGCTCAGGGCCTTCCCGACGCCTGGTCGAGCCCCGACGCGTTCAGTGAAGTGGTGGGGCGGTACGCCGAGGCGGGGGTGAACGAGTTCATCATGGACCAGCCCCGCCCCGAGCAGTTCAAGACGGCCGAGCGGATCGTCTCGGAGGTGATCGAGCCGGGTCGTTGACCCACCGGCGCCAATGGCTACCCCCGTCGGGGGTGTCGGGAGCCCCTGCCCGTGTTATGTTTGGCCCCGGACCAACAGGTTGCTGATGAGAGTCGAGGTGATGGCGTTGTGAAGGGATTCAGGTTCGGTGTTTACACCCCCCAGTGGAAGCCGTATCAGGTGCTGCTGGACAACTGGAAATACTTCGAGGAACTGGGGTTCGACAGCATCTGGCCCTGCGACCACTTTCACAATCCCGGCCATCCCGACAAGCCCTTCTTCGAGGGTTGGACCGTGCTCGCCGCCCTGGCCGCGGAGACATCCCGGATCCGGGTGGGGGTGCTGGTTTCTTCCAACACCTTCCGCCACCCCGCCCTCCTGGCCCAGCAGGCCATCACCCTCGATCACGTCTCCGAGGGGCGGTTGGACTTCGGGGTGGGCGCGGGGTGGTACGAGTTGGAGCACGAGTGGTTCAACATCCCCCTGTACGAACCCAAGGAACGGGTCGACCGCTTCGAAGAGGCCATGGAGATCCTCGACCCCCTGATGCGCGGGGAGACCGTCTCCTACGAGGGCGACCACTACCAGTTGTCGGAGGCCCAACTCCGCCCCCGACCCGTGCAGACGCCCCGCCCGCCGTTCATGCTGGCCGGCCACAAGCCTCGCATGCTCGGGATCTGCGCCCGCTACGCCGACTCCTGGAATTCCACCGGGACGGTGGAGGAGTTGACCCAACGCAACCGCCTGGTCGACGAGGCTTGTCGGCGGATCGGCAGAGATCCGGGAGAGATCATCCGTTCCTACCTGGGAGGGAACTCCACCCTGGGGCCGCAGGGCCTGCCCGACATGTGGTCGAGCCCCGACGCCTTCTCCGAGGTGGTGGGGCGGTACGCCGAGGCGGGGGTGAACGAGTTCCTCTTCGTCGAGCCCCGACCCGAGCAGTACAAGATGGTCGAGCGGATCGCCTCCCAGGTCATCGAGCCGAGCCGTTGATGCGGGACTGCCCGGCGGGCCGGAACGCGAGGAGAATGGGAACACTCCGGTGAAAGCCGTCACGTTTGGGCTCACCGTGACCCCGTCCGACCCCTATGCGGTGCTGGTGAAGAAGTGGCGGTACTTCGACGAACTCGGGTTCGACAGTGTCTGGCACTGCGATCATCTCCTACGTCCCAACAATCCCACCTATCCCCTCTTCGAAGGGTGGACCCTCCTGGCCGCTGTCGCCGCCGAGACCTCCAGGATCCGGATGGGGACGCTGGTGACCAGCAATGTGCTTCGTCATCCGGCGCTCCTGGCCCAGGAGGCCATCACCGTCGACCACGTCTCGGGAGGCCGGCTCGAGTTCGGGATAGGCTGCGGGTGGTTCGAGGAGGAGCACGAACGGTTCGGTATCCCTCTTTTCGAGCCCGGGCCGAGGGTGGACCGCTTCGCGGAGGCGATGGAGATCATCGACCCGCTCATGCGAGGGGAGACCGTCTCCTATGAGGGTCGGCACTACCAGCTTTCGGAGGCCCGGCTCCGGCCCCGTCCCGTGCAGTCGCCCCGCCCGCCCTTCACCCTCGCCGCCCACCAGCCCCGCATGATGAGGATCGCCGCACGCTTTGCGGACCGGTGGACCTCCTCGGGGACGCTCGAGGAGATGGGCGAGCGGAGCCGGTTCCTCGACACCGAATGCGAGAGAATAGGCCGGGACCCGAAAGAGATCATTCGTTCCTTCCGGGCGGGACCCTCCAACCCGACCTGTCGGGGCCTGCCCGACCTCTGGTCGAGCCCCGATGCGTTCGCGGAGGTCGTGGTCGCGATCACGGAGGCAGGAGCGGACGAGATCATCATGGACCAGCCCCGCTCCGACCAGTACAAGACAGTCGAGCGGATCGCCGCTCGGTTCTTCGGGCCGAGTCGTCAAAGGCGTCCATGAAGAGAGTGGAGGTGATGGATTGATGAAGGGTTTCAGAGTCGGGATTTCCGCCATGCAGTACGAGCCGTACCCGGTGTTGGTGCGAAAGTGGCGGTACTTCGAGGAGTTGGGGTTCGAGAGCGTCTGGCACTGCGACCATTTGCTTTTCACCGGCGATTCGACAGTTCCCCTGTATGAGGGATGGACTGTCCTGTCCGCCCTGGCGGCCGAGACCTCCCGGATCCGCCTGGGGGTGCTGGTGAGCAGCAATGTGCTCCGTCATCCCGCCCTCCTGGCCCAGGAGGCCATCACCGTCGACCATGTGTCGCAGGGACGCGTGGAGGTGGGGGTCGGCTGTGGATGGTTCGAGGAGGAGCACGAGCGGTTCGGTATCCCCCTCTTCGAGCCCGGTCCGCGGGTCGACCGCTTCTCCGAGGCCCTGGAGATCATCGAGCCGTTGCTCCGGGGAGAGACCGTCACCTACGACGGCGAGCACTACCAGTTGTCGGAGGCCAAGCTTCGCCCTTACCCGGTCCAGTGGCCGCGCCCGCCCCTCACCCTGGCGGCCCACCAGCCCCGGATGATCCGCATCTGCGCCCGCTACGCCGACCGGTGGAACTCCAGCGGCACGCCTGCGGAGATGGCCGAGCGGAACCGGCTCCTCGACGAGGCGTGTGAGAAGATCGGGAGGGACCCGAAAGAGATACTCCGCTCCATGCGGGTGTCCGTCCCCAAGCTGGTGGCGTGGGGCTTTCCGAACCCGTGGTCGAGCGTCGAGGCGTTCGGTGAGGTGGCCGGCGCGTACCAGGAAGCGGGAGTGGAGGAGTTCATCATCGACCAGCCCCAACCCGAGCAGTACCGGACTGCCGAGCGGGTCGCCTCGGAGGTACTCTGAGGGTCCCCGACCCGCCCGTCCGGAGCACCGGGACCCGGATGGCGGAAGAGAACGCCATCCACCGCAGCACCGCGGTGACAAGCGTGGAGGAGGCTCCCCGATGACCGGGCCCCGATTCGGGATCTTCCTCGCCCAGGGCGACCCGTACGCGGTGTTGGTGCGGAAGTGGCGCCACTACGAGGAGTTGGGGATCGAGACCATCTGGAATCCCGACCACTTCCTCCGTCCCACCGATCCCACCGCTCCCATGTTCGAGGGGTGGACCACCCTGGCCGCCCTGGCCGCCGAGACCTCCCGCGTCCGGATGGGAGCGCTGGTCTCCAGCAACCTCCTCCGTCATCCGGCGCTCCTGGCCCAGGAGGCGATCACCGTCGATCACATCTCGGGCGGCCGCCTCGAGGTGGGAGTGGGCTGCGGGTGGTTCGAGGAGGAGCACCGCCGGTTCCGGATACCCCTCCCCGAGCCCGGGCCGCGGGTGGACCGCTTCTCCGAGGCGGTGGAGATCATCGACCGCCTGCTGCGGGGAGAAACCGTCTCCTACGACGGTGAGCACTACCGGTTGTCGGAGGCCAAGCTTCGTCCCTACCCGGTGCAGTTGCCCCGCCCGCCCCTTACCTTGGCGGCCCACCGGCCCCGGATGCTCCGCATCGTTGCCCGCTACGCCGACCGGTGGAACTCTATGGGTACGCCAGGCGAGATGGCCGAGCGGAACCGCATCCTCGACGAAGAGTGCGAGAGGATCGGGCGGGACCCCGCCGGGATCACCCGCTCTCTGTTCCTGAGTGCCTTGGACCCGTCGGCAGGGGACCTGCCGGACGCGTGGGACAGCGCCGGGGCCTTCTCGGAGGTGGTGGGCAGGTTCACCGAGGCCGGGGTGGGTGAGTTCATCTTCAACCAGCCCCGGCCCGAACAGCAGGACACCGCCGACGGGATCCTCTCGGATCTGTTGGCGCGATGAAGGGGCCGAGGTTCGGCGTCACAGTTGTCCAGTCGGATCCCTATCCGGTCCTGGCCGAGAAGTGGCGGTACTTCGAGGAGTTGGGGTTCTACAGCATCTGGCACTGCGACCATCTCCTCCGCTCCCTGGATCCGACCGCTCCCCTCTTCGAGGCGTGGACCCTGCTGGCCGCCCTGGCCGCCGAGACGCCCCGGATCCGGGTGGGAGCGCTGGTGAGCAGCAACGTCCTCCGCCATCCGGCGCTCCTGGCCCAGCAGGCCATCACGGTCGATCACATCTCGGTGGGCCGCCTGGAACTGGGAGTCGGCTGCGGGTGGTTCGAGGAGGAGCACCGCCGGTTCGGGATTCCCCTCTTCGAGCCGGGGGTTCGGGTGGACCGGTTCTCCGAGGCGATGGAGATGATCGACCCCCTGCTACGGGGGGAGACGGTCTCCCGTGAGGGCCGGCACTATCAGTTGTCGGAGGCCCGGCTCCGTCCCCGCCCCGTGCAGCGGCCCCGACCGCCCTTCACGGTGGCCGCCCACGGTCCCCGGATGCTCCGGATCTGTGCTCGGTTTGCGGACCGTTGGAACTCGTTCGGGACGGTGGAGGAGATAGCCGAGCGGAACCGGATCCTGGACGCCGAGTGCGAGAGGATCGGGAGGGATCCCGCCGAGATAAGCCGTTCCGTCCACGTCGAGGAGTTCACCACCGCCCCCCAGGGCCTGCCGGATGTGTGGTCAAGCCCTGGCGCATTCGCCGAGGTGACGGGTCGGTACACAGCGGCGGGGGCGAACGAGTTCACCATCACCCAGCCCCGTCCCGACCAGTACGAGACGGCCGAACAGATTGCGTCGGAGTTCTTCGGGACTCCCGCCTAAGGACGGGCCGCCGGATCAGGCGCGGGCTCGAAGAGGTTTGGTGGGGCGGGTCAGCACGTACCACCAGGCCACCGCCGCCACGGCCACCAGTATCACCCGGAGGGTGGTGTCGCTGGTCAGCAGGACCGCGGAGACGCCGATCGAGGCGGTGATGCCCAACAGGGCGATGGTTTTCGCACGGACGGTGAGTCCACCCTGGTAGCTCTTGATGATCTTCCCGAACACGGGGTGGTTGCGGAGCCACATCTCGAAACGTTTGGAGGAGCGGGCGAAGAAGAACAGCGCCAGGACCACAAAGTCGGCGGTGGGGATCCCCGGCAGCCAACTCAGGAACACGAACCCAAGACAGATCAGCCCCAGGATGAAATAGAGGAGGCGAATCAGGGGGAAGCGGGCGATCTGTGCCACTGACCCCCAAAGGCTAAAGAGGTCGGGGAGTTAGTCAAAAAGCATCTCACTAGCCTTCCGATATGGCTTATGAGAGCGTGGTGCGGGCGCGCTTTTCCGACCTCGATCCCTACAACCATGTCAACCACGCTCGCTATCTCAGCTACTTCGAGATGGCCAGGGTCGACCTCCTGGAGGAGATGGGCTTCTCGATGGCCCGCCTGGCGGAGATGGGTCTCCAGATAGTGCTGGTGGAGGCGAATGTCCGCTATTACGCTCCGGCGCGCCTCGGTGACGAGATCCGGGTCACCACCCGGGTCAGGGAGGTGCGACGGGCCTCAACCCGATGGTCCCAGGTAGCCGAGGTGGGGTCCGAACCGGTGGCCGCCATCGAGATCAAGGCGGCATTCACCGACCCGGAAGGAAGACCCCAGCGCACCCCCGAAGGCTTCGCCGAGGCCACCCTGCCTTATCGAGTAAGCGGTCCCTGATTCAGGAGTGGGCTGACTCTCCGCAACTGCTCGATGGCAGAGGAGCCAAAGGTAGGTCTTGCTGTTAGCTTGCCTTTGCTAGGCCGCTTGTGTGGGCTTTGGCAAAGACTTCGGAGATTACGTGATTCAGGCTGTCAACGAAGAGCGCCGCGGCTTCGTTGAAGTCGTCTAACGCGGCTAAGCGCTCAAAGCCTGGATCTGGAGCAGGGATGAGTAGGCCGGCCAGCACACGAGAAGCGTTTTCGGCCATCGATGCGGCTCTGCGGGGCGGGTCCTCGCCAAGGCCTCTCACTGGCCGGGGTACCGGGAAGTCTCTCACCTGCTGGTATAAGGCTTGGGCCCGTTCAACGACGCTAGTAATGGCGGATTCGGTCTGCTACAACCCCGGACTCTTCTCCTTCTTGTTCTATAGCGAGGTGGCGGTCGAGTCACGGGGGACCTTCGATGACCTGTTCTGGCACCCGTTTCCACGGGCTGCGGGGGTTTGTAGTCTCTCCTCGGGCCGATGCTCTTGGCCCCTGCCTGTATGTGGGCGCGAACCTTAGATTTGATGTCCCAGGCTTTGTCTAGGAGATCTTTCACCTGACGGACGGTTTGCTCCACTTCCTTCTCTGGGACACAGGTCATCAACTCGTGGTTGTGATAAAGGCCGACCCCGGTTAGGTTCGCCGATCCGTTGATGACTGCTGGGGGGTCAGTATCACTCTCGGCTATCCAGACCTTCCAATGTGCCTCCGAGCGCTGGCCATGACGCCGATACCAGCCCAGAACCTCTACATCGTCCCTTGCTAAGAAGGCGAGTGCATCGTCTCTGTCCTCAGGAGCGGACTTCTTGAAGTAGTTAGGCCGATAGTTGCCGATAAGCAAACGAACTGATCGATTCCTGGTTCGGCGCGCCAGCCACGCCAAACCCTTGGTGCTTGCATACCCGACACCAATGATTAGTGGTACGTCGGGATAGTCGTTAAGGAATTCCTCTATGCGGTATGCGGCGGGGTGGTTGGATGCGATGCAACCTCTCCTGACTCCTGGCCGATTCTAACGGTGCATCTCTAAGCAAGAGTCACGCTGTCTATCGCTGACTATCGATTACAGACTGTTTCTAGCGATACGAGAGGTATTAGACCCTTGGAGGAGCGTTTCAACCCTGGCAACTACCCTAGTTGCCTTGGGATACCCGAGGACTATCCGACCTTGCCGGGTCGGGGCCGACGTAACGGGCGGCGGGCCGCAGTAGTTTTCCTTTCTCCGCCTGCTCCAGGATGTGAGCGGCCCAGCCGATCGAGCGGCTGACCGCGAAGGTGGGGGTGAACATCTGGCGGGGGACCCCGGCCAACTCCAGGGCCACCGAGGCCCAGTACTCGACGTTGGTGAGGATGCGCACCCCGGGTTTCCACCCGGCCAGCACCGAAAGTATCTCCTCTTCGATCCCGGCCGCCCGCTCCACCAGGTCTCCTCCCAGGCTCTCGGCAGCGGCGCGGAGCACCACTCCTCGGGGGTCCCGCACCCGGTAGACGGCGTGGCCGAATCCCATGATCTTGTGGCCCTCGGCCAGGCGCTCCGACACCCAGGGCGCGGCTCGCTTGGGGGTGTGAATGTCCTCGATCATCTCGATAACCCGGCTGGGCGCTCCGCCGTGGAGCGGGCCGCTCAAAGCTCCCAGTCCGGCCACCAGCGCTCCGGCCATGTCGGCGCCGGTGCTGGCCACCACCCGGCTGGCGAAGGTGGAGACGTTGAACCCGTGATCGAGAGTGACCACCAGGTACTGCTCCACCGCCCGGACCGCCGCGGCGCTGGCTGTCCCGCCGGTGCTCATCCGCAGGTAGTCGGCCGCATGGGAGATCCCCGGATCCGGAGGAACAGGCTCGAGACCGCCCCGGCGCCGGTGATGGCGAGCCAGGATGGTGGGGACCACAGCCGCAAGCCGCACGGCGTCGTCACGGCGCTGGGCCGCCGACCGGTCCAGCAGGGGGCCGCGGCCCTCCACCGCCCCCACCGCCAGCAACCCCACTCTCAGCACCGCCATGGGGTCGTCCATCCGGGCGCTCGCCGCATCCACCACCCGGGCGGCTTCGGTGGGGAGTTCTCGCATCGGACCGGGATCGACCCTGGGGACGGCGGGAGGAAGTTCCCCACCGAACTGGAGTGTCCACACGTCCTCAAAGCTGCGGGTCCGGGCCAGATGCACAGCGTCGTACTGGCGGTAGTGAAAAAACCCCTCGTCGCCGCGAACATCTCCCAGTTCGGTGTCGGACACCGCCAATCCCTTGAGGCCAGGTGGGGCAATCTCCACTACTGGGACCTCCCTGTGCTCAACCTGTCCCGATCTCGGGCTTCATGAAGCGGGCCCGGCTTCCGGTCTGGATTTGCGGGCGCCGGATGCCCGACGACAGGGTTGGTAACGTCACCTCCGCCATCCTACCCCGGTAGCGGATGAACGCGATCTCGCTGGTCGCCCCCGATCTCGGTGGCGTTTCATTTACGCTGTTTGAATGGGCTTCGGCGGTTCCGGTAGCTCCGGTTGTGCCGGGCCGATGTTGGCCGGTCGTGTTTCAGCGGTGGTTTGAGGTAGTACTTGCCGGATGGTTTCCTACGTACTTGCCATCGGTCATCGTGAACCTTGTGGTGGCAGCGGGAGCACAGGAGGACCATGTCGTCGAGGTCGGTGTTGCCGTGTACCGCCCAGGGGATTATGTGGTGGGATTGACACCAGTTGGCGGTGGCGCCACATCCCACACATGCTTTGTCCCGTGCTACGAGAGCGATCCGTTGGGCGGGACTGGCGGTCCGCCGTGACCGCCCCAGGTCCAACGGCTGTGAGACCCCCTTGAAGATGGCGGGGAGGATGTCGGATTGGCAGGCGAGGTCGCGGATCTTCTCCACCGGTACAGAAGTCCCGTCACCAAGACGCCCGTTTATGAGTTCCCGGTTGATCACGTCGTAGTCGGCTATCAACAACAGCCTGGGTCCGCGGCGTGGCTTTCCGTCTTCGTCGGTGTCTTCCCTGGTGACCAACTGTGCTAGGGCGTCTGCCATCCGCTGACCGGGAGAGCACCGTGCCCGGGGGTCTTCCTCCCGCCACAGTTCGTCCATCTTCTGCGATAAAGCCGTTTCGATGAGAGCACCGGTAATCGGATCGAACCGTCCGTACAACACCGTCATACCGTCTGTGTTATCCGTTTTGATCCTGGCGAACCGCCGAGAGCGTTGGTGTTCCAACCGGCTCATCCCATCATCTTCTGAACGCTGCTGTGCGTACTTACGGACCGTTCCCGCGAACTTGTCAGGAGACTGGGTACGGGCCTTGTCCACCAACTCTGTTTCGTCTATCTCCCCCTCCTGTGACGCCTTAGCCAGAATCCGGGCGTTCTCATACGGGATCTCTCCATCCCGCATCCCCTCCGACGTCTTGGGCAGCTCCTCCAACTCGACCGCGGTATCCACTTCCGAGCGGGCTTTGCCGCGGGGTCGCAAGCCTTTTCGCCGCAGTCTGTCCTCGGTAATGTGGGCGCCTTCTCTGCGGGTCATCTCCGCCAGCGTCTCGGCGCGCACCGCCGCGGCTTGGTTCTCCACCCGGAAGGTGGACTGCAACCGTTCCCGGAGCTGTTCCAGGGTTGCGTCTCCCACCGCCAGGTTGGGCAGAGCCACCTCGATCTGGTTGATGATCCGACGGCCGTTAGCTGTCTTTTCCATGTTTACCAGTATACGCCAGGGGGTGTGACAAAACACTGCTATATAACACCAAAGTGGTAAAACTATCTCTAAATATTTTGGCGTTGGGCCGGCCAGAACCACACGATGAGGTGTTGGAGAATCTGGCGGAGAGACCTCCGTTCAGAGACCGTTGCGGGGTCTGTGGACGGGCTCAAGCCATTCTCGGCCGGAAGCTGGCAAAAGATGTCCTAGCCGGGACTTGACTCTGTGCCAAGGCAACGACATACTGTCAAGGCTGCACAAATGCCTCCGCCCGGACCGGAGCTCACCGGGTGTTATTCCAGAGGTCACAGGACCGGAGCCCGGCCCACCGGGCCGTGGGATTTTCGCGACTTCCGAGCAGGTGGTGGAGGCGGGGGATGGGCCCTAAGGGGAAGCGGACAGAAACAATTTTCGCGAGAATTCAGCGGGTCTCGCCCCCGGTGTCCTCGCCGCCTCGATTGCCCTTGGGTTCGACCAGTCGTCGCAGGGCGCCGAAGCTGGTGTTGGCCGCTCTCCGGAAGTTGGCCAGGGCCTCCTGCAGTTTCTCCCGGTCCTCCTGGGAGGCCTTCATCACGGCCTCGGCTCTCAACTCCCATCCGCCTCCCAGGCCCAGTTTCCGGCGGTCCTCCTGCCAGCGGGCCAATCCCTCGATCACCTCGGAGATCTTCCCCGCCTGTTCTCTGAGTCTCGGCGTGAACTCCCGGATGGCGGCCTGCCAGTCCACCCGCGCCTCCTCCAGTTCCTTCAGCGCCCGGTCACGGTCCCTCTTGACCTCCTCCAGTGACCTCCGGGCTTCGTCCAGTTCCTCAAGGGCCCGATCCAGCTTGGAGCGCGCCTCGTCTCGCTGCCGACGCATGCCCCGGTAGGACGAGTAGGCAACGGCGGCCACAACCAGAGCGACCAATGCCACCAACGCGAGGACCGCCGCGGCTATCCACCCTTCGGTGTCCCCGTCAAATGTCATGTTGGGATCTACCTTCCCTCTGGGCGTGCAGGACGTTTCCGGTTGCTCCTACAGGCAGTGTATGTCCCTTCTCCGTAAGAACATCAGGCGGTTCCTGGCTTCCGGGTGGTTTTCCTTGTATGTTTTAGCGATGTGCACACATACGCAACGATGAGGATCTCACGATTCGAGTGGCCCTCTGTCCCCTTCGGACGGAGTCGGGCGCAAGAACCGGGGACTCCGGACGAAAGGGGAATCTGCGAATGAGACCACACTACAAGACGCCCATGCCATTGGTGCTGAGCCGAAGAAGATTCCTGCAGATGATGGGAATGAGCGGCGCGGCATTGCTCCTGGGCTCCTGCGGCGGAGAAGAGGAAGCGGCGACCACCGCCGCTCCCGCAACCACAGCCGGTACGGCGGCGCCCACCACCGCAGCGGCGCCCGAGCCCGTAGCGATCGACTTCTGGCTGCCCGGCGGCTCCGACCCGTTCTGCCAGGGCTTCGAACTGGTCGCCGACGCCTTCGCCGCCGAAGGCTCCGGTATCACGGTCCAGGAAGTGCTGTGCGGAGTGGCGGACGACGAGGACTTCAACGAGCGCCTCCTGGCCAACCTGGCCGCCGGCACGCCGCCGGACGCGGTGATCATCTGGGATCCTCCAGTGATCATGGCCTCCCTGGGAGCCCTGGAGCCTCTCGACGGGCTGATGGCTGCCTCCAAGAACTCCAAGGTGGAGAACTGGCCGGAGGGAACCCTTGCCTCCTGCCGCTGGGACGGCCAGATCTTCGGGCTGCCCGCCACCGCCAGTTCCTACGCCATCTTCTACAACGAAGAACTCCTGGAGAGCAAGGGCATCCCCTCCGGCCGGGACGACTTCCCCAAGACCTGGGACGACCTCAAAGCCCTGTCGGCCGAGTTCGTCCAGTGGGACGGCGACACGCTGATCTCGGCAGGAATGATCCCGCCGTATGACGCCATAGAGAGCGCCATCTGGTCGGCCACCAACGGCGGGACCTTGTATGACGCCGAGACTCAGCAGGTGAGGCTCAACTCGGATGAGAACATCGAGATGCTCGACTTCGGACTGCAGTGGTTGAATGAGCAGTACAAGGGCGACTGGGTCGCCATGGACGCCTCGGGCAACTACCTGGGCGGCGGATACGTCGACGAACTGGGCCGCCCGCCGGCCTTCCAGAGCGGTAACCACCTGGCCTTGGTGGGCGGCTTCTGGGTGGCGGCCGACATGTACAGCACCGAACTGGCCGGATGGGAACGGTGGAACGTGGCCGGGTTCCCGGTGGGCCCGAGCGGCACGTCGACCGCCTCCGGCTTCTGGCCCAACTGGTGCGCCATACCCAAGGGCTCGGCCAATCCCGAGGCTGCCTTCGCATGGCTTGATTACCTGGTGGTCGAAGGGATGAGAACCTGGTTCGCCCAAGTCCCCGACATCCCCACCAACCGTCTGGCGCCGACCGACCTGTTCCCCCAGTCGGTCGCCGACATCCGGGGCGATGAGTTCGCCACCGATGTAACGCAGTTCTTCAAGGGACAGCTGGACGTCGCCGCTCCGATGTGGACCTGCCCGGTGCAGAACTTCCTGCACGATCAGGTCTCCATGGCGATCAGCTCGGTGATGCTCAAGGAGTCGACTCCGAAGGAAGCGCTGACTGTGGCCCAGGAGGCCACCCAGGCCGAACTGGACTCTCTCTTGGCCGGCTGATCGGCTCGGTCCCCTCTGGTGGGTAGGTTGCGGCGGCTTCGGCCTAGACCGCTGGGCCGGCGGGAAGCGCTGGCAGGGTTTCTGTTCGTGTCTCCCTGGCTGTTCGCTCTCCTGGTGTTCCACGTCTATCCGATAGTCGCCGCCACCTACCTGTCGCTCTCCGAATACAGCGTCTTCACGCCGCCCGATTTCGTGGGGACGGATAACTACGTGAAGCTGTTGGACGACCCCACGGTGTGGAGGGCGGCCGGCAACAGCCTCTTCTACGCCCTCCTGTCGGTCCCAATCGGCCTGTCGGCGTCGCTGGTGCTGGCCCTGCTCCTCAACCGCCCGGTCCGCGGCATCGGCATCCACCGGACCCTCTTCTACATGCCGGCGGTGGTCCCCCCGGTGGCGGGGACGATCGTGTTCCTGCTCTTGCTCGAACCCCGGGCCGGGCCTCTAAACACCGCCATAGAGACGGTCGGCCTCGACGGGCCGGCCTGGTTCCAGGACCCTGCCTTCGCCAAGTGGGGGCTGATCATCCTGAGCCTATGGGGGGTGGGCGCCGGCACGCTCATCTTCCTGGCCGGCCTCCAGGAGATCCCCGAGTCCCTGCTGGAGGCGGCCTCGATCGACGGAGCGGGAGCCTGGCGGAGGTTCCGTCACGTCACCTTCCCTCTGCTCACCCCGGTGATCCTCTTCAACCTGGTGATCGGGGTGATCTACTCCTTCCAGGTCTTCGACGCGGCCATGATCGTGGGAGGGACCTCGGGGGTTCCCGCCGGGTCCACGCTCATGTACATGGTCCACATCTACCGGACCGCCTTCGGGTACTTCGACATGGGCTACGCGTCCGCTCAGGCCATGGTGCTGTTCCTGGTGATCGTGGCGGTGACCGGCGCCATCTTCGGTACGACCCGCCGCTGGGTCTACGAGGGGGTGTGATGAGAGCTACCAAAGCAAGTAGGAAGAACCGATGAGACTCCTCCGTCCAGGCGCTTTCACCGAGGGCGGGCCCGCTCCCGTCGATGAGCCGCGGCAGGGCTTCTACGCCGGCCGGATGGGATGGTTCCGCCAGTCGGCATGGCACATGGTCCTCGGCGCCATGTCGGTCCTCTTCGCCCTTCCCCTGGTGTGGATGCTCAGTTCGGCTCTGAAGAGGAACGAGGAGATATTCACCATCCCCGTGAAGTGGTTCCCCGAGACCTTCCGGTGGGGCAACTTCGCCGAGGTCCTCGAGTATCCCGGGTTCCCCTTCTTCAAGTTCTTCGGCAACAGCCTCTTCTATGCGGGAAGCGTGACGGTGGGAACGGTGCTCTCCTGCGCGGTGGTCGGATACGGGTTTGCGCGCCTGCGTTTCCCGGGCCGGGGGATCCTCTTCAGCCTCACCCTGGCCACCATGATGGTCCCCGCCATAGTGACTTTCATCCCCACCTTCCTCCTGTTCAGGTATCTGGGGGTGCTGGGGACCTATATACCGCTGATCGCCCCGGCCTTCTTCGCCCAGGCCTTCTTCATATTCATGATGCGCCAGTTCTTCCGCGGCCTGCCCCGGGAACTGGAAGACGCGGCCCGGGTGGACGGCGCCGGCGAGTTCCGCATCTTCTGGCAGATCATGCTGCCCCTGGTCAAACCGGCGCTGGTGGTGATGGGGGTGTTCACTTTCGTCTGGACATGGCACGACTTCTTCGGCCCCCTCATCTATCTCAACGATCCCGACCAGTATCCCCTGTCTCTGGGCCTGTACTCCTTCCGGGGGCGACGGCTGACCGAATGGCACCTGATGATGGCCGCGGCTACCCTGATGACCGCGCCCCTGGTGATCCTGTTCGCAGTCGCCCAGAAGTACTTTGTTAGTGGGATGAGGATGTTCGGGATCAAGGGATGACGGACCGGTCCCCGATGGAAGACAACCCCGAAGAGGAGAACTGATGGCTGACGAACTTCGAGTCGGAGTGGTCGGGCTGGGGAGCGTGTTCGAGCCCTACGCGGAGTCGATGCGCCGCCTCCGCGCGGAGGGGCGGATCCGGGTGGTGCGCACCTGTGACGTCAATCCCGACCGCTCCGATGCGGGAGAGCAACTTCTTTCCGAACCCGCGCCGTTCTCCACCGACTACTCCGACGTGATCTCCGACCCCAAGGTGGAGGCGGTGGTGATCCTCACCTCCATGCCGGCCCACGGCCGGATCACCCTGGAGGCGCTGCGCGCCGGAAAGCACGTCCTGGTCGAAAAGCCCATGTCGGTGGAGATGGCCGGCGCCGAGGCGATCATGGAGGAGGCCGAGCGCCGCGACTCGGTGCTGATGTGCGCGCCCGGGGTGGTGCTGAGCCCGACCTTCCAGGCGATCTGGAAGCGGGTGATCCACCGGGGGGAGATAGGGAGGGTCCACCTGGCCAGGGGACGGTACGGGTGGTCGGGACCCGACTGGGGACAGTGGTTCTACCGGCCCGGAGGAGGGCCGGTGTTCGACCTGGCCGTCTACAACATAACCGCTCTCACCGGATGGCTGGGTCCGGTACGGCGGGTCACCGCCATGGCGGGCATCGCCAACCCCCGTCGGGTGGTGGACGGAGAGGAGATCGAGGTGGAGGTGTACGACAACTACCAGATCATCCTGGACTTCGGCGACGCCGCCTTCGGGGTGGTCACCACCGGCTTCACCATGGAGCGCTACCGGTCGCCGTGCCTGGAACTGTACGGCAGCGATGGGACCATCCAGATGATGGGAGACGACTGGGCGCCGGAGGGATACGAGATGTGGACCAACGACCTGGGCGCCTGGGCGGTCTACGAGGAGATCGACCCCCAATGGGACTGGACCGGGGCTCTCGAGCACCTGGTGGACGTGGTGGGCGGCGCCACGCAGTTGATCCAGCCCCGCCACGCCTTCCATGTCCTGGAGATCATGCTGGCCGCCGACCGGGCGGCCGCCACCGGCGTCGCACAGGACCTCGCCAGCACCTTCGACCCGCTTTCCTTCGATCCCGACTCGATCTACCTCTCCGGCACCGCTCCGGTCCACGACCGCCGGATCATCCGCACCGAGGAGCACCTCCGGGAGGCCGAGGAATGAGTCGCCGGCCTTCCCCGCGGCCCGAGTACGACCGGGCCACCGCCATAGGACACGACGAGGCGGTCCTGCACCTGTGGGGCGACGAGGAGTCGGGCTACGTCGGCGACCGGATCTATGTGTCGTCGGGGCTAATCCACCTGATCGAGTTCTCCCTCCGGCCGAGGGCGCGCTTCACCCACTCCGAGAACAACCGCACCGTCTTCGCCGCCGACGAGGTCCTCCATGTGACCGAGGGTGAGATGCTCCTGGTCAACCCCGAGACAGGGGAGGCGGTCCTCGCCCGGGAGGGCGAGTCGGTGTTCTTCCGCCGCGACACCTGGCACCACGCCGTCAACCGCAGCAACGACCGACCGCTCCGGGTGATGGAACTGTTCGCCCCGCCCCCCTCCACGGGAGCGTCGTCGGCGTACGCCCGCACCCGGCCGTACCTGTCCGACTGGCGCTACGGCGACGACCGCTGGCTGGGGCGCTGGCCGATGGACCGGGCCGAGCGGGAGAAGACCCGCTCCTTCCACCTGGTGCGAGAGCCCGACCTCATGTGGCGAGCCGACGATCCGGAGGACGATCTGCTGGTGGGCCTGGTCTGCAGCACCGAGCACCTCACCGCCGGGCGGGCCCGGCTCCTCCCCGGACAGAGCAGCCAGGTGAGACATCACGGGGGAGACCTGACCTTCGTGGTCCTCTCCGGTGAGATCGCCGTTTTCCTGCCCGACGCGGCAGAACCGCCGAGTTGGTTTGAACTCGGCGTCGGCGACGGCTTCTACGTGCCCCGGGGCGACCGTTACCAACTCTTCGGCCACTCCTCGGCTTCGGAGATCCTCTTCGGCGTGGCGCCGACCTACCTTCCCGGGGAGGGCTGAATGATCGCTGGCCGGGAGGTCGCCCTCGCCGTCGACGTGGGGGGAACGAAGATCGCCGCGGCGCTGGTGGACCGCCAAGGCGGCGTTCATTCTCTGCGGACCGTGCCCACCGGGACGCCCGGCGCCGATTCTCTCCGGCGAGGCGCGGAGGTAGCCGCCTCGGTGGCGGCCACCGCCGATAGCCGCGGTTTCAGGATCCTGGGCACCGGCATCGGGATTCCGGAACTGGTGGAGGATGGGCGGATCACCTCCGACGCGGTGGTGGCCTGGACCGACGCCGGGGTGGAGGAAGCCTTCTCCGCCTACCCGCCGATCCGGGTGGAGACCGACATATATGCCTCGGCGCTGGCCGAGGCTCGGTTGGGAGGCGGCGCAGAAGAGCCGGTATCGGTCTATGTCAACCTCGGGACGGGCATCAGCCACTATCTTCTCATCGAAGGCCGTCCCTTCCAGGGCCAGCACGGGCGGGCTCTCATGTCCGGCTCAACGCGGATGACCGTCCTTGACACCGAACGCAACGTGTTGGTGGGGGGTTGTGTGGAGGATGTCGCCTCGGGACGGGCGATCTCGGAGCGCTATGAGCGCTTCAGCGGGGTATCGGTGTCGGCCGGGGAGGTGTTCGAACGCGCCTCAAGAGGCGGCGCCGCCCGGTTGGTGGCGGACCAGAGCATCGAGTTGTGGGGGCACATGGTGGCCAACCTGGTCGACATCCTGGACCCCGGCCTGGTGATCGTGGGAGGGGGCCTGGTCAACGTCCCGGGCCTCATTGAGCGAGTCGGAGACGTGGCTCGCCGGGCCGTCTGGTCCGATCGGGCGCGGGAGACTCCGATAGTGGCGGGGACCTGCGGTCCGCTGGCCGGGGTCATCGGAGCGGGCCTCACGTTACTCGATCGCGTAACCTGAGGGACCGGTCTTCCCATCCTGGAAAAGCCCCGGAACTGGTAAAATGGCAGGTGGGGGTAGTGGTATGACAGGCGTTCCCGAAACATTCTGGAAGTCGTTCTGGAACCATCCCGATCCGGCTTCGCTTCGCCTGCCCGAAGACGCCGACTACGTCGCCGGGCGGATGTTCAACGGCCCCTGGCCGGACGCCGCCATCTGGGCGTCGGTGCATCTCCCCGACAGCGCCCTCGAGTATTGCCTGACCCTGCGTTCCACGAAGCCCCGGACCAGGGATCTAATCGTCAATGCCTTGAATTACCGTCGCCGATTGGAGTCTTGCCCTGAAGAATCGACGTTAAGGGGGAGCAGGGAATGATGCAACGGCAGGGACCTTCTCCGCTGTATTACGAGGCAAGCCCCCGCAACCGCCCGACCCTCCGGGTGGAGCCGGGCGAGACATTCGAGGTGCTCACGCAGATGAATGTGGGTCCCGATCCCTCGGTGGTGCCCCCCGACCTCCGGGACGACTGGAACCGGTACCACTCCTATGAGATCGAACGCCCCAATCCTTCGTCGGGTGCCATCTGGGTGGAGGGCGCCGAACCGGGACACGCCGTGGAGGTGGTCATTGAGGACATGGAACTGGCGCCGGTCGGCTACTCGGCCTTCCGGGGAGACAACTACCTGTTCCCCAAGACCCCCGTCACCGACCGGGACACGATCGCTGCGCGGGTCGTGCGGATCCGGAACGGCCAGGTGATCTGGGACGAGGGGTTGGCTCTCCCGGTCCGGCCCATGGTGGGCATGGTGGCAGTGGCGCCCGCCCACGAGTCCCAGTCGACCGTCCGGGTGGGAGAGTGGGGAGGGAACATGGACATCCAGGAGGTCGGCCCGGGCGCCGGTGTGCGCTTGGCGGTCAACGTCCCGGGCGCCCTGGTGCACATCGGCGACGTCCACGCGCTCCAGGGCGACGGCGAGATCGCGGGCTCGGCCGTCGAGACATCGGCTCTGGTGCGCCTCCGGATTGAACTGACGGACCGCCCGGCCGAGATGACCTGGCCGCGGATCGTCACGCCGGAGCGAATAATCACGGTGGGGTCCGGCCGCCCCGCCGAACGGGCCTTCCGGATCGCCGCCGGCGAGTTGGTCCGATGGCTTCATGCCGACTACGGCCTCCCGCCCGAGGAGGCCGTCCTGCTGCTCGGCCAGGTGGTCGAAGCGCGGGCCACCCAGGTGGTCAACCCCACCATCACCTATGTCGCAGGCGTCCGCCACGAGATCCTGAAGGGACTTGGGAAGTGATCCAGCGCCAGGGCCCCTCACCCCTCTACTACGAGACCAGCCCCCACAACTCGCCGACTCTGTGGGTGGACCCGGGCGAGACATTCGAGGTGGCCTCCCACATGAGCCGGGGTCCCGACCTCTCGTTGGTGTCCCCCGACCTCCGGGAGGAGTGGTTGAGACACGAGCCCTACGCGGTCGAGCGGGGCAACCCGTCCTCGGGCGCGGTCTGGGTCCGGGGCGCCGAGCCCGGGATGGCGGTGGAGGTCTCCATCGAGGCCCTGGAACTGGCGCCGGTGGGCTACACGATGTTCGCGGGCGACAACCTGCTCTTTCCCAGGACGCCGGTCACCACCTCCAACCTGCCCACCGCCCGGGTGGTCCCGATCCGGGACGGCCATGTGATCTGGGACGAGAGGCTGGCGATCCCCGTCCAGCCCATGGTGGGCATGGTCGGAGTCGCTCCCGCCCACGAGTCCCAGTCGAACCTCCGGGTGGGGGAGTGGGGAGGGAACATGGACGTCCAGGAGGTCGCTCCGGGAGCCAAGGTGCAACTGGTCGTCAACGTCCCCGGCGCTCTCCTGCACATCGGTGATGTCCACGCGCTTCAGGGAGATGGAGAGATAGGAGGCTCTGCCATCGAGACATCGGGCGTGATCCGCCTCCGCGCAGAACTCATGGACCGCCCCGAAGAGATGACCTGGCCCCGGATCGTTACACCAGAGCGAATCATGACGGTGGCTTCCGGCCGCCCCGCCGAGAGAGCCCTTCGGATCGCCGCCGGGGAACTGATTCGGTGGCTGCACGCCGATTACGGGATCGAGCCGGAGGAGGCCCTGCTGCTGCTCAGCCAGGTGCTGGAAGCCCGCGCCACCCAGGTGGTCAACCCGACCATCACCTACGTGGCCGGCATTAGACGGGAGCTACTGCGGGGCCTGTAGGTTGGTGGCCCACCTTGGTCCCAGGTTCAGAACCTCGGGGAGGCGGTAGGGCAACCCAGTAAACGGCGCCTCGCCGAGGCCAATCCGGAACGCCCGCCACTAACCCTCGGGCCAGTTGTCGGCAGTACCTTGTAGGAACTCTTCTCTAATCTGGTCCTCGGTGGCCTCCACCCAATCCTGGATTCTTGCGATCCGCTCCATCGGTTTTGGCTGGACACCCGATGCAGCGACCTCGATGGCGCGACTATCTTTGCCTTTAGGCGGCAAGCCGTCACTCTCCGTCTGGGTGATCGCCCTGGTTGATGAATCCACGATCAACTTGGCTCGTCGGGTGAAGCCACCGCGACGAGCGGGTGCCTGAGCTTCGTGGTGGTCATGGTTTGGTTGTGCATCCTCTCTCCGTATCGTTCACTATATAGATCCCCGCAGTTGGTACCGGTTACCTCCGACGCACAGTCCGAACGACGTCGGGACGGACCGCGTGGGTGCTTGGCTCATACCAATATGAATTGCCCTTGTGACAGAGTCAACCGGCGGGCACTCGTTTTTTTGACAACCTCCGGGACCGGCGAATGAGCCGCCGGGCGCCACGATGGTGAATTGTCGTCTAAGGGGTGTGGGGACCGGCCGGTCCCTGCCGGGAGTGGCCGCGCCGGCCGCCGAGGTTCCTATTCTCTGGTGGCATGAGGCTAAAGGCCCGTTCGCGGGTGACCGAGGGAGAAGGAGGAGATCCTTGGCGACGGTTCCGGGTCGGGTTAGGTGTACTCATCCTGGTGATTATTGGGGGGACCTGCGGTTACGCCGTCCTGGGCCTCGGTCCCCTCGACGCCCTTTACCAGACCGTGATCACCATCTCGACGGTCGGTTACCGGGAGGTGGGACAGGTGGGAGAGATCTACCAGGTATTCACCCTCCTTCTAATAATATTTGGGGCGGGCACCTCGCTGTATACGCTCAGTGTGCTGATCGAAACCATGTTCGAGGTGGGCGTTGGCGACGGCCAATATAGGAGGCGACGCATGCAACGAAAGATCAACCGGCTCAAGGACCATGTCGTCCTGTGCGGATACGGACAGGTGGGCCGGGCCATCGAAGAGGAACTCGTCAGGGGCGGCCAGGTAGTGGTGGCCATTGATACAAAGGGTCCCGGACAATGGCCTGCCTCCGACGGGCGCCTGAGGCTGACGGGCGACGCCACCGACGACCACATCATTAGCCAAGCAGGTCTGGACCGCGCCAAGGCCCTGATCGTGGCGCTCGACTCCGACATCGACAACCTGTTCATCACCTTGACCGCCCGTTCCATCAACCCGGATCTGTTCATAGTGGCCCGCGCCAACGAACCGGCCGTCATCCCCAAGCTGGAACAGGTGGGCGCCGACCGGGTGGTCAGCCCCCTCCAGATCGGCGGTGCCCGCATGGCCGCATTGGTCTCACACCCCGAGGTGGTGGATTTCCTCGACGTGGTCATGCATGACGGCTCTTTCGAAATCCGGCTGGCCGAGGCGGTTATCACCGCCCGCTCGGCCTTTGCCGGCCTCTCCCTCCAAGAGTGCGCCATCCGCACCACCACCGGCGCAACCTTGCTCGCGGTGCTACGCCAGGAATCCTTCATCACCAACCCCTCCCAGGACTTCGTCCTTTTACCCGACGACAGGCTCATCTCCCTGGGCACCGCGGAACAACTCGAAGCCCTGGCGGAGATGGTACGCCAACACTGACCCCCCGCCTGCCCGGGGACGGATGAGCTCTCGAACCCTCAGAGCGGTGGTGATCTCCCTGGTGGTGGGCGCCGTTCTCTCGATCGGCCTGTCCGCCTGGCTGGGAGCGCCCATCCTGCTGCTGGTTATCGTGGCGCCGCTTGCTTTGGGAGCAAGCCTGGCAGCCCGGAGGTAGCTCCGGCGGGTCGCCGGACCGGACCTACAGAGAGCTTTCTTCGCCGACCAGGGCGGAAACCAGAGCGGGGACCGCCTCGCCGGCGGGTTGTTCGATCTTCACCGCCGCCAGGCGGTCGTGGTCGGTGGGGCCCAGGTTGACGATCACCATCGGGACGCCGCTGCGGGCGGCCGCCGCCGGGAACTCCGCCGCCGGGTACACCGACAGGGTGGAGCCGATCACCAGGATCCCGTCGGCCATCGCCGAGAAGAACCGGGCTTTCTGGATCTCGCCGACCGGCAGCATCTGCCCGAACGAGACGGTGGCGGTTTTCACCATCCCCCCGCAATGTGGACACGCGGGATCCTCCTGTCCGGCCTCCACCCACCGGAGCACCTCGGCGGTGGGCCACTGGGCGGGACAGCTCATGCAGCCGCTCTTCCGCACATTGCCGTGCAGTTCCGCCACCAGATCGTCGGGCAGGCCCGCGTCCTGGTGGAGGCCGTCTATGTTCTGGGTCACGCATCCCGACAGCCGCCCGGCCCTCCACAGGTCGACGATGGCCCGGTGCGCCCGGTTGGGCCTCACCTCCGAGTCTGCGCCCAGCCATCCGCTCTGCTGGTGCAACTTCCAGCGCATGACCCGCACCCGCCGCGACGACACGTACCTGTCGATGTGGAAGTCGGCGGGGTCGAGCTTGGTCCACAGCCCGTCGGGGCCCCGGAAGTCGGGTATCCCCGACTCGGTGGAGACGCCCGCTCCGGTGAACACCATGATCTGGGAGGCGCCCGACAGCGCCTCGGCGGCCCGGTCGATCGGACCCGAGCCGCTCACTCCACCGAACTCAGGTAACGGTCGGGGTCGCGGCGGAAGGAAGTCTCGCATCCCGCCGCGCAGAACCAATAGCTCCGGCCCTGGTGATCGACCCTGAACCGGGCCTGGGAGGTGATCACCATCATCCCGCACACCGGGTCGGTCGCCTGCGATGAAGAGTCCTCCCCTGAGCCTCCCTCGGGCGCCGAAGCCGTCCCCGCATCCGCAGGTTCAGCCACCCGCGGCGTCACGCTCCGGAGCGCGACAAGCTCGGCCAGGATGCTCACCGCCATCTCCCGGTGTCCCACCCTTCCCAGGTCCAGCCCGGCCGGCGCCCGGACCCGGGCCAGGTCGGCCTCGCCGATCCCCCGCTCGCGGAGGTACTCCTCCACCGCCCCCGACCGCTTGTGGGAGGCGACCAGCCCCACGTACCGTGCCGGGGTGGCCAACGCCGCGGCCAGCGCCTCCTCGTCGTAGTGACCCTGGGTGGCCACCACCACCATGGTCTGGCGGTCCACCCCCACATCCGAGAAGTCCAGGGTCAAAAACACCCGGTCGTCTGGGTGGTGGTCGTCCCGGCGCCCGCCGTCGTCCACCACCGAGGTGCGCCACCCGAGCGCCCGGGCCATGGCGGTCAGCGCCCCTACGGCGGGGGAGTTGCCCACCAGCACCAGATGGGGCGGCGGGAACACCGGCTCTAAGTACACCTCCATCGTCCCCTCCGAGTCACACGCCATGGGGACCGTCTCCACCCCTTCCCGGTTGCTGCCGGCCAGCCCGTGGTCGGGCCCCACCACCACCAGGCGCGCCCGGCCCTGTAACAGCACCTCCCGGGCGGTGCGGACCAGGGTGGGCGCCGCGCAGGCGCCGCCCAGCCATCCCTCCATCCGCCCGTCCTCTGAGATGATCGCCCGAGAGCCCTGCTTTCCCGAGGAGAGCCCCGAACTCCACACCACGGTGGCCATCACGAAGGGCCTCCCCTCCGAGCGCATGGAGACAGCCCGGTCCAGCAGCTCGTCCATCAGAGATGACGGACGAGCTGCTCACCAGTACGCCTAGGCGTTCTGAATGGCCTTCCAGACACGGTCGGGAAGCACCGGCATGTCGATGTTGCGGACCCCCATGTGGGCCACCGCGTCGATCACCGCGTTCACGAATGCGGCCGGCGAGCCGACCGTGGCCGACTCTCCGACTCCCTTGGCGCCGATCGGGTGATGGGGAGAGGGGGTGACCGTCTCGCCCAGTTCGAAGCGGGGGGTCTCCCAGGCGGTGGGCACCAGGTAGTCCATGAAGTTCGACCCGATGCAGTTGCCGTCGTCGTCGAAGGTGATCCACTGCATGTTGGCCTTGGCGAAGCCCTCGGTGAGCCCGCCGTGGATCTGCCCGTCCACGATCATGGGGTTGATCCGCACGCCGCAGTCGTCCACCGCCACCATGCGCCGGACCGTCCACACCCCGGTGTCGGAGTCGAGGTCCACCACCACGATGTAGGTCCCGAACGGGTACGTCATGTTGGGCGGGTTGTAGTAGTGGACGCCCTCGAGACCGGCTTCCTCGTCCTCTGGATGGTTGGTGTAGGCCGCGAACGCGATGTCCTGGATAGTGACGCTGGCGTCGGGCGATCCCTTTACCGAGAACTTCCCCGGCTCCCACTCGAGGTCCTCGGGGGAGGCCTCCAGCAGGTGGGCGGCGATCTTCCGCGCCTTGTCGCGGAGCTTTCGGGCCACCATGGCGGTGGCGCCGCCTCCCACCGGGGTGGAGCGGGACGCGTAGGTCCCCAGCCCGTAGGGTGTGTTGTCGGTGTCCCCGTGCATCACCGCGATGTCGGTGGCGGGGATCCCCAACTCCTCGGCGACGATCTGCGCGAAGGTGGTCTCATGGCCCTGTCCCTGGGTCTTCACTCCCAGCTTCAGGATGGCCTTGCCGGTCGGGTGGACCCGAAGCTCTGCGGAGTCGAACATCTTCAGCCCCGCAATGTCGTAGGTGTGGGCCGGTCCGGCCCCCACCACCTCGGTGAAGCTGGCCATGCCGATCCCCACCAGCCGTCCCTCCTCGCGGGCTGCGGCCTGCTCGGCGCGGATCTCGTCATAGCCCACCATGTCCATCGCCTTCTGCATGGCGGTTTCGTAGTCGCCGGAGTCGTAGATGAACCCGGTGGGGGAGGTGTAGGGGAACTGGTCGGGCTGGATGAAGTTGATCCGCCGGAACTCGGCCGGGTCCATCCCGATCTCATAGGCGGCGTTCTGGATCAGCCGCTCGATCAGGTAGGACGCCTCGGTCACCCGGAACGAGCACCGGTACGCCACGCCTCCGGGCGCCTTGTTGGTGAACGCTCCCTTGGCGGTGACGTGGGCGGCCGCGAAGTCGTAGGACCCGGTCACGATGTGGAACAGGCCCGCCCGGAACTTGGTCGGCTGCGCGTCGGAGTAGAAGGCGCCCTGGTCGGCCAACAGGTCGGTGCGCAGGCCCAGGATCCGGCCTTCGTCGTCGAGAGCCAGCGATCCGGTCATGTAGTAGTCGCGCCCGAACCCCGTCGAGATCAGGTTCTCGGTCCGGCTCTCCACCCACTTGACCGGAAGCCCGATCAGGAGCGAGGCGGCGGTGGCCACCACGTACCCGGGGTAGATGGGGACCTTGTTCCCGAACCCTCCGCCGATGTCGGGGGAGATGATCCGGATGTTTTGCTCCGGTAAACCAGCAACCAGGGCGAACAATGTCCGGTGGGCGTGGGGCGCCTGGGACGTCATGTAGATGGTGGCCTGGCCGGTGGCCGGGTTCACGTCCGCCACGATCCCGCAGGTCTCCAGCGGAGAGGGGTGCGAGCGCGGGTAGTGGGTCTCGAGGCTCACCACCTTCGAGGCCTTGGCGAACGCCGCGTCGGTGGCGGCCTGGTCGCCCGCCTCCCAGGTGAACGACACGTTGTCGGTGGCGTCCTCCTTGTCGGTCCGGATCAGGGGCGCGTCGGCCTCCAGGGACCGCTGCGGGTTGGTGATCGGCTCCAGTTCCTCGTACTCCACGTCGATGAGCCGCAGGGCGTCCTCGGCGATGTAGCGGTCGGTGGCGATCACGCACGCCACCTCCTGGCCCTGGTAGCGCACCTTGTCGGTGGCCAGCACCGCCTGGGTGTCGCCCGAGAGGGTGGGCATCCACGCCAGGTTGTGGGCGGCCATCAGTTCGCCGGTAACCACCGCCAGCACGCCGTCGAGCGCCATGGCGGCCGAGTCGTCGATCGAGACCAGGTTGGCATGCGCCACGGGAGAGCGGAGGATGGCCATGTGCAGCATCCCAGGGAGGTTGACGTCATCGAGGTAGTTGCCCGCGCCCTGTACGAAACGGGCGTCCTCGACCCGGGGGATGGAGTGTCCGACTCCCCCTATCTCGGGGGAAGTGGTTGGTTGGTGATGGGTCGTGGTCTGCATCTTCAGCCTTCCTCCCCGCCGTTGCGAGCGGCTGCCGCCGCCCACTGCACGGCTTTGACGATGTTTACGTATCCGGTGCACCGGCAGATGTTTCCGGAGATGGCCCAGCGGATGTCATCCTCGGACGGGTCGGGGTTCTCCTCCAGGAGGGCTGTGGAGACCAGCATCATCCCGGGCGTGCAGAACCCGCACTGGAGTCCGTGCTCGGCCGAGAAGCCCTGCTGGACCGCACTCAGCCCGTCGGCGCCCTTCAGGCCTTCCACGGTGGTCACCGCAGATCCGTCGGCCTGCACCGCGAACATGGTGCACGACTTGATGGGGGTCCCGTCCACCAGGACGGTGCAGGCGCCGCAACTGGTGGTGTCACAGCCGATGTGGGTGCCTCGGAGGCCCAAGTCGCCGCGGATGGCGTCGACCAGCAGGCGACGGGGCTCCACGTCCAGGCTGTGGTCGGTTCCGTTGACGTTGATGTTGATTTGCATGCTCGTCCTCCTCAGCTCGTGGCCGACGCAAGAGCCTGCGCCAGTCCCCGGCGGGTGTAGACCGCCACCACGTTGCGCTTCCACTCGGCGTCCCCGCGCACGTCGGTCTGGGGATCGGAAGCCGCCGCGGCGGCCGCTGCGGCCTCGGCGAACAACTCATCCGACGGGGTCTCGCCCCGGAGCAGGTCCTCGGCGGCGGTCGCCCGGGTGTTCTGGTAGTTCACCGCGGTCAGGCCGATCCCGGCCTGGGCGATGGTCCCGTCCGAAGCCAGCTCCAACTGGGTGGCGACTCCCACGGTGGCGTAGTCGCCGATCTTCCGCTCGAGCTTCATGTACGCCCCGCCCGAGGCGCCCGAGGGAATCGGCACGCACACCGCGGTGACCATCTCGCCGGGCTCCAGGGAGTTGGTGAAGAAGCTGACGATGAAGTCGTCGATCCCGATGGTCCGGCTCCCCGAAGAGCTCTGGGCGACAACACTGGCCCGGGCGGCCAGCATCACGGAGTTCCAGTCGCCCTCGGGGTCGCAGTGGGCCACCGACCCGCACACCGTGCCGCGGTTGCGGACCAGGGGGTCGGAGATCCAGGGAGCGGCGGAGGAGACCACGCCTGAGGCCTTGGCGTCGTCGGATCCGACCACGTCGTTGTGCCGGGCCAGAGCGCCGATGCACAGATTCCCGTTCTCCCTCCTCACATAGGAGAGATCCGAGATCCGGTTGATGTCGACCAGATGGGACGGCGCGGCCAGGCGAAGCTTCATCATGGGGATCAGGCTCTGGCCTCCGGCCAGCACCCTTCCCTCGTCTCCCAGTTCCGCCAGGGCGGCCAGGGCGCCCTCCAAGGTGTCGGGCGCCTGGTATTCGAATGCAGGTGGGTACATACCGCCTCCTCTCTGCGGTTTCTTGGCGGGTGATTTCGGTTCTGCTCCAACCCTAGCCAACCCGTTCCGAAGGCGCGGGCTAACCGCCCATCTTTGTCCTGACCTGGGGTTTTACAATATGGCAGTGGGTTTAATACGAGGGTGGTGGCCGGGCAGTCCCGAATCGTCCCTTTCGTTTTGAGGAGACCTCGCTCCCTGCCTCTTTCAAGACGGTGTTCGAACGACTCTGATGATCCTTTGCCCCAGCGGTTGTCAAAGACTCGAATAGGGGCTAACCGGCGCTTCTCTCATCAAGGCACACCTCCGGGGACTCCGGCGCCGTTGGATCAGCGGTTGGATCGTCTGTGAACAGGCTGGGTTCCACCGGTGGTTTGTTATCGGCAGCGGACCTTTCGAACATAGCTAATTGCTTGTAATACTGCGCCACCGCGTTTCGAGCCGCGGCCTGGTTTCGGGTGTAGCGAGCTGGCATGGCGGGGTTGCTCCAACGCCCGACGGTCATCAACTGCGCCAGGCTGTAGCCCTCGGCAGCCAGGTCCTGCGCCATGCCGATCCGGCAGGAGTGGCCGCTGTATCCCTTGCCCAGGCCCGCCCTTTCTGCCACTTGGGCGATACGAGCGGATATATAGGATCCGGTCATCCCGAACACCGAGGCTCGGTCGGAGACGTCGGCGGGACGGATCCGGTCCAGAGCATCCATGGTGGCCTGCCCCAGGAACATCACCGCGCCCTTCCCCTCGGGGTCGGTCTTGCTGTGTCGGATCACCAACCGACCCGATCCGTCGGAAGCCCGGGATATGTCGGCCCACACCAGTACGGCGGCCTCGCTCCTGCGCAGCAAGGCATCTCTCATCACCTGGATCAAAGCTATGTCCCGCACGACTGCCCGGCTAGGGGGCGGCCGGTCCGGGGAGTTGAAGTGAGCAAAGATGCGGCGAAGGTCGTCGGCGGTAAGGCCCTTGACCTGAGTGGGACGTTTTCCTTTCCGCGCTGCCTCTCGGGCAAGGCCCGACAGCACCCGCCGAACCAGTTCGGTGGTGGTGGGATCCTCCAGACCCGCCTCGCGATGAGCGGCGGCCAAAGCCGCTCTGGCCACCTGCAGGGTACTGATGGACTTGCCTTCGTCGGCCATGGTGGTGAGCCACTCGGCGACCGCCGCCGGGTGAGCGGGCCGGCTCGGCACCCCTCTCTTCCTGGCATGTTCGGACCAGGCGCCCAGATAGGTCCGGTATGTCCTGGTGGTAGTGGGAGCGCGGCTCTTGCGAGCGGCATCCAACACCCGTTCCCAGCCTTCAACGGGAAGAGAAATGTCCGATGAGATTCTGTTGACAGGAAGATGATTCCCAGGTGGATTCTTTGTGTCGGACGGCACAGTTAGGCTGGGATGTAATTGTAGTAGCAACTATTATTCATGATTATGTACTCGTCACTGTAGTAAAAGATGCGAAGGGGACAGGTTTTAGTTGTTAGCGATTTGCTAGCCGACAATGAATCCACACCTCGCCTTCTTCGTAGAAATTACAATATACAGATATGTAAACTTATGTTTACTATTCTCAAATATCGTCGCTCCGTGGCCGTGATGGCGGCGGTGGCGATGGTGGCCAGTGTGCTGGTCGTAGCGCCTGCTGTTGCTGCTGATCCGGAACCGGACTACGAGGCAACTTTCGATGCCTGCGGCATGGCGCCGAGTTCGGGATTCGAGGATGTTCCCTCGGGTCACGCCAACGCGGGTGACATCGACTGCATCGCCTACTACGCAATCACCAAGGGCACTTCGGAGACCACGTACTCGCCGTTGATGTCGGTTTCCCGCGAGCACATGGCGCTGTTCCTGACGCGCCTGGCCAAGTTGGTGGGCATCGAAACCGACATGATGGGCGACGACATGATGGACTCCGGATTCACCGACATCGGTGATTTGTCCGACGAGTCTCAGAAGGCCATCGGACTGTTGAAGGACCTGGAGATCACCAAGGGCACTTCTGAAACCACCTATTCACCCGGTGATGATGTGACCCGTGGTCAGATGGCGCTGTTCATCGCTCGGTTGATGGACAAGATGACTCCCATGGCTGACGGCCAGATCGGTCTGAGCACCACCACCCAGTACGGTTACACGCCTTCGGATGTTGCGGACAACGACATGGACGCCGACATCAAGTCGTCGTTCACCGACTTGGGTCGTGCCACCAAGGACGAGTATGACGCCATTACCCAGTTGTATGAGTTGGGTGTTGCTTCGGGCATTTCCGCCACGTCTTACAGTCCCGGGTCTGATATCACTCGTGCGGCTATGGCCGGATTCATGGCTGCGGTGTTGGATCACTCCAATGTCCGTCCGGCTGGTTTGAGCATTCAAGTCACGCCGAGCACGAGTTGGGGCGACTCAGCGGTCACTGTGATCGCTTCTATGCGGGATGACATGTTCCGTGCGGTCGAGGATCAGGCTATCGACATCTTCTCGAGCGCTGCCGGCGACAACGCTCTCCGCGATGACGGCACTTGTAACTTCGGGACCGACCCCGATGACGTGCTCGGCGGAGACCTGGTTGAAGGCAACTGCGAGTGGGATGACAACGACGACGCCACCGACGTGGACGGCAACCTCATCACCGATGGCGATGTGTCCGCCGGCACCACTAGGACGTTCTACGCCTGGATCGGTGACGAAGACGGCGACACGTTCGATTCGGACAAGTTCACCGCCCAGACTGCCAGCGCTAGCGCCAAGCATGCTCAGGACTCTCATCGCGTGAGTTCGACCATCAACCGGCACGCGTTCTTCGACGCCGACGGTCAGAAGGTTGACCTGCGGTCGACTAGCACCGTGACTTTCACCATCCAGTTGAGAAACATGGAGCAGAACGTCAATGTGGAACGCTCCGGCGTGAAGTTCCGCGTCCGCTATGACCAGGGACCCGAAACCGGTCGTTCCTATACCAACACCCATGAGGATGAGTTGGTCACCGACGACATGGGACAGGTGTCCTTCACGGTTACCGGACCTACAGACACCAGCAGCGACAACTCTCGGTTGGATGACATCACATTTGAGGAACTCCACCCCGTGACTGGGAATGTGGTCAGGACCACCCTGGAGGACGTCAACTGGGTCGAAGAGATCCCCGTTCTCACCAAGACCACCCTGGAGACTCCCACCTACGTGTTGGATGGGAACCCGTCGGTAGGCGCGGTGGTGCGTTTGTGGGACCAGTACGGTAACTCTCACCGTTCACGCTCTGGTCAGACAGCCACCATCACGATCGGCACGGGCGACGGTAATGCAGACACCAGGAATGTGATCAGCAGGGGCTATGCCCGTTGGGCGCGCAAGCCTGGCGCTGCTAATGTCACCGCCGGCACGCCGATAGCGGTCTCCTACGCAGGCGTCACCGCCTACGCCAGAGACGCAGACGGCTACGTGCTGGGCACGGATGGCAACCAGATCGACAGTGACGACACCGCCACCGGTACCCAGCCGACCACCTCGATCTACTCGGATCCCGATGCTGATCCGCCCACCCTGTGGACTGGCATTGATGAGGTGTACGGCGACTCCGATCCGGCGAACGTCGCGGATGGACATCAGTACCGCGCCGGAGACGGCAGCGTTCAGGTTGTGAACACCGCCAGTTCCGCAAGTACGGGAACACACACCGTTACGCACCTGATGGTGGCGGACGGCAAGTTCCTCGCTCTTGCAGGCGAAACCGGTGGTAACCCAACGTTGGTGTTCTCCTACGACGATGACGACACCTTCATCGACAGTACTGGCAATGAGGGCCGCGAAGTCAGCATGGCAAGGTTCCAGACGCTGATGGACCAGGACGACAACCACAACACCGTCGGAAACGGCGCTACCCCGGCAGATGATGGCGATCACTGAAAGTGCTCACACCTGATCACTGAAAGTACCCAGTTGCTGGGGGGCTAATTGCCCGTTGTTGGGGTGGGCTCTCTCCAAGCTAGGGGACTGTCACGTTCTCTAGCTGTGGAGAGGAGCCCTGCCCTTTATGTTGGTCCAGGAGGAGTACTTGGAAGTTCATGCTTTGAGAAGGCGGGGGTGGTCGATCTCGGCTATTGCCCGTCATTTGGGAAAGAATCGTCGTACGGTTCGGGCGTATTTGGATGGGCGGGTTCCGGGTCGGCGAGTCCCGTCCGGGCCGGATCCGTTTGATCGGTTCGAGGCGTATGTTCGTCAGCGACTGTCGGATGATCCCCATGTTTGGGCGACTGTGCTGTTCGACGAGGTGGTGGTGTTGGGCTATTCGCAGAGCTATCCGACGTTTGTGCGGAAGGTCCGCTATCGGGGTCTTCGACCGTCTTGTGGTGCCTGTGCGGGCACCCGTGGTCGTGCTGCTGCGATTATCGATCATCCGCCGGGTGAGGAGTGTCAGTGGGATTGGACAGAACTTCGGGACACCCCCTGGGGGTCCCGAGCTTTTGTGCTGGTTGGTGCTCTGTCGTATTCGGGCCGGTTTCGCGGGTGGGTCACATCCAGGCAGGACCAGCCGCATCTGATCGAGGGGATCGACGCGGTGTTGCGGCGCCTGGGTGGTACTGCCCGGCGGTGGCGGGTTGATCGTATGGCCACGGTGATAGACCCGGGCACTGGTCGGTTACAGTCGTCGTTTGTTCCGGTGGCGAAGCATTATGGGGTGGGGGTGGATCCGTGTCCACCGCGGCATCCTCAGCGGAAGGGTGTGGTGGAAAAGGCCATCCATTTCATCTCTCAGCGGTGGTGGCGCACCGCTTCGGTGGCTCGTCTCGCTTCGGCGCAGGACAGCCTCGACCGCTTCTGTGTGGCGGTGGGCGATTCCCGCCGGCGGGGCGAGAGCACCGTTGGTGAGTTGGCCGATACCGAGCCGTTATTGGAGCTTCCTCTCATGCCTTACCCGGCAGAAGGCACCCTCTATCGGAGGGTCGCGTCGAATGGCCTGGTGTCGGTGTGGGGCAACCGATACTCGGTGCCACCTGGGGTGATAGGAACCCAGGTCACCGTCCGTTGGCGTCTGGGAGACCCCACCATCGACATGACGTCAGAGTCAGGTCGGCTGGTCGCTACCCATCGGAAGGTGGCCCGCGGTCAGGGACGGGTGGTTCGTTTGCCCGAGCACGTCGAGGCTTTGGAGAACGTCGTGTTAGCCGCGTTCACCACCAAACGGCCGTGCAGACCGAAACCGAACCGGCCACCGTCGGAAGCTGCCCTAGCCGTCGCTTCGGGTATCGGAGGTGATCTGAACACAGAATCGGTGATAGACCTGGGGGTGTACCAGCGGCACATCGATCTCCAACACCGGAGGCGGCGATGAACAAGAACTCGGTGTACCAACAGCTCCGAAGCCATCTGGCCTATCTCGGTCTGTCGGCCGCGGCCGAGGAGCTCCCCACCCACCTGGAACGGGCACGCCAACACAACATCGGTCACACCCAGTTCCTCGAAGCACTGTTGCGGGTAGAGGTGGAAACCACCGAACAGCGCCGATGGGCAACCCGATTGAAACTGGCGAACTTCCCAACCCGCTGGAAACTGGAAGACTTCGACTTCGCCGCGCAACCCAGCATCGACCAAAAACTGATCCGGGAACTCGCCACCGGCGCGTACCTGGCCGACGCCACCAACGTGCTGTTCATCGGACCACCCGGAGTAGGCAAAACAATGCTCGCCGTCATCTTGGGCAGAGCGGCGGTGGACACAGGTCACAAGGTCTACTACACCACCGCAGCAGACCTGGCAGCACGCTGCCGCAAAGCAGCCCTACAAGGAAGATGGGCCAGAACCATGCGATTCTTCAACACCCCGAAAGTGTTGATCATCGACGAACTCGGCTATCTGCCGATGCCGGCAGAAGACGCCGCGACACTGTTCCAGGTGATCTCCCAACGCTACGGGAAAGGATCAATCATCCTCACCACCAACCTCGCAGTGACATCGTGGGGAGAGATCTTCTCAGACAGCACTATCGCCGCGGCCATGCTCGACCGGCTCCTCCACAGGAGCGTGGTATTCACCATCACCGGCGACAGCTACCGGCTGCGAAGCTACCAAGCACAAGCAAGAAAACACAGACCGAAAGGAGACCCGCTAGCCTAAAACACCACCCCCAGACTGGGCACTTTCGGTGATCGACTCTGGGCACTTTCGATGATCGCCGTCAGCAGATGCCGCTGTTGAGGTTGAAGTCGTGATCTACAACGCTGACGGCACCAGTGTCTTCAGAGTCACCAACGACGGTTCATAAACCTGTAAACCAAATAGGTTCAACCTAAACAGAGAAGAGGCTCCCCACGGGGAGCCTCTTCTCCCTTAAGAACAAGACCTCCCATGGCTCTAACCAACTTGCCAGGGCGCCAGCAGGAAAAACCAGCGTCGTGCAATCGCCCCTAGCCCATCATCAGGGGGTCTCCGGGCTAACCCGCAGTTCTTTTATCAAACGGGAGGTTCTGTGACTCAGGTGCTACCTCGACGTGTGATGACTTGTCGGCGAACAATCGCTGTTCAACGGGGGGCTTCTCCGCCGGTGCGGGGCCCTTAAACAGGCTGAGCTGGCGGTAGTAGAGGGCGACGGCATTGCGCGCCGCCGCCTCGTTGCGGGTGTACCGGGCGGGCATCGCCGGGTTGGCCCACCGGCCGGCGGTCATCAACTGGGTGAGGCTGTATCCCTCGGCGGCCAGGTCCCGGGCCATCCCGATCCGACAGGAGTGGCCGCTGTACCCCTTCCCCAGGCCGGCGCGCTCGGCCAACTCGGCGATCCGCACCGAGATGTAGGGTCCGGTGATCCCGAACACGGAAGCGCCCGGGGAAGCGTCGGGCGCACGGATCCGCTCTAGGGCGTCCATGGTGGCCGCTCCCAGGAAGGCCACCGCGCCCTTTCCCTCCGGGTCGGTCTTGCTGTGACGGATCACCAACCGCCCCGAACCGTCGGAGGCGCGCGACACATCGGCCCAGACCAACTCGGCGGCTTCACCGCGGCGCAGCAGGGCGTCTCTCATCACCTGGACCATGGCCACGTCCCTCAGCACCGCCGGTGTGGGCGGGGGAGTGCCGGGAGAGTGGACGTGGGCCAGGATGAGCCGCAGGTCGTCGGCGGTCAGCCCCTTCACCTGGGAGGGCCGCCTCCCCTGCCGTGCAGACTCTCGCGCCAGACCCGACAGCACCCGGCGCACCAGTTCCGTGGTGGTGGGGTCCTCCAGTCCCGCCTCCCGGTGCGCCGCCGCCAGCGCCGCCCGGGCCACGCCCAGGGTGCTGATCGACTTCCCCTCGTCGGCCATTGTGGTGAGCCACTCGGCCACCGCCGCCGGATGCGCCGGCCGGACCGCCACGCCGCGCCTCTCCGCGTGGTCGGCCCAGGCAGCAAGGTAGGTGCGATAAGTCTTGGTGGTGGTGGGAGCGCGGCTGTTGCGAGCCGCGTCCACCACCCGTTCCCAACCCGTGACAGGCAGTTGGACGCCGGTAGGAGGATTGTGTGATAGCGGTGTATTAGAAGATGTAGAAATCATGCAAATCCATTATGCTATGTGTCTAATATACAACAGTCAATCAAGTCTTGTGCTTTTATTGTGAAACTCTAAGGTGGTCAAGGGGGGGAATGCAAACAAATACCGGGCTTCTTTATCCAACGGATTGAGAGGAGGTTCAGGGCGAATCATTACCTGAAACACTACCAGATATATGTAAACTTATGTTTACTACGCTTAAGTACCGGCGACAGGTCGCGGTGCTGGCAGCGCTCGCAATGGTGGCCAGTGTTCTGGTCGCAGCGCCTGCCGTCGCTGCCGATCCGAAACCGGACTATCCGGCGACTTTCGACGCCTGCGTCGGCGGCGCTGCGGAGTCGGCGGGGTTCGAGGATGTTCCCGCCAACCATGCCAACGCCGGCGATATCGATTGCATCGCCTATTACGGGATCACCAGGGGCACCTCGGCGACCACCTACTCGCCGTCGATGTCGGTGACCCGTGAGCACATGGCGCTGTTCCTGACCCGCTTGGCCGGTCTGGTGGGCATCGCGGTGGCTTCGACTCCCGCGAACGCGGGCTTCACCGACATCGGTGAGTTGTCTGCCGAGTCGCAGACCGCCATCAACCAGTTGGCCGACCTTGGGATAACCAGGGGCACTTCGGCAACCACCTACTCCCCCGGCGATTCTGTCACCCGTAGTCAGATGGGGCTGTTCATCGCCCGGTTGATGGACAAGATGGATCCGATCGCCGACGGCGCCACCATGTACGGTTACACCCCCGAGGACGTGGTGAACGTCGCTGACGGCCCCGACGACGACGATCTGCCCGACAAGACCGTGATGTCGCCGTACACCGATCTGGGTGCGGCCACCAAGTCCGCCTATGACGCGGTCACCGCGTTGTACGAGTTGGGTGTGGTGTCGGGTATCTCCGACACTGCCTATGGTCCGTCGGCTCTGATCACCCGCGCTTCGATGGCCGAGTTCATGGCCGGCGTTTTGGACCACTCCAACGCTCGCCCGGCGGGCGTCAGCATCCAGGCTTCCAAGACTTGGGACTTCGGTGGTTTCGACGCCACTGTTGCGGCGTCCTATCGGGACGACAGCTTCGCTCCGATGGTGGACGTCTCCATCAAGGCCTTCGACAGCGATACGGTTGGTAAGTTCACCGCCGACGGCGGCTGCGCTATGGCCGCCGATTGTGCGTGGACCGATGACGAGTCGCTGACCGACGCTTCCGGCAACATCTTCGATCCGGGCAGCGTAAGCAACGGGGAGGCCAACACCTACTATGCGTGGATGGGCGACGCGAACGCGGACAGCAACGACTTCAACGTCAACACGTCCCCCCATGCGTCCGTCACTCTGTCCTCCACCACCGATGCTGTGAACCTGAAGGTCACTTCCGACATCAACAGCAACTCCACCGGTGGCAACACGGTGGACATCGACGTCACCAGCAGCGTCACCTACACGGTGCAGTTGGTTGACGCCACTGGTGGTAATGTGGCCAAGCCCGGCGTTGAGATCAGCGTGGGAGTGAACCAGGGCGGAAGGACCCTGTATCCGGGACCCGCTCCGATGAAGACCGATGACGACGGTATGGTGACCTACACCACCAGTGGTCCGAAGTCCACCAAGGGCAACACCGATCCCGACAGGACCGACAGGGTCACGTTCACGTCCGACGTGGACGGCACCGGTACGGTCGGTGCTGCTGCCACTACGGCCGGTGATCCGGCTGAGACCGTGGTGGCAACGATCGTCTGGACGGACTCTAATCCAACCCTGGTTTCGCTTGCCGCCGTCACCAATGCCAATGGGGACACCGTGACAAGGGCAGCTCAGGGTTCCGGTAAGGGAAGCACTGCTCCCTACGCTTTCTTGAGCAACCAGAACAGGGTGACCATCCGAGCCACGGTGTCGTTCTACGACCAGTACGGCAACCCCGTCGGCAAGGGCGAAAGAGTGGCGATCGCCATCGGTACCGGGACTGGCAGTTCCAACACAAGGACCGTGAGCAGCCGAGGCATGGCCGGTTGGAGCCGCACCCTTGATGGAACTTTGGGCACCGGCATTACGGTGGCCTACGCACTTCGGAACGCCGCTGACGACGCAGGCCTCGATGGCGCTCCAAGCGTTACCGATACGTCGGTGATCTCGGTGAGACATGCCGATGACAACAGCTCAAGGGCTGCGGCGGACATCGATGCGGTCTACGGTGATGAGAACAGGTTCCGCATCGGTGGAGCGTTGTACACCTACGACTCCGACGATGTCTTCCTGCAAACGGTCACTGTAGGTGGAGTAACTTCTAACGCGCCAGTCGATATGGCCAAGTTCGCAATGTTGATCGGCGCCAACCGTGCCGGACAGCCGGGGACTCAGGCCAACATCGAGGTTGTGGCCTACAACTCACAGGGCTCCAGTATCTTCCGTGTCGTTACAGAAGCTTCATAAACCGTAAACCCCTCAACTATCACGATGGAGGCTCCCCCCGGGGAGCCTCCTTCTTTCTAGGAGAGCGCACTCCCAAGGCTGAACTGCCACCGGCGTTGCTTCCATCCTGTTGACGGGCGCCGTTCGCATTTAGCACGCGACTAAACATCCATGCTTCCTAGGTCGAGGGGCGGCCAAGCCTGGCATAAACTGCATCAATTTTTCACCGCCACGCTGGAGGACCCCGACCGTGGCGTGACCGGCCTCACCTGGAGTTGGCACAGTTCCCAGAACGGCGTCAGCAACTGGACGGAGATCACCGGCGCCGCTTCACGGTCATACACCCCACAGGGGACCGACTTGCACCGAGAGTTCCGTCTCGCCTCCTCTTCATCAGCGACGTAGGCGACAGCGATGGCGCAGTGGTCGACCTGGCCGCGTTCGAAACGCTGATCGGCGTCAACCATGCCACGTTTGGTACGGGAGCCAGCGTTGAGATCGTGACCTACAGCACAACAGGCACCGGCATCTTCCGGGTTGGTACAGCCGCAACCGCTGGATAAACAGGAAAACATCCGACTATTAGTAGGAGGCTCCCCGAGGGGAGCCTCCTACCGGTTGGGAGCAGGACTTTGAGTTAGTTCAAAGTGGGCGTTATGTCGAAGATGCTCTCCCTGTCGCTGTCTGTGAAGTAGACAACGACCCTGACGAGGTTGCCCACCTCAGGTCGGAAGTCTTGACATGGCGGGGGACGATTACCGAGCTTGATGTAGGTGTCGTTGTCGTCCATGGTGTACAGCACCCCATGATCACTGCCACTGCCCACGGTTGCGAAGTGCCTGTCGTCACCGAAGAGTTGGTGGACCGTGACCTGGGTGTTGTCACCGTCCGCCTCTGTGGCCTCAACATAGACGTAGGTGCCGAATATGTCAGAATCGGCGGTGTCTGGGTCGGTGCTTCCACTGGCCGCAGCATCCGTTAGATTCTCATAGTTCGGCTGAACACCAGGGGTGGTTGTGTCACTGTCCACCAGGTCGCCGCTCGCATTCACCTCGGCATCGGCGATCTGGTAATTGACGTTCAAGCCGTGCGTTGATCGGGCGATCTGGTTGACTGCAAACAGGGCTCGAGCCATGCCTCGGCGGCTGCTGCTGGAACTGATGCTCGGCGTCTTAGTAACAGCACCAGTGGCCTGGATCCCTGTGGTGTCAGGATCGGTGTCTATTTGATAGTCGGTTCCGTTGGTGCCGCTCAGCGTAAGGGTGATCCGGTAGGGATTGCCATTCTCGTCCACCCGGATCCCGGCGCCGTACTGGTCCAACAGCCTGGCGGTGACGCTGATGTTTCCGTCGTCGTCTGCGTCGCCGTCGCCGTCGACCAGCACATATTGGGTGGCCGAAATCGTGGTCTTTTGGTAGACGCGGGTGTCCTCGACCCAGTTGAACGTTGTGCTGCCGGTGGTGTTGACTATACCGCCGGTAACACCGTCTGCATCCACGGTGAACGTCACCTCGTCGACCACATCCTGGTCGGTGGCGCTCTTGATGTCCCGAGGAGCCCTAACCGTGAACGTGACCAGACCGTCATCGTTGGTTGTCTTGATCGCCTCCTCGCTGTTCTCATAAGTTATGGCGAAGGTGTCGCTGGCGTCAACACCGTTATCACCACGGTGAAAGACGTATCTCGTCCAACCGATCCTGACTTCCACGCCACCCTGTTTTACATCATCACCATTTGAGTCGACGAGCTTGCCGGTGATCATCACGGAAGGGGTCGCTACCAGGTGAACCTGCGGGCCGGAGTCGCTGGGCGCTCCTGTGGTGGTCCTGTCGGTGCCGCCTGCCGCATCGTCGCTGATCGACGTACTGACCGCTACCGAATCCCTCGCGGGAGTCCATGACGCGGAGACGGAGGCATATTCGTCGTCGTCCACATCGAACACATCACCGGGCTCCGCGCCTATCCACGCATAGAGGGTGTGAGTCCTGGATGTGTCACCGACTACGTCCAGCGTAGCGCCGATGTCAGCGCCGATGAAGATGTTGCCGTTGCCGTCGGTCTGATGGTCGTCGGTGTTCCATGTGCAGTCGCCCATCGTCTGCTTGCCGTTGCACTGGCCGGGCTCTTGTCCCGGACCCTCTGCTCCTGAGACGATGAAGTGAGCGTCGTCGCCGCAGGTGTCGACGCAGTTGTTCTGGAAGACATCCACCAACCGGTCCGAAACCGAGACGAACTCCTCCGTGCGGACGGACACATGGACCGTGGTCACATATTCGCCATAGGCGAAGGTCTTGTCAGCCTGGATGCTGACACCGCCCGGGCGAGCATTGGAGTGGTCCAGCATGGCGGCCATGAACTCGGCCATCAAAGCGCGGGTCATCAAAGCCGACGGACCATACGCCACGGGAGAGATACCCGAGGCAACACCCAACTCGTACAACTGGGTAATAGCGTCGTACTGGTTCTTGCTGACCGCTCCCAAGTCGGTGAACGGCGATCTGATCTCGGGCCTTACCTCTTCACCAAACTGGTTCAGTACTGTGATCCTCTCGTTCTTGACAACTTCGGCAGGCGTATAGCCATAGAACACGCTGTCGTCCCGCGAAGGGTCTCCATCCGTCAAGGGTGTCATGGCGTTCATCAACCGTGCGATAAACAAGGCCATCTGACCGCGGGTTACCGAATCAGCGGGTGAATATGCAGTTACCGAAGTGCCCCTGGTGATCCCGAGATCGGCCAACCGGTTGATGGCCGTCTGCGACTCGACAGACAGATCACCAATATCGGTGAAACCCGCATCCGCGGGAGTCGAGGGCACCTCGATGCCCACCAGTCCGGCCAGACGAGTCAGGAACAACGCCATGTGCTCACGGGACACCGACATCGACGGCGAGTAAGTGGTGGCCGAAGTGCCCCTGGTTATCCCGTAGTAGGCGATGCAGTCGATATCGCCGGCGTTGGCGTGACCTGCGGGAACATCCTCGAACCCCGCTGAGTCCGCAGCGTCGCCGACGCAGGCGTCGAAAGTCGCCTTGTAGTCCGGCATCGGGTCGGCAGCGACAGCAGGCGCTGCGACCAGAACACTGGCCACCATTGCGAGCGCTGCCAGCACCGCGACCTGTCGCCGGTACTTAAGCGTAGTAAACATAAGTTTACATACGGTTTAGGAAAGGCTACAGGGCACTGAGGCTCGGCAGGAGTCTCCCGGTTGGTGTTGCCCAGGCGAGAATCGGGGTGGTTAGAGCAGCACTACTTCGTCGTCCCAGCCGCGGTTCTCCCGGGCGCGAAGACTCACCTCGTCCACAATGGCGTGGCCTGTCTCGCCTGGGGACCGACCCCGCCGTGTCACCACTACACCAGACATCGGTAATCCGCTGGCCATCCGTTGCCATGCGAATGAGGGCATGGTGCGCCGATCGTGGGTCAGCACCACCCTGCGATTCGCAGCAGCCCAATCCAAGACGGAAGCGTCGGTGGCGCCGATCAAGCCCGCGTCTTGAACGCGAACGACATTGATCTCCAACTCGTAATCCTCGGCTAGGTTGCGAAAAGCGGAAAGAACGCGCCCGTCAAAGTCCTCGTCCGCAAGAAAGCGAACCAGCATCAACCGCTATACCGATTGCACCTGCGGCCGCTGAAGCCGGCTCTCCTCTTTTCGTCGTCTGTAATCTGCCATGCGCGGCTCGAGTTCAGCCCAAAGCAAATCAGAGGTTCTTTCGCTCCACTGGATGTAGGCATCCACCTCATAACGACGAGTCTGATACCAGTCCAGGATGCGCCTGACCTTCTCGACCGTAAGGGTGTCGAACGAGCGGACGATCTCCTCGGGATCTGTGAAGCCCTCGTTGTACACGTGGATCACCGTCTCCAGCTTCAGCCGGGTTCCCGGGATTCGTACTACTCCGTGCTCCTCATCCACCCAGAGCGGCACATTCTCGTCATTGTCGATTCTTAGCAGTCCCATCTGTTCGAATCCCTTCCGGGCAGCCACCTACATTCTACGCACGGGCCATCAGAATGCCGCTGGTGCTGGGGATTAATCCCATGAAGACGTCGGGCAACACTGCATCGACAGACCGCTTGACATGGCTTCTTCCCTGCTATGCCGTGTTAACCCAATATGGCCTTCCAGCCCCTGCTGGGTTGCATCCGCTTTGGGCCCTTTCGGGCATCAGGCCATGCGCCTTGTTATCTCTGCCAACTGACGGGCGGGCTCGCCCGTGGCCACCAGTCGAAGGCCTCAGGCTGTCCATTCTGGCTTCGCCGCGGCGCCCGTCTGTCGACCGACCGCGGAAAGGAAGGCCATGAACAGCATGACGCCGGATCATCTCCCGACCAGCATTCCCCCCTCCGACATCCGTCTCCCTGCCAAGGACTGGGAGAGGGTGCTGGATGCAGCTCGCAAGAGCCGATCGCCCAACACCAAGGCCGCTTATCGGACATACCTCTCCGCGTGGGCCAGCCACGCGGAAAAACGAGGAGTGCCGGCGCGGCCAGCTCATCCCGCGGCCGTGGCCGAATGGCTAACCAGCCTGGCGGACGAGGGCAAATCGATGAGCACAGTGCAAGTGGCCAGAGCCGCCATCGCCGCCGCTCACCGAGAAGCCGGCTTTGAGGACCCAACCGCCACCGAACTGGTGCGTCGGGTGCTGTCGGGTTTGGCCCGGGAAGCTGCCAGACAGGGCCGTCGTCCCTCGCAGGTGAAGGGACTCACCGGCGGGGACCTCCAGCGGATCGTGGCTCACTTCGACCCACCCGGAGGGGCTCCGCCCCGCCGGATCGTGCTCCGGGACCTGGCGCTTGTGCAGGTGATGCGTGACGGGCTGCTGCGGCGGAGCGAAGCCGCCAACCTGATCTGGGGTGACATTGTCCGCGTGGAGGACGGGTCGGGGCGGTTGACCATCCGACACAGCAAAACGGATCCCGAGGGGAAGGGTGCGGTGATGTATCTGGCGCCGTCCACCGTGGCGGCGCTGGAGCGGATGCGGCCCGCAGATGCCCATCCCCACGAAGCGGTGTTCGGACTGAGCGGCTCCCATCTCTCCACCCGGATCAAAACAATCGCCGAGAGAGCCGGCCTCGGCCCCGGGTACAGCGGCCACAGTTGCCGGATAGGCATGGCACAGGACCTGGCCGCCCACGGCGCCACTCTGGCTCAGTTGATGACCGCGGGCCGCTGGACCGACCCGACCATGCCCGCCCGATACACCCGAAACCAGGCGGCCGCCAACAACGCGGTGGCCCAGTATTACCAACAACTCGGTCTGCTGAACAGACAGCCCTAATAGCCACCTTGAATCATGCCAGTTCCTGGAGACACTCACTCAATAAGAACTTGTGCCCGTCCTTGAGAGCTACAACCAGGCGTGCGTGCGAGTGTTCCACAGACTTAGGAATGGATTGTTCCGCCTGTGCAGCCCTCACTCGCTATCAGTTGGGGCGGCTTCTGTGTTGTTCTACGGTGTATAGACGCGGTTTATTAGGTCTGCGTTATGTAAACTTATGTTTGCTTCTTTTAACCGTTTTCGGCGGCGGATAGCGGTCCTCACAGCCCTGGCCATGTTGGCAAGTGTGCTGGTGGCGGTGCCTGCTGTTGCTGCTGACCCGAAAGCGGACTATACGGCGACTTTTGATGCCTGCGGCTCTGCGCCTGGTGCAGGGTTCGAGGATGTTCCAATGGGGCATGCCAACTATGGTGACATCAACTGTATTGCCTATTACGGGGTTACCAAGGGCACTTCGGCGACCACGTATTCGCCGGTGATGTCGGTGACTCGTGAGCACATGGCGCTGTTCTTGACTCGCCTAGCCAAGATAGTGGGCATCGAAATGGCGATGGATTCCATGGACACCGGTTTCACTGACATCGGTGATCTGTCCGAGGAGTCGCAAATGGCTATTGGGCAGTTGAAGGACCTGGGAATCACCAAGGGCACCTCTGCGACCACCTATTCGCCTGCGGATACTGTGACTCGTGCTCAGATGGCACAGTTCATCCAGCGGTTGATGAACCAGATGACCCCACAGGCTGACGGTGAGATCGGTCTGCGTTCGACTACTCAGTACGGTTATACGCCTTCTGATGTTGTGAACAATGACATGGATGCCGATATCGGTTCTCCGTTCACCGACTTGGGTCGCGCGACCAAGGACGAGTATGACGCCATCACGCAGTTGTATGAGTTGGGTGTTGCTGCTGGTATTTCTGCTACGAGCTACTCGCCGGGATCGCAGATCACTCGTGCGGCGATGGCCGGGTTCATGGCTGCAGTGTTGGATCACTCCAATGCCCGTCCTGCCGGTTTGAGCATCCAGGCCACGCCGGGAGAAGGCTGGGGTGACCTTGCCGCTACCGTGATGGTCTCGGTGCGTGACGACAGCTTCGGCGCGGTTGAGAACCAGGCGGTTGATGTGTTCAGCACCACTTCTGCCAACACTGGTCTCCGCAAGGACGGTACCTGCAACTTCGGCACCAATCCTGATGATGATGTGAACTTCGGTGACTTCATCACTGGTGACTGTATGTGGAACGAGAACGACGATGCCACTGATGTGGACGGCAACCTGATTGTCGAGATGGACGTTCTGCAGGGTTCTAGCTGTACTTCCCAGGGACGTTGTTGACAGTTTGGTGTTTGGATAAGGGAGGGCCTCCCTGGTTTGATTCGTGGGTGATTGATATCCGCGAATCCAGGAGGCCCTCATGGGAAACTCTAAAGCACGGTTGACACCGTTTGGTCGAAAGTTGCTGGTGGATCGGATCCTGGTGCATGGTTGGCCGGTGGCTCACGCCGCCGAAGCAGCGGGGGTTTCCCGCCAGACCGCCTACCGGTGGCTGAAACGCTTCCGGGAGGAAGGCGAAGCAGGTTTGCAGGATCGTTCCAGCAGGCCCCACCGGAGTTCCAACCGGGTCTCTTCGGAGACAGAGGAACGGATCGTTTCTGATCGGATCCGAGAGAAGGAAGGTCCTCATTTGATGGCCGGGCGGCTGGGTGTACCGCGATCGACCATCTACCGGGTGCTCTGCCGTCGGGGACTGTCCCGCCTGTGCGACCTGGACCGCACCACCGGCGTCCCGATCCGCTATGAGCGAGACTGTCCAGGCGAACTGGTCCATGTGGACATCAAAAAGCTGGGGAAAGTACCTGATGGAGGCGGATGGAAGGTCCTGGGACGACCAGGAGCGGGACCCTCACAGAAAGTGGGATATGAGTATGTGCATTCGATGGTCGATGACCACACCCGCATGGCCTACTCAGAAGTCCTCGACGCCCAGGACGCCCAAGCCTGTGCCGGGTTCATGCTCCGCGCCGCCCACTGGTTCGCCACCTGGGGGTATCGCATCGACCGGGTAATGACCGACAACGCCATGGCCTACCGCCGCAGCCAGGTCTTCGCCGATGCCCTCACCCAGATCGGCGCTGCTCACAAACTGATCCGCCCCTACCGGCCCCAAACCAACGGGAAGGTCGAACGCTTCCACCAGACCCTCCTACAAGGATGGGCCTACAAACGCCCCTACCAAACCAACCAGCAACGCCGCCGAGCGCTCACCAGATTCCTCCGCACCTACAATCACCACCGACCCCACAGCTCACTCGGAGACCAACCACCCATCACCCGACTTGTAACCCACCTCTGTGGGAAGGACATCTAGCAGGCTGATCTATGCGTGGATCGGTGCTAAGGACGGCGACAAGTTCGACATCGACACTGCTGACGAAGCAACCGTTTCGGTCACCGCCAAGAAGGAACAAACGCAGATCGACGTCGGTTCCACCATCAATATGCACGCTGACACCGCATATACCGCGAGTGCTAATAGGTATGCGGCAAACGAGGGTGCAAAGGTTGACCTCGGTGCGGTTGATGAAGTGACTTTCACTGCTCAGCTCCAGGACGAGGACGGCGCTGATGTGAAGCGTGCCGGGATCGCCGTTCGGGTCGAGTATCTGCAGGGTAGCGAAGGAACTGGTACGGGCAATGCGGGCGATGATGGAGTCAATCCCCGTGATTTGCGTAACTTTGCGAACACTCATGCAGCTGAAGGTGTGACCGATGACAATGGTCAGTTCTCGTTCACGGTGCAAGGACCTGCTGACGATCGCAGGGTATCTGATCAGATTCGGGCCGATGACATCCTGTTCATTGTCGATGGCCTCGAAGATGGACCCGGAAGCATCCTGTGGGTCGAGGAGGATCCGGTATTGACTTCCACCACCGTCGAGTCTCCGACCTACGTGTTGGCCGGTGCCTCTTCCGGTGTCAGGACTACCGTGTACCTGTGGGACCAATACGGAAACCCGCACCAGTCACACAGATCACAAAAGGCCGAGATCACTATTGGCGACAACACTGTTGCTGATAACTCGTCGATCAGGCAGGTGATCAGCAGAGGCTACGCAAGCTGGCGGCATGTGCTGACGGCGGCGGCTAATGTGCCCGTTCCCGTAGAGTACGATGTCAGGATGCTTCTGAGGAATAGCAGCGGTGTCGCTGTTCAAGCCACTGCCGATCCGGATGCGAATGGCCAAGTCGGGGGTACCGCGGTCGATGACCTGAATACCACTTACAACGACGGTAGGGTCATAACCTCAGACGGCACGACTGTGGTGCACGACACCACAACCAGCAATGCGTTGACGAGGCCGGGCACAGGTCAGGAGTACACGAACATCCTGAACACTTCTGCACACGATCTCTTCGATTCTCGTGAAAGCGACCGCACTGTGGACGGCACTGATTCCGTCCAGGTGGTTGACCGGGCTGTGTCCACCAACGTCGGAAACGACGTGATGATCATCATTGCTGCACTGGTCGACGACGATGAGTTCCTCGCCGACACCACCAGCGGTGGTGACAACAATGCTGAACTCGTTTACAGCTACGACTCCGATGACATCTTCATCGATAGCACCGGAAGCGAAGGTGTGGAGATCACCATGGCCAGCTTCGAAGGCAAGATTGGACGGGCGACCAACCCGGTCACCCCAATCCAAGTGATTGCCTACGATGTTGACGGAACCAGCATCTTTAGACTGGTTTCTTCCGGCTAATCCACCGACTCTCTAACTATCAGAAGAGGCTCCCCTCGGGGAGCCTCTTCTCCTTAACAGAGACAATTCCACCAGTGCTTCACCAGAGTCGCTGTTGGTTCTACCAGTGAACCACTGGTAGCTAACCTCGCACTCTGGAACTCGCAGCGGTTTAAGGGGAGCCTCAGGTCACAGAGGGCTCCGGCCTTTTGCCCTTGTTAAAGGAGAGTCGGTACGCAGGGCAATAACTGTTTGCTAGGTAGTGAGCACAGTTCTCCATTGCCGTCTCCACATGGCTTTGGTTGTCGGACCCTCTTCCCGCTGTTGAGAAGAGGAGGCTCCCCCTGGGAACCCTCCTCTTCTTTTGACCTAATAAAGGAAGGAGGCTCCCCGGGGGGAGCCTCCTTCAGATAGTCGAAGGTTATCTGTTTACGGAGTAGCGCCTGTACCAACTCGGAAGATGCTGGTGCCGTCGTCGTCGTAGGCCACGATCTCAATGTTGGCCTGAGTCGACGGTTGTGCGTTGAGGTTTGCGCCGATCAGCTTCTCAAAGGCGGCCAGATCGACCACTTTGCCGTCATCGGTGCCGTCGTCGCTGATGAACAGGTCGTTCGAGTCGTAGGTGTACAACGCACCTGCGATGCGGAACCGGTTCTCATCGCCGTAGACCGCAGTGATTGCGACGGCATCCGCCGAACTGTCATCATCAGCATGCCTCACCGGGACCACCGAGGTATCGGCAATGGTTGGAGCACCAGTAAGTGCCGCGTCGTCGGCGGCGTTCCGGAGTGCGTATGTCACCGTCTCGGCGCTGTTCAGAGTCGCATCAAAAGTGGCGCGCCAACTGGCAACACCCCTGCTGCTCATGTTGGCGATCACTGAAACTCCCCACTCTCGATCACTGAAATTCCCCACCTCCTGGGGGCAAATACCCGTTGTTGGGTAGGGCCCCTTCCAAGCTGCTTGGGTAGCAAGTCCGGCAGCTGTGGAGAGGAGCCCTGCCCCTTATGTTGGCATTGGAGGAATGCGTGGAAGTTCATGCATTGAGACAGCGGGGGTGGTCGATCTCGGCCATTGCCCGTCATTTGGGAAGAGACCGAAAGACCGTGCGAGCGTATCTGTCCGGTGAACGGGTCCCTGGAGAACGAGCCCCGGCTGTGTCGGATCCGTTCGACGAGTTCGAGGCTTATGTGCGTCAGCGCCTGTCCGATGATCCCCATGTTTGGGCGTCGGCGCTGTTCGACGAGGTAGTGGCTTTGGGCTATGAGCAGAGCTATGTGACGTTGGTGCGGAAGATCCGCCACCGTCGGCTACGGCCGTCGTGTGGCGCCTGTGCGGGAACCCGGGGTCGTGCCACTGCGATTATTGATCATCCACCGGGTGAGGAGTGTCAGTGGGACTGGACAGAACTCCGGGATACTCCCTGGGGGTCCCGAGCCTATGTGTTGGTTGGTGTTCTGTCGTATTCGGGCCGGTTCCGGGCGTGGCTCACCTCGAGTCAGGACCAACCCCACCTAGTCGAGGGGATCGACGGGGTGCTGCAACGCCTGGGGGGCACTGCTCGGCGGTGGCGGGTTGACCGGATGGCCACAGTGGTGGCAGCGGGTACTGACCGGATCCAGTCGTCGTTCGTTCCGGTAGCGAAGCATTACAGAGTGGGGGTGGATCCGTGTCCACCGCGCCAACCCCAACGCAAGGGCGTGGTGGAAAAGGCCATCCACTACATCTCGCAGCGGTGGTGGCGCACCGCCACAGTAACCAGCCTCGCTTCGGCACAAGACAGCCTCGACGAGTTCTGTCAGACAGTTGGTGACAGCCGCCGGCGGGGTGAGAGCACCGTTGGTGAGTTGGCCGCCACGGAGCGGTTGTTGGAGCTTCCTCTCATGCCTTACCCGGCTGAGGGCACCCTGACACGTAGAGTCGCCTCGAATGGGTTGGTGTCGGTGTGGGGAAACCAGTATTCGGTGCCACCTGGGGTGATAGGAACTCAGGTGACCATTCGTTGGCGTCTGGGAGACCCCACCATCGACATGGTGTCCGAGTCAGGTCGGCTGGTCGCTACCCATCGGAAGGTATCCCGTGGTCTGGGACGGACAGTTCGTTTGCCCGAACACATCAAGGCGTTGGAGAACGTGGTCCTGGCAGCGTTCACCACCAAGCGGCCTTGTAAACCGAAACCGAACCGGCCACCGTCGGAAGCTGCCCTAGCCGTCGCTTCGGGCATCGGGAACATCCAAAGCAGCGAAACAGTCATAGATCTCGGTGTGTACCAACGGCACATCGACCGCCAACACCGGAGGCGGCGATGAACAAAGACTCGGCGTATCAACAACTCCGGTCACATTTGGCCTATCTGAACTTACCGGCCGCTGCCGAGGCGCTCCCCACCCATCTGGAACGGGCACGACACAACTGTGCGGGTCATACCGAGTTCCTCGAGGGACTGTTGCGGGTGGAGGTGGAAACCACCGAACACCGCCGATGGGCAACCCGTCTCAAACTGGCGAACTTCCCCACCCGATGGAAACTGGAAGACTTCGACTTCGGAGCACAACCCAGCATCAACGAGAAACTCCTACGGGAACTGGTCACAGGCGCCTATCTGGCTGACGCCACCAACGTGCTGTTCATCGGACCACCAGGAGTAGGCAAAACCATGCTGGCGGTCATCCTCGGCAGGGCGGCGGTGGACACCGGTCACAAGGTGTACTACACCACCGCAGCCGACCTGGCAGCACGCTGCCGGAAAGCCGCCCTACAAGGAAGATGGGCCAGAACCATGCGGTTCTTCAACACCCCGAAAGTGTTGATCATCGACGAACTGGGCTACCTACCGATGCCGGCAGAAGACGCCGCCACACTGTTCCAAGTGATCTCCAGACGATACGGGAAAGGATCGATCATCCTCACTACCAACCTCGGTGTGACATCGTGGGGAGAGATCTTCTCCGATCACACCATCGCCGCGGCCATGCTCGACCGACTCCTGCACAAGAGCGTGGTGTTCACCATCACCGGGGACAGCTACCGCCTCAGAAGCTATCAAGCACAAGCCAGAAAACAGCGACCGAAAGGAGACCCGCTAGCCTAAAACCACCAAACCCAGGGTGGGGAATTTCGGTGATCGACTCTGGGGAATTTCGATGATCGCCATCAGCTCACGGTCCTTGTGGCAGAATCGGCAGCACCGATATCGATGGCAACCTTCTCGCCCTTGCCGATGCTGTTGCCGTACTGGTCATAGAACGACACCGTGGCACGGATGGTCACCTTGCCCTGACCGCTCAAAATAGCGTAGGGATCAGTGCTTCCCTTACCGGAACCCACAGCCGCCCGAGAGATAGCAGTGCCACTCCCGTCTCCGGCGGTGTCGGTGGCAGCGGCCGAAACCAGCGTCGGATTCGAGTCCGTCCAGACAATCCTGGTCACCACGGTCTCATCCGCACCACCTGTTGCTGTGTTCTCATCCGTAGGATCAGTCACAGTATCCGCAATGGTGTCGTCGTCATTCACATCGGAAGTGAAGGTAATCGTGTCGACCCTGTCAACATCGACAGCGCCCTTGGTGGACTTCGGACCCGAGGCGGTGTAAGTCACCATACCGTCATCATCGGTCTTCATCGGAGCAGGCCCCGGATAAAGGGTACTTGCACCCTGGACCACAGCCACGTTGACCGTCACGCCGGGCTTAGCCACCGCAGCGCCATCACCGTCGACCAACTGCGCGGTGATGGTGACACTGCCGTCACCGTCAATGTCTTCGGTGTTTCCATTAGTGGAGTTCTTGTTGATGTCAGTAGTGACCTTCAGGTTCACAGCATCAGTGGTGGAAGACAGAGTGACAGTCGCATGAGGGGAGGTGTTGACATTGAAGTCGTTCTCGTCCTCATCAGGATCGCCCATCCATGCATAGTAGGTATTGCTCTTCCCGTCGGTGACGCCGCCTGCGACGTAGATGTTGCCCGAAGCGTCAGTAAGCGACTCATCATCGGTCCACGCACAGTCAGAAGCCATGGAGCAACCGCCGTCCTCATTGAACGAACCAACACCGGCTGCGCCGGCGCCGTCATCGCCGCTATGGAATGTCTTGACAGAGACATCAACCATCGGCATGAAGCTGTCATCCCGATACGACACCGCAACAGTGGAGCTGAAGGAGCCAAAGTCCCAAGACTTAACAGCCTGGATCGTCACGCCAGCCGGACGCGCGTTGGAGTGATCCAACACACCAGCCATGAACTCGGCCATCGACGCACGGGTGATCGAAGCGTCCGGACCATAGGACGTGGCAGAGATACCCGAAGCAACACCCAACTCCCACAACGCGGTGATCGCGTCATAGGCTTCCTTGGTCGTCCCGCCTATGTCGGTGAACGGAGACTTCACAGTCTTGTCGGGCAGGTCATCGTCGTCGTCGCCGTCAGCGACATCAACAACATCCTCGGGGGTGTACCCGAACACAGTGTCCTTGTCCTCGGCCATCGGATCCATCAGGTCCATCAACCTGGCAACGAACAACGCCATATGGCCACGCTTCACCGCATCCGCAGGCGAGTAAGTGGTTGCCGATGTGCCCTGGGTGATCCCAAGATCGGCCAACTGGTTGATAGCCGTCTGCGACTCAGCAGACAAATCACCGATGTCGGTGAAACCCGCGTCAGCAGGATCAGCCGCCACCTCGATGCCCACCAGACCGGCCAAGCGGGTCAGGAACAGCGCCATGTGCTCACGGGTGACCGACATCGACGGCGAGTATGTGGTCGCTGACGTGCCCTTGGTGATCCCGTAATAGGCAATACAGTCGATGTCACCAGCGTTGGCATGACTCGCGGGAACATCCTCGAAGTCCGCAGAACCCACGCCCGCGCACGCATCAAACGTAGCCGGATAGTCCATCTTCGGATCAGCAGCAACAGCAGGCGCCGCGACCAGCACGCTGGCCACCATCGACAATGCTGCGAGGACTGCTACCGAACGCCGAACACGGCTAAAAGAAGCAAACATAAGTTTACTTACCTCCTTATAGCAAGCTTGCATTTACAAATCGAGAGCCTCGTAACTCAACGAACGTCACACACTGCTCCCGACAAATATCAAGACTCTATCCTAGGCGAACCGTTACACCTGGGAGACATATTTGGGGCCGGAAGCACCGGTGCCCACCGGCCGTTTCCCAGAGGCGTTCCGCACACTGAAACACCAGGTCAGAGTCCCTTTCTATGGAAGGAGCCGCCACGAGCCTGACCGTTACACCCTCTGCAGGGCGAAAAGCCGGGTCGTCGGGTGTATTTTTTCACACCTTTTGCCGTGGCAGAAGCCATGGGGAGAGGCCCCGGCGGCCAGAGTGTTTGTCTGCCGGACAGAGAAAGGGACCCCGTGCGTACCGGGGTCCCGTCACCGCGGTATGTCGGCTACATTCGGCCAACGCCTACTAGCCGGACCGACAGGCTATTTCCATATATATAGGGGATGGATCTGTGGCCTAGTAGACCGAGAAGCCTCCGTCGATGCGGATCTCGGCGCCGGTGGTGAAGGCGGAGGCGTCGGAGGCGAGATAGACGGCTATTCCCTCGAACTCCTCTATGGTTCCCCACCTCCCCAGGGGGACGCGGCTCTTGATGTAGCGGTTGAAGTCGTCGTGTTGCTGTTGGAGGCCGGTCATCTCGGTGGCGATCCATCCCGGGCTGACCGCGTTGACGCGGATCCGGTGGGGCGCTAGGGAGACCGCCAGGGTCTTCACCAGTCCCAGTTGCGCGGCCTTGCTGGCCGCGTAGTGGGGGAGGTAGGGGATGCCGAAGTGGGCGGCTACCGACGAGGTGACCACGATGGAGCCTCCCTCGCCCTGTTCGATCATCTGAGCGGTGGCGGCGCGGACCGGGAGCATGGTGCCGGTGGCGTTGACGCTCATCATCCGTTCCCAGGACCGGGTGGAGAGTTCGGGGAACGTGGCGCTCCTGCCGATGCCGGCGTTGGCGAACAGGGCGTCGATCCGCCCGAACCGCTCGAGGGTGGCCCCAAGGGCGTTTTCGACCTGTTGTTCCGATGAGACGTCGCAGGACACCGCCAGGGCTTCGGCGCCCAGGCTCCGAAGTTGGTCCACCGCGGCCTGGTTGTGGTCTTCCGAGCGCCCCCACACCGCCACTGCGGCGCCCGCCTTGGCCAGCCCCCGGGCCATCCCCAAGCCGATCCCCCGGTTCCCTCCGGTGACCGCGGCCACTCTTCCCGACAGATCGAACATCTCCATGAAGGGGACAGGTTAATAGGGGCCCTTTCTGCCTGCCTTGCGTCTTGGGGTGTCTCTATACTTTTGGATGGCATTTGAGGGAGGGCCTTCGTGGAGGCGCCGTTAGGGAAAGGGGTATAACGATGGCGGAAACCGCAATCCGACAGCAGGAGGGCGACAAGGCAGGCGATCTCAGGGATCAGATTAATGGTGTTCGCCTGGAGGTCAGGGAGCAGATCCATGGGGTTCGCCTGGAGGTGGAGAAGGTTCGTTCCGAGATAGCAAAGATGGACACGGGCCTGATGCTTCTATGATTTCCAAATCGTGTTTGGAGGGGTGGGGTGTTTAGGTGGGTGGGGGGTTTTCGAGAAGGCGGTAGAGCTGTCGGGCGATGTATCGTTTGAGGCAGCGGCGGGTTTCTTGGGTGGTTTTTCCTTGGCTGGTTCGTTTGGCGATGTAGGCCTTGGTTTTGGGACAGTGTCGGGAGCGGCTGATGGCGATGGTGTGGAGGGCCTGGTTTAGTTGGCGGTCGCCGTGTCTGTTGAGCCGGTGGCGGGTGTGTTGCCCGGAGGATGCTTCGAGTGGTGCTACGCCGGCTAGGCGAGCGAAGGCTGCTTTGTTGCGGCATCGGCGGGGGTGGGACCAGGCGATGAGCACTTGAGCGGCGGTGATGGGGCCTATTCCTGGCTGGTTCAGCAGGTGCGGAGCGACAGAGATGACCAGTTCGGTGATGGATGTTTTGAGGTCTTGGGTCTCTGTGGAGAGCGCGCGGATGCGCCTGGCCAGGCTGCGCATTGCTTGTTTGGTGGCGGTGAGTTCTCCGATGGGTCCGGATCGGAGACGGAACGCCGCGCATGTGGCTACGAGAGCAGGGGTGGTAAGACCTCGGAGTTGGTCCCTGAGATCGACCGGCGCGGTGACTAGGAGGGCTTTCAGTTCGTTGATCGCCGATGTTCTAGCTGTTATGGCGCCTCGGCGGGTGGTTGCTAACACTCGGAGGGCTTCTCGGTCTCCCCGAACTCGAGGAACCGATGGCCTACGGCGGCCTAGCACCTGGCGGGCGGCCCGTCGAGCGTCAAGGGTGTCGTTCTTGGCGCCGTCCACAGTTGGGGTGGGATGGTTGAACTCTGTAACCTGTTCACCCCGGCTGGCAAGGTAGCCTGATACGCCTGCTCCGTAGCTTCCGGTGCCTTCCACCGACCATATCCGGTCGGTGGCCTGGGTGTGCTGATCGGCCCATCCCACCAACCGTTCATATCCCACCCGGGTGGTTTCGAACACTCCGGAGGCTTGTTCTCCGGTGGTGGCAGTATCCACTACCGAGGCGGTGACCCAATCACGATCAGGATCGATCCCGATCACATGCTCTACTTCTGTGCCTATCATGAGAAACTCCCTCTTTGGTTGCTGACGGTGCGCCAAAAGAGGGGCGCAAACCGCGAAAACGGCAGGACTGTGATGGGTCACACCCCCTGGGGGTGGACAGGCTTCTGATCAGGCCAGCGCGGTACGCCAGGCAAGCTGCTGGAGGTCGGTGTCGGACAGATCAGGCAAAGGACACCAAAATCGGGGTCAGTCAAATCGTGGGTCACGACACCACCACCAGCAGCTATAACCTGAGAGCCTCTAAAGGCACCTTCTTTATTCTCACAGTCTGATCGGATCGGTGGTGTGCGTCTGGAGGTGGAGAAGGTTCGGACCGAGATGACTGATCGGATCGGTGGGTTGGAGAGGAGGATGTCCGAGCAGATCCAGGGTGTGGAGAAGGGTTTGGGAGCCTGGATGGCGGTCGGGGTGTCCCTAATCGCGGTGCTGGTGACCTTGATGTCCGTCCTGGGCTAGGGAGACAGGGGATCCATCGGATTCGAGGGGGAAAACGACCAGGCAGGGAGCAGGGGTGGGTTACCGGTTGGTTGAGATCGGGTCGGCCTTGCGCCACGCCGGGGCGGCGCCTGGTCAGCGGGGGCCCGCCACGTTGACGGTGACGATGTCGACGTCGTGGTACTTCTGGTGGCGCACCGACGATGCGTAGTGCCGGAGCAGCCGGAACGACATCTCCCGGGCGTCGGGTATCTCCGGGGCGTCTCCGACATAGGACAGCCGGTCCTCCAGGTTCTCCCGGTCGGATCCGCACAGGAACTCCAACTCCACCCCGTCGCCGGCGGACCGGGCCGTGACGATCAGGTGGCGTGGTTGGGTGGCGCCGTCCTCTTCGGCGAGGAGGCTCGACAGGGTTTCCTCGCCCACCAGCACCAGACGGTCCTCCAGGGCGGGGTCCCAGCGGTTCTTGGAGGCCAGTTCCCGGAGCAGGCCCTCCAGTTTGGGCAGGGCGTCCCAGTCGAGGGGGAGGTCCAGCTTCTTTCGTCTGGAACCGGTGGCCTCCATGAAGGCCATGATGACGATGGCCACTATCGCTCCGCCGGTCATGCCGTTTCCGAACAGCACCCCCAGGAACCCCTCACCGAGGAGTTCGGGGAAGATCCACTGGTTCTGGAACCCCGCACCCATCCAGAAGGAGACTCCCACCAGGAGGGCCTTTCGGTGGTCCACGCCGTCCTGGACGACGATCTTGGTGCCCTGGACGAACAGCATCCCCACCAGCACCAGCAAATAGGCGCCGGCCACCGGCGGGGGAATCGAGATCAGCAGGGCGGCGGCCTTGGGGAGGAAGGCGACGCCCATGAAGACCGCGCCGATAATGACGCCCACCCGGCGGGAGGCGACGCCGGTGACCTCGGTGAGGGAGATGCTGGTCGAATAGGTGGTGTTGGGGAGGGTGCCCGCCAGACCGGAGAGGAGGTTCCCGACGCCGTCGGCGTTGAGGGCCCCCTGCACCACCCGGAAGTCGGTGGCCCGGGGTACGCGGCGGGAGACCCGCTGGATGGCCACCCCGTCGCCCAGGGTCTCGATCGCCCCCACCAGGGTGACCACCACGAAGGCCGGCAGGAGCTCCCAGAACTCGGCGCCGGGCGCCAGGTCCAGTCCCGGCCAGGACGTGACGGGTGCTCCGATCCAGGAGGCGTCGAGGACCGGCCCGATGTCGTAGAGGCCGAAGGGCGCGGCCACGAAACAACCCACCGCCACCCCTATGACGGGCGACCACAGCCGGAAGGCGGGGGGAGCGCGGAGGACCAGTCCTCCGACCACCAGCAGGGTGGCCAGGGCGGTCACCGGCGCGGCGGCGTCGGCTGCGTCGGCGGGCACGTCGGCCAGGGCATCGAAGATCAGCGGCATCACCGTGGCGGCGATCAGCATGATCACGGTGCCGGCCACCACCGGGGTGAACACCCGGCGCAGCCAGGAGAGCCGGTTCGCCATCAGGAACTGGAAGAGCGACGACACCACCACGAGGCTTGCCATGGTGGCGGGGCCACCGCTCACCAGGGCGGCCACGCACACCGCGATGAAGGCTCCTGAGGTGCCCATGATCAGCACGTGGCCCGATCCGATCCGTCCCAGCCTGCGGGCCTGGAGGGCGGTGGTGAGGCCGCTGATCACGAGCGCGGCGAACACCGCCCAGGTGATGTAGCTGTCTGCCTGCTCGGCGATGCGGGCCACGATCACCACGGTGAGGACCACCGGCGCCACGATCACCGCCGCGGCCTGCAGGCCCGCGCCGAGGGCTACCGGCAGGGGCGGGGACTCGTCCGGCTCGTAGCGGACCTCTTTGTTCTCGGGTGTCTGGGTCATGAGTCGGGCCTCGGGTGTCTTTGGATTGCCTCGTCGAATGATATGAACGCGAACCGCTTCCCTCCGGGCAATCGACGAGGAGTGGCTGGAGTCGTTTGTCACGGGGGCGTTCCTCAGCAGTGCCGCCGGCCGCGGCTTCACCTCGGCAGGTGGCGCTCCTCCGGCTCGGATCGGGTCATGCGTAGGCGAATGCCTGACGGGGCCGTGCTATTGCCGAGTCCAGAAGGCCCCGGTCCCGAACTCTCGGAGATCCGCCATGATTGAGGAGGGCCTCATCACGAAGGTCTGTGGCCTCGTTGTCAGATACCCGGTTCGGTTCCTTCACGAGTCGGCGAGTTCAGCCAGGACATCCTGGTAACGCGCCATCTCTTCTTGTATCAGGTCCCAGCGATCTCCTGAGGAACCCGGGTCCTCTCGCAAGGGCGGAAAGTCCCTCCCCTGTTGGTCTCGGCCGTCATTCTGGGCAATTGGTTCTCTCACGAGTCGGCTAGCTCGGTCAGAACTTCGTCGTACCGCTCGAATGTCTCGTCGCGGAAGGCCTGGGTCTCTTCCGGAGCTGGGGCTTCTGACCGCAAGGGCGGAAACTCCCTCCTCTGTCGGTCCTGGCCGTTATCCCGGACTTGAGCGTCCTTCCCGGTTGGCTTCCTGACCCGTACCACGTTGTCCCCCTTCGGCTGGTTGACGTCCAAGCGTAGGTTCGCCCGCGCCCGCCGGCCGAGGGGGTTTGGGTCGGCGGACGGTCCGGGGGAGCCGGGAGTCTGCCAGAATGGGGCCCCAGGAACGATCGGAGGAGCGAGCAGAACATGGAACTGGCGGACCGGGTGGCGGTGGTGACCGGCGGGGGGAACGGGATCGGGGAGGCGATGTGCCGGAGGTTCTCCTCCGAGGGCGCCTCGGTGGCGGTGGTGGACCTGGACGGAGAGGCCGCCCGGCGGGTTGCCGGGGAGGTCGGCGGGCTGTGGTTCGCCGCCGACGTTTCGTCTGAGACCGACACCCGGGCGGTGGTTGCCGAGGTGGAGGACCGCCTGGGGCCGATCGACCTCTATTGCGCCAACGCAGGCATCGGGATGGAGGGGGGCGTTGAGACCTCCGATGCCGACTGGCAGCGGATCTGGGAGATCAACTTCATGTCGCATGTGTACGCGGCGCGGGCGGTGCTGCCCGGGATGCTGGCCCGGGGAGAGGGCTACCTCCTCCACACCGCGTCGGCGGCGGGGCTCTTGACCAACCTCGGCGCGGCGGCCTACTCGGTGACCAAGCACGCGGTGGTGGCGCTTGCCGAGTGGCTGCAGATCACCTACGGCGACCGGGGCCTCCGGGTCTCCGCGCTGTGCCCCCAGTTCGTCTTCACCGAACTCTTGGACGACCTGTTGCCCACCGGGATGATGTCCATGGCTAACCAGGTGGGGCTCTCTGCGGACCAGGTGGCCGAGGCGGTGGTGGAGGGACTTCGCGCCGAGAGTTTCCTGATCCTTCCCCATCCGGAGGTGAGCGAGTACTTCGCCTACAAGGCGGGTGACTACGACCGGTGGCTGCAGGGGATGCGCCGGCTGCAGGGCCGCCTGGGAATCGAGATGCCCTCTCCCTGATGAGGCTGCTGGTCGCCAACCGGGGCGAGATCGCCCGGCGCATCTTCCGGACCTGTGAGGAGATGGGCATCGACACCGTGGCGGTGTTCTCCGAGGCCGACCGGGAGGCGCCGTTCGTCTCCGACGCCGACCTGGCGGTGAGCCTGGGAGGGTTCGCTCCTTCGGAGTCCTACCTGCGGGGGGACGCCATCGTGGAGGCGGCCCTGCGGGCGGGGGCCGACGCGGTGCATCCCGGTTATGGCTTCCTGGCCGAGGACGCCGGGTTCGCCGAGGCGGTGATCGGAGCGGGGCTCGTCTGGGTGGGCCCTCCTCCCCGGGCGATGGAGTTGATGGGGGACAAGCTGGCCGCCAAGCAGTTGATGGCCGGGGCGGGGGTGCCGGTGCTCTCGGGGGTGCTTCCCGAGGAGGCTTCCGGGATCGGGTTCCCCGCGATGGTGAAGGCCGCGGCGGGCGGGGGAGGCCGGGGGATGAGGATCGTTCGCTCGGGCGAAGAACTCACCGCCGCGGTGGAGAGCGCCCGGCGGGAGGCGGAGTCGGCGTTCGGCGACCCGAGGGTGTTCCTGGAACCGCTGATCGAGGACCCCCGTCACATCGAGGTGCAGATCATGGCGGATGTCCACGGCAACACCGCGGCGCTCTTGGAGAGGGAGTGTTCCATCCAGCGGCGCCACCAGAAGATCATCGAGGAGGCGCCGTCTCCCTTCGTGGACGCAGAGCTTCGCCGGAGGCTGTCGGAGGCGGCGGTGGCGGCGGCGCGGGCCGTCGACTACGTGGGAGCGGGGACCGTGGAGTTCCTGGTGGCGGGCGACGGGGAGTTCTGGTTCCTGGAGATGAACACCCGCCTGCAGGTGGAGCACCCGGTGACCGAGGAGATCACCGGCCTCGACCTGGTGCGCCTCCAGATAGAGGCCGCCCGCGGAGAGGACCTGTCGGAGCGCCTGGAGGGGGTGTCGGCCCGCGGGCACGCCATAGAGGCGCGGGTCTACGCGGAGGATCCCGGGGCGGGGTTTCTCCCCACCGCCGGGCGGATGCACCGCTTTGAGCTCTCCGCGCCGGGGATCAGGGTGGAGACCGGCGTCGAGTCCGGGGACGAGATCGGGGTCCACTACGACCCGATGCTGGCCAAGGTGGTGGCCTGGGCGCCGGCGCGGGCCGAAGCGGCGGCGCGCCTCTCCCGGGCGCTCCGGCGGGCGGAGATCCACGGGCCCGTCACCAACCGGGACCTCCTGGTGCGGATCCTCGAGCATCCCGAGTTCCTCATCGGCCGCACCGACACCGGCTTTCTGGAGCGCCACTCCCCGGCGGAGTTGGGCCGCCCGCTCCCCACCGAATCGGAGGAGCGGCTGGCGGCGGTGGCCGCCGCGCTATCGGCCCAGGCGGGAAGGCGGGAGTCGGCGCAGGTGCTGTCGACCATCCCCAGCGGGTGGCGCAACAACCCCTCTGAGTTGCAGGTGGTGGACCTTCACGGCGCCCGGGGGGAGATCCGGGTGGGCTACAGCCTGTCGGGCGGGGTGGTGGTCGAGGTGGATTCAGAGCGGGTCCCGGTCACCGGCCTGTCTGAGTGCGGTCCCTCCCGGGTGGGCCTGGAGGTGGACGGGGTGCTGGGGTTCTACCGGGTCAACCGGGTGGGAGACACCCACTACGTGGACGGCCCGGGAGGGCTGTCGGTGCTGGTCGAGAAGGACCGCTACCCGGCGCCGGGCGGCGCCGAGCAGTCGGGGTCGCTCCAGGCGCCCATGCCCGGCCGGGTGGTGGAGGTGGCCTCCGCGCAGGGCGACGAGGTGGAGAAGGGACAGGTGCTGGTGGTGATGGAGGCGATGAAGATGGAGCACGGGTTGCGCGCTCCCCATTCGGGCAGGGTGGCCTCGGTGCTGGCCGCGCCCGGAGAGCAGGTGGAGAGTGGACAGGTGCTGGTGGTCATGGCAGAATGAGAGGCGAGAAAGGAGGACGCAGTTGAGCGAAAAGCTTGGATTCATCGGGCTGGGGATAATGGGAGGGGGTATGGCGGCCAACCTGTTGCGGGCCGGCCATGAGGTGACGGTGTGGAACCGCACGGCTTCGCGGATGGAGCCGCTGGTGGAGATGGGCGCCGCCGGGGCGGGGTCTCCCCGGGAGGTGGCTGAGCGCTCCTCGGTGGTGATGATCTGTGTCTCCGACACTCCCGACGTGGTGGCGGTGACCGAGGGTCCCGACGGGATCCTGGCCGGCCTGTCGGCTGGCTCGGTGGTGGTGGACCACTCCACGATCAGCCCGTCGGAGACCCGGCGCCTGGCCGGTCTGGCCACAGACGCGGGCTCGGGGTGGTTGGACGGCCCGGTCAGCGGGGGCAGCGAGGGCGCCGCGCTGGGCACCCTCTCGATCATGGTGGGCGGCGAGGCTTCGGAACTGGAGCGGGTGCGGCCCTATCTGGAGGCGATGGGAAAGAGCATCACCCACACCGGTCCGGTGGGGTCGGGGCAGATGGTGAAGCTGGTCAACCAGGTGCTGGTGGTGGTCAACCAACTGGCGGTGTCCGAGGCGCTGTTGCTGGCCGAGGTGGGGGACCTGGACCTCGAGGCCACGCTGTCGGCGGTGACCGGCGGTGCGGCCGGGTCGTGGATGCTTTCTAACCGGGGACCGCAGATGATCGTGCGCGACTGGCGCCCGGGGTTCACCATCGACCTCCAGCAGAAGGACCTGCGCCTGGTCCTGGAGGCCGCCGACGAGCTGGGCGTGCCCCTCCCGGGGACCGCCCTGGTGTTCCAGCTCTACCGGGCCCTGCAGCGCCGGGGCCTGGGCGCGGAGGGCAATCACGCGCTGGTGAAGGCCCTCGAGCACATCGTGGGCGCCGAGGTGGGGTCGCAGGCCGAGTAGGGATGGCGGACGTGATGACACAGGTGGTGTCCGACCTGGCCGGAGAGCAGGAGGCGCTGGACCGCCTGGTGGCCGGCCTGGACACCGCCGGGTGGGCGACCGACACCCCGTCTGCGGGGTGGACCGTGGCCGACCAGATCAGCCATCTGGCCTACTTCGACCAAAAGGCCGCCCAGTCGGTGACCGAACCCGAGGGCTTCGCGGCCGAGGTGGCGGCGCTGATAGCCTCCGACGACCTCAGGGGACTGGAGGCGGAGATCATGGCGCGGGGGAGAGAAATGTCGGGGACCGGACTGCTCAGGTGGTGGCGGGAGGCCCGGGAGAGCCTCCATTCGGCGATGCGGGGGTTCGATCCCGATGAGCGGGTCCCCTGGTACGGACCGCCCATGCGGGCGTACTCGTCCGCGCAGGCCCGGCTGATGGAGACCTGGGCGCACGGCCAGGACGTCGCCGACGCGCTGGGCGTGGAGTACCCGGCCACCGACCGGATCTACCACGTTGCGGAACTGGGGATCAAGACCTTCTCGTGGAGCTTCCGCAACCGCGGCCTCCCGGTGCCCGACGAGCGGGTCCGGGTGGTGCTGCGGGGAGGATCGGGTCGGGTCTGGGTGTGGAACGAGGGATGCGACGCCAACATCACCGGTCCTTTGCGCGACTTCTGCCTGGTGGTGACCCAGCGCCGGCATGCCGCCGACACCCGCCTGGTCATCCAGGGCGGACCGGCCCACCAATGGATGAAGATCGCCCAGGCCTACGCCGGACCGCCCGGCCCCGGGCGTCCCCCGTCGGGGGACTAGCTCAGGGTCCACTCGACGGGCGGGCGCGAACGTCTATTCGCATAGGTTTGGCAAAACCAGAGTTCGGATGGACCGATTTGTGTTTGGAGGGGTTCTAACATGCCCTTGTAGGTGATCCGCTGCAAGGAGGGAGTTATGAAGGAGGGAGTTTTTACGGTACGGCACAACGCGTTGGCAATATATGACCTGCTTATGGGTTATCAAGAGATCACCATTGAAGATGCACAACGGAGATTGCACCTCTCCGATGAGGAATTGGAAGAGGCCCTTGAGGTGCTTCGTGAATCGTACCGAAAAGTCTTCGGTGAGCTGGACAGGCCTGTGGCCGTTTGATGGAGTGGTTGATTGCCCTGGCGATCGTGGCCGGGAACACGATCACCGTGTTGATAGTGCAACTGTTCGGGAATCGGAGGCAGAAGGCGGAGACAGAGTTCAGCATCGTGCAGGCTCAGCATGTGGTGCTGAAAGATCTGTATGCCGCCCTTGAGAGATCCCAACAGCTACTGGAGGTAAGGGAGCAGCAACTGAACATTCTGCGCCAGGATCTCGTCCCCAGCCGGTAGGCCAACTTGTCTAGGCTCAGGCACCGTCATTCATCTCGTCCCCCTTGGGGGAAAGCCGTCCGAAAGTGGCAAAAAAAGCCGGGTCCGGGGATTGACTTGCCCGGTTCTGGCGGCTGATACTGGGAGGACAGTTACATAAACCTCCCGGTCCGGCTCCAGAGCTCACCCGGTCCGCGAATCCAGAGGTCACACAACGAAAAGACCGGCCTTACCCGAAGCTGGTTTTTCGCGACTTCACAGCTGGTGGTGGCGGTGGGGGAGGGCCCATCGGGGCCCCCGTCGTCTCCCCGATTTTCGCGACTTTTCCGCTGGTTCCCGCCGTCCTCGCCGGGCCTTCGGCTAGAAGGAGATCGGGGTGAAACTGGTGAAGAAGGCGACTCCGCCGAAGATCAGGCCGAGGAGCGACTGGATCTGGCGCTCGGGTTGGCGGATGGCCACCCATCCCATGATCGCCGCGATGCCGCCCAGGATGAAGGAGACCGGGTACTCCGAGTAGGTGAACTGGGAGACGAAGTAGGAGAAGGCCCGGGCGGCCAGGGCGAGGCTCCCCACCACCAGGGTGGTGGTGGCCAGGTAGTTGGGGGGCTGTTTGGCCATTCGGCGGTCCTTCCGGTCTTCGTCCCCCTCCCGGCGGATACTACCGGGCGGTAAGATGGCGGCAGATGAGCGACACCCCCAGGATCGACTGCGTGGTTAGGGCCGACGCCGGGCTGGGGGAGAGCCCGGTGTGGGACACCGAACGCGGGGCGCTCTGGTGGGTCGATATTCCCGGGCGGGCGGTCCACCGCTACGACCCGGCGTCGGACCGGGACGCGGCGACCTCGGTCTCCGTCACGCCGGCCGCCCTGGCGGTGAGGGAGCGGGGCGGGCTGGTGCTGGCCACGGACGACGGGTTCTGGGCCTTCGACCCCGGTGACGGGGGAATCAACCAGTTGGCTCCCGACCCCGAGCCCGATCTGCCCCGCAACCGGCTCAACGACTCCCGGTGCGACCGCCAGGGGCGGTTCTGGGCGGGCAGCATGCACGACCCCACCTCCGATAAGGTGGCGGCGGGGCGGCTCCACCGGCTCGATCACGACCTCTCGGTGAGCACCTTCGGAGGCGGCCTGGGGGTCTCCAACGGCCTGGCCTTCTCTCCCGACGGGCGCACCATGTACCACGCCGACACCTGGGCGGAGACGGTGTGGGCCTACGACTACGACACCGACGGGGGCGTCCCCTCGAACCGGCGGGTGTTCGCCGAGTTCCATGACCTGGCGGGGCGTCCCGACGGGGCGGCGGTGGACGAGTCGGGGTGCTACTGGGTGGCCCTGGCCAGGGGAGGACAGATCGTCCGGGTGACTCCCCGGGGGGAGCGCGACCGGGTGGTCTCCTTCCCGGTGAGCGCCCCCACCATGGTGGCCTTCGGGGGGCCGGGGCTCGACACCATGTACGTCACCACCATGGGGTCGGGGGCGGTGGGCCCGGACGCGGCCCGCCCGGGGCTGGACGGGGGGCTGTTCGCGTTCGATCCGGGCTGCCGGGGGCTCCCCGAGCCGAGATTCGGGGGGTAGGGGATGATCCGCAACCTCACCAAGCAGAAGCTCTTGTCCGGGGAGACGGTGGTGGGGTGCTTCCTCAAGTACGCCGAGGCGGACCTCGCCGAGTACGTGGCGCTACTGGGCTGGGACTTCCTGGTCTTCGACGGGGAGCACGGGACTATCGAGCCGGCGGACCTCTCCGGCCTGGCGCGGGCCTGCGAACTCCACGGGGTCACCCCCATCGCCCGGGTGCCCACCAACCTTTCCCACCCCATCCTGCGCTTTTTGGACACCGGCGTCCACGGGGTGCACGTCCCCTGGGTGAACAGCCCCGAGGCGGCGGAGACGGCGGTCCGGTCGGTCAAGTACCACCCCCGGGGAGTCCGGGGGCTGGCCAGCAACCGCAGCGGCGACTACGGGCTTTCGGAACCCGTGGACCGGTTCATGGAGCGGGCCAACCGGGAGACGATGACCGTGATCCACATCGAGACCATCGAGGCGGTGAACTCCATCGAGGGGTATCTGGAGGTCGACGACCTGGACGTGCTGTTCCTGGGGCCCACCGACCTGTCCCAGTCCATGGGGCTGGCGGGCAAAAAGGGCCATCCCGACCTGGTGGCGGCCATGGACAGGGTGGCCGCGGCGGTGGCGGACTCAAACAAGATCCTGGGAGTGTTCGCCCCCACCGGAGAGGACGCCGCCGAGTGGGTGGGGAAGGGGGCGCGCTACGTCGTCACCGGGATGGAGGGGTTCCTGCGGGCCGGCATGGCCGAATACATCGACGGGGTTCGCCGACTGTAGGGATCAGCCGCCCGTCACCAGCCTCATGAGATTCCGGGCGCGCGGGTCGAGATCGGCGTCCGCTCTCCAGACGCCCACTATCTGTCGGCGGGCCACCTGGGGACCCTCGGAGAGGACGTCTCCGGGTTCGGCGACCTGGCGGGGGAGCACCGTGCGGGCATAGCCCAGCACCGCCATCTGGCGGAGCACGGTCGGGTTGGCCGACTCGAGCGCCACCTGGGGGCGGATGCCCTGCTGGGCGAGACCCTGGTCCACCAGCAGCCGGGTCCGGGAGCCCGGCGGGTAGAGAGCCCAGCCGTCGGGGGTCCGCCCCCGGGGGGAGTAGATGTGCATGCCCTCGGTGGTGATCGGCTCCGAGCGGTAGGCCACCCCGGCCGGGCCCACCACGAAGGCCAGGTCGATCCGGTAGTCGTCCAGCATTCCCAGGAGCGCCCCCGAGTCGTCCACCACCAACTGCAGGTCGATGCCGGCGTGGTCCCTGCGGAGCCGGGACAGCCCCGAGGGAAGGGTGTAGAGGCCGACGGTGTCGATCATCCCCACCCGCAGCGTCTCCACCTCCCCTCTCTCCCAGCTCCGGAGCCAGCGCTGGAGTTCGGCGGTCTGGCCGAGCACCCCGTCGGCGTAGCGGGCCACCCGCCTTCCGGGTTCGGTGAGGACCCGCCGGCGCCCGGCCTTTCGGAACAGCGGCGCGCCCAGGCGGCGGGACAACTCGGCCAGCGAGTGGGACAGGGCGGGCTGGCTGATGCGCAGTTCGGCGGCCGCGTCGGTGAAGGACCCGCGCCGCTCGACCTCCTGGAGACCGCGCAGGCTGGTGAAGTTGAGCGACGGTATATCCATAGTAAATACTTATGGTTGATTATAGAAACATTTATTTGACTAATCGAAGTCGGGCGGGCAGACTATTCGCGATCGGACACACAGAGGATGTAACAGTGAAAGAAATCAGAGTGGCCATCGTGGGCGTGGGGAACTGCGCCTCCTCGCTGGTGCAGGGGGTGGAGTACTACCGTGACGCCGCCGGTGACCAGATGATTCCCGGATTGATGCACCCCTCCCTGGGGGGATACCACGTGGGGGACATCCGGTTCGTGGCCGCTTTCGACGTGGACGCCGCCAAGGTGGGACAGGACCTGTCCAAGGCGATCTCGGCCGGCCAGAACAACACGGTGGCCTTCTCCGACGTCTCCCACCTGGACGTGACGGTGGACCGGGGACCCACCCTGGACGGCATCGGCTCGTACCTGGCCGGCCTGGTGGAGGAGTCGGCGGTCCCCGAGGCCGACGTCGCCGAGGCGCTGCGCCGGGCCCGGGTGGACGTGGTGGTCTCCTACCTGCCGGTCGGCTCGCAGAAGGCCACCGAGTACTACGCGCGCCAGGCCCTCGAGGCCGGGTGCGCCTTCGTCAACTGCATCCCGGTGTTCATCGCCCGCACGCCCGAGTGGGCCGACCGCTTCCGGGAGGCGGGAGTCCCCATCGTGGGGGACGACATCAAGTCGCAGGTGGGCGCCACCATCCTGCACCGGAGCCTGGTGAATCTCTTCCAGGACCGGGGAGTGAAGGTGGACCGCACCTACCAGCTCAACTTCGGGGGCAACACCGACTTTCTGAACATGCTGGAGCGGAGTCGCCTCGTCTCCAAGAAGGAGTCGAAGACCAAGGCGGTGACCAGCCAGTTGGAGACCCGGACGCCGGTGGAGGACGTCCACATCGGGCCCTCGGACCACGTCCCGTGGCTGACCGACCGCAAGTGGGCGCACATCCGCCTGGAGGGGACCGGGTTCGGCGACACCCCGCTGTCGGCGGAGGTGAAGTTGGAGGTGTGGGACAGCCCCAACTCGGCAGGAGTGGTGATCGACGCCGTCCGGTGCGCCAAGCTGGGCCTCGACCGGGGACTCTCGGGTCCGCTCCATGAGGCCAGCGCCTACTTCATGAAGTCGCCTCCCAACCAGATGCGGGACGAGGATGCCCGCCAAGCGGTGGAAGCCTTCATTGCTGGAGGTGAAACCGACTAGACCTCTCTCATCACAGACCGGCGGAAGGCGGGCACGAGCTTGGGATAAAACCCTTTCGCGAACCCTCGTCTCCATTCGCGATAGTCACCCTCGATCTTGCCCGCCTAGCCGCCATTGCAACGGTCGGTGATAGAGGCCGGTTCTTCCCCGGTCTGCTGCCCGGGACCTTCACCCCAGGTCGCCGATGGGTTGTTCCCGGAGGCTCTCGATGTCCCTCCAGCCGTAGGAGACCTCGATCAGGTCCTCTCCTCCGATGGTGATTGTCTTTCTGCTGAGTTCCTCGCCGCCCAGGGACTCATAGAAGGAACGGGCGCCGGGGTTGTCTTCGAGGACCCACAGCAGCATGGGGGAGAACCCTCTCTCCGAGAGCGCCCCGGCCAGGGCGGAGACCAGGCGCCGTCCCGCTCCCCGGCGCTGGTAATCCTCGTAGACGTAGATGGCGTACAGTTCGGCCCCGAAGTCGGGGTTGGCCTCCCGCTCGGGCCCACCTCCCACGAAGCCCACCACCTCGCCTGGGCGGGTTTCGGCAACGAAGGTCGACATGGCGGGAGGGTCTGTCTCGAGGATCTCTTCCCACCACGAGGCCCGTGCGGGATACGAGAGGCTCATGAGGAACTCGGCCGGCATCACCCCCGCGTATGTAGCCCGCCAGGAATCGATGTGCACCCGGGCGATGGACGAGGCGTCGGAGAGACGCGCCGCCCTGATGCGTACCATGCTCGGCTACCGGGAGGCGTCTCTCAGGGCCTGCCAGATCCGGACCGGCGTGAGGGGCATGTCGAGGTGGTCCACTCCAAGGGGCCGGAGGGCGTCGATCACCGCGTTCTGGACCGCGGCGGTGGCGCCGATGGTCCCCGCCTCGCCGATTCCCTTGACGCCCAGGGCGTTCTGGATGGTGGGCGTGATCGTGTGGTCGATCTCCACCGAGGGCAGGTTGGAGGCGGTGGGCACCAGGTAGGTGGTGAGGTTGGAGGTGAGCGGGTTGGCCTCGGCGTCGTAGAGGACCTGCTCCAAGAGCGCCTGTCCGGCGGCCTGGGCTATGCCGCCGTGGATCTGTCCGTCCACCATCCGCTGGTTGAGGATCTTCCCGCAGTCGTCCACCGCCACATGCCGCAGGTAGCGGACGTCGCCGGTCTCTGTGTCCACCTCCACCACCGCGATGTGGGTCCCGAACGGAAAGGTTGCCTCCGCCTGGTCCAGGGAGAGTTCCGCAGAGAGCCCGTCTTCTGCTTCCTGGGCCAGCTCTCCCCAGGTCATGGCCGTCTCGGGCGATCCCGCCACCGCCACCCGGCCGCCTTCTGTGACCACCACGTCGTCGATCGCCGCCTCGCGGAGTCGGGCGAAGAGCCTCCGGCCCTCGTCTGCCACCCGCCGGCCCGCCTCCAGCATCGCCGACCCGCCCAGTTGCAGTGAACGAGAGCCCATCGTCCCCCCGCCGCTCGCCACCCGGCCGGTGTCGCCCTGGATGTAGGTGATCCGCTCCATGGGGACCGAGAGGACGTCCGAGACGATCTGGGTAAGGGCGGTCTCGTGCCCCTGGCCGTGGGAGGAGAGGCCGGTGGCTATCTCGACGGTGTCGTCTTCGTTGACGGTGACCGATCCCCATTCGGTGCGCCCCTGGGGGGCGGTGATCTCCACGTAGGTGCTGAGCCCCACCCCCAGCCTCCACCGGTCGCCCCGGGCCGCCCGCTCGGCCTGGTCGCTGCGCAGGCCCTCATAGTCGGCCATCTCGAGGGCGCGGTCCAGGGCTCTGTCGTAGTCGCCGGAGTCGTATAGCTGGTCGGTGGGGGTCCGGTAGGGGAACATGCTGGGCTGGATGAAGTTGCGCCGGCGGACCTCGACCGGGTCGAGGCCCAACTCCTCGGAAAGCAGGTCCATGCACCTCTCCAGGTAGGAGGTGGCCTCGGGGCGGCCCGCTCCCCGGTAAGCGTTGATCGGGCAGGTGTTGGCGACCACCGACTGGTAGGTGAAGCGCACCTTGGGGATGTCATAGGCGCCGTTGGCCACCATGATGCTGAACTCGGGCAGGTAGGCGCCGAAGTAGACGTAGGCGCCGGCTTCGGCCACCACGTGGACGGAGAGGCCGGTGAGCGTCCCGTCTGTGCGGGCGCCCAGTTCCACGGTCTGGTAGTGGCCCCGGCCGTGGGGGAGGGAGAGGAGGTTCTCCTCGCGGGTTTCCTGCCAGCGGACCGGGCGGGAGAGGCGGTGAGCGGCCGCGGCGCACAGGATCTGCTCGGGCATGGGGGCGATCTTCACCCCGAACCCCCCGCCCATGTCGGGCACCCGGACCCGCACCAGGTCCCGGTCGATGCCCAGGCAGCGGGATATGGCGTTGCGGTGGACGAAGGCGTTCTGGGACCCCGTCCAGACGTCGAGGCGGTCCCCGTCGGGGACGGCCAGGCAGTTGCTGTTCTCGAGGGGCACCCCGGCCACCCGCTGGTTGTAGAACTCTGCCCGGATCACCACCTCGGCGTCGGAGAGGGGATCCTCCCCGGCCTGTCCGGTGGTGTCGAGGGCCACGTTGGTGCCCACCTCGGGAAAGAGGAGGGGAGCATCGGGCGCCAGGGCGTCGACCGGGCTCTCCACGGCGGGCAGCGGGTCGATCTCCACCCATACCTTCTCGGCGGCGTCGGCGGCCTGGCGGTCGGTCTCGGCCACGACGATCGCCACCGCCTCTCCTGTGAACCGCACCCTCTCTGTGGCGGGGACCGGTTGGCCGAAGCCCGGGTCGGCGCCGGGGGATCCGGTCGGCAGGGTCCGCAGCCCCAGGTCGGCGGCGGTGTACACGGCCACCACTCCGGGTGAGTCGATGGCCTCGGCGGTGTCGATCTCGGTGATGACGCCGTGGGGGAGGTCGGAGCGCACCACCTTCATCCACAGGGCGTCGGGTCGGTCGAGGTTCCCCACGAACCGGCCGCGGCCCCGGATCAGGCGGGGGTCCTCGACTCGCTTGACCGAGGCGCCGATGACAGAACTGGGCATTGGGCGTATGGTAGGACGGAGAGGGCGGTCTCTAGTACGCGGCCAGGCGCCGGGCGGCGGCGGCTATCTTGCGGGCGTCGGGCCGGTAGGCGTCCTCGAGGGGAGGGCTGAAGGGGACGGGGACGTCGAGTCCGCCCAGGCGGGTGACCGGAGCGTCTAGCCACTCGAAGCACTCCTCGGAAATCCGCGCCGAGACCTCCGCGCCGACGCCCGCCAGGCGGTTGGCCGAATGCACCACCAGGGCCCGCGAGGTCCGGGAGACGCTCTTCGCCACTGTCTCGAAGTCGAGGGGCTTGAGGGAGCGCAGGTCCACCACCTCGGCCTCGATCCCGTCGGCGGCGAGGTCGGTGGCCGCCGCCAGGGCCTGGGAGACCTGGGATCCGTAGGCGACGACGGTGAGATCGGTTCCCGGCCGGACCACCGCGGCCTCCCCGATGGGCACCAGGTGCTCGCCCTCGGGCACCGGTCCCCGCAGGGACCGGTAGAGGGGCTTTGCCTCGAAGTAGATCACCGGGTTGGGGTCCCGCACCGCTGAGCACAGGAGGCCCTTGGCGTCGGCGGGGTTGGAGGGCGCCACCACCTTCAGTCCGGGGGTGTGGACGAACCAGGCCTCGGGGTTCTGGCTGTGGAACGGCCCCGAGCGGATCCCCCCGTCAGAGGGAGCCCGGATCACCCAGGGGACCTTCCCGCCGAACCGGTAGTGGATGGTGGCGGCGGACTGGACGATCGAGTCGAATCCGGTGGAGATGAAGTCGGCGAACTGCACCTCGACGATGGGACGGAGGCCCATCAGCGCCATCCCGTTGGCCATGCCGATGAAGGACTGCTCGGCGAGTGGGGTGTTGAGCACCCGCCGGTCTCCGAAGCGGGCGGCCAGGCCCTTGGTCACCTTGAAAGCCCCCCCGAAGTCGCCCCCCACGTCCTCGCCCAGCACCAGCACGTCGGGGTCCCTCTCCATCTCGTGGGCGATGGCTTCGGAGATCGCCGCGATGTAGGTGAGTTCCCTCACGCGTAGATCCGGTCGAGGACGGTCCCGGGATCGGGGAAGGGTGCGGCCTCGGCCTCGGCGACGGCCGCGTCGATCTCGGTCCGAGCCCAGGCGTCGATCTCCTCCAGTCCGGCTTGGTCGCACACCCCCTCTGAGAGGAGGCGCCGGCGCTGGTGCTCCACCGGATCGCGGGCCTCCCAGCGTTCCAGGAGTTCTCTGGGGACGTACTCGGCGCCGTCGTGGATGGCATGGCCCAGCATGCGCATGGTCCGGGCCTCGATCACCGTCGGCCCCCCGCCCGAGCGGGCCTGGTCCACGGCGGCCTTGATGGAGCGGTACATGGCTTCTACGTCGTTGCCGTCCTCGGTCCGGGCCGTGAGTCCGTACGCGGCGGCTCGATCGGTGATGGCGAAGGTGGCCATCTGCTGGTCGAGGGGAGTGGAGTAGGCGTACTGGTTGTTCTCCACCACCAGCACCAGGGGCGCGGAGTACAGGGCCGCCATGTTCAGGGACTCGTGGTAGGGGCCGGTGGTGGTCCCCCCGTCGCCGCAGGCGGTGAGGGCCACCCGGGGTTCGCCCCGGTACCGAAAGGACATCGCCATCCCCAGGGTGATGGGGATCTGCTGGGGGATGTGGGAGACGTATCCGATGATCCCCAGGCTCAGGTCGCCCATGCCGTGCAGGTTGGCGTCCCGCCCGCCGCTCGGGCCGGTGGCCTTGCCGAGGAGGTTCCCGAACACCCGGGCCGGCGTCATGCCCCGCACCAGGTACGACCCGACGTCCCGGTGCATGGGGGCGATCACGTCGTCGGGACCGAGGGCCAATCCCATGGGCACGCTGATCCCCTCGTGGCCCCGGCCGCTGAAGGTCCCCCCCAGGCCTCTTCCCTGCTTCCACATGTCGACCATCGTGTCGTCGAGGGTGCGGGTGAGGCGCATCCACCGGTAGAGGTCGATGCGCAGGTCGTCCGGAAGGTCGGCGGGCGCCTCCCCTGTCTCGGGCCGCGGCTCGGGTTCCTCGGGCCGCGCAGGCGTGGCGAAGAGAGCCTCCCTGATCTGGCTGCCCAGCGGATCGCTCATTTGAGGAGGGTCCGGCCGAGTCGGCGGGAGGTGATCGCCAGGCCCACCAGTCCCACGCCCACCAGCACCCCGGCGTGAGCGAGGAGAGTCCAGTCGAAGCTTCCCAGGGTGAAGGCCCTCAACAGCTCCGTTCCGTGATATAGGGGAGAGATCTGCATGATGGGTTGGAGAAAGGAGGGGTACACGCTCAGAGGATAGAAAGTTCCCGAAAATAGGAAGAGGGGCAGGATCACCAGTTGGATCATGTCGAAGTCGTGCCAGGTGCGCATGAAGGTCACCGCCGCGAAACCGGCGGCGGAGAAGGTGAACCCCACCAGCAGGGCGCCGAGGATCGCCACCACCGCCCAGAGGGTGTCGGTGAGCCCCACGATGTACATCAGCACCAGGAACCCGCAGGCGTAGATGGCGGCCCGCAGCTGTGACCAGAGGATCTCCCCCACCGCGATGTCCGCCACCCGCATGGGGGTGGACAGCACCGCGTCGTAGGTGCGGTTGTAGTGGAGCTTGAAGAAGATCGGGAAGGTGGACTCGATGATGGCCCCGTTCATGGCCGAGGCCGCCAGAAGGCCGGGCGCCACGAAGGCGGCGTAGCTCAGGGAGACCCCTCCCTCGGTGGTGACCTCCCCCACGAACTCGCCCAGGCCCACGCCCACCCCCAAGAGGTAGAACACCGGTTCGCAGAATCCGGCGATGATCACCAGCCAGATGCGCTTGTAGACCAGCAGGTTCCGCTGGATGAGCCGGCCCGCTCCCCGGGTGGGGCGGGACTGGGGCGGGAGCCATCTGGTGAGGAGGAGGCTCACAGGTTGAGCGTCTTTCTGAGCTGGCGGATGGCGGCCCACCAGCCTACGACGGTGACCGCCAGGAGGTAGCCGACCTCCACCCAGAGCGAGAGGGTGAGAGGAGTCCCCAGGGTGATCGACCGGCACAGGTCGACGCCGTGCCACACGGGGCTGACCAGCGCCAGCGGCTCGAGGAAGTCGGGGAGGCGGTCGATGGGGAAGAAGGCGCCCGAGAAAAGGAACAGCGGGATGAGGCTGAACCTGAACAGGGCGATCATGGTGGAGTCCTCCTTGAACCAGCAGGCCAGGAAGGCCATGGGGGAGGCGAACGCCATCCCGCACAGCACCGCGGCGGGGACCGCGGTCAGGCCCCTGTGCAGGGGGGCGGCGCCGAATGCCCAGATCACCACCGCGAAGGCCGTGGAGACGAACACCAGCCGGATGAACACCCAGATCATCAGCCCGTTCAGGATGTCGTCGGGGGTGACGGGAGTGGAGATCTGCGCCCAGAAGTGCTTGCGCCACTTGATGCCGGTCCGCACCGGCCAGGAGGAGTCGGTGATGGCGGTCTGCATGGCGGAGGCGGCCATCAGGCCCGGAGCGAGGAAGGCCAGGTAGCCCGCGCCTCCCAGCGCCTGGTCGGCGGTCCGGTCGATCAGGGTGCCGAGACCCACTCCCATGGCCAGGAGGAACAGGATGGGACGGAGCCAGGTGGTGATGACCGTGCCCCGCCAGGTGCGTTTGTAGTAGCGCCACTCCGACTCGACGATCAGGAGCGCCCGGGGAGTGGTCATTCGATGAGTTGGCGGCCGGTGAGCCGCAGGAAGACGTCCTCTAGCGTGGAGCGGCGGATCAGGGTGGATACCGGGTGCACCCCCCTGCGGGCGAGTTCGGCGGAGACCTCGTCGGCGTTGTGGGTGTAGATCATCACCTTGTCGGGGAGTTCCTCGGTGCGTTCGGCCACCTCCTCGATGACCGGCATCGCCTGGAGGCGCTGGTCGGCGTCGAAGCGCATCTCCAGCACGTCCCGGGTGGAGTAGCGTTCGATGAGTTCCCGTGGTGAACCCTCGGCGACTATCCGTCCCCTGTCCATCACCACCAGCCGGTCGCAGAGTTGTTCGGCCTCGTCCATGTAGTGGGTGGTGATGATCAGGGTCACCCCCTCCCGCTTGAGCTGGTAGAGACGATCCCACACCACGTGCCGAGCCTGGGGGTCGAGACCGGTGGTGGGTTCGTCGAGGATCACCAACTCGGGCTCGTTGATCAGGCCGCGGGCGATGATCAGCCGCCGTTTCATGCCCCCCGACAAAAGATCCACCCGGTCGTCACGGCGCTCCGAAAGCTGCACGAATTCCAGCAGATCGTCGATCCGGAGGTCGATCTCGGCCTTTTTCATGTGGAAGTAGCGTCCGTGGGTGAGGAGGTTCTCGTATACCGAGAGTTCCCGGTCCAGGTTGTCCTCCTGGGGCACCACGCCCAGCCGTCCCCGGATCTTGATCCCCTCGGTGCGGGGATCCATCCCCAGCACCTGCAGGCGCCCGGAGGTGGGAGGGGAAACGGCGCCGATCATCCGCATCGTGGAACTCTTGCCCGCCCCGTTGGGTCCGAGGAAGCCGAAGGCCTCGCCGGGATAGATGTCGAAGTCGATTTCGTCGACCGCGGTGAAGTCTCCGAACTTCTTGCTCAACCCCCGTCCGACCACCAGCGACTCGACCATTGGGAATAGGCTACCCCCAGCCGGGCGGAGCTTGGGCTATAGCCTGTCCTGGCGGGGGGTTGGTGCGACTGTTCCTGAGGTCTTGAGCCGCGTGGTCTGGGGTGTGGGGCAGGGAGGGAAGGAGGACTTCTCAGCACTCGTCCAGGTTGCATCCCCTTTGAGGTTGATCCATGGATCGGCTGTGTCGGAGATTGCGAAAAAAATGTGGGGTCTGGGGGTTGAAAATGTCGCAGGGGCGTCTCATATTGGTAGGAGCCAAGCACTGAGACGGTCCGTTCCGACGTCGTCCGGACCGCATCGAAGGATCAGACCAGATCTGCTCAACGGCCCTCGCTCCGGGCTGTCCGGGCAGGCTCGACCCTGGATAGGTGGTGGTGGGGGAGGGAGGCCCGAAGGGGGACCCGCGTTTTTCGCGGGTTTTCGGTGGGTGTGGGCGTTGGGGTTGAGCCGACTGCCCCGGTGGGAGGGAAGCTGGTTTGGGGGGTTCGTGACAGTTCTGCTTGGTCTGTGCCGGTGGGGGGGTGGGCCGTTTCGGTTCGGATGTACGCCTTTTGGTGTTTGTTTTGCCAACTTCGTGTTATATAGAGGTGTTTTGTCACACCCCTTCGGCATACTGTTTGCTATGAACACGACAATGAAGAACCGGCAGTTGGCCAACCTGGCGAGGGTGTTGGCGCCCACCGTGCCGGTGAGTGAAGCAACGGTGACAGAACTTCGGGATCGGGTGCAGTCCACGATCCGGGGAGAGAACCGACTGGCGGGGATCCGCGCCGAGGCACTGGCAGAGTTGCAGCGTCGGGCGGGTATCGAACTGACCGAGAACGAGTTGCGGGAGAGGGGCAAGAAGCCCCGCCGGCGAGCACGCTCGGAAGTGGAAACCGCCCGGGAACTCGAGAAACTGCCCGAGACATCGAAGGGCCTACGGGAGGGGGACATCTCTTATGACAACGCGCGGATACTGGCCAACGCCAACCAGCGGGGCACGATAGACGAAAAAGAGTTGTTGGACAACGCCCGCAGCCAGTCTCCGGACAAGTTCGGAGCCACGGTCCGCAAATACGAGCAGCGACGCTCCGGGGACGACGGGGTCTCGAAGTTGGAGCATCAACGGTCGCGGAGGTTCGCCAGGATCCGCACCGACCAGGATGATGGCATGACCGTTCTGTACGGTCGGTTCGACCCGATCACCGGAGCGCGGATCGAGACGGCGTTGTCGAAGAAGATGAACGAACTGTGGCAGGAGGAAGACCCCCGGAACCGGGCCACACCCGCCCAGAGAATGGCCGACGCCCTTGCCTTGTTGCTCACCCGTCCGGGCGGGGACAAAGACGGAGCCTCCCAGGACGTGAAACTGTTGGTGATCGCCGACTATGACGCGGTGAGCCAACAACTGGGGAATGCTCGTTTGGAGAACGGCACTCCCATCCCGGCGGGGGAACTGCGCCGGTTGGCCTGTGATGCGCAGGTCCTCCCCGCCATCTTCCGCGGGCCCTCGGTACCGATGGACCTGGGCATGGCCCGTCGGAAAGCCAGCCCCACCCAACGCGCCGCTCTCATCGCCCGCGACCGGGCCTGCATAGGATGCGGTGCCAAGGCAGCATGGTGTCAGTCGCATCACATAATCCACTGGCAGGACGGAGGCCCCACCAACCTGGACAACATGTGTTTGCTCTGCTCCCGCTGCCACCACAACGTCCATGACCGGGACTGGCAGGTTGTACAAACCACCACCGGCGCCTACCGACTACGCCCCCCCACCAAACGGACACGCCCTACCCGCCCGAGCTATCGGCGCCGGCAACGCCGCCCAGCACGACACCCGGCCAAACAAAGAAAATAAGCCGCGCTTTGTCCCCGCTAAGGGAATAGCACACAAGGGGAACAGGGTGAGATCTCTAGGCGCCCAGGGCCTCGATTCCCTCCTCCGACGTGTCCACAAAGGAGATCGGAGCCGGTTCGGCTGTGAGGCGACGGCGCATCACCGCCACTGCCTCGGGGTTGTTGTCCACCATGATGAAGCGGCGGCCGAGCTGCGAGGCGACCGCCCCGGTGGTGCCGCTTCCTGCGAAGAAGTCCAGCACCCAGTCGCCCTCCCGGCTCGAGGCCTGCACGATGCGCCGGAGCACTCCCTCCGGCTTCTGGGTGGGGTAGCCGGTCTTCTCGCGGCCGGTGGGCGACACGATGGTGTGCCACCAAACGTCGGTGGGGAGTTTCCCCAGTTCGGCCTTCTCGGCGGTCACCAGCCCCGGCGCCATGTAGGGCTCCCGGTCGACCGCCTGATTGTCGAAGTGGTAGCGGCGGGGATCCTTGACGTAGACCAGGATGTTGTCGTGCTTGGTCGGCCATCGGCGGCGGGCCCGGGCGCCGTAGTCGTAGGCCCAGATGATCTCGTTCAGGAAGCAGTCGCGGCCGAACATCGAGTCCAAGAGCACCTTGGCGTAGTGGACCTCCCGGTAGTCGAGGTGCAGGTAGAGGGTGCCATGGGCGGACAGCAGCCGCCGGGCCTCGGCCAGGCGAGGCTCGAGGAATCCCCAGTAGTCGTCGAAGGAGTCTTCGTATGCGGAAGTGCGGCCCGCCACCGTCCGGTATGACGCTCCCTTGAAGCCTCGCCGGTCCCCGTCGGGGTCGGCGGTGGTGCGCAGCGTCCGGCGGGTCTGGCGCCGGCCGGTGTTGAACGGGGGGTCGATGTACACCAGGGACATGGTCTCATCGGGCAGCCCTCGGAGCACCGGAAGGTTGTCTCCCGACACCACCAGGTTCGGGCCGTCCAGACGGCCGTTGTGATATTCGAGCCCCCAGAGGCCCAGATCGGGCATCACATGTCGCCCGGAGAGGGCTCGATCCGGACCGGGTCTCCCACCCGGATGACCCCGCCCTTCACCACCTGGGCTGCGATGCCGGCCCGTCCCTCGAGGGCTTCGCGCGCCCGGGGGCCGACGGTCTGGTACATCCGCTCGCAGGGCGGGCAGTCCCGCCACACCGACAGGAGGGCCTCGCCGAGATGGATCAGCGCGCCGGTGGTGCGGGGGAGGCGATCGGCGTCCACCGTGATGTTGCGGCGGGTTGCGCCCGGCGGTATGGGGTATCCCAACCGGTCGGCCGCCTCATCCAGTTCCCCCTCGGCAACCATTGTCACGTTGCGGGTGGTGCCCAGGTAGCGGTCGCCTTCCAGGCCCGCTCCCTCCACCGCGAAAACCTCGGTCACCTCGATTAGATCGGCCTTGTGGAGGGGCGCCAGATGGAGATGGGTTACCGAGGCCACCGGCCTAGCTGCAGCCGAGCGAGGCCCCGCAGTTGAGGCAGCGGTAGCAACTCCCGTTGCGGACCGTCATATGCCCGCACTCGTCGCACATGGGAGCGTCTCCCATCAACTGGCTGAGAGCGACCTGGGATGGGGAAAGCGCCGCCGCCCCTTGAGCGAGAATCTCGCCTAGCGGATCACCGGATGACGTGAACGGGAGGTGGGGAGACTCCACAAAGGCGGCGGCCTTTTGGACCGCCTCCACGTTGCTCTCCTCTTGAGCCGCATCCAAGGTGGGCTGCGTTCCCCGATCGCTCACCGATGGGTGAGGCTCTTCGGGAAGCTCCGTGGAACTGGGGGTTTTCACCTGCCCCAGATCCTCGCGTCCCAAATATTCGATGGCCAGGGCGCGGAAGATATAGTCCACCATTGAAGATGCCATCTTGATCTGGGGATGGTTCTGCACCAACCCCCGAGGCTCGAAGGTCTGGTAGAGGAAGGTGTCCACGAACTCTTCCAGCGGAACTCCGTACTGCAGACCCTTGGACACGGCGATGGCGAAGCACGACAGGATACCGCGCAATGTGGCGCCTTCCTTGGCCAGGTCGATGAACAACTCGCCGAGGGTGTGGTCCTCGTACTCGCCGGTGCGGATAAACAGTTTGTGCCCCCCCACCCGGGCCTCTTGGGTCCAGCCTCGGCGGCGAGAGGAAAGAAGGAATCGGGGAGGCTTCATGCCCTGGGAGTAGGCCTGGGTGGGGGAGGTCCCCTCCGGGAGGGGTCCGTAGGCCAGGCGCTGTTCGATGCCGAGCGCCTCGTCGAGTTCCGGCTCGTCCTCGCCGGAGGAGTCGTCGGCGGCCGAGGAGAGAGGCTGGGAGGCCTTGGAGCCGTCCCGGTAGAGGGCCATCGACTTGAGACCCAGCTTCCAGGACAGGTCGTAGGCGTCCTTGATGTCGTCGGGGCTCACGTCGCTGGGCATGTTGATGGTCTTCGAGATGGCGCCGGAGATGAAAGGCTGGGCGGCGGCCATCATCCGGATGTGCCCGTTGTGGTGGATGAACCGCCGTCCATGGCGGCCGTTGCGGTTGGCGGTGTCGAACACCGGCAGGTGCTCTTCCTTCAGGTAGGGAGCGCCCTCGATGGCCTGGCGGCCGCAGATGTAGTCGCCGGCCGCGTCTATCTGGTCGGAGGTGAAGCCCAGGAATGAGAGGAGGTCGAAGTCGAGCCGCTGGGACTGGGAGGGCTCCACTCCCAGACGCCGCAGGGTCGGCTCGCCGACCGCCAGCACGTTGAAGGCGTGCCGCAGTTCGAACATCCCCGGCAGGGACTCCTCGATCCGGTCGAGGTCCTCGTCGGTGAAGCCATGCGCCCGGAGGCTCCTCCGGTTGATGTGGGGAGACCCCTCCAGGGAGGAGGTACCCACCACGAAGTCGATGATCTCCCGCTTCTCCTCGGGCGTGTAGCCCAGGGTGTCGAGAGCCGGACCCACCGACTGGTTGACGATCTTGAAGTACCCGCCTCCCGCCAGTTTCTTGAACTTGACCAGGGCGAAATCGGGTTCCACGCCTGTGGTGTCACAATCCATTTGAAGGCCAATAGTCCCGGTCGGCGCAATACAACTTATCTGTGCGTTTCGGAAGCCGTGGCGGGCTCCCAGTGCCAGGGCCTCGTCCCAGACCTCGCGGGCGGCCTGGGAAAGGTCCAAGGGACAGAGCCGACTGCTGATGCCCATCACCGTCTGTGAGACGCCCTCGTACTCGGAGGCCGGGGCGTCGTAGGCGGCGCGCCGGTGGTTACGGATGACCCGCAGCATGGGCTCGCGGTTTTCCTCAAAGCGCGAGAAGGGACCGGTAACCGAGGCCATCTCCGCCGAGGTGGCGTAGGCCTGGCCGCTGAGGATGGAGGTGAGCGCCCCGGCTATGGCGCGTCCCCGCCCGGAGTCGTAGGGGATACCCATTCGCATCAGGAGCGACCCGAGGTTGGCGTAGCCCAGCCCCAGGGTGCGATAGTCATAGGAGCCCTGGGCGATGGCCCTGGAGGGGAAGTGGGCCATCGTCACCGAGATCTCCAAGACCATGGTCCACAGACGGATGGCGTGCAGGTAGCTGTCGATGTCGAACACCCCTGTGCGGTCGTTGTAGAAGGCGACCAGGTTCACCGAGGCCAGGTTGCAGGCGGTGTTGTCCAGGAACATGTACTCCGAACAGGGGTTGGAGCCGCGGATCCGGCCGCCGGCGGGGGAGGTGTGCCACTCGTTGATGGTGGTGTCGAACTGCACTCCCGGGTCTGCGCAGGCCCAGGCCGCCTCGGCGATCTGGTCCCACAGGCTCTCGGCGGAGACCGTCTTCATCACCCGCCCGGTGGTCCGTTCGGTCAACTCCCAGTCGTCGCGGTTCTCCACCGCCCTGACGAAGTCGTCGGTGACCCGCACGGAGTTGTTGGAGTTCTGCCCGGAGATGGTGGCGTACGCCTCACCGTTGAAATCGGCGGGGAAGCCTCCCTTCTCGATCAGGAGGCGGGCCTTGTCCTCCTCCACCTTCTTCCAGTTGATGAACTCCTCCACGTCGGGATGATCGATGTCCAGGATCACCATCTTGGCCGCCCGCCGGGTGGTCCCCCCCGACTTGATGGCGCCCGCCGCCCGGTCGCCGATCTTGAGGAAGGACATCACCCCGGACGAACTGCCGCCGCCCGAGAGCTTCTCGCCCTCGGCCCGGATTTCGGAGAAGTTGGAGCCGGCGCCCGAGCCGAACTTGAAGATACGCGCCTCGCGGAGCCACAGGTCCATGATCCCCCCCGGGTTGACCAGGTCGTCCTCGACCTTGAGAATGAAGCAGGCATGCGGTGCGGGGCGAGAGTAGGAATCGGGGGAGACGGCCAACTCCCCGGCGTCGGGGTCGACGTACCAGAAGCCCTGAGCGGGGCCGGTCAGCCCGTAGGCCCAGTTGAGGCCGGTGTTGAACCACTGCGGAGAGTTGGGGGAGCCCATCTGGTGGCAGAGCATGTACTTCATCTCGTCCTCGAACGCCTGGGCATCCTCGGGTGAGTCGAAGTAGCCATGCGTCTCGCCCCACCACCGCCAGGTGCCCGCCAGCCGGTCGAAGACCTGGCGCCCGGAGAGCTCCGTACCCAGCCGGGGTTGGCGGTTCTCGTCCAGGAGAGGCCCGTTCTCGTCGGAGAGCGGCACGCCCGCCTTGCGGAAGTACTTGGACACCAAGATGTCGGCGGCCACCTGCGACCAGTGGGCCGGCACTTCGGCGTCCCTCATCTCGAACACCACCGATCCGTCCGGGTTGGTTATCCGAGAATCCCTCTTCTCCCAGGTCAGGGTCTCATAGGGGTCCTCCCCCAGACGGGTGAATCGTCTGTCTACCTTGAGTCCCTTGGTCACTTGCCTGCCTCCTCTTTGGTCCTTAGATCACTCTTGCCTAGCCCGCCGGGGGATCCCCGGTTCGCCCTCCATCAGGGAATTACAATAATGTAACACTCCCACTGGTGCCGGCCAAGCCTTTCGGACGGAACCTGATAGCCGGCAGCGCCCCAGGTCAGGTTTGAATTGTGGCGTGCGCCGACCGTTGGATGGCCGGTTCGCTCACGAGCCGTGTCCCCGGGCGTTCCGCCGTTCTAGCTGGTGTTTCCGGTGAACGGTCTCTGCTGCTTTCCCGAGGCCGGGCGCCGCGGGATTTTTCACAAGGTAGCCGGTTTTTTCGCGAGAGGCCCGGTGAAGCGGCAACTTCCCGACTCCGGGACCGGAAGCACCCTCGTTGCTTGCCGCGCGACCACACCGATGGCGAACAACCGTCCGCGAGCCGCGGGGAGCGGCGAGATTAGGGTCCGGGCGGGAAGGTAAACTAAGGAACTGATGTTCTTTCCGGTAGGCACCAGCCGCCAACAACAACCGCCCCGCCGCCGCCGCATGGTCTGGGTATTCACGGGGATCGCCCTCCTGTACGGTCTGTTCACCGCCCTGTCCCGGGTCTGGACCGATTACCTGTGGTTCTCCTCTGTGGACCAGACGGGGGTCTGGTGGATCCGGTGGGTGTGGCTGGCCGCGCTGGGCCTGTTGGGGGCGATCGTCGTCTTCGCGGTGATCTGGGGGAACATGAGGCTCGCCCGGTACCTGTCGGTGCGTTACGCATCGTTCAGCACCGTACCCGAGGACCCGGCCGTGGCGCAGATACGCCAGGCCGTGGGCGCCAGGGTGGGGCTGCTGGAGTGGGCGGCGGCCCTCGGCTCGGCGGTGGTGCTGGGACTGGGAGTGTCCGCCTGGCGGGACCAGGCGCTGCTCTTTTTGAATTCCGAGCCGTTCGGCGTCACCGATCCCCAGTTCGGTCTGGACCTGGCCTTCTACATGTTCCGGCTCCCGCTCTGGTCGACGCTGGTGAGTTGGCTGACCGGGTTGGCGATAGCGGTCCTGATCACCGTCGCTTTGAGCTACTTCGCGCTGGGCGCTGTCAAGTTCCCGGCGCGCCGCCTGCCGAGATTCGACACCCAGGCCAAGGCCCACCTCTCGGCGCTGGCGGCCGTGATCGCCATCCTTCGGGCGTTCTCCTACCGGATCGACACCTACCAGTTGCTGTACTCGAACAACAATGTGTTCGGCGCCGGATACGCCGACATCAACGCCCGGTTGCCCGCCCTCAACCTGCTGATCGCGGTCTCGGTCTTCTCCGCCATCCTGTTCGTCATCAACATCTGGCGTCGCGGGTGGGTGCTGGTGGCGGTGTCGGTGGCCGCCTGGGTCTTCGTCTCACTGGCGGCCGGCGTGGCCTATCCGGCCATAGTCCAGCGCTTCCAGGTCCAGCCCAACGAGTTGGTGCGGGAGGGACCCTACATAGAGCGCAACATCGCCGCCACCCGGGCCGCCTATGGCCTGGAATCGGTGGACGTGCGGCCCTTCGGGGCTTCCTTCGACCTCAATGCCGCCGACATTGCCCGCAACGCTCCCACCGTCGACAACATCCGGCTCTGGGACCCCGACGTCCTCAACCGCACCTACCAGCAACTCCAGGAGATCCGCACCTACTACCGGGTGGACCATGTGGACACCGACCGTTACCCGATCGGCGGCACCGACACCCAGGTGATGCTGGCGCTCCGCGAGCTGGACGAACCCAACATCCCCGCACAGGACTGGCAGAACCAAAGGCTGGTCTACACCCACGGGTTCGGGTCGGTGCTCAGCCCCGCCAACGTGGTGGCGGTCGACGGCCAGCCGGACTTCCTGCTGCGGGACATACCGCCGCAGACCACCGAGCCCATCCTGGAGTTGACCGAACCCCGCATCTACTTCGGGGAGACCTACGAGCGGGATCGTCCGGTGATCGTGCGGTCTGGCGCCCAACCCCAGGAGATCGACTTCCCCGCCACCGAGGAGGGAGGGGGAGCGGCGGACAACCGCTACAACGACTACGAGGGAGGGGCGGGAGTGGAGATCTCGGGGATACTCCACCGGCTGGCCTTCGCCCTCCGCTACGGGGACCTGAACATCCTGATCTCCAGCCAGATCAACCCCGACAGCCGGGTACTGATGCAGCGCAACATCCAGAGCCGGGTGGAGACGGTCGCGCCCTTCCTGGTGGCCGACGCCGATCCCTACCCGGTGGTGCTGGACGGGCGGATCATCTGGGTGGTCGACATGTACGCCATAAGCGAGAACTACCCCTACTCCCAGCCGATCGGGGTGGGGCTGAGAGGCTTCGACACCGCCCGTGTGTCCAGCTTCTCCCAGCTCCCCATCTCGGGGTTCAATTACATAAGGAACTCGGTGAAGGCCACCGTCGACGCCTTCGACGGCACCATCAGCCTGTACGTGGTGGACGAGTCCGACCCGCTGGTGGCCGCCTGGCAGAGGGTCTACCCGGACCTGTTCAGGGATGCGAGCGAGATACCCCAGGGACTCCGGGAGCACTTCCGCTATCCCCAGGACCTGTTCAAGATCCAGAGCGAGTTGTACCTCGACTACCACATGGTGGACGTGACCCAGTTCTTCCAGCGCAACGACGCCTGGTCGATTCCATCCGATCCCTCCACCATCCGGCGCATCGAGTTGCTGCGGGGCGACTTGATCGGCGGTCCGGACGGATCCATCGTCCAGTACCTGCGGGAGATGCTTCCCTACTACCTGTTGATGACCCTTCCCGGTGAGGAAGACACCTCCTATGTGCTGCTCCAGCCCTACAACCCCCTGGAGAAGCCCAACATGTCGGCTTTCCTGATAGCCGACTCCACGCCCGACCGCTACGGACGGCTCATCGACTACCGGATGCCGGCGGGCTCGCTGGTGGAGGGCACCGGGCAGGTGGGCAACCGGATCGACCAGGACGATGAGATCTCCCAGCAGTTCACTCTCTGGCGGGGCCAGGGTTCCTCGGTGGTGCTGGGCGACATGCTGGTGGTGCCGATCGGCGAGTCGGTCCTGTACGTGCAGCCCGTGTACCTGGAGGCCGAGCAGGGAGGACTTCCCGAGTTCCGCCGGGTGGTGGTGGTGCACGGCGACGACATCGAATGGGACGACACCCTCGACGGCGCGCTCGCCAAGATCTTCGGGACGGCCGACCTGGCGGCTCCAGCCCCCGACGACGAGGTGGATGACCCCGGGGCCGCCCCCGACCCCGACGAGCCAGCGCCGCTGCCGAGGACGGTGAGGGACTTGCTGTCGGATGCCTCCGACGCTTTCGACCGGGCGAACGACGCCCTCCGGTCGGGGGACCTCGCCGAGTACCAGAGGCTCATCGAAGAGGCCGCCCGACTGGTGGAGAGGGCCCTGCGCACCACCGGTTGAGCGCCGATTCGGGGTTGCGAACCTCCGAGCCGGCCTCTATCATCAGCCCACACACCGCGGGGTGGAGCAGTCAGGTAGCTCGTCGGGCTCATAACCCGAAGGTCGTGGGTTCAAATCCCACCCCCGCTACCAAACCCAGGGTTCGTATGTCGGCGCCCGGCGCCCCCTCAGGAGTGTTACTCGGAGCCGCCCACCCGCGGATGGCAACCTCCCGCTCTATGCGTTCCGACAATGACACTTGCCCCGAACAGGATCTGAGCCGTCAGGTACGCTTGCAGCCATGACCGACGGGCCGATGGCTAACAGCTACTGGGTTGTCCCGGGCCGTTTCGCGGCCGGCGAGTATCCGGGCCACCCGAACCCTCGGGTCGCCGCCGCCAGGTTGAGAACTCTGCTCGGAGCGGGCATAGATCACTTCATCGACCTGACCACGGAGAGGGACTGGCTGGAGCCCTACGCGGAGATGGCGGTACGGGAAGGCCGGCGACTCGGCGTGACGGTGGTGCATGAGCGCCATCCCATCGTCGACATGAGGGTGCCCCGCAGCCCGCGGGAGGCGGCAGGCGTCCTCGACGCAGTGGACGCGGCGTTGGATGACGGCAGGAATGTCTACCTGCACTGCTGGGGCGGCGTCGGCCGCACCGGAACCATGGTCGGCTGCTGGCTGGTCCGCCAGGGCAGGACGGGAGACGAGGCCCTGGCACGGGTCGCGGATTGGTGGCGGGGAGTGGACAAGGCGGACCGCCTCCCCCACTCGCCACAGACCCGCGAGCAGTGCGCGTACGTCCGCAACTGGACCGAACCGGCCGGGTCTGGCCGGTAATGAAAGTTATGACCACATGATCCATGCCACAGATCACGACGACGCGCCCAAGCAGATGTACCGCGCATACCGAAAGACCGTCAACTCTTCAGAACCAATGGATCAACTCAAGCTACATGTATAACGAGACGGGCACTCAAACCGCTGCTCAATCAGCAGAGTCGCAGGCCGGCCAACGGCACGACTCTTGTTCGCCCAATGATGAGCGGTGGAGTACGACGAAGATGGCCAGCTCATCGGCGTGGTCGCCCGCGAAGCCCGCATGTCCCCAAAGTGCCGCGTAGACTCTTAGACAGGTCTCACCCCAAGAGTCACTCTTGACCCAAATGTGAAGTCCCCTCTCATTGAAATGTGAAGTCCCCCCACCACCCCCATCCGAGGTGCAGGTCAGGGGTGGTGGCCAACACCCCACCAAGTAATCCCAGGTCAGAGAGTTGCTTCTAGTCTGGGGAGAGCACCGGGTCCTTATCCGGTCGCCTATCACCGGATGAGACAGGCTCGGCTAGTCCCCGATCCTCATCTCCCCGGTGTCCTCAACCACTGCGCCCCGTTCCCTAATAGTCGCGAAGCCGCTTCCTGTTGCGGGCTCGAACTCCGGCATCGAGGATGACCTTGCGGAGGCGAAGGGCGTTCGGGGTGACCTCAACGCACTCGTCATCGGCGATGAATTCGAGAGCCTGCTCCAGTGACAGGACGCGGGGCGGGGTCAGGCGAACCGTGTTGTCGGACCCGGCGGCCCGAACGTTGGTCAACTTCTTCTCTCGGCAGATGTTGACGTCCAGGTCCTCGGGGCGAGGGTTTTCACCAACGATCATGCCCTCGTACACCTCTTCGCCCGGGGCGGTGAACAGCGAAGCCCGGTCCTGCAGGGTGGCCACGGCATAACCGGTCGCCGCGCCTGGACGGGCTGCGACGATCGAGCCTGAGCGGCGGACCCTGAGTTCGCCCAGCCAGGGGGTGAATCCATCGAACACATTGGCCATGAGGCCGGCACCACGGGTCTCGGTGAGGAATGCGGTACGGAAGCCGATGAGGCCACGGGCCGCCACAATGTAGTCAAGCCGAACCCAGCCGGCGCCGTGGTTCGACATGTTCACCATGTTGCCTTTTCGCTCACCCAGGAGTTGGATCACGGCGCCGAGGAACTCTTCGGGGATGTCAATGGTGATGCGCTCGGTGGGTTCGTGGAGTTGTCCGTTGATGGTGCGGGTGACGACCCTGGGCTTGCCGACGGTCATCTCGAAGCCCTCGCGACGCATGATCTCCACCAAGACTGCCAGTTGAAGCTCGCCTCGTCCCTGAACCTGCCAGGTGTCGGGACGGTCGGTGTCCAGGACTCGAATCGACACGTTGCCGACCAGTTCGGCGTCAAGGCGATTCTTGATGAGGCGGGCGGTGACCTTGTCGCCGTCGAGTCCCGCCATGGGCGAGGAGTTGATTCCGACTGTTATCGAGAGACTCGGCTCATCCACCTTGATGATCGGTAGCGGAGTGGGGTTGGCAAGATCGGTGATTGTCTCCCCGATGGTGATGTCGGGGATGCCCGCAATGGCGACAATCTCCCCGGCGCTGGCCTGGTCGGCATCTACCCGGTCGAGACTCTCGGTGACATAGAGGTCGGCGATTCGGGCGGTGGTGACGGTACGGTCGGTACGGCACCACGCCACGCTCTGGCCCTTCTTGATGGTTCCGTGCATGACTCGGCAAATTGCGATGCGGCCCACGTATGGACTGGAGTCGAGGTTGGTTATCCACGCTTGGAGGGGATGCTCCGGATTGTGCCGGGGCGCCGGCACGGTGTCAATCAGCGTCTCGAACATGGGACGCAGGTCGGCGCCCGCCTGCCGGGGATCGAGCGTGGCGGCGCCCTTTCGAGCGTCGGTGTAGACGATCGGGAAGTTGACCTGATCTGCGGTCGCGTCCAGGTCAAAGAACAGTTCGTAGACTTCGTCGACGACTTCTGAGATGCGTGCGTCCGGCCGGTCGATCTTGTTGACCACCAACACGACCGGCAACCGGAGCGCCAGCGCCTTGCGAAGGACAAAGCGTGTCTGCGGCAGGGGGCCCTCACTCGAGTCAACCAGGAGGAGGACTCCGTCGACCATGGTCAGGGCCCGTTCGACCTCGCCGCCAAAGTCGGAGTGGCCCGGCGTATCGACGATGTTGATCTTGACCTCTTCGCCGCTGTCTCGGATGTAGCGAACCGCGGTGTTCTTGGCGAGGATCGTGATGCCCTTCTCCCTCTCGAGATCCATTGAATCCATAACCCGCTCGGCCACCGTCTCGTTGGAGCGAAAGGCGCCCGACTGCCACAGCATGGCGTCGACCAGGGTGGTCTTGCCGTGGTCTACATGAGCGATGATCGCCACGTTGCGCAGGTCCGAGCGCGCGGCGAGGCGTTGGGGTTCATTCATTGTGAGTCTCATCTAGAGAGGGCGCCGATCAGGAGGTTGGGTTGCGGTCCTATCAGATTGATTGAGGTGGAGAATCCCCGGGCGCGGGTTAGGGATCCCGCAATCTGATGGTTCCGATGAGCCTACCGGATTCGGAGAGCCCAGTGGAATCGAACGGTACGGCATTGAGCGAGATTTTGCGCGCCGGGGGCGCCCGAGGGTCCGGCGCCCCCTGACGACTCCGTCCTGCCGGGCACTCGAGGGTTCGGTCTGTGGCGCACGGGCGAACGCGCGAGTGGTGGAGAATGGGAGGCTCCCGGGTGCTACCTCTCGGATTCCTCGTACTGGGTGTATCTCGTCCATCTCCCCCTGGTGGTCGCCGCTCAGGCGATCGTGCACGACTGGGACTTCTTCGCCGGCGTGAAGTTCCTCTTGATCTGCGCGGTGGTGACCGCGGTCTCGCTTCTCTCCTACCAAGCCTTCGTCCGCTACACGCCGATCGGCACGATGCTGAACGGGAAGAAGACCCGTCCCTCCCGGTCCGTAGCCTCTGCCTAGAAGGGATGCGGAGGCGCAGACGGGAAAGACCGCCCGTTTGGTAGGGTGATCGCTCCTGAACGGATGGGGTTTGTTACTCGTCGGAACGCCGAGAGACGAATCTCTCCAAAAATGTAGGATGGAATCCGATGATTTTGTTGGATCAATGTCCCGAAAAATGTAGGACAGATCCTCCGAATAATGTGGGATAGATGGGTCCGCGGCCGACTCGGCCGGTCGGATTACCAGACCGGTTCGATGTCCAGGTCGGCCAGGAGGCCTCGCACCCGTTGTTCGAGGTCGTCGCGGATGGGACGGATCTCCTCCAGTGTCCGACCGGCAGGGTCGTCAACCTCCCAGTCGACATAGCGCTTGCCGGGATAGACGGGGCAGGCGTCGCCGCACCCCATGGTGACCACCACGTCGGCGGCCCGGACGATCTCGTCCGACCACGGCCGGGGAACCTCCCCCCTGATGTCGACGCCCTTTTCAAGCATGGCCTGGGCGGCGCCGGGGTTGATTCCCTGGGCGGGCTCAGACCCGCCGCTGAACACCTCGACCCTTCCTCCGGCCAGCAACCGCATGAACCCGGCTGCCATCTGTGACCGTCCGGCATTGTGCAGGCAAAGGAATAGGACGCTGGGGTTCAACAGAGGTTGGGAAGGAATCGCGGCCCCATGATATCAATTTGGCGCTAGGCGGCTCTCCAATATGATTCGAAACAGGAGGAATGAACAGTAGAAGATGCTTGAACTGAGCCGACTCTCCAAGCGTTACGGGGAGGTCCTGGCTCTGGACGAGTGCAGCTTCCGGGTGGAGCGGGGACGGATGCTCGGCTTTCTCGGGCCCAATGGGGCCGGAAAGACCACCGCCATGCGGTCCGTTTTCAACCTGGTGAGCCTCGATGAGGGGTCGGTCACCTGGAGGAGCAGGCCGGTGGGGCAGCCGGAGCGGTTGCGGTTCGGCTACATGCCCGAGCAGCGGGGCCTGTACCCGAAGATGAGAATCGGCCGCCAGCTCGCCTATCTGGGCCGCATTCACGGGATGACCGCCGCGGATGCCTCGGCGGCGGCCGAGCAGTGGCTGGAGGAGTTGGGGCTGGCCGACCGGATCGGCGATCCCCTCGAGAAGCTTTCGCACGGGAACCAGCAGCGGGTCCAGTTGGCCGCCGCGCTGATTCACGACCCGGAGTTGTTGGTGCTGGACGAGCCGTTCAGCGGACTGGACCCCTTCGGGGTGGAGACCATGGCGGAGATCCTCCGTTCCCGGGCCGCTTCCGGGGCGGCGGTGGTGTTCTCCAGCCACCAGTTGGACATGGTGGAGGACCTCTGCCAGGACGTGGCGATCATCAACCGGGGCAGGGTGGTGATGGGAGGAGAGGTCCGTCAACTCAAGATGGACTCTCCCTACTGGGTGATCGAAGTGGAGATGCGCGGAGGGGATGTCGAGCGGCTGAGTCGGCTCGAGCCGGTCGTCTCGGTTGACTTCGACGGTTACCGGCACCGGATCGTGGCGAGAAAGGGAGGGGACTTGGGCGATCTCGTCTCCCGGCTCGACCTGGGCGGCGACGTCCGCCACTTCACCTTCTCCGCTCCCTCTCTGTCGGAACTCTTCAAAGAGGCGGTGGCGGGATGACGTCCTGGCAGGCGATCCGGCTGGTGATGGGACGCGAGATCAGGGAGCGGTCGCGGTCGGGGGCCTTCATCGTCTCGGTGGCGATCACGCTGCTGTTGGTGGCGGCGGTCCTGTTCCTGCCGCTGATCTTCGCCGATGACGATGTGCGCTACGAGGTGGGGGTGGTGGGCGACGGCAACCAGGTGGTGATCGACGCGGCGGTGGCGCTGGCCAATCCCCCGGGAAGGGAAGTGAGGACCACCATCGAGGTGGTCCCCTTCGCCACCCGGGAAGCGGCAGAGGCAGCCGCCGACGCCGAGGAGGTGGACGGGGTGTTGATGGACGGCAGGGAGATAGTGGTCCGGGGTGCCGGAGGCGAAGCGGGCGGCGCACTCGAATCCCTCCTCCAGCGCGGCGCCCGCTCGGTTCAGATCGAGAGCCTGGTCGCATCGGGAGCAGGGGAAGTGGTGGACATTCTCACCTCCCGGCCACTCGAGGTGAGATCCCTGTCGGGCGCCGACGCCGGGGAGAACCGCGGACGCTCGGTGGTTGCCTTCGGCGGGCTGATGCTGCTCTACATGGCCGTGCTCCTCTACGGATCGCTGATCCTGTCGGGCGTGACCGAGGAGAAGACCAACCGGGTGGTGGAGGTGCTGCTGGCCGCTTTCGAGCCCTGGCAACTGCTGGCGGGGAAGATCCTGGGAATCGGACTCCTGGGTCTGTGCCAGTTCGTTGGAACGGTGGTGATCGCTCTGGTGGGGATCAACCTGACCGGCGTCGTCGACCTGCCGGAGTTCCCGGTCGACAGCATCCTGGTGCTGGTGCTCTGGTTCATCCTGGGATACGCCCTGTTCGCGGTGATGTTCGGCGCGGCGGGGGCCCTGGTCTCCCGGGCCGAGGACGCACAGACCGTGGTGGCGCCGATCTCCCTGGTGGCGGTGGCCGGGTTCTTCATCGCCATCCAGGCCGTGAGCAATCCCACCAGCACCCTGTCGGTGGTGACCACCTTCATCCCGCCCACGGCACCGTTCGTGGCGCCGGTGCGCTTCGCTTTCCAGGCGATCCCACTCTGGCAGATGGCGGTGTCCGTGGCGCTGATGGTCCTTACCGTCGTGCTGATGACCCGCCTGGCGGGCCGGGTGTATCTGGGCGGGTTGCTACGTTTCGGAAGCAGGGTGGGGATCAGAGAGGCATTCCGCTCGGCCGAACTCTGAAGAGGCCCTTCCTTCGTGTAATTTCGGTGGGGAGCGCATCGCCGGTGCGAAGTCCCTCAAGCCGGTCCCCAAACCCAAGGAGCAGATGATGCCCTTTTCCGAAGAGCACCAGATGTTTCGCCAGGTGGTCCGCAGGTTCGTGGAGGAGGAGATCAATCCGCGGGTTAACGGGTGGGAGGAGGCAGGTGAGATGCCGCTGCACGAGGTGTTCTCCCAGATGGCGGATCTGGGTTTTCTGGGATTGGAGTACGACCCCGCCTACGGAGGGCAGGGAGCAGACCATCTGTTCACGGTGGTCCTGGCGGAGGAACTGGGGAGGGCCGACCACGGGGCGATCGGGATGGCGGTGGGAGTGCAGACGGACATGGCCACCCCTTCTTTGCACCACCACGGCTCGGAGGAACTGAAGCGGCGTTACCTGGCGCCGGCGCTCCGGGGGGAGATGGTGACCTCCATCGCGGTCACCGAGCCCGACGCCGGATCGGACGTGGCCGCAATCAAGACCCGGGCCGTCCGGGACGGGGACCACTGGATCATCAACGGATCGAAGATTTACATAACCAACGGCCTGCAGGCCGACTGGCTGTGCCTCCTGGCCAGGACCTCCGACGAGGGCGGGCATGCCGGGATGAGCCAGATCCTGGTTCCCACCGACGTGGCGGGCTTCGAGGTCTCCAGAAAGCTCGACAAGCTGGGGATGCGGGCCTCGGACACGGGCCTTCTGACCTTCTCGGACATGGCGGTCCCGGTCTCCAACACCATCGGTGAGGTGGGGATGGGCTTCCAGCAGCAGATGTCGCAGTTCGTGGTGGAACGGATGTGGGCTGCCTATTCGGCGGTCGGCGCCTGTGAGAGGGCCCTGGACCGGACCGCCGGGTACCTCCGGGAACGGAAGGTGTTCGGAAAGCCGCTGCTGGGCCATCAGTACGTCAGTTTCCGGCTGTCGGAGCTCGCCGCCGAACTGGACCTGCTGCGCCACTACAACTACGCAACCGCCGAGGCCCACATGCGGGGAGAAGACCCGACCAGGTTCGCCACCATCGCCAAGCTCAAGTCGGGGCGGCTCATGCGGGAGACGGCCGACTGGGTGCTCCAGTTCCACGGAGGGATCGGGTACATGGAGGAGACCTGGACCGCACGGTTCTTCCGTGACAGCCGGCTGGCCTCGATCGGCGGCGGTTCCGACGAGACCATGCTGGAGGTACTGTCCCGCATCGACGGCTTCCAGGCGTAGGAGAGACTTCCCCTGTATGTTTCGGGAGTGACATTCCCCTGATTTCCAAGGAGGTTGCGAGTGGCAGCGATTACCGGCCACCATCACACGGGGATACAGGTCACCGATCTGGAGAGGTCCCTGCGGTTCTACCGGGACCTCCTGGGGCTGGAGGTGGTCCATGTGTGGAACCGCCAGGCGCCTTACATCGAGGAGTTGTTGGGGTATCCCGGCGTGGACATGCACGGGGTGGTGATGCGGATGCCCGACTCCGACAGTGTTCTGGAGATCCTGGAGTATCGCAACGTGGAGCGGAAGGCCATCGATCCCGGCACCGCCAATCCCGGCACGGCCCATGTCGCCTTCCGGGTGGACGACTGCGACGCGTTGTACGAGGAGCTGACGCAGAAAGGGGTCAAGTCGGTCTCGGCGCCGGTCACGCCCACCATCGGTCCCAACAAGGGCGGCAGGACCGTGCTGATGCTCGATCCCGACGGCTTTCGAATCGAACTGCTCCAGTCACCGAGATGACTGGTAGCAAGACACCGCTCACAGAGGAGGAGATCGGTGAACTCTTGGCCGCCCATCCGGCGTGGAGACTCGAGGGGGACGCGCTGCGGCGGTCCTACAGGTTCTCCAACTTTCGGGCAGCCTTCGCCTTTATGACCCATGTGGCGTTGATTTCCGAGCGCCTCTTCCATCATCCGGAGTTGTCCAACGTATACAACCAGGTGGAGTTGGCCATCTGGAGTCATGACGTCGGTGGCTTGACGGCCAGAGACCGTCGATTTGTCGAGTTGGTGGACGCAATCGTTTGAATAAGGTTCGGGATCCCGGTAGGAAGTCCCGCAGAGTGGTACTCTTTCGGTGCTAGACGGGACGAGGGGATTGCGATGAATTACGACCTTCAGACCCTCCGCGGAGATGTTCTCGGTGGTGTGACTTCGGCAGTCGTCCTGTTGCCAATGGCCCTCGCCTACGGGGTGGTGTCGGGCCTGGGGGTGATCGCCGGCCTCTACGGCGCGGTAGCGGTGGGGCTGTTCGCGTCCCTCTTCTGGGGCACAAAGGCGCTGATCTCGGGTCCCACCGGTCCCATGGCGGTGGCCATGGCGGTGGTGGTGGGGAGCTATGCGGAGAACATCATCGAGGCGTTCACGATCGTGATCATGGCCGGCGTCATACAAATCCTCCTGGGCCTGATCAAGATGGGCCGCTACGTCGCTTATACGCCGTACTCGGTGATCTCGGGGTTCACATCCGGTGTGGGCGTGATAATCGTGCTGCTCCAGGTGCTGCCCTTCCTGGGCGCCTCCTCGCCGGGCGGGGGGACCGTGGGAGCGATCCGCGCCATGCCCGAGGCCGTGGCGTCGGTCAACTTCCACGCACTGGCGATAGCCCTGGTGACCCTGGTGGTGACGGTGGTCTGGCCGACCAAACTGGCCAGGGCGCTGCCGCCCACCCTGGCCGCTCTGGTGGTCGGCACGGGCCTGGGAGTGCTGTGGTTGAAGGAGGCCCCGCTTATCGGGACGGTTCCCACCGGCTTTCCGGACATCATCGACACTCACACCGTCCTCCAGCATGCGGTGGGTTCCTTCCAGCCCGCCTTGGTGCTTGCCCTGCTGGCCTCGATCAACACCCTTCTGATGTCCCTGATCGCCGATTCCCTGACCCGAGGCACTCACAACCCGAACCGGGAGTTGATGGGCCAGGGGCTGGGGAACATCTTCTCGGGGCTGTTCGGCGGTATGCCGGGCGCAGGGAACATCCCCGCCACCGTGGTGAACGCCCGGATCGGCGGGAGGACGCCGGTGTCCGGCGTGCTGTGCGCCCTGGTCCTCATGTCCCTGGTCCTGGGACTGGGGGAGTACGTGGGAGAGATCCCCCATGCGGTCCTGGCCGGCATCCTCATGAAGGTGGGCTGGGACATCATCGACTGGAGATTCTTCACCCGGATCCACCGGGTGCAGCGCGAACACCTGGTGGTGATGGTCATCACCCTGGGGCTTACCGTGTTCGCCGACCTGTTGAGCGCCATCATGCTGGGTCTGATCGTGGCGGCGCTGGTCAGCGCCCGACAGTTCGAGTACCTGGAGCTGGACAGCGTGATCTCCGCTCCCCTTCTCGACATCAGCTTCCTGGCCGACGAGGAGGAAGAGGAGGACACCGAGCCTGACCTCGACAGCATGCTGGCCCTCCTGGGAGGTGACGATGACGACGAGGAGGAGGGGGACGAACCTGACGCCCTCGACAGCATGCTGGCTCTGCTGGGCGATGACGATGACGGCGAGGACGAATTCGATCCCTTCTCGGCCCGGTGCGGCCTGGTCTCATTCCGGGGAAGCTTCACTGTGGCGTCCTCCAACCGGATGTTCAGCACCATCAGTGTGGACATTCGTGACCACGAGGTGGTGATCCTCGACTTCTCCCAGACCGACTACATGGACGACAGCGCCGCCTTCGTGGTGGAGAGGCTGGTGGATGTCGCCATCGAGGAAGACACCGAGTGCATAGTGATGGGCCTGGGTGGCGCGGTCGGCGCCAGCCTCGAAAAGCTCCACATTCTGCGCAGCATCCCCAAGGATCGGTATGTCGAGGACATGGACGAGGCCAAAGTGATAGCCAAGCGGATACTGGGAATCTGACACCGGAGGCGTGGAGGAGGCGCGGCGGTCTCCCTGGAGACTCTTGCGACGTAGCATCGCCCCGCCTCGACGGTGTGTGTTCCTATAGGCGGAAGGAGTATTGGACTCCTGTGAGTGCCTCCGATGCATCCCAGAGCCGGAGAGCATCGTCGCGGTCGTGGGATGCGGTGTTGGATGAAACCACCACCGGGTGTCCCCGCAGGCCTCCCAGCCCGCTCGGCCCGTAGTACTGGCCGCCTTCGGCCTCGGGATCGACCGCAGCTCGCAATGTGGGCAGGGCGCCCATCGCCGCGCTCTGGATGAACCCGGACATCAGGGGTTCCTGTATCCGGGAATACCAGTGGGGGCCGAGATGGCCGCCGATGTTGGTGGAGGAGAATCCCGGATGGGCGGCGAGAGCGGACACCCGTGCTCCGGCGGACCGAAGGCGCCTCTGTAGTTCGTAGGTGAAGAGCAGGTTTGCCAGCTTGGAACGCCAGTAGGGCCGGAACGGGGTGTATCCGCCGTTCTCGAAGAGCAGGTTCTCAAAGTCCAGTGTGGCGCCCCGGTGCCCGACGCTGCTGACCGTCACCACCCTGGCTCCCGGGGTGGCCAACAGCGGTCCCAGAAGCCTTCCGGTCAGGGCGAAGTGCCCCAAGTGGTTGATGCCCATCTGGCTCTCGAATCCGTCCTCGGTCAGCGAGTGAGGGACGGCCATGATGCCTGCGTTGTTGATCAACATGTCGAGGCGCGCGTGGCCGTTTGCGAAGTCCAGGGCGAAAGCCTGGATGGACGAGAGGCTGCCCAGGTCGAGCTTCATCAACTCCACCGAGGAGTCCGGCATCGCGGCGCGCAGGTCCCCGACCGCCCGCTGCCCGCGTTCCGTGGATCGGCAGGCCAGGATGGTGTGGGCGCCCGCCCGGGCCAGTTCCCTGGCAGTCTCCAGCCCGATGCCGCTGTTGGCGCCGGTGACCAACGCCACCCTGCCCGCCAGGTCAGGGATCTGTTCGGAGGTCCACTTGGGTTTCCGGGCCATTCCCATCGCCCTCAGGTTCTCTTTTCCGAATCGGCGCAAGAATCGATCCACAGTTGGGCGTCGGGGACCTCGGTTACGATCGTGGCCGGCCAGGAGGGATCGTAGGAGCGGGCGGAGCTGATTCTCCCCGCGGCGGCTCGTTTCTCCGCGCCGAGGCAGACCATCACCGCCGACCTGCTCAACCCTGCGATGGTGCCTATCCCTACCGTTACTCCGTGAGTCGGGACGTCGTCCACCGAATCGAACGCCGGAAAGGTCCTCAGATTGTCGGTGCGGGTTGGGGTGGAGAGTTCCACGATCCGGGTGGCCGAGTCCCGGGGACTGCCGGAGGGGTTGAACCCTACGTGACCGTCGGAGGCCCCGCTGGCCAGGAGGAACAGGTCTATTCCCCCGGCGTCGGCGATGCGCCGGTCGTAGGCGGGCGGATCGTTCGGGTCCGGCATCCAGATGCGGTCTCTCCTCGGCGCGCCCGGCAGATGGGACAGGGGTTTTCCGATCTCCTCTGTGGCGAAGCGCCGACAGGAGTAGTGGGCGTCGATCGGGACGTGGACGTATCCGCCCCGGATCGGGATCACGTAGTCGTCCATCATCACCACCACCAAGGGCGAGAGGTCCACCTGTTGTTGGGCTGCCACCCCGGCCAGGGCGCCATAGGTTGAGAGGAGGCTTCTACCGCCCGGGCAGCCCAAGAGATACTTTCGCCCCTCCTCCGTTGCCTCGCGGAGGCCATCACAGATCTTTTGAGCCAGCGCCCGACCCAGTGCGTTCTCGTCTTCGAAGATTCGTGGGGATAGAGCCAAGGGTGACATCAGGACTCTCCCTCCCGTACCCGGTGCACCCACTGGAGGTTCTCCCCCTGAACTTCGGCTGCGGCGCGGAGTTCAGCCTCCGATGAAATTGGCGCCCTGTCCTGCTCGATCACCGCCCAACCCTGGTAATCGACCTCTGACAAGTGTGCCAGGAACTCCCGCAACGGGAGATCGCCTTCTCCAAGCGGGACCGAGACTTCCGCCCACCAGACATCGAAGTCAACCCGTCTTCGGCGTTTTGCCTCCTCCAGGACATCGTGACGCACGTCCTTGAGATGGATGTGGTTGATGCGCTCTCGCCAAGCCTCGAAACACTCCGCTATGTCCCCGCCGCCGAGGGCGATGTGGCCGGTGTCGAAAGTCAGGTCGATGTCGGTGGCCCCAAGCAGCCTCTCGACTTCTGCCGGGCTCTCCACGTAGGTGCTGATGTGGGGATGGAAAGAGGGCGTCAGTCCTCTCCGCCGAATGTACTCTGCGATCCGGTTGACCTCGTCGGTCAGCGCCCCGAAGCCGGCGGCGTCCAGGGCGTGGGTGGGGTCGTCGCCCCTGGCTGGGTTGAGGAGCAGGACTTCGCTGCCCTCATCGGCGAGGATGGCGATCCGGGGTCCGTCTTCGGCCTTCTCCAGTTCCGAGAGGGCGTCTTCCATGCGCACTTGGTCCCGGGTGAGAAGGGTGGGGTCCGAGAAGTGGATGGGAATGTAGATTCCGACCGGCGTCAGACCGTTTCGTGCAAAGAGTTCAACCGCCGCGCCGGGTGGCCCGGCGTATCCTGCGGGCGGGAATTCTGCGCCTCGGTACCCGGCGGCCGCCATGGCCTCCATCAGACGATGGGGCGCAGGCCCGCCCGGGGAGGGTTCGTACACGCCGAAACTCACGGGTCCGGCGCCGATCTTCATCGCCGAGTCCCCGCCTCGCCGCCGACGGACAGCCCGTCGTTTTGGGCCAGCGCGGCCACCATGTCCTGGAGGAACGCCGTGTCCTGTGCGGCGCCCGCCGCGTCGGAGGAGGGCGGGCCAGCGATGATCGCCCGGTGGAATGCTCTCAGTTCCCTGGTGAAGGCCGATTCGGTCCCGGCGGGATGACGGACCGCGCCGTCTTGGCTCTTGATGACCAAGGAGGCTGCCCGATCGAGATAGGGGTTGGAAAAGCGGAATTCCAGCGATCCCCGGGTTCCGTGCGCCTCGAAGGCTTCCCGGTAGGTGGGCGTGGCGGGAAGCCAGAGCCATGTCATCTCCACCGCAGTGTGATCGGGGTACTCGGCCCGGGCCGTGAGACAGGGGGGCTCGGCGGGGACCCCGGAGGGCTGGGGAGGCCACATGTCGGCGGCCGTCAACCGGGGGAGTCCTCCCATCAGGCCCCGTATGAACGACACGGTGTGGATGAACGAAGCGGCCAGCACCTCCCGGTACAGCCGACCCCACCGGGCGGGAAGGTCACCCAGGGCCTGGCGGGTGCGGCGGTCCTCGAATGCTGCCGCCTCGGCCAGGGTCCCGGGATCGATGTCATCGAAGCTCAGCGTGTCGGCCGGGCCCAGGCAGGCCGAGTGTTCGGGATGGTAGACGGAGTGGCGGAGCAGGCGTAGGTCCCCGACGGCGTCGAGGCCCTCCCGCAACTCCGGGAGCAACTCTTCGTGAAGCTTCATGTACCCGACCTGAAGCGCCAGGCCCTGCTCGGCGGCCAGGGCATGGAGCCGCCGGGCGCCTTCCACCGTCAAACAGAGGGGCTTCTCGGCGAATACGTGCTTCCCGGCCTCGAGAGCGCCCTCGCTGATCTGCTCGTGGGCGCCGGAGGTGAGGATCAGCACCGCCTCTACCTCGGGATGGGCGCAGACCTCCCGCCAGTCCGTGGAGGCGCAGACGTCCCCCGCCAGCCCGTCGGCGATCCGGTGGGTGAGTTGAGGAGAGATGTCGGCCACGGCCGCCACCCGGAACCGACTCTCCATCCGGGCCAGGTTCGGGAGGTGCTGGATCTGGGCAATGCTTCCCAGCCCTATCACCCCCACAGAGATCGGTCGGTCCACTTCACACTCCTTTCGGCCGGCGACCCGTCATCCCCGACATGACTCCCTAGGCGAGTTCCGCACGGTCGGCGAAGTTGGCCAGGGCCTCGGGGTTGGCGAGGGCTTCGGTGTTCTTAACCTCCTCGCCGTTGACCATGGCGGTGACGGCCAACTCGGTGATCTTCCCCGAACGGGTGCGGGGGATGTCGGCGGTCTCCAGCACCACCGCCGGCACGTGGCGGGGTGAGCAGTTGCGGCGGAGGCGGTCGTTGATCTCGGCCACCAGGTCGTCAGTGAGCGTCCGGCCCTCGTCGAGCCGCACGAACAGCACCATCCGGGTGTCTCCCTCCCACTTCTGCGCCACGCAAATCGCCTCGGTCACCCCCGGCACCTCTTCGGCCTGCCGGTAGATCTCGGCGGTCCCGATCCGCACGCCCGCCACGTTGAGAGTGGCGTCGGAGCGGCCGTGGATGACCATGCCGCCGCTGGGAGTCCAGTTGGCGTAGTCCCCGTGGGTCCAGGCGCCCGGATATTTCTCGAAATAGGCCGCCTGGAACTTGGCGTCACCGGGATCGTTCCAGAACCTGAGGGGGACCGAGGGGAAGGGTTGGCTGCACACCAACTCGCCGGTGGGTCCGTCGACCGCCCGGCCTTCGGGGTCGTACACCTCCACGGCCATGCCCAGAGCGGCCCCCTGGATCTCTCCCGACCACACCGGCAGGGTGGGATCGCCTCCCACGAAGCACCCGCACAGGTCGGTTCCGCCCGAGATGGACGCCAGGTGGACGTCTTCGGTCACCTCTTCGTACACCCACTCGAAGCCCTCGGGAGACAGGGGCGACCCGGTCGAGCAGATGGTGCGGAGCGTGTCCAGTCGATGGGACCCCCTGGGTCGGAGGCCGGTCTGGCGCCAGGCGTCGATCAACTTGGCCGAGACGCCCAGCAGCGTGACGCCATCGGAGTCGATCAGGTCGAACAACCGGCCGGGGGAGGGGTGGAAGGGGTTGCCGTCGTAGAGGACGATGCTCGCCCCGGTGGAGAGCGCGTTCACCAGCCAGTTCCACATCATCCAGCCGCAGGTGGTCAGGTAGAAGACCCGGTCGCCCGCTCGGACGTCCACCTGATGTTGATGCTCTCCCATGTTCTTCAACATCACCCCAGCCGCCCGGTGGACTATGCACTTGGGTGGACCGGTGGTGCCGGAGGAGAAGAGGATGAACAGGGGATGGTCGAAGGGAAAGGTCTCGGTGGGAAGCCCAGCCCCCTCGCCGACCGCCAGGAACTCGCTCCAGGAGATGGCCCCGGGAAGGGTGGTCAGTTCGGGCTCGGGGTCCAGGTTGGGGACCATCACCACCCGCCGCACCGTGGGAAGGGCCTCGTTGATCGCGGCGAGGGCCTCCCGCCGGTCGAAGGGCTTTCCCCCGTAGGGGTAGCCGTCGGCGGCGAGCAGCAGCACCGGTCCGATCTGGCCGAACCGGTCCACCACCCCGGCCACGCCGAAGTCGGCCGAGGTGGAGCTGAACATGGCCCCCAGGCCGGCGGCGGCGATCATCAGCACCACCGTCTCGGGCCGGTTGGGCATCCATGCCGCCACCCGGTCGCCGGCCCCCACCCCGTGGGCCCGCAGCGCGGCCGCGGCGGCGGCCACCTGCGACCGCAGTTGGTCCCAGGTCAGGTCCTCGGAGTATCCGTCCTCCCGCCGGTACAGGATGGCGGCCGAGTCCCCATCCACGCCCCGGCCATCCAGCAGATTGGCCGCCACGCTGAGCCGGGCGTCGGGGAAGAAGCGTGCGGTGGTCAGCGAGTCCCCGGGAACGAAGACCCGGTCGCCCTTTCTTCCCAGGACTCCCACATGGTCCCAGGCGGTGTCCCAGAACCGGTCGATGTTCTCGGTGCTCCAGCGCTGCAGGGCTACCGAGTCGGGCAGGTCCAGGCCGTATCTGCGATTGACCTCCCGGCGCAGGGAGGTCATGGCCGAGGTCTCGACTCTCCGAGCCGAGGGCGCCCAGAGAGGTTGGTCGTTCATAGGCCCTAGAGGGTATCGCCGCGGGGCGGGTGGCCCGGTGGGGCCGGAGGCCGGGTCAGGCGGACAACTCCGCCTCCACGCCCAGCCGACCATGCTGGGAATACGCGCCCATTGTCCATCGGCGGGCCCCGGCCTCCTCGTCGGGTCCACCGCGCAGGTGCAGGGTGTCGCCGCAGAAGAACGGCGAGCGCGCCCGGAAGGAGAAGCGCCCAGGTCCGTTCACGCCGTTCCGGCGGCCCAGGTCGGCGAGCAGCATGGCGGTGAGCGGGCCCTGCACCACCAGGCCCGGGTATCCCTCCACCCCGGTGGCGTAGGAGTGGTCGTAGTGAATGCGGTGGGAGTTGTTGGTGAGGGCCGAGAACCGGAACAGGAGGACCGGGTCGGTGGCGACGTCCTGGCTCCAGGGCCTGCGGGGCGGCCCGGGGTCCGAAGCGGGATCCTGGGGAATCGAGGGCGGGGAGTCGGTGTAGATCAGGTTCTGGGACTCGGTGAGCGCCGGTCCCTCCTCTCCCCGGATCTGGTATTCCACCGTAACCACCACCAGGGCGCCGCTACGGCCCTCCTTGTGGGCCACCCTCTTCACGCTTCCCTTTTGCCGGGCTTCCTCTCCCACCAGCAAGGGACGGTGGAAGACAGTGGTCCCGCCCGCGAACATCCTTCTTCGCTGCGGTACGGGGGGAAGGAACCCTCCCCGGCGGGGATGGCCGTCCTCCCCGGTCTCCGACCGCCGGGCCGATGGGAGGAAGTACAGCCAGTGCCACATGGGAGGAAGGGGGTCTCCCACCTCTGCGGCCGGGCTATCCAGGTCGAACAGTGCGGAGAGCGCGGCGACCGGCCACGGGTCGAGACGCTGGCGGCGGATCTCGGAGTTTCCTATCCAATCGGTCAGGTTCGGGGAGTTCATACGGCGGTTTGGGATCGACGGGCCTGAAGTTGCAGTCGCACAAAGGGTACGACATAGAGACCGTCACCAGCCCGCGTCTCCTCGGCCACCTTCTCCGACACCTCGGCTACCAGGTCCTCGAAAACCGGGGAGGGCAGCCGGGGACGGTACCCGGTGAGGGTTTGGGTGCGCAGCCAGCCGGTCAGACCGGTGCGGGAAAAGGGGCGGGGCTGGGTCTCGGTCCGCAGGTCCTCGGCGCCGCCGAAGGGCGAGTCGGCCACCATCTCCCGGTAGCGGCGGAGGGAGGGCCACGGGTGATGGGGCAGGCTGCCCTGCAGGTACCGGCGGTAGGGCGCCCGGTCCGCCACCGAGAATATGATCTTCCGGATCTCCTCGATGTTGGTCTCTCCGGCGAAGCTGGCCACCAGCCTGCCGCCGGGGGCCAGGGCGTGAAAGATCCTCTCCAGCACCAGCGGGTGTTCGGGGATGGGAATCCAGTGCAGGCAGGCGATCGAGACCACCGCTGCGAAGCGCTTCTCCCAACCCAGGTCCTGGACCCGGCGTACCTCGAAGCGGAGTCGGGGGCGCTCATTGCGGCGGGCCTGTTCGATCTGGCTGGGCGAGGCGTCGATCCCGATCACCTCGGCTCGGGGGTAGTGGTCCGCCAGGGCGGCGGTCAGGTCCCCGGCGCCGCACCCCACGTCCAGGAGGAAGTCTCCGGCGCCCAAGCCGAAGTCCCATAGGGCCGGCGGGTCGAAGGCCCGGTGGTGGGCGGTGTTCTCCCGGTACTCCGGACCGCTCCAGGCATCGGGCGCACCTGCCGACGGGCTCATGTGCAGGACGGACTCATCCGAGCCGTCAACGTCTGAGCGGAAGGACCGATCCTGAGCAGAGACATGTCGAAAGAACCAAAAAGCATCCGGCCGGCGGTCGTCATTTGTCGAAATAACATACATGGCCCCATCCCGGCCGGCAGTGGCGAAGGCCGCAGCGGATCAGGGTGTCCAGGAACGGGCGCGCCGGAGGAAGACTTCAGGATCGGCCACCCAATCGGCGTATCCAATCGCCCGGTGATCGGTGAGGTAGTTGAGCTTTTCATCCAGGCAGGCCATCAGAGCCGGCTCGGTGGCAGGAAGGGTCCACCCGCCAAGTTCCACCTCTGGATCACGGGCGGTCACGGTGAAGACCCCGCCGTCCCCGAAGGCGTTGGCCGCCACGAGGTTCCCGATCTCACCGCGTGCCACCGCGTCTATCGATCCGTCGGCCAGGGCCTCGAGGAGTTCCGTCTCTCCGGTGTCCTCCCCCAGGTAGACCACCACCGGCATCTCGGGGGTGGGAGGCTCGATCCGCTGGCGTCCTTCCAAACCGGGCGACGATCCGGCGGCTGTGATGACATATCGGTCCGACCCGTCCGCCACCAAGGGCCCGGCGTCCGTGACGATCCTGGTCCCTTCGGCCAGTGTCCCGCGGGGATCGGCCAAGCCGGTGAGTTGCAGCAACCGGGCCTCGCCGGTGGTGGCCGCCAGGACCCCCACGCGGACTTCTTCGGTCAGGTCGGCGTGAGTGGCGTAAAGGGGCGCATCCGCCACCCGGACCAGGAGCGACTGGCGAAAGACGATGTGGCCCGAGGTGAAGACCACGACCTCGTCGCCGGTGGCGTCACGTGTGCGGGATTCGAGGATGGTGATTCCGCCACCGGCTACGTCGACATCGTCCCCGGCGGGCAGGAGCCAGATGTCCGGCCATTCCGCCACGGGGATGCGGTCGAAAACCAGCCCGGCACCGTCCATTTCTTCCAAGGCAGTGAGTAGGTCGGCCTCGTATCCCACGTGATCGGCGAACCCGGCCGAGTCGGGATCGGGATCGGCGCTGGCGCTGACCGGTTCGAAGAATGCGTAGAAGGCGAAGCGGAGTGTCCGCCCCTCGGCACAGGCGCCCGAAATGACCGCTGGCGGGTCTGGGGTGGCTTCTCCGCAGGCCGCCAGGCTGGTCAAGGCCAAAGCGGCGGCCGAGAGGAGCAGCCGGCCGGGGAAGGAATGGGTGGGCATCCTTGAGGTGAATCTTATTCCGCGGATAGGGGTGCCCACCTGCGGGAATCGGATTGCGGGGTAACATCTTTGCCAGCCGATTGGTCGCATCTATTCCCATGATCGAGAACCAGCCAGAGACAACGTCCGGAATACCCCTCAAGCTGCTTTACGGGCCGGATGACGTCCCCAGAGACATTCGGGAGGCCCTTGGCGCCCCGCCCGGGCGGGCGCCCTACCTGCGGGGGGCCTATCCCCGCATGTACCGGGACCGGCCGTGGAGAATCTTCCAGCTATCGGGCTACGGGAACCCCGAGGACATGAACGAGCGGCTCAAATTCCTCCTGTTCGAGGCGGGGGAGACGGGGATCATCATCAAGCACGATCGGATGACCGACGATCATCTCTACGACGTCGATCACCCAGAGATCGTGGAGCGCCGGGAGGACGTGGGCCTGACCGGGACGGTCACCGTCGGCTTGAGGGACTACGAGACCATCCTGTCGGACCTGCCTCTCGACTCCATCTACGCCAAGCCGGGAGGAGGGGTGCCCCAGTCGGCGGTGTACACCCTTCCCTCCTACTGGTCGGTGGCCGCCCGCCGGGGGATACCGCTCGAGAAGTTGTCCGGGACCGGTCAGAGCGACTTCTTCCTGACCTACCTGGGTTGTCCCACCAAGGAGCAGATCCCGCCCGAGGCGGCGATCCGGTTCAACCTGGATCTGATCGAGTGGTGCTCCGAGCGTATGCCCCGCTGGGTCCCGGTATCAATCGCCGGCTACAACGCCGCCGACAGCGGACTGTCGGCCCACCAGGAACTGGGAGCCGTGATGGCCAACGCCGTCCAGTACCTGGACATGATCGCCGCCCGGGGAAAGGTGGACGTGGAGCGGTTGGCCCACCGGATCGGAGGGGTGAACTTCCGGGTCTCCATGGAGGTCTTCGAGGACGCCGCCAAGCTGCGGGCGGCCCGCAAGATGTGGTCGGACCTGCTGGGACAGCGTTACGGGATCACCGACGAGAAGGCCCGGCAGATGAGGATCCACGTGGTGACCGCCGGAAGCGCCATGACCTACCAGGAGCCGTTCAACAACATCGTGCGGGGTACCCTCATGGCGCTGTTCTCGGTGCTGGGAGGCACCCAGTCCCTGGGAGTGTCCGGCTACGACGAGGCAATGTCCATCCCGTCCGATCACGCCCACCTGATGTCCATCCGCATCCAGCAGATCCTCCAGAACGAGATCAACCTGCGGGAGATCGCCGACCCGCTGGGCGGGAGTTACTACGTCGAGTCCCTCACGGGAGAACTGGAACAGCGGGGTTGGGAGTTTTTCGACCAGATCCAGGACCGCGGGGGCTTTCTGGCCGTGCTGGACAACGGGTTCCTCCTGGAGTGCGCCGAGGAGAACAACCAGAGGATCGCGGTGGGTATGGAATCGGGCGAGCGGGCGATCGTGGGAGTCAACACCCACACCATCGACGATCCCATCATGGATGTCGAGGCCTTTGAGGGGCGATCGGGCGCCGAGACCTGGGAGATGGCGATGGAGCGTCTCTCCGACCTGCGGCGCACCCGCCACGGCCGGGGTGCGGTGGAGGCCCTGCGCAACCTGGAGGAGGTGTGCCGGAACGACTCGGTCAACGCCATCCCCGCCTTCATGGAGGCGGTGAGCGCCGACGCGTCCATCGGGGAGATCGGGGACGTCCTGCGGGAGACTTTCGGGGACTGGCAGGTTCCGATCAGTGTCTGAGCAGGAATCGAGCCCTCTCCCCCCGGCCCGGGTGCTGGTGGCCAAGAGCAGCCTGGACGGTCACTGGCGGGGAGTGGCGGTGGTGGCCCGGGCTCTCCGGGAGGCGGGATTCGAGGTGATCCTGGGAGGGATGCTCCGTCCCAGCGAGATGGCGAGCGTGGCCGCCGCCGAGGACGTGGACCTGGTGGGCATCAATGTCGGCGGCCGGGTGGAGGTGGTGGAGAGAGCGCTGGACGAGATGGAGGCGGCGGGACTGGGCGACGTCCCGGTGTTCGTGGGGGGGACCGTGCCTCCCCAATCCATTCCCCGCCTGACCGACCGGGGGGTGGGGGTGTTCCCTCCGGGAAGTTCGCTCTCCGCGATCGTGGAGGAGGCCCGCCGGCTCACCGGCCGAGATTCCCCCGCCCAGAGGCTTTAGCTGCGCTCTGCACTGGTAACTTTAAGCCCGTATTCTCGACTAGCACAGAGGAGATGCCCCAATGGTGATGACCCCCAGCGAGGCTTTGGTAGAGACCCTCCGGGTGGAGGGAGTGACCGAGATCCCCGGGATCGTCGGATCGGCTTTCATGGACGCCCTCGACCTGTTCCCTGCGGCTGGCATCCGGTTCGTCCCGGTCCGTCACGAACAGAACGCCGCCCACATGGCCGACACCTACGCCCGGACAACCGGCCGTCCCTCGGTTTGCACCGCCCAGAACGGGCCGGGGATCACCAACATGGTCACCGGTATCGCCGCCGCCTATCACGCCCACTCCCCGGTGGTGATCCTCACCCCGTCGGCGACCTCGGGCTCGGTGGGACTGGACGGGTTCCAGGAAGTGGAACAACTCTCCATCTTTCGCTCCATCACCAAATTCCAACTGCAGGTCCCCCGCCCCGATCGCATGGCCGAGTCGGTCCGGACCGCCTTCCGGATGGCCATGGCCCACCTCGGCCCCGTTCAGGTGGACATCCCCCGTGACTTCTTCTACGGCGAATCCCACGAGGACATCCTCGAACCCAACCAGTACCGCTCCGAAGCGCGGGGTGCGGGCGATCCCGCCCGGTTGGACCGGGCCGCCGCCATCCTGTCGGAAGCCCGCAACCCGGTGATCGTGGCCGGCTACGGAGCGGTGCTGTCCGGCGCCTACCAGGAGACTGCCCGGTTGGCCGAGCAACTTGGCGCCCCGGTGGCCACTTCCTACCTGCACAACGACGCCTTCCCCTACACCCACCCCCTCTCGGTGGGTCCCCTGGGATACATGGGATCGAAGGCGGCCATGGAGCTTCTGTCCGAGGCCGATGTGGTGCTGATGCTGGGCTGTCGGATCAACGTGTTCGGCACGGTCCCCCAGTACGGCCTCGACTTCTATCCCCATTCGGCGAAGGTGGTGCAGATCGATATAGACCCCGAGCAGCTTGGCCGTTCCAAGCCCATCGATTTGGGGATCATCGGCGACGCCCGCCTGGCCGCCGAGGCGATCTCGGCCCGGTTGGCCGCAGCCGGCGAACGCCCGGTGAACGGGGCGCGGCTCGACCACATCGCCGACACCAAGGCCCGCTGGGAGAAGGAACTGTCGGCCCGCTCGGCTTCCGACTCGGCTCCCATCAGCCCCCGCAGGGCTCTCAGCGAGTTGGCGGCCCAACTCACCGACGACACCTTCGTCACCACCGACATAGGCAACATCTGCTCGGTCTCCAACGGCTACCTCCGTTTCACTAAGCCCCGCCGTTTCATGGCCGCCATGGGCTTCGGGAACTGCGGGTTCGCCTACCCGGGAGCGCTGGGCGCCAAGTTGGCCTCGCCGGGGTCGCCGGCGGTGGCGATCATCGGCGACGGCGCCTGGGGGATGAGCCTCGCCGAGGTGATGACCGCGGTGGAGGAGGACCTGCCGGTGACCGCCGTGGTCTTCAACAACCAGCAGTGGGGAGCCGAGAAGCGCAACCAGATTGACTTCTACGACGATCGCTACGTGGGGACCAACATCGGACACGACCTGGGAGGGTTCAATTTCGCCGAGATTGCGACAGCCATGGGCGGACGGGGGATCAGGGTGACCGATCCCGCCGATCTGAAGGACGCCTTCGGGGAGTCGATCGACCCCGAGGTGGCCACCGTCGTGGAGGTGATGGTCGACCCCGAGGAGTTGGCCGAGCCGTTCCGCCGCGACGCCCTTCAGCAGCCCATCCGGCACCTGGACCGCTATCGGCACCTAGCCGCTGACACAACCTAGCAACGAGGAGAAGTCTTTCATGACCACCACTCTCACCACCGACACGCTGGCGCACACAGTTCTGCACTTCACTCCAGGGCAACTGTTGCGCAGCGGTGCGGCGCCGGTCTTCGTACGCGGGGAGGGAATCCGCATCTGGGACCAGGACGGGAACTCCTACATCGACGGGCTGGCCGGGTTGTTCTCGGTCCAGATCGGCCACGGCCGGGCGGACATCGCCGCCGCGGCCGGAGAGCAGATGAAGACCCTCGCCTACATGCCGTCGTGGTCGGCGACCACCCCGCCCACCATCGAGGCCTCCAACCTGATCGCCTCCCTGGCGCCGGGGGACCTGGATGTGGTGTTCCTGGTCTCCTCGGGGTCGGAAGCGGTGGAGTCGGCCATCAAATTCTCCCGCCAGTATCACTCGGCCCGCAACGAGCCGCAGCGGGTGAAGGTGATCAGTCGCAACCTGTCCTATCACGGGACCACCCTGGGGGCCCTGTCGGCCACCGGCCTGACCGGCATCCGGGAGGCCTATGGGCCGTTGCTGTACGGGTTCCGCAAGGTCCCCAACACGCTGGGGTTCGACGACGGTGTGGAGGCGGCCGCCCGCGTGGAGGAGGCAATCGTAGAGGAGGGCCCCGAGTCGGTGGCCATGGTGCTGGCCGAGCCGGTGCAGAACGGCGGAGGCTCGATCGTACCCCCCGCCGGCTATTGGCAGGAACTGCGTCGCATTTGTGACAAATACGGAGTGCTGCTCTGCGCCGACGAGGTCATCAACGGGTTCGGACGGCTGGGAGAGTGGTTCGGCTCCGAGGTGATGGGAGTCGTCCCCGACCTCGTCACCTTCGCCAAGGGCGCCACCTCCTCCTACGCTCCGATCGGAGGGCTGTTGATCCGCCAGCCCGTGTTTGACGAACTGCTGGACTCCCACATCGGGATGTTCAACCACGGGGCCACCTGGGGAGGCCATCCGGTGGTGGCCGCCACCTCGGTCGCCAATCTCACCGCTCTCCGCGACGAGGACGTGGTGGGCAACGTGCGCAGCCTGGGCGGCTACTTCCGTGACCAGTTGGACCGGATGGCCGCCGGGCACCGGATGGTGAGCGAAGTGCGGGGCATGGGGTTCTTCTACGCCGTGGAACTGACCGCCGACCGGGAGACCGGACGGCGTCTGACTCCCGAGCAGGAGGCCGTCCTACTGAAACAAACGCTCCCTCCCATCATGATGGAAGAGGGCCTCTACACTCGCGCCGACGACCGCGGGGAACCCAAGATTCTCCTGTGCCCGCCCCTGATCTCCACCCGATCGGACATCGACGATATGGTCTCGATGGTCGACCGCACCCTGGAGCGGGCCGGCGCCATGGAGTGGTGATCCCCGGATCCGACAATCGACACGCAAACGCACGCCTTCAGCTATAGGGAGCCGTCCACATGAGCATCAGCAACATCGCCGGGGTCGTCCGGCACCACGCCGCCACACAGCCTGACAAGACCGCGCTGGTCTACGGGACCGAAGAGATCACTTTCGCAGAACTCGACGCACGCTCGAGCCGGACCGCCAACGCCATGGCAGCCGCCGGGGTGGGACACGGGGACCATGTCGGGTTCCTGGACAAGAACTGCATGGAGTTCTTCGACTTCCTGTTCGGCGCGGCCAAGCTGGGGGCAGTGCATGCCGGCATCAACTGGCGGCTGGCGCCCCGGGAGATCACCGGCGTGGTGAATGACGCGGAGATAAAGCTGTTGATCGTGGGAGAGGAGTACGTACCCATCCTGGACGAGATCGCCGGTGACCTGGACACGGTGGAGAAGATCCTGGTGGTGGGCGGCCACGATGACCACCAGTCCTTCGAGGAGTGGCGCGACAGCCACCCCGACACCGATCCGGGAGGAGGAGCCGAAGGAGACGACACGGTCTTTTTGCTGTACTCCTCGGGCACCACCGGATTCCCCAAGGGCGTGATGATCCCCAACGACGCCTTCATGGAACTGAAGAAGATGTGCTCGCCGATGTGGGGCTTCGACGGGGACTCGGTGAACCTGGTCAACCTCCCCATGTTCCACATCGGCGGGGTCGGTTGGTCGTGTCTGGGGCTGTACAACGGCAACACCTCGATCGTCGCCCGGGACAACATCCCGCAGTTGCTGGTGGACCTGACCGTCAACCATCGGGTCTCCAATGCCTTCTTGGTGCCGGTGCTGTTGCAGTTCATGCTGACGGTCCCGGGAGTGGAGGACGCGGACTTCTCAGCGCTCCGGACCATCGTCTACGGCGGCTCTCCCATCTCCGAAGAGGTGCTCAACCAGTCCATCGAGGTGCTGGGCTGTGAGTTTGCTGGTGCCTACGGGCTGACGGAGTCCTGCAACGGGGTGACCACGCTGTTTCCCGACGAGCACGATCCCGGCGGGCCCTTTGCCTACAGGATGCTGTCGGTGGGCCGTCCCCATCCCAACGTGGAACTGAAGATCGTCGACCCGGTCTCCACCGAGGAACTCGGGACCGATGACGTGGGTGAGATCTGGTTGCGTTCACCCCAGTTGATGAGCGGCTACTGGAAGAACCCGGAGGCCACCGCCGAGACGGTCAATGCCGAGGGATGGATGCGGACCGGAGACGCGGGATCGGTGGACGCCGACGGGTTCGTGTACATCCGGGACCGGATCAAGGACATGATCATCTCCGGCGGGGAGAACATCTACCCCGCCGAGGTGGAGAACGCCCTCATGGAGCATCCCGGAGTGGCCGACGTGGCCGTGATCGGCGTGCCCAGCGCCAAATGGGGCGAGACGCCCCGGGCGGTGATCGTGGCCGCCGGTGAGGAGGCGCCCTCAGAAGCCGAGATCATCGAGTTCTGCCGGAGCCGGATCGCCCACTACAAGTGCCCCACCTCGGTGGGGACCATCGACGTCATCCCCCGCAACCCGTCCGGAAAGATCCTCAAGGGAGACCTGCGGGACATGTACCTGGCCTCCCAGGGTTAGGAAGGGGGCATCATGCACATAGGAGCGGTATTCCCTCAAATCGAGATCGGCTCCGACCGGGCTGCGGTCCGCGCCTGGACCGAGACCGCCGAAGGGCTGGGCTTCGATTCGATCCTGGTCTACGAACACGTCCTGGGGGCGGACCCCGCCCGCCACGTTCTCACCGGCCCCTACACCCATGAGGACGGCTTTCACGAGCCGTTCGTCCTGTTCGGTTACATGGCGGGGATCACCTCGCGGATCGAACTGTGGCTGGGGGTGCTGGTGCTTCCCCAGCGACAGACCGCGCTGGTGGCCAAGCAGGCCGCCACCCTCGACCTCCTGTCGGGCGAGAGGTTCACCCTGGGGGTGGGAGTGGGCTGGAACCAGGTCGAGTTCCAGGCTCTCGGCCAGGACTTCCGCACCCGGGGTCGGCGCTTCGAGGAACAGGTCCAGTTGCTCAACAAGCTCTGGGCCCAGGAACTGGTGGACTTCGACGGTGAGTTCGACACGGTGGAGGGAGCGGGGATCAACCATCTTCCCAACCGGCGCATCCCCCTCTGGATCGGCGGCTGGGCCGACCCGGTGATGAAGCGGATCGGCTGGTGGGCAGACGGCTGGCTGGCCTCGGCCGGGTCTCTCAAGACCGCCCACCTTCCCGACCGGACAGGCAACACCGAAGGGCTTCGCAACCGGTTCAAGCTGGTGGAGGAGGCCGCCCGCCAGAAGGGACGGGACCCCGCAGAGATCGGCTTGGGGATGCTGGTCGGCGAGGTGGGGTTCACCGGAAGGGTGGGATGGGATCCCGCCGAGTACGCGGAACGCACCAGAGTGTGGGGAAGCGCCGGGGTCACCCATGCCTTCCTGGGCACGATGGGATACGAGTTCACGGTCGACCAGCACCTTGCCGCCATGGAGGACTTCATGGCCGCCTACCGGGCCGGCGGGTGATCCGGGTTGCCGGGAGCGGAGCCAGCTAGATTGGGAACCCGATGAAACAGACCCCGGTGCTGGAGGGCTCGTTCGTCTCCGATCCCGAGCCCGCCCTGGTGGGAAGCAAATGCCGCTCCTGCGAAACGGTGGCCTTCCCGGCCAGCTTCACCTGCCCGAATCCACGCTGCGCCCGAAAGGACGTGGTCTCAACCCCCCTTTCCCGGACCGGACGGCTGGCCTCCTGGACCACCGTCCACTTCCCGCCCCCGCCGCCCTTCGTGGCGCCCGACCCGTTCGTGCCGATCACCGTGGTGGAGGTGGAGTTCGCCTCCGAGGGCATCCAGGTGGTGGGTCCCCTGGCGGGGGCCTCTGCTGAGGGACTCCGGATGGGGATGGCGATGGAGACGGTCGTGGAGCCCTACTACTCCGACGACTCGGGAGAGGTGATCGGCTGGAAGTTCCGCCCCGCCGAAGGTGATGCCGGTGAGTGATGTGATAGTGGCCGGCGTGGGGCTCCACCCCTGGGGGAAGTTCCCCGAGAAGAGCTGGGTCGAGATGGGCGCCGAGGTGGCGATGGGGGCGGTGGCCGACGCCGGCATGGAGTGGACGGACGTGGAGGCGATGGTCTCGGGCGCCATGCAGTGGGGAGGGTCCACGGGCATGCGGTCGGGCAACACGATCGCCGCCGCGTTGGGGGAGACCGGGGTGCCGATCGCCAACATCAACAACGCCTGCGCCTCGGGAGGGTCCCTGATGAGGGCGGCGTACGCCATGATCACCTCGGGAATGCACGACTCGGTGCTGGTGATCGGGACGGACAAGTCACCCAAGGGCTATTTTCCCAGCGTGCCGGTGCTGGCCGACGAGCCGCGTCCCCCCGTCGACATGGTGCGCTGGCAGGTGGGGGTCCCCAATCCCGCCTACTGGGCGCTGGAGATGCGAAAGCGCATGGAGGCCTACGGGTCAACCGAGGAGCACCTCGCCCAGGTGAAGGTGAAGAACTCACGCCACGGGTCGCTCAATCCCTACGCCCGGTACCGGAAGGCGTTCACGCTGGAGCAGGTGATGGCCTCACCCATGGTGTGCGATCCACTCCGCCTCTTGGAGATCTGCGCCACCTCCGACGGCGCCGCCGCGGTGATGCTGGTCAGTGACAAGAAGGCCCGCCGTTTGGGAGTGAGCCCGCTTGTCAAGGTTGCGGCATGCTCTCTGGCCTCTGGCGAGTTCGGCGATCCCACCATCCGCATCCCCCTCCTGTCCGCCGCCTCCGACGGTGCCGCCGTCGCGCCTTTGCTCTCGGAGAGCCGGCTGGCCGCGGAGATGGCCTACGAGCAGGCCGGCCTGGGGCCCGAGGACATGGACTTCGTGGAACTTCCCGACAACTCCTCATGGCACGAGTTGCAATACCTGGAGACCATGGGCTTCTGCGGGGAGGGCGAGGCGGAGAAACTCCTGGACGCGGGCGAGACCGCGCTGGGGGGACGGCTGCCGGTGTGCCCCAGCGGCGGTTTCTCCTCCTTCGGGGAAGCCACCATGGCCCAGGGCATCCTCCAGATCGTGGAGGTCACCTGGCAACTCCGCGGAACGGCCGGCGCCCGCCAGGTGGAGGGCGCCCGAAAGGCCATCACCGAGGTGTACGGCGCCCAGGCCAACAACTCCGCCTGCATCCTCACCACCTGACCGTGCGAGTTGTCTTTTCTTGATGATGGTCCGGCGCCGGGCGTCGGAAATCTCGGTCTGTTTCGATCAGACCTCAGGATGAATGGGTGACCGGCCGCGCCCCGTCTCGGTGGGTTCCGTCGTGGGCGTGCTCGGTTGCTCGATCAGGAATACATGCTCGGAGGGTGCGTGAAGGACGGCATGACCGGCGGAGGCGGAGGATCTTCTCGGGGAATGGTGTATCTCACGTTGACCCGGAACCCGATGGACAGGCGCTCGGACAGCCAGTCAGCGTCCTCGATGGTGACCCTGATGCACCCGTAGGAAGCAGGGAAGGAGGGAACGCTGGTCGAGCCATGTATGGCGAACCCTCCCTTGAAATACCAGGGCCGATACAAGGCGCCCAGGCCTGCGTATCGCCATCCGGGGATGTGCGCCTGAATCCGAAAACTCCCCTGGGGGGTGAACGCCCAGGCCCACCCGAACCCCGGAACGCTGCTGAAGTACCTCTTTCCGCTCCCGCTGGATATGGGCAGGGTGGCCACCACCCTTCCCTCTTCGACGAGGTGCAGTACCTGGCGCTTGAGATCGACCTCCACCCTGTTGGGCTGATCCGCCGCGTCCGGAATCTGGGGATCCCATGCCGATAGGACTTCCATGTCACCGGGCATCAGGGTGGGGACGCGATCCAGATCGGCCGCCTTGTGAAAGGCCATGACGGCATGACGCATCTCCTCCCTCTGGAACCCGTCCACCGGTCCCCGGTAAAAGCCCTTGTCGGCTAGAAGGGCTTGGACCTGTACCAATTCGAGGTCAGCCAGGTACTCGTCGGGAACATTGTGAGTCGGGTCGGCCAGGGCCAAGCCGGACAATGGCGCCATGCAAACCATCACGATTGCCGCCAGCGTTAGAGCCGAATTTCGCGAGAAACGATTGAGTTTTCGCGAGAAACAACCGAGCATTTTCTGGCAGTGTAAGGAAAAAGGTGTGAAAAACGGATGGGTTTATGGGCCCGCAGGGGGTCCGAACAGGAAAGTGCCCGGCCAATTCCCCGCCGGTCGGGTTGGGTCACTGGCAACCAGAAGTAGGGCGGGCAAGGTCATCTAGGCTTTGGCTCGTGGGTCGAATTGCCGTTGTTGCCAAGCTGGTGGCCGCCGAGGGAAGGCGGGAGGAACTGCAGGCTCGCCTCACTGAGCACTTTGAGCGGGTGCAGGATGAGGCGGGGACGCTGGTGTTCTCCTGGCAGGTCGACTTCCGCAACCCTGACGCCTTCTGGGCCTACGAGGTGTATGCCAGCCGGGAGGCGCTGGCAACCCACGCCGAATGGGCTGCCGGAGCGGTGGAGGAGATGGCTGAACTCCTGGCGTCGCCACCGGAGGTCTCCTTCTGCAGGCCCCTGATGGCCAAGGGCCTGCCGGAGTAGCTAACAGACTCTTAACTGACTTCTGCCCCAGCAGGGGGTGCTGCCGTGAGTTCCCGGGTGTTTCGAGTTGATGTCAGGTGGTCGACCAGGCCCGGATCGTCTCGACCCGGACCTCTATGACCGGTCCCGGTGGAGGCTGGGCGACATAGGTCTGGTACTTGCGGGTGAGGAGGGCGATTCCTTCACTGAAGGCCGGACCGGAGTCGATCACCCTCGCCTCGCCGTCGATCCTGATCCACCACAGCCGGGTCCAGTCGTCGTCGTAGCGGTCCAGGAGCACCGAGACACCGGGGTTGGCCTCGATGTTGCGGAGCCGTTTGAGATGTCGGGTTGACTTGGGCTTGCGGTCCACGGCGGTGTAGAGGAGCCCGTCGCGGTAGGCGAACACGATCGGGACCAGGTGGGGCCGGCCGGCGCGGTCGACGGTTCCCAGGGTGGCCGACCGGGTCTCGGTCAGCCGTCGGGTGATCTCCTCGGCGTCGATCAGGCACCTCCTCGACTCGGTCCTGGAAGATGTGTAGCTTGTGGACACTCCCATTGTGCCTCCCGCGGAAGAAGGAGAGGCGGATTGGCCGGTCATCTTCATTCTCCTCCTTCGTCTCTACAATCACCAGCGACGGAGACGGACGACGCAGGAAGGAGAGATAGGAGTGGATTTCGCTTTGGCCCCGGCCGATGATCCCAGGCGCCTGCGGGTCCGTGACTGGCTCTCCGACCATCCCGATCCCAGCCCCGAGCAGTTGGCGAGGGCGGGTTATGTGAAGCCCCGATTCCCCGAGCCGTACGGGCAGGGCGCCGATGTCCTCGAGGAACTGATTATCGACGAGGAGTTGGCCGCGGCGGGCGTGAGCCGCCCGGACAACGCTATCGCCCTGGGTTGGGCGGCGCCGACTCTTCTCAACTTCGGCAACTCCTCCCAGCAGGAACGGCACCTGTGGCCCATTCTCACCGGGGAGGAGCAGTGGTGCCAGTTGTTCTCCGAGCCCAACTCCGGCTCCGACCTGGCTTCCCTCCAGACCCGCGCCGAACGGGACGGAGACGAATGGGTCATCAACGGCCAGAAGATCTGGACCAGCGGCGCGGAGGTCTCCCGGTACGGGATGCTTCTGGCCCGGACCGATCCCGACGCGCCCAAGCACCGGGGGATCACCTGGTTCATCTGCCCCATGGAACAGCCCGGGATCGAGATACGCCCGATAATCGAGATGACCGGGAACCGGCATTTCAACGAGGTGTTCTTCACCGACGTCCGGGTTCCCGCCGAGAACGTGGTGGGCGAACTCCACGCCGGATGGCGGGCGGCCCGCTACACCCTTGCCAACGAGCGGGTGGCGCTTTCGGGGGGAGGGGCGATCTGGGGAATGGGGCCCAGCGTCCACGATCTTCTGGAGCGGGCCCGCGCCGCAGGGGTCGACCGAAAGGCCCACCGGCAGGAACTCGCCCGGCTCTACACCGAGGACAAGATCATCCACCTCATCGGTCTGCGGATCCTCACCGACCTGGTAGCCGGGCGGGAGCCGGGGGCGATAGCCGAGGTCAAGAAGCTGATGGCGGACCGGGCCGGGCAGCGGATCATGAACCTGGCCAAGGACCTGGCAGGGGCCGACGGGATGCTTAGCGACCGTGGTCCCTTCGGGGAGGAGACCGATGTGTGGAACTGGGGGTTCCTGTTCTCCCCGGCGCTGACCATCGGAGGGGGGACCTCCCAGATTCTTCTCAATGTGATTGGAGAGCGGATGCTGGGGTTACCTCGGGAGCCGCTTCTCAAGTAGAAAGCCGAGCCGGGACGCCGTAGGGTTGGGGCCGATGCGCATACTGGTCATCAACTGCGGGAGTTCGTCAATCAAGTACAAGCTGTACGGTGTGGAGGTGGGCGACTCTTTGGCAGAGGGGATCATTGAAGGGATCGGCATCCCGAGCGCCCGGCACCGGCACCGGGTGGGGGATTGGGAGACCGCGGTGGAGGCTTCGGTGAAGGATTACCGCTCCGGGGTGTCACGCATAGTCGAAGCGCTGTCGGAGTGGGGGCCGGCCCCACCGGTGACCGACTCACGGGAGATCGTGGGGGTGGGCCATCGGGTGGTGCACGGCGGGGAGCGCTTCTCGGCGTCGGTGATCATCGACCCGGCGGTGATGAGGGGGATCGAGTCCCTGGACTCCCTGGCGCCCCTTCACAACCCCGCCAACCGGGCCGGGATCGAGGCGGCGGGGGACCTTCTGGCAGAGGCGGTGGGGGTAGCGGTCTTCGACACCGCCTTCTTCTCGACGCTTCCCGAGCGCGCCTTCCGGTACGCGGTCCCGGCGCATTGGTGGCGCCACCACGGCGTGAGGCGCTACGGCTTCCACGGGATCAGCCACCGGTATCTCGTGGAGCGCGCCTCCATTGTGCTGGGCAAACCCCGCCCCAACCTGGTGACGTTCCACCTGGGGGCGGGCGCCTCGGCCTGCGCGGTGCGGAAGGGCGAGGCCGTGGACACCTCGATGGGGATGACTCCCCTGGAGGGGCTGGTGATGGCCACCCGCAGCGGCGACCTGGACCCGGCTGTGGTGTTTCATCTCATGGAAGCGGGACTTTCGGGATCCGAGATCCGCCGGGGCCTGGAGAGGGAGGGAGGCCTGCTGGGCCTCAGCGGGATCTCGTCGGACTTCCGGAGGCTGGCCGAGGCCACCCGGGCCGGGGATGCATCCGCCGCCCTGGCGGTGGAGGTCTTCTGTCACCGCATCCGCCGCTACCTGGGGGCGTTCCTGGTGCAGGCGGCGCCGTGCGACGGAGTGGTCTTCTCCGGGGGGATCGGAGAGAACAGCCCGGAGGTGCGCCGGATGGTGATCAGTGACCTGGAGTCTATGGGGTTGGTCCTCGATCCCGCGAGGAATGCCGGGACGGGAGAGAGGCACATCTCCACCGACGGCAGTCCGATCCCGATTTGGGTTATCCCCACCGATGAGGAGTCCCTAATAGCCCGCGACACGGCCCGACTGGTGGTTGCCGACCAGGTGTGAACCCGGCGCTGGGGGCTGGGGATCGGGCGTCTGGCGGGGTAAAATTGAGGGATGAAGCTCTATGTGAAGGCCGCGGTGTTCACCCTGGTGGTGCCGGGCGGGTTCGGTGGACTGGTCCCCGCCCTGCTGGTTCGGGGTCGGGAACCGGCGGATGGGGCGCTGATGGTGCTGGCCGTTTCTTTGATGGCCATCGGGGCGGCCATGTACCTGCGTTGTGTTTGGGACTTCGTGGTGTTCGGGAAGGGGACACCCGCTCCCATCGACGAGCCGAAGCGACTGGTCGTTCGCGGTCTTTACCGGTACACCCGAAATCCCATGTACGTAGGGTTGATAACTCTGATCGCCGGGTGGGCCATACTCTTCGGATCGGTGGTCCTGGCGTGGTGCGGGGTCTTCCTGTTCATCTTCTTCTCCTTGTTCGTGCGCCTCTACGAAGAGCCGCACCTGTCCCGGAAGTTCGGTGCCGAATACGATGCCTACAAGGCTCGGGTGGGCCGCTGGCTACCCCGTTTCTCCCACAGGTAGGAGTTCGCAGGCATCTCGCCTAATGGTTGAGAAACGCCTATGATGTGTTGCCCAGGAAGGTACTCGCAGGCACACAGATGGACACGCACTCACGCATCCACTTCTTTCTTGGCTCTCAAGGGGTGTCCGGCGCCCCTGGCAGGTCCCCAGTCCATGTGTTCTGCAAGGGTCCCCGGTGTGGTCCGCAGTCGAGATGGGGCGGTGACCACTCCAGGGCCAGCCGGTGGCGGGGCCGACCGTTAGATTGAATGACCCTCTCGTTGCTCCCTGAATGATGTTGGCGAAACTCCGCGACCTGTACAGGGGACTCCATGTCGCGCACCGCGGGACGGACGTGGCCCGTCGGGTGCAACGCTTCGACGGCTGGATCGACAGAACGTCGGCCGTCGAGACCGACGGGAGGGGTTACGACCACACCGAAACGGTCGAGGAGTACTACGACCTTTGCAATGAGTTCATGGTCTACGGCTGGGGTGAGTCCCTGCACTTCGCGCCCCTTTCGCCTCAGGAGACCCTGGGGGAGTCCCAGGTCCGGCATCAACGACTGATGATCTCCAAACTGGACTTGCGCGAGGGCATGAACGTGGTCGACGTTGGTTGCGGAATCGGCGGCCCGATGCGCCGCGTGGTCCGTGAGGCCGGTGTCAGAGTCGTCGGCGTCAACCGCAGTGGCGTTCAGCTTGACAGGGCGAGGTCGTTGAACGCAGAGGCGGGACTCGACCACATGGTCGACTACCTGGAGTGCAGTTTCATGGACATGGGGGCTGTTCCGGACCACACCTTCGACCGGGCTTACGCCATCGAGTCGACGTGCCATGCGCCGGACAAGGTGGGAGCATTCACTGAGATCCACCGGGTGCTGAAACCCGGAGCCCTGTTCTGGGGTCAGGAAATGTGCATGACGGACAGGTTCGATCCTGCCGACAAGCGGCACCGGGCCATCAAGCAGGAATTGATGCGCGGCATCGCGCTCCCTGAGATCGCCACAGTGGACCAGGTGAACCGGGACCTTGTGACGGCCGGATTCGAGATCGTCGAAGGCATCGACCGGGCTGTGGAGGAGAACGGTCAGACAACACCGTGGTACCAGCCAATGGAAACCTCGCGCAGAACAGCGGGCAGCGGCCTGCGCCGGATTCCGCTTGGTCGCAGGGCGCTCATCAAGGTATTCAAGGCGGCTGAGGTGGTCAGGATATTTCCCCAGGGTTCCGCGGAGATCGTCAGGCTGCTGGATCGGACCGCAAAGGCGTACGTCGCGGGCGGGAGAACCGGGATCTTCACGCCGCTGTACTGTTTCCTGGCCCGCAAACCCCTCGGATAAATCTCCCTTCGGTTCTCTCGGGCGCGATCCCATGGTGCGTTAGGCAAACTGATCTCTGCCCATCCACTTGGAAAAGCAACTCCTTGCTCGGCTTAATCGACGGTGTGGGTTGAACGGGAACTTGTCACTCCGCGGGGGAGACCGGGCTATTTCGATGGAATCAGGACATTTGTTTGTCTCTGACACCGTGCGATTGGTAGTTCGCGGCCGGGTTTGAAGGCGGCGTCCCGGCCGGGAGATCGGGCCCGCGGCGGTTGCATTGGCACGGATGAAGCTATATCTGAAGGCCGCGGCATTCACCCCCTGGTGGTGCCGCGGTGCGGTCGGGGGTGTGGTCCCGGCCCGGCTGGTGAAGGGCCGGGGTCCGACGTCTGGGACGCTGATGGTGCTGGCCGTGGTGCCTGATGGTGATCGGCGCGGCACTCTATGTCCAATACGCATGGGACTATACGGCATTCGGAAAAGGAACGCCCCCTTCCCATCGACGCGCCGAAGCGACCCGTGATACGGGGCCCGTACCGCTACTCCCGGAACCCTACGTACATTGGTTTGGTCACCCTGGTGGCAGGATGGGCCATGCTGTTCGGGTCAATCATCCTGGTGGGGTACGGGATCTTCCTGTTCGTCTTCTTCTCGGTGTTCGTGCGTTTCTACGAGGAGCCCTACCTGTCCCGGGAGTTCGGCGATGAATATGAGGAATACAAGGCCTAGATGGGCCGCTGGTTATCCCCTCCTAGTTTCAGAAGAGGCAATTGAGAGATGCCCCGTCGTGCCTAAGGGCAAACGGGAGGTGTAGCGGGTCCAGGCTGATCCTATGTCAATCGGCGGCCATCAAATCTACTAAAGCGGTGATGTAAGAGAAATGCCCTGTAACATATGGCTCTTGCCAGACCATGTCAGCTATTCTCACAATGTCCAACGCATATTGTTGCCCGTTTTGGCTTTCATCGTCTTGTGATTCAATACGACGCAGCTCCAACAGTGGGGATAGGCCCTCCGTATTGGTGAATACACTCCATCCAATCAATAACACTTCCATGTAAGTATTGGCAATCCAATGCTCGTCATACAGCCTCCTATGGTCGGAGTATCGGGTTTTCCACCAATCATCGGGACGGTTTAGATGACGGTTCAGCATCTGCAATGCTTCCACATCGGATATGTCTCCTGAAGAGACTCTCTGATAAACGTCCGGCGCTACAGTGCGAAGCGCCACTAGACAAATAGCCAGGGTGTACAATTCATATCTAGGCCTACTTGGTATAACCTTCCAAAAGGTACCCATGTGCAAAGTACCTTGCTCAATGTCCCGTAAGCTCACATGGGGCGCTACCGCGAAGGTGTTAACGATACGCACTACGTCGGAGTGGGGATCCACATCCGCTAATCGGGTACTTTCCAGTAGAGCCTGCAAGAATCGAGTGCGGTTGCCAGGTGGCAGATTAATGGAACGGTCCACAAATCGCCTCAGGTAAGCCGGGGCATCGAAGTCGTTTCCGTAGAGGGCGCTAACCGAGTTGGCCAGTTCCGATAGGTTGACCGCAAGAATGAAGATCACACCATCAACCTCGAATATGTGTTTGGTGGCCTCCAGAAACTCGATAGCGTAATTGGGGCGGCATCTGTCCAATTCATCCACGCAGACCACTAGGGGCGATTCTTTGGTGGTTTCCTGAAGAGCTACTTTGAAGTCGTCGATAGCTCCGCGAGCATCTCGGTACCGCTGGAGTCTTGTCCTGGTGTGAGTTTCGGCCCGGCTAATGGCATCATCCACAGTATCCGCTAAGTCTGGAACAAAGGGAAGAGCCGCGCTGGCAACCTTCGACACCACTGACAATCCAGCCTTCAATACTTGCTTGTGCCTATCAGTGTGACCATCTGGCAAATCACGGAAGTGATCTTCGAGTGTGGCGTACAAAGCCATCAAAGGGTCGTCGCTGAAGTCGGTCTCCCACGCGTTGAATTCGGCCACTGGAATACCCTCATTGCGCATGTGCTGCGCCCACATTTTCAGAAACGCCGTTTTCCCAAACCCCCACTGCGCGTCTAAGGCCAACACACACGGCCCTTCGATTGTCCCGACCAACCGCGTCAACGCTTCGATTTGTTGGCGGCGCTCCATTGTGTCATTGGCAAAGGGATCGTCACTGTCGGTGATTTCGAAGGGCGGCGGGCGAAAGCGCATGGGTTGTGTCCTTTGCTAAGCGGCTGCGTATGGTAGGCACACGGGGCCGAGCTGTGGAACGGTTTTCAGGGCCTCGGCATTTCCGGTGCCGTTATTTGCACGTCGGTAAGTCCCATCGAGCAGATCACCCGGGATTCCGATCTGAGGTTGCCGTCTTGATCACGTTGCGATCTGGCCAGATGCCCGTCGCGTCGAAGTTGTACTAAGAGTGCTGCCAAGTCCTCGTCGCCCACGTTTGCGTCGAGGGCTTTGGCCAGTTCCTTGAACGCCAGGTCGTGGGGGTCATGTAGATCGTTCAACGCCTCGTCCAGTTCGGCAGCGGTGTAGCGCAGGCTTGGCGGCAGTGTGTCCCGGTGTCGGGATAGCCGCCTCCAGCACTTGCCGATCACTCCGCCTTGCTTTCCCATCATCTGTTCAGGGGGCGGTGACTTCAGGGGTCCTCGTATGGCCTGTGCAACCATCTCGAAGTGACCAGTCAATCGCTCCAGCGGCGGCGTGGCGGGTTTGCATTCGGATAGCCGTAGAGCCTCCTGTGGAGAGATTCGCCGGGGCTGGCCGCGGTGTGGCACGAAAGCGAAGGCATCGGAGCGCAGAGCGGTCTGAGAGTGGACGACGATTCCAGATTCGGAGCCCTGTTTCGTGGAGTACACCACGTTGGGCATGGACTCCACCTGGGTGGCCAGGTCCGGATGGTTCTCTTCGGCGGCGCGCCATATCTCATAGGCCATCGACACGGGATCTACCTCTTCATCGTCCAACCGGTAGTCGGAACGCTCGTCGTAAAGCCCGCTGATGATCGCCCGTTCTTCGTCGCGGCCGAAGAATTGCTCGTCGGATCCCAGGAGATTCGCGTTCTCCCGTAGCCTCGCCAAGATACGTCTGCGAAGGTTGATCTCATTTTCCAGTGTGCCTGCGGGCATCAATGAATACACGAAAACCTCCTCAGCTACTTGGCCTATTCTGTCCACCCGGCCGGCTCTTTGCACAAGCTTGACCACTGCCCACGGAAGGTCGTAATTCACTACGATTCGCGCATCCTGGAGATTTTGGCCCTCCGAGAGCACGTCCGTGGAGATCAGCACTTGCAACTCCCTCTGGCCGCGAGGGAGTCCGCCCTGATATGACCCCGGGGAGAAGCGTCGGGCCAGCCTGGTGGGTCTCTCCACGCTGCCGCTGGCCGCAGCCAGATCTTCGACACCGCGGCTTGCCAGTGCCTTGGCCACGTAATCGGCGGTGTCGGTGTATTCGGTGAACACGAGCACCTTCTCACCCCTGTGGCGGTCGGAGATGATGTCCACCAGAGTGTCGATTTTGCCATCGCTGTCCTGGTCCCAATGCCCGAACCGTGCCAGCATCAGATCAATCGCCTCGATATCGGCCGTGAGATCTTGGGCGAAACTGTCCTTGAACAACGATGCCCGCAGCCACTTCACCGTGCGCGGGTTGACCTCGGCCAACTTGTCATATGCGTTGGACACCACTTCGTCGGCGGTAAGGAGATTGAAGATTCCATCTCCTTCCAAGTCGGCGGCGTCCGACCATAGGCCGTTATTGATTGAGCCCACCGGCACGTCTCTTCCGGTCTGCACCGCATATCGGGACATGCTGTCGCGCAGCCGGTGTCGGCGCAGGGTGGCTAGAAACGCCGGACCCGAAGAAGAGAGCCGCTTGAACATCATCACCCGGTTAAGACCGCTGAGATTGCCCTGGGCAGATTTACGGAGGTCTTCCACTATAGGCCGCTCATGATCGGTGAAGACGGTGCTGTTGTTTAGATGGTCGTACATGCCGTAACGGGGTAACCGGAGACGATCGACCGCATCGAGGGTCTCGTCGGAGATCATCGTCCTGGCCGGATCGGTGGCCGCTACTTGCCGTTCGATCGTCTTCGGTACCCTGGTCGGGAACCGGAAGCGTTCCCCGTCTCCGTAGGTCAGGTACCGCCGTCCCCGTTCATCCGTCAGTGCGTAGTTCTCCTCGATGTAGCGGCGGGTGCGTCTCACCATGAACTGGGAGAGAAGAGCCCGCCAGTCATCACGTTCGGTGGATCGCTTGAACGCTGCCAAGGTTGACAGTCCCTCCTTGCACCGTGCCGCGAACTTGGTCTCTCCAACCGCGGAGATGGCAGCATAGGGCCGGATGCCCAGGTCTGCATCGGGTGGCAGGAACAGAGAGAGTTGTGACCACAGATCGGTCAGGTTCTTGTTGTATGGCGTGGCGGAGAGCAGCACCACGCCCGCCTCGTTTTCGGCAATGTACTGCTTCAAGGCCTGATAGTCCTGCCGGGTGTGAGTGCGGAGGTGGTGTGACTCGTCGATGATCACTAGGCGGTGGCGCCCGAGGTCGGGCAGCTGCTTGGTCACCATGGAAAGAGACAGAACCTGACCATGTAGGTCGTAGTCCGTCACGTAGCTTTGCCACATTTCAACCAGGTTCTTGGGGCACACCACCAGAGCCTTGCCGCCTTGTTCCATCTGTACCAGGCGGGCAACCGCAGTTGCCACCAGGGTCTTGCCCAATCCCACTACGTCTCCGATGATCACCCCGCCCCGCTGGTTGAGGATTCTGGCGGCCAGTTTGACCGCGATGGCCTGAAAGTCGAGCAGCTTGTCCGTCAGCGACTGTGGCAACTCATAGGCCACTAGTCCCTCCCGCGCCTGACGGGACAGGTGATAGGCCATCTTCAGATACACCAGATACGGATCCAGCGGATCAGGCGAGGCCCAGGAGCGGCGAAGCACTTCCTTGAGCATTGGCACAGCGTCCAAGCACAACTCGTTGTTCCACCGGTCCTCGAACCATTCGGCTAACTTCCTGGTGGCGTCGACATCGGACACGCTCACGTTCAACTCGCCTTGGCCCGCCAGTCCGGCCCCAGTGAGATTGGACGACCCGACGAATGCCGCCCGCGGGGCGAAGGTATCGTCACGGTGACACAGGTACAGCTTGGCGTGTAGCCGGTGTTCGGTGAACACCTTCACCTGTACTTCACCGTCGGTCATCTGGCGCAGCAGTGAACGCAGGGAGGCCTCGTCTTCGGTATTCGGGAGGCCTACCTCGAGTTGGCGGGTCATCTCCTTGCCGGTTGCTGTCCGGCGCTCCGAAGCCATCTTGGAAGTTACGGGCAGAGGGGCTTCCTGCGCTTGTAGCCGTTCCATCTCGGTTTCGGGGGGCTCTGTCATTCCTACCAGCACTCTGGCCTTGGGTCCGCCGTCGATGGAGGAGGGCAGACGCCCCACGGCTCCAGTGATCAGCCTCCATCCCCGCAGGTTGAAATAGCCGACCACCGCGTCGAGGGAATGGGAGGGCGGGCCAAGGGTCTTTACCAGACCCTCCTCCATCGAGAGGTCGATGTTGTCAAGGATGTCGGGCATCAGTTACCTGCCGGACCGCCGGGCCGGGTTCGTTTGTTGCCGTGTACGGACGGCTCGGAGCACCACATGAGCCTGAGCCGACCGATGCCCTCCACCGCAGCATCGGGCAGGTGGAGCACCCTCCTCGCCAGTGCCCTATCCAGATCGGCCCGCGCCGGGTCGCGGTAGGCCTCGTTGGCGGGCAGGAACTCACGGTCGGTGAAATCATCGAACAGCCCGGCGGCGGTTTCGAGACGGACACGAGTAAGTTTCCGGAGATCCAAGACAGGGATGTTGCCGATTGCCGTAATGCTCAGGTTCGCCCTTCCCTTTTGTTGTCGGGAGGACACCCACCAGCGACCTAACAGGCCCAGAGTGGAGTTCAGCCAGACGCACAGTGCTTTCTCCCACAGCTCGCGGCTGGCGGAGTGCGGTGGCTCCGGTTGGAAGGAAGGCCATGCTCTCCCTCCAATGGCTGGGACCGGAGTAAGGCAGGCTCCAGTGGCCTGGGAGTTGACTCGGAAGTCGTTGTTGATGTGGAGGTGGGTGGCACCGGCGATTATTTCACCCTTAGCGTTCGTGTAGCCTCTCCACATTTCTTGGGCTCTCTGTTCCATGCCAGGGCGGGCGACGCCTTCTGAGCATGGCACAATCGTCATCTTCGTCTCCAACCTGTGATCATGGCTCCACAACACAGGAAAAGGTGCCACGGAGGTGTTTTGGCGGCTGGGCTTCTTGATGATGTCTAAGGGACCCCGCCCGGACGGTCCGTTGATATCTAAGGAGTAGGGTCCTCGCACTCCAATCTCCCCCATGTCGGTTATCGGCACTTCTGCGAACCTGGATACTTCCGGAAGGCGGATACGTCCTTTGGTGAGGGCAACGCCAATCCCACACAGTTCAGCGTTCACTACGCCACTTGGGTGCCCTCCGGCATCTCTAGAGAATCGGGACTGGATTGCAAACCCCAGCGGGGACCCACCAGGCTTGTCCAGGTCGCCGTTTGGTCTGACTAACCGGGCAAGATCAATACCTGCGTCGGGGTCTTCCGGGCGTTCTCGGAGGCAGACATAGCGAGCCGTTTGGTTCTTCCCTTCATCTGTGCGTTGCTTCACGGCGACAACAATTGCTTCAGCCATGCCAGTGTTATCGGAGAACGCTCTTGCCTCAGCATTTTCGGCAGAAGCCAGGGTGACTACATGGATGTCTTCGTATTGGTCGGCCAGCAACTCTCTCATTTGTGCCCAGGCGGCTCCAGAGACAAAGGTGACAGGAACGATGAGCGCCAAAACTCCCCCTGTACGCAGCTTGAGGTGTGCCAGATCCATGAAATTCGTTGCCATTCCCGCGTTGCCATGCTTGGCCGTGGGGCCGGGAATGGTCTTATAGAGGTCTTTTAGGGCCAGACTCATTAAAGCTTGGGCTTCCTCGTCGTTGCCCATTCCGGCAAATACAGGAATGGGAGGCATTGTCCCATCTTCCGCTGCACCTTGCTTACGCTCGTGGTTGGTGGGTCTTCCGAATGGAGGATTCATGATTACCAGGTCCATCCCCTCATTAGGTACAAAGGCTTGGCTCTGTGCTGGAGCCCCCTTGGCCAGGGTTGCGACCGCGCCATCACCGTAAAGCGCGGCCCTACGGCTTCCTCCCAGTAGGTCCAATGAACCAACTTTCGGCTCTTCCCCCATTCCTACATCCTCCATCCCGAACGGCATTACCCAGGTCTTGGTGTTCTCATAGCCCACCTCTGGGTGTTCCCCGGAGAGCATCGCCGCCGTTAGGTGTACCGATGCGGGCATGATGTCGCATCCGATCAGGACTTCTTCCAGCATCCTTTTGTGTATGGCTAACGGGTCTCCGCTGGCCTCCTCGAGACGAGCAGCTATGCGCCGGTATGTGGCAGTGAGCAAAGCCCCGGTGCCGCAGGCCAGGTCCGCGATCCTGAGCTTTGCCACCGCTATTGGGTCGGCCCAGTCAACGCCAATACGGTCTACGGCCATCTCCGCCAGAAAAGCCGCGGGTCCAAGGCGAGTGAAGTGGGTCTTTAGGAAAGCGCGGTCCGCTACAAGCCTCCCATACAGTTGTCCAATGATTCCCTGCGTGTCCCGATAGGCAGTGGTCTCCGCAGCCCGACTGTATAACTCACTCAAGACTCTGTTGGCTACGGCGCTGTCTTCGATTGATGTCAACAGGTCGAGAGCGATACCAAAGATCGGCCAGTAGTTGATCTCGAGCACAGCCTGCCATGCTGCTTCCACACCGGCTCGTCTCAGACCGCCTTCTTTCAACGCTTCGGGGGTGGGGATACCCTCGTGCCGGTCTGCTATGTGGTGCTGGAATACAACCGCGTTGAAGAGGACGGCCGTTGCCATCATGTTGGTTTGCTCACCTGCTTCCTGACACAAGATCTGGCCGATCCGGTTTGATACTCCGAGATCCTCACCAAGATGCCCGACGGCGGATGAAATGGTGCGTTCCACCTCCTCCGCCAATCCCACCAAATCCACATCCAGTGACTGCCTTACTCTTTCCAATACAACAGTGGAAGTGAGTTGCTCCTCTTGCTCGGGTTCGAACCTCAAGGCCCACAGACGGTCCAGCATCTCCCACGGGATCGACTCGCGATGACATCTATGCTCCACCAACTGGAAGCCATTGCCTGTTCTCTTTTGTTCGGGCCAGAACCACGCCATCTCGCCGTCATTGGCCTCGAACACAATCAGCATCTCCAGGCTGTACGTCTTCCGAAGAACCGTAACCGTCTTTCGTATTGCCGCTCTGGGTGGCATGGCCTCGCAGGGGACATGCCATAGGTGCACTACCCGTTTGCTGGCAACAGGGTATGCGATCAAATCGGTGCCGGGGATACTGTGTCCTAGGGATCCGTAGAGGTCCGGTTGTGAACTTGGGGGATTGTCCCAGTGCAGTCTTGTCAGGAAGAGGGTGGAAAGGTCTCCTGCCCCGATCAGGTCCTGGATTTCTTCCCGGGTGACCGCCACGTCACCCTCTCCCAGTTGGTCCGTCCCCGGTTGTGCCGCTTGTCCATCTTTTGTATGTGCCTACCCAATGGCGATGGGCAAGATCATGTGCACTTCGTCTGTGGGAGGTAAGGGGGGGGGGCTTAGTGAACACTATTGGGAAAGCTGATATGTTAGGACAGATTCTGTCACTTAACTTTAGGATGCCTCAACTATACATGTAGTCTGCGGCCGCTGGAGACCACATCGATGATGTTGGACGCGAACTGTTGGGTCGTTTGAGGTGTTGAGGTCGCTTTCGGGAAGAGATGTCATGGATAGAAACGTGAACTGATAGACAGTTGGCGGGGTGGTTTGTGCGCATCTCGGCTATAGCCTCGGCGTAGGGGGAGTGCAGGCAGTTGGGGACCGACAGGTTACCCTCCCGGGGATGAGTTATTTCGCAGGCAAGGATTTCGTAGTCACGGGAGCAGGGCGGGGGATCGGTCTGGCCACAGCCGAGATGGTGGTGGCCGAGGGCGGGAGAGTCTGGTGTTTCGACCTGGCAGAGGACCGTCTCCGGGAGGCCACCGATCGCATGGAGGGACCGGGAGCAGCGGTACCCGTGGTGGCCGACATCTCCGACGAGGGGTCGGTGGCCGAAGGCTACCGACAGGTCTCGGAGGCAACCGGAGGAGTGCTGTCAGGTTTGGCTCACTGCGCGGCGATCGGGCGGGCCTACCTGTTCGAGGAGATGACCTGGGAGGACTGGGAGGTGGAGTTGAAGGTGAACGTGTTCGGGACCTATCTGATGACCAAGTACGCCGCCCCCCTGATGCGCGCCGCCGGCGGGGGTCGGATCGTCAACATTGCCTCCAACGCGGCGAAGGTCCCCGGCCCCTACTCCGCACCATACAACTCCTCCAAGGCGGCGGTGATCAGCCTGACACGCTCCTCGGCCAAGGCGTTGGCGCCCGACATCGCGGTCAACTCCATCTGCCCCGGCCACGTCGACACCCCGATGAGGAGCGGCTTCGGCGTGGAGGCGGGCCGCCTCGTGGAGGGGGTGGACCTCGACGCGGCGGCCGCCACCGCCCAGTTGGGAAGGCCCGCCCGTCCCGAGGAGATCGCATCGGCGGTTCTGTTCCTGCTCAGTCCGGCCGCGGTGTTCATCAACGGAGAGGACCTGAACGTCAACGGCGGGATAGTGATGTACTGAACCCGGCGCCCGGCGAGAGCCGGGCCGGACGCTCCGGGTAAGGTGATGGTTTGGACAAGAACGAAGTGAGCAGTAAGTGACCGCGATCTCCCCCGCAACGCTCCTGGAACTCTACGAGTCGATGGTGACCATGAAGCTCTGGGACCAGACCGCACTGCGTCTGCTGCAGGAGGGGAGAGTCCTGGCCGGGTACCACTCCGGACGCGGACAGGAGGCGATACCGGCGGGCGGCGTGGCGCCGTTGCGCCGCGACGACTATTTGATGTACGCCCACCGGGGGTTCGGGTACACCATCGCCAAGGGGATGTCCCTGGCCGCCATGTTCGGCGACCTGATGGCCAACACCGCCGGCGCCACCGGCGGGCTGGGGGCCGGGATTCCCCACTTCGCCGACCCCGAGTTGGGGATACTCGGCCAGGGGGGCACCCTGGGGAGTTGCTTCGGCATCGCCACCGGGGCGGCGTTCAGCGCCAAGTACCGGGGGACCGACCAGGTCGTGGTGTGCTTCTTCGGGGACGGGACCGCCAACCGGGGGGCCTTTCACGAATCGGTGAACGCCGCCGCGGCCTGGAAGCTGCCGGTGGTGTGGATATGCGAGAACAACGGGTATGCCGTTTCGGTGCCGGTTGCGGAGTCCACCGCCGGCCGGATAGTGGACCGGGCGGCGGGTTACGGGATGCCGGGGGTCCGCATCGACGGCATGGACGTGACCGAGGTGTGCCGGGCTACCAGCGAGGCGGTGGACCGGGCCAGGGCCGGGGAGGGCCCCACCCTGATAGAGGCCATGTGCCATCGCTTCCGGGGACACTACGAGGGAGACCCGCAGGTGTACCGGACCGAGGAGGAGACCGAGCGGCTTTTGGCTCTTGACCCGATCACCAACCTGGCGGCCCGCCTGGTGGCGGACGGCATCGCCAGCGAGGAACGCCTTGAGGAGCTGGAGGTCAGGGTCCAGGACACGATAGACCGGGCGGTGGAGGAAGCGTCGTCGGCGCCCATGCCCGGCCCCGAGCGGCTCTATGAGGGTCTGTACGTATGAGCCAGGCGACCGCCACCCGCACCTTGACCTTCTCCCAGGCCATCCGGGAGGCGCTGGCAGAGGAGATGGAGCGCGACGACCGGGTGTTCGTCTGGGGGGAGGACGTGGCGGTCTACGGAGGTATCTACGGGGCGACCGCCGGGTTGTTGGAGCAGTTCGGCCCCGGGCGGGTGATCGACACTCCCATCTCGGAGACGATGATCGTCGGAGCGGCGGTGGGCGCCGCCATCACCGGGCTGCGGCCGGTGGCGGAGTTGCAGTCGAGCGGGTACTTCGGGATCGCCATGGACGAGCTCTACCACAAGGTGGCGCGTTGGCGGTACATGCACGGGGGCGTTTTCACCGTCCCGCTGGTGATAAGGCTTCCCGAGGGCGCCAAGGGGGCCGGTCCCGAACACGATGTCAGCCCCGAGGCCCTGTTCCTCTCCGCGTCGGGAGCGTATGTGGTCATCCCGTCGGACCCCGCCGACGCCCTGGGGCTCATGAAGTCGGCGATCCGGGACGACAACCCGGTGCTGTTCTTCGAGCATGCCGGCCTCTACGCCTACCGGGGCGAGGTCCCCGCCGGCGACCACCTGGTGCCGCTGGGGGAGGCTGCGGTGAAGCGGGAGGGAAGCGACGTGACGGTGATCGCCTGGTCGCGTATGGTGGGGGAGTCGCTTCGGGCCGCCGAGCAGTTGGCGGCGGAGGGGATAGACGTGGAGGTGGTAGATCCCCGGGGGCTCCGTCCCCTGGACCTCGACACCATCCTGGAGTCGGTGGCCAAGACCGGCCGGGTGGTGATCGCCCACGAGGCGCCCAAGACCGGCGGCGCCGGAGGAGAGGTGGCGGCCATCATCGCCGAGGAGGCGCTCGAGTACCTGGAGTCGCCGATCATCCGGGTGGCGTCCGCCGACGTCCCCATCCCCCAGAGCCGCTATCTCCAACAGTTCCTGATACCCACCGCCGCCTCGGTGACCGAGGCGGTAAGGAGGCTTGACTGACTCCCATGCACGTCCTGCGACTCCCCGCACTGGGGGAAACGATGGAGATGGGCACCATCATCGCCTGGTTCAAGACCGAGGGAGAGGAAGTGGCCGTGGGGGAGGCCCTCTATGAGGTGGAGAACGAAAAGAGCGCCATCGTGGTGGAGGCGATGGGGGCAGGCCTGCTGGCCAAGATCGTCGCTCCCGTCTCCACCGAGGTCCGGGTAGGCGCGGCGGTGGCGGTCATGGCGGAGGTGGGCAGCGTGCCAACTCCGGAGCAGATCGCCGAACTCCTCTCCGGGGAGGCGGTAGCCGGCGCCCCGGCGGCGCCCGGCCCGGCGCCCGCCCCGAGGCCGGAGAGAAAGGACCCCGGGCCGAAAGAACGCATACGGGCCATGCCCAAGGCCCGGGCGCTGGCCAAGAGCCTGGGGGTTGACCTGGCCGGCGTGCAGGGCACGGGCCGGGCCGGAATCATCACCCCCGACGACGTGGAGGCGGCCGCCGCCGAGGCGGACCCCTCCGGTCCCCGGATCCGGGAACGGCGTCCCCTGCGGGGATATCCCCGGGCGATGGCGGCCGCCATGGCTCGAAACTGGACGGAGATCCCCCACTTCTCCCAGACTGTGTCGGTGTGGGCCGGGCCCCTCCTCATCCGTCTGGGGGCCTGCCGGTCGGAGGGACTGGAGGTCTCTCTCAACGACCTCATGGTCGCCGCGGTGGCCGAGGCCTGCCGCGAGGTTCCGGAGGTGAATGCCGCTCTGGACGGAAAGTCGGTGATCGTGTACGACGAAGTGAACGTGGCCGTGGGCGTAGACACCCCTCACGGGTTGGCCGCACCGGTTGTGCACGGCGCCGACCGGATGGGACTGGGGGAACTGGCCGGGGAGATACGCCGTCTCGCCGAGGCCGCCCGGCGAAGGAAACTCACCTTCTCCGACATCGGGGGCGCCACCATCACCACGTCCAATCTGGGCCCGAGGGGAGTCGACTTCGGGACGCCGATCATCAGCCTGAACACGGCGGCCACCATCTACTTCGGGACGATTGCGGAACGGCCCATGGTGGTGGACGGCCGGGTGGTGGCCGGGCCGACCTTCTATGTGTCGGGAGCCTTCGATCACCGGGTGGTGGACGGCGCTACGGGAGCCCGCTACCTCCGGGCGCTGGGCGCCGTCCTGGAATCGGAGTAGGTGAGCCTTTGAGATGACCTCCGGCGGGCCGGCTCGAGCCGGTGATGGTCTGGTCGAGAACCTGCTGCGACGGGCCGCCCTGGGAGACATGGTCCGGAGGCAGGCGGCTCGACAGGGGGACAAGCCGGCCATCATCGCCCGATCGGGGAGAGCGAACCGGCGGGTGATCACCTACCGGGACCTGGACCGGTTCTCCAACCGGGTGGCCCACGGACTGGCCCGCCTGGGGGTGGGCCGGGGCGACCGGGTGGCGCTGATGAGCCACAACGTGCCGGAGGCGGTGGGCGTCTACTACGGCGTCCTGAAGCAGGGCTCGGTGTTCTCCTCCCTGAATCCCTCCTACACACCGGCGGAAGTGGCGCTGCAGGTGGAGCACTCCACTCCCCGGGTGGTGATCGCCGGGCCTGGAATGGCCGAGCGGGCGCGGGCCGGGGTGGCCGGAACCCGGGATGAGCCCCGCCTGGTGGTGATGGACGGGAATCCGCAGCCGGGCGAGATCGGCTTCTCCGAGATGCTGGACGGCGTGTCCGATGAGATGCCCGAGGCCTTGGTGGAGGAGAACGACCTGGCGATGGTGATGTACACGAGCGGCACCGAGAGCGTCCCCAAAGGGGTGATGGTCACCCACCGGGCGATGATGATTTCCACCACGCCCTCCTGGTCGTACGAGAGGTACGTGGAGACCACGGATGTGTTCTTGCTGCTGGCGCCGGTGTACACCATGGCCGGCACGGGAGCTGTGACCAACCTGATCTCGATGGGGGCGACGCTGGTGATGATCCCCCGCACCGAGCCGGGGGCGGTCCTGGAAGCCATCGAGGCCGAGGGGGTGACCAACACCTCGCAGACTCCCACCTTCTACCACCGCATGATCCGCCACCCCGACTTCGGGCGGCGGGACCTCTCCTCCCTTCGCCAGGCGCACGTGTACGGAGGCCCCATCCCCTTCGGGGTGGTGTCCGAGCTGTCACGGCGCGCTCCCGGGGTGACCTGGGCCACCTACTGGGGCCAGTCCGAGCTCAGCCAACTGGGGGTGATCGGGTTCTTCAACGACCCCTCCGACATCCCGGAGGGGGACTCCCGCTGGATCGGCAGACCGACCCCCCACGTGGAGGTGAGGGTGGTGGACGAGGGGGGCGCCGACAGCGAGGTGGGCGAGTTGCTGTGTCGCTCTCCGGGCGTGATGGAGGGCTACTACCGGAACCCCCGGGCCACCGACGCGGTGCTCCGGGACGGCTGGCTGCACACCGGCGACGTGGTCCGCCTCGACCCGGATGGCAACCTGTTCTTCCACGACCGGTTGAAGGACATGATCAAGACGGGAGGGATGAACGTCTCATCGGCCGAGGTCGAGGAGACCATCCGCATGCACCCGGGGGTGATGGAGGCGGCCGTGGTGGGGATGCCTCACCCGGAGTGGACCGAGGCGGTGACGGCGGCGGTGGTGGCGGGACCGGACGCAAGCCCCTCCCAGGCGGAGTTGATCGAGTTCTGCCGGGCGCGGTTGGCCGGTTACAAGACGCCCAAGCGAGTAGAGTTTGTCTCTGATTTGCCGATCGACTCCCAGGGCAAGGTCCGCAAGCGCGAGCTGCGAGAGATGCTGGGGGATCCCGGCGTTCGCGCCCGCCAGGAGAGAACATGAACGACGCCAAGCCCCTGCTGGAGGCCGAGGACCTCCACAAGCACTTCGCCATGACCGGAGCGTTGGGGTTCGGCGGCCGGGGGGTGGTGAAGGCGGTGAACGGGATCGACCTCCGGCTGTGGCCCGGGGAGACCCTGGGTGTGGTGGGCGAGTCGGGCTGCGGTAAGACCACCCTGGCCCGCCTGTTGCTGCTCCTGGAGTCTCCCACCGCGGGACGGATTTTTTTCCAGGGCAACGAGGTGAGTATCGACTACTCGAGGGAGCAATTGGTCGACTACCGCCGCAACGTGCAGGTGGTCTTTCAGGATCCCTTCTCTTCGCTCTCTCCCCGCATGAGGATCCGCGACATCATCGCCGAGCCGATCCAGTCGGCCGGCGAACAGAGCGGAGAGGAGGCCACCGACCGGGTAGGGGAGGTGATGAGCCAGGTGGGACTCGACTACGGGGCGCACGCCGACCTCTACCCCCACGAGTTCAGCGGCGGACAGCGGCAGCGGATCGCCATCGCCCGCGCCCTGGCGCCCAACCCGAAGGTGGTGATCCTGGACGAGCCGGTCTCCGCCCTGGACGTCTCCATCCGAGCCCAGGTGATGAACCTGCTGGCCGACCTCCAGGAGCGCTTCGACCTGGCCTACCTGCTCATCTCCCACGACCTGAGCGGGGTGGCGCACCTCTCCGACCGGGTGATGGTGATGTACGTGGGCAGGGTGATCGAGTTGGCCGGCGCCGAGTCGTTGTTCTCCACACCCGCCCATCCGTACACCGAGGCGCTCCTGTCGGCCGTTCCGCCGGCCCATCCCGACATAGAGAGCCAGGAGATCATTCTGGAGGGAGAGGTCCCGAGCCCCATTGACCCCCCGGGAGGGTGCACCTTCCACCCGCGCTGTCCCTATGTGATGGAACAGTGCTCCGATCTGGCTCCCGAGCATGGTGAGTTGGAACCCGGTCACGGGGTCTCATGCCATCTCTATCCGGGTTCGGGCACCCGGTCGTGGCAACAGGTCGCCGTGGGGAGACGTTAGGTCGATGGAGTTCGGAATCAGCATCCCCAATTTCAGGGGAGCCGCCCATGTCGGGACCTTTCGCAGGGTGGCCGAGGCGGCCGAGGAGGCGGGGTTGGACGACGTGTGGATCGGAGACCACATCGTGCTGGCCCGCAACATAACCTCCCCCCATCCCTACAGCGGGAAGGGAGAGATGAGCGGCCCCCGGTCGTGGAGCGAGGCGGGGATCGGGGACATGGACGCCGACGAACCGGTGTACGAACCGCTGACGCTGCTCGGATTCCTGTCGGCGCTCACCCGGCGCATCCGGCTGGCCCTGGGGACATTGGTGGTGCCCCTCCGGCACCCGGTGGTGGCGGCCAAGATGCTCTCCACCCTCGACGTGCTGTGCGGCGGGCGGTTGATCCTGGGGGTGGGGGTGGGGTGGATTCCCGAGGAGTATGCGGCGGTTGACGCCTCCTGGGCGGACCGGGGAGCGGTCACCGACGAGTACCTGGATGTGATGACCCTGTTGTGGCGAGAGGACCATCCGGGGTTCGAGGGGCGTTTCTACAGCCTCCCTCCCGACATCTGCTTCTTCCCGAAGCCCGTGCAGAGGACCATCCCCATCTGGGTGGGGGGAAACAGCCTGCCGGCTCGCCGGCGGGCCGCCCGGATCGGCACGGGGTGGCACGGAGCGTTCGTTCACCCCGACCGGATCCCGGGAATCCGGGAGGACATCGTGGAGAGGTTGGCGGGATACGGTCGGGATCCGGAGGGATTCGTGTACTCGAACCGGGTGAACCTGGAGGTGTCTGATCGCGCCGATCCGGACCACCCGTGCCGAGGGTCGGTGGAGCGGATCGTCGACTCGATGGAGAGATACGCCGAGGCGGGGACCACCCACCTCCAGATCGCCACCCCGCCCGGCCCGGAGACCGAGGACATCCTGGAGCAGTTGGAACTGTTCGTGACGGAGATCCGCCCCAGGCTCTCGTGGGAGAGAGGGACGGGAACTTGAATTACCGGGAGATCTTCTCCGAACTCTCCAATCGGGGCCGGTGGGGCGAAGACGATCAGCGGGGGACCCTCAACTACATAACGCCCGCCAAGGTGAAGGAGGCGCTTTCACTGGTGCGTTCGGGTCGGGTGGTCTCGATCGGAAGGGACCTCGACACCGTGTCGGGGCCCTCCAATCCCCGGCCGGTGGTTCACTACCTTCTCTACGCCGCGCATCATGCCGAGGCGACCATGGACTTCGTGGGGATCGCACCCCATGGCCTCTCGGTGACCCATCTCGACGCGGTCGGTCATGTCTACTTCGAGGGCGAGATGTACAACGGCCGGCAGGCGGCGGACGAGGTGGATCGCTCCGGGATGAGGTTCGGGTCGATCGAGGCGATGGCGGAGGGGGTGGTGACCAGGGGGGTGTTCCTGGATGTGGCCTCGGCGTTGGGGATGGACTACCTCGACCCGACCGCCAGCATCGGCCCGAAGGAGTTGGAAGCAGCAGAGGAGTACTGGGGAGTGGAGGCCGAGGCCGGCGACGCGGTGCTGGTCCGCTCGGGACGGATGGTCCATGAATCCCGGGACGATCCGCCCGAGCCGGGACAGCGGGCAGGCCTCGACATCGACGCAATCCGCTGGCTTCATCGCCGGGAGGTGGCGGTGTACGGGGGAGACTGCATCGAGAGGATGCCCTCTCCGTACCCCGGCCTCGAGTTGCCTCTCCACTCCCTCGGTCTGGCGGGGATGGGCCTCGCGCTCCTGGACTGGCCGGACACCGAGGCGCTCAAGGCGGCGTGCTCCGCCGAGGGCCGGGCCGAGTTCGTACTGATGATGTCGCCGCTGCGTCTCAGGGGAGGGACCGGATCGGCCGTCAATCCCCTATGCATATTCTGAGTCGGGCGCCGATGATTTTTCCCCTTCGCGCCGAGCGGTCCTCTAACCTGAAAATGGTTGGCTTTCTACAAAGGCGGGAATCGGAGAGAGTGATGCAAAGATGAGGCGCTTCATTCTGGCGAGGCTGGCCCAGGCGGTGGTCTCCATATTTGTCCTGATCACGGTGTTGTTCTTCATGGTCCGGCTGACCGGGGACCCGGTGGAGAGGATGATCCCGCCCCAGGTGACCGAGGAGATGGCCAACGAACTGAAGGCTGCCTATGGGCTGGACAAGCCTCTCTTGGTCCAGTACGGGGTGTTCCTGGGAGGATTGGTGACCGGAGACCTGGGGACCTCGCTGTACTTCCGGGGGCGCACCGTCGGCGAACTCCTGTCGCTCCGGATCCTGCCGAGCCTGGAACTGTCAGTCTTCTCGATGATGTTCTCCCTGCTGATCGCCTTGCCTCTGGGCGTGTACGCCGCCAAATACCGGGGGCGGGGCAGTGATTACGTGGCCCGGATCTTCTCCATCCTGGGAGGGGCGGCGCCGTCATTCCTCGTGGGGCTGGTGATGTTGCGAGTATTCTCGGTGCAGTTGCAGTGGTTTCCAACCGGGGGAAGGGAGGGACTCTTATCCGTCGTGCTGCCCACCTTCACCCTGGGATGGTTCGTCTCGGCGGGGATCATGCGTCTCACCCGCTCCTCCATGCTGGAGTCCCTGTACGGCGACTATGTCAAGCTGGCTCGCATCAAAGGGGTCCGGGAGTCGGTCGTTATCTGGAAACACGCCTTCAAGAACGCCGCCCTGCCGGTGATCACCTATGCAACGGTCATCTTCGCAGCCGTGATCGGCGGCGCCATCGTCACCGAGTACGTGTTCGCCTGGCCGGGTGTGGGGAGCCTGCTGATCAGAGCGGTGATCCAACGGGACTTCCCGGTCATACAGGGAGCGGTGATCCTAATCGGGACGGCCTTCGTGCTCTGTAACTTCCTGGCCGACCTAGCGTACGCGTGGATCAACCCCAAGATCAGGTACACCCGATGACCACCACCGAATCCGCGCCCGGAGCGCCCCAGGCGGAAGAGCCCCGGGTGAAGGTGCGGGGAGCGGCCACCACCATCCGCTTTCCCTTCGTCTCCATGGTCGTGCTGGCGCTGGTGGTGCTGGTGGCGGTGTTCGCCCCGCTGATCGCCCCTCACGATCCGGAGGTGGGGCAACTCTCCAACAAGCTGATCCCTCCCGTGTGGCAGGAGGGCGGCAGCAGCGACTTCCTGCTGGGCACCGACACCCTGGGCCGCGACATCTTCACCCGCATCCTCTACGGCGCCCGGGTCTCTTTGATGGTGGCGATCCTGGCCACCGGACTGGCCGGGGTGCTGGGGACCATCGTGGGTCTGGTCGCCGGCTTCTACCGGGGCTGGGTGGAGATCGTCCTGATGAGAATCACCGACATGACCCTGGCGCTTCCGCTGATGCTTATGGCCATCGTCCTGGTGGCGCTGCTGGGGGCCAGCCTGACCAATGTGCTCATGGTGATCGTGATACTGCTCTGGCCCTACTACGCAAGACAGATCCGAGGTGAGGCGCTGGCGATAAGCGAGGAGGACTTCATCGACCTTGCCCGGGTGGCGGGTCTCTCCAGTCCCCGCATCCTCTGGAGGCACATCCTCCCCAACGTGATGCCCACCATCGGCGTGCTCGCCACCCTGCAGGTGGCGCTGATCATTCTCCTCGAGGCCTCCCTGAGCTTCCTGGGGGTGGGTATCCCGCCTCCCACGCCCGCCTGGGGGTTGATGGTGGCCGACGGGCGGGACATCCTCGGCCGGGCCTGGTGGGTCTCGATCATTCCCGGGATAGCCATCTTCGGGGTGGTGCTGGCCGCCAACCTCCTCGGGGACTGGGTGAGGGACCGCTTCGACCCCAAACTGCGGCAGTTGTAGCCATGTTGCTGGAAGTCAAAGACCTGCGGGTCCAGTTCCACACCCGCCGCGGGGTGGTGAAGGCGGTGGACGGGGTGAGTTTCTCGCTAGACCGCGGGGAGACGCTGGGGCTGGTGGGAGAGTCCGGCTCGGGAAAGAGCGTGAGTTGCATGGCGCTGATGCGACTGGTCGAGGCTCCCGCCGGGCGAATCGTCGGAGGGAGCGTCCTCCTGGACGGACAGGAGTTGCTGGACCTCTCCGAGCGGGAGATGAGACAGATCAGAGGGGGACAGATCTCCCTGATCCTCCAGGATCCCCTCAGTTCCCTGAACCCCGGATACACGGTGGGCAACCAGGTGGCCGAGGCGATCCGCATACACCAGGGACTGCGGGGAAGGGCGTTGCGGGACAGCGTGGTGGAGATACTCAGCCAGGTGGGCATCCCGCAGGCGGAGCGGCGCCTCAAGCAGTACCCGCACCAGATGTCGGGCGGGATGCGCCAGCGGGTGGCGGGCGCCATCGCTCTGTCGTGCCGCCCCTCCCTCCTGATCGCCGACGAGCCCACCACATCTCTGGACGCGACCGTCCAGGCACAGTACCTTCGGCTCCTCTCCGAGTTGCAGCAGGAGTTCCAATTCGGGATGATCTTCGTCACCCACGACCTGGGGATAGTCGCCCGGCTGTGTGACCGGGTGGCTGTCATGTACGCCGGTCGGATCGTCGAGACCGGAAGCACCCGCCAGATCTTCAACGAACCCGCCCATCCATACGCCAAGGCGCTCCTGGCCACTCTTCCCAGCCTGGAGTCGCGCAAGAAGCGACTGCTGACGGTGAGCGGGCAGCCTCCCCTTGCCATCGACCTCCCCCCGGGTTGCTCCTTCGCTCCCCGGTGCCCGGAGGTGATGGACATCTGCACAGAGGAGTTTCCCGCCGAGGCCACCACGGGCGACCGCCACCGGGTGCTCTGCTGGCTGCACTCGCCGTCCGACGAAATGTCGCTGTCCGCGCGGTAATCGAGGTCATTCTGCAGACCTTTCCCGAAACGCTTGCCATGGGGCCCGCGGAGGAGGATCTCCGCACCGAACTCCGCGCCTGGATCGCCGATCACGACCCGGGCCCTCCGCCCGCCGAGTACGGGGAGCGTATCGAGGCGTTGACCCAGTGGCAGGCCGCACTGTGCGAGGCCGGCTTCATGGGACTCTCCTGGCCGGTGCAGTACGGTGGGCGGGGGATGTCGCTGGCCGCCGAGGCCGTGCTGGCCGAGGAACTGGCCCGGAGCGGCGCCGCCGAACTGATCAACCGGCTGGCCCTGTACACGTGGGGTCCCACCCTGATGGACATGGGTGAGCCCTCCCAGTTGGAGCGGTTCCTGCCCGGGATGCTGGACGCCTCGGAACTGTGGTGCCAGGGGTTCTCCGAACCCGACGCCGGCTCGGACCTGGCGGGGGTCCGGACCCGGGCGGAGGTGGACGGCGACGAGTTGGTGGTCACCGGCCAGAAGGTGTGGACCTCCCGCGCCGAGTTGTCGACCTGGAACGCCCTCCTGGTGAGGACCGGCGGGGAGCCCGGGCAGCATGGCGGGCTCACCCTGTTGATCACCAACATGAAGAGCGACGGAATCACCATCCGCCCCCTGCCCCAGATGCTCGGCGAGCCGCACTTCAGCGAGGTGTTCTTCGACGAGGTGCGGGTCCCGGTCGCCAACGTGCTGGGCGGCATCAACGAGGGATGGCGGGTCTCGATGAAGGCGATGGGGTATGAGCGGGGAATCTTCGTGCTGGAACGTTCGATCCGGCTGCGGAGAAGGCTTTCGGAACTGGCGGGAAGGGTTCGGGCGTCGGGAGGCGCCGACCGGGCCGCCCTGGCCGGAATCGGACGCATCCACGCATCGTTGGAGATGCTCACCGCCCAGGCCTACCGGACGCTTGCCCATCAGCAGGCCGGGACGCTGCTCCCGGGCGCCACATCGGTGGACAAGCTGTATCTGGCCGAGGTCTACCAGGACCTGTTCGCCACCGCGGCCGAGATCCTGGGACCGGAGGTGACCCTGGCTGACGACGGCTGGACGCATGACCTCCTGGAGTCGCGTTCGGTGAGCATCTATTCGGGTACCTCCGAGATCCAGAAGAACATCATCGTCGGCCGTCTCCTGGGGATCAGATGAGCGAACTCGCCGCGGCCTTCCACCAGGCCCTCGGGGAGTTGCTCCCCTTCCCGGAGGCGCTGGACCGGGCCAGGGAGCACCGGTCGCTTTCTCCCCGGGCGCGGGCCGAGATAACCGGCATGGGTTGGAACGGGCTGATGACGCCCGAGGAGGCCGGTGGCTTGAGGTTGTCCGTCGGGGAGGTCATCGACCTGTGCGCAGTGGCCGGGGAGCACCTCCTGCCGGTGGCGCTGCTGGACGAGTCGCTGCTCCTGGCGCCGGCTCTGGCCGCGGCCGGGCATGCCGGCCTGGAGGGAGTGGTGGCGGGCGAGGTGGCCGGGGGAGCGGGATATGTCACCGAAGGATCGGGGACGATAGACGCAGGGGGGATGCTGTCGGTCTCCGGGGTGGGGGTGAGGCTTTCGCCGGGAGCCGAGCTGGCGGCGCTCTGCCATCCTCGCTGGACGGCGGTGATCTCCCTGGAGGACCCGGCCGTTCGCCTGGAGCGGGCCGACGCCCTCGATCGGGCCCAAGGCGTTCACACCCTGTCGGCCGCCGGGGTGCGGCCCGAGGTGATGCTGGATGGCTGGACGGACGGCGGGGCCGTGGCCGCCGGGTGGCTGGCGGGGCTCCTGGCCGACCTGGTGGGCGGGGCGGATCGGATCATGACGCTGTCGGTCTCCCATGCCCGCAGCCGCCAGCAGTTCGGACGCCCTCTCACCCGTTTCCAGGCGGTGACCCATCTTCTGGCGGACATGAAGGCACGTCTGGAGTTGATGCGATCGGCGGTGGCCCGACTGGCCTTCCTGATGGATGAGGGCTCCCGGGACCCGGCCTTCCTGGCGGGCCTGCTCTGGTCGGTCCCCGCCTATGCACGGGAGGTCTGCGAGTCCGCCATCCAGGTGCACGGCGGGATCGGGTTCACCTGGGAATACGGCCTTCACCTCTATTACCGCAGGATCCTATCTCTTCAATCGATGCTGGGCGGCGCCTTGAACACAGCAGCCCAAGCCGGCCGGGCCTACATGGACGCCGGCTAGAGGAGGCTGTCGCGGGTGATGGGATCACACCTGCCGTAGGTTTTGCCACAGGCTGTGAAAAAAGCTGCGGTGGGGAGGTTGATCTTGTCCCACGGACAGTCCCATATTGACATGAGCCAAACACCGAGACCCGTCCGCCCCAGGCGTCGCCCGGACCGCGTCGAGGGATCAAATCGACCCAATCAGCAAGCCTGTCCCAGGCTGGACAGAGCCTGTTCAACCCATGGAAAGGTGGTGGCGGGGGAGGGCACATTGTGGAGGTTTCGTAGCGTTCCAGGGTCTACCGTAGGGTTGCTGCTAGCCCAGCTAGATCTGCATATTAGCCGAGAGGGTCGTTTCTTGGGGTTTCGTTAGGATCCGTGTAATCCCTCCGATATACTGATACGTATTCGTATATACTAGAATGAGGAGGAGACAATGGGTCCGAAGCGTCCCAAAACACTGTCGGCAGCGTTCGTTCGTACTGTCAACCAGCCGGGTAGGTACGGCGACGGGAGGGGAGGTCACGGTCTTTCTTTGTTGGTCTCCCGGCGGATCAATGGTCGGTTGTCGAAGCGTTGGACCCAGCGGGTCCGTATCGATGGTCGGGAAACCAACCTCGGTTTGGGTGTTTACCCGGTGGTTACGCTTTCGGAGGCCCGTCATAAGGCGTTGGGGAACCGCCGTTCTATTGAACAGGGCCGGAACCCACATGCCCCCGCCATTCCAACGTTTTCGGAAGCTACGGAGCGGGTGATAGGACTTCATTCTGCGAAGTGGAAAACGGGAGGACGTTCCGCCGCTATTTGGCGGTCGACTCTGACCCGGTTCGCCGGTCCGTTGGGTGAGGTGAGGGTGGACAGGGTAACCACCGCCCAGGTGCTGGCGGTGCTTTCGCCGATGTGGCATGTGAAGGCCGAGACGGCTCGTAAGGTTCGCCAGCGGATCAGCGTGGTGATGCGTTGGGCTATCGCTCAGGGGTATCGGGAGGACAACCCTGCCGACGAGCGGGTGGTAGCGGCGTTGGGTCGTAACAGCAGACCACCGACTCATTACAAGGCCCTCCACCACTCACAGGTCAGGGACGCGATCGAAACCGTTGAAACGAGTGGTGCTTGGTGGGCTGCTGGGGGCGGCGTTGCGGTTTCTCGTTTTGACGGCAACCCGTTCGGGTGAGGTGAGGAACGCTACGTGGGAGGAGATCGACATGGACCAGCAGACCTGGTGTATTCCACCGGGTCGGACCAAAACAGGCCGCCCCCATCGCGTCCCGTTAAGCGATGCCGCCAGGTCCGTCCTGGACGAGGCACGCACCCAAACTGGCGGGCAGAGGCTGGTTTTCCCGTCGATCCGGGGCAAGACCCAATCCAGCGACGGGCTGGCGAAGGTCCTTAAGGAAAACGACATTGATTGTGTGCCGCACGGGTTTCGCAGCAGTTTCCGGAACTGGTGCGCCGAGACCGGTGTTTCTCGGGAGGTGGCGGAACGGGCCCTCGGACATGCTATCCGGAATCGGGCAGAAGCCGCTTACAGCCGAACCGATCTCCTCGGACAACGCCGACAGGTGATGCAACAGTGGGCAGAGTACATCACCAACCCCCAGCCCTGAGACTCTTCGACAACCGCCGGTGGGGATGCCATGCAGGTCCGGTCAATAACGGTAGGAGGATCCTACTGGGGGTGGGAAGGGGCTGTGGTGGGCGGTGAGACAGTGAGAGATGTTCGGTCTTTGCTGACCGGCGGCTCGTTTTGGAGGGTGTGGGCGAGTCTTTTTCCCACCACCCCTTTTCTTCCCCTGGTTTGGTGGATAGCGGACCAGGTCGAATACCTGGCTTACGGCTAGTGACGCCGGGGGATTGTAGGTTCCGGCCTTCGGTTTTGTGTGATCGGGTAAACAGGTCGCAACGGAGGGGGTCGAATTGCGCCTTAACCTTTCCCTTTTCGACTTTTGGGATTAAGGTTGTTGGTAATGTTGTGGTTAGGGTAGTTGGGGGTAAAGGTTATGGGTTGGTATGTGTCTAGGTACTGGCATCCGCGGTTCGACGCTCCGGTGTCCCGGGAGAGGCGTGGGGGACGGTATGAGGCGTTTGTGCCGGATGTGCTCTCGGGATGGTCTCCGCGTGTGTCGGTGGGCTTGGTTGCGACATTAAGGGAGGCTGAGGCGGCGGTTGCCACTTTGAACAGAAGCTACACCGCAGACGTGCCCCACCCGTTGGACGCGTTCGCTTATGTGTTGTTGCGGGTAGAGGCGACTGCTTCTTCGCGGATCGAGGACATAGAGCTATCCCCGCGGCGTCTCCTGACGGCAGAGGCGGAGCATCGTCAGGGAGGCAGATCGTCGGACCGTCGAGCGGTGGAAGTGTTGGCGAACATCGAAGCAATGGGAGACGCGGTTCGTTTGGCATCTGTTCGGAGGTCGTTGCAGACGGACGATCTGTTGGACATGCACCGGCGGTTGATGGCAGCGTCTATGCACCCCCATTTGGGCGGTTGGGTCAGAGACGTTCAAAACTGGATAGGCGGTTCGGGTTACACACCGGTAGGAGCTACGTTCGTTCCGCCCCCTCCCGAAGAAGTCCCAGCGCTCCTGGAAGACCTGATGGCGTTCGTGAACCGCACCGACGTTCCGCCGCTGGTGCAAGCGGGAATCGCCCACGCTCAGTTTGAAACGATCCATCCGTTCGGCGACGGGAACGGTCGGCTAGGACGGGCCCTGGTACACGCAGTGCTCCGCCGCAGCGGTGTCGCTCCGGTGTTCGTGCCGCCCATCAGCGCGGTACTGGCCCGATCCCGCCAAGCCTACTTCGACGGTCTCACCACCTGGCGACACGTCGGAGCAGCCAACAACCCGGAAAGGGACAGAGCCGCCGAACAATGGCTGGGAATGTTCGCCGAGGCCACCCACTCGGCCTGTCAAGAAGCACACAGCTACCTGCAAGCCGTTTCCGCGTTGGAGACAAACCTGCGCGACCGGGCCGCTCCGGTAAGAAAAGGATCATCCGCGGACCTCCTCCTTGGGATACTACCGGCCTGTCCGATCTTCACCGTGCCGTCAGCTGCTGCGATCATCCGCCGGTCCGATGTCGCCACCGGATCGGCCGTAAACCAACTCACCGAAAAAGGGGTACTAAAACAGCGGACCGTCGGGAAAGAACGATACCGGGTGTTCGAAGCACCAGACGTAATCAGTCTCATCAACCAACTCGACAGAGAACTCTCCCTACAAAGCCCTCCCGCCAGAGACACAACCAGCCCCCTGGACGACCCCAGCCCAACCCAACACGACCCAACCCCCGGCCTCGACATAGGGCTCTGACCCTTTGTGGAGGTTCATGACTGGGGAAGCGAACAAAACACTAAAAACCAAGAACAACACCTCCATCCGAAGCAAACACCAAAAGGGTCTCCCGAATTCTGCCACTTCGGGGGCCGGCATGACCCTGCGAAATCCCGTTCGGGAAACGTTCTTCGTTGTGGGCGAACTCAACCACACGTTTGCACTAAAGCCTGCCCACAACCAAAAACACGTGGGCAAGCACCCGCCAACCCGGAACGGAACAGGCAGGTTCGCCGGTGGGTTGGGGTTTCTTCCACTAAGCGTTCGCTGCATTCCCGCGCGGGTTCGTCAGGGAAGCCCGTTACCGGCGAACGGCTACGAACGCCCGACCCCTTCGAGTCGGTGTTATCCCAGGTCACACCCCAAACGAACGCTTCACGAACGCTGCGAACGTTACAGAGAACGGTTTACGAACGCTCCTGCCGGGCGTTTTAGATCGTGGAAAAGAATAAAACACAGAACCTCTTGTTCTGACCGCTCCTCCAAAAGGGGTGACGAGCCGTCCACCTCCCCCAGAGTGTGAAAAAACGGCCGGGCGGGCGGGGTTTCCCAGGGCCTGCTATGGGTAGCCTGCGAGGAGAGGCTGACGGGCGCTGTCTCCGCCCTTCAACCCAAGGGGAGGCTCGACCGCTCTCGAAGCCTCCAATTGTGAGAGTGGGCGATGCCCCAGACATTATTCCTTCCTCCATCGCCCCTCTCATCCCTGTCCCCCAGCCACCGAAGCCTGTGTTTATGATGAAACGACTTTGGTGTTGGGGGTGCGCCCGGAGCTGCTGTTGCGTACTCCCGAAGTAGCTGAAATGTTACGAAAACAGGACTTGGGTGCCGACCATTACGCGTCTATTGGTGATCTGGCGAGTCTATAACGAGACCCTAGCCATGCCGATACCGCCATCTGGTGGTTGAACAGCCACCCCTGACGGCGATCAGGGGATTGGGAGGGGCAAGTCGGCGCTTTTTCTAGGTGCGAGTGGCGTAGTCAACTAGCGCCAAGGCGGCCTGGGCCCATCGAACGGGGGCGTGGATGGATTGCTACTGGGCAGTGGCGGCCTGTTCGTATGCCTCGGTGAGAGCCTCCAGCAACTCATCGCTGATTTCACGGATCGTATTGCCTTGACCGACCCGGGTATTGGCCAACTGTTCGATTCGTTTTATAGAGTCAGGTGCCTTCCTCTTGAAGACACTGCGCCAGAATTGGATCGAAGCGCCTCCGTCATTCCAGATGGTTACCAGACCACGCCTTTCGATGATCAGCCGGGGTAGGAGCGTGAACCGCTTAGCTCCCTTGCCTTCATATGTCTCAAGAGTGACGTAGCCTTGCTCCTCAAGGCCGCGGGCCCACTCCAGAAGACGGTGTAGCGCCTCACGATTATGTGGGGGTGCCTGTTGGATGGTGGCCTCGAATCTGTCGCTGCCGCGATAGAGAGTGCCAGAGTCCTTACGGCGCGTTTTCTCAACGGTTACCTCGTGCCGCTCCGGTGTTACGCGCTGTGGCAGCACCGCTTCTGTGCTGCCGATTGTGAAGGAGTTGACTGCGACCAAGTCGATCACGAGCTTGTCGGTCACGTGCTCTAGGTAGGCGACCAGTGTCATCAGTTCCGCCGGTACGTCGTCGAGGACGAACACCAATCGGAACCGGCCCTCTCGCAAGTGCTCGTCCACAGCTGCCGTGAACTCATCAACATCGAATGCGTCCTCTTGAGCTGACCTGACCGCGTCTAACAGCGTTGCATGGTCGCGCTGGCGAAGGTGGTTGTGGACGCGGTCCTCGAGTTGCTGTCGACTCATGCCGTGGAGATTCGCGGCATAGGCCAGGATCTGTGCAACGACGGCGCGGCGTGCCTCGTTGTTGTAGGCAAGTTTGACTTCGACGATGACCGGTCGCCCCGATGTCTCGACGCCCAGCAAGTCAGCATAGCCCGACCCGAGCAGCACTTCCCGACCGAGGATCACCAGCGTCGGTGTCCCAGACAGCGGCAGCATCTCCGGCGTCTTCTCGATCAGGTCATGAAGCGTCGCCTCGTCAGCAAAACCCTCCGGCGGAATCAGACTCCAATCCTCGCCGCTCTGCGTCCAAATCCCCGACATCGTCATGTCCCGGTCCCCTTCCTCTGAGGAGCCCAAACGGTCCGCAGTCCACATCGCCCTACTATGGGACGGCATCGGGCGGCCCGCCGGAGGCTGATCTCCCCTAGCAGTTCCTTAAAGGGCTGGTCGGGGTTGCGCAGGCCCTCGACGATCCAACTCGCCTGCTGGTCGGAGCACGCCCTAGCTCCGGTTCCGGCGTTTCCGGGTCGGCCCCTGACCCGCTGCTCCTCCCGTTGACTGCGAGCGTGAGCGATGGCTAGGGCCTGGGAGGTGAACATCAGCACCGTGTACTCGCCCTCATGGTGACCTCCAGGTTACCCTCTCTGTCAGGCAGGTTGCCGAAGTGGCGCCTACGATGACGGATGGGTGCCTTCAGGAGACTCTTCACCGGTACCAGGGGCGGCACGACCTGGGGAACGCCCGCCAAGGCGATGTGGCAGGAGAAGTCCGCCACCCTGAGCGGTTCGGGCATCCCGGTGAGATAGCGGAAGAGCTCCACGCGAGGGCTTGTCCAAGATGCTCAAAAAAGAACCGCGTCGAATGCGTCCCCACGGCTTCCGAACCTCGTTCAGGACATAGTGCGCCGATGCGGGCGTCTCCCGAGAGGTTGCCGAACAAGCCCCTTCCCATGTTGTGCAAGGCGTCGAGGGAGCCCACCAAAGGCTGTTCGAGGCTCGACGGGAGGTAATGGAGGCGTGGGGTCCGCCCCCCAGGGTGGTATCGGTACCATGGCGATACCAAACACCCGAACTTGGAAGGCCTTAATGGGTGACGAGGACCACCTTGACGATTAGCCACGCGGCGTTCCAAGTAGACCAGGAACAGATCACACCCGAGTAACCCTTATCTCCATTTGCAAGGGCACAATGGTGCTGACCGCAGGCCGCCTTGCACCCCCTCCCTAGTTCGTAGTCGTCGGCACGATGCTAAGTACAGAGTGCTTGACCAAGAAGCTAATCTGGCCAGGCCCGAAGGACCTGTGGAAATAAGACACTGCCGGTGACCTAACCGCCCGATGCCGCAAACCCGTCCTCAAGGGATGTCGGGGATTCACGGCTCCCGAAATCGAACTCGCACACGATCGGGAGATGATCGCTCAGTTTCGGCATCGAGCCGAACACCTCTTGACGGCTCAGTACTCGGGCACAAGCAAGGCGTTCGAGTAAGTCCGCGTTCACATAGCAGTAGTCGAGTTGGTGTTTGATGCTCCCTCCTGAATGTCTGAAGGTCGGCACACTCCCGCCGTAGAAGTGGCTAATGCAGTCCGTTAGACCCAACGCATTCAATCGGCGTATGACTTCCCGGTTACCTCGATCCTTGGGTAGGTCGAACAGAATCGAACTATTGAAGTCACCACCGACGATCCAGTTCACCTTCTCTGGACTGTCCGAGTCTCTGAGTAAAGACCACAGAATCTCGGTAACCCAGAGGTCTGGATTATTCGGGAGCTTGATGCAGGAGACATCTGCATCAAGCAATGTCTCTGCAGGAATGGGAAAGGCAGGCGAGTGAACCGACACTACTCGTAGTTTGATCCCCAGATGTGTGTTCACTTCGGCCTCGAGTATCCATCCATGGTGCTGCGATTGGATTTGGTTGACCCATCCGAGCTGCGACTTCAGGAATGGGCGAGTAACCATCTCCCACTTGGACAGAATTGCTGTCGCGAACGGGGCGTCGTGACCACTGAAGTACCTCGGTCTTACGAAGTGACAGTTATAGCTGCTCAGTAGATCCTCAGGTAGTCGCCTGACCTCTTGCAATAGGACGATGTCCGCTGCCTCACGCTGCACAGCTTCCCACAAAGCAGGCCGTGACTCGGCCGCTTTGTTGACATTCCATGTGAGCACTTTCATTTGCTTGTCAGGTTTGTACCTTCTCCTGCCAGACGGCTGTAGGGCCTGGGAGGGGGAGTCGGACTCCACCAGTAGGGATGGGGGATCCGTCCATGATCGGCTGTTTGAAGCGACATCCGAGGCAGAAGGACCCCTGGTAGTGACTGATCCTACACGCATGTGCGTGACCCTATGGGTGCCTGGGAGGGGTAGTCGCTGATGAACGGCGGGCCCAGATTAAATAGGTCCGCTGCCTCCCTGTTGAAACCGCGGGCACATGGAGGTTGTCACCGGTCCACAATGTTCGGTTGACGAAGTCGGAGCGGTGGTGCTGCGCGGTCGCTGATTGCTTACGTGGCGTTTTCCGTTCTGCTCAGGATCGGAGGTTTCTAAGGGAATGTCGCACACGGGAGGAAACTTGGGTTGGCGCGCCGGAGGGTGAGGGGCGGGTGTCGTCGTCCGGAGCGTTCGTCCATATATTCGTATTGCTCTTCACGGGGAAGGTTCGCGGCAAACGGTTTACGAACGCCTGCTATGTCAAGTTGGTGGTTTCGCAGGTCAGAGGCTATACGAACGCTTCGCGAACGCTGCGAACGTTCGGGAGTGATGGTTGTTGCATGGTGAGGGGCGTGTGACACGGTGCTCTTTGTTTCTGGGCGGTCTCCCTTGGCGGTGGGCTGGTCTTGTGCTTGGTGAACCGGATCCGCCCGCCGGGGTTGGTGTGTGTCGGGTGCTGCGCGGTCCCGAGCGGGCGGTCAGGCATCCTCCCAGGCTTCCAACACGGGCCGCCGAGCCTTCACACAGTGAGCGATCACTGTTGGTGCCGCGACCGGCCCGAGGGGAAGGGGGCTCCTGCCGGTCTCGACGCATCGTGTGGTGTCTGCGGGAGGCTATTGGGGACACACCTAAAACTCCGGGAAACCCGGTGGGGTTCAGCTATGTTGTTGGACTTGATGGAGGCGCAATTCGAGGAGGGGTAGTTCCCAGGTATTGACTTTCATGCGTTCTCGGAAGGTAGGGCGGGTTTCGTTGAGGTGGCGCGATACCATGCCTAACACTCGCGTCTCATCTATCTGAGTCAGACGCTTGGGGGGATAGCGTTCCGTGCCTCTACGGGAGAGGCGGGCTATTTCGACGCCCCGGCCATTAACCACGTGGATCTGTCCGTTTGGAAGGCGTTGTAGGTTGATCAGGTCCCCGGTTTGCAATCTTCTCAGTGAACGATGGATGTGATGATCTGGATTCTTCAGGCCGGCGAAGTCTATGTTCAGGTCTTTCATTCCCAGCACTTCGTACCTGATGTCGACGTGTTCGACGGGTTGGTTGTGGGCTACCGCCGCTTGGCGATGCAGGGTCATGTGTCGGATGTCTTGAAAGTAGGGGTTTGGGCTATCACGGGAGTCGATCAGCGCGAGCGTGTGACGGGCGCGGGTCATGGCAACGTAGTAGAGGCGCCTCTCTTCCTCGGCGGATCGATTGCCGTTCGGAGCGTTTCTGATGCCTCCCAGCACTAGGACATGATCGAATTCCAGTCCTTTGGCGGAGTGGATGGTGCTGACCAGCACACCTTGGCCGATGAGATGGGAGCGGTTGTGGTCGGCTAAGCCTTGGCGCATCGCCTCTGTGATGTCTGTCACCGGGACGGGCTGGACGCCTATCCCGGCTTGGATTCGAGCCAGCATGTGATCTGCCATTCCCAGCCAGTGATTACCGTTTGGTTTGGCGTGGCAGAGATTTACAAGTTGTTGCCGCAGTCTTGCCAGGGAGATCTCGGAATCCCGGATTGTGGACAGGCGGTCAAGCAGTAAACGGAACTCCCTGATTCTTTCGAGCCTTGGTAGTCCGTACGGGACGGATCTGCGCACGGGGACTCCTTTCTTCTCAAGGAGACCGCGGATGGGTGCCAGTTGAGTGTGGCTCCAGGCCAGAACGGCAAACTGCTGCCATTCAGATTCGGGATCGAGTTTCCGGAGACGCTCGATCTCGGCCAGGGTGGCCTGGGCTAGGAAGGTCTTCTCCACTTTGACCCGTGAGACTTTTCCGCCGGTTAGGGGGTCCAGACGCTGCCATTTCCCTCCCGGGGGATGGGACTTCCGGGCGTTGTTGATCCGGATGCTGTCCCTCAGCTTTATCCGGTCGCGATTGTGTCGGATCAGCTCGTTGGAGGCGTCGATGATGTGCCGGGTGGAGCGATAGTTCTCAACCAGATAGTGGCGCTGGGCTTTGAATTCCTCTTCGAATTGTTTTATGTAGCGAACATTGGCGCGTCGCCAGGCGTAGATGCTCTGATCGTCGTCTCCCACGGCGAGGATGGTGGCCCGGCGGTCCTCGTCTTTATCCTGGCCGGCTCGCCGCGCTATGTGGGTGATCATCTCGTACTGGTCGTTGTCGATGTCCTGGTATTCGTCTACCAGCACATATTCGAATCCGGCGAGGAGCCGGTCTCGAAGTTGGTCCGGCTCGGTGCCGATCAGTTGCTCTTCTCCTGCCAGGCGGCGGTTGGCTTCTCTGATGATCTCGTCGAAGTCGATCCGGCTGTCGTCGGCGGTCCTGGCGCGTTCTGCAAGGGAGCGTTCGGTGAGTCGCAATGCTAGGGAGTGGTAGGTGTGTACGGCTACCCGGCGGGCCGGATCACCCACGAGTTCACGAAGCTTTACCCGCAGTTCGTGCATGGCCGAGCGGTTGAAACAGATCACCAGCAGGCGTTCAGGGCGGATGCGTTCCACTATCAGCAGATACGCGGCCCGATGGACGACCACGCGGGTCTTTCCCGAGCCGGGACCGGCCAACACCAGGAGATTCCGGTCTTTGGGGGCTGTCACGATCTGTTCCTGCGCCCGGTTTCCCAGGCTCTCGACAATCTCTTCGTAGTTTTCCTTGGACGTGGGCCGCTTCAGAGCTTTGAGTTCCCCGGGGAAGTAGCGGCGGTTGAATTCCCGACCTGACATCCTGAAGTAGTTGTCCACATATCGCCGGGCCCAACCCTCCAGGCTCTTCTGGGATTCCTCGGCATACCGTCCGATGGCGTGGATCTGGATCATTCTCTCTTGGTAATGCTTTCGGAGAGGGCGGTAATCCCGTTCTGAATACCTTCTTCTCTTGGCCTCCTCGTGCAGGCGAATGGTCATCGCCTGGCGAAAGACCGAGAGTCCCCTCTCCAGCCTGATGACGTGATTCTCGTCCAGGAACAGAAGAGTCTTTTCAATGGCGATGAATACGTCGCCGAGGCTTTGGGACAGCCCTAAACGTTCTTCCACTGCCCGGTGCAAGTCCTCGAGGGAAAACCGGACGAGGCGCTCACCGATCAGATTGAGTTGATCCGCCGTGTTTTTCAGCACCTCTAACACGACCCTGCCGACTTCGTTCCGTAATCTCAACTGTTCCGCCAACTCATCCCAGGACACTTCCAGACGAATCCCGAGCCTTCGCCGTCCACGACTCCTCGGTGTGACGGGTGCCTGCCGACCGACGACTCTCCTGGTCCAACCCTTCAACAGAGTGAGGATGCTGTCGTTCACCATCTTCAGATCACGGGCCCGCAGTTGCTCTTGCAGTTGGGGAATGGAAACCTCGACTTCATCTCCAGAGTCGATGCTCGGCCACTGTTCCCGAAGCAAGTCCAGAAGTGTCCTTTGGGCCTTGGTGATTTCCTCCAACCGGTTCGGAGACGTGCGGCCCCTTTTGTGATGTAGCCAAGCGGAGAAGTAGATGCCGCTCTCCAGCACGCCGGCGCGCGTCATGTCGTGCAAGGTCCGGAAGATCTCGCGAGTGAAGGTGCGATTAGCTAGTGCCGGATCGTCAGGGTGCTTGTCTTTGAGAGCCTCGAACCGCCTTCGGAAAGAAGGCAGGAGGGCGATTTCATCAACCTCGATCCCCTCTCTCAGATCGGCAAGGTGTAGGCGGCGGAGTACCTGTTCCCACTGCCTCCTCCTGTAGTACGGAAGCTCAAGCTTTTCCAGCTTCCCGAGAGCCTCCTCCAAGTCAGGCACTGCCGGAACTCCCTGGTAGAGGCGGGTGCGGTTCTCGTTGCGCAGCACAAAACAGGCCCGCTCCAGCCACGAGATGGCGGTCCTGACCTGTGTGGCAGCATGGCGACTCTCCTCGTCGAAGGAAAAGTCAGAGCCCGGGGTGCGCAACAAGTCACCAGGCGAAACCACGATTTCTTCGGTGTCGCGGCGGCGTGCACCGCGGATGGCCCGGAGGATCTGGGCAATGTCGCGTTTGGTCAACCGGCCCCTGGAGACCAGATCGAACTGTTTCTCAAGATCCCCCTTGGCGAACAGCAGCACGCACCTTGCTGGTTGGCCGTCCCGCCCGGCCCGGCCGGCCTCCTGGAGGTAGCTCTCAATAGAAGCAGGAACATCGGCGTGTACTACCAGCCGGACATCGCTCTTGTCGATCCCCATGCCGAAAGCGTTTGTGGCGACGATGACCGGCAGGTTCCCTTCGATGAAGGAATCCTGCACTCGCTTCTTCTCAGGAGGATCAAGTCCGCCATGGAAGTGCTCGGCTTCCCATCCCTGGGAGCGCAGCATCTCTGCCAAATGCTCGGTTCTGGGGCGGCTGCGGGCGTAGATGATTGCCGAGCCGGATGCAGCCGACTCCGGGGTTGGGGCAATGCTCTCTTGTAGAAGTTGGTCGATGCGTTCTATTTTTCTCGAGTTAGGAGTCTCTTCGACCCGGAAGCGAAGGTTCTCCCGATCAATCCGATCGGTGGCGAGTTCCCGCAAGTCCTTGCCAAGAACCTTCCTGAAGTGGGAACCTATCTCCTCGCGTACATCCAACTTGGCCGTTGCCGTGAAGCATGCAACGGGGGCCACATCAACCTCTTCGGTCTCTGAGAATTCTCTGATGAATCGGGCCGCGTACAGGTAGTCGGGACGGAAGTCATGTCCCCACTTGGAGATGCAGTGCGCCTCGTCAAACACCCACGCCGCGATCTCGCGCTGCCTGATTGCCCGAGTGAAGGACGGGCTGCGCAGTTGTTCGGGAGAAACGTAAAGGAGCGCGAATCGACCCAGGCGGATGCCTTCCAGGACATCGCGCCGTTCGATCATGGTCTGCAGACCGTTCAAGGTAGCAGCCAGGGTTGGAGACTCCGTCCCCTTGTTGAGGTTCTCGACCTGGTCCTTCATCAGCGCTTGCAGGGGAGAGATCACCACGGTGAGAGCTCCCGTCTGTTCGTTGTTGACGATGGCTGGAAGTTGGAAGCCCACCGACTTGCCACCGCCGGTGGGCATGATGGCCAGGATGGATTCACCAGCTATGCCCTCGGTCACGATCCGTTCCTGAAGGCTCTCCCCGTCGGTGGTTGTGGGAGTGGAGCGAAACCCATCGAACCCGAAATACCGCCTGAGCTTTCCCTTCGGGTCATGATGCTTCGAGCAATACCCGCACTCGGAGCGCCGGCACGAAACGCTCCGTATCCTCCGCACGAAATCCGACGCCGCCGGAAACTGCTTGTGGACCCAGCGGGGCAGCACCGATTCGGTCCCGGCCACCGTAAGCCAGGAAAGTGAATAAGCCACCGCAGGTCGAGTTCGCGGATCCTCTAACAAGCCCGGAAGCCCACGCCGGATAGCTTCCGAGCAGGCCCGTTCTCCCGCGAAATACTCGAAGTCCTTCACCACTCGATGATGCGGGATCATCCTGCCTCCGAGCTCTTCCAACAAGAAACCCGTTCCCTGCAACCTCAAAGGTGAGGTCCCCCCAGAACTGCCGGAATCATAAAAACAACTGCGGTAGACCCACAGCAGCCTGTCCTTCTCGCCATCTCTCCCATTGAGAAGAGTCCAACAATCCTCAAGGAGTCTGAGAGCCAGACGACAGTCGGCAACCGGATCGTTCCGCTCGGCACCGACCAGCTTGTAGTCCTTCACCAGACTGTGATAAGGCTGCTCAGGCTTGGCCAACGGAGCCAAATAGAGAGTGTCCACCACCGGCAGGGTCAGGAGACTTGACCGAGGCAGATACCTTTCTATGAAGCGGTGATCGTGCGCCACGATGTTATGTCCCACCACGAATTCCGCCCCCCTCCCGAAGGCATCCAGTTCTCGCACAGCCTGCTCGGATGATCGGACCTTGGGGATTCGCAATTCTCTATCTCCCCAAACAGCGCCCACCTCCCGGATTCCCCCGTCCACAACCTCCAAATCCAAGACCAGACACCTCTCGGAAAAAGCCTCCCACCGGGGATCAGCCAAAACAGACCCATCAGGCATAACCTGGATCTCAGCCTCCTAGGTCACATAAAGTAAATGACACGCCTCTATATGGCAACACCCTTGGATCATCCTTGGCAGCTGGCATTCATAGCCAAGGGGCTATGGCGAGTCGCAAGTAAACCAGACCAAGCCGTGACCCACCGCAAGTGGCTCTTCTGACCTGGAAGAACAGCTGTGCGGGAAGCCGTGCAGGACGTCTGTTCTGCTTGAACGCTGACCGGTCCGGTGAGCTTCGGTGGCGTTCATTAGTAACTAGGGCACCAAGATCGGGCCGAAGGGGTTTGTCCAACATCGTAGAATAGAATGCGGCCCGGAAGCCGAGGCTACCCTAGGGGGATCGATTGTGATGCGCTTGCTGCGTGCGTGGGAATCGCGGTATCTCCCCCAGAGAGTAGGCGGACTCCGTTTGACCTCAGCCCGGACGTTCAGGGACCTCGAAAATGAGATCGGGATAGGCGACGTCCAAGAGGGTATGCAGCGCACCCGGCATGAGGGACATGTCACGCTGGAATGGCAGGATCCTGATAGCCTGCCTCCGGCGCTCCGCGACATGGGAGTTGACATTGACCTCGCGTTTGAGCCTGAGCCTGTCCATCTCAAGGGGGTCAAGGCTGGAACGACGAGGTTCTGGCAAGAATTGAGCGTCGAGGATTCGTGGATCCCGTCTCCTTATCTCTTCTGCTTGTCGGCTGTACCCACGAGCGAGGACGAGTGGATGCAGCTAAAGGGCTCGTTGCCGTCCAACAGAGAGTGTTGGACATGCGTTCCTGATCCTGATCGGTTGAAGATAGAGATTGAATGCGGTATCTACAGGTGGCTGAAACTCAACGGGGCAGCGTCACACAAGATCGAGACCTTCTATGGACCTGTTCAGTACACCTACGAAGATTCGCCCACGTCCAAGGAGCCTGAAGAACTTCTGCAGCGGGAGGAACTTCTGTTCGGGCGGTGGATGCGGAAACAGCAACTATTCCGGCACCAACGCGAGTACCGGCTCGGGTTCTACATATCCAGCCCGGAGATCATGGCACCACCGGACTGTATCGACATTGAACTTACCCGGACGGGGATCAGACTGTTTCAACCTTGGGAACCACCCGAGTCGTGGGAACCCCGATAGAGCTATCTCCCCCACGGCCAACGAATACAAATAAGCTCTATATCTCACAAGAGCGCACTCATCGTCCAACTCGATGAGGCTGAGTTCCGCCGTCGTCTCTGACTACCCCCACGCGTCCGCCTAGACCCTCCGACGAGTCCCAACATCTCGGCCCGTACGACCCACACCGTGTCCTGGTGGATGGCGTCCAATGCTTGGCAGGTGATCTGAACGCGGCGCAGCCTGGTGGCGAACAGAGTGTTCGCACCCTACTTGTGTGACAGTTTCCAGGTTGGATGCTGATATGAGACCCCGGTCGGCGACCACACGGATCCTGCCTACCGCGAACCGTTTGGTCAGGTCGTCCAATACCTCGGGTAGGGTGGACGCGTAGTTGGGGGAACTCCTCCCAACCATCACTCCCGTGTGAATTCTGATGAGCTAGTAAAATGAGAAAGCAGTGTGGCTGGAGAAGAGATCGGTGAATTCACGGCTTCTCTTGCAGGTTTCTTGGTTTGGCCGGTGGGGGGTCCACATGGAAGGGGACTTGAGTGATGGCAGTCAATAGGGACAAACCCGATAGATGGAAGGGCGACATTGCTCTGTCGGTGGATTTGTACAACAAGTGGTTCTTGGAGTTTGCTCCGGATGCTTACAGGAGAACGCGGGTTCAGACCACGAGCGAGGTTGAATCCACCCTGGAGGCCACGGCGAATCTGACAAATATTGGTGTCGCATTGCTAAGGGCGATTCCCGGTGTTTTGCCTACATTGCGGATGGCGACCTGCCCACCGTTAGCTGCGGATCGGCTTGTAGGGCTTGCTGGGGTGTCCCGGCACTTGGTCAAGGTTATGGAAAGGGACAAGAAGCTCCCCGTTCGGATGTCGCGGGAGGGCGCAGATGTGGCGTTGGGGAAGATAACCGGGGTTATCCAAAGGATGGCCGACCCGGACATTTTCGTTTGGCTAGAGCGGGGAGACACCCCTTCTGAGTTGGAGCGTTACCGGGCTGCGACGATTATCGCGGATCGCCTGTGCGGGGCCGTGGCGAATCCCATCATCCGGAACGCACAAGAAGATCGCCAACTCGCTGGGATAGCGTCGTGGCTGGAGGAGAGGTGCTATGTCAATCTTCCGGCGGGGGGACAAAGGAGCTTCGAGAACATGCGCCCGGGTACGTTCTCAATACGGATGAACGTGCCCGCTAGGCAGGAAGGGACCGGTCGTGAGGTCACCATACCTGTGGATGCTGCAATTATGCCGAAGGCTGCACGACGTGGGGATCTGCCGCTGCTGGTCGAGGCCAAGTCAGCGGGTGACTTCACCAATGTTAACAAGAGACGCAAAGAGGAAGCCACGAAGATGAACCAACTGCGACTGTCCTATGGGAAACAGGTGAGATACGTCCTGTTCCTTTGTGGCTACTTCGACAGCGGTTATCTGGGATACGAGGCGGCGGAAGGCATCGACTGGGTGTGGGAGCATCGCATTGGAGACTTTGAGGGGTTTGGTCTGTAGATGGCAACCCCCATGGCAGAGAGGGAAGAGCGTCGGCTCGTGATTCAGGCGGAGCTTGACGCGGCCAAAGACCAGGCCGAGCGTAATAGGATGGGGCAGTTCGCCACACCCACAAAGCTCGCCTGGGAGATCCTTGCGTACGCGAGAAAGCGACTGGGCGAAACTTCGGCGGTTAGATTCATCGATCCAGCCATTGGTACCGGCTCTTTTTTCTCGGCGCTGCTAAGAGTGTTTCCATGGGACTTTGTGACTCGTGCAGTCGGCTATGAAGTTGATCCTCATTACGGTGACGCGGCCGCAATGCTGTGGGACGACACTCTCCTGGACCTCCGCCTAGAGGACTTTACCTTGGCTCCTCCGCCTCCCCATGGGAGCAGGTTCAATTTGTTGATCTGCAACCCGCCCTACGTGCGACACCACCACATTGAGCGCGGGAAGAAGCGACTTCTCAAGGCCCTCATGCACGAGGCTTGCGGTATCAGCATGAACGGTCTTGCCGGCCTGTATTGCTACTTCCTGGGACTTTCTCATCAATGGATGGGGGAGGGTGGATTGGCGGGATGGCTGATACCGAGCGAGTTCATGGACGTCAACTACGGAGCGTCCGTGAAACGCTACCTTCTGGAAAAAGTCACCCTCGAACACATCCATCGCTTTGACCCTAACGAAGTGCAGTTTGGAGATGCTCTGGTGTCTTCATCGGTTGTTTGGTTCAGCAAAGAGGACCCACCCATCGATCACAACGTGCGCATGACCTATGGTGGTTCATTGCTACAGCCACGACTGGACCGATCTGTGCCTGTCGAGACGCTTCGCAGAGACGCGAAGTGGACGCGGTACCCCATGGAGGATAGCCGTGTAGAGGTGTCCTCGCCGGTGCTTGGAGACTTCTTCACGATCAAACGTGGTCTGGCAACCGGAAACAACGGGTACTTCATCTTGTCATCGGACGACATAAAAGAGAAGAGGCTGCCTGGCGAGGCTCTCCGACCGATCCTGCCCAGCCCGAGACATTTGCCTGAAAACGAGATCATGGCGGACGGAACTGGCAATCCGGTACTGGAACCCCAGCTATTTCTTGTGGACTGCGGATTGCCGGAGGAGAAAGTCAAGGATCATTTCCCGACCCTGTGGGCCTACTTTGAAGAAGGTAAAGCACTGGGCATCGCAGACCGCTATCTCTGCCGACACCGCTCGCCTTGGTACTCTCAAGAGCGTCGGCCACCCGCGCCCTTCCTCTGTACTTATCTCGGACGGAGCAACAAGAAAGACAGTCGGCCATTTCGATTCATCCTGAACCACTCAGAGGCGACCGCCGCCAATGTCTATCTGATGCTGTATCCCAAAGGCTCCCTTAAACGGGCTATTGCGGAAGCCCCCCAGTTGAAGCGTCAGATCTGGGAGCTGTTGAATGGAATAGGCTCGAAGGAAATGGTAAGCGAAGGGAGAGTGTATGGAGGAGGGTTGCATAAGCTGGAGCCGAAGGAACTGGGGAGAGTTCCGGCGGCGGCACTCGCAGACCTGCTGCCGGAACCGAAGAGCGGAGACGAACCCATGCAAGGAGAGCTGTTCAAGTCAGTGACCGCCTAGATACACCTCCTATGACTTCAAAGTTAGCCCTTCGCCCATTTGGGTCAAGTTCTACCTGTCTTTTAGTGAAGGACTTGGAAGAAAGGGGTGGTCTCGTAAGAGATGAAAAGCCCGATGGGCAGGACAATCAGCCAGTGGACGGAAAAGGGGACACCGACAACAGAGCAACGAGCGCCCTGATACTATATGTGGTACTGACATAGGCGGATACGACGCTGACCTGGGGTGATATAGGCTGACAAGGTGTTGGGGGAGGGCTCCCAAAATAGGGGCCGAGATTTTCGCGACTTTCCTGGAGCTACGAGATGGAGTCGGGGGTGAGAAGAGGTGGCGTGCGAGAGGATTCGGAGTCTCTATCCCCGGGACGGGGTGACACCCCTAGCCCAGGATCAGACTCAACGCCGCCACCGCGATGCCGCCCATGGCAATGGTCGTGCCGCCCAGCCACTTGATCAACTCCAGTTTCAACTCTCTCATATCTGCTCGGACTTCGGCCCGCAGAAGGTTCAGATCCGCCCGCCACTCCGTCCGTAGGACATCCAGGTCTGCCTTGGTTGCCAGTCCGGCACGCGCTGCCATGACAGTGCCGACCACCGCCTCGGCTTGGGGTTCTTCCAACCCGGCGCCCACGAGATTCTTCACCTCTCTATGAGTATCTACGGTTGTTGCCATTTATGTCGCCCCCTTTCCCGGCTGGCTCCCGAGTACTCCACTGCACTGCACCCCCACCGCGGGGAGTATGAGATCACTATACATCGGCGCACGCCATAAGGCCCGGGAACGACCGGGCCGAACGGTCAGCGGCCCTGGAACTCGGGGGGTCGGCGCTCGGCGATGGCCTGGAGCGCTTCGTCGTGGTCGTCGGACAGGAAGGTCAAAAGCTCCCATCCCCCCGCCGAGTCGAAGGCCACGTTCAGCGCGTCCTTGATCAGCTTGTTGACGGCCATCTTGGTGAAGCGGATGGCAAGGGGAGCGCCCCGGGCCAGCCGTTCCGCGAAGGCGGTGGCCTCGGGGAGAAGCTCCTCGGGAGGGAACACCCTGTTCACCAGCCCGATCCGCTCTGCCTCCTCGGCGGAGATGGGGTCTCCGGTCATCAGGTACTCCTTGGCGCGGGCGGGACCCACCAGAAGCGGCCAGATGGCGGTGCCCCCGTCTCCGGCCACCAGTCCCACCCGCACGTGGGGATCGGAGATGACGGCGTCGGCTGACATGAAGATCACATCGCACAGCAGGGCTATGGAGGCGCCCAGGCCCACCGCCGGCCCGTTCACGGCGGCGATGATCGGGATCTCTATGTCCACCAGGTCCCAGATGAGCTGTTTGGCGTCCCGGCGGAGGTGATCGAGGGTCTCGGTGTCCCTCAGAGTCGGGAACCAGCCGAAGTCCCCGCCGGCCGAGAACGCCCGTCCGCTTCCGGTGAGGATCGCCACCCGCGCCTCGTCCTCTCGCTTCAGCATCCTGAACAGGGCGGTGAGATCCTCGTGGAGTTGGCCGTCCACGGTGTTGAGGGGAGAACGGGGGTTATCTATGACGGCTGTCAGCACATCTCCTGTACGCTGAATGCCGATGGTTGGTAATTGGCGTTCCATGTCGCTCCTTGACGGACGATTCCCAGGCTACTCCGTCGGCAGGTGGAGCACGGAAGCCGAACTCCGCGCCACTCCGCCGACGCCCGAACCGAGGACGTGATGTTCGAGTCACTCACCGAGAGATTCTCGTCTATCTTCACCCGCCTAAAGGGAAAGGGCCGGCTCTCGCAGGCGGACCTGCGATCGGCCCTCCGGGAGGTGCGTCTGGCCCTGTTGGAAGCGGACGTCAACATCCAGGTGGTCAACAGTCTCTGCGAACGGATCGGCCGGAGAGGCCGGGGCGCCGAGGTCTCGAAGAGCCTCACCCCCGGCCAGCAGGTGATCAAGATCGTCCACTCGGAGTTGGTCAAAACCCTGGGCGAGGAGCCCGCGCCCCTGGTGGTGAAGGGGTCGCCGCTCACCGTGATGGTGGTAGGCCTCCAGGGATCGGGCAAGACCACCACAGCCGCCAAGCTGGCGCTCCACCTGCGGGAGAACTACGGCAAGCGCCCCCTCCTGGTGGCCGCGGACCTGCAGCGCCCTGCCGCGGTGGAGCAACTGGTCACCCTCGGTGAGAGGGCGGGGGTGGCCGTCTATCGCGAGCCGGAGGCGTCCAGTCCGCAGCGGGTGGTGCGGGCGGGCCTGCGACACGCTCGGGGTCGGGGCAACGACGCAGTGGTGATCGACACCGCCGGTCGGCTGCAGATCGATCAACGGCTGATGAACGAGTTGGCCGCCATGTCGGAAATCGCTCGGCCCCAGGAGACGCTGCTGGTGGTGGACGCCATGACCGGCCAGGACGCGGTCACGGTGGCGCAGGGGTTTGCGGAGCGGGTGGATCTGACCGGGATCGTCCTCTCCAAACTGGATGGAGACGCCCGGGGCGGGGCGGCCATCTCGGTCTCCGAGGCCACCGGGCAGAAGGTCAAGCTGGTGGGGGAGGGCGAGGAGTTGGCGGCCCTCTCGGTGTTCCATCCCGACCGCATGGCGTCCCGGATCCTGGGGATGGGAGACGTGCTCACCCTGATAGAGAAGGCCGAAGCCGTGACCCCTCGGGCGGATGCGGAGAAGTTCGTCCGCGCCGCCACCTCGCAGAGTCTCGGCCTCGACGACTTCCTGGAGCAACTTCACAGCCTGCGTCGGATGGGGGGATTGGACGCGGTTCTTGCTATGATGCCCGGTGGGGCCCGAACAGGCATCGCCGGATTGAGCGATGACGAAATGCGGCGCACCGTGGGGATCATCCACTCGATGACCCCCGAGGAACGGCGCAATCCCAAGTTGATAACCGGCAGCCGTCGGCGTCGGATCGCTACGGGGTCGGGCACCACCGTTACCGCGGTGAACCGGTTGCTGAAGAGGTTCGCCGATACCCAGAAAATGATGAACATGCTGTCCGGCAGAGGGAAGTTCCCCGGAATGGGAATGGAAGGGCTTCTCCAGCCGGCCAGGACCCGACGACGACGCAAGAGGTGAATGAACATGGCGGTACGCATCCGTCTCATGAGGATGGGGAAGAAGAAGACGCCCAGCTACCGGGTGGTGGTGATCGATGGGAGGAAGCCCCGCGACGGGCGGTACATAGAACAGATCGGCCGTTACGACCCCCTGGCTGAACCGTCGTTGATAGAGATCGAAAACGACCGGGCGGTCGACTGGCTGGTGAAGGGGGCCCGGCCCTCCGACCGCGTCCGCAAGCTGATGGAGATCTCGGGCGCCTGGACCCGTTACCGGGTGATAGCGGGCAAGGCGCATCGAGTCAGCGACGAGACGTCGGCCGCCGCGCCGGATCCGGGTCCCGCTTCCGGTGAGAAGGCGGTGGCCGCCGCCGAGACCCCGGCATCCTGAGGGAGATGGGTATGAGCGACGCCGAGAGGGTGGAACGGTTGGTGGGATACCTGGTGAGGGAGATCGTCGAGCGGCCCTCGGATGTAACGGTGACGATGGTGAAGAACCGGCCGAGGCGGGTGCTGGCCGAGGTCCGGGCCGCCAAACAGGACATGGGGCGGCTGATCGGCCGGCGGGGGAGGACCGCCAATGCCATACGAACCCTGGCTCAACTCGTCTGTGACGATGACTGGATCGTCGAGATCGAATTCCTCGACTGACGGGGTGGCGGTCGGGCGGGTGGGGCGCCCGCACGGATTGGACGGCGCCGTCTATGTGTGGCCGGACACCGACGATCCCCGCCGCTTCGAGCCCGGGGCAAAGGTCATGGTGACGGGAAGGGGAGCGCTGGAAGTCGAGAGGACCCGCATCCACCTGGAGAGGCTGCTGGTCAAATTCGTGGAGGTGTCCGACCGGACCTCAGCCGAGGAGTTGAGGGGCGCCGAACTCTACATCGAGGAGCGCCAGCGTCGACCGCTGGACTCGGAGGAGTTCTGGCCCGATGAACTGGAGGGACTGGAAGTCAGGACGGCGAGGGGGAATGTGGTGGGGAGGGTGAGGGGAGTGGAGTGGTCGGAGGCCCAGAGTCGGCTGGTGATCGAGACCCCATCCGGGTTGCGGGAGGTTCCCTTCGTGGACGAACTCGTGCCGTCGGTGAATCTTCCCGACGGGTATCTCACCCTCGTCGACCTTCCCGGGTTGCTCTAGCGGGTCGTCGGCCCCGGGGTCTCGGCCCTCCCCCTGGTCAGCGGGCCCGCCGGCCGACCGGTCCTGCCCCTTGAAGGGGATGCCTCAGTTCTCGAAGAACACCCGGGCCTGGGCGTCCTCCACCTGCAGGGTGGCCCATCCGGCCGGACCCTCCAGGAAGACCGCCACGAAACTAGACCACAGGTCGTCGGTGCCCGCCAGGGGGAACCGGGCCTCGGTCACCGTGCCGTCCGGGCCGGTGAGGGTGGCCACCGACTCATCGATCCCCGGACGCAGATACCCGTTCACCGTGAAGGGATAGTGGATCTCCTCCCGACCCGACGGCAGGAACAGGACCGCCGAGGAGCCGACCACCGGCTTGCGGGAGAACGGGATGTTCCCGGACCGGAGATCGAGTGTCAGGGTGGCAGGAGCGGAACTGGGAATCATCCTGGCCGAAACCGGCTCGGAGACGTGAAGGTCCACGATCAGTCCTGCGTCGGGCGCCTTCACCACGTAGATGCGGTCGACCAGCGGCGTGTTCACCAACTGGTAGGAGACCGCCGAGGTCTCATCCCCCTCACCGAGTTGCAGACGGACCACCCCGCGCTCGGCTAAGGAGGTCAGCAATGCGGGGGGTGGCACCAGGGTGGGCGCTCCCTCCGGGCTGGCCATGGAGAGCACGAAGCGATCGCACTCGCCCCAGGACTGCCAGTCGATGGAGACCAGGATCGCCGAGTCCGACCCGGTCGGGCTGTAGCTGCCGATCTCTCCTTCATCTCCGAAAGGGGGCTCGGGGGTGAGGCAGGGAGGGATGGGCCGGGGATCGGGGGTTTCTGACATCCGGGTTGTGGAGGTGGTGAGCACCGGAGCCGGAATGGTGGTAGTGGTGGTGGTGGAGGGGGCGGTGGTGGAGGTTGGGGCAGGCGTCACGGATACCGGCGCGGCGGCGGTGGTGGAGGTGGGCGCCTCCGCCGGTACGCAGGCCGCAATCAGAACCAGTCCGGCCATCAGCCCCCTGCGAAGCATCTATCCAGGCTAGTTGAGGCCGGTCGGGGTTCAGGCGTCGCCACCCCAGCGCTGGTGGTGGACGGTCTCCGATCGGGGTCGCCTTCCCCGATCCAGGGAACCGGAGCGGCGGTCGGGGGCGGGGTGGCCGATGGTCACCACCCCCAGGGGAGCGGTGTTCTCGGGAATCCCCAGCAACCGCGCCAGTCCCGGAATGGCGTGGGCCCCCAGGAATCCCGCGGCCAGGCCCTCGTCCACCGCCGCCAGCAGGACGGCCATCAACGCGGCGCCGCCGTCCACCCACCAGTAGGGGACCGGCCAGGCGTCGGCGGCCCCCTTGTCCGGCGCCTGATAGCGACGGTGATAGGCGTCGGCGGAGACGCACACCACTATGTGCACGGGAGCGCCGGAAACCCAGGGGTCGAAGCCGCGTTCTGAGTAGCCGGGCTCCCCTGCCAACCGGGCGATCTGCGTCCGGGTCCGTGCGTCTGTCACCACCACCAGTGACTGTCCCTGTGAGTAGCCCGCCGAGGGAGCGGACAGCCCGGCGGACACGATCCGTTCCACCGCCTCGGGTGAGACCGCCAGAGGCCGGTAGTTTCGCACCATCCGTCTCCGCCGGATCGCCTCGCTGAACTCCATGGCTGCCTTCTTTCCGGGTGGCCGCGTGTGGTCGGTTGACGAACCCTGCTTGCCGGGCTCGGTCACGACGATACCGGCCTCCGGTTTCTTCCCACCGGCGACCGAGGGAATACTCTGATGTCACAATGAGCCGACCCATGATCGCCCTGAAAGACGTCTCCAAGACCTACGGTGATTCCTCCCGGCCGGCGGTGGGTTCCCTCACCCTGGAGATAGCCAGGGGGGAGGTTGTGGTGCTGGTGGGGCCGTCGGGATGTGGGAAGACCACCGTCCTGAAGATGATCAACCGGCTGGTGGAGCCCACCTCCGGGTCAATCGAGGTGGACGGCGCGCCCATCGGGGAGGGGGAGGCTCACCTGCTGCGGCGCTCGATCGGGTACGTGATCCAGCAAGTCGGGCTGTTCCCGCACTGGACGGTGGGCCGCAACATCGCCACGGTCCCCGAGTTGCTGGGGTGGTCGCCGGAGCGGACCGCCGAGCGGGTGACCGAGTTGGCTCGATTGGTCGGATTGGAAGAGTCGATGCTGGGTCGCTATCCGGCAGCCCTGTCGGGGGGCCAGCAGCAGCGGGTGGGAGTGGCCCGCGCCTTGGCCGCCGACCCGCCGGTGCTGCTCATGGACGAGCCGTTCGGGGCGGTGGACCCCATCGTTCGCCACCGGCTGCAGGACGAACTCCTGGACCTCCAGAAACGGCTGCGGAAGACCATCGTGTTCGTCACCCACGACATAGAGGAGGCCATCAAGTTGGGCGATCGGATCGTCATACTCAACGAAGGCGGAGTGTTGGAGCAGGTGGGGTCCCCGCGTGAGATCCTGAGCCGTCCCGCCAACCGCTTCGTGGAGGACTTCATCGGAGCGGAGCGGAACCTCCAGCAGTTGGCGCTGAGGAAGGTGGCGGGGCTGACCCTCAGGTGGGGTCCCGTGCTGGAGGTCTCCTCCACTCCCACGGCGGCCCGGGACGCGGCCCGCAGGGAGGGGACCGACTGGGTGGGCCTGCTCTCCGATGGGATGATCCGGGGCTGGGCGCCCGTCTCCGAACTGGATGGGGTCTCCTCCCTCGAGGAGTTGGCGGCCCGCCCCTTCTCCGCCCCGATCCGCCGGAACTCCACCCTGCGGCAGGCGTTGGACGCCATGGTCGGCGCCCGCTTCGCGGCGGCGGTGGTGGCCGAAGACGGCTTCTACTGCGGGCTGGTCGACATGAGGACGGTCTGGGAGGCGCTGGGGTCGTCGGAGGAATGAGGACCGGCGTATGAACCTCTTCAACTGGGAGTGGGTGGCCCGCAACTGGAGTTCCATCCTGGAGAGGACCTGGGAGCACGTGTTCCTGACCGGGGTGGCGGTGGGGGTGGGGACGGTGATCGCCATGGGACTCTCGCTGGCGGCTGTTCGGCGGCGCCGCTGGTACGGGCCGATCACAACCGCCACCAATGTCCTCTACACGATCCCCTCCCTGGCGTTGTTCGCCTTCCTGGTGCCGTTCACCGGCCTCTCCACCCTCACATCGGAGATCGGCCTGGTCAGCTACACCCTGCTGATAATCGTGCGAAACACCGTGGCGGGGATCGACGGCGTCTCGGCGGGGGTCAGGGAGGCGGCGGACGGGATGGGTTTCACTGCCCGCAGTCGCTTCTGGAAGGCGGAGTTCCCCCTGGCCCTGCCGGTGATTATGGCAGGGATTCGCATCGCCTCGGTCACCACGGTGGGCCTGGTGACCATCACGGCGATCCTGGGCCAGGGGGGCCTGGGATTCTTCATCCTGGCGGGCCTCCGAAGTTTCTTCTGGACCCAGATAATCGTCGGGACACTGGGCTCGGTCCTGCTGGCCGTGGTGATCGACGTGGGACTGGTTCGGGTCGAGCGCCTGCTGACCCCCTGGAGCGGGAGCAGGACGGCATGACCGACCGTCCCCTCACCGAGGAACTCAAGCTGTTCCTGGGCGACCCCGAGACCTGGTGGGGACCGGGGAGCATCCCTCTCCGGCTGGCCGAGCACCTGCTGTTGTCGGCGGTTGCGGTGATGGTCGCGGCCGCCCTGGTCATCCCCCCCGCCCTGTGGGCGGCTCACCGGAGGCGGGGGATCGCGGCGGTGTCGGCGGTGGTCAACATCGGCCGGGCGGTCCCGACCTTCGGAATCCTGGTGATCGTGGTGGTGTGGCTGGGGTTGGGCCCCTGGCCCGCCCTGGTGGCTCTTGTGGCCCTGAGCGGACCTCCGATGTTCACCAACACGGTGGCCGGAGTCCTGGCGGTCGACCCCGCGGTGATGGAGTCTGCTAGGGGGATGGGGATGACCGGAGGGCGGATCCTCAAGGAGGTGGAGTTGCCCCTGGCCCTGCCGGTGATCTCCGAAGGCGTGCGGATCGCCACTTCGCAGGTGATAGCCACCGCCACCCTCGCCGCCTTGGCGGCGGGCGGGGGCCTGGGTCGCTTCATAGTGGACGGCTTCGCCAAGCGGGACCAGGGAGAGTTGCTGATCGGGGCGGTGCTGGTGGCCATCCTGGCGGTGGCGGCGGAGAGGGCGTTCACCCGCGGGCAGCGCCGCCTGACTCCGGCGGGCGTCAGATCCGGGGCCGGCGGGTAGAACGTCGGCCGGGAGAAAAGGGGACCCGGGGGCCGGTACCATGTTCCGGGAGGCGGGCGCCTGCAAGCGGTTCCTGCCCACCAACTATTGACAGGAGATGGATACCCATGTTGCATTTGTTGCGCAAGGGCGTCGTTGGGGCGACCCTTCTGGCTTTGGCGCTGCTGGCCGGGGCCTGCGGGTCGGGTGACGACGCCGACGGCCCCACTATCGTGGTGGCCTCCTTCAACTTCGGAGAGAGCCTGATACTCGGTGAGATCTACGCCCAGGCGCTGGAAGACGCCGGCTATGCGGTGGAGAGGAACCTCGGTCTGGGTTCTCGGGAGGTCGTGAAGCCCGCCCTCGAGTCGGGCGAGATCGGCCTGGTTCCCGAATACACGGGAAGCCTGGGCAACTTCCTCGGCGTGGTGCCGACCGCCGACGAGCAGTCCACCTGGCAGGAAGTCAAGGACGCCTTCGAGGCCAATGGAGTGACGCTCCTCGCCTACGCCCCCGCACAGGACAAGAACGGGTTCGTGGTAACCGGCGAGACGGCGGCCGCTCTCGGCCTCGCCAACGTCAGCGACCTGGCGCCGCACGCCTCCGATCTGGTGTTCGGGGGTCCGCCGGAGTGCCCCGAGAGACTCAACTGCCTCCCCGGCCTGGAGAGCGTGTACGGTCTGGTGTTCGCCGAGTTCAAACCCCTGGACGTGGGGGGTCCCCTCACCGTGGCGGCCTTGGAGGGAGGCGATGTCGATGTGGGGGTGCTGTTCACCACCGACGGCGTCATCGCCGCCAAGGGCCTGGTGCTCCTCGACGACGACCGGGGTCTGAATCCGGCGGAGAACATCGTGCCGGCGGTCCGTATGGACATCGTCGACGCCTACGGTGATGACTTCGTCGAACTCCTGGACGGAGTCTCGGCGGCCATCACCACCCCGGAACTCACCGAGATGAACCGCCGGGCGGGGATCGATCAGGAGGACCCGGCGGACATAGCCGCCCAGTGGCTTTCGGACAAGGGATTCGTCTCCGGCTGAACCGGTTCCGCGGAAGGATCGTCCAGCTTGTCAGGAACGGGGGTCTTCGGGCTCCCGTTCCTGGTATTCGCGCCACTCGGCGATCGAGCGGGAGACGAGGACCATGATCACCGCCATCCCCACCAGGCCCAGGGCGAAACCCACCCCACCCCAGAAGAGGGACCTGCCCACACACCCCGATCCGAAGTCGGAACGGCAGGCCACGTCGTTCACCACCCATCCCAGACCGCCGCCGAACAACCCGGCTGCCAGCGACGGGACGGCTATCCACGGATTGGGCCGGCGCCTCATCCCGGTTCTCGGTTCCGGTCGGATGCCGGGCGGGACCGGGCGGCCTCCCCGGCCGACCTGATGCGGAGGGGTGTGGGGCCCGGTACGGGTTCCGGCCGGGTGTCCACCAGGGGCCGTACCGCCAGGCGCGCATCTTCCGACCAGGCGGCCCAGGAGGCGACGCCGGCCCCGGCGACGATCACGGCCCAACCCGGCCAGGGGGTGGTGAGGGCAGCCGGCAGCGCGGCCGCCGGGACGACGAAGCGGGTGACGAGGAGAGAGCCCGTGACAGCCTTGGCGTAAATCGCCGCCGCGGCCGCGGAGAGGGCCGCGAACGCCCAGCCCCCACCCAGCCCGTCCACCGACAACGCCGCCAGGACCACCGGGAGAGCGGCCAGCACGCAGAGGAGCAGCACGGATCGGGCGGGAGGACCGAGGGTGGGCGCCCGGCCCCGCCCGGACTCGGCAAGCCAGGGGCCCGCCACCAGGGTGAGGGTCGCCGCGGCCATGCCGACACCCACCCACCACCATCCCGACAGGGGGATGGCCGTCGCCAGGCCCAACTCGCCCGCAGCCAGCCCACCGGCCATCCTGCGTCCCCACCGGGAGTTCTTCACCACCACTCCTACCAGGGCCGCCGTGGAGAGCGCCACCAGTCCGGCGGCCAGCACGGCTGACTGGACCGGCTCCCAGGGACCCCCGCCCACGGAGATGGCGCCGGCCCAAGCCAGGGCGGCCAGCAGACAGAGCCCTCCCGCGGTGGCGGCGGCGGGAGAGGACTTCACCGTTTTCTGAGGATCTACCGGCGACGCCGTGACCGGGATCTCCCCTTCGAGGAGCGCCTGGTCTGGCGGCGCCTCTCCAAGAGTTCGCTGGCTCGGTCGGCGGTGATGTTGTCGGGGGTGTCCTTCTCTCCGAGAGAAGCGTTGGTGACCCCATCGCTCACATACAGGCCGTACCTGCCGTCCCGGAGTTCCAGCGGCTTCCCGGTGCGGGGATCGTCTCCGAGCTTCCGGAGAGCCGGGCTTCCTCCCCGCCGGTAGGGCGTGGCCAGCACGCCGAGCGCCTCCTCCAAGGTGATGGTGAACAGTTGCTCCACATCCGGAAGGGTGCGGTTGGTCTTACCCCGGGAGATGTAGGGGCCGTACCGGCCGTACCGGGCGACCACCTCCTCACCGCTCCCGGGGTCCACCCCGACGGTCCGGGGAAGACCGAGCCAACGCAGCGCCTCGGGGAGGCTGAGACCCCCCAACTCGGTTCCCTTGGGCAGGGAGACCCGCTTGGGCTTGGGTTTCCCGCTCTCCGTCTCTCCCAGTTGCAGGTAGGGACCGTACCTGCCTTCCAACGCCAACACCTCGAGCCCGCTCCCGGGATCGGTCCCGAGTATCTTGCGATCACCGCCCGACTTCCCCTCAGCCAGCATTTCCAGCGCCTTCTCCGGGGTCAGTTCGTCAGGGGGCATCCGATCGGGGATGGAGACGGTTTGACCTTCCCAGAACAGGTAGGGTCCGTACCTGCCGATCCGGGCCGCGATCTCGTTCCCCTTGGAGTCCTGGCCTATCACGATCTTTCGAGAGAGCCGGGTGTCGACTTTCTCGAGACTCGTCTCCACCCCCGCCTGGAGGCCGTCGGGGCCGAAATAGAATCGTTCCAACCACGGCCTGGTCTGCTCCTGGCGCGAGGCGATGCGGTCCAGATCGTCCTCCATCTTTGCGGTGAATTGGTAGTCGACCAGCTTGGGAAAGCTCTGCTCCAACAGGGTGACCACCGCGAAGGCCGTGAACGTGGGGATCAGGGCGCGGCTTTGGCTCCACACATAGCCGCGGTCCTGGATGGTGCTCATAATCGACGCGTAGGTTGAAGGCCGGCCCACACCGAGCCTCTCCAGCGTCCTGATCAGGGAGGCCTCGGTGTACCACGCCGGTGGCCTGGTCCGGTGGTCCCGGGCGGTCAAGTCCTCCGCGGTCACCTCCTGGCCGACCGAGAGCACCGGAAGCGCCTTCAGGCCGCCCTTCCCCTTGCCTGCGCCCGCCCGGTCCATGGATCCGAGGGCCCTGAGGAACCCGGGGAAGGTGATGGTCCGCCCCTGTGACTCGAACTCCACCGCCTGACCGGCCGACGAGACGCCGCCCAGGGTGACGGTGACGCTCTCCCCGGTGGCGTCCTTCATCTGGGATGCAACGGCCTGACTCCATATCAGCTGGTAGAGCCGGGACGCATCCCCCTCTCCGATGGCGGAGGTCACCTGCCGGGGGGTCTTCCACGACATGCCGGAGGGCCGGATCGCCTCGTGCGCCTCCTGGGCTCCCCTCACCCGGGACTTGTAGACCCGCGGCCGGGAGGGAAGGTACCGGTCGCCGAAGCTGCTGCTAATCAGGCTCCGGGCGGTGGCGATCGCCTCGTCGGAGACGGAGACCGAGTCGGTACGCATGTAGGTGATGTACCCGTTCTCGTAGAGTTGCTGGGCGGCGCGCATGGTGCGGGAAGGGCTCATTCTGAGTCTTCCGGAGGCTTCCTGCTGGAGGGTGGAAGTACGGAAGGGGGGAGAGGGCGAGCGTTTGTACGGCTTTTGTTTCAGGTCCGTGACCGAGAACGCCGAGTCGGCCAGTTCGGCCACTAGGCGCTCGGCGTCGGCCTTGTCCAACTGGAGCCTCTTGGGATTCTTCAGTTCGCCGCGGGAGGTGAAGTCCCTGCCGGTGGCCACCCGCCGTCCCTCCACCGAGGCAAGGTGGGCCTCGAACCCGTCGGCCGGTTTCCCGACCGGGTGGAAGACCCCGGCGATGTCCCAGTACTCGGCTCTGACGAACTTGATGCGCTCCCGGGCCCTCTCCACAACCAGGCGGACCGCCACGCTTTGCACCCGTCCGGCGGATAGTCCCGTCTTGATCTTCTTCCACAGCACCGGCGAGACCTCGTAACCGTAAAGGCGATCCAGGATCCGCCTCGCTTCCTGGGAGTCCACCAGGGCCGTGTCGAGCTCCCGCGGGTTCTCGAAGGCGTGGCGGATGGCGTCGCGGGTGATCTCGTAGAACACCATTCTCCTCACCGGCACCTTGGGCTTCAGCAACTGGGTGAGGTGCCAGGCAATAGCCTCTCCCTCCCGGTCGCGGTCGGTTGCCAGGTACAGGGAGTCAGCGCCCGCCAGCGCCTCCCGGAGCTTTCTGACCTGCCCGGACTTGCCCGGAGAGGTGACGTACTTGGGTTGGAAACCGCCCTCCACGTCCACTCCCAGTTCCTTTTCGGGCAGGTCCCGCACATGCCCCATGGAGGACTGCACCACTACGTCAGGCCCCAGATAAGAGGAGATGTTGCGCGCCTTGGTGGGCGATTCGACGACGACTAACGCCTTGCTCATTTGGCTTACCAAGTTACCCGCTTGCGGCGGCCAATGCCTAACCGAGGTCGGTGGAAACGGGTTGTTGAGTTAGTGTTGTGAGGGTGGATTCGGTGGAAAACATCCGCGGCAGGGATCTGATACGCCGAGGTCCATTCGCCAAGTTGTGGTGGGCGAACAGTGTCTCCAGCCTGGGCGACTGGGTGAACATCTTCGCCACGCTCGCCCTCGCCGCCCGTATCGGCGGTGGGGGGGACGCCTCCACAGTGGCCATCATCGTTCCACTCGTGGCGCGCTTTTTGCCGGGGATGGTGGCGGGGATGCTCGGAGGGGTGGTGGCGGATCGCTGGAACCGGAAGGTGACAATGGTCGTCTCCGACTTCGGGAGGGCGGTCCTGGTGGGCAGCCTGCTGTTCGTGTCCACCCTCTCCCAACTCTTCTTGGTCATCGTGTTGGTGGAACTCCTCGGGCTGTTCCGCCAGCCGGCCCGGGAAGCGGTGGTGCCCACCCTGATCGCCTCACGGCATCTGGCGGCGGCCAACGGGCTCAACCTGGTCTCCATGTACGGCACCGCCCCGATCGGCTCGGCGATGTTCGCGCTGCTGACCGAATTCAGCGAACTCCTTCCCGACGTCGGGCAGTTCGGCGCCTGGGTGCTTCCCGCCTTCCTGTTCGACATGGCCACCTTCGTGGCTTCGGGGCTGATCACCCTCACAATCCCCATCAAGCGGACCCTGTTGCCGGAGCAGAGACGCATGCGGTTGAAGGCCAGGTCCCTGGCGGCGCCCGTGCGGGACCTGCTGGAAGGGTGGGCCCTGGTGGGGAAGAAGGGCCCGGTGCGCCGGCTGGTGTGGGGAATGGCGGTGGCGCTCCTCGGAGGAGGGGGGCTGTTCGTAATGGGACAACCGTTCAGCCAGCAGGTCCTGGAGGCGACCGAGAGTGGGTACGGGGCGTTGCTCACCTCGCTCGGGCTGGGGGTGACGATCGGGATGGTGCTGCTGGCCGGTCTCGGAAAGAACCTGCTGCACCGCGAGCCGATCTTCTGTCTGGGCCTGTGGGCGGCAGGCGCGGGAATCATCTTTACCAGCTTCTCTCAGTCGGTCATCTCGGCGGTGGGCTGGGTGCTGCTTCTGGGCGTGGGGACCGGCATGGCGTACGTGGCCGGGTTCACCCAACTCCATTCGGTGGTGACCGACGAGATCAGGGGCAGGACTTTCGGGGCGCTCTACACCCTGGGACGGATGGCGCTTCTGGTCTCACTGGCCGTGGCGGGGGTGGGGGCGGTGGCGCTGGAGGGGGTTCTCCCCGGACTGCTGAGCGATGGGATCCGGGCCGTGCTGTTCATCAGCGGCCTGGCGGTGCTCCTCACCGGACTGGCGACGATCTGGGCGGTGCGGTCCCAGTTGCGAGTGGTGTTCGACAGGTCGATGACCGCCATGAGAGACACCGGCCAGGCGTTGGGGACGCTGAGACATCGGAAGTCCGGGAAGCCGTGAGGCGAGCCCGCTATCTGGCCACCGAGGGAACGGAGGGGGTGGGAAAGACCACCCTGTGCGACCTCCTGGCCGCCCGCCTGATCGAGCGCGGCGTCGAGGTGGTGAGGGTCAGGGAGCCCGGAGGGACCCGACTGGGGGAGGCGGTGCGGGAAGTGCTCCTGCATGGAGGCGAGATGAGCGACTGGAGCGAGGCGCTCCTGTTCGCCGCCCAGCGAGCCGAGTTGGCGGAACGGGTCGTACGTCCCGCCCTCTCCGACGGCAAGTGGGTGCTTTCCGATCGGTGCTACTACTCGTCCCTGGCCTATCAGGGCTATGCCCGCCGACTGGGAGTCGGCCGCGTCTGGTCGGTGAACAGGCCGGCTCTGGATGGGACCCTGCCCGATCTGGTGGTGTGGATGGACATGGACGCCGGGGAGGCCTTGGCCCGTCAGCAGGGGGCCGACCGCATCGGGGCGGCTGACCTTGCGTGGCACCGGGAGGTGTGGAAGGGTTATCGGAGCCTGTGGACATCCGACCGCGGTCGGATGGTGAGAGTTGACGCCGCGGCGCCCACCGCACGGATCGCGGAGCGCCTGGTTTCCGTCTTGGAGGAGCGGGGATGGCTGAGGGACTGCTAGCCGCGCGGGAAGGTCCTCCACCGATCATCGGGCATCGGGCCGTCTGGGAGAGGCTGGTCGCCGAATCCGGCGCTCCGGCGGGCGCCTACATGTTTGTGGGACCGCGGGGGGTCGGCAAGAGCCTGGTGGCTCAGCGCTTTGCCCAGCGGTTGGTCTGCTCTCGGGACGGCGACCATCCCGATGGGTGTCTTTCATGTGGGAAGGCCCGAGCAGGTGGGCATCCGGACATCGTGGACGTGAGCCCCGCCGAGAGGCAGCGAATCGGGGTGAACGACGCCCGGGGGGTCGTGCAGAGGGCGGCGCGGACTCCGGTGGAATCGTCTCGCAAGGTGTTCATAATCGACAGGGAGATGACCGAACCGGCAGCCAATGCGCTGCTCAAGACGCTGGAGGAGCCCACGGGCTCCACCGTCTTCATATTGGTGTCCGTCTCCGCGGAGGACTACCCGACCACCGTGGCCAGCCGCTGCCGCATCATCCACTTCGGCAAGGTTGGGACTTCCGAATTGGTGGAGGGGCTATTAAGGAGAGGCATGGAACGCTCCGAAGCAGAGGTGGTGGCGGAGGTGGCGGGAGGCCGCCCGGGGATGGCGCTCCAGCTCAGGGGAGAAACCCCGGTGGCGAGGTTTCGCTCCGCCTGGATGGAGAAGGCGGAGCAATTGGCCGAGCTCGACCACTTGGGGGCCGGCCAGGCGCTGGCCATGGTGGATGAGGCGCTGATCCACACCGAGCGGATGCTCGATCAGGTGCGGCCGTCCCGTTCGGCGAAGGGCACAGAGAGGGAGAAGGCGCAGCGGGAGACCCGCCGACAGCGCCGGTTGCTGTGGGTGTCGGGGCTGGAAATAATGGCCGGGTGGTTTGTGGAGGCCGCAGCCCGGGAGTTGTCGGGGTCCGCCGAGGGATCGGGGGACCGGATGGGGCCGCCGCGGGTTGATCCCGCCCGGGCGCTCCGCTCGGCGGATCTGATCCTGGAGGCCGGCGTCGAGCTTTCCCGGCTCAACCTCCGTCCCCGGGCCCGCCTGGGGGAACTCTTCAGCAGGCTGGGCACGCAATGAGCGGGACACGTTCCGGCAGGTCGCGGATATTGACCGTTCCCAACCTGGTCTCCTTCCTCCGCATTCTCCTAGTCCCGCTGTTCTGGTGGGTCCTTCTGGGGGGCCGCCCTACGGCGGCCGCGCTGATCCTGGTTGTGATGGGAGTCACCGACTGGCTGGATGGATGGCTGGCCCGCCGGCTGGACCAGGTGACTGATCTGGGGGCCTTCCTGGACCCGGTCGGGGACTGGCTGATGATGGGGTCGGCTGTGCTGGGCGGGATGGTCGAGATGCTGCTGCCCGTCTGGGTCGGAGCGGTCATACTGTCCAGGTCGGTGGTGGTCGGTCTCTGGTCAGCGTGGATGACTGCCCGGCAAAGCGCACTCGAGGTCCGCAGGAGCGGGAAGGCGGCCATCACCTTCCTCTACGTGGCGATTCCCCTGTTCTACTTCTCCTCCGACCTCAGCGGCGCCTTCGGGGCCGTCATTGACGCCATAGCGTGGGCGGCGGTGGTAGTGGGGATGGCGCTGTACTGGTGGTCCGGAGTCCTGTACGTCCGGGACGGACTGGCGGTGGTCCGGGAGAAGCCGTAGCGGCGCTCGGGGACGGCAGGGACCCGGCCGGGCGGGAAGGCGGAGAAGCGGCAGGCCCATGCCCATTTCTGATAAGGTATGTCCCCATGGAAGAGAACCACATCGAGATCCCCGACCACCTCCTGTACACCACCGAGCACGAGTGGGTCTTGGTGGGTGACGGCAAGGCCCGGTTGGGCATTACCGACTACGCACAGGACGCCCTGGGCGATGTGGTCTATGCACAGTTGCCTCAGGTTGGCGACGAGGTGACGGAAGGGGAGATCATCGCCGAGTTGGAGTCGACCAAGTCGGTGGGGGAGATCTACGCGCCTTTCGATGGTGAGATCCTGGCGGTGAACGAGGAATTGGAGAGCCGACCGGAGTTGGTCAACCACGACCCCTATGGCGTGGGCTGGATCCTGGACCTGTCCCAAGCCGGCTCGCTGCCCTCCGCCCTCCTGGACGCGGCGGGTTACCGGGACCTGGTTTCCTGAGGCCGGCCCCTCGGGCCGACTTGGCAGGTCCGGCGGGGGGATGCCAAGTTACAATGAAGGGTGTGCACTTTCCGCTGCTGTCCGGGGAACAACCTTCCGGCGCCGGGGCGTCGTCCAGTCGGAGGAGTGATCCCACCGCCGTCTTCCGGCCGGTTGATCCCCACTCGGCGCCTCGCAGGGAGGAACCTGGCCGCTTGGAGGGGTTCGGCGGGTGGGGGCTGATGGTGGAGAAAGGGGCGCAGGCCGGCAGGACCTATCCCCTCTCGAAGGGGATTACCGAAGTGGGCCGCCATCTGCACAGCGGGATCCTCCTGGACGACATCACGGTGTCCCGCCGGCATTGCCGCCTGACGGCGGAGGCGGACCGATTGACGGTGGAGGATGAGGGCTCCACCAATGGAACCTATGTAAACGGCGCCAGGATGGAGGAAAGCCGGTTGCAGCCCGGGGACAGGCTGATGGTGGGACGCTTCCACCTGGTTGTAGTCCGCGGCAATGACTGAGCAGCGGGACCTCTCCATCGGGGAGGTGATCAAGGTCCTCAAGAAAGACTTTCCCGAGATAACCGTCTCGAAGGTGCGGTTCCTGGAGACAAAGGGCATGATCCTCCCGCGCCGCACCGAAGGGGGGTACCGGCGGTTCGACCGGACCGATGTGGCCCGGCTCCGATACATCCTGGGACAGCAGCGGGACCACTTTCTTCCGCTCAAGGTGATCAAGTCCAAGCTGGCCGCCTGGGAACGGGGAGACGACCCCCATGACCCGACGGGCTCGGACGGCTCCCTCCTGGAAGAGGCCGGTGAGCCGATAACCCGCGCCGACGTGTTGCGCCGCAGCGGCATGAGACCCGATCAACTGGACGACCTGGTCGCCCATCGGATCATCTCCCCGCTGCCGGGGTCCGAGGACATCTTCCCTCCCGAGGCGGGTCCCGTGGCGTCGGAGGCCAAGCGCCTGATGGACCGGGGTCTGAGTGGTCGCCATCTCCGCTCCATCCGTTTGGCGGTGGACCGGGAAGTGGACCTGTTCCGGTCGGTGGCGGGCCCCCTGATGAGGGTGCAGTGGCTGGGCGAGGGCGGCGAGCATGTCCAGGACCTGCTGATAGGGTGCGCCGACGCGCTGGTCGGCATCCATCGGGCCCTGCTTCTGGCTTCCCTCCGGACGGAGTTGCGCCGCTGAAAACCGCCACCCGCCTCGGGTTGATGGTGGCGTGCTTGGCCACGCTCCTGGTGGCGATCATGGGCGCAACGGCCACGGCCAGTCCGCTGTGGGTCGAGCCGCCCCCTCTCCCCTGGACGCTGGTTCCCGATCCGCCGGAACTCGCCGCCGAGTCGTGGCTGCTGTTCGACGAACGCCACGGGGTGGTGCTGGCGGAGCACAACGCCGACCAGCGCAGGCCGATGGCTTCAACCACCAAGCTGATGACCGCCCTTCTGGCGGTGGAGGCCGGTGATCTCTCCTCTCCGGTGCGGGTGAGCGAGGCTGCCGTGTCGATAGGGGAGGCGGGAGTGGATCTCGTGGAGGGAGAGGTCTTCCTGTTGCGGACGCTGGTGAGGGCCCTTCTGATCCGCTCGGGCAACGACGCGGCATATGCGGTGGCCGAGAATGTGGGCGGGAGCGCCCAGGAGTTTGTCGAGATGATGAACCAGAGGGCCTCCGAACTGGGTCTGCTGAACACCTCCTACGCCAATCCCCACGGTCTCGATCATCCCGACCAGTACTCCACGGCTCGGGATCTCCTGGTCCTGACCCGGGAGGCTCTCTTGCACCCGGAGTTGGTCGAGGCGGTGGCCACCCGTCAGATCTCTCTCCGGGATTCGCCGGAAGGCCAGGAACGGGTCTACACGAACACCAATCAACTGCTCTTCGACTACGAGGGAGCGATCGGCGTGAAGACCGGGTACACCGACGACGCCGGAAGGGTGCTGGTGGCGGGCGCCGAGAGACAGGGCAGGAGGCTTCTGGCGGTGGTGATGAACACCGAGGACCACTTCACCGAAGCAAAGGCGCTGCTTGATTTCGGGTTCGACTCGTTCGGATCGGTCCCCGGTCTGGCCTTTTCCGATCTGAAGATAAACCGCAGCCAGCTATTGGTCGAGTCGGCCACCCCCACCACGATCGCCGACCTCCCGGTGGAGACCGAGGAGGCCCCGGAGGTGGAGGTGGTGGTCACCCGCGAACCGGTGGCGATCCGGGTGGGTGAACCTCCCGGGGGGCTGGGTGATCTGCTGGGTTGGATGCTGGGGGTCTTCTCCTCAGAGGACCCGTAGCCCCGGGCTCTCAGCGCCCACACCTTCTCAGGAGCAACCGGGTGTCGGAGGTTATGGTCCGCCAGTTCAGCTTGGACTCCCCGGCCACCCGATCCCTGATCACCGTCTCGACTCCGGTTGCCCGGAGCGGTCTGGACATCAGGACCGCGATCAGGACCTTGAAGCCGTGCGGCGCCATCCCTTCCAGGGCTTCGGCCAGGACCGACCGGCGGGTTCCGAAGAAGCCGGACTGGGGGAAGCGCAAGCCCCTGGTCCGGCGGGGCATCCGCAGGCGCGTCAGCAGTATCGAGGTCCGGGTGAGGGCCATGCGGTACCACCTCTTCCCCCGCTGCTCCAACTCTCCCACACACAGGTCGTACCCGTTCGCCAGCGCCGAGACCATCTCTTCCACCGCGGCCGGGTCGTGTTGTCCGTCGGCGTCCATCACCACCACCAGTTCGTGACGGGCCGCGTGTGCGGCGTTGCGGACCGCCTCGGTGAGCCCTCCTCCGTCACACACTCGCACCCGGCGGTCTCCGCCGGCGAGGGCTGTCTGCCCGGTTGGGCTTCGCTCGCCTCTCACCAACGAGCCGTCGGCATGGTCGGCGGCGGCCACCAGCACTTCGGCGTCCTGCGGTAGGTACTCCAGCAATTCGGCCAGGGTGGTTCCGATGACGTCCGTCTCGTCGTAGGCGGGCATGAGAACCGAGAAGGGGACCCCTGGCCCCGATCGACCGTCCCGGGTTTCCCTCTCCAACTCCATCATGGGACAGTAGTTTGGCGGCACGGCGATGAGATGCTAAACCCAGCGGGGTGGGGATCGCCGGCCGTCGTGTCAGGCTGTCGGATCCCAGTCATAAAATGGGAGTCATAGATGGGACACCATGAGCGACGCTGACCGGCTGTTCGGCCCGGGCACCGTATCGGAGGTGTTCACCTCCACCGAGATTGCGGAGCGGGTGGCCGAACTGGGCAGGGCGGTCACCACCGCATACCGGGACCGCTCACCGGTGATGGTGGGGATCATGAAGGGATCGGTGTGTTTTCTGGCGGACCTGGTCAGGCACATCGATCTCGAGGTGGAGATCGAGTTCCTGGCGCTCAAACGCTACCGGGAGGGCCCCTATGTCGGCATCGCCATGGATCTCTTCACCGATATCGGAGGACGGGACGTGATTGTGGTCATTGACATGGTGGACACCGGCTTCACCCTCGACGCCATCCACCAGTTGTTGAGAGAGCGCGCCCCGGCTTCGATTGCCACGGTTGCCCTTCTGGACCGGAAGGCGCGTCGGCTGATGGAGGCGTCCCTGGAATACCGCGGCTTCGAGGTCGAATACGACTTCCTGGTGGGATACGGCCTGGACTGGGATGGCCGCTATCGGGGGTTGCCCTCGATTTGGGCAGTGCTCGATCGATCCGCTCTTGAAAGTGATCCCCACATTCTCGACCGCCACGTGTTTGCGGAGAAGTAGCCTTCCTCCGGTTGTTGAGAGAGCGTGCCCGGGCTTCGATCGCCGGAGTTGTCCCTCCGACGGGTCGTCAGCGCCGCTCTTCGAGAAGTGTTGTCACCGTGTCGACCAGTAGCCGGTGCTCTACCCGGTGGATCCGCTCTGTAAGGGTCTCGATCGAGTCGTCGTTGCGAATCGGTATCTCTTCGGACGTGATGACAGGACCGTCATCCACGCCCTCGTCCACGACGTAATGGATCATCACACCGGCGGAGGTGACCTCCCCGGCTCGATAGGCCGCCCATGTCTCCTCAATTGCGTTGGCTCCGGGAAACATCCCGGGAAGTGCGGGGTGAAGGTTGACCACCTGTTTCGGGAATCGATCGAGAAACGCCATTGACAACAGGTGCATCCACCCGGCGAGCACCACCAGGTCGGGCCGGCCGGCAGCTACCGCGTCGGCCAGGTCGGCGTCGTAGCGGGAACGGGCCGCCAGGGGATCAGGATCACCTTCGACGTACGGCCCTAGCAGGCGGCATTCGGAGGGGATTCCTGCACGGCGGGCCCGTTCCCGAGCGGGCGCCCCCCGGCGATTGACTATCACCTTGGTCACCTCGGCCTGAACCCGACCGGCCGCTACCCCGTCGATCAACGCTTGCAGGTTGGTGCCCGAGCCCGAGGCCAGGACGACGAGCCGTCCCTTCACCGCCAGGACCCGGCGAACGCCACCCGGTCACCCCCGTCCTCGACAGGTATCACTTCCCCGATCTCCACACAGCCAAGCTCGGTGGCTCGCCTCCCGAGGAGCCGGTCGATGACCGCCACCATGCCGATACCCATGTTCCATGTACGGAATGCCTCACCATCGTCGATCCCGCTCCAGTCCACGAGGGTGACGAAGGGCTCCGGTATCTCCCACGATCCCAGTTCGACGGTCACACCCAGGCCAAGGGGGAGCACTCTGGGAAGGTTCTCGACCAGGCCACCACCGGTTATGTGCGCCAAGGCCTTGGGGGCCACTCCTTCGGCTTGCAGCGAGCGTATGAACGGCAGGTAGCTGCGGTGCGGAGCCAGCAGGCTGTCGATCATGGCTTGCCGCAACTCCCGGTCCTCGATCAGCTGACGGATCAGCGAATACCCGTTGGTGTGCGGCCCGCTGCTCGGTAGGCCGACCAGGAGGTCTCCTTCCTTCACCTCGTCGCAACGGGGGAGAAGGCTATCGCGGTCAGCCGTCCCCACGATCGTTCCGACGATGTCGACCGCTCCGGCCGCATAGACGCCCGGCATCTCGGCTGTCTCACCTCCCAGCAGGGCACAGCCCGCTTCCCGGCAGGCGTCCGCCATACCCGCAACGATCGCGACCACCACTTCGGGTATCAGTTTCGACGTTGCGATGTAGTCGAGGAAGAATCTCGGCTCGGCGCCCACCACCAGGATGTCGTTGATGCAGTGGTTGACCACATCGATGCCCACTCCGTGCCAGCGTTCGTACCGAGCCGCCAGCGCGACCTTGGTGCCCACCCCGTCGGTGGACGCCACCAACACCTTCCCGGGTCCGAGCCCGTCGGCGGCATAGAGACCGCCGAATCCTCCCCCGCCCTCCAGTACCTCATCGGTGGCGGTGGAGGCCACCGCCGAGGCCAGGAGTTCCACGGTTCTGTTGCCGGCATCTATGTCGACTCCCGAGTCGCGATAGGTGATCATCCGGTGTCCGCCTTCAGGAAGGGCGGCGATCTGTCCGCTTCGCGTGGGAGGCGGCGGCCGATGTCCCGCCGGTAATGCGCACCCTCGAAGGAGATGGACTTCACACCCGCGTAGGCATGCTCCGTCGCCTCCGCCAGGGTGCTGCCCAGGGCGGTGACGCCCAGTACCCTCCCACCGGCGGCGAGGGTCACGCCGTCGATGTGGTCGGTCCCGGCATGGAACACCAGGCATCCTTCGAGTTTCGCCTCCTCGAGACCTGTGATCGGTGCAGGTGGCGCAGAAACGGTCGGATAGCCGGCGGAGGCCATCACCACGGTGGTGGACGCGGACCGCGACCAGTCGACCGAGACGCCGTCCAGCGAACCGGTGGCGCATCCGAGCATGACCTCGAAGAGATCGCTTTCCAGGAGTGGCAGCACGGCTTGCGCCTCAGGATCGCCCAGGCGGCAGTTGATCTCCAGCACCTTGGGTCCGGCGTCGGTGATCATCAGTCCGAAGTAGATCACGCCTCGATAAGGCGTACCGGCTTCGCCGAGTGCATCAAGGGTCGGGCGGATGATACGGTCGCTCACTTCGTCGATGAGCGCGCCGGTGGCGACCGGGGAGGGTACGAAGGCGCCCATTCCTCCCGTATTCGGTCCGCCGTCACCGTCGAGGAGCCGTTTGTGGTCCTGGGCCGATGGCATGACGACGAAGTTCGTTCCGTCGCTGAAGGCAAGCACGGACACCTCGGTGCCCCACAGCCGCTCCTCCACCACGACTTCACTACCGGCTTCTCCGAACCGTCCATCGATCAGCATCGCCCGGAGAGCCGTAGCCGCCTCCCCATGCGTCTCGGCGACCACCACTCCCTTACCGGCTGCCAGTCCGCTGGCTTTGATGACCGGGGCGGAACCCAGTTGCTCGAGATAGGCGATGGCGAGGTCCGGATCACGGAACGAGGCCGACGCGCCGGTCGGTATCGAAAGCGCGTTGAGGAATGTCTTGCAGTAGGCTTTCGAAGCCTCGAGGCGAGCGCAGGCGGCGGTGGGACCGAAGACAGGGATACCGACCGCGTCCAGCGCATCGGTGAGTCCCGCAGCCAGCGGAGCCTCGGGACCCACTGCCACCAGATCGACCGATTCATGCCGGGCAGCGGCCACCAACCCGGCAACGTCACCGGCTCCGACGGCTATGTTCTCGGAGCGCCTTCCCGAAGCCGTGCCCGGGTTGCCGGGCGCCACGAGAATCCGGTCCACGTGGGGGGACTTGCCCAGGGACCAAGAGAGAGCGTGCTCGCGGCCTCCTCCGCCCACGACAAGCACCGTGGTCACCTGTTCACTCTCCCCACACTGAAGCGAAGCGGTTCTTGAGCCCCAGTTGCAACTGAGCGAAACGCTCAGGCTGGAACGGGTACTTGCCGGTGAAACAGGCGTTGCAGTAGCCGTCCTCGGAAGACAGGGCCCTCATCAGACCCTTGAGGGAGAGGAAGGCCAGGGAGTCGGCGCCGATCTCATCACGAATCTCGTCGACAGACAGGCGCGAGGCAACCAGGTGCTCGGGGGAGTCTATGTCTATCCCCATGTGGCAGGGATGGGTGATCGGGGGACAGGCAACACGCACGTGTACCTCCGCGGCCCCGGCATCCCTCAACATACCCACCAACTGTCGGGCGGTCGTCCCCCTCACGATCGAATCGTCGACCATCACGATCCGCCGGCCTGCCAGATTGTCCCTGAGCGGATTGAACTTCATGGCCACTCCCGCATCGCGCAGTTCCTGGGTCGGTTCGATGAAGGTCCGGCCCACGTAGCGGTTTTTGATCAGCCCCTCCGTGTAAGGCAGGTCCGCCTCCTGGGCGAAGCCGACCGCGTGGGGCGTTCCCGAGTCGGGCACGGACAGGACCAGGTCCGCTTCGACCGGAGCTTCTCGCGCCAACTCCCGGCCGAGCCGTTGCCGGACGCTGTGCACCAGGTCGCCGTCATGGACGGTGTCGGGTCGGGAGAAGTAGATGTGCTCGAAAGTACAGAAGGCTCGCGCCGGCGGAGGCGCCCCCTGTTCGATGTGCAGCCCGGAAGCGTCGATTCGGACGATCTCCCCCGGCTGTAGCTCCCTTATGAATTCGGCGCCGGTCGTTGAGAACGCACAGGTCTCCGACGCCAGTATGTAGCCGCCGTTGATCTCCCCGATCACGAGGGGACGGAAACCACGCGGGTCGCGGACTCCGTAAACAGCCTGGCTGGTGAGAATCGTGAGTGAGTAGGCTCCCTCGGCCCGTCTCATGAGCGCCCGGATCCTGTCCGGCCAACTACCGGACGCCCCGGTGAGGACGTGCACCATCAGCTCGGTGTCGGAGGAGGTTTGCAATCCGACCCCCTGTTCCAGGAGTTCACGGCGCAGTTGCGGGGCGTTTACGAGGTTGCCGTTGTGCGCTACCGCCAGGGGACCGTGGATGGTCTCGATCACCTGCGGCTGGGCGTTGCGAAGAGTGGAACCGCCGGTGGTGCTGTACCGGTTGTGGCCGATGGCCAACGAACCCTTCAAAGTCGACAGGACGTCTTCGTTGAAGACCGAACCGACCAGACCCTCACCCTTGTGCACGTGGGTGAAGAGGTTGTCGTAACTGACGATCCCGGCGGCTTCCTGCCCCCGATGCTGCAGGGCGAAGAGCCCGAAGAAGGCAATCCGGGCCGCTTCCCGGCCGGGCGCATAGACGCCCACCACCCCGCACTTCTCACGGGGGCTGTCGAGGTCCAGCTCGCCGATCATGACCGTCGGAGGAGCCTGCCGCGCGCCGCCAGGACGCGTTGCAAGGCCCGCTCGCCTGTGGTGTCCGTACAGGTGATGTGGCCCATCTTGCGACCGGGGCGGACTTCCTCCTTGCCATATAGGTGGAGATGCACGCCAGGGTCGGACATAGCCTCCGACCACGCGGGTTGGCGGCCGGAGGGATCGTTCCACAGATCACCGAGAAGCTGGACCATGGCCACCGGACGGCAGGAGCCGTCACCCAGGGGCAGGCCGCATATGGAGCGGATGTGCTGGCCGAACTGGTTGGTGGAAGCCGCCTCGATGGTGCAGTGGCCGCTGTTGTGCGGACGTGGAGCGATCTCGTTCACGACCAGGCTGTCTCCGGTTACGAACATCTCCACGCAGAGCACCCCCACCAGGTCGAGGTGGCGGACGACCGCGGTTGCGAGTTCCACGGCGGCTGCGGCCACCCGCGGCGGGACGGATATGGGAGGCGTAACCGTCGTGTCGAGTATCCGGTTGACGTGGACGTTCTCCATGACGCCGTGATGGGCCACCTCGCCATTGATCCCCCGGGCCACGACCACCGAGATCTCCGCATCGAAGGGAACCGCCTCCTCGACCAGCAGGCGCTCGCGGCCGAGGACCTCCACAACCTCGCGCACTGCCGCCTCGTCAGCCGTCGTGAGTCGAACCTGGCCCCGGCCGTCATATCCGAACCGCATGCGCTTGACGATGACCGGCAGACCGAGGTCCGCGACGGCGCGATCCAACTCGGCCGCCGTGGCGACTTCCCGGAACGCCGCCACCGGCGCCCCGGAGGCCATCAGGGCGCGGCGCTCCCGACCCCGGTCCTGAGCAGCCGTTACGATCGATCCGGCCGGCCGAACCGGCACACCCGACCGTGCGGCCAGTTCTGCGAGCAGCCGCACTTCGACATTCTCGAACTCCCACGTGATGACATCGGAGAGATCCACGAACCGCTGGACGGCCAGATCGTCATCGTAGGCGGCCGCAACCTCGACGTCCGCCACCCGCCCGCCCGGTGTGTCCTTGGCCCCTCCGGTCAGCACGGCCACGCGGTAGCCGAGCCGATGCGCCTCGAAGGACAGCATCCTTCCCAGTTGCCCACCACCCACGATGCCGATCGTGCCTCCCGGTTCTATCGCCCGGTCAATCACGGTCCGAGTTCGATCTCGCTCACCGCCGCCGCCCGTGCTGCACGGTACGCCTTGAGCCGCCCGGCCAGCCGTGGATCGTGACGGGCCAGCATCGCCACCGCGTACAGGCCGGCATTGGTGGCCCCCGCCTCGCCGATCGCCATGGTGGCGACCGGTACCCCGGCCGGCATCTGCACGATCGACAGCAGCGAATCCATACCTCTCAGGGCTCGGCTCCTGATCGGAACACCTATCACCGGAACAATCGTGTGTCCGGCGACCATCCCCGGCAGGTGGGCGGCGCCACCGGCCCCGGCGATGATGACCTCAAGCCCCCGGTCGGAAGCAGATAGGGCGTAGTCCGCCATGAGGTCGGGAGTGCGGTGCGCCGAGACGACCCTGGACTCGTATGGAACGCCGAAGTCTTCGAGCACCTCGGCGGCCTGTTGCATAGTGGGCCAGTCGGACTGGCTGCCCATGATGATCCCAACGAGCGGGCGTCCGGTCAAGCTCCTTCCCCTCCGCCCCCTGTCGGCAAGTTGCCGGATGAAGCAATCACTCTATGTACACAGACCAGTGCACCGGTCCTTTCCCGCTTCCAAAGCCGACGAGGAACTGGTCCACCCGCCGGAGTCTTGTGCACCATTATGCACGCTGGTACGAGCGAAGCGCGGTAACGACGCGAGGCGTCGCCGGGTAGGACGCCGGAACCAGCGGCCGGCCGGTGAGGACCTCGAACACCTCCAGGTAAGCTCTGGCGGTCCTGACCGCCAACCCGGTTGCCAGCGGCGGCGGGTCACCCTCGCCCACGAATCCCTGAGCGGCAAAGGCGATGCGCACGACTTCCTTGTCCAGATTCTCCGGCTCGCCGCCGGCGGCGAGGCGCTCTTGCACGGTAGCCGCCCTCCAGAACCGAGACGAGTCGGGTGTGTGGACCTCGTCGATGATGACCACGCCTCCCTCCGGGTCGAGACCGAACTCGTACTTAGTGTCGACCAGCACCAAGCCGGCTTCCGCCGCCGCCTGTTCACCCCGCTCGAACACCGAAAGGGCGATACTCCGCACCTCATCCCAGAGCCGGGCCTCCACCAGGCCGCTGTCGACGATGTCCCCCTCGCTGATCGGACGGTCGTGGGCGCCCATGGATCCCTTGGTGGTGGGGGTGATGATCGGTCGCGGCAGCGGATCGTTCTTCTTCATGCCATCGGGGAACCGCATGCCGTAGACGTGGCGGGCGCCGGATGCGTAGAGGGTCCACAGCGAGGTGCCGGTCGTTCCGGTCAGGCGGCTCCGGACCACCACCTCCACCGGCAAAGGCCGGCACTTGCGGGCGATCGTCACGTTGGGGTCCGCCACCTCGACCAGGTGGGTGGGTACCAGGTCGGCGATCCGGTCGAACCACCAGGCCGACAACTGGGTGAGAACCTGGCCCCGGTACGGCACCGTTCCCAGCACCCGGTCGAAGGCCGACAGACGGTCGGTGGCGATCAACGCCAGGCGGTCACCCAGATCGACGATGTCACGCACCTTGCCCCGCACGACGGGACCGATGCCGCCCACGTCGGCGGCTTCGATTCCTGTGAAGGGCTGGGCCAGGGGGAGCTGGAAGTCGGGTCTCACGACCTCGACCTCGTCGGGCTGCTCAACGGGCGGCATCGACGAATGCTTTGAAGAGGGGTAGCCCCCGCGCCCCGGGCGGCCCCCCTGGCCGTTGCCAGTCGACCACATGGTCTTCGGGATGCGGCATGAGACCGACGACCGCCCCGGTGGCGTCACAGAGACCGGCGATGTCACCCACCGAGCCGTTGGGATTGGCCGGATAAAGACCCCCGGCCAAGCGGTCCCCGCCTTCGTGGCCGTCCTCCGACAGGTAGCGGAAGGCGATCCTCCTCTCGGATTCGAGGGTGCCGATGACCTCGGAATCGCTCACCGCCACCCGGCCCTCGCCATGGGCCACAGGGCAGCGGATCTTCATGCCCGCCATGGAGCCGAGCCAGCCGGACCGGAACACCGGCTCGACCCGCAACGTCACCCACCGGCACTCGAAGCGTCCGTTGGCATTGTCGGTGAGCGTAACCCCCCGGCGCCCCTCCGGTCCGCTCGGTTCCCCCAGCAGGCCGGACTTGAGAAGTGCTTGGAAACCGTTGCAGATCCCGAGCACGGGCCGCCCCGAGCGGACGGCGTCGGCAAGTTCCTCGGACAGCCAGGTGCGCAGCTCAAGGGCGAGACGCGCTCCGGCTCCGAGGGCATCGCCATAGGAGAAGCCCCCCGGCAGCAACAGGCCGCCGAACTCGGACATCGAGACGACTCCTGTACGGAGGTCGGTCATGGACACGATGCGCGGGTCACCCCCGGCCAACTCTACGGCCACCGCCGCCTCGGCGTCGCGGTTGGTTCCGGGAGCGTGAAGGATGAGGATCGGTGGCGGGGTCACGACTCTGCTCCCTGTACGGTGAAGGCCCGCACGGCTGCATCGAGGTCGATCGAGACCGAATCTCCGTTTACCCCTATCGGCTCGGCCCCTCCGGCGACGGCGATCTTGATCGAGGAACCCTCGGTCACCACTCCGATGCGACGACCCAGCGGGCCGAGCCGGGCCGCGAGGTGGTCGCGCCTCGCCGGCGCCGACTCCAACAGCAGTCGGCCGGCCGCCTCGTTGGTGAGGGCGGCGAGAATGCCTCTTGAACCCACCATCGGGACGGTTGCCTCGACCCCGAGCCTTCCCCCGATGGCCATCTCTGCGATCGCCACCGCGATGCCACCGTCGCTCACGTCGTGGGCGGCTGTCACGATGCCGTCGGCGATCAGGCGATGAACCGCCATGTAGCGCTCCAGCGGCGTGTCCAATGTCGGCGGCACGCGCCGGTCGCCGATTCCCAGCAGGTCGTCGACAAGAGAGCCGCCGAGTCGGTCCGATGGGTCCCCGACCAGCCAGAGATCGCACCCGGCCCGGGTGAACGCACTGCTGACCGTCCGGTGCAGGTCGGGTACCAGCCCGAGGGCTGAGATGAGCAAGGTACCGGGAATCGCCTCTCCCGCGAATTCGTTGAACAGGCTGTCCTTCCCGGAGATGAACGGCATGCGGTAGCGGCGCGCTCCCTCCAAGCATCCCTCCAGCGCCCTGACCAGCGATCCGAGCCGGTCGGGCTTGGTGGGGTCGCCCCAGCAGAAGTTGTCGAGCAGGGCGACCCGGGCCGGATCGGCCCCCACCGCCACGAGATTCCTGACCGCCTCGTCGATGGCGTGCAGCGCCATGGACCAGGGATCGAGACGGCCGACACGCGGATTGATGCCCACCGACAGAGCAACGGCCGCGTCATGGTGCCAGGTGCCCAGGGGCTTGAGCACCGCTGCGTCCCCGGGGCCATCGGCCCGGACGCCGACGAACGGGCGGCCGATGGTGCCGCCGCGTACCTCGTGGTCGTAGGTGCGCACTATGGACTCCTTCGAGGCTACGGTCGGATGGGACAGGAGTTCGAGGACCACTCGGGTGGGGTCGACCTCGGGCACCTCCCCGGACTCGGGTACGGGGTCCGCCCAGCGCCCGACCATCTCTCTCCGCGGGACTCCGCGATGGAGAAACTCCATAGAGAGATCCACTACCGGCGTATCACCATGTCGCACCACCAGACGCCCGGTCCCGGTGAACCGCCCGAGGTCGGTCATCTCCACTTCATGGTGCTCGCACAGCTCCCGCAAAGTTTGAACCCTGCTGCTCGGCACTGCCAGAACCATCCGCTCCTGGGCCTCGGAGAGCCAGATCTCCCATGGTTCCAGGCCCGCGTACTTCAGGGGCGCGCCCGCCAGGTCCACTTCGGCGCCGAGGCGCTCTCCCATCTCACCGACCGCCGAGGAGAACCCGCCGGCTCCGCAGTCGGTGATGGCGTGATAGAGGCGCAGGTCCCGAGCCTGCTCGACCACCTCGATGCACCCTTTCTGGGTGATCGGGTCGCCGATCTGCACGGCAGTTCCCGCCTGCCCGGCGGTGGCTTCGTCCATCCCTGCCGAGGAGAAAGTGGCGCCGTGGATACCGTCCCGGCCAGTTCGTCCTCCGATGGCGATGATCCGGTCGCCGGCCAGCGGCTCGGTGGGATGTGACCCCGAGGGCAGCAAGCCCAACGCCCCGCAGTAGACGAGCGGGTTGGCGACGTATCCCTCGTCATAGACCACTGCGCCGTTGACGGTGGGAAGACCCAGCTTGTTGCCGTAGTCGCCGATACCTGCCACCACGCCGTCTCGCACCCGACGGGGATGGAGCACACCCGGGGGCAGGTCGCGGTCCGCAGGGTCGGGCGGACCGAAACACAGGACGTTCGTACAGGCGATAGGCCGCGCCGACACCCCCATTACGTCCCGGACCACTCCACCTATGCCCGTATTGGCGCCCCCGAAGGGTTCGAGCGCCGATGGATGATTGTGGGTCTCGACTTTGAAGGCGAGATCGAAGTCATTGTCGAAGGCCACGATGCCGGCGTTGTCGTCGAACGCAGAGCGCAGCCAGGGTGGAGCAAGTTCCTCCGTGACCCTTCTGAGGGCAGCAAGTAGGCCCTCGTGGGAAGAGACCGCAACCGAGCCGTCCGACTTCGTGTGTTCCAGGCGGATATGAGCCCGGAACGTCTTGTGCATGCAGTGTTCCGACCAGGTCTGGGCCAGCGTTTCGAGCTCGGCATCGGTCGGATCCCTCCCCTCTCGCGCGAAGTGATCCTGGATCGCCCTCATCTCCCCAAGATCCAGGGAGAGGAGACCCTCTCTGCTGAGACGCACGAGATCGGCGTCTGTCAAACCGGCCAGCTTCACGGTGTTGACCTGCACCTCCCCCTTAGCCGGCGAGTCGAAACAGGGCCGGACCGAACCAAGTGAATGCACTTCGATGATCTCGTTGGCCAGCAGTTGTCGGCTTATGGCAGATACGGCCGCCTCGTCGAGATCGCCTATCAGCTCGTAACGGCGGGCGGTGGAAGCCCGCACCGGGGGTAGGCCCAGGGCGGCTGCTGCTCGTTCCAGTTCCCGAGCCTCCACATCCGTCACGCCCGGACGCGGTGCGACCTCCACGACGGGGTAGGAAGTGGGCAAAAGGGAACCCACAATCACCTCGTCCACGACCGGGTCGACCAGGACTTCTCGACTCAGCCGGTCGATTTCCTCCGTGGACAGATCGCCCTGCAGGTGATAGACCCGGCTGACCCGACAGCCGACCAGACCCGACACCCCTAGGAGGCGAACAAGGTGGACGATCTGACCCGCTCTGGGGTCGTCGGCAGCGGTCACCTCGATGCGGGTGGTCACGCACACCGAACTTAGCCGAGACAACCGCCGATGAGGTGTATTCCCGCCGGCCCCGCCCTGTCACGCCCTGGCGGCTGCGCGCCGATCGCAACCGTGCAGGCAGAGACAGCCTCGAGAGGGATGGCCCCTACCGGGAACGGCCTCGATTCGGGCGGTGTCGGATTGGCCGGCTCTCGAAACCGATCCCCACATTCTCGACCGTCAGGTGTTTGCGGAGAGGTAGTATCGGCTGGCGATGTCGGAAAACATTCCTATGGCCATCGACGGCGTCCAGGTCGGATTCTCCTCGGCTACCCCGGTTGTCTTGCTCAAGGAGGCCGACGGGGAGCGATACCTTCCCATCTGGATCGGGGCGGTCGAGGCCACGGCCATCGTGGCGGCGTTGGAGGAGATGGTGCCGCCCCGACCGCTCACCCACGACCTGTTGCGGATGGCGGTGGAATCTCTGGGGGCGGAGGTGGACAGGGCGGTGGTGACCGAGGTCCGCGACAATGTGTTTTACGCCGAGTTGGTGCTGACCACCGGCGGGGGAGAGGTGACTGTCTCCTGTCGCCCTTCGGACGCCATCGCGCTGGCGGTGAGAACCGAGGCGCCGTTGTTCGCCCACCACGATGTGCTGGACGAGGCCGGTGTGATGATCAAGGCGGCCGAGGAACCCGAGGAGCAGATCGAGGAATTCCGGCGTTTCCTGGAGGCCGTCAGCCCCGAGGACTTCTCGTCCGGCGGGCCTGCGGCAGCTCCGGACGATCCTGACCCGGACCCGGCTTCCCCTTAGGGGGCGCCCGGCCTGATCGGGGAGATGGTTGGAAATGGGGGGCGGAGCCGTTATGGTTGATGCTTCGGTAAATCACCGGTCTGTAATCACAAAGGAGTAAGGCGGTGAACCAAGCGGAACGGGGATATCGCGCTCCCCAGGTCTGCCGGATGGTGGGCATCACCTACCGGCAGTTGGACTATTGGGCCCGCACGGGGTTCATGGTGCCCTCCCTACAGCAAGCCAGGGGGTCGGGTAGCCAACGCCTCTATTCCTTCGCGGACCTGGTGCAGCTGAAGGTGATCAAGAAGCTCTTGGACGCCGGGATGGACCTCAGGCGGATCAGGTCGGCCTTCGCGGCGCTGTCCAATCAGAGCAGTACCTGGAACTGGGAGGACGGTGAGGTGACCCTGGCGTCCGACGGCGCCTCGATATACGCCCTGAGGAGTCCCGAAGAGGTGATCGACCTTCTTCAGAAGGGCCAGGGGGTGTTCGGGGTGGCCCTGGGTCCGCTGGTGGAAGAGGTTGCCGGAGAGGTTCACCAACTGTCCAGGACATCGGATGTCGAGGAGGGGTACCGCGCCTCCTCGTCGCAGTCGGAGGTCATCTAGGCGTACGGGCCGTCCGGGTGACTCCCGGACCGCCGGACGCCCTTAGACTACGGACTCGATTCGTCTCTTCCCTCAAGGACCATGCCCCAGTCCCCTCTTCACAACTATCACCAGGAGCTTGGCGCCCGCTTCGTGGACTTCGGGGGATGGGAGATGCCCCTGTCCTACGGATCCGCCCTGACCGAGCACCGGGCCGTGAGGGAAGGGACGGGATGGTTTGACGTGTCGCACCTGGGCCGTTTCTCATGGAGCGGGGTGGGATGGGCCTCGGCTCTCTCCAGGCTGTTGTGCAACGACCATGGACGGATAGGCCCCGGGCGTGCCCAGTACACCATGATCCTCAACTCCCGGGGCGGGGTGATCGATGATCTGATCATCTGGAAGCGCACCCCCGACGAGGTGACGGTCATGCCCAACGGAGTGAATCATGAGCGGGTGATGGAGACCTTCGGTGCGGCCGAACCCCGGGCCGACCTCACAGACTTGCGCCCGGTCACCGTCAGCCTCGCCGTGCAGGGGCCCGAGGCTCCGGCCCGGGTGGAGGCCCTGCTGGGAAGCGTCCCCCGTCCTTTCCGGGTGATGAAAGCCACCTACCGGGGCGAGGAGGTGTGGGTGGCGGGGACCGGCTACACCGGGGAGTTGGGAGTGGAACTGATCGCCGATCCGGAGACCGGGGAGGCGCTGGCCCGAGACCTGACCGCGGGCGGCGCCACGCCCTGCGGGCTGGCCTCCCGCGACCTGCTGCGGCTGGAAGCGGGCCTCATGCTCTGGGGTCACGACCTGAATGACGACATCACCCCGTTGGAGGCCGGTCTGGATTGGACGGTGCGGTTCAACCGGGACTTCGTGGGCCGGGAGGCGTTGGAGCGTTCCAGGAAGGAGGGTCTTCGCAGGCGTTTGGTTGCCTTCCGTATGGGTGACCGCCGCATTCCCCGGGAGGGGTACGCCCTCAGAGCGGGTGAGTCCTCCGGCGCGGTGACCAGCGGCAACTTCAGCCCCATGTTGGGAGTGGGCATCGGGATGGGATATGTGTCCACACCCTTTGACGCGGCGTCTTTGGAGGTGGAGATCCGTGGCCGTTGGGTCCCCACCGAGGTGGTGGAGGGGGCTTTCTACCGCCGGGGCTGAGTCATGGCTGCGACAGAGATCTGGGTCTCCGGCGGGGTTCCCTCCGATGTCCTGTCGCGTTGTTCCTCCGCCTGGCCGGAGCCGGCGTTGCGCCTCCCCCTGCTGGGAGGGGTGACAGTGTGGGGTGATCCACCTGACAACCGGGTGAGGGTGGTGATGGCCTGTCCCAACCGGTTGGGTGTCCACGAGCCACTGCCTCCCGGAGAGGGATGGGCGGAGATCTGGTGGTGGTCGGACCCGCTGTGCGCGGCTCGCTCGTACTACCGGGACGCCCCCCGGGTGCGCCGGGTGACCGCCCCGGTCCCCCTCCCGTCCGGCCGATCGGTGACCGAGGCTTCGGAGCGTTGCCGGCGGGCGGCGGATTACCTGGTTCGCAGGATCCGCCAGATCAGGGGCGTCCACATACCATCGGTCCCCTTTGGTCGGCGCTTTCCCGTGCTGCTGCCCAGCGAGCCCGCCCCTCTGCTGGAAGGGGTGGCCGAGGAGCTCTCGGTTCCCGGACGGCCGGTGGACGGTTGGCCCGGGCTGATGCTGTGCGAGGTCGGCTGGTGGCAGACGCGGTCAAGGCTCGACGCCCTGGTGGAGGCGGTGGCGAGGGTGGCGAGAGGGGAGAGACCGCTCCTCCTGGGCAGGAGCGAGCGGGACTGGCCGGCGGAAGGGCTGTGAGGCTATCCGACCCAGGGGGAGAGGCGAGCGCCCTCGGCCCGGTAGGCGGGGAGGATCCGCCGCTCCCACAACTCGGCCTTCAGGCCCTCGTCGCAGAAGGCCGCCTCGAGGGCTCGACGGGTGACCCCGGCCAGGTCATCCACTCCGAACCCCTGGTGGTTCACCGCCAGTCGGAACTCGTTGGTGGGCGTGGTGCTGCTCATCAGCCGGTTGTCGGTGTTGAGGGTCACTGCGAAACCGGCCCGATGCAGCATCCCCACCGGGTGGCCTGCCGGCGCCCAGCCCTTGGTGTCCAGGTTTGACTTGATGCAGACCTCGAGCGGGACTCCCCGCTCCAACACCTCGGTGGCGACCGGTCCCATCTCCGATATCTCGCCGGCGGCCACACGGCAGTCCTCAATCACCTCCACCCCGTGACCGATCCGCTCGGCGCCGCATGACAACGCGTCACGGATGCTGGGAGCCCCCGCCGCCTCTCCGGCGTGGAGCGTCACCCTCACGCCTGCGTCCAGCGCCGCCTCGATAGCCGGCAGGTGCTCCACGGCGGGATACCCCGCCTCGGGTCCGGCCAGGTCGAAGCCCACCACGCCCAGCGGCGAGGTCCGGGCGGCCAGGCGAGCCGTCTCGAGGGAGGTGGAGGTGTGGCGGAGAGAACACAGGATCAGCGACCACCCCACACCCGTGCGGTCCGCGGCTTCGGAGAGGCCTTCGGCCACCGACTGCACGACCTGTGCGGGGCTCATGCCTCCATGGGTGTGGAGGTGGGGGGCGAAGCGGATCTCGGCGTACACCACCGAATGGGAGGAGAGGTCCTCCACCGCCTCGGAGGCCACCCGCCTGAGGGCGTCGGCGTCCTGCATGACCCCCACCGTGTGGGAGAAGGCTTGCAGGTACCGCTCCAGGCTGTGGGCGCCGGATTGATGAAACCAGTCCCCCAACAGGTCGGGCCTCTCCACCGGTAGGGGGTGTCCCGCCCTCTCAGCCAGGCGATGGACCGTGCGGGGACGAAGGCTGCCGTCGAGGTGCTCATGCAGGACTACTTTGGGAAGGTGGCGCATGGTGGCTTTTATTGGAGGACGGTCCGCGCCAACATTAGGGAAGTGGATAATCTGGCGGGACAGCTTCTGGTTGCCTCGCCCCGGCTGGTGGACCCTAACTTCGTCCGCACGGTGGTGGTGATGTTGAACCACGACGGCCAGGGCGCGATGGGAGTGGTTATTAACCGTCCCAGCGAGTTGCCGGTCGCCGATTACCTTCCCGAGTGGGTGGACAGACTGGCGTCTCCCGAGGTGGTCTTCTACGGCGGCCCGGTGGAGCAGACGGTCGCCATCGGGCTACGGGAGAGTGCGGACGCCGGAGTGAACTCCACTCCCATTCCGGGACTCGGCATGGTCAACTTCGATGAGGACCAAGCGGACCTGTCGGACGGCCGCGTGCGGGTCTTCGCCGGTTATGCCGGTTGGGGGCCCGGCCAACTCGAGGAGGAGATCGAAGAAGAGTCCTGGATCACCGTGCCGGCCTTCGCCAGGGATGTCTTCTCCCCGGTCCCCGACGACCTGTGGGCCAAGGTCCTGAGCCGCCAGGGCGGGCAAATCGCCCTCCTGGCCTCCATGCCGCTCGACCCCGAACTCAACTGAGACCGGCGCCGCACCGCGACCCGCAGTGGCTTAATTCTTGGGTTTACCCTCCCGACCCGCCGCCTTGCCGGTCAAAAAATTCGGATGGGCGCAGGCCTGTCCGAAACCGAGGATCTGATCGTCGGCTAGATTGCTCCCTGCCCGTGGATGGTGAGTGGTCATCTGCGGGACGGGAGGCTTGATGATGATCGAAACGGTCCGGGCCACTTGTGATGTTTGTTGCAGACAGTGTGGTCGGGTGGTGGGACATTAGGCCCGGGCGTGTTCCCCCGGATTTTCCGCAACTGCGAGGTTTTTTCCCACCTTTGGGATGGGGGACCGCCCGGGCTGTCTACAAGGCCCTCCCGGGGAGGTGGGCCCATCTATGCTGGGTCGGGTGGTGACCACCACCGTACCCCGGTTGCGCAAGTCCATCGCCGCTCGTCCCCCGGGGTTGAAGGCGGAGCGGGAGATGTGGGAGGCGGGTCGGGAGGTGGTGGCCGGGATGGACGAGGTGGGGAGGGGAGCGTGGGCGGGGCCGATCACGGTGGGGGCGGTTGTGGCGCCCCGGGACCGCCGGGTCTACAAGGTGCGGGACTCCAAGCTCCTCAAGCCCTCGGAGAGGGAGGCCCTCTTCGACCGGATCGCCGGTTGGTGTCTGGCCTGGGCGGTGGGGCATGCCAGCGCGGCGGAGTGTGACCGCCTCGGGATGTCCGAGGCCCAGCGGCTCGCGGCTCGTCGAGCCCTGGCCGGGCTGGACATGCCGGTGGACGGGGTGCTGGTGGACGGCCGGTGGGACTTCGTGGGCCATCGGAGCACCCGGCGGATAGTCGGAGGTGATCGAACGTCCCTCTCGATCGCCGCCGCATCGGTCCTGGCCAAGGTGACCCGCGACCGGATGATGATCACCGAGTCCCCCCGCTTTCCCGCATACAACTTCGAGGACAACAAGGGGTACCCGTGTCCGGTGCACCGGGCGGCTCTGCACGCCGTCGGTCCGAGCGCCATCCATCGCAGGTCCTGGGTGTTCATGGAAGGTCTGGTCTGGACGGGCGTTCCCCGCTACCGCCGTCCCGACTCCCAGGGCGTCCTCCCCTTCGAGGACTCACCGTCCCGAGCCCACCTCTTCCCGCCTCCCGCCCGCGCCGGTTTCGCCAAATAACGTTGGTGAGCGGGTTCCGGAGACCTAGAATGTCCTAGCACAACGTGGGTACCAGGACGCCCACCCGTCGGAGGCAGAGCGGGCGGAGGCGGGTGTCCTCCAAGAAAACCAAAAAGCCGGTCAAAGGGAAATCAGCGCCCAGGCGGCCGGTGAGTCCACCCCAGCCTAAGTTGCCCATGCGGAGTCGGCTGTGGTCTGCCGCTTCTTCCCGGATGGGCAAAGTGGGCGCCGAGGCGTGGGGAGTCATGCTCGTGCTGGTCTCGGTGATCCTCACCCTGTTCCTGGTGGGCGCCGGAGGACCGGCGGGCGAGGCCGTCAAGACCGCGTTCTCCTACCTGTTCGGCCAATGGGCCGCTTTGACCCCCCTCGCCCTGCTGGGAATGGGCTTGGTGCTGGTTTTGGGGAAGCCGGCCCTGAGCAAGCGGCGGCTCTTCTTCGCGGTCATGGTGTTCTTCTTCTCCACCCTGGGGCTGTTCCACCTCCTGACCGGCGCTCCATCCCTGGCCAGCGGGGCCGAGGTCATCGGAGAGCGAGGCGGGGCGGTGGGCGCGCTGGTCGCCTTCCCCCTCCAGCGCTCGATCGGATACGCCTCCACCTTCGTGATCCTGGTTGGGGGAGTGACCATGAGCGTCCTGATGGTCAGCAGGACGCCGATGCGGGAGTTCTTCGTGGCTTTGGGGGAGTTGATGATGTGGGCGCCCAAGATGATGCGTCGGCGCCGGGCGCTCTCTCGCATCTCCAAGGCGGTGGCGGCCTCGGCGCCGGACTCGTCGTCAACCGTCGTAAGGGCGCCGGCCGGTACCGCCGGCAAACGCCGGGGATGGAGGAGGAGGTCGCTGGCGTCGGGGCCGTGGCCGATCGCTCCTGTGTTGGAGGTCCCGGACGCCGACACCGATCCTAAAGTTCCCGAAGCGGAGGTTCTCGAGGTGTTGGAGGAGGAGCCGGAGACCGACACCGTCGTACCGGGCTCTCCTCGCCTGCAGGTGGTGGAGGATCCACCCCCGGGCGGTTCGGACCTGTCCGGGCAGAACGGGCGGGTGAGCGGAGCGGGAGAGGCGCCGGCGGGTCCTGCTCCCGATGTGAAGACTGCCCCGGACGGCGAAGCCGCTCCCACCTCCGAGTACCGACTTCCCCCGCTCGATCTGCTGAGAAAGGGAGGAAAGGCGACGGGCACCTCCGAAGGCATGAGGAACACGGCCGCCGCCCTGCGCAAGGCGCTCTCGGACCATGGCGTGGACGCCCGGATCACGGGGGTGGTGTCGGGGCCCTCGGTCACACGCTTCGAGATCGAACTGGCGCCCGGGGTGAAGGTGCAGAAACTGTCGGCTCTCTCCAATGACATCGCCTATGCCCTGGCCACCCCGGATGTGAGGCTGCTGGTTCCCATCCCGGGCCGCTCGGCGATCGGTGTGGAGGTGCCCAACGTGCAGCGGCGGCTTGTGAGGCTGGGTGACATCCTGTCCAGCCCCGAGGCCCGGGAGGACCATCGTCCCCTGGTGGTGGGGCTGGGGATGGACATCAGCGGTAAGCCGTGCTTTCTCGACCTGGCCGAACTCCCCCATGTGCTGATCGCCGGGGCCACCGGAGCCGGCAAGTCGTCCTGCATCAACTCGATGATCACCTCGCTGCTGACCAGGACCAGTCCCGAGGATCTCAAACTGATTCTGGTGGACCCCAAACGGGTGGAGTTGCGCCAGTACGAGGGCGCCCCCCACTTGCTCACCCGGGTGATCACCGATCCGAAGAAGGCCGCCGAGGGGCTCAAGTGGGTCGTGGCGGAGATGGACCGCCGCTACGACCTGCTGGCCGAGGCGGAGGTGCGGGACATCTCCGGGTACGCGGCGAAGTGGAAGATGGGGGCGCTGGAGCCGGAGATGTTCGATCTCTTCCCGTATCTGGTGGTGGTGGTGGATGAACTCAACGACCTGATGATGGTCGCCGGACGGGAGGTGGAGATGGCGATCGTGCGCATCGCCCAGATGGCGCGGGCGGTCGGCATCCACCTGGTGCTGGCCACGCAACGACCGTCCGTGAACGTGATCACGGGGGTGATCAAGGCCAATGTCCCTTCCAGGCTGGCGTTCAGCGTGGCGTCCCAGACCGACAGCCGAGTGATCATAGACTCGGCGGGCGCCGAGAAGCTGGTGGGGCAGGGCGACATGCTGGTTGTGACCGCCCGCCAGCCCCGGCCGCAGCGGATTCAGGGAGCCTGGGTTGACGAAGCCGAGATATCCCGGGTGGTTTCCTGGGTGACCCGACAGGGCCGGCCGGACGGGTCGGTCGACGAAGTGCTGGAAACGGCCCTCACCCAGGAGGCGGCCGGTGCGCCGCCCGAGGACGACGAGGACGAGGAACTGCTGAGACAGGCAATGGAGCTGGTGGTTCGCTCCCAGCTCGGTTCCACGTCCATGCTGCAGAGAAAGCTGCGGGTTGGATTCGCCCGGGCCGGCCGCCTGATGGACATCCTGGAGCGCCGAGGGGTGGTGGGGCCCTCCCTCGGCTCCAAGGCCCGGGAGGTGCTGATCGGTCCTGACGAACTGGGGGTTCGCTGAGCAGCCGGGGCGGCCCCACCTATCGTCGGGACCTCGGTGGAGCACGCGGGGCAGCAGGTGGTAGGCTGGCGTGCAAGCCGGCCATTCTCCAGCCGTGGAGGTTGACCGGCTAACTTCCGCCGGGCGAAAGGAGCGAACGTTTGAAGGTCCCTCCCGCCCTGGGGGCTGTCGCCAAGGTAACCGACTGGACGGCGCAGACCTACATAAGGGTCGCCGACGGCCTGACCGATGCGGCGGGGTGGATAGCCCGGGCGCTGGTGTTGATCCTCATCCCCATCGGCTTTTTGAACGTGTTCCTTCGCTACGTGGGCCAATACGTGCAGGCCCAGTTGGTCAACAACACGTGGATCGAGGCCCAGTGGTACCTGTACGGGCTGATATTCCTCCTGATGTTCCCCTACCTGCTCCGCTACGACGGCAACGTGCGGGTCGACTTCTGGTATGCCGAGCGCACCGACCGGGTCAAGGCCAGGATCGACCTGATCGGACACCTGGTCGGCCTCGTGCCGTTCACCCTGCTCGCCATCTGGGCTTCGTGGAAGCCGGTTCGGGACTCGTGGGTGCACTGGGAGATGTCCCCCGATCCCGGAGGTCTCCCCCGGGCGCCGATCAAGGCGATGATCCTGGTGGCGTTCATACTCCTGGGAATGCAGGCGCTGGCCTCCCTGATACGGCTGGCGGCATTCTTCACGGGACGGGACGAGGAACTGTTCACAGAACGCGAAGCCCCGATGAGAATCGAGTGATGAGAGCCAGCCCCGCAGGAAGGAAGAGGACCGGCCGATGAGCGTCGAGTGGCTCGCCATCATCATGTTCGCGGTCTTCCTGGTCCTGCTGCTGGCGGGGTATCCGGTGGCGTTCTCGTTCGCAGGCACCGCCATCGTGTTCGGGGCCATCGGGATCCTCCTGGGCGAGTTCGACTTCAACCGGCTGATCATCCTGTTCAGCCGATGGTTCAAGGCGGTGGACAACTTCACCCTGCTGGCCGTTCCCTTCTTCGTCTACATGGGGGCGATACTGGAGAAGTCCGGCTTGGCGGAACGGATGTTGACCACCATCGGCATGGCCCTGGGGCGCCTGAAGGGTGGATTGGGTCTGACGGTGGTCCTGGTCGGAGCCATGCTGGCGGCGGCCACCGGCGTGGTGGCGGCCACGGTGATCGTCATGGGCCTGCTGTCCCTTCCCACCATGGTGCGCTACGGCTACGACCACCGCCTGGCCACCGGGCTGATCACCGCCTCGGGGACCCTGGCCCAGCTCCTGCCGCCCTCCCTTGTTCTGATCCTTCTGGCCCAGGTGGTGGGAGTGTCGGTTGGGGACCTGTTCCTGGGCGCCATGGTGCCGGGCTTCATGCTGGCGGTCATATACGGTCTCTACGTCATCTACCGCGCCTACAAGGACCCCGACGCGGCGCCCGCCCTTCCCGACGAGGCCCGGACCATCCGGGGCCTGCGCCTCGCAAGAGAACTCCTGATCGCGGTCGTGCCGGTGATACTGCTCATCCTGGCGGTGCTGGGCTCGATCTTCACCGGCATCGCCACCCCCACCGAGGCGGGTGCGGTGGGCGCCACCGCCGCCGTCGCCCTGGCGGCCGCCAACCGCAACCTGAACCGCTCCGTCCTGGTCGGGGCGTCACGCTCCACGGCCAACATCACCGGCCTGGTCCTGATGATCCTCTTCTGCTCGACCTTCTTCCAGCTGATCTTCGATCAACTGGGCGGCCAACGCCTCGCCCAGGAGATCCTCACCGGTCTTCCCGGAGGCTTCTGGGGGTTCATCATCATCGCCAACATCGCCGTGTTCCTATTGGGGATCAACCTGGAGTTCATCGAGATCACTTTCATTGTGATGCCCATCTTCGTCCCCGCGGTGAAGGTCCTGTTCGAGACCGGAGTCACCCCCTTCGACACTCTTCCGACCTTGATGATCTGGTTCACCGTGATGATGGCGATCAACCTCAACATGGCCTTCATCTCCCCTCCGGTGGGCTTCTCCCTCTTCTACCTGCAGAGCGTGGCGCCTCCCGAGGTGAGGACGCTTGACATCCACCGAGGGGCCCTGCCTTTCATGGTCCTCCAGGGCGTGGCGCTGGTGCTGGTGATGATTTTCCCCCAGACCGTGATCTGGTTGCCGAGCGTGGTGGGCTGAGGCCTGTAGATCCAACCCGGTCGCGGCGCCATGGCCTGGTTCTGCCAAATTGAAGGAGGGACGGGCAGGCGCCCGTCCCTCCTTTCGTTCGTGAGAGGATCTACTACGTCCTGCGACCGGTCCAGCTGACCATGGCGGTCTCGGCGAGGCCGTGCCACTGGGTGATTCCGGCGCGGAATTCCTTCCACTGCCCGTAGATCGTGGCGAAGTCGTCATCGGCCGCCGCCGTCTCGTCGAACAACTCGAAGGCCGCGTCCTCGGACGCCTGCATCACGTCGTCCGGGAAGGGACGCAACTCGATGTCGGACTGGAGGATCTCCTGCAGGGACACCGGGTTCTTGGCGTCGTAGCGGGCCATCATGGTGGCGTTGGCCCCGTAGGCCGCCGCTTCGACGATCGCCTGGTACTCCTCGGGGAGATCGTTCCAGCGGGACAGCGGGATGAACGTATCCAGCTGCGGGCCCGGCTCCCACCACCCCGGGTAGTAGTAGTACGTGGACACCTGGTGGAATCCCATGGTGGTGTCGTCGTAGGGTCCCACCCACTCGGTGGCGTCGATGGCGCCGGTCTGGAGGGCCTGGAAGATCTCTCCTCCGGGCAGCACCTGGACGGTGACCCCCAGCCGCTCCAAAACCTTGCCGCCGAAGCCGGGGATCCGCATGCGCAGACCCTCCAGGTCGGCCAGGGAGTTGATCTCCTTGTTGAACCAACCGCCCATCTGCACGCCGGTGTTCCCGGCCGGGAAGTTGATCACGCCGAAACGGTCGGCGTAGAAGTCCCGCATCAGAGGCAGTCCGCCTCCTTCGTACATCCACGCGTTCTGCTGGCGATAGGTGAGTCCGAACGGCAGTGCGGTCGAGAACGCCGTTGCCGGGCTGAGGCCCACGTAGTAGTAGGAGGCCGTGTGACCGGCCGGGATGGCGTCCTGCTGGACGTTCTGGAGCACCTCCAGGCCGGGGACGAGCTCGCCTCCCGCCCGGGGTGTGATCCGGAAGCGTCCGCCGGACAGCTTGCTGACCCGCTCGGCGAAGTCGACGGCTCCGCCGTAGATCGTGTCGAGGGACAGCGGCCAACTGGTGCCCATCTCCCACTCGATCTCCGGACCGCCCTCCGCCGCCACCACCTCGGCGGCCTCCTGGGCCGCCGTAGTGGCCGGCGCGGCGGTGGTGGCCGGCGCTTCCTCATCTTCGCTTGCGCAGGCAGCCACGGCGGTCAGAAGACCCCCGGCTGCCACGGTCATCCCGGCTTTCTTCAGAAAGTCCCGCCGGTCGACCTTGGTCTCGATCGTCTCTTCTAGGGACGGTCCTGGGTTCTTGCTTACCATCTGTTCTCCTTCCTGTTCCTTAACCTTTCGCTAAGTGGTTTCATTCTATTCACACGGGTTTCCATATGATCCCCGTGGGAGGAAGGATCAGGCCCGTTGTGTGTACGGGTAGATTAGCCACGGACCCTTTCCTGCCCCATCCCGCCGGGAGGGACTGCTCCCGCTGCACATCTCGGCAAGGCGGGGCGCCGGACGTTTATTGGCCGAGATTGAGCCGGTTGGTCCTTACCATTCGATGCAAGCGTGATCGGTTCTGGCAACATCCCTGCGGCGGTCGCCGTGGCACTGGTGGCCCTGTTGGGCATCGGACCGCCCGGAGGGGGCGTCGCCTCCGGTCTAAACGCCGATCGGGTGCCACATTCCCACCCCGAGGACCCGGCTCCGCAGCCGCGGCCGGTAGAGGACCCCGCCCCGGTCGTCTACCTCACCTTCGACGACGGGCCTCACCCCGTCTACACACCCCAGGTGCTGGAGGTCCTGGCTTCCTATGAGGTCAAGGCCACCTTCTTCGTGGTGGGCGACATGGTGCGGAGGTGGCCGGACGCCGCACGGCAGATAGTTGCGGAAGGCCATTCCATCCAATCGCATGCCTGGAATCATGACACCCTCACGACATTCAACCGCAAGGAATTCAAGAGGGACATGATCAGGACCCAGACCGAACTGCTCTATGCCACCAAGACGCAGGCCACCTGCCTGCGGCCTCCTTACGGCGCCACCAATTCCAAAGTGGAGAAGTGGGCGAATGAGTTGGGTCTTACCGTCGAACTGTGGGATGCGAGCGGCGCCGACTGGACCGATATCTCGGCGGCGGGGATCGCCAGAAGGGTCTTACGCGGGATCGCTCCGGGATCGGTGGTGCTTCTTCATGATGGGGGCGGCCCCCGCTCCCGCACGGTCTCCTCGCTGGAAATCATCATTCCCACCTTGTTGGAGGACGGCTACCGCTTCGGGCTGCTGTGCCGGACCAACCCGCTGTCAGTCGAGCCGGCGGTTTGCGCGTTCTCCCCTGCCTGGCCGAGGGTGGGGACTTGTGGGCGTTACTCGTCGCGGGACGTTCAATAGCGTCTGGCCTTGGCGGGAAGGCCCAGCCCCTTCAGGCTGATGGCGAAACCCTCGCCCTGCAGGGCGGCGGCGAGGGGGTGCTCCCCGGCGGGGAGGTCGTTGATCCGGTCTATCCGAAATCGACGGTGGCGACTCCCCAGCTTGGCCAGCCCTTCAGCCAGCGTTTCGGGCGTCGGGCCGTCGAGGTCCCGCACCGTCAGCCGGCGGTGGTTCAAGAAGGCGGCCAGTTCTCCGTTCCAAAGCGCCACATAGCATCCCGCCGCCCTGGCGAAACGGACATCGGGGAGCTTGGGCCAGGGAATCGCCGCTCCGTAGGGGTTGGCTGGATCGGTGGCCGCCAGCACCACGAGCCGGGGTTCGGATTCCTCCCGAAGGCGGTCGACCGCTCCCGCCAACGCGAACTGGGCTCCTCCCAGGCCCTCGATGAAGTAGCCGCGCCTGGACTTGCCGGTCTCCTCCAGGCGAGCCAGCACCGGGTAGATGCCCGTGAACCCGCCCCGTATACCCTCTGCGGCCACCACCGACCGGGTCACGATCCCGTGCCGGTCGAGGAGTTGGATCCCCAGCGCGGCGTAATGCTCGGTGGCCGGGAGGGAGCCTTCGCCGGAACTTTCGGGCACCAGAGACCACCTTCCGGCCGTATCCGGGGGAAAGGCCATGTTCCTGCGGCGACCGGTGTGGGAGCGGCGGGCGCGGAGGTGCGCCCTGAGGGGGTGGAGGCTGTCGTTGGTCACCAGCCCGGCCCACACCAGGTCCCAGAGGGCGTCGACCACCTCGGGGAGATCCTCCCCGCCGGCGGCCTGGAGGATCTCCCCGAAGAAGGACGCCCCCCGTCTGTCGAGATGCTTGCGGATGGCCCGGTGCAGAGGCTGGTCGGGGGGGTCCTCCGGTCCCCCGGGATCGAGTTGGCTGAACCTCTCTCGGAGGTAGAGGGCCACCTTCCCGTCCCGCCGCCCCAGGGATCCCCTCCCCACCCAGATCAGCCGGCCCTCCGCCAGCAACTGGTCGAGCCGAGGTGTGGGATTGGAGTGGCGGGCCGCCAGGATGTCGTATTCCAGCATGGAGGCGGGAACCGGATAGCCCTGTATCTGTGCGATAGTCCCCAGCAGCGAGCCGGGGCCGCCGGGAGGATCGTCTCCCACCCGGTGCCATGCGGTGAGAAACCGGGCGAGCGCCGCCGAGTCGACCGGCTCCACCTGGCGGCGCAGGGAAGCCAGCGAGCGGCGCTTGAGCCTTCTGAGAACTTCGGTGTCCACCCACTCGGGCGGTCCCCCGGCGCGGAACACGCCTCCGACCACTCTTGCCTCGCCCGCCAGGCGGGAGAGCACTTCCTCGGTCACCGCGGTGGGCAGGCCCAGGGCGGCGGCCGCCTGGGAGGCCGGGAAGGGACCGTGAGTGCGGGCATAGCGCGCCACCACGTCTCCCAGCGGGTCCTCGACGGGCTCGGAGAAGGCGGCCGGGACCCCGGGCGGCAGTTGACAGCCCAGGGCGTCCCGGAGACGGGCTGCATCCTCGACCGCCGCCCACACCGGGCGGGCGGCCACCGTCACTCCGATCACCCGCCGGGCGTCTCGGAGCTCCTCCAGGGCGGCCCCTGCTCCGTGGGCGCGTAGCTCCAGGTCGGACCGGGTCAGAGGACCCAGCCTGCGCAGCAGGTCATGGACTCCGTCGGCCCCGCGCACCTGCCGTTCTTCGGTGAGGTGTTGGAGTTCCAACTCGAGGGAGGCGACCACGTCCGGCGAGATCAGTTCTCCGATCTCTCCCTCTCCGAGGAGTTGGGAGAGGAGATGGCGGTCCAGGGTGATGGCCATGGCCTTCCGCTCGGCGGCCGGACCGTCGGTCTCGTAGAGGAAGCCCGCCAGGAAGGCCTGCATCAGGGAGGTGGCGAAGGGCGAGGCCTGCAGAAGCTCCACCTCCACCAAACGCACCTTGCGGCTGCGGAGGTCGCTGAGCAGGGACCGCAGGTAGGGGAGGTCGAAATCGTCCTGCAGCACCTCCCGGTAGGTCTCGAGGATGATCGGGAAGGAGTCGAACCGGCGGGCCACCGACAACAGGTCCGCCGCCCGTCGTCGCTGGAGCCACAGGGGGGTGCGGTAACCCGGGCGCCGGCGGGGCAGCAGAAGGGCGCGCCCGGCCGCTTCGCGGAACCGGGAGGCGAAGAGAGCGGTGCCCGACAGGTGGTCCATCAGCAGGTCGGACACCTGGTCGGGGGTGAGGAGTATGTCGTCGGCGGAGGGGGGATCGTCCGCATCGGGAAAGCGGAAGATGATCCCGTCGTCCGACCATGCCGCGTCGATCTCGATCCCGTAGCGGGAACGGAGATGGCCGATGGCGGCCATCGCCCAGGGGGCGTGGATCCGCGCCCCCAATGGGGAGAGGACCACCATTCTCCAGTCCCCGATCTCGTCCCGGAAACGCTCCACGACCACGGTCCGGTCGTCGGGGAGAGCGCTGCCCGAGGTCCGCTGGTCCTCCAGGTAGGCGACCAGGTTCTCGGCCGCCCACCGGTCGAGGCCCACCTGCTCTGTGAGGCGCCGTTCCGCTTCCTGCGGCGCCAGGGCCGAGGTTTCCCGCAGGAACCTGCCGATCGCCAGCCCGGTCTCGGCCGATCGCCCTATGGTGTCTCCCCGCCAGAACGGCATCTGGCCCGGCACGCCCGGCGCCGGGGTCACCTCTATCCGATCATGGGTGATCTCGCCGATCCTCCACGAGGAGGACCCGAGAAGAAAGACGTCGCCGGGCCGGGACTCATAGACCATCTCCTCATCGAGTTCCCCAACCCGGCTGCCGTCGGGGAGTTGGACGCGGTAGAGGCCCCGGTCGGGGATCACTCCGGCGTTGGTCACCGCCAGTTGCCTGGCGCCCGACCGGGGTTTGACGGTGTCCTCCATCCGGTCCCACACCACCCGGGGCCGGAGTTCGGCGAAGAGATCGGACGGATAGCGTCCGGCCAGCATGTCGAGGGTGGCCAGGAACACCTCCCGGGAGAGGTCGGCGAAGGGAGCGGCCCGGCGCAGCATGAGGTACAGGTCGTCGACGCTGCGTTCGGAGGCGACCACCGCGGCGACGATCTGCTGGGCCGCCACGTCGATGGGATTGGTGGGGATGACGGTGCTCTCCACCTGTCCGTCCCGCATGCGCTGGGCGACCACCGTGGAGGTGAGCAGGTCCCCCCGGTACTTGGGAAACAGCTTGGCCCGGCTGGTCCCGCCGACCTGGTGTCCGGAGCGCCCCACCCGCTGGAGCCCGGAAGCCACGCTGGTGGGCGACTCGATCTGGATGACCAGGTCGACCGCCCCCATGTCGATGCCCAACTCCAGGGAGGAGGTGGCCACCACCGCCCGGAGATGTCCGCGCTTGAGGCCGTCCTCGATCTCCAGGCGGCGTCGCCGGGCCACCGATCCGTGATGGGCCCGGGCGATCTCCTCGGCGGCCAGGTTGTTCAACTCGGCGCACACTCGCTCGGCGAGTCGCCGGCTGTTGGTGAACACGATGGTGGAGGTGTGCTGTTCGATCAGGTCCAGCAATCGCCGGTAGATGGAGGGCCAGATGGACCGGGACCGGGCCTCCTCGCCTTCCTCCACCGGCTCGGGCTGGGTCATGTCGCGGCTGGGGACCACCAGTTCGAGTTCGAGCGGACGGCGATGGTCGGCGTCCACGATGGTGACCGGGCGGGGCCGGTGGGGCGCCTCGGGGCGCTTCACGCTCCCACCGCCCAGAAAGCGGGCGATGGTCTCCAGGGGGCGCTGGGTGGCCGACAGGCCGATCCGCTGGGGAGGGGCGTCGGCGGTCTCCTCCAATCGTTCCAGGGATACAGCCAGATGGGCTCCCCGCTTGGTGCCCGCCACGGCATGCACCTCGTCGACTATCACCCACCGCACCGGCGCCAGCCGCTCCCGGGCGGCCGAGGTGAGCATCAAGTAAAGCGACTCCGGAGTGGTGATGAGAATGTCGGGCGGGCGACGCAGCATCTTCTGGCGATCGGATGCGGGCGTGTCGCCGGTCCGCATGAAGGTGGTGAGCACCGGAGGGGGTTCGGCGCCGATTCGAGCCGCGGCGTGCCGGATCCCGGCGAGGGGAGCTCGCAGGTTGCGTTCGATGTCGTAGGCGAGCGCCTTGAGCGGTGAGATGTACAGCAGGCGGCACCGGTCGCCGGTGGGCGGGAGAGGCTCGTCACACAGCCGGTCGAGGGTCCACAGGAAAGCGGCCAGGGTCTTTCCCGAGCCGGTGGGGGCGTGGATCAGGGTGTGGTTGCCAGAGGCGATTGCCGGCCAGCCCAGGGTCTGGGGGAGGGTCGGCGCCTCGAAGGTTGCCTCGAACCACGCCCTGGTGGCCGGAGCGAACTGCTGCAGGACTGATTTCGCCATCGTCAGAATGAGGGTAGGAGACCCCGGTGACAATGGGTCCGAAAAGAGATTTGACATGGGCCGGAGTAGGGAGTATCGTAAGATACGATACGGTAGCGTAACTATTGAGGAGGTTGCCATGAAGAGTCCGGGTCCGGACACCTCGGTGGTCTATCGCAGGCGGTGGTACACCCTGGTGACCCTCTCCACCAGTCTTCTCATCATCGGGTTGGACAACACTGTCCTCAACGTCGCCATTCCCACCCTCCAGCGTGAGTTCAACGCCACGGCCACCACTCTCCAGTGGATGATCGACGCCTATATCCTGGTGTTCGCCGGGCTGTTGCTGACCATGGGGTCACTGGGCGACAGGTTCGGACGGAAGCGGGCCCTTCAGGCCGGCATCGTCGTCTTCGGCCTGTCGAGCATGCTGGCCGCCTACGCAGGTTCGAGCGCTCAACTCATAACCGCCCGTGCCCTCATGGGGATTGGGGGAGCGCTGATCATGCCCTCCACCCTCTCCATCATCACCAACGTGTTCCCCCGCGACGAGCGGGGCAAAGCCATCGGAATCTGGGCGGCCGTGGCCGGCATGGGCATCGGCCTCGGTCCCCTGCTGGGCGGGTATCTCCTCGAGCACTTCTGGTGGGGCTCGGTCTTCTTCATCAACATCCCCATCGCATTGGTGGCCCTGGCGGCCGGGGCTTTCCTGGTTCCCGACAGCCGGGACCCCGATCCTCCCCGTCTGGACATCCTCGGCGCCCTGCTGTCCATCGCGGCGGTGTCGATCCTGGTCTTCGCCATCATCGAGGCTCCGGCCCTGGGCTGGACCGACGGCCTGGTGGTTTCGGGACTGGTGGTGGGTCTGGTCCTCCTGGGCGCCTTCGTGTACTGGGAGAGAAGGATCGAACATCCGATGCTCAACCTGGCGTTCTTCAGGAACCCGCGCTTCTCCGGCGGAGCGGGCGCCATTTCGGTCGGGTTCTTCTCGCTGTTCGGCGTGATCTTCGGGCTGTCGCTGTACCTGCAGTTCGTCCAGGGCTATACACCGCTGGAGGCGGGGGTGCGGATGATCCCCCTCCCGCTGGGAATGGTGGTCGGCGCCGGCACCAGCCACAGGCTGGTCGCCAAGCTCGGTACCAACCGGGTGGTGGCGATGGGCCTGCTGATCCTGGCGGGGCTGCTGGTCTCCTTCTCCTTCTGGGAACCCGACACCGAATACTGGGTGCTGGGAGTGAGTTTCTTCGTGATGGCCTACGGGATGGGCAATCTGATGGCGCCGTCCACCGATGCGGTGATGGGGGCGGTTCCCGAGGCCAATGCCGGCATTGCCTCGGCCATGAACGACGTCACCCGCATGGTGGCGGGGGCCTTCGGGGTGGCGGTGACGGGGTCGGTCATCAACACCGCCTACAGCAACACCATGGCGGATGCTCTGGAAGGTCTCCCTCGCCAGGCCGCGGAGGCGGCGGGAGACTCGGTGGGAGCTGCGGTGAACATCGCCGCCAATCTTCCCGGCGAGGCTGCCGCCCGCCTGGCCGACACCGCCAAGACGGCGTTCACGGACGCGCTCGGGATCGCGGTGCTGATTTCGGCGGGCGTGGCGCTGGTCGGTGCGGTGCTGATCCGAAGGTTCATGCCGGCCCGTCACCTTCCCAACCCCGGGCAGGCGTTATCGGCGCCGGATGACACCTAGAGGAGAGGCGGTGTCCCCGACAGCAAGCGTCGAGACGGTGGGGAACGCCAGGCCGGGCCGTCCCCGGGATCCCGGGGTCGACCGGGCCATTGTCCGGGAAACTCTGAGAGCGCTGGCGGACCAGGGCTATCAGGGCATGTCGATCGAGGGGGTGGCGGAGGCGGCCGGTGTGGGAAAGACCACCATATACCGCCGGTACGCCTCCAAGGTGGAGATGGTGGTGGCGGCGTTGAGCACCATCAGACACTCGATGGGACCGCTTTCCGATACGGGGAGCCTCCGCTCCGACCTGGCCGGGATGATGACCCAGGCCCACCGCATTCTGCCCCGCGTCTTCAGGGTGATGGACGCCGTTCTGGTGGAGGAGGGCCGGAACCCCGAATTGCTGGAACTGGTCAGGGAGCGGATTCTCAGACCCCGCAGAGACGAGGTGATGACGATGTTGAGGAGGGCGGCGGACCGGGGGGAGGTACGGCCGAACATCGATCCGGAGGCAGCCGTCCATGCCATCGTGGGATCGATGTTCATGAGGCGTCTTCTCGGCATCCCCCCGTCGGAGGAGTGGATTCACCAGACCGTCGAGGTTGTGTGCAACGGCATGCTGGCTGATCCCCGGGATCCTGGTTGAGCGACCTTCGGTTCCACCGGAGGCGGCGCCCCGGGCCGGGCGGGCCGTCTAGTAGACGGAGAGCATCTCCAGGGCGTGTTCGGCCGTTTCGGTGGAGCAGTCCAGGCTGGTCTCCGACGGCGCCAGCCGGTGAACGGCCAGGCGGGCCCAGTCGGAGGCGCTTCCCTTGATCTGGTGGGGTGACTTCTCCTCCCCGAACACCCACTTGTAGTACTGGGGTCCGATCACCTCCACCCGGACCGGCGGGTTCTCCCCATTCTCTTGGAACTGGTGGGCCAGGGTGGCCCATCCCAGCCAGCAGATGTGGCGGATGCGGGTGGTGTCCTCGTACTCGTCTCCCATGGCCTCGTAGATGTCAAGCCCGTAGGCCCAGGTGTCGGTCAACCGGTAGATGGCCACGGTCTGTGCCGCCACCTGGCCGCCCATCCAGGGTGTCAGCTGGGAGGGGGACATCTCCGAGAGAGGCTCGATCAGCCTGGCGCGGCCCTTTCTCCACCACTCGATCACGTCCTGAGGTCTTATTTCCCGACCCCTCCGCACTCCTTCCCAGTGCAGATCACCTGCCTCGCCCTCGACGATGGGAAGCGCCTCTCCCACGACCGTCTGGGCGGTTAGTTCCTCGAAGTGGGCGAGATGGCTGACTATGTCCCGGATGTCCCAACCCTGGACGGCGGTGGGGGTGCCCCAGTCGCGCACCGGGATTTTCTGGAGATACTGATCCAGTGACTGCTGCTCGGCTACGAGGTCGGAGAGGATGGTGCGCACCATCCTCATTCTATCAGGTTTTTGGGGTCGGCTTCCCAAAAGGCGGCCCGCTCGGACCTTGCCGGACCACCGCTCGCCACACCGTCTCGTAGTGGTCGCGGTCGTGGGGGTCCACTCTGGGGAGCACCAATTCCTCCCAGGCTCGGCGGAGAGGATCGGGGTGCTCGGAGAAGATTCGCAAGCCCGTGGGCAGCCGGTCGAGGGCGCCACGAAGCGACATGGGGGTCTCCACCCGGGTGTCGGCGTCGGTGGCCTCGAAGGACGCGTTTATGTCCACGGTGAGCCGGGCGATGGCGGTGACGAAGGTCTCGATCATCGCCGGGTAACGCCGCCGGAGCATCGCCTCCACCTGGGGGGCGGTCGGAAAGTTCTTCTCCCAGATCACCCAGCGGTCCGCGAAGGCCTTGTTGAGGGTCTGGGTGCCTGCGTAGTCCCTCAAGTCGGTGGGGTTCATGGTCCCGAATATGCGAACGTCGTCCCGAAGCCGGATGGTCTCGCCGGTGGGGAGATCCAGGGCGGCGTAGCGATCGAGGAGTCCGTGCAGGGCAAAGAGCGTCTCGGCGCCCGCCGCGTTCAACTCCGACAGGTTGATGAGCGCCGGGCCGCGCAGCGCCCGGGTGATGTCCCCGTCCTCCCAGCGGCTCTCGGTGCCGCCCTTTCCGTCCCCGTGCAGCCGGGTGGACCCGATCAGGGTGAGGTCCCGCACCTCCCCGGTCATGGGGACCCGGTAGTAGGGGAGTCCCAGCCGGGCGGCGAACTGCTCGATGTCATGGTCCTTGCCGGTGCCCATGTGGCCGCGTACTGCGATGTGGAGGGAGACGTACCCCGGAGGGCGAAGGCGATGCACCTTCTCCAGCGCCGCGAATCGATAGAGCATCCCGAGGTCCACGTAATAGGGATCGGGCGCGGGAATCTTCCCCAGGCGCTGGGAGTAGTCCGGCAGGTCGGGCGCCACCGAGAAGGGATCCAGGCTGATCTCCCGCTCGGGCTTGCCGGAGGGATGGGCGAAGGTGGCCGGGCCGGTCACGCCGCGGGCGCCTTCAGGCTGTGAAGACTCCGGCGCAGGAGGTCCTTGGTCCCCTTGACCATCGCCCGGGCCAGTTCCCCGGGATGGTGGACCACCTGATGGCGCGGGTAGGCGGCGGCCACCGTGTCGTCGCCGATCCCGATTCCCAGGACGGTGGCTCCTCCTCTCTCGACTGCGGAGACGGCATTGGCCAGGTTGCGGACCGACCCTCGGGTCATTCCGTCGGCCAGCACTATCAATAGGCGCGTCTGCGCACCGTGGGCGGCCAATCTCTGGGCGGCGTGTATGACGTTGAGTTCGTCCACGTTTGCGGCTTTGTCGAACATGGAGACAGGCGGTGCGGTTCGGGGGTTCTTGCGGGCCTCCAAAGCGGCCTTACGGGGCGCGGAGGCAGTCCAGAGCATACCCGCCAGTATCTCCTCGGCGCTCGCCCATCGCTTGTCGAAGGGCTTGATCAGATAGTGGTTGACGGTGGTGGTGAGCCGCTCGGCGGATTCCCCGTGGCTGGCTCTCAGACCGGCCGTGGACTGGCTGAGAGACCGGGTGTACGACCACTCGGTGTCCTGCTGGCGAGCCGCGAACGACCGGTTGAATATGCTGACCTCGAAGTCGATCTGCAGTTCGTTGCACAGCACCGCAACGGTCCATGCGCCCAAAAGGGCGGCGGACATGCCCCATCCGCTTCCGGTCGGACCGTAATGGCGGGCCTGCAGCATGGAGGCCGAACCATCCACCAGCACGCTTACCGCGTAGTGGCGCCGGGTGGGCAGGTGACGTCGCTCGTAGAGACGCTGGTAGAGGCCGGCGCCGATGAAGAGGGCCGAATAGGGGGAGATGTCTCCCTGGTCGAAGCCCGAGCGGAGTCCCCGTCTCTGGTTGGCGGTGAAGAGGTGGAACAGTTCTCCCGACACCCGCCGGGGAACCACCCCCCACTGCTCCGCCGACCGACGGTATGCCTCGCGTCCCTGCTCGGCGAAGCGGGCGAAGGCGGCGGGAGCGGGGGAGATCAGGAGCCGACCGCTCTGGCCGGTGGGAAGGTGGATGAGGGGAGACGCTCCCACCCGCAGCAACTGGTCGGTGCTGGATTGGTCGGTTTCCCGGGAGAGCTGGGCCTCTCTCCCGGCGCCGTTCTCGGCGCCGACCGCTTCCAGGTAGGACTCGGCGTCAGCCACCGCCGGGCTGGGGAGGCGGACCATGTCGAGGGTCTCGGCCGCCTTTTCGGTGACTGCTTTCCCGGCGGAGGGCTCGCGGGGAAGGGTGGGAGGAACCAGGCGCTGGTCCATGGCGATCCGCAGCATGGCGAGGGCGGTCTCTCCCACTTCCCAGGGGTCGGCGAGCTCGGAGACCCGGGACAGCAGGCGCGCCCCGTCCCGGAGGGCGTCTGTTGCGGGTCGGCTCACGAACTCGGGCGGCCGCCGGGCGGAGAGAGCGCCGACCGCCGCCAGGAAGCATCCGGCCACGAACTGGGATAGGTCGGGCTGGGACTCCAGGGCGGGGACCGCCGCTCGGTAGAGGTCGTCGAGAATCGACCGGGCCCCCGGATAGTTGACCAGTCCCCGGTGTTCCTGGCGAGCGTCTTCAAGGGCGAAGAAGAACAGCACCGCCAGTTCTCCGCCGGTCCGTTCGAGGGCCGCCAGCAGGTCCACCGGCTCGTCGGGGATGGGTGCGGGGCGGGCGGCCTCCTCCCCGAGCAGGCCGGACCAGTGCCCCGGGACGGGCCGTTTCTCCTCGAAGCGGCTGGAGAGAAGATGCACCACCTCGTGAAGGGCGGAGGCCACCGCCACCTCCTCGGGGGTGACCGGGGCGAGGCGCTGATAGGCGTTCTGGAAGAGACGGGGGTCGCACACCACCTCGCCGGCGACCCGGTGGGAGTGGGAACCCAGCCTGACCCGCAGCTCGGGATCGCCCGAGAGGGTGCGGGCGAACCGGGTTATGGCGGGCGCCACCCGCTGGTAGCGGCTGACCACCTCTTCGATGGTGGTCTCCTCCGAGGAGAGGAGCCGGTGGAGAACGGTGGCTGAGCGGGTTGGCATATCGGTCAATTATCCCTCATCGGTTCATCTACAATCCCGAACTGGTATGACTCATTATCGTCTCTCAACTTTGGACAACGGTTTGCGCCTGATCACCGAGGAGATGCCTTCCCTGCGTTCGGTGTCGGTGGGGTGCTGGGTGGACACCGGCGCCCGCGACGAACACGCCAACGAGGCGGGCGCCTCCCACTTTCTCGAGCACCTGCTCTTCAAGGGCACCGAGGAGCTTTCCGCCCGCCAGATCTCGGAGACTTTCGACGGGATGGGCGCCGAGTCGAACGCCTTCACCTCCAAGGAGCAGACCTGTTACTGGGCGCGGTTGGTGGATGACGACCTGCCGGTGGGGATGCGGCTCCTCTCGGAGATGCTGCAGCGCCCCGCCTTCCGGCAGAGCGAGATCGACTCGGAGCGCCAGGTGGTCTTCGAGGAGATCAACATGCGGGAGGATGATCCCCAGGACTCGGCGTTCGAAGCCTTCAGCCGCACCGTTCATGAGGGCCATGTCCTGGGACGCCCCGTGCTGGGAACGCGGGAGTCGATCGGGGCGATGACCCGCGCCGACCTGGTGGGCTATTGGAGGCGCCGCTACGGGCCGAACTCGGTGGTGGTGGCCGTGGCCGGGGCGGTACAGCACTCCGAGGTCCGGCAACTGGTGGAGGAACTCTTCGGGGAGTGGTCGGGTGGGGAGGTGGGCCATGACTTCTATCCCAACGAGCCATCCGCATCGGTGGGACTGGTGGAGCGGGACACCGAACAGGCCCACCTGGTGTTGGGCGGACCTGGGATAGACCGGACCGACGAGCGGCGGTGGGCGTTCGGCGTACTCAATCTGGTGCTGGGCGGGGGGATGTCCTCGCGTCTGTTCACGAGCATTCGGGAGGAGCGGGGACTGGCCTACGCCATCTTCAGCTTCGGCCACTCCTATGCCGATTCGGGAGTGTGGGGCATCTATGCGGGAACCACCCCCCGGCAGACCGCCGAGGTGATGGAAGTCATCGACGGCCAACTCTCCATGCTGATGGAAGACGGCATAACCGATGCAGAGTTGGAGAAGGCGCGGGGCGCGGCGCGGGGGGCCCTGGCGCTGGCGATGGAGGACTCCCAGAGCCGCATGGTCCACCTGGGACGTGAGGAGATCTGCGGACTCGAGCACTATTCCATGGACGAGAGGCTGGAAAGGATCCTGGCCGTGGACCGCGCCGATGTCACCGAAGTGGCCCGCCAGGTTTTCTCGGGTCCCAAGACCCTGGGAGTGGTGGGGCCCTTCGCAGAGTCGGACCTGACCGGGTACGTGACATGACGATCCGCGTTGGGGTGGCAGGAGCGCTGGGCCGGATGGGGTCGCTGATCGCCGAGACGGTGGCTGACGCTCCGGACATGGAACTGGTGGCCGGTTACGACCTCTTCGAAGGAGAGGTGGCGGGGACTCCGGTTCGGGTGGATGCGTCATGCCTGGCGGAAGCGGAAGTGGTGGTCGACTTCACCAACCCGGAGGTGGTGATGGGCAACCTCGCCCACTACCGGGACATGGGGTGTCACGCGGTGGTGGGTACTTCGGGGTTCACCGCCGAGCGGATCGACTCGGTCCGCGGTCTGTGGGGAGAGGACGGCACGACCAGGTGTCTGATCGTTCCCAACTTCTCGATCGGTGCGGTGCTGATGATGCGCTTCGCCCGTGCCGCCGCCGGGTTCTTCGCGGCGTCGGAGGTGATCGAGCTTCACCACGACCAGAAGGCCGACGCTCCCTCGGGTACCGCGGTGTCCACCGCGGTGGGGATGGCCGAGACCGGAGGTCAGGCCCGCCAGGTTTCCTCGGCCGAGCTTTACGCGGGTGCGTTGGGCGCCAAGGTGGAGGGGGTTCCGGTGCACTCGGTGCGGCTCCCGGGCCTGCTGGCCCACCAGGAGGTGCTGTTCGGGAATCCCGGCGAGATCCTCACCATCCGCCATGACTCAACCGACCGGGTTTCGTTCCTGCCCGGGGTAATGCTGGCAGTGCGGGGAGTATCGGGACTGGAAAGCGGTGTCTCGGTAGGACTCGACGTCTTGCTGGACGCTTAGCCGCCCTGTTGCTGAGACACAGCCCAGGTCGGCGGGCGCAGGTACGCCGGGCAGGGCCACATGCCCATCGGATACGACACCTCCGCACCACCGGAGCGTGGCTCATTTTCGTTGTTTGAAGGGGCTTCGGCGGTTTCGGCGGTTGCTGGTGCGCCGGGTGGTTGGCCGGTCGTGTTTCAATGGCGGTTTGAGGTAGTACTTCCCGGATGGTGTTTTGCGTACTTGCCAGTGGTCGTCGTGGACTTTGTGGTGGCACCTGCTGCATAAGAGACACATGTCGTCGAGGTCGGTGTTGCCCTGCACGGCCCAGGGGATGATGTGATGCGACTGACACCAGTTCGAGTTGGCGCCGCATCCCACACAGGCTTTGTCCCGGGCTACGAGAGCCACCCGTTGGGCCGGGCTGGCGGCCCGTCGTGACCGTCCCAGGTCCAGGGGTTGTGACACGCCCCGGAAGATGGCGGGGAGGATGTCCGACTGGCAGGCCAGGTCCCGGATCTTCTCTATCGGGATGGGGGTTCCGTCACCAAGACGGCCGTTGCGAAGCTCTTTGTCGATGACGTCGTAGTCGGCGATCAACAGCAACCGGGGTCCTCGGGGAGGTTTACCATCCTCGTCGGTGTCTTCTCTGGTGACCAACCCCGCCAGGGCGTCTGCCATCCGCTGACCGGGAGAGCACCTTGCCCGGGGGTCTTCCTCCCGCCACAGTTCGTTCATCTTCTGCGACAATGCGGTTTCGATGAGAGCGCCGGTGATCGGATCGAACCGGCCGTACAAAACGGTCATGCCGTCTGTGCGGTCGGTGCGGATCTTGGCGAACCTCTGTGACCGTTGGTGTTCCAGGCGGGACATTCCATCGTCTTCGGAGCGTTCCTGTTGGTGCTTTCGGACCGTCCCGGCGAACTTGTCAGGTGACTGGGTGCGGGCCTTGTCAACCAACTCTGTTTCGTCTATGTCTCCCTCTTGGGAGGCCTTGGCCAGGATCCGCGCGTTCTCATAGGGGATCTCTCCATCCCGCAACCCCTCCGCCGTCTTGGGTAGTTCTTCCAGCTCGACTGCGGTTTCAACTTCTGAGCGGGCTTTGCCGCGGGGTCGCAAACCCTTCTCCCGCAGGTTGTTCTCTGTGATGTGGGCGCCTTCTCGGCGGGTCAACTCCGCCAGGATCCCGGTGCGGAACCCGGCCACCTGGTTCTCCACCCGGAAAGTGGACCGCAACCACTCTTGGAGTTGTTCCAAGGTCGCCTCCCCTGCCGACCGGGTGGGCAAGACCACCCGAACCTCCTCGACGATCCGACGGCCATTAGCTGTTGTTTCCATGTGTACCAGTATGCCAAAGGGGTGTGACAAAACACTGCGATATATCTCAAAAATGGGAAAACAAACACTAAATATGACGTATCTGGCCACATAGCCTCGGCTCGTCACCCCAGGTCCATCCCCAATCCCCGGGTTCCCTCCTGAAAACCAGCGTTGCGCGCCCACTGGTAAGGGAACCATCACCACCGGCCCAGCGCCGGCACCCCAACGTCACCGGTGTCAGAGCGAACCACTTCGGGCAACCAAAAGTCGCGAAAACTTGGCCCGGCTTTGGGAACCCTCCCCCGCCACCACCGTTCCATGGTTGAACAGGCTCTGTCCAGCCCGGGACAGGGCTTGTTGCATTACCTTTCTTTAGTTCCTCGACGCGGTCCTGGCGGCGCCTGGGCGGCCGGTCTCGGTGCTTGGCTCCTATCACTGTGGACTGCTGGTGGGACAGAATCAAGCCTTCGACCCCGGGTTTTCGAAAACCTGTGAAAAAAGCCGCGGCAGGTGTCGCCTCAGTATCGATCCACCTCACCCTGGGTTGTCCAAGTCCGGCACCGACGAGGGCTATCCTCGCGGGTGTGAGTACGCCTAACCTGCCTTTCGGCCGCGTCCTGACCGCCATGGTCACCCCCTTCGCCGCGGACGGATCGCTGGATACGGAAAAGGCCGGCCGACTGGCCCGCCACCTCGTGGAGAATGGGTCGGACGGATTGGTGATCAGCGGCACCACCGGCGAGTCACCCACCCTTTCCTCCGACGAAAAAGTGCGCCTCTTCGAAGCTGTGGTCGGGGCCGTGGGAGACCGGGCCATGGTGGTGGCGGGTACCGGCACCTACGACACGGCCGGTTCGGTGGCGCTCAGCCGCCGGGCGGCCCAGGCCGGTTGTGGGGGAGTGATGGCGGTCACCCCCTACTACAACAAACCCACCCAGGAGGGACTGGTTGCGCACTTCGAGGCCATCGCCGACGCCACCGAACTCCCGGTCCTCGTCTACAACATCCCCTCCCGCACGGCCCGGCTGATCGAAGTCTCCACGATGGCCCGCCTCTCCACCCATCCCAACATCGTGGCCACCAAGGACGCGGTCATGGATCTCGACTTCACCTCCCTCACCGTGGAGACCGCCCCCGATCTGATCGTGTATTCCGGGCAGGACTCCTACACGCTTCCCATGATGTCGGTTGGAGCCGTGGGGGTGGTTTCGGTGATCTCCCATCTGGCGGGGAGGACGGTGGCCGGGATGGTCGCCGCCGCGGCCGGAGGGGACTATGAGAGGGCGGCCGCCCTCCACCATGCCCTCATGCCGCTGTCCGTGGCCTGTTTCATGGAGACCAACCCCGGGCCGGTCAAGGCCGCCCTCTCGGAGAGTTGGGAGCCGGTCGGGGACCTCCGCCTGCCGATGGTGGCGCCCGCCGAAAACACGCTGGGGGCCGTCTTGAAAGCTTTGGCCGCATTGGACGGAGGGTGAGCGTACGCATCACCTTCCTGGGGGGCTTGGGAGAGGTAGGCCGTAATTGCGCGGCGCTGGAAGTGGAGGGGAGGATCTGTCTGATCGACTGCGGCCTGATGTTCCCGGAGGCCGACATGCTGGGGGTGGACCTGGTCTTTCCGGACTGGACATGGGTGGTGGAGCGCTCCGACGACGTGGAGTGCGTGGTGTTGACCCATGGCCACGAGGACCATGTCGGAGCGTTGGGCTACTTCTTGGAGCAGGTGAACGTACCGGTGTACGGCACCGATCTCTCCCTGCAGATAGCCGGCGAGCGGATAAAGGAGTTGGGAGTCAAACCGGACCTGCGCCCCGTACCCACCGGGGAGGAGATCCGCCACGGGCCGTTTTTCTTCACGTTGATCCCGGTCTGCCACTCCATTCCCGATGCAGTGGCTCTGGCTTTCGACACTCCCGAGGGGGTGATACTCCACTCCGGGGACTTCAAGCTCGACCCCACTCCGATCGACGACCGGGCGACGGACCTGGGGGCCCTGGCGGAGTTCGGCGACCGGGGAGTCCGGTTGTACCTGGGAGACAGCACCAACGCGGAGAAGAGCGGGTTCGTCCCCTCGGAGAGTTCCCTGGCCGGGCCCATCACCGACATCGTGCGGAATGCCGGGGGAAGGGTCATCGCGGCATGCTTCTCCTCCCACATCCACCGCGTCCAGCAGATCGTGGACGCCGGGGTGGCGGCCGGACGCAAGGTCGCCCTGGCGGGACGCTCGATGATGCGCAACAGCCGGATCGCCTCCGAGCTGGAGGTGCTGCGACTCCCCGACGGGCATGTGGTCAGCGTCAAAGAATTGTTGCGGTTCCACCCTTCCCAGCAGTTGCTGATCGCCACCGGCAGCCAGGGCGAGCCCTTCTCGGCGTTGTCGCGCATGTCGAACGGGACCCATCGGCAGATCTCCCTCGAGAAGGGCGACACGGTGTTGATCAGCGCCACGCCGGTTCCCGGCAACGAGAAGGCGGTCTCCAAGCTGGTGTCGGGGATGCTCCGGCTGGGAGCCAATGTCTACCACGGTCTCAACTCCCCGGTGCACGTCTCCGGGCACGGGGCCCGCGACGAACTGGCCGTCATGCTGAGGCTGGTGCGACCCGAGGCCTTCGTGCCGGTGCACGGTGAGTACCGCCATCTGCACGCCCATGCCCGGCTGGCCGAGGAGGTGGGCGTGGAACAGATCGAGGTCCTCGAGGACGGGGACCGGGTGGTGATGGAGGGCGACGACCTGTGGGTGGAGCGGGCGGTGGTGGAGGCGGACTACGTGTTCCTGGACGGATCCTCCCTCGGTGGCGTGCAGACCAGGGTGCTCCGGGACCGCAGCCGCCTGTCCGAGGCCGGGGTGGTGACGGTGGCGGTGGTGATCGACGCGGGTACCGGGGAACTGGTCTACGATCCTTCCTTCACCAGTTGGGGGCTGGTGGATGATCCGGTGTCGGTGTTGGACGTTGCTGCCGACGAGGTGGTGGAACTGGTGTCGGCGCGGATGGCCGACGGGTTGACCGACCGAGACCAGTTGCGAGCCGTGGTGAGAAGGACCGTGGCCAGGGTGGTCCGGGCCGAGACGCGCCAGCGACCGGTGGTGCTGGTGGAGGTCGTGGAGGTCTGAGGACTCAGACCGGCTGTCACAGGGGGATGGCATCTTGTCGACATGGTTTGGTGTCTGGCCTGTCTGCGACCTGCCGACCTGGCGGTCTGCCCCGAATGTCTGCGCACCATGGGTGCGGGACCCTGGCGGAGGCTGGCGTGCGGGATAGGGGTGTCTTCGGCTCTTGTGCACCGGGCGGCGGCGCGCCGGTTGGTTCTCCGTCTCAAGTACGGCGGTTGCCGGGAGTCGGCCGAGGTGCTGGCGGCCGTGATGCACCCGCTCCTGCCGGACGACGCATCGGCCTTGGCTCCCGTGCCCCGCATCTACTCCCGGCGTCTGAAATACCGCTCCGACCCCGGCGTGCTCCTGGCCGGGGCCCTATCGCGGCGCTCGGGCCTCCCGGTCCGTGCGGTCCTCGGCCCGCGCCTGGTGGGTGGGGCCAACGCCGGGCTGGGCCGCTCGGACCGGACCGCTCCCCGTTTTCGTCGCCGACGGACGCCCCCCGGTGGGTTGGTGCTGGTTGACGACGTGCTAACCACCGGCGCCACGCTGACGGCCGCCGCGGCCGCACTCGGGCACTCGGTGGTGCTGGGGGCGGTCACCGCAACTGCCTCTTCCCATGCCTGAGGGATGGGTAGTCTTCGCGGCACCGGAGAGAGGATTTCCGACATGGATGTGAGGCTCAGCGCCCGGAATGCGGATGTGACCGACGACTTCCGTCGCGCCGTGACGGCCAAGATGAACCGGGCGGCGCGGGTGTTCTCGGACCTGACTTCGGTGGACGTGGAGATCATCCAGGAGACCAACCCCCGCCTGTCCGGGGAACGGTTCCGCATCGAGTTGTCGGGACAGGCGCTGGGCAGGATTGTTCGGGTGGAGGCGGCCGCTCCCACCGCCGAGACGGCGCTCGACACCGCCGCCGACCGTTTCACCCGCCGGATCCGCAGGCTCAAGGAGCGGGTGATCGACCGGCATCGCCAGGGAGAGCCGCCTTCCCCGACCCTCCCGGTGACCGAGGCTGACGAGATCGTGCGGGTGAAGAGGTTCATCATGAAGCCGATGAGCGTTGCCGAGGCGCAGTTGCAGATGGAGATGCTGGGCCACGACTTCTTCTTCTTCCTCAACTCGGCCAACCGCCGCCACAGCGTCCTCTACCGCCGCCGCGACGGTCGCCTGGGCCTGATCGAGTCGGGAAGTTGACCGATGGCGCCGGGCCATTTGCCCGCATAGCCGCCGCGCCCATATAGCATCTAGGTACGGATGGGAATTCTCACCAAGGTTCTCAAGGCGGGGGAAAGCCGTTCGCTGAAGCGTCTGTCGGCGTTGGCAGACCGGGTGAACGCGCTGGAGGGTGACACCCAACGGCTCTCCGACGCCGAGCTTTCCGCCCGGACCGGGCATTTTCGAGAGAGGGTGGCGCGCGGCGAAAGCCTCGACGATCTGGCTCCCGAGGCGTTTGCGGTGGTGCGGGAGGTCGCCTGGCGGGTGCTGGGCCAGCGGCCCTACGACGTGCAGGTGGTCGGGGCGGGAGCCCTCCATGAGGGAAGAGTCGCCGAGATGAAGACCGGAGAGGGAAAGACCCTGGTCTCGACCATGCCGGCCTACCTCAACGCCCTGGGAGGCCAGGGCGTCCACCTGGTCACGGTCAACGACTACCTGGCGTCCCGGGACGCCGAGTGGATGGGGGCGGTCCACCGCTTCCTGGGCCTGGAGGTCGGCCTGATCCAGAACTCCATGACGTCTGCCGAGCGCCGTCCCGCCTACCGGGCGGACATCACGTACGGGACCAACAACGAGTTCGGCTTCGACTACCTGCGGGACAACATGTCGATGGACCCGGCCAACATGGTCCAGCGGGGACACCACTTCGCGATAGTGGACGAGGTGGACTCGATCCTCATCGACGAGGCCCGGACTCCGCTGATCATCTCGGGCCGGGTGGCGGACAGCGCCAAGTGGTACCGGGACTTCGCCCGGATTTCGGCCCGGCTCCGCAGGGACATCCATTACGAGGTGGACGAGGGGAAGCGACAGGTCCTCACCACCGAGCAGGGCGTGGCGCAGGTGGAGGAGACACTGGGGGTGGAGAACCTCTACGATCACGCCGCGGTCGACTTCGTCCACTACCTGGAGACGGCGCTGCGAGCCAAGGAGCTCTACCACCGGGACCAGGAATACCTGCTCCACCGCGGGCAGGTGAAGATCGTCGACGAGTTCACCGGGCGGGTGCTGGAGGGACGTCGCTACTCCGAGGGGCTGCACCAGGCCATAGAGGCCAAGGAGGGGGTGAGGATCCTCGATGAGAACCAGACCCTGGCCACCATCACACTCCAGAACTTCTTCCGGATGTACGAGAAGCTGGCCGGCATGACCGGCACCGCCCAGACCGAGGCGCCCGAGTTGTCCCAGATCTACGGCCTCGAGGTGGTGAGCATCCCCACCAACCGGCCGGTGGTCCGCCTCGATGAGGGCGATCAGGTGTACAAGACGGAAGCCGCCAAGTATGGGGCGGTTGTGGACGAGGTGACCCGGGCGCACGAGCGGGAACAGCCCGTGCTGCTGGGCACGGTCTCGATCGAGAACTCCGAGCGGATCTCCACGCTGCTGTCCCGCCGCGGCATCCCCCACCAGGTGCTCAACGCCAAGCACCACGCCCGGGAGGCGGACATCATCTCCCAGGCGGGCCGTCCCGGGGCGGTGACGGTGGCCACCAACATGGCCGGCCGGGGAGTGGACATCATGCTGGGAGGCAACCATGAGTCCCTGGCCCGGCTGGACCTGCGCCGCGCCGGGATCGACCCCGAGGACTCCCGGTACGAACCGCGCTTTCGCGACCTGGCCGCCCGCTTCCACGGGGAACTCTCCGATGACCGCCGGCGGGTGCTTGACGCGGGGGGTCTGCTGGTGCTGGGGACCGAGCGCCACGAGTCCCGCCGGATCGACAACCAGCTACGGGGTCGGTCGGGACGCCAGGGCGATCCGGGCCGCACCAGGTTCTTCCTGTCTCTTGAGGACGATCTCATGCGCCGTTTCCAGGGCGAGCGGGTGGCCTCGATCATGGGACGGCTGAAGATCCCCGAGGAGGTGCCGATCGAGCACAAGATGGTCACCGGCGCGGTGGAGAGAGCCCAGCGGCAGGTGGAGGCGCAGAACTTCGAGATCCGCAAGAACGTCCTCAAGTACGACGAGGTGATGAACCTCCAGCGCGAGCGGATCTATGACTGGCGGAACGACATCCTGGTGAAGGAGGAGACCGCCGGGCTGGTGTCGAGATGGATGGAGCAGGCCATCGAGGGAGTGGTCACCGACGAGTTCGGCCCCCTGGCGCCGAGCGAATGGGACTGGGAGAAACTCAACCGGGAACTGGAGATCTACTACGAGAGCCGGCTCGGCCCCGACGGCGCGGCCAAGAGGCTCACCACCGACGACGTCGCCCGGCTCGCCCTGGTGGAGGCGGAGGAGGCCTACCGGCAGAAGACCGAGGAACTGGGACCGGCCGTGGTGGCGGCGGTGGAGCGTTCGGTGATGCTGTCGGTGATCGACAACAAGTGGCGCGAGCACCTGGCGGAGATGGACTACCTCCGTTCGGGCATCGGCCTGCGGGCCATGGGACAGAGGGATCCGCTCACCGAGTACCAGCGGGAGGCCTACGACCTCTTCGCCGACATGGTGGAGGCGGTGAAGCGGGACTCGGTCCGCTACCTCTTCCACGTCAAGGCCGCCAAGCCCCGCCGGCAGCCGGCAACAGCCCCCCGTCCCATCCGTCCCTCGCGGGCCGGAAAGGCCAAGGTGGGACGGAACGCGCCATGCCCGTGCGGCAGCGGCAAGAAGTACAAGCGGTGCCACGGAGGCGTCGCATAGGAAAGGCCCGGCGCAGCCACCGATCGGAGTTAGCCTTGGTTGCCTGTTCACGCCGCCCCGACCCCGAGCCTGACACATGTCTGTAGAGCATTTCGACCCCGAGGCGATCCTCGCCGAGCTACGTATCCGCCTGGACGAAGCCGGGAGGTTCCTTTGACCTCGATCGCAGGCGAACGGAGGCGGACGCGCTTCGCCGGGAGTCGGCCGACCCCCGCTTCTGGTCGGACCCCGACCGCGCCCGGGAGACCGGTCGCCGGCTAGCAGGCCACGAGAGCCTGATCGCCTCCTTCGACGGGTTGGCCGCCCGTCTCGACGACGCAGAGGTGCTGCTGGCACTGGCCGCCGAGGGCGGCGCCGACGCCGCCGAGGCCGTGGAGGAGGCCTCTGCGGACCTCCGGGCAGCCGAGGAGATCCTCGGGGAACTGGAGCTCTCCAGCCTCTACTTCGGGGAATACGACAATCATCCCGCCATCCTCGGGATCCACGCAGGAGCGGGAGGCGTGGATGCCCAGGACTGGGCCGAGATGCTCCTGCGCATGTACCAGCGCTACCTCTCCGACCGCAACTACGAGTGGCAGCTCATCCAGATAACCCCGGGGGAGGAGGCCGGCATCAAGTCGGCCACCCTCACGGTGAAAGGCGAGAGGGCGTACGGGAACCTCGAGTCGGAGCGGGGAGTCCATCGCCTGGTCCGCATCTCCCCCTTCGACGCCCAGAACCGCCGCCACACCTCCTTCGCGGGCGTGGACGTGGCGCCGGAGATGGGGAAGGAGGCCCAGGTCGAGATCAATGACGAGGACCTCCGGATCGACACCTACCGGTCCACGGGCGCCGGCGGCCAGCACGTCAACACCACCGACTCGGCGGTGCGGATCACCCACATTCCCACCGGGGTGGTGGTGCAGTGCCAGAACGAGCGGTCACAGTTGCAGAACCGCTCCCGGGCCATGGACATCCTCCGATCCCGGCTGGCCGAGCTTGCCCGCCGGGAGCGCCAGGCCGCGCTGGACGCCATCCGCGGAGAGCAGGGAGAGGCGGGCTGGGGTCGGCAGATAAGGTCCTATGTCCTCCAGCCCTTCCAGCTGTGCAAGGACGTCCGGACCGGCCTGGAGATCGGGGACGTCCAACGGGTGCTGGACGGCGGCATCCAGCCGCTCGTCGAGTCCTATCTGCAGTGGCGGCGGGTCTCCCACGAGCGCCGGTCACGCGCCGAGCCCCTCCCCGGTGAGGGTGCCTGAGATTGGAGCCCCAAAGTGGTAGCATCGTTTTCTGGCCGAGTATGAGCCCTGCCATCGGTCTCCCGGAAGGTTCGCTTTGATCAGACTCGACTCCGTAACCAAGGTGTACAAGGGTGGAACGGTGGCTGCCCGCGATGTCTCCCTCAACATCCGCCGCGGAGAATTCGTCTTCCTGGTCGGCCCGTCGGGTTCGGGCAAATCCACGCTGGTCCGGCTGCTGCTGCGCCAGGAGATGGTGACCCGGGGGACCATCTGGGTGGCGGGAAAGGACATAACCCGCCTCCCGGCCTGGAAGGTGCCCTACCTGCGCCGGTCGATCGGCACGGTCTTCCAGGACTTCAAGCTCCTCTCCACCAAGACCGTCTCCGAGAACGTGGCCTTCGCCCTGGAGGTCATCGGCCGTCCCCGTTCGGCAATCCGCTCCCAGGTTGAACAGGTGCTGGAATTGGTGGGGCTGGACGACCTGGGCGGCCGCTATCCCGACCAACTCTCGGGCGGGGAGCAGCAGCGGGTCTCCATAGCCCGGGCGTTCGTTAACCGCCCGCTGATACTCCTGGCCGACGAGCCCACCGGCAACCTGGATCCCACCACCTCGGTGGGGATCATGAGAATTCTGGACCGGATCAACCGGTCGGGCACCACCGTGGTGATGGCCACCCACGACCACGCCATCGTCAACGCCATGCGCCGCCGGGTGGTGGCCATAGAGAAGGGCCAGGTGATCCGGGACGAGCGGGGAGGAGGGTTCGAGGAGCCCCCGGAGCCGGTCGAACCGGCCGTTCCCCACTCTCCTCCACAGAACCTGCCCCTGTCGCCTGATCCGGACAAACCCACCCTTCCGCGCATGGATTCCTAGGAGTCGAAGTCCATGGGCCGGATGATCTTTCTCATCGGGGAGTCGCTGGTAAACCTGCGGCGCAACGCCCTGGTGGCCACCGGGGCGATCCTGGCGGTCTTCATCTCGCTCACCCTGGCCTTCGGCGCCCTGGTGGTTAACGAACTGCTTCGCCTCAACACCATCGGGTGGCAGCAGGGCACCCACATCATCGCCTTCCTGAAGGACCCCGACCAGGGCGGCCTGGACGCCGCCGGCCAGGTGACCTACCGCGACCAGGTGATGGCCTGGGAGGAGGTGGAGACCGTCCACTATGTCGACAAGGCGGGCGCCTATGAGGAGTTCAAGGAGATATTCGCCTCCCGTCCGGAACTGATCGAGGTGACCGACCCACTCAAGCTCCCCGCGTCCCTGCGGATCGAGCTGGCCTCGATCGAACTCTACCGGGATGTCCAGTTCCGCCTGTCGGCCGATCCGGTGGTGCGCGAGGTCCGTTCCTTCGGCGAGCAGATCGAGCAGCTCTCCACCATCTCCCGGGTGCTGAACGTGCTGGGCTGGGGGCTGTCGCTGGTGCTGGGCCTCTCGGCGATAATTCTCATCTCCAACACCATCAGCCTGGCCATCTACGCCCGCCGGAACGAGGTCTCGGTGATGAAGCTGGTGGGGGCGTCGAACTGGTTCATCCGGGTGCCCTTCCTCCTCGAGGGCCTGATCGAGGGAGTGGTGGGCGCCGTCATGGCGGTCCTCACCGTCTGGCTGGCCGCCCGCAACCTCAACAGCCTGGGAGAGACTATCCAGCTGATCACCCTCAACATCCCCGCTGTGTTCTTCTTCCGCTGGGGAGTGGTGCTGGTGCTGTTCGGGGCCACCGTCGGGGTGGCGGGTTCACTCCTGGGGCTTAGCAGGCACCTGAGAGAAGTGGATTCCTAGGATGAAACGGGGATGGGGAGGTTGGGGGGCGCTCCTCCTGGTGCTGGTGGTGGCCGCCTCCCTCGGGGTCCCCGCCGCAGCCGACACGGCCGACGAGATCGCCCGCCGGATCGCCGAGTTGGAGCGCGAACTCGAGGAGGTGCAGGCCGGGATAGAGGACGTGGAACTGTCGGTGGACGCCAACCTCGACGTCCTGGCCGCCACCGAACAGGACCTGGCCGTCGCCCGGCGCCGGCTCACCACGGTCGAGGTTGAACTGGAGGCGGCAAGGGTTCGCCTGGCCCTGGCCGGCCAGGAAGTGGCCGCCGGAGAGCGCCGCATCGCCGGGGTGGAGAGCCGCATGGCCCTCCTGGAGGCACAGCTTGCGGCCATCCGGGCACAGATCCTGGACGCCACCCTGTCCCTGGAGCGGCGCGCCGTGGACCTGTACGTGGGGTTCTTCTCCGCCGGCAGATGGGCGGTGCTGCAACAGGACAACCTGGTCGACCTGACCCTGGGAAGAGCCTACGGCGGAGACCTGCTGGCCGAGGCCGACCAGGAGATCCGCGATCTCGAAGCCCTCGACCAGGACCGGGTGGAGAAGGAGGCCCGCCTGGAACGGGAGAGGGCCGTCGCCGCCGAGGAACTGGTCCTCCTGGAGGAGCACCGGGAACAGCAGTCCGCCGAGTTGTGGGAGGTGGAGCGCCTGCGCATCGAGGGACAGTCGAGCGTAACGGCGGTGGAAGATCTCCTGGACGGGGTGCAATTGCAGATCCAGGCCTACCTGCAGGAGAAGGAGGGCCTACTGGACGACGCGGAGCGCCTCGGCAGAGAGATCGCCTACCGGAAGGTGCTCCTCACCAGGGCACTCCGTCCGGGGAGCCTGGCCTGGCCGACCGACGGGCTGATCACCTCGGGCTTCGGCTGGAGGACCCATCCGATTCTCAACCGCAGGATCTTCCACAACGGCATCGACCTCGACTCCCCCCATGGCTCGCCGGTCCGGGCCGCCGGCGACGGGAGGGTGATCCTGGCCCAGTCGTGGAGCGGGTTCGGAAACACCGTGGTGATCCAGCACGGCGGGGATGTAACCTCCATCTACGGCCACCTATCCCGGTTCGGGACCTCGGTGGGACGAGACGTCCGCGAGGGGAACGTGATCGGGTATGTTGGCTGCACGGGGCTCTGCACCGGCCCGCACCTGCACTTCGAGGTACGGGAGGACGGCGCCCCCGTGAACCCTCTCAAATACCTGCAAGGATGAGACGCCATGGGCGTGAAACTGATTGCCACCAATCGCCGGGCAAGGTTCGACTACGACGTCCGGGAGACCTTCGAAGCCGGCCTGGTGCTGCTCGGCTCGGAGGTGAAGAGCCTGCGGAACCACGGAGCCTCCATCGCCGAGTCATTCGCTCAGGTCAAGGCCGGCGAGGCCTGGGTGATGGGGATGCACATCGCCCCGTACTCCTTCGCCCGTGACGGAGGCCACGATCCCCTGAGGCCGAGAAAGCTGCTACTGCATCGCCGGGAGATAGAACGCATTTCATCCCGCGTCGCCGAGCGGGGCCTCACCCTGGTGCCGCTGCGCCTGTATTTCAAGAAGGGCAAGGCCAAGATGGAGTTGGCCCTGGCCAAGGGACGCACCAAGGTGGACAAGCGACAGGTAATCCGCGAACGCGAGCAACGCCGGGAGATTGAGAGGGGCCTCCGCCAGGTGGGCCGCCGCCTCGGGGGCTTCTAGCCTCGGTCAAACCGAAAACGCCACGGCGCCTGTCACACCGGGTTTGTATAGTGGAGCGGTACCGAGAAGACATGGGGGTGACTTGGATTCGACGTTGAGTAATCGCCGTGTCGGAAGCGAGCCGAGGTTTCCGGAACCTCGCAAAACAACCGGGTAAACAAAAACAAGTGCCAAACCACAAATGGCGCTGGCTGCCTGATAGATAGGTAGCCCGTCCTCTCCGGCGGGTTCCCGCCCCACCGGACAAGGGCGTCGCTAATGCGGGATGCCCCCGACGGGACTCCGGGACCGCCGGGCCAAGCCAATCCCGGATGGGCCGATGGGAGACAGCTGCCGTAGTCTCAACGGCCGACAACCAACCGGCGGCTGCGCTCGGAGAATTCGACACGAAGAACTCGGCGGACCGGGGTTCGACTCCCCGCACCTCCACCCGATAGAAGACCCTTTACCCAGGTCAAAGGCTTGATAGCTGTTGTGGTTATCAGTTTCGTTACCGACTATTGTTATCCCGAACGAAGCACTACTGCAACAATCGAGCCTGCACACCGATTTCGGTGCGCTGCCTTCGATGGAACGGGAGAACGCCACCTGTCGGGGGTTCGGTCTGAGTCGTTACCTCTGGTCTTCTACCCAAACACGCGTTGATATTCGAGGCATGCAGCTTCCAGTGAGGAAGGGAACGGAGCGCGCAGTGTCCGTTCACGGCACATTTCGACGAGATTCTGTACGGCAGGTTCGCAGTCCCGTTGCCTTGGCAGGCGTGGATAATCGGAACGGTTCTCGTCTACCGTTTGGCCATCGAGATAGGCGATCCATGTCTCAATGTTCCATGTCGGTACGCAAATCATCACCCGCTCGCCGTTGTTGGGTGGGGACGTTCCCCGCTCCACACATGCTGTTTCCAGTGAGGAGATACGACCATGGCTGCCCTGTCGGTCGCCGTCGATCAATACGATCAAATACGCCTCTTCTTCGCCTTTTGAACGCAGGGCTTGCAATTCCCTTGGGAACCGGCTCCGTACGTAACTCTCGGCCGATCCCCTAACCATAGGTGCTCTTTCAATGCGAAGGTCACGGGTGTTCCAATGGGTTTTCCTTAGAAAGCGTCTGAGAAAGGCTTCGTGTTGACGATCTTCGCAGAGGACGACAACACGGACGTTGCGGCTCACTCCATCCAACCTCGGGAGATCACCTCCGATAGCCTGAGATCATTGTTGGGTATGGCTGACATGACGGGCCGGGCTTTGGTGATCGAAGAGGCCTCTCGGCTGAAGACGACCCCTCGTTCAGGACCCAGGTAGTCGATCAACTCTGGGTGGTGTGAGCAAATAACCGCTTGGGAAGGCGTTTCCTCGCACAGATCAACCAGTTCCATGAGCCACGGCTGTATCTCGGCTAGGGCCACGTAGTTGTCGGGTTCGTCGATAAACAGCCAAACCCCGGTGTCACGTTGTCTGAGATGCAACAGTGCGTACAGTACGATTAGCGCCTGTTGGCCATCGGAGAGTTCGTTGAACCACAACTCGTACCTTCCGTCGTAATCATTTCGTAGTCCATTGTTGACAAAATCAATCAGCAGTGCTCGACTGTCAAGGCCGGACTGCGGAAGGCGAAGATCGCTGAGTCCATCTATCACGGGTTTCAAGGCTTCAACGAGGGAACGAGCGGACGTCGGGTTTTCTTGAACAGCGTGTCTATACCAGTCCACAAAGTTCTGGGCGTCGCGATCAAGAAGGCTGTCCTCTCGGGACGATTCCACATTGAGCAGAAACGGGCGGATTGTGCAGATCACCGTTTTCCGGATCGCATCCAAGAAAGCCGTGAGGCGGGTGTTGCTGTCCTGCGGGGCTACTCGCGCCAACGCCGACTCGGTCCAGTCGGTGCTGTAGGAAGGCCCCTCGGATCCGTCATCCCGGAATAGTTGCACTCGACCCATGGTGCAACTGAACAGAGTGGTCCCATTGCTGCGGAGACTCTCTTGTGTTACGCGGGAGAGTCTCCCACGCGCATCGTGTTCGATGATGAGCCGGTATCTAAAGGACTCTTCCCCCACCTTGGCGTCGAGTTCGAACACCTGATCTGGAAGAGTCTGCCAACGTGTGAGGGTCGAGGGATGAAAGGCTTCCGGGTCGGTGATCTTGATCTCGCCGGCTAACAGTCTGCGCAGCCCGAAAACGACCTCAAGCACCGCCGTCTTGCCGACGCCGTTTGGGCCGAGCAACAAGACGGTCTCCTTAAGCAAGAGCTCGAAGTTGACCAAGCACTTGTAGTTGTGTATGTAGATCCGCTCAATCACAAGAGAAGATGATACGCTCCTCGGCAGCTATAAGACCGCTCAGAGGCGGCCCTGAGGTGCCGAGCGGGAGCCATTGTCTCAGCCTGGCAACTCTCACAGAGTGGCTTCTGGGTCTCTTTCCAGGTACAGATCACAGAACGAGCACAACTGACAGCTACCCTTGCCCTTGGCCCGAAAAGACGCGTCAATCAGGATGTCGGGAAGGTCGTCACAACGGCTGGCAGTTCTCCACATGAGCTGGCCGGTTTCCGCAGAGGGCTCCATGTGATTGACAGCCCAATGCAGCTTCCGCACGAATACCTTCCACGGCATCCCGCTGCCGTATGTCAAAGGAAACGGGCGGCGCAGTTCGACCAGCTTGCTGTGGAGTGCCATAGCTTCATCGCAAAACTCCTCGTGTATTCTCTCATTCGCCGCCTCGATCAGATCCCCCAGTTCCCACACCCCCCGGGCGAACCCTTCCCACCTGGCGTTGACTTCCTCCGTTTTCTGCTGCTCTTCCTCGTCCGCTAGGCGTTCCAACTCTGCTCTGGCCCGGACCCGCTTGTTGTCCAATTGCACCACCCGCAGCTGCTGAAACAGCAACACCAAACAGCCACCCACCAGTACCACAGCCAAGACCGATCTTATGGCGATGTCCTCGATTAGTTTCTCCAAAAACACCGTTACCCCAGCGGTCGCGAAGACAAGGACCAAACTGTTGCGTATCTCCTGTGAGTAACGTCGCGCCATCCTCCCATTATCGCCCGCCACCATCCTCTCCGCAAGATAGGTTGCTAGACGGTTACACGGAGCTTGACTTGCAATGTATCCCACCCCGGACACTGTCAACCGGCTTTGCTACTACCGCATAGCAACTGCAAGATTCTCGATGTGTCCGGTACCGCCCTCTGTGATGGCGATCATGTAGGCGCCTCCAAATGGCCTGCCTAGATGTCCTTCTCACAGAGGTGGGTGACAAGTCGGGTGATGGGTGGTTGGCCTCCGAGTGAACCATGGGATCGGTGGTGATTGTAAGTGCGGAGAAACTCTGGAAGGCTAGTCAGCCGGTACCTTTGGGGTGAACCAACCGAGGGTGCCGGTTGAAAAAGGCCGCTCATGGTTGGTCCGCTCCGGGACATGGTGCCTGTGGCGCTCTGTTCCGTTTGTGGGTGCATCTCGACCACACGTTTGCACTAAAGGCTCCCCACAGCAGAAAACGGTGGGCAGCCACCGGCGACCCGGGGCGGCGCCGGCTCGTCGGGGGTGGATTCGAGAGTTTTCCACCAAGGGCGTTCGTTGTTTTGTTTATCCGACCGTGACGGGGAAGCCCCCTGGCGAGCGGCTGCGAACGTTTGCCGGTTGCGGGTCGGTGTTTTCCCAGGTCAGAGGGCAAACGAACGGTTTGCGAACGCTGGAACGAACGCTGCGAACGGTTTGCGAACGCTCTTGTTGGGGGTCGGTTGCATGGTGGAGGGCATGAAACACGATGGATTCTGTTCGGACTGCCCTCCCCGGGGGTGGTGTGGTCCCGTCGACGGTGAACCGGACCCAGCAGGTGGGTTGTCTCAGGTGTTGCGGATGTCCGCGGTTGTGGCTGTTACCGGTCTGTCCCGCACAACTTTGTGGCGACTCCGCCAGACGGGTGACTTCCCGAACCCGATCCACCTGGGGCGGGAGCAACTCCCGGGCAGTTGGATGACTCCGAGGTGACATCGAAGCATGAATCCAAACCAGACCAGCAGCCTAAACAGAAAACCGACACATCAGCATCCCCACCCGGGGCCTGCTGTTTTGACCCACAGAGGAACAGAAACCAATAACGTGTCACAACAACAACAGCAGCAGCAGCAGCGGGGAGTTCGGGTGGTTTTCAACCCGTCCCATGCGGCTGGTCTGACGGCACTGTCCAAGGACTGGGGGATCTCTCCGGTGGCGGTTGCTCGGCGGATCGTCCGCGAAGCCCTCAGAAACCACGGTGTTCTCGACCGCCCCCCGCGGTCTTCCCAAGGCCAGGACAATCATCCGGGAATGGTTCACCGAACCCTGCGGATCACTGCTAAGCAAGCGTCCTTTGTGGAATCCACAGCCTATCGGTATCGGTTGAGCCGCTCGGAGGTCATACGAGGTGTTCTGACCCATGCCATCCGCCAGACCATCACCCATGGGCATCTCCGTCGGGCACCATCGGAGAGGAGAACGGTGCGCTGGTCGGTGCGTATCACCCCCTGCCACGACGCTCATATCCGAAGGGTCGCGGAACTGCTCAAATGTTCCGAAACCGATGCCGCGGCTGGGCTTTTGTCCTCGATGGCTGCCCGTCGACACTTCCTCCAGCAACTCCAAGGACTCTGAACACGAGCTAAAAGGGGGGATAGGAGCGTCCGACCCGGATGGGGCGGCGGTTCGATCCTCAGGATCCCCACTCCCAAATGTTCGTTAACCGTTCGTTTCAGCGTTCGCAAACCGTTCGTTTGCACTCTGACCTGGGAAAACGCCACCTCGAAAAACGGGACCGTTCCTAAACCCGTTCACCGCGAGCGCTCCTTATAAGAAGCCGGGACGCGCGAACGATGAACGCCATAGGTGGAAAACCCCCGAATCCACCCTCAACGAGCCAGCGCTGTCCCGGGTTGCCGGTGACTGCCCACCGTTTTCTGGTGTGGGCAGCCTTTAGTGCAAACGTGTGGTCGAGGTTTCCCACAACCAAAAACGTGACCCGGTGCGGTTCACTGCCGCCGGAGCCGGTGCGCGAGTTTTCAAGGTACCCACAGTCCGAGTGGGCGACAAGCTCCGGCGTTGTCGCACCCGGCGACTACATTGGGGGTGAAGCCGTACACAACAACACCGGCTAGAACCTAAAGGTGAGCACGTTGAAGACCCTTAATGCAGCACTTGAGTTGCTTGACTATGCAAATCAGCCAGGCCTACAGGGTGTCAGCGGCGATGATACGAAGCAAACTCGCCAATTTGTGTGGCGAGACATGCATCGGAAGTGTGGGGTCACTTCTGCCCATTTCCGTAACGGCGTACCGGTTGTAGCCTTCGTGGAGGCCGAGACTCCCGATGAAGTGGCAGAGATCCGCCTACGACTCTGGAACCTTAATCGCGTACCGCTCCTGATCGCCACGACACCAGAAGAAATCATCGCCCACAGTTGTTTTGAAAGCCCATCACTCAAAAGAGGCGTCAATTCGCACAAACCCCTTCTTTCCTGTCCATGGAGCAGGGTTTCCGACTTCTCACAACAGTTCAACCGTTTAGAGGTAGAACGGGGTAGAGTAGCTGACCGATACAAGGGACACTTCCGGCAATCTGGTCGGGTCGACAATCGCCTGCTTACGAATCTTCGAGTGCTCAGAAAAGGGTTCGATGCTGACCACGATGAAATGCTGATACTTGATAGGGTCATTGGGCGGGTCATCTTCATTCGCTATCTGGAGGACCGACGCATTCTACCTCGGAGCCGTCTCCGAGAAGTGACTGACAAGAATACCTTGATTGAAGTGCTGCGATCGGGCACTGCAGTGACCTATAAGCTGTTCACCGATCTCGCAGACAAGTTCAATGGAGACATCTTTAGCTTTCCCGATTTCGAGGAAAAGAGAGTCAAGAACACCCACTTGGCCGCAATCGGTGACTTCTTCGCTGGCGATGACCTTGTCTCAGGTCAGCAGAGTCTCTGGCCCTATGACTTTTCGATCCTCCCATCCGACTTGATCAGTTCCGTCTATGAGCAGCTGCTCGAGGAATCGCAGCGCGGCGATGGTGCCTACTACACCCCTCGGCGTGTTGTGGACCTCATCCTAGATGAAACCCTTCCACTCGTAGGAGGCCTTCATCGTACATCGGCCCAAGGTACTACTCGGATACTAGATCCCGCGTGCGGGTCCGGTGTGTTCTTGACAGAGGCGTTTCGAAGGATGATCTATAAGCAATTGACCATGACAGGTGAGAGCTTGGATTTCGACAGCCTTGCGCACTTGTTAACGAGATCTATATTTGGCGTGGACAAGTCTGAAATTGCGGTCGGTGTGACAGCCCTTAGCCTGTACCTCGCTCTACTTGAAGAGGTGGACTCCAAATCGATTTGGGCATCGGCTTCCCTCCCCCGGATTGTAGGTAAGAACCTCGTCGTCTCGGACTTCTTTGAGAATCATCTGTTGAACGATGAAGTATTCGACATTGTTGTCGGAAACCCGCCATGGATTAGCGAACTGTCCGAACCGGCCATGGAATATCTTTCGGCTGATTCAATAGAGGTGCCGGATCAGCAAATGGCACTCGCATTCCTGCATGCCGCTGCCAACTTCCTTGCACCAAACGGGGTGCTTGGCTTTCTTCTCCCCTCCAAGGCATTGCTTCACAATCGCTCAAAGCGGGCGATCGCCTTTCGCCGATTGGTCTTCGAGCGATTTCATGTTGAAACTGTGGTCGATCTCTCAGCTATCCGTCGAGACTTATTTCGCTCGGCTGTCGCGCCTGCGGCAGTGCTGATCGCCAAACCCCGGAGTGACGCCATTGGCGGAAACGATGCCGAGATTCTTCACGTCGCCCCTAGATCTTCCCCCCTTCAATTGAGCATCGATGGCTTTGTAGTTTCGGATGCCGATGTGCAATCTGTTTCCGCCGGCCTTCCGCAGGAGCGCCATGACCTCTGGAAGACCCTGTTGTGGGGGTCAATGGCGGACCACGCACTTCTGACGCGACTGCGACAGAACTTTCAAACCCTCAGTGAACTTGCTACAGAGAGGAGTTGGACCTGGGGTCGTGGTGTCCAAGTAGGCGACGGGAGGTATCAGGCAGGTTTCCTTGTGGGTATGCCCTATCTTGAAGCTACTGCTATTGAACCGTTTCACCTCAATTTGGAAGGGAAAACGAAGGTGCAAAAGGAAACGATGAGTCGACCGCGTCGAAGGGAGCTGTTTGAAGGGCCGCACATCCTCATCCGCCGCGGTCTAGTGGACGGTAGACCTGCCGCGGCTTTCTCAGATAGTGACTTTGTCCATAATGACAGTGTCATAGGAATCTCGGGACCAAGAGACGATGCGGACAGGCTTCGGCTGGTCACAGCCTTCCTTAATTCGTCTCTGGCTCTCTATTACCAGTTCTTAACGAGTAGCTCATGGGGTGTTGAACGGAGTTACGTGGAACTAAATGAGCACCTCTCGCTCCCGGTCCCTAATCCACCCGAGGAGATCTTCCACTCAATCATCAAGGAAGCAGAACGCGCAAGCAAACAAGCACAGGCTGGCGAAACTGAGTGGCGCAACGCCCTCGATGACATTGTATTTGATGCCTACCAACTTACAGATGTCGAGCGTCGACAAGTGATAGACCAACTATCCATCAATCTCGATTTACACTCCCGAGGCATTAGATCTTCTGCATTCGACTCACCAAAGCAGGAACATATTGACCTATATTCGCAGGTTTTTGAAGAATTCCTGCAGGAGACACTCTTATCAACACTAGTCAGGGTTGACGTAACACCTGTGAATGCTTGCTACGCCGTGGTGACTGTCGACTTTGATCAGAATCCCTATAACCGAAACCGCAACAAACCTTTGCTCTCCCGGCTTGTGGCGGCCGTTGAACACGAAGCCTCTCGATGGCCCTCCCCAACGATTGTTATACAACCCTCTGAGATTGTGTTCGTTGACACAGTCGCACACCTTATCAAGTGGCGCGAAACCCGCCATTGGTCGGCAACACAGGCCTATGAGGATGCAAGCAATCTCCTCGGAGCAGCAGTCTTATTAAGCTAATGGTAACGCTTTCACAGTATGGCTCTTCGCGACCTCACCACTAAAGCCTCGGGCACCCTCCGGTTCTCAATTAAGGCTTCACTTGTCGATAACTATCGTTTTCGCCTAGTTGAACTCGTTGAAGAGTCACTAACAAGGTGGGCCGCATGTGGCTGGGTACGCCACAGCAATTGCGAGAATGATTGTAATGTCCAGCTTTATCGCTTTGCAGACCAGGCAAGGCGCGAGAACCCCTCACTGAGGCTATTCAGAGTAGAACTCGACGCCGCACTTCCATCCAAAGAAATGCTTCAAGGAACAATGTCCACGAAGACAATGCCTCGTCCTGATCTCAAAATCCGAATGGGTAAGACCCGCGTATCTGTTGAATGCAAACGCCTAGGTACCCATGGTGGTCACCCACGGGAGTATGTCGACAATGGTATCGCTCGGTTCGTTACAGGTAACTATGCCGGCTCCCATGGCTTCGGCCTTATGGTTGGCTACGTCCAGAAGGGTAGTCCTGTCGACCTTGTTTGCAAGATCAATAAGCGGGTCAGGAATCATGATGACATGGGAGAAGACCACTGTCTATCACCGCAATCGCCATCGCGGTATAAATCCACCCACAACCGGTCCTCCGGGCAACAGGTCCGATTGGAGCATTTTCTGCCCTGTCTTGGCCCCCTGTCATCGTAATCTCCAACTCCGAAAAAGGGGGTTCTTCGTGTAATCATGGAATGTGGGTTGGTGGAGTGGGCGGTTCGGGGTCATGCCAGTAGCAGTCCTCCGGCGGCGTAGTTGTGGGGGTTGGTGAATCCGCGGGCGGTTCTACGGAGGGTCTGGATCAGGTTGTTGATGCCTTCGAGGAGTCGGTGGATCGTTGGTTGTGGTGCCAGGCGAGGATCTCGGTTGACCAGTTCAGGTTGGTTTCCACGATGCTTGGGTATTCGGGGATCTGGGCGATCTGGTAGAGATCGGCGAACCGTTCCAACGCTTCGAGGGCGCCTTCGAGGCTTGGCTCCGCTGTCTGCGAGTCCTTTGTTGATTGCTACGGTGCCCTCGTGTACTTGAAGGTACTTCTCACTCACGTCTGACGGTGGCGGTTTACAACGTCCCGGAATGGTGGTATGGGTGTATTCTGTTGGGTGGTGTCTGTGTCTGGTGGGTGGGATCCGGCTGTTGATCCTGTTTTGTGTTCTCCTTATGAGGAGCCTGATCGGTTTTGGAGTTTGGACGAGTCGGGTCGGGTTCGGGCGGGGGTGCCTTGGCGTGTGGGTCGGCGTGATCCGGTGTTGGTGGGTACGGCGCCGGTTGATCAGAAGTTGGGTGTTCAGCAGGCGGTTTTGGGGTTGGGGGTTCGGCGGCGTAATGATCTGGTGGGGGAGATTCGTGATGCGGTGTCTGAGTGGCGTGCCGGTGGGTACGGGGGTGTGACGGCGACGACGCGGGTGTTGTTGCATCATTGGGCGGATTCGGAGGGTCCGTTGTTGCGTTTGTTTTATGCGCAGCGGGAGGCTGTGGAGACGATTATTTGGCTTCGAGAGGTGGCGACTCGTCGGACGCCGCTGCGGCGGAGGTTGGAGGAGGAGAGTCGCCGGTTCAATGATGGGCTGGTTCGGTATTGCTCGAAGATGGCTACTGGTACGGGTAAGACCACGGTGATGGGGATGTTGGTGGCGTGGCAGACGTTGAACGCCACTCGGACAGCGCGGCGTCGGAATTTGGTTCATTCTGAGCGGTTTTTGGTGTTGGCTCCTGGGCATACGGTGCGGGAGCGCTTGGAGGTGTTGAGACCGTCTCATCCTGACAATGTGTATGACGAGATGGGCCTGGTGCCGACGGATAAGCGGGCTCGTTTGAACCAGGCGCGGGTTTCGGTGGTGAATTTTCAGGCGTTTGGTCGCCGTGACCTGTTGGATTTCGCTCCGGGGCGGCGTTTGATGGGATCGGATGCGGATCATATGAGGGAGACCAGAACCCAGGCGGTGCAGAGGGTGGTCGGTGACCTGCTTTCGGGTGGAGGGTACGGCAATCTTTGTGTGATGAACGACGAGGCGCACCACTGTTACAACCCCGAGGGGATGGTAAACGGTGGGGTCGGGTCGGCTGGTGGGGAGGGTGAACAGGCGGCGGTGTGGTTCAACACCTTGCGAACCCTGCGGGACATGGGCGCTTTGGGAAGGGTAGGGGAGTATGGGCAGGAGTCGACGGTGTTCGACTTTTCGGCTACTCCGTTCTGGATCAACATGGCGGGCCGTGCCGAACCGGACCAGTTCCAGTGGGTGGCTTCGGAGTTCGGTCTGATGGAGTCGATCGAGTCGGGTTTGGTGAAAGTCCCGAGGGTACCGATCGACGATGACAGCACTCGCGACGAGACGGTGTGGCGCCGTTTGCACAAGAACACTTTCCCCAAGGACTTGAAAGGACAGCGGGGCTTGCCGGAACCGTTGAACGGGGCCCTGTCGGCGGTGGTTGCAGATTGGAAACGCACTTTCGATGTGTGGCAGGAGGGAGGTCAGCCTACGCCGCCGGTGTTGATCGTCGTGGCGAACAACATCCGCAACGCCGAAGCTATCTTCGATTACATAGCTGGCGGTTATGGTGAGGACGGTACTCCCCGGCGTGGAGCGTTCCCCGAGTTGTCGAACATCGACGAGAACGGACAGTGGTATGAGTCTCCTCGTGCGCTGATTGTGCATTCCAAGTTCGGGAAGGAGGACACGGTTCCCCCGGCGTTGAAGCGTCGCTTGGCCGAAGCGGCGGGCATGACCCAGAAAGACGCGGAGGCGGCGGTGCGGGTTATGTTGAACACGGTCGGGAAACAGGGCCGTGAAGGGGCCCGGGTCCGTTGTGTGGTGTCGGTGAGCATGCTGACAGAAGGGTGGGACGCCCGGACGGTCACCCACATAGTCGGCTACCGACCATTCGTCACTCAGCTGTTGTGTGAGCAGGTAACCGGGCGGGCGTTGCGCCGCACGGCTTATGACCACTTCCGCCCGGCCGATCCGGACGGACGACGGCGGCTGGTGGCGGAATACGCAGACGTGGTGGGTATTCCTTTCGAATTCATGCCCGCCTCGGATAACCCGACGCGGCCGCCCGATCCGAAACCCCGCACCCGTGTCCAAACGGTGGAGGGCAGAGAAAGCGTGCGAATGGTATGGCCTCAAGTGGCCGAGTATCTGACTCGCGCCGAGCAGGTCAGGTTCCGTCTCGACCCCGACCGGGTTTCACCCTATCGCCTGGGTGACCCGTGGCATCCTACTAGGACCTTGGTGAGAGGGGTAGCAGGCGAAGAGCAGATAATCGGCCAGGACCCGACAGCGAGGCAGCAACGGACCGCCCACCTGGAGGTAGCGGCCCGTCTGGTCCGTCGCCTCCAGACCAGCGAAGCAGCCGATGCTGCGGGTACGGGGGAGATCGAACTGTTCCGATCCGCCTACCGAGCCGTTCGGGACTGGGCCACTCACCCCGCAGTCGACTGCCACCCCCACTACCCGGCGCTGGCCGCTGCAGAAACCATCGAAGAAGTCTGCGACCGGATCCTGGAGGCCTGCGTCTTCGGGAAAACACCACCAGTCCGGTTCGCCCGCCTAGCCCAGCCGGTCGGCCTGTTGGACACCAGCAGAGTGGATTTCGAAACCACCCTTGAGCACATACACCCGACCACCCGCTCGGAGCTCTCCCACGCCGCCTGCCACTCCAACAACCCCGAACTGACAGTTGCGAAACTCCTCGACAAGGACGCCCGTGTGGAGCGATGGGTGCGGAACTTTCAACTGGGATGGTCCATCCTGTACCACATGGAGGGAGCGTGGCGCCGGTACGAACCCGACTTCATAGCACGCCTCTCTGACGGAACGAACCTGATAATCGAGTGCAAAGGACTCGTGGACGACAAAGCTGAAGCGACCGCACGATGGACACGCGAACATTGGATACCCTCCATAGCAGGAACCATCGAACTACCAGACGACCTCCGCCACTGGTCATATCGGATGATCCGCCACAGCCAAACCGTCGCCCACGACCTGCAACAGGCGATCACCAGCGCCCAAACCGACAACGGAAACCACCAATGAGCCCCCACCGACAATCCAAACAAACCCCACCGGGTACCTCCACTTACCGTCACAAGTCCGCCTCGCGACCTAACCAACCTACCGTTGACACGGAACCGTTGATGAGCGACGAACAGAGAGCACCCCTCCCGTTCCACATCGACCGTCGCGAGATAACCCACCCCGTCCTGGCCTGGGACCGCCAAGGGCGCACGAGCCGCATGGAAGGCGACCCCTCCACAGACAACGTCCACGATTTCACGGGTGTTCCCCTATACACCCAGGAAAAGATCAACCCGCTCACCATGATCGAACAACTCCGCCAACCCGACACCGGCACCCCCCTCAACCTCTTCGCAGACTTCAACGGACTCCCACCCGAAGCCAACACCTGGGAGTTCTACCAACACACCGGCCACTGGCAGAACCGCCTCATCCACGGCGACAGCAGCCACGTCATGCAATCGCTCATCTCCCGGGAAGGACTGGCCGGACGGGTGCAAATGGTCTACTTCGACCCACCATACGGCATCTCCTTCCGGTCCAACTTCATGACCGCCACCGACCGGCTACAAACCCCCGACAGCATCCAAAAAGGAGTACCCGTCGGTGATCCCGCACCATTACGGGCCTATGGCGACACCTATAAAAACGGAATCCACTCCTACCTCGACGGCATCCACGAACGACTCGTCCTCGCACGGGAACTACTCGCAAACACCGGCAGCCTCTTCCTTCAAATCGGAGACGACAACGTCCACATCCTCGGTGTCCTATGCGACGAAGTCTTCGGAAAAGAAAACCGCATGTCCACCATCACCTACGCCACCAGCGGCGGAGGATCCGCAACCAGATCCATCCCCGCCGCTGCCAACTACCTGCTCTGGTACGCCAAAGACAAGACACAAGCGAAATACCGGCCCATTTACGAACCACTAAGCCGCAAAGAGATCATCGAAGGGTTCAGCAGCTACGCCATGGTCGAACTAGCCGAAGGGACCACCCGACCACCAACACGAGCAGAACGCGCCGACCCACGAACAATCCCATCCGGTGCACGTATCTACAGGCGACAGCGTCTCGCGTCACCAGGGGTGTCGACCACAGGGCGGTCAGACCCCTACAGGTGGAACGACCATGATTGGCCATGCCCGCCCGGCGAACAATGGCGGGTATCGATGGAAGGAATGGATCGCCTCGCCGAACTAGGACGCCTGGACGCCGCGGGACCCGGCTCGCTCTTGGCATGGAAGTGGTATGAGAACGAGGTAGCAGGCAAGCGGGTCAACAACATCTGGCACCGGCAAATGTCAACTTCCAACAAACGGTACGTCGTCCAAACTGCCAACGCGGTGATCGAACGATGCCTGCACATGACCACCGACCCCGGAGACCTGGTGCTCGACCCCACCTGCGGCAGCGGAGTCACAGCCGAAACGGCCGAAAAGTGGGGACGCCGCTGGATCACGATCGACACCAGCCGCGTCACCATCGCAATCGCCCGCCGGCACATGATCACCCGAACCTATGACTGGTGGGAAACCACCAACGGAGGCACAGACCCCTCAGCCGGATTCAAACTCGACACAATCCAACGAGTCTCCGCCGCCACCCTCGCCTACGACCAAGTCACCGACCCAGAAAACACCATCAAATTAGTAGACAGACCCCACAAAACCCGCGGACGGAACCGCCTCACCGGGCCCTTCACCGTCGAATCCTCCTCCCCATACACCTATCTCCCCTTCGACACACCCCCAGACGACCACTGGTACGGAGCCGCCCAAGGTGACATAGCCCAAACCCTCATCGAAGCACTCACCAACTCCCCAATCCGCGACACCAACGGACAAACCCTCCTCCAAGTCGTAGAACTCGAAGCCTGGCCCGAAGCCAAACTCGCCACCCACGAAGCCCGCTGCCAAACCCCCGGACGAGACCTCGAAACCACCGCCGCGGTAATGCTCGCCGCGCCAGACGCCACCGTAACCGCCCGACAAATCACCGACGCAGCAACCGAAGCACGCCGCAACAGAGGCGACATCACCCAACTCATCGCCATCGGATTCGCGTTCGAACCCAACGTCACCGAACAAGTCGGACCCGTCCGCATCCACCGCGTCATAGCCAACCGCGACCTCCAAATCCCCGGCCTCACACCCCACACCGGCACAGGCGCCCTAACCCTCCTCGGAGAACCCTCCATCCAAATCCACCACACCCCCGACGGAAACCTAACCGTCCAAATCCACGGCTACGACACCTACGACCCCGCCACCCGTACCGTCCAACCCAGCGACGGAGAAGACATCGACACATGGATGATCGACACCAACCACGACAGCGCGAACTTCTTCCCCCGACTCTTCTACGCCCCAGCAGCCAACAAACCCAACTACTTCAACCCCCTCAAGAAAGCACTCGGCAAAAACCTCGACCCCAAAGCCCTTCCAACACTCACAGGACTCCAATCCAACCCCTTCCCACCACCATCACCAGGACACACCATCGCCATCAAAATCATCACCCGAGCCGGCCACGAAATGACCACCCGCCTCGACCCCACCAACCACCCAAACCATGAGGACTAGGCGATGATCGCCGACCGCCCTCAAATCGATCGATTGTCTGTCCAGGAGGTCATCACCCGTGCGGACGAGCTACTCGAGTTGACATACAGGTCGGCAGATCTTGGGAACCTTGATGACCCTCTTGATGAAGCCGTGTACATCTTATTGAGCCTGCAAACACGAGAGAGTATTTACCGGCAGGTCTTTAGCCGACTCAAGGCAACTTATGGAACCTGGGAAGAGGTACTGGAATCTCCGGTTGAAGAGCTCGTTGACATCCTGAGGCCTGGCGGGTTGCAGGAGAGGAGAGCGGCCACCCTCCACCTATTCCTGCTAGCAGTTGCTGAGGAGAACGACAGAAGAGGTGTCAAGGGGTCACTTAGCTTGGATTTCTTGGATGGTATGGACGACGATGAGGTGCTGGAATTCCTCGTTGGGTTGCCGGGTATTGGGCCCAAGACAGCGAGGTGCATTATGGCCTATTCACTGCAACGGGAGGCCTTTGCTGTTGACACGCATGTGCGGCGAGTGCTGGAAAGGTTAGAGGTTATTGAGCGGCGGAAGGGCAAGCCTCAGCATGACGACATCGAGTGCTTGATCCCTAACAAGATTCGTAGGCGATTCCATGCCAACTTGGTCCATCATGGGCGGGCCGCCTGCCGGTCTCGACAGGCGAGATGTGGAGAGTGTGTGCTAGTTTCATTCTGCGCAACAGGGCAGGCGTCCATTGATGGTCCGTGCCGGAAGCCAAAGGTTGTGGAATTGTTCGCTGGGGCAGGGGGCTTGGGATACGGGTTTGTTCAAGCCGGCTTCCGGGTGGTCTTGGCGGTGGATAACGACCGAGACGCTGCACAGACGTACCGACTCAACCATCCAGGTACTCCTGTGTTGGAAAGGGATGTGACGCGAATCGATGAAGAGGACATACGGAGGTTCATTCCAAATACCGATGATGTGGCGGTACTTTTAGCTGGGACTCCGTGCCAGGGTTATTCTCTGGCGGGGAGAAGGGATCCAGACCATCCCTCAAACCGTCTTTACGAAGAGGTTGCTCGGTTTGCTTCCCTGCTTCGGCCAGAATTGGTTGTTATCGAGAATGTGCTGGGTCTGCGGGACGTGAGGGGCGTCAAATTTGTTGAACGAATCCGGTTGGCGTTGACTGACGCCGGATATAAGGTGGCCCAGCCCGCTCGTATGAAGGCTTCAGAATACGGAGTTAGCCAGAATAGAGTACGCTTTGTGTTTCTAGCTCGGAGGGCAGATCTTGGGGAAGCGCCGCCGCCGCCCCCACCCTCACACCTTCCGCCTAGGCCGGAAGGCCCGCTGGACGGGGAGTTGCTACCCCGCACCCCCACACTTACGGAAACGCTCTCCGATCTGCCGGATCTGGGTCCTGGTGTCGAGTTGGAATATGGGGTATTTGAGGGGAAACCGATATTTAACGCCTCCACTATGTCACATGCGCCCCATGTGATAGAGAAGATCAAGAAGATACAACCGGGTACAGGGCCGATCTCCTACAGGAGGCTCAGCGGAACTCTTGCCAAGACGCTGATCGCAGGCCATCGGGCACTACCCGTACATCCTTTACTGGACCGAACTATATCTGTGCGGGAAGCTGCCCGGATTCAGGGGTTTCCCGATAGCTTCGTGTTCGCCGGTGTCCGCTCTAACCAACCGCTTCAGGTGGCTAATGCTGTGCCGCCGCCCCTTGCACGCGCTATAGCGGAGCATCTCCAGAAATACCTCTCCTAGGTCCAGAAGAATGCGCCACCAAAGGTCCCTATCCTTCCACTCAAGGATGTTCAGCCATGGGAAGCGCCGCCGCGGTTTACGTTATCTATCAGACTCCTCGGTCGACGCGGGTGTTTGTGGAGTTTTCTGACATTGGTTGCCCTATCCCCACTAGAAGGGGTTCGCTCTACGTCTTGCCCCTGGGAGAACGATGAACCATCTCCATGATACGGTACAGGCAGGGAATGACGCCGAACTTGCTGACCTCATCGAAAGCAGCACCCCGTCGTCTCCTGTCGACACGACACTCCAGACAAGCGAGCGGGTGCTGTCCCGTGTAACAGACGGTATCTACAGGCAGCCAGGGTCAGCTATCCGAGAACTCATATCCAATGCCTATGATGCTGATGCCTCCCAGGTAGTCATAAAGACTGATAGGCCTAGGTTCAGCGTGCTGTCTATTGCGGACGACGGTATCGGAATGACACCTGCCGCTCTGGCTCACCTCATCCGCAACATCGGTGGGAGTGCCAAACGGTCAATGCTTGGAGCCGAACTTGGCATTACCAACAGGACGGACCCCGCGTACAGTCCATCAGGCCGTCGGCTCATAGGAAAGATCGGAATCGGCCTCTTTTCAATTGCCCAACTGACCCACCGCTTCCAGATCATTACGAAGACAACTGGAGATCCTTTCCGTACTGTAGCTTCGGTCGTGCTCCGCCAGGACTCGGACGAAGGCGGGCCTTCGACAGGGGAGGGTAAAGACTACGAGGCGGGAAGAGTGAACATCTGGCGGGAACCAGCTGCTGACACTGATTCGCAGGGTACGACAATCATTCTGACGGATATCCGACCCCAGACTCGGGACACGCTCCAGAGTCGTGATGTATGGGCTGCGATCGATTCCGACGGCGATGGCTTTGACACCGACCTAGCGAGGGACCTCAGGCCACCTGACTTTCACATAGGTCGTGTGAGGCGAGACGACTTTGATGCTTTGCAGGGTAACGACTCTGACTACAGAAGCCTTCCATGGACTGACACTGATCACCCGGAGACGGCTTTCAAGAAGCTGGTCGCAGCTGTCTGGCAACGCTCTAATAGAGGAGTGCCAAACCCGCAGCTAATACGCATATTTGACTACTACCTTCGAATGGTCTGGCAGTTGAGCCTTGCAATTCCTGTGCCGTACGTTGAGGGTAATCCTTTCGACCTTCCGCTGCAGGACAACGCCTACCTCTTCGAAATGCCCCTTGCTGGCCGTGGTAGTCCAACCCAGTTTGTACTCGCAGGCTGCGAAACCATTCGCAGCAAAACGTCAATTGGATCCGGTACCTTGCTTGGGAGCGACTTCACCGTGCTTTTTGATGACCTCCAGCTAGCTCGGCCTCTCGCCTTCCTCGACCTTCCCCCTACCGCCCACGCGGTCAAGAAGCCCATCCTATTCGTGGGACGTTGTCGGGAGGAGTTTGAGGGAGTGGAGGCCGCGCTTACAGGCGGTCCGCTCGAATTCGAAGCATATCTGATGTGGGCACCAAAGATCGTTCCTACGGAGAATCGAGGTGTCCTTGTGAGGCTTCACGGATCGAGTGGGACCCTATTCGACCCTACGTTCATGCGGTATCAGGTCTCTGAACAGACCCGTCTACGACAAATCTCATGTGAGGTCTTTGTGTCAAAGGGCATGGAGGGGGCGCTGAACATTGATCGCGAGTCGTTCAACTACGCCCATCCTCATGTTGTTTACATCACGAAGTGGCTCCACACCTCCCTCAGGCAAGTGGCAACGGTACAGAAACGCATTGCCGCAACGATTCGCAAGAGTCATCGGGAAGCAGCCGTAGCCGAGGAAGAGGAAATACTATGGAGAATCGTTACCAATGCCTGGCGGTTAGAGACTGACGATCCTGGTGCAGAGCCACCCCCGGTCAACTTCTACGACGCTGAGGAGCAGCTGTTTGATGCCCAGCATGGTGCCTACCGGTTCAGGCGAGCAGCTGTTTTTGATAGACGCCGAGGGCTGTCAGCACGTCAGGACGAGCAGACCGCGAGAAAGTTGCGAGCGATTGTTCAACTCCTCGCTGCGCATGGAATTCTTGAGGATCTCAATGGCCCGCAGCAGGAACGGCTTCTTGCCTATGTGCGCAGGGTTCTTGAGGTATCCGAGATTTGAACGACCGATCGGACGAACTCGTCGCGGAAATCTTTGGTGACGTTCACTACCAGCCCACCTTGGCGGCTCCTAAGGACTTTAAGCCGTGGCACAAGCCACGCAAACAGTTCGTCAGAAGAAAACAATGGTCCGCCTTACTCCGACGACTCTACAGTCAGCGGGAACCAGACCAACCATTGCGCTACCTGGGTCTTCCGGGAACAGACCTGATCGATCTGCGGTACTTGTACGAAGAAATCTGCCGCCCAAACGATCGCCCATTACGTTTTCTCGGATTCAACACCGAAGCCCAGCCAGGGAGTCCTGCTCATTACGAACTGAATGTTTCGCTCAACGAAGTGCGTGCGTTGCAGAATGTCGATCCCCAATCCAACGTCATTCACGATGACTTTCGGCGCATTGGAAGCGAGGAGTCGGTCGCATGGTCTCATGTCAAGTCTCTCGGTCCTTTCGACGTTGTCAACATCGACCTTTGCGACGGACTGGCTTCCGACCCACCGCAGGCAGATAGACAGATATACGACGCGCTTGCGCGGCTTGTGGCCTTCCAATCTCGAATCCACACCCCATGGCTTCTATTCGTCACGACGAGGATAGGCCGAGGGTTTTTCGATGTTGAAGCCGAGAAGCGGCTCATGAACGTGTTTCGCAAAAATGTCACCAATTGTGAGGGATTCGCCGAAGAGTGTCAGCTTCTATTGGAGTCTGATGTCACTTGCATTGATTCTGCGAAGTGCAACGATGTTGACTTCCTTATTCTCATGATTGCTGCTATAGGTAAGTGGCTGTCGGAGATGGTACAGGCCCAAAACATCAGTAACGCTGACCTAGCTAGTACACATGGATACCGGATCGACCCGGGTGCTACCTGCGAGGACCTGGTCTCGCTCGCTCTTCGTTTCGAGCCGGTGATTGCGCCTTCGCCGGACCCGCTCTCCCCAACCCCCCCAGCCCCAGTCGATGAGTGCGTAATCGCCAAGGGCATTCTGAGACGAGTGGTTCAGCGTAGAGATGTTGATGCCATCTTGGCAGGGGAACATGAGATGACTGAGGAACTGATCGTTGAAATGGAACGACTCCTTGCTCAGGCCCGTTATGACGAGACCGGATACCGACCGTGGCTCGTCTCGTGATGGTATCTGGTGTTCTGGGACATTGCTGTGATCAGGAGTGTGATCCGGGATTGCCCCTTGACGCAGGCACCCAGCTGACCTCAGATCCCCTTTTGGTGACGAACCTAACAGCACAGACCAGCGAGTTCTTGGGTGTAAAGGAGCGAAAAGTCAAAGTACGTTTGAAACGGTCTCCTGTTCCAAATAGTTGTACCCGGGAGATGTCCTAAGCGCGTGCCGTTTGGCAGGGTTTGATGTATTCGGCCCATTTCTGCATAAGGGGTCGTCTGATGTCGAGGAGGTCGGAGCGGGCGTAGGCTCCTTCAACGCCTTTGACTGTGTGTCCGAGCGCTTGTTCGGCTACTTCTCGGGGTATGCCGGTCTCACTACACCAGTCCCTGAAGCTGCTGCGCATTCCATGGGGAACGCAGCCGATGTTGTTTTCCTTGCAGAGCTTGCTCATCGTTGAGTCAGATAGCGTCCTTCCGGTCTTCGATGGGAAGATCAGCCCTGATCGCTGGGAAAGTTCGCTGTGGGCTAGCTCCAGTATGCCCAGGGTTGCGGTGTTGAGGGGGACTCGATGAGGTTTGCCCGTTTTGGTGCGCTGTCCGGGGATGGTCCAAATGGCGGCGTTGAGGTCGATCTCGTCCCATGTGGCGAGTCCGGCTTCTCCGCTGCGGACGGCGCATAGGGTTAGGAACTCGAAACAGTAGATAGTGCCCGGCCATGCCCTGGTGGCGCGGATGGTTGCTATTGCCCCGGCGACCTTGCTGTGGTGGAGGGCTTTCATGTGTTGCGGTGAGGTCTTGTTCGTGCCTAATGCGGCTCTGATGCGGTCGTCTGCTGGGTTGTCTGTGCGGTAGCCCGCTGCTACGGCCCATTTCATGATTGCCGCGACTCTCTGTAGGAGTCTCCTGGCGGTTTCGGGTTTGGTGTGCCAAATGGGAGCAAAGCATGCCATGATGTCGCCGGTAGTGACATCGGACACCAGTTTGTTTCCCAAAACCGGGTGGGCGTAGGTTTGGAGGCTGCTCTCCCAGACCCTGCGACTCCGGCTGCCCGGCTTCCACTTGGTAGAGTGAAGTTCGATCACTTTCGAAGCGGCTTCGGTGAAGGTCGGTGTGCTGGCACCGCGGGGGTTTCGGCCCTCCTCGATTGCCTGACGGTTCTTGAGGGCTCTTCGCCTTGCTTCGGCGAGGGTAACTGCTGGATAGCTTCCGAGACCGATGTTGGTTTCCTTTCCGTCTATGCGGATTCGTTGTGCCCAGGTTTTGGAGAGGCGGTTGTTGATTCTGGTGGGTTTGACCAGTAGGGTGAGTCCGTGTCCGCCACGGCCATCTCCGTATCGGCCGGGTCGTTTGATGGTTTTGACGAAGGTGGCCGAGAGGGTGGTGGGTCGTTTCATCTCTTGTTATCTGTTTCGTGGTATTGGTTAGGTTATCAGTTTAGCCTTGGCATTGTGCGTATACCTATGATACCATGTGAAACAAAGGCTGAGGTGTGTTTGGGGCGGTGACCTGGTGTAATAGGAACAACAGAGGACTGCAAGGAACGCTATGAAACCGGCGAGATGGTTGACCGCACCTCCACCACCTGGGCCTCTGGTCCATTTATTTCGAACGAGAAGGCCAGTTAGGTCGTTTTTGTCCTGTTTTCGCCTCGGTTGCGGCTAGCTGTCGGCGTGCGTCCAGCGCACCCCTTCGGGCGGTTGGGGCCAGCAGGTGACGGTGTCGTCGGTGCCGACTGCGCACGAGTGGTTCTCGCCGAGGGCGAGGGCCTTGTAGGTGCCCGCTGGCGCGTCGGTCTGTCCGTTGTTGTTATTGCCCCAGCACTCGATGGCGCCGTCAAGGTCGATCGCGCAACTGTGGGAGGCGCCGGCGGACAGGGCCTTGTAAGTGCCGGCGGGAGCGCTGGCCCGGCCGTGGCTGCTGCTTCCCCAGCAGGTGACGGTGTCGTCAGAAGCGATGGCGCAACTGTGGCTGTCGCCAAGGGCGAGGGCCTTGTAGGTTCCTGCCGGCGCGTCGGTCTGGCCGTAGCGGTTGTTGCCCCAGCAGGTGACGGTGTCGTCGGTGGCGATGGCACAGTTGTGGTCCCAGCCTGAGGCGAGGGTTTTGTAGGTTCCTGCCGGGGCGGCGGTCTCGCCCTTGCGGTTGTCGCCCCAGCAGGTGATGGTGTCGTCGGTGGCGATGGCGCAACTGTAGTAGCGGCCTGAGGCGAGGGTTTTGTAGGTTCCTGCCGGCGCGTCGGTCTGGCCGTAGCGGTTGTTGCCCCAGCAGGTGATGGTGCTGTCGGCGGCGATGGCGCAGCTGTGGAGGTCGCCGACGGTGAGGGCCTGGTAGGTTCCGGCCGGGGCGCGGGTAGAGCCGCCAACGTCGTCGCCCCAGCAGGCGACGGTGTCGTCGTCGGCGATGGCGCAGCTGTGTTCGAAGCGGGTTGTGAGGGTCTTGTAGGTGCCTGCCGGGGAGTCGGTCTGGCCGTATTCGTTGTTTCCCCAGCAGGTGATGGTGTCGTCTTCGCCGATGGCGCAGCTGTGGCTGTTGCCGGTGTTGAGGCTCCGGTAGGTGCCGGTCAGCGGCTCGGTCTGCGCGAAGCGGTGGAATCCCCAGCAGGCCACATCGCCGCCCAATTCCAGCGCGCACAAGTGCTCCGAGGAGAAGGCGACGGCCTCGAAGGCGCCCGCGGGAGCGCTGCTCTGGCCGTAGGCGCTGGTCCCCCAGCAGGTCAGTGTGTCGTCGGTGGCGATCCCGCAACTCTTGTTCATTCGGGCGAACACGGCCTTGTAGGTGCCGGCCGGGGCGTCGGTCTGCCCGCTGGTGTTCTTGCCCCAGCAGGCGATGGTGTCGTCGTCGGCGATCGCGCAAGTGTGGTGGTAACCGGCGTCGAGGGCCTTGTAGGTTCCGGCCGGGGCGTCGGTCTGGCCTTCGAAGTTTCTTCCCCAGCAGTCGATGGTGTCGTCGGTGGCGATCGCGCAGTTGTGGACGTCTCCGCTCGCTACCGCCTTGTAGGTGCCCGCCGGCGGGTTCACGTTGCCCCAGTCGGGGTATCCCCAGCACGCCAGCGTGTCGTCGGTTGCTATCGCGCAGGAGTGCTCCCAGCCGACATCGATGGCCTTGTAGGTGCCCGCCGGGGCGAGTGTCTGCCCCCAAGCGTTGTATCCCCAGCACGCCAGCGTGTCGTCGGCCGCGATGGCGCAGCTGTGGCGTTGCCCTACGGCAAAGCTGGTGTAGGTGCCTGTCGGGGGGTGGATCGAGCCGTTCGTGTTGTATCCCCAGCATGCGATCGTGTCGTCGGTGGCGATCGCGCAGCTGTAGATGGCTCCTGCTGAGACCGTTTTGTAGGTGCCAGCCGGGGCGTCGAGCTGCCCGTAGTTGTTGGCGCCCCAGCAGGTGAGGGTGCCGTCGGCCTCTATCACGCAGGTGTGGTAGGAGCCGCCGGCCAGCCGGGTGGTCCTCTGCCCGACCGCGTCCCAGGGACCCGGCACCGATGCCTGGGCGCGGTTGTGCAGCCTCTGACCGTCGGCGCTGCACACCGCGCCGGGCTGGTCACACGCCTCGACTGCAAGCGCGACGGTGACGTCGCCGGGCCCGTCGGGTTGCACGGTGATCGACCAGGCCTGTGTCGAGCCGTCCCTCACCGCGGCCACATCGGTCACCGTCCCGCCCACGGTCTCCAGCGCATGGTCCGTTAGCGCAGCCGCGGTGACGGGCAGCTCCCGGTCGAAGTACAGCCTCAACGTGAACGGGTTCGTGCCGTCGTGGTGGTCGGGTACTTGGCGGAAGGATGCCATCGGCGGCGCTGTCGCCCGCTCGCCCAGCGTTGCGGAGCCGGCGGTGATGCTGGCGTCCACCTCCTCGCCGACCGCCCAGAGGTCGCCGTCGGTCGCCCACCAGTAGCGGCCCGACCCGGCTGTGTCGGGGACCAGGCTCTCGCCGGCAGTGAACTCGGCATCGCCGAGGGTGAGCGTGAAGTCCGTGTCGGTCTCGCGGTCCATTACCAGGAAGAGGCCTCCCGCCAGCTGCACGATCACCATGACCCGCATTGAGGTGCCGCCCAGCGTGAGCCCTCGCTCCGACAGAGAGCCCACCCCCGCCCATCTCGAATAGCCCGATCCCGACGGCTGCGACGAGTCGTCTACCCCCACTGTGAGCGTTGCCGACCACACCACCGAAGGGTCGTCCGCCTCAGCCGCGTCGCCATTCTCGGCCGGCTGTCCGGACAGATCCGTCAACTTCGAGGTTGCTTCTTTGGTGGGCGTTGTGGTCTCGGCCGCCGTGCCGGTGACCGCCGGGCTCCACAGGCCGTTGGGACCGCTGAAGCGGGCCCGCACCTGCACCTTGTAGGACTGGCCGGGCCAGAGCCCTGAGATTGTCAACTCGTTGTCGACGGGGAAGGCGTTCCAGTCCGCGTCTTTCTTCGGCTTGAAGTCCTGGCCGGCAGGCGTCCACCTCACCCGGTGATCGACCGCGCCGTCCGGATGGGGATCCCAGCTGACGTGAAGCTCGCCGGGTGCGTCGCCCGCCTGCACGCTCAACCCGGTCACCGCCGCAGGCCGAACAGACGGGGCCGCCCACGAAGGCACAGCCGAGCCGGCCAACAACCCAACCCCAGCCAGCGCAGCCAGCAAAGTGGCCCACAGCCGTCTCACACGGGTGCCGCCCCGGCCCGCTCGGGGGCCATATTGGCCCACCCGACGATACGAAACCATCAACCAGCACCGAACCCCTGAGCGCGCCGCCGCCTGGGAACAACCGATAACCGGTTCCGCGTCAAGACTCCCACCCCATGCGCTCGCCGCAAGACCTGCGAAGAGGCAGCTTCGATGACACGCGACCACCTCCTTAGGAACATAGTAGTAACTACAACTAACTCTCCACTATAACAACCGGACCCACTTGCAGACCTTCCCCCGAAGCAGTCGCCGACCGATCCGCACTGGTCTAGAGGCAAGGCCCGCCTCAACCCGCGGCACCGCAAACCCTGCCAAATGTGGAGCCATCCGGGTTTAAAAGTGGAGCCCTTTGTGGAGCCCCTAGGGAGCCGCAGGTCACAGGTGGTGGCCCACAGGCCACCGATACAACGCCAGACCGCTACGTGGTCACCGAGGCTAGAATTTGGGGAGACAATGAAGGCAAAGTGGACGTTCATAGCAATGGTGGCGCTCATCCCTCTGATCCTGGCTGGGTGTGGCGAGGATGAGCCATCCGGGGTGGGCGCCACTGCGGTGGCATCGATGTCGAGCCCGGACGGTGTGGCTATGGGAACTGTCACCCTGGCGCAGGGACCCAACGGAGTGTTGATCTCGGCCGATGTCAAGGACCTGACTCCCGGTGCCCACGGTTTCCACATCCACTCGGTAGGTGCCTGCACACCGGACTTCTCGGCCGCCGGTGGACACTTCGCACCAACGGACCACGGCCACGGTTTCATGCATCCCGACGGGTCACATGCCGGCGACCTGCCGAATATCTACGCCGGGAGCGACGGTACCGCCCGGGCGGACGTTTTCACTGACCAGGTGACCCTGGCGGCTGATGCCGAGACATCTGTGTTTGACTCCGATGGCTCGGCGATCATCATTCACGCTAAACCGGACTCCTACGGTGTTGAACCTGGCGCTGGAGACCGAGTGGCCTGCGGGGTAATAGAGCAGAACTGAGAGTCGGTGAGCATTCCCTCCGAGGGGACAAATGGGTGCACCTTCTCCAAATGACGACAGCAGGCCCCCCAGCACGGCGGGCGGCAACCACTCCCGACCCGACTGTCCCCAGATTGGAACAAAGACCTCCACTGTAAAAACCCCACAAATCGTCCGATATATTTTGTACCATCATTACCAATAGAGGGAATGATGAACCGTACCAATCCCGATGCTGTCAACGCATTGCCCGGCCTGTTCACCCTCGGACTGCTAACCCTCATCACCTGCCAAGCAGGCCAGATCTTTTCCCACGCTGGCCGGGACTATTAGAAAGGAAGGGCTAATGCACCACACCGACCTCGCTATTTACCGCAACCTGCAGGGCCGGCTGTACCGGGCCGCAGAGATAATCGACGGCGTTGCCACGTCTCTCCGCCTTTTCGACGCGACCGATCCGCTGGTCAAACAACTCGATGGAACCATTTACATCTTTGTCGACGGGACTTGGCAGAGCCTGGAGAACGTTCATCATGTTCTCACCGCGGCCGGGCAGACCGTGACCAAGCTGATCAACATGGTCGAGGCGGACCTGGCACACGGAGAGTTGACCTGAAGGGAGCGGTCCGCTAGAGGAGGGTTATCCGGACATCTGCGTTCCCGTTGGGAGTCGCCTCTTCGATCACTCCATTGCACAGAGTCTCCCCAATGGGAATGGTTCCCCCTGTACGGTCCGTCCCCGAATCAGGCAGTCGATTCTGTGGTTGGATCTGAGGAAACGCTGCCGAGCAACTTCACGAAGAGCGTCAGCCAGTCCTGTTCGGATGGAATGTAACGATCCTCCAACCCCGCAGCCAACAGCAGATGCGTACCGATTCCGATCGCTTGACAAAGCAAGGTTATGGCAGTGGTGTCTTGCTCGGGATCGCAGAATCCCTCATCCTTGCCCCTCTCGATCATCATGCTCAACTGGTGGGCTTGGTCGTTTAGGAAGCCCTGCAGGCGCTCTTGGATTACCGCGTTGTTGCGGGCGCTACCGAACACCTGCACCAGCACATCCTTCGTTTCCTCGGGTCTCAACAGTTGGGCAGCCCACGCCAGGGCCAGAACGTTTGCCGGCAACTCCGCAATGCCCATGTCCTTAATCCTCTGCTCGGGCAGTAACTGCTCAAAGAGATGGTCGAGGGCAGCGGCCATCAGATCGCTCTTGTTAGGCCACCGCGGGTACACCGCACCTGGAGTGACCCCGGCGCGACGAGCGATGTTGCTGATGACAGCCTTGTCATACCCGCGTTCCACGAACTCTGCGGCAGCGGCTTCCAGTACCCGCCTCGCGGTTTCCTCCGAGCCGCTTCGCCTACGTGGTTCGACTTTGGTAGGCATGGCTATCTCCCGTAAAGGACCATCTAAGGTTACCCCGCGGACTGCTATCGATCGCGAATAGACCCAAACCGGTAGCGTTGTTTGATAGCGGGAATTGCCCGATGGCGTCTCGTAAACACCTTGTCACCTCCGCAAAGCCGCTGGTATTCGATCAGTCCGCTTCCTCGGTCCCGTTGATAACATGATCGGTTCATGCAGGGTTCCTCGGTGACGGCTTCCGGGCGTTCAAACGTCCGTCGTGGTTCGCGTGAGGTGGGTGAGCGCATTTTGGAAGCTGCGGCTCGCGTGTTCGGTGCGAAGGGTTATGAAGCCGCCCGGGTCATCGACGTCGCCCGCCTGTGCGGCCTGTCCACGGGGGCGGTCTACTCGCGATGGCCCACCAAGCGGGAACTGTTTGTAGCGGCGGTTGAACAACACGGCTCGCGCAACACCCTGTCGGTGTCCACCCGTGCCGACTTGACAACTGCACAGAAGCTCGCAGCCCTCGGCGGCGGGCTGGTTGACACGCAGCGAGACGACGAGGCCGGCAACCTCATGCTCGAAGCTTGCGTTAGCGCCCGCCGCGATCCTTCTCTCAGAGCAGATCTTGCACGCGCCCTCGACATCGAGGCCGACGTGCTGACTCGTGTGGTCGACCACGGCAAGGCAGCCGGCGAGATCGACCAGACGCTGAGCACCGAGGCCATCGTGCTCTCGTGCCAGACGCTCAGCCTCGGCGTTCGGCTCGCCGCTCTGGCAAAGCCTCGAAGCAGCGGACCACCCACGGAAGCGGCGTGGAACGAATTGATGGAACGCTTCGTCGGGTCAATCCGCCCAACCGGCCCAAAACCCACCCCAGGCAACGACTAAAACGGCATCTCCAAGGTGTCCACGTCCGCAAGACGCGGCAACGCAACCGGCCATGGATTCGCTCCTTCCAACACCCGCACAGTCCACACCGCCACCGTGGCCCGATCTGTCTCATCCTCGGGGCTGAACCCCGCATCACATTCAGTACCCGCAAAAATGCGAAAGGCCGTTACGTCTTCGGCAGGTTGAGTTCCTCCTTGGGATGACGAGAACTCGGCTGTTGGCCCTTCACTCCGCCGGGATCTGAGAGGAGGTCATCCGGACGTTTACCTGCAGTTGGGATTCGCCTCCTCCCTCGATCACTCCTCGCGTGGGGGGGACGTCTCGGTAATCGCGCCCTACTGCTATCCGCACGTATTTGTGGTCGGCGAGGGCCCGGTTGGTGGGGTCGAGGCCGATCCATCCCAGGCGGGGCAGGCGGGTCTCGGCCCAGGCGTGCGTGGCGGCGCCGAAGGCTGATCCGGGCTGTCCAGACCCGGGGTCGGTGACGTACAGGTATCCCGACACGTAGCGGGTCGGAACGCCCCAGGAGCGGGCGATGGCGACCATGACGTGGGTGTAGTCCTGGCACACGCCCTTGCGCGAGGTGAGGAATTCGTCGATCGTGGAGTCCACCGATGTGGCGCCCGGCAGGTACTCGAATGCGTCGTTGAGCGCCTCTGACAGCGCCATCAGGTCGGCCAGGGGATCGTCTCGTGGTTCGACTCCCAGTTGTCTGACGAACTCGGACAGGGCGGGGGAGGGGCGGGCCAGCGGGCTTGCGCTGGTGAAGTCCCACCACTTCGGATCGGCGCCCACTGCTCGGACCTCGTCCCAGGTGCTCATTCCCAGGCGTTCCGGTAGGGCGGGCGGCTGTTCCATCTCCACATCGGAGGTCGAGACGACCTCCAGGGAGTCGTGGTCCTGGTGGAGGGTCAGGATGTGCCGGGTGTTGCCGAACGGGTCGGTCTCGGTCGTCAACCTGGCGGGAGGCGTCGTCTTGACGGAGAAGTCCACAAGCCTCTGGCCGGGAGCCTGGAGGGGTTGGAGGCAGAGTGACATTGTGCATCGTCGGACTGGCTCGGTGTAAACGAAGCGGGTGACGTGTTCGATGCGGTAGCGCGACGAATCCTTAGTGCCGTCGGCGGGTGCGGTCACTGGTCGTGCCCGCCGACCCTCCCGTGGTCGGGCGCGAGGACCGGGTAATCGAAATAGGTCTTCGTCACCAGGTCGTGGAGTTGGCGGCACCCATCGTCGATCTTCCCCAGCAGGGCGTGGCCGTCGGCGCCGCCGGGCCAATCGATCCCGACCAACTGGCGGAGGTACTCGGCCTGGCTCCGGGTCCGGGCGGTGGCCTCGGTGTCGGGCCCCGGCCCGATGGCGGCCAACTCGCTGCACAACTCCGACACGGACAGGCTCAACGAGTCGGGGAGTTGGGGGTTGGTGACCAACAGGCCCAGGACGCGGTCTGGTTCGATGGCGGCGCTGGAGGCTCGGTTGTAGGCCTCGAACGCGTAGTAGTGGCGGAGAAGGCTGGTCCAGTAGGCGTCCGTCGGGATCTCGAACAGCCGGACCGCGGCGATCTGGGCCATCAGGAGGGAGGCGGAGAGTTGGACCCTCTCTATGTAGTTCCCCAACTGGACGAAGTGCCAGGCGTCGTCGCGGTACAGGGTGGACGATGTCACCCCGCGGAACGTGTCGATCTCCGCGGCGGTCTCGGCGTAGAAGTTCTCGGGGGACCTGACCCAGATGTCCTGCATCTCCATGTCCTGGAGCCTGAGATGCGACTGGTTCAGGCAGGTCCACATCTCGGCTGAGATGTGGTGGCGCATCTGGCGGGCGTTCTCCCGTCCCTGGGCGAAGCAACTGCGGATCGAGTCGGGGTTGGTGGGTTCGAAGGTCAGATCGTCGGCCAGCGCGAACGAGTCCACCAGTGCGAACAGGTCGTCGCTGTCGAGTTCGAGCGCCCCGCTGAGTGGCTCCCGGTCCAGCGCGCCGTAAATGCGGTGCCAGCCGAAGTAGATGTCCCGGGGCGGGCTGTCGGCGAGCGACTCGGTCTGCTGGCGGAGCAACCGGGACAGGTGGCTGGCTCTCTCCAGGTAGCGGCCCATCCAATAGAGCCCCGCGGCGCTTCTCGACAGCATCTGCGATCAGTCGTCCAGTACCCAGAAGTCCTTGCCGCCCCCGCCCTGGCTGGAGTTGACAACCAGGCTCCCGCGACGCAGGGCGATGCGGCAGAACGCCCCCGGCACGATCCGGGTCTCGGCGCCGGTCAGGATGAAGGGCCGCAGGTCCACATGCCGCGGTTCCAGTCTTCCCTCGATGAGGCATGGCGCACGCGACAGGGCGAGCGTGGGCTGGGATATGTAGTCGGCGGGGTCCGCCCTCAGCAGGGCTGCGAACTCGTTGCGCTCCTCCGCGGTCGAGTGGGGGCCGATCAGCATCCCGTACCCGCCCGACTCGCCGACCCGCTTGACCACCAGGCGCTCCAGGTTGTCGAGGGTGTACTCGAGGTCCTCGGGGCGTCTGCACAGGTAGGTCTCGACATTCTGGATCAAGGGCTCTTCGCCCAGGTAGTAGCGGATCATGTCGGGGACGAAGGCGTAGACGCTCTTGTCGTCGGCCACCCCCGTGCCGGGAGCGTTGACCAGCGATACGTTCCCGAGGCGGGCGGCGTGCAACAGGCCCGGGACCCCGAGCAGCGAGTCGGGGCGGAAGACCAGGGGATCCAGGAAATCGTCGTCGACGCGCCGGTAGATCACATCGACTCGCTTCAAACCCGAGGTGGTGCGCATGTAGACGTAGCCGTCCTCGACCAACAGGTCCCGGCCCTCCACCAGGTCGGCGCCGATCTGGCGGGCCAGGAACATGTGCTCATAGAACGCCGAGTTGTAGATGCCGGGGGTGAGGAGCGCCATGGTCGGATCGGAGCGTCCCTCCGGCGCCAGTTCCCGCAGGGTCTGGGCGAGGATGAGCCCGTAGTTCTCGATGTCGCGCACCCGCGAGAGCCGGTACAGGAGCCGGTGGGCGGACTTGGTCGCCTTCCGGATGGCCAGCATGTACGACACGCCCGAGGGGACGCGCAGGTTGTCCTCGAGGACGCGGAAACCGTCGTTGGTGCGGACCAGGTCGGTCCCGCAAACCGCCACCCACACGCCGTGGGGAGCCTTGAACCCCCTCATCTCCAGGCGGTACTGCGGACAGTCCCGCACCATGTCGGCCGGTATCACCCCGTCGGCGATGATGCGGGCCTCGTCGTAGATGTCCTCCAGGAAGCGATTGAGTGCCGAGAGCCGCTGTTTGAGGCCGGCGGTGAGGTCGCCCCATTCGGCGGCGGACATCACCCGGGGGACGGAGTCGATGGGGATGATGCGCTCGGTCTCCTCGTCGTCGCCGTAGACGGTGAAGGTGATCCCCTCGTTGGTGAACGACCGTGTGACCCATTCTCCGATGGCGCTCAGATCGGCCGACGACATCGACCCCAGCGTGTCGTGCAGGTCCTCACAGTGAGGGTGGGGTGTGCCGTCGGCACCGAACATCTCGTCGAAGACGGCCGGGTCCAGATCGTACGAATCGAAGTTCACGCTACCTCGCTGCTGGGACTTTGAGCCTGGTTTGAGCGGCCGCCATCACTTCCATTCCGTTCCCTCAGGCCTTTTGGTGATTGTAGGTGTGAGTGAAGTCCGCAAGGGCTTTGCGGCGCTGCCGGTTGGGGACATGCGGGCCCCGGTCGGCCCAGCCCCGAAGGAGGAGTCGGTGGTGGAGGAGAGCCGTCTTCTCCTTTCCACATAAGTTGGCTGGAAAGTTAAGCTTCGACGAGTCTGGTTCCGGAGGTTGGCGGTCGGTGTTCCGATCGCTTGAACAGGTGTCCTGAGTGGTTCGCTTATCCCGAATATTCGATTTGGCAATCCGGGCTGTGGCGGCGCGTCCCTGGATAACGTTGGCGGCGGTGTTGGCGGCCACGTCGCTCTTCGGTGGGGGTCTCACGCTCCGGGTCCCCCAGGCCGAGACCGAGACCGTGACCTTTCTCCCCTCCGACAGCGACGTCGCCAGGGCGGCCGACACTATCGATGAACTCTTCGGAGGTTCATCCGACGCGGTTGTTACGACGGTCATATTCCGCGGCAACGCCCTGTCGCCTGCCGGCTTGGCGCAGATGGACGAGTTGCTGGACCGCATCGCAGTCGATCCGGGCGTAGCGGGGACGCTGACGCCCTCCCATGCCATCGTGGCCCCGACGTCGGTGATCGGCGGGGTCCTGGGGACCGACGGCTTTGAAAGGGTGACGCAGGCGGAGATCAACTCGGCAATCGAACGGATGCTCACCGACCCCGGATTGGTTCGGCCGCAGACCGCCCTCTTGGAAATGACCGGAACCGACCGCGACGGCACCCTCATATCGGTGGCCACCATCAGGTTGCGCGACACCGGGGACGATCTCGCCAGGCAGGCGCAATTGAAGATCCACGACCTCGCGGAGGATTCACGGGGACCGTTGGTGGTGGGGACCGTGTCTCCCGCCCTGATCGAGCAGGTGTACCAGGAGGCCACGGGCCCGGGCTTCGTGCCGCTGATGGCCCTGGCCGTGGCGGTGGTCTCCGCATTGATCCTGTTTTTCATGCGTTCGGGGCTGGACCTGCTGTTGACCCTGATGGGCCTTGGGCTGGCCCTGGTCTGGACCCTCGGAGCAGAAGGCTGGCTGGGGCCGGGTGCACTGGATCTCATCGGTCCGCCCAACGCCTTCGGAGCCATGGTGCCCATAATCCTCATCGGTCTGGCCGTGGATTACGTTATCCAGTCGCTGTCGCGCTACCGGGAGTACCGGATCGGTGGAGAGCCGGTCGCAGAAGCGATGCGGGGCGGACTGCGGAAGGTGATCACCCCGGTGGCGCTGGCGGCCGGAACGACCATGGTGAGCCTCCTCAGCAACCTCCTGTCGCCCGTTGCCCCCATCGGGGATTTCGGAGTGGTCGCCGCCGTGGGGGTGGGGCTCAGTTTCGTGGTGATGCTGACATTCGTGCCGGCCGTCCGGACCATCATCGATCGGCGCAGGGAGGAGCGTGGCGCCCTCCGGCCGGCCCGTCCCATCTCGGACTCCCTGCCCGGGGTCGGCTGGGCGGCGCGGCTGCTGGGAAGGGCCGTTGTGCGCTGGCCGGCGCTGCTTCTGGTGGTGGTTGCCGCCGCCACCATCGGGTTCGGGTTCGCGGCCGCTTCGGTCACCACGGACTTCAGTCATCGGGACCTGCTGCCCAGCGGGGGGAACCTCAACCGGGACCTGGACACTCTCAGGGCGGCGGTGGGTGGTTCGACGGAGGTGGTGGACGTCCTCGTGAAGGCCGAGATCACCGAACCCCGGACCCTGTTCAACCTGGTGGACCTGACCACCGCCTTCGATGACAACCTGCGACGCCCGCGAGGCGCGGTGTCGGGGATACAGACATCCCCGGGCATAGTGGTCGTCGACTGGATCACCGATGACGGCACACCGGGAGACAGGTACGACCCCGAACTGGAGGCCCTTTTCAACCGGGCCACGGCCCGTCTCCAGGTCGATCGGGAGTTGGTGCAGGAGTTCGTCGTGAGGATGAAGGAGAGAGAGCCTGATGAGCTGGCTCGCGTCCTGGCAGAGGACCCCCACGGTGTGGACACCATGCTCCTGCAGTTTCAGGCCTTCACCGGCGACCAGCAGCGAACCAGGTGGATGCAGGAAGACATCGAGGGACTCTGGTTCGGAGGCGACGAAGAGATCACCGTCACGTCGTCGGAGATCCGGTACGTGGTGGTCAACGACGAGATCAGGGAGACCCAGACTCAGACAACCGTCATGACCATCGTGGCGGCCCTCGCCATCCTCATGTTCTTCTTCAGGATCACCATGCGCCAATCCGTACTGGGCGTCATTGCGGTGGCGCCGGTCGTTGTGTCCCTCACCTGGATGCTGGGCACCATGGGGTTATTCGGCATCCCCTACACCATCACCACATCGGCGGTCATCGCCCTGGTGATCGGCGTTGGCGTCGACTACACGATTCACATCATCTATCGGTACCAGGAGGAGTACTCACAGGCGCGCCACCCGGAGGAGGCCATGGCCCGCACGCTCTCCACCACCGGCTCGGCGCTCATGGGATCCGCCTTGACTACGGCTCTGGGAATGGGGGTGCTGGCGCTGTCGGACTTGGTCGTGTTCCGGAACTTCGGCCTCATGGTGGCGCTGGCCCTCATCTACTCGCTGATAGTCTCAACCTTCCTCCTGCCGCCCACCATGACTGTCTGGGCGGCATACCAGAACATGCGAATGCGCTACAGAGCCCGGCGTCTGTCGGACGATGCCGACATGAAGCCGACCGCGCTCACCGGAGCTCTCAGCAAGCCCAAGGAGCCCGGTTGGATGTGAATCCAGGAGTGGGCAGTTGACAGTTAGCGTTTCCTGTCTCTGAGATGTAGCGGAACACGGGGGGTCCGGGGTGAGACCGAATACGGCTCTGAGATGAGGCGACACATGTATTCTTCATGCTATTGCTCGCTCGTGTTTGCCTTTTGGTCTGCAATACTGCACTGACAAGAAACAATTGCATGTAATCATCATGCTTACTCGGCGTCATTACGAAGAGAGCTGAATCATGAAGCGCATCGTCGGGTTCCACATTTTCGTCGTCCTTCCCTTGGCCCTCGCCCTGTCCGCGGTGGCGCCTGCTGTCGTGCTGGCCCAGGAGGAGGCGACCAGCCCCGGTTGCGCAGATGCTGTCGCCCTGCTGGGAGGGTACTTTGAAGGGGAGACCACCAGAGCGGAGGTGGATGCGGCGGTTGAGCGTTGTGTGGCTGAGACGCGGGGAGCCCAGGGCGGTTCGGTTGGGGGTGGTCAGGGTCAAGGCGGTTCGGTGGGGGGTGGCCAGGGGCAGGGTTCCTCGTCGGACGGCCTCTCGACGCCTGTCTCTGTGTCTGTGTGGGAGGTGTTCGGCCCCGGTTGCGCGGATGCTGTCGCCGTGCTGGGAGGGTATTTTGAGGGGGAGACCACCAGAGCGGAGGTGGATGCGGCCGTTGAGCGTTGTGCGGCTGAGGCGCGGGAAGCCCAGGGCGGTTCGGTGGGGGGTGGTCAGGGGCAGGGTTCCTCGTCGGACGGCCTCTCGACGCCTGTCTCTGTGTCTGTGTGGGAGGTGTTCGGCCCCGGTTGCGCGGATGCTGTCGCCGTGCTGAGAGGGTACTTTGAGGGGGAGACCACCAGGGCGGAGGTGGATGCCGCGATAGAGCGTTGTGTGGCTGAGGCGCGGGGAGCCCAGGACGGGTCGGTGGGGGTCGGTCAGGGCCAGGGCGGCTCGCAGGGGGTCGGTCAGGGCCAGGGCGGCTCGCAGGGGGGCGGTCAGGGGCAGGACTTCCAGGGCCAAGGCGGTCGGGAGCAGGACCCGACATCGGACGGCCTTCCTACTCCCATCACTGTGACTGCGTGGGAGTGGCACCTTGCGTACACCCAAGCCCCACGGAGATGCGGTGGCAGAAAAATGCCGCAGTACACGACGGAGATGTTCATTCAGAATCTGGCCTGGCGCTGCAGATCAGGTCGATGGGAGCTAGTGCGCAAGGATCCTGAGTTCCCTCCCTTCGGTGAAATACAGTGGGAAATACCTGTCGGCGATGACGGTCCGGTCTGCGAGCGTTACATCAACGGCGCTCACCCAGGTTGGCCAGGACGGGTATTCACGCGACTCAACCCCGGCTTCGACGAGGAGCGATGCGCCGCAGAATAAGCCGGTTGAAGGCGCGAATTGCCGGCGGGGCGCCTGGGCTGTGACATGCGTGCTTGAATGGGAGGAACGCCGGTGGGGATGGGCGTGCTGGAGGGGTCGGATCTCGTGGTCTCCCGGAACTTCGGCCTGATGGTGCGCTGGCCCTTTCCTTTTAAGGGCGAAACGGAGGTCGGCTCATCTGCGGGGCCTCCCTGATGCGGGTCGATGAGCTCACTCAGATTTGGCCGTCGTTTACCAATGCCGCGTCAGTCCTTGTCGGCTATCCCGTCCTCGGCTACAGAGGAGGTTGCCGGGGGAACCGGGGCGAAGTAGCCGACGATCAGAAGCAGCAGGCCCACCCCGAGGAATGACACCACCCTCGCCACCGTCCCGGTGTTGCTGAGGTCGAACAGGAACAGCTTGACGACCACCACTCCCATGAGGGAAGCACCGCCGGCCCATACGATCCGACGGGCCGAGCGTCTGCCGACCACCATCCCGGCAAGGCCGGTGAGACCCCAGACGATGGACAGGGATGCCTGGAGGGTGGTGGAGGAGGTCATGGAATCGAAGTCGAACGGCACCCCCGTCCAGTGGTGGACCGTCCGAGCGACTGTCATGGTCAGCAGGACAATGCCGGCGACGGCCAGTCCGGGAGCCCAGTTACCATCGACCAGATCTTCGAGTGGATGGTCCGATTCGGAGCGAGCCAATCTCTTCCAGGCCAGCGCGGCGATCACCACCAGGAGAGTCAGCACTTCCAGGGGGTTCAGCAGGGGCAGGTAGGTGAGCGGCGGAGACTCGCCGCTCGACGTCAGGTTGAAAGAGGCCAGCATGAGAGCCAGAACGAGGAGGACCGGACCCGCGCAAGCCATGAGGTAGGTCCGCCGATGGGCTTTCAGGGGCCACACCCGAGGTCCGCGAGCCGACATGGTTGCGCCTACCAACGCCAGGACCCCCGCCAGCGCCGCGGTTATGGGCCACACGCCGTCGGCGACTCGATCGACCTGCCAGTGGACCTCGGTTCCCACCAGAACCGCGAGGACCCAGTAGCCGATGACGTGCATGGCCGTCACCACCTGACGAAAACTGCTTCCCCGGAGGCCCAGGACCGAGTAGTAGACCGCCAACGCCACGGTCCAAGCCGCCCAGCCATTCGACCCGAAGGGGTGGTCTTGGAGGCCCAGCGTCATGATCATGGCCAAGGGCAGGGTGGGCACCAGCAAGACCCCCGCCGTCGCCAACTTCGGCCAGCGGACCACCGGCGCCGCCAGTGCCATGGCGCCAAGGGAGGCCGAGACGAACACGATCGACACGTTCAGTCGCGCATCCTCGGGAACCTGGGCCGCTATCTCCATCAGCCCTCCCACCAGCCACCAACCGATCCCCCAGAAGAGGAAGAACCACGGGATATCCTTGATGCCCTTCCACACATCCCCCCTGACGTCGACCATCCGAGCGGTGAACCAACCGGTGAAGGCCAGCAACACCGCTCCCAAGCAATACCCGTTGACCAGAATTGCCGTACCGTCCGGATAGGGCAGGGATTCGGAGATGTAACGCAGGAAGACGCCTCCGGAGAGAAGTTGGAGGAAGGCGCCGCCCACCTTGAAAATGAAGAGGTTGTGGCGAAGGCCCACCCACACCAGCATCGCCCCCTGCAACGCCCAGACCGCCGAGGTGAACTGGGTATCGAACGCCAACGGCGCGGCGATCGACACGAAGGTCATCGCCAAGGCCAAATAGACTTCGACCAGGGCACGTGACTCTTTGCCGAACCGGTGGGCCACCGCCGCGAACACTCCATGGACGGCGGCCAGTGACGCGGCGCTGATCGCCGGCCCGTTTTCGAGGTGATCGGTGAGAAGGAACTGGAATCCCAGACCGATGAACGGCGTCCCAAAAACCAGCGGGCTGGTCATCAGGTCTCTGACATTGGGAGGTCGTCGGACGGCCATCAGGAGCGGGATGGCCATGTAGAGGAGTATCAGCAGGCCGATCAGGGGTTGAGTGGTCGCCCATCCTTCTACTTCGTACCTGGTCAGCAGCCAGAAGGCGGTCAACCCGACGGTGAAGCCCAGGCCCACCAGGTTCAGCACCGGCCAGACCTTGAACCAGGCCACCGCCACTATGGCGGCGCTCAGGATGACGTAGAAGCCAAACACCAAAACGTGATCCTCAGCATCCGAATACGCCAGGATCGGCGCCATGAATCCGCCGGTTATGCCGAGCACGGCCAGGGAACGGGAGTCCTGGGCGATGGCCAGCACGCCGGCGCCTACGGTGACAGCTATGACCGATCCGGCCGCGGCCGAAGCCGGCAGCAGGTCGTACACCGCGTGCGCCACGTAGGTGGTCAGGTAGAGGACCGCAATGCCCCCTCCCTGGAGGCTCAGCCCGTAGATGGGGTTGCGACGTCGCGTCCGCCATCCCAACAGCAGCAACAGGACACCGAGCAGCGTAACCAGGATGTGGCGCACTCCGATCGTGAGGGTGATCCAACCCTGTTCCAGGGCCACGCCGAGAAGGAACCCCAGTCCGATAACCAAGAGCAGTACTCCCACCTTGACGGGTACGTTGCCGGTGATAGCCCAGGTCTTGACCGGCTCGAACAGTTTGGACAGGACCCCGGACGAGGAGTGCCGGTAATAGGCAACGGGCGCGTACCCCGGGGCCGGAGCGTCCTCACTGGACGACGTGGCGGCCTCGACCGGTGACGGATCGACTTGAGGAGGTGGTCCAGCACCGACAGTGACCGCAGGGACATCAGAGGGGAGTGGCTTGGCAGAGGGTAGGGGTGGCTCCTCGGTCGGCATCGAAGGAGTAATCGGCGCATCGACTTCGGTCACTCCTACTGAGGTGGCCCGAGTCTCTTCGAGTTCCCGGACCCGGCGCCCGAGTTTCACGACCTTGGCGATGAGAAAGCCCACCAGACCGCCGAACAGGAAGCCGCCGCCACCATCCAGCAACAAGGCTCCCAGGACGATTCCACACAGAACCAGAACCGCGATCATCCTGACTGTTCTCGCATCCTGCCCCTACCTTGCCCGTTGTCTGATGTTCCAGCATAGAGAAACGCATGGCGGCCAGCCGTGTTCCGATGGAGAGGTAGTCCGCAGAACGGCGCTGCTCCCTTGTAGGGTTCCTCCCCACCTACAATTACTACCGACCCACAGCGGAGTACAAGTCCAACCTCCCATCGCTGAACTGACAACCCACCTTGGCGGAAAGGACGCCTAGCAGGGCGAGTCGACTTTCACGGAGCAATCGTGATCATCCTGGTAAACGGCAAGACGACCGAGGTCGCCCAACGGACCGACGACACCGAGCATCTGTGGGTGCGGGTGGGCGACCTCCCCGACGCCACCGGCTGGCAGATGAAGCCGCAAGGCATGTGCCTGGGGGAGTTGTGCGTGCCGCTTCCGGACCAGAAGGTTGAGGAATGGATCGCCGACGCCGAGGACTGGGTGTGGATGTGCTACTCGGAGTTCGCCGACATGATCGGCCAGCAGTACGCGCGGGACGGCGACGTGTGGAGCCTCGGCTCGGTGCCCGACGTGCGTCGCTCCGGGCTGGAAATCGGAATCGCTCCCGACTTCGAGGTGACCGAGCGCAGCGGCGACACGTTGCGGCTGTCGGACTTCCGCGGCCGGAAGGTGGTGCTGTTCACCTGGGCGTCGTGGTGAGGGTGCCGTGTCAGCCTGCCGGTCTGGCAGGAGTTGTACGAGTCCATCGGCCCCGACCGGTTCGAGTTGATCAGCGTGGCCCAGGACTCGGGGGACCCCAAGGCCATCGGCAAGTGGTTCGACCGGGCCTCGCCGACCTTCCGGTGCGTCATCGACCCGACACACCAGATCAGCTCGCTGTTCGGCTGGGTGAATGTGCCGTCGGCGGCGTGGATCGACGAGGGCGGGACCATCGTACGCAGCCACGAGGGGGCGTACCCGGGCGAGTCGACCGTCAGGTTCGGCCTCGGCAAGGTCCGTTTCGGCGACAACTCATTCGCCGAGGCGACCCGCGACTGGATAGAGCGGGGAGCCGACAGCGAGTTTGTCTGGTCGAGCACCGAACTCGCCGAGCGGCTCAAGCCCGTCGACGACGACACCCGTCTGGCGGAGGCGACCTTCAAACTGGCCTTGCACTTCGAGGCGGTGGGCGACAGCGAGCGCGCCTTGCGACACTTCGCCGCCGCGCAGGACCTGGCGCCCGACAACTGGAACTACCACCGGCAGGGATGGAGTCACAGGGGAGCGCTCTATGCCGGCCTGAAGGTGCTGAAGCGGACCAGCCACCTGCAGAAGAACACCGACAAGAGCTTCTACGACCCCACCGGGTTACCCGGTGAGGACCATCGCCGGTTCACCCAGCCCGAGTGGCTGTGGACCCCTGCCGTCCGGCGGTTCAAGCAACTGCTCGGCCGCCGATAGGCCCGGGAGGCGCTCCCTCCCCTAGACGTCGAATCGATCGAGGTTCATGACCTTGTCCCACGCCGCCACGAAGTCCCGGACGAGCTTGTCCTGGCCGTCGTCCGACCCGTAGACCTCGGCGATGGCCCGGAGCTGGGAATTCGAGCCTACCGCCAGGTCGACGGCGCTGGCCGTCCATTTGACCTTCCCGGTCTGGCGGTCACTGCCCTCGTAGACGTGCTCGGTCTCCGACGTCTGCCACCGGGTGCCCATGTCCAACAGGTTCACGAAGAAGTCGTTGGTGAGCGTCCCCACCCGGTCGGTGAGCACTCCCAACGCCGATCCTCCGGTGTTGGCGCCCAGGACGCGAAGACCGCCGATGAGCGCGGTCATCTCCGGCGCAGTGAGGGATAGCAGGCTTGCCCGGTCCACCACCAGCCGCTCGGGTCGGCGGTGATCGCCGACCCTCCGGTAGTTGCGGAACCCGTCGGCGGTAGGTTCTAGAACCGCGAACGACTCGACGTCGGTCTGCTCCGCCGAAGCGTCGGTGCGTCCCGGCGTGAACGGAACCGCCACATCGCAGCCGGCGTTGCGGGCGGCCGCCTCGACGGCGGCGCAACCGCCCAGGACGATCAGGTCCGCCAGCGACACCCTCTTGCCGTTGCTCTGGGCGCTGTTGAACTCGGTTTGGACCGCTTCCAGGGCGGAGAGGGCAGCCGACAGCTCGGATGGGTCGTTGGCCTCCCAGCTCCTCTGGGGAGCCAGGCGGATCCGGGCGCCGTTGGCCCCGCCCCGCTTGTCGCTGTCGCGAAACGTCGACGCCGAAGCCCAGGCCGTGGCCACCAGCCGGGAGACCGAGAGCCCCGAGGCGAGGATCCTGGCTTTGAGAGCGGCGATGTCGCGGTCGTCCAGCAGTTCGTGGTCGACGGCCGGGACGGGGTCCTGCCAGATCATTTGCTCGTCGGGGACCTCAGGGCCAAGGTACCGCGCCACCGGGCCCATGTCGCGATGGGTCAGCTTGTACCACGCCCTGGCGAAGGCATCGGCCAACTCGTCGGGGTTCTCCAGGAAGCGCCGGGAGATCGGCTCGTAGACGGGGTCCATGCGAAGCGCCAGGTCGGTGGTCAGCATCACGGGAGCGTGCCATGCGGACGGATCGTGGGCATCGGGAACCAGGTTGGCTGCCGCCGGATCGGTGGGAATCCACTGCCATGCACCCGCCGGGCTCTGTTCCAACTGCCACTCGTAGTCGAACAGTATCTCCAGGAAGGTGTTGTCCCATCTCACGGGGGTGGGCGTCCAGGCGCCCTCCAGTCCGCTGGTGATGGCGTCGGCGGCCTTCCCGTCGCCGTGGGTGCTCCTCCAACCGAGGCCCTGTTCCTCCAGGTCGGCTCCCTCCGGCTCCGGCCCGACATGACGGTCGTCGGCGGCGCCATGGGTCTTCCCGAAGGTGTGCCCTCCGGCGATGAGCGCCACGGTCTCTGCGTCGTCCATCGCCATCCGGGTGAATGTCTCCCGGATGTCCCGGGCGGCCGCCAGCGGGTCGGGTCTGCCATTCGGCCCTTCGGGGTTCACATAGATCAGGCCCATCTGCACGGCGCCGAGCGGGTTGGCGAGGTCCCGGTCGCCGCTGTAACGCTCATCGTCGAGCCATCCGGTCTCGGGCCCCCAGTCGATGTCCTCCTCGGGCTCCCAGACGTCCTCGCGCCCGCCGCCGAATCCGAAGGTCCGAAAACCCATCGACTCCAGGGCGACGTTCCCGGCCAGGATCATGAGATCGGCCCATGAGATCCTGCGACCGTACTTCTGCTTGACCGGCCACAGCAGCCGGCGGGCCTTGTCCAGGTTGGCGTTGTCGGGCCAACTGTTGAGCGGGGCGAACCGGTGGGTCCCCGACCCGCCCCCGCCCCGTCCGTCGAAGATGCGGTAGGTGCCGGCGCTGTGCCAGGCCATCCGGATTATCAACGGACCGTAATGCCCGTAATCGGCCGGCCACCAGTCCTGGGAGTCGGTCATCACCTCTTCGAGGTCGGCTTTCACCGCCGCCAGGTCGAGGCTGTTGAACTCCCGGGCATAGTCGAAGTCGTCACCCATGGGGTCGATCAGCGGCGAGTTCTTGTTGAGCGACCTCAAGTTCAACTGCTCGGGCCACCAGCGATGGTTCGCCAACGACCCCATGGCGGCATTCGTCTCATGCACGACGGGACATTTGGCGGCGGATGCCGATGCATCGATCGAAGCGGTCTCTTCGACAGTCATGTCTGCTCCTTTGGCTGCTCGGTGGCTGCGGGTAACAGTCCCCCGCAGCGGATAGCGCTGGTGACTCTCATCGGTGGGTATAGATCGGCGCCGGGTGAACTCGAAGTCGCTCCGGCCATTCGATGTTACCCCGTTGGGGGTCGAGTGGCCGTGCCGGGAACCAAAAGTTCCCCGGGGGCTTTGCTCGCCATTGGCAGTACATACAGCACATGCGCCTTTTGCACTGGGGACGTATGACTGATGAGGAACGAGCGGCGATCATCGCTCTCTGCGAGGACCGAAGAGTTCGGGGACGTGCAGGGCCGCCCACCCACCCCTGAAGAGATCGCACTGGTGGCGTCTCTAGCAGATGGCATGTTCCTAAGTCTTCCCCCGGAGCAGCAGGTCGACGACCTATTTCACCTGCCCACACATGTTTCAGCGAGGTTGCTGGCGCAGATGCCCGTTCCGGACAGGGAGAACCTCCTCTCCCTGCTGCCCAGCCAGATGTCGGAGGACATGCTCGTCTGTAAGAAACCGCCCCGGCATCAATAGTCCAAGCCGAGCGCTCGGGTTGGGGGGTGTTCTCTCTCTTGGCGGGGACGGTACTGCTGCAAATTGGTCTCCACCTCCCGACGAACCTGTTCCGCTCTTCGGTCGCACCATTCCATGTAGGCATCCACATCGTTACGACGTTTGCGATACCACTGCAATATGCGTTCGACGTCTTCCACATCCAGTGTGTCGAACACGCCGGCGATTGATTGGGGGATGGTGTGTCCCTGTTGGTGTTTACAGACCACCATCTCAAGTTGCACCCGAGTGCCGACAACTCGCGCTATCCCGTGCTCGTCCACCCATAGCGGCACGTTCTCATGTTGCTCGATTAGTAGTCGTCCCATAAAACGGGTCCTCCTCCGGTAAGCCCTCCCTTACACATCCTAGCCCCTGGCCGCAGACTAACGCAGGGGCTGGTTCTTCCCCGGCCGCGCGGAGGGGAGGCGGTAATCGGAGCCGTCGACCTGGTGCGGACCCGGGTTTGGGGACCGGGTTCCGACCGTTTCCTGGCCCCCGAGCTTGCGGCCGCCGAGCAACTGCTCGGAGAGGAGTCCCTCGTGGCGGCGGTTGAGAAGGTGAAGGGCCCGCTCGACTGAGTTCGGCCGGACTCGCCTTGGATCACCGGGGAGGCGCCGGAGTTTTGCTCTTCCCTAAGCCTCCGAGGTGAGGATCTCCGCCAAACGGTCCGCGCCGATGCTCCCGCCGCTCAGAATGCAGGCAACCGGACCGTCCCGCTCCTCGGCGAGAGCGGCGGCCAGGGACATGGCCCCGGACCCTTCGACGACCAGCTTGTTCCCCAGGGCCAGACGGGCGATGGCCGTGCGGACGTCGGCCTCCGAAACCAGCACCACCCTGTCGACCGAGGAACTCACCAGCGGGTACATCTCATCCACCACCACCGGCACCATGGTGCCGTCGCAGATGGTGTCTGCGGTCTCGACCCATCTCGGTTCGCCGGCGTCCAAGGCTGCCCGCAGGGAGGGACACGCCGTGCTCTGCACCCCTACGATCTCGGTGTCCGGTCGGAGTTCCTTGATGACGCTGCCTATGCCGGACACCAGTCCGCCGCCGCCCACCGGCACATAGATCGCCGCCACGTCGGGGAGGTCCTCCAGGATCTCCAGCCCGATGGTCCCTGAGCCCGCCAGCATCGACGGGTCGCCCCACGGGTTGAGGTAGCTGTACGGCTCCTTCTCCCATCCCTTGTCGAAGACGTAGTCCATCAGCGCCGAGAAGGGAACCGGCACCGGCGTGACGCCGTAGGCGCGGACCCCGTCGACCTTCACCTGCGGGGCGCTGTCGGGCAGGAGGCTCCGGGCCGGAACGCCCAGCAACTGGGCCGAGTAGCCCAGAGCCTGCGCGGTGTTGCCGGCGCTCTGGGTGGTGACTCCCCTCTGGAGTTCGGCGTCGGAGAGAGACCGCGCCCAGTTGTACACCCCTCGCAGCTTGAACGACCCCACCGGCTGGAGGCACTCCGCCTTGAGCCAGATGGGCGGGTCGGGCTCCGAAGACTTGTACTTCAGGAGCGGGGCTCGCAACGCCACCCCCCTTATCCGTTGGGCGGCCTCCTGCACATCTCCGACCGAAGGCGGCGGTATGGGAGGGTCTCCGGATCCGGTTCTCATCTGGCTCATGCGGCGAACTCCTTGTGATCGTTGCCTGTGTCCTCAGAGTAGATCGGAGGGCGTTTGTCAGGGGAGAGTTTCGCATTTGGAACGTTTCCAGCTTCTATTCACACAAAAAGGTTGGTATGTGGCCTTAAACGCACACATATGTTGGGAAAAGGGGCCTATTCAGACCAAGGTGCTGTGTGTTAACGGCAAGGCAGGATAAAAACGGTTCCGCTTTATGGCCCAAATATGTAAATATTGTGTATAGTGAGTTTCAATATGAAGATTTGCGCCGTTGCTGGTGTACGCGTTGAACCGGATGAGAGGTTGTGAGTCCGATGTTGGTTGCACAGGTCAAGCCTGCTGAGCGAGTCCGCCCGGGGGGGGGGGGTGGGGGGATTGAGGCGTGGGTGGGCGTGTCTGCTGGCCGTCGTCCTGGTCTTGTCGTTCGTTCCTGGGACCGCGGTAGCACAGCAGGATTCCACGCCGCCGTCGGTTACCTCCGTCGTTGTATTTGATCATACAAATTACGAGACCAGACTGCTGGTCCGGTTTGACGAGGTGGTAATAGATGCGAATAGCCTCCAATTCGGCGTCACCACGGACGACGGCACGGCCCGCACCGTTTCCGGCCCGCAAATCACCCTAGACGGTCTTGGCGTCTCGTTAAACGTGAGGCCGATAATCCCTGAGAACGCAGTGATCCTAGTGTCCTTCAGCCAGGTAGAGGGAAGCTCTTGGCGGCTGAAGGACGCAGCCGGGAACGAGGTGGAGGCTTTCCGTTGGAATGTGTCTACGAATATGCAGATCCCGACGGTGGCGGAGGTGTATGAGGCGTTGAAGTCGTATTTCTCGGGTACGGTGACGCTTAGTGAGGTGGAGGGTGTGCTTAGTGGGGACGATCAGACCTACCATGAGAAGTTGTTGGAGCAGGCGGCGGCCGGTGAGTTGCATGAGCGTTTGCCCGCCGGTGAGCGCACGACGTGGGGGACTGACGGGAGTTCGGGGTGGGTCCAGGTGGGTACGCCGAGTCTTCCTCCTGGGCCGTCGCACACCTGTGGGGGTGAGACGGTGCCGGAGTTGACGGGTGATGACCGGGGCAAGTTCTTTTGGGCGTGCAGCCAGGACAACCGGTGGGTTCCGGTCAGACTGCCCCAGGCCGGGGTCGACTATGCGCGTGACGAGCACTTGGTGCGTCCTCCTGCCGTTCCGGGAAGTGATCCGAATTACAACGAGAAATGCCGCTACACAGATGAAGACGGCAACCCGCAGCCGGTCAGTAAGTACGATCCGAAAACAGACACCTTTACTTGGATCCAAGGGGGCAACTGGGACCCGACCGCTGAGGAGTGCACCGGCAGAGGCAATCCCTGACCCCTGGTCTTCGGCCCGCTTCTCGGGTCCGTTCGGTTACGAGAGACCTGATCTCGGGGAGGTGGCCGGCCCCCAAGTAGCTCCGGCGCCCAGTAGATGCCGGGGAAGATGAGACACTTGACCCCGGGCGACCCCACGGGGTTGATTTCGTCGGAACGTCTGGTTTGCGGTGACCGATTGATGAACACGCGGTTTTTGCACTGTAGGGTCACTGTTCTGTGTTTATAATGTGGACATGATGTTCGGTATGCCCAAACTAAAGCGTTCTTATGTAAGTCTCGTGCGAGGTGCTGGTTGTTCGGGTTCCGTCGTGGCCGTCCGGAGTTCGGGGGGGGGGGGTGAGGGTGAGGCGTTGGTGGGCGTGTCTGCTGGCCGTCGTTTTGGCCTTGTCGCTTTCTCCGGGGACCGCGGCAGCCCAGGCCGAGCCGCCGTCGGTCACCGGGGCCGCCATAGAAATTCCGATCACCCAAACCTATATAGCCTTGACCTTTACTGAGAGTGTAAGAAATGTGACTCTCGGAGGGTTTAGGGTCACTGTTAACGGCAATCCCCACCGTCGCTATGCGCTCTCCCTGGACCCCAACATTGTGAGAATCAGGGTGGATCCCATCCCTGAAGGCGCGGTCGTCATTGTGTCCTACGACCAGCCCGCTAACCCCGGTTGGCGGCTGGTCGGCGTCTTCAGTGGTTTACTGGTGGAGAATTTTCGTTGGAATGTGTCTACGAATATGCAGATCCCGACTGAGGCGGAGGTGTATGACGCGTTGAGGTCGTATTTCTCGGGTACGGTGACGCTGAGTGAGGCCGAGGGTGTCCTTGGCGCCGCGGAGGGCAAGACCTATCACGAGAAGTTGTCGGAGGAGGTTGCGGCCGGTCGGTTGCATGAGCGTTTGCCTGCCGGTGAGCGCACGAAGTTGGGGACTGACGAGAGTTTGGGTTGGCACCAGGTGGGCACGCCGAGTCTTCCTCCTGGGCCGTCGGACACCTGTGGGGGTAAGACGGTGCCTGGTGGTGTGCTGACGCTTACGGAGGGGGGGTTCCAGGGCGATGACTGGGCCGAGTTCTTTTGGATGTGCACTCAGGACGGTGAGTGGGTTCCGGTCAGGTTGCCCCAGCCGGGCGTTGACTACGCGTATGACCATCAGCTCCTGCGTCCTGGTGATCCGGGATACAACGAGGAGTGTCGTTATGTGCGGCGTGACGAAGATGGCAACCTGGTTCTTGACGAAAACGGCGACCGGATCCCGGCTCCGGTTAGTAGGTACGATCCGAAAACAGACTCCTTTACTTGGAACGACGGGAACAGTTGGGACCCGATCGCTGAGAAGTGCACCGGCAGAGGCAATCCCTGACCCCTGGTCTTCGGGTCGCTTCTCGGGTCCGTTCGGTTACGAGAGACCTGATCTCGGGGAGGTGGCCGGCCCCCAAGTAGCTCCGGCGCCCAGTAGATGCCGGGGAAGATGAGACACTTGACCCGGGCGACCCCACGGGGTTGATTTCGTCGGAACGTATGCCGCGGCCGGCGCCCTGTTCGGGCCTGGTCAGCCTCTCCCTCTCCAGGGTATGAGACGTTTTTCGCTGGTGCGCATCAACAGGTCCATGGTCACGCCGAGAATGCTGATCAGGATCACGGCCGACAACATCAGGTCCAGGAGGAAGAACTGGCGAGCCTTGAAGATGGTGAATCCCAGGCCGGCGCTGGCTCCCAGCAACTCGGCCGCCACCAGGGTGCCCCAGCACACTCCTATCGCCACCCGCAGGCCGGTCAGGATCTCGGGCAGGGCGTTGGGAAGGATGACGTGTCGCAGCACCTGCGCCTTGGACGCCCCCAACGAGTAGGCGGCGTGGACCTTGCTGATGTTCACGGCCAGCACGCCCGAGCGGGCGGCGATCACCATGATCCATATGGAAGCGAACAGGAGCAAATTCACCTTCCCTTCCTCGCCTATGCCGAACCACACGATGAAGAGGGGGATCAGCGCCAGGGGCGGGATGGGCCGAAGCAACTCGACGATCGGGTCGAAGACGCCGCGCCAACGGTTGGAAAGCCCCATCGCCAGGCCGATCGGCACGCCGAGCACCACACCCCAGAAGAGTCCCTTGGCCAGCCGGCTGAAGCTCAGCCAGAGATGGTCCCACATTGTGAACCCGCTGTATCCGTCGCGTGCGAAACCCCACGAGGCGTCCCAGAGTTGTCCCGGGCTCGGGAGCACCCGCTCGCTTATCCACTGTGTGTAGGAGCAGGGAGGAAGCCCCGGATAGTCGCCCGGGCTGGTCTGAGACGCCTCGCAGTCGCGGAGCAGGTCGCGTTGGGCATAGCTCTCGTCGGCCGACAGATTGGCCTGAACCTGCTCTCCGTAATCTCTCCACTCCCCGGGCAGCCCCCAGACGTTGGTGGCCACGAACCACACCAACAGGATGACCAGGAGGCTGGGGATCGTCCATGCCAGCGAGCCCTTGACTTCGGCCGCGTCGCCGAAGGTGACGGTCTTCCCGGCGCTGTCGGCGCTTCCCCGCCGGAATCCCAGTCGCCTGGTCAGTGCGCCCAGCACACCTCTTATGGTTCCCACCCCACCACTTGCGGCGGCGGCGCCCCGCTTGGGGCGCTCTGTGTCCGGGGCCATCAGGCGCCTCCCTCGGTGCCCATAATCTGTTCCTCCATCTCCCAGATCATGGTGAGGATCTCCTCGCGGGTCTCGATGAACTCCGGCGAGGTCTTCAACTCCCGCGCCTCGGTGGTCAGTGCCCGGCGGGCGAAGGGCAGGTCATATCTGCGTTCGATGCGACCCGGCCGAGGGGCCATCACGAATAGCTGATCTCCCAGGTACAGGGCCTCCTCCACGCTGTGGGTGACCAGGATGATGGTTTTGCCCGTCTTGTTCCAGAGGTCCAGCACCAGCCCCTGCATCTTCTCACGGGTCAGAGCGTCCAGGGCTCCCAAGGGCTCATCCATGAGAATGATCTCGGGGTCGTTGGCCAGGCACCGGGCTAGGGCCACCCTCTGCTGCATTCCTCCGGACAACTCATACACGGCCTTGTCCCCGAATCCCTGCAGTCCGACGGTGCGTAACAGGTCCTGCACAGCCTCCCGGGACGCCGGCCTGGACCTGCCGTTCATACGGGCGCCGAAGCCGACGTTGTCGTTGACGCTCAGCCACTCGAACAATGCTCCCTGCTGGAACACCATGCCGCGATCCTGTCCGGGCCCGGTGATCGGCTCGGTCCCGAGCCTCACCTCCCCGGAGGTGGGCGCCAGGAACCCCGCGGCTATGTTCAGAAGGGTCGTCTTGCCGCACCCCGAAGGACCCAGCAGGGTCAGCAATCGTCCCGGCTCCAGCGTAAAGCTCACGTCGGAAAGGGCCTCCACCTGGCCACCGTCGGGAAGTTCGTAGATCATCCCCACCTCTTCCACCACCAGGGGATGATCCGTACGGGAGTCGATCGCCACCCCCAACTGGGAGGGATCGAAACGGGTCTCTGGCCGGCTGAGGAAGAACCAGGCTCGGGCTATGAGCAGAGTCACGCCGAGCAGGGTCAGGTAGACAATGGCCGAGCCCGACCGGAGGACGTAGGCAAGAAGCGTCGACGCTGAAACGGCGACGGCCAGAGCCAGCCAGAGGGTGCGGGCCATCCCGGTCTGCCGGTCTTCGTCCGAACGCCGGTAGTTCACTATCAAGGCCAGCAGGGCGCCGCCCCCCAGCAGGGCGACCACAGGCTGCCACCACGAGGAATCACTCTGCAACGCCAGCACCACCCCGGCGACGAGAGCAGCCACCGCCGTGACCTGTCCGATCAGCAGTGTGCCGTCGCTGGGTTGCGCCGCCCGGTCGGCAGTCGCGAAACGGCGGGAGGGGGTCCTCAAGAGATCAACGATCATCCACACCGTGGCCGCGGCCGCTGCGCCCAGGACAACCCAAGCAAACACGCTCGCCGCCTCCGCCACGGCAGCCGTCAGGCCGCCGAAGGCTTTTGCCAGGGCGTCAACAACTGATTGCACAAAGACTCCTTCGAGTGGTTACCGATGAGTCAGGGGGTGTCCAATCCTGGATCAGGCCACTTCCCTGGCTCACCGGCCTCAGTCCGAATTCGGGCTTGTTAGTTGACGGCTTCCAGGAAACTGGTGTCCACGAAGTCGTCATAGCTGGGCAGAGCCGAATCGATCTCACCCTGTTCAACGAAGAAGTCCATCTGCTCCTTCATCACAGACTGAACGGTCCCGCCGAGCCAGGCATCGGAAAGCTGTGCATCCTTCTCGGGGAAGGAGAAGGCGTCCAACAGAGCGATGGTGGCGGGGCGGTCCATACCCGCCGCGCCTGCGATGGTGTCGATGAACGGTTCCCTGTCTTCGTTGTACGCGCGATTGGCGTCCTCGGTCACCTGCAGGAACGCAGTAATCGCCGCGGGATGCTCCTCGGCGAACGTGCCGGTGGTCGAGATGATGTCGAACACCCGGATACCGATGGCTTCCTGCTCGGATCCCGTCATCACCAGGTTGCCCCCGTTGGCGATCATCTGGTTGACGGCGCCGCCGAACGCACAGGCCATGGCCACGTTGCCGGTGTCCAGGGCCGCCACGGCGGCCGGTCCGCCTTCGGACTGGATCAACTCGACTGTGCCGGTGTCAACTCCCAGGTGCTCGAGCATCTTGAGAAGTTTGAAGTGGGTCACATTGCCCAAGGGGGTGTAGATGCTCTGTCCTGCCAGGGTCTGGGCCGCGTTTTCCTTGGTGATGCCGTAGTCGGGGTGGGCGACGCAGTTGTCCGCATCCGCATAGGCCACGGCCACACCCACCAGCAGCAGGTCCGAGCCTCCGGTTACGAAGTTGGCGAAGGGAGTCAAGCCCTGTGAATAGGAGATGTCGATGTCTCCTGCTTCCATGGCCTGGGCCATGTCTCCTCCGCTGGCGAAGGGAATCCAGTTCACGGTCAACCCGAGTTCCTCGTCATAGGTCTTCTCCGCCTGAGCAACCTGGTTGGCGGTGGGCCACTCCAGAAAGAAGGCGACATTCAATTCGTCCAGGGTGATCTCGGACTCGTCATCGCCGCAGGCTGCCGCGACCAGCCCGATCACCATGAACAGTGCTAGCAGTCTCTTCATCGATCGTCCTTCCTCGTCATTGGGGTCCAGGGGTCTCTTCACCGGGACCCTGCGATGGACAGGAGTGCACGGTCTTCGCCCACTGGGGAGGCTCATAGTAGTACCTACTGCTTTCCCACGACTGGGAGCTCATGCGAAAAAATGCCAGCAGATTCCGAAGCCGTTCTCTGATACAACACCACTGCACACAGGATGTTGTAGACCATGGAAGCGGATGCTAAACAAACACTTGCCTACCAGGTCAAGGTGGTTTTTGGAACTGTCTCAGAGTTCCAGGAGGGCTTGCTCGACGACCTCCGGTAGGGCGGGATGGATGTAGTACTGGCCGCGGGCCATCTCGTCCACGGTCAGGTCGAAGTGCATGCCCTGGATGAGTTGCTGGATGAGGGTGGGCGCCTGCGGGCCGATGATGTGGGCGCCGAGCAGGCGGCGGGTGTCGGCATGGGCGATGACCTTGGCGACGCTGTCGGCGTCCTCCATCGCCCAACCGTAGGCGGCGGCCGCGTAGGGTTGGACATGGCTGACGTACGGGATGTCCAGGCGGCGGCACTCCTGCTCGGTCAGGCCGACGCTGGCGATCTGGGGATAGCCGAACACCGCATGCGGGATGAACCGGTGGTCGACGGTGGCAGGCTTGTCAGGGTTGGTGAGATTGTGTCGCACCACCTTGGCCTCGTGGTTGGCGACATGCTTCAACTGCACGGGGTTGGTGATGTCGCCCAGGGCCCACACACCCTCCACGTTGGTCCGCAGTTGTTCGTTGGTGACCACGAATCCCCGGTTGTCGACCGCAATCCCTCCCGCCTCCACCTCGAGTTGGTCGGTGTTCGGCCTTCGCCCGGTCGCCACCAGCAACTCGTCGCCCCTTAGCTCCGAGGGCTCGCCTCCCGGGCTCTCCAGGCTGATCACCACCTCGCCGTTGTCCCGGCGGGCCCCGAGGAGCCGGGTGTGGGTGCGCACGTCGAACCGGCGGGAGTAGGCGGCGGTGAACCGGCTGCTGATGTCGTGGTCCTCCCGGCGAAGGAAGGTGTCGCCCCGCAGGAGGAAGGTCACCTTGGAGCCGAACGCTCCCATCACGCCCCCCAGTTCGGCCGCTATGTACCCGGCGCCTATCACCAGCAGCCGGTCGGGCAGGTCGTCGAGGCGCATGACCGTGTCCGAGGTGTGGTAGCCGCAGTCCGCCAGGCCGGGCACCGGGGGCACGGTGGGCCTCCCGCCCGCGGCGATCACGATCCGGTCGGCGGTGATCACCTCGTCACCGACGGCCACCTGCTTGTGTCCGGTGAACCGACCCGAACCCGCATAGACGGTGACATTGGGCAGGCCCTCCCGGTAGGAGCGTCCCCCCTCGGCGATCGGGTCGATCCGGCCGAATATCCGGTCTCGAATCGCTGGCCAGTCCGCGCCGTCGAAGCGGGTGTGGACTCCCAGACGGTCGCTGTCCGACGCCAACTCGGCCATCTCGGCTGCGTACACGAACATCTTGGACGGTATGCAGCCGACGTTGAGACAGGTTCCGCCGAAGGGGCCACGCTCCACGACGGCGACCTCCCACCCGTCGTGCTCGGGTCCGATCACCGAATTGCCGGATCCGGTACCGATGATCATCAGGTCGAAGTTGCGCATTCTGTGTCCTATTCCGAGGGTTGGGCCACGTTTCCTGGTGGTCCTTGGTCGAATTGTAGGTTTGCCGGGGACCTCGCCGGGCGCGTCCATGGGTGGGTGGGAAGCCAGCATGCGGTTTGCAGGGCAACCGGTATATTTGGAGGCCTCGGGAAGGAGGTGGCCGATCGCTTCCTTTCCCCGCATGGGAGAAACGGAGGAGCGATGCCGGGCCGGCTTGACGACAAGGTAGCCATCATTACCGGTGGGGCCACCGGAATGGGCCGGGCTGCCTCCGTGCTCTTCGCCCAAGAGGGCGCCAAGGTGACCGTGGCGGATCGTAACGTTCCGGAAGGCCGCAGGACGGTCGGGATGGTCGAGGACGTTGGCGGTGAAGGCTTGTTCATCGAGACAGACGTCTCCAAGGCGAACCAGGTCAGCAACATGGTGGAGCAGACGGTCCGACACTTCGGGACGCTGGACGTGCTGGTGAACAACGCCGGCGTAGCCATCCGAACCCCGCCGCTGGCGGAGGTCCCGGAATTGCTGTGGGACCTGACCCTCGACACCAATCTGCGGGGAGTGTTTCTCTGCACCAAGTACGCCGTCCCTCACATGATCGGCCGCCGGGCCTCGATCATCAACGTCTCCTCGGGCGCCGGGCTCAATCCCACTCCCCAATCCGTCCCCTACGGCGTCAGCAAAGCCGGAGTCATCCAACTCACCCTCACCACCAGCGCCCAGTACGCGCCCCAGGGGGTTCGTTGCAACGTCATCGTCCCGGGGTCGGTCGACACTCCCCAGGCCCGGGGCACCTCGGGTAGCGCCGAGCAGTTCGAACGGATTCCCTCCCGCATCGCCGTTGGGCGCATCGGCACTCCCTTGGACATCGCCAACCTCATGCTGTTCCTGGCTTCGGACGAGTCCTCCTACATCACGGGGGCCGCGGTCAAGATCGACGGCGGGGGCCTGGTGTAGGACGGCGGGGGAGAAGCCACCATGGCCCGACGGGCTCTCGGCGAGATCATCAGCCAAGCCGTGGCCGACTAGGGGTTCCGTTCGGGACCCCCCGGTCGGCTCCCTGACCGGGGGATCTATCCCTGTCCCCTGAGTCCTGGAGCCGGGGCGTGTTCATCCGCGTCCTGGCTTCGGAGACCGGCGGGAGTGTGGCGGGAGGGCCACCAGTTCCACCGACCCAGCAGGGCGACCAGCGCCGGCACTATCAACGTGCGGGTTATGAACGTGTCGATCAGCACTCCCACCGCAACCGCGAATCCGAGTTGCAACAGGTCCTGGAGCGGCAGGGTCATCAGTGCGGAGAACGTGCCGGCCAGGATGATCCCCGCCGAGGTGATGACCGGGCCGGTGCGGGCGAGTGCGTAGCGGGTGGCCTCTTTGAGCGGGGACCGGCGCGCCTCTTCGCGGATGCGCGACATCAGATAGATGTTGTAGTCGACACTCAGTGCGTTCAGGAACACGAAGAGGAAGAACGGGACCGCATACCCGATGCCGGCATGACCGAATACCAGGATGAACACCGCCACCGCCAGACCGAGGGTCGCGAAGTAGGTGAAGGCGATGGTGGCCATCAGGTAGAGGGGGGCGATCAGAGAGCGCAGCAGCAGCGCCAGTATCAGGCCGATGGCCAGGAGGATCAGAGGGAGCACGACCATCGAGTCGCGGTCTGCCGCGGTGCGGGTGTCGTAGGCCTCCGCCGTGTCCCCTCCGATCAGCAGGCTTCCGGGGGACAGGCCCAGCGACGCCCCCGTCTGGCGGGCAAGGCTGCGCAGGCCGGGCACTGCGTCGAGGGCCTCTGGTGAGAAGGGACTCGCCTCCAGCACCAGGTCGATGCGGCCGGCGCTCCCGTCAGGGGACACGAACCGCTGTGCGATGGACTCCGGCAGCACCGAGGCGGGAGGCCCGTCGGTGCCGAGGGGCCGGCTGGGGCCGGAGGCGTCGGCGACGGCCGGGTGCCCGGCGAGTTCCACTGTGAGAGCGTCCAGTTGCTGGAGGGAGGCCGGATCGAGCGCGTTGGCGCCCAGGGGCAGGGACACGTAGAGTCGGGTGGGGGAGAGTTCCCCCGCCGGGAACCCGCTCCGCAACAACTCGAAGCTGCGGACCGACTCGGCATTCTCGGGCAGGCTCTCGAGTTGGTCGTAGTTGGTCCGGTAAGGGATCAGGCCTGCCAGCAGCACGCCGAGGCCCAACACCGTGACGGCGAGGGACAGGCCTGGTCGCCGCAGGACCACCGCCCCCACCCTCCCGTACACGCTGCGCCTCCAGTCGAGTTGCCTTCCGGTCTCGGCATCCAGGCGGGGTTGCATCGGCCAGAAGGCGCGCCTTCCGAAGATGGTCAGCAGTGCCGGGATGAGGGTCAGGGCGGCCAGCATCATCAGGGCCACGGCGATTGCGATCACCGGGCCGAGCGCCTGGTAGGAACGCAAGCTCGCCAGCCCGAGAGCGGCGCAGGCCACCAGGATCGTGGCGCCCGCCGAGGCCACCGCTCCGCCCACGCCCCGCATCGTGCGTCTCATGGCCTCGTGACGGTCGCTGTGCCTGGTCAGTTCCTCGCGAAAGCGCGCCGAGACGAACAGCACGTAGTCGGTTCCGGTGCCGAACAGCACGACGGTCATGATCCCGGTGGTCTGCCCGGAGATCGGGAGATCGAGATTGAGGGCGAACCAGGCGGCAATTGCGCCGGCGACCTGAAAGACCAGGCCCACTCCCAGGAGCGGGATCGCCGCCATGACCGGGGAGCGATAGATGATGATCAGCAGCACCAGGACGAGGAGGACCGTCACCAGCAACAACAGGCTGTCGATGTTGGCGAACACCCCGACCAGGTCCACCACCAACCCGCCGGGTCCTCCCACGGCAATCTCCACGCCGGTCAGACCGATGGAGGCCGAGCGTTGGCGGATGCTGTTCACCGTGTCGGTGAACGGATCTTCGGCAGGCTCGCCCAACACCTCCGCAAAGACATACATGGTGGTGCCGTCTGGAGAAACCAGGCCGGACCGTTGCCCCATGGCCGGGTCGGGACTCAAGACCCGGCCCACGTTGTCAGGTGCGTCGGGGCCGGACAACCAGTCTGCGATCCGGGCCACAGCCTCGTAGGAGGCGGGGCCGAGGCCGGCCGGGTCGCGCAAAACGATCAAAACGGGTGTGCCGGCCGACGGGAAACGTTCCCGCGCGAACTCGAATGCCCGGGTTGCCTCGGCGTCGCCGGGTAGGAAGAGGGCCTGCTCGTTCTCGGTGGCCTCGTTCAACATGGGGAGTTGTGAGATCAATAGACCGGCGGCGAAGATCCAGGCGACGAGGGTTACCCACTTACCGCGGGGACTGGATGCAAAGTCGGTCAGACGGCCGAGCATCGTCCACTTCCGTTCCGGCCGATGAAGCCGACGGCTGAATCACGCCGTCTATGCAACGTCAGCGGCTTCAAGAGTCGGCGGTCTTACCAAGGGAACCGTCCATCGGAGACACCTGCTATGCCTGTCCAATGGGGGTGGCTAATGACAGTCCTGTAGAGGCATCGAATATCCCAAGATCGTACCGGGATCGGGAACCAGGTTGCCGACGGTTACCGACTGAGGCCCAACCTGAGGAGGGTCCTGACGCCCGAGCGCCGCCTCCCATTTGTATAACTAGATTAGTTCTAGTTATAATAGAACTATGCTCTGGAAGATCGATACACAGTCTTCGCAGCCCCTTCATGAGCAACTGGCCGGCCAGGTGAGGCGGGCCATAGCAACACGGGCATTGGTGGAAGGCGAGAAGTTGCCTCCGGCGCGGGAAATGGCCAGGGGGCTGGGAGTGAACATGCACACGGTCCTACGGGCGTTCCAGACCCTGCGGGACGAGGGACTGCTGGAGGTCCGCAGAGGCCGAGGCACCTCCGTGGTTGCCAACGCCCAGCCGGTGACCCGCCACGTTGAACTGGCCCGCACTCTGGTGAGCGAAGCCCGCCGAGCCGGGCTCGATGATCGTGAAATTCTGCAACTCGTGGAGGTGCAATTGTGAGAGAGAAGACAAGCCGCACAGTCCTTGGTGTCCTCATTCCGGTGGCCGTGGCGGCCATCGGTTTGGTCCCCTACCGGGCCTATCGATCCGATCTGCCGGATCGGATAGCCAGTCACTTCGGCGTCTCCGGGAGAGCGGACGGCTCGATGACGCCCGAGGTGTTCTTGATGATCTTCGGAGCATTGATGGTGGTGGGCCTTGGAGGCTGCGTGACCATCGCCCTGATCCGGCGGAGGCTTCAGCCAATGGTGGCGCCGAGCGTCTCGTCAGTGGGCGCCTTCTTAGCAAGCATGTCGGCGGGGATCCTCTCCATCACCGCCATCGGTCAGCGGGGGTTGGAACAGTGGCAGGACGCCACGATCTCCCCTGGAGCAGTGATCTTATGGATCGGTGGGAGTCTGGCCGTGGCCGGTTTGGCGGCATGGGTCGCTTCGTCGCTCCCGTTTGAAGACGGGGGAGAGATGGAGGCAACTCCCCAGGCGATGGAGCTTGTAGCGGGGGAGCGGGTGTTCTGGAGCGCCACCCTGTCCGCCAGGTGGCCGTTGGTGTTGGGTCTGGCCATCCTGCTGGTCGGTCTGGCCGTGCTGCTGATCACGGAGATGTGGATCGGGCTGGTCATGCTGGGCATCTCGATTCTCATGACCTTCTTCGGGCGGATACGGGTCACCGCAGACCAGACGGGGCTTGCGGTGCGGTACGGGTTCTTTGGTTGGCCGCGCAGATCGATACCCATCCGGCGCATCGCCAAGGCTCGGGCCGTGGACATTCGGCCAACCGAGTGGGGCGGATGGGGATACCGGGGCAGCCTGGCAATCATGAGGCGGGCCGCCGTGGTTCTGCGTGCAGGTCCCGGGATTCGGCTGGATCTTCGGGATGGCAAGGTTTTCGCGGTGACCATCGATGATCCGGATGACCCGGTCCGTCTGCTGAATGCTGAAGTCTCGCGCCTGGGAGCCCCCAAACCCGGCTTGTGAACGAGAGTCAATATCCTGAATAGATCTTGAACGCGACCAGCACAAGTGAGATGGTTGCAGCCGGCGATGGTATCAGGGAACTGCGCAGACGATGGCGGTGTCCGGATCCATGGGCGGCGGCTCTCCTGGTTCACGGCGCAGCCGAACACTCGGGCCTCTGGGAACTGGTCGGCGCCCGGTTGTCGTCGGCGGGAATAGACACTTACGGTTTCGACCTGCGGGGATGTGGCGCCTCCGGCGGGCGCCGCGCCGACATCGAAGATTGGACTGACTTTCTCCACCAGGTTCGCGACAATCTGGTGCCACTCCTATCCAACGACCTGCCAGTCGTGCTCCTTGGTCACTCGCTCGGAGGTCTGATAGCGGTCGAATACACCCTATCGGACCATCCCCAACCGGACCTGGTGGTCCTCCACGCACCTGCGGTCGGGGACTTCGTCCCAGCCTGGCAGCGCCACCTGGCGCCGTTGTTGGCCAGGCTTCTGCCTCGTATGACTTTCCCCAACTGGATCGATCTCAACAAGGTGTTCTCCGACCCGGCGACGGCCGAAGTCCATAGAGCCGACCCCCTGAGGACCACCCGCACCACGGCGCGCCTGGGGGCGCTGCTCCTGGAACACATGGAGCGGGCCGGACGCTCAGTCGATCAATACGACGCCCGCACGCTGGTGCTTCACGGCACCGCTGACCACCTCGTCCCCCTGTCCGCCACCAAGGCGATAGGGGACCTCCCGTCGGTTGACCGCAAGACATATCCCGGCATCAGGCACGGATCGATCATCGAGCCCCAGGGGATGGGGATGGTTGATGACATAGTCGCCTGGGTCCAGGAGCAGACATCCCGAGGTGGAAGCCGGGAATCCCATCTCGAAACCTAGGCTTTGAAGGTGAATCCTGCACACACAGCAGGTGACCCGTTACAACCCCGCCAACATTCCCAGAGAGACCGAGGAGGTGGTTCGGGCATGGCTTTGACGTGGCTGGCGCACACCGACCTGGCGGCGATCAGCCGCGGCCGGGCGATTCCCGACTATGACCCGGAGGGATCCCAATCGGTTGGCTGGGTCCCGGCGGACCTGGCCCTCGACCCGTTCGGGGCATTGGTACACAATCCCTGGGGACCGGTCGGAGACCTGCGATTGGTGCCCGATCCCGCCACGCTGGTCCACATCCCGGGGACGCCGAACGCCTCGGAGATGAACTTCGTGCTCTGCACGGCCACCGACCTGGAAGGCAAACCTTGGCGATCCTGTCCCCGCGCTGCGCTCTTGTCTCAGGCGGCGCGGCTCGAGGAGGACTTCGGCCTGTCGTTGCTGGCCGCCTTCGAACAGGAATTCTCACACGTGACCGATGCGGCGCCTCCCGCACCCTTCTCGCTCGAGGCCGCCCGGGTTGTCGAACCCTTGCTGGAGGAGATCTTCAGCGCGCTGGATGAGGCGGGTGTCGAGCCCGAGAACATCCTCCCGGAGTTCGGTCAGCACCAGTTTGAAGTCACGACCCGCCCCGCAGTGGGCGTCGGGGCCGCGGACAGAGCGGTGATAACCCGGACGGTGGTCCGAGAGATCGCCCGCCGCCAGGGTCGCCGCGTCACCTTCGCTCCGGTGATCGGCCCGGGTGCGGGGACCAACGGCGTGCACATCCATTTCAGCCTTCTTGACCGCCAGGGCAGGCCTGTCACCCACGACCCCCGTGGCGACCACGGCCTCTCCCCGGCGGCCCAGCAGTTCGCCGCCGGGATTGTCGCCCACCTCCCGGCGCTCACTGCCCTCACCGCCCCCACGGTGGCGTCCTACCTCCGACTGCGGCCGCACTCCTGGAGCGCGGCCTACGTGGTGTTCGGAAACCAGAATCGCGAGGCCGCGGTTCGCGTCGCCCCCAGATCGAGAGTGGACGGCGATCACGATCAAGAACGGGCGAACCTCGAGTACCGACCATCCGACGCGGCCGCCAATCCATACCTTGCGCTTGCCGGCCTCCTGATCGCCGGCATGGATGGTTTGGAGAGAGAACTCCCGTGTCCGGAGTCTGTCGAGTTCGACCCGTCCGTGCTCTCGGAGGCAGAGTTGAAGGAGAGGGGCATCACCCGGTTGCCCCAATCGCTGGATGAAGCGCTGGACTGCCTGGAGCGGGACTCGGTGATCGCCGAGGCCCTCGACTCGGACCTGCTGGAGTGCTACCTGACCATGAAGAGAAACGAAGTGGCCATGTTCGCCGGGGTCGAGGAGGCTGAGCTGATCGCCAAGTACGTCGATGCGTACTAGCCGCCACTCGGAGACGGCCTCGGCCATCGGCGATCTGGAGTTGGTGGACCACCACTGTCACGGCGTCAGTTCCGCGCCGTTGAGCCACGAAGACTTCGCCTCCCTTCTGACCGAGGGCGGCCGGGAGATGCTGTCGGCCATCGACCCGATCGCATCGCCCCTGGGCCTGGCCGTGCGATCACTCTGCGCGCCGCTTCTTGATGTCGATCCGCACACTCCGATCACCGAGTACTTGAGGCGCCGGTCCTCGCTCGGAGAACCGGCGGTGGCCCGACGGATGCTGGACGGCGCCGGACTCAGCGACCTCCTCATCGACACCGGTCATCTGTCCGATGAGGTGCTCACCCCCGCCGCAATGAAGAAGGCGGGCCGGTTCGAGACCCACGAGATTGTCCGAGTCGAAGCCGTGGCCGAGGAGGTCTTCGCCTCGGTCGGCGGCGAGGGCTTCATCGATGAGTTCGCCCGCCGGCTGGCGAACCGGGCCGGGGGAGCGGTGGGGCTCAAGTCGATCATCGCCTACCGGGCCGGCCTCGACATCGACCCCGACCGCCCGTCTGCGGAGGCCGTCTCGGGGGCGCTGGGCGGATGGAGTCCCGGCAGCCGCCTGGAGGATGCGGTCCTGCTCCGCCACTGCCTTTGGGTCGCCGTGGAGGTGGCGGAGGACTTGGGAATCCCGCTCCAGCTTCACAGCGGCTTCGGCGACCGGGACCTCGAACTGTGGCGCGCCGACCCGACTCGTTTCACGCCCTGGCTGAGGCGGATCCCATCGTCGGTGAACGTCTGCTTCCTTCACTGCTGGCCCTACCACCGGCAGGCCGCCTACCTGGCCTCGGTGTATCCGAATGTCTACATCGACACCGGTGAGGTCAACACCCACGCCGCCCTCGGGTATGACCGCATTCTCGCCGAGACTCTCGAGGTGGCGCCCTTCGAGAAAGTGCTGTACTCCAGCGACGCCTTCGGCCTTCCCGAGCTCTACTACGTCGGGTCCATGCGATTCCGGAGTGCGCTCTCCTCCCTGCTTGAAGAGTGGCAGCGACGCGGCTTCTGCTCGCCTTCCGACGCGGCGGAGATAGCGACCGCCATCGGACGCTCCAACGCCGAGAGGCTCTACCGGTTGGGCCGGTGAAGGCGCTTCTGAAGAGCCTTATCGGCCAAATCCGGGAGGATTCGGCGCGCCTGGTCAGCCTCAGACACGCTCTCCACGCGGTCCCCGAGCCGGGCAACCAGGAGTGGGAGACCGCCGAGTTGATCCGGCGGTACCTGGGGCCCACCTCCCATGAGATCGACACCGCAACGGTGGTGCACATCGGGCCGGTGGAGAGAGGCGCCGTGATCCTGAGAGCCGAACTCGACGGTCTCGAGATTGCCGAACCTCCGCGCCGCGACTACGCCTCGACCAACGGTTGGATGCACGCCTGCGGCCATGACATCAACATGGCGGCTCTCGTGGGGACGGTCACCGCCCTCCGCACGGTCGAGGACCGGCTACCGGTGGGTGTCACCGCGGTCTTTCAGCCGTGCGAAGAGACGTACCCCTCGGGAGCCCGACGCCTGATGAACGATGCGGAGAGGTTGTTTGTCAACCCCGTTGCCGCCATTGCCGTCCACACTCATCCGCGAGTGCCGGCCAACCACGTGGCGGTGGGGGAGGGCACGATCAACGCCTCCTCGGACGCGTTCGAGATCACCATCGAGGGCAGGGGTGGGCACGGTGGTTACCCCCATGAATCAGACGACGTCATCGGAGCCATGAGCGCCACGATCATGGCTCTTCAACAGATCCCCGGCCGGAGAGTCGACCCGTTGGAGCCGGTGGTGGTCTTGGTCGGATCGGTTCACAGCGGGACCGCGCCCAACGTCCTCCCCGGTTCCGCAACCTGCACCGGGACCCTTCGAGCCATGACTGCTCGAAGCCGAACGGCGCTGCAGGAGTCGGTGGAGGAGACCGCCGCCGCCACGGCCGCCGCCCACGGGTGTCGCGCCTCGGTGCGCCTGGAACGGGGCGAGCCCCCGCTGGTCAACGCCCCGGCCCTGGTGGAGGCCTTCAGGCGGTGGGCCCCGGAGGCGTCCCTTCCGACCGTCGCCCAGTTCAGGTCGATGGGTGCCGACGACTTCTCCTTCTTCGGAGAGATCGCTCCCACCCTGATGGTGTTCGCCGGGGCGCCCTCCCAATTCGGCGAAGCCCACCTGCACAGCCCTGACTACCTGCCCCACGACGAGGCCGTCCTCCTGGCGGCCGCCGCTTACTGCTGCGGCGTGACCGCCGGGTTCGAAGCGGCAGTGGAGGCGGATGGACTGCACTCTCTGCAATGAGGATCCGCCCAACCCGTTGACTGCGGAGATGGCGCCGCGCCCCGCCATCGGGAGGAATTGGGTTGCCGGAACGGCTGACTAGGCGGGTCGTGCGTCCCGAAGCGGCGCCGCCGTGCGAGCCGCAACATGGTCGAAGGACACGCCGGGAGACAGTTCGACGACCTCGAATCCCTTGGCGGTGATGTCGATCACGGCCAGGTCGGTGTAGACGCGGTCCACCACGCCGGCGCCGGTGAGAGGATAGGAGCAGCGCTCGACGAGCTTGGGCGTCCCGTCCCGTGTGCAGTGCCTGGTGAGGACGTACACGGCCTTCACGCCGGACACCAGGTCCATCGCTCCGCCCACCGCCGGGATGGCGCCCTCCCCACCGGTCGACCAGTTGGCCAGGTCACCGTTGGCCGCCACTTCCAGGGCGCCCAGCACGCTGAGGTCGAGGTGACCGCCGCGGATCATGGCGAAGCTGTCGGCCTGATGGAAGTAGGAAGCGCCCGGTCGGGTGGTGACCTGTTTCTTGCCGGCGTTGATGAGTTCGGGATCGCCCTCACCGGGCTCGGGCGACGGGCCCATTCCCAACAGCCCGTTCTCGATGTGCAGCACGATCTCCCGGTCGTCGGGGATGAAGAGGGCGATCAACTCGGGCAGTCCGATGCCCAGGTTGACATAGGAGCCGTCGGGGATGTCCTGCGCGGCCCGCCGGGCGACCTGGCGGGTCGTCAGGCCCATCGCGGTGGGGCTCATGGGTAGCGGGCCCCCCGGGCGACCAACTCCGACTCGTGCTGGGGGTTCGGCACGTGCACCACGTGATCGACGAAAATGCCCGGCGTGATCACCGATTCGGGGTCCATGCCTCCCGGCTCGACGACCTCGGAGACCTGGGCCACGGTGGTGCGGCCGGCCATGGCCATGAGAGGAGAGAAATTGCGGGCGGTCTTGTTGTACACCAGGTTGCCGTGGGAATCGGCGGTCCGGGCTTTGATCAGGGACCAGTCCGCCACCAGGGCATGCTCCAGGAGGCAGGGGCGCCCGTCGAACTCCCGTCGCTCCTTCCCGGCTTCCAGGTCGGTGCCGGCGGCGGTCGGAGTGTAGAAGGCCGGGATGCCCGCCCCTCCGGCTCTGATCCGCTCCGCCAGGGTGCCCTGGGGGACCAGTTCCAGTTGGATCCGGCCTGCGTGGAAGAGGTCCGGGAACACGGTGGAGTTGGTGCTGCGGGGGAAAGAGCACACGATTCTTGCCACCTGGCCGGCCCGGATGAGGGCGGCCAGTCCTATCTCCCCGCTGCCGGTGTTGTTGCTGATCACGGTGAGGTTGGCGGCGCCGTGGTCGATCAGGGCGTGAATCAGTTCGATCGGGCTGCCGGCCTCGCCGAACCCGCCGATCATCACTGTGTCGCCGTCGCCGACTCCGGCCACGGCTTCTCCGGGGCTCCCGACCCGTTTGTCGATCATGTCGACAGCCGATCGGGATGCGTCGGGCGCTCGGTGGAACCGGGTGGCTTTGACGCAGGGGTGTTCGAGAGTCGCAGCTTCATCGAAGAAGACCGGTCCTCGTAATCGTCCAACCTGAAGGCATGGGGCTAGGAACCCACAATACACGCCATGTCCCGTTCCTTGGGCGTCAACCGGGCCGGCGGGAGAGGGAAAATCTGAGACGGATTGGTGGGGGCGGGGGAGGGACGGACCCTAATCTGGATGGAAATGCGAGACCGGGTCCAGGGTGTCCCGCGCGCGGCTCCTGCCCGGCGGCTCCCGGACGGGGTCCTGTCCGGAGAACGAGGATGCGACAGCGGATAGCCTGGCCGCCAGGAAGTACGCGAAGAAAAGGATGTGAACACCCCCACCGACCGTGCGGACGGTCGGCGATCGGTGTGGATGGACCGGCGATCTCCCCTGGGCGCGACCCGCTGATAGCCCTCTGCAGAGTGTCCCGGTAGTGGCGGCTCGATGGGTCCTTGACGGCCCTAGCAAGCTGATGCTCGGTTCGGTGCTGATAGCGTCAACCTACTCCCTGGTGGTGGACGTCGGCCTGGGGACCGATGGCGACCCGTGGGTGTTCCAGGTCGGCGCCATGTCCGGCAAGCTCATCTCGATACTCCTCTACCTGGCGCTGGCCCATCCCGAGTTCCGGCAACGGCATGTCGCCACTCTGTTGCTGAGACGCGCCTTCGGATGGCTGGCGTTCTGGCGACTCGCCGGCGATTCACCGGAGAGGAGGAAGCAGCGACGGTCCGCCGTGTGGATTCTGGCGTCCGGCTACTCCCAGTTCAGCATCACCTGCTTCGTCTGGTCGACCCGCTTCGTGGACACCGCGGTGTCGGCGATCATCGTGGGAGCCTTTCCCGCCCTGTTCGTGATGCTCATGGGGCGCCAGGACCGCGCCCTGGGAGGCGGCGGCCGCTACCGGCGGCTGACCAAGGTGGACGGGGTCACGATGACCTTGGCGTTCGGCGGGATGGCGACCGTGGCGTGGGGCGCCGCGGCCGTGGTCGATCTGGAGGGTGCACTGTGGCGGACCCTGGCGGGGGTGTTCCTGGCGGCAGCCGCCACCACGGGGGGGCTGCTGTCGGCGAAGAGTTTCAAGTGGGGCGTGTTCAGAGCCAGGGAGACGGGCGCCACCGGGTTGGGTTCGGAGTCGGCGCTGGTGCTGGTCTCCTACGCGGCGGGAACCCTGCTGGCCCTTCCCCTGATTGCGGCTATGGCGGTGACCACCGGATGGCGGATGTCGAACGCCGGTTTCACAATGGCGCTGGTCTGCGGCCTGGTGGTCATGTTCCCCGCCAACATCCTGTTCATCAGGGCCAATCTGTCCACCCGGCGCCTGTCGGTCAACAACCTGATATACGCGGAGATGTTGTTCTCGCTCCTGTGGCTGTGGATGTTCACCACCATCGACGTGGGCAACCCGACACTGGTCTTTGCGGGCGCGGTGACGGTCATCGTGGCCAACGTTCTCTCCGCGGGGGTGGGGGAGTGGATGATCGGTAAGGCCAATCACCGCCGGCGGGGTGACCCGGTACATCGATGAAGACCTTGCCGGGCTCCACGAAAATGATGCTGGGCAACGTGCTCATATCATCCACCTATCCGTTGTGGGTGGATCTGGGCCTGGCCACCGGGGATGACCCCTGGGCGTTCCAGTTCGGCGCCCTTTCCGGCAAGTTCGCGGCGACGGTGCTGTACCTGTTGCTGCTCCACCCGGAACTGTTGCAGCGGGACGTGGCGGCGCTGGTCTTGAGGCGCTCATTCGGATGGTTGGCGTGGTGGCGATATGCGGACGACCCGGTGGAGAGCAGGAGGCAGCGGCGATCCGCGGTGGGGATACTGGCGTCGACGTACTCCCATTTCAGCATCGTGTTCTTCGTGCTGTCCATCCAGTTCGTGGACACCGCCGTGTCAACGATCATCGTCGGAGCCTTCCCCGCGCTGTTCGTACTGGTGATGGGTCGGCAGGACCGAGCCATCGGAAGCGGGGACCGGTACCGGAGTCTGACCCTGGTGGATGTGGCGGCGCTGGCGTTGGCCTTCGGTGGGATGGGGGCGGTCACCTGGGGAGGCGCCGGTGGGGTCAACCTGGAAGGTTCGATGGCGCGGACGCTGCTGGGCGTCGGCCTGGCGGGCGCCATCACCACTGGCGGGGTGCTGACGGCCAAGAGCTTCAGGTGGGGCATCGAGATGGCGGCGGAGACGGGCGACCGGGGACCGCGACCGGAGTCGGCGATGGTGATAGTGGCCTATGGAGTCGGCAACCTGCTGTCCCTGCCCTTTCTGGCGGGGGCGGCCGCGATGAGCGGATGGCGGATGTCCACCGCCGGCATGGCGACCGCGGTGTTTTGCGGGCTCTTCATCATGCTTCCCGGCAATGCGCTGTTCATCAGGTCCAATCTTTTCACCGAACAACTGTCCGTCAACAACCTGGTCTACGTGCAAACGGTGTTCTCGTTGTTGTGGCTGTGGCTGTTCACCACCATCGAGGTGGGCAACCCGACTCTGGTCCTGGTGGGTGCGCTGGTTGTCATCGTGGCGAACGTGCTGTCCGGCGGGATTGGGGATTGGATCGTCGGCAGGGCGAAGCATCCTCGATGAGGCGGGAGCCCCGTCTCCACAGCCCTGGACAGCACCCCCGTTCCCCCAGGGTTTTTGCCGGATGTCGACCCTGCTGCCCACGCGGGACCTCATACGGAGAGAAGCCGTCCTAGGCTATAGGACATCGCAGGTGTTCCCAACATAGTTATTGCCGCCCGACAAACCGGGGCCGTACCCCGGGTCGGAGCTCTTGGCAGGAGTTGCCAAGTGGGCGGTTCCGAGTGGGCTTGATCTTTGAGCCCGCTAGGAAGTACTCCCGATCCGATGTCAGCGAGTTGCTGGGCCTGGGCAAGAAAGCCAAGGGCGGGATCTGGGTTTCGGGGATAAGGGAAGGCGAGGGCGAGTTCATCATTTTCACGAATGTGGGGACTAAGGGGACCATTGGCGACGATTTCGGCAATCGGTGGGAAGGAGGTTGCCTTCGCTGGTATCACAAGAAGAATTCCCATGTGGAGTGGCCCAGTGTCCGCAAGCTCCTGGACGCCGGGCGAGCACACATCTTCTGGCGATCTTCGAACCAGGACCTGTTCGAGTACGCGGGCAATGGCGCGATAGCGGAGGTCTCCAGGACTACTCCCGTGGAGATTCTCTGGTCATTTGAAGACGGGGTCTCCCGGAAGAGTCTCCGGGGAGGCGCCACCGCACTGGGCAGAACGCCTGTCCCATCTCACCAGTTTCAGGTTGGCGATCGGGTGCGCCACCCTGAGCTGGGAGCTGGCCGGGTACTTGCCATCACCAGTGGGGATTCGGATGCCTTGGCCACCGTCTTTTTCGCCGGGTTGGAGGAAAGGAAGCAGGTCTCGGTGTTCGACGTGGAGAAAATGGCGGGCTTTGGTCCTGGTTAGGTTCGACTCCGCCGGCCAAGCCCTTTATTAGGACTGGGTTGCGGCGCGGCACTCAATTCGGTAGTCGTATCAGTCGTCTCCGCGGATTCGTTCGTCGGGGGTGAGCCCGGACAGGGCTTGAATCGAGGTGGGCGGTTCCGGATCACCTGCCAGGTCCGAGGAAGGGACGGCCGGCTCGAAGCGGGTGCTGATGGGCACCACGCCCGCCCACCAGGGACCGGCCAGGTCCTCGGGTTCGTCCACGGGGTCCCCGCGGCGGACCTTGGCGGACGCCTCGGCCAGCGGGAGTTCCAGCACCAGCGTGCTGCGGAGGTCGGACGCCGACGGCAGGCGGGTGTTGTCCCAGTTGGCGACCACATGGTCGGTGATGATCCTCAGCGCCCTCAGTTTCCTGTCGCCGTCGACAATTTTCCGTGCGCTGCCCCTCACCACCACCGACCGGTAGTTCATGGAGTTGTGGAAGGGGGTTCGCGCCATGACCAGTCCGTCCAGATGGGTGACGGTGACGCAGACTTCCTGTCCGTCGCTCGTGCGGAGAAGGTGGTTGCCCACCGCGCCGTGGAGGTAGAGGGAATCGTCGTCGCGACCGTACGCCATGGGGAGCACCACCGGGCCGTCGGGGGTGGATACGCCGACGTGGGCTATCAGCCCGGCGTCGAGGATGCCGAGGACCTCGGCACGCTCATACCGGGCCCGGGCGGCCAGGCGACGCACCCGGACCCGCTCCGAGGGCGGTCCGGCTCCCTCCGGGGGCAGGCTCTCGGACATAGGAGGCAAGGCTAGGGAAGGGCATGGCGTCGGAAGGGGTGATTTCGCCGACCGAGATCCCCCGGTCGGGTCTCCAAGTCCCTGACCGAAGGGAGAGCCGTGAGGTCAGTCGGACGACCTGCCGAAAGGGCTCACACGCGAATCTCGCGGAGCCCGGCCTCCGGCGTCCACGAGGAAACCAGCAGGCCGCGGTCCACCACCCGCGCCAGCACCACCCCGGTGATGTCGACCCAGAACAGCGCCATGGTCGAGGTGTCGTTGATGGGAAACCGATGGCCCTTCACGAATAGCGACACCTCGGGTGGGAGCGCCGGGACCGCCCGGCCGTCCACCCGGGCGTCGCCGAGGGCCAATGCCTCGTCGTCGGGTGCGCTGTGGATCGAGAGCCGGGCGTCCCGGCGCAGGTCGTCTGTCTTCCGGGAGGTGTCCTCCATGGCCAGCCACAGGTGACCGTCCCGGATCGGAGCCTCCATCCCCGACAGCCGCGGCGCCCCATCCCGTCGAAGCGTCGCCATCACCGCGTGGCGGTGACTCTCGAATCGCTCCCTCACCGATGCCGCCAAATCCTGCTCGGCCTCCTGGAAGCGGGCCCACGTCACTGCCACCTGCAAACCACCTACGGCCCAGCGTATCAGGTCTGCTGGTGCTGAGCGGGAGCGTCCGGCCGGGAATTAGATGGCCGAATCCTTGGCAACCCCCATCTGGCGTAAGTACCCTGAAACAGTGTCTGGCATCGGAGGAATCGGAGTGAGAATGGCGCTACGGAGGCTTTGGATATGAGAAGGCTGATCTTGATGTTGGTGGCGGTGCTGCTTTGGGCGGGTTGCGGCGACGGGACCTCCGCGGAAGAGGAGGCCATCGCCTCGAGGACCCCCACCGGTACCGAGGAAGCTCAACAGGCTCTTGAGAACTTCATGGGACAGCCGTTCATCACCGAGGCGCAGAGGGAACAGAGCAAGGACATGATTTGGCGAGCCTGTGCATCCTTCCAGGACGGCGCCACATGGCAGGAGGTCGAAGACGCGGAGATAGCCGCCCTCGCGGAAGGAGGCAGGACCCTGAGCCCCATCGAGATAAGCGGTATGCGCACCGCCGCCGGACTGGGCCTCGCCGCCTACTGTCCCCAGCACGCAGACAAGGCGCCGTAGAGATCCTCACGGGGGGTCACCGGGTCGTGACCTCCGCGCCGCCCTAAAGCAGACGACCTTGGCGTGGTTTCTTAGGCGCGGGCGTTTTCGCCTTGGTGGATTGGCGGGCCGGATTCGATTTGCGGCGCGAGCGGGTGCGACGGGGAAGGTAGGAGCGGTTCCGGTAGAGGTCCCGGTAGGTGCCTACCAGGTCCGGGAATTCCCCCTCGAGCCATTCCATGAAGTGTTCCTTGACGCCGGGCCGGAGATGCAGGCGGATGGGCGCCGCGAAGTCCGCGCCCGCGTCCCGGCAGGCTCGCATCACCTCGCCCACCTGGCGGGGCGAGTCGGAGATGCCGGGCAGGAGCGGCGCTACCAGCACCCCGGAGGGGACTCCCAGTTCCTTCAGCCGCGAGACGGCTTCCAGTCGCTTCCGGGGATGGGGAGTGCCGGGTTCGGTCTTCCTCCACACGTCGGTGTCGAGGGTTCCCACCGAGAAGCTGACAGTGACGTCGGCCCGCTTCGCCGCCTCCGCGAAGAGGTGACGGTCCCGGAGCGCCAGCGGCGACTTGGTGAGGACCGAGAAGGGGTTGGAGCGTTCGGTGAGCACCTCCACCACCCCCCTGGTCAGGCGGTACTTTCCCTCGGCCGGCTGGTAGGGGTCGGTGTTGGTGCCCATGGCGATGGGATGGCCCGCCCAGTTCCTCGGCTCGGTCTGGGCCCTGGTCAGTTCCGCGGCGTTGACCTTGACCACGATCCTTCGGTCGAAGTCCTCTCCGATGCCCAGCCCCAGGTAGTCATGGGAAGTGCGGGCGAAACAGTACACACAGGCGTGGGAGCATCCCCGGTAGCAGTTGATGGTGTACTCGAAGGGAAAGAAATTCGTGTAGGGGACCCGGTTGATGATGGACTTGGCCTCGACCTCGAGGAACGTGAGGCCCCGGTACTGACCCTTGCCGGCCACCCGGCGGCAACCTTCGAAGAGTTCGGCCGGCTTGTCCCCGGCCAGGGTCCAGCGCAGGTTGGAGGCAGCCATGGGACGCCTTATGTTATCGAACATATGTTCGATCTCCAAACAGACACTCCGAGCGGCGGCCAAGGCGTAAAATTGGCATTGGCATCGAAAAGGAACCGGTTGGAGTCCCACAGCATCTACGAAACCGAGGACCTGGCGGCGATCCGCGCCGAGACCAGGCGGTTCGTTGAGAATGAAGTCGTTCCCCACGGCGAGGAGTGGGAGGCCGACGGCCGGGTACCCCGAGAACTGTTCACCAAGCTGGGAGAGATCGGGATGTTCGGGCTGCGGATCCCAGAGTCTCGCGGCGGGGTGGGTATGGGCCATCTGGCCTCGGCGACGGTGGCGGAGGAATTCGGCAAGAGCACCTTCGGCGGGGTGATGGCCAGCGTGGCGGTTCACTCCGAACTCGCCATGCCCTATGTCTACCGCTACGGGTCGCCCGACCTCCAGGACCGCTACCTGCCGGGGATGATGAGTGGGCAGTTGATCGGCGCACTGGCGGTGTCCGAGCCCGACGCGGGCTCCGATGTGGCGGCCATGAAGACCCGGGCGGTGCGCGACGGAGACGAGTTCGTGGTGAACGGGACCAAGATGTTCATCTCCAACGGGGCCAGCAGCGATGTGGTGGTGCTGTCGGCCAAGACCGATCTCTCGGTGGCCCCGCACCGGGGGATCAGCCTGTTCCTGGTGGAGAAGGGGACCCGGGGGTTCTCGGTCAGCCGCACCCTCGACAAGCACGGGTGGCGCTCCTCCGACACGGCCGAGTTGGTCTTCGAGGACTGCCGCGTGCCGGCCGACAACCTGATCGGCGAGCCCGAACGGGGCTTCTACGCCATAATGCGCAACTTCCAGAACGAGCGGTTGGTCCTGGCGGCGGCCGCGCTGGGAGAGGCCAAGAAGGCCCTCGAGATGACGGTCGACTACGTCAAGAGCCGCCGCGCATTCGGGAAGGTCCTGTGGGCCAAGCAGGCCATCCGCCTGAGGCTCGCCGAGTTGGCGGCCTCGGTGGAGGCCGGGGCGCAACTCCTCTATCACTCGGCCTGGCTGCTGGACCAGGGCCAGGGAGCGGTCCGGGAGATCTCCATGGTCAAGGCCTTCATGAGCGAGTTGGTGAACCGGGTTCTCTACAGTTGCGTGCAGTTCCACGGCGGGATGGGCTACATGCGGGAGTCGCCTATCGAGAGGATGTCCCGCGACGCCCGGCTGCACCCCATCGGCGGCGGGGCTACCGAAGTGATGCTGGAAGAGATCGCCAAGAAGATGTGATCGGCCTACCGTAGACGCCATGGACCCCGATCGCCTCCTGAACCTGCGTACCGACTACGAGAGCGCGGGGCTGTCGCGTTCCGATTTGACCCCCGAACCCTTCGAGTTGTTCTCCGGATGGTTCTCGGATGCGTTGGAGTCGGGCCTGGTGGAGCCGCACGCCTTCATCCTGGCCACTGCCGACCGCAGAGCGCGGCCCTCGGCGCGGACCGTGCTGGTGAGGGAGATGGACTCCCGGGGGATCGTGTTCTACACCAATTATCAGAGCCGGAAGGGCGCCGAGTTGGCCGAGAACCCCCGCGCCTCGGCGGTGTTCCTGTGGATGCCGCTTCACCGCCAGGTGCGGATCGAGGGGAGGGTGGAGAAGGTGGCCGCCACCCAGTCGGACGCCTACTTCAACGCCCGCCCGCCGGGGTCCCGGCTCAGCGCGGCCGCCTCTCCCCAGAGCGAGCCGGTCCCCAGCCGAGCCTGGCTGGAGGAGCGTACGGAAGAACTCCGGCGCCGGTACCCGGACGGGGATCTCCCTCGACCCGAGGAGTGGGGGGGTTACCGGTTGAAGCCCGACTACTACGAGTTCTGGCGGGGCCGTCCCAGCCGCCTGCACGACCGCTTCGAATACCGCCTGCGCGACGGGGCGTGGGTGACCGAACGGCTGGCGCCCTGACCGCCCGGGCGCCGGAGGCGTAATGCGACTGACCGTTCTCGGGTCGAGCGGCACCTACCCCGCACCCTCCAATCCCGCCTCCGGCTACCTGGTCGAGGCCGGGAGCACCAGGGTTTGGTGCGAGGCGGGTCCGGGTACTTTCGCGGCGCTGACCCGGTTTCTGGATTGGGACTTGGTCGACGCGGTGGTGGTCTCCCACCGCCATCCCGACCATTGCATGGACCTGGTCTCCGCCTACCACGCCTTCGCCTACGGACCCTACCCTCGTCGGGGGATCCCGCTTTATGCCCCCGACCAGGTGTTCGCATCTTTGCTGTCACTTCTCGGCCAGGACGCGGGGGGCCGATTCGCCCGGGTGTTCGATCTTCACACCGTTTCGGACGGCGACGAGGTCACCCTGGGGGAGTTGGAGGTCTCCTTCGCCGAGGCCGACCATCCGGTTCCCACGGTCGCCTCCCGCTGGACCGACGGGCGCCGGGTCCTGGCCTACTCGGCGGACACCGGGCCGAAGCGAGACTGGCGCCGCCTGGTGAGGGATGCGCACCTGTTCCTGTGCGAGGCCTCGCTCGGTGCCGACCCTCCCCCCGGAGCGGCGCCCCATCACCTGGACGCCGGTGAAGCGGGGCGGATCGCCCGGGAGCAAGGAGCCCGTCGCCTGATGCTCACCCACATCCCGCCCCACATCGATGTCCGGCTGGCGGTGTCGGCGGCGGAGCGGACTTTCGACCGCCCGGTGGCCCTGGCGGTTCCCGGGGCGGCTCATCGGATATGACCGATCGCTATACCCTGTAGCTGATGGTGCGAAACCGACCCTCTAACGAACTGCGGCCCGTCCGCCTGCACATGGGCTTCACCGACGCCACGCCGGGCTCGGTCCTGATCGAGATGGGCGCCACCAAGGTGCTGTGCACCGCGGCGGTGGAGGAGAGACGACCTCCGTGGATCACCGGACGGGATCACGGGTGGGTGACCGCCGAGTACGCCATGCTCCCCGGGTCGTCGGACCAGAGGGTGCGCCGCGATCACTACCAGAAGGGAAGGGCGCTGGAGATCTCCCGGCTGATAGGCCGATCGCTCCGGTCGGTGGTGAACCTGAAGACCATGGGGGAGTGCGCCATCCGGGTCGACTGCGACGTGATCCAAGCCGATGGAGGGACCCGGACGGCGGCGGTGACCGGCGCCTGGCTGGCCATGACCGAGGCGCTTCGATGGGCCGCCTCCCAGGGGATCGCCAACGCCGAGGCGGGCTTCGACCAGGTGGCGGCCATCTCGGTGGGGATGGTGGAAGGAGAGGCGCTGCTGGATCTCGACTACCGGGACGACAGCTCCGCAGATGTGGACTTCAACGTGGTGATGTCGGGAAGGGGCCTCCTGGTGGAGGTGCAGGGCACCGCCGAGGGAGCGCTCTTCGACCGGGCCGACCTCGACAGCATGCTCGACCTCGCCGAGGCGGGGATCTCCGAGTTGCTATCCGTCCAGAGGCAGGCGCTGGGCTAGCCAACGTCTTGACGAGAGTGGACAAGAGACCGGACCGGCTGGTGGTGGCGTCGGCCAATCCCGACAAGATCGCCGAGGTCGAGAAGATCTGGGAGGAACTGGGGGTGGGGAGCCGGATCGTGAGAGGGCTGACCTGGGAGGACGTGGAAGAGACCGGCGAGACCCTGGAGGAAAACGCCCTGCTGAAGGCACGTGCGGTGGTCGCCGCCACGGGATTGCCGTCCCTGGCCGACGACACCGGCTTGGAGGTCGATGCCTTGGGGGGCCGCCCGGGCGTGCGGTCTGCCCGTTACGCGGGGGAGAACGCCACCTACCAGGACAATGTCGCCCTGTTGCTCACCGAAATGGAGGGCCGAAAAGACAGGTCGGCGCGGTTTCGCACCGTGACGGCGCTGGTGTGGCCGTCTGGCCAAGTCCTGGTGGCCGAGGGTGCCCTGGAGGGCAGGATCACCACCGCCGCCAGGGGAGAGGGCGGGTTCGGATACGACTCGGTATTCGAGGTCGGCGACCGGACCCTCGCCGAGATCACACCCGCCGAGAAGAACCGGATGTCGCACCGGAGCCGGGCTCTGCGTGCCCTGGCCTCTCTGCTACGGACCTGACAGATATCCGTGGAGGTTGGACCGTAGAACCGCTGCCGGGCAGGTGCTCGGGAGTGGGGGATATCTGCTAGCGGGAAGAAACTCGACTTCTCGGTCTGTTCCGGTTGTGCCGTTTGGGGTTGGTCTGATACACCCTCCGACGGTTGCGAGCCGTCCTTGCGGAGCCGGGCTTCGGTCGGTGGCCGCCAGGCCTGCCTTGGGCTCGACCATTACGACCCGCGTTCGGGGAGTCGGGCCGGGGGAGGCGCCTGACCGGCGATGGGTCGGCGTCGAGGCGGTCGGGGCTGGTGATGGATTGTTTCAGGCCGAGCTGGCGCTGGATCCTCTTCGCTCCCCCAACCTGGTCGGGCTGGATCAGGGACACCACCAGTCCGCTCCGCCCGGCCCGGGCCGTGCGCCCCGAGCGGTGCAGGTATGCCTTCTGGTCCTCCGGCGGGTCAAAGTGGATGACCGACGCCACGCCCTCCACGTGGATCCCCCGAGCGGCGACGTCGGTCGCCACCAGGGCCTCGACCCGGCCGGTGGTGAATTCCTTGAGGGTGCGGGTGCGTCGGCTCTGGGTGTGGCCTCCGTGTAAAGCGGCGGCCTTGACCCCACGCTTGGCGAGTTGGCGGGCCAGCCGGTCTGAGCCATGCCGGGTCCGGCAAAACACGATCGTCGACCCCGTGGCGCTGATCAAGTCGACACAGGTGGCGATCCGCAGGTTCTTGTCCACAGTCCAGAATCGATGGTCGGCCGCGGCTATGTCGGGTTTCATCTCCCCGACCTCATGGGTGACAGGGTGATGTTGATAGTCGCGGGTCAGCTTGGCCACGTCGCGGTCGAGAGTCGCCGAGAACATGAGGGTCTGACGTCGGGCGGCGGTTTGATCGAGGAGGCGTCGAACGGCGGGAAGAAACCCCATGTCGGCCATGCGGTCGGCTTCGTCGATGACCACCTGGTCCACCTCATGCAGGCTCACCGCCCTCCGGTCGATCAGATCTTCGAGCCTCCCGGGGCATGCGACGAGAATCTCGACGCCTCTCTGCAGCTTCTTCAGTTGGGCGCCGTAGCCGACGCCGCCGTACACGACCCCCACGCGGACCTGGCCGGAAAAGGTGCGCAGTTCCGAAGCGATCTGATCGGCCAACTCTCGGGTTGGGGACAGGACCAGGGCTCGGGGCCGTCTGGACTTGGCGCGGTGGGCATTGGCGACCAGGGGTATGCCGAAGGCGAGGGTCTTTCCCGACCCGGTGGGTGCTCGTCCGCAGATGTCGCGGCCCGCAAGGGCGTCAGCGAGAACCGCGGCTTGGATTTCGAACGGTTTGTGGATGCCGCTGCGCGCAAGCGCACGACAAAGGGATTCAGGCACGCCCAAGCGGGCGAAAGTGGGTGACATGAGTGCTGGAGGCTCCTCCCTCGCGCGTAGCGAGACCTAGGGTTCGCTGATGTCTGAAGAGTCGGCAATACAACAACGCTGTGCCGGGGTGGTCTACACAGGATCAGTGCCGAAGACTTAGCTGCGAACCCCACTACCGGAATGTCCGGTTAGATATGGCAAGCCTAACGCCACCGGCCGCACAATCCTCATCCTTTCAAAACACCTGGGAGTCCGGCGGGTCCTGACTCCTCTCCGGCCTGGCTGTCACCACCGATCGAATGACCCGAACGGATGGGAAGCCGGAACTGGCAAGAGAGTCAGCGAAAATAGCTCTGACCAGGGGTGACTTCCCTTATCGGTTGCTGCAAGGCCGGGAAGAAGGCTGCCGCTGGCAAGGACCTAGCGGGGTGCAGCGGCCAGGACGGACAGGACATGGTCGATGTCGGTGACGGTGTGATCGGCGTTCACCTGAAGGCGGATCTCCTCGTCGCCCCTGGGAACCACCGGGTAGGCGAGGCCGGTTGCCAGGACCCCGCCTTCGAAGAGGTCTGCCACCAGGCGGCGCGTCTGGTCGGTGTCGCGGAGCATCAGGGGAACGATGGGATGCTCACCCGGAATGATCTCGTACCCCAGCGCCCCCAGGTTGGCCTCCATCCGGTAGGTCAGATCCCTCAGGCGGTCCAGGAGACTCACCCCTTCGGGACTGTCCAGGATCCTCAGGGCGGCGAGAGCCGCGGCAGCCTCGGATGCGGTGATGGGGTTGGAGTAGATGTAGAAGGGAGAGGTCTCCCGGAGGTAGCCGATCACCGAACTGTCGGAGACCACGTAGCCTCCGTTGACCGCCAGCGCCTTGCCCAGGGTGCCGATCAGTACATCTGCGGGAGAGCTCGCCGTGTATTCCTCGGTGCCCCGGCCCGTGGGTCCGAAGGCGCCCACCCCGTGGGAGTCGTCCACGACCACCACGACGTTGTCGGGGAAGTCGTGATCGTGCCGGCGGGCGATGTTCATCATCTCGTCCAGGGGAGCGTGGTCGCCCCGCATAGAGAAGATGCCGTCGGTCACCACTATCGCCCGCCTTGCCCGGCCGGCCGCCTCGGCGAGTTGACGGTCGAGCGCCGCCATGTCCAGATGGGGATACACGGACTTGCTCAGAGGCCGGGAGAGGCGGATGGCGTTGATTATCGAGTTGTGGTTGAGTTCGTCGGAGATAACCGTGGTGGTCGAATCGATCAGTGGGACCAAGGTGCCCACAACCGCCGCGTAGGCCGAGGAGAAGATCATCCCCGTCTCCCGGTGGTGGAAGGCGGCCAGGGCGCGCTCCAGTTGCACATGGGGAGTGTGGGTGCCCGTTATGAACCGCACCGCGCCGGGCCCGGTCCCCATCGCCCGGGAGGTCTCCTCTTCGGCCCGAATCACCTCGGGATGCAACGCCAGCCCCAGGTAGGAGTTGGAGTTCATCCGGATGAAGGAACGGTTCCCGTAACCCTCCAGGAGGTATCTCGGGCCTCTTTCCCCCTCAGGACGGACCACCTCCCGTATGACGAGTTCGCTGCCCTTGGCCGTCCCCTGGTCACCGAGCAGGGCGACGTGGCGGTCAAGTTCGGGGATCAATCGGTCCAGCGGCATACAGTCTTCGTCTTTGGGACTCCCCATCGAAGGATATCTGTTGTTACAGACCCTCCCTCGGCCGATGCCGTGATCCGCCCGAAGGTATTGTGCTGACTCATGAATGAGACATACCGAACCATCCTGGGCCTCCGGGCTATCCGGGAGTTTCAAGACCGTCCCTTGGACCAGGAAGACCTCGACGCGGTGCTCGAGGCGGCCAGGTGGACGGGCAGCGCCAAGAACCTCCAGAACTGGGCGGTGATCATCGTCCGCGACCGGGACCAGATCGAGCGGGTGGCCGCCTGCGGCAACGGCACCGGGCCGCTCCTGGCCGCACCGGTGACCCTGGTCCTCGTCCAGGAACCGGGGGCGTACGAGTTGGACACCGGACGGATGTCACAGAACATCATGCTGGCGGCAGATTCTCTGGGCATGGCCACCTGCCCCATCACGCTCCACCAGGACGGAGACGCGGCCCGGGTCCTGGGACTCCCGCCAGGCTGGCGCTGCCGTTACGCCATCGCGCTCGGCTACCCGGCCCCTACCGCCCGCCCCAAGAACTTCGGAGGCCGAAAGCCCATCGAGGAGATCACCCACCAGGACTCCTTCGGACACTGACCACACGCTGAAGGTCGGAATCAGCGACCCTTCAGTATGTTGCGAATCCTTGCCCGAACCGAAGCAGCCTCTGATTCGACGGCCCTGGCCAGCATGAGGTTCACCTCTTCCCGGTATCGCGGGAAGCGAAGCGACAGTTCGTTGAATCCGTTATAGGCCCACGCCCTGAGGAACTTGTTGTCGCTTTCGAGGCAGGAGTCCAGAAACTGCTCAAGACCAGTGCTCTGGTCCTCAGGAATATCGAGATAAGGAAGGCATTGGAGAAGATGCAGCCTGCTCTCCCAATGCTCCTGATCAGAGAGCACGCCCAGAATCGCCCGCGAATCCCCAGGAGAAAGAGAATTCCCTGCTTCAAGATGTCTCTTCAGCAGCCAGGTCGCCGCCCGTTGCAATTCGACATCTGCAATGTGCTCCAAGATCGTCGCAAGGAAGTCTTCGTCATCGCTGTGGCGCTCATGTGTCGACTGCAACGCGGTGGCGGACTTGCCATCCCAGGAGGCAATCTCTTCCAATAGTGTCATCTTGAATTCCGTTCATGCTACGTAAGGGCAGTCTGTACTGTGGCTATAATAGGTCTGACTAATCTAGCCACACGATCTAAGGAAAGATGAGATGCCGGAAGTCGGAATCAGAGTCCTGCGAGACAATCTGAGCCGCTATATCAGCAGGGTAAGGGAGGGTGAGGAGGTGATCGTGACCGACCACGGCAAGCCGGTGGCCCGAATCGCGCCCCTCGACCGGCCGGACCTGCTGGAGCGACTCACATCTGAGGGGGTGGTTACGTCCCCACTTGACAGAGAACGTACCTCGCCCGGCAAGCGGGTTAAACCAGCAGCGCCCGTCTCCCCCCTGATTATCGAAGACCGGCGGTGATCGCCTACTTCGATACCTCGGCGATGATCCCACTTCTCGTTGAAGAGCCTTTGTCCAAGATTGCGGAACGGGTTTGGCAGCAAGCGTCATGGGTGGCGAGTTCCCGCGTCTCCTACGTTGAGGCTCGTGCTGGCTTGGCTCGAGCTTGCCGGATGGAACGCATCTCGCCGCCTGAGTTGAGGGAAGCTGTAGAAGGTCTGGAAACACTCCACCGTCAGATGCATCAGGTGGAGATCACCGCAGACTTGGTGGAAAGAGCCGGCCAGTTGGCCGAGGAGTTGGCATTGAGAGCCTATGACGCGATCCAACTCGCCGCAGCGGCATCCCTGGACGTTGATGACCTGATCGTGGTAACCGGTGATCGCCAACTTGCTGCGGCGGCGCAAACTCTGGGGCTTGCCTCCATCTCCGACCCGGGAACCTCGACATGAGCCCATCGAATGAGTTGGCTCTTGGGGCTTTACCGGGTGGCTACTCAAGCACGGCGGGCACGGGCGGGTCAGGATCGGCAATGTCGCCGCCGAGGTGGGCTAAAGCACGGGATCCCGGCTGAAGCGGAGCGACCTACAGAACGCAGAACTCGTTCCCCTCGGGATCGGTCATCAGCACCCAGCGGCCCACTACCTCGTCGAAGCGCTCCACTTCCGAGGCTCCTCGCTCGATCATTGCCGTTACCCCGGCCTTCCGGATTTGGTCGTGCTGGTCTTCGGGTAGGGACCGGTCAATGATGTCGATGTCGATGTGCCACCGGTTCTTGGTTGTCTTGCCTTCCTGAACCTTCTGGAACACGATGCGAGGTCCGACTCCTTTCGGATCCATTATGGCCGTATAGCGTTCCCGGTCTTCTGCCGACATGTCCAACGCGTCGGCGAATGCTTTCCAGGTCTCGAATCCTTGAGGGGGAGGCTGGAGAACATACCCCAGGGCAAAGGTCCAGAACTCGGCCATGATGTTTGGATCCGTCACGTCGACGACGACCGCCGTTATGCCGGGTGGATGGGGTGGCGTCATGAGTGTCATGTGGGCGAGGCTATCAGCAGGCGACGGAGTTGGGATGCGCTTCGGAGCCTCCGTGAAGGGCGGCCCGGCCGGTCCCGCCAACCGAAGACTCGAGATCCCGGGCCTGCCGGCCCGTTATTTCGACCATGCCCGCGCATCCCAGTGCCAACACTTCGGGCTGTCCCCCTGGCTGGGTCCCGGCGTTCCGGCACCTCCTGGCAGGGCTCCCAGGGAGCAAAACCTTCCCGCCATTGCGGGCGACCGGCCCCAGGCATCACACACAGGGCCAAACAAACGACCTAGGAGGGGCGTGCTCCGGACGGGGCCGGTAGATTGAGGGAGGATGGTGGCGTCGGAGCGGGATCGATTTGTAGACCTTCTGCGTTCGTTCTCGTTGGTTGTGGTGGTGGTGTGGCATTGGGTTTTCACGATTCTGGTTGTTTCTCCGGAGACGGTGTCGCCTTCCAATCCAATCGGTTTCACCCGGGGCCTGTGGGTGGCCACTTGGTTGTTGCAGGTGATGCCGGTGTTCTTTTTCGTGGGCGGGTATACCCACTTCCTGTCCTTCCGCAACTACACCCCTGGGACCTCCCGTCGGTTTCTCAAACGTCGGATGGGGAGGTTGGTGGCGCCGGCGCTGGGTCTGGTGGCGGTATGGCTGTTCGTCGGCTGGATGCTGGAGGTCACCCTCGATCCGGCTTGGGTCTGGTCGGCTGTGGTCCTGGTGCTGTCGCCTCTGTGGTTCCTTGTCGTGTACGTGGTGATGGTCCTTTTCGCTCCGATCGCGATCCGGGCTCATCGGCGGTGGGGGGAGATCGCCGCGGTGTGGCTGCTGGGACTTGCCGGTGTGTTGGACGTGCTCCGGTTCAGCCACGGTCAGGGCTGGGCTGCCTGGGTCAACTTCCTGGTGATCTGGGGTCTGGCCCACCAACTCGGTTTTTTCTACGACCGGATGGTCTCCGCGCCTCCCCGGGCCGGATGGACGATGTTCTGGGCGGGTCTTTTCGCTCTTGTCGCCCTGACCAATATGGGCTTCTACCCGCGTTCCCTGGTGGGTGTACCCGGTGAGCGTTTCTCCAACATGGGACCGCCGACCCTGGCGATCGTCGCTTTGACGATTCTGCAGGTGGGGCTGGTGCTGGTGGTCCGGCCCAGGGTGCTGGCCTGGTTGGAGAGAGGCGCCCTGAAGCAACTGGTGGTCGGCTGGATCAATGAGCACGCTATGCCCCTGTACCTGTTGCACTCCACCGGAATGGCGATTGTGGTTGCGGTTCTGTTCGGCTTCGGGTACCGACCACCCTCCGAGCCCACTCTCCAATGGTGGCTGACCAGGCCCATCTGGCTGGTCGGGCCCGCCTTGGCCACCTGGCCCCTGCTAGCCCTATACCGGATAACCAGACGTTCGCCGACACCCCCCATCCCCAAAACGGCCGACTAGTCAGGACAGGACGGCGGGGGACCCGGGCTGTTGAGAAGTGGAGATCACTGCGGACTTGGTGGAAGAGGCCGGCCAGTCGGCCGAGGATTTGGCGTTAAGAGCTTACGACGCGATCGCTCGCGCGGCGGCGTCCGTGGACATTGATGACCCGGGCGTGGTAACCGGTGATCGGCAAATGCGGCCGCGGCGCTAACTCTGGGGCTTGCCTTCATCTCCGACCCCGGAACTTCGAAAAAACCGGCTAAGGAGCTGGCCCTGAATGCTTCAGTTACGGGGTGGCTACATTTATCTGGCAGCCTGACTGAGCCTGTGGCCCAGGCGACCAATGAGGGCCAGAACCCGTTGCTCACCGAACGTCGGGAAACTGGCAACTGTCACAAGCCTTGCTGATCGGAATTTTGTGACCCTGCTTTTCGCAGACGCTGCAACCGCGAGCGCCGAAGAGCCATAGCGCAGGATCGAGAGCCGCGCAGGAACCGGCAATCTGGTGCGGTCCACCGAAGTCAGCGGAGGAGACAGCCTCCTTCCATGCCGACTGAATCCGGCATTTCACATCTCTCCCTAGGGGTAGGCCTCGGGTATCGGTAATTCCCAGGTTCTCGGTGACCCTGCGCACATGCACATCAACCGCCACCGGGATAGTTTCGATGTGGCTTATGACTGCACCGCCCGGAGCGGCCATGATTCGTACCCACATCGGAGCTATTTTCGGTCCTCTGAGCTGGGGGAAGCGAGCCTTCCCGGCTGCTTTGCTCCGTACGTCTGTCAGTAACTCTCTGGCGTCTCCTTTGCCCTCTTCGATCACCTGCCGGGTTGGGCCTCTCTCCTCTCTCAGCGACACAGCGATCCTCTTCCACGCCTCACTATCAGCGCGGTGGAATCGGCTGACTTTTCCAGCCGACAGCACCTCCCGAAGCCTGGATACCCGCATATGAGCCACTGCGCCGGGTTCGAACAGGTCAGGACGCGATTCGTATAGTGCGGCAGCGGCTTTCCACAGGCTGTTGGCGTCCCGCATCCGATCCACTGCGGACACGAAAGTCAGGAAAAGGCGCACCGCTTTGTCTGACGCATGTAAGTCACGCAGGCGGCGGACAGCTCCGACTTCCGGCATTTCACACCACGTGCCAGACGCCGTTTCTTCTCCTTCCGACAGATCCATCCCTTCCCCGTAGAAGCTGTCTGCGATCACTTCTGCCAGTCGTGCCGCCTTCTGTACTGCTGGATCGCTCGGAGCCATCACGCTCACTCCAGTGGGCACCCGGAAACCAGGTGCGTCTTGTACCACCTGATCTGTGAACCGATGCCAGGTATGTGGGCCAACGGTCTGGACACCTTCGCCCCGGCCTGAAGCAACCCTTGTTCCAAACCAAACTCGATGTACAACTTACCTGCATGAACCTCGATGGTCTTCTCCGCAAGGTCTCTTGTCACATCCTTGAACTGGTCCAGGACGTCTCGTGACCACGCCCTTCTTTCCGGCGGCGAGAGATCGGCCAGCGCTAGATCGTACGGCTCGATGTGCGTGTCGGGAGCCAATAGGCCGTACTTAGCGCTAAGAATGAACCACGGGACAGCGCGTCGTTCTGCATATTCCCGCCGAAATCCCCACAGCGGTGAAGCGTACACGTTGCGAGCCGGGCCACCCCGGGAGGATTTCTCCTTCACACACCCTATCAGCAGATGGTCCGCTGGTTTCTGAATGTGTTGCGTGGCCGAGATCACGTGCCCTCCGTAGCCTCAATACGGCTAGATCGCTGTCGACGCTGGTTGTGGGCTTCTGAACATGTCTGGGCTCTGCTGCTGTGCCGAGGGATGTGTGAGAAAGCTGACCCAAAGCCAGGTGTCTAGCTTGATGTCTTAGGCGTTCCTAAGTTCACGCCGAGCCTCTGGGCAGTCAATGGTGGGTGGCTGTCGAAGCCATCAACGGTTCGCCACACGGTCATTGCGGGAACGGAGTGAATCAAGTTGATGAGGTCTTGAGCAGGCTTACGCGGAAGAAGGACTGCTAGTCGCTTAGGGGTCTTCTCAAAACGACGATAATCGAGGAGTTGACCGATGGCCATTCTCACTGAAGAACGTAGACCATTTCCCTTCGCTTCGTAGAGTACCTGAGCCGTCTCATCAACGAGATCACATGAAAGCCCATGCTTTGATCCAGGCAGCCGATATGTGTGTCTCTTCACTGTGTGGCCCTGCTCCTCTAGGTGTTTGCGGAAAGCTACCACCAGTGCCTGCTCGCTTCGGGTGGCCATACGGTCTTGGCCCGGAACGGTGACTAAAAACCGCTCGACGTGCTGGGCCTCGACCTCTACCTCGGCGACTTGAACACTGGCGGGTTCAGTAGTCGAATTGTCTCGTAGTTGGTTCCGCTTTCTAATCGCTACGGCAGTTGCGGCAAGTTCGTCTTCCTCGGTCGCGTATCGGGTCCACACATCCCTATCGGCTTTACTGGTCCGCGTCAGACCCTTGCCATCAAAGTTGTAGTCGAGCGAAGCGAAATAAGCCAGCTTCATGGCGACACCGGCTGGGTTACGGAATTTGCTGGATCCGGAATGCTCAGGGTGAACCGTCATGGCGTTGAGATCGTGTGAAAGGTCCTTGACGAGTGGGTCCGTCTTGCCGAGAAGACCCTTCCGGAGATAGAGGTTAAGTGCGAGAACAAGCTCCTCCTCAGTCCAATTGGGATTACGGGGAGGTTTGATGACATAAAACCCGAGATCTTCCAGGCGGCGGGCTACCGTTGCATCGCCGCCTGAGAAATCCTGTGGCTTGAGGGGGCCAATATCCGGCCGATCGTATCCGTGCGCAACCCCAAGGACGGCCTTGGAGTCATAGCGGCGCTCGCCACGAACAAGAAAGTACCCGCGCGCCTTTCTGAAACCGAACCGGGCAAGAAAGGCCTCCCTACCCAGTCGGTCGAATTCGACTATTGCCCGTTCGACACCTTCGGCTGTAACATCGCTCAAGGCCAAGGCAGATGCTTCCTGGTCTGGCGTCGGCACGTTTCCTCAAGTCTCACGTTTGCTGGAGCCCGAGGAGGTTGGATGATGCATTATGTCAGATGGTTGAGTGACAGGTTTACCCTGGTTATCAGGATAGAGATGCCAATCCAGGGTCCGTGGGAGATTCTTATGGGCGGAGGCGGACGTCCGCCAATGTGACGTTTTAGATAGTTTCATAGAAGCCCATCTAGTTTGCTATTGTCCCAGGTCAGAGGCCTGTATTCTACTCCTCTAGTTTCATTCGGTCCCATGCGATATCACTTAGTCCCTCTGCTAAACTGACACATAAACACACACTCAGAATTGGCGGAGTAGAGACAATGAAGCGACCAAAGACACTATCAGCAGCGTTCGTCAAGACCATTCGGCAACTTGGACGATACGGAGACGGACGAGGAGGACATGGTCTCAGCTTGGTGGTCCGGCCAACCAAAGTCAAAGCCCGGCTATCGAAAACCTGGGTCCAAAGGGTCCGTATCAGCGGAAGAGAAACAAACATCGGACTCGGCAGCTACCCGGCGGTAACCCTGGCCGAAGCCCGACGGCGGGCGCTCAAGAACCGTCAAGCCATTGAGGAAGGCCGAAGTCCAAGAGCCCGGCATGCCCCAACGTTCGCGGAAGCCGCTGAGACGGTGATCGAGCTTCGCATCCCCACATGGAAGAATGGCGGCAAATCCGCGAAACAGTGGCGGCAGTCCCTAGACCGTTATGTGTTTCCGTTGATAGGTGACAAGTCGGTGGCTGAGATCGACACCGCGGATGTGCTGCGAGTGCTTACTCCTCATTGGAACCACCGGGCCGAAACCATGCGCCGCGTCAAGCAACGGATCGGAGCGGTCCTTGCCTGGGCTGTAGCTGCAGGATACAGGACGGACAATCCTGCCCGCGGTCCAGTCATCACCTCAGCCCTTCCTCGGGGTAATGGCCAGCAGCGCCACAGGGCGGTTCATCACAGTAAAGTCGCCGAAGCGCTGGCCACAATCGAGGCGTCCGGTGCCTATCGGGCAACAGTGCTGGCAACCTGGTTTCTCACGTTGACGGCGACAAGGAGCGGGGAAGCCAGACTTGCCCGCTGGGCTGAAATCGACCTGGAGAAAATGGTGTGGACGGTTCCGGGTTCGCGGACAAAGATCGGAAAGCCACATCGGGTTCCGCTTTCCAATGCGGCTACGTCGATTGTGGGGGAGGCTGGCGATCTTTGGGGCTGCGATGGATTGGTTTTTCCATCTGTGACCGGTAAGCCTCTCTCCGATTCGACCATTAGCAAACTATTCCGGGAAAACAGCATCGGCTGTGTTCCGCATGGCATGAGGTCGTCGTTTAGGGATTGGTGCGGCGAGTCAGGCGTTCCCCGTGAGGTCGCGGAAGCGGCCCTAGCTCACACGGTGAAAGGGATTGAAGGCGCATATGCCCGTTCCGACTTGCTTGAGGTGCGGAGGCCCGTCATGGAGCGGTGGGCGGAATACGTGGAAGGGCCCTTGACCTAAGGCCGATACGGCCCTCAAGCGTTTACGATTACCGAGGAGGATCCTGAAAACTCTTACCGTAGCACAGGTCTAAGTGGTGGTGGCCATTACCCGGGCGGGTGTACCGTGTGGGATCCTCGGGGTGTCGAGCAGGGCTATTTCTGACGCTGATCGGAGCGGCATCAGTTATCCGTCCTCGACGACGCCTGTAGCCCAGTTTGGGGGCGCAGGGCCACGGTACAAAAGTCAATGGGAAACACCGTTTGTTAGAGGATGCTGTGATCCCCACAGCGGACCCACTCGATGTGCTTGGTGCCCCTAATGATGGGTTCTCCCCAAGAGAAGGTGGCGCGGCCGTCGGGGGACCATGTCATCTCATAGAGGCCGCTTGTCCCCAATACCCTTTTTACTCTCAGTCCTGGCCGGAACCCGACCTGTTCACCGGCCTCCATCGCCCGCAGGTCCTCGATGAATCTGCGCACTGCAACTTGGAATCGGGCGTATTGGCCTGAGGTTAGAGAGGCTACGTCTCTCCGAAAGGCTTCTGACACCTCAAAGGTTGGCATCTGCCTTGCGGGCTACTCCTCCGGCGCCGATTGATGGCAGTGGTCAAGAAAAGCGAGGAACTCGTCGGCATCCAAAAAGACTCGGGTCCGGCCCGATGCGAAATCCCCTGTCGGATCAGGATTCTCTCCTGTATTGGCGTCGAAATCCGCCACAGTCAAATGCTCGCTGTCCTTCTCGGTGATGGGGCTGGATTCCATGACGCATTTCCAAGTGGTTCGTGCTCTCTCAATCATTATAAGTCGTTCGGGTGCCTTGCAGGAGCACCTACTCGTGGCCATGAGCCCCCAGTGTGGATCCACAAGCCCCATTCCGGTCGACCATCCCTGGGGATGCCATTTAGGAAGTCGACACTTTGCTGTACGTCAGTCGGTGGGTGGGAAACCTATCAGGAGGCCTTACCTTCGGCCTGGGGGGTAGCTAACGAGGGGTGGTCAAATCACCCGCTAGCTATCGCCCGTTTACCAAACTCTGGCTTTACGAAGACGCTCGCATCCTCTCTTCCGTCAAGACCATCTCCAAGATGTTCCCCCGGGGTGACACCAGCCTAGACGGGGAGCCGACGATCATCATCACATCCACCAACAGCCGGGCAGTCTTCGGAACCCTGGCCACCGTCTGGCTCCCCGACCTCTGCGCACCGGGCACACAGGGAGGACTCCACATTTGGAAACACAGCACCAGATAATTGTCGGAGTGACAGCAACCCTGCCAACACCCACCCGCAACCAAAACCCGCGAAAGCGAAAAGACCGCAGTTGACGGCCTACTGGTGCTATTTTCCTGTGAGCCGTTCACATTAGCGGTCGTCAGGGAGGAAACATTACGGCTACAAATGCCTATCGGATTTGTTCTGGGTGCCCCCCGGCAGGTTTTGGTCGGGTAATCCTCCTTGGCCAACCTGCAACTCTCCAGGGGCGCAAGTTCTGGACCGTTGTTGCATTCGCGGGGGTTGCCCGCTGTAGTGATGGCCTTGGAGGGTTCTGGTAGTGGCTCGTAAAGGCAAGGGCGGCAGGAGACGCCGGTCGCGCCAACCCAAGGTTCCGCCGAGAAGGGCAACAGAAGGCGAGGGTTCGGCGCCGGCGGACGGGCGAGAGACAGCAGTTGTGGGGGATGGCAGTGATCGGAGTGAGGTTCTCTTTGAACAGTGGGATTCCACCCGGCAGGGCGCGAGGTCTGGGCGGGGGTTCCACTTCCAAGACGCGGTCGGAGCGTGGCTTGGAGCCAGGGTGGCGTCGGGCAGTCTCAACGCAGCCGCGTTGGTACCCGAGGGGTTCGAGGACATGTCCGTGGAGGGGGACCTCCCTTGGCATGTGCAGGTCAAATCCCGAGTGAAGCACCGCGACCGGTTTCCCCCTGGCGAGGTCAGCAGCTACATACTCGAAGCGTGGCGAAAGCGAACAGAACGTCAAGACGAGCGCTCCGTCCTGGTGGTTGTTCTGGAGAGAGGGGTGAAGGGAGAAGATGCCCTGAACGATTTCGGCCGCACGCTCGATGTTTCTCTACCGAGCGGGTCGGGTCTCCGAAAAGCCCTCCGAGGCCAAGCGAGAGAGCTGGATATGAGCCCCGATGAAATCGACGCGGTTTCTTCGTCCACGGTGGTGGTGGGTGTGACATGGGAGCAGGTCACCGCGGCAACCGACGCTGAGATATCCGACCTGGTTTCGCTTCCTCCTTCCGGGTTGGGAATGGTTGGTCGGGATCTTCGCGTTCTGGTGGCGGACACCTCCGACGCCAACGGGTCCGCTGACTATGAGAACCGCTGTCGTCTTACCAGAACCGAACTGGTCGCGAGGATCCAGGCCGCGGCGGAGCAGATAGATCTCGAATCGTTGGAGTTCGCTGTCACACAGGGTGTTTGCGAACCTCTCAGCCTTAACAAACCCCTCGCCGATATGCGGTTCTATGAAGGAACCGCTACCCAGCCGGGCCATTTAGCAGCTGGTCTTGTGGTTCCCCGTCCCAAGGTCATGGACAAGGTCCTGTCAGGGCTGGACGAACGGTCAGCGGTGGTGATAACCGGACCCTCGGGGGTGGGCAAGAGCGCTGTTTTGTGGACAGTACCCCAGGCTCTGCCCGGCGTGGTGTGGTATCGGATCAAACGGCTGCTATCCGATGATGTGCCTCATCTGGTTCGTTTGGCGCGGGCGCAGAGAGCCTCCCCGGAGGCACCCGTCGGGTTCCTGGTGGACGGTGCCGGAACCGATGGAATCGGCGGGTGGGCTCGTTTACGAGCCGACTTGGATTCAGAGCCAGGGGTTTTGTTGGTGGCCACTGCCCGGGAGGAGGACCTTGTCACCCTTGGTGATCTCACAGATTGCGCTACCGTGTCGGTGCGACTCAGTCAAACGGCGGCCGAGACCATTTTCCGGGGGCTCAAAAGGCGGGGTGTTACCACCATGCCGCATTGGGCAGAAGCGTTTTCGGAATCCAACGGGCTCACTCTTGAGTTCACCCACCTGCTGACACGGGGCAGGCGACTGGGGGAGGTTATCGGTCAACAGGTCCAGCGGCGCATAGTGGAAGAGCGCTATGGAGAGTTGGAGGTGCTGAGGCTGGTGTCGGTCGCTCACAGGTGGTCGGCTTCGCTGCCCGCCAGCCAACTAGAAGGGGCCTGTGACATGGAGAAGTGGGAACTGCGCCAGGCGGTCGAACGATTGGCCGAGGAACACCTGGTCGTCGAACAGGCCGGAGTGCTCTCAGGTCTCCACAGGCTCCGTTCGCAAGCGATCAGCGACGCTGTTCACGCGACGCCCCCACCCGACTTTGACAGCACCATCAGAAAAGTCCTTCCCCTCATAGAAGACCGCCAACTTCACCGGTTCATCGCGAACCTTCTCCGTGACGTCCCGTCGGCCAGGACCGCCGTTATCGAAACCGCGTCTAGTGGGAACCTGCACCTGGATCGATTGGCTGCCTACATGGAGGGTTTGCGATTGTTCGATTTCTGCGAAGTAGCCCAAGAGTGGAGAGACATCGCCGACCGTCACGAGGTATGGGCGTCCGTCCAGCCTTTTCTCTTCGCCATGACCGTTACCGGCATGCGGGTTGCGGACCTTGGAATCTTGGAACTTCAACCGGTTCAAGACGCAATGCAAGCCGTTCGGGGACGATCATCGATCCACGACCTTGTGTCCCAGATTGGAGCGGGGACCCTGGCTGGTCTCCTGGCGACAGAACAGAACATCGCAAACGCCACTCGGATGTTCTCCGTTCTGACCAACCCCACCCCCGGCATTGTTTCCGCTCTCAACGACGAGCTCCGTGCTGGTTGCGAACTGGTCGAGACCCTCCGAACCGCGCCCGTGAATCAACTAGCGGTGTGCATTTCGGCGGCTCGTTTCTGTGCTCCCACCCTTGCCGAGTCGCTCCTTACCGAGATCGGAGGCCCAGATGAAACGGTGCGACGGATACGCACTGACAACCCTTGGATCACACAGTTGGAAACCCGAACCGAAAACGCAGAGACCATAGCGTTCGCCCGGGTTCTTCACGTCTCCGACGACGTCCAGGGAGACCCCGACGAGAACTGCGTAGCACTCGCGCGGGTTCTTATACGATGCTTCCCGGAGATCGACTCGGTCGACATTCGAGCACAAACCCCCGGTGGCCACGGAATGCACATTGGCGACGTCACCCGTGGGATCAGCAAGCTCAAACGCAAATACGACTACTCAGAGTCCCGCCGGGAGTGGAACCAAGCCCGTATCAGAGAAGCCCACGCTCTTCTCGGCGACACCGACACGAACCGGCTCGACAAAGCTAGGCTGCTCCTCAAAGAAACCGCGAACCTGACTCGCCAGGTGACAACTCGCTTTCTCGCCGGCGGTTCTTCCCACCGTGACCGCGAAGCAATGCAACATCGTATTGACGAACTTCGCGCAAAGGGCAGAGGACTCAAACCCCCTCTCGGATCAGCCGCAACTACCAGTGTCCACCGGCGGGACCCAGCGAACCCCGACCAGTCCGCCCTCGTCGTTGACGACCTTTCCTCACTGATCACTGACCTGACCGACAGCGTATTCCCGAGGCTCCGCAACCCCGCTCAATACCCACAGCTCGCCGGATACATCTCCAAGACAGTCCTAGATAGGCACCTCAAAGGCGCCATCGAGGAACCCTGGTCTGTGCTGGGCATGGACCGCCACCCGGAAACCCTTGACAGCCTGGCCGACACACTGAACGACCTCTACTTCATCATCAAACACATGGCACGGCAAGGCTCGGACGCTCCTAACGTTTTCCAACGAATTCGTTCGGGAACACGGAGAGAAGCTCTCCGACGGGCAGCTCGAATCGGCAAACAGCAAGAAACACTCCACGTTCAAACCAGAAACCACACCCTTGCGGGGCTGTGCGAAACCACCGGATACCAGACCAAGGTCATGTACCGGAGCCAACAGCGGGCCCCCCTTTCGGATTTCGCTGTCCATGTCGAACTGGACGCGATAATCGATTGGCCGGATGCCCTGTTGAAACTGGGCGAAACCCTCAGCCTTCAACGGCCCACAGACGAGACATACCTGCTGGTGCCGTGCCGCCTAGGCAGACCGGTACCCAGACTGGCCAAAAAACTTGGCATGTTCCTGTTACCGTCGCCGGGCCTCCCCGAGTGGATCTCCCCATCTCTCCAACCTTGGCCCAGTGACGTCGCCGATATCTTCGACGAAGCACAGAGAGCACTACAAACAATCTCGGGTCTCTTCCACCTCCCAGAAGAACAACAAGCACATCCGTTGATCCTGCAAGCCATGAAGCAAGCCGAGACGCAGTTCCTAGCCGCACAACAAAAACTCTCGGACCTGCCCCCCGAACCGGTCATCGACTTCCTGGTCGACCTTGTCCAGCTTCTCGCCTACCAGGTTCAAGCCGAAGTCGACGGCACCCACACGGGACCTACTTTCGCAGAGCAAATCGCCGCCGGTGCATTTCAGGTCAGGGAGACGGAAGAGTGGAACTACATCAACGGTGCTCTGTACATGGCACTCGAATGGGAGATAGACCCCGAAGCTGCCGCAACCCTCCTCCCCGAAACCGAGGAGACCCCTTGATGTCGTCTCCTCCCCGCTGCCCCCCGCCAAGCCTGGAAGGAAGTCAATCGAAGCAGAATCCCCTAAAAAGCGGCCCTTCGCGAATTGTTGGGATGGGTAGCTGGAGTGGGGGTTGGCGAACCCGTGGGCGGTTCTGCGGAGGGTTTGGATCACGTGTTGATGCCTTCGAGGGGTCCGTTAGAATGTCCTGTTTCTGAGATGTAGCGACACCTGGGTGGGTTAATGCCGGCCTGGTGGGGTGTGGCGGTGCATCCTGTTGCTTGACCATCACATCGAGCAGAAAGGACACACCGCCGTGGGTAATGATGATGCCTTGTATCGGTTTCGGCTGGGGGTATTTGCTCTAGCCGAGGAGCTGGGGAACGTACGTGCTGCGTGTCGGATAATGGGGATCCATCATTCGACGTTCTATCGGTGGAAGCACCAGTTGGAACGGCACGGGACAGAGATCTTGCGCCCGCGGGAGCGGCGCCAGCCTCGGATGCCGAACGCGACCAGTCCGTTCGTGGAGCATCGGATAGTGGCGTTTTCTCTGGGTCACCCGGGGTTCGGTCCGGCAAGGGTCTCAGCAGAGCTAGGTCGGACCAAGTGGGGTGGGATCGTGATCTCCCCCTCGGGCGTGTGGCGGGTGCTCCGCCGGCACGGTCTGAACACCCGCGGAAAGCGCCTGGGGTTGGTGGCCGGCTACGCCGCCCCACCGGCTCGGGAGAAACCGTCTGTGTTGGCCCAGCAGCATCTGCAGGTCGCAGTGCCTGGTGAACTGGTACAGATGGACTGCTTCTATGTAGGACGCCTACAAGGCGTGAAAGGAACAGTGTGGCAATACACCGCCATCGACGTGGCGTCGTCGTACACCTGGGCCGAGTTGTGGACTACCCCTCGTAACCCCGCCGCGTTGCGGACCAGCCGACTCGCCCGGCGGGTAGCAGAAGACCTCTCCGCCAGGGGGTGGAAACTCCAAGCGGTGATGTCGGATAATGCATCAGAGTATCGCTCCAAGGTGTTCCGTAACACCATCGGGACGCTCGGCGCAGAGCATCGGTTCATCCGAGCCGGCCGTCCCCAAACGAATGGGTGTGTGGAACGAGTACAGCAGACCATCCTCGAAGAATGCTGGAAACCCGCGTTTGCTCGCTACCTGATACCCAAGATCACCGGGCTCCGACGCGACCTCAAACAGTACCTGGACTACTACAACACCGACCGGGCACACACCGGAAGATGGAACCAGGGACGCACCCCCGAACAAGTCCTCGGGAAACCTAAAATGTGGCCCAAACCAACAGGAACCGTCGCCCCCACCCCGCGATAGGACACGTTAGAACGTCGGTTGTGGTGCCAGGCGAAGATCTCGATTGACCAGTTCAGATACCCAGTTTCGCGCCGCCGTGGAGCACTACGCCGCCCGCCCCGACCAGCGATGGAGCCTTACGGACTGTGCCAGTTTCCTCGTGATGGAGGAGCGGGGGATAGCGGAGGCGCCTGCGTATGACTGGGACTTCGAGCAGGCGGGATTCACCGCTGTGCTACGAGAAGACCAGCGTGACGCGGTCCTAGCCATCAACTTCTCGGGCGCAAAAGCCTTTCCGAGCTCAACATAAGCGATCTCGTGCGGCTTGTTGGTGAAGTCGGCCTTCTTCTCACCCGTGATTGCGCGGTGTTCTGCAGGGGCGGGCGGATCAGGATGTCCGGGGACTGTTGGCGTCCCAATGGAGGCTTCCCGCGTCGGCCGCGCTGTTTCGGTCTCGCGAAGATCGGTCCGTGCACGGGGAGCGAGTGACCGCTGCCTCCGGCGCTAGAGCGGAGGTCGTCTGCCAGGGGCTGGCGCCCGAAGCGGATGTTTTTCAACGGATGTGGTATTGTGGTTGATGGACTTCGAGGACCATCTGGGCGTGTTCGGCTTGGGAGGTGGGGAAGGCGTCTGCTCCACCCAAATAGAGGGTTTATGCCCGGCTCATGGGTGTGATGATTCTGATTCTCAGTCTTGACACCGATTATCTGTCCCTGATGCAATCTGATCTCGATCTGCTCGGCTCTTTGGAGACTCACCGTTATCAGCCACTTGTCGAAGTTGTACCGCATTCCCTCAAGACTGAAACCTGACGTATTGAAACTCTTGCGGCCTCCAATAGTGCACTCTTTTAGCGGCTGATCTTTCCATGCCAAACCCTCTACAGCCCCGTTCTCTGATGGTGTTGGTGGTGGAACTCCTGGTATTCAGCAATAGAGTCCAGTCGCTGTTCGATGTCAGTCAACCTGGTGTCCAGCGAGATTCGACGGTCGCGCCACCGTGTGTATACCCAGGAAATTGCAAGCACCAACAAAATAAGGATTTGTCCGAGATCGACGGTAAGGCTAAGTAACGGTTGGTTCATTGGGCATTCCCTTTCATGAGAAGGTTCCCCTTGTGACGATGGTTTTGGCTTCTTGGTCGAGGTGGATGATGTGGATAGCGGCTTTGACGGTGGATGACCACCATTGCCTTCCGCGGGCTGTGGGCAGGTCCCGTGCTAGGAGCTCCCGGGCGATGCCGGTGAGTCCGGGATCTTTGTTGTGCAGTTCGTTGATGATTCTCGGATTGCGGGTCCATGGTGACCGGTCGGCCGAGTAGCTTCCCGCGGGCTTCTTTGGCCTGGAACGCGGCTCGGATCCGCTGGGTCGTCACGTCTCGTTCGCTAAGCGATCGAGCCGAGGACTCCGAGCACGAGCCGGCGACGGGCTGGTGGTGTCAAGGCGAAGGTTCAGGAACGCCAGGTCCCATCCCCGGGCGTTGGATCGGCTGGCGAGGGTGAGCATGTCGGCCTAGCCGCCGTCGAGGCCTGCGAGGAGTTCCCGGAGTACGGGCCGGTGGTCGGGCGCCATGGTTCGGCTCCCGCCGCCTTCGGCTTTGTGGACGACAGTCTCCCAGCCCCATGCTTGGGCGTAAAAGCGGCTGGCGATCCGCTGGGCGTCGATTCCGAGGCCGCTTGCGGCCTGTTCGGCGGCCGAAACTCGGGCGTAAAGGGTGGCCTGTTTCGGTGCATCCTGCTTATTTATCGCGTTACTCGAAGATGTTGATCGATTGTCCAGCCTTCTTTCTGGAGCTTGCCGATTTGGCATGCGCCACGGCTGTCGGTCTCCTTGATGATCCGGCTTTTCCTAACCACTCTCCACCAGGGATAAGGCTCGGGTGCTGAGTCCAAGCCTCTCCCGATCGCAGTAGCCGCGGCGAGCCAGGCACGCGGGTGCCCGGCTAGTTCCGCAACCTCGGAGAAGGCCATGATCTCTCCCTTGGGAATGGTCGACACTACCTCCCAGACATCGCAATCAAATACAGTTGCCAGAAGGGGTTTCCTCCCTTGCTCGAACGGATCGGTTTTACACTATACACCTCTTTCATGTCAATGGGAGCATGTTGTTCGGGTTTTGCCACCAGCCACGCGTTTGCTGAGGGTCTCTGAGGAGCGGCTGACCTTCTCAGCGACAGAACAGATCGCATAGAAGCACCTGATAATCGAATCGGGGGTGGTGGCAATGGGCCGGGAGTGGGCTTCGGCCCGTGCGTGTAGAACTTTGGAGATTCGATTGACTCGGTGGGCTCGGCTGTCTTCCGCACCCACGATTGATTGCTGATTTGTGGACTCTTTTTCGGTCACTGTCCGCCGAGGCGTTCTGATGAGACGGGACCCGTTGGTTGCGGGTTGTCGAATAGTTGGCATTTGTCACAGGCTGTGCTGATCGGTATCCGACGGTCGCGTTTTTCGCAGAAGCTGCAACCGCGAGCGCCGAACAGCCACAGAGCAGGATCAAGAGCCGCGCAAGTACCGCCGATGTGCAAGGGACCACCGAACTCAGCAACGGACACCGCCTCTGCCCATGCCGATTGAATCCGGCGTTTCACTTCCCTCCGCAGAGGAAGGCCTCGGGTATCGGCCACTCCGAGGTTCTCGGTGACTTTACGCACCTGCACATCAACCGCCACCGGGACAATGTCCAAATGGCTAATGGCCGCTCCGCCAGGCGCCGCCAGAACCCGTACCCACATCGGAGCCAGTTTCGGTCCTCTAAGCAGAGGGAACCTGGCCTTCCCGGCTCGTTCGCTCCGTACGTCGGCCAGCAACTCCCCGGCGTGTCCCCTGCCTTCCTCGATCACCCGGCGAATAGGACCTGCCTCGTCAATCAGCGACACCGCGATGGTCCACCACCCCACGGCGTCGCTGGTGTGAAATCGGCTGACCCCCGCAGACCGCAACGCCTCCCGAAGCACGGACACCCCCATTCGCGCCACCCCGGCGGGTTCGAACAAACCAGGACACGATTCCCAAAGCGAGACAGCTGCTCCCCACAACTGGGTTGCGTCCCGTGACCGTTCCATAGCAGACACGAAAGTCAAGAACAGACGCACCTCCCTACCCGAAACGCCCAAACCACGCAGCCGGCCGGCCGCTTCGACCTCTGGCATCTCGCACCAAGTGCCAGCCACAGCATTCTCTCTGACCGACAGATCAAACCCGCTCCCATAAAAGCTGTCAGCGATCAACACAACCAACCGGGCCGTCTCCTGCACCACCACGTCGCTCAAACCAATCACCCCTTTCAACCCCGCGCAGGGTGAAACAAACCATACCCCCGAACACCCACCGAGCCACCGAACCTCCCCCAGGCATCAACCCCCGACTGAAAGGGAAACCACCGCCACGACCGGACCGAACCAACACGGACCTAACCACCAAAAACCCTCCACAACAGTAGGAAACCGCGCGAAGCTGATCAAGTGGACATAAGGGAGGAACCAGGGAACAAGGGCATGGGAGCCAGAACCAACGAGACGATGCAGAGGGAACCTTGAAGCAGCCGCCGCCAGAACCGAGGGACTCTGCGAAACGCCTACCGCAAAACGTTCTTAGAGGTGGGCGAACTCAACCACACGCTTGCACTAAAGGCTGCCCACAGCAGAAAACGGTGGGCAGTCACCGGCAACCTGGGACGGCGCTGGCTCGTTGAGGGTGGATTCGGAGGTTTTTCACCTATGGCGTTCGTCGTTCGCGCTTTCCGGCTTCTTATGAACGGCGCTCGAGGTGAACGGTTTAGGAACGGCCCCGATTTCCGAGGTGGCGTTTTCCCAGGTCAGAGGGCAACGAACGGTTTGCGAACGCTGAAACGAACGGTTTGGGAACGTTTGCGAGTGGGCATCCTGAGGATCAAACCACCGCCATTCGGGCCGGACGCTCGCTCCCCCTATTGTTAGCTGGTGTTCAGAGCCCTTGGAGTTGCCGGAGGAAGTGTCGACGGGCAGCCATCGAGGACAAAAGCCCAGCCGCGGCATCGGTTTCGGAACACTTGAGCAGTTCCGCGACCCTTCGGATATGAGCGTCGTGGCAGGTGGTGATACGCACCGACCAGCGCACCGTTCTCCTCTCCGATGGTGTCCGACGGAGATGGCCATGGGTGATGGTTTGGCCGATGGCATGGGTCAGAACACCTCGTATGACCTCCGAGCGGCTCAACCGATACCGATAGGCTGTGGATTCCACAAAGGAGCCTTGCTTAGCAGTGATCCGCAGGGTTCGGTGAACCATTCCCGGATGATTGTCCTGGCCCAGGGAAGACCGCGGGGGGCGGTCAAGAACACCGTGGTTTCTGAGGGCTTCACGGACGATCCGCCGAGCAACCGCCACCGGAGAGATCCCCCAGTCCTCGGACAGTGCCATCAGACCAGCCGCATGGGACGGGTTGAAAACCACCCGAACTCCTCCCATCTGCTGCTGCTGTTGCGACATCTTATTGGTTTCTGTTCCTCTGTGGGTCAAAACAGCAATCCCGGGTGGGGATACTGATGTGTCGGTTCTGTTTAGGCTGCTGGTCTGGTTGGGATCCATGCTTCGATGTCACCTCGGAGTCATCCAACTGCCCGGGAGTTGCACCCGCCCAAACGGATCGGGTTCGGGAACTCACCCGTCTGGCGGAGCCGCCACAAAGTTGTGCGGGACAAACCGGTAACAGCCACAACCGCGGACATCCGCAACACCTGAGACACCCCACCTGCTGGGTCCGGTTCACCGTCGACGCAACCACACCACCCCCAGGGAGGGCAGTCCGAACAGAATCCATCGTGTTTCATGCCCTCTACCATGCAACCAACTCCCAACAAGAGCGTTCGCAAACCGTTCGCAGCGTTCGTTCCAGCGTTCGCAAACCGTTCGTTTGCCCTCTGACCTGGGAAAACACCGACCTGCAACCGGCAAGCCGTTCGCAGCCGTTCGCCCGGGGGCTTCCCCGTCACGAGTCGGATAAACAAACAACGAACGCTCTTGGTGGAAAACCCTCGAATCCACCCCCGACGAGCCGGCGTCGCCCCGTGTTGCCGGTGGCTGCCCACCTGAAATCTGCCGTGGGCAGCCTTTAGTGCAAACGTGTGGTCGACCCTCACCCACAAATTAACCCCCCGAGCGGCACCTACTGCCCTGAACCACCCCGCTTTCACAGTGGCACACAACTCGATGCTTAACTCTTTCAGACCTCATTCTCGGGTCTCGGCACCTGTCCCCTCCCCACAGATCCTCAGAAACACCCTAGCCTGCCAGACTAGGGGAACCTGTTGAGCCGGGCACCTCGACCAGCACTCTCTGTCCACCGGTGGGAGCCGCAGGTACCCTCGTGGATCGTGCATGGGCTGCCCATCTGAACCGGAGACCAGGTCGTTCCTCCAACTTTGGGCTTATGAGATATCATCACCTCTACCCACCACTCCCTAATGCCTGAAGAAAGGGAGGTCGTTTTGACTCTCGAACCCATAGGACTGCCACCCAACTATCAGCCCGTCTCTGCCTACAAGACCGCACCCCAGAATACCAAACAGCCTCTCCACCACCTCAAATCCCGCCTAGACGCATCCCTGTATCTCGTCTGTAAAGCCGATCGAGAACTCCGTGAGGGAAAACCCAGCGATGTCACCATTGCAGACATCTACTCCGCTGTCCAAGACGCCCGCCGGATGGTGGCACAGGTTGATCGGCAGGCCAAGGACCAACCCCGAGCCGCCAGGAAGACACCCCCTCCAGACCACCGGATCGGACACACAATCCGCCGCGCCATGCCATATTGTGCAACGATTTCATGTCCTACCTCAGGACCGTGGATCGTTCGCGTCAAAGGCCGTGAGTACCGTACGCTGGCTGTATTTGAAGCACAATCGTCATCAAAAACAGGATGGAGAAGGAGGCCGTCACCCAAGCAAATACAGCTATGGTCCGGCGGCCGCAATCCCAAGAAATTGGACAACGAGTGGGAGATCTGGTTCTACGACAGTTCCACGATCCCAACCGTGCGGTCAGAACAGTACTTGCACCAACTGGCCAGTTTCGGACAATGGCTAGCCAATTCGCACTTCGAGGAAAGACTAAAGGGGGAAAGATGATCGCCATCGTTTTGTGTGGTACGACGGCAAACATAGGGTTTAGATTCGACATTGCTCCCCCGGGGTGGCCGGGCGACATCGTTCTACTGTCAGATATGTCCCCCAACCGACCACCGGCCACAGCCTCGGGAGGATAGAGGGGCCGCGCCTTTCTTTCCTACATTCCCACCCAAGCTTCAGGCGCTCCGTCGACCCACTGGCTAGCTGTACTTCCCAGGGACGTTGTTGACGGTTTTGGTGCTTGGATAAGGGAGGGCCTCCCTGGTTTGATTCGTGGGGTAAGCAAATCCTTCGAATCAAAGGAGGCCCTCGTGGGGAACTGTAGGAAGTTGACGCCGTTCGGGCGTAGGTTGTTGGTGGATCGGATCCTGGTGCATGGTTGGCCGGTGGCTCACGCCGCCGAAGCAGCGGGGGTTTCCCGCCAGACCGCCTACCGGTGGCTGAAACGCTTCCGGGAGGAAGGCGAACCGGGCCTCATGGATCGTTCGTCTCGTCCCCATCGCAGTCCCAACCGGGTACCGGTCGAGACAGAGAACAGGATCGTGGCGGATCGGATCTTGGAGAAAGAAGGACCCCATTTGATGGCATGGCGGCTGGGCGTACCACGCTCGACTATCTACCGCGTGCTTTCCCGTCGGGGTCTTTCCCGCCTCACAGATTTGGACCGGACCAGCGGCGTCCCGATCCGCTATGAGCGGGATTGCCCAGGTGAACTGGTCCATGTGGACATCAAGAAGCTGGGCAGAATCCCTGATGGGGGAGGATGGAGAATCCACGGGCGAGACAAAGCCGGGCCCAGACAGAAGGTGGGATATGAGTATCTGCATTCGATGGTCGATGACCACAGTCGCATGGCCTACACCGAAGTGTTAGACACCGACGACGCCCAAGCCTGTGCCGGGTTCATGCTCCGCGCCGGCCGCTGGTTCGCTACTTATGGGTTCCGTGTGGACCGGGTGATGACCGACAACGCCTGGGCCTACCGCCGCAGTCGGGCATTCGCCAAAGTGCTCACCGACCTGGACGCGTCTCATAAAACGATCCGTCCCTACCGGCCGCAGACCAACGGCAAAGTGGAACGCTTCCACCAAACCCTCCTAAAAGGATGGGCCTACAAACGTCCCTATCTCACCAACCAGCAACGCCGCCAGGCCCTCCACCGGTTCCTCCGCATCTACAATCACCACCGACCCCACAGCTCACTCGGAGACCAACCACCCATCACCCGACTTGTAAACCACCTCTGTGGGAAGGACAGCTAGGCCGCCGTAGGCCATCGGTTCCTCGAGTTCGGGGAGACCGAGAAGCCCTCCGAGTGTTAGCAACCACCCGCCGAGGCGCCATAACAGCTAGAACATCGGCGATCAACGAACTGAAAGCCCTCCTAGTCACCGCGCCGGTCGATCTCAGGGACCAACTCCGAGGTCTTACCACCCCTGCTCTCGTAGCCACATGCGCGGCGTTCCGTCTCCGATCCGGACCCATCGGAGAACTCACCGCCACCAAACAAGCAATGCGCAGCCTGGCCAGGCGCATCCGCGCGCTCTCCACAGAGACCCAAGACCTCAAAACATCCATCACCGAACTGGTCATCTCTGTCGCTCCGCACCTGCTGAACCAGCCAGGAATAGGCCCCATCACCGCCGCTCAAGTGCTCATCGCCTGGTCCCACCCCCGCCGATGCCGCAACGAAGCAGCCTTCGCTCGCCTAGCCGGCGTAGCACCACTCGAAGCATCCTCCGGGCAACACACCCGCCACCGGCTCAACAGACACGGCGACCGCCAACTAAACCAGGCCCTCCACACCATCGCCATCAGCCGCTCCCGACACTGTCCCAAAACCAAGGCCTACATCGCCAAACGAACCAGCCAAGGAAAAACCACCCAAGAAACCCGCCGCTGCCTCAAACGATACATCGCCCGACAGCTCTACCGCCTTCTCGAAAACCCCCCACCCACCTAAACACCCCACCCCTCCAAACACGATTTGGAAATCATAGAAGCATCAAACAGATAGAAACACCCCCCTAATTTCCGATGAGCCTCTTAAGTGTCTCTCAATTCCACGCACCATTTGCTGTCCCCAATCAACACACAGTAAGCGATGTGCAGATTTGAAGCCGCCCTCTATAGAGATTCCTAGTCGTGCATAGGTTCAAGACTCGTTCTCTATGATCTCTCCGTCCCCGGTGAGAGTGAACCGGCGCCCGTCGAAGATGCTCTCCATAATCATGTAAATGTGGTCATCCGCCCGCACCGCCAACTCTGTGGTCAGCGGCGGAATGTCTATGACCGTGAAACTGACCCCATCCAACGCAAACCCCTCGGGCAGATATTCCGGTTGGTTCAGTATTTGCAATTTGCTGCCTTCCGGAAATTGAACATCGTATGCCTCTCGGTCAGGGTATTTGCTACGTTCCTCATAGACCAGGTCCCGGAAGGTCTTAGGTTCCTGCCCCGGAACACAGACAAGCACATCGCCAGTGAGCAGACGGGTCGGACCTCCCGCAGCTCCGGACTCCGGCTCGGCAAGTCGGAACCGAACGTTCTCTGCCGACAGACCGACATCCACCACAAGGGTGCCATGCACCTCCGTGATGTGACCATCCCAGTCGCTGTCCAGCGGTTTCCTCAGTTCAACAAGCCCAATGCCTTCGAACTTTGCGAACTTCTGGGCATCTCGTGTAAATCCCAACTTTGAGACGATGACCCCCTTGTTCAATCTTGCGTCCTCGAGGACCTTGGCGAACTCCACAACCTCTGCTTTGCCAACGTTCCTATTCCAATATTTGCAGGACACCGCCGTACGGTACTGATGCAAACCGGCTATGTGAGTGGTGAGAACATCAATCTGGTGCCATACCCCTGACCGGCCCCGAACGCGGCAAGCCATACCCCAGCACTCGATAGTCACGCCATGGGCTCTCCCCAACGCCTCGTAAATGTCCTTGACCAGTTCTTCATAGTCATGCCACTGAAGACCATCAGGGTCAGAGCCATACCTATCTTGAAAACCTGGCAATCCGTCCTCCAGTGAGGGTCTCGTGGGTCTCGCCACGCATTTAGCTGGTAGTTTCCGAAGGCTAACGGCAGGCCGCGGAACTACCCCTTGGGTGGAACGCCTAGGTTAGTTTAGATTCTTCTGATGTTGATGTCGGTACCTGCGTTATTGGCCAGCTGTTTTTTGGTGTTGATGTGAGCGAATGGCTCACCGTCGTCTACGACGTGATGGAAGATGCCTACGAATCTGTGATGTGATGTAGGCCTACCACCGTCTTCTCGGGGGAGCGTCGCTGCTACGGTGAATCAACAGCAGACGGAGTGTTGTGCTCTCACCTGCATGTGCCTTGCTTCCTCCCCCCCGAGGAGATGAACCTGCGATCGTTGCGAGCCGCGTTGCCGCTGCGCCAATCTCTCGGAAGGAACGGGATGGCGGGCTCCAAGTGCTTCAAGGCTGGGCAACCGAGGGGGTTCCGTTGTAGGGTTGTTCCTCGGTCCAGTTCTTGGTCGCTGCCTTGGCACCTGCGCCGCTGATTGCCCCGCCGTTTCTCCTCGGGGTCGAGTCTTATAATGATCGCTCTTGTGAACGTCGATCAAATGACTGGAGGCCGGGAGCAATTGGGGCTTGAGTGTCCTGATTTCGGCTCCCCGGAGGGATGCTTGTCAGTTAACCTGACTTCGGTGCTTGCTTATTTGGCACTGGCACCTAGCCAGACCTTCCTCCCGTGTGAGGCAAGGGCAGATTTCTCTGATTGGTGTCCCGGCATTAGGCGTGCGACGATGGTCCAGTATTCCGGTGTGTGGTTGGTTTCGTGTAGGTGGGCGAGTTCGTGGACTAGGACGTAGTCGATGAGGGTTGGAGGGAGTTGGAGGGTGGCCCAGTGGATGTTGATGCGTTGGGGATTTGTATAGGGGCGTGCTGATCCCCAGCGGTAGCCGAGGTCGCGGACTTTGACGGTTACTGATGGTTCTCCGAAACGGGCGGCCCAGGGACGGATTCTGTTTCGGAGCCACTTGCCGCCAGCGTCGGTGTACCAGCGACGCATCGCAATAGCACCCTGGTCTGCCTTTTCGGTAGGGAGGTGGAATCGGCCGCGCTTGAGGCGAACTCCGGTTCCCTCGGGGGTGAGGGTGAGTCGGTAGCTGCGGGCGAGGTAGGGGAACCCTTCTCCCTCGACGAATTTCTTGACGACTGGTGGGCCGATGAGAGCGTCTTTCTCGACAAGTTTGCGATATACCCATTGGCGTTTAGCGGTAACGAATCTCATCGCTCGTTCGACCGTCACAGCCGGTGGAGCCTTGATCACCAGAGACGCGTCGCGCTCGACAATGATCTCGATTGTCTTGCCTTGACGGGGCGGAGCGACTTTGAACACGAGGTCACCTGCGACCAGTTCGGGGAGATCGTGGAGAACAGGCTCTGCGGTTGAGGTCATGATAGGCGGTGTTGGTTGGCTTTGGCGAGGGCGACGAGTTCGACAGCCAACTCGTCAAGGCTCGAGAAGGTGAACAGGTCACTGGCGTCGAGTGTCAGCTTGATGGCCTTGCGAAGGTCATCTTGCTTTATAGCGTTATCCCAAAAGCCCACCACCCCGATGACCTGGCGGATCCTGGCGACAAGCTCGACGGTTAGTTTGATGAGACGCTCAGTGGTGTCCGACGCGGAACTCGCGACCTTCTCGACCATCTGGCTGTAAAAGGGGAGTTCGGTGGTAGGATCGAGACCTGTTTCGTCTTCGTCGGTGCGGCCGGCGTTGATCTCGTCGATCAGCCCCTCCAGTTCGAATGCGATCTGGTCCCACCGTTCTTCTAGTCGATCGAGGATTTCGTCGATCCTCTCCGACAGCCTCCTGTAGTAGGCAGGGTCTTCGTCAACATGGGTGCGGATGTGATGACGTACGGCGTGTTCCATCTCAGACGCCTTGGCCCGGTCTGAATCCATCTGTTTGACGTGAAAGTTGTAAGCGGGGTCGGTGATCTTCAGAGGCTGGATCTTTTGGGTGAGGTCGAGAACCGTGATGTGCTGGTCAATCAAACGCCGGACCTTCTCTTTGTATTTGTGGGGGTCGAAGTCCCCATCGGGGGTGTCGCGGTAGCGTTGCCGGGTTCGGATCTGGATCTCTCCGTAGAGGTTGACATCCTCCACGTACGGCAGGGCTTCGGATCTTGGCAGGACCGTGTCGAAAGTGTTGAAGAAGGTTCGTAGTGCAACATCGAACTCTGCCCGGAGTCTTTCGTCGGCCAGCAGCTGCACACAGGCCTCGATCCCGCTGTTGGTCGCCGTCGGGTGGACACCCCGCTGGACGAAAAGCTGTCTGACCCGTTGGCGCTGCGGCTCGAGCTTTTCGATCTCTGTGGTGAGCGACCGTAGGGCCCCTTCAACGTCAGGATCGACGATGTCGCCGTCAACGTTGGCATATGCCGTGAGAGCTTGAGCGAGCTGAGCGGACACACCGTAGTAATCGACCACCAGTCCATAAGACTTCTTCGGTGCGGTCCGGTTGACCCGAGCGACGGCTTGGAGCAGTTCAGCCTGTTGGATCAATCGGTCGAGATAGAGAACCTGCGCTTGCGGTGCATCGAACCCGGTGAGCAACATCGACTTGACGATCAATAGTGCAAGGGGGCTGTGCTGGTCGCCGGTGGACCCGAGCGGAAGTTTGAAGCTATCGATGTGTGCCTCTTGACGCTGCTCGTTGGTCCACGGGGCGTAAGACGGCGGATCGTTTTTACCTTCGGAGATCACCGGCGCAAACTCAAGGCGACCCAACAGTTCAATCTGGGAACCTGCGGCTTCCGTCAACGACGCCTGAGAAGGTGTCGTGGTGCTAGACCTGTCGTACGCGTATGAGTCGTTGCTTTCGATCTCCTCAATGAGTGCGTCGCGCGCCCTGTTCAAGGCATTGAAATACCGGAGACAAGCCTCCCGACTGGTAGCCACGATCATGCCCTTGAAACCGTCGGGCATCACCGTGCTGATGAAGTGGCGGAGGATGTCCCTGGCCTTGGCCTCGATCAATTCCGGAGCTTCGAGCACCTGCGCAGCTGTGGCGTACTTGCGCTGAAGAACCTGCCTCTGGTCATCAGTAAGGGCGGAAAACCACAGCTGAAAGACGGTATCCATTTTCGAGGCTCCCTTGACAGCCGCGTCTGTAGTGCGTCCCTCGTAGAAAATCGGTACCGTCGACCCATCCGCCTCCGAGTCAGCCAGGGTGTACCGGTCCAAATAGCCACCAAAGATGTCACGCGTCTTCTTCCGTTTGCCCATGATTATCGGAGTGCCCGTAAATCCGATCCGGGCCGCATTCGGAAGGGCAGCCATCAGATTGGCGTGCAGTATCGACCCATGAGATCGGTGGGCCTCGTCGACAATAGCCAAGATCGACTCCGACTCGTTCAACGTCCCGAACGTCTCCCGTCGAACCGCACCCTCCTTGCCGCCGGGCGACGTGTCCCCGTACTTTTGGATCATCACCATCACCACGCCCGGACCGGGCCGACCAACCAATCCCCGAACCTCCCCACCCCTTCGAGCAACATACACCGTCTCTCCAACCAGCGCCGCCGTCGCACGGAGCTGCCGCTCAAGAGCAGTCCGATCCGTCACCAGAACAATCTTGAACCTCCTCAAATCGGGATGGCTTCGCATCGCCCGGACCAAAAACACCATCGTCAAACTCTTGCCCGATCCCTGCGTATGCCATACGATTCCTCCGCGCCGATCAGTCTCCCCATCCTCCGCTCTGGTAGAACCGGTGAGCAACCGCCGCATCGCCTTGTGTACACCCCGGTACTGCTGGTAACGGCCAACGATCTTCACCGTACGACCCGGGCCGGTCTCCATGAACACCGTGAAATGCCTGATGATGTCCAGCAACCGCTCAGGCGCCAACATCCCCGCGGTCAACAACTCCTGCTGGGTAACTGCCTCAACCGGTTTACCCAAGGAGTCGGCAACCTTCTCAACAGTGGAAGGAAACGGATCCTTCCAGGCCATATAGTGCTCGGGCAAAGCGGTGAAGGTTGCCGCTTCGGCTCGCTCACCAGTAGTAGCCACCGTGAACTGATTAGTCCAAAACAACTGCGCCGCACCCTCGGGAACCTCCGAACCCCGCCGGTTGGCATACCGACGAAGCTGATCGATAGCCTCCACTATCCCTGAAGGGGTTCCAGGAGGCTTCGCCTCGATCACCACCAACGGAATCCCATTCACAAACAACGTCACATCCGGGCGAATGTTCGGCGCCTTACCCGCCGTAGCAATTGGGAACTGCGAAACCGCAAGAAAGTCATTAACCGACCAATCGTCCCAATCGATGTAACTAACGGTTCGATCCCGACCGCCATCCCACCCACCAAGCCCTGCAACCGTAACCCCCCCAAGCAACAAGTCCGTCGACACCCGGTTCGCCTCCAACAACTTGACCCCCGCCGACATCGACCTCAACTCCGCAACGGTCCCCTTGATCCGGACTTCATCAAGCCACGGCACACCATCCGGACCGGGATTGATCCTCAACAGAGCCTGCCTGAGCCGCTCCTCAAGAAGCACATCACGATCCGACAACCGGCCGACGTTATCGGTGACCTCACGTTTCGACCAGACCAGTGTCTCCCAACCCAGCATCCCCAGATGCCCCAACAACGGCCCCTCCACCACCTCCCACTCCGGCCCCGAAATCACGCTGCCACCGTCCGAACACGACCCGAAAGCAAATCAGCAGCAAGACCGGAACGCAACTCCTGCAACTTGGCAAATTCGGCTTCATTTTGATGGATCGAGCTGTCGACCATGTCAAGGATCCCTGCGATCCGCCGTTGTTCCTCCAACGGGGGCACTGGGAGGTGCAACGAGGCGAGTTCGGTCTGGCTTATCGCGGCAAACGTGGTGCCCTGGGATACACGTTCGAGCATCATCGCTTTCTTCTTGAGTACGTGATGACCAAACCGCTTATCAAGTCTTGAGAAGCGGACAGCAGCCAATCCACGGCCAATACCGCAAGCCTGGTTGGCGAGGTTTATTGCTCCGACCGGAGCGCGCACGCTGATAAGGACATCTCCTGGCTCGGCTCGCTTAGAAGCTTCGTCGCATTGAAAACGCGGCTGTGGTGACCGGACTCCGAACTCAGCGTTGCCTTGGAGGAACGGCAGGCCGCCTCGCAGTTCACCGACGGCGGTGCCGGGGGGCGATTGCCCCATTATTAGTACAGCAAGACGACCGAGTTTGTCCGATGTCCATTCACTCATGACGGAGCTCTCTGGCGTGCTAGTTGTCCTTCCCACAGAGGTGGGTTACAAGTCGGGTGATGGGTGGTTGGTCTCCGAGTGAGCTGTGGGGTCGGTGGTGATTGTAGGTGCGGAGGAATCTGGTGAGCGCTCGGCGGCGTTGCTGGTTGGTTTGGTAGGGGCGTTTGTAGGCCCATCCTTGTAGGAGGGTCTGGTGGAAGCGTTCGACCTTCCCGTTGGTTTGGGGCCGGTAGGGGCGGATCAGTTTGTGAGCAGCGCCGATCTGGGTGAGGGCATCGGCGAAGACCTGGCTGCGGCGGTAGGCCATGGCGTTGTCGGTCATTACCCGGTCGATGCGATACCCCCAGGTGGCGAACCAGTGGGCGGCGCGGAGCATGAACCCGGCACAGGCTTGGGCGTCCTGGGCGTCGAGGACTTCTGAGTAGGCCATGCGGGTGTGGTCATCGACCATCGAATGCACATACTCATATCCCACTTTCTGTGAGGGTCCCGCTCCTGGTCGTCCCAGGACCTTCCATCCGCCTCCATCAGGTACTTTCCCCAGCTTTTTGATGTCCACATGGACCAGTTCGCCTGGACAGTCTCGCTCATAGCGGATCGGGACGCCGGTGGTGCGGTCCAGGTCGCACAGGCGGGACAGTCCCCGACGGCAGAGCACCCGGTAGATGGTCGATCGCGGTACACCCAGCCGCCCGGCCATCAAATGAGGACCTTCCTTCTCTCGGATCCGATCAGAAACGATCCGTTCCTCTGTCTCCGAAGAGACCCGGTTGGAACTCCGGTGGGGCCTGCTGGAACGATCCTGCAAACCTGCTTCGCCTTCCTCCCGGAAGCGTTTCAGCCACCGGTAGGCGGTCTGGCGGGAAACCCCCGCTGCTTCGGCGGCGTGAGCCACCGGCCAACCATGCACCAGGATCCGATCCACCAGCAACTTTCGACCAAACGGTGTCAACCGTGCTTTAGAGTTTCCCATGAGGGCCTCCTGGATTCGCGGATATCAATCACCCACGAATCAAACCAGGGAGGCCCTCCCTTATCCAAACACCAAACTGTCAACAACGTCCCTGGGAAGTACAGCTAGTTGAGGTAGGCGACGCCAAAGTCCTGTTCCGGTTTCGAGTTTGTGGAGGATGCGATAGCACGGGCGGATCGAGAAGATCGGCCGCAAGTCCCGCTCTTAGGGAGCGTCGCTTAGCAATGACACGCTCGGTCGCCTGGATGGTTTCGTCGAGGGTTTCGAGGACCTCTGCGATCCGCCGCTGCTCCGCCAGCGGCGGCACCCTGATCTCATAGCGACGAAAGAACTCTGTTGGAACTCGTCGTTGACCTGCCGAACCAGTCATCAACGCCTCTGCTTGTGCGCGGAAACGGTCAGTCCGAGTTAGGTGATAGAGGTAGCGGGAACTAGTCCCTGGTCGTGCCCGGAGCACATGGAACTCTGTGCTTCCCTGACCAAGCGGCACAGGAAGGTGGTGGGCGTGAGCGCCTTTACCGTTTTCTAAGCAAGGGGTGATTTTGGCTACCAATACATCACCTTCGGTAAAGGGGGTATACCCTGAAACAGCGTTGCGGACCTCGATACTATCGAGTCTGCCCTGCTCGCTAACGTCTGCCATTGCAACGAAACTCACCGGCTCACCCAAAGGTGCCGACGGAGACGGAGGGTTGATGTCAGCAATGTGGTCGAAGACCCTCATCTCACCCATATCCCAGCTCCTTGAAATGCAGGTCAAGCCGGGTTGTTGCTGCGTCTCGCTTTTCTTCGAAGTCTTTTAGGGTGGTGCCGTATTTGTCCGCGAGGTTGTCGTACCAGGCGAGGGTGTCACGTTCTATGGTGGCGAAGTGGTCGGTTATGAGTTGCTTCATCCGGCTACGGAGAACACCGAAGGCTTGGGCTGGAGCGTCGGTCAGTGCCATGGTGTCGAGGGTTTGGCGGGCTGTGGTGAGTAGTGAAGCCTCGATGGCCTTGAGTTGCTTCTTAGTCTTAGTGCGGACCGACTTCTTTTCCTTGATTTCGGCTGGACTGGGGGTGTCTTCGTTGTTGGAGGCTTCGGCACTTCTGATCTCGGTGTCGAGGCGGGCGTGCCGGGCTGCGAGAGTGGATCGTTTGGCTAGTTGGGGAGCCGCTAGGAGTTTGATGGCGGTCTGGTCGGTCAGGCTGGGAGCTCTCTTGTCGTCTTTGCTGGCTTCGGCGGTGGTGAGCCAGGCTTCTATGACTTCTTTCCAGCCTCGGTTGGCGGCGGTTTGGAGTTCGTGGAATGTCTGTTCCCACCAGGTAGCGGCCATGCCCGCAGCAGCGAAGCGATCCATGCCTGCTTGGACCATCCGGGCCGCGAAATCTTCGACGAGGTGGTGGCGTTGGCCGACGAGGATGCCATTGTGGGGTAATAAGCGGAGCATGGATTCGACCGTGTCAGCCCACCAACGCGGCCAGGGGCTTGCGGCGGCCTTGTCCGCAACCGCACCGCTAATAGCACGGTGTGCATCGTCCCGCCCGGCTTGAGTATTGGCAGCGTGGCACCAATCGGCGTAGCCATTGTCTTGGTCAACGAATAGCCTGGCGGGGTCAAGGCCGGCTTGTTCCAGCAGGTCCTTGGCATCGTCTATTTCAGTTATTGGCACGCCGCCGTGGAGGTGTGCTCTAACATCGTGTGGTTCGGGTGGCGGAGCGCTGTCGGCGTACCGGCGGATGTTGCAGTTGAAATCGTTGTCGGCCAGTTCTTCGAGGGTGACAACCTTGGCGAAGCCGTCGACATCGGAGAAGTCCCGGTAGGCGGCGGTGATCTTTTCTTCGTCGCGTGGGCGTAGATGGTTCTGGGCACGACCTTCGCTGTAGTCGCGGTCGGCGTTTATGAACAGCACCCTGCCTTGCCGCTCCGGTGGTTTGGAACCTCTGGCTCGGAGGATCAGGATGGCGGCGGGGATGCCGGTGCCGTAGAACAGGTTCGGGCCCAAGCCGATCACCGTATCAACTAGGTCGTCTTCGATGATCGCCCGGCGTATGGTTCCTTCAGCCCCGCCCCTAAACAGCACACCGTGGGGCATGACCGTGGCAAGAATCCCATCAGACTTGAGGACAGCCAGCATGTGTTGGAGGAACATGAGGTCGGCTTTCTTACCGCCCTCGGGTGTGTAGCCGTAGCGGAACCGTTCGGTGTGGGTGAGGGAGGCTTTGGCGTAGTTCTGGCTGAATGGGGGATTGGTGATGACCCGGTCGAATCGCATCAACTCACCGTCACGGACATGCTCGGGGTTTGTGAGGGTGTCCTCGTTGCGGAGGTCAGCGTCTCTGATGCCGTGGAGCAGCATGTTCATTTTCGATATCGACCAAGTAGTCCCGTTGTTCTCCTGCCCGGCAAGAACCAGATTGGTGGGGTCGCCACCATTGTCAGCAACGTGATTTCGGGCGTAGATCAACATGCCGCCAGAGCCCGAGCACGGGTCGTAGACAGCCATTTCCTCCTGTGGATCGACAAGACGCACCATCAGCTGCACGACGGGACGGGGTGTGTAAAACTCGCCGCCCTTCTTACCCGCCGAGTCGGCAAAGTCCCGGATCAGATACTCGTACGCGGCACCGAGCAGGTCGGGGAACTCGAAGTCCTCGTTGCGGAGACGGTACCTCGAGAAGTGATCGATGAGGTCCCGCCACTTCTTGTCCGAAACGACTGTTCTGCCGACGCGCCGGTTGAAATCGATGTGCTGCAGCACACCCTCCAGAGAGGGATTGCTTGCCTCCAAAGCGGCCAGAGCTCTGTTCAACCCGTCGCCCACGTGATGGTGGAGATCGTCACGAATGTTCCACCAGCGAGCCTCGGAAGGAACAAAAAACGCATTCTTGTAAAAGTCGGGGTCATCGGCTCGCTGTTCGGCCTCCTCCAATGAACGTCCCAAAGCTAACTGATCCTCGATCACCCGCCGACGCTCTTGTTGGAACACATCGCTCGCCCTCTTCAAGAACAACGCTCCGAAAATGTACTCCTTGAACTCCGACGCGTCCATCTTCCCCCGCAAGATGTCGGCAGCAGTGAACAGATGGCGCTCTAGTTGGGGCAGGGTGAGCATGACGACAACAATATATACCTGGCTCTGTCCATCCCCCATCCCATCCTGGTTGTTGCTATGGACCTTCGTATATTAGTTTTGCTAATTGGTCACCCTACATGAAGACCCCTCCCTTAAGAACGGGCAACTGTAATTGCGCCTTTGCACGATGTTCCGTCGGCGTCGGTCAGGTGCGCTAGAGCGCTAGGAGGACGGGTAGGCACCGGACCCCGGGCCGCAGAGGAGCAACCACTAGCCCGTGACTTCGATCGGGCAACTGGAGGCGTTAACGTATGCGGCGGGTGCTTTGGAGCTGGTTCCGATAGAACGCCGAATCTCCGTCGGGTCACCCTTCCTGACTGTTCGGAAGACTAAAACTCCGAACCGACAGTAGAAGTGACACTTCATTTAACCATCTGTCCATTGACCTGGCATATCATCCCGTTTCCTAGCGGAGGCGGACGGGAATCGAACCCGCCGGGGGTCTTTTGACCCCCCACCGGTTTTGAAGACCGGGGAGCCCACCAGGCGCTCGCTCGCCTCCGATTGGAAGGGTACCGGGGAGAGGCTGTTACCGTGTTGGGTATGGCCTCCCATCTGCAGGACACGGTCCCAGTTATCAGGATCACTGGGCTGGTTGAGAAGCCCGGCGAGTGGGCTATGGAGGACCTGGTCGGGTTGTCGGGGCAGGTTGGCGAGGGAGAGATCCAGGGACGCGGGGTCTCGGCCGGGGCGCTCCTGGATGCGTCGGGCCCCCGGGGTGGCTACGTGTCCGTGGAGAGTGATGACGGCGCTTATCGGGCATCCATTCCTCTGGAGGAACTCTCCTCCAAGGGGGTGGTGGTTTACGGGTTGGGTGACGACCGCCTTCCACCCGAACACGGCGGCCCCTTCCGGATACTGGTTCCCGAGGGCCGGACCCTGTGCTGGAACGTCAAGGGGGTGGGGGAGATGAGAGTCACCGCCGAACCGGAGCCCGACAGCGTGCCCGCCAATCCCACCCATTAGGGGTGGGATGTACGCCAATACCCCCTCGGGGTCGTATTCTTATTGATTGATGAGTCAACGCACCTCCCAGCGTTCGGCCGCCGGTCCCACTTTCGGGGAGATACTCGAGAGTTTCCGCCGTCGGCGCGGCATCAATAGGAGGCAACTCGCCCGCCAGTTGGGGGTTACCCAAGCACAGGTCAAGGACTGGGAGCGGGGAGTGGAGATTCCCATCCATCCCGGGTTGCTTCGTTCCCTCGAGGTGGTACTAGAGATGCCCGAAGGGCTCCTGTCCCGGGCCGCCGGATTCGGAGTGCCGGAGCCGGAGACTCCGAGGATGACGATTCGTCAGTCGCTGGACAGCCTGGCCGAGTCGCGAGACGAGCCGTCCGAACATCCCCTGGATCTCGAACCCGAGGCGCCGGTCGCTGCGCTGCCCCAGGTGGCCTCGCAGGCTTCGCCAAACGGGGGGGCGGTCGCCTTCTCCTACCGGTACAACGCTCCCGAGGAGCGATGGGTGTACCGGATCCGGTTGTTGCTGACCGCCGCAGGAGTGGCGCTGATGGGCCTGTTGCTGCTGTGGGCGTCGCGCCGGGTGTGGGCGGAGTTGGGGGTCCTTTGGGACGCGGTCTTCGGGTCATGACTCCCCCTCGCCGATGAGCGGTCCGCACCGGGTGGTGCTCCATCCCTGTCACCCTTGGGGCGTGCGCGACAGCCTGGCCAAGGTCCCGGGAGTGGAGGTGATCTCTCCGCCGGACTTGGAGAGCTTGACCGAAAGCCTTGCGGATCCCCGGTCGGAGATTCTGGTCAGCTTCATCTGGACCGACGAGTGCCTTGCGCTCGGTCTGCGCTGGATACAGTCGATCTCCTCGGGTTGCGACAGCTACCCCTGGGAGAAGTTGGAGGAGGCCGGCATCCGCTTGACCTCGGGGCGGGGCGCCAACGCTCCGGCGGTGGCGGAGCACGCCTTCGCGCTGTTGTTGGCCATGACCCGGCGGGTGGGAAAGTCGGTGCGCTACGGGGACCGGGGGATCTGGAGGCAGGCGATGTGTCACGAACTGACCGGCGCCACGCTGGGGATACTGGGACTGGGCGCGGTGGGCGAGGAGATAGCCTGGCGGGCCAAGGCCTGGGGGATGGAGGTGATCGGCACCAAGCGACACCCCGACTCCTACGAGGGGTCGGCCTCCGAGGTCTACGGCCCCGAGGGCACCGTCGAGGTATTCCGGAGGGCGGACGCGGTGATCAACGCGCTGCCCTTTGGCCGCGGGACGCCGCCGCAGGTGGGGGCGGCCGAACTCGAGGCCCTGGGGGACGGGTGGTTCGTGAACGTGGGCCGGGGTTCGACAGTGGACACCGAGGCGCTGTTGGAGGCTCTTGACTCGGGCGAACTCCGCGGAGCGGGCCTGGACGTCACCTATCCCGAGCCTCCCGGAGAGGACTCACCCCTGTGGAGCCATCACAAGGTGGTGCTCACTCCCCACCTGGGGGGCTTTTCTCCCCAGTACGCCGATCGGCTGGCCGAGATCTTCGCGGTCAACCTTCAAGCCTTCCGCGGAGAGGGCGAGTGGGTTAATGTGGTGGTGTGAGTCGCCACCTCGATGCGGATCGGGTGAATAGCTCCGACCCGCAGAAATACCCTGTCATATGAGCAAGATCAGCCATCAGGAGGGGATAGTGCTTCGCAGCTACCCCTTCGGGGAGGCTGACCGGGTGGTGGTGCTGCTCAGTCCCGAGAGGGGGAAGCTTCGCACCGTGGCTCGGGGGGTCCGCAAGGTGAGGAGCAGGCTGCGGGGCCGCCTGGAGCCCTTCTGCCGGGTGGAGTTGGTTTTGCACCGGGGCCGGGAACTGGATCTGATCACCTCGGTCACGGTGGTGTCGGCCTATCCGGAGTTGCGGACCGACCTGGATCGCCTGCTGGCCGCCTCGACGATGGTGAACGCGGCGGACGGGGTGGCTCAACAGGAACAGAGTTCACAGATACTGTTCGACCTGCTGGCCGAGAGCCTGGAGGTGCTGTCTTCCACAGAGGACATCCCCGGTTTGACCACCGCCTTCCTCCTGCGCCTGGCGGAGGTGGTGGGGGTGGCGCCGGCCCTGGAGTGGTGCGCCTCCTGCGGGGGGACCGACGGCCTCGCCAGGTTCAATTTCGCGGGTGGAGGGGTGACGTGTGAGAGATGTCATACCCAGGGCTCGGTGCGGCTCGTGGGGGGAGTGACCCAGCACCTCCGCGACCTGGCCCGGGCCGACCTGGGTGATCTGCCCCCGACCACCGTCGACTTGTCGACCCAGGCCATGAGCGTGGTCTGCCGGTTCCTGGAGGTGCATCTCGACCGGAGTTTTCGCTCGTTGGCCGCGCCCTCATGAGCTTCGCCCCTCCCCGCCACGTGGGCGTGATTATGGACGGGAACGGGCGCTGGGCAGCCAAGCGCGGCCTCCCCCGGGTGGCCGGTCATGCCGCTGGGGAGAAGGCTGTCCTGGACGTGCTGGAGGGGGCTCTGGAGGCGGGTATCGAGTGGTTCACCCTGTTTCTCTTCTCCACCGAGAACTGGCAGCGCTCGGCCGAAGAGGTCTCCTTTCTGATGAAGTTCTGCGACGACCTGCTGGCGCGCCGCGGGCATGAGCTGGTGGAGCGGGGAGCGCGCCTGCACGTGGCAGGGGACCTCTCGGATCCCCGGATACCCGACACCGTCCGGCGGCGGATCTCCGAGACCCTCTCTCTAACCGCTCACAACACCAGGCTGAACCTGGTGATCGCCTTCAACTACGGGTCCCGCCGGGAGATAGCCGACGCGGCGCGCGCCCTGGCGGCCGACGCGGCGGCGGGCCGGATCCAGCCCGGGGAGGTGGAGGAGACCGCCCTGGCGGCCCGGTTGGGAGTCCCCGAGATGCCCGACGCCGACCTGATCATCCGCACCTCCGGGGAGAGCCGGCTGTCCAACTTCCTCCTCTGGCAGGCGGCGTATGCGGAGTTGTACTTCACCGAGGTGCTGTGGCCTGATTTCGACCGCACCCACCTGGCCGAGGCGATCGCTGACTACCAACGGCGGGAGCGGCGTTTTGGCCGGGTGCGGGAATCAATAGAGCCATCCGGCGGGTAGCCTTGCGCTTGTCCTCATGACCAGCCTGGAAACCATTGTCAACCTGTCCCGCCGACGGGGGTTCGCTTTTCCCTCCTCCGAGATCTATGGGGGCCTCCGCTCCGCGTACGACTACGGCCCGCTGGGGGTGGAACTGCTCAGGAACGTGAAGAACGAGTGGTGGCGCTCGATGGTGGGCGCCCGCCGGGACGTGGTGGGGATCGACTCGGCTGTCATCCAGTCCCGCCGGGTCTGGCAGGCCTCCGGGCACGAGGCGGTGTTCACCGATCCGCTGGTGGAGTGCCGGGGTTGCCACCAGCGTTTCCGCCAGGACCGCCTGCCAAGTCCCGATCAGTGCCCGACGCGCGGCAGGAGTTGCGACTTCACCGAACCCCGGCACTTCAACCTGATGCTTCGCACCCACATGGGACCGGTGGAGACCGACGACAACCTCGTCTACCTGCGACCCGAGACCGCCCAGGGCATCTTCATCAACTTCGCCAACGTGCTCCGGGTCTCCCGCCAGAAGCTCCCCTTCGGGGTGGCGCAGGTCGGAAAGTCCTTCCGCAACGAGATCACCCCCGGCCAGTTCGTCTTCCGGACCCGGGAGTTCGAGCAGATGGAGATGGAGTGGTTCTGCCTTCCCTCCGAGGCGGCGGAGTGGTTCGAGTACTGGGTGGACGCCCGGCGGCGCTGGTACCTGGACCTGGGGATGAACCCCGAAAACCTGCGGATCCGTCCCCACGGCGCCGACGAGTTGTCCCACTACTCATCGGAGACGGTCGACGTGGAATACCGGTTCTCGTGGGGGTGGGACGAGTTGGAGGGGATCGCCAACCGGACCGACTTCGACCTCAAACAGCACACCGAGCACTCCGGGGAGGACCTGAGCTACTTCGACCCGGCCACCGGCACCCGGGTGGTCCCGTACGTGATAGAGCCGGCCGCCGGCGCCACCCGCACCACCTTCGCCTTCCTGATTGACGCCTACCGGACCGAACAGGTCCGGGGCTCCGAACGGGTGGTCCTGGGGCTCGATCCGCGCCTGGCGCCCTACAAGGCGGCGGTTCTTCCCCTCTCCCGGAAGCCCCAGTTGGTGGAGCCGGCCTCGCGGATCGCCGATGACCTGAGCCGGAGGCTGACGGTGGAGTTCGACATAACCCAGTCGATAGGGCGCCGGTACCGCCGTCAGGACGAGATCGGCACGCCGTTGTGTGTCACCTATGACTTCGACTCGCTGGATGACCAGTCGGTGACGGTCCGCCACCGCGACACCATGCACCAGGACCGGGTGAGTGCGGACCGGTTGCACCCCTACCTGATGGAGCACCTGGGACTGTGAGCCGCAGGGCACTGGTCGGCGCGCTGGCGGTGGTGGTCGCCGCTGCGTTGGCGGGGGTGATCTGGTTCTACGTGGCGGGGAACGTGGGCGACCCCACCCCGGTGACCGCTCCCCCCATCACTGCGGAGCCGACCGCCACGACCGAGACGACCGGGGCAGCTCCCGCCACCACGGCGGCTCCCGAGGAGGAGGCGGGCAGCGACGGCCAGGCCGAGGATCCTCCCACCGAACCCGCCGCCGAGCCATCCGAGGCCGAGGACGCCGAGGAGACCGTCGAAGGCGACGGGTCGCAGGAGGACGCCGAAGAGGAGGAAGTCGAGGAGCCCATCGAGTCGGCGGATGTGGTGGAACTGGAACTGTCGGAGGGCACCGAGGCGCGCTTTTCGATCTATGAGGACCTCCGGGGCGAGCCGTTCACGGTGGTGGGGGTGACCACCGAGGTGGTGGGGAGGGTGAGGGTTGACACCTCCGACCTGTCGCGCTCGCAGATGGGGGAGATCCTCATCAACGCCCGTACCTTCGCCACCGACTCCGGCAACCGGGACCGGGCGATCCGGGGCCCGATCCTGGCCGCCGAGCAGTACGAGTTCATCACCTTCAGCCCCGCCGGGATCACCGGCCTCTCGGGGGCGGCGGAGGAGGGAGGCGAATACAGCTTCTCGGTGGCGGGCGACCTGACGGTGCGGGACATCACCCGGGCGGTCACCTTCACGGTCGTCGCCCGATGGGACGCCGACGAGCGGTTGGTGGGGCTGGCCTCGACCACGGTGCTGCGCTCGGACTTCGGTCTGAACATTCCCTCGGTCCCCTTCGTGGCAAATGTGGGGGACGAGATCGGACTGGAACTGGCCTTCACCGCGGCGCCGGCCGGGCTAGGATGACAGCCCATGGTTAGGGGGGATGACGACCGGGAGCGGGTCCGAGCGGCGGTCAACCTGGTGGAGCAGTTCGCGGCCATCACCAAGGTGAAGCGGTCGGGCCGGAGCTTTACCGCACTCTGCCCGTTTCACCAGGAGAAGACGCCCTCTCTGTCCATAGACCCGGCGAGGGGACTGTTCTACTGCTTCGGCTGCCACAAGGGCGGGGACGTGTACACCCTGGTGCAGGAGACCCAGGGACTCTCCTTTCCCGATGCCCTCCAGGCCCTGGCCAGACAGGCCGGCATCGTCTTAACCCACCGGCCGGGAGACGGCGCAAGGGCCGCCGAGCGCGAGCGCCTGGTGGACGTCATGCGCAGGGCGGTCGACTTCTACACCCGAAGGCTTCTCTCCGCCGCCGATGCGGGCCCCGCCCGCGCCTACCTGCGGTCCCGGGGCTACGACCGGGCGCTCATCGAGAAGTTCGGCCTGGGCTTCTCGCCCACCGAAGAGCCGTCTCTTGGGACCGAACTGCGGTCGGCGGGAGTGTCCAACTCGGTGATGGAGCGGGCCGGGTTGGCGGTGCGGCGCGGATGGGACAGGGGCCCCGGCGACGACGGGGTCCGGGACCGTTTCTGGGGACGCATCATGTTTCCGATCCACGACCTGCGGGGGGATCCCGTGGGATTCGGCGCCCGGCTGATGAGCGGTGACGGGCCGAAGTACCTCAACTCGCCGGAGACCCCCCTCTATCGCAAATCGAGGCTCCTCTACGGCCTCCACCTGGCCCGCAGGGAGATCAGCCGGTCCGATCGGGCGGTGGTGGTGGAGGGGTACACCGACGTGATCGCCATGCACCAGGCCGGGATGGAGGCGGCGGTCGCCACCTGCGGGACCGCTCTGGGAGAGGCCCACCTCGAGGTGCTGGGCCGGCTGGGACAACGGATCGTCCTGGCCTTCGACGCCGACCGGGCGGGCTCCGACGCGGTGCTGAGGGGCGAGCGGGTGAGCCGCCGGAGCGGGCGCCGCCTGGACCTGCGGGTGGCGGAGTTGCCCGACGGGAAGGACCCGGCCGACCTGTTGCAGGAGGACCGCTTGGAGGAGGTCCGCCAGGCCGTCGACGACTCCCGTCCGGCTCTCCAGTACCGCATGGAGAGGCGGCTGGCGGGAGTGGATCTCACCGACCCGGAGTCCCGCGCCAGGGCGGTGAACGAGTTGGGCCCGCTCCTGGCCGCGGTGGCCGACCAGGCCACCAGGGCCGAGTACGAACGGACCCTGTCGCGAATGACCGGTGCAGGCCTCGCCGAGATCCAGGCCGTGGTGCGCCGCGGGGCAGGGGGAGCGGGCAGAGCGGGGACGAGGCGGCCGGACGATTCCCCGGCGCCGGCGCCCCGGGTCAGGGACCGGCATGCTCAGAGGGGATCGGCCGTGGAGCGTGAGCTTCTCAAGGCGGTGCTGGCCAACCACCCGGCGCTCAGGGAACTGGAGGTCGACAGCACCCTGTTCGGCCAGGACCTCTACCGTCAGGCATTCCAGCAGGTGGAAGCCGACTGGCGGGTCACCCCGATCGGCCGGCCCACGCCGATCGCATGGAGAGAGGAGGGTTCTTCCGATGAATCGGAGCAGGAGCGCTCTCCCGGTGAGGTGGACCGGGAGTTGCTGGCGATCTCAGCCGAAGGTTCGGAGCCCGGCGACCCGAGGCCCCTGGTCATCCGGTGCCGGGGAGCGGCGTTACGCCGGGAGATGGACGCCATCGGGGCGCGGATGCGGTCGCTGGCTGCCGACGATCCCCAACGCCCCCGGCTCCTCGCGCAGGTGGTGGAACTGGAGCGCCGGCGCCAGGAGTTGACCGGAGACCTGCGATGAGCCCGAAGGGAGGGGGCTTCGAGGCCTGGATGGGGACCATCCTTCGCAGAGGGCGCCAGCGGGGGTTCCTGACCGTTTCCGAACTGATGGCCGATCTGGACGAGTTCGACGAGGAGTCGCAGGAAGAGGAGGGAAGATGGATCAACCTGATGAACCGGCTTTCGGAGGAGGGCATCCGGGTGGTGGAGGAAGTGGAGGATGTGGGGGGAAGGCGTGACCGGCCGGGGTCCTCTCCGGCCGAGGCCCCGGGCGACCCCGTTACCCAATACCTGAGGGAGATCGGGCGCTACGCGCTGCTCACCCCCGAACAGGAGGTGGAGTTGGCCGTGCAGATCGAGAGCGGTGTCCGGGCGGGGGAGAAACTGGAGGAAAAGGGCCTTTCGGCCGGGGAGCGACGCGATCTCAAGAAGCGGGTTGAGCAGGGGGAGAGGGCGTACAACAGCATGGTCGAGTCCAACCTGCGACTGGTGGTCTCCATCGCCCGCAAGACCTTCGGTTCCATGAACGGAGCCCTCCTGCTGGATCTGATCCAGGAGGGGAACCTCGGGCTCATGAAAGCCGCCCAGCGTTTCGACCACCGCAAGGGCTTTCGGTTCTCCACCTACGCGGTCTGGTGGATCAGACAACCCATGATCAAGATGTTCTCAGAGCAGTCCCGGCTGATCAGGGTCCCCGCCTACCTGGCGGCTCTGATACCGCCGCTCAACGACGCCCGCCGGGAACTCACTCAGAAACATGGACGGCCGCCCACCACCGCCGAGTTGGCCGCCCGCCTGGAGGTCGGGCCGGAGGTGGTGGAGCGGATGGTGAGGCTGTCACAGCGTCCCATCTCCCTGCAGGATCCGGTGGGATCCGAAGACGACGGCACCACGGTGGGCGATCTGGTGGAGGACCTCAACGCCAAGGACCCGTTGGACGCCGCCACCCTGGCTTTCCTGCAGAGGTACCTGGCCCATGTGCTGAAGAACCTGAGGGACCGGGAACAGGAGATCCTGAGGCTCAGGTTCGGGTTGGAGGACGGGCGGGTCTGGACGCTGGGGGAACTCTCCCGGCAGTTCCGGGTGACCAAGGAGCGCATCCGCCAGATGGAGCGCAAGGCGCTCTCCAAGATCCGCCACCATCGGTTCACCATCGGGCTCGACGAGTTCCTGGATTAGGTTCCGGCTCTCGGCGGATCCGGCAGGGATCCCTTCCGTGCCGGGCGATGTCCGGGACGATGAACTAAGAGAAGAAGCCGCTGCCCATTTCAGCCAGCACCGCCAGGCCGATGGCCCCTCCCACCCACTTCATCCACCGAATGTCAATGCGAATCGCGTCCAGGTCTGTTCGAATCTCGTCCAAAACCATGGCCAAAGCATTTGTCTGGGGTTCAGTGAATCCCGCCTCTCGGAGGGCCGATCGTTGGCTAGCTTTCGTCATGTCACCTCCCGTTTCGTACTCCACTCTCGGATGATAGGCGGACCGGCCTCCCAATGCGGCCGAAGAGGGACGGAAGGCAAGATGGAACAGACGGGCTCCCAGCTGTGCCGGGCCGATGAACTAGGAGAAGAAGCCGCTGACCATTTCAGCCAGCACCGCCAGGCCGATGGCTCCTCCTACCCACTTCATCCACCGAATGTCAATGCGCATCGCGTCCAGGTCTCTGCGCATCGCGCCCAGGTCTGTTCGGATCGCGTCCAAAACCATGGCCAGAGCATTTGTCTGGGGTTCAGTGAATCCCGCCTCCCGGAGGGCCGATCGTTGGCTGGCTTTTGTCATGCCACCTCCCGTTTCCTATTCCCTCATCTGGATGATAGGCGGACAATCTCTGTTAACTGCGGCCGAAGAGGGGTGGATATCAGAGGTCGAACAGACGGGGTCCCCATTCCCAGCCCATGTCGGAGCGACTCAGGCGAGGGTCCGGTTCTCAACCCGTGGCGCGAGACCGGGTGAGTCTTCGGATCCAGGTCAAGACTCCCAGGGCCACGACGGTCATTACGGCCGCCAGGAAGTTGAACAGTATGTCGATCGGGTCGAACACCCGGCTGGGAATGAACACCTGGAGGTATTCGTCGACGGTTCCCACCAGGGTGGTCGTCAGGATGGCGAGGAGGCCGGGGGAGGGGATGCGTCGACCCCCGTTCCTCCGTTCCCAGAGCGCCTCGCGGATGAAGGTCGCCAGGACGCTGTACTCGATGAGATGAGTGCGCTCGGCCAGCGTCATCCTGGCGAACAGCATGAAATAAACCACGGCAATCCCCAGCAAGACCCCGATCTCGACGCCTCGCGGCCGGATCTGAAGGCCGTAGGCCAGCACGGTCAACGCCAGGAGGCCCACCACGAAGAAGAACAGGAAGACGTCGAGTGGGTCGCCCTCGCTGGTCCGCCGGGCGAGGGTCCCCGTCAGGCCGAGGGTCGAGTAGATAGCCACCGCCGCCGCCAGCGCCCAGAGCCACAGGCGGCGTTCCCGGGCCGTCACGAACAGGGCCATCAAGCGTCAAGATAGCAACGGGACACCCGAGACCCTATCCCTCCGTCACTCAAATCCCGCCGTAGGCGGGTATGGATCCACCCCCTGGGGGATAGGGTCAGGTGACCTCGTTCAGCTCCCCGGTGGCGCAGTCGTACACGAAGCCGCGCACGTCGCTTTTGTTGGGAACGAACGGGCTCGCTTGGATGCGCGCCATTGACTGTCGCACGTCCTCGTCGAGGTCACCGAACGCCTCCAGCGCGAAGGCCGGGCGTAGGCCGGTGTCGGCCGTGATGGCGTCCTTCACGTCGTCGTCGCGGAAGGTCAGCATTCCGCAGTCGGTGTGGTGGATGAGCATGATCGACGTCGTGCCCAGCAGGCGTTGGGAGATGGTCAGCGAGCGGATGGCATCGTCGGTCACCACGCCACCGGCGTTCCGGATGACGTGGGCGTCGCCTTCGGCGATCCCCAGCAGGCTGTGGGTGTCGAGGCGCGCGTCCATGCACGCCACCACCGCCAGGCCGAGTCCGGGAGGCAGGGGCAGGTCGCCCTTGTCGAAGCTCCCCGCATAGCGAGTGTTGTTGGCGAGCAGGTCATCGATAACGGTCATCAAATTCTCCTTGTGGCTCTCTGTCCGGGTCCGTCCCCGGACCGACGGTCAACTCTAAATTAAGTCGCCCGTCGGTTCAATAAACCGCATGGGGGTAGTAGTTATTCCACCCTTCTCAGCGGATCCAGTAGGCGTCCTCGCCGTGCTGGGCGATGTCCAAGCCGATGATCTCATCCTCGCGGGCGGCGCGCAGGCCGATGATCCTGTCCAGGATCTTGGCCAGGATCCAGGTGGCGACGAAGGTGAAGACGATCACGGCCGCCACCCCCACCAACTGCTTGCCGAAGAAGCCGGCCCCTCCGTAGATGAGGCCGTCGAATTCGCCGTAAGCCGTCGACGAGAACACCCCGGTGAGCACCGCGCCGATGACTCCACCCACCATGTGGATGCCCACCACGTCCAGGGAGTCGTCGTAGCCGAACCTCTCCTTGAGCCCCACTACCAGCGAGCAGATGTATCCGCCGGCCGCACCTATGACGATCGCCGCAGACGGGCTCACGAAACCTGCGGCCGGAGTGATGGCCACCAGTCCTGCCACCGCTCCGGAGACCAGGCCCAGCAGGGTGGGCCTGCGATGGCGGGTCCAGTCGGAGACCATCCACCCGAAGGCCCCCAGGGAAGCGCCCACCTGGGTGTTGAGCAGGGCGGTGATGGCCGCTCCGTCGGCGGCCAGGGCCGACCCGGCATTGAACCCGAACCAGCCGAACCACAGGATCCCGGTGCCGATCAGGGTGAGGGGAAGGGAGTGCGGGGGGTGTTCGGTTCCAAAGTCCTGCCGGGGCCCCAGCACCCTTATCAGCGCCAGGGCGGCGATTCCGGAGTTGACATGGATGACCATGCCCCCGGCAAAGTCCCGGACACCCCACGAATACAGCAATCCGTCACCGGCGAAGCCCCAGTGAGCGACCACCGGGTAGATCAGGAGGGACCAGAGCGCCGCGAAGATCACCCAGGAGGAGAATTTCATCCTTCCGGCCACGGCGCCGGCGATCAGAGCGGGAGTGATGATGGCGAACATCATCTGGAAGACCGAGAAAAGCGTCTCCTCGTCACCGAGGCCGGTCAGGCCCACCTTGTCCAGATTGCCGATGATGCCCAGATCGCCGACCGTGACGCCGAAGGCCAGCGAGTACCCGACGACCACCCAGATGATGGTGGCGATGGGGATGGTGACCACGTTCATCATCAGCATGTTCACTACGTTCTTGGAGTTCACCATGCCGCCGTAGAAGAGGGCAAGCCCAGGCACCATGAACAGCACTAGGGCGGAAGCGGTGACCATCCAAGCGATATTGCCAGCGTCCAAAATCAGATCCTTCCTTCCAGATGTGGGCCACCCGGTCCGCCGGGGTCCATAGCTCTATAACCATTTGATGATAAAGCTCCGGCGCCCGGCGAGCCGGTTCCTCGCGCCTTTTCGGCGTTGGGGATCTAAGTGGGGAACGACGGGCAGGGAGCCGATCCCGGCCGCAGGTCCGCTCCGGGACTAGCCGCCGCCCAACTCCTCGATCAGCTTGGGCATCACCTTGTGGACGTCTCCCACGATTCCGAGGTCGGCGATGGTGAAGATGGGTGCGTCGGGGTCCTTGTTGATGGCGATGATGGTCTTGGCGTCCTTCATACCTACCAGGTGCTGCATGGCGCCGGAGATTCCGCAGGCGATGTAGACATCGGGCTTGACGGTCTTGCCGGTCTGCCCCACCTGTTTGGCATATGGCACCCATCCGGCGTCCACGATGGCGCGGGTGGCGCCGGTGGCCGCCCCCAGCGGGGCGGCAAGGGATTCGATCAGCGAGTAGTGCTCGGCTGCTCCCAGCCCTCGTCCTCCCGAGACGATCACCGCCGCCTCCTCCAGGTCGGGCCCCTGCCGCTCCCGGGCGTGTCGCTCGGTCACCACGGCTCCCGCTCCTCCCACGTCGGGGATCTCCATGGGGACCACCTGGGGCGGCGGCCCGCCGACCGGCTCGGCCGGGAAAGACTTGGGACGGACGATCGCCAGGTGGGGGCGGGGCGCCCGAAAGGCGGCCACCGCGATTTCGGCGCCTCCCGAGATCTCGTGGCGGGTGGTGGCGGTCCCATCGGACTCGAGGTTCACGTCCACCGCGTTGGACAGGACCGGCAGTCCCAGCCGGACCGCCAGCCGGCCGGCCACATCCCGGTCGGTGTAGGCCTGTCCGAAGAGGATCATTGCGGGGGCCTGCTCTCCGGCCCGGGCGGCGATGGCCGCCGCCACCGGCGCCGCCGCCAGCATGTCCCCGTGGTCGAAGTGGAGCACCGTCGCTGCTCCGTGATCTCCCAGGGTCTCCCAGGCCTGGGCCGATCCGGCGCCTGCGTAGAGAACGGTGGGCTCTCCGAGACTCCGCGCCTTGGCCAGGAGTTCCAGTCCCAGGGTGGAGGGCGCCCCGTCCGTCTCTTCGCAGAAGACCCAGATCTCGGACATGGCTAGACGACCTTCGCTTCCTGGAGCTTCTCCAGGATGAGCAGGTGCCCCTCGCCCTCATCCTCCGCCACCACTCCGGCGGCCCGTTCCGGCGCGGGGACCACCGAGACCACCTCCTGGCCGACCGAGACCTCTACAGCCAGGTCGGCGACTTCCAGTGTCTCGGTGGGCTTCTGCTTGGCCTGCATTATCCCTCGGAAAGTGGGGTAGCGGGGCTCCACCACTCCGGCGGTCACCGAGACCAGGGCGGGAAGGTCTGCTGTGACCACGTCGTAGCCGGCGCTGGTCTGGCGGTTGATCGTGACCCGGTCGCCGGCGACCTCGACCCTGGTGGCGTAGGTGAGGGCTGCCACTCCCAGCAGTTCGGCCATCATCTGGGGCACCACTCCCGAGTATCCGTCGGTGGACTCGGGGCCGCATATGACCAGGTCGAACCCGGTACGTTCGGTCGCCGCGGCCAGGACCCGGGCGGTGGTCAGGGCGTCGGCGCCCGCCAGGGTCTCGTCCTCGATCATCACTGCCCGGTCGGCGCCCATCGCCAGTGCCTGGCGGATGCCCTGGGCGCGCCCCACGGGACCCATCGAGACCAGGGTGACCGTTCCCTCGTTGGCCTCGGCCAGCCTGAGGCCCATCTCCACGCCGTAGCGGTCGGTGTCGTCGAGGATCTGGTCCTCGGTGCGGACCAGCAGATGGGTATCCGGATCAAATCGGGAGGGGTTGGCCGGGTCGGGAATCTGCTTGACGCACACCAGTATCCGCATGGGCGCACTCAAGGTTACTAGCCCCGGAGCATCCTAAATCCGGGGGAGGAGGGCGGTGAGTAGTCGGCTGAAGTCATCTTTCACCAGCTCGGCGGTGGCCGCCACGTCCTCGTGGGTGAGACGGTGGTCAGCGATCCCGGCGGCCAGGTTGGTCACCACGGAGAGGCCGATCACCTGCCGCTCCAGGTGGCGGGCGCAGATGACCTCCGGCACTGTGGACATGCCCACCAGATCGGCGCCCAGGCGGCGGGCCATCTCCACCTCGGCGGGCGTCTCGAAAGTCGGGCCCAGGAACCAGGCGTACACCCCTTCCGAGATGTCGATGTCCTGTTCGGCGGCGACTTCCAGCACCAACCGTCGCAGTCGGGGGGTGTAGGTGTCGGACATGTCGGGAAACCGGGTCCCCAACCGCTCATCGTTGGGACCCACCAGCGGGTTGATGCCGGCCAGGTTGATGTGGTCGGAGATCGCCACTATCGATCCGGCGGTCATGCCGTCGCCGCAGCCTCCGGCGGCGTTGGTCACCACCAGGGTGTGGCATCCGGCCACGAGCGACGCCCGGACCGCAAAGGTCAGGACGTCGGGGCTGTAGCCCTCGTAGGCGTGGACCCTCCCCGAGAGGAGTATCACCCGGTTGGGTCCGAACGAGGCCGAGTAGAGGGTGCCGGCGTGGCCTCTGACGGCCGGGACCGGAAAGCCCGGGATCCTGGGATAGGGCACCGCCACGGCCTCCTCCAGGTGTTCGGGGAAGTCCCCGGAAGCCGACCCGAGGACCACCACCACGTCGTGGCGGGGATGGCCCGTGGCTTCGGCTATGGCCCGGGCGGCGGCCTCCAGCCTCTCGTACAGGTCGTTCATCGACATTCTCAGTCCATCTCGCTGCTTCGGATTCTCTCGCCTATTAAAGGCGCGGCGTCCGGCGGTTGCTCGTCGATCGACCATGCTCCCGCCAGGAACTCCCGCACCGCCTCCCACCGGTTCTCCTCCTCGTAGGCCACCTCGGCCAGCGTCTGGCCCTTCTCCACCCGGTCACCCGGCTTGGCCAGGACCCTGATTCCCACTCCCGGGTCGATCGAGTCCTCCTTGCGTTCCCGTCCCGCCCCCAGGCGGGTGGCGGCGACGCCCACAGTCAGGGCCTGACATGCCGAGACCCAGCCCGACTCCGGCGCCCGCACCTCGGCGCGCCGGGCGGCCGCCGGCAGGAGGGAAGGGTCGTCCACCACCGCGGGGTCCCCTCCCTGGGCCTGCACCACCCTGCGGAATATCTCCAGGGCCTCTCCGGATCGCACCGCCCCGGTCAGCATCCGGCGGGCGGCGGCTTCATCGGAGGCCCCTCCCGCCAGGAGCAACATCTCCGACCCCAGGGCCAGGGTCACCTCCCACAGGTCCTCGGGCCCCTCGCCGCGAAGGGTCTGGATCGACTCGGCGATCTCGCAGGCGTTGCCCACCTCTCTCCCCAGGGGTGACTCCATGCTGGTCAGAAAGGCGGTGGTCGCCACCCCGTGCGCCGCTCCCAGGCCGACCATGGTGGCGGCCAGTTCCCGGGCCTGGGCCGGGTCGGGCATGAACGCCCCGGCGCCGGTCTTGACATCCAGTACCAGGCCGTCGAGGTCTTCGGCCAGCTTCTTGGACATGATCGAGGAGGCGATCAGTGGGAGGGAGGGGACCGTGCCGGTGGCGTCCCGCAGCGCATAGAGTTTGGCGTCGGCGGGGGCCAGGTTCTCCGACTGTCCTCCGTAGACCATGCCGTGGGTCCGGAGCACCTCCATGAAACGGTCGGAACTCAGGGAAGTGCTCAGCCCGGGAATGGCCTCCAGCTTGTCCCGGGTCCCACCGGTGTGACCCAGACCGCGTCCGGTCAGGGTGGGAGCCAGGACTCCGCAGGCTCTGACCATCGGCAGGAGCGGGATGGTCACCTTGTCTCCCACCCCTCCGGTGGAGTGCTTGTCCACCTTGGGGCCCTGCAAGCCCGACAGGTCCAGGGTGTCGCCCGAATGGAGCATGGCGTCGGTCCATGTCGATAGTTCCTCCGCGTCGAGACCTCGCAGGTACACGGCCATGGCCATCGCCGCCATCTGGTAGTCGGTCACCTCGCCGGAGGTGAAGGCGGAGATCAGCCACTCTATCTGGTCGGGGGACAGCGTCCCCCCGTCCCTCTTGCGTTCGATCAGTTCGACGGCGGTGAACTTCACGCTACCTCCTTCCAAAAAGAGGTCCCCTCTCCGATCCGGGGCAGTCCGAAGCCCTCGGCGATGGTCACCGCCACATCCGAGTAGCGACCCCGGATCCCCAGGTCGACCCCGGCGGCGTTGCGGCCCGCCACCAGCAGGGGGACCATCTCACGGGTGTGGTCGGTGGAGTCGCCGGTGGGATCGGTGCCGTGGTCGGCGGTGATGAAAAGCAGGTCATTTCCCCCCAGGGCCCCGGACAAAGAGGGAATCCAGGAATCGATTCTCTCCAGGGCGGCTGCGTAGCCGTGGGGGTCCTGGCGGTGGCCGTAACGCATGTCCAGGTCCACCAGGTTGGTGAAGATCAGCCCGGGCCTTCCCTCGGATTTCATGGCGGAGAGAGCCTCCACGGTCTTCCCGAGCCCGTCGGCGTCGCCTTCGGTGTGCTGGGATCGGGTGAGTCCCTGTGCGCAGAACAGGTCCTCGGTCTTGCCGATGCCCCATACGGTCATCCCGGCTTCCGACACCTGGTCCAGCAGGGTGGCAGCGGGCGGGAGCATCGAGAAGTCCTTTCGGTCGTAGGTGCGCTGGAAGTTACCCGCCTCGCCCACGAAGGGCCGGGCAATCACCCTTCCGATCCGGTATGCATCGCAGTGGCGTCGGGCGATCTCGCACAGCCGGTACAGTTCGGCGACGCTCAGCACGTCGGCGTGGCAGGCGATCTGGAACACAGAGTCGCCGGAGGTGTAGAGGATGGGGCGGCCGGTGGCCAGGTGCCTCTCGCCAAGCTCTGCGATGATGGTGGTGCCCGACGCGGCCACGTTGCCCAGGAACTTCCTCCCGAACTCGGCCTCTATGGGGTCGGTCAACTCGGGAGGGAACCCGTCCGGGAACAGGCCGAATGGGCGGGTGACCCAAAGCCCGGCGATCTCCCAGTGCCCGGTGGTGGAGTCCTTTCCCGCCGACGCCGGGGCCATGCGCCCGAAAGCCATGGAGGGGTGGGTGGCGGCCGGAACGCCCTCCAGGCCGGGATGGAGGTTTCCGAGGCCTGCCGCACCGAGATTGGGAATCCTCAGTCCGCCAACCGCCCTGGCCACGTTGCCCAGGGTGTCCGCGCCGGAATCTCCGTACCGGTCGGCGTCGGGGGCCTCGCCCGCGCCGCAGGAGTCGAGCACCATCACCACCGCCCGCTCCAAGGGATGGGGACTCACGGACCGCCCCTCGCTCTGAGGACCACGCGTCCGTCTTCCACCGCCACGCCCTCGGCCCTCAGCTTCTCGGCCTGCCTGCCCGCGTCGGGCGCCACCAACCGGCCGTCGGCCCTTATCACTCTCCACCACGGCGCCGGTTCGGCGGTGGCTTTCAGCAGGTTTCCCACTGCCCGGGCGGCGCCTCGGTACCCGGCCGCGGCGGCCAGTTCGCCGTAGCTGATTACCTCTCCCTCCGGAAGGCCGCCGAGCACCTCCAGGACCGCCTCCTCGAAGTCCGGGGCTCTCTGCACAGGCCCCTCAGTGGGGAGTGCCGAACAGCCGATCTCCCATGTCGCCCAGGCCGGGGAGGATGTACTTGCGGGGATCCAACTCCCGGTCATGGCCGGCCGTGAACACCGGCGTGTCGGGATGGCGTTCCGCCATGGCCTCGACGCCCTCGGGAGAGGTGACCACGCACACGCAGGCGATGTCGTCGGCTCCCTCCGCCTTGACCAGGTCGACGGCCGCCGCCAGGGAGCCGCCGGTGGCCAGCATGGGCTCGAGCACCAGCACTCGAGCGCCGGACACGGGCGGGAGTTTGTTGTAGTAGCCGACCGGCCGAGCGGTCTCCTCGTCCCGCTGCAACCCGATGTAGCCGATGCTGGACTCGCCCAGGAGGTCCAGGGCTCCCTCCACCATCCCCAGCCCGGCCCGGAGGACCGGCACCAGCACGGTGGGTTTGGCGAGCCGGCCGCCGACGAACCCGCCCTCCATGGGGGTCTCGATCTCGGTGGGCGTCAACGGCAGGTCTGCGGTCGCCTCCGCCACCAGCAGCCAGGAGAGCCTCCGGGTCATCTCCCGGTACTCGCTGGGACCGGTGCGCCGGTCGCGGATCACGGTCAGGTAGTGAACCACCAGGGGGTGCTGGACCACGGTGAGATTCGGGTGGGTCATGGCGGTTCTCCCTTCATGGAACCTTTGTCTGCCATGGGCGGAGAGGATGGGTTGTGGGGGAGGGGAGTTGGTTCAGAGGCGGACGACCGGGCAGGTGAGCGTGCGGGTGATGCCCTGGATCATCTGGATCTCGGAGACCACCAGCCGCCCCAACTGGTCCACGCCGTCGGCCTCCACCTTGACGACCACGTCGTAGGGACCGGTGACGTTCTCCGCCTCCCGCACCCCGGCGATTGCCCTCACGTTGCGGGACACCTGCTCGGCTTTTCCGACTTCGGTCTGGATCAAAATGTATGCGACAGCCACGTTTCCTCCTTGGAGATCAGTATCCGTCCTGGCCCATTCGAATGCTGTGGGCGAAGGCGCGGTCTCCCTCTTGATCGGTTTCGAATACGATCCGCTGCCCCTGGCGGAGAAAGCGGAAGATGGAGCCTTCCAGGGAACCCGGTCGCAGGAGAACTGTGCTTCGGTCGTCGTCGCAAACGATCACTCCGACCCCCGTTTCGGGATCGTAGGTCTTGACGACGCCCTGCACCTCAGACCTTTTCCACCTTTCCTGCCTTGATACAAGAAGTGCAGACCCGGGCCCTGCGGGTGTTCGACCCCCGGCGCACCCTGATCCGCTGTATGTTGGGACGCCACCGACGGTTGTTTCGCTTGTGAGAGAAGGTCACGGTCTTGCCGAAGGACGGTTTGCGCCCGCAGACCTCGCATTGGTACGCCATGGATTTCCTCCGAGCCACAAGAATAGCAAACCAGTGATGAGATGGCGAACCAGACGGTAGACACGGGCGCCCCCGCAGCGGCGCGAGGGCTATCCCCGCAGGACTCCCCGGCCTCCGGGCCGGGCCGGAGTCTGGCCTACCTCCAGGATGTGAATGTGGAGCGGGTCAGAAACATCGGGCCCCGGCTGGCCGGGATGCTGGCCAAGAGCGGAGTCCGCTCGGTGGCCGACCTGCTGCAGCACTTCCCCCACCGCTACCTGGACCGCTCCCTGGTGGTTCCGATTCCCGAACTCCCCATCGACGGGGAGGCCACCCTGATAGCCGAGGTGGTGAGGACCTACCGGCCCCCCGTCTCGGGACGGAGGGGACCGAGGGAGATGCTGAAGGTGACGGTCCAGGACTCCCACCTCGGCGGATCGGGGACGGATCAGGGCCTGGGCGGGATACAGCGGATGGAGATCACCTTCTTCAACCAACCGTTCAGAGGCCGCCAACTCCTCCCGGGGACGGTGGCCGCCTTCTCGGGGAAGGTGACCGCCTTTAGAGGCCGCCCCCAGATGACCAATCCCGACGTGGAGTTGATCTCCTCCGACGAGGAGAGCTTCGAGGGCAGAGTAGTGCCGGTCCACTCGGCGGTGGGGGAGATGACCCCGGTTCGCATCCGCTCGGCGGTCGGCAACGCCCTGCGGAGAGCCAGGCCGATTCTCGATCCCGTTCCCCGGTCGGTACTGGAGGCGGGGGAATTCATGGATCGGGATCAGGCCTTTGAGAACATCCACTTTCCCAGGAGCATGGATCACGCCCGGGAGGCCCGCAGGAGGCTGGTGTTCGACGAACTGTTCCGCATCCAGGTGGCGCTGGCCCTCACCCGCCACCGGCTGGTGGAAGAACAGGAGGGAATCTCCCAAGAACTGGAGTGTCAACTGGTCACCGACTTCCTGGACGGCCTTCCCTATGACCTGACCGGCGCGCAGAAGAGGGTGCTGGGAGAGATAGGGGAGGACTTGGAGAGCAGCCGCCCCATGCACCGGCTGCTCCAGGGGGAGGTGGGGTCCGGCAAGACGGTGGTGGCGCTCGCCGCCCTTCTGGCCGCAGTGGGATCGGGGAACCAGGGAGCGATCATGGCGCCCACCGAGGTGCTGGCCGAGCAGCTCTACCTGGTGCTCCGGGAGATGCTCAGCCAGGCGGGGTTCTCGCCGCCCGTGGCCCGCCCCCAGGTGGGAGGCCATCACATTGGATCACTGTTCCAGGCGGCCGGGAGCGTCACGGTGCGGGTGGCGCTCTTGACCTCGTCGCGGGCGGCTGCCAACTACCTGGACACCCCCGGCCGTCCCCGGGTGCTGGAGGATGTGGCGGCGGGCGAGGCCCAGATCGTGGTGGGCACCCACTCTCTCATCCAGGAGGGGGTACGGTTCCGGCGGCTGGGGGTGGTGGTGGTGGACGAACAGCATCGCTTCGGGGTCTCCCAGCGGAGCACCCTCAAGCACAAGGGAGCCGATCGCCAGCCGGACCTCCTGATCATGACCGCCACCCCCATTCCCCGCACGCTGTCGATGACTCTCTACGGCGACCTGGTCCTCTCGACCATCGATGAGATGCCACCGGGACGTTCCCCCGTGAAGACCAGGGTGATCGAGAAGGCCTCCGACGGGATGTCCACCGCCTACCGGGCCATCCGGACGGAGGTGGCCAAGGGACGCCAGGCGTTCGTGATCTGCCCGCTGATCGAGGACAGCGAAAAGCTGGAGGTGCAGTCGGTCACCTCCCAGTACCGGGAGATCACATCGGTCCTCCCCGACCATACGATCGATCTGATGCACGGACAGCTCTCGAGCGCCGACAAGGAAGCGGTCATGGCGAGGTTCCGCTCCGGGGAGACCGACGTGCTGGTGAGCACCACCGTCATAGAGGTGGGTATCGACATCCCCAACGCCACGGTGATGGTCATAACCGACGCACAGCGGTTCGGCCTCTCCCAACTCCACCAGTTGCGGGGCCGGGTGGGGCGGGGCCGGCACCCCGGCCGCTGTCTTCTGGTGGCCGACTCCACCACCCCCGACTCGGCCCGGCGCATGAAGGCGATGGCCCGCACCAACGACGGCCTGGAACTGGCCAGAGAGGACCTCGAGATCAGGGGCCAGGGGGCGGTGTTCGGGGCCCGCCAGTCGGGAATGGGGGACCTCAAGCTGGCCGACATCCTCCGTGACCTCTCGGCCATGAGGCGCGCCAAGAAGGCCGCCGACGACCTGGTTCGCAGCGACCCGTACCTGCGTCGCCATCCCCTGCTGGCCGAGGAGATCGCAGAGGTCCTGGGTGACGACGTGCAATGGCTGTTCGACTCATGATGAGGGTGATCGGCGGGCGGTACCGGGGGCGTCGGCTCAGCGCCCCCCGGGGTCGGGGCACGCGGCCTCCCACCGGACGGGTGCGGGAGTCGATCTTCTCGGCGCTGGGGGAGCGGGCCAGGGGAGCCGACGTCCTGGACCTCTACGCCGGTTCGGGGAGTTTCGGGATCGAGGCGCTGAGCAGGGGCGGCAGGTCGGCGGTGTTCGTAGAGAGGTGGCGGCCGGCGGTGGCCGCGCTCCGCGCCAACCTTGACGCCGTCGGGGCCGGGGACGCCGCCGAGGTGTTCTCCTCCAGCGTGGAGAGCTACCTGGCCCACCCCGGGGAGGGGCGGCGGTTCAATATAGTCTTCGCCGACCCGCCCTGGGATATATCATCGAAGGATGTGGCCGGGGTGCTTGAGAAGGTGTCGGGCCTGATGAGCCGTGGAGCGGTAGCAGTCGTCACCCGACGGGCGAACGACGACGTTCCGGTGGCCGCAGGGCTCGACATCGAGGACCGGCGCCGACACGGCGACACCGAAATAATCAGATATCTCAAGGAGTAGAGGTTGACGGTAGCTCTCTGTCCGGGGAGTTTCGATCCGCCCACCAGCGGGCACGTGGATGTGATACGCCGGTGCGCACGTTTGTTCGACCGGGTGGTTGTGGGGGTGGTGACCAACCCTTCCAAGCAGTCCTTCTTCACCCTGGCCGAGCGGGTCGGTTTCCTGCAGAACGCCCTCTCGGACCTTCCCCAGGTGGTGGTCCGCCACTATCAGGGCCTGTTGGTGGACTTCGCCCGCCAGGAGGGGGCGGCGGTGCTGATCAAGGGCCTGAGGGCGGTGAGTGACTTCGACACCGAGTTGCAGATGGCCCAGATGAATCAGACGGTGGGGGGAATCGAGACCATGTTCATGCCCACCCGTCCGGAGTGGAGCTTCCTCTCGTCCTCGCTGATCCGGGAGGTCGCCGCACTGGGAGGGTCGGTGCAGGGACTGGTTCCCGACGATGTCGCCAAAGCTATGAAGGAGCGTTTTTCATGACCGATGAGCAGACCCCTTTCAGCCAACCGTCGGAGGTCGTTCCGGTTCGCTCCTCGGTGGGTCACCTGCTCGGACTGGTGGAGGAAATGATCGACGAGGTCCGACAGGCCCGTTCCCTCCCGCTCTCCCAGAACGCCTTGATCGACCGGGAGAAGATGCTGTCCCGCCTCGAGACCCTGCTGAGAGGCCTTCCCGAAGAGTTGCGGGCCGCCCGGTGGATGGTCCGTGAGAGGGAGACATTCATGCGCCGCGCCAACGAGCAGGCCGAGGAGATCATCAACCGGGCGCGTTCGGAGTCCAAGCGCCTGGTCAGCCAGAGCCACATCCTCGAGGAGGCGGTCGCCGAGGCCAATTCGCTGGTCCGCAGGGCCGAGGGCGAAGCGCGGAGGACCCGGTTGGAAGCCGAGGACATGGCCGACGCGGTCCTGGAATCCCTTGAGACCCTCATCGGGGACCTGGCGGCGAGGGTGAGCGCCACCCGAACCGTCCTCCACCGCTCCCGACCCGCGGATCCGGCCCCGCCCATCTGATGGGATCCGTGGTCCAGGTTCAGGTGTCGCACCTTCTCGGGGCCCCGGGACGAACCGATCGGCGCCAGTGGGACGTGCCCCTGGCGGTGGAGATGCCCGTGGTCAGAGCCGGAGGCGCCCGGGCCGACCTGGTCTTGGAGGGGAGTAACGACGGGATCCGGGTGAGCGGAACGGTGGCGGTGGATGCCCAGGTGAGTTGCTACCGGTGCCTGGAAGAGTGGGAGGAGGAGCGGGTTGTTCCCTTGGACCGGACGGTCAGACGCCTCCCGGACCCCGACGGGTACCGCATCACCGAGGACGGTTGGCTCCGCCTGGATGGGATTGTCGTCGACGAGGTGGTACTCTCTTTGCCGACTGCACCTCTGTGCGAGAAGGACTGTCGCGGGATCTGCTCCGGATGCGGCATCCATTTGAACGCAGAAGCATGTAAATGTGTTGTTGAGGACCGGCCGTCCCCGTTTTCGGTCTTGTCCAACTTCCTATAGGAGAGTCGCCCCATGGCTGTTCCCAAGAAAAAAAGTTCCAAGATGCGCACCAGGCACAGAAAGGCGGCCTGGAAGGTCCGCCCGCCCACTCTCTCCCGCTGCCCGCAGTGTCAAGCTCCCCGGCTGTCCCACAGGGCGTGCCGGGAGTGCGGTAGCTATCGAGGACGTGAAATAGTCGAAGTCGAGTAGTGCCCACCATCGCCCTGGATGCAGGCGGGGGTGACTTCGCTCCCCGGGAGACGGTGGCTGGAGCGGTAGCGGCGGCCGCCCAGGGCATCGACGTGCTATTGGTGGGGGACCGCCCCGTCCTGCAAAAGGAGTTGGAAGGCCACGAGGCGGAGTTGCCCATCGTGCACGCTCCGGCAGTGGTGGGAATGGGGGACTTCCCCATCAAGGCCATCCGGGAGGTGCCGGACTCCTCGGTGGTGGTGTGCGGGAACCTGGTCTCCTCGGGAGAGGCTGACGGGTTCGTGTCGGCAGGATCAACCGGGGCTTCCCTGGCGGTGGCCGCGGTGGGCATCGGCCGGTTGCCGGGGGTGTCGAGGCCGGCGATCGCCAGCCTCCTGACCATTCCGTGGAATCCGACGGTGCTGTGCGACGCGGGCGCCAACCTGGTGGTACGGCCCAGCCAGTTGGTGGAGTTCGCGGTGATGGGATCGGTGGTGGCCGAGACCACCGCCGGCGTCGAGAATCCCCGGGTGGGACTGCTCAACAACGGCTCTGAGGACTCCAAGGGCAGGGAGATGGAGAGAGAGGGGCTTGCCCTCCTCCGCGAGTCCCCCGTGAATTTCGTGGGGAATGTCGAGGGGAGCGACTTCGCCACGGGGATGGTGGATGTGATCGTCACCGACGGTTTCACCGGGAATGTCTTCTTGAAGACGGTGGAGGCCTCGGTGGTGATGTCCGCCAAGGCATTCTTCTCGATGCTGGCCGAAAGCGAGCCCGAGGCCGAGGAGAAGGTGCGACCACGGTTCTCGGCCCAGGGGCGGAAGCTGATGGACGACCGTCACGCCGGCGCTCACCTGGTCGGCGCCAAGGGGATCGCGGTCATAGCGCACGGGCACGCCCGCAGTGCGGCCATCACCAAGGCGCTGCAGATGGCCAACGAGGGTTCGAGGTACCGGCTTCCTGAGCGGATCGGGGAGAGATTCCTCTGCCGTTGAACCATCTGCAAAGGCGTCTGGGTTATAGGTTCTCGTCGCCTGAACTGTTGCTGAACGCCCTCACTCACAGCTCCTACGCCAACGAGATGAACACGACCGACAACGAGCGGCTGGAGTTTCTGGGCGACACCGTCCTGCAGATGGTGGTCACCCGCCACATCTTTGGGGAATACCCCTTTCTCAAGGAGGGTCAGATGACCCGGGTGCGGGCGGCGGTTGTCAGAAAGGAGTCGCTGGCACAGGTGGCGGAGGCTCTCGAGTTGGGGGAGGCTCTCCGGCTGGGCAAGGGCCAGGACCAGTCGGACGGTCGCCGCAAGGTGAGCATCCTGGCAGACGCCATGGAGGCCGTGATCGGGGCTGTGTACCAGGACGGCGGATGGAAACCGGCCGAGGGGTTGGTGTTGACCCACTGGCGGTCGATGATCGATGCCCAGGCGGCCACGCCCGACGCCCTGGACGCCAAGACCCAACTCCAGGAGTTATTGGCCTCGGATGGAAAGGCGCCCGAATACCGGATCTGGGGGGAGGGCCCCGCACATGCTCCCCGGTTCAAGGCCGAGGTGTGGGTGGAGGGAGAGAAGTGCGGAGTCGGCGAGGGGTCCTCCAAGCGCCAGGCTGAGCAGCAGGCGGCGAGGCGCGCCGTCGAGGCCCTGTACTCCGATGCGGCCCCTGCCCGCCCCCAGCCGGCGCCCGCGATCGCGGAGGCGACGACCGGAGATGAGCCACGGGAGGCCGTTCCATGGTGGCGGTGGCGGAGAGGGCGCCGAAAGCGCTCCTGATCTGAGCGAAGAATGCCCGAACTGCCGGAAGTGGAGACGGTGCGCAGGGCCATCCGGCCCGAACTCGAGGGCTGCAGGGTGGCTTCCGCTCGGATTTGTCATCCCCGCACCGCCCGCCGTCACGCCCGTTGCACCGACGTGGAGGACCGACTGGTGGGACGGCGCGTCCGTCGGGTGGGTCGGCACGGAAAGTTCCTGCTGATCGGGATGGACGCCGGTCTCACCTGGGTGATGCATCTGGGGATGTCGGGGCGGATCCGCCTGTGCGAACCCGGTGATCCGAAGGAAGTCCACACCCGCTTCTGGGCCGAGATGGACGCCGGCCCGTCATTGCGCATGATCGATCCGAGGACTTTCGGGTTCGTGGCCGTGTACACCCCCGAGGAGTTGGAGGGTTCCACCCTGGCTCGCCTGGGCGCCGACGCCTGGGATGACCTCCCCTCCGCCGGCTGGCTGTTCGACGCGATGAGGTCGCGGACCATTCCCATCAAGAGCCTGCTCTTGGACCAGCGCTTCGTGGCGGGCCTGGGGAACATCTACTCCGATGAGGTGCTTCACCGGGCGGGGGTCCACCCCTCCCGCCGGTCGGGAGGGCTGTCGGAGGAGGAGGTGGACCGGATCCGCTCCGAGGTGCGCCCGGTCCTGGCGGCGGGGATCAGCCGGGGAGGCACCAGCCTGGATGACCTGGCCTACCTGTTGCCGGATGGCCGGGCCGGGGGGTTCCTCGGGTATCTGCGGGTGTACGGCCGGGAAGGTTTGCCCTGTCGGACCTGCGAGTCCCCGATCCGGAGGATGGTGATCAGCGCACGGTCCTCATTTTTCTGTCCGGAGTGCCAGGTAGGCCCCTGAGGGGGGCCATTTGAGGAACAAACCACCGAAAAGGGGCCCGCATCCATTAATTTGGGTTTTTGGATGTTCCTGAAGTCCATATCTCTTGCCGGGTTCAAATCCTTTGCCAAGCGGACCACCCTCGAGTTCGGTCCGGGGATAACGGTGATCGTCGGCCCGAACGGCTCGGGAAAGTCCAACATCGTGGATGCGGTGGCCTGGGCCACCGGGCGCCAGTCGACACGGACGCTTCGCGCCGACCGCTCCGACGAATTGCTCTTCTGCGGGACGGCCACCCTGCAGGCGTCGTCCCGGGCCGAGGTCACGCTGGTGTTCGACAACACCTCGGGTCTCCTGCCGATCGACCGTCCGGAGGTGTCGGTCACCCGCCGTCATTATCGCTCGGGCGAGTCCGAGTTCGAGATCAACCGCGTCTCGTGCCGGCTGGTGGACATCACCGAATTGCTGGCCGAGGCGGGCATCTGGAAGAGCCAGTACGCATTGGTGGGCCAGGGACAGATCGAGCGGGTCCTGAATGCCTCTCCGTCCGAACACCGCAAAGTCCTGGAGGAGGCGGCGGGAGTGGGCAAGCACCTGTGGCGTCGGGACAAGGCGGTCCGGCGTCTGGAGTCCACCGGCACGGACCTGGATCGCATCGGGGATCTGATCGCAGAGAAGCAGCGCAGGATGCGCCCCTTGCGTCGCCAGGCCGAGGCGCTGGGGCGGTATCAGCGCCTGTCGGGCGAGATCAGAGCGCTGCGTACGTATCTGGAGGGAAAGCGGCTCCGGGAACTCGACGAGCAACTGGCCACCGCCGTGTCAGGCCGCAGGGCGTGGGACGAGAAGCGTTCGGAGGCAGCGGCGGACCGTGAGCGGGGCCTGCTGGCGCTGTCGGAGATCGAGGCATCGCTCGAGGACCTCCGCTCCGATCCGGCGGACGGGGCTCTGCGGGACTGGGAGATGGCCACCGAGCGGATGCGTCGCCTGTCGGAAGTTGCGGCCCTGCAGACCGAAGCCCGCCGCCGCCGGCGCCAGGTGGAGGCGCTGGGACGATCGCTGGTCGAGGAACGTCTCTCCCTGGAGCAGGGCATGGAGAGGGTTGACGACCGGATAGCTTCCTGCGAGCAGGCCGTCGAAAGGGCACGTTCCGCCGAGGCCCGGCTGGCCGGGGAGGAGCGGAGGCTGGCGCTGCTGAAGGGTGCGGGGGCGGAGGCGGAACTGGGGGGACTGGAGAATGAGCTGGCTGTATTGGAGGCCGCCGGGGAGAGGGACCGAGGGGAACTGGAAGGGGTGGAGTCCCGACTCTCCGAGTTGGAGGCCACCGCGGAGGGCCTGGATTCGGGGATGGAGGAGGCGGAGCAGGCGCTGGCCGAGGCGGAGGCTGTGTACCGCGCCGATGGGGAAGAGATGGAGATGGCCGCCCGGAGGGCCCGGGAGACGCGGGTGCGGTTGCGGCAGGCCGAGGAACGGGCGGCAGAGGCCCGCGCGGCCATGGCCGCGGCAGCGGGGAGGCTGGAGGTCGCCAGGGAGGCCCTGAAGGCCGGGGACCCGGCCCGGAGAAGCCAGGTGGAGGCTTTGAGCGGATGGACGGGATGGGTCTCCCAACTTCTCTCCGTGCCCCGTGAGTTGGCCGCGGCGGTGGAGGCGGCGCTGGAGAGATGGGCGGAGGCGGCGGTCTTCGAGGGACCCGTGGGGCTCGGGAACGCGGTGGACAGGTTGGGAGAGGCAGGGGACGCCGGCGGATCCGTCTCGATGGTCAGCCTGCGCTTTCCCGGGCTGCTGGAGAGCTCTGCCCGGTCGGCAGCCTCGTCAGGGAGCAGGTTTGTGCCGCTCCTGGACCTACTGGGAGAGGACGGCCCATCCGTTTTGACTATGCGGCTGTTGGGCGATGTGGTCCTGGTGGAAGACTGGCGAACCGGGTGGGAAGTGGTGGGGAGCCATCCTCACCTTCGAGCGGTTACCCGCCGGGGAGACCTGATAACCGCCCGGGGAATCCGCCTCCGCGGCGGGGTCCGCCTGCCTGACCTGGCGGCGGCCTTGGCTGAAGCGGAGGTGGCTACAGGATCCTGCGAGAGCCTCCAGGAGGAGGCGCGGCGACTGGGCGCCGAGGCGCGGTTGGGGGAGGAAGCCCATGAAGAGGCCACCGCTCGGTGGAGCGAACGTCGCGGGGCGCTGCTTGAGTCCCAGCAGAGGCTGGATCGGCTGGTGTCGCGTTGGACGGAACTGCAGGGGGAGGAGCGCCGTCTGAAGGAACGGCGGGACTCCCTCAGGGATGCAGAGGCGGCTCGGCGGACCCGCATGGCCGAGTTGGAGGGGCGGATCACCCGGCTGCGCGGCCGACGGGTGGACGCCGCGGGGGAGGCGCGGAGACTGGCCGAGCGACTGGAGCGGGCCTCTGAGGATCGGGTGGCGGCCGGGGAGGAGTACCGGTCCCGAATCACCGAACTCAGCCGCCTCAGGGAAGAGAGACGTCTGGGACAGGCCCGGTACGAGAAGGTCGTGATGGAGTTGACGAAGGTCTCCTACCTGCCCGAGGAGTCCTCCCCCGACTACTCCGAGGAGGTGGCGGAGTTGGCCGCCTCGGCGCTGGGGTTGATGTCCGCCCGGCGGGAGGCCCTGGTCTCGGTCGACCGCGCGTCAAAGGAGAGGTCCCGGGAGTTGGCGGAGGAAGCGGGGCGGATCCGGGAAGCCATCGGGCAGGCCGATGAAACCGAGCGCAGCGCCACCGTGGAGTTGGAGTGGCTGATCGCCGAGGTCTCCCGGCTGGAGTCCCGCCGCCTGTCGGTGACCGAGAGCCTCCGGATGGTGGGCGCAGATCCGACGGAGGCGGTCACCGCGCCTGTCCCCGAGACGGAGGACCCCGAGGGAACCCTGCGGTCCCTGGTGGCCGAACTGGAGCGGGCGGGGCCCATAAACCACTACGCCGCCCTGGACCTGTCGGAACTGGAGTCGGAGGTCTCGGAGTTGTCATCGCAGCGCGACGACATCGTCGAATCCGGAGAACGCCTGGGCAGGGTCATCTCGGAGTTGGAGAGGGAGGCGACCGATCGCTACCTGGCCACCTTCCGGGAGACGGCCACCGCCTTCGAACGGTCTTTCGGGCAGGTCTTTCCGGGCGGGCGGGGCCGGCTTCGCCTGGTGGATTCCGGCGACCCGCTCGGTTCGGGGGTGGAGATCCGAGCCCAGCCCTCCGGGAAACGGTTGTCGAGGCTCAGCCTTCTGTCGGGCGGGGAGCGGGCCCTCGGGGCCATGGCTTTTTTGTTTGCGATGATGAAGACCCGCCCGTCTCCCTTCTACCTGCTGGATGAGGTGGACGCCACCCTGGACTCGGCCAACCTGCACCGGGTGCTGGGGATGGTCCGGGAACTCAGTTCGGAGGCACAGATCCTGGTCATAACCCATCAGCCCCAGACGGCCGAGTCCGCCGACCTGCTCTACGGCGTGACCATGCCCCCCGGAGGCGCCACCCGGGTGGTCTCGATGCGCATGGACCGGGGCAGTATCGGTTTGCCGGGCTTGCACACTCCCGCCAAGTCAGCCTGACTGATCGAGGCTTGCCGAGAGAGCCGTATCTGAGTTCGCTCGGTGGACAGTGAGGCGGGTAGCCGACCCCTTTGAGCGCTCTTGACGCATTCCCCGAGCAGGCCCCGGGGCTGCTGTCGATCGGTCACTCGATTCATGCTTTCGATGATCCAGCGACGCTGCTCCTAAGAACCTGACCAGCCTCGTCAACTACCAAAAAGCCCTCCCGACAACCTGACCGAATCTCCCCGATGCGGGGGGAACCCCAGGAATGGACGTCCGGGAACAGGTGATCCGAAAGTACCGAATGTGATCCTGGTGCCGGGCCGGCGCTCCGGTGAGGAGTACACAAAAGCAGGAGTGGACACGGCCCCCCGGTCAGGCGCCGCAAACAACCTCGATGTAGTCGGCGATCTCCCTGAAGGTCACCACACCGAGGGCGCGCCGCGTCTCGTTGATGAGCACCAGGTAGCGATGACCCAGCTTCGCCATGATGCTGAGGGCCTCGCTGATCGGCGTATCGGGGGCTGCGGCGGCGATCTCCTCGGTCATCCAGTCCCGTACCGGCCGGTCGGCCAGATCCTCCACCCGACAGGCGACCTTCCAGAATATGTCGTGCTCGGTCAACTCGCCGATCACCGCACCCCGGTGGTTGACGACCGACACCAGCCCGGTTTGGGCTGACACCATTGCCTCGATGGCAACGGACAGGGAGTCCTCGGGAGTGACCAGCAGCGGTTCGTGGGCGGACAGGCCGGTGAGGTCTACAAAGTGCAGATTGTGCTCCGGTGACAGGTCGGGGCCGAGGTCCCTCTGGGACTCCAGGAACCCCGCCGCCATCCGGATGAGGTCGTAGTGGTTGACGAAGCCGAGGAGGTCGCCGTCTTCGCTGGTAACCGGGAGGTTGCGGAACCGACGGGCGTTCATAAGGCGCAACGCGTCGATGGCCGAGGCGCCGTGGTCGATCACCATCGGGTCCGGCGTCATGAAGTGATCCACCGGAGCGTCCCACACATCGGGGGACCGTACCACATGGTTGGTGACGTCCCGCTCGGTAAAGATACCGGCGAGCCTGCCTCCGTCGGTGATCACCGCGCACCCCGTGCGCTGGGCGGCCATGGCGGCCACCACGTTGCGAACTCTCCTGCCGCTTCCGACTACGACGTGCGACGACAGCTTCAAGCGCGACAGAGGCATGCTTTCGAAGTGCTGCACGATGGTGCTGCTCGTCACGTTTCTCCTCTGGTCCGGAAACCTTCTTTGGCCTGTTTCACCGATGTGTTTGGTGGGGTGCGGGGGTGTTGATGTGGCGAAGCGCCTTACTGACCTGGGAGAATAGCTGTTGTGAAGGCTTGCCTGTCACCAGGTTAGAGGTGGCCTTGTGAAGGCTTGCCTGTCACCAGGTTAGAGGTGGCCTTGTGAACAGGATACCAAGTATTGGCGCCATCCGCACCGGCACAGCCAAGGGAGGGAGCCGAGGGCGGCGATAAAGTCAGGCAACACACTGTCCGGGTTGCTGTAGAAGCCACCGGGATGGCTGAAACAACGTCCGATACAGGTTCATCCCGTCCAAAGGCTCATTTTTCGGAGTTGTCATCGCAGCGCGACGACATCGTCGAATCCGGAGAACGCCTGGGCAGGGTCATCTCGGAGTTGGAGAGGGAGGCGACCGATCGCTACCTGGCCACCTTCCGGGAGACGGCCACCGCCTTCGAACGGTCTTTCGGGCAGGTCTTTCCGGGCGGGCGGGGCCGGCTTCGCCTGGTGGATTCCGGCGACCCGCTCGGTTCGGGGGTGGAGATCCGAGCCCAGCCCTCCGGGAAACGGTTGTCGAGGCTCAGCCTTCTGTCGGGCGGGGAGCGGGCCCTCGGGGCCATGGCTTTTTTGTTTGCGATGATGAAGACCCGCCCGTCTCCCTTCTACCTGCTGGATGAAGTGGACGCCACCCTGGACTCGGCCAACCTGCACCGGGTGCTGGGGATGGTCCGGGAACTCAGTTCGGAAGCACAAATCCTGGTCATAACCCATCAGCCCCAGACGGCCGAGTCCGCCGACCTGCTCTACGGCGTGACCATGCCCCCCGGAGGCGCCACCCGGGTGGTCTCCATGCGAATGGACTCAACCAGTGCCGGTCTGCCCGGCACGCAGACTTCCGCAAAGTCCGCCTGAGTCTGGGGGCCGGGAAAATTTAGGGTTCTGCCAATTCCTGCCACTCGTTCCCGGCACCTATCGCGTAATTTACCAACAAGAGTTCGGTTAGGTCAATCAATCAAGGAGTCGTCTGACAGGTTTGTGGCGATAGGGGGTGGGCCCTGAGGGTAAGTTCCGCCGTCTCTTCGCGATCTGGTCGGGCATTTCGCTGGACAATCGAGTTGCCATCCCCCGGTTTGGGTAGGACTTAGCGATGTCCGAGGTTGGGGAGGAGTCAGGTTGGGAGAAAGGGAGGCCGTCGATGGGTGTCGGGACGGGAAGGGCATTAAACTGGCCGAGAGTGGCATGGCTGACGCGCTGGTGGAGGAGGCGCTGGTGGAGAAGGCGTCGCTCTTCCGTCCCCGAACAGAAGGCTTCCGCGGATCCGACCGTCTCCGCCCTGGCGAAGACGCGGCATGCCCTGATGGCTGCCCTGAGATCCGTCGGAGGGGACGAACGGCTTCACGCCGCCTTCTGGTCGGGGTTGGAGGAGGCCCTGGTGGCGTCCGATTTGGGTGTGGAGATCTCGACGGAACTGGTGTCCGCGGTCCGGAGCCGACAGCCCGCCGACCGCGCCGGGGCCCGGGCGCTTCTGGCCGAGGAGATGGTCGGGTTGTTGGGAGACTCCGACCGGAGCCTGGCATGGTCCGGCAACGGGTCTCCTCGGGTGGTGATGGTGGTGGGGGTGAACGGAGCGGGCAAGACCACCACCTCGGCGAAGCTTGCCCACTGGCTGGCGTCGGAGGGGAGGGACTGCCTGCTGGGCGCCGCGGACACCCATCGCCCGGCCGCGCAGCGCCAGTTGGCGACCTGGGCGGAGCGGATGGGGGTGGACATCGTGGGGGGCGAGGACGGCGCCGATCCGGCCGCCGTGGCCCGGGACGCCTGGACCGCGGCGAAGAGCCGGGGCCGCCAGGTGGTGGTCATCGACACCGCCGGTCGGTTGCACTCCAAGACGCACCTGATGAGCCAACTGGAGAAGATGAAACGGGTGCTCACCAAGGTTGCCGGAAAGGTGGATGAGGTGCTCCTGGTGCTTGACGCCTCCACCGGACAGAACGGGGTCGTCCAGGCCCGGGAGTTCTGCGAGCGGGTGGGGGTGACCGGAGTGGTGGTCACCAAGTTGGACGGGACCGCCCGGGGCGGGGTGGCGGTGGCCGTGGAGCGGCGGCTGGGGATGCCGGTCAAGCTGGTCGGGACCGGAGAGGGGTTGTCGGATCTGGCGGTGTTCGACGCCGAGACTTTCGTGCGGGCGCTCTTGGAGGATGAGCCTCGATGACCGACCATGACTCCCTGGTGGACAGGGCGCGCCTGGCGGCCCATAACTCCTACTCCCCCTACTCGGGGTTCCGGGTGGGAGCGGCCCTTGTGACCGGCGACGGGTCGGTGTACTGCGGCGCCAACATCGAGAACGCCGCCTACCCGGTCTCCAACTGCGCGGAGGCGACCGCGGTCAACACCGCGGCCGCGGCGGGCGCCAGGCGGATACGCACGGTGGCCGTGGCCTGCGTCGACGCCGACTCCATTGCCAACGCCTACCCATGCGGGCGGTGCCGACAGGTGATGAACGAGTTCGGAGTGGAGACGGTGCTGGTTGCAATCGCCGACGGCCCCTATCGGATTCATGGGCTCTCGGAACTACTGCCGTACGGGTTTTCCGGCGACTTTCTCCGGGGCGGGCAAGAGGCCCCGGGCGGGAGTTGAAAGGGCGCCGGGGGAGTAGACTTTTCCGGGTGACCGCGCCCGGACAGGGTGGGCACCCTCACCCGCAAAGGACCCCACATGATTGATATGCGTCCCCTCTCCGAGGTGGATCCCGCCACCGCCGGTTTGATCCGCCGTGACGTGGAGAGACAGAACAGCCACATTCACCTGATCGCTTCGGAGAATTTCGCGTCGCCGGCGGTGATGGCCGCCTCGGGTTCCATCTTCACCAACAAGTACGCGGAGGGCTATCCGGGCCGCCGCTACTACGAGGGCTGTGCGGTGGTCGACGAGATCGAGACCCTGGCGATAGAGAGGGCCAAGTCGCTGTTCGGGGCGGCCAGCGCCAACGTTCAGCCCCATTCGGGGGCCCAGGCCAACATGAGCGTCTACTTCTCGCTGCTGAGCCCAGGTGATACGGTCTTGGGCATGCGGCTCGACCAGGGGGGACACCTCACCCACGGGTCGCCGGTCAACTTCTCGGGCCTGTACTACGACTTCGCGGCCTACGGCGTCGATCCCGACACCGAGCGCGTCGACATGGACCAGGTGAGGGCGCTGGCGCTCGAGCATCGTCCCAAGATCCTGCTGGCGGGCTATTCGGCCTATTCCCGACGTCTCGACTACGAGGCATTCCGGGAGATCGCCGACGATGTGGAGGCCGTTTTCATGGTGGACGCCGCCCACTTCATCGGATTGGTGGCCGGGAAGGCCTTCCCCAACCCGGTCCCCTTCGCCGACATCGTCACCGGCACCACCCACAAGGCCCTGCGAGGGCCACGCGGCGGCCTGGCGCTGGCCAGGGAGGAATACGCTCCCGCCATCAACAAGGCGGTGTTCCCCAACACCCAGGGCGGACCGCTCATCAACCAGGTGGCGGCCAAGGCGGTCTGCTTCCTGGAGGCGTCGACGGCCGAGTTCCAAGCGTACGCAGCCCAGGTGGTGGCCAATGCCTCGGCGATGGCCGCTGCGGTGCAGGAGGGCGGCGCCCGGGTGGTCTCGGGCGGCACCGACAACCACCTGTTCCTGATCGATCTGCGCTCGGTCTCCGAAGACCTCACCGGACGGGCCGGCGCCCGGCTGCTGGACGAGCTGGGAATCACACTCAACTTCAACACCATCCCCTTCGATCCCCGGCCTCCGTGGCGGGCGTCGGGACTCCGGATCGGGACCCCCGCCATGACCTCCCAGGGCATGACCGAGCCCGAGGCCCGGCAGGTGGGTTCGCTGATCGTGGAAGCGCTCAGAGGACGCGACGACGAGTCCGTCCGGGCCGACGTCGCCGGCAGGGTGGCCGAGTTGGCCGCCTCCTTCACTCCCTACCCCGCCGATTTTCGAGGATACGGCGGGACGGGATAACCTTTGGGTAGTTCATCGATACCGGAGGAGCGGGTTTGGACGTAGAAGCCTTGATAGGCCGCCGCTTGGCGCGGCGGGCTGTTTGGTTGGCGCCCCTGACCGGGGTGGTTTCCTGGGCGCTGTGGACTCCCCTGGCCGGGCTCTGGGCGGCGATGGGATCCCTGGTCGCCGCCGGCTCCTTTGCGCTCACCGGCTGGGCCCTGTCGAGGGCGGCCCGCCGCTCCTATCTCACCCTGGGGGCGGTTGCCTTCGGGGGATTCGTGGTGCGCCTGGCGATCATCACCCTCCTGGTCTGGGCGGCGGTGAGCATCTGGGATGCCCACCTGTACGGGATCTTCCTGGGAGTGGGCACGGCATGGCTTGTCGCCCTGACTTCCGAGGCGCGCAGGCAGGTGGCCACCGGATGACCGTTCCCATCCTGGCCCAAATCGTGGAGGTGCCGAGCAACGTCAACCACCTCTTCGACTGGCCGGCGGTCCTGCCCTTCGGGATCAATCGGGTGGTGTTGCTGATGTTCCTGGCCACCCTGGCCACCTTCCTCTTCCTCTATCTTCCGTTCCGCCAGCCCCGGGTGGTCCCCTCCAAGATGGGCGTGGTGGTGGAGACCCTGGTCAACTTCGTCCGGAACGGCATCGCCCGCGACATCATCGGGCCCGAGTCGGCCAAATACGAGTGGCTGTTGATCCCCATGTTCTTCTGGCTGCTGTTTCTCAATCTCTTCGAGATAACCCCCCTGATCCACTTCCCGGTGACCTCCCGGATGGCGATTCCCGCCTTCCTGGCCGGACTGGTGTGGATCACCTTTGTGTTTGTGGGACTCAAGAAGCACGGACTGAGCTACATAAAGAACTCAGTGATCCCGCCGGGAGTGCCCAAGCCGCTCCTGGTGCTGGTGATTCCCATCGATTTCCTCTCCACCTTCGTGATCCGGCCCATCAGCCTGGCCGTCCGACTCTTCGCCAACATGATCGCCGGGCACATCATGCTCGCCGTGTTCTTCCTGACCACCGCCTCCTACTTCGTGTTTGAGCCCAAGATTGTGGCATTCGCTATACCCCTGGCCTTTGCGATCGTGATCACCGCCTTCGAGATATTCGTGGCGGTGCTGCAGGCCTATATCTTTACTTTGTTGACTGCTGTCTACATAGAAAGCTCCATCAATGTGGAGCATTGACCCCGAGCTCCGAGAAAAGGAGAGGAAACCTTGCAAGCTGATGCTGCTGCACTGATAGGTGCGGGACTCGCCTACGGCCTGGCCGCCATCGGGCCGGGCGTGGGAATCGGAATAGTGGTGGGCAATGCCGTCCAGGCAATGGTCCGTCAGCCGGAGATGGCCGGGCAGGTGAGAACCACCATGTTCCTGGGGATCGCGTTCACCGAGGCGCTGGCCCTCTTCGGGCTGTTGCTCTTCTTCATCCTGTTCGGCGCCGCTTGAGAATGTCGCCGGACGTCCTGATTCTGGCTGCCGAGGAGGAGAAGTCAGGCCTGTTCCTGATTCTCCCCGACGTATCCGAACTGATATGGGGTGCGGTGAGCTTCGTCGTCATCGTCTTCCTGGTGTGGAAACTCGCCATGCCGGCGCTGGACCGCGCCCTGGGGGACCGCCAGAAGGCGGTGGTCTCCCAACTGGAGGAAGCCGAGGATGCCAAGGGAGCGGCGGAGCGCCTGCGCGATGACTACCAGCGCCGGCTGGACGAGGGAGTCGAGAGGGCGGACCAGATGATGGAATCCGCCCGGTCGGACGCCGAGAGCCTGCGCCAGGAGATCATCGACCGCGCCCAGGCCGAGGCGGCCCAGATAACCGAACGGGCCCGCGCCGAGGCGGAGTCGGAACGCACCCGGGTCCTGGAAGAGGCGCGCCAGGAGATCACCTCCCTTTCCCTGGATATCGCCGAGAAGGTGGTTGGTACCCAGATCGACGCCTCCGGGCACCAGGATCTGGTGGAACGCTACATCCGAGAACTGGAGAGAGAAACGGCCGAATGAGCGACGTCACGGAGGGCTACGCGGACGCCCTGTTCGGGTTGGCTGTCGCCGAGGGACAGCTTGAGCGGGTGGAGGGCGATCTCTACGCCCTGGCCCGGGCGGTGGAAGGCTCCCCGGAGTTGACCGACGCCCTCTCCGATCCCCGGGTTCCCCGAGACCGCCTGGAAACGCTGGTCTCTGAACTCCTTTCGGACCGGGCTTCGCCGGTGACCCGGGAAGCCGTGGCCCTTCTGGTCCGCATGGGGAGGCTGGACGACCTGGTGGAGATCGCCGACCGCCTGGCGGAGAAGGCGGCCCTGTCCCGGGGCCGGCAGATCGCCGAAGTGCGCTCGGCCGTTCCCCTGGGCCCCGAGACCGTCGGGCGCCTGGAGGGAGTGCTGTCGGGGGTGGTGGGGCATCCGGTCGAGGTGCGGGTGGTGATTGACCCCGACGTGCTGGGGGGACTCGTGGCCCGGGTGGGAGACCTGGTGGTGGACGGGACGGTCCGGTCCCGGATGAGCCAGGTACGCGCATTGCTGGCTGAAGTTTGAATACCTAAGGAGTAGTCAATGGCAGAGATGACCATCACCGCCCACGACATAACCGAGGCGCTCAGAAAGAGCCTGGAGGACTGGAGTCCCTCAATCTCCCGGGAGACAGTGGGTTATGTCTCTTCCATAGCCGACGGTGTGGCCAAGGTGAAGGGCCTTCCCCTGGCCATGTCCTCGGAACTGCTGGAATTCGAGGGAGGGTTGCTGGGAGTGGTGCTGGACCTGGACGAGGACTCGATCGGCGTGGTGATGATGGGAGACTCGAACCACGTGGAGGAGGGCGATCCGGTGCGCCAGACCAGCCGGGTGCTGGAGATCGGGGTGGGAGACGACCTGCTGGGGCGGGTGATCGACCCGCTGGGCAATCCCATCGACGGCAAGGGGCCGATCACCACCACCGCGCGCAGGCGCCTGGAGGTGCAGGCTCCCACGGTGGTGCAGCGCCGGCCCGTTCACGAGCCGCTGCAGACCGGGATCAAGGCGATCGACGCCATGACCCCGGTGGGACGAGGGCAGCGGGAACTGATCATCGGCGACCGCCAGACCGGAAAGACGGCCCTGGTGGTGGACACCATCATCAACCAGAAGGCCGAAGGGGTCAAGTGCGTCTACGTGGCGATAGGGCAGAAGGCCTCCACGGTGGCCGAGGTGGTGGCCTCCCTCACCGAGCACGGCGCCATGGACTACACGGTGGTGGTGAACGCCTCGGCCGCCGCGCCGCCGGCTCTCCAGATGTACGCGCCCTACGCGGGGTCGGCCATCGGCCAGTACTGGATGTACAACGGCGAGCACTCCCTGGTGATCTTCGACGACCTCTCCAAGCAGGCGGTGGCCTACCGGGAGATCGCCCTGCTGCTGCGCCGTCCTCCAGGCCGGGAAGCCTATCCCGGCGACGTTTTCTACCTGCACAGCCGGCTCCTGGAGCGCTGCGCCAAGCTGTCCGACGAGTTGGGCGGGGGATCGATGACCGGGCTCCCCATTGTGGAGACCAAGGCGGGGGACGTCTCGGCCTTCATTCCCACCAACGTGATCTCCATCACCGACGGCCAGATCTACCTGGAGACCGATCTCTTCTACTCGGGGGTCCGTCCGGCCATCAACGCCGGCATCTCGGTTTCCCGGGTGGGGGGCGCCGCCCAGGTGAGCGCCATGAAGAAGGTGGCGGGTCCCATCCGGATCAACCTGGCCCAGTACCGGGAGTTGGAGGCCTTCGCCCAGTTCGGGTCGGAACTCGACTCCACTTCGCAGGCCCAGTTGGAGCGAGGCGCCCGGGTGGTCGAGGTGCTCAAGCAGCCCCAGTTCCGTCCCTTCGCGGTGGAGGAACAGGTGGTCTCTTTGTACGCGGTGACCAACGGGTACATGGACGAGACGCCGGTTTCGGAGATTACCCGGTTCGAGGAGGAACTGGCCGAGCACATGCGGCGGCGGCACGGACACCTCCTGCGTTCCATCGTCGAAACCGGTTCGCTTCCCGACTTAGAGACTCTCAACTCGGCCCTGAAGGAATTCGCGGAGAGATTCCGCTCGGGAGACTGAGAGACCGGCTGTGGCTTCCGCGGAACTGCGCATCATCCGGCGGCGGATCGCCAGTGTGTCCGCCACCCGGAAGATCACCCGGGCGATGGAGTTGATCGCGGCTTCCCGGATAGTCAAGGCCCAGCAGAGGGTGCTGCAGTCCCGGCCCTATGTGTCCAGCCTGATCGAGGTCATCAGCAATGTGGGACGGGACGCCGGGGGGACGGGGCATCTCCTCTCGGAGGTCCGCGACGTCTCCACGGTGGGGATCGTGGTCATCACGTCCGACCGGGGCCTGGCCGGCGCCTACAACTCCAACCTGATCCGCATGGCAGAGCGAGCGATCGGCCATCACACCCTGGAGGGTCGGGACACCCGGCTGTTCGTGATCGGCAAGAAGGCGCAGAGTTACCTCCGGTTCCGCGGGTACCGGATCGATCAGGCCTTCCTGGGAATGACCGACAGGCCCAACTACGGGCACGCCCGGGCGGTGGCCAACCTGGTGATCGAGTCCTATGTCTCCGGGGACGTCGATGCGGTGGAGGTGTTCTACACCGACTACCGGTCGGTGCTCTACCTGATACCCACCCGCGTGGAGTTGCTGCCAGTTCAGCCTCCCACCGACGCGGACACCCCGGAGGGGCGCTCGGTGTCCTACAGCTACGAACCCTCCGCCGAGGAGATCCTCAGCAGAATTCTTCCCCGTTACGTCGAGGCGGCCATCTTCGGTTTCCTGCTGGAGAGCTCGGCCTCCGAGCACGCCTCGCGGCAGCGGGCGATGAAGGCGGCCACCGACAACGCCGCCGAACTCACCAAAGTGTTGACCAGGGTGGCCAATCAGGCCCGACAGGCCGAGATCACCACCGAGATATCGGAGATCGTGGGTGGCGCCGAGGCGCTCATGGCCTCCGAACGCTGAAAGGAGCCGACAACGTGGCAGATGCATTGAGCGCGGGAAGGGTGGTGCGAGTTACCGGCCCGGTGGTGGACGCGGAGTTTCCTCCCGGGGAGTTGCCCGAGATTCTGCACGCACTGGAGATCGACTACGAGGTCGACGGGGACCGTCAGACGGTGGTGTGCGAGACCGCCCAGCACCTGGGCGACTCCAAGGTGCGGGCGATCGCCATGCGCTCCACCGACGGGCTGGTGAGGGGGACCGAGGTCCGCAACACCGGTGGGCCGATCACGGTCCCGGTGGGACCGCAGACCCTGGGACACATCTTCAACGTCTGGGGGGACCCGCTGGACGTGCCGAGCGACTCCCTGGATCTGGACGAGTACTGGCCGATTCACCGTCCCCCGCCCCCCTTCGAGGAGGTGGAGCCGCAGAACACCATCTTCGAGACCGGCATCAAGGTCATCGACCTCCTGGAGCCCTACATCCAGGGCGGGAAGGTCGGGATGTTCGGCGGTGCGGGGACCGGTAAGACGGTGATCATCCAGGAGATGATCAACCGGGTGGCCACCCAGCACGGCGGCGTTTCGGTGTTCGCGGGCGTCGGGGAGCGGACCCGCGAGGGGAACGACCTGTTCCAGGAGATGACCGAGTCGGGAGTGATCAACAACGCCACCCTGGTGTTCGGGCAGATGGACGAGCCTCCCGGAGTGCGCCTTCGGGTAGCGCTGGCCGCCCTTTCGATCGCCGAGTACTTCCGCGACGAGATGCGCCAGGACGTGTTGCTGTTCATCGACAACATCTTCCGCTTCTCCCAGGCGGGATCGGAGGTCTCCACCCTCTTGGGCCGGATGCCCTCGGCCGTGGGATACCAGCCGACCCTCTCCGACGAGATGGGCCTCCTCCAGGAGCGGATCACCTCGCTGCAGGGCAAGTCGATCACCTCGCTGCAGGCCATCTACGTGCCCGCCGACGACCTGACCGACCCGGCGCCGCACACCGCCTTCGCCCACCTGGACGCCACCACGGTGCTCTCCCGGAAGCTGGTCGAGTTGGGGATCTACCCGGCAATCGACCCGCTCGACTCCACCAGCCGGGTGCTCGACGCCCAGTACGTGGGGGAGGAGCACTACCGGGTGGCCACCCAGACACAGCAGATCCTGCAGCGCTACAAGGACCTCCAGGACATCATCGCCATCCTCGGGATCGACGAGTTGGCCGAGGAGGACAAGCTGGTGGTCTCCCGGGCGCGGCGCATCGAGCGTTTCCTATCCCAGCCGTTCTTCGTGGCCGAGCAGTTCACCGGGATTCCCGGAAAGTGGGTCGATCTGACCGAGACGGTCTCCGACTTCGACCGGATCATCGAAGGCGAGGTGGACCATCTTCCCGAGCAGGCCTTCTACATGGTCGGCAACCTCGAGGAGGCGGAGGCCAAGGCCAGGGAGCTTTCCGTCTAGCCGTGGCCCGTCCCTTCAATGTCGACGTCGTCTCTCCGGAAGGGACCCTCTGGTCGGGCGACGCCGAGTTCGTGGTGGCCCGCACCACCGAGGGCGAGATAGGGATACTGGCCGGGCACGAGCCGCTGATGGCCGCCCTGTCGGCCGGTGCGGTGCTGATCGACCACGACGGCGATCAGCGGACCACCATCGCCGTCCACGGAGGGTTCATGCAGGTGGTGGAGAACCGCGTGACCCTCCTAACCGACCGGGCCCGGATCACGGCTGGCGACCGCTCCGAGGCCGCAGCGGAGGCGCTGAGGCTCTCCGAGGGCGACCCCCTCGACTTCGAAGAGTAAGAAGAGGCGGACGGAGCGGCCGACCGCCGGGGCGGGAACCCGTCTCGAATAGATCGCGGAGGTTGGGAAGCATTGGGCGGGTTACGGCATGACCCGTGTCCCACCCTTCGGCCATGATGTAGGAACTGGTGCGCAAAATCTGGCATCTCCCGGGAAGTAGCAGAACGAGCCCTCGGACACGTGATCCGGAACAGAGCAGAAGCCGCCTACAGCCGAACCGACCTACTCCACCGCCCGCCGCCGACTGATGAAAAACTGGGCAGACTACATCACCTGACCCAAACCCCCACCCAGGACATCCCACAACCCCCAGGACACCATATTATTTACCGAACCAGTGCAAGAAGCTAGGGCTCGTTGTGGTGCTGACAATCGTCGCTGCCTACCCAGAAACGGTGACCGCCCACCGCGCCCAAACCGGAGCGGTCTGCGATTCCTGTTAGGTGTGTGCTTTGCTGGTGTGCTGCTGGTTTCGGCTTGCAGCGGGAGTGTTGACGGCCCTGTAATCGAGGGAAACGTCACCGGTGACGGCTTAGACGCCGAGGTGTTCGGGATCGTGATTATCGAGGGAGACTGTATCTATCTGCACGATCCCCAAATCGAGAGTCGCTATCCGGTTGTGTGGCCACACGGGACTTCGTGGAATCCTGCCGAGTCGGCGATCAAGCTGCCCGACGGGACACTCGTGCACCACGGGGACGAGGTGTATGGCGGTGGTGGATACCACACAGAGAACCTAGACACCTACGTCGTCTCGGAAGGAGTAGCACGGGCGCTGAGTTGTGTGGACAACCAGTACGGTGAGATCGCTGTGTTCAACTCAGACAGTGAAATCGAGATAACCCAACCCTGAGATCTCCATGTGTCGCTCTTCACGAGACCAGAGCCGTTCACCGGGACGAACTGACAGGCCGAGTGATGTTGACTATCCCGCTCCTGATCGCCGGGGGAGCGGCGGTGGCGCCGGGACAAGTTGGCGGGCTACTGGTTAGGGAACCAGGCAGACCCTTCCCAGCACCTGGCGTTCCGCCACGTAATCCATGGCCGATGGGGCCTGCTCGAAAGAGAAGACCCGGTCAACGTGGGGACGGATCAGACCCTCCTCGCACCACTCCTTGAGCCGGACGAGATTGGCGCGGTTTTCCACGGGATAACGTACCACGAAGTCTCCCCAGAACACTCCCACCGCCGAGGCCGACTTCAGGAGAGCCAGGTTGAGCGGCAGGCTGGGGATCTTCCCGGCCGCGAAGCCGACCACCAGCAAGCGCCCGTTCCAGCGCAAGGAGCGGAAGCAGGTTTCGGTGGCCGAACCGCCGACCGGATCGTAGACGACGTCGGCGCCCTGGCCGTCTGTGAAGTCGCGGATGGCCGCCCGGAGGTCTTCGCGGTCGTAGCGGATGGCGACGTCCGCCCCGCGCTCGAGGACGAACTCCGCTTTCCTCTCCGAAGACACCGCCGCCGCCACCCGGCACCCGAGCAGCTTGGCGATCTCCACGGCCGCGATCCCGACTCCTCCGGCCGCGCCCAGTACCACCACCGTCTCTCCCTCGGAGACCGCGGCCCGGTCGACCAGGGCATGGTAGGAAGTTCCGTAGGCGGTCATGAAGACCGCCGCCTCGGCATCGGTCAAATTGTCGGGCGCCGGCGCGGTGACTGAGACGTCGGCCACCACCTTCTCGGCAAAGCACCCTATCCCGGCGAACAGCACCACGCGGTCTCCCACGCTCGCCGAGTCCACCCCGGGGCCTACCTCGGTGACTGTCCCCGCTCCCTCGAAACCGGGTATGAAAGGGAGGTCCGGCTTCACCTGATACAGGCCCGACACCACCAGGATGTCGGCGAAGTTGACTCCTGAGGCTCCCAGGGCGATTTTGACCTGCCCGGGTCCGGGTGTCGGTTCGGGGACATCGGTGGCCACCAGTCCGGCCGGTCCACTCCAATCCTTGCATACAACTGCTCTCACGGGCTGTTAGGTTACCTGACGGGAGAGAAGCGGATCACATCACCGATCCCGTAACGCGGGGGGGCGCCTTGCGTCTTGCAACATAGAGCGGGTTGGAAGGAACATGGAGAAACCGGACTTTTCCGGAGTAGTTCTCAGAGCTATAGCCAAATCTTATCGGGACGAGATGGGTCCCGCCCGTGCCGAGCAATTGGCCTCACGGGCGATAGCCCGGGCAGGGGAACGCTCCCACAGGTATCAGCGGATAGGAGTGCTGGCGTCTAGTGTGGCGCTGGCGGTGTCCCTGGTAGTGGCGGGAGTGGCGGTGCTGACCGGCGGTTCCGATTCCGTGGCTCCGTTGGACTCGGAGTCCGCCACGGTGGCGTCCGGTACGGCAGGCGGCGATGGGGTGAACGTTCCGACCCTCACCAGGGAGGGGCTGATGGAGGCCCTCGATCTGATCGACCAGCAGCGGGAACTGGAGGCCGCCGAGATGGTGGTCACGGCCCTCTCTTACATAGCGGAGTCGATTGCGAGCGCCGATGTGGTTCCGTCGGAAGACATCATCGAGGCCTTGGCGCCGCCCGCGCCACCTCCTGAAGGAGCGCAGACTCCCACCCCTTCCGGCTCGGTTTCGGGAGGCGCCTCACCTGAAGAGGACATTTACGCATACGGTCCCCAGCCATCGGGGCAGGAGGAGTCTTCGGGCGGCCCGGTGTACGAGACGCCCGAGTCCCACCCCGGGGAACAGGTGGCCGAGGCCGGTACTCCTCTGAATGTGACCGCGGATCCGGCGGTCATTGAAGAGTTGGGTCAGATGCTGAAGATCGAGGTGGAGGAGTTGCTGGGTGTGCTGGATGTCACCGGTTCGGATCCGGATGCGATCAACGAAGCGGTCGAGGAAGTGGAGAAGGCCGTGGCGCCGATCCTCGAATATCATTATCAGGACGAGCCGACGATTCTTGTGCCCACCAGCGGTGACGACGAGGAAGAATGACACGGATCCCGGCTGACAGGCGGGAACGGCATCGGTACCTGAACAGGCGTCTCCTCTCCCAAATTACCCGATCCTGAAGACTCAAAGCTATACCGTGGGCTGAAATGGCGTCCGCGGACTCCTCCCAATGGCCTCCCTCGCTGTCCGAGGCGACTGCCGCGCGCGACGGCGACCAGGCGGCCCTAGCCTCCATCCTGACCAAGGGGCTGCCCAGGCTGGTCTCCTTCTTCCGGGGCCAGGGTCTGGCGTTGGCCGACGCCGAGGACGTGGCGAGCGACGTCTGCGAGTCCCTGGTCCGCTCCATCGGGCGCCTGCGATCTCCCCAGGCCTTCGAAGCCTGGTTCTGGAGAATCGCCCGCTCCAAGTTCCACGACCACCTGCGACGACGTCACCGGCCCCTCCCGGCTCCCGACCTGGAGACCACCCGGGTGCTTCCCGAGGAGCACGCCCTGGATCAGGAGGACTTCCGACGGGTGCGGCTCGCCTTCGCGCGTCTCGGCCCGAGGGACCGTGAGCTACTGTGGCTGCGCGAGGTGGAAGGTCTCTCCCATGCGGAGATCGGGGGCAGGATATTCAAGCGGGAGGGGTCGGTGAGGGTGGCGATGCTCCGGGCTCGCCGCCGGTTCGAACAGTTCTTGACAGAAGAGCAGGAGAGGTCAGGACCCGCCGAGTCCTATCAGGCTCCGGCTGTGCTGTTCATGGCTGCCAACGACTCCGACTGCTCCCAGATGGCCGCCGCCCTGCTGCGCGCCATGGCGGCCGGCCCGGTGAGAGTGTTCAATGGAGGGTCGTCTCCGGCTCCGCGGGTGGACCCGAGGACGGTGGCGGTCCTGGCCGAGCGGGGAATAGACATCGCCGAGGCCCATCCGGTCCGGTTGAGCGCCGCCATGATCCAAGCGGCGGAGGTGGTTGTGGACCTTGGCGAGGAGAACCCTCCGGTCATCGCCGGCAAGCGTCTTCTGCGGTGGCGGGTGGGGTCGCCGGAGGGGAAGGGCCTCGAGGAAATGAGAAGAGCGCGGGATGAAATCGAGCGGCAGGTGTGGGAATTGATGATCACCTTGAACATCGAGCCGCGAAAATTATGAAATAGGGGGTTACCGATATATGGTTTTTGGTGCATAGTTAAAGAAAGATGCCTGTCTCTTCTATGAGGCACGCACTGGATAGGCGATAGAGACTCGGCTTTGGTATCACGATCAACCCTGAAGAAGTCCGGCACGGACGGTAGAGAACGGCGTGTGCGCATCACCGACCAGATAACGGACGAGCGCGGTCGGCTCACCTCCGATCTGGTTGCCCAGTACCTGTCGGCCATCAGTGAGACCGACCTGTTGGACGCCCAGCAGGAGGTGGAGTTGGCCCAGTTGATGGAGGCAGGTCGTCAGGCGGAGACCAAGCTGGAAGAGGGCGAGTACGAGACCTCTTCCGGCAAGAGGAGCCTGGAGAGGCAGAAGCGGCGGGGGGCGGCGGCGAAGAACCAGTTCGTGCAGGCCAACCTGCGGCTGGTGGTGCACAACGCCCGTCGCTACCAGGGGGTGAGGGGCATTGACTTCCTGGACCTGGTGCAGGAGGGAAACCTGGGTCTGATCCGGGCGGTGGAGAAGTTCGACTGGCGCAAGGGATTCAAGTTTTCCACCTACGCCACCTGGTGGATAAAGCAGGCCATCACCCGCGCCATCGCCGACAAGTCCCGCACCGTCAGGATCCCCGCCCACCTTCACGACACCTTGGCCAAGGTGCGGCTGGCACAGGGAATCCTGAAGGGAAAGCTCGGGCGTCTGCCCAATCCCGATGAGATTTCCCGGGAGACGGGCATACGCATAGACCATGTGGAGCAGGCCCTGGTGCTGTCTGACACCGTATCCCTCGAGGAGCCGGTGGGAGAGGACGGAGCACAGCGGGGCGATTTCATCGAGGACGGCGACGCCGATGATCCCGAGGCGATCGCCGAGGCCACCAGCGTGGCGATCGCCATGCGCAACTCCATCAAGAAGCTTCCCGAGCGGGAGCGAAAGATCATGGAACTGCGGTACGGCTTGGAGGATGGGATCCCCAAGGGACTGGATGAGATCGGCAGCCACTTCCAACTGACCCGGGAGCGGATCCGCCAGTTGGAGAAGTTGGCGCTGTGCAGGTTGCGGCATCCTTCCTACGGGATCCGCCAGCAGGACCTCATCTAGGAATCCCCGGGAGGCGCAGGACCGCCTTCTAAGGTAGGGGAGGGCAAGCGACCGTTTGTCTCTAGCTTGTGACGGGCCATTGAGGTTTAGATGTGAGACCGCTTTGTTAGGGAAAGGTTCCCGACTACGGTCCGCGACCGGAATTCTCCTGATGGCGGGAGTGATGCTCCTCATGGCCGCTCCGGCTATCGGCCAGTCCTCGGAGACGGTCGGCACCAGGCTGCGCCACCAGAACGAGGAAGGGGAGCGGGTGCCGGTGGAGGGAGTGGTCATCTCGGTCGCCACCACCGACGGTTCCGAGGTCGGGGAGGGCGCCACCGACTCCGAGGGGGTCTTCGCGGTGCCGGTGCCCGGACCCGGTGTGTACCTGGTGACGATCGACGTCAACACGCTTCCGGCCGGGATCCGGCTGCGGGAGCCGGACCGGACCACGGTCGAGGTGGAGGTGTTGGAGTCCCGGGACGGAAGGGCGATCTTTTCCCTGATCAGCGGGGATGCAGAGCCCATGGAGGAGAGCGGCGGCGTCTCGGTGCGGAGGGTGGCGCAACTCACCACCGAGGGGGTGAAGCTGGGTCTGTTCCTGGGCATGGCCGCCATCGGCCTCTCCCTGGTATTCGGCACCACCGGGCTGGTCAACTTCGCCCACGGGGAGATGGTCACATGGGGAATGCTCTCCGCATACTTCTTCAACTACTTCGGGTTGGCGGGGGTCTTCGGATTCATGGCCGGGTGGTGGCCGCCGCTCGGAGAGGGGGTCAACCTCATCTTCGCGGCGATTCTGGCGGTGATAGTCGGCGGGGCCACCGGGTACCTGATGGACCGGTGGGTGTTCCGTCCCCTGAGGACCCGGGGCGTCAGCCTCATCGCGCAGATGGTGGTGACCATCGGTCTTTCCATTCTGGCTCGATACCTTTTCCTCTTCGTCTTCGGGGGGAACCTCAGATTCTTCAGGGACTACTCCGCACAGAGCGCCTTGCAGATCTGGATCATCGAGATAACCCCCAAGGACCTGATCACCGTGGTCCTGTCGGTGCTGATCCTGACCGGGGTGGGGTTCTTTCTTCAGCGGACTCAAACCGGAAAGGCCATGCGGGCCGTGGCGGACAACCGGGACCTGGCCGAGTCGTCGGGAATCAACGTCCAGCGGGTCATCAGAATCGTGTGGATCGGAGCGGGAGCGCTGGCCGGGCTGGGAGGGGTGTTCATCGGTCTGGCCGAGCAGTTGAGCTGGCTGATCGGCTTCCGGATGTTGCTCTTGATCTTCGCCGGGGTGGTGCTGGGGGGACTGGGGACCGCGTACGGCGCCCTCCTGGGATGCCTGCTGGTGGGCATCGGCATCCAACTCTCCACCCTGTTCATCCCGGTCGAACTGAAGAACATCGGCGCCCTGGTGGTGCTGGCTCTGGTGCTGGTGGTGCGCCCCCAGGGCATTCTCGGCAGGAGGGAGCGGTTCGGATAGCCATGACTCTGGCGGCGATCGACTGGGGATTCATCCTGATCCAGACGGTGGAGACATCACTGGGCCTGGAGGCGGCGGTGTACGCGCTGGCGGCGGTGGGGCTCAACGTCCACTTCGGCTACGCGGGGTTGCTCAACTTCGGACAGGTCGGATTCGTGGCCATGGGCGCCTACGGGATGGGACTGTCCGTCACCCTCTGGAGTTTGAACCCCTTCCTGGCGTTGCTGGTGGGAATGGGTTTCGCAACCGTGTTCGCGCTCATTCTCGGCGTCCCCACCCTGCGCCTCCGGGGTGATTACCTTGCGATTGTCACCATCGCCGCGGCGGAGATCGTCCGCCTCCTGGCCCGTTCCACCACCCTGGGGGAGATCACCCGCGGGGCGGAGGGGCTTCACGGCTTCATCGGGCCCTTCCGGGAGCTGAATCCCTTCGATCCGGGCGCCGAGTACGGGATCGGCCCCGTCCAGTTCCCCGGCAACCAGTTCTTTGCCATCGTGGTGGGCTGGGGGATCACCGCGGTGGCGCTGGTGGTCATCTGGCAGTTGATGCGCAGTCCCTGGGGGCGGGTGGTCAAGGCCATCCGCGAGGACGAGGACGCCGCCCGGGCGCTCGGGAAGAACGCCTACTGGTACAAGTTGCAGGCCCTCATCCTGGGCGGGGTGATCGGCGGACTGGCCGGCATGGTGCAGGCTCTGGGGAAGGCCACGATCCAGCCCGACTCCTTCGTGCCGGCCTACACCTTCTTCTTCTGGACGGTGCTGATCCTGGGCGGGGTGGGGCGGATCTGGTCTCCGGTGGTGGGCGCCATGATCTTCTGGGCGATGCTCACCTTCTTCCAGGGAACCCTCACCGCCATGGTGAACGAGGGGTTGATCCCCACCGCCCTGATGGACACCAGCCAGGTCAGCCAGATCAGATTCATGCTGGTGGGGGTGGGGTTGGCCTTGCTGATGGTCTTCCGGCCGCAGGGCATCTTCGGATCGAGAGAGGAGATGATCCTGGATGTCAAGTAGCAGCATTCCCGCGCGTCTGTGGGGACGGATCCGGCGCCGCGAGGAGTTCGAACCCGATCTGGGATGGGTTCTGGACGCGTCCCGCCGCGAGTGGATGGCGGAGCACACGGTGGGTGTGACCAAGCCGGACCCCGTCCTGGTGATCAAGAACCTGCGCCGGACCTTCGGCGGCCTCACGGCGGTGGATGTGGATCATCTGGAGATCCAGCGGGGAGTCATAACCGCGCTGATAGGTCCCAACGGAGCGGGCAAGACGACTCTGTTCAACCTGCTCACCGGCTTCGACCGCCCCGATTCGGGGTCGGTGCTCCTCGACGGACGGGACATCGAACGGATGCGCTCTCACGTGCGGGCGAGGAGGGGAATGGTGCGCACCTTCCAACTCACCAAGGCGCTCACCAAGCTCTCGGTGTTGGAGAACATGAAGTTGGGCGCCAAGGGCCAGGTCGGGGAGGGATTCGCCCGTTCGCTGTTCCCCCCACTGTGGCGGGACCAGGAGAAAGCCATCGAAGAGCGGGCCATGGAACTCCTGGAGAGGTTCTCCCTGGCTCACATGGCGTCGGAATACGCCGGCACTCTCTCAGGCGGCCAGCGAAAACTCCTGGAGATGGCCCGGGCCCTGATGTCCCGGCCGGCGGTGGTTATGCTGGACGAGCCGGTGGCGGGGGTCAATCCGGCTCTCACTCAGTCCCTGCTGGAGCATGTCAAGGAGTTGCCCATCGAGGGTATGACCGTGATCTTCGTGGAGCATGACATGGACGTGGTCTATGACATCTCCGACTGGGTCGTGGTAATGGCGGAGGGAAGGGTGATCGCCGAGGGTCTGGCGGAGGACATCGGAAGGAACCGGACCGTGATCGACGCCTATTTGGGTTCCGGCGGTGACGACGACGGGGAGGCTCCATGATCGAGCAGAGGGGTTCCCGACAGGCCCTGGTCGAATTACGCAAGGTGGTGGCGGGCTACCTGCCGGGTGTGGACATTCTCAGGGAGGTCGACATGGTCCTCCACCCGGGGGAGATGATCGGGATCATCGGTCCCAACGGAGCCGGCAAGTCAACTCTGCTGAAAGCCCTGTTCGGCTTGCTGGAGGTGCGCTCGGGAGACGTGATCTACAAGGGGGAGTCCATCACCGGCGTCGGGGCCCACGAGTTGGTGGCCAGGGGCGTCGGCTACGTTCCTCAACTCAACAACGTCTTCTCTGCGCTGACGGTGATGGAGAACCTGGAGATGGGGGTGTACCTGGAGCCGAAGAAAGCCCCCGAACGCATGGAGAGGGTGGTCGAGTTGTTCCCGAGACTGGGGGAGCGTCTCGGCCAGAGAGCCGGGCTCCTGTCGGGCGGTGAGCGCCAGATGCTGGCCATGGGACGCGCCCTGATGATGGACCCTGAGGTGCTGCTGCTGGACGAGCCCTCGGCGGGTCTCTCCCCGATGCTGCAGGACCAGGTCTTCGCCCGGGCCAGGGATATCAACCGCTCCGGGGTGGCGGTGATCATGGTCGAGCAGAACGCTCGGCGCTGTCTTCAGATCTGTCACCGTGGTTACGTGCTGGACCACGGTCGCAACGCCTACACCGGAACCGGACAGAGCCTGCTGGGAGACCCGAAGGTGATCGAACTCTATCTGGGCACTCTGGCCCGGGGAGACTGACAAGAGAGTGGGGGTCGGCGCGGCCGGCCCCCACTCGGTTGGTCGTTTGTTTACTTCGCTCTAGCCACCTGCGAAGACGTATTCGTCGAGTGCCGAGTCGGGCTTGCCGCCTCCGCTGTAGGTGGCGATGCGGAAGCTGGCCGCGGCCGGCTCGCCGGCGTCCACGAATTCGTATGGTCCGCCCGCTCCGTCGTAGTCGGGATCGCCACCGCCTTCGATGACGTCCTTGCAGTCGGCGAAGCTGGTGCACTTGGTCCCGCCGCGGGTCACGTCGTTGATCTCCGAAGCGATCTCCACCGGGTCGTCGGCCTGGGCTACCAGCGCGGCCAGGGCCACGATAATGATCGCGTCGTAGGTCTCCGCGCCGTAGGCGTAGATCTCTTGGAGGCCGCCCTCGTAGGCGCCGTCCAACCGGGATGTGAAGTCTGCGATGGAGCTCAGGTCCACCGAGGGCTCGGTACCGCGCATGCCGGTGATGATGGAGGGATCGGAGAGCTCGGCGCCGATACCGCCGATGTTCCCGTCGACTCCGTAGACGTTGGTGGGCGAAGTTGGACCGATGCCCCGCTCGTGCATGGTGACCAGGATGGTGGCTGACTCCTGGAAGCCGATCACCACGATCGCGTCGGGACTCACCCCCGCTAACTGGTCCACCTCCGCGTCGAAGTTGTCGGTGCCGGGAGCGTAGGCGATGAACGGATCAACCGATCCGCCCAGGCCCTCGAAGTTCTCTCGGAACGAGTCGGCCAGGCCCTGCCCGTAGGACTCCTGCCGGTAGATCACGCCGGCGATCTCGTTGCCCTCCGAGGCCACCAGGTCCGCCAGGACCTTGCCCTGCAGCAGGTCGGATGGAGCGGTACGGAAGTAGAGGCCGTTGTCGTCATAGGTGGTGAAGTCCGGAGAGGTGTTGGCCGGGGAGAAGTGGATCACGTTGTTGCCGGTGATCTTGTCGATCACCAGCTTGGAGACAGCCGAACTGGCCGCACCGATGATCGCGTCCACATCCAACGCCAGCAGCCTGTCAACCTCTGGATTGGCGATGTCCTGGTTGGTGTCGCCCGAGTCACCCTCGTGCAGCACCACATCATTACCCAACACGCCACCGGCCGCGTTGATGTCCGCAACCGCCAACCGGGCGCCGGCCACCTCCGGCGGACCCAGGAAAGCCAGATCACCGGTCACCGGCAGCAAAGTGCCAATCACCAACCGGCCGGAGACCATCCCATCATCGGGGACTTCTTCCGTGGGAGCCGCAGTGGTTGCGGGTGCTTCGGTAGTTGCAACCGCAGCCTCCTCCTCGTCATCCCCGCAGGCGGTGGCCACCAGGGCGATCACCGAGACTATGGTCGCCAGCTTCAACCCTCTGATCCTGTGCATTACAGTGTCCATTCTTTCTTCATTGGATGTTTTTCTATACGATCGCTACGTTGTGATGCTTAACCGGTCGGCATCCACCTGGGATATCTGTCATCATAATGGTTATTGGTGAGTTGCAGCAGACCGGAACCATCCGCATTCACCACGTATACCTCGTAGTCACCGTCCCGATTGCTGGCGAAGAGGATTTGCCTACTGTCAGATGACCAGACCAGGTGAATGGTGTCGGCTGGGAGCCTACGGTCGGAAGTCCACCCTTTGGGATACCTTTGGTGACGGTTGCGGGTTAGTTGCTTTTGGTCGGTACCGTCAGTTCCCACCACAAATACCTCCATGTAGCCATCCCTAGGACTCGTGTAGGCGATACGGGAACCGTCGGGTGACCAGGCCGGCCCTCCTCCCCATGGGAATTCTTGTGTGTCACAAGCTAAACCTAACCAGTTACCGCGGTATCGGTAGCGGGGGGGAGTGCAAGACGGTCCGGTATCGGCGTAACGGTTGTCCGTAAGTTGTTGCAGATTGTCACCATCGGAGTCGACCAAGAAGACATCGAAGTTCCACCGGTCGTCACCTTGGCTGCCAAAGAAGGCAATGTGCTTGCTGTCGGGTGACCATGTCGGGCTTACGATGTATCTGTCGTTGGTGGAGAGCTTCTGCTGGTTGGAGCCATCCGCATCAGCCACGAAGAACTGCCAATCTCTTTGGAAGATGACGCGGGTCCGGTCAGGTGACAGCCCTCCCTGTTGTGCGTAGTGACCCTGCTGTGTGTAAAAACGCGGGTAATCGTGAAATGGCACCACACTGAAAGACCTGAATTGCTGGTCGTCTCCGTTGGAGTCCATGTCAAAACGCTGGAGAGGGTATGAGCGGGTAAACGCTATGAGGGTGCTATCCGGGGACCACATGGGCCCCACATCGTCGTAGTGGTTGTCGGTGAGTTGTGCGGTGGTACCGGTCCCAAGGTCCGCTACGAAGATCTCCCAGTCTTCCTGTTCTCCTCCCAAGCGGCTTTGGAAGGCGATGCGCTTGCTGTCGGGCGACCAAATCGGCAAACGGTCTTCGTAATCGTTGTGAGTGAGTTGCCTCATATTGCCGCCGGCCGCATCCATCACATAAATCTCAAGGTCTCCATCCTCGTCGCCATCTTTGTGGAAGGCGATGTGAGTGCCATCGGGTGACCATACAGGCAATCGCCAATAGAGGAGGTTGTTATGCGCCAAGTTGGTATAAGTGAGTTGTTGTTGTTCGGTGCTGTCGACGGAAATCACAAATACCTCGTAGTCGGTGCTATCACCCGTCAGCTGGCTTTGGAAAGCTATGCGTGATCCATCGGGCGACCATGCCGGAGCTTTGTCGGCGTAATTCTCGGTCAACTGACGGAGGTTGGTGCCGTCCGCGTCTGCCAGGAATAAGCGCTGCCGGTTGGTAAAGGCGATGCGTTTTCCGTCGGGCGACCACGCAAGTGAGCCGTATTCGCTTTCACCGAGCGATTGCCGGTTCCCCCCATCAGCGTCTACGACGAGAACCTCATTGTCGTAGCAGGTGGTGAACGCAAGGCGGGCGCCATCGGGTGACCACTCCGGACCACGGTAAGCACACTCATCATCGGTCAGCCGTTGCACATTGGCGCCCTCCTGGTCCATGGTGAACAGGGCGCCGTCGCTGAGGAACGCGATGTGGGTTCCGTCGGGTGACCAAGCCGGATTGTGATCCCTGTAGTCGTTGGCGAGTCGTCGGAGGTTCGCACCGTTTGCATCTACTACAAGGATCTCGGAGTAGTAGCTGTCGTAGCTTTGGCTGGTGAAGGCGATGTGGGTTCCATGGGGTGACCAAGCCGGGTCACTGCTACTGACCGTGTGGGCGAGAGGTCGCTGGTCTCCGCCGGCCGCATCCATCAGCCAGACCTGGGAGTAGCTGTCACGGGTGAAGGCAATACGGTCGGCGCCGGGTTGTGTAGTGGTGGTGGGTTGAGTGGTGGTGGTGGTGAGTTGAGTGGTGGTGGTGGGTCCCGGGATTGTGGTGGTGGGTTGAGTGGTGGTGGTGGGTTCCTGGGACTCTTGGCTGTCCGCACAGGAGGATGCAGCAAAGACGATCATCGAGAGAATCGCTGCTAGGACCGGGAGTCCAGTGGATTCACGCATTGAACACACTCCCCTATTCCCCAGCATGATAAGGGCATGATTGTCAGATCGCCCCGTGGTTTCCGATCCCTAGCGGATGACCGCCACCACCGCTCCGGTCGCCACCGAGTCTCCGGGTTCGATGCGGAGTTCCACCACGTTGCCCTCCCGGCCGGCGGCAACCGCGTTCTCCATCTTCATGGCCTCCAGCACGCAGATGGTGTCGTCGGCGTCCACCTGGTCTCCGACCCTGACGTTCACCTTCACGATGGTGCCCTGCATGGGAGCGGTGACCGCTCCGTCGGAGGCGGCGGCCGGTCCCTTGGCGGGTTTGGGTGGACGGCGCCGCACCTTGGCCGCCCGGTCCTCCTGGCCGACGTCCGGCTCCCAGTAGGAGACCACGAACCGGCGCCCGCTTATCTCCACCGTCATGTCCTGGCGGACCGTCCCTTCCTCTTCGGGAAGAGATTCGGCAACTTCCGGATCGGTGCGCGAGAGATCGATCTCGCTCTCCAGCCAGGCGGTGTGATGGCGGGCGGAGATGAAGTCGGGGTGGTCCAGCACCGCTTTGTGCACCGGGATGGTGGTGGGAACGCCCGTGATCTCGTACTCTTCCAGGGCCCGCTTTGCCCGGCTGATGGCCTGGGTGCGAGTGGGCGCCCACACCACCAGCTTGGCCAGGAGGTTGTCGTAGAAGCGGGGGATGGTGACGCCGGCCCTCACCCAACCGTCCACCCGCACCCCCGGGCCGGCGGGCTCCCGGTAGCTTACGATCCTCCCCGGGGTGGGCACGTAGTTGCGATAGGGGTCCTCGGCGTTGATCCGCATCTCGATGGCGTGGCCGTCCGCCCGCAGGCCTATGGCCGAAGTCGGGCTTCCCGCTGCGATTCGCAGTTGCTCCCGCACCAGGTCCACTCCGGTGACCATCTCGGTGACGGTGTGCTCCACCTGCAGTCGCGTGTTCATCTCCAGGAAGTAAAAGGATCCCTCCGAGTCGACCAGGAACTCCACGGTTCCGGCGCTGCGATACTCACACGCCCGGGCGATTCTCAGGGCGGCCTCGCCCAGTTCCCGGCTTTGGGAGAGATTCAAGATCGCCGACGGGGCCTCCTCCACCAACTTCTGGTGTCTCCGTTGAACCGAGCAGTCCCGTTCTCCCAGATAAACGAAGTTGTGATGGTTGTCCACCAGGATCTGAGCCTCGATGTGGTGGACGTCGGTCAGCTTCTTCTCGACGTACACCTCGGGGCTGCCGAAGAAGGCGTCGGCCTCTCGCCGGGCGGACGCCAGCGCCTCCTCTATCTCGGAGGGATGGTCCACCGTGCGCATGCCGCGCCCCCCGCCGGCCCGGGACGCCTTGATCAACACCGGGTATCCCAGCCGGTCGGCCACCGCCTTGATCTCGTCGGGGTCCTGCAGGGGAGACTCGGTTCCCGGTACCACCGGCACTCCCGCCTCGGTGGCGATCCGCCGGGACGCCACCTTGTCGCCCATGGCGGCGATGGCCGAAGGAGGAGGACCCACCCAGATCAAGCCCGCGTCGGTGACTGCCTGGGCGAAGGCGGCGTTCTCGGACAGGAACCCGTAGCCCGGATGGACCGCCTCGGCTCCCGTCTCGGCGGCCACCCCCAGGATCCTCTCAATGTTCAGGTAGGACTCTCCGGCCGGGGCGGGTCCGATGTTCCAGGACTGGTCGGCCAGGTGGGCGTGATAGGCGTCCCGGTCGGGCTCGGAGTAGACGGCGACGGTGCGCAACCCAGCTTCGCGGGCCGTGCGAATGATCCTGACCGCAATCTCGCCGCGGTTGGCGATCAGAACCGACTTCACAGGGGTATGTTCCCGTGCTTCTTGCTGGGCAGGCTCTCCCGCTTGGTGCGGAGCATCTCCAGGGCGGCGATGAGATGGGCGCGGGTCTCACGCGGCTCGATCACCGCGTCCACCAGGCCGAGTTCGGCCGCCTTGTAGGGGTTGTTGAACTCTTCTTCGTACTCCCGGACCAACTCATCCCGGCGGTGCTCGGGGTCCTCGGCGGCGGCGATCTCCCGACGGAAGATCACGTTCACCGCCCCCGACGCGCCCATCACCGCGATCTCGGCGGAGGGCCAGGCGAAGACGGTGTCGGCCCGGATCCCGCGGGCGTTCATCACCAGGTAGGCCCCCCCGTAGGCTTTGCGGGTGATCACCGAGACCCTGGGGACGGTTGCCTCGCAGTAGGCGTAGAGCAGCTTGGCGCCATGGCGGATGATCCCGCCGTGCTCCTGGTCCACCCCCGGGAGAAAGCCGGGAACGTCCACGAAGGTGACCAGGGGGATGTTGAAGGCGTCGCAAAAGCGGACGAACCTCGCGCCCTTCTCGGCGGCGTCGATGTCGAGGGTGCCGGCCAGCACCGAGGGCTGGTTGGCAACGACGCCCACGGTGTGACCGTCCAGGCGGCCCAGGCCCACCAGGATGTTGCGCGCCCAGTGCTCATGCACCTGGAAGTAGTCGCCGTCGTCGAGGACCGTCTCGATCAGGGTGGTCATGTCATAGGGCTGGTTGGAGGAGTCGGGAATGATCTGGTCCAGCAGATCGTCGGTGCGGGTGGGCGAGTCGGTGGGAGTGAAGTAGGTGGGGAGTTCCAGGTTGTTCTGGGGCAGGAACGAGAGCAGGTACCGGACGCCGTCGAGGGCCGCCACGTCCTCGGAGAAGACGAAGTGCACCACGCCCGAGGTGGAGGCGTGCACCATCGCTCCTCCCAGTTCCTCGAAGGTGACCTCCTCGCCGGTGACCGCCTTGATCACGTCGGGGCCGGTGATGAAGAGGTGGCTGGTCTCGGTCACCTGTATCACGAAGTCGGTCAGGGCGGGGGAGTAGACGGCGCCGCCCGCGCACGGCCCCATGATCACCGAGATCTGGGGGATCACCCCCGAGGCGCGGACGTTGCGCTCGAAGATCCTCCCGTAGCCGTCCAGGGACCCCACCCCCTCCTGGATGCGGGCGCCTCCCGAGTCCTTCAGCCCGATCAGGGGCGCTCCGGCCCGCATCGCCATGTCCATGATCTTGCAGATCTTGTCGGCCACCGCCCGGCCCAGGCTTCCCCCGAAGGTGGTGAAGTCCTCGGCGAACACGAACACGGTCCTTCCGTCGATCTTCCCCCAGCCGGTCACCACCGCGTCGCCGAGCGGACGCCGGTTCTCCACCCCGAAGCCGCGCGCCGAGTGCCGGACGAATGAGTCGACCTCACAGAATGTGTCCTGATCCAGCAGGTGGGCGATCCGCTCGCGAGCGGTGAGCTTGCCGCGTTCGTGCTGGCGGTCGACCGCTCTCCGGTCGAGCGCCCTCGCCTGACTTCGCATCTTGCGCAAGTGTTCGATTCGTTGTTCGGTTCCCACCCTGGCTACACCTCTTCGATAGGCTCTGTGATATTGGACTTGGGGAATAGCTCTTTGGCTACACCGTTTTCTTTGATCCGACTGTCTGTTACGGGCTCCACACAGGACGACGCCCGCCGAGCTTATCGGGGAAGACCCGTGGTCGTGGTATCGGACCGTCAGGAATATGGTAGGGGAAGACGGGATCGGACCTGGATCAGCGCTCCCGGAGCCGTGGCGGTCTCGGTGGCCTGCGAACCGCGGTGGCCGGTGCGCCGCTGGGGATTGCTGTCGCTCCTGGCGGGCTTGCAGGCAGCCGAGGCGCTGGGTGGGGAAGTCTCCCTGAAGTGGCCCAATGACCTGCTGGTGGGGGATGAGAAGGTGGGTGGCGTGCTGGTGGAGGGCAGCGGCGGGGTGGCGGTGGCGGGATGCGGGATCAACCTGTGGTGGCCCGAGTCTCCCCGGGGGATGACCGGCCTGGACGAGCATCCCCCTTCCTCGTCCCGGCGGGAGGAGTTTGCCCACGCCTGGGCGCGAGGGTTTCTGGAAGCCGCCCTCGATCCGGGCGGCGGGGCGTTCTCACTCGACGACTACCGCCGTCGATGCGTGACGCTCGGCCAATGGGTCACCTGGGGTCCGGAAGGCGTGGGACGGGCGGTCGGCATCAACTCCGAGGGGGAATTGGTCGTCGAGAACGCCGGCGGACGGTGGAGCCTGCGCTCAGAGGAGGTGTCCCACATCCGGGCTGCCGTCGGGGAGGTCTAGCCCAAGTCCAAGGTCTGGGGTGCGGGAAGGTGGGACGTGAAGAACCCGGCGAGGCGCTCCAGGGCGTCCATGGCGGCGCTCTCGTCGTAGTTGGGGTGGTTCTCGTCGACGAACCCGTGCCCGACCCCCTCGTAGAGCAGCCAGGCGCCGGCGGGGTTCCGGTCCTGGGCGTTGTCCACAGTCCCGGGATCGATCAGTTCGTCGTCGGCGGCGTAGATGCCCAGCACCGCTCCCCCCAGTCGCTCCAGTTGCCCGGCGGTCGGGTAGCGCCGTTGCTCGTCGCCGGTCAATGGCCCGTACAGCACGGCCACCGGGCCGACCCAGCTTCGCAGGGCGCCGGCCAGGAGCGCCAACCGCCCTCCCGACTCGATGCCGAGCACTCCCAGCGGCTCGTTGAGCGCCCAGTTGAGGTCGTCATCGCTGAGAAAGCGGCGGGTCTCGTCGAGTTGGGCCAGAAGGTCGGTGTCACCCATCCCGTGGTGGGCGCCGTTGGACGAGGCGGGCTCGAGGTTGAGGGCGAGGGCCACCATTCCCCTTCGGGCCAGGAACCGGGACACGCTCTTGACGTGGGAGGAGACTTCGCCGGGGCCGCTGGTGATCAGCACCACGGGAAACCGGCCCACCGCGTCGGGCCGGGCCATGTAGTCGGACCGGTAGGAACTCCCTGCCGGGGTGGAGTAGGTACCGTACATCACTGAGTAGGTTCCCTCGTGGGGGAGTACCGCCAAAGCTGACCCTCCTGGGTTGGTGTTACCTTCGCAAGAGGGTAGCGTCCCCGGGTCGGCTAATTTCACAACATCATCGAGTGTCTGAGAAGTTCGGAACGGAGCGGGCCATGACCCGGCGGGCGGTTGTCACGGGCGGGGCGGGTTTCATCGGCTCCCGCCTCTGCGAGGTCCTGGTGGGCGCCGGTTGGAGTGTGGCGTCACTCGACGACTGCTCGACCGGTTCCCCGGCCAATCTGGAGCGAGCGCGCTCGCAGGGAGTACGGACGCTGGACGTGGACATAACGGCCCCGGAACTGGCCGGCGCCATGGCCGGAGCGCGACCGCAGGTGGTGTTCCATCTGGCGGCGATGTCGTCGGTGACGCTCTGTAGCCGGGATCCCGAGCGATGCCTGGCGGTGAACGTCGAGGGGACCGCCCGGGTGTGGGAGGCTGCGAGTCGGAGTGGGGCGGAGAAGATGGTGAACGTCTCCTCCCTGGCTGTCCACGGGGCCTCGGATGACGCGTACGGGCGGAGCAAGCGGGCCGCCGAGACGTTCCTGGCCCGCCAGGCGTCTTCGGCGGAGATGCGCCTCACCACCCTGCGTCCCGCCAACGTCTACGGACCCCGCCAGCACGGGGACGGGGAGTCGGCGGTGGTGGCCACCTGGCTGGGGGCGATGGGGCGGGGAGAGCCGTTGTTCCTGGACGGCGACGGCCACCAGACCAGGGACTTCCTCTACGTGGACGACGCCGTGGCGGCGATGGCGCTGGCCGCCGACCGGGCCGACGGGCACACGCTGGAGTTGGGAATGGGAGTGGAGACCTCCTTGGTGTCGCTTCTGGGGACGATGGGCGCGACGACGGGATGGCGGGGCCGCCCCGCCCGGCGGCCGGCGCGGCCGGGAGATCTCAGGCGGTCGGTGGTCGATCCCCGTCCCGCGAGGGATCGGCTCGGCTGGCAGGCCCGGACCGGGCTGGAGGATGGCATTCGCCTCACCTGGGAGTGGGTGACCGGCGGCTAGATCCGGGGCTTCTTCCTACCGGAACAGGTCCTCGGGGGCGGGCCGTATCAGTTCGGTGGCCGAGCCTTCCTCGGCCGGGAGCGATAGGCCTCGCACGATCGCCACCGGGATGCCGCCGACCTTGCCCTTGGCCAGATCGGCCGCGGCGGCGATCTCGTCGGCCACCGCCACCTCGGTCACCTCGAGCACCCGGTCATGGTCGTCCGGGACGCCTCTCAGGTCGCGGATGGGCTTGAATCCCGCCACCCCGATCGCCACATCGGTCAGGCCGCGTCGAAAAGGGCGGCCGAAGGTGTCGGTGATCACCACCGCCACCTCCACACCGAACCGCTGGATCAGCCGGGAGCGGATCCTCCGGGCGGAACGGTCCGGCTCCACGGGGAGCAGCACCGCTCGGCCGGGACCCACGTTCGAGCGGTCCACCCCGGCGTTTGCGCAGATGAAGCCGTGCCGGGTCTCGGTTATGACCAGGTCCCCCCGGCGGCGGAGGACGGCCGCCGACTCCGACTCCACCAGGTGGCGATGGCTGTGGGGACCGTCGTCCTCCAACTCCACCATCCTGCCCTCGGCCTTGGAGACCACCTTGTGGGTCACCACCACCACATCCCCCGACTGCAGGCCGAGGCCGGATTCGGTCAAGAGGTCCCCGATCAGGAGGGCGAGGTCGTCTCCCTCGGATATCTCGGGAAGCCCCCTTACCGGGTGGATGCTGATCGTCACAGCGCGGCCATGATCTCGGCGGCCAGCCGTGCGGAGGCGACCGGATCGGCTATTCGAGTGTCGGTCGCCCAGGCCTCGAGGCCCATGTCGGAGAGGAATCCCACGTCGCCTGCGTCCCCGGTGTCCACCACCAGACCCGAGAGCAGACCTCGGTAGGCCTCGGCCACCCCCCGGTTTCCGGGCGGCAGGCCCAGGCTGTCCATCACATCGGCGGCCGGACCCTTCAGGGCTTTGCCTCCGAACAACGGGCTGACCGCGATCACCGTGTCGGCGGCCTCCAGGGCGGAGCGGATGCCGGGCACGGCCAGGATCGGCCAGATCGAGAGGGGAGGGTTGGAGGGGGCGATGATCACCGCCCGGGCTGCGCCGATCGCCTCGATCACCCCGGGAGCGGGCCGGGCGGCCTCCGCCCCGTCGAAGCGGATCCGGGTTATCCGGTCCCGGTGTTGCCTGAGGACGAAGTATTCCTGGAAGTCCAGCCACTCCCCCGCGGCGGTCCGCAGCTTGGTGCGGAGGGGCTGGTCGGTGGCGGGGAGCAGCCTTGTCCCGAGCCCGAAGGCGGCGGCGATCTCCTCGGTGATCAGGCTCAAGGGCCTTCCCTCCCCGATTCGCATGGTCCGGAAGAGGTTGGTCGCCAGATCTCGGTCGCCCAATTGGAATGTGGCGTCGATCGGGAACCCGGAGAGAGACTCCATCACCTGCCAGGTCTCGTCGACCAGCCCCCAGCCCTGGGGACCTTCCGCCTCGGCGAGGGTGTAGACCACCGTGTCCAGGTCGGGGGCGACGTACACCCCGTACACCCAGTCGTCGTCCCCGGTGTTCACCACCACCGTCGTCTCCCATTCCTCCAGCCGGGAAAACCCCCGCGCCAGTCGCGCTCCTCCCACCCCTCCGGAAAGGAGCAGCACTCCGGGCTTTTCGTCAAGCGTTCTCATAGGCGGTCTGCATTCCTAGGATTGCGTTTGTTGATGACGGGCACAGCCTCCTCTTCGGATCCCATCGTACGCCCAACCCGGACTCCCAGCATTGCGGTTGTGCTCATGGCCGAGGGCGACCCCCTTGAGCCACCGGTTGACCGGGGGGCGGAAAAGGACTGGATCACCCGGCTAATAGTGGTGGGCAAAGACCCCGCGGCCAAACGGGAGGCGGAGCGACTGGGGGCCCTCCACCGCGAGACCCTGGACGCGGTGGCGAGGGCGCTGCCCGCCGACATCGAGTACATCTGGATCCTGGCGGGCCGGGCGCAGCCGGAGCCGGGGGCTCTGACCGCCCTGGTGCAGGTGGCGGTGCATCATGAGGTGGCGCTGGTGGGGTCGAAGATTCTCTCCTCCGAGGACTCCGAGCACCTCCTGTCGGTGGGAAGCGCCACCGACCTGTTCGGAGTGACTTTCACCGGCCTGGACGACTCCGAACTCGACTTCGCCCAATACGACGTGGTCCGGGAGGTCTCCAACCTGTCGTCGGTCTCCCTTCTGATGCGTCGTCGGCTCCTCGCCGTGCTGGGCGGGTTCGATGAGTCGCTGCCGCCCGTCTCCGCCGGCCTGGACCTTTGCCAGCGGGTGCGGCTCGCCGGAGGGCGAGTGGTGGTGGCCCCCTCTTCACGGGTCCGGTACCCCTCCCGGCAGTTTCCCCGCTTCGTCGGCTGGAGGGAGCGGGCCGGACGGATGCGGGCCATGTTCAAGGCGTACCGCCTGATGACCCTGGCGTGGGCCATTCCGCTGGATGTGCTGCTGAATCTCGGTGAGGGGTTGTTCAGCCTGGTCCTGGGAAGACCGGGGCGCCTGGCCGGCTTCCTGACCGCCGCTGGTTGGAACATCTGGAGGTTCCCGTCGTCGGTCTCGGGCCGGATCAAGGCGCAGAGGTTCCGAGCGGTCGGCGATGAGGACATATTCCGGTATCAGATGTCAGGATCGGTGACCCTTCGGGAGGTGGGATCGGAGATCGGGCGGAGAATCGGGGACTTCGGCCCCGAGGAGAAGTCGTGGGCGGTGGTCCTGACGTCCCGTCTCCGAAGGGGGGCGCCCCTGGCGGCCCTGCTCTCGTTTCTCTATGTGGCGGCCGCGTCCCGGAACCTGTGGCTGGTCGGGTTGCCTTCGGTCGGGTTCAGCTTCCCGCCCGGCGACGACCCGGCCGGGGTGATGGCCGCCTACGCGGGGGGATGGAGCGACGCCGGATTGGGAACCTCCCTTCCTCCCCATCCCGCCGCCACTCTGGCCGCGTTCGCCGACTGGCTGACCCTGGGGTGGTCGGGCTCCCAGATCCTGGTGACCGGTGTCGCCCTCCTGGCCGGCCTGCTGGGATCGGCCCGGCTGTTTCGCAGCATGGGAGTGGCGTCCGCAGGTTCTCATGCGGGGGCGGCCGTCTACCTGCTGGGGTCCGCCACCGCCTCGGTGCTTGCGCATGGCTATTGGCCGTTGGTGGTCGCCCTGGGGGCCCTCCCGTGGTCGGTGTCGGCTGCGGCGCGGCCCTGGCCCGATGGGTGGCGGGCGCGGATAGGGGACCTGGCCGCCGTCTCCCTCGCCTGCGCGCTGCTGGCGGCCTCCGCGCCGGTGGCGGTGGCGGCGCCGTTGGCGATTGTCCTGCTGGGTTGCGCGGCGGGCGTCGGCTGGTCATGGTGGTCGGTCCCCCGGGCGCTGTTGGGGGCGGCGGTGGGTGTGTCGGCCGTGGGGGCCTATCTGTGGGCCTACGACCTGGACATCTGGTCTCACGGTCCGTCGCTGGCCTGGGAGGCCGATTGGGTCTTCTGGGGCGGGGTGGCCGTCGCCGGCCTGCTGGCCGTGGTGTTCGGCGGGGCCCGCCCGCGGGGGGCGACGGGGGTGGGCCTGGCATTGAGCGGGACGGGTCTGTGGGTGGGGCACCTCCCGGAATGGGAACTGGCCCTGGCCGGTGCGGTACTCGCCGCGGCGGGCGCCGGGACGATCGTGGCGGCCTCGGTGGGGGCGGGGGTGAGGGAGGGGAAGGAACGGGTTCGCGTGGGAGGTTTGCTGGCCCTCATTGCGGGGGTGGTGGTGTTGGGCTCTTCCCTCCCCACCCTGGAGGGCGGACGGGCGGGAATGGCGGAGGACCTGTGGAGCGACCGTCTCGAGTTCGCCTCCAGTCTGGCCGACCCGGGGGACGGGAGTCGCCTCCTCCTGATCGGAGCGGAAGGATCCCTGCCGGGGATGGAGAGAGAGGGAGAGGGGTTCGCCTATCGACTGATGAAGGCCGGACCTCCCACCCTGGAACAGGCCTGGCTCGCCCCTCCGGGCGTGGGCGACCAGGCTTTGGAGGAGGTGGTCAGGCTTCTGTCGGAGTCGCGTCCCCTGCGGCCCGGGGAACTCCTGGCTCCCTTCGGAGTGAGGTGGGTGGTGGCTTCCCAGGACACTGGTTTCTCCCGGTACCTCTCGGGTCAGGTCGATGTGCGGATCCTCTCTGAGTCGGCGGAGGCGGTCGTGTATGAGAACCTGGTGGCTCTCCCCCGGTCCGACGGGCCGTATGTGGGCGCCTGGGACTCAGTGGCTCCCGACCGTGTGGAGGGCCTCGAGTTTCAGGGGAGGATCCGCATCGGGGACAACGCCCATCCCGGATGGGGTCCAGATTGGGCGCAGCACTCGTGGTGGAACACCATCTCCGGCTCCGATGGAGCGGGGAGCTTCACTCCGGATCCGGTGGAGCGGAGGTTGGGTTGGTGGGGTGGGGGCCTTCTGATCGCGCTGGCGGGCCTGGTCTGGTGGGGGAGGGGGGCGTCCCGATGAGAGGAGTGGCGGTCGGGATGGTCGGTCTGGTGTTGGGAGTGCTGACCTGGGCGATTTCGGCGGCGTCTTCCCCTGACGGCGTCCAGGCGGCAGGCGAGGAGACCCGGGCGGGATCCGACCATCTGGTCTGCCCGCTGGCTGACTTCGTCCGCTCGGAAACGGAGGTCTCCCTGAAGGCCGCCCGGCCCGGGCCCATCCCTCTCTGGGAGGTCGCCGAGGGCGCATGGTCGCCCCTCGGCGGGGCGGAGTTGGATGAAAAGGGGATGTGGACGGGCGCGGCCCCCGCCGGAAGCAGCGTCTTCCTGGCTGAAACCGGCGCCGGGCCGTCCGGTGCAGGGATTACCAACGCCGCTCCGGATGCCCTCTCCGCCTGGGCCTGCGGGGAGTCCTCCGACCGGTTGGCGGCGCTGGGGGGCGCCACCCTCGCCGAGGATCGTCTGGACCTGATCCTCTACAACCCCTATGTGTTGGACTCGGTTGTGCAGGTCGTCGTCACCAGCGAACTGGGAGAGGACACCCCTGCCGCTCTCAGGGAGATCTATGTGCCGGCGGGCAAGACGGTGGAGATGACCCTGGATGAGCCGTTGCGGCTTCGCCGGTCGCTGGCGGTGCTGGCGGAGTCCTCTCCCGGACGCATCGCTCTCCTGCTGCGGCAGACCGGGAAGGGTGAGACCGCCATGACCGAAGGGGTGACTCCCCACACCGACTGGTGGCTGCCGGTTCCCGATCTCGGGCAGGCGGAAACCTATCTGACCATCGCTTCGCCTTCCGGATCGCCCTTTACGTACCGGGTGGACCTGATGACCGAGTCCGGCCCGCTGCCCGCCTTCCTGGAGGAGGATTTCCTGCCCGGCCAGTTGGTCTCCATACCGCTGTCAGCCCTCCCCGGAGGGGTGACGGGGATCGGGGTGGTGGGCACGGTCCCGCTGGCCGCCGGGTTGCGCATCGAGGGAGAGGGTCTTCTGGCCATCGGTCCGGGAGTCCGGGAGACCTCCAGGAGTTGGTTCCTTCCCGCCGCCGGAGATGGCGTCGGGAGAGACACCAGGGCCTGGGTTCTGAATCCGTCGGGATTGGAGGCGAGAGTGTCGGTCTCGGCGGGGAACTACTCCTTCACCATTACGGTTCCGCCCGAATCAGTTCGCTCTTTCGAACTGGGCAAGTTGAGAGCATCGACGGAGGGTATTGCCGGCTACCTGGTCGAAGCCGAGGAGGAGGTCGCGGTGGTGATGAGCACCCAGCTTCAGGGGGGAGCCGCCTCGATTGCGGTCGGCGCGCCGGTAGGTTGATGACCGCGAGGCTCCCCCTTTACACCGACGACCTCTCCCGGCTGGATGGCTGGGATCGGGCGGTCCGGCGGTGGGAGGAGCGAGGCCTGGTGGACAGGCTGTGGGCCTCGGACCCGTCCGTCTGGGGAACGGCGGCTCCCACCGCAGGAGATTGGCTCGGATGGCTGGATCTTCCCTACGCCATGGGTGATCGGCTGGAAGGCATGGCCCGTCTGGCCGAGGAGGCGGCCGGAGCGGGAGTGGAGGACGTCGTGCTGCTGGGCATGGGAGGTTCCAGCTTGGCGCCCGAGGTGTTCGGTGCGGTGTTCGGCTCCGGGCCGGGCCGTCCCCGTCTCAGCGTGTTGGATTCCACCCACCCCCAGGCGGTGACGTCACTTCGCTCACGGATCGATCTGTCCCGCACCCTGTTCCTGGTCTCGTCGAAGTCGGGCACCACGGTGGAGACCCTGTCGTTCTTCAGGTTCTTCTGGGAACAGTGCTCCGGGGAAGGCGCCCGGTTCGTTGCGATCACCGACCGGGACACCCCGCTGGACCGTCTGGCCAGAGAGCGCGGGTTCAGGGCGGTGTTCAACGCCCCTGCCGACGTGGGAGGACGGTTCTCGGCCCTCAGCGCCTTCGGACTGGTTCCCGCCGCGCTCATCGGGGTGGACGTCCCGGCCCTGCTGGAGAGGGCCCGGGAAGCGGCGGACCGGGGCAGGCTTGGCGCCGCCGAGAACCCGGCGGTCGGCCTGGGGTTGGCCGTGGGTGCGGCCGCGGCGGCTGGGATGGACAAGCTGACCCTGCACACCACCGACAGCCTGGCGGCGTTTCCCGCCTGGATGGAACAACTGGTGGCCGAGAGCCTTGGAAAGAACGGGGTGGGGATAGTCCCGGTGGCGGGGGAGTCGATCCTGCCCGCAGGTCTCTACGGCTCCGACCGAATCTTCTTGGTGTGGGAGTCCGACGGCGGGCCTCAGGTCGGTCTGCCCTGCGGGGTGAGCGGAGCGCGGGTCGAGGTTGCGGACCCCCTGGACCTGGGTGCTGAGATCATCCGGGCGGAGTTGGCGGTGGCCTCCGCCGGTGAGGTGCTGGGAGTGAATCCTTTCGATCAACCCGACGTTGAAGAGGCCAAGCGACTGGCGTCGGAGGCGATGGGCCGCGACGCGGCCACGGCCGGGACCGACCTGGCGCCGGCGCAGTCAACCGAGGCGAGGGCATCGATCCGCAGGATGGTGGAGGAGTTGGGACCGGGTGACTACCTGGGTATCCACGCCTACCTTCCCCCGGGAACCGAGATCGAGGAGAAGATCGGCGGGGTCCGTCGGCTGATCACCGGGATCAGCGGCGTGGCCACCACCTTCGGTTACGGTCCACGGTTTCTTCATTCCACGGGGCAGGTCCACAAGGGAGGTCCCCCGGGCGGGGTCTTTCTGCAGATAGTGGATGATCCCGGCCCGGAGGTGCAGGTTCCCGAGACCGGGTTCGGCTTCTCCAGGCTGATCGCGGCGCAGGCGGAGGGGGACTACCGGGCGCTGCGGGGAGCGGGTCGCAGAGTGCTGCGGGTTACCTTGGGATCGGACCGGTCCGGTGGCCTGGAGGCGATCGCCGAAAGCCTGGGTTGACCCTCGGGAGAAAACAGGAAGAAAACGCGAAACGAATTTGTTTTAATTGTGTCTTATAATTACGGACAGGCCGAGGATGAGGAACCGAGGCCGGAAGACAAGGAGCTGATTTTGAGGCATTACACAGCAAAGGGGACGGGCCCCGCATCTGTGGATGCTTGGTCTATCCCACAATGCCACTACGTAGCGCCTGCGAAGGCGAAGCGTGGTGCGACACTTCACCCAAGAAAAGGTGCGGACCGTTAGGCGATGAATTGACCGACCAAAACCCCCATTGTCAGCGGAGCCGCCAGAAAGGCGGCTCTTTTGTTTGGAGACCCAAATGGAACTAAACACACGAATAGATGTTTTGAGGGAGATCCTGGAGCGCAGCGGCGTCTGCTACGGCAGCGGCGACACTTCCAGTTTCTTCACCAATGAAAGTGAAGCTGTGCGGGTTGCCCAGTTGATCTGTGGAACCTGTCCGGTGGAAGCTCGGGCTGCCTGCCTCGAGTACGCCCTCTCCACCAACATGGAGTACGGCGTGTGGGGAGGCATTCTCTTCTGGGACGGCCAGGCCTTCTACCGCAAGAGGCCTCCGGGACGTCCCCGGGCCGACGAGGCCTCCCTGCCCGTGGAAGCCTCGAAGGAGGACCTGTGGGCGCTGGTGGAGGAACTGTCGCCGATGAGGAAGACCGCCTAAGCCTCAGGTCGTAATATGGAGTAGGCGGCCGGGCGTTTAGCTCAGATGGGAGAGCGCTTCCCTTACAAGGAAGAGGTCGGCGGTTCGATTCCGTCAACGCCCACCACCCTGTTTCCCCAGTTCACAGGCCTGCCGTCAAAATCGATGTCACTTATAGTGTCACCGACAGCTTTTTTGCATGTCACCCATGATGTTCCTTCTGGTGTCACCAACAGCATCAGCCTAGGTTACACCAAACCTCTCCTTGCAGAGGAGTTATATGACCGGCAGGCCTCCTCCTGAGGCGAAACCAACCCCACCAACCGAAGCTTACCTTCCAACCGTCACAGGACGACATCCTTCCCACGACCCCTCTTTGCGCCAACCAGCACTGGCCACCCTGACGCCCGCGACCAGCCGCCACTTGCAGCCAGATCAATGCTCACCTCCGGGCCGCCACCGGCACACCGTACACGCCTGGTGGATTCCGGTTGGCCGACTTGGGGATGCCACGGGTACCCGGGGTTGGCTCCTGACCCTCAAGGAGTTGTGCGCCACACCGCGACACCGGGAACACGAATTCAGGCCATGAGGAGGCCCTGCGGGGGTCGTTATAATCAGGACTGCCTCAATAGCAAGCTGAGGCATTTACCAGCGGCTTGGGGGCCGCCTCCAGTTTGGCGGCCCCCGGGCCGTTATTTCGGCGGATCAGAAATGATCCAGATGTAACACCAGGGCGAGGGTATCGTCTTGAAAGCTGTCCGGGAACCCGCGCACCATTCGTAGGGCTGCGGGGTTCCCAACAGAACAAGGAAAGATTGCAATCTACTTGAGGAGGTAAGTAAACTTATGTTTGCTTCTTTGAGCCGTTTTCGGCGGCAGATAGCGGTCCTCACAGCTCTGGCCATGATGGCCAGTGTGCTGGTCGCGGTGCCTGCTGTTGCTGCTGACCCGAAAGCGGACTATAAGGCGACTTTTGACGCCTGCGGCGCGGCGCCCGATTCGGGTTTCGAGGATGTTCCCTCGGGTCATGCCAACGCGGGTGATATCGACTGTATCGCCTATTACGGAATCACCAAGGGCACTTCGGAGACCACGTACTCCCCGCTGATGTCGGTTACCCGTGAGCACATGGCGTTGTTCTTGATGCGCCTGGCCGGTTTGGTGGGTATCAGCGTCAGTGACGATCCTGATGATCCTGGGTTCACTGACACCGGTGATCTGAGTGAGGAGTCGCAGACCGCGATTGCGCAGTTGGCCGATCTGGAGATCACCAAGGGCACATCCGACACCACCTATGCGCCTGCGGACAATGTGTCCCGTGGTGAGATGGCCTTGTTCATTGCTCGGTTGATGAACAACATGACTCCCATGGCTGACGGCGCGATCGGTTTGAGCACGACCACCCAGTATGGGTATACGCCTTCGGATGTTGCGGACAACGACAAGGACGCTGACGTCAAGTCGTCGTTCACCGATTTGGGTCGGGCCACGAAGGAAGAGTATGACTCTATTACCCAGTTGTATGAGTTGGGTGTTGCTTCGGGTATTTCCGATACGTCTTATAGCCCCGGGTCTGATATCACGCGTGCGGCTATGGCTGGGTTCATGGCTGCGGTTTTGGATCACTCCAATGCGCGTCCGGCTGGTTTGAGCATTCAAGTCACGCCTAGCACCGGTTGGGGCGAGACGGAAGTCACTGTCATCGCTTCTATGCGGGATGACATGTTCGGTGCGATGGAGGATCAGGCTATCGACATCTTTTCCAGCACTGCCGGAGATGACGCTCTGCGCGATGACGGCACTTGTAACTTCGGGACCAACCCCGACGATGTGCTCGGTGGTGACTTGGTCTCCACCGGTGACTGTGTGTGGGATGACAACGACGACGCCACCGACGTGGACGGCAACCTCATCACCAATGGCGATGTGGCCGCCGGCACCATGAGGACGTTCTACGCCTGGATCGGTGACGACGACGGTGACAAGTTCGATTCGGACAAGTTCACCGCGCAGACTGCTAGCGCTAGCGCCAAGCATGCTCAGGACGCACTGAAGATCAGCTCGACCATCAACACCCATGCCTTCTTCGACGCGAACGGCCAAAAGGTTGACCTGCGTGCGACTAGCAGCGTGACCTTCACCGTCCAGTTGAGCAATATGGAAGCGGGCAATGTGGAACGCGCCGGTGTGAAATTCCGTATCCGTTATGACCAAGACCCGGTCGCCGGTCGCACCTACACCAACACCCATGAGGCGGAGCGGGTGACCAACGAAGAGGGACAGGTGTCCTTCACGATCACCGGACCGACGAACACCAGTGGAGATAACTCTCGGATGGATGACATCGTGTTTAGCGAGCTCCGCGCCAACGGGACTGTGAGAGATACGGCCATGGAGGACATCAACTGGGTCGAAGAGATCCCTGTCCTTACCAAGACCACCCTCGAGAACCCAACCTACGTGTTGGACGGGAACCCCTCGGTGAGTGCTGTGGTGCGTCTGTGGGACCAGTACGGTAACTCTCACCGTTCACGGGCTGGTCAGACAGCCACCATCACGATCGGCACGGGCGACAACAATGTAGGCACCAGGAATGTGATCAGCAGGGGCTATGCCCGTTGGTCGCGCAAGCCCGGCGCTGCTAATGTCGCGGCAGGCACGCCGATTGCCGTCTCCTACGCAGGCATCACCGCCTACGCCAGAGACGCAGACGGTTATCTCGTGGCTGACGATGCGGTCACTCCCCTCGTCCGGCTCCTCGTTGACGGGGATCCGATCACCAATCCCTTTGAGGATGACGGTCCGACGGTGAGAACCGACGTCACCCCTCATGTTGTGTTCGACGACTCCACTCCGGCGGACGTCAATGGACATCAGTACCGTGCTGCGGCGGGCAGCGTTCAGGTTGTGAACACCGCCAGTTCCGCAAGTACGGGAACACACACCGTCACGCACCTGATGGTGGCGGACGGCAAGTTCCTCGCCCTTGCAGGCGAAACCGGTGGTAACCCCACCCTGGTGTTCTCCTACGACGATGACGACGACTTCATCGACAGCACCGGCTCTGAGGGCCGCCCGGTCGACATGGATAGGTTCCAGACGTTGCTGGACCAGGACGACGACCACAACACCGTCGGAAACGGCGCTACCCCGTCGGATGCCGCCGTTGAGGTTGAAGTCGTGATCTACAACGCTGACGGCACCAGTGTCTTCAGAGTCACCAACGACGGAAGCTCATAAACCCTTTGAACCAATAGGTTCAACCTAAACAGAGAGGAGGCTCCCCAAGGGGAGCCTCCTCTCTTTAAGGACAAGGCCTCTGATGGTTCTCTGGCCGCTTACCAGGGCGGCTGTCTATCTCAGCAAGTTCCAGTAGGGGTCCCTACTCTTCCATTACCGGTCGCCGTGCTTGAGGAGATCGCTTGTGGCATAGGCGCTCTCCTAACCTCCCACAATGTTTGCCAATGGTTGCCTCCTTCGTAACCGCGGTGGGACGAATCGTTACCAAGAGTTGGCTGGCTCACCGGACTCTCTTTAGCGGGTCTTCGGAAGTGAGTGGGGAGTGGTGATTCCGTCTATGTGAGTGGGGTCCTCCATAATCGGGTGTTGAACCGACATCCGAATTGAAAGAGGGACCCCCCAGGTCGCCTACGACCACGTTCAGCCACATGCCCGTAAGGAAGCAGATCCGTTTTATGTGGTCCGGTTGGCCAACCAACTCCGTAGACCTGGCGCACCGGCGGGTACAGAACGAGACGCTGGGACACCGCGGACGGAAAGGCGATCATCTCGACCGATCCGCCGGTTGTTGGTCATGGCCCATGAACGTGTGGATGACCTCGGCAAGAACCGTATCCGAGGGCTGCTGCGGGCTGGTGACCCCTACGGACAAGTACGGGTCGCCTGGTACGCATACGAAATCATCGGGGACATCTACCAGATCCCTAACCCGAAAACTGGCTACTGAGTTCATCCACCATCTGTCCGGGGATCTCCAGGACCGATCACTCCCACCAGAGACGCGAGGGCTCGGGCTCACCATCGCCCATTGGGCTACCCAGATCACCAACTGGCACCTATCGCGGTGACGAACGGACCGATCGAGGGCTTGAATAATCTGATCAAAAGGATCAACGAGCAGCATTCGGGTTCCCGGCACTTCGCCAACTACCGAATCCGAGGTCTCCTCTACGCCAGCAAACCGAACTGGCAGCTACTTCGGAACCATCACTCCCACCGTGATTTCCGATGAGCCTCTTTAGCGGTGTCTGCCCCAGCATTCGACATTGCCGTTGAGCCTGAGACCGCATGAGCGGGCATCGCCCACGCTTAGGGCTGTGAAGATCCCTTGGGGCGGAGTCGCTTCTCCATATTTGTTGTTACCCCAACAAGTCACTGTCCTGTTAGTTGTCCTTCCCACAGAGGTGGGTTACAAGTCGGGTGATGGGTGGTTGGTCTCCGAGTGAGCTGTGGGGTCGGTGGTGATTGTAGGTGCGGAGGAATCTGGTGAGGGCTCGGCGTCGTTGCTGGTTGGTTTGGTAGGGGCGTTTGTAGGCCCATCCTTGTAGGAGGGTCTGGTGGAAGCGTTCCACCTTCCCGTTCGTCTGGGGCCGGTAGGGGCGGATCAGTTTGTGAGCAGCGCCGATCTGGGTGAGGGCATCGGCGAAGACCTGGCTGCGGCGGTAGGCCATGGCGTTGTCGGTCATTACCCGGTCGATGCGATACCCCCAGGTGGCGAACCAGTGGGCGGCGCGGAGCATGAACCCGGCACAGGCTTGGGCGTCCTGGGCGTCGAGGACTTCTGAGTAGGCCATGCGGGTGTGGTCATCGACCATCGAATGCACATACTCATATCCCACTTTCTGTGAGGGTCCCGCTCCTGGTCGTCCCAGGACCTTCCATCCGCCTCCATCAGGTACTTTCCCCAGCTTTTTGATGTCCACATGGACCAGTTCGCCTGGACAGTCTCGCTCATAGCGGATCGGGACGCCGGTGGTGCGGTCCAGGTCGCACAGGCGGGACAGTCCCCGACGGCAGAGCACCCGGTAGATGGTCGATCGCGGTACACCCAGCCGCCCGGCCATCAAATGAGGACCTTCCTTCTCTCGGATCCGATCAGAAACGATCCGTTCCTCTGTCTCCGAAGAGACCCGGTTGGAACTCCGGTGGGGCCTGCTGGAACGATCCTGCAAACCTGCTTCGCCTTCCTCCCGGAAGCGTTTCAGCCACCGGTAGGCGGTCTGGCGGGAAACCCCCGCTGCTTCGGCGGCGTGAGCCACCGGCCAACCATGCACCAGGATCCGATCCACCAACAACCTACGCCCGAACGGCGTCAACTTCCTACAGTTCCCCACGAGGGCCTCCTTTGATTCGAAGGATTTGCTTACCCCACGAATCAAACCAGGGAGGCCCTCCCACATCAAAACACCAAACTGTCAACAACGTCCCTGGGAAGTACATCTAGTTCCTAACGCGCATGCGTGATCCCATCCGGTTCCGACGTAGGAGAATTCGCCGGCGGGAGGGGACGATTTCCCACTTTGGTTGCTCCCCCAACAGACGAGGCTGTCATCTGCTCGTAGACCGCAGGAAAAGAAGGCCCCAGCGCTGACAGACGCGAACGTACCGATCGGAGGGTAAGTTTCGCCGGAATAGTTGCGGCCCCAACATTCGATAGACATGTTTGGTCGAACCCCGCAGGCGTGAGACCAACCGGCACTGACCGACGCAAATTCCCCATCCGGGGCCCGGACCATCGGGCGTTTGTTGTGATCGGATCCCCAGCATTCCACCATACCGGAGGTGAGGTGGCCGCAAGCATGATATCCATTCACATCGACGGTGGTGAACTCTCCCTCTGGAGGTTGGGATCCGTCGTTGTCGCTTCCCCAACACTCGATGCTGCCGTCGAACCTAGTTCCACAGGCCGTGTGCCCAACACTCACAGATGTGAATAGCCGACTTGTATGTGGGGTACTGGTCGCTGTGGCTGTGGGGTCGTAGCGTCTGGTGGGTCGTTGGCTGGGTTGGCTCGTGAATCGCCTGCCACCTTTTGGTTGGCTCTGTCGGGGTGTGCCACCCAGTTGACGGCTGGCTGCGGTCTGGCTCAACAGAGGCGTGACATTGCCCCTAGTGGGTCTCGAAGTCGGCATGCCGACCGCGGTGTTCCCCGTTTCTGAAGAGCAAGGACTGAGAGCATGATTATCGGAGTTGATCCACACAAGAGAAGCCACACCGCTACGGCAGTGGACGCAGTTACTAACGCGAGGGTGGCCTCGTTGCAGGTCGATGCCAGCCTGGCGGGTTATCGCCACCTGTTACGGTGGGCACGTCAGTTCGAAGACCGGCGGTGGGCGGTTGAGAACGCCCGAGGTCTGGGTTGTCATCTTTCTCAGTGGCTTGTTGCCCGAGACGAGATAGTGTTCGACGCTTCGACCGCGGCGACCGCCCGTGTACGTGAGCTATCACGGGGAGGACGACGCAAGAACGACGTGATCGACGCTGCTGCGGCTGCCAGTGTTGCCGCGCTCCAAGGCGACGCTTCGCTAGTTGTTCCGGAGGACACCACGGTGGTGTTCGCTTTGTTGGAAGAACGGAGAGCGAACCTGGCGGCTCAGCGAGTCCGGTCGGTCAACCAGCTGCACGCTTTGTTGAGAGATCTGATCCCCGGTGGTGCTCCTACGGCGCTGAAGGCCAACACAGCCGGGCGGCTCCTTCGCAAGGTCCGTCCCAAGACGCCACCGGAAGCAACTCGTAAGACCCTCGCGTGGGACCTGGTACGCGAGATCCGAAGCATCGACACTCGCCTGGAGGCGATCACCGCGCGGATGAGCGAAGCTCTCCGAGATTACGACAGCAGCCTGCCCGCCGTTGACGGTATCGGGCCGGTACTGGCCGTTCGTCTCATTGGCCGCTGCGGTCGGGCTTCTCGGTTCCCCAACGGCGACGCGTTCGCCAGCTATGCCGGTGTTGCACCCGTAGAAGCATCCTCAGGAGAACGGACTGTTCACCGGCTATCACGAAGCGGTGACCGGAAACTGAACTCTGCGTTGCACCTGGTGGCTGTCACCCAGGTCCGCATGTGCAACAGCGCCGGACGGCGTTACTACGAACGCAAGATCGCCGAGGGCAAGACTCACAAAGCAGCAGTGAGATGCCTCAAACGCAAGATCGCGTCCCATGTCTGGCGTCTCATGCTCGCAGACGAACACCGACAACCCGACACCTACAGGCCTCAACCAAACGCGATTTGACTGTGAGAATAAAGAAGGTGCCTTTAGAGGCTCTCAGGTTATAGCTGCTGGTGGTGGTGTCGTGACCCACGATTTGACTGACCCCGATTTTGGTGTCCTTTGCCTGATCTGTCCGACACCGACCTCCAGCAGCTTGCCTGGCGTACCGCGCTGGCCTGATCAGAAGCCTGTCCACCCCCAGGGGGTGTGACCCATCACAGTCCTGCCGTTTTCGCGGTTTGCGCCCCTCTTTTGGCGCACCGTCAGCAACCAAAGAGGGAGTTTCTCATGATAGGCACAGAAGTAGAGCATGTGATCGGGATCGATCCTGATCGTGATTGGGTCACCGCCTCGGTAGTGGATACTGCCACCACCGGAGAACAAGCCTCCGGAGTGTTCGAAACCACCCGGGTGGGATATGAACGGTTGGTGGGATGGGCCGATCAGCACACCCAGGCCACCGACCGGATATGGTCGGTGGAAGGCACCGGAAGCTACGGAGCAGGCGTATCAGGCTACCTTGCCAGCCGGGGTGAACAGGTTACAGAGTTCAACCATCCCACCCCAACTGTGGACGGCGCCAAGAACGACACCCTTGACGCTCGACGGGCCGCCCGCCAGGTGCTAGGCCGCCGTAGGCCATCGGTTCCTCGAGTTCGGGGAGACCGAGAAGCCCTCCGAGTGTTAGCAACCACCCGCCGAGGCGCCATAACAGCTAGAACATCGGCGATCAACGAACTGAAAGCCCTCCTAGTCACCGCGCCGGTCGATCTCAGGGACCAACTCCGAGGTCTTACCACCCCTGCTCTCGTAGCCACATGCGCGGCGTTCCGTCTCCGATCCGGACCCATCGGAGAACTCACCGCCACCAAACAAGCAATGCGCAGCCTGGCCAGGCGCATCCGCGCGCTCTCCACAGAGACCCAAGACCTCAAAACATCCATCACCGAACTGGTCATCTCTGTCGCTCCGCACCTGCTGAACCAGCCAGGAATAGGCCCCATCACCGCCGCTCAAGTGCTCATCGCCTGGTCCCACCCCCGCCGATGCCGCAACAAAGCAGCCTTCGCTCGCCTAGCCGGCGTAGCACCACTCGAAGCATCCTCCGGGCAACACACCCGCCACCGGCTCAACAGACACGGCGACCGCCAACTAAACCAGGCCCTCCACACCATCGCCATCAGCCGCTCCCGACACTGTCCCAAAACCAAGGCCTACATCGCCAAACGAACCAGCCAAGGAAAAACCACCCAAGAAACCCGCCGCTGCCTCAAACGATACATCGCCCGACAGCTCTACCGCCTTCTCGAAAACCCCCCACCCACCTAAACACCCCACCCCTCCAAACACGATTTGGAAATCATAGAAGCATCAAACACAGAGGCACCCCGTGGGGATCGATGCTCCACCCCTCCAGTCCCAGCAATCGACGTTGCCGATGGTCAGCAGGCCGCACACACCGGTCCGGCCAACTCCGATCGAGGAAAACCCGTCCGCTGCGGAAGTTTCTTTCAAGACGGAGGTTTCCTTAACCCTCACTTCGAAGATCCTGTTTTGTCGACTCTGCACGGCCACCTCGTACTCGACAATGGCCTCTGCCCCATGGCGAACTGTGGAGATCCGACCTGTCCAGGAGTCCCTCACGTCCAACACGACAGGATCGTTCGAACGGGCGCCGGGAGGCAAATAAACATGTTTACAGCCCGGATAGCTTCCACAGAGTTCTATGTCGTACAACTCAACCCCTTCCTCCCGGATGTTCCCGTCAAAGCCCTCTTTGACCCGCGCCCCGACACTGATCAACCGGTCGGGACCCAGAGGTAGCATCAGCAACTCGACCTCTCCTCCTGTGTGAGGTGGAGCAATGGTGTAGGTGGCCGTGCCCCCGGGATGAACCATCACCTTGTTGGGGTCTATCCAACCCAAGTGGAAGAGATTGTGCGCATTGGTGCCTATCACTTGCCCCAGGCTGGCCATGATGTCCATCCTGGTGTGGAGAGGCTCTGATGCTGGAGAGCTCCGGTCCCTGTGATTGTGCGGCCAACCGAAAGCGTGACCGATCTCGTGCCCGTACAACGTGGTGTCATAGATGCCAGAGTTGTCGACCCAGACACCCCTGGCATAACGCTGGTCTTCCGAACCTACCCCTCTCCAGCTCAAGCCGCCAGTCCCATAACCCACGGCAGCACCAACAAAGATGTTCGAACCTTCAGGAAAGCCCGTCAGGCCCTCCCTGTTACGGCAGTTCTGCAGAACTTGGGCGACATCGCGCGGGGGATCGGCGCCGTATTGGAACCGGATGTCATATCTCCCACCCGACAGCCACCGGAAATAAGGGTTGACTTCACGGTGGAGATAAGTAACAATGTCCTCCCGCACCGGCGCGTCTTCGCAAACCCACACATTCCACAGGTCCCTTCCGATAGAGATGGTTTGCAGGCTTTCCCGTCCTGGTGCGTAAGCCAACGCCGATAGTTGGTCGGAAGCTCTAAGCGCTCTAGCTGTACTTCCCAGGGACGTTGTTGACGGTTTTGGTGCTTGGATAAGGGAGGGCCTCCCTGGTTTGATTCGTGGGGTAAGCAAATCCTTCGAATCAAAGGAGGCCCTCGTGGGGAACTGTAGGAAGTTGACGCCGTTCGGGCGTAGGTTGTTGGTGGATCGGATCCTGGTGCATGGTTGGCCGGTGGCTCACGCCGCCGAAGCAGCGGGGGTTTCCCGCCAGACCGCCTACCGGTGGCTGAAACGCTTCCGGGAGGAAGGCGAACCGGGCCTCATGGATCGTTCGTCTCGTCCCCATCGCAGTCCCAACCGGGTACCGGTCGAGACAGAGAACAGGATCGTGGCGGATCGGATCTTGGAGAAAGAAGGACCCCATTTGATGGCATGGCGGCTGGGCGTACCACGCTCGACTATCTACCGCGTGCTTTCCCGTCGGGGTCTTTCCCGCCTCACAGATTTGGACCGGACCAGCGGCGTCCCGATCCGCTATGAGCGGGATTGCCCAGGTGAACTGGTCCATGTGGACATCAAGAAGCTGGGCAGAATCCCTGATGGGGGAGGATGGAGAATCCACGGGCGAGACAAAGCCGGGCCCAGACAGAAGGTGGGATATGAGTATCTGCATTCGATGGTCGATGACCACAGTCGCATGGCCTACACCGAAGTGTTAGACACCGACGACGCCCAAGCCTGTGCCGGGTTCATGCTCCGCGCCGGCCGCTGGTTCGCTACTTATGGGTTCCGTGTGGACCGGGTGATGACCGACAACGCCTGGGCCTACCGCCGCAGTCGGGCATTCGCCAAAGTGCTCACCGACCTGGACGCGTCTCATAAAACGATCCGTCCCTACCGGCCGCAGACCAACGGCAAAGTGGAACGCTTCCACCAAACCCTCCTAAAAGGATGGGCCTACAAACGTCCCTATCTCACCAACCAGCAACGCCGCCAGGCCCTCCACCGGTTCCTCCGCATCTACAATCACCACCGACCCCACAGCTCACTCGGAGACCAACCACCCATCACCCGACTTGTAAACCACCTCTGTGGGAAGGACATCTAGCCAAGAACGACGCCATAGTGTCTCTGTTGACGGTGTCGTTGGGACAGAAAAGGAGGGGATCAGCACTACATCCTCGGGTGATACCAGCATCCAGGATGGATTCCACCGCCTCGGCATAGGAAGCACCTTCGGGGATGTCCACAAACGACGACGTTGGCTCTCCGGTCTTGAGGGGAAGTCGGAACGCCTTCTGCAGGAAGATGGCCATCTCCGAACGGAGCATCGGATCTGTTGGCCGATAGCTGTCGGAAACTTGGCTATCGGACAGACCCAATGCACCCAGCGTTTCGACGAACGGCACGTACCAAGAATGTGGCCATCTGTGCTCTTGTGACAGGATCCCCGGGACAGTAACGCGGACCATCGAGATCACACCCCACGGTGAGCCCTCGCCTAACGATGTAGAGGATATCCGCCTTATGGGGGTTCTCTTCGATATCCACAAACCCGCGCCCCTCCTCAGGCAAAATGTCCTGGGCTAAAGCTGGTGTTACGACCACTCCAAAGAGCCCGAATACCAGAGTCGCAACGCCAATATAGGATCGCATTGCCTCAAGTCCTTCTTGTGCCGGCCCTTGCCATCCGAAGTATGGCACTTAGCCACCCCGGATGAGGGCAGAGCATCATCCTTTATTCACGAGAGAAACATGCCTGCTGAGGAGTCGTGGTGCGAAGCTGCCAATGCTGCGAGGAACACAATTCCCTGGGGAAGAGCATTGGACAAGGGTAGGGCCCTTGCGGAACGTCAGTCAGACTTGCCCGACACATTCAGGAGGCCCCTCCCTTGGACGACAAAACCACAGAAACCGCAGGTAGGGCGCTAGGGTTGTGAAGGGGTGGGTTGGGTCCCGCAGCCCATCTGCTCGGGGCTCACATTGCGGAGTGACAGCTCTGCAAGACCTCCTGCAAACCATCGACCTCTAAGCCGAAAGGATGCCATTAGTGGCTGACTACCTTGCCTGGCTCGAAGAAGAAAAAGAAAAACGGGAAGGGTCAAGCTGATGGGTATGCTGACGCTGGTCCTAGGCGTCTCAGTGGTGATCTGTGCAGGCGTGCTCATCGAGGAGCACCAGCGGATCCACGGGGCCCGGTGGTCCCTCACACGATGGTGGGAACGCCGCCAAGAACGCCAATTCCGACAGCGGTCCCCCTTCACCCTCCGCTAATAAACCGAGCCGCAACTCCCCAGTGGGGTACCCGGGTGCGGGTCACAGAAGGCTCTTCACCGGCTACTGCTGGCGCCCAACCTCCAATCCAGGCGATCGTTGGCTACGCAGGTGGAGTGTGGATCTCGGCTGCGTTGAAGGTGTAGTTGAAGCGGCGGCACCAGATGGCGACCGTCTGGTAGTCGTCCAGGTTCACTTCGGGGGGCACGATGTAGTTCTGGTTTCCCTGGTTGCCCTTCAGGTCTCCCAGCGAAAGGTACGCCACCTCCGAATAGGCGCCTCGGTCGTCCACCAGGGGCGCCGCGGAGAGGATCACCAGCAGGTCGGGTCCGTTGGAGACGTCGAGGTCCTCGAAGCGGACCACGTGGGAGCCGTCGGGCTGGCGGTAGACCAGCACCGTGCCCGTCCCGGGGTGCCCGATGCTGATCCACTCCGAGACGGAGAGCAGCACCGGCCCCTCCGGAACCGTGGTGGTGGTAGGTGGTGCTGTTGTGGTAGTGGGCGCCGCCGTGGTGGTGGTAGCAGCGGCGGTCGTGGTGGTAGCAGATTCCTCCGCACCCGGCGTGGTGGTGGACGTGGTGGTGACCGGTGGGTCTTCCTACTCCTCCTCGGTAGCCGGGGTGAAACCCCGTTCCGGATCCTCGCCGGTCGGCTCAGTCGTATCCGGAGTGGTGGTGGTAACGGGATCATCCGGCGCCATGGTCGTCGGCGGCGAGGTGGTGGTGGGAGCGGCGGTGGCCGGCGTGGCCTCAGCGGCGGTGGTGGTGGTTGCGATCGCCACCGGCGCCGGGAAGGCCTCGTCCACGACCTCGTCGATGAAGAGCTTGTGCGGTTCGAAGTAGGCGATGACGAAGATCCCCAACGCCACCGCAATCACGGCGACGGTGATCTTGACTCGTGTGCTGAGTCCCAGCAAAAAACGCACGATGCGCATGTTCTAACCTCCTGGACCCGACCGGCCGCCCCTAGCGGTGCAGATCGGGATCATCCTGGATCATCCGGGTGCGGATGGTGAATACCGAATCTCCTGACAGAACACCTCCCCTGCCGAACAGGCGACCGCCCTCCCAGTTGGAGAGCCCCAGTTCGGGGCGGTTCAGGGCGAACTGGCCGTCCACCCAGCGGGTGAACCCGTTGCCCACGAAGGGTGCGTCCACCGTCTCGTAGAAGCGCTGCTGAGAGGCGGGGTCGTCGTCGATCAGGCTCACAACCAGCTTGGGGCTGAGGGTGTTGAACCACTCGACGGCCTGCTCCACCGAGTCCACGGTCGTGAGGGTCACCTCCGGGCTCTCCTCCCACTCCCACTCGAGGCCCAGCCGGCTGTGGGAAAGGCTTTCGGTTATCGGCTCTGTCACCGTCCCCTCGGCGCGGGTGACCGTGCCGGAGCGGAACCAGCGTGAAGGTACCAGTCCCTCGTCTCCCTCGGTCACCCACAGCTTGGGATTGACGCCCCGGCTCCGGGCGGCCTCCTCAAGGGCGTCGAGGAACAAAGGCGCCAACTCCTCGGCCCTGGAGCGGACCACCGCGCAGACGTTGAGCGTGTTGCATACCTTCCGGTCGAGCGAGTGGCGGACCGCCTTGGCGAACCGGGACGCGTCGGCTCCGGGACCGGCCACCATCCACCCGCCTCCCGTCCCGTGGAGGCTCACCGAGATGCCGCTCTGGCGGGCCACCGCTCCCAGTTGCCCCACCGCCTGGCCCGACCCGCGGGCCACTGCCAGGGACAGCTTGGGTTGTGAGAAGAGCGCCCATCCCGAGGCTCTCGAGGGGCTGTCCACCAGGGTGACCGCCCCCTCCGGAAGGCCAGCCTCCGAAAGCGCGGGATCCAGTGCGTGCTCGACGATCGCCCGCGCTGTCCCCAGGGCCGCCGAGCCGATCCGGAAGACCACCGTGTTGCCGGAGCGGAGTACGCCGGTGGCGTCGGCGAACACGTTGGGACGGCCCTCGAACACGAACCCCACCACCCCCAGGCCCGAGCGGATCAACTGCGCCTCCCACCCGTCGTGTGGAGCCTTCTCGATGACCGTCCCCCGCCCGGACGCTGCGTCCCGCCAGGTGTTCAGGCCGTCCGCCATGTCGGATCGCATCTTGTCCGACAGCACCAGCCGGGTAGAGGTCTGCCCCCTGGCCTGGGCCCGCTCCACGTCGGCCTGGTTCGCCTCTGCGATGGGAGCGAACGCCGAGTCGTCCAGGAGGCGGCGGGCGAGAGCCCCGTAGAAGTCTGTGATCTGTCGGTCCGTAGCCTGGCCCAGGGCGGCGAAGGCCCGGTGCGCCCGGTCCACGGCATTGGCCGCGATCTCCCAGTCGGCGGCAGGAATGCGCAGCAAATCCCCCGTGGATTGCACCACCACCAGCCGGTCCCCGGGCGCGAAGGCGGCGGCCAGGTCCTCTGTCACCAGCGTCACCCGGTCCCCCCCGTAGGGAATGGCCATCCCGGGAGTCAAACGAGTCAGCCGGTCATCCATCTGATCCGGGGAGAATACCAAGACTTGGCCTGTTCCCGTCCGGCGTTTCAACTGCTAGAAATACCTCAACAGGATTCCCACGGCAGTCATGGCTCCGGCTGCAATCCAGATCATCCGGTAAATGCCCAACTGCAGGTCCTTCATCTCCACTTGCAGGTCGTGTTTCACTGACATCAACTCGCCTCGGGTGGCAGGCGCCGACCAGTCGCCTCCGGATATCGAGGTGCTCATAGACATCATCACCCCTCTTTCTTATCGTCGCGTCCCCTAGGACATTTCACTCCAACATTCTAGCCTGGCCCACCCTCGCAGGGTCATGCAGAATCAGGCCCTTTTAGGTCTCTATACTTCCGACCAGGTATGGAACTGGTCGACTATCTGCCGGTGGCGGTGATGCTGGTGCTGGCGACCGTGTTCGTCGGCGCGTCGCTCATCGTCTCCAAGATGTTCTCGCCCCACCGTCCCACTCCCGAGAAGCTGGCTCCGTATGAGTGCGGGATCATCGCCGAGGGAGAGCCCAGCACCCGCTTTCCCATCCAGTTCTATATGGTGGCCATGCTGTTCGTGGTGTTCGACGTGGAGATCATCTTCCTCTTCGCCTGGGCGTCGCGGTTCACCGCCCTGGGTTGGTTCGGGATCGCGGCGATGGCCATCTTCACCTTCTTCGTGATCGAGACCCTCATCTATGTGTGGAAGCGGGGAGCCCTGGACTGGAACGTCCCCGGTCGCCGCCGGTACCTGCCGGGCGCCGTCTCGGGGAGAACGGGCTAGGCATGGCCCGCAGGTCCACTCCGGGCAACATCGTTACCACCACCATCGACTGGGCGGCCCGGTGGGCCCAGACCCAGTCGATGTGGCCGGCCACCTTCGGGCTGGCTTGCTGCGCCATCGAGATGATGGCCACCGGGACCGCCCACAACGACCTGGCGCGCTTCGGGATGGAGGTGTTCCGGGCCTCTCCCCGCCAGGCCGACCTGATGATCGTGGCCGGCCGGGTGAGCCAGAAGATGGCGCCGGTCCTCCGCCAGGTCTACGACCAGATGCCCGAGCCCAAGTGGGTGATCTCGATGGGCGCCTGCGCCTCCACCGGCGGGATGTTCAACAACTACGCGCTGGTGCAGGGCGTCGACCAGGTGGTGCCGGTCGACATGTACGTCCCGGGGTGTCCCCCCGGACCCCAGAGCCTCATGCACGGGATCCTCACCCTGCAGCGCCAGATAATGACCGGCCAGAAGGTCTCCGGATAGACCCGGCCCCATGTCCGAGGAGCCGACCGACCACGCCACCGAAACGGAGGCGCCCCATCCGGTGATCGCCCCGGTGGTGGACAAGTTCCCCGAGGCCCGGTGGGAGATCTCCGGCACGGAGTGGCTGGTGGACGTGGACCGATCCCAACTTTCCGACCTGGCCACAGCCTGCCGTGCCGCCGGTTTCGAGGTGTGCGTGGACGTAACCGCCGTGGACTGGTACCGGTCGCGCCGCCCGCGCTACCAGGTGGTGGCGAACCTCCTGTCCCATGAGCACCGGCGCCGCCTGCGGGTGACCGCCGGCGTTCCCGCCGACGACCCCACCATCCCCTCCCTGTACCCGGTGTACCCCGGGGTGAACTTCCCCGAACGGGAGGTGTACGACCTGTTCGGGATCACCTTCGACGGCCACCCCGATATGACCCGGATCCTGATGCCCGACGACTGGGAGGGCCACCCCCTCCGGAAGGACTTCTCGGTGGGGTCGGTCCCCGTCCGTTTCAAAGAGTCCCCCGAGGTGGTCTGAGATGGACGAGGCCTCAGGTCCTTCTGCAGTCTCCGCCGACCGCGAGGCCGAGACCCAGTACGTGGAGGAGTGGGTGTCGGGCACCGAGGTCCCCGACGAGACGGCCACCGGCGAGGGCGCCCAGGAGATGGCCCTCACCGAGACCGGCTACCGGTTCCGCGAGCAACTGGGGACGGTGGTCACCGACGACTACCTGTATGAGGAGGAGGTCTCAGAAGACGAGCGGATGATCATCAACATGGGTCCCCAGCATCCCTCCACCCACGGGGTGCTGCGCCTGCAACTGGAGTTGGAGGGGGAGATGATCAAGCGGTGCAAGCCGGTGATCGGCTACCTCCACACCGGGATGGAGAAGACCGCCGAGACCCTCACCTTCATGCAGGGGCCCACCAACGTGACCCGCATGGACTACCTGGCGCCGCTCCACAACGAGTTGGCCTTCTCCCTGGCCACCGAGAACCTCCTCGGGGTGGAGGTCCCGCCCCGGGCGGCTGCCATCCGGGTGCTGATGACCGAGTTGAACCGCATTTCCTCGCACCTGGTGGCCCTGGCCACCAACGGGATGGACATCGGTGCTATTTCCATGATGATGTACGGGTTCCGCGAGCGCGAGTTGATCCTGGCCTTCTTCGAGAAGACCACCGGCCTTCGGATGAACCACAACTACATCCGCCCGGGCGGGGTGGCGGCCGACCTGCCGCCGGGCTGGCGGAAGGACGTGGCGAACATCCTGGAAACTATCCCGGCCCGGCTGGGCGAGTACGACGACCTCCTGAAGGAGAACCCGATCTGGCTGTCGCGCACCCAGGGCGTGGGAGTGATCACCGCCGAGGAGTGCCGTGCCTACGGCATCACCGGCCCCATCCTGCGGGGAACGGGAGTGGATTGGGACCTACGCAAGGTGTTCCCCTACTCGGGGATCGAACAGTACGAGTTCGACGTCCCGGTGGGGATCCACGGCGACGTCTACGACCGCTACCGGGTGAGGGTGGAGGAGATCGTGCAGTCGCTGCGGATCGTGGAGCAGGCCGCCGACATGATGCCCAAGGGCGACTTCCGCGCGGACGACCGGAAGGTGACGCCTCCTCCCCGGGCGCGGATCGACGAGTCGATGGAGGCATTGATCCACCACTTCAAGATCTTCACCGAGGGCTTTCGTCCGCCCCCCGGAGAGGCCTACACGGCGGTGGAGTCGCCCCGCGGCGAACTGGGGTGCTATCTGGTGTCGGACGGCGGCGGGATGCCCTGGCGCTGCCACATCCGCGCCCCGTCCTTCTACAACCTCCAGGCTCTGCCGGTGATGCTGGCCGAATCGATGGTGGCCGACACCATCGCCACCATCGCCTCCCTAGATCCCGTGATGGGAGACGTGGACCGCTAGGACCGACGGGCGCCGATCTCATCCGCTCTGGGTGGCGACTGGGAGTTTCGCAGGATATTCTTTCCAAACGCTAAAGGATTACCGGAGTTGTATTACCCGAATCCCAGGTGAATTCGCATTGTCTATCGCTTGACAAGCAACGGCGCTTCGAGCTAAAATTGGAGCCGCAAGGTCCTCGAGGGGACACCGAAGACCGGAAGGGGCAAAGTCATGGCGGTAGACACTCTGATTGCCGAGGAAGGCTGGGCGGGAAGACCCGCCACCAAAGGCGACCTCATGGTTGTGCAGACCCACCTGGAGGGCAAGATCAAGGATGTGGAGGGCATGATCAAGGATGTGGAGGGCATGATCAAGGATGTGGAGGGCATGATCAAGGACGTCCGGATCGAAATGGGCAACGGGGACAACAGTCTGAGGGTGGAATTCGCGAAGTTGCGGGTGTCGATAGCGTGGATGACCGTTGGGATCACGACCCTGCTGGGAGGTCTCATTACCCTGTTCGAGTTCCTTTCGTAAGAGAACCGAGCCCGACGCGTTCAGGGTTGTCCCAGAGGACGAGGTCGATGTCCATTATGACGTTCGACAGCTTGCCCGGAACAACAAGGGTGAGTTCGTGTCGGAACCGCTACCGATCCGAACGAAGTTGCTGACTTTGTTACGTGGGTTTCCCTTAACCACCACTGCTGCTGGCGATCTCAGTGGTAACTAGGGATGTCTGTTCAACAGTTCGAGTTGTTGGTAATACTGCGCCACTGCGTTGTTGGCCGCTGCTTGATTCCGGGTGTATCGGGCGGGCATGGTCGGATTGGTCCAGCGTCCTGCGGTCATCAACTGAGCCAGAGTGGCACCGTGGGCTGCCAAGTCCTGCGCCATACCTATCCGGCAACTGTGCCCGCTGTACCCGGGGCCGAGGCCAGCTCTCTCGGCAATTGTTTTGATCCGCATGGAGAGATGGGAGCCACTCAGTCCGAACACCGACTCGTGGCGCTGGGCGCCTGCGGGCCGCATCCGCTCCAGCGCCGCCACGGTGGACGGCGCCAGGTACATCACCGCGCCTTTTCCCTCAGGATCCGTTTTACTGTGACGTATGGTCAACCGTCCCGACCCGTCCTCCGCACGGACAATGTCACCCCAGATCAGGTTGGCGGCTTCGCCCCGCCGCAGTAGCCCGTCACGCATCACCTGCACAAGCGCCAGGTCCCGGAGCACGATCCGGCTGGGCGGTGACCCTCCGGGTGGGTCGAAGTGCGCCAGGATCCGATGGAGGTCCCCGCCCGTCAGTCCCTTCACCTGTGACGGACGACGGCCCTGTCTTGCGGCTTCCCGCGCCAAACCCGACAGCACCCTGCGGACCAGTTCGGTGGCCGTTGGATCCTCCAAACCGGCTTCTCGGTGAGCAGCCGCGATGGCGGCTCTCGCCACTTGCATCGTACTGATCGACTTGCCCTCATCCGCCAGGCTGGTCAGCCATTCAGCCACCGCCGCGGGATGAGCCGGCCGCGCCGCCACCCCTCGCTTCGCCGCATGGCTGGCCCACGCTGAGAGGTAGGTCCGATATGCGGCTTTGGTGTTGGGAGATCGGCTCTTGCGAGCTGCATCCAGCACCCGCTCCCAGTCCTTGGCTGGGAGACGGACATCGGAAGGGGGAATATTTGTCGGGACATGATCTGGCATAGTGCTGGTCATAGCTTTCCTTTCCGCCGTCGATCACTTCAACCACAACGGTGACACCCGTAAAGTGGCGGCAACTGCCGCTTGATTCCAAATTGGATTACCAGCCGACGTGGGCAACTGCGGAGAACTCGTAGTGGTCAGCCGTTACATGCGTAAAGACATTTATCCCGTACGCGCTGTACTGGGCGGGGTAAACGATGTGAGCGGTGCCCGCTGTGGCACGATGCTGATGCCCACCGTAGACGATCGCTGGATCGGTGTCGCTGTACACCGAGACCAGAACTAAATGCTCCGCCGAGGTGAACCCAGACGACTACCAGACGGTGGCCATCTGGCGCCGCCTGTTCAACTACACCTTCAACGCGGCCGAAATCCACGCTCCACCGGCGGAGCTAACTGGCCTCGGCTGGACTAGCGGAGGGTGAAGGGGGATCGTTCTCTGAACTGGCGTTCTTGGCGGCGTTCCCACCATAGAGTGAGGGACCATTGCGCCCGGTGGATCCGCTGGTGCTCATCGATGAGCACCACCGCACAAATCACCACTGCGACGCCTAAGACCAGCGCAAGCACACCCATCAGCGTGACTCCTGCCGTCTTTCTCTTTGTTTTGCGAGCCAGGCAAGGTATTTGCCCTGCGATTGGGTGGCATTCGGCAACGGTTTGAACACCTCTGCAAAGAGGTGATATGGGATATCTCTGTGACAGTCGTAAGGCCCTGCCGCTTCCTCCGCAACATAGGCCGAACAGTCCTCATCGATCACAAAGCGAGGCTGTTCGTCGCAACTGCGACTGCTGGAGTCAGGCACGTATGGCATCCTTTCGGCCTAGGGTTTGCTGTCTTGTCGGAGGTCACCGTTCGCAATGTGAGTCCCGCTCAGGTGGGCTGGGGGAACCCCAACCAACCCTAACGCTCGCCCTGCGGTTTCTGTGGTTTTGGTTGTCTAGGGAGGAGCCTCCCAATGGTGCCGAGGGAGTCCGCTTGGCGTTCATTGAGACCGTCCGCTAGTGGCAGGGGGTTTCCGAGAGAGTTGTGACGGTGCCCACATCTGCCGAAGTACGACGACCAGCCAAGGGAAAGTGGGCCACGACCCGGAACTTGCTGAGATAGATATTGTCCTGCCAATAGAAGAGTCAGGGGGTCTTGTTCTTAATAGAGAGGAGGCTCCCCGTGGGGGGGAGCCTCCTCGTTGGGACAGTAAAACCTGAAAGGTTTTAGTCTGTTGACGTTATCTCGAAGACGCTGGAACCGTCCGCATTGTAGACCAACACCGTGATCTTGACAACGGGAGTATTCATGTTCTTGAGACCGTCGGGACTGTTGTCGATCGTGGACGTGAACTTGTCCATACTGATCGTCGTACCGTCGGTCACTTCGCTGTTGATGAAGATGTCGTCGGAGTCGTAAGAATACGCAAACGTCGGATTAACGGCTGCGATATCCGTAACGGTGGTGCCGTCCGCGTCAGGAGCAGCGAGGAACGTGTTGTTGCCGAGCACATGTGTGACAGCAACACCCACGTCGTCCTGCGAGTTAGCCGGCCTCACCACCGGGACCTCCTTTGCCCGGGCTGAAGTGCTTTGGTCAGTGGTGCCATCCGCTTGATAAATGACAACCAAAGAACCCGTGACATCTGTGTCAGTCTGCTCGGTCGTGCCCTGGACACCGTTAGCGGTGTCACCGTCGGAGTCGATGATGTCATCGTTGGCGTCCAAGAGTATGCCTGCGGAGTTCCTCTTGTGAACTATGAGCTCGTAGGAAACATTCACAGTGTCGCTGGCGCCGATGTCATCATCATGGGTGACTGACCGCGACCAGCGCGCGTAACCGCGGCTGATCACGTCTCGTGTCGCAAAGTTGTTGGCAGGATCGTCACCCGTAGCAGTACTTGTACCAATGGTGATGGTTGCTTGCTGGCCGCTCCATGGACGATGGGGGTTGCCGTACTGGTCGTACAGACGCACCCTTGCGCCCACCGAAATAGAGGAGCCGTCCATCAGGTAGTCAGCGACTTCCAAAGCGCTGTCAGTGATCACGGGAGTCTCTTCAACCCAGTACACCTTACCTGTGTCCGTTCTGGCCGTGGGGGCGCCACTGGAGTCGAGTTCGGTGAAGATCACCTCATCAGCCCTACTGTCATCACCCTTGCCGTTACTCGGTCCGTTGACAGGGAAGGAAACCATTCCCGCATCATCGGTGGTCAAAGTGGCCTCGTGGGTGTTCTGGTAAGAGTCGTCCTGTTTGTACTCGACCCGGATCGAAACACCGGAACGCGCCACATTGGCACCGTCACTGTCCTTCAGCTGAGCGGAGAACGTCACGCTGCTCACCGCACGCAGATCCACCTTCGCACCCAACTGGTCTTCGGCGTTTACCTCGACGGTGCCGTCACCGTCACCGTCGTAGGTGGTATCGGCTTTCTTATTGATGCTGGAAGAGGCCTTCAACGAAGCCTGCGCTGCCTTGGCAGACACAGAAACGGTCGCCTCGTCAGCCGTGTCGGCATCGAACTTGTCGCCGTTCTTGCTGCCTATCCACGCATAGAACACCCTGGTGGTGCCCTCAGCAACGTCGCCGGAGGTGAACAGGTTACCGTCGGCATCGGTGGCGTCGTCGTTGTCGTTCCACACACAATCACCGTCGATGCTGCCGCCAAGGACATCATCGGGATTGGTCCCGAAGTTACAGGTGCCGTCCTTGCGGAGACCGTTGTTCTCAGCAGCGCTGCTGAAGACGTCAACCGCCTGGTCATCGACAGCCATGAACATGTCATCACGGACCGAAACAACCACAGTGGGCGAACCGGCACCCCAGCTAGTAGTGGAACTGGCCTGGATGCTCAGACCCGCGGGACGCAGGTTGGAGTGATCCATCACCGCAGCCATGAACTCAGCCATCGCCGCCCGGGTCATATCCGAACCCGGTGAATACGAAGTAGCCGAGATACCAGAAGCCACGCCCAGCTCGTACAAGCGGGTAATGGCGTCGTACTCGTCCTTGGTCGACGAACCCAGATCGGTGAACGGAGAACCGATATCGGCCTCCTTGGCGTTCTTCGCCACATTGGCAGGCGTGTACCCATGCTGAGTGGTGGAACTCAGACCGACCTCACCATCCGCCGCCGGGGTCATCTTGTCCATCAAACGGGCAATGAACAAAGCCATATGAGCACGGGACACATTGTCCCCAGGCGAATAGATATTAACCGACGTGCCCTTGGTGATCCCAAGATCGGCCAACTGCGCGATGGCGGTCTGTGACTCCGCCGACAGGTCACCGGTATCGGTGAACCCCGGATCGCTGGGATCGGAAGCCACCGCGATACCCACCCGACCAGCGAGGCGGACAAGGAACAGAGCCATGTGCTCACGGGTAACCGACATCAACGGCGAATAAGTAGTGGCCGACGTGCCCTTGGTGATCCCGTAATAGGCAATACAGTCGATATCACCCGCATTGGCGTGATTGGCGGGAACATCCTCGAAGTTCGCCGAGCCCACACCCACACAGGCATCAAAAGTAGCCTTATAGTCCGCTTTCGGGTCAGCAGCAACAGCAGGCACCGCGACCAGCACACTAGCCACCATGGCCAGAGCTGTGAGGACCGCTATCTGCCGCCGAAAACGGCTCAAAGAAGCAAACATAAGTTTACATACTGGTTTCACAGAACAGTGACCCTTATACTATTGTCAACACATGTAAGCATCCCTGGTCATGGTTTAACAACCACATGGGGACGACATCGCACACCGAGGTCTTTCTGTTACTAACGAATCGGAAGTGCCCTTTGAGCACGGCGTGTGCTATGGTTTGACCAATGGGTTACACAGAAGAACAGATCGAACGCATTGCCGAGTTTGCCAGCGATCCGGCTAACTTGGAACCCGCTGGACCTGAAGCGTGGGACAATGGGCAGCGCATGGCTAAGGCAATCGCAGATACGTTCACAGAGCACGACTGGGCAGCTCTTCTCAATAGGCTGTCGACAGATCGGGCGGCTCGGCAGATTGCCCGGCGCCCGGCCGAGGAGCGCCAATACCTCCTTAGCCTGCTCAGCCCCGAACGCAGGGCCACTGTCGAAGCTCATCTACCCGCGACGGTGTAGCCCGCCCCTTTCTCTTCAGCCTTATGGCCGACAAGCCCCACATAGCCAAGTCGGCCTGTAAGTACGGCGTAGACTATCTCGATGTCTACTCGGTACTGGACGACCCCCTCCTCGTTGCCAGTATGGCAGATGTAGTCGAGATGGCCGCACAGGCGGGGGTACCGTTGGATGAATACGAACGTCCCAACGTCGATGTATTCGCGGGTCGTGATTCGTCCGGCGATGACCTCGTGGTGTTCGTGGATAGGTTCGAGAGTATGGCATTTCACTCCGAACCCGGTAGCCGGCGCTTCGCATGGTTGTACCGAGATTGGCTGTGACTACCCAGACGCAACTATGGCAAGGTCGTGGAGTTCCACAGTTACACGCAAAGGGAACCCAAATTGGTTGCCCGCCCTCCCAAGCGTCGCTCAAGTCTATTGACCGCTAAGCATCAGCGAGTCTCTGCAGGAGGCCACTGTCTTCCTCTAGGATTTCCTGAGTCCACCGGCGGTATTCGTCACGAGTAGGGGGAGTGGTGCGCAAGGGAAGACGGTGGTCTGCCCTGTATTGCCACTCATCTTCCGGTGTTCTGCCGTCTGAACACACCAGATTCGGATCCCTTGCTGCCTCTGATCGCCTGTACACGACGGTAACGAAGCGAAATGACGCAAGCAACCAGCTTACAGCCCTAAGTTCTCGCGAAACAAGGCCCCCAACCACCTCAAAAAAGGACAGGTATCGGACGGCCTCCTCCTTGGCCTCTTCGGCCGAATCCAGCACTACTGTGCTGTGCGTCTGCCGGTGGCTCGTGGTTGCCATGCCTGTCATTATCCCACGCACCTGAGAGCACCTACATGGAGTGGATCGAGAGAGAAGCGGATCGGATCCGGGCCCAGTACGAACCACGCATAGCGCAAATCCAGTAGCCGCAAAGCGCGAGGTCAGGAAGACGCGGCTGCAGCGGGGTCACCCATGAACGGTTTGATGCTGCTGAGGCACCGTCTGTCTCCAGGAGATGCCGGTGATGGCGATCACTGAAAGTGCTCACACCTGATCACTGAAAGTACCCAGTTGCTGGGGGGCTAATTGCCCGTTGTTGGGGTGGGCTCTCTCCAAGCTAGGGGACTGTCACGTTCTCTAGCTGTGGAGAGGAGCCCTGCCCTTTATGTTGGTCCAGGAGGAGTACTTGGAAGTTCATGCTTTGAGAAGGCGGGGGTGGTCGATCTCGGCTATTGCCCGTCATTTGGGAAAGAATCGTCGTACGGTTCGGGCGTATTTGGATGGGCGGGTTCCGGGTCGGCGAGTCCCGTCCGGGCCGGATCCGTTTGATCGGTTCGAGGCGTATGTTCGTCAGCGACTGTCGGATGATCCCCATGTTTGGGCGACTGTGCTGTTCGACGAGGTGGTGGTGTTGGGCTATTCGCAGAGCTATCCGACGTTTGTGCGGAAGGTCCGCTATCGGGGTCTTCGACCGTCTTGTGGTGCCTGTGCGGGCACCCGTGGTCGTGCTGCTGCGATTATCGATCATCCGCCGGGTGAGGAGTGTCAGTGGGATTGGACAGAACTTCGGGACACCCCCTGGGGGTCCCGAGCTTTTGTGCTGGTTGGTGCTCTGTCGTATTCGGGCCGGTTTCGCGGGTGGGTCACATCCAGGCAGGACCAGCCGCATCTGATCGAGGGGATCGACGCGGTGTTGCGGCGCCTGGGTGGTACTGCCCGGCGGTGGCGGGTTGATCGTATGGCCACGGTGATAGACCCGGGCACTGGTCGGTTACAGTCGTCGTTTGTTCCGGTGGCGAAGCATTATGGGGTGGGGGTGGATCCGTGTCCACCGCGGCATCCTCAGCGGAAGGGTGTGGTGGAAAAGGCCATCCATTTCATCTCTCAGCGGTGGTGGCGCACCGCTTCGGTGGCTCGTCTCGCTTCGGCGCAGGACAGCCTCGACCGCTTCTGTGTGGCGGTGGGCGATTCCCGCCGGCGGGGCGAGAGCACCGTTGGTGAGTTGGCCGATACCGAGCCGTTATTGGAGCTTCCTCTCATGCCTTACCCGGCAGAAGGCACCCTCTATCGGAGGGTCGCGTCGAATGGCCTGGTGTCGGTGTGGGGCAACCGATACTCGGTGCCACCTGGGGTGATAGGAACCCAGGTCACCGTCCGTTGGCGTCTGGGAGACCCCACCATCGACATGACGTCAGAGTCAGGTCGGCTGGTCGCTACCCATCGGAAGGTGGCCCGCGGTCAGGGACGGGTGGTTCGTTTGCCCGAGCACGTCGAGGCTTTGGAGAACGTCGTGTTAGCCGCGTTCACCACCAAACGGCCGTGCAGACCGAAACCGAACCGGCCACCGTCGGAAGCTGCCCTAGCCGTCGCTTCGGGTATCGGAGGTGATCTGAACACAGAATCGGTGATAGACCTGGGGGTGTACCAGCGGCACATCGATCTCCAACACCGGAGGCGGCGATGAACAAGAACTCGGTGTACCAACAGCTCCGAAGCCATCTGGCCTATCTCGGTCTGTCGGCCGCGGCCGAGGAGCTCCCCACCCACCTGGAACGGGCACGCCAACACAACATCGGTCACACCCAGTTCCTCGAAGCACTGTTGCGGGTAGAGGTGGAAACCACCGAACAGCGCCGATGGGCAACCCGATTGAAACTGGCGAACTTCCCAACCCGCTGGAAACTGGAAGACTTCGACTTCGCCGCGCAACCCAGCATCGACCAAAAACTGATCCGGGAACTCGCCACCGGCGCGTACCTGGCCGACGCCACCAACGTGCTGTTCATCGGACCACCCGGAGTAGGCAAAACAATGCTCGCCGTCATCTTGGGCAGAGCGGCGGTGGACACAGGTCACAAGGTCTACTACACCACCGCAGCAGACCTGGCAGCACGCTGCCGCAAAGCAGCCCTACAAGGAAGATGGGCCAGAACCATGCGATTCTTCAACACCCCGAAAGTGTTGATCATCGACGAACTCGGCTATCTGCCGATGCCGGCAGAAGACGCCGCGACACTGTTCCAGGTGATCTCCCAACGCTACGGGAAAGGATCAATCATCCTCACCACCAACCTCGCAGTGACATCGTGGGGAGAGATCTTCTCAGACAGCACTATCGCCGCGGCCATGCTCGACCGGCTCCTCCACAGGAGCGTGGTATTCACCATCACCGGCGACAGCTACCGGCTGCGAAGCTACCAAGCACAAGCAAGAAAACACAGACCGAAAGGAGACCCGCTAGCCTAAAACACCACCCCCAGACTGGGCACTTTCGGTGATCGACTCTGGGCACTTTCGATGATCGCCGTCACCGGTCGTGCCATAGCAAACGAAGTTTCTCGTCTCTTCACCATTTTCGGGCTAGTTGATTGTGGCAGCTGGATGCCGAAGCTGTGTTGTTATACACTGGACGAGGCCCTTTTGTGTTCTCACAGTATGTAAACTTATGTTTGCTTCTTTGAGCCGTTTTCGGAGGCTGGTAGCAGTCCTCTCGGCGCTCGCTTTGATGGCCGGTATGTTGGCCGCGGCGCCTATTGCTGCTGATGAGCATCCGGAAATGGACTATACGGCTACGTTTGATGCTTGCGTGGGTGTGGGCTCGGCGGACTTTGCTGATGTTCCCGACAGTCATACCAACGCTGGTGACATCGACTGTATCGCCTATTACGGGATCACCCGGGGCACCGGTGATGGCAATTATTCGCCGAATATGTCGGTCAGCCGTGAGCACATGGCGTTGTTCCTGACTCGTTTGGCCGGTTTGGTTGGTATCGATGTGGCTTCTGATCCTGATGATGCTGGTTTCACCGATATTGGTGATTTGTCTGCCGAGTCGCAGACGGCTATCAATCAGTTGGCTGATCTTGGGGTGACCCAGGGCACTTCTGCGACCACTTATTCACCGTCGGATGCGGTGAAGCGTGGTCACATGGCGTTGTTCATCGCCCGCCTGATGGACCAGATGGATCCGATGGCCGAGGACAAGGACACTGTGTTCGGGTATACCCCCGAAGATGTGGTTAATGTCGCGGACGATCCGGATACCGATGCGGACGAGACCGTTGAGGTGGGGTCGCCTTTCATGGACTTGCAGAGTTCGACCAAGGAAGCTTATGACGCGATCACCGCGTTGTGGGAGATGGGTGTCGCTTCAGGTATCAACGACACGCGCTACTCTCCGGATGCCAATATCATCCGGGCTCAGATGGCCGGGTTCATGGCGGGTGTGTTGGATCACTCCAACGCCCGTCCTGCCGGTGTGACCATCCAGGCTGCCAAGACTTCGGACTTCGGTGGCTACACCACCCAGGTTGCGGTTTCGTATCGGGATGACATGTTCATGCCGATGGTCGATGTGTCCGTCAAGGTCTTCGACAGCGACACGGTTGGTTCTTTCGACGAGGACGGCGGCTGTACCACGGCTTCTGACTGTGCGTGGACCGATGACGAGTCGCTGACCGACGCTTCGGGCAACATCTATGTGGACGGCACGGTCGAAGACGGGAAGATGAACACGTATTACGCGTGGATGGGTGATGCCGACGCTGACGAGAACGACTTCGACGTTGACACGTCCCCTCATGCGTCTGTCACGTTGTCTTCGACCACTGATGCTGTGAGCCTGAAGGTCACGACTGACATCAGCGAGAACTCCACCAATGAGAACACGGTGGATATCGACGCGACAAGCAGCGTTACCCTCACCGCGCAGTTGGTTGACGGTGATGGCGAACCTGTGGCCAAGTCCGGTGTGACGGTGAACGTGGCTGTGGTTCAGGGCGGACGAACCCTGTATCCGGCTCCTGCTGCGATGAAGACCGATGATGATGGTCAGGTGACCTACACCACCAGTGGTCCGAAGTCCAAGAAGGGCAACACCGATCCTGATAGGCTCGACGTGATCACGTTCAGTTCCGCTGATATCGACGACGACGCCGATGACACCACTGCGCCTGCTACGGGTGCTGATACCGGAGATGGAACAGTTGCAGTTAGTGATAATGGTGAGACCGTGGTAGCCACGATCTTCTGGACGGACTCCAACCCGACGCTGGTCACGATTGACGCAGTCGCCGCCCCGGTGACTCGGGCAGCTCAGGGTTCCGGTAAGGGAAGCAATGATCCCTACGCGTTCTTGAGCGGCCAGAACAAGGTGACCGTCCAGGCCTCGGTGTCGTTCTACGACCAGTACGGCAACCCCGCCGGCAAGGGCGAAAACGTGTCGATCACCATCGGTACCGGGGAAAACAGTGCCGACACAAGGACCGTGAGCAGCAGAGGCATGGCCAGATGGAGCCGCACCCTTGACGGGTCTTTGGGCACCGCCATAACGGTGACCTACGCACTCCGGAACGCAGCCGACGACGCAGCACTCGACGGCGCTCCAACAGTTGAAGACACCTCGGTGATCCCAGTGAGACACGCCGATGACGACAGCACGCGCGTTGCTACTGCGATAACTGCGGTCTACGACAAAGAGGACCGGTTCCTCATATCCACCGCCGGTTCGTTTGCAGCGCTGTACAGCTACGATGACGGCGACACCTTCATCAACGGCATCGCTACTGGCAGCCCCGGCGGCCCTGCCGCAGGCGCAGACAGGAGCCTCACCCTTGAGGAGTTCGAGGGACTGATCAAGCCAGCAACTAGCGGCGGAAATGCAGGCTCTGTCGAGGTCGTGTTCTACGACGACGACGACGGTGTCAGCATCTTCCGAGTCACTGCAGCCGGTTCATAAAACCAGAAAACGTCCGACTATCAGAAGGAGGCTCCCCCCGGGGAGCCTCCTTCGCTTTAAACAAGCTTCCACACCTCTTGACGAGACCGGCCTGTCCGGACGGCCGACCCACGGCCCCAGTTCTTGGATCTCCTATCAAATAGGGGAAGCGGCCAAAGAAAGGGGAGGCTTCGCGTATTTGTGGGGAGGGGGGCTGCCTTCCATCTGGCTGCCCCGGCCCTCCCATGGTGTTGCAGAAGCCTTAAACTGCAGACCCTCTCACCTTCAACGCCGACGGTGGGCGGCGCAACTGTTGCGCTACGCGCTACAGCGAAGGTGTACCGGCCAAGGGGAGATTACCAGTGGGGTTGGGGCTTCGTGTACTCCGAGTTGTGAACCCCTATCACTCCACAAGTAGCCCGGACACTCCCAACTTAGGCCCGGGGGAAATGCCCTGACCGAAGCGACACAAAACATCACAAATCACCCACGGCGGTGTCTTCTCCCTGCTCAAGGTAGGAATCAAGCAACAGAATGCACCGCCATGAACCCTCCCCTTACACCGGCATGACCCACCTGTGTGTGGCTCCTGCTAAGAGACAGGTCACCTTAGAGCGGAGGTGGTAATCCCGAATTCGCTTGATCCTTCCCTGTCGTAGGTTACGATGTGGATCCTGGCTGGGTTTTCATCGTCTTCGAATGGGGTGAGCAGTTCTTCGAACTCTTCGATGGTGATCAGCCTGTCACCAGCCTTGAATGTGTCCCCAGGTTTGTAGTAGAACAGGAGATCGGCGTCGGGGTTGTCACGGCCAGCTTCTGTTGTAAAGCGGTTGTGCCTCGGGAAGAAGGTGTGGATGCCCAGGCCTTTACCGGCGTCCTTGGATGTAGCCACCGTCACCAACTGGACGAACACATCTTGAGGATCACTGACTCCAGTGGGGATATCGACGCCGTCACCGGCTGGATCCGCGGTGAAGCTCACCTGCACAGAGAATCCGGGTTCCTGGTGTTGCAGCCGGGCGCTCCCGGTGCCGGTGCCCGACCCATTCACCGACGCGGTAAGGTCTTCGTTCCCAACGGCAATCTCAACCTGCTGGCCGGCGCCGGCCCGATAACCCTTCCCGTACTGGTCGTAAAGGGTGATGGAGGCCCTGATCGAAACGTCGCCGTCATCTCTGACAATCACATAGTCGGGCGCCTTTGCCACCGCTTGATGGGTTTCTGAAGCTTCCTCGCTCCATTGTATGGTCACCTCAACATCAGACAGTTCGGCTACGCCGGGGGCCTCACCGATATGACTGAACGTCAGGGTGTCGACTCTGGTCTGAGTGGTGGCATCCCTTCGGTCTTCGACTCCCTCCACCCTGAATGTGGCCTTGCCCTCCTTGTCGGTAGTCAACTGGACCGGGTTGTGCCTGAGTCGCTGGGCGCCATCTACAAGCTGTTCCAGACCCATCTGGAAGGCAAGCCCCGGACGGGACAAGGGCCTGTCGTCCCTGTCGACCACCTGGATGGTGAGAGCCACCCGCCTGGTCCGGCCGATGTGCACCTTGTTGCCGTCGGCGTGCTCCGGAATGTTGGAGGTGACCGTGATCCCTGCCACTTCCGGCTGGGAAGTCACGACAGCGGTGGCTTCGTCCACTTCGTCGGCGTCAAACTGTTCACCGAGGCTGGTGCCGATCCAGGCGTAGTACAACGCAGTATCCCCGTCTTCAAGCCGGTAGGTGGCCCACAGATTCCCCTCCTGGTCGGTGACCATGTCGTCGCCGTTCCAGGTGCAGTCGCCGGTCACATTTTCCGGGACACATGCGCCTTCCTCGTCCAGTCCGCCGCTCACAGCGTGGCTGCTGAATACGTCTACCCGCTGGCCGGCGACCGGACCGAACTCGGGGTCCCGCATGGAGACCATGAGAACGATGTCGGTGGGTCCGTATTCCGAGACTCTGGTGCCCTTGATGCTCAGACCCGGCGCGCGCAGCTTGGAGTGGTCGAGCACGGCAGCCATGAAGTCGGCCATGGTGGCGCGGGTGATGGGATCCGCAGGGTCGTAATTTCCTCCCGGGGCTTCGGCGATGACCCCCAGTTCGTACAGTTTGTTGATGGTGTCGACCGTGTCCTGCAAGACTTCATCCAAGTCGGTGAAGGGTTGGTCCAGCGGCCTGTCGGCAGTGCCAACCACATCGGCCGGGGTGTAGCCGAAGGTGTGGTCTCCGAAGGCCGGAGGTTCCATCTTGTCCATCAGCCGGGCGATGAACAACGCCATGTGCTCTCGCCTTACTTCATCTCCGGGTGAGAAGGTTGTTTCCGAAGTCCCCTTGGTGATTTCCAGCTCAGCCAACTGGTTGATGGCGTCGCGGGACTCGGCGCTCAGGTGGCCGATGTCGGTGAATCCAAAGTCACTGGCAGAAGGAACGGCGATCCCGACCTTGCCGGCCAAGCGGATCAGGAACAACGCCATCTCCTCCCGGGTAACCGGACGGTCGGGCGAGTAGGTGGTCGTCGAAGTCCCCTTGGTGATCCCGAAATAGGCGATGCAATTGATGTTGTCGGCTTGAGCTTGATCGGTAGGCAGATCGCCGAAGCCAAATGGCGGTATGTCTTCGCAAGCATCGAACGAAGCCAGATAGCTCGGCGAGGGGGGAGGGCCATCCACAGCAGCGGCCGGGGCGGCGATTACAAGACCAGCCACCAGCGAGAAGGCCGCAGCTACAGCCACTTTGCGTCTTGAAGAGAGAAGCCCCATTCTCCTGACCTGTTGCTTTCCCTGGCACTATACCAAGTCCCTGAGCTTGGCTTTGGAGGTAGTGCTGCGATTTCCAAGTCCCAGGCCGGAGGATTACCCGATCAAGAGGTCGGTTGTGCAGGCCTCACTGCTCTCTTTGGCCGCCCCAGCACTCGACCGTGCGGTTGATTCGCAGACCGCAGGCGCGGTCGTATTCGACGCTGACCGCGGTGAAGACGCCGTCCGGAGGGGTGAAGTCGAACCATTGGTCGTGGCCCCAGCAAACGGCGCCGCCGTTGGCGCCGACGGCGCAACCGTTGTTGTATCCGCTGGCCACGAAGGTGTAGCGGCCGGGGGGAGGCTGCCAGGTGGTGTAGCCGCTTCTCGTGCTCCAGCAGGTCACGCTTTGATCAGGCCGCAAGCCGCACGAGAAAGACGCTCCCGCGCTTACGGACGTGAATTCCCCGGGCGGCGGAGACGCGAAGTTCTGGCCGCCGTTGTTCACTCCCCAGCATTCGACAGTTCGGTCCTCCCGGATGCCGCAGCCGTGGGAGAGGCCGGCGCTGACCGAGATGAAGGTCCCGTCCGGGGGTTGAACAACCGGCTCGGGGACTGGGTACGATCCCCAGCAGGCCGCTGCTCCGTTGGTGCGCAGACCGCAGGCGTGTTCTTCCATGACGCTCACCGAGGCGAACTCCCCACCGGGCGGAGCGCTGACCTCGGTCACGTGACCCCAGCATTCGATACCGCCGTCGCTAGCCCTCGTGGAGCAGGCGAAGAGTCCGAGCCCTATGGATGTGAAGGTCCCTTCCGGCGTGGACTGCGCCCCGGCCCAGCCCCAGCACACCGGCGTCCCGCTGATCAGGAGGCCGCACACCCCGAGTTGGCCGGTGTCAATCACGGAGAACCCGCCTTCCTCCAGGAACGTTTGTGCAACCCTGACCATGTACGAGCCGCCCTCTTGACCCGTCACCGACACTTTTATGTCTGTCTCGGAGTGCAAGCCGTCCCTGTTCGTGGGCACCCGCGCTGTCCAGGAGTCCCCGACGCCCAAGACCACCGGATGGATGGCTGGGCGCCCGGAGGCAGGTACACCCTCTTGCAGCCCGGCCACCACTCGCACAGGGATATCTCGTACAACTCGACACCTGCGACAGGAATTTCCCGGTCGTAGCCCCTCATAGACCGGACTCCGATGCTGATGAGCCGATTGGATCCCAGAGGCACCATTAACAGTTCGGTGTCCCGGTCGGAATGAGGTAAGGATAGTGCGTAGGTGGCGACGCCCTCGGAATGGACCGCACCTTCTCGGGGTCTATCCAGCCCATGTGGAACAGATTGTGCGCATTGGTGCCCACCATCGTCCCCGGGGTGGACATGATATCCATCCCGGTGGTGAGAGGTTGAGACGGCGGGGCGCCCGCCTCTTTCAGATTGTGCGGCCATCCGAATGTGTGGCCGATCTCGTGCGCATACGCCGGGGTGTAGCACAACGACCGCTTGTCCATCCAGACATTCTGTCTCTGCGCCTCCGGATCGACCCGTATGCCACCCCGGCCCGCGGCGCGGATGTCCGGCTCCCACAGGTCACCTCCCGCGAAGATGTTGGCGCCGCCTAGGGCCACCCTGTAGAAGACATCCTCGTTCTCGCAGTTCTCCAACACGGTGGTGACATCAGCGGAGGGGTCGGAGCCGTATCGGAACTGAGGTATGTACCTGCCTCCCGACAGCCAGCGAAAGTTGGGGATTATCTCACGGTTGAGATAGTCCACCAGGTCTTCTCGCACCGGAGCGTCCTCTTGCACCGGAGCATCCTCGCACACCCAGACATGCCACGTCTTACGCCCGATGGAGATGTCGCTGATCACCTCCCGGCCGGGCACCAGAGCCAACTCCCTCCTCAGGTCGGCCCCTCGAAGCGCCCTAGCCAGAAAGGCCGCCATGGTGTCCCGCTTGACCGTGTCGTCGGGGCAGTAAAGAAGCGGGTCCTCCCCGCATCCCCGGGTGATTCCCGATTCCAGTATGGCCTCCGCCGCTCCGGCATAGCCGGCGTCCGCCGGGATGTCCTGGAATGAAGAGACCGAAGGGTCATGGGCCGATGTAAGCCGGAACGCCTTCTGGAGGATCGCCATCTCCGAACGGAGCATCGGATCGTCCGGTCGGAAACTTCCCGAAATCCGGGTGTCGGTGAGCCCGTACGCCCCCATTGCCTCCACGAAAGGCGTGTACCAGGCACCTTCTGCGACGTCCGAATACACACCCAAGTCAGGAACGGTCGTGTCGAGGCGCAGGGCACGGGTCAGGAAAGTGGCCATCTCCGCCCTCGACACCGGCTGATCAGGACAGTACCGGGGCCCCTCGAGGTCGCATCCCACCGTGAGCCCCCCCTCCACGATGTAACGGATGTCCTCAGCGTGGATGTTCCCTCCGATGTCGACAAACCCGTTCCCGGCTTCGGAGGCATCGTACTGCGCAAGGGCGCGCGGCCCCACCACCGCCACCAGCACCACCGCCACCGATCCCAGCAACAGGTAACGCCACACGTTCAGGAAGTTCACCTCGACAGAGCCTGCATTTCCGCCGCTAGTTGCTGGCTTGATCAGTCCCTCGAACTCATCGAGGGTGAGAGGATCGCCTATGTCAGCGTGGCCGGAAATGTTGTTGATGAAGGTGTCGCCGTCATCGTAGCTGTACAGCGCTGCAAACGAACCGGCGGTGGATATGAGGAACCGGTCCTCTTTGTCGTAGACCGCAGTTATCGCAGTAGCAACGCGCGTGCTGTCGTCATCGGCGTGTCTCACTGGGATCACCGAGGTGTCTTCAACTGTTGGAGCGCCGTCGAGTGCTGCGTCGTCGGCTGCGTTCCGGAGTGCGTAGGTCACCGTTATGGCGGTGCCCAAAGACCCGTCAAGGGTGCGGCTCCATCTGGCCATGCCTCTGCTGCTCACGGTCCTTGTGTCGGCACTGTTTTCCCCGGTACCGATGGTGATCGACACGTTTTCGCCCTTGCCGGCGGGGTTGCCGTACTGGTCGTAGAACGACACCGAGGCCTGGACGGTCACCTTGTTCTGGCCGCTCAAGAACGCGTAGGGATCATTGCTTCCCTTACCGGAACCCTGAGCTGCCCGAGTCACCGGGGCGGCGACTGCGTCAATCGTGACCAGCGTCGGGTTGGAGTCCGTCCAGAAGATCGTGGCTACCACGGTCTCACCATTATCACTAACTGCAACTGTTCCATCTCCGGTATCAGCACCCGTAGCAGGCGCAGTGGTGTCATCGGCGTCGTCGTCGATATCAGCGGAACTGAACGTGATCACGTCGAGCCTATCAGGATCGGTGTTGCCCTTCTTGGACTTCGGACCACTGGTGGTGTAGGTCACCTGACCATCATCATCGGTCTTCATCGCAGCAGGAGCCGGATACAGGGTTCGTCCGCCCTGAACCACAGCCACGTTCACCGTCACACCGGACTTGGCCACAGGTTCGCCATCACCGTCAACCAACTGCGCGGTGAGGGTAACGCTGCTTGTCGCGTCGATATCCACCGTGTTCTCATTGGTGGAGTTCTCGCTGATGTCAGTCGTGACCTTCAGGCTCACAGCATCAGTGGTCGAAGACAACGTGACAGACGCATGAGGGGACGTGTCAACGTCGAAGTCGTTCTCGTCAGCGTCGGCATCACCCATCCACGCGTAATACGTGTTCATCTTCCCGTCTTCGACCGTGCCGTCCACATAGATGTTGCCCGAAGCGTCGGTCAGCGACTCGTCATCGGTCCACGCACAGTCAGAAGCCGTGGTACAGCCGCCGTCCTCGTCGAAAGAACCAACCGTGTCGCTGTCGAAGACCTTGACGGACACATCGACCATCGGCATGAACATGTCATCCCGATACGAAACCGCAACCTGGGTGGTGTAGCCACCGAAGTCCGAAGTCTTGGCAGCCTGGATGGTCACACCGGCAGGACGGGCGTTGGAGTGATCCAACACACCCGCCATGAACCCGGCCATCTGAGCCCGGATGATATTGGCATCCGGAGAGTAGCGCGTGTCGTTGATACCTGAAGCGACACCCATCTCCCACAACGCGGTGATCGCGTCATAAGCTTCCTTGGTCGAACTCTGCAAGTCCATGAAAGGCGACCCCACCTCAACGGTCTCGTCCGCATCGGTATCCGGATCGTCCGCGACATTAACCACATCTTCGGGGGTATACCCGAACACAGTGTCCTTGTCCTCGGCCATCGGATCCATCTGGTCCATCAGGCGGGCGATGAACAACGCCATGTGACCACGCTTCACCGCATCCGACGGTGAATAAGTGGTCGCAGAAGTGCCCTGGGTCACCCCAAGATCAGCCAACTGATTGATAGCCGTCTGCGACTCGGCAGACAAATCACCAATATCGGTGAAACCAGCATCATCAGGATCAGAAGCCACATCGATACCAACCAAACCGGCCAAACGAGTCAGGAACAACGCCATGTGCGCTTCCTGTGCGACGCAGTATGTTTACATACTGCGCCGCCTGTGAAGCTGCGTGATGGTTGGTAAGGTGAATATGCGTTGTTTAGCTACGATACCGGTTCAAGTGGCCGTGTCGACAATCGTGTCACCGGAGTGGAAGATGGCCCTCAGGATGCGGGTCACCTTGCGGCCACTGGGCGGGGCCAATCGCAACGGTTTATCACGCTGGCTTGTTGCTGGTTGCGCGGCTTTATACTCAGCGAGGCGTCCTTCACCGACCGGGGAGTCATGCTCGATCAGCCATTGATCCAGACGATCAGGCCACGGGGTCTGCTGTCGTTCGGTCCCCAAACCCCACCTTTGCATCTGGGGAGGCTGAATGTGTTGATCGGGCCGAATGCGTCTGGGAAGTCCAATCTGTTTGACGTTTTCAGGCTGATACGCAGCATTCCAACTGATCTTCGGGAGGTGGTTCGCCGTGGTGGGGGACCGCGAAGGTGGTTGTGGGAGGGGGATGTGACTGGGGAGCCGCAACTAGAGGTGTTTGTTTCGCCTGCCGGTGTGCAGTTGGGTCATCAGGTTGTGCTTCGGACCGTGGACTCGGAAATGTGGCCCGTTGAGGAGCGCATCACTTTGTCGCCTAACACGCTGTTGTACGAGTCCTGTCTGGATTCCCGGAAGGCGCGGGTACGTTCCTGGTCTGCTTCCAACTCCGTGACGGACTTGCCTGAGGGTCGTCCCCCGTTGCGACCCGGGCCGGGCATGAGGTGGGTGCCACTCGGATCTGTTGAGGCGCCGACAGGCCCTCTCGCTGGGTTGTCCTACCCTGAAGTGGCCAACCAGTCGATCCTGCAACAGCTCCGATCACCATTTGATTATCCGCATTTGTCACTGCTGGCGAGTGTTTACAACTCGATCCAGGTATACGACGGGTGGGTGTTCGGCCGCGATTCTTCTATGCGTCGGTCTCAGCCAGCGGACGGTCGTACAGACCGTCTGGAAGAGGATTACTCCAATTTGGGTCTCGTGCTCAACCAGATGGGCGCCTATCCCGAGGCCAAGCAGAACATCATCAAAGGCCTGCGGGAACTCTATGAAGGGTTCACAAACTACGAGGTGGTGATAGGCGGCGGATCGGTTCAAGTGTACTTTACCGAGGACCAACGCCGGTCGATCCCAGCGACGAGGCTGTCAGACGGCGCCATTCGATATCTGTGCTTGCTGGCCATGCTCTACAACCCCAACGCCCTGCCGGTGCTCTGCATTGAGGAGCCCGAGATCGGACTACACCCCGATATAGTGGCGGGTTTGGCGAAGCACCTCGTTGCGGCCAGCGAGCGTTTGCAGGTGGTCGTCACCACCCATTCTGACGTTCTGGTCGACGCCCTGTCCGGCTATCCGGAGGCGATCGTGGTGTTTGAGAATCACGGAGGGTGCACCCGGATGGGGCGTTTCAGCCAGGATGGTCTTAGCAAATGGTTGGAGGAGTACCGGCTGGGTGAACTGTGGACCAGCGGCCAGATAGGCGGTACCCGCTGGTGAGGGTCACTTTGTATGTGGAGGGGGGTGGGCACCGAGCCGCGCTGAACGCACAATTGCGGAAGGGTTTTCGGGAGTTGCTTCTCAAAGCAAGTCTCGCTGGCCGATTACCGAGGGTTGTCGCCTGCGGTCCACGCGACCGCGCCTACCGCAACTTCAGGCAGGCTGTCCGCGAAGGAAAGGACTTTCCTGTTCTTTTGGTTGATAGTGAAGTCACAATACAAGACCGACATCAACCACCGATTTCGTCGGGCGTGTGGCATCATCTGCTCTCCAATGACCGATGGATGCGACCCCAACAAGCTGCAGATGATCAAGCCCAGCTGATGGTCACAAGCATGGAGACATGGCTCGTCGCCGACCGTCAGGCTTTGATGGATTACTTTCCTGGACTGATTGCAGGTCGATTGCCGCCTGTAGAGGAACTTGAACGGCGGTCCACAGAAGAGATAATCCAAGCACTGAAACGCTCCACCGAATCATCCACCAAAGGCAGGTACAACAAAAGTCACCACTCGTTTGCCCTGCTCGGCCTCCTGAACCCGACCGAATTGGAGCGGCGGTTACCGCATTTTCGGCGTTTCATTGAGGCGATGCACGCTCGACTGCCAACGCCTTCTTCGAGTACCTAGAAGTCTTCCACAACCGCCGCCGGCACCACACCTCCCTTCACATGCTCACCCCCGTCGAATACGAAAACACCTACAACAACCGAACCGTCACACCCCTGATCCAAGTGAGCTGACTCCGCAAAACATAGGAGCATCCGGGGGACCATCACTCTCCGGAAAACCCAGGGTGATTCACATTTGAGGATGTCACGTTGGTGCTGGGTAGTCCTGTTTGGGTGAGGAGCATGCCGGATTTGTACGGCATGGGCATTGGAGAACCGGGCAGACCGGATGTCATCGTATATGGCGGGCTTGATGTCTACAGAGAAGAGTTGGTGGTGTTCGTGGATCGGTTCGAGGGAGTGGCTTTCCATTCCGAACCCGGTCTGATGACGATCAGCAAAAGGGCTCAGAGTCGATCACCGAAAGTGCCCACCCCGGGGTTGGTGACCACCCTCAGCCTGTTAGGGATTTCACCAACTCGGGATCATCTCGTGTGGCGACCCGCCAAAGAGCACGGTAATCCACGGTTCCGTATTCGTGAGCCAGGACATTGCTCAACCCGACAACGGCAGCCATGGTACCTGCGGGTACCTGTCCTTGAATGATTGACTGAGGTGGTCTGCCGCCTCTCCAAGGTTCAGTAAGCACTTCTCCAGAGCCCGCCGAGCGATTAGGTCGCCCCGAGCGTAGGCTTCACCAGCTTCGGTTACCACAATGGCGACTTCCTCGGCAGCCGTTAGGAGGTCCTCCAGGTACCCACGCTCGCGGTAACCCGGGCGTCACAGGGGTATTGCTTCCCTCAATATCATCTCCCTGCGGTACTGGCCCTTTCCGTCCAGGGCCTGGCGCGACCCGTTCAGGCTCAGCACGTCAACGTTGCATCCCAGCATTTTCTCCAGATCTCCCTTGAGGTGTACTTGTTCGAACAGAGAAGCGTCCTCTTCGAACAAGACCAGCAGGTCCAGATCGCTTCCTCCGCCGCCTTCGCCCCGAACTGCAGAACCGAACACATAAACCTCTACCCCTCCGCGGGAACGGACGACCTCCATTATGCGGTCTTTGTTGGCAACCAGGAGAGCACCCAAACGACCTGTGACGCTCATTGTTCCCCAAATTAACAAATCAACCTTGGCCACCGAACCGCCTTCGGAGGGCACCGCGCGGTCTGGGACGGGTTACATCTCCCCGACGCTACGGGAAGGAATTGACCAATCAACTGCGCCAAGCGGGACTCGGGGTCGAGGGTGTGGTCGAAGTGTATTTCTCCTCACGAAACTACTCCTCAGGTCCTGGCGGCTGGTCAGAAAAGGATGGCTGGGATGAAGGTGGTGGGTCCGTAAGGCGGCAGATGGACAAACCCGAACAAAAGAAAGGAGGCTCCCCGTGGGGAGCCTCCTTTAGTAGTTGGTTGAGATGGGTTAGGCGGTGGTGACAGAGAAGATGCTCATGCCGTCAACGCTGTAGAACACCACTTCAACAATGGTTCCGGTCGCATCAAGTGCTTCCTCGAACTTGTCCATGTCAACTTCGTTGTCGTCGACAATGAACGTGTCGCCCGAGTCATAGCTGTACAGCACTCCCGCCGATGTGGCGGTGGCGCCGTCGATGATGAACCGGTCTTCATCCGTGTCAGCCGTGAGGTTGTCAGCGGTAGAAGTGACACCGTCGTCGTTCTTGTGAGCGTGGCGCACTGCCAACACATCGTCGGGATCGTTTGCGGTTATCCCAGTGGCGGTTTGGAGTGCATTGATCGTGATGTCAAGTTCGGAGCCGGCAGCAGCGCTCAGATTGGCAGTGAACCTGGCGGTTCCGTTGCTTCTCACACGAGCACCGTTTTCTCCACTGGTGGCCGACCCGTCATCGGTTGTGATGTCGGGGTTGTTGACCGTGATGGTGAGCCTGTCGCCAGAAGCGGCGGGGTTGCCGTACTGGTCGTAGTAGGACACCGTCACTCTGACGCTCACCTCGTCATCATCGATGATCACATAAGTGGGAGCGTCGGTTATGCCCTCGGCCACCGCAGCGTCGGCGTTCCTCCACCGGACCACCACGTTGGCGGTCTCATTGTCAGGACTTTCCGGATCGGTGGTGGCGCCGTCGACATCGCCGGTGAACGTAACTGTGTCGTCCCTAGAAACGGTTGTACCGTCGTCGGGATCAGCCGGGCCCTCAATGGTGAAGGTGACCTTACCGTCGGCATCGGTCTTCATCGCGCCAGGACCGGGAGCGTCTGTGGTGGCGCCGCGGGTCCTGGTGATAGTGACTTCAACGCCTTCCTTGGCAACAGCATTGGAAGCATCACCAGCAGTTTCGGTATCAATCAGTTGTGCGGTGACAACGACACTCGCGTCCTTGCCGACGTCCACCTGATTGGGATCCGTGGCGTTGTTGGTGGCCTCCTTGTTGATGTCCGTTGTAACTCGGATTCCCAGAGCATCAGCCTTGGCCGTAAGGGTGACCATTGCTTCGCCCGAAGAGCCCTTGACGAACTCGGCGTTGTCCTCGTCGCCCATCCAGGCGTACCAGGTCTCGCTGTTCTCCATGTTGCCAGCGCCGCCGGCACCGTCATCGGTGGCGACATCGATGGTATCGAAGTTGTTGCCGTCGTCGTTGGTGATCTCTTCGTTGTCGCTCCATTCGCAAGGATCATTGGCGCCTAGGCACTTACCGGTGTCGTCATCGATGCCACCGGAATCGGTAGCGGTGAAGACCTTCACGGACACGTCGCCCATGGGAGCGAAGCTGTCGTCCCGGACAGAGATTGCCCTCGTGGCTTCGACCGAACCGAAGTCGGTGGTCTTCGACACCTGCATGGTCACACCAGCCGGGCGGGCGTTGGAGTGATCCAACACACCGGCCATGAAACCGGCCATCGCAGCACGGGTGATCGAGGCACTCGGGGCATAGGACGTGTCGGAGATACCAGAAGCAACATCCATCTCCCACAGCGCGGTGATGGCGTCATAGGTTTCCTTCGTCGTGCTCGCAAGGTCGGTGAACGGCGAACCAACCTCCACTGTCTCATCCACATCAGCAGTGGAGGCGTTGTCAGCGACGGCAACCGCTTGCTTGGGGATGTAGGCGAAGGGAGCGGTAGTGTCGTTACCATCGTCGAACGGGTCCATCAGGTCCATCAACCGGGAGATGAACAGCGCCATGTGACCACGCTGCACCGCATCCGCAGGCGAATAGGTGGTGCCGGCCGCATTGGTGCCGTGAGTCACCTCAAGTTCGGCCAACTGGTTGATAGCGGTCTGCGACTCAGCAGACAACTCGCCAATGTCTTCGAAACCCGCATCAGCAGGATCAGAAGGCAGATCAATGCCCACCCTCATAGCCAAACGTGTCAGGAACAGCGCCATGTGCTCACGAGAGACCGACATCGACGGCGAATAGAGCGTGCCCTCAGCGTTGGTGCCCTTGGTGATGGCGTAATAGGCGATACAGTCGATGTCACCGGCGTTGGCATGACTGGCGGGAACATCCTCGAAGTCCGCCGAACCCACGCCCGCGCACGCATCAAACGTAGCCGTATAGTCCATTTCCGGATGTTCGTCAGCAGCAAGGGGCACCGCGGCCAGGAGACTGGCCATCAAAGCGAGTGCCGAGAGAACTGCTACATGACGCCGGAAACGGCTCAAAGAAGCAAACATAAGTTTACCTACGGCCCAGCGGAATCTCTTGAGGCTGTCCCGTTTTGGTGGACGCTCTGAGATTTGGGATTCTTGTCCCAGAAGGAGTGTTTCATGTCGAAATCGAGGAAGCCGTATCCCGCTTAGTACCGAGCGGAGATAGTCCGTCTGGTCAGAGCCGGTCGGAGCATCGAACAGCTGAGCCGGGAGTTCGAGCCTTCCCATCAAACCATCCGCAACTGGGTCAACCAGGCCGGCATTGATGTTGGTCAAGAGAATGGTTTGACCACTCGAGAGCGGGAGGAACTGCGAAGGCTGCGCAGGGAGAACCGGATCCTTCGTGAGGAGAAGGAGATCCTGGCAAAAGCAGCGGCCTGGTTCGCAGAGGAGACCGGATCGACACCGCGGAGGCGTTTAGGTTCGTGAAGGCCAACCAGGCCACCCATTCGGTACGGCGCATGTGTGAACTGTTGGGTGTCTCCACCAGCGGCTACTACGCGTCGCTTTCCCGGCCGACGTCTGCTCGGGAACGAGCCGGCCGGATGCTCAGAGACCGGATCGTGGATATCCATTACCGATCCAGGGGCACTTACGGGGCGCCTCGTGTCCACGCCGAACTAGCGGCAGAGGGTGTGCGGGTGGGACGCAAACGAGTGGCCCGTTTGATGAAAGAAGCCAACATCGTGGGTGTTCACCGCCGACGGCGAGTCACTACTACCCGTCGTGATCCTGCCAAACAAGCGGCTCCGGACCTGGTGGAGCGCCGGTTCCACACCGACGGACCCGACCGGATATGGGTGGCCGATATCACCTATGTTCCCACCCAGGCAGGGTTCTTGTACCTGGCGGTAGTTATCGATCTATGGCCACGCAAAGTGGTGGGCTGGTCTATGAGAACAGACCTCACCACCCCACTGGTCACCGACGCTTTGGACATGGCTATCACCCAACGCCAACCCGACGGTGTCATCCATCACTCGGACAGGGGCAGCCAAACCGGATTCAACCGGTGGTCGCAACACTGGTGCGTTTGAGGGAGTGTAGGTGTTCGTTGAAGGCCTCGGCGGGGGTTTTCCACCCGAGGACCTTTCGTGGTCGGCTGTTGAGCGCAGTCGCAACGGCTTCGATCTCCTTGGCGTTCCAACGTGACAGGTCGGTGCCTTGGGGGAAGTACTGACGGAGCAGGCCGTTGGTGTTCTCGTTGGTGCCTCGTTGCCAGGGGCTGTGCGGGTCGGCGAAGTAGACGGGTACCCCTGTCTCGATTTTGAACTGCGCGTGTTGGGAGAGTTCCTTGCCTCGATCCCAGGTCAACGACTGGCACAGTTGTTTGGGCAGTGTGCTGATCATGGACGTGAGAGCGTTCTTCATCGTGACCGCGCCGTAGCCGGCAAGAGCGGGCCTGTTCTTGGTCCGTCCGATGACGCCGTAGCCGTCCTCGCGTGGCAGGTGGATCAGCATCGTGAACCGAGTGGTGCGCTCGACCAACGTCCCGATCGCGGAACGTTTCAACCCGATGATCAGGTCTCCTTCCCAATGGCCCGGCACCGCCCGGTTTTCGGCCTCGGCCGGGCGCTGGCTGATCATCACCTCGGGCGTGACATGCGCCCACGCTTTGCGTTTGGCCCGCGCGCGGGGAACACGTAGCGCCCGCCCGGTGCGCAGACAAGCGACCAACTCGCGCTTGAGGGCACCACGGCTCTCGACATACAGGGCCTGATAGATTGCCTCATGGCTGATCCGCATGGACTCGTCATCGGGGAAATCGACCTTGAGCCGCTGAGAAATCTGCTCAGGGCTCCACGCCATGACCCACCGGCGGTCTTGGCGGTAAGGCTTGTTCCGCCCCTTCCAAGGCGCAGTCACGGGACCCCGAACCGGGGTCCCGTCGGGACGGCAAACCCGACCTGACAGCCGTTCCTGCACATACTCACGCAGCCGCTCGTTCGCGACCAGCTTCGCCGTCTTGGGGCGCCGGGCGACCAGGTCCGCCTTCCACTGCGCAACCGAAGCTCGATACTCGAGCTTCCCGCCGCGTGTTGCTGCATTGCGACGCAACTCCCTCGAGATCGTCGAAGGATCCCGGCCCAGCTGACGGGCGATCGCCCGGACGCCCACGCCTTGCGCCCTCAAGACGGTGATCTCCTCCCGTTCACGAAACGACAGGTAACGGCCAGACGGCGACCCAAGACCGATCGAGGGCATACCACCACCGTGTCGGAACCACCTACTGCCCGCTGCCTGCGACACACCAACAGAAATCGCAGCCTCCTCGCTAGTCACCCCCTTCGCGATCTCACACCAAAACTCCCTCTCGATCTCCCTCCGAACCGACGGCGCCCCCGGCGACTTCATCGGCGACCGACCCGTCAACTCCTTCATCCATCCAGCTGGCCTGCCCATCAAATACCTCCATCTCAAGGTGTTGCAACGACCGGTTGAATCTACCCAATACACCTCCATCGCGTTCGGGAACCGCTGCCGGGAGGCCGGGATCATCCCTTCCATGGGCCGGAAGGGAAACGCACACGACAACGCCGTAGCCGAATCGTTCTTCGCCACCCTGGAAACAGAACTCCTCGACCGCCACACCTACCAGACCCGCCAAGATGCCCGCACCGCAGTCTTCGACTTCATCGAAGGCTTCTACAACCCCACCCGACGGCACTCCACCCTCGGGTACCAATCACCCACCAACTACGAAAGGACCACGCCAGCCACCCACTAAACCCTCAAACCGAAAACCGTCCACAAAAACGGGGCAACTCCATCTCTAGGGTCCTGAGTTCCAATTTGGGGGGTTCAGTTGGGCTACCCGTTCATGATCGCCATCACTGCGGGTAACACGTAAAACGAAACGCTTACCCGGAGGCGGGCGACGGCCTACTGCCAGCCCCGACCTCTGCTGTCTATTCGAAAGGAACGCATAGTTCAGCCGCCACCCCTTGGTGGAAATCCCCGCTAGTCGAAACGATTCTGCCTTCGCCCTCCAGCGCCATGCATGCGGTATCTCCCGTGGTCAGAATAAAGAACGCGCCGGGGATGCCCTCGGTGTACATAACAGCCCAAAACAAGCCAAACCCACGGGTGGTGTAGCCCGTGGAAGTTCCCCCTCTCTCTAGGGCCTTCATCAGGGTTTCGGGTTCCGAAAGGCCAGGGTACTCCCGGGACATGTTGTGGTGAATACCCACGCCGCTGTCTTCCACTCTTGCGACGACTTGATATTCGTCGGCCTCTAAGGAGAACGAACCTTGCCCTTCGCCGGAGTGCTGGACGACATTGAACATCAGTTCTCTAACTATCGACAGAAAGGCGTCGACATCGATGCCGCCTCCCAACTCGAACACAAGGGTCTCGGCTCTGTCTAGAAGTTCGTCCTTCGTATTGTCGTCGAACCGGGTAGGCGGGATCAGCATCACCTGGTGGTTTCCCGTCCTCCGATGGCCAACCCCCGATGGTCGGACTTGGGGAAACTCACCAGTCTTACGAAGGCATCGATGAGCCTTTCGACATCCTCCACGGCTTTCGCTGGTGGATGGGGTTCACCGGTCGACGTATCGCAACTGACGTACTGCCAGTAGCGACCGCTGAATTTCTTGCCAGCCATCATCGCCAAACAAGGCCCCCAACCACCCTCCAAGAACGGGGCGCTGTCAGCGAACAGTCGGACGGGCAGGCTCGGCGCGGGTGTTGCCTTGAGACAGGCGGAGCCAGCCCACTGCCACTCATGCCTGCCCTCCTCCACTAGATAGGACAGATACCGGACGGCGTCCTTTTTGGCCTCTTCCGCCGAATCCAGAACTACTGTGCTGTGCGTCTGCTCCTGGCTCGTAGTTGCCATACACTGTCATTATCCCACGCACCTGAAAGCGAACCAAAGACAGTTTCTTCGGCCGAGTTTGTCCCCGCAACGTCGTACTGAACCCGAGGAGATCGTCCTGTCGTTCGACACGTTGACGGTGGCACCTGTAGAGCGGATCTTGGACTTGTGTTGACGATCATCGAAAGTGCTCAAACCTGATCACTGAAAGTAGCCTTAAACGCCGTCAAACCACACGGAAGCTCTGCCGTTAGCTAGGAGATCCAGCCAACCCGGTATGCGAGTCAGACCCACTCACGATTCAAAAGACGCTTTGATTGTTAGCTTCTGCCTTTGAGTATGCTTGCCAGATCGTGACTCTTGTTTCCGAGTTCCTCGGGATGAAGTTCGGGATCGTTTATGAAGAGGGTGCCGAGCCCCACTTCAGGGTGGTCTATTGGGACTGGAACGGTCCTGAGCTATCAGCCAAGTACGGGATGGAGAGCCGCTGCGTGATCGAGGGCTGGCTTCCACAGCTTGGCATGTGGGCGATTGACGAGTGGGCAGAAACGCATCACTCCGAGCTGGAACAAGCCTGGGAGGACAGCCGGGTGGGGCGAACGCCGGCAGCGATATCCCCACTGGAGTGAATCGGTGTGGACACAGCATTGGAGACTGAGGTTTTCCAGTTCAATGGCCGGGACTATGTGTGTGACCCGCCTCGCCAGGACGGCACGCGTGTCTAAACGAATCCAAATGATCGCTTTCTCCTATCCTCTACGCTTTCCTTGACAGAGGATTCCGAAAGGGACAACACATGAAAGTCCACTATTAGGCGGGAACCGACAGCCTGTATATAGAACTTCACCCTGGACCCGGATCCACCACCCGTGAGATTGCCGACGGGGTGAATGTGGACTTCGACTCCAACGGCGCAATAGTCGGGTTTGACATTGACAACGCGTCCAGGCACTTGGACACCACCGCTCTGGATGATGGCGATGCTCTACCGGTGTTCACCCGACTCGCCGGCTAGCAATGGTGGGTCCTTCGGAGGGAACCGTAATCGACATCCAAGCTACGCTGGGCTGACGATGAGGAACTTGCAACGCATCACCGTGGATCCTGCGGTCATGAGCGGAAAGGCCTGCATCCGAGGAACGCGGGTGACGGTCAGGACCATCCTGAGCCTGTTGTCATCTGGTCGCTCACCTGACGAGATAGTGGCTGCCTACCCTTATCTTGACTTGGAGGACATCACTGAGTCGTTGGTCTACGCCAGTTGGATCATGGAGGGTCGAGAGGTGTCGTTGCCCTCCTAGTAGCCGTCAAGTTAGGGGCAGCTACAGTCGGTTGAACTGATCGACGCTCAGTCCCGCCTGGCGCAATATGCTGCTCAACGTTCAGACCCGCACTTCGCTGTGACGCGGAACAATGGCGGTGCGAATCTCATTGCCGTGCCGCCGAATGAACTTGACGTGACTTCCCTTTTGGCTCACCTCGGCAAACCCCGCTTTGCGCAGTTTGCGGGCGACCTGCCTGTAGGGGAGCGGGCTAAGCCGCTCCAACTTTCACTCGAAGGTGATGAATTGCCGGCAAGGCGGTGGGCCGGGGCGGTTCGAAGTGGAGTTCCAAAGCCTCCGCGAGGTTGTCAAGCGCGACATTGGGCGACTCGCCCTGGCTCGCAACGTCAACCTCCAAAGCTTGGGCTATAAACCAACCGTCCTCTTGCCAGACAACCGCGGTCAGTTGTTTCTCCTGCATAGGTAATCCCCGCATTCTCCGACAGCCTAGGCTAGCACCCCAGGGCCCGTCAGGTGCACCGGTTCGCCGTGATCTGAGGGAATCTGGTGGACGGTTTGGGGACTCAGGACCCTGTAGAGTCCCTTGGGCCGTAGGTAAACTTATGTTTGCTTCTTTGAGCCGTTTTCGGCGGCAGATAGCTGTACTCACGGCCCTGGCCATGGTGGCCAGTGTGCTGGTGGCGGTGCCTGCTGTTGCTGCTGATCCGAAAGCGGATTACACGGCTACTTTTGATGCGTGTGTGGGTGATGCCAGCGGCGATGCGGGTTTCGAGGATGTTCCCTCGGGTCATGCCAACGCTGGTGACATCAACTGTATCGCCTATTACGGGATCACCATGGGCACCTCGGCCACCACATATTCGCCGTTGATGTCTGTTACCCGTGAGCACATGGCGCTGTTTTTGATGCGCCTGGCTGCCAGGGTCGGTGTCGACATTGATGACGATCCGGCTGATCCTGGGTTCACGGACACCGGCGATCTGAGCGAAGAGTCGCAGACCGCTATTGCGCAGTTGGCTGATCTTGGAATCACCAAGGGCACGTCGACCACTACATATTCTCCTTCGGACAATGTGTCCCGTGGTCAGATGGCATTGTTCATCGCTCGGTTGATGAACAACATGACTCCCCAGGCAGATGGGAAGATCGGTCTGAGCAGCACAACCCAGTACGGTTACACGCCTGCCGATGTTGCAGACAATGACATGGACGCTTCGATCGGTACGCCGTTTGGAGATATAAGCGGTGAGACCGCCAAGGAACAGTACGACGCTGTCACGCAGTTGTACGAGTTGGGTGTCGCTACTGGAGTGTCGGACACTTCGTATGCTCCGGGTTCGGATATCACTCGTGCGGCGATGGCCGGGTTCATGGCGGCGGTGATGGATCATTCCAACCTGCGTCCTGCTGGTTTGAGCATTCAATCCAACGAGGACACGGTTTGGGGTGACACCGAACCGGTGGTGGTTGCTTCCTACCGGTCGGATACTTTCGGTGCGGTGGAGGAACAGGCCATTGACGTGTTCAGTTCCGCTTCTTCCAAGGCGCTCCGTAATGACGGCACCTGTAACTTCGGGGACGATCCTGATGATGTTCTCGGTGGCGACCTGATCACTGGAGACTGTGTCTGGGACTCCAACGACGAGAGCACCGACAAGGACGGCAACCTGTTCGTCGGCGAGACGGATATTGATGCCGGTACCACTCGGACTTTCTTCGCTTGGGTCGGTGACTCCGACGGACAGGACTTCGACGATGACAAGGTGGACCAGGTCACCGTGGCTGTGACGGCTAAGAAAGCCCAAGAGTCACTGGAAGGCGGTTCTGACATCAACAAGGAAGCCTTGGACCTTTACGGCAACGGTAAGGTCGTTGATCGTCAGGCGGACTCGAGCGTAACTACCACTGCCACGCTCAAGGATGAAGACGGCGCCACCGTGGAGCGTGAAGGCGTGAACATCCGCGTGCACTATCGACGTGGCGGCAGCTACACCAACACTCATGAAGCGATACTGACCACCAATGCCGAAGGAATGGTGTCCTATCCGGTAGCCGGTCCGAGCAGCAGTGACCGGGCAGATATCGTCGAGTTCGTGGAACTGAACTCCGACGGTTCAGCGACTGACCGGACTGCTGAGGTGAAGGTTCACTGGATCGCAGAGGCAGCGTTCCTGGCTTCTGACAGCATTACGCTGCCCACCTATGTGTTGGCAGGCACCCCGTCTGTCAGCATCAGGGTCCACCAGTTTGATCAGTACGGGAACCCCTACCGTTCTCACGGCAGACAGCAGACCGAAGTCAGAGTTTCCGGAACAGATGCGGCAGACACTGCTAAGACTGATATCGGAACCGCTACCGGCGACCAGGCCAGCCTCACGGAGCGTCGTCAGGTTATCAGCCGTGGCTACGCCAGTTGGACTCCCCGCGTAAAGGTTGCCGCAGAGGACGAAATCGATGTCGCCTATGATGTTCGGCAGCTTGCCCGGAACAGCAAGGGTGCAGCCGTTCGCGCCGGTGATACGCAGGCCGATGCTGACACTCCCCAAATAGTTGTTGGGTCCGATCTCTCGACTCGTTTCGCTGCGTGGGTTGGTCTTGGTACGAGTTCCGCTCAAAGCCGTATGAGGATGGTTGATGCGCTGCGGACCACCTACAACGACGCCAGAGTCCTGGTGTCTGCCGCCGATGCGGACGACACTGCTCCGACTGTTGGCGCGCCCGCGGGTACTGTTTTGCATCCCGACTTGATCAACGACGACGGTGATGATGGCACGACCCCCATGCTGACGGACTATGCTGATCCTCGGGACACCGGTAATGACCCGTTTGTGTACGGTGCACCGCGCAATGCTCCCAGCGGAGCTAACGCTGAATGGTCAGATGATCTGAACGCTGATGCTTTGGATACCTACCAGGACTATGAAGTTGCGACGAAGACCGCACAAGGTCTTGTGGCCGCTCCCGCTCCTGTCGCCCTCGACGCCGACAATTCGACGAGTGATGGTTCAGGTTCTGTTCTGGTAGTGGAGAAGGCAAACTCGGACGACACCGGACGGTACAACGTCGACCTAGTCGGCAAGACCGCCGAAGCTACCGAGTTCCTTGCAGACACCGAATCCACTGAAGACACTAACGACAGGCCGGAATTGGTGTTCTCATTCGACGATGATGACATCTTCCTAGACAACACCAAGGCCGAAGGTCGGGTAATCACCATGGCCGCGTTCCGTAGCCTGCTGAAAGACAGCATGTTCAATACGGGTAATGAAGTGGAAGTGTTGACCTACAACGTTGACGGGAAAAGCACCTTCTCCGTGAGAGGAAACGACAACGCTAACTAACGCCCCTTCTTCCTCTACCTACGAAACCCCTCGGCCACCCCGGCCGGGGGGTTTCCCCTTAACAGAGCTCCGTAAAATGAGTGGGGGAATCCGCCGATTGTGTGAGTGGAGCTCTCGGATCTCCGAAGTGAGGTTCTGGTGACGGCGGGCCAAGGAGCGGAGAGCTTGTTGGCGTGTCTGCCGGTGGTGTCAGCGGTACCGGGGCCGGAACGCGGCACAGACCTGACGTCGGGCTTTGGGGGGAAAGACCGGATAGGTGGTGTGTGTTTGACTTGGTCGGGAGCAGTCACCACCAGAGCATGAATCTGGTTGATGGCTTGGGTGCGTGCTTTGATCGCCGAACGACGAGCCATAGACAGCCTCCTGATCGCTTCGACTGGTCCGTCGCCGCTTTTGGGCATCCCGTTGGTCTGCCCGTTCAGAGCAGCCCGCGCTGAGGCAGGGGGTCGGTGGCGTCGGGTCTTACCCGTCGGCGGCGGAGCTGGCGGTCGGGACGGTTCACTTTCCACCACCTCTCCACCGATGCTCAACAAGTGGCGGGTCACGCTGGCACCGTAGCTTCCGGTGCCCCTTATACCGACTCGGGCAACGTTGCCGTGTGACTGCAGCCAGTCACCCATTTGTTCATAGCCGGTAGTGTCGGCTGGGAACGGTGATGACGCCAACACCCGACCGGCCGTATCTACCACCGCTGCGACATGAACGTCTCGATGGGTGTCCACCTACCGACACATCAACCCGATCATCTGATATGAGCCTTGCTCCTCTCATAGAAGTGGAGTCTGTGCCTTGATCAAGAGAAGAGACTCGCCGCGGGTTTAAATGGTTGGAGGCTCCCGGGGGGAGCCTCCAACTTTGGGGTTAGGTGTTTGTTAGCTGTTTGCTATGACGAAGATGCTGGAACCGTCGTCGTCGTAGAGCGCTATTCGGACCTGAGGTCTATTCTCCGATGGTTTGAGTATCATCTCGAATTTTTCGAGGGTGAGCTCTTTTCCGTCTCGGATGAATTTGTCGTCCGAGTCGTAGCTGTACAACACGTTAGCGATGACGAGCTTGTTCTCCTTGGCGAAGAAATGAGTGACCGCAGACTCGACGACTTGTATGTCGTCTCCAGCCATGCTTACCAGCCTAACCGTGGGCAACGTAGCAGGCGTCACGGCAGGTTCGGTAGTGGTATCGTCCCCGTCGGAGACTGTGGCAGTCCATGCAAGATCGCCTGCGGCTACAGTGGACCCACTCAACCGGAAGGTGTAGTTTGCCTGTCCACTGGAGGCGCTCCTCGGACCACTGTCGTCATCAGGATTACTGTCGGCATCAGGACCGTCGGGGAACGAAACGCCGTCAGTGTCGCTGTTGAACGTCACGGTTTGGCCTGAGGCTCTGTGGCGGTTGCCGTACTGGTCGTACCAGGTAACGGTTACCGGCACCCGCGCGGACTGGCCAGCGCCGCTGCCGGAGATGACCGCGTACCCTCTCGGAACCGTTCCCACGATGGTGGTCGGTACCGGGTCTGTTTCCAACCAGTTGATCTGCAGGTTCTGATCGGCATCCGTGTCCGGATCCGCGTCCACAGTGTCACCGGCGCCCGTGATAGTGATGGTGTCATACCTCACGTCGTTGGTAGCACCAGTGGTGTCCACCGGAGCATCGATGGTGCGGGTGGCTACGCCCTTGTCGTTGGTTTTCACCTTGTAGGTGTTATCAGACACAAGCGCCGTGCGCGCGTCGTTGCTGTAGAGCTGCACCTGGAAGGTGATCTCCACGTTGGGCTTGGTCACGTTCGCGCCTTCGCCGTCCTGGAGTTGGACAGTGAGAGTCACGCTCTTGGTCACGTCCAGATCCACCGTGTAAACGGCCCCTGCCCTTGCTTGGGCGTTTATGCCGTGGGTCAGTTTCAACGCTGAAGCATCGTTCGATGAGGTGATAGTGACGGTCTCAGAGTCGACGGTGTCGCTGTCGAACTTGTCACCGACCTTACCGGTCCAGGTGTAGTACACCCTGGTCTCGCCCTCATTGGCGCCCTGACCGGTGAGGAAGATGTTGCCCCTCGCGTCGGTAGCGGAATCGTTTTCGTCCTGTTCACAGGCGATACCGTCCACCGACTCGGCAGAGGCCTTGCAGGTCCCGTTCTCGTTGAGACCGTCCTCCGTGTGGAATACATCGACCTTCATGTCAGACATTGGCTCGAAAGCGTCTGACCGATAGGAAACCGAAACCACCGAGTCGTTGATGGATCCGAAGCCCTTGGTCTTGGACGCCTGGATGCTCAATCCGGACGGGCGAGCGTTGGAGTGATCCAAGAGACCGGCCATGAACTCGGCCATCGCCGCACGGGTCATATCCGAACCCGGTGAATACGAAGTAGCCGAGATACCCGAAGCCACGCCCAGCTCGTACAAGCGGGTAATGGCGTCGTACTCGTCCTTGGTCGACGAACCCAGATCGGTGAACGGCGACTTTACCGGCCTGTCCGAGTCGTTGCTCTTCGCCACATCAGACGGCAACGTCCCATACTTGGTCGGCCCATCAGCAATCGGGTCCATCTTGTCCATCAAACGCTGAATGAACAAAGCCATATGATCGCGCTTGACGTTGTCTGACGGTGAGTAGGTGGTCGTCGTCGTACCCGTGGTGATTCCCAAGTCGTACAACTGCGCGATGGCGGTCTGCGACTCCTCGGACAGGTCACCGGTGTCGGTAAAACCCGGATCGGACGGATCGGACGCCACCTCAATGCCCACCCGTTCAGCCAACCGGGTCAGGAACAGCGCCATGTGCTCACGGGTGACCGACATCAACGGCGAGTAGGTACTGCCGTCACCAGTGCCCTTGGTGATCCCGTAGTAGGCGATACAGTCAATGTCACCAGCGTTGACATGGCCAGCAGGAACATCAGTGAAGTCCGCCGAGCCCACGCCCTCGCAGGCATCGAAAGTAGCCGTATAGTCCGCTTCCGGATCAGCAGCAACAGCAGGCACCGCCACCAGCACACTAGCCATCATGACCAGAGCTGTGAGTACCGCTATCTGCCGCCGAAAACGGCTCAAAGAAGCAAACATAAGTTTACATACTGCGTCGCGCAGATAACGTCTCTCATCTCCCTCCCATAAGGGTCTATTTTCCCCGGGATCAAACTCCGTCGGGACGGAATCGAACCTTCATCTCTGGAAAGGAAATCAGTGGTCGCTACCGGCAGTACGCTCCAGACCGCGGGTGCCTTCGGATGGCGGTTCAGGGGAGGCCAAGGTTGATTTGCTAATCTGGGAAATATGAGCGTCACAGGTCGGTTGGGTGCTCTTGTGGTTGCCAACAAAGACCGCATATTGGAGGTCGTACGTTCCCGTGGGGGGTTGGAGGTCTATGTGTTCGGCTCCGCGGTGCGAGGTGAGAGCGGCGGGAGAAGCGATCTGGACCTCTTGGTCTTGTTCAAAGAGGATGCCTCTTTATTCGAACAGGTACACCTCAAAGGAGATCTGGAGGAGATGCTGGAGTGCGACGTCGATGTGTTGAGCCTGAACGGGTTGCGTCAGGCCTTGGACGGCAAGGGCCAGTACCGCCGGGAGATGATATTGAGGGAAGCGATTCCCTTGTGACTCCCGATGTCCGCGACCGCGGGTACCTGGAGGACCTCCTGACAGCGGCTGAGGAAGTCAGCATTGTGGTAACCGAAGCTGGGGGAGCCTACACGCGGGGCGACCTTATCGCTCGGCGGGCCCTGGAGAAGTGCCTGCTAAATCTCGGAGAGGCGGCGGGCCACCTCAGTCAGTCATTCAAGGACAAGTACCCGCAGGTACCATGGCGTGCCGTGGTTGGGTTGAGGAATGTCCTTGCTCACGAATACGGAGCCGTGGACTATCAGGCTCTTTGGCAGGTCGCCACCCGAGATGTTCCTGAATTGGTGAAATCCCTAACAGGAGGTTGACGTGGCGAGCCAAGGCGAATCGCCCGATGTTGCGCTTGAGAACCTGGCGGAGGCTTTGGAACTCCACTTCGAACCGCCCCGGCCGACCGTGTTGCCACCTATTCATCGCCTTCGAGTGAAAGGTGGAGTAGCCCAGCCCCCTCCCCTATAGGCAGGTCGTGGACTCAGACCGCAGATCGGAGGTTGAACGGCTCCTGGTTCTTTGGCAGCATGGCGGGTCCCTTGGCGAACATGGCAGAGGCTCCAACCCCTGGGGTTCTTGTGGGCAGGTCTGGCTAGGCTATCAGCTCTCTCTTGAAGGAATGATCTTCGACATCCAAGCTACGCGAGGTTGATGATGAGAGACTTGCAACGCATCACCGTGGACCCTGCGGTCATGAACGGAAAGGCCTGCATTCGAGGAACGCGGGTAACGGTCAGGACCATCATGGGCCTACTGTCATCTGGTCACTCACCTGAAGACATAGTGGCTGCCTACCCTTATCTTGACTTAGAGGACATCGCTGAGTCCTTGGCCTACGCCGCTTGGATCATGGACGGTCGAGAGGTTTCGTTGCCCTCCTGGTGGCCATCAAGCTCCTGATTGATATGAACCTGTCGCCCGATTGGGTGGACTATCTGGAGTCTCCTGCAGTTCCTTTGCCATCACGCCGGGTGCACTGCTAACCGGCGAGTCGCGTGAAAACCGGTAGGGCGTCGGCTTCCAGAGCTCTGATGTCCAAGTGTCTGGACGCATTGTCAATATCAAACCCGACTACTCCACCGCTTGAATCGAAGTCCACATTTACTCCGTCGGCAATTTCACGGGTGGTGGCTCCCGGTCCAGGATGAAGTTCTATGTACAGGCTGTCGGTCTCCGGGTAATAGTGGACTTTCATGTGTTGTCCTTTCGGAATCCTCTGTCGAAGAAAGCATTGTGAACCGTTTCCCCATCGGTCAAGGTAACCACTCGGAGAAAACGAGGCTCGACTTCGCCAGGAATGATCACTTCGCCCCAGAAACGAATGCGGCCATCCGGCTGGTGCTCCCAGTGTAACGGCGAGGATACGACCTGGGTGCACCAATTCGGATCAATGTAGGGCCGCTTGCGAAGGACCTGTTCCTCGAAATACCTAGTGGTCTTCATCTCATGGGCGCATTCTGCTTAGCCAATGTGACCTAACGGGGATGCTCTTCGATCTGGTCACCTTCGCAAGACCCCTTTCGGCGTCCTCCGAGCTTAGCTTCCGCCTCCGACGGAGCTTGATCCTGGGGAACGTAGACCCTTATGGGAGGGAGTCGAGAGACGTTGATGGCGATCACTGAAAGTGCTCACACCTGATCACTGAAAGTACCCAGTTGCTGGGGGGCTAATTGCCCGTTGTTGGGGTGGGCTCTCTCCAAGCTAGGGGACTGTCACGTTCTCTAGCTGTGGAGAGGAGCCCTGCCCTTTATGTTGGTCCAGGAGGAGTACTTGGAAGTTCATGCTTTGAGAAGGCGGGGGTGGTCGATCTCGGCTATTGCCCGTCATTTGGGAAAGAATCGTCGTACGGTTCGGGCGTATTTGGATGGGCGGGTTCCGGGTCGGCGAGTCCCGTCCGGGCCGGATCCGTTTGATCGGTTCGAGGCGTATGTTCGTCAGCGACTGTCGGATGATCCCCATGTTTGGGCGACTGTGCTGTTCGACGAGGTGGTGGTGTTGGGCTATTCGCAGAGCTATCCGACGTTTGTGCGGAAGGTCCGCTATCGGGGTCTTCGACCGTCTTGTGGTGCCTGTGCGGGCACCCGTGGTCGTGCTGCTGCGATTATCGATCATCCGCCGGGTGAGGAGTGTCAGTGGGATTGGACAGAACTTCGGGACACCCCCTGGGGGTCCCGAGCTTTTGTGCTGGTTGGTGCTCTGTCGTATTCGGGCCGGTTTCGCGGGTGGGTCACATCCAGGCAGGACCAGCCGCATCTGATCGAGGGGATCGACGCGGTGTTGCGGCGCCTGGGTGGTACTGCCCGGCGGTGGCGGGTTGATCGTATGGCCACGGTGATAGACCCGGGCACTGGTCGGTTACAGTCGTCGTTTGTTCCGGTGGCGAAGCATTATGGGGTGGGGGTGGATCCGTGTCCACCGCGGCATCCTCAGCGGAAGGGTGTGGTGGAAAAGGCCATCCATTTCATCTCTCAGCGGTGGTGGCGCACCGCTTCGGTGGCTCGTCTCGCTTCGGCGCAGGACAGCCTCGACCGCTTCTGTGTGGCGGTGGGCGATTCCCGCCGGCGGGGCGAGAGCACCGTTGGTGAGTTGGCCGATACCGAGCCGTTATTGGAGCTTCCTCTCATGCCTTACCCGGCAGAAGGCACCCTCTATCGGAGGGTCGCGTCGAATGGCCTGGTGTCGGTGTGGGGCAACCGATACTCGGTGCCACCTGGGGTGATAGGAACCCAGGTCACCGTCCGTTGGCGTCTGGGAGACCCCACCATCGACATGACGTCAGAGTCAGGTCGGCTGGTCGCTACCCATCGGAAGGTGGCCCGCGGTCAGGGACGGGTGGTTCGTTTGCCCGAGCACGTCGAGGCTTTGGAGAACGTCGTGTTAGCCGCGTTCACCACCAAACGGCCGTGCAGACCGAAACCGAACCGGCCACCGTCGGAAGCTGCCCTAGCCGTCGCTTCGGGTATCGGAGGTGATCTGAACACAGAATCGGTGATAGACCTGGGGGTGTACCAGCGGCACATCGATCTCCAACACCGGAGGCGGCGATGAACAAGAACTCGGTGTACCAACAGCTCCGAAGCCATCTGGCCTATCTCGGTCTGTCGGCCGCGGCCGAGGAGCTCCCCACCCACCTGGAACGGGCACGCCAACACAACATCGGTCACACCCAGTTCCTCGAAGCACTGTTGCGGGTAGAGGTGGAAACCACCGAACAGCGCCGATGGGCAACCCGATTGAAACTGGCGAACTTCCCAACCCGCTGGAAACTGGAAGACTTCGACTTCGCCGCGCAACCCAGCATCGACCAAAAACTGATCCGGGAACTCGCCACCGGCGCGTACCTGGCCGACGCCACCAACGTGCTGTTCATCGGACCACCCGGAGTAGGCAAAACAATGCTCGCCGTCATCTTGGGCAGAGCGGCGGTGGACACAGGTCACAAGGTCTACTACACCACCGCAGCAGACCTGGCAGCACGCTGCCGCAAAGCAGCCCTACAAGGAAGATGGGCCAGAACCATGCGATTCTTCAACACCCCGAAAGTGTTGATCATCGACGAACTCGGCTATCTGCCGATGCCGGCAGAAGACGCCGCGACACTGTTCCAGGTGATCTCCCAACGCTACGGGAAAGGATCAATCATCCTCACCACCAACCTCGCAGTGACATCGTGGGGAGAGATCTTCTCAGACAGCACTATCGCCGCGGCCATGCTCGACCGGCTCCTCCACAGGAGCACTCATACTGATAGGGGTCCCTTGGCCGGGGGCGGGTCTGACCCACACAAAAGCTGGCGTTCTGCCTTGACCACGATCTGTCGGCCTGTTTCCCGGCTGAGGGGACAAATGTTCACCGACCCGTGGGCGGATGTGACCTGATAGGAGCCTTGCTTCTCCAACACCGTGAGTGTTCTGTCCATCCGCCAGCGGGTCTGGTGAACAGCCCCGATTCTATTCCAAGCAGGAGGCTGTTTATGTCAGAAGGTCAGGTAGATGTGTACGGTGGGGTGGACACCCACCGAGATGTTCATGTGGCAGCGGTGGTAGACAGCACCGGTCGAGTCCTGGGAACGGCCCCCTTCGCGGCCGATAAGGCCGGTTATGAGCAACTGGGCGATTGGCTGGGATCACAGGGGCGAGTGGTCGGAGTCGGGGTAGAGGGTACCGGAAGCTACGGCGCCGGCCTGACCCGCCACCTGACCAGCATCGGCTTTGAGGTTGTGGAAGTGAACCGTCCCAACCGCCAGCTCCGCCGCCGCCTCGGCAAAACCGACACCACCGACGCCGAAGCCGCGGCCCGGGCGGTTCTCAGCGGACAGGCTACCGGGATGCCCAAAAGCGGGAACGGTCCAGTGGAAGCAATACGGATGCTTATGGTGGCCCGCCGTTCGGCGACCAAGGCCCGCACCCAGGCCATCAACCAAATACATGCTCTGGTGGTTACCGCCCCAGACCAGATCAGAAACCAACTGGAGAGACTACCGGCCAAAGCCCGTGTCAAGACCTGTGCCGGTTTCCGCCCAGGCACAGCCAACACCACCATCAGATACGCCAAAGCGGCGCTGCGTTCCCTGGCCCGCAGATACCAGACCCTCACCGCAGAGATCGAAGAACTCACCACCCAGATCAACCGTCTCTGCACAAAGGCCAACCCGGCGCTGCTGGCCACCGACGGTGTCGGCGCCGACACCGCTGCCACCCTGTTGGTCACCGCCGGCGACAACCCCCAACGCATGCACTCAGAAGCGTCCTTCGCTGCATTGTGCGGCGTCAGTCCCGTCCAGGCATCCTCGGGCCGTACCGTCCGCCACCGGCTCAACCGGGGCGGGAACCGCCAAGCCAACCAGGCCCTATGGCGCATCGCCACCACCCGCATGCGCCGACACCAACCAACCATCTCATACATCGAAAAACGCCAGGCGGAAGGCAAGAACCGACGCGAGATCATCCGCTGTCTCAAACGCCACATCGCCAGAGAGATCTACCACCTACTCACCAACCCACCCCCAACACCTGACGGCAACGATCTCCGCTGCCTACGCCAAAACACCCCGACCACGCTCGCTCAAGCCGCCACAGCCCTACAAACCTACCCAACCCGCCTCTCCCAACTCGAACGAGGCATCCACCACAACCACCAACTCGCCACCCGATACCACCAATGGCTCACCACCCACCAAAACTCGATTAGACAAAAATAGGAGCATCGTCGTGTTCACCATCACCGGCAACAGCTACCGGCTGCGAAGCTACCAAGCACAAGCAAGAAAACACAGACCGAAAGGAGACCCGCTAGCCTAAAACACCACCCCCAGACTGGGCACTTTCGGTGATCGACTCTGGGCACTTTCGATGATCGCCGTCAACGTTATCTGCGCGGCGCAGTATGTAAACTTATGTTTGCTTCTTTGAGCCGTTTCCGACGGCAGACAGCAGTGTTGACGGCGCTTGCTATGTTGGCCAGTGTGCTGGTCGCGGCGCCTGCTGTTGCTGCTGATCCGAAGGCGGACTACACGGCTTCTTTCGATGCGTGCATGGACGTGCCTTCGTCGGGATTCGAAGATGTCTCAGCAGGTCACGCCAACGCGGGAGACATCGACTGTATCGCCTATTACGGGATCACCAAAGGCACCTCGGCGACCACGTATTCGCCGCTGATGTCGGTGAACCGTGAGCACATGGCACTGTTCTTGACCCGTTTGGCGGGTCTGGTTGGCATCGAGATGGCTTCCGATCCCAGCGACCCCGGGTTCACCGACGTCGGTGATCTGTCTGATGAGTCACAGAACGCTATTGCGCAGTTGGCCGATCTGGGGATCACCAAGGGCACGTCGGACACCACGTATTCGCCTGCCGATCCGGTCAAGCGGGGGCACATGGCGTTGTTCATCCAGCGTTTGATGAACAAGATGTCCCCGATCGCGGATGGGAGCACCCCGTACGGCAACATCCCCAAGGATGTGAAGGCTACTGATGCTAAGCCGGTTGCCTCTCCGTACACTGACCTTGGTAGGGCTACCAAGGACGCCTATGACGCGATCACCCAGTTGTACGAGTTGGGTGTTGCTTCGGGTGTCTCCGGCACGTCCTTTTCTCCAGAGTCCAACATCACCCGTGCGGCGATGGCCGGGTTCATGGCTGGGGTGTTGGATCACTCCAATGCTCGTCCCGCCGGTCTAAGCATCCAGGCTGACAAGGTCTCGGACTACGGGGCTATTACCGACGCAGTGATCGTGGTCTCATACCGAAGTGATGATTTCGCTCCGGTGGAAGGCCAGGCTGTTGATCTGTTCCGTGGCGCTGGCGCCGACCGTGGTTTGGAAGATGATGGAAAGTGCATTACTACCGGCGGTAATGCTGCTACGGTGGTAGAGGGTGGTGCTCTTTGTGAGCAGGACGCCAACGATGCGACTACCGACGAGAGTGGCAATTTCTTCATCACCGACGGCATGGCTGACGCGGGTGGGACCAATGTGTACTACGCGTGGACAGGCAAGAGTGGTGACAAGTTCGATGCCGACGATGTTGACGAGAAGACTGTTTCTATCACAGCGAAGCTGGATACGACCGCGCTGCACGTCTCGTCGGAGATCAGCGACAACGCCGCCACTACTGATTACGACTCCGACGCAGATGGGGCCACCGAAAACACGGCTTTGGAGGATGCCGACACTGCTGACGATGAGCCCAGGGTGGATCTTGATGTCACCAAGAGCGTGGAGTTCATCGTCCAGCTTCGGGACACCAATGGTGAAGACGTGGCCAGGGCTGATCAAAGCATCTCTGTCACGGTCGTGATGGCAGGAAGTACTACTTCCACCAACACCTACAAGGTCAAGACCGACGCCAACGGCAAGATCACCTACACGATCAACGCTCCAACAGACCGAGCTGACACCGGTAGCAACATTGCTGATGACAGGCGACTGGACACCGTCACCTTCACGTTGGACTCTATCATAGAGACTCGGAAGGTACTCTGGCTCGAAGACGATCCGGTGAGGACTTCGGCCAAGGCGACCGTCTCCAAGGCCTACACCGTCATCTCCGGTGGCAATGCCCGGGTCACGGCCACTGTGACCATATACGACCAGTACGGCAACCTGCACAGGGTCGCCGGCCAAAAGGTGTCGTTCACGGTTCCCTCGGGTGCTACCGCGGTAGAGAGAGGCGCGGCCGGTGGACGGGCGACCTACACCGGAACCGATGCCAGCCCCACCGCTGGAAATGCTATTACATGGACGGCCACGGTGGTTGACGACGAAGATGCCACCACTACCGAGCCCGCTGTTGATGCCACGGGCGCTGGGGTCACGCCGGTCAACGAGGCAACCGACGACTCCAGAGCAGCGGGATTGACTGTTAGTGCCATCTATGCCAAGGAAGACAAGTTCCGCACAAGCGGTACCTTGTACACCTACGACTCGGACGATACCTTCCTACAGGGTGGCGCACGGGTGTCTATGGACAAGTTCGAGGTACTGCTGGGCAAGAACATCACTGGTACCCCATCCACCGCAGCTGTGGTCACGGTAGTTCTCTACGACGACGATGGTGGCAGCATCTTCGATGTCACCACGCCCGCCTAGGAGTAAACCAGAAAGCAACCGACGATCTATGAGTTGGAGGCTTCCCACGGGGAGCCTCCAACTCTTTAACTGGCCAATCGGAGAGCACCAGGGGACTCAACGAGAAAAGAAGGTCCGCCCCGTTGAAGGTGTAGTTGAAGCAGCGGCATCCCGGTGACGACTGTTTGGTAGTTCTCTAGGTGGGTCCGACGACCGATTCTGCCTATGTGATGGCAATCAGCGAAAGTGCCCAGGCTGGGGGTGGTGGCTTTAGATGCTCCTATTTATTGCAAATTGGGTCTGGAGGTTGGTGGGGTGAGCCATGTTTGGTATCGGGTGGCGAGGTGGTGGTTGTGGTCGAGGCCTTGTTCGAGTTGTGAAAGGCTTGTTGGATGGGTGTGGAGGACGGTGGCGGCTTGAGCGAGGGTGATGTGAGTGTGTTGGCGTAGGCAGCGGAGATGGGCGCCTGAGGGTGTTGGCGGTGGGTTGGTCAGCAGAGTGGTAGATCTCTCTGGCTATGTAGCGTTTCAGGCAACGGAGGATTTCTCGGCGGGTTTTGCCTTCCGCTTGCCGCCTTTGGGCGTATTCGATGGTGCGGGGGTCGGTGCGAAGTCGTACTGTGGCGATTCGCCAGAGGGCCTGGTTGGTTTGGCGGTCGCCGCGGTTGAGACGGTACCTGATGATCTGTCCTGAGGACGCTTGGACGGGACTTGCGCCGCATAGAGCGGCGAATGACGCTTCGGAGGTGAGGCGGTGGGGGTTGTCTCCTGCGGTGACCAGCAGGGTGGCTACGGTTTCGGGACCGATCCCCAGGTGCGGCTAGCAAGGCGGGGTTGGCTTGGGCGCAGAGTTGTTTGATTTCGGTGTCGAGTTGTTGGATCTCGGCGGTGAGTGCCTGGTAGCGGCGGGCTAGCAGACGCAGTGTTTTCTTGGTATAGGCCATGGTGGTCTGGGCTGTGCCGGGACGAAAAGCGGCGCAGATTTTAACCCGGGCTTTGGTGGAAGACCTGAAAGGTGGTGGTTGACCTGGTCGGGAGCGGTTATCACCACAGCGTGGAGCTGGTTGATGGCCTGGGTGCGTGCCTTGACCGCCGAACGACGAGCCACAGACAGCATCCGGATGGCTTCGACTGGTCCGTCACCTGTTTTGGGCACCCCGGTGGCCTGCCCGTTCAGGGCAGCCCGCGCCACTGCTTCGGCGTCGGTGGTGCCGGTCACCGCTTCGTGATAGCCGGTGAACAGCCCGCTTTCCCGAGGATACCTCTACAGGTGCGACACCGGCATGCCCTTTTCGGGTACCGGGCACTGCGGTTTATTAACTGTGGCAACTGTACGGACGGGTTCGTCCGGAGCCGCGGGCCGAATGTCGCAACGGTGTCTGTTCAGCTTGGGTGCGGTGTCCCGTCTGTTGATCGATGGCGGAAAGGAAGGCTATGACCAGCACTGTGCCAGATCATCTCCCGACAAGCATTCCCCCCTCCGGCATCCGTCTCCCTGCCAAGGACTGGGAGCGGGTGCTGGACGCGGCTCGCAAGAGCCGATCCCCCAACACCAAAGCCGCATATCGGACTTACCTCTCAGCGTGGGCCAGTCATGCGGAAAAGCGAGGAGTGCAGGCGCGGCCGGCGCATCCCGCGGCGGTGGCCGAATGGCTGACCAGCCTGGCGGACGAGGGCAAGTCGATCAGTACTATGCAAGTGGCCAGAGCTGCCATCGCGGCGGCTCATCGAGAAGCCGGTCTAGAAGACCCAACGTCTACCGAACTGGTGCGTCGGGTGTTGTCGGGATTGGCACGCGAAGCCGCCAGACAGGGCCGTCGTCCCTCGCAGGTGAAGGGACTCACCGGCGCAGACCTCCGGCGGATCCTTGCTCACTTCGACCCACCAGGAGGCCCTCCACCCAGCCGGATCGTGCTCAGGGACTTGGCGCTTGTTCAGGTGATGCGCGACGGGCTGTTGCGGCGGAGCGAAGCCGCCAACTTGATCTGGGGTGACATACTCCGGGTGGAGGACGGATCGGGGCGGCTGACGATCCGTCACAGCAAAACCGACCCCGAAGGCAAAGGCGCAGTCATGTATCTGGCTCCATCTACGGTGGCGGCACTGGAGCGGATCCGGCCCGAAGATGCCCAGCCCCACCGGGCGGTGTTCGGAATAGGTGGCTCCCACCTCTCGACGCGGATCAAGACCATTGCCAAGAGAGCTGGTCTCGGCTCCGGATACAGCGGCCACAGTTGCCGGATAGGCATGGCACAGGACCTGGCCGCCCACGGCGCCACCCTGGCGCAGTTAATGACCGCCGGGCGCTGGACCAACCCGACCATGCCCGCCCGGTACACCAGAAACCAAGCAGCGGCCAACAACGCCGTAGCGCAGTACTACCAACAACTCAGCCTGCTAAACACACACCCTAACTACTGATGCGTTCAAGGAAAGGAGGCCCCCCCGGGGAGCCTCCACTACATTGCTCCAGTCGAAATGTACGTACAAGGCCCTGAGGGACGCTGGCACGTCTCCTGCTGGTACGGAGGACACGCCTGCCAAGACCGCTGAAACCACAATGGGAGTGAAAAGAAGAAGAGGCTCCCCGAGAGGAGCCTCTTCTCAGTTTCAGAACTTCGATTCTGAAATGGTTGGGTTTTAGGACGCCGGGACGGTGACCCTGAAGACACTCCTGCCGTCGACGTTGTAGATGACCACGTCAACCGCAATGGTAATTGCAGTCAAGGTCTCGTCGTTTGCGATCACGGCGGGACTGTTGGCGTCGATCAAGTCCTCGAACTTCGCCATGCTGATCTCGTTGCCCTCGCTGGCAGCGGCGCCGCTGATGAAGATGTCGTCATCATCGTAGGAGTACAGCAACGTCGGGTCACCAGCCGTTGTATCAGCCGTTGTGAGGAACCTGTTGTTCTTAGGCATCACATGTGTAACGATGCGGGGTCCTGTATTTGCAGAACTGGCAAGGGTTACCACTTGAACGCTGCCGGGTGCCGCACGGTACTGATGCCCATCGACCACGTTCGCCGGGTCGCTATCGCCGTACACCGCGTGCAAGTCAGTCCTCACACTCCCATCACTATCCAGGATGCTCCTGGTTTTCTGGACACCGGCCGTGTCGCTGTCGCCATCCAAATAGACGAGGGGTCGGGCTTCGTCGTCGGTGACCAGATAACCTTGGGCGTCTCTGGCGTAGGCGATGATGCCTGCGTAGGAGACTGCTATGGGATTCCCAGCCTCTGCACTAGGGCGTCTGGGTGACCAAGAGGCGTTGCCCCTGGGGCGCACGTCCTCCCTTTTTGGACTGTCCGTTGCTCCGTTGATCGTTATGGTGACTGTCTGGCCATTACGCGAACGGTGGGGGTTGCCGTACTGGTCCCACAGACGCACCGTGGCACTGACCCGGGGGTTCCCGGCCAGCACATAGGTGGGGGTCTCCAGGGTGGTTTTGGTCAGGACCGGATGCTCCTCCACCCAGTTGATCTTCCATTCGGCGTCGCGTCCGGCAGTCGCGCCGCTGGGAAGGAGCTCCACAAATGTGACGGTATCAACCCGATCGCCGCTGGTCGGTGCGTCGACCGTATAGGACACCTGACCCTTTTCGTTGGTGACCAATTCAGCCTGACGGCTGTTGGTGTAGCCAGGGGCCTGAACGATGCTGACACGGAATTTCACATCAGCGCGTTCCACCTTGCCCGCATTACTGTTCAACTGGGCGGTCAAGGTCACAGTACTAGTCGTGCGCCTATCAACCTTCTGGCCGTTGACGTCCATAAAGGCATTTGGTTTGATGGTCGAACTCTCGACAGGGTCCGCGTTCTGGGCATGCTTGCGGCTGGCGGTGGCAGTCGATGCTGTCACCTTGTCAGCGTCGAACTTGTCACCGTCATCTTCGCCGATCCAGCCGTACCATGTCTTGTTGGTACCGGCAGTCACATCTCCATCGAGAATGAGATTGCCGTCCACGTCGGTGGTGTCGTCGTTGATATTCCACACGCAGGGGGCATCGTCGCCTTCGATACCGCCGCCGAGAACCGGATCGGCATCAAAGTTACAGGTGCCGTCCTGGCTGATAGCTTTTTCAGCAGTGCTGTAGAAGATGTCAACGGCCTGGTCCTCGACCGCCTGGAACGTGTCGTCCCTCATCGAGGCTACGACAGTGACATCCCCGTCGCCCCAACCCGTCGCCGGCGTGACTTGAATGCTCAAACCATTGGGTCTGGCATTGGAGTGATCCAACACCGCAGCCATGAACCCCGCCATGGCCGCCCGAGTGATATCGGAGCTGTGACTGAACGACGTGGCATTAACGCCCACAGCAACACCCAACTCGTATAACCGGGTGATCGCATCGTACTCTTCGTTCGTTGCGCGACGCATGTCAGTGAACGGTGACTTGACATCGGCTTTCTTGTCGTTGTCATCAACATCCGATGGTGTGTACCCGTACTGGGTGGTGGTGCCCAAACCGACATCACCATCAGCCATTGGAACCATTTCATCCATCAATCGATCGATGAATAGCGCCATCTGACCACGTTTCACATTATCACCGGGTGAATACGTGGTTGTCGTCGTGCCAGTGGTGATCCCGAGGGCTTTCAGCTGGGCAATCGCCGTCTGCGACTCGTCACTCAAACCATCGATGTCCGCGAACCCAGGATCATCCGGATCATCATCGACGGAAATACCCGCAAGCTTCGCCAAGCGCGTCAAGAACAACGCCATTTGCTCGCGGGAAACCGACATCAACGGTGAGTATGTAGTCGCCGAGGTGCCCTTAGTCACCCCATAGTAGGCGATACAGTCGATATCACCCGCGTTGACATGATTAGAGGGAACATCCTCGAAACCCGAATCGGGCGCAGCACCGCAGGCATCAAAAGTCGCCTGGTAGTCCGGTTCCGGATCAGCAGCAACAGCAGGCACCGCGACCAGCACACTGGCCAACATAGCAAGCGCCGTCAACACTGCTGTCTGCCGTCGGAAACGGCTCAAAGAAGCAAACATAAGTTTACATACTGCGGCACACAAGGCGTAGCTTTACATACCGTCAACCAATGTGGACACTTTCCTGCCGTGGGCCGAAAAAGCTACCTTGCCAAGCTAGGACGAACTTATCCAAATTTGGGGAGGAGGTGGGGACGCCGAGAAGTGGGATGCACTTGGTACCTCCCGGGAGCCGTCTAGGGAGCGGGGAAGGGGAATAGGCAGTCCGGTCGTCACTATGGGCGTCGCGGAGAGGATCACCAACCGGTCCGGACCGTTCGAAACCTCTAGGTCCTCGAAGCGGACCGGGTGCGGCTCCCCCAGCATTGGGAATGGTGCCGTCGGTTAGCAATCCACGCGAACGCAGCGGGTGAGCGTTTCCTGCCCTGCTCCTCCAAATCGTAAGCGGACCAGAGGCGTGCGGCAGGTTTTGGATCTTGCTCTCCAATCATCTACGCGCGGGTTCGCCGTCGTCGCTGGTCGAAGGCCTCAGGCTTTCCATTGTGGCTTCGAAGCAGGACCTGTCTGTTGATCTACCGTGGAAAGGAAGGCCATGAACAGTAGGACGCCGGACCATCTCCCGACCAGCATTTCCCCCTCCGATGTCCGTCTGCCGGCCAAGGACTGGGAGAGGGTGCTGGATGTAGCGCGCAAGAGCCGATCTCCCAACACTGAGGCTGCTTATCGGAGGTATCTCTCTGCGTGGGCCAGCCACGCGGAAAAGCGAGGAGTTCCGACGCGGCCGGCACATCCCGCGGCGGTGGCCGAATGGCTGACCAGCCTGGCCGACGAGGGCAAGTCGATCAGCACAATGCAAGTGGCCAGAGCCGCCATCGCTGCTGCTCACCGAGAAGCCGGCTTCGAGGATCCAACGGCCACTGAACTGGTCCGTCGGGTGCTGTCGGGTTTAGCCCGGGAAGCCGCCAGACAGGGCCGTCGTCCCTCGCAGGTAAAGGGACTTAACGGCGGGGACCTCCAGCGGATCCTGGCTCACTTCGACCCATCCGGAGGGGCTTTGCCTAGCCGTATCGTGCTCAGGGATTTGGCGCTTGTTCAGGTGATGCGTGACGGGCTGCTGCGGCGGAGCGAAGCCGCCAACCTGATCTGGGGTGCCATTGTCCGGGTGGAGGACGGGTCGGGGCGGTTGACCATCCGTCACAGCAAAACAGACCCGGAGGGCAAAGGCGCCGTGATGTACCTGGCACCGTCCACCGTGGCGGCCCTGGAGCGGATGAGGCCCGCAGTTGCCCAGCCTCATCAGGCGGTGTTCGGACTGAGTGGCTCCTAACTCTCCACGCGGATTAAAACAATCGCCAAGAGAGCTGGTCTCGGCCCGGGGTACAGCGGTCACAGTTGCCGGATAGGCATGGCGCAAGACCAGGCTGCCCAAGGCGCCACTCTGGCCCAGTTGATGACCGCGGGACGCTGGACCAACCCAACCATGCCCGCCCGATACACGCGGAATCAGGCGGCGGCCAACAATGCTGTGGCACAATGCTACCGGCAACTCGGTCTGCTAAACACACATCCCTGAGTAACTACTGGGGCACTCAAACCCAATCACCCGAACACGATCCCAACTAAAGGGATGGAGGCTCTGGGGAGGGGGGAGTTTCCATCCGGAACGCCTTGATGTTCAGGAAATGAGGAACTGGGGCACTCTGCATGGAACGGTCCTCCCTATTCAGCATCAATGTCGTCGAAACTCAAAAGGGGGTGCGATGGCTGGGCGGGTGTCGTGGTTCCAGTGCCGACTAACAGGAATGACAACGCCACATTGGCGCAGGAACCGCAACCGCGTTGGCAGTCGCTTTTGTGATGGTGGCAACTTAGGGGAGGAGGGCGACAACCGTCAGTGGCTGACGTTTAATGGCAAGAGGCAAACAACAGGGTAAAGACGTGAGGGGACTCTGTCCTTGTGGGGACAGGATTCCTGGTCTTTTTGGGGATGCTTTTTCGGAGCCGCTTGTGGTGTGCTCACTGCGGTATTGAGGAGGGGCTGGTATTGGATCAGAGGGTGCGAACGTGGGCCCGTCCATGTGTTGGGACTGGTTGTTGTCTTTTGGGTTGGGTTGTGTGGTAGCGGTGCTGTTCGATCAGGAAGATGTCGGTGTCGGTGCCGAGGAGAGTACTGAGCAGGTGGGCGGTGACCAGGTTGGTGAGGTGGGGGAAGGTGTTGTCTGGGTGTGTCCAGGGGACGTTCTGGTCGAGTGGGAGGCTTTCTTGGACTGTTCTGCTGACGCGGAGGGTGCTTTCGATGGGTTGCCATCCGCCACGTTCGTAGTCGATTGCCTGCTGTAGGGCGTTGGCGATGGTCGCCCAGGGCAGGGATTTGGCATCGGTGATCGCTTGACGCAGTTCCTCGGGTGTGACGCTGGCCGGGTCAGTACCTTGGGGTAGTTGCGCGATGGATACGGACAGAGCTTGGCGGAACGCGGGAAGGGCAACGTTGTTGAGGGCCGAGCTGGTCCCTGCCTGGTCTCCGTCGAAGCAGACTGTCAGGTGTTGACAGCCGGCTGCTTCGAGTTGGTTAAGGTGATCGCCGGTGGCGGCGGTGCCGCAGGGGGCGACTGCCGGAAGGTCGGCCTTCTGTGCGGCGATCACGTCGAGGTACCCCTCGACCATGATTGCTTGGCCGTTGGTGTCGATACGGTCGGCGATGCGGTCGAGGCCGTATAGGACTTCGCTCTTGTGGTAGAGGTCGGTTCGGGGAGTGTTCAGGTATTTGGGTCCTTGGTCGGTGATGGCCCTTCCTGCAAAGGCGATGGTCTCTCCTGCAGGGTTGCGGATGGGGAAGACGATGCGTTCCCGCATCCGGTCATAGATGGTGCCTTTGCTGCTGGTGGCGGCTATGCCTGTGTGGAGGGCGAGTTGGTCGTTGCCTATGGGACCGCAGGCGCCACGCCAGGTGTTGCCTCCCCATCCGAGTTTCCAGGTCTTCCAGTCGTTGGGAGTTAGCCCGCGTTCGATGAGGTACCGTCGAGCGGGTTCGGCGTGGGGAGAATAGAGAAGTTGTTTGTGGTACCAGTCGGCGGCGGCGTCGCAGGCCTTCTTTAGGTCTTTTGCGGATGGAGGCGTTGGCCGGTCGGGGAGGCGACCGCGGGCGGCTGCGCGTCGCAAATCGGACAGCGTAGCGACGGCGGCGTCGTGGCGGGTCTGGGTAGCTGCTGAAAGGCCGGTGAGTGGTGCGGTTGGGCAGCGGCCGGGTTCGGGGGGCTGGGCGGCGATTAAGGACTGCCATGGTGGTTGGGAGAGGGGCTCGATGATGAGGGTGGTGGAGTGGCTGGTCAGGGAGGCCTTCAGGTGATGGTTGGCCTGGTGCCATCGCTCCACAAGCTCTCGGGGGTGTTCGTTGTTCTCCAACCATTCCTGACAGTGTGTCCACCATTGATGCCGGTCGGTGTCTTGGATGACTTTGGCTTTTTCTGGAGCGCCGAAAGTTGTGGTGGTTTCGACGGCTTGGGTTTCTCTGAGGTGGTCGAGTTCGTCCAGAAGGGGCCGGGTTCTGACAGCCCGCTGGTGGAGAGCCTGTGTTCTGACCGCGTCGGCCCAGCGACGTTCGGGCTCGGTCAGGGTGCCGGTGTGGAACCCTGCTTCGATGGCGCGGCGCAGGCCGGGATCGGCTACTCGGGCCATTATCGCCAGGTGGCGGGAGATTTGCTGGCGATTCCAGGTGCGGTGCGCCTGCTCGCATCCAACCAGAAGGGCCGAGATGGCGTCTGTGACGGCATCGCTGTAGATCCGCGGCGGATGGGGAAGCGCGTCCTTAATGATCTGGGACGCCTGCGCGGCCCCCGGAGCGAAGTGTTGCCACGGGTCCAAGAGCGGGGGTGCTGGCCGTTCGGTGGTCTCGGTCTGGTAGGTATCCCAGCCTTCCGGGGTGAAGTCTTGGTCACCGAGGCTGGCGAGGTAGTCGAGGAATCGCCGATCCCAGGCGGCCTGTTCTTCGTCGTGGGCTTGTTCGTCGTAGGTCATGTCGTCGTAGTCGGCAGCCCATTCGGCGATTTCTTCGACGATCCGTTCTTCGAATTGGCGGGTGGTCTGGTGGGTGGTGGCTTGGGTTAGCATGTGGGGCACGTCCAGACCGTCGAGGTGGGGAAGGGGTTGGTCGTGGGAGGTGTTGGTGATGGTTTGCAGGTGCTCGCTGGCTTCTTGGGCGGGAAGGGTGGAGTGGGCGTCGGTGATGGTTTCCCATCCGCCGCGGCGGCTGAACACGGTTTGCAGGACTTCTTCGCGGGGGAGCTGGGGAGGGGGCGTGTCTTCGTCATAGTCGGGTTGGTCGGTGACTACCACCAAGTGGTTTTCGATCTTGCCGCGGGTGAGACCCACGTACAGTTGGTTGAGGCGAGAGTTAGACGTGATCACGGTCATGGCGGCGTCTACGGAGAGGGATTGCGCTCGGGTTTGGGTGATGCTGTAACCGAGTTGGACATGTTTGAGTGCGTATTCTTCGGGAATCCGCAGGAGGGCTTGGCTGTCGTTGTCGTAGCGTTGTACGGTGAGTCGGCCGCGGTGGGCGGAGCGGACTGTCCACCGGTCGCCGTTGCGGACCCACTCGCCGTTGCTGTCTACCAGGTGGCGGGAGTTGCGGCGGGTGAGGATGATGTCACCGACACGGATGGTGTTGACGCCGGTTCCTTGGATGGTGTCGCCGGTTTCACCTAGGGCGTGGCGTCGGCGGGCGATTTCGCTGTTGATTTCGTGCATGAGCGTGGAGGTTTGAGCGGAGATGACGGTGTGTTGTTCCCTACGGGGTTGCCACCAGTCGCCGGCGAGTCCGGCTACTTCGGGGTGGGTGGCTTCTTGGACGCGGTGTCGTTTGATGTGATAGGACAGGCCGGATATGTCGCCCAACCGGATTTTGATGGTGGCGAGGGCTTCGGAGCGTTCTTGGAATCGCCAGAGTTCGGAGAGGGTGACCGAAGGGGTGGTGCCCGATTTGGCGAGGGCGGTGAACATTCCACCGGCTGCGATGGCGTTTTGCTGGGCAGGGTCTCCGACCAGGATTACCTTGCCCTGGGTGGCGGCGGCTTTGCCGCAGAGCGCTGCCAGGTCGCGAGTGCTGACCATGCCGGCTTCGTCGACGATCACCCAGGCCCGGTGTGGGAGGGGCTGGTGCTGGGTGACGATCCGGGCTAGGGTGTCGGAGGGGACCCCGAGGCTGTTCCCGAGGGTAGCTGCGGCCACGGCGGTGGGAGCGACGGCTACGACTTTTTCGTGGCCCACCGCTTCGGCGACGCGTTGCAGCATGACGGTTTTGCCCGATCCTGCCGGGCCGACGACTATCGCGCCGTTGGTGTGGGCGGTGAGGAGGGTGGTGACCGCGGCCGCCTGGTCGCTGCCCAGGTTCGCCAGGTCCGTTTGATCGAGGAGCGTTCTGGCAGGGGTGTCGGATTTGTCCGGTTCGCGCTCTTGCGGTGTCGAGTCGTTCTCGCTGGTAGTGGCGGAGGGGTGGATGGATTGCATCCAGGCGACAATTGCAACTTCGGCGGCGACCATTCCTGGGGAGTACCAGCGGTCTTTTTGCTTGATGAGCCTGTCCTGGACCAGGCGGAGCAGGATATCGGCAAGACGTTCCACGGCTTCTACCGAAGACGTGGTGTTGTCCAACCGGGCGGATACGGGTCCGGCGGTGATCACGGTGTAGATGGTTTTTTTCAGGTCTATGTCGGTGAGCCTGTTTGCTTGTTGCTCTGCGGTGGCCAGGATGTGGTCGATTACTTGGGTGGAGAGTTCTATTTGGTCGGTGACGATCACTTCGGGCCGGTCGTAGCGGTCGGGCGGGAGACGTTGGGCTGTGCGGTATAGGGACAGTTGCTGTTCGGGTTCTACCCCGAGCGCTGCGGCTTCGGTGCGCCACCCCGTGTGGGGGTCTTCACCTACCCCGTAGCGTTTGGTCGCTCGGGAGGCGATTGTGGCTGCGTTCCACAGTTCCAAACGTTCTTCCACCGTGGCGGCCCTTTGGCGTTGTTTCTCGAATTTGCGGACGCGGCGTTGGGCTTCTCGGGCTATCTCTCGGGATCGGTGGGACCAGTATTCGGACAGTTCCGCGGGGTTGCCTGCGATCTCGGCGTGCAGGTTGTCACCGACCCGATCCCAGGACCATCCCAGACGTCGGGAGAGTTCGGTGCGGAGCACCGCTGCGCCGTACAGGCTGGCGGGCATGAGATGGCGGTAGATCAGCCGCCCGTCCAAGGTGCGCCATTTCCCGTCTTCGCAGAGGACCCTGTTGTGGAACAGCAAGTGGCTGTGCAGCTGGGGGTCTCCTGATCGACTGGTCCGATGATCGAACCGCGCTACCGGTGCTCCTTGCGGGACCTCAACTCTTTCTGTCCCGCCCGCGCCCTTGCGGGAGGCGACTGCCCAGGTTTGCATGTAGTCCACTAATGCGTGGACGCCGGTGTCGAACGCGGCCTCGATGTGTGCTCGGGTGTGGGGATCGGATAAGGCCCAGGCGACGCTGATACTTTTCGGGGGTGAGAAGGTCAGGTCGAAGGCCGCGCAGGGGCGCCGCTCGCGGCGGATCCCGAGTTGGTCCACGAAGGTGCCTTGCACGGTGAAGCGACGCCCGAGTTGCTCGCCGGTGTTTGGTTCAACGGCGCTGAGAGAGGCTTGTAGGGCTTGATGTGTTACGACGGCGCCTGCGGCGACAGTCAGCCCACCGGCGTTTACCCACCGGCCCGGGGTATCTCCACCGTCCGTGTAGTACCCCGCCGAACCCACCGCCCGGCCTGCTGTGTAATAGGCGGCATGAGCGACGCTTTTCTTCCCGATCGACAGCATAAGACCTTCAGCATGAATGAAGGATCGGGTCAGAGCGTTCGCAAACCGTTCGTTAGGGCACCGAACGTTTGCGCGAACGTCTACGGCGGGGGAGGAGAGCCGCCCACGGGTCGGGGGAGGAATGCCCGCAATGCGGGACTTGGTCTAGGAATCCGGGGGGCTGGCCTTGCCCTCGAGGCAGGCGAGCATGCTCCAGGTTCTCCCTTGGAGAGTCGAAAGGGACACCGAAGGATGCCTCCACTTGGAGCGCCGGACGGATGCCACTGTGAGCAGGATCGGCAGAAAAGAGACACCCCAACATGGCGGCGACCGCTCTTTGACTTGCGCCGCGGCTGGTGAGATATCCATGGTCGCACACCCGACCCCGGCAGCGGGTACCGCGAAGCTGTTCAAGCGATTGAGGCGGCTATGCGTCCCGTAGCCACCTCAAGACCCTACAACAACGTCCCGGTGAGGTGATCTGCAACTACGGACAAGCCGCGGTAACGGAACACAGCATGGGACCGACAAATGTTGGGAGGGGGGTATTCTTGTGCTGTCTGGCAGGGCCGACATGGCAGCCACGGCAAGGAGGGGAGAGCACGCCCCCCACAGCCCTACAAGGAACCGAGGTCGTCCTGCACATCGCAGCGACACTGGGTTTACTTTTCCTCCCTGGGAATTGGTTCTCAGGTTTAGCCACCGTTTGGTTGGGCTGCGGGTCTGGTGTGGATCCATGCCTCGATGTCGCTTCTTAGCCAACCAACAGCCCGGGATGTGCTCCCGCCCAAACGGACAGGGTTCGGGAACTGTCCGTTCTGGCGCAGACGCCACAGAGTCGTACGAGACAGACCTGTAACAGCCACGACTGTAGGCATGCGCAGCACCTGAGGTAACCCTTCGGCGGGAGGGCCAGGTTCAAGGTGGGGAGGGATGGCCCATCCCCGGGGATGTTCGGAAAGCGATGTACTGTGTTTCATGCCCTCCACTATGAAACCACGCCCAGAACACGCGTTCGCAAACCGTTCGTATAAGCGTTCGCAACGTTCGTGTGGTGTCTGACCTGGGGAAACGCCAATTGTGGCGGCAAGCGTTCGCAGACCGTTCGCTGGGAGTCTCCTTGGTGAGGAGTCGTGTGAGTATGCTGCGAACGCTTTTGCAGAAGGTCCCCCGAATCCACCTCACACTGGCCTGCGCCACCCTGGAATGCTGGTGTTTGCCCACCCGAATTCCGTTGTGGGCACTGCTTTAGTGCAAACGTGTGGTTGAGGTCTTCGGTCCTTTTTCGATCTCTCTGGAAGTTCTCTGGTTACCGCTGGTATGGGCTATTCGATCACCGTGGATCCGCCAACGGATCGCCAACGCTCAACGCAGGCTGAGTTCCGAGCCGATCACCGAGTCCGTTCACACATTGTCGGGCCTACCACGCCTACCGCACAACTGTCCCCGCAAACCGGTTGTCTTCTTTCGGGCCTCTCCCAATTCTCGTCGTTGGTTGTGAAGCAGCTCAGGTGGAGCGGGAGCTATTGTCCGTGCGACCCGCCCTCCTATGGTGAGGGATCGGCGGTGTCACAGGTGGCCGGTAGCGTGCTTGGGTATGAGGGTTGGTTGGTGGCTGTTGTTTTTGGTGGCAGTGGCTTGCGGAGGCGATTCGACGGGAGTGGAGACTCCGGCCGAGTGGGGGGAGGAACCCGTTTGGGCCGTTCCGACATCCTCCACGGCAGTGGCGTCCGGGGAGAATCGGCTGGTGTCCGAGTCGCCGACGGAGGAGCTTGTGGCCAGCTTGCGGGTCGAAGAGGAGCGGTGGGAGGGGTACGATCGGGGGCTTTTCTCCCACTGGTCGGATCTCGACGGTGATGGGTGTGACACGCGGCGGGAGGTTCTGATCCGGGACTCGGCACCGGACTACTTGGTGATGGCGGCTGACCGGCCATGCTGGGTGGTGTCTGGCCGATGGGGGTCGCCCTATGACGGGCTGGTCCTGACCGACGCCGCCCACGTGGACATTGATCACTTGGTTCCGTTGGCTGAGGCCTGGCGTTCCGGTGCGTGGAGGTGGGACTCGGGGCGGCGGGAACTTTTCGCCAACGATGAGAGATCATTGTTGGCGGTCTCGGCCGTGTCGAACCGGACCAAGGGCGCGGACGATCCATCGGAGTGGTTGCCGCCGGTTGAGGAAGCAATCTGTCCCTATGCGGTGGCTTGGGTGGAGGCCAAGGTCCGGTGGGATCTGTCTGTGGACGCCTCCGAACTTGCGACCCTCAAGCAACTGTTCGGAGGTCCGTGCACGGGTTGGCTGGTGGCGTTGCCCTGACCCGGCGAATCTCGCCGTCGGTCGGTCGGATGAAACTCCCGATCCCGTCGCAAAACAACAGCTAGGAGCCCCGGAGGAGACCCTTCTGACGTCCTGGCAGTGTTACTCACGCACCCTCGTGGGATGCCTCCAACCTCTCAGAATGCGCAGGAAACAGGGATTCTGGGCCCCGCCACTGGGGCCAGGGTGGGTGTTTTGAAGCGTTCGTGGACCGTTCGCAAGGGAAACGAACGCTTTGCGAACGTTCGCCGATGAGCGAATGGCATGGTGTACCCAAGGGTTTCCCATTTGAGAGGAGCGATGACATGTTCACCACAGGGACGGATCGGCTTCCGGGTCGAGGGATGCAGGGGCCGCTGACTGATGCTGGCGAATGCGCTCGGAATGTTCGAGCGGCCCGTCGGGAACTGGTGCGCACCGAAGCCGCTAGGGATGTCGCATACGAGACGGCGATGTCCCTGGGGGACTTGGACGACGCGCCCAGGGAATTGTTGGAAGTGATCTGGTCCGCCGAGGACGACCATGCCGCCGCCGAGTTCCGGTATTTGGAAGCGAAACGAGCCTTCACCGAGATGGCGTCCGTCGTGGGGCCGGGCCTGTGCGATTCGGTCTGGCGGCAGGGCTGTGATTGTCTCCCCAATGGACCGGGCGGTACTCTGCCAGCGGCCAGTGTGGGCTGCAACCCTCTGGGTGAACTGTCGCCAACGGCGCATGTCGCTCCGACCGCTGGGAATGTGGGAGGTATGGCGACGGCCCAGACGGTGGACACACATCGTGGTGAATTGGGAGGAACGGAAGGGAGGCCAGGTTTGGTTGGTGTGAATGGTTTGAAGATTGATCGGCGGTACACCACTGCCGGTGAGGATCCGTACAGTGGGGTGACGTGGCAGCGGCGGGACGCTCGCATCACCAACCCGGACGGTTCGGTGGTGTTCGAGATGGAAGGCGCGGAGGTGCCTGCCGGTTGGTCGAGGGTGGCATCGGACATCATCGTCTCCAAATACTTCCGGAAGGCGGGTGTTCCGACCGACGGCGACCATCTGGATTCGGAACGGTCTGCCCGGCAGGTGTTTGACCGGCTCGCCGGAACGTGGCGACGGTGGGGTGAAAGACTTGGATACTTCGCCTCTGCTGGGGACGCGGCGGCGTTCGAGGACGAGATGCGGTACCAGCTGTGCAGGCAGATGGGCGCACCGAACTCGCCACAGTGGTTTAACACCGGATTGAACTGGGCCTACGGACTGACCGGCCCGCCGCAGGGATTCTGGTTTCTCGATCCCGAGACCGGAGAGATGGCCCCTTCCCCGGATTCCTACTCCCACCCGGCGCCTCACGCCTGTTTCATCCTCAAGGTCGAGGACGATCTGGTCAATCCGGGAGGGATCATGGATCTGTGGCTGCGGGAGTCCCGCGTTTTCAAGTTCGGTGCCGGTGCCGGCTCCAATTTCTCCGCTATCCGAGCCGAAGGCGAGCGCCTGTCCGGCGGCGGCACGTCCTCGGGGGTCATGTCGTTCCTGAGGGTCGGGGACCGGGCGGCTGGAGCTATCAAATCGGGCGGCACCACCCGCCGCGCGGCCAAGATGGTCATTCTTGACATCGACCATCCCGACATTGAGGCCTTCATCAACTGGAAGAAAGAGGAGGAGGAAAAGGCCAGGATCCTCATCGAACAAGGCGGGTTCCCTGCCGACTTCAACGGAGAGGCGTACGCCACTGTGTCGGGGCAGAACTCCAACAACTCGGTGCGGGTCACCGACCGATTCCTGCGAGCCGTGGAGTCCGACGGTGAGTGGCGGCTAACCGAGCGCACCACCGGCAGGGTGGTGAGGACCGTCCGGGCCGGGCACCTGTGGAACAGCATCGCCGCCGCCGCGTGGGCTTGCGCTGATCCCGGGGTCCAGTTCGACACCACCATCAACGACTGGCACACCTGCCCTGAGGGTGGCCCCATTCGGGGTTCCAATCCCTGTTCGGAATACATGTTTTTGGACAACACGGCCTGCAACCTGGCGTCTTTGAACCTGGTGGCGTTCTACGACGAAAAGACTCGGTCCTTCGACGTGGACGGGTTTCTGCACACCATTCGCCTGTGGACGATCATGTTGGAGATCTCCGTGGCCATGGCCCACTTTCCTTCCCGGGAGGTGGCCCGGGGTTCCTACGACTACCGCACCCTCGGCCTGGGTTACACCAACCTCGGGTCTCTGTTGATGCGCCAGGGCATCCCGTACGACTCCCCCCAGGGAAGGGCAGTCGCCGGCGCGGTGACCGCGGTTCTGACCGGCCACGCCTACGCCACCTCTGCGGAAATCGCCCAAGCAGTGGGCCCGTTTCCCAGGTTCGACGAGAACCGGGAGGCGATGCTGCGGGTGATCCGGAACCATCGCCGCGCCGCTTACGACGCTCCCCCAGGGGAGTACGAGGGGCTGTCCCGGACGGTGATGGGCGTGAGCAGACGGTATTGCCCCCCTGACCTGGCCCAGGCCGCCCGCGATGTTTGGGACCGGGCTTTGGCCCTGGGGGAGGTGCATGGGTTCCGCAACGCCCAAGTAAGTGTTCTCGCGCCGGGCGGGACCGTCGGATTGGTGATGGACTGTGACACCACCGGGGTCGAACCGGACTTTGCGCTGGTCAAGTTCAAGAAACTGGCCGGCGGTGGTTACTTCAGGATCGTCAACAATGCGGTGGAACCCGGGTTGCGGGCTCTCGGGTACGACGACGAGCAGCGGCGAGCGATCCTCGAGTACATGGTCGGAACGGGATCTCTCGAAGGGGCTCCGCATGTCAACCGTTGCAGCCTGAGATCGCACGGGTTTTCTGACACCGACCTGGACAGAATGGAGGGGGACATGGGTGATGGGTTCGACCTCCGGTCGGCGTTCGACGTCTTGGCTGTCGGCGATGTCACCTTGCGCCGCCTCGGCGTCCCACCCGACTTGGCCGAGCAGCCCGACTTTGATCTGCTGCGGTGGCTCGGGTACACACCGGAGCAGATCCGAGCGGCCAACGACCATGTGTTCGGCCGGCACGCCATCGAGGGCGCACCGCATCTGCAGAGAGAGCATCTGGGGGTGTTCGACACCGCCAACCGCAACGGCCGGCATGGGCAACGGTTCATTCACTACGAAGGGCACATCAGGATGATGGCCGCCGCTCAGGCGTTCATCTCAGGTGCCATTTCCAAGACCATCAACATGCCCAACGAGGTCAGCCCCTTGGATATCCGGGACGCCTACTCACTCTCGTGGAATCTGGGATTGAAGGCAATTGCCCTCTACCGGGACGGCAGCAAGGCCTCCCAGCCTCTCTCATCGACAACCACCACCCCTGGCGAGGAAGACGCCGAACTTGCCGACGCACTGGCGGTCGAACAGCGGTTGGCGTTCGGGCCCCTCCCCGAGGGGATCTCCCCCACCCAGGCGTGCCGCCAGGGTTTAAACCCTCCCCGCTTCGTGCTGTCGGCCAGCCGACGGGGTTGGACCCACGAGGCCCGGGTAGGCGGTCACAAACTGTTCCTTCGCACCGGCGAGTACTCGGACGGCACCCCCGGGGAGCTGTTCATCGACCTCGCTAAGGAGGGCACCACCCTGCGAGGGGTCCTGTCCTGTTTCGCTATCGCAGTCTCCAAGGGCCTTCAATACGGCGTACCCCTGGGGGAGTTCGTGGACACGTTCCTGTTCCAAACCTTCGAACCGCGGGGCTTGGTGCAGGGCCATCCCAGCATCAAGACGGCCTCGTCGATGGTTGACTACATCTTCCGGTCTTTAGGCATCGAATACCTGGGCAGGGAAGAACTCGGCCAGGTGCGTTCCACTTCTCAGCTCGAACTGGCGGCGCCGCCTGACCCCGCCGTGGCAGAAGCAGGCACACAACTCCGCCTGGAAGCGACCCCAGACGGGGCGGCCATAGCGGCGGTGCAGACCCGTCATGCTGGCCAGAACGGCTCCGCTTCCGCTTCTCAAATGTTCCTCGGGGACATGATGGGCGACGCTCCCATGTGCGACGAATGCGGCCACCTGACGGTCCGCAACGGCAGCTGCTACTGCTGCCTGAACTGTGGAACGTCGCTGGGCTGCAGCTGACCCCGCTATTAGAGAGGAGCAACCGGCCATGACGTTCATCGGGAACATCGTTCACGACCCTCCCTACGCCACTTGGCTACGGAACGCCGAGCGGCAACTGGCCGACGCCGACCGCCAACCCGAAGAAGCAATGGGAATCCGCGTCTCGACACCCACCGTCGGGCTCAACCGCTAAAAGGGCCGCCACCGAAAATGTTTCACACCCTACAGAAAGCATGGCTGTACCATGAATAGTGGCTCCGGTCGCTGGTTTTACGAACAACTGTTGTTGTTCGGTTTGGAGGAGGAAGATGGTGAACATCGCGTTGCCCCCGTCGCAGGAGATAGCCCGCTGTCGGGTACCGGAGACGATCGGGATCCAGGCGCGGATAGGCCAGATGGGCACCGCGGCGTGGACGTGGATGGCCATGTGGTGTCCACGCCACTTGGCAACAATCAGCGACCAGGAAGCACATTTCAAGACCCTGGACCGCAAACTGGAGCGGATCCTGACCGAATCGGAGATCCGGATAGGACAGCAACTGGGAGTGACCGATCTGGACGACCCGGACCAGATGGCAGAACCCCAGGAGGTAGCGATGGCGAACTTGCGAGCCGACTGGGTGGAGGTGTGCAGGGAGGAACCGACTCCGGTGTGGGATCCGGAGTGGACGGAGTTCAAGGTGGCTTACGGGGAGAGCCTGTGGGGCCGCTACCAGGGCCTCCCGATCGACATGCTGGCGAGAGAGATAATCGAGCACATGGGCCCGGTGAAGCTGTGGTGGACGGCGGCGAAACGCCAGCGGCAACGGGAACTGCAGCAGATTCTGGACAGGGAGATGTCACCGCTGGGACGGCATCTCACGTTCGACCTGGCGGCGCGGATGGCCAGGAGGCTCGATCCGCCGCCGGCGGAGATGGGCGAGTTGGTGAACTACCCGAGCCCACCCTACTAGCCGACCCGAGCCTCGACTTGTTCCGACCACCGTCGGGACAGATCGGCCGGATCGATGCCAACCTGGCGGCGTTGCGTCTGATCCGCAGGCGGAAGAAAATCGCCACCGTCGAGGACCAACGTATCCTCGCTAGGTGGTCGGGATGGGGAGCGGTACCCGCCGTTTTCGACCCTCACCACAAGCTCGGCCGACGGTACGGCGCCGCCATAGCCGACGTGCTGTCACCGGAGGAGTTGCGTTGGGCGGAGGCCAGCACCCTCAACGCCCACTACACCTCGCCGGAGGTCGCTGAAATGATGTGGGACCTGCTCCGACGGTGGGGCATCACCGAAGGCAGCGTGTTGGAACCCGGTTGCGGTGTCGGGGTGTTCATGGCCGGTGCCCCCCGGGGTGTCAACGTTGTGGGAGTGGAGATGGACCCGTCCACCGCGGCGATCTGTGCCGGGTTGCATCCCCGACACCAGGTAATCAACGAACGCCTGGAGGAGTTCCGCGGGGAGGGGTTCGTTGCTGCGATAGGGAACGTGCCGTTCTCGGAGGTGCATCCGTTCGATCCCGAACACAATCCCAACCGGCAGTTGTCGCTGCACAACTACGCCCTCTACCGGGCCTTATTGAGCCTGAAACCGAGAGGGGTGCTGCTGTCTATCACCTCCAGGCATACCCTGGACTCGCAAGCAGACCACCAGCGCCGCCAGCTCGCCAAGTGGGGCCACTTCCTCGGGGCGGTGCGCCTGCCCAACACCGCGTTCACCGAGCAGGCCGGAACGGCAGTCACCGCTGACATCGTGGCGTTCCAACGGCGGGAAACACCCCTATCCGACGAAGAAGCAGCTGAGCTCGAGGAGGCCTGGTTGGAATCGGTGCCCCAGGTGTGCGCTGACGGGGACTTCCACATGAACGGGTGGTTCGTGGAGAACCCCGACCTAGTGTGCGGCACGGTGCGCCTCGGGGGAATGTGGGGCGCCCGGGACGTCCGAGTGGTGCTAGACGAGACTTCGTCCCTGGTGGAAGTGGTCGGCACCGCCATCGGAGAGGCGGGAACCGCCAACCTGCCGTTGGGCGTTCCCCCCGCGGACGCAACGGAAGCCCCTGGGGAGGATCCGGTGTTGGATTGGTCACCGCCTCCCTGGTACCGGGAGGGCTCGGTTTTCGCCCCCGGACGCGGGTTTGTTCGGATCACTCGCAACAAACCAGTCACGTTCCACCCCAGAATTCCTGGGAACCAAAACCCGCAACTGGTGAAAACCCGTCTGCGGGCGTTGTGTCACCTCCGCGACGCGGCCCGCACGCTGCTGGCGGCCGAGCAGGCCGGGTACGGAGACGATCATCTGGACCGCCTCCGGTCCCGGTTGGATGCTGCCTACCGGTCGGCCCGTCGAGCGTATGGGGGAAAACCCCTCACCCGCCTAACCCCCAACGGCAACCGCCGCCGGGCCCACCTTGGAGAATTCCGCACCGACCCCGACTGCGGGCTGGTGCTCGGCCTCGAAGACATATCCCGCTCGGGAAAAGTGACCCGAGCGCCCATCTTTACCCGACGGACCGTCCATCCCGATGTTGCGCCGCAAATGGTCAACACGGTCGAAGACGCGGTGAAGGCTTCTGTGGGTCGCACCGGCCGCATAGACCTCAACCTGATGAAACAGATCACCGAGTTCGACTGGGACGAGACCGACCTGGCGGGGCTGGCGTTCTACGACCCCCAGGGTGGAGAGTGGGTGCCGTCGGTCCGGTATCTGTCCGGGAACGTCCGAGCGAAACTGAACACCGTCGAACAGGCCAACGATCCCCGCCTGGAACCCAACCGGGAAGCCCTTCTGGCCATCCTGCCCAAGCCGTTGGAGTCGGGAGACATTCATGCCGGGTGCGGAACCCCGCTGCTGAAACCCGACGAAGTGCAAGAGTTCATCGAAGCCACCCTTCCCGACAGCCGAGGCAACATAGCCGTTGTGTACACCGACGCGGCCGGGTGGACGATAACGGGGGATTTGTACCACGGCGCCAAGGAGAGACAGGACTGGGGCACAGCCCGCCGCACGCCCCTTGAGATCGTCGCCGCGGCGTGGGCCGGTCGCAAGATAGAGGTGAAAGACACCGTCTACGACGATGACGGGAACCGCCGCCAAGTCCTCAACGAGGTGGAAACCGCCGCCGCTTCGGAGAAGACCGAAAAGTGGAACAACCGCCTGGCGGAGTGGATGTGGGACGAAGACCCGACGCGGTGTCATCAGCTGGTGGAGCGGTACAACGACATGTTCAACGCCTGGGTGCCGCCTCGATATCCCGCCGACTGGATCGGACGGCCTCCCGGCCTGGCGACCGGGATCGAACCCTATGAACATCAGGCCGTGGCCGCGGCGCACATCGTCGACGTTGGTGACTTCCTTCTCGGCCATTCCGTCGGCGCGGGGAAGACCATGACCATGGCCATCGCCGCCCAGGAATCGAAACGGCTCGGTCTCATCCGCAAAGCAGCATTCGTAGTACCCAACCACCTCGTGACTGACTTTGCCGTGGAGTACCAGAGGGTGTTCCCGAACGCTCGCCTGTTGATGCCCGACGAAGGGCGAACCCCCGGACCCGAGGAGAGGGAAGAGTTCGTAGCCCGCTGCGCCTGGGGCGACTGGGACGGGATCATCTTATCCCACAGCCTGTTCACCATGCTGAAGCTGCGGCCCGAAACCAGAGCCCAATACCTCCATGAGGAGCTGTTGGACTGGCGGGGAGCGTTGCAGTCGTATCGTGCGCAAACAGACGAACATGGGGGCAGGGACCGCCTCACAGTCAGGCGCATGCAGAAGGCCATCGAGCAGCGGGAAGCGCAACTGCAGGAACTCATCGAGACCCAGTACGTCAACCGCGAACCCGCCTATTGGGAAGACCTCGGCGTCGACTACCTGTTCGTGGACGAAGCGCACGAATTCAAGAACCTCAGCATCCCCAGCATGAACCGCGATCTCGCCTTCCGCGGAAGCGGCAAAGCCACCGGATTGGACATGAAGCTTCGGTGGATGCGCTCCCACTACGACCGGTCCCACGGGGTCGTCACCGTGGCCACCGGCACCCCCATCGCCAACAAGCTCATCGAACTGGCGGTGATGCAACGGTATGTGATGCCGGACATGCTGGCCCAATCAGGCCTGTTCCGCTTCGACGACTGGGTGGCGCAGTTCGGACAGCGCAAGGGCGCCAGCGAACTCACCGCCGCCGGCCGCGGGTATAAGTGGCGGGAGCGGATCGCTCGCTACACCAACATGCCGGAGCTGTTCACCATGCTGGCGGTGCGGGCCGACATCCGCTCGGCGGAACAACTCGGGTTGGACCGTCCCTCCCTGGTGGGTGCCGAACCCAACATACACACAGCGCCGCCCACACCACATTTGAACAGTTTCATGGACTCTTTGGACGACCGCCAACAGAACCTGGAACAGCCCGACAACATGCTGGCCGTCTGCACAGACGCTCAGAAGGCCTCCCTCCACCTCGGCCTGGTCGGTTTGCCCCAAGACAATCCGTCCAAGGTGCTCCAGTGCGCCGAGGAGGTGGCCGGCCTCTACCACAGATACGCCGATGTCGAATACCGCTCAGAGGATCCCAACGCCCAACCGGGCGCTCTGCAGGTGGTGTTCTGCGACAAAGGAGTACCCGATGGTGCTTCCACCGTCCCCATCTACGACATCCTGGCATCCCACATGACCAAAGCGGGCGTCCCCCGGGAGAAGATACGGTTCATCCACGACTACAAGACCCCCGCCGCCAAGAGCGCCCTGAACAAACGATGCCGCAACGGAGAGGTGGCGGTACTGATCGGTTCCACCGCCAAGATGGGCACCGGGATGAACATCCAAGACCGAATGATCGCCCTCCACCACTTGGACTACCCGTGGAGACCCGCCGACATCGAACAGCGGGAAGGAAGGATCCTCCGACCCAAGAACCAGAACCCACAGGTCTTCATCAACTACTACCTCACCGAAGGGTCCGCCGACGCGTTCTCGTTGCAGACCATCCAACGCAAACAGGTGCTGATCGACCAGTTCCGCTCCGGTAACTGCGACCGCATTATCGAGGACATCGACACCGGATCCGACGCAGCCGTGTTCGGAGCCATCAAGGCCCTGGCCACCGGCGACCCACGCTCGGTCCGCCTCAACGAACTCAACACCGAGATCACCCAACTCACCACCCGCCACCAGGCCAGAGTCGTCCAACAACAACGCCTCCGACGGCACATTCAAAACTGGGAACGTGCCATCCCCAAAACCGAACAGCGCATCCGGATGCTGACCGAACTGGCCGAAGACCCCGGCGACCTGGAACACATCACCCTCCCCGAATGGCAAAACACACCCGACGAAGCCGACTACTGGAAGACCATGGCCCGCCACGGCCCCAACCATTGGCTGTGGAGAGGCATGGCCGTGACCGAACACCGGATGTGGTCCCGCAACCGCCGCCGCCTCGGTCGCCTCGGGAACATCGACATTCACCTGGCCCGCCGCCCCTACAACCGGCGAAGCGCCATGTTCGCCATAGAACTCGGCGACCCCAACACCGGGCTGGGGTTTGTCATCTCCCGCAAAGACTGGTCACGGCACTTCCACAACCCTCACACCAAGAAACCCGTCCAGATGGACAAACGCATCGGCCATGCCCTCGGACGCATCCCCGACCTCATCGCAGCAGCCCAGAAGAAGCTGGAGGAGATCAACTCCGAACTGCCCAAGCTCAGGGATGCGATCAGCCCGGTCGACCGTACTGACCTCGACCTTCTCGAAGCCGAAAGAGCCGCCCTGGAAGAAGACATCACCAACAACCCCATAGAGCGGATACTCCCCCAGGAGGACCTTCCAGACCGGCACATTTCGCTGTAAACCCCCCACCCCGGGAGTCCGAATAGGAGGAACCTCCAGAACATGGCAACCAAAGACAAAACCCCATCCCCGGGCAAGGAAACCCCCACCCACACGCCCGTGGACTTGTCCCCACTCGAACTGGAAAGCGACGACCAAGGGCGGATCGCCCGACATCCCGCCGGGTTCGTAATCGCGGTCGCACCCGAATACGAAGAAGCCGACCCACGCTCCGACTCCTAGACGAGGAGGACAAATTTGGCCAGCACAAAGCGCATCGACAGAGTCCAGGCGGTAGCCACCGAAGTGGCCCAGGCCATGGCCACAGCCATGGAGAGCAACCCAAGCCGGTGGACCCAACCGTGGAGCGCCCTCGGTGCCGCAACCCCCCACAACCCCGTCTCCGAAGTGATCTACAACGGCATAAACCGGTGGGTGCTGACCGTGGCCGGTGTGACCTTCGGCGACGACCCGAACGCCTGGGCCACATACCGTCAATGGCAACAGGTCGAATGCCAGGTACGCCGCGGGATGCACGGCGTCTACATCATCCGGCCCATGTTCACCCGCTGCTGTAAGGACAGGAAGTGCCGGGACGGTGACCTGTGCGGCAACTCCCGCCGCCTAGTCGGAATCACTACCCATACCGTTTTTCACCACACCCAGGTGGACGGCGAAGTCCCACAAGACCCACGGTTCACGGCCGTAGAGCACGCTTCCTTTGAGCATGAAGAGATCGACAGGATGTTCGACACCCTGGGAGCGACCCGCGAATACGGCGGCGACGAGGCCTGCTACACCCCGGAGACCGACCGTATCCGGATGCCCAAGCCAGAGCAGTTCTTCGACGTCGGCGGCTACGCCTCGACCATGGCCCACGAATACGCCCACTGGACCGGCCATCCCTCCCGCCTCAACCGCTTCGACGAATCCACGATCCCCAGCCGGGAGGAACGGGCCTTCGAGGAACTTACAGCCGAACTCGGGTCGGTCATCATCTGCAACGCCCTCGGAATGGAACACGAACCACCCCCCCAGCACGCTGCCTACCTCACCTCTTGGACCAAGGCACTCAAAGGCGACAACGGCGCGGCGATCATGCTCACTGCCTCATCCCAAGCCACCAAAGCGGCCGCTTGGATCGTGAACGGCATCCAACGAGGACTGGAACAAGGACGCACCACCCCCGCAACCGAGGTGATCGTCGCCCAGCAGAAACCAACCAACGTCCTCCCCCAACCGGCCCGCACCGAGACCGTGGCAGCCCGCGGTCTCAGCTTGTAACCCCCGGCTGCCTGACCGGCCCAGAACCTCGAAGGAAGGCACTCGATGCGCCCGGCGCACCCTCACCTTGGGTCATGGCGTTTGCCCAGGTCAACACCGAAACGAACGGTTTGCGAACGCTCATGCGAACGGTCTGCGAACGGTCGAGGAAACGCCTGTTGCATAGTGGTGGCCATGCACAGCGGAACGACCTTCAGCAGCCGTCCCTTCGAGCATCTGATAGCCGAGGTCGCTGACCTGAAATACCCATGCGGCGCTGCCGGTTCCCCTGACAATGACCCGCCCACCTCCGTGGGCAAGTTGCAACGCCCAACCTCGACGGTCTCCACCACCTTGACCGGACGGACCGAAACCAGCGAAGCCCCGGGTCCCGTCTCCACGGAGGACACTACCGCAACCAACGGTTTCGGCGCACCTACCTACCTGGCGCGGATCCGCCTGGCGACCCTGGTCCTCCCCACCGACAGCCCAACCGAAACCGGGCGGACCGAAACCGGTGAAGACCCGGACCCCCCATCCCGCACCGAAGCGACGACGGATCAAGGTCCGGTGGATGGGTTCGATGATTTGTTGGCGGCGGCGGAGTTTTCCGTGCGGGCCTCGGAGAGCCGTCCCCAACCGGTTGAGGTGGGGACTGTCAGCGGGGTGTCAATGGGAGGGACGGCCCGGCAGGTCACCGCGGCCGCTGTGGCTAACGGCGGTTGGTTGGATGCATCGTCGGTTCGTAGCGACGGCAGGGTGAGTGTCTTTCGGCGTCGACTGGCGAGAGCTGGGGCTGTCACCGGGAACCTGTTTGACGGTGACCGGCTGATAGTGGCCGGCCGGAACTTAGAGCAGAGAAAGGAAGAAAGCAAAATGTTGACCCTATTTGTCTTGGCACAGGCCACACCGGCCCAGCGTGGGATATTCGACATCTTCACGGAGCTTGTTAGCGATGGCTTCAAGGCCGCCGTGGCGGTGATCGGGTTGGCTGCGATCGTCGGTGGGATTGTGGTGTTTATGAAAACGAAATCAATGCCGGCGCTGCTAGGCGCGATAGCCCTCGGTGCTGTGGCGGTTGGTCTTGCTGTGAACATGTACTTCTTTGCCGATGCGACATCGGCGGAGTTCAATCCTGACGCTCCGCGGGTCGGCAACGTCGGGAACCTGCAGTACGGCACTCCCGACGGTTCCTGAACGGCGGGGAACGCGTGGTGCGTGTCGTTCGAGTGTTCACACAGGCCCGCAGGCGGCCTAGCGAAATAGGCCGCCTACCGGGTTTGAGCCTTCCCTGGACGTTCACTATTGCCCAGTTCTGTGTTGGGGCGGTGGGCTGTCTGGCGGCGTTGTGGATGCTGAGGTCGGGGGTGCATGTTCTGTTGGCGTTGGTTGTGGTAGGGGCTACCTTGCTGCTCGGGCGGTCATTGCGACGAACGCGGGTCGACGAGCGGTCGATGGTGACAGGCGTGGCCGGGTGGCTCCGGTGGCGTTTGCGGCGGCGGGTGTGGAAGCGGTTGGCACATCGCATGGCTGATGCCGTAGTAGACAATGTGGTGGTCGGGAGAGATCATTCGGCTTGGATGGTGTTCGCGGTCGGGTCGCCACATTATGGGATGTTGCTGGACACCCAAGCCGCGTTGGGGTCGCTGGATGCGGTCGAACGACTGGTCGAGTCGGTGACGGCCCGGCGGTGGCGGTTGGTGTCCACGCTGGCTACCGTGGACGCGGACACTGTGGCGGCGCGTATGGCCGCCACGTCCGACCGTGAGTCGTGGCGGGTAGAGATAGAGGCGGAGCGGAAGCGGTTATCACGGGGGATGGAGTTGACAGAACGTAGGTTTTGGCTTTGGGTGGAGGGCGATGTAACGGCTGAACCGGCGGGGCCGGTGGCGCGATATGCGCATCGAGTGCAACGGATGTTGGGGTTGGCGGCACCCGCCCGGGCGAGTTGGGTGGACAGGGAGGCCATGGCCCGGGGGGCGGAGGCGACGGTTGCCAGGGCCGCCAATGCGGTGGGGCTGCGACCGGCGACTACCGGCGAGGTGATGGAGTTGTTGGAGCGTATCCCTCGGGGGTCTGCGTTCGTTCCCCCACCGGAGCCCGACGACGACTTGCCCCATTTGCTGCCGGTGCCCAAGCCCGGTGGGGTGATGATCGGCAATGGGATGGTGGACGGCGGATCTGCCTGGCGGCTGGGAGAGGCTATGTGGGCGGAACCGATCCGGGGGGTGGCGGTGGCGGCGATGCCGTTTGATGGGAGGGTGGCGCACACCACGGCCGTGGTGGCCCAGTTGCCGAACGCCTGGCGGTTGCCCGGCGGCGGAGAGCTGTTGTGGAGGTTGGACAAGTTGGATGCTCCTTGGGAGTGGTGTGTGGATGTTTCGGTGGTGCCGCATTCGGTGGCGGCTGCGAAGACCCGCAATCAGGCGCGACGACTGACCTCGGAATATGCCCAGTTTGCGGGGGATCCAGCCGGCCCGCCGCCGGAACTGGACTTGGCCCACGAGTTGGTGGAGACCCAGCGGAGGGCGTTGGCCGAGAGACAGAACTCCGACGAGTTGGTGATCTCGGTGGCGTTGGCTACTGCGGTCCGGGTGGATGGCGAAGATGTAGTGGCAGCCGGGGAGCGATTGAGGCGCAGGGTTGAGGGGTTGCGAGGCCTGGCCGCATCGGTTCAGGTGACTTTGGGTGTGCCTTCAGGTGATCAGGTCGCCGCGCGGCGGTGGTGGGCTCCGCAACGGGTCCTGGGGCCGGTCGCTAGGGATTATCGACAGTATGTCATGGCTGATGGTTTGGCAGGCCTGGGCCCGTGCCTTCAGTCGCAGTTGGGAGATCCCCGGGGAGCGTTGTTGGGGATGATGGACGATCGTGGCGTTCCGGTACCGGTGTTGTTCGACCCCACCCTGGGTCCACGGGCACAGTCGGTGGGTGGCCACCCCCGCTCACCCTCGATGGGAATCGCGGGGAAGTTAGGGTCCGGCAAGTCGGTCTTCGCCAAAAGGGTGCTGTGGACGGCGCTGGCCGCCGGCGGCCGGGTTGTGGTGGTGGATCGAAGCAATATGGACAATGGCACCGGCGAGTATGTGGAATTCGGTAAGGCGATCGCCGGGCTCTCTCCGGAGATCTCCGTGGAAGTGATCAATGTGACTGATCCTGCGGCTGGGAGCATCGACCCGATGCGGGCCATACCCGACCGGGAGTTGGCGGCTAAGACGGCAGTGAAGCTTTTGTCTTATGCGGCCGGGCTGGATCCCCGCTCCAAGGTGGCGTCGGCGATAGCTCGAATGGCGTCGGAGCGGCACGGTGTCCCGCTGTTGTCGATGGTTCGGGAGGCCGCAACAGGGGCGCCTGAAGGTGGGGGCTGGTCGCGGATCGTGGATTTGGTGGAGGTGCTGGCAGCCGACCAGATCGGTGGTGCGCTGTTTGATCCACGACGCCCACCTGCCGACCTCACTGCCGACCTGATCGTGTTGCATGCCCCCGGGCTGTCGCTCGTGGAGACGCCTGATACCCCCTCGGAGGTGGCAGCGACGGCGGTAGTGCTGGGTTTGATGTTGGTGGCCCGGGCGGTAATCGCTCCCCCGGAGCGGTACGGGGCCCTGCTGTTGGATGAGGCATGGTCGGTGTTGGACGATGTGAGATCCCGGAGTGTGGTGGTGGAATCGATCCGTGACGGGCGGAAGCACAACGCTGCTGTGCTGTTGGCCACCCAGTCCCCTTCGGACTTTTATGCCTCTGCCGAGTTGGCCGAATTGTTGGGATACTTCGCCGTGTTTGGTGTCGAGACAGAGTCCGCGGGACAGGCCGCAGCCAAGCTGGCGGGGATCGACCCCGACCTAGCAACACCGGCTCTCATGTCCCTGCCGACGGGTGTGATGATGTGGCGTGATGTTTACGGCAGGAACGGTCTGGTCGACGTGTTGCTTCCTGCCGACCCGCGGCTGGCAGCGGCGATCGACACGACCCCCGCGGCGTCCGAGCGGTCGGCGGCGGTGTCGTGAACCGTCCACAGTGGCTTCTCGGAGCAGCCTTGGCGGTGGTTGTGCTGGTTGGGGTCGGGGCGGGGCTGGCCGTGGCGCAGGAACCGCAACAGCCCAACCAGCCGGAGGAGACGTTGGCGGAGTGGGCAGCGAAGGTGGAGCAGGCGAAGGCCGACTTGATGAATGAAGTATTGGACTGCCAGCGAATGGCTGGGCAGCCTGCCACCACCAATATCGGCTCGTCGACGTTCAACTTTGACCTTCCCAACCCCGCCGATGCCACCTTCAATCTGGACTACTTCGTCAGCGATTGTGATCGGAAGATCCCCCAAGGCATGAGCCTGTCCAATCTCGGAGGGGACTGGCTGGGAAGCGGGAGCGTGGCGGTAACCACGCCGGGGTTCGCTCTGACCCGTTACCAGATGTATTACGACGGCGGATGGATCCTGTCAATGTGGCGGAAGTTCCTCGGCACCTTTATCTCTGGGATGTGGTTTCTGGCCACGGTGCTGCTGCGTTTGGGAGTTTGGGCTTTTGACTTCGTGGCGGCCGGGCGGCTGAGTGACATCATCGGGTCCATACCCTCCAGTATCAGCGAGGTCCTGGATAGGGACATTGTGCAAGGGATGCAGCTTCGATGGGTGGCGGTGACCGCCATGGGTGTGGCAGGAGGGTGGGGGTTGGTGCGCCAGCAGTGGGCCACGGCTGTCGGCGGTGTGGCGTTCTCGCTGGTGGCCCTGGCCGTTGGTGGGTTTGTTCTCGCCAACTACAACGGCTACTACCAGGGTGCCCAGGCAACCTCGTCGGCGCTGGTCGCGGAGGTGCTGAAGATCGGCGACGGTTCCGCCACCACACGGCCGGGGCAGATAGATACACCGACGATGATGGCTCCCCTCCTCGACGCCGCCGTGCATGTGCCGTGGGAGCAGCTGAACTTCGGGCGGGAACTGTCAGGGGACTGTGAGATAAGGGCAGGTGTGGACATCCTGGTCCGAGTCGGCGGTGTCGACAGCACCTATCCGCGGGATCGGATATCCCAATGCCCGGGCGGGCATGAACTGGCATTGTTTAACGCTTCGGCGTCGCTGGAGCGGGCGTTCGCGGTGGGCGTGGTCACTGTCGGGCAGACAATGATCGCTCTGTTGATCCTGTCTACCGCCGGGATGGCGATGCTGTCCGAGGTGTTGATGGCAGCGGCGTTCGCGGTGTTGCCGGTAGCAGCGGTGCTGGTGGGGTTCCCGGGATTCGGCAGGAACGTGGCGGCATCGTGGCTGACCATGCTTTTGCAGGGCATTACCGGCTTGGGAATCGGAGTGCTGTTTCTTCGCCTGATCCTCCTGGTGACGACCGCAGTGGCCGAGAACTTCGCCGACCTGGCGCTGCTGGAACGGTTCATGGTGTTCATGTTGATCGCGGTCGGGGCGTTCCGTCTGCGGAAGCTGGTGCCGAAGGCAAGAGCCAAAGTGTCGGCGACCCTGGCGGGCAAGGTCGCCACGGCGGGCACCCCCGGCGGTGGTGGTGGAGTCGCCCCGGCGGTGGCGGGCGGCGTCGCCGGCGGCCTAGCCGGTAGCGCGATCCGGGCTCACATGCTGCCCGCCCAAGGTGTAGTGGGTGCCGCCAAGACCGCCGGGAAAGTGGGGCAGAAGACCACTGGTGCGCTGGCAGCCTACCGTGCCGTCAGCGCCTCCCGGTCCAACCTGAAGGTCGCGGCGGCCCAGGCGGGAGAAAAACTGCCTGCCGGTAGCGGCTTGTTGGATATGACCAAAGGACCGCTCGGCCCTGCAGGAACCAGGGGACCCGGCCTGGCCGCGGCGGCGGGTATTGGGATGGCCAGCGGCGCGGTGAGACTCCTGAGCGGCGGCGCCAAGAAGGCCACTACCCCCCTTTCGGTTGGTGCCCGGGCTGTGTACGACTGGGCCAACAGCCCATCCGCCGGTAAAGCTGCCATTCCCCCGTCGACCGGGCAGACACCTACCGGGCAAACACCCGACGCCGACCCTCCCACCACCGCACGCTCTTCCGAACGTCCCCCCAGTGGGCCGGTTTCCGCTACGCCGGCAGGTGCTTCCCCCGCCCCTCTGCCACCGCCGCCCCCGTCGCTGGAGTTTCCTCCCGACCGTGTGTATGAGGAGGAACCGAGAGGCGAGGAACTCGTTTAGCGCCATGGGTAGCAAAAGGCACCATCGGGCCACGGCGGCGGCTGCGGCCGGGACGGATGCGTTCCGAGCGTTCCATGGGGATGTGGTTTCTGCGGGGCGGTTGGTGTGGTCGGTGCTGCGCAGCCGCTGGTTGCGCCGCCTGGTGGCGGTGTTTGCGGTGGTCATTGGAACCCTGGGGCTGGTACTGTTCGATGGCGAGCCGCTCAATGGAACGTCCCGGTGGAATGGGACAGCCGGGCTGGCGTTTGGGGTCCCGCCTCGCCTGTGGGTCGCCTATCAGGCATCGTCGAGGGTGTGGTGTTTACCGTCCGGGGAGGTGGCGTTGAGCGGCGAACCGATGGCGGCACCGTGGATGCAGACCGACTGGCGGCTGGTGGCGGCAGTCGGGAGGGTGGAATCGGCTCATGCGTCCGGTGTTGAGATCGACGCGTTCGGGGATACCAGCCCGTGGTTTTTTGGTCCGATGTTGGATGGGTCCAACCCGCAGTGGCTAACTGTTAGCGACAGCGACGGTGGGCGTTGGGATTTGACGGAGGAGTGGGATCGGGCGGTGGGGCCTATGCAGCTTCTGCCTCAGACCGTGGCGTCGCATGGCATTGACGGCAACGGGGATGGGATCGTGAGCCCTCATAACGTGTGGGACGCTGCCGCGTCGGCTGCCTATTACCTGTGCGTCGCCGGGGGATCGTCCCGGGACCGAGTGCAGGCGCTGTTTGCTTATAACCGGTCGGAGGAGTATGTGAGGGATGTGCTGGGGTTCTACGCCGAGTTCGTAAACGCTGAATTACCGGCGGAGACGACGCCGCGGTTCCCGGCGGGTGCGCCGTTGGCGTATGTGCCACCGTTGGGACCGGTCGCCGACATCAGCGGCGACGGGTCGCCCCAACCCGCATTGCGGGCGTTCTTGCATCGCCTCGGTCGGGGAGAGTTCCTGGAAGATGTGGAGGTGGTGTGCGCCGGTGACGGGGGATGCGTTTGGACGGCGGACCGCGGGACCGACTGGGTTGGCCAATGGGATGGTCTGCGGAAAGTGGGGTTCGCCGGTCCGGTCCGGTTCGCCGACCTAGGTGTGGCTGTGCTGGGGGAGGCGGCCCGGTATGTGCGCGTGGCGCCGCTGCCGAACAGTGGGGGAGAGTTGAGTTGGCCGGTGGCTCTGCGGCCGCCGCCGCAGCCCTCCAGGGCCGCGCCGCCCGCCTGGTTCTCGGCGCATGTTCCGATGGTGGACGGCAGCTGGACCGCACCCGGCGACATGGTGGTGTTACCGACTGTTCCCGGGCAGTGGGTGTTCGCCCCGACGGAGGGCACCGTCAGGGTCGACGGGAGGTCCGGTTGTGTGATTGTGGTGGACGGCGAGGGGTGGACTTGGTCGGTGTGCGGCGTGGCCACAGAGCACCGAACCGGAAAGGCACCGGCAGGGGTGGGTATAGCCTCGGCGGAAGGGGAGGTGGCTTTGCGGCTTGTCAGTCCCGAGGGGAGGGACGCCTGCCTGCAGCGGCTATTCGGCCTATGGTCGGCGGACCGGGCGGTAACCCCGGGCCAGTTGGATCGAGACATCAAGGCGTGGCAAGCGAGGGCCGTCCGGTTGGCCGCCGACGCGCTGGCCGAGAGGGTAGTGAACGAGAGGCTGGAGTTGGCGGTGCTGGCTGCCGAGGCCCGGGCCGAGACGGATCGGTTGGAGAGGGCATTGTATGAAAGTTGCAGGACATGAGAGGGTCTTCTAGGTCCCAGAGGGCCCACCCGAGATTGTTCGAGTGGGGAGGTGTCGAGTGGTGGGTTCTGATACCTGGTGGTCTCCTGTTCGGATATGTGGTGTTGACCGCCGCTTTGTGGCTTGGGACCTTCGTTGTCGGCGCTGACGCCGGGTGGGCATCACCCGCGGACATGTTGGGTCTGGTGTGGGCCATGCTGTCGCTGGGTCATCGGCTCGATGAGGCTTGGCTGTTGGGCGGCCACGCGCACGCGGTGGCGGCGGCGGGATGGCTGTGGGGGATAGCCACCACCGTGGCAGTGGCGCTGTGCGGCACGGGAATGGCGGTGTGGGAGTGGTGGCAAGCCGACCTGCCGTTACCGAAGGGAAAGCCGAAAGCGCGGCGCATGAAGGAGGTACGTCTTAGGGATTGGCCGATCAAACCGCCCTACTCGCCGACCCGACCGGGCGCCGGGCTGCTGCTGGGCCATCCCCGTTATCGCCGCGGCAAGGTGACCGTCGCGGTGGACGGTCTGCCCGGTCTGGTGATAGGCCCGACGGGATCGGGCAAGACCCGCCACGTCATCGGCCCGAACATTGCCCATTGGCCGGGTCCGGTAGTGGCTACCTCGGTCAAGACGGATCTGGCCGAGTTAACCCTGCCGCATCGGCAGCCCAAGGGCCGGGTCTTCGGCTACGAACCCACCGGACGGCTGTGGCCGTGGATGCAGGAACTGGGAATAACACCAGTCGTTTGGGATCCCGTGGCGATCCTCAACGAAGTGGGAGCCACAAGGGAGAACGCCGATCTGCTGGCACAGTTCCTTTCCTCCCAGTCGTCCGCGCACCAGGCAGGCTCGGCGGGCCTGTGGGCAAGACTCAGCCACCAGGTCATCTCCCAGGTGCTGCTGGTGGCCGCCGAAACAGGCCACTCCCTATATGACGCTCAAAACTGGCTGGCCAACCTGGTCGAATTCCGCCAAAAGGAGATCGACCCGGACCAACTCAGCGCCCAAGGAAAGTTGAGTATGAAACGGCTCCGGGAAATGGCCGCCAAGGACCCCAAACTATTGGGAAGCGTAGAGGTCTCCATCCTCGAGGTCGCCAACGCCCTGACCTTCACCGCCGAGAACCCCGACGCGCCGTCCCTGCCCACCACCGTCACCACCGCCGACAGTCAGGACACCCTCTATCTGATAGCCGATCACCTGAGCCAGGGAACCCACCAGGCGGTGTTCGCCGCCGTTCTGCGACACCTATTTCACCTCACCGAAACCCATCACCCGCCGGCGGGAGAGGAACCCCCGCGGCCCCTGTTTGCTCTGGACGAGTTGGCCAACCTGGCCCGGCTGAAAGACTTCCCGCAAGTGCTCTCCACCATCCGGTCTCACGGTCAGGTGCTCACTGGGCTCCAGGAACTGTCGCAGCTGGTGGCCGGGTGGGGGAGAGACAACGCCACCACCATCATCGGGAACCATCCCACCAAAATACAACTCGGGGGCAGCTCCGACGCCAGCCAGCTCCAGGCGTGGGCCACGCTGAGCGGCAAACCCGACGACGACAACAAGCACACCGACCCAGCAAGTTGGCGGAAGATCAAACCCGGGCGGGGCAGAGTCCTGGCCGGAGACATGGATCCATTCGATCTGCGCCTGGTGAAACCACAACGGTGGCTTAACCCTCTGGGAGAGAAGCCCGAGCGGAATGGGAGTCCCCCGACCCCAACGCCACCAACGAGGCCAACTCCAGGAGGGGAGACCGCCGTATTCAACGGTCCCTCTGAAACGGAGGGGGCTTTCGGGGGGTTCGACCTACAGGAAATGTGCCAAGCCGAACAGTTGACAATCGAACCGATCACCGTTCCCAACCCAACCACCCAGGACCCAGCGGAAGGGCCCTTCCTGCCGGTACCGATCGCCGACCGCAACGCCGAAGCCTACGCACGGTCGCAAGCCACCGCGGAAGACCCGCTGCCCTCTGATGGGGGAGGGCACCGGTCGGAAGTCCACCCGGACGTGCAGTACCGATTCGACGAAGACGGGGACGAATGTTGGCGGTGGGCGGGTGAAACCGAATCGCATTACGGGGAACCACCGAGTATCGAATACGACAGCGTAGGGGGATACGAACTATGACAGAGCAGAACAGTCCAGGTGCCGTAGGGCAGGAGTTGGCGAGCGCAATCGCCATATCCATCGAGACCAACCCCAACACCTGGACCCGACCGTGGAGCGTCACCGGCGAAGCCACACCCCACAACCCGATCACCCACGAGATTTACCGTGGCGTCAACCGTCTCCTGTTGTCCAACGCCGCCTACGCCGAAGCACACAAGGTGGGAGCGTGGGCTACCAAACGGGACTGGCGCAGGGCCGGGATCGACGTGGAACCCGACCGTCCCGGCATTGCCATAGTTGTGCCATCAGAAACAACCTGCTGGGACGACCCCGCCTGCGACGACGGGTGCGGCAAAGCCACCATCCGGGGCTTCCGGACTTCCACCGTCTTTCATTACACCGCCACCGGAAGCGACCAGCCACCGGCCACCCATCCCCGCTTCCAGACAGCGCCACCAGCCTTCACCGCCGACCAGATAAGCGAAATGTTCGCCGGGTTGGGCGCCGCCATCGAAACCGGTGCCCAACCGTACTACTCGCTAACCACGGATCGAATCACCATACCCACATCGGACATGACAGCCGGCCTCGACCACTGGGTCTCGACCCTGGCCCGGGAACACATCCACTGGACCGGCCATCCCTCCCGACTTAACCGGCAAGTCCGCAAGGCCACCAGCCGACAGCAAGCCCTACAACAGTTGGTCGGAGAATTCGGGGGACTGCTGCTGACCAACTCTCTGGGACTGCACTACCACCCGGGGCAGGAGAATCAGAGCACACGACACGCATGGGTGTCACAACTGCAAGGCAGCACGGGCGGGCGCGTCATCAGCGAAACGGTCGCATCGGCCTGCGCCGCCGCGCAGATGATCAGAAACGGCCTGAACCCCATTCCTCAAACGTCCCGACACCAGCCAACAGCCACCGAACCAACGTCCGACCACGAACCGTCCAACCCACCAGCCCCCAAAGCCGGCCGGCCGAAGACCAAAAGACCCCGAAGGCGACGCCGCCGGGTAAGGGTGTTCACCCGCAAAACCCACTCCTCGCCGCCGCTCACCACCCCAACCGAACCAAAACCCGAGCCGGTCACCGAGATGGCGTCCGCCGCCACGGCACCTGACGAAGAATCCAACGATCACGACCGCCGCACAGTTGCATGGTGGATCATGGAACGGGTGGCCGCCGACAACGGCGACGACGAAACCGCCTCGCAAACCATCGCAGACCTCCTCGACCTTCCCGCCGAACACTGCCAGCGCCCACCATCCGCCGTCCCCGGCCATGCCTCCCGGGAAGAACGCCTCCGAGTAGCGAAGTGGATGCTGGAACAGGTCATCGCCGACAACGACGACCCCACCGAAGGAGCCCACCACATCGGGCGCCTGCTGGGAATCGCACCCCGCGAAATCCAACCACCCCAGAACGATCAGGCCATGCACCTATGAGCACCACATCCAGCGACCGACTGCGCCGCGTGCTCCGAGCCGTCGCGATCTCCGTCGTGGTTTTGATCGGCGTCCTGGCGTTCGCCAGATGCAGCTCCCCGTCCACCATCACAACCGGACTCGCCGGCGGCGACGCCTCCACCATCAACGCCGCCGCCATCGCCATGGCCCACCTGACAGCCTGGCAGCAAGAAACACCCACCCTGGTCCAGGTCCGCCAACTCGGCGCCCACAGCGTAGTCGTCACCGCCCGATACCCGACCACAGGTGAACATGTAGAGATCACAGCCGAGCACAACGGCACAACATGGCACACGCCCTACCCTCCTCGGCCCGCCGCCGCTCCAGCCACCCAGGACTGGCCACAACTACCAACCCCAGACCCAGTTACCGCCGAAGACGCACGCTGGGCCACCGCGACCGGGTTCCTCCGCGCCTGGCTCACCGGCCAACCCACCGACCGGTGGACAAGCACCAAATACCAGGCACAGCCTCTCCCCGTCAAGTACAGCAACTACGAGATCACCGGCGCTCTTAATCCAATGCCCGTTCCCAATAGCCCCGTCCAAGTCATCACCATCGAATACACTGCTTCACCCGACACCGACCTCAACAGCCGACCCCGCCCATACCGAACCTACATCGCCGTCCACAAAGACCAAACCGGCCGCTGGACCGTAACCGCCGTCGCCTACCAACCTCCCGAATCCAACCCATAGGCCAATCAGAGGTAACGGGCATGGAACACCAAGCACACCTCCTCTGGTGTCCCGGCGTAGTCCCACTTCCAGCCGGTGCCCATCACGGGTGTACGCTTCAGCGATAGTGCTCCTGCTGCCGTAGCGACGGTCCAACTCGTCGCGGGCCCCGAACCTGATCCGGTCCAGACGGTAGATAGGAAGCGACAGAACATACCAAAGATCCCCCTCATCGACACCGTTCTTCCAAACCGAAGCGGCAAACCCGAAATTCTCGTCGGGAAGGGTCCGTGTGGGCCAGTAGGCCGCCGGCACTTAGGCAACCGCCAGCGGGTTGTCTCCTAAGAGAGGAACAGGGCCTTCGATAGGCCCCTCGTAGTGTTGCAGAAACCGAGCGGCAGCATCGCGATGGTCACGAACCAGTCGCTCCCGTTCGCTCTCGGGATAGCCACATCGGGCAATAATTTCATCAACCGTGGCTGTCAAAGTGTCGAACGACACCATCCTGCCCCTGTCCTGCTGATGAGGCACCCAAAACGTGGGATCGTGGCGGTCGTAGGGACCGCGTTGGTCTATGCGAGCTGCCTGGGCATCCAACAGCCGCTGATCTTCCACAGAGATCCTCTGGATGCTCTTTTCCGTCACTATACGACGTACTTTACCACCAGACGCGAACCGGGGGGATGTGTGATTTGGTTGAAGGACGGCGCCACCCGGTGGGGGAGAGGGACTGCAACACCGGTTTGACCTAGATAGTGAGTCGGGGAGGGGTCGAGTTGTCACATGGCGTGAACCTCCAAATGACCATCCCACTCTTCTCCGTATGGGTGAGTGAGCACCGGCGGCGGTGCGCAGGGGCCCATCGCGGGAAAGCTGTTCCCCTAAAGATTTGACAATCGAACATATGTTCGACTACCATGTGTGGTTCCCTGACGTATACGACGTGAAAAGGAGAGGAATTGTGGATCGGGTATCTGCCGTTTTTTCTGGGGTTGGCGGTCAGCATCTCCGGTGGGCGTGGGGTCGGCGGACACGCGTTTCTGACCGGAACGGCTGCGGGTCGTGGGGAGTATTGGAGCACCCGTGGAGGAAAGTGGACCAGGGAAAAGGAAGGAACCGGCCTCAGAGCATCGTCTGGTACGCGGCCTTATTGGTTTTCATGGCGGCGGCTTGCAGTAACCGGACCGGCCCGTCGGTCGACACTGTCCCGCCGGAAGCGGTTACCACTTCGACTGGGGCGATGCCGGAGCTTCTGCCGCCGGCCACCGTCGCGCTCGAAACGGTCGATCTCGATCCCGGTAGCGGCCCGGCTGACTGTCCCGAGAGTGCCTATTCTCACGACCAGGGCTGTCATCCTGTCCACACGGATGACCCGCCAGAAACGCCGGAGGAAGTGCAGGATGCCGCCATGGTTGTGGTCGAGGACCTGCCCAACCCCGGTTCCTGCGAGGCCGGCGGGGGCGCCTGGGACGAGGACACCGGCGAATGCGGACCCCTTCCCACCGCGCAGGATCCCCATTCCGAATCGGTGCAGTCCCACGACCAGAAACAAGGCGGGGAGGAGCCACACCGGAGTGGGGATGGAGCGGGAACCGCGGGCGCCGACGAGGTGGTTGTCCAGTGGTGGCGGCCCGGTCTCATCGACGAAGCCGTGGCGCTGGTCGATCCGCGCTCTCTGGGTGCGGACGATTGGCATCTGAATGAAAGCGAGCGAGACTGGGGAACCTACCGTTTTTACCGCTTCTATCACGCTCTCCGCGAGGACAGCGCAACGGAGCGGGAGACGTTCTGGCAGGCGATCCAAACTGTCCATGACGTCCATTTGCAGAAGGGTGGGGGAATCTACTACCCGTTTCGGTACGACGTGGCCTGGGTCGAGTACCCGAACCGGATAGGGGTCACCCTCACCTTTCCCCTCGGGGAGGCGATGATAGTGCCTGTAATCCGCACCGATGGTTCTTGGTCGGCGGAATGGGATGTCGAGTTTCCGCCCGGGCCTCCGATCCGGCCCACCACTCCTTTCACTGACCCGCGATTCCCTGAGACCGCTCAGGCTTTGGGGCGGGACTGCCCACCGGTGGAGCAACTGTGGCGGAAGAACCAACCGGTCGAGGACCCTTGCACCCTCAAAGCGGTCCAGACCGCCCTCGAGTACGCTGAGTCAGGCACGCTTGAGCAGCGGATGGCCGCCGTTCGGGACGGTCATGTCCTTGCCGACTTGTTGGCGGCAGTGGACAACATACAGGACCCGTTCATAGCTTCGGGGATGGGAGACGTCGGCCGGGCGACGAAAACGATTGAGACAAGTGCCGTCAGGTGGCGGGGCGGGTTTGCGCAAGCGTCAATGATCCTGCTCGAATGGCGGTCGGTTTGGCCCGTGCGGGACCTGACCGAGGAAGAACGGCAGGCGGCGATTCGCTACTACGAATGGCGCGCCGCCCAAGGCCTGGATGTGCCACCGGACCGCCTTCGGGGGGAGTTCCGAATCGGCGGCCCCACCTCCTGGTTCGAGACGTTGATGGTGCGCACCGCGGACGGCACTTGGCGGCAGTCATACCGAGAGTTCTGCCACAAACTGGACCACACCATCCCGAACTTCCCTGATTATGTCTCCGAGCACACGCTGCACTGTCCCGACGATCCCACCCCCCATTTCCCCGATTCGCGGTTCTTTGACCAGTTCATCCCGCCACCCAACACCCGCCTGTACTACGTTGACCCCCGATCGGGCGATGATCCGAACGAGTTGTACCGGCTGGACCGGGGCCTTTACCGCCTTGGGGGCGAGTATCTGGGGGTGCCTCCCTCGTGAGCCCAGCTCAGGTCCGCCACCTCCACCGCGCCATTCTCTGGTCCGCGGGTCTGGTGCTGGCGGCCGCGGTTGCCCTGGTGCTTCTCCCATCACCCAAACAGTCCGAGGCTGATACCCGAACCCGGCGAGGAACGGTCACCCAGACCACTACATATGTTGGGACCAAACCCGAGGAACGCCGCGAATGCCTTTCATACGACTGGTACGGCCAGTGCGAAAAGTGGAGGGTCAGGACTGTTCAGGTGCCCTGCACCCCGGGCGCGGATCCAGCCTGTTCGAATATCCTCACTCAGACGCGGCTTGCCTGTTCGGGGTTTTGGGCTGGCGGGCCGGGGTCGAACTGTCGGGAATACGTGCCGCACTCCCAGACGCAGACCTGCCCGGATGGCAGCGTGATCCCTCATACCGCCACGTGCCCGACCACTACAACCGGCGCCCCAACGACTACCGAGGGAACAACTACCACCAGCACCTCTTCCACTACGACGATCACCACGACCCCTCCGTCTCCTCCTCGGGATCGGTGTACGGGGAATCTGCATTATCACCCCGGCCCGGGTGGGGGATGTTTCGCTCCCCACCAGGTGCCGACCTGCGGCGGGTATTACGTGCATTCGGGACATACCCATGTGTGGGTGGAGGGGACGCCCTGCAACCCTGAACCTGACCTTGACCCTGATCCCGATCCTGTGACCTGTGCGGGGGGCACCCATCGGTTCGGGTCGGGGTGTCACCCGGATCATCCTCCGCGTCCGGCGTGTTCGACGGCGGCGCAGACCTACACGTATCACTCTGGCGGGTCGCATGTGACGGGCACTGTGGCTCCCTGTCCAACCACAACCACCACCCAGACGCCGAGCACAACCGCGGTTCCGTTGGTGTGTTCGAGTGGTTTGTCACCGATTCAGGAGCAGGAGTTGCGGGATTTGGTCGGCGATTTGGTGGGGTGGGGGACCTCGTTTCCGAATGACGGGTCGGTGGGGGCGGTGTGGGCTGGTGATGAGCCACCTCAAGCGGGCGGTTCGTTTTGGTTTATCGCGTCGGATAAGATTTCGTCGCCTTCGTCGGCGGAGCCGCCGGTGTGGCCTGTGGCTGATGGTGCGGCAACGGCGGCGGCAGTTGAGGATGACGGTGGGTGTTGGTGGTATCCGGTCAAGACGTGGTCGAGGTGGAATTCGTTGAAACCGTGGTCATATGCGGAGCGGTTGAAGATCGGGTCAGTGGCCCCGGATTGGGTGGACAGGTGGAATCTGATGTCTTCTGCCGAACAGCAGGAGACGCGGGATCGGTGGGAGGCGTTGGAAAAAGCCCATCCTGATCCTTCGCGGTGGTGTGATGTAGATGAGGCGGATCCGGAGGGGGAGTGTGCATTCTTTGTGCCTTATACGGCGGTTTGGGAGTGGTCGCTGTATGCCCGGGTGGAGACAACCGATGACGGCGGGTTGAGCAGAGATGTGGTGAGGTTGCATTCGGGGGTGTCGATGGTGCGAAGGTTGGTGGACTATTCGGACTGGGAGCGGACCACCACAGGGTTTGGAGGTGATGAGTAGATGTTGGAGTCGCGGGTTTTGGGATTGGCTCCCGCCCAGTGGGCGTGGATCGCGGCGACGTTGGTGGCGGGCGTGGTTTCCATTTGGTTGCTGGGGACGGTTGATGAGGAACCGACGGTGGATGTGGCCGTGACGATCGGGGAATGGCGTGCCGGGGAGGTGGGCGAGTTTGTGGTTGTGCCGGTGCCGGAGTCGTTGGCGCCGCTGTTCGCTACGCGGGAGATGCTGTCGGGCGGGGCGGTGTCGTCGGTGGCGTTGCCGGATGGGGTGGTGGTGCCCGCGGCGGTGTTGGTGGAGGAGAAAGCGGCGACCGAGAATGAATGGACGACTTTGATGCGGTTCCCGGTGGATGCGTCGCTGTGGGCCGGTTCGGGCCCTCGGGCTGGTGACCTGGCGGTGTTCGGGCGGCAGGCGGGCGGGTGTGCTGTGCTGATTGCGGAGCTGCGGGCGGTGGATCCGGGTGCTGTGACGTTGGAAGTGGATGCGGATATGGTGGCCCGATTGGTGGGGGAGGAGGGGCTGGAGACTTTGGCGATTTGGGAGTCGCCGGCGGTGGGCTGGCCGGGCTGCTGAGTTAGGGGTCGGTGGCTGGTGCTGTTCGTGGTGTTTGATCGGGCGTTGGAGTCGAAGGGGGTGGCGACCTGGGTGCATACGGAGATGGTGAGGTCGGCGGCGCGGGTGTTGGGCGGTGATGTGGGGTTGGGGTGGGACAGTCCGGATCCATTGGCGTCGGCGGAGATTGTGGGGGCGTTTTCGGATGCGCCGAATCAGAGGTTGGGGCAGACAGCTGCCGAAGCGATGGGGGTGGTGGCGGTGACCACGCAGCCTCCGGTTGGGATCCGGAAGCTGTTGGGGTTGCAGGGGGCTGGTGGGAGGGTGGAACTGGGGGTGGTGATGGTAACCGACGAGGCAGTGGACGAGACACAGATCAAGATTCAAGTGGCGGCGTCGTGGGTGTTGTCCGTTTCGGCAGAGGGGACCAAAAGGGAGTTGCGGAAGATCCGGCGGGTGCGGAAATGGTTGGCTTGGAAGGCGGCGGAGTCTCATCGGTTGGACGAAGCGGACGGGCGGAAACGTCGGCGGGGGGCGGTGGTGGCGGCTAGTGAGCCGTTCCACGAGTTGATTGCCGAGAAGGGTGTCGAGGAGATACAGATCCGAGGTTCGCAAAGTATGTATGTGTTGTTTGCGAACGGGGATCGGGAGAAGCGGCCGTCGCCGTTTCCGACGGATGCGGACCTGTTGGAAACTTTGAGGACGGTGGCGTCGCATGGCGGGTCGAAGAAGCTGTTCTCGCCGATGCGGCCGATGTTGGATGTGCAGTTGGCGCCTCAGTGGAGGTTGCATGGGGAGGGGTTTGTTAGCAGCCCGACCAATGCGGTGTTGCGTTACAACATGGGCGGCACCAAGACTCTGTCTGAGCTGGAGGTTGCCGATGAGGGGTTGTTGTCGTTGTTGGTGGGGGCGGCAGCCGGTGACGTGCGGGCGAATGTGATGGTGGCGTCGCCGCCGAGCGGGGGGAAGACCACGATTGTGCAGTGCATTTGTGGGGAGGTTGCGGAGTCGGAGCGGATCGACACGATCGAGGACACCAAGGAGTTGATGCTGTCGGAGTATGGGATCCATGAGAACACGATCGCCCGGTTCACGAGGGACGAGAACCAAGAGGGCGTCGCGGTGTTTTCAATGGCCGATCACATTCGGGCGGCGAAGCGGGCCAACAGCAGCAAGGTGGTCGTGGGGGAGATCCGCGGGGAGGGGACAGAGGCCATGTTGGACACGTTTTCGTCGGGCTGGGTGGGGTGTTTGGCGACCATTCACAGTCCACCGGGGGCGGGGATGTTGCAGAAACTGGTGCAGTATGCCACCAGCGAGGGAGCGACGGAGAGGTATGCGAGGCGTCAGATCGCCAATGGGGTGGATTTGTTGGTGTGGATGGGCCTTAACGAGCAGAACGAGCGGGTGGTGGCGGATGTGACTCAGGTGCTGGGTATCGACGAGCGGTCGGGGCTTATCCGCACACGGGGGTTGTGGAAGTGGCACCCGGGGGGTCGGTGGGCGGTTCCGACCGGGAAACCGGAGGGGCGGATAGCGGACCTTTACGAGTCGGTGGGGGTGGCGTTGTGAACCTTCGGGCCTGGGTGGTCGTGGCGGCGGTGGTGCTGGTGGTCGTGGCCGTGGTGTGGAGGCCTTCTGGTCCGGTGGCTCATGTGCCCACTGAAGTGGGGCGGATGCGGGCCCGGGGCCAGTTACGTAGCGTGGTGGAGGTGTACGGGGTTCCCGCCGCCGTGATTGTGGCGGGGTTGTGGTGGTGGCAGTCGGTCGAGTTGGCCTTGGCAGTCGGGGTGGTGACGTGGGGGTGCGTGGCGATGTGGCAGGCGGCCCGGGAGATCCGCCGCAGTGTGAGCATGGTGGCTTCGTTGGCCGGTTTCACCACGGTGCTGGCGGGCCAGGCGAGGACCGCGGGCACAGTGGAGGAGGCTGTTCGGGAGGCGGGACCGTTGGTGTCCGGTCCGGTGACCGAGGCCGCTGCGGAGTTGGGGGACACAGTCAGTCGGCGGGGGATTGTGGCTGCTGCGGGGACGTTCGTGAGGGGGGTCAACGTGCCGGCGGCGGCGTGGCTGGGGATGATCGTTGTGAAGGCATCGACGGGGGGAGGAAGATGGGCGGACGCGGTGCGGATCCTGCGGTCGGAGACTGTGCAGGAGGCGGAGATTCTGCGGGAGTTGCGTAAGCAGGTGGCGGCGAAGATGCCGTCGGCGATGTTCATGCTCGTGGCGGGTGCTGCGACGGTGGCGGCGGCGGGGTGGCTGTACCCGGAGGTGGGTACCTGGATCGCGGGACCGGGGGCAAGGATCGTGCTGGCGGCCGCGGTGATGGCAAGCCTGAACGCCAAGCGTGCGGCGGGTGCTGCTACCGCGTTTCTGAGGACTTGAACGCGAGATGGTTCCTTGGGAAGCGTGGGCTGTTGCCGGACTGATGGTGGCAGGGGTGGGGACTGTGGTGCTGGTGCCTTCGCGGGCAGTGCGGGATGCTGAGGCGTTGACGGCTATGGGTTGGCCGCCCGGGCGCATAACCGCGGTGGGGTGGGCGTTGGCGGTGACGATCGGTGTGGGAGTGGGGGGTGTGCTGTGGGTGGTGGTCGGGATGGGCCCGGCGCTGGTGTGGCTGGTGGCGGCCGTGAATTGGCTGATGCGATTGGTGGTGGCGACCCTGCGGGCGGGTGTGCTCGGTGGGTTCGGGCCGGCCCGGGATCGGGCACTGTTGAAGTGGCTTCGGGGGGTGAGGTTGGCATCCGGCTCTGCCGATCCCCTGCAGTCGGCGGTGGTGGAGGCGGCGGAGAAGGTCCCGGATCGTGCTTTCGGGCCGGTGAAATCGGCGATCAGCCGGGCGTTGAGCAGCGGAAAGGACCCTTTGTATGCGGTGGAGAAACTGCTGCGAGGTTCCCCCGCCGAGGCGATGGTGGCGCAGTTGTCAACCATCGACAGGTCTGGCGGGCGTGCTACGGAGCAGATAGACGAGGTGCTGGCCGAGGTGGTGAGTGAGCTGGCGTCAACGCGGCTGGAGGAGGTGGAGCGGCTGGGAAGGTCCATGGAAAGTGCTGCGGCCTCGGCGGTGCTGATCGCCGTTGGAGTGGTGATGTTGGCGGTCGTGTCCGCCACCTTTGCGTTCTGAAGTAAACCAAATCAGAAAGGAGCAGATATATGAGTGGTTGGTTAGGTGTCCTGCAAAGGGTGCTGCTGGTGTTGGCGATAGGAGCAATGGTTGGAGCGGTTGTCTGGGGCATAGTGAATGCGATGGGCGAGGACATAGACGTGGACCAGGGTGTGGACCTGTCTCTTATCACCAACGAGACCACCTGCGAACTGGCGGGTGGCACATGGACCGCGGCCAACACTCCGCCCTGTGCCTGATCAGGACGGTCCTATCAGGAGATAGCGGCCCTTGAGCGAGTGGCTGGGTTTCCTGAAGATGGGAACGGCGATGGTGGTGCTGTTGGGGATGCTGTTCTCGGTGTTCTTCCGGGAACTTGCCCGGTCCGCGTCTGCTGGTGCGGCGTCCGCCTCGGCGGCTGCGGCCGTGAAGGTGCTGCGGAGTGACAGCGACCGCGCGTGGGACTGCACGGAGGGGGATGCGTTGTGGGCCCCGGCCGAGGAAGCCGCCGTGTTGACCGCGTTGGGCCTGGCCGGCGCCTTGCGGCAGGTGAACGTGACCGCGGTTGAAGTAATCGCTCACCCGACCGAATGTTGGGTGGGTGTCACGGTGCGGACTGTGGCCCGGGGGGCGCGAAGAATGTTGCCCGCGGGGGCGACGAGCTGTGCGCCGGTGGGGGTTGACCCCTTCGGGGAACCTCCCCCCTGCGGCACCTTCGTATCGGAGTGACATGAGCGAGGCACTGGGACTGTTGAAAGTGCTGGGAGTGGTGGTGCTGTGCGTGGCGATGTTGCATTTGGTCGGCACCAAGTCGATCGTGGACGGGAGGGTGTTGGCCGCGGCCGAGCGAGCGGCGGAAGCGGCCGCGGCCCATCCGGGTCGGGCCGCCGCGCAGGCATCGGCGGAGGAGGCAGTTGCGCGGGCGCTGTTCGGGGTGTGTTCCAACCAGACGGTGCAGTTGCCGAGACAGTGGAACAACGCCGAGCAGGTTGCCGCGGTGGTGACGTGCGCTACCAGCCGGGCAACGGCGTTGTACCCGGCTGGACCGTGAGGAGCGAAGATGGGGACTAGCTTGCTGGCGCTGGTGATAGCACAGGCGGCGTTGCTGCTGGCCTCGATGTTGGGCGACTACGCCCGGTTTGTGCAACACACCGACATTGTGCGAGACCGGGCGGAACGGGTCGCTTCCGACCTGGCCGAGCACTGTGTGGTGGCGGGAAACGATTGCACCGCCGACGACCGGGTGTGCGCGACTGCCGATCAGAAGATGAAAGTTACGGTGTCCCACCACTGGGAACCGCGGTTGTGGGTGGGACTGTCACCAGTGCAAGCCACATACGAGAGGTCGTTTGCCACCGCGACGGTGATTGATCTGAGGGCGGTGATCGCACCGTGCGTCTGACGTACACCCAGCGACGGCTGCGGACACCGGCTGGGCGGCGGGAGACATGGCGATGGGGGATGGCCATCGGGTGGCTGGCGCTGGTTGTGACTCTTGCTCTGATGCTGTGGCGCCGGGGTTGGATGGTGTCGGAGTGGCGACATGTGCAGGCCGCCTGGGAGGTCCTGCTGGGCGGGCAGATCTCGGAGGAAGTCGTAAGCCTGGTGATCACCGTGGCGCTGGTGATGTGCCTGCCCAGCTTGGTGCTGGCCGTGCGGCTGTCGGTCAGGCTAAGGCCTTGGCGACCGCACAGCGGGGGGATGAACCTGGCGATCCCAACGGTGCGGCTTTCTCCTCCGGGCGCCGAGGCATGGCGGTTCATAGGCCAGCAACGTCTCCTGGAACGCTTCGCCGACGCTGACCTGGCGCCGCCCGGACCGCCCATGGCTGTTCCGGGGATGTTGGGAGGTCCCGCCCCGCCGCCGGCGACCGTATCGGAGGAAACCGGGGAGGTGGATCCCCCCGCGGGCACCGGCGACGCCGTCCCCTCATCGGAGAAAGCCAAGGCCGAGATGGAGCGTCTGGTGAGCGCCTCGGACAACGAAATGGTGGCGGCGGGAAAAAGGGCCGTCTCGTCGATGCCGTCCACCACGGTCGTGTTGCCGCCCAAAAAGTCCGCGCCCGCCGGACCGGAAGTCAAGATTTTCCGGCTGTTCAAGGAGAACCCCAACATGCGGGAGGAACGGGCCAGCGTGGTCCTACTGTTCGCGATGCACAACGAAGCAATCGAGAACGCCGACGTTGCCCAAGTGTGTCGGATCAGAAGGGATCGCGTCCGGAGCCTGTTGTGGAGGTTGGAGAAAGAGGGATGGTTGCAGCGTGCAGGCACGGCAAAGTACAAATGGGGCAAGTACGCCACCACTGACCTTGGGTTGTTGATCGGAGCTGTCAGGACAGGCAAAGAGGAGGCCGCGGCCACCGTGGCCGCCACCATACGAACTCCGCTACCGGGATTGGATGCCGACTGGATCACAAGCGAAATGTGGACCCTCCGCCGCTCCCTGCGGACGGCCGCGATGGAAACGCTGGAGGCAGCCCGGGAACGGTGGCCCCACAACGAAGTGTTCACGTCGGCTCTCCACAACATCACAGAGAAAGCGCAGCAGCCAGGAGAGGAATCGAAGCAGAGGACCAACCGAGGCGCTGGGTAGGCGATTCCTGCGTGGGCGTCCCGCCCGGAAAGGGGGTCTCTTCGCCGGGCCGCTCAATCCGAGCCGGTCCCCCACAGACAAACGGGTGGGTGGAACCGGTCCAACAAAATGTCATCGGGACACCGAAAGCCCGTTGAGCTTTCAGGGCTTGATGTATCTTCCCCAGGCTTCCATGACCTCGCGGCGTCGGCCGAGCAGGTCGCTTCTGGCATAGGCGCCCTCGACGCCTTTGACGATGTGTGACAGCGCCGCCTCCGCCACCTCCCTGCGGATGCCCAGCTCGCCGCACCAATCCCGAAAACTCGACCGGAGTCCGTGAACGGTGCCGATGCCGAGCCTGCGGAACGCCGCCGCCAGGGCCCCGTGACCTATCGGACCGCCGCGCACCCCCGGAAAGATCAGCGCTCCGGGGTCCGCCGGGTCCGAGTGGCGGGCGGCCTTGTGCAGCACGTCGAGGCTCATCGTGCCGAGCGGCACCCGGTGGTCTCTCTGGGTCTTCATCCTCTCGGCGGGGACCGTCCACACCCGTTCCTCGAAGTCGATCTCGGACCAGCGGGCGCCGCGGGCTTCCCCCGTCCTGGCGGCGGTGGCCGCTATGAACTGGATGGCAAGTCCGGTCGAGGCCGCCACGTTGGATCGTTCGACCCTCCGGAGCGCCTCGGCCACGTCGGCGTGGTCTATCGCCCGATGGTGGGCGACCGGCCTGGTTTTTCGTGGCAGCGTCGCCGACAGGGCCTCCCCGACCGGATTGTCCGACCGGTAGCCCTGGGCCATCGCCCACTGCATCACCTGTCCGATGCGCCGCTTCAGGTGCTCGGCCTGCCGCGGTTTGGCATGCCAGAGGGGGGCGACCACCGAGAGGACGTGAGCGGTGGTGATCCTGTCGACCGGCATGTGACCGATCCGCGGGTAGACGTGGTTGGCGAACCCGTTGCGCCAGGCGGACTCGGTGCGGCTTCCCGGTTTCCAGCCCCGCGAGTGGAGCCTTATCGTCCGGTCGGTGGCCTTCCGGAAGTTGGGGATGCCGCCGCCCCGGGGGTCCTGGCCCTGTTCGATCGCCCGGCGGTTTTCGAAGGCCTTCCGCCGCGCCTCGGCGAGGGACACCACCGGGAAGGCCCCCAGGCCGAGGTTGGTTGTCCGTTCGTTGATGCGGACCCGCTGCACCCACGATTTGCGGACCCCGCCGCCCTTGCGCGGTTGGACCACCAGCGCCAGCCCGTGGGAACCGCGGCCGTCCCCGTACCGTCCCGGTCTCTTCACCGTCCGCACGAATCCCGCGTAAAGACGCACCGTTCACTCCCTTCAATCCTCCGTTATCACTTCCGTTGTCACCATATTAACGTGATGCTATGTTATTCTATGAAACCGCCTGCGACAAGTCAAATCGGGAAAACCCTATGTTTTCCCAGGTCAAAGGAGTATTATGGAACATTATGAAACCTCCTGGATTTGGGGTAGGTGTTTTGATTCCGTCAACGCCCACCTGGGAGATGTCGCCCCTTCGATGCTGCGACGTCTCCGTAATTGACGCCGGGCTCGAAATCGGGACATGCAACACAAACCGCTGAATCGGGACATGCAACACAAACCGCTGAACGGAAAAGTCGCAATCGTTACCGGCGCCGGCAGCCCGATCGGCATGGGCCGCGCCATGACGTTCGCCCTGGTGCACGCCGGGGCGCGCGTCGCCATGCTGGACATCAACGAAGAGTGGCTGGAGCAATCCGCAGGCGAGGTCCGGGCGGCCGCCGGGGACGACTGTGTCCTGGACCTGGTCTGCGATATCTCAGACCCCGAAAGCGTGGAGGACGCGGTCGGAAAGACCATTGCCGGACTCGGCGGGCTCCATGTGCTGATCAACAACGCTGGAATGATGCACCTTGCAGACCTGGCAGGCGGCAATATCCCCAAGTTCTGGGAGATCACCCCTGAGACTTGGAGCAGGATAATCGCGGTCAATTCCAGTGGATCGTTCTTCATGGCCCGGGCGGCAGTGGGCCACATGCTCGACCAGGGATGGGGCCGGATAATCGGTGTCACGACCAGCGTCGACACCATGTACCGGCCGGGCATGTGCCCCTACGGTCCTTCCAAGGCAAGCCACGAGGCGCTCGTCGCTCTCATGTCCCGTGAACTGGAGGGGACCGGAGTAACCGCCAACGTGCTCGTTCCCGGCGGCACGACCGACACCCACGTCATCCCCGCTGACATCGCGGTGGGGCGGGCGGTCCTCATGCGGCCGGAAGTGATGAACAAGCCCGCGGTGTGGCTCGCGTCCGAGGAGTCGGACGGGATCAACGGCATGCGCCTGATCGCTCACTACTGGGACGACAGCCTGCCCATAGAACAACGGCTCGAGAGGGTCGCCGCGCCTGCCGCCTGGCCGCAACTTGGCAAGCAGTCAATAGTCCCGGGAGACGACTTGTGAAACGGTCGATGCCGAATGCCGACGAAGCACTTTGACCCGCTGCCCCGTCGCCGCATGCCCCATATTCGCGGCCCATTCTCACAACCTGCGCAGCGAGTGCCCGTAGACTAACTATCGAACCGAACACGCGGTTTACCCCGTGTCGGCCGCCGCGCATACGCGAACGAGGAGGCAGAATTATGGCAGCGACTACTGAGCCCAAAGTCCCGAGAGTGGTCCGCGGCACCGTCCCGATGGTGGTCAGCGGCACCCGGCCGCCAAGCGAGACGGCACAGACTCCCGGCCTGATCCGCCGTCCCGCAATCGACGAGGCGGCGGTAGGCGCCAGCAAGATCTGGTTCGGCACCGTCACCTCAGAGCCCAATCACACGGGTCCGCCCCACATGCACGGTGAGGCCGAGACCGCCGCGTACGTCATTTCCGGCCATGTCCGGGTCTACTACGGCGAGGACTTCAAGGAATGGGTGGAGGCCGGACCGGGAGATTATCTATTCGTGCCTGCCTACATGTGGCACATCGAGGAGAATCCCTACGACATACCGTCGGAACAGTTCTTGGCCCGAGGACCGGACAACATCGTCATAAACATGGAGGAGTAGGGCCTCCGTCCTGCCGCTGGGAGGTAATCTGGGGGACATGCGACGGCCGCCGATCAGGAAACTCGACCTGGCCGGGTCGCCCGAGGCCATGGGCGACGCCCACGGACGCGCCCACGCGGCCGAGATCCGACGCTACGCCCGTGACCGGGTGGGACTCGTGGCCGGGGGGTTGTGGAGCGGTGGGTCGCTGGAGCGGGGTGCGGTGCTGGAGTTGGCCGAGGCGTGCCTCCCCGCCCATGAGGCGTTCTCGCCCCGGTTGCACGCCGAGATGATGGCCATGGCGTCCGCGGCGGGCATCACCCCGGCCGAAGCGGTCGTGGTGGGCGGGTTCACCGACTTCGTCGACACCGTGCGGGCCGCAACCGAGGGCCCGCTTCCCGCCGCGTTGACCGAGGACGACTGCACCGCCTTCATGGTGCCCGACGGCCGGGCCGATGGCGCGGGGATGCTGGGCCAGACCTGGGACATGCACGACATCGCCACCGACCACGTGATCCTGGCCCGCCTGCGACCCGAATACGGACCCGACGTCCTGGTGTTCACCACGGTGGGATGCGTGGGCCAGATCGGCATGAACTCCGCTGGCGTGTGCGTGGCCATCAACAACCTCACCGGCAACGACGGCCGCTTCGGGGTGACGTGGCCCACCGTCGTCCGGGAGATGCTCACGCAGACGACCGCCGCCGAGGCGCTGGCCGTGCTGCTGCGAGCCGACCTGGCCGGCGCCCACAACTACCTGATACTCGACGCCGCGGGACAGGGGTTCAACGTCGAGGCCATGCCCTCGGCCCGGCCGGTGCAAGCCCTCGGGACCGAGCCGCTGGTGCACACCAACCACGTCATCCACCCCGCGGCCAAGCCGTACGAGGGAGAGAGGACCCTCGATATGACGGCCAACTCCCGCCGGCGCCTCGAAGTGGCCGAGAACCTCCTCGCCAACGGTGACGGGCCGGTGGACCCCGAACGGCTGATGGACGTCACCCGCGAGCCCACTGCCATCTGCCAGTGGCCCTCCGAGCCGTACCGGTCGGAGACGAGCGGCGCGGTGATCATGCGGCCCCGGACCGGCGACTTCTGGGCGTGCTGGGGCCAACCCGCCGAGAACGACTACGACCGCTTCTCCCTGGCGCCCGCCTCGGCCCACCGCCCGTAGGCCGCCACTCCTTTAGGCTGTAGGGGCCTCTGCTGTCTCGGCGCGCCAATGGTATGCGAAGGCCCGAAGGTCTGATGGAGCAGGAGAACCATTCCTCGACCAGGCTCGACGGGTAACCCGATACCTCTTCCCAGACCAGGTTGGCCGCCTTCGTTCCTGTTGTCAGTTGTCCCTTACACCGAGGAGGTCGGCCGTCAGCGCCCACAGCATCCTTCCACTGTTTGTCAGGGTGATTTCCCATGGAAATCAGGGCGATTTCCCATGGAGACCAGGGTGATACCCCATTGACGAGCCATGTTGGGTGCCGCATATTTAGGGCATGAACAACACAACCACATCGCTTTATCGTCCTGACAAAGGCCGTTGGATAGCCGGAGTGGCAGCCGGTCTGAGCCTCCGTTTCGGATTGCCGGTCTGGCCGATCCGGATCGTGTTTGCCGTCCTCTGCTTTGCCAGTGGGCTGGGCACTCTCCTATACGTGGCGGGTTGGCTTTGGATGCCCCACGAAGGGGAAACCGAAGGGATCCTGCAAGGCTGGTTGAATGCCGGTCCCGCCCGACGGCGGATCGGCGTCATTCTGGTCGGCATCGTCATACTCGTCCTGGCCAGTGCCACAGGCTTCATTAGAGGCGACCTTGCCGGCGCCTTGGCGCTGGTTGGCATCGGGACACTGTTCTACCACGGATACCTCAGCCGTAGGGACCGCCCACCCGCAACGACTCCCGTACCTCCAAAGAGGCGTTCACACTCCGTCAAGGTATACGTGGGAGTAGCCGCAATAACGCTAGGCGTGCTCAGTCTGTTCCACATAGCAACCGTGGGCTTCCACCCCGACCCCCACCATTACGGGACCCTTGCTGCCGGCGTGATCGGTTTCTGCTTTCGGATCAGATCTGGTACGCCGCACGAGGAAAGCTCCTCCCCATCCCCACCGACAGCTACCGACGGCGCCGATCGCAGTGGATGCAGCACAGATGAGTCTCTTCAAACCTCAAGCTAAGTTGTCCTCTCCGGCACATCCGACTCACGGGTCGTCCTCGTCATGGTAAGGACAGCCCTCGGGGTTGTTCTCCTCGCATCGGCGCTGATGGTGCTTGTGACTCTTCCCCTGTTGGGAAACAAAGTGGGTGTTGGTACCTCTTTGCTGCTGTACGGCACTTTGGCTATGGGCGGTTTGTTACAAATATGCCATGGAAGACGAGCGAAGGCACTGCACAGGCATCACAGATAAACGCTAAGTTCCCACCTCCCCAACCTGGTGGATGCGGAGAGGGCGTGTTTTGGGATGCCCAGCGAGAGCGGGGACGGCTTTACCGCTCCACCCAACTTGACTATAGAATCCAACCTTCCCCTGGAGAGTCCTCCGACTTGCATGGGGGTGACTGAGTTGGTTCGTGGTCCTGCTGCCACTCCTTTGCTTTGGCTCTCCCGGGTAGCTTCCCATCGATAGGGTGGTGAGTCGGGGTACCCTTCCTATCGGATGTCTGAGCGCTCGGTCGTCGCCACACTGGAAGAGCTTTCCGCTTCCATACCCTGGGATCAGGCCGCCGACTGGGACGTGAGCGGCCTGACGCTGGGGGATCCCCATCAGACGGTGAGGACGGCCGCGGTGTGCCACGAGGTCACGGCCGGGGTGGTCGAAGCCTTGGAAGAAGAGCCGGTGGACCTCCTGATCACCTACCATCCGCTCCTCTTCCGACCGGTCCGGATCCTCCTGGCAGGACGGGGGCCGGAGGGACTTGCGTTCAGATTGATCAGGATGGGAGTGGCCCTGGCTGTCGCCCACACCGCCTTCGACGTCTCCCCGGGGGGCGCGGCGGACGCGCTGGCCGACGCCCTGGGTCTCGAGGATGTGAGCAGCTTTGGAGCCATGGAGACTGGGTCCCAGATCAAGGTGGTCACCTTCGTGCCTTCCGAGTCCACCGAGGAGGTTGCGGAAGCGTTGGCCGCAGTCGGCGGCGGCCGGATCGGGCAGTACCGGGGATGCAGTTACCGGAGCGAAGGGGTGGGGGCGTTCCTGCCCGAAGCCGGCGCAGATCCGGCGGTCGGCGAGGTGGGGGAGGAGAACCGGGTGCCCGAGGTGCGCCTGGAGATGATCGCTCCCGCTTCCCGTAAGGACGCCCTGGCCACGGCCCTGGTGGCCGCCCATCCCTACGAGGAGGCGGCTTATGACTTCTATCCCGTCTCGGCCAACCTCCCGCTGATCGGTCGGATTGGGACTCCGCCGGCGCCGGTCTCGGGCTTGGCGTTCTTCGACCGGGTGGCCGAGGCGCTGGGCGTGGAGGCCATGCGCTGTCAGGGAGTGGACGAAGGGCCGGTCGGCAGGGTGGCGGTGGTGCCCGGCGGGGGGAGTTCCTTTATCGCCGAAGGGGCGTCTGCGGGCGCCTCCCTGATGGTCACTGGGGATGTCTCCCATCATCAGATGGCCCAGGCCTCTCACCTGGGAGTGGGTGTGATCGACCCCGGACACGCTCCCACCGAGGCGCCGGGAGTCGCCAGGCTGGCGGAACTGGTGGGGACTGTGGTCCCCCGCACCATCGACCTGACCGGACTGCGCTCCGGTCCGGAGATCAGGGTCAGGAGGGGACAAGGGTGAATCCCCTTTATGACCTGGTGGCTCTCCAGTCGGTCGACCTCGAGATCGATCGCCTGGAGCGGAGAAAGGCCACCCTTCCAGAGTTGGAGGAGTTACGTCGTTTGCACGGCAAGCGCCTCGGGGTCGAGTCCGAACACTCCGAGACCTCAGGGCAGGCCCGGTCAATCGACCTGGAGTTCAACCGCGCCAACGGTGAGTTGCAGGTCATGGAGACGAGGCTGGAGGTGGCTGAGAAGCGGTTGTTCGGGGGAGGGATGAGCGCCAAGGAGACCGAGAACCGCCGGATGGAGGTGGAGTCTTTGCGGATGCGGATCGGCGAGCAGGAGGCCGAGGCCCTGGATCTGATGGAGCGTCGGGAAGAACTTACCTCTCGGCTCTCTGAGCTGGCGGCTGAACTGGAGGATGCGACCGCTTCGGAGGGGAGCATGGGTGCGGTGGTAAGGGGTATCTGGGGGGAGATCGACGCCCAGTTGACCAAGCGGCGGGCCGAGCGCGAACTGGTGGTTGCTCCGGTGCCGTCCGGAGTGTTGGAGATCTATGAGAGGTTGCGCAAGGACAAGGGGGGAGTGGCCGCCGGTCGTCTGGACGGAGGGACCTGTGGGGGATGTCACCTGGCCCTCTCGGAGTCCGAACGCCAGGAGGCCGCCGAGAGCGACCCGGCCCGCTGTCCCCACTGTCGAAGGATCCTGGTTTTCTGACCCGCGTGGACGACACTTACTTTCTGTACACCGACGGCGCAGCCCGCGGCAACCCCGGTCCAGGTGCCGTGGGAGCGGTTTTGTACCGGGGACGCCCCAATCCCGAGAACCTGGTGGCGGAGTTGAGCGTCGCCATCGGGCACACGACCAGCAATGTGGCAGAGTACAAAGCCGTAGTGGACGGGCTGAAGATGGCTGCCGACTACCGGCCCGCCAAACTGGCCCTCCGCTCGGATTCCCAGTTGCTGGTCCGCCAACTGCTGGGACAGTATCGAGTGCGTTCCCCGTTGCTTAGGCCGCTCCACCGAGAGGTGGTCCGACTCTTGGACCAGATCCCGGAAGTGATGATCCAACATGTCCGCAGGGAGGAGAACCGCCGCGCCGACCAGCTGGCCAACCTGGCTCTTGACTCATGATCCTCTGGCATCTCGCCACAGCCCTCTTCGGGTTCCGGTGGGTGTTCCGCGATCCCGATGCGGATCTCAGGTGGCTGTTGGCCGGGGCGCTGGCTCCGGATGTACTGGACCTTCCGATCGGCACCCTGGTCTATTCCTCTTCCGAAGTCTTCGCCCACAGCCTTCTCGGGGTGACGGTGGTGGGGATTGTGGTCCTTCTCGCCACCGATCGCCGTAGCCCGATGAGGCGCAACCTGATGGTGATGACGGCAGGTTGGCTGATCCACCTGCTGGCGGACGGGATCTGGCTGGAGCCTGCGGTGCTGTGGTGGCCCTTCGCGGGATGGTCGTTTCCCTCCGAGGCGACTCCCTTCTGGCCGGCGGCCTGGGAGCGGGCCGGATCCGACGTGTGGCGGTGGGTGGCGGAGGGTCTCGGTCTTCTCTATCTGGTCTGGCTGTGGCGAAGCAAAGGCCTCGGGTCCCCGAAAGCGCGCCGCCGGTTCATGGTCACCGGGCAACTGTCATGAGGAGCCTGAGATTCCCGGGGCGACCGATGGGGGTCTTGGTGGTGCTTTTCGCGCTGTCGGGCGTCGGCCTGGCCGGATGTGGGGAGGACTCGGATCCCTCCGACTCGGGCATAGCCATCCCGTCTTCCGCTCCCTCGGGTTATGCAGAGCCGGTAGAGACCGTCACCGCCCTCCTCGCCGCCCTGGCGGCCGACCGCTGGGAGGAGGCGGCCAGGCTCACCGTGGAGGGGCAGATGGCCCTGATGGCCCTGGCGGAAGGGGCCGATCTGGGGACCGTCTCGGACTATCTGCGGTTCGGAGAGGTGGGGGTGGGGATCAACTTCTGGGCGGGATTCGTCCAGGTGTCCGACCAGTTTCCGGTCGGCGCCGTGGAGAATCTGACGTTGATCACCGAACAGCGGTATGAGGCCGGCGGGGTCTCCTTCGCCGACTTCGGGGTGGTCAGTTCATCGTCGCCGGAGGGCCGGGTCTTCGAGATCACGACCGCCCAGGGGGATGATCAACTGTGGAGGGTGGACGTGATCGCCACATTCGTGGACGTTCTGGCCTTCCGCCTGTCGGAGACGGCGGAGATCACCAGGGCGACCCGCACCGAAGACGCGGCAGTGGTCTCGGCCGAGTTGTTGCGTCACGTACCGTCTCTGGAGGCAGTGCTCATCGATCCCGACCTGTCTCCCGAACTGCGACAGGGCGTCGACTCCGCGCTGGCGGCCATCCAGTAGTGCAAGCTGCAAGGTCCCTACCAGAGGGGCCAGGGAAGGGCTGAGCGGTCGGCGGGAGGGTGAGGGTGTCGGGGGTCGGCCAGGAGGCGTTCGGTGCGCCGGAGGAGGGCTTCTGCTTCCGTAGGGGTGAGGAGTTCTGCCGCCCGGTGGGCCATCTCTCCATCGAGGGACTCCCGTAGTCGGGCAATTGCCTCCACCAGGGGATCGGGAATCGGCTCTCCGGCGAAGGCCCACAGAACGGTGCGCAGCTTCTGATGGGCGTGGAAGGTGAGCCCGTGGTCGATGGCGAAGAGCCGTCCGGTATCCGACTCCACCAGCACATGGCCGAGTTTGCGGTCGGCGTTGTTGGCCACCAGGTCGAAGACCGCCACCGGCCACAACCGGGGATCTAGTTGGTCCTCGAACCACCCGCGATAGTCGAACTCGGTGTCGGGATCCAGGTAACGCTGCGCGGCGCCGGGTCCCAGCGGACCGGAGGCCTCGACCGTTTCGGGGACCAGGTCGAGTCCCATCCAGGTGCTGACCTCGTAGGCCATGATCTCCCGGTTGGCCAATGAGTCGGGCTCGAAGTCCCAGAGGTGACGCACTCCCGCCGCCGGTTTGTAGACCCACAGAACGCCTTCGGAGTCCTCTCCGAGGAAGGTGGCGTTGGAGGCGGATGCGAACCGCCCCACCAGTTCTGTGATGATCAACCGGTCGGTCCGGTGCTCAGTTGCGGGCGGGACACTCATGGCCTTCGGGGTTCCTCGGCAATCGGCACCAGGGGCAGATCGGGCGTCCGGCCCTGACCAGCCTGCGGGCTACCAGCGCCATGGCCCGGAATTGCTCGGGCGAGACCATGAACATCAGACCCTGGTCGTCCCGGTCAGATTCGAAGGAGATGTTCATGAGTCCTGACGGCCGGATTCCCACGTTGATGGTTCCCACCCGGAAGTCCTCGGTTCCTGCCGGGTCGTCGATCTCCAGGTCGGAGGAGAGTATGGATTCCACCGCCGAGGTGTCGACCTCCACGCCTGACCGCTGCAGGCTGCGCCATCCCTGCGAGGCCAGGGCCTCCACCTGCTGCTTCTCGGCCAGCAGGGAATGCCGGTTGCCGTCGGCCACCACCTGGAAATAGAAGCGACGCTTCCCCGGGGGGCCGATGGCGCCCACCACGAACCATTCGGCGGGTCCGAGATTGTTCATTGCCATGAGCTCGGATCCCCGTTGGTGTTGATGGCGGTGACCGTCACCCCGCCCTTCTTGGAGATGTCCAGCACCGACACCGAGGTGGGAGACACGGTGAGTCTGGACAGGAAGTCAAGCGGCTGTCCCAGGTAGAACCCCAACACCAGGCGAATGATATCTGAGTGGGTGACAACCGCTATGGCCCCGTCGGGGTGACGTCCCACCAGTTCCTCGCAGACCCGCACTCCTCTGAGTTGTGCTTCCGCTAGCGACTCCCCGCCCGGAAAGCGCATGCGGGAAGGCTGGCGTATCACGGTCTTCCACTCGGGCAATTTGTAGAGTTTCGCCAGTTCCTGGCCGGTCCACTCCCCGTAGTCCACTTCCATCAGGCCCGCTTCGCCCACCGGCGAGTGGCCGTGAGGCTCGGCGATCTGGGCAGCGGTCTCCCTGGTGCGCTCGATGGGTGAGCAGTAGACAGCCTGGATCTCCACCTTGCTGAGTCGCCGACCGAGTTCCCGGGCGGCGGCCAGTCCCTCCTCGGTGATGTGATGTCCCGGCTCCCGTCCGTAGAGGACCTTCCCGGTGGTGGACACCGGGGCATGACGTATAAGCAACATACGGGTCACCGCCCCAAGGCTACCGGAGCTATCGTATTGCGAATTGTGAAGGACGCAAGAGTGGCGGAGCAATGGGCGGAGACCCTGTTCGAGTCGTACCGGACCGGGGTGGCGATCGAGCCGCTCTCCGATGCCGATCCCTCCCTGGACGTTGCAGACGCCCACCGGATCCAGGGGATCTTCGCGTCGAAGCTCATCGACTGGATGGGCGGGAAGGTCATCGGCTACAAGCTGGGCTTGACGTCCGAGCCCATGCAGAAGCTCCTGGGGGTGGACACCCCCGACTTCGGGCCGGTGATCTCCACCATGACCCACAACTCCGGCGAGCGCATGGGATTGGGGAACGCCATCGCCCCCAAGGCCGAGGCGGAGATCACCCTGATGCTGGGTGAGACCCTGCGCGGTCCGGGGGTCACCGCCCTGGCCGCGGCCCGGGCCGTGGAGGGTGCGGTGGCCTCCATCGAGGTGGTGGACTCCCGCGTGGCGGACTGGCGCATCAAGTTGGTAGACACCATCGCAGACTTGGGCTCTTCCCGGGCGGCGGTGTTGAGCGACCGGGTGGTGCCGGTGGACTTCGACCTGCGGTGGTGCGGCGTGGCCATCTACCACAACGGCGACCTGGCCGGGACCGGAGCGGGAGCGGCCTGCATGGGAAGCCCCTTCAACGCCCTGGCCTGGCTGGCCAATGAACTGGCCCTCCACGACGAGGAGTTGGCGGCGGGATGTTTCGTGCTCACCGGAGCCCTTCATGCCGCCTTCCCGGTCAAGGCGGGGGACACCGTGTGGGCCGCCTTCGACCGGCTGGGTTCCGTCTCGGTAAGCTTCGACTGATCCGAGTCACTGGAGACCTTTCTCATGCAGGTAGAGATCACCATCACCAACCCGGCGGGCCTCCACGCCCGTCCCGCCGCCGAGTTCGTAAAGCGCGCCAAGGCTTCCCCATCCAAGATCACGGTCACCTCCGGCGACAAGAAGGTGGATGCCAAGAGCATGCTGGGCATCCTCAAGCTGGGCGCCACCGAGGGAACCACCATCTCGGTGGAGGTGGACGGCGACGACGCCGACCAGGTAATAGCCGACTTCACCATCCTGCTGTCGGTGGAGGGCTGAGGGTTCCTCCATCCGGGACCTCAACGATCGGCCGTCTTGAACCGCATGCCTCTACCCCCTCGTAACCTGCGGGAGGCGTAATCCGGCTGCCAACGGCCTTTTTCCTACCCATCCCCGTCAATCCCTCGCCGTCTCTGCAAGCCTGGGATCCGTATACATCTGTTCCGCTCGGATAGGCCACGGGCGGTGAACCGGCACACCGGCGCGAAGAGGCGTCATCGACAGGCAGTGGCGCTGATGGCTGTAGCGGTGATGTTCTTCTCCACCAACGCACTCTTCATCAAGCTGACCCTGGGAGACAATGACGCCTTCCTGTACAACGCCGGGATCTGGGTGGGGATGTCACTGGGCCTGGGAGGCGCCTCCTTGCTGTTCTACCGTCCGGTTTTTGCCGACCCCGCCGCACGAAGGGTGCTATTCCGGCGAGTGGCCGGTTTGAAGACCGATGGTGTGCGGAGGTGGGACTTGATAGCACTGCTGTGGGTGGGGGTGGTCGGGAGGTTCGCGGTGGCGTTCTTCGCATGGGCCACCCAGTACGTGGAAGCCGCCACGGTCTCGGTGCTGCATTACGCATGGCCCGTCATCTTCATCCTGGGGCTGTCCAGATGGGACCGCTCCAAGCGGAGAAGGTACCGGAAGGTCACCGGTTTCTCGTGGACGGGCCTGGGTCTGGCGTTCGTGGGGATGGCCGCGGTGGTGATCGGGACTCTCGGCTTCGACCTCACGGAAGCGGATCTGGTCGAGAGAGTGTTCGGGATGGTCCTGGCGGTCATATCGGCCCTCCTGTTGGCCTGCAATACGGCGGTGGGCTACCCCATGAGCGAGAGTATTTCCTCCGAGATCACCGAGAAGACCGACGCCCACCCGGACGAGCACCGGTTGGAGTTCGGCTGCCTGCTGTTCGTCGGATGCGCCTCGGGACTGTTGGCGGTTGTCCCGAACCTCCTGATCGGTTGGGCTGTCGGCGGGCACATCGCCCCGGCTACGTTCGGTTGGGCCGTGGCCGTCGGTCTCACTTTCGTTCCGGGAGGGGTCCTGGTCCGGAAGGCGGTCTTGATCACTCCCGACCTGGCTGTGAACGCCCTGATCTACGCATCTCCGGTGGTGGGCCTCCTGTGGTTGGGGTTGTTCACCGAGATCGTTGTTGCGCGCCTCGATCTGCTGGTGGCGGGGAGCCTCTTGGTGGCGGTGGCGAACGTGTTGCTGAACAGGCCGGGCGCGGGCGCCGGTCGGGACCTGCTCCGGCCCGGTCGTGGGCGGAGGCGGACCCAGGCGTGGAGGTGAGGAGTCGTCATGGACGGGCGGTGGCGTTGATGGTGGCCGGGGTCGGTTTCTTCTCCACCAACGGCCTGTTCGTGGAACTGACCTTCGGAGAAAACCATCCCTTCCTGTACAACACCGGGGTGTGGGTGGGGACGTCCCTGGGGCTGGGCCTCTTGCTGTTCGTGTTGCACCGTCCGATCTTTTCCGATCCGGTCAGTCGACGGGTGCTCTTCCGGCGGTCGGTGGGGTTGAAGACCGACGGCGTTCGCAGATGGGACCTGGTGGCGCTGCTGTGGTTGTTGGTGGTGGGGCGCTTCGCGTTCGCATTCTTCGGATGGGCCATCCACTACGTGGACACGGCCACGGTCGCGGTGCTGCACTACACGTGGCCTGTCCTGTTCGTCCTGGTCCTTGCCAGGTGGGACCGGACCATGGGGGGAAGGTACCGGAAGGTGGGCGCCTTCTCGTGGTTCGGGTTGGGTCTGGCGTTCATCGGAATGGCGGCGGTTGTGGTTGGGACCGTCGGCTTCGACGCCCGGGGGACGGTTCTGGCCGGAGGGGTGTTCGGGATCGTCCTGACGTTCATATCCGCCCTTCTCCAGGCCGGCGTGGCCACCCTCGGGTTTCCCTTCGCCTATGGCGTTGCTTCGGAGATATCCCGGAAGACCGATGCCCCCCTGGAATGGGAGAACCTGGAGTTCGGCTGCCTGCTGGTCGTCTACTGCGCTTCGGGGCTGATAGCAATCCTTCCGAACGCTTTGATCGGGTTTGCCACGGGCGGGAGCATCTCTGCGGATTCGTTTGGTTGGGCGGTGGCGGTGGGGGTCAGTTTCGTTCCCGGGGCTGCCCTGGCCCGAAAGGCCGTCCTGATCACCCCCGACCTGGGTATCAATGCCCTCATCTACGCATCGCCGGTGGTGGGCCTGCTGTGGCTGGGGCTGTTCACCGACATCACGGTCGCCCGCCTCGACCTCCTGGTTGTCGGAGCCGTCATCGTGGCGATGGCGAACGTGTTGCTGAACAGGCCCTCGGGTCGCTCTTATCGAAGGCTCGGCAGGCGGAGACTCCCCGGCGCGCCCGGGTGAGGGGATAGAGCCTCAGTCGGGAGGAGATCCATCCGGAACGGGACTGGCGGGGACCTCAACCGTGGTCTATGGCAAAGCGTCTCCAGCGCTTCGAGGGTGTCGACCATTCCACCTCAACCCGGGTCACCGCCGCGTGGCGAGGTCCCACCCAGAGCCCTTCGACCAACCCCTCCAAGCCCGGCCGGCTCCCCTCCGCCATCACCAGGACGGTGCCGTCCCGCTGGTTGGAGACCCGTCCCACCAACTCCAGACCCCGGGCGAGTTCGTGCACCCACCAGCGAAATCCCACTCCCTGTACCCGTCCCCGGACCACCGCTCGCAGATGGGCCCGGTCGGATGACTCGGTCACATCCCGCCCAGGAGCCCTCTCGCCTCTTGGGCGTCGGCGGCTTCCAGGCATCGAGCGGCCACCTGGCGACACTCCTCCAGGCTCAGGGAACGCACCCTGTCCTTGATGGCGGGCACCGCAGGGATGGCCACCGAGAGTTCGGTGACGCCCAGTCCGATCAGGACGGGCACCGCCAGGGGGTCTCCGGCCATCGCTCCGCAGACTCCCACCCAGCTCTGGTTAGCCTCCCCGGCCCGGGCGGTCTCGGCGATCAGGCGCAGCACCCCCGGATCGAAGGGATCGGCCAGGTCGGCCACCTCCCGGTTGGTGCGGTCCACCGCCAGGGTGTACTGGGTCAGGTCGTTGGTGCCGATCGAGAAGAAGTCGATGTGAGGAGCCAGCCGGGAAGCCACCAGCGCCGCCGAGGGGACCTCGATCATGATCCCCACCTGGTAGTCGGTCGAGAAGGAGAGCCCGTCGGCCGCCAGCGAGCGCTCGGCCTCTTCCAGCGCCGCCCGGAACGCCAGCAACTCAGCCCGGCCCGCCACCATGGGCGCCATGATCGCCAACCGCCCGGCGGACCCGGCTCGCAGGAGCGCCCGCAACTGGGCCTGCATCATCTCCGGGCGGGCCAGGGTCAGCCTGATGCCCCTGAGCCCCAGGAAGGGGTTGAGCTCTTCGCCGATCTCTATCCCTGGAACTTGTTTGTCCCCCCCGACGTCGAGGGTCCGCACCACCACCAACTCATCACCGAAGGTCTGAAGGACCGTCCGGTAGGCCTCGTACTGCTCCTCCTCGGAGATGGGTCGGGTCCGGTCGAGGAACAGGAATTCGGTGCGGAACAGCCCCACTCCCTCTGCGCCCAACTCCACCGCCCGGACGGCGTCCTCCTCGGCGCCGATGTTGGCGGCTACCTCTATCCGCACCCCGTCAAGGGTGACAGCCGGCTCATGGGCCCGCTCGGCCGCCCCTTCCCGGCTCCGGCGCTGCTCTTCCTGCTGGCCCCGGAGCCGGTCCACCACCTCGGGGGAGGGGTCGATAAAGACCGTTCCGGTCTCGCCGTCGAAGGCCAGCAGCGTCCCGGGGTCCAGCGGCGGGAGGTCGACTCCCACCACCGCCGGCAGCCCCATGCCGCGGGCGAAGACCGCGATGTGGGAGGTGGGGCTTCCCTCCTCGGTGCACAGCCCGAGCGCCATCCCCGGGGGGATGGTGGCGGTCTCGGAGGGAAAGAAGTCGGACGCCACCAGCACCGAGGGCGTCGAGAGGTCATCCCATGTGTCCAAGGGAAGCCCCAGGACGGCCCGCAGCAGTTGGGTGCCCACGTCCCGGACGTCGGCCGCCCTCGCCGCCAGGTACTCGTCTTCGAGAGCCTCCAGCATCCCCGCCGACTCCTCGGTCACCCGGACGGTGGCCGCTTCGGCGCAGAGCGATTCGCCCTGGATGAGCGAGCGGATCTCGCCCGTGAACTCGGGGTCCTCCAGTAAAAGGAGGTGTGCCCCTATCACCTCGGCCTCCTCGGACCCTTCCCCGTGTAACTCTTGGAGCCCCTCCAGCCGTTCCCGCACGACGGTCTCGGCGCGGGTCAACGACTCCACCTCTTGGTCGGGACTCTCCACCCGGCGGGGGACGATGTCGGGGAGAGTGGAGGAGTGCAGGTGTACCGGGCCGATGGCGATACCCGGAGAAGCGCCGATTCCCTTTCGTTCTTGCATCATGTCCCGCTTTCAATCATCGAGTCCTGCAGTCGCCTGAGCGACACGATGGGCGAGGACTCGTCCAATTCCACGTCTCGATAGGTGAGAGGCTCGCCGGTGCTGACCGGCGAAGTCACCACCGATCCCGGCGCCAATCCCACCGGAAGCAGTCCGCCTCGCGCGGCGACGTCGGCCCTCTCGATCATTCCATATACACGGTACCCGCCCAAATCGCTGATCGTCTCGCCCACCGCAAGATTTCGCTTGGCAAAGGCCACGGTCTCGGCCGTGGGAGGATTGTCGGTGGCGAGGGTGGTCTCTCCGGCCAGCACCGCCCGGACCATGGAGATGGGCGTCTCGATGTTGGCCAAGTGGTAGGGACGGTAGAGGGCGTAGTAGGGACCGGGACCCATGGACAGGTATCCCAGGTCGCGGATGATCTTGGGGTGGTCGGTGGTGAACACCACGAAGACCCCCGGAGCGATTCCCCGCCCGTAGTCAACCAGTCCGTGGCGGGACAGAATCCCGCCTAGGGAGGAAGGGATGTAGGTGGTGGCGATAGTGTCGATGGTGACCTCCGGGCCGTGCATGCCCCTCACGTCAGGCACGAAGCCGATGCCGTTGGCCAGGGAGGTCATCTCCACCATGGTCTTGGTGCCGTCCACGAAAGACGCCAGCATCTTCGGGTTCATACGCCGCTCCCGCGCCAATGCGGCGACCCTGTCGGGGGTGGCCGTCCGGTCGAGCCGGTTGTTCTTTCCCTTCCCGGCGCTGACCACTTCCAGACCCAAAGCGGTGACGAAGTCATAGAGTTCCATGATTGCTCCGGGCTCGTCACCTCCCGACAGGGTGTACACCACTCCGGCCTCCTCCGCCATCCGGCGCAGCGCGTAGCCCACCGTGGCGTCGGTCTCCACGTTCATCTGCAGGACATGCTTCCCAGCCTCGATGGCACCCCTAGCCACACGGGCGCCCACTTCGGGAATCCCGGTCGCCTCCACCGAGATGTCCACAGGGTCGCACCATGCAATTGAGATGTTCGAGGTGGCTACCCGCCGGCCGTCTGACAGGGCGGCGATCGCCCGGTCGGCATCGTCGGTCTCCACCACCTGGGAGTGAGGGGTCCCCGCCGAGACAAACGCCTCCCTGGCCCGCCCGGGGGCCGAGTCAACCACCACGCTCGCCTCCATCCCCGACATCTTCTCGAGCATCACTGCCAGGCCCTCTCCCATCTGTCCAGCGCCCACCATGCCCACCCGGATCCTGCGACCCGTTCTTTCCAGGTCCTCCAGGTGGCGGTGCAGCATCAGGAAAAGCCCTGCTGAAGGGTCTCGAGAAACCTGTGGTGGATCAACCCGTTGGTGGCCGCAACGAACGGTGTGCGGGCGCCGACGGGGTTCCCGCTCTGATCGGTGACCATCCCGCCCGCTTCGGTCACCATGAGCACTCCGGCGCCCATGTCCCAGGGGGAGAGATCCTCCTCCCAGTAACCGTCCAGTTTCCCGGAGGCCACCATGCACAGATCCAGCGACGCGGCTCCCAACCGGCGAATGCCCTGAGCAGCGGCCAGTACCTCACGGAATCGGGTCTTGCAAATTTCGGTTCGCTCCTTACGGTCGTAGGGGAACCCCGTGACGATCAAGGCTTCACCAAGGTCCCGGGTCCCGCTCACCTTGATCGGGGATCCGTTCCGCCATGCGCCCCGCCCGGCGACGGCCGTGTATTCATCGCCGGTGGTGACGTCGATTACCACCCCCACCGCAGGAGCGTCATCGACCCAAAGCGCCACCGACACACCCACCCAGGGGAACCCCCGGATGAAATTGGTGGTGCCGTCAATAGGGTCCACCAGCCAAACGCGCCCTCCATCGGGAAGTTCGCCGCCGCTCTCCTCTCGCACCACAGGGTCATCGGGGTTGTGACGTGAAAGGACATCGAGAATCGCCCGCTCGGACCGGAGGTCCACTTCGGTGACCGGATCGGAGTCACCCTTGAAGAAGATGTCCGTCGGCTGGTCCAAAGCACCTGCTACCAACTTGGCGCCCGCTTGAGCAGCTGCCCTAGCTATCTCGAGGTCGGGCTCAGCAACGAGGGTGTGCAGGGACCCGGTTTCATCCCTGCAGATAGCGTTCATCTCCTTAGGGGATGCTAACTCCGAGCAGGGTGAGGAGAATCGCCGCTGCAAGTGGCCCCCGGTTGGGGCTTTTCAGCGTTTGCGGGGGAGGTCGGCGGCTTTCAGGGTTGAGCCTTGGGCGTCGAGGATGCCGATCTTGGTGCCGATGGTGGCCGGGCTGGCCGCGAACAGGTCGGCCCGGTTGATCACCAGGAACCGGTAGGTCATCAGGGGTCTCAGCCGCTTGACCACCTTCTTGATCTGCTTGTGGTCCTCGGCGATTCCCAGCGACCCCTTCGAGCAGACCAGATCGGCCGTTCCGGAGGGGTCGGGTTCGGCGGCCAACTTCTCGATCATCGCTTGTTTGAGTTCTTCGTGTGTCAAGCGGGACATTTCTCACCTGCCGGGGGTCGCCTCGTGCCTCTCCCGATCATATATGGACGGACTGGCTATGCGGGCAATGCCAGGCGTTTCTCCAGCATCTGCAGCAAAGGTTGGTCTTCGGCGCCTAGGCCCACGACCGAATGCCACCCCGACCCTGAAAGGGCATCCCGCAACTCCTCCGAACCGGGTACTTCGGGGTCATTCAGGGAAAGCCCGGCCGCGATCGCCTCGCACAGGGCGTTGGCTGGCAGGCCCCGGCGGACGGCTTCTCTCGCCGGTCCCACGAGACGCTCGGTCGGGCCGAGCTTTGTGAGCGGGTTCCTCGCCACCCTCCGGATGGGATCGACCAAGGTGGTGGTCTCGAAGCGTTCCAGGTTGTACCGCCCGTACCCGGCGAGTTCGTCGCCCTGCCAATTCGGGGAGTCGGCGGAAAGCACCGCGGCCATCGTTTCGGTGATCTCATCCAGGCGTTCCCGGATGATTGGATCGGAGACCGCCTCCGCCACGGTCTCGTGACCTTTTTGCAGTCCGATGAAGGCGGCGGCGGCATGTAGTCCGTTCACCAGCCAGAGCTTTCTCTTCCGGTGGAGGGCCAGGTTGTCGACCAGGGTGAACCCCGCAATCCCGGGGTCTTCACCCACCCACTCCTCACGGGAGACCTTGAAGTCGAATCGCGCCTCCACCTCCACCGACAGGTCGTCCCCGCTTCCGCCGGGGACCATCCGGTCCACCAGGGTCTCGGGAAACCCCACTCCGGGGAACGATTCTCCCAGGAGGCTCTCCACGTGCTTCCGTAGCGCCCCGCTGTTTGGATCGGCGTTCTCGCAGGCAAGCACGTTGCGAATGCGGGAGTCACTTCTGGATAGAGCGGCGGCGACGACGGGCGCCACCCGATCCAGGATTGCCACTCCCACGGCGGTGCACACCACCTCCGCCCGGGATGCCTCTGCGGCGGCCCGATCGGCGTCGGCGCTGTTCACACCCCGTACACCGCGGATCAGCCGGGTCGATCGGCTACCGTTTCCCACCTCGATGACCCGGTATTCGCCCTCCCGGTTCAAAAGGTCCACCAGGGGGGCTGAGACATCCAGGAAGACCACCTCCCAGCCCGCCCGTCCGAACAACCACCCCAATAGCCCCCTCCCGATGTTCCCGGCGCCGAAGACGGCGACCCGCCGTCTGGTCATTCAGGCTCGGCGGCCAGGGTGTCCCGTACGAACTCGGAGTCGGTGGTGACCGCCAGTCGATCGCACAGTTCCTCGTCGTCCAGCACCTCCGCCAGATGCGACATCACCGCCAGGTGCTCCTCGCCCACCGCGGCCAGCCCGAACACCAGATAAGCTACGTCGTCCTCGTCTCCCCAGGGGATCCCGGCGGGGTACTGGGCAAGCACCAGGGCGGTGCGTTTGATCAGACCACGGTCCTCATAGGTGCAGTGGGGGAGGGCGATCCCGTTGCCCAGGAAGGTCGAGATCACTTCCTCGCGGGCCCGCATCGAGTCCCCGTACCCGGCTTCCACCGCTCCCAGATCGACCAACATTCCGGCCACCCGGTCGATGGCCTCGCTCTGGGTCTGGGCCTCCTCGCCCAACGTGATGGCCTCAACGGAAGTGACCGACTTTTCGGCCATGTGCGGCTAGATCCCGACCACGTCCCCGCCGGCCGAGAGGGTGTTGACCAACTGGGTGAGGGCGGGGTCGTTCAGAAAGGTCCGGAAGGGCACCACGGCAGCCTGGGGAGCCACCTGCTTTACCCGGGCGGACAACCCCTGGTGAGTGACCACCACGTCGGCGGCTCGGGGGATGTCGTGCACCGGAGAGTGGGTGACCTTGATGTTGAGCTTGGCCTTCTTGACCTTCTTCTTGAGAGCGTTGGTGACCATCAGACTGGAGCCCATCCCGGCCTCACAAGCCAGGACGATCAACTGGACATCCGCTGCTGCTTTTACGACTGAACTCATGTTGCGTTCCTCCGGATAAAAGAGTGGGGAGAGCCTCCTAGCTGGAGACTCTCCCCACTTTATACGAGAGGGAAGTTGGTTTAGCCGGTCGGGACGGCGGGCATGGTGCCGATCATCTCGTCCGTGCCCTCGCTCTCCTTGACCGGTGAGATCCGCAACAGCAGCGTACCTACCACGAAGGCCGCCGCGACCGCAGCTGCCATTCCTAGATACACACCCAGGTGTTCGCCCCTTGGCGTCACCGCCAGATAGGCGAAGATCGAGCCAGGCGAAGGCGTTGCCGAAAGTCCCGCATCGAAAGCCACGAAGATGATGTCGGCGACGATACCGCCGGCCCACATCGAGAGAATCATGATGGGATGCATAAGAACGTACGGGAAGTAGATCTCATGAATTCCACCGAAGAAGTGGATAACGATGGCGCCCGGAGCCGACAGTTTGGCCATACCCTTACCGGCGAACCAGTAAGCAAGCAGCAAACCGAGGCCCGGACCGGGGTTGGTTTCCAGCAGGAAGTAGATCGACTTGCCTGTTTCGGCAGCGTCCGCTGCACCCAGTGGCGCCAGGATTCCGTGGTTGATGGCGTTGTTGAGGAACAACACCTTCCCGACTTCGATTGGTATGTCGGCAACCGGCAGGAGTCCTGCATCGGTGATGCCCTCCACCAGGTTGCCCAGAGCATTGGCGATACCGCCCATGATCGGGCCCATGATGTAACGACCGAGGATCGCCAGGCCGAAGCCCAGGATGCCGAGCGAGAAGTTGTTGTAGAGCATCTCGAAGCCGACGGCCACCTTGTCTTCGAAGGCTTGGTCGACTTTCATCATGATCCAAGCCGCCAAGGGACCGACCAACATCGCGCCCAAGAACTGAGGCGGGTCACCGGTGGCGCCGCTTGCCAGTGCGAAGTCTGCGCCCACGATGATCCCCATAGTGGCAATGGAGCCGATCACGCCTCCCCGGTGGCCGTATACCATCTTGCCGCCTGTGAATCCGATCAATACGGGCAGCAGGTAGACAATGATGGGACCTACCAGTTCGACTAGATCCTCGTTAGGAGTCCATCCGGTGGGAATGAAAAAGGCGGTGATCAATCCCCAGGCGATGAACGCCCCGATGTTGGGAATGACCATACCCGCCAAGAACCCGCCAAACTTCTGTAGACGTGCGAGCATCTGTCCTCCTTACTTGTAGTTTTGTTGTGTATTTACCTTAGAGGCTGAGACCGTTTCGCGCAACTGTTTCCACATTGCCCTTCCCAGGCTTGTTCACCCCCCAAACCGGCAGCGGCTCGACTCAGGGGGAGGTGAGGATCCGGTAGGCGGCGGCCATGATGGTCGCCACCAGGGAGAGTGCCGGAGCTCCCAGCACCCACAGCGCCAGTATGCCCGGAAGGCCCGCAACCTGGAAGAACAGGTAAATGGCGGGGGCGTAGAACAACAGAGCCGCCAGCATCAGGCCCAGAAGCGGCATCCGGTTTCCCTTGCCCAGTTCAGAACTCAAGGCCAGCGATCCGAACCCTTTGGCCTTCTTGTCCACTATCACGAAGGGATAGAGGCTGTAGATCATCAGCACCAAGATGGCGGGCACCACCAGGAACACCGTCCCCACTGCCACCGTGAAGCAGAAAACCGCCGTGGTCCTCACGAACCCGTCCCGCACCCACCAGTCGTCGTCGGCGAGGACGTAGTCGGGGGACACCGCGGAGAGAGCGGTACGGGCCAATGGCCAGCCCGCATAGCCGGTCACCACAAAACCCCCCAGCCAGATCAGCAGGTAGAACCAGAAGAAGAGCGTGTTGGTCTCTCTGAGGTTCTCGGCGGACTGCCAAACCAGGAGCACCAGGCTCGGCACGGCCATCAGAACCAGGGAGCGGATCAGCAGGGGGACGGGAGATCGCAGAAAGGCGGCCACTCCATGGCCGAATGCGGTGCGTATCGGGAAGGGGGAGACGTTGTTGCCCAGGAGAATCAGGCCTTTTGAAGGGGAGTCCTGAAGGCTACTCTAGGGGGACTGTGAGCGGAAAGCGCCAGCCCGATATGGAGTCCGTCGTGTCGGCATTGCACCCCTTTTCGTCGGGCTTGGAGGCCGATGGCTACTCGTTGCAGGTGGGGTTGGCGGATGGCGACGGCCTGTGTGTGGAGATCGTGGCGGGACCCGAAGCATGTGATGACTGCTTGATCCCCAAGGAGATGTTCACCTCGATGATTGCCTCCACCCTGAACTCGAAGGGGTTGGCCTTCGAGAAGATAACCCTGGTTTACCCGAACGACGGGAATTGATGTGATGGGGGCAACCTATTCGGGCCTGGAACTCCCGGCGCGGCACCTGTTCAGTCTCTCCGGCGGCATTGCCTGGCTGAACAGCGCGTACCTGGGGGCTCGGGCCATCCCGGTTGCGGAGGCCGTGGCTGCCGCGGTCAACCGTCCGCTCTCCGAAGTGGAGGTCTCGGACTTCTTCACACCCGGCGACCGGATTAGAGAACTGTTCTCCGGTGTCGTGGGCGGAGATCCAGACGGGGTGGCGCTGATTCCCTCAGCCAGCTACGGCGTGGCCACCGCCGCTTCGGCGCTGGGTACGGGCCCCGGCGACAAGGTGCTGATGCTGGACGAGCAGTTCCCCGCCATGGTGTATCCCTATACGGAGAGGGGCGCAGAGCCGGTGTTCGTAAAGCGTCCTTTAGACGACGACTGGACCGCCGCGGTGCTGGACCGCCTGGACGAGAGCATCACGGTGGTGTCGGCGCCGGCATGTCACTGGACCGACGGGACGCGCCTGGACCTGGCGGTAGTGGGCAAGGCTGCCCGGGAGGTCGGCGCCAGGTTGGTGGTGGACCTCTCGCAGAGTCTTGGCATGGCCCCCTTCGACGCCGGGGCGATCCGGCCCGACTTCGTGGTGTGCGTCGGGTACAAGTGGCTGCTGGGCGCTCCGGGGATGTCGTATCTATGGGCCTCGCCGGAGAACCGGGACGGAAGGCCGCTCGACGCCAACTGGATGGCAAGGGCGGGGAGCGAAGACTTCTCCCGGGTGAACGAGTACCGCTGGGAACTGGCTTCGGGAGCCCGGCGCTACGACGCCGGACAGACCTGGAACCTCTGGCTGTCGGAGGCGGCCTGCAGTGGCCTTGAGATTATGACGGGAGTGGGGGCAGACCGGCTCCAGGCCTACACCCGGTTGCTCACCGACCACCTGGCGGAGGAAGCCGGCGCACTGGGGCTGACGGCTCCCAGCCCCCGGGTTCGCAGCGCCCACCTGGTCGGACTGCGACTGCCGGAAGGCGCCGATCCAAGGTCCCTGGTGGCGGAGTTGGCCGAGAGGAAGGTGCACGTCTCATTGAGAGGCAACTCGGTGCGGGTCTCGGCTCACATGTGGAACACCCGAGACGACATCGACCGCCTGCTGGAAGGCTTGGCCGCCTGGGTCGGGTGACCGAACTGCGCCCGGCCGGTGCGCGCAGTCAGCGGCGGGCTCTGACCTTCCACTCCTCCAGGTCGCCTTCTTCACCCACCACCAGCGCCCGGCTCCACATGTTCACCGTGGTGCAGGCGTGATTGGGCACGATGCGCACCATGTCACCCACCCGAAGCGCCCTTACTCCCGGTCCTTTCAGAAAGCCGTGCTCCTCGTTGGCCTTGAAGAACTCGAGGTCGGCGTAGCTGCCGTCCTCGGAGAGCACCCTTCCGAACCCGGCTCCCGAGGTGGGGCCGTCTGAGCTCATTGACTTGCTCCCGGCATCGATGATCGCCTCCCCGGGCCGGGGAGTGCTCACCACCCTGGCGGCCACGGTGAGCGCGCAGCCCGACAGGTCGGTGCTCCCCAGGGTGACCTGGTTGGCGTCGTTGAATACATAAGTCCCGGGTCGGGCCTCGGTTATTCCCGACACCGTGGGTGTGGAGGTGGAACCGGGCGTGGAGCCGACCGAAACCACCGTCACCTGAAAGCCGGCTTCCCGAAGCGCCTGAGCAATTCCCACCATGGTCCTTCCCACAGCTAGTCCCTCTGCCACGAGGTTCGAGCGGTCGGCGCCGAATCCGCTCAGGTGTCCTGCGTGAGTGATTATCCCTTCGAACCTCAGGCCGGCCAGGCCCGCCATCCGCCCCGCCAACTTCAATACCTGGTCGGGCGCCACCCCTGCCCGGCCCAGTCCCGTATCCACTTCAATCAAATAGGGGACCTCCACTCCCGCCGCCCGGGCGGCTTCCGACAGGGGTGCGGCCGCCTCCAGGGAGTCGAGGGCCACCCGTACCGTACCCCTTCGGTTGGCCGCAACGGCGAAGGCGACCTTGGAGGGTCCCACCGGCTGATGGGCCCAGGTGAGGTCGGCGTAGCCGTGGTCGAGAAGGCACTCCACCTCGGCGGGGGTGGCGCAGGTGAACCCCGCACAGCCCGCCTGCTCCTGGAGGCGGGCGGCCTCCACCATCTTGGAGGTTTTCCAATGAGGGCGGAGGTCCACTCCCAACTCCCGCATCCGCCGCGCCATCTCCACGATGTTGTTCTCCATCACGGCCCGGTCCACCACCAGGGCTGGGGTGGGTATCGAGGAGAGGGCCGGGGCAATCATGAATCGGCCCGATCCCCTGCGTGCCTCTCCACCAGCAGATGTTTTTGGACCTTGCCGGTATCCCCCCGGGGTAAGCGGTCGGTCAGCACCAGGCGCTTGGGTTTCATATGGGAGGCGAGGCGGCTTCCCACCCATCGGGCCAACTCCTCCAGCGTGGGGGTGGCGCCCCTGCGGGGAACCACCACCGCGGTCACCGCCTCCCCCCACAGGCGGTCGGGGAGGCCGATCACTGCCGCCTCCTCCACCGCGGGGTGATGGGAGAGTGTGTTCTCGATCTGGGACGGGGAGATGTTGACGCCGCCGCTGATGATCAGCTCCTTTATCCTGCCTGCCAGATAAAGGTACCCCTGGCGATCTCGATGCGCCAGGTCCCCGGTGTGAAGCCAGCCTTCCCGGATTGCCCTGGCGGTGGCTTCCGGCTGGCGCCAGTAGCCGGACATCAGCTTCGGGGTGCGGATGAGAAGTTCTCCCACCTCTCCCGGCGGGGCCTCCCGGCCATCGGGTCCCCGGATCTTCATGTCCACGCCCACGATGGGACGGCCGCAGGAGAGCCCTGACGGGTCCGTGCCTTTCCCCTGGCGATGATCCTCCGCTCCGAGGCCGGCGCACGCCGCCGCAGCTTCGGTTAGCCCGTAACCGTGGTAGAGGCTGCACGGGAGGGATTCCATCATCCTTTCCACCAGGTCGGACCCGGTGGGGGATGCGCCATAGAGCAAGAGCCGCATCGAGGCGAAACTCTGGGGGTCGAAGCAGGGTGAATCCAGAATCCTCTGCAGTTGGGTGGCCACCATGATTGTTGTTGTTACCCCCTCGTCGGTTAGGGTCGACATCGCCCCTTCGGCGTCGAAGGAGGGGAGCACCACATGGGTCTGTCCGTCCACCAGCATGGTGATCACCCGCAACCCGGCGGATGCGTGATAGAGGGGCGTCGCGGAGAGATACACATCCGAGGGCCTGAATTCCTGGGCGACGGCGGTGACGAAGGCGTTGAACGTCAGGGCGGCGTGAGAGAGGCACACGCCCTTGGGGTCGCCGGTTGTTCCACTGGTGTAGATGATCAGGGCGGTGTCCTCCGGCTGGGCCGAAGCGGGGGCCGGTTCGGCGGAGGAGAGGAGTCGGCGGAACCCCGGGCTGTCGTGTTCGATCAAGGTGGCCTCGCCGGCGAATGCCTGCGCCACTGTCTCCCCGTGGTCAGAATCGACGATCACCGCCCGTGGCTCGGCGTCGGCCAGTTGCCGGGCGACTTCCGCCGGCGCCAGTCGCGTCGAGACGGGGACCGCGGAGGCGCCAAGCCAGGCGGCGCCCAGGTAGGCGTCGAAGAACGCCAGGCCGGCGGACGCCATCACCCCCACCCGGTCTCCTCGGCCCACCCCCGTCCGGGCCAGGACGGCCGCCACCCTCCCCACCCGCCGGTGAAGCTCGGAGTAGTTGAGAGACGGACCGCCCACGATCCCCACCGCCCGTCGCTCGGGATAGAGCCGAGCAGAGCGTTCCAGGAGGTCGGTGATCAGCGCAGGCATCGTCTCAGAACGATACAACCGGGGCCGGCGGAGGCGCGATGGCCCAGTCGTTCGCCGGTGACGGCAATGGTGTCGCCAGGAGGTGTGGGATGCCTCAAGCAGATTCGGTCTGGGATCCCAGGTTGGAGAGGAGCACGATCCCGGTGCCGATCAGCAGCGCCACGGGGTTGGCGATGGAGACTTCGGCGAAGAGCCAGATCCAGAGCATCTGGAGCACCGGGGTGAAGAAGATGATCCGCTGGACGCTCAAACTGGAGGTCACGTACATCGAGTACCGGTAACTGAGGGCTCCGCCAGCGTTGAAGATTCCGATGAGGGTCAAAAACCCCACGGTGGCCCAGGAGAGCTCGAAGGTCTTCTCGGTCGGCGGGAAGAACAGGGCGCTTCCCAGGAGGGTCAGGGGAAGGCCGATGACCCGCGCCGCGACCGCGGAATAGGTGGAGTTCCAGGCCAGATCGTTCGGGTCGTCTCCGGGCCAGCTCATCAGGCGGCCGACGGAAATAGTCCCCCACAGACTCCAGACGCCGGTGGCGGTGCCGACCACCGCCACGGCTATGCCCTGCCAGTTGAGGGCGCCGACCTCCCCCGTCTCCGACCAGATCACCAGTGCGGCGCCCAAAAAGGAGAAAGCCATCAGGGTCCAGTGCTTCCCGCTGATGACATGGGGAGACTCTCGGTCTCCGGAGGAGATCCTCCTGCCCAGCCTGGCGGCCGCCCAGACCATGCCGATGAAGGCCAGTTGGAAGATGATGGTCACCACCAGAGGGTCGATCAGGGTGGCGGCCCAGACCCAGAAGGCCAGATCGAGAGCGAATCCGATCGTCATCCAGAATGCCGGCGTTCGCGCCACCTCCCAAGGTGTCCGGATGCGAACCGGCTCCCCGTCCTTGCCCCAGTACAGCAGCAGCCCGGCGGCTTTTCCCCTCCAGTCCCTGTTCTTTGCGGGGAGCACGAAGAGCAACGCGGCCAGACCCGCCCCCTGGAAGACGAACGACCAGGAGCGCCACACGAAGGGGTCGTCGCTGGTGTGGGTGAAGAGGTAGAGCACCGGTCCCACGGAGAGGCCGAAAGCCGCACTCCCGGCCCATAGGGTCCCCTTGGTGGTTGGGTTCACGGGTCGAGGGGTCCTGTCTCTGGTCTGGCTGGCGGGCGACGTAGTCCGGTTGGGCAACCGCCCACGGGCCTTCGGTGCTTCCGAGGTTAGCCTTCCGGCCCCTCCCGCGGGCGGCATGGTCGGGATAAAGCAGGCGTCGGATTCAGAGCGGATCCTTGGTTTGGGCCTGGGATCCCAGGTTGGCGAGGAGCACGATCCCGGTGCCGAGCAGCAGCGCTTGGGGGTTGGCGATGGAGACATCGGCGAAAGCCCAGATCCAGAGCATCTGGAAGGCGGGGTTGAAGAACATGATCCGCTGGACGCTAAGACTGGAAGTTACGTACAGCGAGTACCGGTAGCCCAGACCGCCGGCCGCATTGGAGACTCCGAGGAGGCTGAGGAGTCCCAACATGGCCCAGTTGATCTCGAAGCTGTTCTCTGTTGGAGGGAAAAACAGCACACTTCCCAGGAGGGCCAGGGGGAGGGCGAGAATCCGACCGGCCACAGCCGCAAAGGTGGCGTTCCACACCAGGTCGTGAGAGTTGCCGCCCGGCCATCCCATCAGATGCCCGGTTGAGATGGATCCCCAGAAGGTCCCGACTGCGGTGGCGGCGCCTGCGAGAGAAAGGACGACACCGAACCAGTTGAGGGCGCCGACCTCCCCGGTCTCCGACCAGATCACCAGGGCGGCCCCGAAGAAGGAGAGGACCATCAGGGCCCAGTACCTCCCGCTTATGACATGGGGCGAGTTGCGCCGACCAGCGGACATCTTCTTCCCCAGCCTGGCGGCCATCCACACCATTCCGATCACGAACAACTGGAAGATCGTGTTCACCACCAAGGGGTCGATGAGGGTTGCAGCCCAGACCCAGACGGCCAGGTCCAAGGGGAAGCAGACCACCATCCAGAACGCCGGGGTTCGCAGCACTTCCAGGGGATTTCGGACCCGAACCGGTTCGCCGGCGTCGCCCCAGTAGTACAGGAGTCTTTTGGCTTTCTGCCTCCAGTCCTTATCGGTGGCGGGAACCAGGAGGATCACCGGGGCCAACAAAAGCGTCTGGAAGACGAACGACCAGGACCGCCAGACAAACGGGTCGTCGCTCACATGTGTGTAGAGGTACAGAAGGGGCAACCAGGAGCCCAAGACCACCGAACTGACGGCCCACAGCGTCCCCTGGGTGGTTGGCTTCACAGGTCGAAGGGTCCTGGCGGGTTAACGGGTGAGGTCATAGTGTCTTGGCCTGGGTTCCCAGGTTGGAGAGGAGCACTAGCCCCGCTCCGAAGAGGAGGGCCGAGGGGTTGGCGATGGAGACGTCGACGAAGATCCAAATCCAGAGCATCTGGAGAACCGGAGAGAAGAACATGATCCGCTGGACGCTCAAGCTGGTGGTGACGTAGAAGGAGAACCGGTGGCTGGATGCCCCAACCGCGTTGAACGCTCCTGTCAGGGCCAGGAAGCCCAGCGTGGACCAGAGGAGGTCGAAACTGTTTTCGGTGGGGGGAAAGAACAGCGCGCTCCCGCCCAGGGTCAGGGGGAGGGCCAGAAACCGCCCGACCACCCCTGAGAAAGACGAGTGCCACACCAGGTCGTTGGGGTCGGTGCTCGGCCACGCGACGAGGCGGCCGAGGGAGATGGTCCCCCAGAAACTGCCGACCGCGGTGGCGGTTGCGGCGAAGGCCACCACTATGCCCAGCCAGTTCAGGGTTCCGACCTCGGCGGTCTCCGACCAGATGACGAGCGCGGCGCCCAGGAAGGAGAGGCCCATCAGCGTCCAGTACTTCCCGCTCATGACATGAGGGGAGGCCTGCTGTCCGGATGACATCTTCCTGCCGAGCCGGGCCGCCATCCACACAAGGCCGATCAGGAACAACTGGAAGATGATGGTCACCACCAGCGGGTCGATGAGAGTCGCCGCCCAAACCCAGAATGTCAGGTCGAGAGCGAAGGAGATCACCATCCAGAACGCCGGAGTGCGCAGCACCTCTATCGGATTCCGGACCCGGACCGGCTCGCCGCGATCCCCCCAGTAATAGAGCAGTCGGCGGAGTTTCTTCCTCCAGTTCCTCTTCGAGGCGGGAACCAGCAGGAGCACGGGGACCAACCCCGCCGCCTGGAAGGCGAACAGCCAGGAGCGCCACACGAATGGGTCGTCGCTGACATGGGTGAAGATGTAGAAAAGAGGTAGCCAGGAACTGGTGGCCGCCGCCCCCACAGCCCACATTGTCCCCTTGGTGATCGGGTTCACCGGTCGAACGGTCCTCTTCTCTGCTCTGGCCTGCTAGGGGTTGTTGACTAGATGACCCCGGTGGGCACTCGCCGGCGAGGCTTCGTCCTCATGAAGGCTAGTTGTCCGGCGCCGCCCGATGGGGGAACGGGACCGCGTGTCTCGGGCCCTTTGCCATGAGATCAGAGGGATGATGACGCAGACGGGATTCAAGCGGACTTGGTCTGGTGACCCAGGTTGGACAGGAGTACGATGGCGGTGCCGACCAGGAGGACCTGGGGCTTGGCGATGGAGACATCGGCAAAAACCCAGAGCCACAACATCTGAAGGGGCGGGGAGAAGAACATGATCCGCTGGACACTCAACCTGGATGTCACATACAGCGAGTAGCGGTGGCTGACCGCCCCGGCCATGTTGAACACTCCTATCAGGCTCAGAAACCCGAGGGTGGTCCAGGTGAGGTCGAAGCGGTCGTCGGTGGAGGGAAAGAAGAGGACGCTTCCCAGAAGCGTCAGGGGGAGGGCGAAGAACCGTCCCACCACGGCCGAGAGAGAAGCGGCCCAAACCAGGTCGTTCGGGTCGTCGTCGGGCCATGTCATGAGACGCCCGGTGGAAACGGTCCCCCAGAAACTTCCGATTCCGAAAGCGGTGGCGGCCAGGGCCAGAGCTATGCCCAGCCAATTCAGAGTCCTGACCTCCCCGGTCTCCGACCAGACGACCAGGGCGGCGCCGAGGAAGGAAGACGCCATGAGGGCCCAGTGTTTTCCTGCTATGACATGCGGCGCGGTTCGGCGTCCGGCGGAGATCTTCCTGCCCAGCCTGGCTGCCATCCACACCATCCCGATCGGGAACAACTGGAACACGAGGGTCGCCACCAGCGGGTCGATCAGGGTAGCTGCCCAAACCCAGAAGGTCAGATCCACGGCGAAGCCGATGACCATCCAGAAGGCGGGTGTTTTCAGCAATTCCAGCAGGTTCCGGACCCGGACCGGCTCACCGCCGTCTCCCCAGTAGAACAGGAACCCACGGATCTTCGCTCTCCAGTCCTTGTCGTTGGCCGGCATCACGACCAAGGCCAGCCCCAATACCCCCGACTGGAAGAGGATGAGCCATGAGCGCCACACGAAGGGATCGTTGCCGGTATGGGTATAAAGAAAGAACAGGGGCAACCAAGAGAGGGAGACAGCTGCGCAGACGGCCCATAGAGTGCCCTTGGCAGTTGGGTTCACCGGTCGAAGGATCCTGTTCTCTGGTCCGGCATGCTCGAGGCCGGCGATACGTGATCACGAAGATCAAGTGCCGGTGAGGATCGGTCCATTGTCGGAGGTTAACTGCCGAGGCCAGTGCAGGGAAGTGAACGGCCCTTCCCGGGCCGAGAAGGGCCGTTCACTAGGATGCCGAGTGTGTTGATGGCGGAGGTCCCCATCCCCGCCAGACAGGTGTTCAGCAGTGCCCTTTTGGGAGGTAGGTGATGAGTTTCAAGTCCGTTGACCACATCGGGATAACAGTTGCGGATCTGGAGGTCTCGGTGCCGTGGTGGAGCTACTTTCTCGAGTCTGATCCCTTCATGCAGGGAACCTGGGTGGCTGCGGAGATCGACGACTATGTGGGTGACATAGTGGGTTATCCCGATTGCGACATGTCGGGAGCGTTCTGGGCGCTACCCGGCGGCACCGTGCTGGAGATGCTTCAGTATCACAACCCACCGCCGGGAAGGGTTGACATGGCGACCTACAACGCCGGGAACACCCACTTAAGCCTGGAGACCCACGACATTCACCGCGACTATCAGCGGATGCGGGGACGAGCCGAGTTCCGCTCTCCCGAGCCGGTTCGCTGCGCTTGGGGAAGGTATGAAGGAGCCCTCACCTGTTACCTACGGGACCCCGATGGCATCTCCATCGAGTTGATCGAGTTTGGGCAGGTGGGAAGGCCGTTCCAGGTCGAAAGCCCCTTCGCCGACCCCTACGGATAGGGCGGCTACAGCAACCTCCCTTCGGTTGCGAACTGGGGGGCTCACCAGAAGACGACCGCCGGAAAACTGTGTGAAGGCTTCTGGGCCCCGGAGTTCCCCTTCCGGGGCGATCCGGGCCGCTTTAAGCGGGGATCAGGTTGACCCTCACTTCGGCGGGGGAGCGGAGGGAGTAGCCGGTCAGGGGGGGAGGACCGTTCACCCACTCGGCCCAGCGGACCCGGTCCATGAAGCGGTTGATCACCACCTCCATCTCCATCAGGGCCAGGAGCGACCCCGTGCAGTGGTGCTTACCCGCGCCGAAAGGCAGGATGTCGGCGCGCGGCGTGAACTGGCGGAAGGCGCTGTCGGCGAATCTGTGCAGTTGGAACTCATCGGGAGACTCGAACCAGGTCTCGTCCCGGTTGGCCGACGCCAGGAGCACCATGATCTTGTCGCCTGCCCCGATGCGGACTCCGGCCAACTCGGTATCGAGCTTGGCTTTTCTCACCAGGGCATGGGCGGGAGCGAGAAAACGGAGGATCTCGGCGCAGGCCAGGGTCACCAGATCGCGGTCCTCCCTGATCTCCTCCCACAGATCACGGTCCGAGAACAGCACCCACATCAGGTTGGACAGACCCCGCGAAGTGGTCTCGACTCCGGCCGCCAGCAGCAGCGAGCAGGTGGAGGCGATCAGTTCCGTGGAGAGAGGTTCTCCGTCGATCTCTGCTTGGCACAGTTCGGAGAGAAGGTCATGGGTCGGGCGGCGGCGTTTCTCGGCGATGATCGGCGCCAGGTACTCACCCAGTGCCTCCCGGGCTTCGACTCCCTGGCGGGTGATCTCCGGATCGTTTCTGATGTTGGTGACGCTGGCTTTCCCGATGGCGTCGTACCATCCGCGGAATCGCGCCACGTCGGGGATGCCCATCATGGTGGCCGTGACATCCATGGGAAGCGACGTATTGAGGCCCTGATGAAGTTCGGCCGGGCGGTCCCACGGTAATTCGTCAAGCAGTCGAGCGGTGATCTGCTCGGTCATCTCCCGCAACTCCCCGGCCAGTTTGCCCCGGTGGCGGATCCAGCGACTCAGGAGACCGGAGTGGCGCCGGTGCTCGCGCCCTTCCATGTGCAGTATGACCCTGCCATGGATGGCGGAAGAGCCCGGACCGCCCATCAGGGGAGCGAATCGGCTCTCGTCCTCCAGCACCTCGGCCACTTCCGAGCGCCGGGAAGCCACCCATCCCTCGATTCTGGGGCTCCAGAAGACCGGAGCATGGCGTCGGGCCCGGGTGTAGAAGGGAAAAGGGTCGGCCTCGTCCACGACCACCTTTGCGAACTCGGATAGAAGGTCTGGTGAGGTGTTATTTTTCATTGGTGGCAATGCGGAGTGTCCAGGTGTCTGCGGACCGAGGGCCTGGTTGGTTCTGTATTATGGTATACAAAGCATCCCCGCGGAACAGAGCCGGGGAAGCGATATCCCAAGACGAATCTATTCGCCAACGGAGGTAACCAGTGAGAAAATTCATAGCAGTACTGGGAGTCCTGGCTCTCTTGGCCGCAGCCTGCGGAGATGGGGAGGAAGAGACCACAGCAACCACCGCGGCAGCAACCACCACCACTGCCGCCCCCGAAGCTCCCGAGGAGCCGGCCGAGACTCCCGAGGAGCCGGCCGATGAACCGGCGCCGGCAGAGCCCGACTATCCCGAGATCACCATCAACATCGGGCATTCGGGCGCTCCTGACGGTTATGCCGACGTGGCGGCCGTCAAGTTCAAGGAGTTGGTCGAAGAAGGCTCCGGTGGCCAGATCACCGTGGAAGTCTTCCCGTCGTCACAGATCGGTTCCGAGCGTGAGTTGGTCGAGGGCGCCCAGTTGGGTTCCATCGACGCCGGTGTGGTGTTCGCCGGGATTCTGGAGAGCTTCGTTCCCGAGATGGGAGTGGTGAACCTGCCGTTCCTGTTTGACGGACAGGACCACGTGAACGCGGTGTTCGACGGTCCGGTGGGACGCGAACTCCTCGGCTTGGCTGAGGGTGTGGGCATCAAGGCCCTGGCCATCGGCCAGTTCGGCCTGCGCTCGATGATGAACAGCCAGCGGCCGATCTACACCCCCTCGGATGCGGCGGGCCTGAAGTTCCGGGTTCCCGAATCCGACATCTATATCCGTACCTATGAGTTGGTGGGCGCCAATCCGGTGCCGCTGCCGGGTCCGGAGATCTTCACTTCGTTGCAGAACGGGGTGGTTGACGGGACCGGCGCGCCGATCTTCGCGGCGGTCACCCAGAAGTACTACGAGACGCCGGTCAAGTACCTGTCGCTCACCGAGCACATCTACGCGGCGCTCCTCATGTTCATGTCGGGTGAGCTGTGGGACAGCCTGACCCCCAAGGCCCAGGACCTGATCGAGCAGTCGGCTTCCGCCGCTGCCGCGCATCAGCGGGCCGAAGCAGCCAAGTTGGACGCCGGCTACCTCGCCGAGTTGCAGGACCAGGGCTGGCAGGTCAATGACGTCGACAAGGGCCTGTTCCGCACCGCGGTGGCGGGCGTCTATGACGAGCGTCCCGAGTTGGCCGAGTGGGCCGATCGCATCCGTGCGGTGAGCCCGACCGGCGCCGTGGACGTCTCCCTCCTGCCCGAGATCACCATCAATATCGGGCATTCGGGCGCTCCGGACGGTTATGCCGACGTGGCGGCCGTCAAGTTCAAGGAGTTGGTCGAGGAGCGCTCGGGCGGCCGCATGACCGTGGAGGTCTTCCCGTCGTCGCAGATCGGTTCCGAGCGCGAGTTGGTCGAGGGCGCCCAGTTGGGCTCCATCGACGCCGGTGTGGTGTTCGCCGGACTCCTGGAGAGCTTCGTTCCCGAGATGGGAGTTGTGAACCTGCCCTTCCTGTTCGACGGTCAGGACCACGTTGACGCGGTGTTTGACGGTCCGGTGGGACGCGAACTCCTGGGCTTGGCCGAGGAAGTGGACATCAAGGCCCTGGCCATCGGCCAGTTCGGTCTGCGTTCGATGATGAACAGCCAGCGTCCGATCGTCACGCCCGCCGATGCTGCGGGCCTGAAGTTCCGAGTGCCGGAGTCTGACATCTATATCCGTACCTATGAGTTGGTGGGCGCCAATCCGGTGCCGCTGCCGGGTCCGGAGATCTTCACTTCGTTGCAGAACGGGGTGGTTGACGGGACCGGCGCGCCGATCTTCGCGGCGGTCACCCAGAAGTACTACGAGACGCCGGTCAAGTACCTGTCGCTCACCGAGCACATCTATGCGGCGCTTCTCATGTTCATGGGTGGCGAGTTGTGGGACGGCCTGGGTCCGGCCGCACAGCAGTTGGTGCAGCAGGCTGCCATCGAGGCCGCCGCGCATCAGCGGGCCGAAGCGGCCAAGCTGGACGCCGGTTACCTCGCAGAACTGCAGAACCAGGGCTGGGAGGTCAACGACGTAGACAAGGACGCCTTCCGCGCTGCGGTTGCGGGCGTCTATGACGAACGGCCCGAGTTGGCCGAGTGGGCGGACCGCATTCGTGCGGCTGCTCCGTGAGCTCGGTAGCCGGATTAATTAGCAAAGGCAGTCGGAGCACCATTTCGGTGCTCCGACTGCTCCTAGCCGTGCTGCTGGGCGGCCTGTCGCTTCTGATGTTCGTGCAGGTCGTGATGCGGTACGTCTTCAACTCTTCGATCGTGTGGTCCGAGGAGGTGCCCAGAATCATGCTCATCTGGTTGGTGTTCGTGGGGCTGGCCACCACCATGAAGGGCAAGCACCTGATCATCGACGTCGTGCGGGAACGCCGCTGGATAGCGGTGGTTTCCATCGTCTTCAAGTGGGCCATGCTGATCTTCTTCGTTTACTACGGGACCCTTCTGGCCACCAAGGTGTCGGGCCAGACCATGCCGATCACCAAGATCTCCCGCTCCTGGCAGTACGCGGCGGCGCCGGTGGGCGCCGCCCTGGCGCTGATCCTGGGAGTGGACGAGATCGTCGATTTGTTCCGGTCATCCGATTCCGAAGAGCCGTCCTCCGCGGCGACTTCCGAGGTCTGAGCCATGCTGTTGTTGGCGGTGTTCGGGACGCTGTTCCTATTGCTTCTGCTGCGGGTGCCGATCTTCGCGGCGCTGGGCGGCGCCACCATCGTGGGGGTGCTGCTGCACCCTTCGGCCTCCCTCATCGACGTGGTGCGCAACTCCATCAACGGGATCGACTCGTTGGTGCTTTTCGCAGCCCCTCTGTTCGTTCTGGCCGGCAACCTCATCCTGGCAGGGGGGGTCTCCCGGCGTTTGATCGGTTGGGTTGACCTTCTGTTCGGTTTCAGCCGGCTCCGCCTGGCATATGTGAACGTGTTCGGGTCCATGTTCTTCGGGGGGATCTCCGGTTCGGCCACCGCCGACTCCGCAGCCATCGGCTCGGTGCTGGTGCCGGAGATGAAAAAGGGTGGGTATCCCACTCCCTACGCGGCGGGGGTCACCGCCGCTTCGAGTTCAATAGGGATCATCGTCCCTCCCAGCGTGCCGATGATCCTGGCGGGGGCCGCCACCAGTGTCTCGATCACCAAGCTGTTCGTGGGAGGGTATGGCCCCGGAATACTGATCGCGGTCTCCCTGGCCACGGTGGCCTGGATAAGGCGCCCGCGTTCGGGCGTGAAGGCCGATCCCGAGAGGTTCAGCATCAAGCGCATGGGCACAACCACCTACAAGGCGTTGCCCGCCCTGGTCTTCCCGGTGGTGATCATGGGAGGGATCCTGGCCGGAGTCTTCACGGCCACCGAAGCGGCGGCGGTGGCGGTGGTGTATTCGCTTCTGGTAGCCATCTTCATATACCGGGAGATGGGATGGAAGACCTTCTTCAAAATTCTCAAGGAATCGGCCGAGTTCGCCGCGGTGTTGTTCATCATCGTCGCCACGGCCCAGGCTTTCGGGCGGTTCCTGACCCTGGCCAAGGTGCCCCAGCAGCTCACCGAGTTCATGCTGGGATTCTCGAGCACCCCGGCGGTGGTGATCCTGATGATGATCCTCCTTCTCCTGATCATCGGCACTTTCATGGAGACAGTCCCCATCGTGCTGGTGCTCTATCCCATCCTCGAGCCGATCGCCACCTCACCCGAGGTGGGGATGGATCCCATCCACTACGGTGTCACCTTCATGGGCGCCATCGCGGTCGGCCTCCTCACTCCCCCCTACGGAGTTCTCCTGTTCGTCAACTCCAAGATCGCCGGGATCCCCTCTGCCGACCTGATCAGGGCCGTGCTGCCCTTCATCGCGGTGCTCATCGTCGACGTGCTGATCATCGCCTTCTTCCCACCCCTCACTCTGGGGCCGGTGAATTTCTTCTTCGGCTAGCTTTTGATGAAAGGTCCTTCCATGCCCAGAGACGACTTCCGCATCCTCTCCTTCGTGAACCACATCCCCGTCCACCCCAGGGTGGATGAGTTCCTGGCCGAGACGGCCCGCCGGGGAGTGGACGCGGTGTGCTCGCAGGGCACCGGGATGGACTTCGGCCCTTACATGCTGGGGAGCGGCACCCAGTTCACCAGCGAAAACTTCCGGGAGAACGTCCGACCCTACATGCGCTTCGCCAAGGAACAAGGCGTTCCGTTCGTGTTCTCGGTGGGGATCGCCGGGGGGCGCACCCAGTTGGACGAGTGCCTCGATCGGGTGGACGAGATCACCTCGGAGGAGGACCTGCCGCTCCGGATCGCAGTGATCGACGGAGAAGTTGACAGGGAGATGCTGGCCGAGCGGATCAGAAGCGGGGCGAAGGCCCCCCGGGCCGTGGAGTCGCCCCACCTCTCGGAGATGCTGACTCCCGAAGACGTCGAGGCGTCCGAACACATAGTGGCGCAGATGGGGCCCGAGCCGATCATGGCAGCCCTGGAGGCCGGGGTGGACGGAGTGATCACCGGGCGGGCCCTCGATGTGGGGATATACATGGCTCCTCCGCTGGCGGCCGGATTCCCTCGCGGGTCCACCACCCACATGGCCAAGGTTCTGGAGTGCGCCGGCCTGGCGCTCCATCCCGGCGACCCGTCCGAGCCGATCTACGGAGTCCTGGAGCCCGACGCCATCACCGTCTACCCGGTGTCGGACACCCAGGCCGCCACGGCCCGGTCCATCGCCAGCCACTCCATGTACGAGCGGGACAACCCCTTCATGGAGAAGAACCCGGGAGGATATCTCGACCTGACCGACGCCACCTACACCGAGGTCCCCGGTTCGGGGGTGCGCTCGGAGGGGGCCATCTGGGTTGACACGCCCTACACGATCAAGCTGGAGGGCGCCCGCCGGGAGGGGTACCGCACCATTGCCGTGTTCGGAGTGCGGGAACCGGCTTTCATCGACTGCCTGGACTGGTTCCTGGACAACATCCGCTCCACCATCTCCGGGTCACCGCGCTTCGGGCACCTGGATGAGGGAGAGCATTACCAGATCACCTTCGACCAGTACGGGCGCAACGGCGTGCTGGGTCCCAACGAGCCGCTCCGGGGACGGACGCCCCATGAGATCGGCCTTTTGGTGGACGTCATCGCCGAAACCCAGGAACTGGCCGAGAACCTGGCCTACTTTATCTGCATGGAACTGTGGATAAAGCCCTACCCGAACCGCCAGACGTCGGCGGGGAACCTGGCAACCCGGTTCGCTCCCCCCACCATCAATGTCGGCCCGGCGTTCTCGTTCAATGTATGGCATCTCCTGGAAGTGGAAGACCCCCTGGAACTCTTCCCCTACCAGGTGGTCGACTTCCCGAGGGGCCGCTGATGCCTCGGCTTCGCGACTTCGCCAAGACCCTCCGGTCCAAGAACTGCGATCCCTTCAACACCACCTTCGACGTGTTCTTCGACTCCGAAGAGGCTTACCGGCAGGTGAAGGACTCGGGGAGGATCACCGCCGAGGTGCTGGCGCCGCTGTACGGGCTCACCAACGACCAGGTGCTGGGCATCTACTTCTTGGACAACGCCCTGGCGTTCAAGGTCACCATGGTGAAGGACATCGCCTCCTCCGACCCGGCCTGCAAGGACGTGTTCGGCGCCCACCAGCACCTGATGCTCGCCGATCTCGAGATACCGGAGGAACAGAGATGAGACTGTTGGACCCCCGAGCCGAGGAATACCGCCGGTTGGACGGCGCCGATCCCCTCAAGCCCGTGGAAGCTGTGGAACTGAATGTGGGCATCCTCAACTCCCGCTGGGAGTCGATGACCCGCATCGCCGCACTGGTGGACGAGCGCCTCCGGCGCCTGTCGTTCATCAGGGACGTTCGGCACTGGAAGATCAAGCACTCCGAGCCCACGCCCCAGGAGGTGATCGATCAGGTGGTGGGTTACAGCCACTTCGCGGTGCTGGGACTCGGCAACTGAGGGGCTTGCACAGCGTGGAGTTGCCACGACGGGACCGAGTTGAGAAAGCGGGGGCTGGGAACGGTGGTGCTGATCACCGAGGCCTTCGAGGAGTTGGCCAAGGCCACCCTGGCCAGTCGGGGAGTGCCCGATCTGCCCATGGTGATCTTCCCGCACCAGACCGAGGTGATGACCACCGAGGAGTTGCGGCCGTATGTGGAGTTGGCGGTTGATCATGAGATCGTCCCCCTCATCGAAGCGGTCCGGCAACCCTTGGCCTGAGCGGCCGGAGGACTGCGTCTAGATGGAGTTGTTGTCCCGGGAGCTTGACTGTCCGACCGATCTGGGCCTGGACGCGATCCAGGACTGGTTCCACGGAGAGGACCTCTCCGACGGACTGCCGGTGATACCCCCCACGCCCGGGCGGGTGGCCGCCATGGTGGCCGGGAGTGGACGCCACCCGAGTGAAGAGATCGGGATCATCGACCCCAAGCGGGGGGTGGCAACCGTGGAGAAGTTGGCCATCAACGCGGTGATGGCCGGATGCCTTCCCTCCTACATGCCCGTGATCGTGGCCTCGGTCTCGGCCATGTGCGAACCCATCTTCAACCTGCACGCCATCCAATCCACCACCAACCCGGCCACACCCCTGGTGGTGGTGAACGGGCCGATCCGCCGAGAACTCTCCATGAACACCGACCGCAACCTGCTCGGTCCCGGCAACCGGGCCAACGCCACCATCGGCCGGGCACTGCGGCTGGCCATGCGAAACCTGGGGGGCGCCTACATCGGGGTGGACCAGGCCACCCACGGAAGCCCGGCGAAGTACAGCCTGGTGGTCCCCGAGGACGAGGAGTCGAGTCCCTGGGAGCCGTTGCACGTCCAGTTGGGGTACCGGCCGGATGAGTCCACCGTCTCGGTGGCGGGCATCGAGTCGGTGATCAACTCCACCGCGGTGTGGTGGACGCCCGACTCCCTGGCCAAGATGCTGGCCAAGACCCTCCGCTCCACCGCCACCAGCCAGTTCTTCTCCCGGGGGACGCTCACCCTGTTGATGAGCCCCGCCCACGCCGGGGTGTTCGCCCGGGACGGGTGGAGCAAGAAGCGCCTGGCAGAGCACCTGTGGGAGATGGGGAAGGTCCCGCTGTCCGACTACCCGCCCGAGGGCAACATCCCGCAGGGAGATTGGACGGTGGATGAAGACCGGGTGCTGATTTGCGAGACGCCCGACGATCTGCGGATCGTGGTCGGGGGCGGCACCGAGGGAAACGCCTCCCACTCGGTGTTCTTCTCGGGATTCTGCCTTTCCAAGGGTGTGACCAGGAGGATCGAGTGACCGGGGACCTGCTGGATCATCTTCGCTCCGAGGTGGAGCCCCGGGTGGACGCCTGGGAGGAGGAAGGCCATGTTCCGCCCGAAGCGCTCTGGGAGGTGGGGCGCCGCTTCGGACTGCTGGGGATGATGACTACCGCCGACCGGGGCGGGCATCCCCGGCCGTGGGCGGAGATCGTGGCGGTGGCCGCCGCCCTGGGCCGTGTGTACCGGCCTTTCGGGTTCCTGCTCACCAACGCACTGATCGCCGGGTACCTGGCGGAGGTCGCCAACGATCTGCAGTGGAACAGGCGCGGGCTTCCCATCGTGGAAGGTCGGGCCGCTTCGGTGTTGGCTCTGAACGAGCCCGGCTCCGGTAATGACCTGGCGGCCCTTACGACCATTGCCGAGAAGCGCGACGGCGGTTTCCGGCTGACCGGGACCAAGACCTACATTCCCAACGCCGATCAGGTCGACTTCCTGCTGGTGGCCGCCCGGGAGACTCCGGACGCCGATCCGTCGATCTACGCGGTCGATCCCGGTGCGCGGGGAACCCAGGTACGGCGACTGGGCCCGACCATGGCCCTGCGAGGAGTGCACCTGTGCGAGGTCGAGTTCGACGGGTGCCTCGTGGCCCCCGAGGACCGGATAGGGGAGATGAGAGACCTGTGGCCGCATCTGGGAAGGAGTCGATTGCTCACCGCCGGGCTGGCACTGGGGTGCGCCACCGAGGCCCTGGAGTTGGCCCTCGTATACACCGCCCGGACCCGCCGGTTCGGAAAGCCCCTCAACCGCCAGGGCGCGGTCCAGCAGAGCCTCGCCGGGATGGGCATAGCGGTGGAGACCGGCCGGATCTATCTGGATCACGCCGCGTCGCGGGTCGACGCCGGCGAAAGGGCGTCGCTTCAGATCTCGGCGGCCAAGGTGTATGTGACGGACCTGGCCATGAGCGTGACGACCGCCGCAACTCAACTCATGGGGGGGCGGGGATACCTGACGTCCGGCAAGGTGGAGAGGCTGATGAGAGAGGCGAAACTCAACCAGATCGTGGACGGGGCAAACGAGATCCACCGCACCCTGATCGCCAGGGAGTTGTCCGACCGATACTCAGAGAAGGGAGAGAAATGAGCGATCAAGTTTCTTCTGTGGCCGTGATAACCGGCGGGGCCAGCGGCATCGGCTGGAAGACCGCCGAGTTGCTGCTGGAACGCCGCCCGGATGTGGCCTGCGCGCTGGTTGACCTCAACGAGGCCCAGTCCGCAGAGTTGATCGAACGCTTCGGGGAGGGCCGGGTCCGCTTCGTGCGCTGCGACGTAACCGATCCGGCGGCTGTGAACGCCGCCGCCGCGGAGATCGAGAGGTGGAACAGCCCGATCAGGATGCTGGTCACCTGCGCGGGGATCCAGATCGTGGGGGACAGCTTCGAGTTGGCGGTCGAGCATTGGGAGAAGGTAACCGGGGTGCACCTGAACGGGACCTTCTACTGGTGTCAAGCGGCGGGGAGGGCCATGAGGGATGGGGGAGGGGGATCGATCGTCACCGTGGGTTCGATAGCACAGGACTTCGGGTTTCCCGGCCGGGCCGCCTACACCACGTCGAAGGCGGGGATCGGGGGCCTCACCAGGGTGCTGGCGGTGGAATGGGCCCCGGCGGGGATAAGGGTCAACCAGGTGATCCCCGGGATGGTGGAGACCCCGCTCTTCCAGCGGGCGGCCGCCCAGGGAATCGTGGACGCGGAGGCGGCCGCTTCGGAGCATGCCCTGGGACGGCTGGGGGCCACCGGGGAGTTGGCCGAGGCCATCGTGTTTTTGTTGTCGGAACAGGCAAGTTTCATCACCGGGGAACTGGTGCATGTGGACGGGGGCTTCCGGGCCCAGCGTCTCGAGTAAAAGGAGCGCATTCAAAACATGGCAAAAGACAGAATCAACTGGGACAGAGTCAACGCATACATGGAGCGGAGCAAGACCCGCGCGGTGTTGAAGCCCTACGGGATGCCCGACATCACCAATCCCTTCACCTCCGCATACGCCGATGTGGACGTGTCGCCGCGATGGCCCATCTCAGAGGAGGTGGCCATCTCGGTTGCGCTGACCGGTGGGTTCTTCATGACCCGCCACAACCCGGCGCAGCCCATCAGCGAACAGGAGATCATGGAGGCAGGGAGGGCTTGCATGCGGGCGGGTGCTACGGCCCTGCACATTCATGTTCGTAACGAGGCGGAGTGGTCCATTCTGGATCTGGCCCGGTTCGTCACCATCATCGAACCGCTCCGTGACGAGTTCGAGGACCTGTATGTCTCTGCGGGCGAAGTAGCGATCGGTCCCGACGACTGGAACGAGATGATCAAGATCAGCAACTCGGGCCTGATCACCGGGTCGCCGGTCAACACCACCGCCACCTTCTGCGGCGACACCCTGTTCGCAAAGCCCCCGGCGGTGGTGATCGAGAAGACCCGCGTCCTGATGGAGGCGGGAGTTAAGCCCGAGATCGCGGTCTACACCGACGCCGACGTGGACAACGCCCGCCGCTACCTGATCGAATCGGGCCTTCTGGAAGAGCCCCTCTACTGGGTGGTCCTGCCCGCACTTCCCGGTGGCAGCCCCATGCACAACCCTCGCCAAATGATCCAGGGCCTCACCCGCATCGTTGACTCCATCTTCGACATCAACCCCAACTCGATCATCTCGGTGTGCGCGGCAGGCCGTCCCTCGGTCTACTTGGTCACCCTGGCCATGCTGATGGGACTCCACGTCCGCCTGGGAATGGAGGACACCGTCTGGCGCTACCCGCACCGTGACGAGCTGATCGCCTCCAACCTCCAACAACTGGAGGCCGTGATAGCCATAGCCGAAAACCTAGGCCGCACTCCCATGTCCGGCGCCCGCTATCGCGACCTGCTGGGAGTGGCCTGAGCAAGATGACTCCGGCCGGGTGACCCGGCGACCCTTTCGCTTCTTCCGCCTCGGGGCGGAAGAGAACCTCAAGAAGAACGTTAGGGGCGTTCGAAGATGGCTGCCATGCCCTGTCCTCCGCCGATGCACATCGTTACGATGCCGCGGCGGCCATCGATCCGCTCGAGGGCTCGCATGAGCTTGATGGCGAGAATCGTCCCAGTGGCTCCGACGGGATGACCCAGCGCGATGGCGCCGCCGTCCACGTTGGTCTTCTCGGGGTCGAGGCCTGCGTCACGGATCACTGCCACCGCCTGAGCGGCGAAAGCTTCGTTGAGTTCGATCAGGTCGATGTCGTCGAGGGTCAGGCCAGCCTTCTCAAGCACCTTGGGGACCGCTAGCGCCGGGGCGTAGCCCATGACCTCCGGGTCGATGCCGCTGACCGCCCAAGCCACCAGGCGCAGGAGAGGTTCGGCGCCCCGGGCTTCGGCTGTTTTCTGGCTCATCAGGACCACCGAGGCGGCGCCGTCGTTGATTCCCGATGAGTTCCCGGCGGTCACCGAGCCGCCCTTCTGGAACACCGGACGGAGCCGCGCAAGGCGCTCCACGGTGGTGTTCGGCCTGGGATGCTCGTCGACCAGGAACGGGGTGTCCTTGGGACGATCCACTCCCACGATGTCTTCTTCGAAGAGGCCGTCTTTGATGGCGATTGCTGCCCGGCGCTGGCTCTCGGCGGCGAAGCGGTCCTGGTCTTCGCGGCTCACGCCATAGCGTTCGGCCACCTTCTCAGCGGTGGCGCCCATCGGATACCCGCCGAAGGGATCGCTCACCAATGACAGGGTGCCGTCGATGACCTTCCGAGGGCCCAGTTTCCAACCGTCGCGGGCCTGGTAGTCCAGGAACGGCTGGCTGCTCATGTTCTCATCGCCCCCGGCCACCACGATGTCGGCCGATCCCAGCATCACCTGCTGGGCGCCGGTGATGATCGCCTGGAGGCCCGACGAGCACAGGCGGTTGACGTTCATGGCGGTGGTGTGGGTGGGAAGACCCGCCTCCAGCGCGCAACGCCGGGCGTTGTAGGCATCGGGGCCCACCTGTCCGATCTGTCCCATGACCACCTCGTCGACCTCTCCGGGCTCCACTCCGGCCCGGCTCAACGACTCCTTGATGGTGACGGCGCCGAGCTTGTAGGCATCGATGCCGCTCAGCGAGCCTCCGTATGTCCCTATGGCGGTCCGAGCCGCCCCCACCACGACCACAGGATTGATCTCCGACATTTCCGTCTCCTCTCAGACCGCGTATTCAGATCCCGAGACTGGACCTCCGGGCCGACCCGCAAACCCAAGACCGGAACAGCGCTGATATTACTTCAGGTACGCGGTAACGGGGCGGGAGGCTTACGACTCGCCCAGGATGGTCCGGTGGCTCTACTTGGTGCCGAAGATGCGGTCGCCGGCGTCGCCGAAGCCGGGCACTATGTACCCCGAGGGATCCAGGCCTTCGTCCACCGCCGCGCAGTAGATCGGGACGTCGGGGTGGTAGGTGTGGAGGTAGTCCACCCCCTCGGGAGCGGCTATCAGGCATATGAAGACCAACTCTCTCGGGTTGGTGCCCTTGACCCGGGTGATCGCCGCTTCCGCCGAGTGTCCGGTGGCCAGCATGGGGTCCACCACCAGCGCGGTGCGATCGGACATGTTCCGGGGCGCCTTGAAGTAGTACTCCACCGTCATCTGGGTCTTCCGGTCCCGGTACAGCCCGATGTGTCCCATCCGCGCCGAGGGGATGGCGTCAATGATGCCGTCGGCGATGGCGGTGCCGGCTCGCAGGATGGAGATCACCACCAGCTTCTTACCGTCCAGGAGGGGCGCGGACATGGCCTTGAGGGGAGTATTGATCCGGGTGAACGTCACGGGGTGGTGGCGGGTCACCTCGTAGGCCAGAAGGCCCGAGATCTCCGAAGCGAGTCGGCGGAAGGCGCTGGAACTCGTCTCGCGCTTTCTCATCAGGGTCAGCTTGTGCTGGACCAGGGGATGGTCGATCACGTTGACCCGGGTGCCGACGGCGTGGGAGGTCATGCTCAGAAGATAGTCCCGTTGCTGAGCACTTTGAGCGGCGGGCTGGCGTCGGGCCGGGCCGCGGCGGCCAGGCGCCTTCCGGCCGCCCATGTTCCGCCCTCGAGAACCTGGCCCATGGAGAGTCCTGCGCCCAACTCCCCCCGGACCATCCCGGCCAGGCGGCCGACCAGGGCGACGGTGAGGGCGCGCCACTCCACCACCAGGGACGAGGAGACCGGATGGCTGGTGGTCTGCCACCCGGGAGTCACGGGGGCCAGGACGCCCCCGTCGATGAGCAGACCCCCATTCCGGTATTCCGCCAGGGGGGTCAAGCGGTCCACCTCGGTGACGGTGATTCCCGCGGTGCTCAGAGGTTCTATCAAGGAATACGCCAGCCACTGGGTGAGTTTGTGAAAGGGGACCAGCCCCAGCGGGGGATATGGCCAGACGTCCCCCAGGTATTGGCCGTCGCGCATCGTGGAGTCGGGCCACAGGGGCGACAACTGCTCCAGGAGAATCCCCAACAGGGCCACCGCCGACAGGCGCCCTTCCGGGGAAGCATGGCCGGAGAGCAGATCGAAGAGACCTCCCACCCGCCGGCCCGGCCATCGGGACGAGACCCTTCCCAGGGATCGCAGCAACGCGGCCCGGTCTTCGGTCCCCACCAAAGGATTGTCCTCTCTCACCTGAAAGGCTTCGGCCAACGAAGCGGCGCTGACGCCCGATAGCGCCTCGGAGTCCGCTCGGGGAAGACCGCGGTTGGAGAACACACCTCGCTCCCAGGCACGGAAACTGGCTACCGCCAGCCCTTCGGACCGTCGCAACTCACCTTGGATCCGCGTGTCGGCGTAACGCCACCGAGGCCCGCTCCCTGCGTCCAACAAGACCGATACCACGATGAGTTCGACCTCGGACCTGGCTGCCTCATCCCGGTCGGCGGGGCGGGGGAGCGCCTCCCAGAGATCGATGTCGCCCACCTTGAAGTGAAGACGGCGTCCATGCATGGGCACCGCCAGGTCCGGGTACCGGTCCCGGGTCAACTCGCTTACCGTCCTGCCCAGATCCGGGAGCCTGTCGAGGTCGATCTCCCACCTCTCCAGCTTGCCTTCCGTTGCGAGGGCGAGCATCCTCTCCGACTGGCGCCTGATGGTGTCGGGATGGCGGAGCCGGGCCACCTCGGAGAGGGTCAAAGAAGGGGGCGTCCCTTGGTCTCGGCCAAATCTCCGGGGCTGGGAACGGAGCCGTCGGTGAAGTAGCCGGCTGCCACCTTGGCGTCCAGTTCCACCCAGGCGTCGGCGGGCACCAACTCGGGCGGGAGAGAGAGGCGTTCGCCCACCTCTATGCCCGATCCGGTGATCGCTCCGTACTTGTCGTCCGACATGGACACCAGCTTGTCGATCCGCTTGATGCCCAGCCAGTGCAATGAATCGGGCATCAGCAACTGGTGGCGGGCGTCCTGCACCCCCGCCACGCACTCGGTCCGTTCGAAATAGGCGTCGGCGCGATCCCCGCCTTCCTGGCGCTTGCGGGCGTTGTACACCAGGAATTTGGTGACCTCGCCCAGCGCCCGGCCTTCCTTCCGGTTGTAGACGATGATCCCGGCTCCTCCCCGGGAGGCGGTCTGGATGCAGACCTCGATACCGTGCACCAGATAGGGCCGGCAGGTGCAGATGTCCGATCCGAACACATCCGAACCGTTGCACTCGTCGTGGACGCGGGCCGCCAGGGTCTTGTCGGGGTCGGCCAGGTTGGCCGGGTCGCCGAATATGTATACGGTCTGGCCCCCGATGGGCGGCAGGAAGACCTCCCGGTCCGAGCGGGTCACCAACTCCGGGTACATCCCCCCGGTCTCCTCGAAGAGAATCCGCCTGAGGTCGCGTTCGGGGACGTCGAGCCTCTCCGCCACGCTGGGAAGGTGCCACACCGGTTCGATGGCTGCCTTGGTGACCCGGCATGAGCCGTCGGGCAGGCACAGGGACCCGTCGGGGACGATACGGCCCTCTTCTATGGCATCCTCCAACTCGGGTATGTAGATGTGAGCCGTGGTGATCGCAATGGTGGGGCGGATGTCGTATCCCTCGGCAAGCAGATCCGGGAAGGACTCTGCGGTCACGGCTCCCCAAGGGTCCAGGGAGACGATCTTTCCCTGCTCTCTCCAAGCGGGGTACGGCCCGATCCGATGGGTGGGTGCGGTGTTGGTCAGATCGGCCCGGTAGTGGCGATCGAGCTTTCCCTGGGCGATGGAGACTGCCCGGTAGACGGAGTAGGAGCCGCCGTGGGTGCCCACCACGTTGCGATGATCGAGGTTGCTCAGAGTAGCGATGACCGGACCCCGGGCGGATGCCGTGGCGGCTCCCCATCGGATAGGGGGAGGCTGGGGTCCGTGGCTGTCGACGTGAGAAGTTAGGCGGATATGCCGGGTCCTCATCGAATCACAGTTTACTATGGATGGAAACGCATGCCATGAGGAAGCGGGCATGCCTATTCCACCGCTCTGGCTTCTCCTGCTTAGAGAGTTAAGGGAGTCAGGGGCTATTCACGTACGGTTCCCCAGAGAGGAGGAAACTATGGAACTCAACACCCAACGCAAAGTCGTATTGGGAGTCCAACACACGATTGCCATGTTCGGCGCCACCGTGCTGGTGCCGCTTCTGACCGGACTGGACGCATCGGTTGCCCTCTTGGCGGCGGGCATCGGAACCCTGATATTCCATGTTCTCACCAAGCTGATGGTCCCAGTATTCCTGGGCTCGTCATTCGCATTCATCCCGCCGATAGTCGCCGCCCTCAACGACGAGGGATTCTCCATGTCGGCCACCGTGGGAGGTATCGCGGCCGCCGGCGTGGTCTACGCGATCGTCTCGGTGATCGTCCGGTTCATCGGATCGGACAAGATCAAGAGGCTGGTCCCCCCAGTGGTTGCCGGGCCGGTGATCATAATCATCGGAATCACCCTGGCGCCGGTGGCGGTCGACATGTCCAACGCCAACTGGTGGCTGGCCATTCTCACCCTGCTGGTGACCGTGGCTGCGGCCATCTTCATGAAGGGCCTCTGGAAGATGCTGCCCATCCTGTCGGGGGCAGTGGTCGGTTACGTGGTGGGCGCCATCGCCGGAGAAGTGGACTTCGACGGCATCGCGGATGCAGACTGGTTCGGCCTGCCCGACTTCACCTTCGCCACCTTCGAGTGGGGCGCCATCGTCCTGATCGCACCGGTGGCGTTCGTCACCATGATCGAGCACGTCGGGGACATCATCACCAACGGTCGGGTGGTCGGAAAGGACTTCTTCGAAGAGCCGGGCCTGGACCGCACCCTCATGGGTGACGGAGCGGCCACCTTCCTGGCCGGGTTGGTGGGCGGTCCCGCCAACACCACCTACTCGGAGAACACCGGAGTCCTGGCGGTGACCAAGGTCTATGACCCTGCCGTCCTTCGCATCGGGGCGATCGTGGCCATCATCCTGGGGATCATCCCCAAGGTGGCGGCGGTCCTGCAGTCCATTCCCCTCTCCGTGCTGGGAGGCCTCTCAATCGTCCTGTTCGGGATGATCGCCGCAGTGGGCCTCCGCACCCTGGTGGAGAGCCAGGTGGAGATGCACAAGAGCCGCAACCTGATCGTGGTGGCGGTGATCCTGGTGCTGGGTCTGGGGACTTCGGGCCTCGAGAACCTCCAGATCGGCGGAGTCGCCATCTCCGGCCTGGCATTGGCCGCAGTGGTGGGCGTGGTGCTCAACCTGATACTTCCCGCCGACGACTCCTGAGTTAGGCAAACCATGGGAGGGGAACCCTTCGCTCCCTGATGAGATGTCAGGGAGCGAAGGTCTTTAAAGGCCCGAGCCGCAGTAGCGGCACTTCACCGCCTCGGTCCTGACCAACTCGGCGCAATACGGACACTTCTGGTACGCGCCGCTTTGAATCGCCTCTCTTTCAATTCTGGCTGCGTTGGACGGGATGACCAGGGACAGGATCAGCCCGAACGGGCCGAGCAGCGCTCCCAGCAGGAACCATCCGCACCCGCTGCGCCCTTTGTACGAGGCGACGAAGGCGCTGACCGCCCCGCACAGGATCCAGATGGTGACGATGTCCATATTGCGCCTCCGTTGACGCAGGTTGGGTACTGGATCACGATAAGGCGAGGGTGTGACATTCCGGTTCGTGGATGGATTCGCAGAGAGCGTCGTCGTCTCCTCCGATCAGTGCCAATCATGGGCGGCGGGCATCGAGACCGGGACGTCGACCGCCTCCAGGGCCGAGACGATCACCGACGTGGTGCCGTCCCATCGGGAGATCACGCCCCGCACCAGGATCACCTGGCTCCGGAGTTGCTTCTTGTATCGGGCGAAGACGTCCGGCCAGATGATCACCTGCACGTCCCCGGTCTCGTCCTCGATGGTCACGAACACCGTGCCGCCTATCCCGCGCGGGTGCTGTCGGGCGATGGGCCAGCCCGCCACCAGCACCTCTTCGTCCTCGGCGCGGTTCTCAACCTCGGCGGTGGTCAGCACCTCCGCGTCCAATGTTTCCCGGAGGTACTCCATGAGGTGGCCTCCCGGATGGATCCCCAGGACCTGGTAGTGGCTGGCCATCCTCTCGTAGTCCGTGAAGTCGGCCAGGTCGGGCTTGATGTTCCCCCGGGACGTGTCCAGAACGGTCTGTCCGTTGCGGGAGGGGCGGACCGACAGCCCCGCGTCCCAGATGGCGGTGCGGCGATTGGGGGAGAGGCCGTCCAGGGCGCCCGCCATCACCAGGGAGACCACGGCCTGGGGCTTCAAGCCGGTGCGCCGGATCAGGTCCCCGGCGCCGCCATAGGGACCGTTGCGCTTCCTCTCGGAGACGATGGTCTCGGCGGACCGGTCTCCCACGTCCTTGACGATTCCCAGGCCCAACCGCACGGCGCCCTCTTCGGGAACGCACTTGACGCCGCTCCGGTTGACGCAGGGACCGAGGAACGGCACGCCGAATGTATTGGCGTCCTGCTTGAGGGTCTCCAGCGGGTAGAACCCCATGGGCTGGTTGTTGATGAGGGTCGTGAAGAACTCCAGGGGGTGGTAGCGCTTGAGCCAGGCCACCTGGTAGGCGGTGACCGCGAAGGCGTGGCTGTGGGATTCGGGGAACATGTAGTGGCCGTTGATCTTGGAGAAGATCTTCCGCGCAGTTCGTTCCGGGACGCCCCGCCTCCGGGCGCCTTGGAGGAATTCTTTCCAGTGCATGGCTATCAGGTGCTGGTTGTTGGAACGAGCGAAGGACCTTCGTATCTCATCGGCCTGGGCGGCGGTCATCCCCGCCACGTCCATGATGAGTTGGACCACCTGTTCCTGCCAGACGATGACCCCGAATCCCCGCTCGAGGGCGCCCCTCTCCAAGGGATGGTCGTAGTCCCAGGAGGCGCCGTGGCGGTATCGCTCCAGGAACTGCGAGACGGCGCTTCCCTGCACGCCCACGCCCGGGCGGATCAGCGCCACCTGGTAGGCCAGGTCCAGGAGGTTCTCGGGCCGGAGGCGCCGTCCCATCTTCAGTTGAGCCGGCGACTGGAGCAGGAACACCCCCTTGGAACGGCCTTGGGTGATCATCCCGTAGACCTCGGGATCCTCGGGATCGATCCTGGAAAGGTCCGGCCGTTCGCCGGTCCGCTCTTCGATCAGATCCAGGGCTTCGTGAAGCTGGTCGAGCGCCGGCAGGGAGAGGAGGTCTATCTTGGCGAAGTTGGCGTCGGCGACATTGTCCTTGTCCCAGTCCATTATGTAGCGGCCCTCGATGGCCCCTTCCCGGACGGGGACCATCTCCGGGATGGGAGTGCTGCTGAGGATCATCCCTCCGGGGTGCTGGCTGAGGCCTTTGGGCGCCCCCATCAGTTGGGGGGAGATCTCGATCAGGTTCTTCCAACCGTAGGCGTCCACCCGGTCCCGGAAGGCGGGAAGTTCCAGCATCTCCGCTCTCAGGTCTGCCGCATGGTGGGAGTGGATCTGTTTGGATAGGAGGGTCAACTCCTGGCTGGGCAGTCCGAACGCCTTGCCCAGGTCCTGGATGATGCCCTTGACGGTGTAGGTGGAGACGGCTCCGGTCAACACCGCGTATTCGGGGCCGAAATGCCGGTGGATCCGCTCGATGAGCTTGTCCCGAAGGTGACGGGGAAAGTCGAGGTCGATGTCGGGGAGGAGGGTGGTGTCGTCGGAGATGAACCGGTCCAGGGTGAGGTTCCACCGGAGGGGATCGACGTGGCTAATGCCGATCAGATACCCCACCAGAAGGGCCACCGACGACCCTCGCCCTCTCCCGGGCGGCTGTTCTTCGAGGGGCGTCCCGGGGCGCGCCAAACCCTCATCTTCCATGATCTTCTGCGCGATGAGCACGATCTGCCGATACAGCAGCAGGAAGCCGGAAAGACCATGCATCTCGATCAGCCGGAACTCCTCTTCCAGGCGTTCCCGGACCGGCGGGGAGAGAAATCCGTAGCGGCGGAGAGCGGCCTGGCGGCAGAGTTCCCGAAGGTAGCTGTCGGGCGTGTGCCCCTCCGGCACCTCGGGTTCGGGGAGGCGGTAGCCGAGATCGGTGCTGAGATCGAAGGAGCACTGCTCGGCGATCTTCAGGGTGTTGGAGACCGCCTCGGGGAGGTGACGGAACAGTCGCCCCATCTGTTCGGGAGGCTTGAGAGTGAGATGGTGGTTGGGCCTGATGTACCGGAGAGCCTGGTCCATGGTGATGTTGTGCCTGGCGGCCACCAGCGCGTTCTGGAGGCGGTAGCGCTCCGGCGCGTGGTAGTGGACGTCGTTGGTGGCCACCACCGGCGCGCCTTCGGCGTGAGCCAGGGACTCGAGTTCCCGGTTGCGCCGGGTGTCGCCCTCCAGGAGGTTCTGCTGCACCTCCACGTACACCCGGTCGGGGCCGAACCAGTCCCGGTACCCACCGAGAAGCTCCCGGGCCTCGGAGGCCCGGCCGGAGAGCGCCAGTCGGGAGAGGCGGCTGTCGCGCCCCCCGGCGAGGAGGACCAGCCCCTCCGAGTGCGCCGGCAGGTGCACGGGATCGAGGCGCGGGTTCTGGCGGTCCGCGCGGTTGGCCAGGGTGAACAGCCGGGACAGGTTGGCGTATCCCTTGCGCGTCCCGGCCAGAAGGACGAGCCGCGTGTCGTCCGTGAGGGTCAACTCTCCGCCGGTGACGGGCCTGATACCCAGGCTGTTGGCCAGGCGGGCGAACTCCAGGGCGCCGCACAGGTTGGTGTCGGTGAGGGCCATGGCCGGATACCCGTACTCGGCGGCCCGGGCCAGCAGTTCGTGGACGTGCGACGCTCCTGTCCCGAAGGAATAGAAGCTCTTTGCGTGAAGCTCCACGTAGCCCGAAGCCATACTCCCACCCTCCCCGGCTAGCCGCCCTGTCTGTACCAGGATTCCCCCCGCTGGTCGTAGAAGAGAGTGACCCCTCGCCCGTTCTCTCCTCCCAGCCGGTAATAGGTCCGGGTGATCGGTTGCGGCAACCACCACAGGTCGAAGGTCCAGAGGTCGGCTACCCGGTCCACCGGGCGCCACCGGTCACCCAGGAGCACGGCCACCGGCCAGCGACGGTCTCCTTCCCGGACGGAGACCTGGGTGGGGGTCGCCACCGGTCTGATGGCATAGTCGCCCGATCGGTCGACGGGCACCTGGACCGACCGCATCTCCGGCGCCGGATGCCAGGGCGCCACCTCCACCACCCGGTGCAGGATGTGGCCTCCTCGCGTCCGGGATCGGAGTTTTCTCTCTGTGTCTCGGATCCGGCGCCATCTGACCTTCCTCGGGTCTGCCCAGAGCCCCAGTTGTGTTCCCGACGCTCCGCTGAGATCGGTGAGGGTCAGCCGGATCTCTTCGATGGGGATCCGGGGAGGGTCCATCTCCAGTTGGCGCCTGATGATCGCACAAGCCTTCTCCCATCCGTGGACGCCTCGCTTGAAATGAATGGCTTTCCTCCACGACGGAGCGCTCTCCGCTCTGCAGTCCAGGGTCACGCCGGCTGCCTGTCTCCCCAGCATCCGGCGCCGGGAGAAGGCCTTTCTGAGCAGGATGTCCACCGTCACCAAGAAGAGTTCCAGGGAGGCCGAATGGTCGGGGAAGGAGGTGTGCTCGGTGATGGTCTCGGTGATTTGCAGGGGAACCAGGGGACGCTCGTCTATGCCGTTGCAGAGCGACCAAGCCTGTAATCCCTCCAGGCCGAACTGGTCTGCCAGCAACCCCTCGGGCAGCGCGGCCACTTCCCCCATGGTGTGAAGACCCAGAAGGTGCAGGTTGGCTTTAATCTCCGCCGAGACGGGGAGCAGGTCGACCGGATGGGGAGCGAGGAACCTCCCGGCATCGGCGGGCACCCGGTTCACTCCCATCGCCTTCCCGGTCCGGGCCGCCACGAAGGCGGGGAATTTGGCGTTCCCCACTCCCACTGCGGGTTCCAGGTCGTGGGGAACGGCGCCTAGAAGCATGCACACCAGACGGTCCTCGCCGCCGTACAGGGCCGCCAGGCCATCGAGACGCGTATAGACCGTGCCGAGTTCCGGACCCTCCACGCGATGGCCGACCTCCATCAGGGACCCGAGCGCATCGTCGAACACCTCCCGGTAGTAGGGCTCGTCGGCTTCCAGGACGACACAGTTCGCATGGTTGGAGATGGCCTGCTCCAGTGTCATCCCGGCTCTCGCCAGAAAGGCCTGGGCAGTGTGGTCCACGACCAGGGGGACCGTCCCCGTCCGGTCGACGATCACCGCTGGCCGGCCTTCCAGACGCCCGTCGCGTCGCAACTCGGACTTGACTCTCAGATGAGAGACAAGCAGACACGCAACCCGCATCGAACCTCCTTTCCAGACCGGATTCAGTTGGGAATCCGTATAGGGTAATCGAACATATGTTCGATTACAAGTAAAAGAGGGGGAGATTAAAATCTGGTTTCGGCAAGCCGGGACAATCGCAACAAACCGAAGGGGAGTGCGAGTGAGAGATCGAGGCCACGACGTCGTCGAGAAGTTGCTGGCCACCGTCGACTATCTACGCATCGCGGTCGGCACGGCGGAGGACAGCCGGAGATGGCTGGCATGCGACCGTCTGATCGCCGATCCGCAACGTCTGTTCTCGGTCGTGCGGCCGACCGCCGGGGAGTGGGGTAGCGACGACATGGTGGCGATGTCGCTCTTCGTTCAGGGATACGCCTTCCGGATCGCCACCGCGGCTATCGGGTCATTCGTCCTGTCGGGCGATGTGCTTTCGGTCCGACCGCAGTCCACCGCCATCGGGATGGAACATCACCGTCTCAACGCGGTCCGGCTGGATCGGGCCGAGTTGGTAGGAGCCGAGGGTGACTTTGCCGTGTTGCATCGCGTCTTGATCGATGAGCACCTGGCGCGGTTTGTTGAAGCTGTGCACCGATCCATGCGTATCGGCGAGCCGTTGTTGTGGGCCAATGTCGGTTCATCGTGCGCTGCGAGCTTCGGAGCGTTCGTCGGGCCGCTCGCCGACCGTATCGAGCGAATCCGCGACATGGTGGAGGGCTTCTTCGCCACTGCACGCGGCGAGTTGCGGCGGTCGGGTCGTGTGGTCCGGATCGGGCGGGGTCTGCGGTGGGTGTGGGAGCGCAACGCCTGCTGTCTCTACTACCAGACCGAGGTCAGCAACCGCTCCAAGTGCGACGACTGCTCGTTATGGACGCCGGCCGAGCGGTCCGCCCGCTACGCCGAGATGCTTGAGGAAACCTGACCCCACGCGTGCTACTCGTAGGCGATGGCGTCCAGGATCTTGATGCGGCTTGCCGACCGTGCGGGGAGGATGGCGGCTATGACTCCTGCCACTCCGGCCAGGGCCACGTAGATGAGCAGTTGAGTCACCGGCAGGCTGAAGACTTCCAGGCCGTCGTCGGCCAGGGCGAGTCGCACCGCCCAGCCCAGGACGCCGCCCAGGATCACCCCGAGCACCGCCCCGAACACCGCCACGATCACGGCCTCCCAGCGGACCATGCGGCGCACCTGGCGGCGGACCATTCCCACCGCTCGTAACAGCCCGATCTCCCGGATGCGCTCGGTGATGGAGAGTGCCAGGGTGTTGGTGATCCCCAGGATGGCGATGACGATGGCCAGGGCCAGGAGTCCGTTGAAGATCGTCACCAACTGGTTGATCTGGTTCTCGAAGTCGGCGACGAAGTCACTCTTGCTCTGGACCTGTACCAGTGGATAGTCCGCCGCCAGATCCTGGACCTGTCCCTGGGCCTCCTCGAGCGCCACCCCTTCTGCCACTGCCACGAATACCACGGCGGGTGCGGTCACGTCGTAGTACTGCAGGTATCGCTCTTCGGAGATGAGGATCCCTCCGAATGCCTCCGAGGCCAGGGTTCCGGTGATCTCGAGCTCGGTGCTCTCTCCCGAGGGGAACTCCAGGTTGAGGGTGTCGCCCACGGCCCAGCCCCACTCTTCCATCTGGTTGGTCTCCACGATCATTCCCTCCACCACCGCCTCGATGCCGGGGTCGGCGCCGGTGGCCCACACCTGCTCCACGGTGGCGGGATCGATGGCCGCGATGTTGGTTGTAACCTCCACCGACTCGTCGGCAGTGGTGATCCGTACGAAACCTATCCGTATAGGCGAGACGGCGGCCAGATCGTCCAGTTGGGAGATCTCACCCACGAAGTCGTCGCTCACCCCGGTGTTGAAGTTGACAGAGGTGATGGTCAGGTCGGCGGCGAAACTCTCCAGGAGAGACTGTTTCACCGAGTCGCGGATGGAACTGGACAGCACCGCCACGAAAGACACCAGGGCGATTCCGATCATCAGCGCCGAAGCGGTGGCGGCGGTGCGGCGAGGCTGGCGGCGGGTGTTCTCCTTGGCCAGTAGACCCGGCACGCCGAACAGACGGGGGAGCGGCCAGCCCAGAAACGACCCGGCGGGGCGGGCCACCAACGGCGCCAGGATGGCCACCCCCAGGAACAGGAGGAGAGCGCCGGCGCCCACCCAGGTGATCCCCAACCAGACCAGCCCGACCACCAGGCCGGCTATGCCCAGGCACGTGACCGAGATCCCGATTATCGCCCGCCTGCGAAGCGAGGCCCGTTTGGTGTGGCCCGCGCCCACTCGCAGAGCGGCCACCGGGGGCACCGAGGATGCCTGGATGGCGGGCAGCAGGGCGGAGGCAATCGTGATCACCACTCCCACCACCATCCCCAGGACGATGGTGCGGGTCTCCACCACCAGATCGCCGCGGGGGAAGGAGAAGCCAAACAGGTCCAGCGCTTCCCTCATACCGTATGCGAGGAGGATCCCGGTGCCCACCCCCAACGCCGACGCCACCAGCCCCACCAGGGCGGCCTCGGTGGTCACCATCCTGATCACCTGCCGGGAGGTGGCTCCGATGGCCCGGAGCAGCGCCAGTTCCCGGAGTCTCTGCGCCACGATGATGCGGAAGGTGTTCTGGATGATGAAGGCGCCCACCAGGATGGCCACCGCCGCGAACACCAGGAGGGCCGTGTTGAAGAACCCCAGGCCGGTCTCCAGTTCTTCGACCACCGACTGTTCAAGTTGTTCTCCGGTGGCGGCGGTCAGGCCCTCGGGCAGCACGGCTTCGACCCTCTGCAGCAACTCCTCGGGGGTGACGCCCTCGTCGGCGCGGAGAACGATGGCGGTGAGCTGTCCCTCCAGTCCCAGCAAGCGTTGGGTCTCCCGGTGTTCGAAGAAGAGCAGGGAACTGGTCCCGAAGTCGGTCTGGCTCACCGATGAGGCCAGGCCCACCACCCGGAAGCGGCCCTTCCCGTTCTCGAAGGCGACGTCCACCTCCTGGCCGACCGAAATGCCGTGTCTCGAGGCGGTGCCCGTATCCACCGCCACCTCCCCGGCGGCGGTGGGCGGTCGGCCATCGGCTTCCAGGATGGAGAACCGGTTGACCGTGGAGTCATCTACCCACGAGAAGCCGAACTTCGGGGGTCCTGAGATTCCCAGGAGATTGCCCTCCGCATCGAGCAGTTGAGCGAATCCGCTCACCGATGGCACCGCCGTCTCCACGCCGGGGACCGAAGCGATCTGATCCAGCAGTCCCTCGTCGAAGGAGGGGAAGCTCTCTGCTCCCTGCTGTGCGAAATCGAGCACTTCGGCCTCCACCTGAACGTCCACACCGGCAAAGGCGTCTCCGAAGAGTTTGTCGAAGCCGTCCTGGATGGTGTCGGTGAACACATAACTGCCCACCACGAACGCCACGCCCAAAACGATCGAGAGAGCGGTGAGCGTGAGCCGCAGTTTGTGGGCCCACATCCCTTTAATCGCGGTTCGGAGCATCTACTCGCCCAGGGACTTCAGGTGGTCGAAGATGGCGTCGGCGTTGGGGTCGGCCATCCGGTTGGTGATTCGACCGTCGTCCAGGAACACCACCTCGTCGGCGAAGGCAGCCACCAGCGGGTCGTGGGTGACCATCACCACGGTCTGGTCGATCTCGTCCACGGCGCTCCTGATAAACCCGAGGAGTTCGTCGGAGGCCCGCGAGTCGAGGTTGCCGGTCGGCTCGTCGGCACAGACGATGATGGGCCGCGACATCAAGGCCCGGGCCACCGCCACCCGCTGCTGCTGGCCGCCCGAGAGTTGGCTGGGACGATGATTGAGGCGGTCGCCCAGTCCCAGTGTCTCCACTATCTGGTCGTACCAGTCGCGCTCGACGTCCTCCCGGGCGATGGAGAGAGGCAACAGGATGTTCTCGGAGGCGTTGAGGGTGGGGATCAGGTTGAAGGTCTGGAAGACGAATCCCACCTTCTCTCTTCGCAGGAGGGTGAGCGCCCGGTCCTTGAGGGTGGAGAGAGCCGTCCCGTCGATGAACACTTCCCCCTCTTCGAGGGTGTCGAGGCCGGCCAGGGTGTGGAGCAGGGTGGACTTACCCGATCCGGAGGGCCCCATGATGGCGGTGAAGCGGCCCCGCTCGATGCTGAGGGAGACCCCCCTGAGGGCGCGGACCGCGGTCTCACCCTCCCCGTAGATCTTGACGCCGTCCACCATCCGGACCGCCGGGTGATCGGATGGAGAGGTGGAGTTAGATGATGACATGTTCAGGATTCTTGCCGGATCCGGTCGGTTTCGGTAATCGGCCACGGCCCCTATCAGGCCGTTCAAGCGTGGCTGCGTTGCTCATGCCCTAACCATGGGGCCGCCCCGGTGCCCTGTCAATGGGGTATCACCCTGGTTTCCATGGGGTATCACCCTGATTGACCCCCGAAGGAAGGGTCGGAAGGGGCGGGTGACTATCCGGTGATAGGGTCCCGCCGGTGATGGGAAAGGACCTCGACCAGGTGGTCGCCCACCGACATGACGTGGTGGGTGATCAACTCATAGAGCTTCTGCTTATCGCCCGAGAAGAAGGCCGACATGATCGACTCGTGTTCCCGATAACCCCGGATCGCCCAATCCGGCGCCTCTTTCACGAAGTCGTCGGGAACGAAAGCGGTTACCCGCTTGAGGGCGGTGATGATTGGATTGGAGTGCGACATGCGGTTGAGTTGACGGTGGAACCTCCCGTTCAGTTGGGCGCTGAGAGCCAGGTCTCCTTCCCGGACCGCCTTTCCCATCTCCTCGTGGATGCTTTGCAGACGCTTTCGTTCCTCGGAGGCGCCCCGCGTTATGGCTCGCACCGCCGCCAGGGCATGGAGGTGGGCGTTCACTTCGAAGGCGTCGAGGATGTCCTCGTGAGTGATGTCGGCCACCACCGCGTCGCGGTTGTTGGGACGGGTGGCCAGACCGTCCATCACCAGCATGTTGATGGCGTCCCTGACCGGCATCCGGCTGGTGCCGAACCGGTCGCAGAGGTCCTGTTGCGTCAGGGGGTCACCAGGGGACAGGTGACCGAAAAGGATCTGGCGGCGCACCTCTTGGGATATCTGAAGGCCGAGGGGAGTTCTTCTCAGTACGGTCTGTCCGGATGCCATAAAACGCGCTCTGAGGATTATACCGACCGGGTCGCCACCCCGAGAGGAGGCTCGCCCGGGCTTACCGGCGGAGCCGGTTGATTACACCTCGGGCGGCGGCTCGTAGCGTGCGGAGACCGCCACGCCATCGACCACGCTGATCACCCAGATCGAGCCCTTCCGGCAGTGGTAGATGGAGTCCTGCAGTTCCATCCCGCCGTCGGCCAGCCGGAAGATGGTCGAGGGGATCACGTCTCCGTGGCTGGAGAGCGCCGCGTTCCCCCGGGAGAGCTCATCCAATAGCTGCAGGGTCTTTCCCCCGCCTTCCCCTTCGGTCAGCGCCGGATGCTCCTCCACAGGGATGCCGAGGACCTCCGAGAGGGGTTCGAGGGTCTGCATGCACCGGACGTAGGGGCTTGACACCAGTCTCTCGACACCCTCTCCAGCCAGCCGCTCGGCCAGGGCATGGGACTGTCGCCAGCCCTTCGGGGTGAGCGGCCGGATGTGGTCGGGCCGGGTCCACCGCTGGCGGCTTCCCGCCGCGGCGTGGCGCACGAAGAACAGGGTCCGGGTGGCGCTCAAGGTCGGATAGTCGGCGTCTTCCACGAGTCGTCTATCGAAAGCATAGGTGAGAAGACGGGTGTCCGAAGCCGGGATCCAGCGGATCTCGTCCACTTCACTGTCGGGCTGGAAGCCGGTGTCCGACCGGGGAGTCATGGCGTAGTAGTCGACCTGCTTCCATCCGCCCATGGCGGGATACTCATGCCGGCCGACCGGGGCGATCACACCGCACCGGTAGCCGGTCTCCTCCCACACCTCCCGGACAGCCGCTGCCCGGGAGTTCTCACCCGGATCGTTCTTCCCCTTGGGAAGCGACCAGTCGTCATAGCGGGGACGGTGAACCACCAGCACCTCGGGCTGGCCGGTGGAGGAGAAGCGGAATACCAAGCCGCCGCCCGCCATGATGACCTCGTTCATCGAGGGTGTGGGAGCCCCAGGCGCTCCAGCACGACGCGGGCTGCCTCCGCGGCGGTGGGAACGCAGGTCATCGCCTCGGGATCGACGCCGAACTCGGCCACCATCAAGTCGGCCAGCCTCCGGAAGCTCTCCCCGACCGCCACGTGGGGCTTGCGTTGGTCCGGAGGGGCCAGCAGGGCTTCTCTCCAAGCCTCGCTGAACTCCACGATGGTGCCGATGCTGCCGGGAAGGGTGACGGTAGCCGCGGCCATGCCCAGGAGGAACCGGTCGCGTTCATATATGTCGTGGGCGGGGATCTCGGTGCGGACGAAGCGGTTGGGTCCCGCCCGGTGGGGGAACACGTTCGGGGCGGTTATCCCGATCACCTCGCCGCCCCCGGCCGAGGCGCCCTCCGAGACCGCCTCCATGGTCCCGCCGTAGCCGCCGGTCGCCACCCTGGCGCCCGCCTGGGCCAGGATCCGCCCCAGGTGCCGAGCCGCCCGCCAGTCGGCCTGGTCGGGGGTGATGGCCGAGGAGCCGAAGACCGAGATGACCGGGGAGTCGTCCATCACTCGGCCAGAGAGCGCATGATGCCGGCGGTCACGTCCTCGGTGCCCAACACCCCGTAGGACTCGTATGCGTAAGGAGGCAGGGGAGCGTCGAATCCGGTGACCCGCACCACCGGAGCGGCCAGGTCGTAGATGGCCTCCTCGGCGACCGTGGCGGAGATCTCGGCTGCCATGCCGGCGGTGTGAGGCGGTTCCTGCACCACCACCAGCCGTCCGGTGCGGGAGACCGAGGAGAGCACTGCTTCGGTGTCCCACGGATAGAGGGTGCGGAGGTCGATCACCTCCACCGAGACCTCCGACTCCAACTCCTCGGCGGCCCTGAGCGCCACGGGGACCATCCCGCCGTAGGTGACGACAGTCACGTCGCGGCCCGCCCTCCGGGTGGCGGCCCGGCCGATGGGGATGGTGTAGTAGCCACTGGGCACCGACTCCCGGCCTGCCCGGTAAAGGACCTTGGGCTCGGCGAATATCACGGGGTCGGGTGAGTCGATGGCCGCGGCCAGGAGGCCCTTGGCGTCGGTGGGGGTGGAGGGGCAGATGACAACCAGCCCCGGGAGGTGGCAGAAGAGGGCCTCGGGGCTTTCGTTGTGGAACTCGTGGGCGTTGATACCCGCCCCGTTGGGAAAGCGGACCACGATCGGCAGGTCGAGGCCTCCCTGGGTGCGGTAGCGCATCCGGGAGAGGTGGGTGGCGATCTGCTCGAAGCAGTTGTAAACGAAGCCGTCGAACTGGATCTCCACGATCGGCCGGGCCCCGGCGATGGCCATCCCGATGGCGGTGCCCACGATTCCCGTCTCGCACAGCGGTGTGTCTATCACCCGCTCGGCGCCGTACTTGACCTGCAGGTCCTCGGTGATACGGAACACCCCTCCCGCTCGCCCGACGTCCTCTCCCAGGATGATCGCCTCCGGATATCGCTCCATCGCCTCCCCCAGGGCGGCGTTGAGCGCCTGGGCCATGTTCCAGCGCTCCGAGGGCTCGGGGTCGGGAGGTGCATCCTCACCAATCCTCCACATCTGGGCGGAGAGGTCGACGGGTCCTGCGTCCCGGGCCTCCTGTGAGGACCGGAACTGTTCGGCAAGTGATTCAGGGATGCGCTCGTACACCTGGGTGATCGTTTTCGACCGCGGGGGAGGCGGCCTTCCCTCGATGTCCGCCATCACCTCGTCGATGGCCGCTTCTATTTCCACCACGGCGTCTTTCTCGATCTGATCGTCCCAGATGCCGCGGCTCTCCAGATGGGCACGCATGCGGATCAGGGGGTCCAGGGCCCTCCAGGAGCGCTCCTCCTCCGCGGACCGGTAGCGGCCGGGGTCGTCGGCGGTGGCGTGGGGACCGAAGCGATAACACACCGCTTCGATCAAGGTGGGGCCACCGCCATCCCTGGCCTTTCGGGCGGCTTCCGCCACCGCGCTGTGGACTGCGAGCGCGTCCATGCCGTCCACCCGGATCCCCTCGAATCCGTAGGCGACGGCCTTCTGTGAGAGGGTCTCCGATCCGGTCTGGGAGGAGACCGGCATGGAGATGGCGTACTGGTTGTTGGAACAGACGAAGACCACCGGCAGATTCCAGACGCTGGCGAAGTTCATGCCGGAATGGAAGTCGGAGGCGGAGGTTGCCCCATCCCCGAAGAAGGCGACGGTCACGCCCCGGTCGCCGCTGAGGGCTCCGTAGTAGGCCCGTCCCACCGCATGGGGGAGTTGGGTGGAGATGGGAATGGTGTAGAGGCCGATCCGGTGGCCGCGGGCATCCCAGTTCGCATAGCCGTGGCCCCGGTACAACTCCAGGAGCGCTTTGAGGGGGAGCCCCCGACCGAGCACCGCCGAGTGCTCCCGGTAGGAGGGGAAGATCCAGTCCTCGGGCGCCAGCGCCAGCGCCGATCCGACCGAAACCGCTTCCTGGCCTTCCATGGGAGCGAAGGTGCCCATCCGCCCCTGACGCTGGAGGGCCATCATCCTCCGGTCCAGCGTCCGCCCCGCCGCCATATCCGAATAGATGCGCGTCAGCAACTCGGGCGAGTAGCGCTGGGCGACCTCAGGCAGGGCGACTGCTCCGTCGGGTTGAAGAACCTGGTACATAAGTGTCGGCTATGACCCATTTTACGGAGTCGGGGTTACAAAGGACTCGCGGGGGAAACACGGGGAGGTGGAACCGGGGATCCAGCAGATTAACACCCCTCTCATGGTGCTATTGTGGGCTGGCGTGTCCGGACTGTTGGCGTTCCATGCTCACCCAGACGACGAGGTGATGTCCACCGGCGGAGCCTTGATCAGGTACGCCAAGGCCGGGGAGCAGGTGGTTGTGGTGACCGCCACCGATGGCGCCGAGGGGGAGGTGCACAACTACTCCAATCCCGAGGAGATCGCCCCGAAGCTGGCGGAGGTTAGAGCCGAGGAGTTGGCGGAATCCCTCTCCATCATGGGGGTTAGGCACCATGCCTTCTTGGGTTACCGCGACTCGGGCATGATGGGATGGGAGGGCAACTCCCACCCCGACAGCTTCTGGCAGGCCGATTTCATGGAGGCCGTCGGCCGGATGGTGCGGTTGATCCGCCGTTACCGGCCGGAGGTGATGACCGTCTACGACGCCTTCGGGGGCTACGGCCATCCCGATCACATCAACGTCCACCGGGTGGGGACCGCCGCCTTCTTCGGCGCCTCCGACCTGGGACGGTTCCCCCTGGAGGAGGGGGAGGAGTTCTGGGAGCCGCTCAAGCTCTACTGGTCGGTCTGGCCGAGGAGCAGGGTGGTCGCCTACGCGGAGCTCGAGTTCTCCCGGGGGGAGATGAGCGAAGAGGACCTGGAGAGGGCCCACAATGCCGGCACTCCCGACCGGGACATCAGTTGCACGCTGGACGTGCGGGATAGCGTACCCACCAAGATGGCGGCTCTCCAGGCTCACCGCAGTCAGATTCCCACCGACAGCTCATGGCTGTCGATTCCCGACGAGTACCTGCTCCGGATGATCGGCTGGGAGACCTTCATCCGGGTGTTCAGCAGGGTGGAGACCCCATACCGGGAGGATGACCTGTTCACCGGATGCGGGGAGCGGCCCGCCTAAGATCGCCTCATGTACGACTCCGGTTCCCCGTCCGCTCGCTGGAAGGCCGACCTGGAGTCCTGGGCGATACCCGAGAGCGTTCTGCAGCAGGCCGACGAGTCGCCCTACGGGTGGCCGCCGGAGCTGTGGAGACGGCGGACCCAGGAGAGCCGCACCCGACGGGAGACCACCCCCACCACCTCTTTGGTCACAGAGATGCTGGGTCCGGACGGGACGCTGGTCGACGTGGGGGCGGGGACCGGCCGGAGCTGTCTGCCCTACGCGCGGGCGGGACACCGGGTCACCGCGGTGGAGAAGAACCCCGGAATGGCGGCCGGTCTTCGGGAGGAGGCCGACACGGAGGCGCTGGAAGTGGAGGTGGTGGTGGGCGCCTGGCCGGATGCGGCGGCCTCCACCCCTGTGGCAGACGTGGTGCTGTCGAGTCATGTGGTGTACGACGTGGCGGAGATCGGACCCTTCATCAGGGCTCTGGGAGGTCACTGCCGCCGGGGGGCGGTGGTGGAGATGACCAACGTCCACCCCTGGACCAACATGAATTACCTCTACCGGGCCATGCACGATCTCGACCGCCCCGAGGGCCCGTCGGTGGAGGACCTGGTGGAGGTGATCGTCTCCGAACTGGGCGCCGAGGTGGGGGTGGTGCGCTGGGAGAGGGCGCCGGACCTGTGGTTCCGGACCTGGGAGGAGGTCCTGGCCTACTACGGTCGGCGGGTGGCGGTTCCCCGGGCGAGACGGGCTGAACTGCGCCCGCTCCTGGAAGGGCATGTCGTGGCGAGAGACGACCGCCTCTATGTCGAAGAGGGCCCCAGGACTCTCGCCACCCTGTGGTGGTCTCCGGACCGCTGAGCGGTTTATGGACGGCGGGGCGGGGGCGGGCGTTGCCATAATCAGGGGGATGAATGAGAACTCCCTTACCGAGAGCATCCCCTCCGGCGCCGAGGACGGCGATGCCCGGCTGGCCGAGGCGCGCAGGGCGCTCGAGGAGTTGACCCAGGCGGAGGGCGCCGATGGGCTGGCGCCCGCCGAGCGGTTGGCCGACCTGTTGGAGGGGTTGCTGGAGGGAAGGGAAGGAGAGGGAAGCTGAATCGGCGGCGGCTCGACCAGGAGTTGGTGGAGAGAGGACAGGCCGGGAGTCGCACCGAGGCTCAGCGGTTGATCACCGCGGGCGGGGTGCGGGTGGAAGGGGTGCTCTCCCCGCGGCCCGCCACCCTGGTGGGGACCGCCACCGGCATCTCGCTCACGACTGAGGGGCCCCGCTTCGTTTCCCGCGGGGGAGACAAGCTCGATCACGTCCTCGAGGTGCTGGGAGTCGACCCTGCGGGGAAGCGATGTCTGGACGTGGGGGCCTCCACCGGCGGGTTCACCGATGTTCTTCTCCAGAGAGGGGCGCGCCGGGTGACCGCCCTGGACGTGGGTTACGGCCAACTCCATCCCCAGCTGGCCCGGGATCCCCGCGTGGAGGTGATTGACCGGACCAACATCCGCCACGTGAATTCCTCACGGCTGGGGCTCTTCGAAGTGGTGGTGGCCGACCTATCCTTTATCTCGTTGTGTACGGTGGTCGACCGGCTGAGTGAGTTGGCCGAGGAGGGAGCGGACTGTTTGACCCTGGTGAAGCCCCAGTTCGAGGCCGGCCGCCGCTCGGTCGGAAAGAGGGGTGTGGTGCGAGATCCCCGGGTGCACTCGGAGGTGATCCGCAAGGTGGGAGCCTGCCTCATGGGCGCCGGCCTCGGTCCCGGGAGGGTGGTGGCCTCCCCGCTGCGGGGCGCCAAGTCCGGGAACAGGGAGTTCTTCGTATGGTCTGTGAAAGGGGCAGCCGAGGTGGAAGGATGGGAGGAGCGGTGAGAATCGGCGTGGTTCCCAACCGGGTCCGAGAGACGGCGGTGAGGTTTACCCGAAACCTGGTGGCCGAGGCTCGCAACCGCGGGTGGGAGGTGTGGGTGGACGGCGGGGAGGGATTGGATCCGTCGGACAGGCCTACCGACCTGGTGATCGCCACCGGCGGCGACGGCACCATGCTACGGGCGGTGAGCCTGGCCTACCGGGCGGATAGGCCGGTGCTGGGTTTCAACCTGGGGACGCTCGGCTTCCTGGCGGAGGCCGACCCCGGCGACCTCACCCGGACCCTCGACCGCCTGGAACAGGGCGACTACCGGTTGGTCCCCCGGATGACGGTGATGGCCGAACTGAACGGGCTGACCGACCTGGGGGTGAACGATGTCGTGGTGGAGAAGATCGACAGCCAGCGTCTGATCGAACTGGAAGTGGAGGTCGACTCCGAACCGATGCTCTCCTACCGGGCGGACGGGCTGGTGATCAGTACTCCCACCGGCTCCACCGCCTACAGCTTCTCGGCGGGAGGACCCCTCCTCGACACCCGGGTGGACGCGCTGGTGATGACCCCGGTGGCGCCGCACTCCCTCTTCTCCCGGTCGCTGGTGCTCTCGCCCGAGTCGGTGATCCGCTGCCGGGTGGCCCGCGACCGGCCGGTTCAGGTGTCGGTGGACGGCCGCACCACCGCCTCTCTGGGCATGGACGATGAGGTGGTGGTTCGCCGGGGGCCCCGACCGGTGATGTTCGTGGCGTTCGAGCGGGTCGCCTTCTCCACTGTCGTCACCGAGCGGTTCGGACTGTGAGGCGATGCTCGACGAACTGATCGTTGAGAACCTGGGGGTGATCGAGAGGGCGGAGTTCCGCCCCGGCCGGGGCCTGGTGGTGATGACCGGGGAGACCGGGGCGGGCAAGACCCTCCTCCTGGGCGCGCTCCGGCTCCTGATGGGAGAAGCCGCCGACGCCGGGGCGGTGGGGCCGTTCGGATCCGAGACGGTGGTGGGCGGCCGATGGATCGTCAACGGAGAGGAGATGGCGGTGACCCGCCGCGTCCCGAGGAAGGGAAGAAGCCGGGGGTATATGGACGGGATGGTGGCCTCTGTCGCGTCGCTCTCCGAGGCTGTGGGTGGTCTGGTGGAGATCATCGGACAGCAGGAGCACCTCCGGCTGCGGCGGCCGGGACAGGTGCGGGAGTTGCTCGACGCCACCCTGGACGAAATGGGCATGGAGGCGATGGCGTTCTATGCGAAGAGTTGGGAGGAGAGGCGCCGGCTGGAGGGGGTTCGGGCCGAGTTGGGCGGGGGCCGGGCGGCCTTGGAGCGGGAGTTGGACATGGTCTCCTTCCAGGCCGACGAGATCGAGGCTGCCGGGTTTTCCCCCGGAGACGACGCCCGGCTGGTCTCGGAGGCCCGGCGTCTTCGCAACCGGGAGGCTCTGCGCGCCCACCTGGGCCGCGCGGGGGAGTTCCTGGCCGCGGCGCGCGAGTCCCTGGGGGAGACCTCGGGTGAACTGAGTGCGGCCTTGGCGCTCGATCCGGGCCTGGGGGAGTTGATGGCGGCGGTCGACTCGGCGGAGCAGTTCATGGAGGACGCTGCTTACCAGGCGGAAGCCGCCGGAGAGAGCCTGGACACCGACGCCGGGACGCTCGAAGAGTTGGAGCGACGCCTTGCCCGGCTGGGAGATCTGCGTCGCAAGTACGGGTCGACGCTGGAAGAGGTGCTGGCGTTCGGGTCCCGGGCGAGGAGGCGCCGAGAGGAGGTCCGGGAGATGCTTCTGACCGCCGACGACCTGGAGGCCGACCTGGCGGCGGCGGAGGGAGAGGTCCTCCGCTGGGGCGAGGCGCTGTCGGAGGCCCGGCGGCGGGCTGCCCGAGAGTTGGCTGAGACGGCATTGGGCCATCTCGGGGACCTGGGCTTCGGAAGGCCGGTACTCCGGTTCGAAGTGTCCGACGCCCAGGCGGCGGCGCACGGTTGCGACCGGGTCAGGTTGCTGTTCGCATCCGACGAACGGCTCACGGCCGGTGAGGTGGGAAGGGTCGCCTCGGGAGGGGAGTTGAGCCGCCTGGTGCTGGCGCTCCGGCTCGCCGGCGGGACCGGGGCCGCTCCCACGATGGTCTTCGACGAGGTGGACGCCGGGCTGGGAGGAGCCGTGGCCCTCTCCCTGGGAAGGAAGCTGGCAGCCGTCTCCCGGGGCACGCAGGTGCTGTGCGTCACCCACCTTGCCTCGGTGGCCGCCTTCGCCGATCAGCACTGGGTGATCGAGCGGGAGGGGACCTCCGCGTCGCTGGGCCCGGTCGATGGCGACGAGCGGGTGGCGGAGCTTTCGCGGATGATCTCGGGCGATTCGGACAGCGTATCGGGAAGAAGCGCCGCCCGCGGACTACTCGAATCTGCCGTATCCCAGGGCGGATGATCGCCCGGCAGCACAGTTGGCGGAGACTTCAATAGCGCGCAATCTGAAAGTAGCACTTTCAATCTGGGCGGGTTCTGGCATCGAAAAGGGCGCCGCCGGACGAAGCCGACCTCATCTGGACCCGGTGGGCATAAACCTGTGATTGAGGTTGAGTTACCATTTCTTGCTCTCTTGTGGGAGACGGTGAACCCTTGGTGAGGCGCGCCCGGACCGGATCGTCTAATCTCAGGGAGATGAGCTTTGTGTTGGTCAAAAACGAGCCGCCGGTTACCCGGATCGTTCTCAATCAGCCCCGTCGCCGGAATCCCCTGGGCATGGAGACCATACGGCAGGTGATCGAGGCGTTGCGAAGCCTCGATCCCGACTGCCAGGCGGTGGTGATCACCGGGGAAGGGCCGGTTTTCTCGGCGGGTCACGACCTGAAGGAGATGATCGACCCCGAACCGGGTTTCGTGGAGGAGTTGTTCGACGTCTGTACCGAGATGATGCTCGCCATTCACAACATCCCCCAGCCGGTGGTGGCCCGCGTGCAAGGCCCCGCGTATGCGGCAGGATGTCAACTGGTCGCCTCCTGCGACCTGGCGGTGGCGGTGGACACGGCCACCTTCGCCACCCCGGGAGTGAAGATCGGGCTGTTCTGCTCGACTCCCATGGTTCCGCTCAGTCGGGCCGTGGGACGCAAGCGGGCCTTGGAGATGCTCTTGACCGGCGACCCGATCGACGCCCTCACCGCCCGTGAGTGGGGCCTCGTCAACCGGGTGGTGAGCCCGCCGGAGTTGGACGACACCGTCGATGCCCTGCTCGGGCGGATCACCGACTCCTCCCCGGCAGTGGTGGCGCTCGGCAAGGCGGCCTTCTACCGGCAGGAGGAGATCGCCGAGGAGGACGCCTACGCCTACACCAAGGGAGTGATGGTGGCCAATGCGGCCATGAACGACGCCCAGGAAGGGATGGGAGCTTTCGTGGAGAAACGCCCGCCGGTGTGGACCGGGAGTTGAGCAACCCGAGCCGGATTGCCGAGACCCTTCTCACCCCTCTCCTCCCGCCGCCGTCGTCTCGACGCTCCGCTCACCGTTACCACCGCCGGAGCCCGGCCCAGCCCGACCATCATCGATCGCCTCGCCCACTTCGGGGTGCCCGATCTGGTGGAGATAATGGAGGCTCTGCCCGAGAAATCCACCGGAAAAGGTCCACAAGTACGTCCTGAGAAAGTACGTCTGGGAGGGAAAGGGCAAGGAAACCGACTGAGTGTGGTATCTTTGCCTAGCGTGCCGCGAAAGCTTACGCCTCGAACATGACCCGGTACGTGTTCATCACCGGCGGGGTGGTCTCCAGCCTCGGTAAGGGCATCACCGCCGCCTCCCTGGGTCGGTTGCTCAAGAGCCGGGGTCTCCAGGTCGTCATCCAGAAGCTCGACCCCTACATCAACGTCGATCCGGGAACCATGAACCCCTTCCAGCACGGAGAGGTGTTCGTAACCGACGACGGGGGGGAGACCGACTTGGACCTCGGTCACTACGAGCGGTTCACCGGGGAGCATCTGCGGCAGCTCTCCAACGTGACGTCGGGGTCTGTCTATCTGGCGGTGATCAGAAAAGAACGCCGCGGCGCCTACCTGGGCGACACCGTACAGGTGATCCCCCACATCACCAACGAGATCAAGTCCCGAATCCGCAGGCTGGGCGAGGAGTCCAACGCCGACGTGGTGATCACCGAGGTGGGAGGCACGGTCGGCGACATCGAGAGCCTTCCGTTCCTCGAGGCCATCCGGCAGTTCGGCAAGGAAATGGGGCCGGACAACATCGCCTACATCCATGTCACCCTGGCGCCGTTTCTCAAGACATCGGAGGAGATGAAGACCAAGCCCACCCAGCACTCGGTGGCCGAGCTCCGCTCGAAGGGCATCTCCCCGGATGTGATCGTGGTCCGCTCCGAACAGGCCATCGACGAATCAATCCGCCAGAAGATCAGCCTGTTCTGCGACGTCCCGCCCGAAGCCGTGATCAGCGCCTCGGACACCGACAACATCTACCGCATGCCCCTCCTCCTCCAGGAGGAGGGCCTGGACGAGGTGATCTGCCGTCGACTCTCCCTCCATACCCTGCCGCCCACTCTGGACCGATGGCGGGAGATGCTGGATCGGATGGACTCGGCGGCCGACCCGGTGCGGGTGGGGATGGTCGGGAAGTACGTGGACCTGCCTGACGCCTACGCCTCGGTGGTGGAGGCCCTTCACCATGCGGCGGCGGCGGTGGGCAGGAAGTTGGAGATCGAGTGGATTCTGTCGGAGAACCTCACCGGGATGCTGGTCCCCGGGGTGCTGGCCCACCTGGACGGGATCGTGGTGCCGGGAGGCTTCGGAGGGAGGGGGATCGAGGGGAAGATCTCCGCCATCGCCTATGCCCGCCAGGCGGAGGTCCCCTTCCTGGGACTCTGCCTGGGTCTGCAGTGCGCGGTGATCGAGTTCGCCCGCAACCGCCTGAAGCTGGACCGCGCCAACAGCACCGAGTTCGACGCCGACACCGCCCACCCGGTGATCGACCTGATGCCCAGCCAGGAAGGGGTGGAGGACAAGGGGGGGACCATGCGGTTGGGTCTCTATCCGGCCAGCCTCGCCAGGGGATCGTTGGTGCGCAGTCTCTACCAGGCGGACCTCGTGTACGAGAGACACCGGCATCGCTGGGAGGTGAACCCACGCTATCGGAGGGCCCTTGTCGAGGGGGGGATGGTGCTGTCGGGGGTGTCTCCCGACGGGGTGCTGGTCGAGTTCATCGAGTTGCCCTCCCATCCGTTCTTCGTCGGCACCCAGGCGCATCCCGAGTTCCTTTCCCGTCCCGACCAGCCTCATCCGCTGTTCCGGGGCTTCATGGAGAAGGCCGCGGCCCATCGAAGCCGACGGGACGACCAGGCTTCCGAAGCGGAGGTGGCGACCCCCCGGCGCCGGTGAGCTTCCGGCTGCTCGGCGTTCGCAATGTGGGGCGGGGGAGGATCCTCGCCTACCAGAGACTGCACCTACGGACCGGCGAGGGCACAACGGTGGTCCGCGACGTGATCCGCCACCGGGGAGGGGTGGGAATCCTTCCGGTGTGGGGGGAGGGGGAGGTGACGCTGATCAGCCAATACCGGGTGGCGGTGGGGGAGGATGTGCTGGAGATCCCGGCCGGAAAGATCGAGGAGGGCGAGATTTCTGCGACCGAGGCCGCCTCGAGGGAGTTGTGGGAGGAGACCGGCCTCCGGGCTGGACGGCTGGTGGACCTGGGGGAGATACTGCCTTCGCCCGGCTACACCGACGAGCGGATCAGGCTGTTCGCCGCCCGGGACCTGGTCCGCGGCGAGAGGAGCCCCGACGGCGCCGAGGAACGGCAAGCGCGGGTGATCACGGTGAAGATCAGCCACGCCGTCCGGATGATCGAGTCGGGCGAGATCCGCGATGCCAAGACGGTGGTGGCGCTGCTGCGGTGGCTGGCCATGACGGGGTCGGTGGCCTGAGCGGCCGACCGGCCCGACCCTACGGTCGGGACGGGTGGGGGCGGTCACAACTTGGCGGCGATCTTCTGCACTGTATTCCAGTTACGGGCCGTGGCGGTGACCCCCAGCCGCTTTTCGAGGAGCCCATAGGAGAGGGTCATCCGCGCTACGCCGTCGGGTGTCCAGACGTATGCCTCCGCACCTTCGATGGCGATTGCCTCCGGGCTGTGGTCCTCAGCCAGGATCTCGGTCACCAGCCCGGGTTGGGGCTCGTCGGAGAGAAAGTTCACCAGGTAGCGGGACGGGTTGGTGACGGCCTCCCGCAGCGGATCGTGCTTGAGCACCGCCCGAACCTGGTCCGCGGTCCGGACCATGCACCGCACATTCACATCGAACCCCTCGCTGAGAAGTCGCTCCATGGCGAGGGCGACCTCCCGGGGGCTGTCTATTGGGGAGGTGACGATCACGTTTCCGCTCTGCAGAACGGTGGCGACGTCGGTATAACCCACGTCTGCCAACACCGACCTGAGTTGTGCCATGGGCACCCTATTGCCCTTCCCGACGTTGATACCCCGGGGCAGCACGACAAAGCGTTTGGCCATTCCAGTTCATAATTTAGGCTGTCCGGGCTTGCTAAATCCTCGCCGGCGGGCGTGCCGGGCCCAATAATCAGACGGATGACGGCAGACTCCCACGCCGTAGTGGAGAACTACCTGGCATCCCTGGCTTTCGAGCGGGGCCTGGCGGACAACACCGTCATGGCCTACCGGAGGGACCTTCGTCAGTACCTTCAGTTTGTGGGCGATGACCCGGTCGCCGCCGCGGTTGGCGCCTATCTGGAGTGGCTGGCGGACCTGGGTCTCTCACCGGAGTCGGTGGCCAGGAAACTGGCGGCGGTGAAGGGGTTTCACCGCTTCCTGTGCGAAGAGGAGGGCGCCCCGAGTGATCCCACCGTCGGGATAGCCCCTCCGAAGCGACGGGCCCGTCTTCCCAAGGCGTTGACCACCGAGGAGGTGTTCGCCCTGCTGGCCACGCCGGTGGAGGGCACGGTGGCGGGACGCCGGGACTCGGCTCTCTTGGAGTTCCTGTACAGCACGGGCTGTCGGGTGAGCGAAGCGGTGGGCCTCGACCTCGGACGGCTCGACATAGAGGAAGGCACGGCCCTGGTCACCGGCAAGGGATCACGGCAGAGGATCACCCTGTTGGGCGGGACCGCTCGCCTGGCTCTCCGCGGTTGGCTCCCCGACCGCTTGGAACTGGCCAGGGGACGAACCGACGCGGTGTTCCTGAACCTGAGGGGAACCCGTCTCAGCCGCAACGGCGCCTGGGGGATCGTGAAGAAGGCTGCGATTCGGGCCGGGCTGGCTGCCGACCGGGTCTCACCTCACGTTTTGCGGCACTCGGCAGCCACCCATATGGTGGAGGGCGGAGCGGATCTGCGGGCCGTGCAGGAGATCCTCGGCCACGCTAGCCTCTCTACCACCGAAGTTTATACCCGTATTTCCCCTGGGTATCTGCACGAGGTTTACCTACTATCTCACCCTAGAAGCCGATGACCGAAATTGATCTCACCCATGCCAAGAGCGAGCTGATCTCCCACCGCCACGGACTGGTGCACCAACTCAACGAGTTGGGCGCAACCGAGTCCGGGGAGTTGCGCCGAGGACTGAACCAGGGCGATGGATTCTCCGACGCCCCGGCGGTGACCGCCGAGCGCACTGAGCGGCTGGGAGTCATCCTGACGCTGAAGAAGCGTCTCGACTCGGTGGACCGCGCCCTGTCGCGGGTGGAGACGGGCCAATACGGGTCTTGCATGCGGTGCGGGAAGCAGATCAACGCCGCACGATTGGAGTTCCGTCCCGAGTCGGTGTACTGCGTTTCCTGCAAATCGGCCCGGGACTGAGAGGCGTTGCCGGGCACCTGGGGGCATCTGGCCAGGCGATACCGGGAGGGGATCCTATCTGCTCCGCTTACCCCGGCTGAATGGAGTTGGGTGGAGAGCCATCTGGCCGATCCCGAGCGGGTGGCGTTTTGTGAACAGCCCACCGCCGATCAGCGGCACGGGTACCAAGCAGCCCGTCTCGCGGATGCCATCCTGGGATCCGACCGGACCGGGGTCCGCGCCGCACTGCTTCACGACATCGGCAAGCGTCATGCGCGCCTGGGGCTGGTGGGCAGGGCGCTGGCCTCTGTCGCCATCCGCTTGAGGGTCCCCCTCTGGCGGCGGGCCCGCATGTACCGGGATCACGGGCGGATCGGGTCGGAGGAACTCGCCGGGTGGAGCGCAGAACCCCTGGTGGTGGAGTTCGCTCGCCACCATCACGGCGTCCGGCCTCCCGGCATCGAGGAAGCGGTGTGGGAAGCGCTGTGCGAGACCGATAAACCTCATTAAAGGTCCGGTCTCCCGATAGCATCCCGGCTGAGGTGACTTCCAGCTATCAGATCTACACCGAGGCCTACGAGGGACCTATCGACCTCTTCTACGAATTGGTCGTAGCGGACCGGATCGACCCCGCCGCCTTGAGCCTGGCGCGGTTGGTCGAGGGCTTCCTGGCGGAGATCTCCGATGGAGGCCCGGTGGACCTGGAGCACGTCAGTGAATTCCTTCTAGTGCTGGCGCTGCTGTGTCGGTTGAAAGCGCGGCGGATGCTCGGAGCGGGTCTCGACCCGGGCGGCGAGGACCTTCCGGAGAACCCGGACCGCGACCTGTGGTTCCTACTGGCCCGTATGACCTTCGAGGAAGCGACAGAGGAGTTGGTCTCCCGTCTCAGAGAGCGCGCCGGCTTCCAGCCCCGGGAGGCGGGTCCCGACTGGTCGAAGATGGAGTCGGCCCCCGATTTGGCGTTCCGGCTCGATCCGGGGGATCTTGCCCAGGTGGCCACCGAGATCATGGCGCGGGTTTCCGCCATCCCCGACCTGGATCACCTTGCCCTGGATATCCCGGACCCCGAGCAGGTGAAGGCGGAGTTGTGGCGCCTGATCGGGGAGGTGGGCGACGCTTCCTTTCACAGCCTGGCCAGCGGTTGCGGGGACCGGATCGAGATGGCCGCCTGGTTCATGGGACTTCTGGAGTTGGCCCGGGAGGGGAGGGTGAGTCTCTCCCAGTCCACGCCGGCAGGCAGGATCCTTGTTCAGCGGGGTCCGGTGGCCGGCACGTTGGTGGGCCGGGTGTGATGGAGATGACGAACGCCGCGGCGTTGGAGGCCATTCTGTTCGTGGCGGAAGCGCCGGTCTCTTCCAAGCGGCTGTGCGAGGTGCTGGGAATCGAACGGTCCGAACTGGACCGGGAGGTCGAGGCCCTCTCGGTTCGGCTCGAATCGACCGACCGGGGTCTGCGCCTGGAACGGGTGGCGGGGGGATGGCGTCTCTACACCCGTCCGGAACTGTCCGGGTACGTGGAGCGTTTCGTGAGCCGCGGGTCGATCAACAGGCTTTCGGCGGCCTCCCAGGAGGTGTTGGCGGTGATCACCTATCGACAGCCGGTGTCGAGAAACCAGATAAGCGAGATCCGCGGGGTGGATTCCTCGTCGTCGTTGCGGACCCTGGAGAGGATGGGCCTGGTGGAGGTGACGGAGCGGCTGTCGGTCCCCGGCCATCCCGCCCTGTACGGGACCACCGAGTTGTTGCTGGAGATGCTGGGCCTGGACAGCCTTGATGAGCTGCCTCCGCTCTCTGAGCGGGTCCCCTCCCCGGAGGTGATGGATGGACTTGCCACCCGAGCGTCCATCTCCTGAGGGACCTGTCCGCCTGCAGAAGGCCGTCTCCGCCGCCGGTCTGATGTCCCGGAGAGCGGCGGAGGATCTGATCGCCCAGGGACGGGTGACCATCGACGGGCGGCGGGCCCGTCTGGGTGACCGGGTGGACCCTGCCGATTCGGTGGTGAAGGTGGACGGGGCGCGTCTGCCGCTGGCCCCGCACCTGGTCACCTACCTTCTGAACAAGCCCCAGGGCGTGGTTTCCACCACGTCCGATCCGCACGCGGCGGAGACGGTTGTGGACCTGGTGCCCGACTTCCCGCGGGTGTGGCCGGTGGGAAGGCTGGACCGGCAGAGCGAGGGGCTGTTACTGCTGACCAATGACGGGACGCTGACCAACCTGGTGACCCATCCCCGTCACGGGATCAAGAAGACCTACCGGGTGCTGGTGAAGGGAACACCGCGGCCGGCGGTGGTTCGTCGGCTCACCGAAGGAGTGGTACTGGAGGACGGACCGGCCCGGGCTCTCCGGGCGCGGTTGGTGGACCGCACCGCCCGGGAGGCGCAGTTGGAGGTGCAGATGGGGGAGGGGCGGAACCGGGAGATCAGGCGGATGATGGAGGCATTGGGCTATCCGGTGCTGCGGCTGGCGAGGGTAGCGATCGGTCCGCTCCGGGACGCCTCGCTCCGGCCGGGCAGATGGCGCAGGCTGGGCGGCCCGGAGGTTGCCGCGCTTTACCGGGCGGCTGTGACCGAATAGTCTCGGAGGTGATGGACAGCCCCTTCCCCCCGGTCATGGAGATCGCCGCCCGCAACCGGCCGGTACGGGCGGTCGTGCGCCCGCCGGGTTCGAAGAGCATCACCAACCGGGCGCTGGTCGTGGCGGCCCTGGCCGGAGGGGGCGCCAGCCGCCTGGAGGGACCACTGGAAGCCGACGACACCGAAGTGATGCGAAACGGCCTGCGCGGTCTGGGGGTGTTGATCGACGACGCAGACGATCCGTGGCTGGTGCTGGGAACCGGCGGCGAGTTGTCGGCTCCCGAGGGGGTGGTGGACGTGGCCGCCTCCGGCACCACCGCACGTTTTCTCACCGCGGTGGCCGCCCTTTCTCCCGGTGAGGTGACCATCGACGGCACCGAGCGGATGCGGGAACGCCCCATCGGCGATCTGGCCTCCGCCCTGGGCGAGGCGGGGGTGGAGGTGAGTACCTGCGACGGGTTCCTGCCCCTGACGGTGGGAGGGGGAGGCCTGCCGGGTGGGGACCTAACCGTTGATGTCTCCCGATCCTCCCAGTTTCTCTCAGCCCTGCTGATGGTCTCCCCTATGGCCCGGGGAGAAACGGTGATCCGGACGCGGGGCGAGATGGTCTCAGGTCCCTATGTGCAGACCACCCTGGAGGTGATGAGAGCCTTCGGGGCGTCGGTGGAGGTCGAGGGCGGGGTCTTTCGGGTGAGATCGAACGGGTACCGGTCTTCGGCCTTCGAGATCGAGGCGGATGCCTCGGCGGCGGTTTATCCGATGGCGGCGGCGGCCATCACCGGGGGAGTGGTGGGCATTGAAGGGCTGTCGCCCGGATCCACGCAGGCCGATGCAGGCATGCTGGAGGTGCTGGCGGAGATGGGGTGTTCGGTGCATTGGCAGGGAGCCAGGGTGGTGGTGGAGGGTCCGCCCGACGGAGTCCTTCGCGGGGTGGACCGGGACATGGGGCGCATGCCCGATGCGGCGCTGGGGCTCTCGGTGATGTGCCTGTTCGCCGCTTCGCCGAGCCGGCTGCGGCGGCTGGGCACCCTGCGCCTGAAGGAAACCGACCGGCTGGCCGCCCTCGCCACCGAGATTTCCCGGGCCGGAGCGGATGCGGTTGTGGAGGGAGACGATCTCCTGATCCGTCCGGGCTCGCTTCGCCCCGCCCGGTTCCGCACCTACGACGATCACCGCATGGCCATGTCCTTCGCGCTGGTGGGGCTCCGCCAGGAGGGAGTCGAGATCTCGGACCCCGGGTGTGTCACCAAGACATGGCCCGGCTTCTTCACCATGCTGGAGAGCCTGTGAGCACCGGCGCAGGCCGGTGGCGGGGGGTGATAGCCATAGACGGTCCGGCGGCTTCGGGAAAGAGCACCCTGGCGCGGCGTTTGGCACGGGAACTCGGGCTGGGTTGGCTTGATACGGGGGCGTTCTACCGGGCGGCCGCTTTGGCGGTACTCCGGGCGGGAGCGGACCTCGATGACGAGAGGGGGGCGGCGGAGGTGGTGGGGCGAAGGGTGATCTCCCAGGACGCGGGCCGGACCTTCCTGGACGGTGAGGACGTGGAGAGCGAGATCAGGACCCCCCGGGTGACGGAAGCAGCCAGCAAGGTGGCGGTGCTCCCCGGTGTGCGCAGGATATTGGTGCAGTCACAGCGGCGCTGGGTGGAGGAGAGGGGCGGGTCGGCGGTGGTGGAGGGTCGGGACATCGGTTCGGTGGTGTTTCCTGACGCGCCGGTCAAGGTCTATCTGACCGCCGACTCCGATGAGCGGGCCCGCCGACGGTTGGCAGAGTTGGGTGACGCCCCGGAGACGTCGGCGGTGCAGGAGAGCCTGGCCCGTCGGGATCGAACCGACGCCACCCGGACAGCCTCTCCCATGCGGCTGATGCCGGATGCGGTGGAGATAAACACCACGGACCTCAACCCCGACCAGGCGGTGGAGCGGGTCCTCGGGTTGGTCCGGGCCGCTCGGGTGACCGGATGACAGTCACCGGGTTCTCGGGCGGGGTCTCCCGAAGCATTGGGGGAGGAATGCCGTGAGCCTGGTGCGGATCGTCGGGGCGCTCGATCCCCACGTCCACCTGCGGGGGATGGAGTGGGCACACAAAGGGGACTTCGCCACCGAGACCGCCGCCGCCCTGGCGGGCGGGTACACGGCCGTTCTGGACATGCCCAACACTCCTCCCCCCACCACCGACAGCCAGGGTCTGGAACGAAAGCTCGAAGACCTGGGGAGGAACGCCCGATGCGACTACGGGGTATGGCTGGGCGCCCATCCCTCTGGGGTGAGGCCGCCCGCCGAGTTGGCCCGGCTGTCCCGGAGGGTGTGCGGCATCAAGCTCTATTGCGGGCACACAACCGGCGGTTTGACCATCGGTCCATCCCAGATGGATCGCCAGGTGGCTTCCTGGCCGGGTCCGGGGGTGCTGGCCGCCCACGCCGAGGGGGAGTCGGTGAGCGTGTTCCTGGCGGCATTGGCCCGGCATGGGAAGCGGGGACACCTATGTCACATCGACACTGCCCGGGCGGTGTCCGAGGTGGCCGAGCACAAGAGGCGGGGGACCAAGGTGACCGCCGGGGTCTGTCCCCATCATCTGGTGTTCTGTGACCGGGACCTCCCGGCTCTGGGCCCCAGAGGGGTGATGAAGCCCCCGCTGGGCACCCGGTCTGATCGCGAGGCTCTGTGGGAAGGCCTCCGGCAAGGGGTCATAGACGTGGTGGAGTCGGATCACGCTCCCCACACCTGGGATGAGAAGCTCGGTAACCCCACGGCCTTCGGGGTGCCCGGGCTGGAGACCACTATTCCGCTTCTGTTCACCGCGGTGAAAGAGGGACGCATCACCGCTGAGCGGGCGGTCGACCTGGTGTCGGCTGCTCCCCGCCGGATCTTCGGACTGGATCCCCGCCCGCCGGGGACATACACGCTGGTGGATGTTGGGGTTCGGTGGACTATCACCCCCGAGAGCCTCTACACTTCGTGCGGGTGGACACCGTTTTCCGGCATGGAGGTGTCTGGAATGATAAGAAGAGTGGTTATCCGGGATACGGTGGTCTTCGAGGACGGTGAAGTCCTAGCCCCGAAGGGATTCGGTTCGAACCTGTATGACGACTTCTGCTGAACTCTCGGCCGGGGAGGCCACCTATAGGGCGCTCCGCCGGTTTTTATTCGCCCTCCCACCCGACGACGCGCACCGGATGGTCATCGGGAGGCTGGCGGCCCTGGATCGGCATCCCGGACTCTGTGATGCGGCGGCCCGCTACCGGGAACGGCGTTCCCTTCTGTCCGGCCGGGTGGGCCGGGTCATCCTCGACTCTCCCCTGATCCTGGCTGCGGGACTGGTGAAGGGGGAAGGGTTCCTCACCGAGGATGAGGCCATGAGGGCGGTGGCGAGGGGCCGGAACATCATCCCCGGGTGGCGGTCGGCTGGAGCGCTCCTGGGGCCGGTGGAGATGGGGACTTTCACCCCCCGGCCGAGACTGGGCAACCCCGGACAGGTGCTCTGGAGACACACCGAGGCTCAGAGCCTGCTCAACCGGGTGGGCCTGCGAAACCCCGGAGCAGCCGCGGCGGCGGCCTTCTTGGGTGATCGTTCGGAGGACCTCCCCGAGGTCTACGGGATCAGTATCGCCTCGGATCCGGACCAGGCCGATCCCGCCCGTCGCGTGGAGGAGGCGGCGGAGGCGGTGCGCTATTTCGCGGAGGCCGGCGTCCGTCCCTCTTGGACGACGGTGAACGTGAGCTGCCCCAATGTGGACCAGGGGTATGACCTGTCGAGCCTTCCCGAGGAGGTGGCCGACCTGTGTAGGGCGGTGCGGGGTGAGCTTTGGGGGGCGAGTCCCTTGTGGGTGAAGGTGGCGCCGGATGTGGGTCGAGGCCGGTACGGCTCGATCGCCCAGGCGGCGGTGGAGGGAGGAGCAGAGGCGATAGTGGCGACCAACACGGCGCCTGGCCGGCTGTCGGGGACCGAGATAGGGGTGGGGGTGGGGGGAGCTTCCCTCCACAGCCTGGCTTTGGAGGTGGTGGAGGAACTGGACTCGTTCCGCACCGAGTCGGGAGTGGAATTCGAGATCGTTGGTTGTGGGGGAGTGCTGGACGGTCAGAGCTACCGTGACTTTCTCGATCGGGGAGCGGCGGCGGTCCAGTACTGGAGCGCCCTGGTGTTCCGCGGGCCGACTGCCCCGGCGCTGATCCTGGCGGAGTCGGAAGAGCTTACGTGACAGCGGACCGGTCGGCTGCAGACGCTCTGTTGGAGGCCGAGGTGTTGATCTTCTGTCCGGATCGGCCCATCACATTCGCCTCGGGGATGCGTTCTCCGGTCTACATGGACATCCGGCGGTTGATCGGAGTCCCGTCGGCATGGCGGACGGTGATCGAGGGGTTGGGAGAGGTTATCGGGGCTCTGGACGGTGGGGTGGAAGTGGTGGCGGGTGTGGCGGCCGGCGGCATACCGCACAGCGCTGCCGTGGCCTACGAGGCGGGTCTGCCCTCCTGTTTCGTCCGCAAGGAAGCCAAGGGGCACGGCCGGGGGCGGGCGGTGGAAGGCGCGGATGTCATTGGACGGCGGGTGGTGCTGGTGGAGGACGTGGTCACCACCGGGGGCTCCAGCCTCGAAGCGGCGGGGGCCCTGCGCGAGGCGGGCGGAGAAGTGACGATGTGTCTGTCGGTGGCGGGTTACGGCTTCAACGAGACCTTCACGGCCTTCGGTGAGGCCGGGGTGGAACTCTCCCTCCTGGTCCCCTTCATGGACCTGTTGACGGCGGCCTCACGGCGAGAAGAAGCCTCGTTGCGGGCACTTGAGGAGGCGCGGCGGTGGTGGTGTGACCCTCACCACTGGGCCCCGGGCGCTTAGGTGGGCAAGTTCTCCGAACGGCTGTCCGCCCGCATGGAAGAGTCGGGGAGCCTGCTTTGCGTGGGCTTGGACCCTGCTCTGGATCTGGTCTTCGAGGATGAGCCCGTCGGGTCCGGCGACGCCCTGTTCGAGTGGGGTCGACAGGTCATCTCCCAGACCCATCGCTTCGTGTGCGCGTTCAAACCCAATCTGGCCTTCTACGAGGCGAGAGGCTCTGGGGGGATCGCCTCTCTGGAGAGGATCATGGAGTATCTGGGATCGGAGCACCCCGGCATCCCGGTGATCGGGGACGCAAAGCGGGCCGACATCGGCACCACCAGCGAGGCCTATGCAGGGTTCTTGTTCGACGGGCTCGGCTTCGATGCCGTTACCTTGAACCCGTGGCTGGGAAGGGACGCCCTTCAGCCCTTCCTGGACCGGGGGGAGCGGGGTTGTGTGATCCTCTGCCGCACCTCCAATCCGGGAGCGGACGATCTGCAGACCCTGGAGGTCGGAGGAGAGTTGCTCTGGCAGCGGGTGGCCCGGATGGTGGCTGAGGAGTGGAACAGCTTGGGCAACTGCCTTCTTGTGATGGGAGCAACCCGCCCCCAGGACCTGCGCACCGCTCGGGAGCTGGTTGGCGACATGACTTTTCTGGTGCCGGGAGTGGGGCCCCAGGGCGGGAGGTTGGAGGAGGTGTTGGAGGCGGGGCTCAACCCGGACGGGAGGGGTCTGATCATTAACAGTTCGCGGGGAGTGACCACCTCCTCCGACATGGCTCGATCGGCCTCGCAGATGGCGGCCGCCATAAACACCGCCAGGGGGATGCACTAGGCCCCTCCTGGAGGGGTGGCGGGAATAGAGGGATAAGGTCGCGAAAAAAACCCAGAAAAACCGGGTGGGAGCCTTGAAAACTGTCCCAGGCGCCGCACACACTGGTGGTAAGAAACATCGCGGCCGCCGGACAGGCCCCGATCAATACCAAGTCTTGTCTCCCGGCGAGCGGCCCTTAACAGCCCTCCAAGGAGAGAAGCATCAAGCCGACGACCGAAATCCTCGGTTCGGACAGGCCTGCGCCTATCCGAAAAATTCAACCGGAACGGTGGTGGCGGGTCGGGAGGGGAACCCAAAAATTAAACCCCTGGGTTGGCGGTCGGCGCCGAGGCCGACGGGAGGAAAGTCAGGGCAGCTTTGTTTCTTCTGGGGGTCGGGAGGGCATTAGGAGGAGGGGCCGCTCGCATTCCATCCCGACCCGGGCCGTGACCGATGCCCACACCTCGCCTTCGAACAATTGGCGGGTGGCGCCCATGACAATCAGATCGGCCTGCATTTGTTCGGCCTGGGCCATGATCGTCTCCGCCAGGTCCTGACCGGAAACGTAGGAGACTTCCGGATCGATTCCGGCGGATCGGAACCCGCTCGCCAGCGTGGCCACCGCCCGCTGGCCGCGCTCTCGGACGTATTCGGCTTCTGCAGCGGAATCGTGCGCTGGTGAGTCCTGGAGGTCCTCGGAGAGAAACGAACGAGGTTGACGTTGAAATTGATCCAGCAGGGATTGGGGTACCTGAACCACCGTCATGATCACGACTTTTCCGTCATCGCCCACCAGAGGGGCACAAAAATCTATGACTGGCGGTGCCTGCAGCACACCCGAGGTGCAAACCAAGATGCGCATGTCTGCCAGAATACAGGGGATGCTGGAAAATCAACTCGTAAACAAGGTCACTTGGAAAATACCGAACGCATTGGCTTTGGTCGGCTCCGCCTCCGGGGAGACCTGGAACGGCATGACCACGTCCTGGATTACCCAACTGTCCATGGAGCCGGTTCTGATAGGGATCGGGGTGGAAAACCATGCGGTTACCCACCGGCTGATCTCCGAAGGGGGAAGCTTCACGGTCAACCTCTGGGATCCCGAGGACAAGCGCGTGTTCGTGAAATTCTCAAAGCCGGCTGTCCGCCAGGGGATGACTCTCAATGACCGGGCGGTGCGCGTCGGGAAAACCGGTGCTCCGGTGTTCGAGGATGCCGTCGCTTTCATGGATTGTGAGGTTCGGAGGGCTATTGACTTCGGTACTCACACGCTCTTCGTGGGGGAAGTGGTGGACGCGGGCATTCGAGACGACACGAAGCGAGCGGCGGCCATGAGCGACACCCGGATGAAGTACGGTGGCGTCAAGCGTGGAGGCATGTGACCTCCTAAGACCTCTGTCGCCCGGCCGAAGGGCCGCTCAGTGGGTGGTCAGCCGGATCAGGCGATGGTCTCGGCCAACGCGAAGTCCTCGGGGAAGGTGAGTTTGAGGTTGTTCGGGTCTCCGGGCGTGGCTCTTACTTCCATCTCGGAGAAACGTTCCACGGTTTCGGCGGTGTCCACTCCCTCGAAACCAGCCACTTGAGCGCGCCGATAGGCGGCAAGAAGCTCCGGCGCCGCGAAGACCTGGGGCGTCTGTGCCCGGTGAAGCCTTTCCTGGTCCAACAGGGCGATCTCCCTTTGCCCGGCCAAGCGGTGGGTGGGCGCCTCCACCGGCAAAGTGGGCACGGCGCCCCCGTGACGGTCTGCGTCACCGAATAGTTGGTGGAGCAGTGAGGGACTGACGAAGGGTCTGGCGCCATCATGTATCGCTACAAGGTCGATATGTCCCTCCCCGATCTCTCCGGAGAGGGCTTCGAGCCCCCGGTACTCGCTGGCGTGGCGGGACTCGCCCCCGTCCGCCATCAGCCAGGGAGTGGTGATCCCGAGCCGTTCCACCACCTGTTCGGCTGCTCGGCGGTCCTCTGGTCTGATGACCAGCACAAGTCGGGCCACCCAGGGGGAACGGTCCAAGGTCTCGAGTGAGTAGCTGATCATGGGCCGCCCACCGATGGGCACATACGCCTTGTTGGCGGGAAACCCGGCGCGGGCACCCTTCCCCCCGGCCAGGAGTATGGCCCCACCACGACCGCCGTTGCTTCTCATCAGGTGACAGGTAGGGTAGGTGACTCTTGTCAACCAAGCCAGCATCCTCCCGATCACAGCCGCCGGCCTCCCCTCAGGTCCTGGGACAGACCGCGGTGTTGGTCACTCCGGGGGCCATCCGGCGGAGCGGAGGCTTGGTGATCTCCATCCGCGCGGTGAAAGAGGCTCTCGGGCGGTTGCCGCCCACGGTTCGGGCGGTGGCCATAACCGGAAGTGGTGAGGCCCCGTCCGGGGAAGATTTCGCTGCCATGGTGGCAGACCTGGACGAGGGCTGGGACGTAGTGGTGTCCGGTCGGCCGGTCTCCGAAGCTGTCAAATTGGTGGAGGGGGGCTGGGTGGCAGGGAGTCTCGATCGGTCGGGTTTGGTCTCGATCGTCCCTCCGATTCTCATCGACCGTGAGGTGCTGGATGGCGTCCTTGCGGATCTCTCCGAGGACGGCTGGATCGATCCAGTCGAATCGGTCATCGCCGCCGGGGGCAAGGCGGGGATACGCTCGCAGCCGCGGTAGCCGTCTCCCGACTACCCGGTCCGGCACCTATTCCCTTTGTTTGAAGGGGCTTCGGCGGTTTCGGCGGTTGCTGGTGCGCCGGGTGGTTGTTGGGCGGTCGTGTTTGAGGGGCGGTTTGAGGTGGTACTTCCCGGTTGGTGTTTTGCGTATCTGCCAGTGGTCGTCGTGGACTTTGTGGTGGCAGCGTGAGCAGAGGAGGCACATGTCGTCGATGTCGGTGTTGCCTTGGATTGCCCAGGGGATTATGTGGTGGGATTGGCACCAGTTCGAGTTGGCGCCGCATCCCACGCAGGCTTTGTCCCGGGCTACGAGGGCGATCCGTTGGGCCGGTGTGGCGGCCCGTCGTGATCGTCCCAGGTCTAGGGGCTGGGATACACCTTTGAAGATGGCGGGGAGGATGTCCGATTGGCAGGCCAGGTCTCTGATCTTCTTTATCGGGATGGGTGTGCCGTCCCCGAGACGGCCGTTGCGAAGCTCTTTGTCGATGACGTCGTAGTCGGCGATCAACAGCAACCGGGGTCCTCGGGGAGGTTTACCATCTTGGTTGGTGTCTTCTCTGGTGACCAACCCTGCCAGGGCGTCTGCCATTCGCTGTCCCGGAGAGCACCTTGCCCGGGGGTCTTCTTCTCGCCACAGTTCGTTCATCTTCTGCGATAGGGCGGTTTCGATGAGAGCGCCGGTGATGGGGTCGAACCGGCCGTACAAAACGGTCATGCCGTCTGTGCGGTCGGTGCGGATCTTGGCGAACCTCTGTGACCGTTGGTGTTCCAGGCGGGACATGCCGTCGTCTTCGGAGCGTTGTTGTTGGTGCTTTCGGACCGTCCCTGCGAATTTGTCAGGTGACTGGGTGCGGGCCTTGTCCACCAGTTCTGTTTCGTCTATGTCTCCTTGCTGGGAGGCCTTGGCCAGGATCCGGGCGTTCTCATAGGGGATCTCTCCGTCCCGCATTCCTTCCGCTGTCTTGGGTAGTTCTTCCAGCTCGACTGCGGTTTCTACTTCGGAGCGGGCTTTGCCGCGGGGTCGCAAACCGGTCTCCCGCAGGTTGTTCTCTGTGATGTGGGCGCCTTCTCGGCGGGTTAGTTCCGCCAGGATCCCGGTGCGGAACCCGGCCACCTGGTTCTCCACCCGGAAAGTGGACCGCAACCAACCCTGGAGTTGCTCCAACGTCGCGTCTCCCACCGGCCGGGTGGGTAATACCACCCGAACCTCGTCGGTGACCCGACGGTCAATAGCTGTTGTTTCCATGTGTACCAGTATGCCTAGGGGGTGTGACAAAACACCACTGCATATCACCAAAATAGCAAAACAAACACCAGATAAAGCTGTTTAGACAGTACGCGAAAAACCCCGGCGCCAAAGGGTTGACCTCTGGGCAGGCGATGGAGAACAGTGTATGGCATGGTTTGGAGTCGTAAGCCCGGGAGGGACTGGCGCTATCGGGTGCTGGGAGTCCGATGCGCGGCAGACCCGGTCTTGCATGCCCTGGCCCCGCTGGGCCTGGCGTCCGCCCGGGGGACAGCTTTGGTGGTGGACCTCGATGATGATGCGCCCGCCTATCCGGGAACGACCTCCCTCGCCAAACTGGTTGTCTCCCAGCCGAGGCTCTCCGATCTCCGTCCACTTCGCCCCGGCGTGGCGGTATTGCCCAACGGTTCTGTTCATCCTGGGGAAGCCGCCCACGTTATCGAAGCACTGGTCGCAGGGTGGCCGGCCGTGGTGTTGCGGTTGGGCGCCGCCCGCGGCCTTCCTCCCGCCCTCCTCGACGTTCCGGTTGTACCGGTGGCCCCCCTCTTGCCCGGTTTCCTCCATCCCGCCCTGACTGGCGCTGCCGTCTACCAGTCGGTCTTGCGGGGACCGCCTCCCAGGCTCAGGGGCGTCGTACTGCCTCCCCTGGGAAGATCCCACATTCAGGGGATGCTCACGGGCACCGGACTCCCACCCCGGCGCTGGGTGAGGGCCTGGGAACGGGTCTGGGAGGTCTCATGGCGCTAATCGACCGGCTCGTGGACACCATTCTCCTCTCGGACTTTCCGACCGATCGGGCCGCTCTCACCCGGCACGTCAAGAAGGTGCTGGCAACCGAGGCGCCGCTGGCGGGCGCCCGAGTGGTGGAAGGTGTTGTGGACTCCCTGATAGGCCTGGGGCCGCTGGAGGAACTCCTGCGGGAACCGGACGTCACCGACGTGCTGGTCAACTCTCCCTCGGAGGTGTGGGTGGAGCGAAGCGGCCGCTTGGAGCGCACCGCCATCTCATTCGGCGACGGCGATGCCGTGATCGCCGCCGTGGAAAGGGTGATCGCACCCTTGGGCCTCCGCATCGACCGAGCCTCGCCGATGGTCGACGCCCGATTGGCGGACGGGAGTCGCCTCCATGCCATCATCCCGCCCGCGGCGGTCGATCATCCCATAGTCGCCGTGCGGCGGTTCATCCCCCAGGCTGAGGACTTGGGCGCCCTGGTGGAGATGGGCTCTGTCACTCCCGACCAGGCCGAGGAGCTTTCCTCGGTGGTCGAGGGGAGAAAGAACCTGGTGGTCTCGGGCGGGACCGGCTCGGGGAAGACCACCCTCCTGAACGTTCTCTCCGCGCTGGTGGATGAGGGAGAACGGGTGGTGGTTGTCGAGGATGCCTCCGAACTTCGTCTCCGGGGTCATGTGGTGCGCCTTGAGGGCAGACCCCCCAACTCGGAGGGTGCGGGCGCCATCACTCTCCGCCAACTGATCCGCTCGGCTCTCCGCCTCCGCCCTGACCGGATCGTGGTGGGAGAGGTGCGGGGTCCCGAGGCTCTCGACCTGGTCAATGCCCTCAACACCGGCCACTCCGGCTCCATGTCCACGCTGCATGCAAACAGCCCCGCAGAAGCGCTCTGGCGACTCGAGTCCCTGGCGCTGTCGGGGGCGGGAAACCTGTCGTCGTCGGCGGTCCGCTCCCAGATCCACTCGGCCATCGATGTCGTCATCCAAGTGAAAAGAGATGGAGGGCGGCGGCGGGTGGCGGCCATCGAACACCGTAGGCGACGACCGTGAACGCAATGGCGCCCCTGGTGGTGGGATGGGCCTTGGTCGGCGGCATGGACTGGCGGCTGGTGACCCTGTTGGCGCTGGCGATTCTGCAGCCCTGGCTGGTGATCGCCCTGGTAGCGGTGCTGGTCCTGGTCGAGGCACGGCGGGTGCGAAGGCAGGGAACCGGATGCTCGGAGGAGGCGCAGGTGTTGTTGGGTGTGGCCGGAGAACTCCGGGCCGGCCTGGGCGTTCGCTCCGCAATGGCGGCGGCGGGCCAAAGGTCGTCCCGGCTCGACTTCCGTCCCGTCCGCCGGTTGGTGGCATCGGGCGCACCTCTGGAGCGGATTTCAGAGGCCGTGACGGAGGCAATGCCCGTCCATGGATCCCTGGCCTCCGCGGCCCTCCGGGTAGCGGATCGCACGGGGGGACGGGTGGCGGAGGTCTTCGATTCCGCGGCCGCCCTGGCCCTGGAGGAGGATGAACTACGTCAGGAACGGAGAGCGGCCACCGCCCAGGCCAGGACCTCAGCGGTGGTGGTGGTAGGGATACCGGTCCTGGTGGTGATCTACCGGATTCTTAGCGGGAGCCTGTCGAGGAGTCTCTCTGCCAACCCTCTTTCAACTCTTCTGACCGTTGCGGGGATCACGCTGCTGACTCTGGGAGTGGCGGTGATGCTGGTCCTGATCAAGAGGGCCTCCCCTTGACACAGGCCGGCATTCCTCTCGCCGTCTCCGGCGCCGCTTCCTACGGGCTCTTGGTGCTGTTGATGGTGGCCGCCGTCCCCTTTCGATGGTGGTGGGTGGCGGTCGGCTCGGGGCTGGTGTTCTGGTCGCTGAGCCGCCTCCGCCACCGTGGGCGGCCGGTTCGTCCCGAGGACGTGATTGCGTTCGGCCGGCTGTTGGTCGTCCCACTCACCGGAGGCATGTCCCTTTCCAACGCCCTGGCGATGGCCTCCCAGGAGGCCCATCCCGGACTGCGCGCCGAAGTGGCCCGGTTGCTTCGTCGCAGCCGACAGGAAGGCATGGCCGCCGCCCTGGCCGGAAGCGGCGGCCTTCTGGGCGAACTCTTCAGAAGGATGGCCGGGGCTCACTCTTCGGGGACTTCTCCGGTGCGGGCGATTCTCACTCATGTGGAAAACCTTCATTCCCAAGTTCGCATGGAGGCCCTGTCCCGCATTCGCTCCCTGCCTGTCACGCTGGCCGTCCCCCTAACGCTGTTGATCGTCCCCGGCTTTCTGCTGGTGCTGGTGGGGCCCTCGGTGGTCTCCCGGCTGGCCGAGATGCTGAGCGGGCTGATCGGTACATGAATCCCCCTTCCCCCGCCCCGGCCGGACGCCGGGAAAGAAACGACCGAAGGAGGTCGAAAATGTTGGCTCTGTGGACCAGGATGATGATTTGGTTCGACCGCGATGAGCGGGGTCAGGGCACCGTGGAGTACATCCTGGTGGTTCTGGCAGTGGTGGCTGTCGCCACCGTGTTGGTGCAGTGGGTCCGGAAGGGATCCGGCGACAACCTCTTGGAATCCATCTTCCGCAAGGCCCTTGAATTCGTGAAGGGCAAGATCGGGTTCGGGTTCTAGACCGATGAGGTCGGAGACGGGCTCTTTGGCGGTGGAGGCGGCGTTGGTGATCCCGATCATCGTGGTGGTGATGGTGGCGGTAGCCGAACTGTTCATGATCGCCGTCACCCGGCTGGAGATGGAGGCCGCTGCCCGGGAGGGCGCTCGGGTGGCGGCCACCCGTCCCGACCCCGCCCGAGCGGCGGCCGCCGTGAAGTCTTCTCTGCCGGCCGGAATGGCAAAGAGGGTGAGAGTGGAGGTGACGGGTGCCCATGTGGTCGGCCATCCTGTCGAGGTGGTGGTTTCCATGAAGTACCGGCCGGTCACGCCGCTCCTCGACCGAATGGTGGTGCGGCTCCAGAGCCGGGCGGTGATGCAGCGGGAGGGCTGAGGTCGGGATGGTGCGGAGAGACGAGAGCGGCGCGGTGGCGGTGCTGGGAGTTGCGGTGGTGGGAGTACTCCTGATGATCGGGGTGGCGGTGCTGGACATCAGCGCGGTCGTCTCTGCTCGTACCCGATCCCAAACCGCGGCGGACGCCGCGGCGCTGGCCGCCGCCCCTGCTACCTTCACGCTGGCCTCTTCTCCTCAGCAGGCGGCTACCCGGATGGCGGAAGCCAACGGCGCCCGGCTGGTCAGGTGCGTATGCCGGATAGATCGCCGTCCAATAGTGAGGACGGTGACGGTGGAGACCGCCGTTGTGGCTCGCCTTTGGCTTTGGGAGGAGGTGACAGTCTTCGCCCAATCCCGGGCGGAGTTCACCCCCTACCCTGGGAGCGGGTGAGCCAAAAGCGGACCGGAAGCACGAGGGCCACGGTCGTTCTCGAGCGGGCAGGAGTCCCCTTTCGACTGTGCTCCTACCAGGTGGACTACGACGCCGCAACAGACTACGGAAGGGCGGTAGCCGAGGCGCTTGGCGTGGAACCGGCGCGGCTCTTCAAGACGCTGGTGGCTATCGCGGACGATCAGCCCCTGGTGGGGCTGGTCCCGTCGGACGTCCGGCTGAGCGTGAAGAGCCTGGCCAGGGTGGTGGGCGTCCGGAGGGTGCGGCTGGCGTCGCCCCAGGAGGCCCGCCGGCTCACCGGCTATGTCCCCGGTGGCATCAGCCCATTCGCGCAGCGCCGGAGAATGCCGGTGCTGGTTGACGAATCGGCGCTCGACCATCCATCCATCTGGGTGAGTGCGGGAAAGCGGGGCCTGCAGATCGAGATCGATCCCGCCGAGTTGGTGAGATTCCTGGCGGCGAGTACGGCCGCGATTGCCGACGGATAGCGCTACGGAGCACCTGCGGGGTATATCCTCGGTTGACCAAACGCACATGTCAGCATGGTGAACGAGTTGGGAAGGAAAGAGGATGTACGACAAGGAACGCCTGGAGGAAATAGCCAGGTATGTCAGGAAGACCCACCGGTGGGTTGTGGTAATAGGGGTGATAGTGATCCTCAGCATGGTGCTCAGCTTCTGTGGGGCCCTGTTAACGGCAGCCTGAGCTTCCTGAACTGGACGGGTGGGAATTGTGAATGGCTCCACCAGCGGTCTTTCATGGGGCCTCGTGGGTGGAGTGGACGGAGTGCCGCGGAGAAGCCGCTCCGCTAGGGGCAGGATGCCAGGCGGCTGGGTCATGGTCGTGGCCGGTGTGGTTCCCGGATCTCGGGTGGAGGAGGTCTTAGTGAAGGGTACGTTCTCGGATCTGTGGGCCCATGCCTGTAAGGCGGGTCTCCTGGCTGTCACGGTCGACATCCCCATCGGGCTGCCGGTCAGTGAAGGCCGCACTGCCGACAGAGATGCGCGTCGCTGTTTAAAGGGTCCCCCTAGTCGCTCCTCCTCTGTGTTTCCCACTCCTCCCCTTAGCTCAATCAAGGCTTCCACATACGAGGATGCACAAGAGTTGGCGCGACGATCCACCGGTAAGGGCATCAGTAGACAGACCTACGCCCTCTTCCCGAAGATCAGGGATGTGCGATGCGCTGTCAATCCGGATGCCTTTGATCCCAGGTCCCGCCCCCGGGCCGCTGAAGTGCACCCTGAAGTGAGTTTCCAAGCCATGGCCTGCCAGCCGATGTGCTTTCACAAGAGGTTTCAAGCCGGCGTCGCTGAGCGTCTGGCACTGCTCGAGGGCGACTTCCCAAACCTCGCCGACGTGCTTCTGCGGACCCGGATAGCCGGCTGTGACGCTGCGGGGCTTGGTAAGGCACTGACTCCTGGGCTTGATGACGTGCTCGACGCCGTGGCGGCGGCATGGACCGCCCGTCGGCTGATTCAAGGGAAGGCGAAGCGCTTAGGGGGCTGCGAACGGGATCCCTGCGGGTACCCGATGAACATCTGGGCGTAACGCCGGCCTGTTACGTTTCCCTCATGGTCTCCAACCGACAGGTCTTGGCGATGCTTGGCGAGTTGGTCGAGCTCACCACTCTTGACGAGGGCTCGCCGCAGTCCTTTAAGGTGCGGGCCTACGAGCGTGCGCACCGAGCGGTGGAGAACCTTGGACGTGACGTAGCCGGGCTGGACCAAAAGGAGATCCAGGGCATCGGGGGGATCGGGAAGAGCATCGCGGCCAGCATCTCCGAGTTCTGCCAGACCGGCAGAGTCGCCAGGCTGGAGAACCTGCGCTCGAAGTACCCGGCGGCCTTCCGGGAGTTGACCCGGATCCCCGGACTGGGTCCCAAGACCGTGAAGATGATCCGCCGGGAACTGGGAGTTGAGTCCTTGGACGATCTCCTGGCGGCGCTGGCGGACCACCGGCTCCGGGATCTTCCCGGATTGGGGGCAACCAGTGAGGCCAAGATCGCCCGGGCTGTGGAGCGCCTCGGCCTGGCGGGAAAGGACCGGCGCACTCCGCTGGTCACCGCCTTGCCCATCGCAGAGACGCTCCGCCAGGGAATCTCGGCCTTGGACGGGGTGGAGGCGGTGGAGATATGCGGCAGCGCCCGCCGGTTTCGCTCATCGGTGGCGGACCTCGATTTGGTGGCGGCGGCGGACCCCTCGCGCTGGTCGGAGGTGATTGCCGCGGTGGCCGCCCACCCCTTGGTGGAGGAGACCCTGCTCGCAGGGACTACCAAGACTTCGGTGCTGACCCGGGGCGGCCTGGGAGTGGACGTCAGGGTGGTTGCTCCCTCCCAACTGGGAGCGGCGATGCTCTATTTCACCGGATCGAAGGCTCACAACGTGCGGCTCCGGCAACTGGCTATGGAACAGAGCCGGCTTCTCAACGAGTACGGTCTCTTCGGGGAGGGAGATGTTCGGCCGGTGGCTTCCGGGACCGAGGAGGAGATCTATGCGGTCTTGGGCATGGACTGGCTGCCGCCCGAGATTCGGGAGGACGCCGGTGAGATAGAGGCGGCCCTGGAGGGGAGGCTCCCCCGACTGGTCACGGTAGGGGACATCCGCGGCGACCTGCATTTCCACACCGACCGGTCAGGTGACGGGCGCTCCTCGCCCGAGCAGATGGTGGAGGCCGCGATCCGCGCCGGCATGGAGTACGTGGCCATCACCGACCACGGAGAGGACCTGGCCATCAACGGCTTGTCCCGGGCCGAGATGGAAGCGCACCGTCGGGAGATCGCCCGCCTGGGGGAGCGCTATCCGGATATCGAGCTCCTGTTCGGCTGCGAACTGAACATCGGCGCGGACGGGGATCTCGATTACGACGCCGACTACCGGCTGGGCTTCGACTGGTGCGTGGCCTCGGTCCACTCCCACTACGACCTGGCGCCCCGCCGACAGACCGAGAGGCTGCTGCGGGCGATTGCCGATCCGGCGGTCTCGGCCATCGGGCACCTGACCGGGAGGATGCTGGGACGGCGTCCGGGGATTGAACTCGAGCTGGACCAGGTTCTGGAGGAGATGGCCGCCCGGGGAGTGGCGCTGGAGGTCAACGGCGCCCTCGACCGACTGGACGCCTCTCCCGAGGTGGTCCGCCGGGCGGTGGCAGCCGGGGTGATGCTGGTCATTTCCACCGACTCGCATCACGTAACCGAGCTGAAAAGGATGTCATACGGTGTGTCCAACGCCCGCAGGGGATGGGCTACCGCCGATTCGGTGCTCAACACCCTTCCCCGGGGGGAGTTCATTAAGCGAGTCAGATCGGAGCGTCGGTCGAGGTAGGAGGCGACGGGCGACCGCAGCGAAGGGGACCTGGCGTGTGGAGCAGGACTGCCGTGAAGAATGCCGGGCCGATCCCCTTCCTAAACTGGCGGATGGCACGAATAGCAGACCGTCGGTTTCTCCGAGGAGAGGTACTTCCCCCATGGATCAGTCATTTTTCTTGATCGCCGCCCTGGTTTTGGGCTTGGCCGCGTTGGTGTTGGCGATATTGTTCACCCGCCAGGTCCTGGCCGCACCCAGGGGGAACGAGCGGATGCGAGAGATCTCGGAGGCCATCCGGGAGGGAGCGATGGCGTTCCTGCGGAGGGAGTACCGATGGCTGGCGGTGTTCGTGGTCGCCATGTTCATCCTGATCGGCCTGGTGCTCGAAGACGGATGGCTGAGGGCGGTCGCCTACCTGTTCGGGGCGGCTCTCTCCGGAACGGCGGGATTCGTCGGGATGAGGGTGGCCACCGCCGCCAATTCCAGGACCGCCGAGGCGGCCCGGTTGGGCGGCGTGCAGCGGGCCCTTCCCCTCGCCTTCCGGGGCGGGGCGGTGATGGGATTCACGGTGGCAGGCCTGGGGCTGGCGGGCGTGGCGCTCGGCTACATGGTGTTCGTGGAGGCGGGAGGGCTGGAGGTGGCCCGGGGAGTGGACATCGTGGCGGCCATCGGGCTGGGAGGCTCATCCATCGCCCTGTTCGCCCGGGTGGGGGGAGGGATCTACACCAAGGCGGCCGATGTCGGCGCCGACCTGGTGGGAAAGGTGGAGGCGGGGATCCCCGAGGACGACCCCCGCAATCCGGCGGTGATAGCCGACAACGTGGGAGACAACGTCGGGGATGTGGCGGGGATGGGCGCCGATCTCTTCGAGTCCTATGTGGGCTCTCTGGTGGCTCCGATCGCGTTCGCGGCTTTGGTCTTCGTCAACGCCTCCTATCAACTGGAAGCCATTGTCTTCCCGCTGGCGGTGGGGACTGTGGGGATGCTGGCCTCCATCATCGGCTCGTTCTTCGTCAAGCCCCGCAGCGACTCGGATCTGGCTTCGGCTCTCCACCGGGGGACCAACACCTCCATGGTTCTGGCGGCACTCGGGATTCTTGGGATTTCCTTCTGGATTTTCGGTGATCACTCCGATGTGCAGCCGCTCGGCTTGTGGGTGGCGGTGGTGATCGGCTTGGCGGTGGGATTCGTGATCGGGAAGATCTCCGAGATTTACACCTCCGACCATTACCGGGCGGTGAAAGACATCGCCCAGCAGGCCGAGACCGGTCCGGCGACCGTGGTCCTGGCCGGCGTGGCGGTTGGGAAGAAGTCCGCTGCATATTCGGTGCTGGTGGTGGCGGCGGGGATCGCCGGCGCCTTCTCGGCAGGGGAGTGGGCACTGGGATCCGACGGTGGGATCTACGGCGTGGCCGTGGCGGCGATCGGGGTGCTGGCCACCCTGGGCATCACCATCGCAGTGGACGCCTACGGACCGATCGCCGACAACGCCGGCGGGATCGCAGAGATGGCCCATCTGCCTCCCGAGGTGCGGGAAACCACCGATGCTCTCGACTCTTTGGGCAACACCACCGCGGCGGTGGCAAAGGGATTCGCCATCGGCTCGGCAGCGGTCACCGCCCTGGCGCTGTTCGCCACCTTCACCCGTGCGGTCGATCTGGAGGTGATCAATATCGTCTCCGTCGAGGTGACCGTCGGGTTGTTCCTGGGAGGGATGTTCCCCTTCCTGTTCGCGGCTCTGACGATCTCTGCGGTGGGACGGGCCGCCTTCACGATGATCGAAGAGGTACGGCGCCAGTTCCGGGAGATACCGGGTCTGAGAGAGGGCCGTCCCGAAGCGCGGCCCGAGTACGCCCGCTGCGTGGAGATAGCGACGGGCGGTGCGTTGCGGGAGATGGTGCTCCCCGGGGTGCTGGCCGTGGCTCTTCCCCTTGTGATCGGGTTCATATCCACCTCCGCCCTTGGAGGCTTCCTGGCGGGAGCGCTGGTCACCGGCTTCCTGCTGGCCATCTACATGGCCAACGCCGGGGGCGCGTGGGACAATGCGAAGAAGCACATCGAGTCGGGGGCGCGGGGCGGCAAGGGCTCGGACGCCCACAAGGCGGCGGTGATCGGCGACACGGTGGGCGATCCCTTCAAGGACACCTCCGGTCCGGCGATGAACATCGTGATCAAGGTGATGACCATCGTCTCCTTGATCTTCGCCGACGCCTTTATCGGCTAGGGCGGGCTCCACACGCCGATCTCCACCCAGGGGTCACCCGGGCGGAGGGTTATCACCGAACAGTGTTCGGGTCGGTCCTGGAAGAGTTCGGTGAGGCTCCGTCCTGTCAACAGCAGGCGTCCGGCCTGGATTGGATCCTGGTGGCCGACCACCGCCACCTCTCCGTCGGATACCGTCGCCTCCGCCTGCCGCACCGCCGTTGCGATCCTCTCGGCCAACTCGGGAAGCGTCTCCGGCGCAAAAGCAAGGTCGGATGGGTGCTGGAGATAGGCTTCCATCTCCCCGGGAAACAGTTCCGGTATTTCCTCCCAGCGGTGTCCCGCCCAGCGGTCCATGAGCCTCCATTCCACCAATTCGGGGAGCACCCCCACCTCCAGAAGATGGGGTCCTGCCAGGTTCTCAGCGGTTTGCCGGGCTCTCTCCAGTGGTGACGACCACACCGCCCCGAGCGGTCGGCCGGCCAGACAGCAGCCGGCCAGGCGAGTTTGCCGCACACCCCGAGGGCTCAGGCGGAACCCGGGAAGCGACGCGTATACCAGGTGCCGGGGATTGTGCACCTCGCCGTGCCGCACCAGATGAACCAACTCTGCCATGTTCGATCCAGCCTATTAGGTACTGTCATGATGGTGAGCGCGCCGCTGTTTCGAGAGCCGATTCTCCATGTGGACATGGACGCGTTCTTCGTGGAGGTGGAGCGCCGCCGCGACCCGAGTCTGCGGGATCTGGCGGTGGTGGTGGGAGGAAGCGGCCGGCGGGGCGTGGTGGCCTCCGCTTCTTACGAAGCCAGACGGTTCGGTGTCCACTCGGCGATGCCGATGGCCCAGGCTCGGGCTCTCTGCCCCCCCTTGGTGGTTGTTCCTCCCGACCACTCCCTTTACGGAGAGGTCTCCGAAGAGGTTTTTGCCGTGTTTCTCTCGTTCACGCCGCGGGTGGAGAAACTGTCGGTGGACGAGGCTTTCCTGGATGTCTCGGGTCTTCGCTACCACTACCGGAGCGTGACGGAGGTGGGGTCTGAGTTGCGAGAGCGGGTCCGTCGGCGGGTCGGATTGCGTGCGTCGGTGGGGATCGCGGTCAACAAGACCCTGGCCAAACTGGCTTCCGAGGAGGCCAAGCCTGACGGGATGTTGCGGGTGCCCGCCGAGGGGAGCCTTGATTTCCTTCATCCCCTGCCGGTGGAGAGGCTGTGGGGGGTGGGGAAGTCAACCGGGGCGCGGCTTCATGGTTTGGGGATTCGCACGGTCGGGGACCTGGCGGCCCTGCCGGTGGAACATCTCCGTCCGGTGGTGGGAAACGCCGCCGCGGACCATCTGGGGAGACTGGCCGGCGGGGTCGACGATCGGCCGATCGTCACTGATCCCCTTGGGGTGTCACTTTCGGTCGAGAACACCTTCGAGAGAGATCTCGGATCCCGATCAGAGATCGAACTCAAGCTGCGTGAGCAGGCCGAACGCTTGGCTGTCCGCCTGCAAACGGCGCAGGTGTGGGCCACGACCGTGTCTCTGAAGGTGAGGTTCAGCGATTTCACCACGATCACCCGATCCCATACCAGGGAGGTCCCGACCAGGCTGGCGATCGACATCTTTCGCCAGGTGACAGAACTGGCCGACCGGGCCGGGCTCGAGGGGAAGAAGGTGCGACTGCTGGGTATCTCCGCCGGAGGGTTGAGCTTCGGGCCGGGGCACCCGCAGTTGGATCTGGAGGGCGAGAAGCGGTGGGAGTCACTGGAGGAGGAGGTCTTCCGGCTCCGGAGGCGATTCGGGTTCGATGCGGTGTTGCCGGCTCGCCTCAGCCCGGGTTCCCCGCCGGACCCCTAAACCTAAGAAAAGTACCTCCAATGATGGCTAACTACCCTTCGGATGAACATATACTGGAGAGCGGAAGCGGACGATTTCGGAGGCTTGGGCTGACGTGCCGTTGAACGAAGAAGAGCAACGGATTCTCGAAGAGATCGAGAGCCAATTCTATGAGGAGGAAGTGGCTCAAACCAGCGAGGAACCCTTGCTCTACTCGAGCCGCGCGGCGTTGACGATCCCCATGGCGTTCCTGGTGGCAGGAATTCTTGTGGTGTTGGTATTTTTTACCTCCCATTTACTCGTCGCGCTGGCGGGATTTGTTGTTATGGTGATAGCGGCTACCTTTCTGGTACAAGGTCTGCGGGTGAGAACGAAGCTTCAGTGGAAGGGCGTACAGGGAGGGAGAGACACGAAGGCAAACGGATTCGGTACATGGCCCCGCTAAGCGGGTCCTGAGCCGGATAGGTGGAACGGAGCTAATGGAGGAAGTGGGCTTTACCTCGTCGGAAGCGATGAGGTTCACGGGCTGCAGCTACAACCAAATACGGTATTGGGACAAGGTTGGCCTGGTGAAGCCCTCGATCAAGGGCACCGGGGGTCGTCCCGGCGTCCGAAGGATCTACAACCTCCAGGACTTGGTGGCTTTGCGGGTGATCAAGAGCCTGATCGACAACGGCCTATCTCTCCAGAGAATTCAGAGGGGTTGGAAGTATCTGCGTCGGGTGGGCGACCTCGACCAGCATCTGGCCCAAGCCGGGATGTTCTCCGACGTGTTCGCCACCACCATTCTGGCTCCGCATCCGGAAAGCAGCTTGATCATTGACACCCTCGCCAACGGTCAATTCGTCTTTGTGGAGGTGATGGGGAAGGTGGTCGAGGATGTGGAGGAGGACCTGTCCGACTTCGAGTTCAACAGGGCGAGATTCCGCACCATGCTTGAACGTGTGACCGAGGACTTCCGCGAAAACCCCTTCTGGGCTGCAGCAGGAGGCTGACCGCCGCCACTCACCCTGAGTCCACCTGGCGAAATGAAGCCGCACCGAGGGCTGCGGCTGCCTAGTCTGGCTGGATTGTGACCAAGGCGCTGGTTCTCAACGCGACTTACGAGCCGCTCTCGGTGGTTAGTTGCCGTCGCGCCCTGGTGTTGGTTTGGCGGGATCGGGCAACGGTGGTGGAGGAGAGGGGGGAGGTTTGGCATTCGGCCGAGGAGACCTTCGTGGTCCCCTCGGTGGTTCGTTTGAATTACTACGTGAAAGCTCCCTTCCGCCGCTCGGTCCCTCTCACCCGGCGGGCCGTCTTCGGACGAGATGGAAACCTGTGCCAGTACTGCGGGGCCGCCGCGGAGAGTCTCGACCACGTCGTGCCCCGCTCCCGGGGCGGCGCCCACACCTGGGACAATGTGGTCGCCTGCTGCCGGCGGTGCAACATAAAGAAGGGAAACCGCCTTCCCGCCGAGGCGGGCATCGTGCTCCTTCGGTCTCCTCGCTCTCCGTGGCGCTTTGGCTGGATCTACACCAGTTCCGGCTACCGGGTGGATCCCGCCTGGCAGCCCTATCTGGCCTACTCCGCCTAGCGCCGGACCAGCGAAGCACTCGCTCGCGAAATAAAAGCGGCTCTCGGGGTTGACCCTGTCCCACCCTCCTGCCATCTTGGGAGGTAGTCGAAAGCACCTTCACGGCCTGATCCGACGCGTCGTTCGGGCCGCGCCAGGGATTAGTCAGGAAATAGGCGCCCCCGGGGTATTGACGGGGCGCGTCCCGACCAAGGAAAGGTGGTGGCGGGGGAGGGCACATTGTGGGGGTTTCGTAGCGTTCCAGTGGTTTCTATAGGGTTGCTGTTATCCCAGCTATTCCTGCATATTGGGCGATTCGGGTGTTTCGCATGGTTTCAGTAGGACCCGTGTAATCCCTCCGATATACTGATACCATACCGTATATACAACAAAAGGAGAAGCGATGGGCTTGAAGCGTCCGAAAACCCTGTCAGCAGCGTTCGTGCGCACTGTCAACCAGCCCGGAAGATACGGAGACGGGAGAGGAGGTCACGGTCTTTCCCTGCTAGTTTCGCGCCGCACCAACGGCAGGCTGTCGAAGCGTTGGTCCCAACGGGTCCGTATTGATGGTCGGGAAACCAACCTCGGCTTGGGTGTTTATCCGGTGGTTACTCTTTCGGAGGCCCGTCATAAGGCGTTGGGCAACCGCCGGTCTATCGAACAGGGCCGTAACCCTAAGGCACCCGCCGTTCCTACGTTCTCGGAGGCCACCGAACGGGTGATAGAACTTCATTCTGCTAAGTGGAAGACCGGAGGCCGCAGCGCCGAGTTGTGGCGGTCGAGTTTGGGGCGGTTCGCCGGTCCGTTGGGCGACGTGAGGGTGGATAGGGTCACTACCGCCCAGGTTTTGGCGGTGCTTTCGCCTATTTGGCATGTGAAGGCTGAAACGGCGCGGAAGGTTCGGCAGCGGATCAGCGCGGTGATGCGCTGGGCGATCGCCCAAGGGTATCGGGAGGACAACCCGGCGGATGAACGGGTGGTGGCTGCGTTGGGTCGTAACAGCAGACCACCTGTTCATCAGAAGGCACTCCACCACTCGCAAGTCCGGAAGGCGATCGGAACCGTTGAGGCTTCGGGTGCGTATTGGGCTGCCCGGGCGGCGGTGCGGTTCCTCGTTTTGACAGCAGCCCGTTCTGGGGAAGTGAGAAATGCTACTTGGGAGGAGTTCAACACCGACCGGGGGGTGTGGTCGATCCCTGCGGAGCGGACCAAAACAGGTCGCCTCCACCGTGTTCCCCTCAGCAGGGCCGCCAGGTCCATTTTGGACGAAGCACACATCCAAACAGGCGGCCGAGGGCTCGTTTTCCCATCGATCAGGGGCAAGGTGCAAAGCAGCGACGGGCTGGCGAAACTCCTCAAAGAAAACAGCATCGGCTGTGTGCCCCACGGGTTCCGCACCAGCTTCCGGAACTGGTGCGCCGAAGCCGGTGTCGCCCGGGAAGTGGCAGAACGAGCCCTCGGGCATGCGATTCGGAACAGGGCAGAAGCCGCTTACAGCCGAACCGACCTACTCGGACGACGCCGCCGACTAATGAGCCAATGGGCCGAGTACATCACCTAACCCGATACCTCCAATAGCCTCCCGCAGATACCACACGATGAGCCGAGACCGGCAGGAGCCCCCTTCCCCTCGGCCGGTCGCGGCACCAACAGATCGCTCACCGCGTGGAGGCTCGGCAGCCCGTGTTGGAGGCCTGGGAGGATGCGGGACCGCCCGCTAGGGTCACGGGGGAGGGGAGGCGGCCAGACATTTGACAAACTCTCCCTCCCCCCCCTTTTTCTCTCCTATCGGGGTTAGTATCGGTTTTCCCGGCTTTCTAAGCTTCCCGCTGGAGTCATTTTGTTTGGTGGCCGACCGGCCTCCCCTTGGGTTGATGGTCTCTGGCGGGCCGGGGGGTTAGAACCGGTTTAGCCTGGCCTTGGCTGCCGGAGATTCTTCAAGAGGCCCGATGTCTCCTTTCCCAGCGTCCTCGGGTTTGCGGTCTCCAAAGGGGGGGGGTCGGGGGCCTGTTGGGGGTGGATGGTCTCTCCCCTTTCCCCTTGGTTTTTCTCGGCCATTTGAGAACCGAAAGGGGAGGGGTGTGCTTGATCCGGGCCATTGGTTTCCCCAGCTTTTGGACATGGCCGCTTTTTTCTCAGATTCACGCGGCCCGGCCCGATGATCCTCCCCTCTTTTCTCGACCTATCGGGCGGGCTAATCCTTCTCTGGAGTTTTTCCGAGCCCTTGATGGCGATCACTGAAAGTGCTCACACCTGATCACTGAAAGTACCCAGTTGCTGGGGGGCTAATTGCCCGTTGTTGGGGTGGGCTCTCTCCAAGCTAGGGGACTGTCACGTTCTCTAGCTGTGGAGAGGAGCCCTGCCCTTTATGTTGGTCCAGGAGGAGTACTTGGAAGTTCATGCTTTGAGAAGGCGGGGGTGGTCGATCTCGGCTATTGCCCGTCATTTGGGAAAGAATCGTCGTACGGTTCGGGCGTATTTGGATGGGCGGGTTCCGGGTCGGCGAGTCCCGTCCGGGCCGGATCCGTTTGATCGGTTCGAGGCGTATGTTCGTCAGCGACTGTCGGATGATCCCCATGTTTGGGCGACTGTGCTGTTCGACGAGGTGGTGGTGTTGGGCTATTCGCAGAGCTATCCGACGTTTGTGCGGAAGGTCCGCTATCGGGGTCTTCGACCGTCTTGTGGTGCCTGTGCGGGCACCCGTGGTCGTGCTGCTGCGATTATCGATCATCCGCCGGGTGAGGAGTGTCAGTGGGATTGGACAGAACTTCGGGACACCCCCTGGGGGTCCCGAGCTTTTGTGCTGGTTGGTGCTCTGTCGTATTCGGGCCGGTTTCGCGGGTGGGTCACATCCAGGCAGGACCAGCCGCATCTGATCGAGGGGATCGACGCGGTGTTGCGGCGCCTGGGTGGTACTGCCCGGCGGTGGCGGGTTGATCGTATGGCCACGGTGATAGACCCGGGCACTGGTCGGTTACAGTCGTCGTTTGTTCCGGTGGCGAAGCATTATGGGGTGGGGGTGGATCCGTGTCCACCGCGGCATCCTCAGCGGAAGGGTGTGGTGGAAAAGGCCATCCATTTCATCTCTCAGCGGTGGTGGCGCACCGCTTCGGTGGCTCGTCTCGCTTCGGCGCAGGACAGCCTCGACCGCTTCTGTGTGGCGGTGGGCGATTCCCGCCGGCGGGGCGAGAGCACCGTTGGTGAGTTGGCCGATACCGAGCCGTTATTGGAGCTTCCTCTCATGCCTTACCCGGCAGAAGGCACCCTCTATCGGAGGGTCGCGTCGAATGGCCTGGTGTCGGTGTGGGGCAACCGATACTCGGTGCCACCTGGGGTGATAGGAACCCAGGTCACCGTCCGTTGGCGTCTGGGAGACCCCACCATCGACATGACGTCAGAGTCAGGTCGGCTGGTCGCTACCCATCGGAAGGTGGCCCGCGGTCAGGGACGGGTGGTTCGTTTGCCCGAGCACGTCGAGGCTTTGGAGAACGTCGTGTTAGCCGCGTTCACCACCAAACGGCCGTGCAGACCGAAACCGAACCGGCCACCGTCGGAAGCTGCCCTAGCCGTCGCTTCGGGTATCGGAGGTGATCTGAACACAGAATCGGTGATAGACCTGGGGGTGTACCAGCGGCACATCGATCTCCAACACCGGAGGCGGCGATGAACAAGAACTCGGTGTACCAACAGCTCCGAAGCCATCTGGCCTATCTCGGTCTGTCGGCCGCGGCCGAGGAGCTCCCCACCCACCTGGAACGGGCACGCCAACACAACATCGGTCACACCCAGTTCCTCGAAGCACTGTTGCGGGTAGAGGTGGAAACCACCGAACAGCGCCGATGGGCAACCCGATTGAAACTGGCGAACTTCCCAACCCGCTGGAAACTGGAAGACTTCGACTTCGCCGCGCAACCCAGCATCGACCAAAAACTGATCCGGGAACTCGCCACCGGCGCGTACCTGGCCGACGCCACCAACGTGCTGTTCATCGGACCACCCGGAGTAGGCAAAACAATGCTCGCCGTCATCTTGGGCAGAGCGGCGGTGGACACAGGTCACAAGGTCTACTACACCACCGCAGCAGACCTGGCAGCACGCTGCCGCAAAGCAGCCCTACAAGGAAGATGGGCCAGAACCATGCGATTCTTCAACACCCCGAAAGTGTTGATCATCGACGAACTCGGCTATCTGCCGATGCCGGCAGAAGACGCCGCGACACTGTTCCAGGTGATCTCCCAACGCTACGGGAAAGGATCAATCATCCTCACCACCAACCTCGCAGTGACATCGTGGGGAGAGATCTTCTCAGACAGCACTATCGCCGCGGCCATGCTCGACCGGCTCCTCCACAGGAGCGTGGTATTCACCATCACCGGCGACAGCTACCGGCTGCGAAGCTACCAAGCACAAGCAAGAAAACACAGACCGAAAGGAGACCCGCTAGCCTAAAACACCACCCCCAGACTGGGCACTTTCGGTGATCGACTCTGGGCACTTTCGATGATCGCCGTCACCCTAAAGCGCGGGTGTTCGCCGAGCGGCAGGATACCCGGGCGCGATCCTCACCAATCCACCGAGTTTCGGCCGCTTCGGCTCAACCCCGAAAACCCCGAAGATGGAAGCGGCTGTCAACAGCAGCGCCGTTAACCAGCTGCACACCTACACTTCCGGGAAACTCGGAACGGTTCAGCCATTGGCTGGTGCCGGCCTGGCGGGGCGTGTTGGGGATAGACACCGCGCTCTTGGCCGCTCTTGTCGTTCCTGGAGGATTTGACCGACCGGCAGCGGGGCGGATTTGAGCGGTCATGGTCTAAGCCAAAGACCTAAAATGACCTGATGAACCAGCCTATCGCGAAACTGCCTCACTAAAAAACGGAGTGGATATCGTGACGGTGACCGTGGACGGTCCCCTCCAGAACGCACAACAAACCACCGGCCGTGAAGCCACTAATGCGGACCTCAGGAGAGAGGAGGCGCTATCGCGTCGACTAGGGGTCGCTCCTTGTTGGGCGGACAGAGAGAGGGGGGCTAGTCTGCTGCTGCGATATCCTTGAGCCTTGGGAGAATGCTTCGAAGTCGGTTGTGTATTCAGCTGTTGAGGGTTTCGGCGATCTGCTTGAGTTGGTTTGTTACCGAGTCGAGTACGGCGTCATATTCCACACCGGCCGGCAGGGTGAAGCCATGGATTTGAGCACCGAGTTTCTTCTGCGCCTTCTTCCCAGCGTCTCGGCTGAAGAGGAGCCACAGGGGGGTTTCTTTCTCTCGTGCCCAAAGTTCGTAGTGGACACCGAACCATGCGCAGCACAGACCGCCGATCCAAATGTACCTGCCGTATCCGTAGGACCGCGGTGCGACGTTGAGTCCCTCCACACTGACGACTTTGGGTTCCTCCCTGTTCGAGAACCCAAGTCCGCTCGCACGGACCGTTGCATCATCGATGAGCGTTCTCAAACCGAGCATCCGTCGAGGGACTGCCGGTGCGAACTCTTCTTGGTTAATCGGGAGGAAAGCCTCCGAGTCCTGGCGTTCGCAGAGAGCAGCCAGTTGCAGGATGTCCCGTCGGGCGGACGAATCCTGGGTCTCACCGGCTCGGGAGGCCATGACGTCTAAGAGCCTCCTCCAGCTGGTAAGCATCAACCGGCGCGGGCTTCCATCAACCACGATGCTGCGAACACCCTCCCCGGTGGTCTCAGGTCCCAAAACAAAACATTTCTTCGTCCTCTCACACAACTCCGTCCACAGGGTCACCAGGCGCTGCTCCGGCGCGACAAACAGCAGAACAGAGGGTTGGCCGTCCTGGGGGAGACGGGACAGATATGTATTGGGTTGATTGTCGGTGAGACCAGCCCAGAACTTCACCTCTATCAGCACCCGCTCCGTTTCTGACTCGTCGAAGCCGACCAGGTCCAGTCGCTCCCCTTCTGGCCCGATCACCTCCGTAGCCACCCGTGCAGGAACCGACAGGTCCGCACCGCCGATTTGAAGAAGCTGTTGGAGAGCCACCCGGGTGGAAACCGACCGAGAAAAAATGTAGCCGAGCGCCTCCGTGGCCACGGTCTCAGTCTGGCCGGGGAACTTCCACACGACATGCGCCAACACAGAACCTGCACTGTCCACGCCCCCTGCTCCCCTTTCCTCACACCGGCTCAGCTGTCACCCTGGACAATAGCACAGTCGCCCGGTAGGGAGCACACCTGCGGCCGACCCGGCTGTTTGTGCTGCCAACGGGTGGGTAACCCGAACCGCCAGGGCAGGACCACATTGATCCGCTGCTGATATGGTGGCCTCCAAGAACTGAAGACGGTGGAACCCGAGCCTTATGGCCGACAGTGATGTCGTTCCGAACCGGCGGCGCATCTGGGGCCTTGGGACAAATGACTTCCCACCACGTCCATTTCCTTGGTTGGTCGATGGCGGACCAGGTCGGCATCGTTGCTACCGGTGCTCTCCATTCCTACCCCAAAACACGTTGGGAGGTTCAGAGACCGATGTCTAGTGATCTTCCTCGTGACTGCTGCTGGTGTTCTTGTTTAAGGTGGTGGAGTTCTCCGGGTTCCAGCCGTTGTTTCCACCGGCCGAGGGCGGTCTGGACGGCGTTGTCAACGTTGGTGAACGCCTCTGTGAAGGAAACCGGTGGGAGGAGATTGTCGGCCACTGATTCCTCCCAGTCAGCAGCGATAGCGGAGTGCCGACCGAGATAGGATGCTCTGATGTCGCTGGGGTGGGGCCGCCGCCCGTATTGGCGTTCGGGATGATCAGCGATAGCGACATACAGCCCCCAGGCAGCGTGTATGTCCTCGCCTGCGCATAGGAGGCTGTTCAGATCGTAAAAGTCCCGTGCGGCCACCCTCCGGGAAATACAACTGAGCTTGTCTGCCATGACCGAAACGAACCGGTAGCCACGAATCGGCGGAGCGGGAGGTATATCAGGATGGTTGGGACGGATCGGCCAGCGGCGAGTAGGCAAGTCGTGAGAGGACACAAACGCTGCCTCAGCTTTTATTCTCTTCCCGGCGCGGTCGCCTCGCCACAGGATGCTTGGGTTCGGACCTCGACCGATAGCCAGGACAAGATCCACGCCGCTGCTCCACGCCGCGTGGTTAACGGCAGCATTCAACACGGTGTGGAACTCCCGGGGGGTACCCACCCAATCAAAGTCGAGGTCTTCCGAATAGCGATAGTCAGCAAGACCGCAGACCCGAAGCATGGTTCCTCCCTTGAACACCAACCGAGGATCGTCCCTGTACGCCACCGCGGCGACGATGTGATGTTGAACGCGGTCCCCCTCCCCCTCGAAACTGGGTAATGGTTCATTTTGAGTCTATCAGTCGGATGATGTCCTCGTAGTTCCACTGACGTTTCGCCACTCCCACAGCCTGCGCGGGGGTCCGCCCCAGGCTCCCATGAGGCCGAATAAAGTTGTAGGCCATGTAGTTCAACGCCACAGCATGAGCGTGGTTCTCCAAAGTCTTCGAGAACGTGTTAGTGGCCCGCATAAACCGGCGGGTGCTCATCCGCATCGTCAAGTTCTGACGCTCGACGTAGGCGGTCCGTCCGATCTTCGCCTCCGGGTAGTTTCGTTTCAGGATGCGATGCTCCACCATCCAATCAGCAAACGCATCATCCACCGCATCCAAATAGACGCTGTGCCCATCAGTGGTCAACTGAATCGGATGGGCCATCCGAGACGCGAGGTCTTTCATGAACACATACCCAGTCTCATAGGACCGGTCCCCAATCCACCAAGACGGCACCACCTTCGAATCCTCGCAGATCGCCACCCACAGCCACACGTCGCCCGCTTCCGGGTTCGCCACGTTCGTTTCCCTCTTCGCATACACGAAACTCCAAAGCTCGTCCGCCTGAACACGGCGGCACTCCAAGTCCCGAAGCGCAGAGTTCTGAAAGGAAGCGCAGGCGGCGCCGGCGTCCCGCAAGAGCTTCAGAACCGTGTTCTTCGCACAGCGCGCCACACGGGTAGTGGCGTTGACGCCCACACCCTCAGTGAGGAGTTGGAGAATGAGTGCTCGCTTCCCGATATCCAATCTGTTCATTACGAACAATGATACTACGGAGGGTGTGACACTCGCTAAGATATGAGATTGCCCCAACCAGGAAAGGGCCATTTCCGCCTGGTTGGGGCTTTCTCGTGTGGTCGTAGCCGCCGACCATCCCCGACTGGCAAGGTCAGGGAAATCCAAATTGTATCCTTGAGTCCGGGGCCGTTGCTTGGCGGTGAAAGACCTTCGACCTCTCTAAACCGGCAGCGGCCCCTTCCTCGTGGACCGGACACCGCCACGTGTCCTATCCCCGACTTGGCGAACCGGGGAATCCTATTGTGCTGCGAGGTTAGCAGCCCGGGCCTTGCCGCCCTTCCGTCCCCACTCCCGCCGCTGGTCCATCGACACAGCAGCATTGCGGGCCTGACCGCTGATCTCCCTACCCATCAAAGGCAGAGCATCGATGTCCTTCTGGGAGATGGCCCCAGTGGACAAGTCAACAATCAGCTTGGCCCTCTGAGTGACATCTCCAGGGCGGCGGGGTGTCTTACGTGTCATGTTCTTTCCCGTCAGTTTCCTCATAGTATAGCACCGCCTATCCCGGCGTTGCTTATACTTGGCCCTGCTTTATCGGCACAGCGATCCTGTCGGGTTGCTCGCTGAATACAAGAGCCCGTGAAGGGTGGGGTGTAGCTACCTCCACCTGGGCAAATAAGTGAGAACTTCTTGCACGCATCTGTGTCGATAAAGCAAACGGCCCGGCGTGCAAGAAAAGGGACTTCTCGTGAAACCGGACCTGTGGACGCGCCTAGTGGAGGCCAAAACGCCCAAACCCAAAAGGGGTTGTCTGTTCTGGTTTGGGATCACAACTGGCGGCCTCGTCCTCGTGATAGCACTGACAGTATTGCTCATGGCAGGGGCCCTAGACCGGCCCCTGCCGGACTGGGACACGGCAGAGCAACAAACAACCACCACCAGGCGAACGACCACAACCACCCAGGCGACCACCACGACTCGGAACCCGGACGTGGCATTCAGGCTGATGACCATGGACTATGTGAAGGCGGTGGGAATGTCCTATGGGGAAGCTAGGAACGCTGGCTTGAGAGTCTGCGGCATCCTGGACCAGGGCGTGTCCTTCGAGGAGTACCAGTTGGACACCGCGCGGACGGCCTTAGAAGGCGGATGGAGTGACGCCGAGATTGATGCTGCGGCCGTCGTCATGTTCGCAGGGGTGGCAGCGTACTGCCCGGAGCACTCCTGGCAACTGCCGTAGAACGCAGTGAGGTCAGCGTCTCCGCTAACCTCACGCGCGTAACTCGTTAGACCCGGAAGGGAACTCCACTTCCCCTCCCCGACCTCTAGGAGGTGATCCTCATGAATATGGACTTTGACAACCATTTCGTGTAGACCGGGGAGCCGGACATCGCACACTATAGCAGCTCCGGCTCCCCTTTTGTGATACCCTTTGACGCATGTCAGACTTAGAGGCATTGCGCGACGCCGCCATCGAAGCGCTGAAACGTCGGGACGTTCTCGACCGGAAACCCGACAAGGCCATGGGCGGCGGGACCGTTCTTGGGGCTCCGCCCTACGGCAGACCCAAACCGGATGTCTGTCCCGCTTGCGGGTTCTTGCTGAGAGTTGGTAACCTCAACGTAGGGACATAATCACTTCGGTGCGATTCCGAAGGGCCAGCCAACCGGGTCTGCCCGCCCGAGCCGCCGGCTACATAATTCTTGCCCCACGTCGGGGTTGCCCTCCTCACCGGTTCCCACTCAAACTGAACCATTACCCCGTCGATCCTGCCCTTGAGCTCGCTACCGGCCCGGACCCCGATACCCAAACCCTGGTCCAACATCACCGACGGCCCCACAACCTGGAGGCACCCCGGGTGCGCGGTGAGCCCGTCCACCCCAAATCCATGATCGACCAGGATAGCGACCTGGTTAGTAAAGGGATTCAACCACATCAACCGAACCGTCGAAAACCACAAATGGCCCGCCCAGGTCAGTGAAGCAGTCGGAGCAAATGGTGTTAGCCGCCACTCAGATCCTCCCGCTGGCAGCTTCATCACCCGCCCCGGCCAAGGGGAACCTACAAGTATGAGCGGGTCGGAACAGGAGACCACCTGTTCATTACAAGACCCTTCACCACTCACAAGTCCGGAACGCTCCCGAAACGGTCGAGGCCGCCGGTGGGTATTGGGCCGCCCGAGGAGCGTTGCGGTTCCTCGTTTTCACAGCAGCCCGCTCCGGTGAGGTGAGGAATGCTATGTGGGGGGAGATCGACACCGACCGACAACCCTGATGTATTCCAGCGGGTCGGACCAAAACAGACCGACCACATCGCGTCCCCCTGAGCGAAGCGGCGGCGGCTGTGTTGGAGGAGGCACACACCCAAACAGGCGGCGAGGGGCTGATCTTCCCATCCATCCGAGGCAAGACCCAATCCAGTGACGGGCTGGCCAAACTCCTCAAACAGCACCACATTGGTTGTGTGCCGCACGGGTTTCGCAGCAGTTTCCGGAACTGGTGCGCCGAGACCGGTGTTTCTCGGGAGGCAGCGGCCGGTGGGTTGCCGGTGGTGTTCTGGATTCACGGCGGCGGGTACATCGTGGGGGACAACACAACCGAGGATCGGTGGGGAGCGGTCTTCTGCCGGAGCTTCGATTGCGCGGTGGTTGCCGCCGGGTACCGGCTGGCACCTGAACATCCTTTCCCCGCGGGTCTGGACGATCTCAGAGCCGCGGTGCAGTGGGTCCTCGACCACGGCGCGGACCATGGGCTCGACCCTACACGGATCCTGGTTGGCGGCGAGAGCGCAGGCGGAGGACTTGCCGCGGCGCTCGCCCAGCGCCTCCACGACGACGGCGTTCCCATAGCGGGGCAGTTGCTTGCCTGTCCGATGCTCGACGACCGCACCGCGGTGAGGACCGACATCGGACGCCGGGAGCACCTCGGCTGGTCGAATGGTTCCAACCACTTAGGATGGTCCTGCTATCTGGGCGCCGAACCCGGCGGCGACAGCACACCCGAGTACGCGGTGCCGGCGCGACGTTCGGACCTTTCCGGCCTGCCGCCGACATGGATCGGCGTCGGGGACCTCGACGTCTTCTGGGACGAGGACATCGAATACGCCCACAGGCTCGAAGAAGCAGGCGTCCCGGTGACTTTGGAAACCGCCGAGGGAGGCCCCCACGGATATCAGGCGATCGCTCCGAAGGCTGCGATCTCCAAACGGTTCCCTCGACGACGCCTATGCGTGCACCCCCGCCGGTGTCAAACAGGCACACGGCGCAAGAGTGGACTGGCCACGACCCTGGGCCAGTTCCCCGTCTCACTCGTTCTGGGTGCGCCTCAAAAACGACCCGTCCACCATCCCACCGCGCAGGGATCCCAGCTTCGATATGGTGGCCGACGACGGTCACAAGCTCTATTCCGGTTTCTACGGTGCGCACCTTCACCACAGGGTGATTTCAGAACCAACGCTCCCTCAACTCATACGAGCCTTAGGGACGGGTCCAGGGGTGGGAGCATCAGGGTCACCTACACCCCGGTCAAGGTCGATATTTATGTGGGGCATTGCATAGAGGCAAAAACCACCCGCCAGATCGAGAGAGTAACGAGACAAAACAACACCATCCCCGACGGTGCAACACTCACCGAAGGCACAATGGATACCAACCGTATGTGCACGACGCGGCCGGTGTGCAGGTCCCGCCAAACAGTTACCGTAACCGCCGATGTGACGTTCCGCGTCGAGTTCTCGCATCTGTATTCGCGTGTCGACGGTGGACAACGAACCCGACTTTTACGGTCACCGGGAAACCAGGATGGCGACCGCCACCGCACCCGGAACCCCGGTTACCACGGCGCTGCGGGCCCCACCCGACCCGATCGACCCCCCCGACGTCGAAGGCGAAGGCGACCCGATCGACCCACCCGACGTCGAAGGCGAAGACATTGTTGATCAAGAGTGTCATCACCGACCAGGACACACCCGGTTATACGGTGGATCCGGTGGTGATCACCAAGGTGGAGGAGCTCGCCTCACAGACCCACCATGGCGCCGCTCACGTCAACCGGTGGCAACGGGTCCTGGTGGCGTTCGGTGTGCTTGACGCGGCTGGTGTGCAGGGCGGGGCTATCACCGTGGCCGAGGCGCAGGAGAACGCCAACCGGTACTCCAGTCCCGTGTGGAACCTGGTCGTCACCGAACTCACCAACCTCCAGGCCTCCCAGTAACCCCCACCTTTCGGTTAAGGTCGGGCCGGTTCGCCCCTTTGTAGCCGGCCCGACCACCCAAACAGGGGGGTGGGGTAGAATGGTCGGCTGTATGAGTATCACTGTTTCGATTGAGCCGGGGATCCGCCCCCATGACGTCACCATCAAATGTGCGGGGGAGACGGTTGAGCAGGCAACCGAGCAGTTGATCGCTTCGGGGTGGCAGGGCGGCCGGGGATGGTCGCCGACGCCAACGAGCAGTACATCCTCCGGATGGCGGCGTTCGCCTGGTGGCGGCACAACGGCTACCACCCCCAAGTCGTTCCCAACTACGCCTGGACCAGCCCGGGCCCGGGAGCGTGGACGCAGGGAGCGTGGATCTGCACCGGTGGGGGAGAGGCCCACCGGGCCCGGCCGCAGCTTCCCCGGGTGCGTCTCCGCCCGGTCGCCGCGGAGGTCGTCGAGATCGTCGAGCAGCCCACCGTCATCGACCACGCCGTGTGGAACAACCTGAACGGCGACACCCCCACCCACTACGAAGTCGTCGATCGACACCAGCGTTTCCGACAGCGTCGAGTCGCACTGGGACACCCGCCACAGCATCTCAGCCGACATCGGCGTCTCCGTCGGCCCCGCCGAAGCCAAAACCAGTATCAGCTACACCACCACCTGGGGACGAGGAGGCGGCTCGTCGCAGACCGTCGACGTCGGAACCTCAGACAGCATCAGCAAAGTTATGTCGAATTGGCTGATTTCTCAGGGCAATATCGGACGGCCGAGTTTCTCCCCAAAGCGAGTGGGCTCGCGGGTACGGCTCGCTGCTCAGCGGGGGTCAGATTCATCAAGCGGAGTTGACCGGCTGAGTGACGAAACCGACGTCCGAAACGGTGAGACCTAAAATCCGGGGGCCATGAACTGGCTCCGTAAGCTGTACAACGATTCCACGCCCATTGCTGATCCTAATGATGGGCAAGACTATAATGTGTTGCAAATTGCAAGGAGGGTAGCTGGCATCCGTTTTAGCCAAGTTCCTCAGCCAACACGCAGGAACAGCAGTTCGTCTTCCCAGATGCTGATCCTGGTGGTGGTGATGCTGGCGGTCTTGATCGGGTACTGGGTGCTCACTGGCAACGACACTCCCACCAAGGACGACCCGGCCGGTTACACCCGGCATGTGGTCTCCGAAGCCATCGAACGGTACCAGGAGGACGGCCGGGAGCTCACGATTTCCTACCACAACAATCCCATGAACGTCGACGGGCCGTGGTATGTGTTCATAATCGACGAGAACGGCTACACCATCGGGCATCACAACCCGGATTTCAGATATCAGGATCCGGCCCTTCGGGTGGACTCGACCGGCCATTTCTACGGCGACGATATGCTGGCGGCTACCGAGGACGGTCACTGGGTCTCCTACGTCTTCGTGAATCCTGACACCGGGGAGGAACAGCGAAAGCACGCCTGGGTGGTCCTCCATGACGGACTGATCTTCGGTTCCGGCTGGTACGAACCTGTCGAGCCCTAGGTTTCCCCCGACACCGGGATTTCGTGCACGAGGGTGTGCGGTTTCCTATAGTTCCCCAGCATGGCTCCGCATCTTCCGAGGTTCTACAAACTCCCAGATAAAGACAGGTGCTTTTTCAACGTTGTGGGCGAAAGCTATCGAATGGATGCCGTTCGTCGTCTCGTTAGACGGGCCAAACGCAAAAACACGACGAAGGCCGAAGGGTGGACCAAGGTCGGACTGGTGTTGTGGCTCATACCCGAGCCTACGAACCGGTTCGACCCGAACGCCATAAGGGTTTGTGCCACAGCGGACGGCAAATACCAGGTGGGTTATGTCCCTGCTGCACGGGCCGAGAAGTGGGCTGAACTCATCGAGAGTCCTATTTCCGTCAAAGGTTCCATTGTCGGCAAGCGAGGCAAGTGGGGTGTCAAACTGGACGTGGACGACCTGAAGGCTCACAATCTCTGACGCCGGTGAGAAGCCCGCCCGGGTGCCGCTAGATGTACTTCCCAGGGACGTTGTTGACAGTTTGGTGTTTGGATAAGGGAGGGCCTCCCTGGTTTGATTCGTGGGTGATTGATATCCGCGAATCCAGGAGGCCCTCATGGGAAACTCTAAAGCACGGTTGACACCGTTTGGTCGAAAGTTGCTGGTGGATCGGATCCTGGTGCATGGTTGGCCGGTGGCTCACGCCGCCGAAGCAGCGGGGGTTTCCCGCCAGACCGCCTACCGGTGGCTGAAACGCTTCCGGGAGGAAGGCGAAGCAGGTTTGCAGGATCGTTCCAGCAGGCCCCACCGGAGTTCCAACCGGGTCTCTTCGGAGACAGAGGAACGGATCGTTTCTGATCGGATCCGAGAGAAGGAAGGTCCTCATTTGATGGCCGGGCGGCTGGGTGTACCGCGATCGACCATCTACCGGGTGCTCTGCCGTCGGGGACTGTCCCGCCTGTGCGACCTGGACCGCACCACCGGCGTCCCGATCCGCTATGAGCGAGACTGTCCAGGCGAACTGGTCCATGTGGACATCAAAAAGCTGGGGAAAGTACCTGATGGAGGCGGATGGAAGGTCCTGGGACGACCAGGAGCGGGACCCTCACAGAAAGTGGGATATGAGTATGTGCATTCGATGGTCGATGACCACACCCGCATGGCCTACTCAGAAGTCCTCGACGCCCAGGACGCCCAAGCCTGTGCCGGGTTCATGCTCCGCGCCGCCCACTGGTTCGCCACCTGGGGGTATCGCATCGACCGGGTAATGACCGACAACGCCATGGCCTACCGCCGCAGCCAGGTCTTCGCCGATGCCCTCACCCAGATCGGCGCTGCTCACAAACTGATCCGCCCCTACCGGCCCCAAACCAACGGGAAGGTCGAACGCTTCCACCAGACCCTCCTACAAGGATGGGCCTACAAACGCCCCTACCAAACCAACCAGCAACGCCGCCGAGCGCTCACCAGATTCCTCCGCACCTACAATCACCACCGACCCCACAGCTCACTCGGAGACCAACCACCCATCACCCGACTTGTAACCCACCTCTGTGGGAAGGACAGCTAGACAAAGGAGGACCACGATGCACCATAGCGAACTGGCCATTTACCGTAACCTGCAGGGTCGGCTGTACCGGGCGGCCGAAATCATCGACAGCTTTGCCACGTCCCTTCGCCTTTTCGACGCGGCCGATCCGCATGTCAAACGGGTCGATGGAACCGTTTATGTCTCCATTGAGGGGCAGTGGCAAAGTCTCGATAACGTTCATCATGTCGTGACTGCGGCCGGGCAGACCTTGATCAAACTGGTCACGATGATCGAAAATGACCCGTCACCGGGGGAACTGACCTACTGACCGAATCGATGGCGGAAAAAGATATTCCTGGGGCTGTGGCGGGAGCGGTTTTCGCGTTGGTGATTTTGGTGGTGGCCGGTGGGATCATCGCGGTGGTTTGGGCGGTCGTCACCGTTTTGCGCTAAGATGCTTTTATTGGGGCAGCATTCTCTTTTTCCGTGAATGACCGCATCCGGGGGCGGGATTGCTGGGAGATGGCGTTAAAACGGCCCGGTCTGTGTACGGTCAAGGAGTGGTGCCTGTTTTGGGTGATGGACAGAGGCCGTCTTCGAAAATTGTGGGTGGGGTTTTGAGCCACCAGAAGCTATGGGTATGTGGGGGCGTCCTCCTCCAAGCCGCATTTATTGAACGCCTCGGTCAGTCCTTCGGGCGTCTCGCCCAAGCTGGCTTCTTGCATGGCTTTCACCACCTGCTCAGGTCCTCCTAACTCGTCGAACAGGCAGGCTGCCCCCTCCTTGTCCTCAGGCTGCATTCCTAGCCTCGGAGAGTAGATAGCCCATTCTTCATCGTTCATGCACACCACAGAGACGTTGAGAGCGGCCATGCTCATCGCCAGGGAACTCGCAGGACTGCCAAATGCGATGGCCGGGGCTAACAAACCGCGCAGGTCAATCGGCACGAATCCTTCCCTTATGCACAAGGAGGTCTCTTCGCTGAACGGTTCGACCTGTCCCACAAGTGTCGTCAAAAACAGTCTCAGCACCGTATCGTCTTGCAAGCAGTTGACGATGTCTGCTGTGGTTTCCGGTGAGCTGTTGGGAGACCGTCCCGTCATCTGCAACAGTTCCTCCGGACCGATACTCTTGTCGTCGAGGCAGGACTGCTCCCTGGGCGACAGACCGGACAGGAACGCCTGAGGATCGTCAACAGCGAAAGGAACCAGCCGATCCGGCGGCAGGGCCATGTCCTCCGTGGAGTCGCCACCGACATCCCCCGGGCCGGAATCCCCAGGCATCTCGGTAAAGCCCACCCCACACTTGTTCGTCGCAGCTATAAACGCCGTGGGCAGCCCAGATTCATCCGTTCGGAGCAACGCTTCCGCGAGTCCCGTCGGGCCTCCCAACTCCGCCAGCAGACAATCCGTACCGGATTCGTCGCGAGGCCCCAACCCCAGAACAGGAGCGGCCGCCTCCCACTCCCCATCCTCCAGGCACGCCGTGACCGTCAAGAAACTAGCCAACCCGGCGATCTCGTCATCTAGTTCCGCATCTGCGCCTCCCGATTTCAATAACGAGCGCAGGCTCAACCCGCCAAGACCGTCACGGATACAATCGGACGTCTCGGCGCTCAAATCTCCAGGCGCGATCAACAGCTCACTCAGAAACATCCTAAGCAACGTTTCCTCTCCCAGGCAATCAATGATGGCGTCCCCCTCTTCCGACGAACCAGCCGATGTCATAGCGGCCATGACCTGAGAAACGCCGATCCCGCTGTCGGACAAACAGGACTGCTCATCAACCGACAAACCCGACAGAAACACCTGCGGATCGTCCATGTTCGGCCCGGCAAGGCCCCCAGCGGTCTCCGAACCGTCCCCCGGCGAAACAGCCGTTACCGTAGGCGAAGGAGCGACCGTTAGCGTGGTAGCGACCTCCGGTGCACGAGTCGCTGTCGGCTCAGCCGTAGGCTGTGACACCGGTGCCGGATCGTCGCCAAAACAGGCCAGGCTTGCGAACAGCAACACAAACACAGCTAGAACGATCAACTTTCGAAATGCCCTGCCCTCAAAGACCGCCATAGCCTTAGCAAAGTATAAACGCTCACCGCCCCAGAATCGGACAGAGCAAAACCCCCGAAAGAGACTGACCGCCCTCCATAGAATGCCCAAGGGCAGAAGCACAACAAGCTGAATCCTGTTGGGGGGCGCCTGACATCTCAGAGAGTGGCGAATCGCCCCCACCACCGAGAACCGCAAACAACACCTCCTCCACTGCGAGCCCAACAATTTACAGAGAACCCAGAGCGTCCTGATACCAAAAATGGTACTGACAAAGGCCGATACTACGCTGACCTGGGATCGTATAGGCCGCTAGGGTGTTGGGGGAGGGCACCCAGAACAGGGGAGGAGTAGCGTCGTTTTCGCGGGATAGTGGTCATTTTCGCGAGGAGGCGGAGGATCGGGCGCCGGTCTCGATGTCTGGTTTCTGTCCCTCCACGTGGAGTGGACGGGGGGATCCTGGAACCCGGGGGAGGCAGAAAAACAGTCTTTGGGAGGGTTGGTGGAGTAAAGTGGTACAAAAGTTGCTATAAATAGAGATTATTGGTATAGAATGGAAAAACCTTCTAAGATATACCCCACCAAATTGACAGGACGAATTCCACGAGGCCCCGATGTTCTTAGGAACCACCAGACGCACAGTCGACGACAAGGGTCGACTGGTGTTGCCCAAGCTGTTCCGCGGCGAGTTGGCTCCGTCCTGCGTGGTCACCAAGGGCCAGGACGGAAATCTCTTGATCTACTCCCAGGAAGGGTGGAACCAGCGGGCGACGGAGGTGCGGACCAGCTACAGCCGAGAGACCCCTGCCGGTCGGCGGTTTCGACGGTTGATGTTCTTCGGCGCTGCCAGCCAACAGTCCATGGATGGACAGGGACGTCTGATGGTCACGCCCGAACTTCGGAAGCATGCCGGAATCGAGTGTGGGGAGGAAGTGGTGGTGGTGGGAGTGGACGACGAGATAGAAATTTGGAGTGCATCGGCCTTCCTAAGCCATGTGGAAGAAGCCGAGAGCCCATCCCCAGGCCAGGAAACGAGGTGAACGCTTCCGATCCGGAATGACAGGTGAACCGACGACTGTGGCTCATAGCCGGCTCCCTGGAGCTATAGAAGGCCCCAATCCGCCCGCTTCCATTAGGCGCCGATCTTCGGGGGGCCGGCTATGAGCCATGGTTCCAGGCACGAGCCGGTCATGGCCGACCTTGTGTGCGAACTGTTCGAGCCCATCCAGGAAGGAACGCTGGTGGATGCCACTTTTGGCGGGGGTGGTCACAGTCTGCGTTTGCGGCAGGTGATCGCTCCTCACGTAAGAATCATGGGAATTGACCGGGATCCGGCAGTTGGCGAGCGAGCCGCCGCCCTGGGGTTTGAATTCATTCCGGGCAACTTTGCCGACCTCGACAGCCTGTTGTCCGCAGCCGGGGTGGAGGACCTGGCCGGCGTCCTGTTCGATTTCGGGCTCTCCTCCGATCAGTTGGATCGTTCCGAGCGGGGTTTCTCCTACCACCGGAGCGGTCCGCTCGACATGAGAATGGATCCCCGTTCGGGTCTGACCGCGGACCAGGTGGTCAATACCTGGGACTACCAGAGTCTCAGCCGCGTCATCTTCGAGTACGGTGAGGAGCCTTCTTCGCGGCGCATCGCCCGAGCGATAGTTGCAAACCGTCCACTGGCGGACACCCTGGCCCTGGCCGAAGTGGTGGCGGACGCCGTCCCCGCCGCACTCCGCCGCGCTGGTCACCCGGCCCGGCGTACCTTTCAAGCCATCCGAATGGCGGTCAACGACGAGTTGGAGGCGGTGAGAAGCGGGCTGGAGGCGGCCCTCGGACGGTTGGAGGGGGGAGGGCGCTGCATTGCAATCTCCTATCACTCCCTGGAGGACCGTCTGGTCAAGCAGCGTTTCGCACGGGGCGGCGCAGACTGTGTTTGCCCCCCCGACCTTCCGGTGTGCGGATGTGGGCTCACCGCGGAGTTGCGGCCCCTGGTGAAGGGGGCGGCCCGCCCCGCCCCGGCGGAGGTGGAACTCAACCGCCGGTCGCGTTCCGCGCGGCTGCGGGCCGTGGAGAGACTCGCCGCATGACCACCCACCCCACCTCCCCGGCTCCTTCCAGTCGCAATTCCCCGCTCAGGCTCATTTCTACCGGAACGACCACCAGCGCCCGCGGCCCCTCAGTCCTGATGCTGCTGGCCTTCGTGGTCCTGGTGGTCTTTACTTTCCTGGGGATGGTGTGGAGCCGCACCCTGCTTGACGAGGGCGCCTTCCAACTGGCCGACCTGCAGACCAGGATTGAACAGGAGACCATCCGGAACCGACTGCTCCGTCTGGAGGTCGCTCGATTGGAGAATCCCGACCGGATGGCTTCGCTGGCCGAGCCCCTGGGGCTCTTCTATCCCGACGAAGTGGTGCACATCCAGGTGCCGGGGATAGCGCCCAGAGAACCGGGTTTCGACCCGCCCGGTTGATAGTGGAAAATGGATCTCCTCCCGCACCCGGCCCCCGGACGGTCGCCAAGCGGCTGGCCCTGGTGGGCGGCGTGCTGGTCCTCTCCTGGCTTGCACTGGCGTTCAAGATGTACACCGTCCAGGTGGTGGAGGATGACGGATACGCGGCGCGCGGGTTGAGACAGCGCCTCTCCATACGAGAGGTGCTGCCCGAGCGGGGTGAGATCTTCGACCGGAACGGGGAGGCTCTGGCTCTCACCGTGCTGGGCGCCAGCCTGTTCGCGATACCGTCGGAAATCGAGGATCCGGTGTTGATAGCCCAGCAGGTGGGCGCAAGGGTGGGCGCCGACATAGACCGGTTGGTGGCCGACCTCCGATCGGGAAAGGACTTCGTCTACATCAAGCGGCAGTTGGAAGTCGATGTCGTGGAAGAGATCCTCAACCTGGGGTATGCGGGCGTGTACAGCGAGCCCGAGTCCAAACGCATCTACCCCTCGTCGGTCGCCTCCCAGGTGCTGGGGATGGTGAATGTGGACGGGATGGGCATCGAGGGGCTGGAGTATCGGTATGAGGACGAATTGGGAGGACAGCCCGGCCGGGCGGTGGTGGAACAGGATGTGAAGGGCCGCCAGATCCCCACCGGGCAGAGCGAGATAACCGAGGCCGTCCCGGGCCTGGATCTCGTCACGACCCTGGATCTCCTGCTGCAATACAGCCTGATGGAGGCCTGCAGGGCCGGCGTCGCCCGCACCGCCGCCGAGCAGTGCTGGGCCGTCGCGCTGGAGGCTAAGACCGGGGAGGTACTGGCTCTGGGAGGCGTGCCGGCATTCGATCCCGAGAGGCGGGCCTCCGAGGACGGCTCGGGATTCTCGAATTTCGCGATCCGCGGCCTCTACGAGCCCGGTTCCATCCAGAAGACTGTCACCATCGCAGCCGCACTGGACACGGGGACCTGGAGGGCTTCCGACCTGATCCCCGAAGTGCCCTATGAGATCGAGATCTTCCCCGATGCCTGCGAGGACCCCGAAGATGAGATCTACGGGTGCTACCGGAATTTCACTCTCCACGACCCCACGGACATGACGGTGGCCGACATATTCGTGCACTCCTCGAACGTGGGAACCATCATGGTGCAGGAGAGACTGTCGAGGGGAGTCCTGGCAGGGTACATAGAGGAGTTCGGCCTGGGCAGTCCGACCGGCATCGACTTCTCGGGCGAAGCGAAGGGTCTCATCAATCTCGATCCTTCCTGCAGCACCTGCCTGGCCTCCGCCGCCATAGGGTATTCGGTGGCGGTGACTCCGATCCAGATGGCGGCGGCGTTCGCGGCGGTCGCCAACGACGGGGTCTGGATACAGCCGCATCTGGTGAAGGCCCTGGTGACCGAGGAGGGAACCCGGCAGCCGGCGGAAATCGCCCAGCGGCGGGTGATCGACGCCGAGACGGCCCGGATAATGCGTTTGCTCCTGGCTGACACGGTCAGCAAGGGGACCGGTCAGGCCGCCGCGGTGCCCGGGTTCGAGGTGGGGGGCAAGACCGGCACCTCCTCCAAGCTGGGCTTCGACGGTTACGAAGAGGAGCTGAACATCGCCTCCTTCGTCGGGATGGCGCCGATCGAGGACCCCGAGGTGGTGGTGATGGTGGTGATCGACGGTCCCACCCGCCCGGAGTACCGGACAGGCGGTTCAGCGGCCGCTCCGGTGTTCTCGGAGATAATGGAAGTCGCCCTGCGGCGATTGGGGGAGATACCCAGTGAGCCCAGTACCTGAGATGACTGTCGGGAGACTGGCCGACCGCCTGGGCGGCTGCCTGCGCGGGAGAGCCGACACATCCGTCGGGGGGGTGAGCCACGACAGCCGCATGGTCCGCAGCGGCGATGTGTTCGTGGCGATGAAGGGAGCAAACGCCGACGGTCACGACTATGTGGGGGAGGCGCTGGCCCGCGGCGCCGCGGCGGTGATCTGTGAGAGGCCGCTCGACAATCCGGCTCCCCAGATCGTGGTCGGGGACGGGCGTGTGGCCCTGGCGCGGGCGGCCGCCGAGGTGTACGGACACCCTTCCCGGTTCCTTCGCCTGGTGGGAGTCACCGGGACCAACGGGAAGACCACCGTAGTGCACATGATCGAGTCTGTGGCGCGGGCCGCCGGAGAGAGCACTGGCGTGATAGGCACGCTGGGGGCCCGGATGGGAGACCGGGTGCTTCCGACTCCTCTCACCACGCCGGAGGCCTCCGATCTGCAGCGGCAATTGGCGATGATGCGCGGCCGGGGGGTGGACACGGCCGTGATAGAGGTGTCCTCCCACGGTCTGGCCCTGCACAGGGTTGACAGTGTCCGTTTCGCGTTGGCCGTGTTCACCAACCTGGGACACGACCATCTCGACTTCCACGGCAGCCAGGAGGAGTACTACCTGAGCAAGGAAATGCTCTTTTCTCCCGAGCTCTCGGAGAGGGGAGTGGTCTGGGTCGACGACCGGTGGGGCCGGAGGCTGGCGGCCCGGGCGGAGATCCCTCTCACTACGGTGGGAACCGGACCCGGGGCGGACGTGAGGGGGCGGTTGGTGAGCCAGAGTCTCTCGCAGGTGGTGATGGAGTGTCGGGTCGGGGGCGCCACCCTGAGGCTGGATGCGCCCATCGGGGGCCGCCACAACGGGAGGAACGCTCTCCTGGCCGCGGCGGCAACCCTTCGCATGGGATTCTCACCCTCCGAGGTGTCCACGGGGATATCCACCCTCCCGCCCGTGGCGGGTCGCTTCGAACTGGTCGCCGAAGATCCGGTGGCGGTGGTGGTCGACTACGCCCATACCCCCGGGGCTATCCGAGCGGCGATCGGAGCGGCGCGGGCGGCGGCCGAGGGTCGGGTGATCGCGGTCATGGGGGCGGGCGGGGACCGGGACCGCAGCAAGAGGATCGAGATGGCTAGAGCGGTGGCAGCCGCCGACTACGTGATGCTCACCTCCGACAATCCCCGATCGGAGGATCCCGTCGCCATCCTTGCCGACCTGGCCGCCGGCCTGGAGGCCAGGAGCTTCACGGTGGAGGCTGATCGGGAGGAGGCCATCCGGGGGGCCGTGGGATGGGCCCGTCCCGGGGACGTGGTCCTGATTCTCGGGAAGGGGCATGAGCAGCACCAGGAAGTCGGCGGACAGCGCATACCCTTCGACGATCGCAGGGCCGCTCGGAAGGTGCTGGGGGCGGCCGCAGGCGGGTCGATGGAGGCGGCGCGATGATCAACCTGCTGGTGGCGTCGTCGGTGGGTTTCCTCCTCTCGGTGTGTCTCACCTTCTATGGGATCAAGCTGCTCCGCCGCCTGAATATCGGGGACTTCATCCAGGAAGAGCTCGAGGGCGAGCACGGTCACAAGCGGGGAACCCCCACCATGGGAGGGGTGCTGTTCGTGACCTCCGCCACCGTCGCCTACCTACTTACCCACCTTCGGCCCGACTTCACCGAAGGACTGTCCATAGAGGCCACTTCAATCGCCACTGGAGGGCTGCTGTGCCTGGTCGCCATGCTGGGGATGGCCTTCGTAGGACTCCTGGACGACTTGGTGAAGACCCGCCGGCGCCGCTCGCTCGGCCTGGGCAAGGCGGCCAAGTTCGGAGGTCAGGTGGCCGTGGCCGCCCTGTTCGTGCTCGGAGCCCGGCAGGCGGGAGTGGTGACCGAGCTTTCCTTCGCCCGCCCCCTGGGACTCGAGTTGGGAGGCTTCCTGTTCACGGTGCTGGTGTTGATCATGCTGACCGGCACCGCCAACTGCGCCAACTTCACAGACGGTATGGATGGTCTGGCCGGAGGGTCGGCGGTGTGGATGTTCGGCGCTTACGTCATAATCGCCTTCTGGCAGGTCCGGCACCTCGACATCTACGAAGCGGTCGATCCGCTGGCCCTTGCCACCGTGGCCGCGGCGATGACCGGATCGTTGCTGGGATTCCTGTGGTGGAACGCTCCGCCCGCGCGGATCATCATGGGCGACGTGGGCTCCCACGCCATCGGGGGACTCCTGGCTGCACTGGCGGTGCTCACCAACACCCAACTCCTGTTGATCGTGATCGGGGGTCTGTACGTCGCCGAGGGCCTGTCGGTGATCACTCAAGTGGTCAGCTTCCGGACCACCGGACGGAGAGTCTTCCGCATGGCTCCCTTTCACTACCACTTCAGCCTGGCCGGATGGGATGAGCCGACCGTCGTGATCCGCTTCTGGATACTGGCGGGGATCGGGGTCTCGCTGGGACTTTGTCTCTTCTACGCGGACTTCCTGGCGCTGGAGGGACTGTTGTGAAGCGCTGCCTGGTGCTAGGCGCGGGCGTCTCCGGACGCGCCGCCGCCCGACTCGGAGGGAGGCTGGGGTGGAGGGTGAGGGTCTACGACGCCCGTCCGGAGGCGATATCCCCGCTCAACGGAAGTGAGCGGTGGTCCGCGGTGACGGGCCGCTGGCGGCCCGAATGGGTCTCCGACTGCGACCTGGTGGTGGCCAGCCCGGGTTTTCCGGAGGGATCCGAGCCTATCCGGGACTCCCTGGCGGCGGGAAGGCCGGTGTGGAGCGAGGTGGAGTTGGCCTGTCGCCAGCTTCGCACCGAGATGATCGCCATCACCGGCACCAACGGAAAGACCACGGTGGCGAGGTTGACCGGAGAGATGCTGGCCCGCTCGGGAATGGAGGTCCCGGTGGTGGGGAACATCGGGTCCCCGATCTCGGATCTGGTGGGAACAGGAGCATCCCGGGCCGTGGTGGAGCTGTCCAGCTTCCAGTTGCGCTTCACCGAGACGCTCTCTCCCCGCGTGGCGGTGATCATCAACGTCGCTCCCGACCATCTCGACTGGCACGGGACGATGGATCGCTACCTGGCCGCCAAGGCTCGCATCCACGCCGCCCAGACCGAGGACGACATCCTGATCTTCGACGCCGACGACCCCGGCGCCCGGCGGGCGGTGAGGGGCGCCCGCAGCCGTCTCCTGGGAATCTCGGTCTCCAATGCAGTGGAAGGTGGCTACCTGGTGACCGGTGGCCTCCGAATCCCCGTGGCGGACCTGTCGGTGCGGGATGACTCCTATCTGACCGACCTCTTGATCGCCGCCGCCGCCGCCCGGGTCTGGGGCGCCGAAGACGCGGCGGTGGAGGCCGCGATCCGGGGCTTCCGTCCCGGCCCCCATCGCCGCCGGGTGGTTGGAGAACTCGATGGGGTGAGGTTCGTGGACGATTCGAAGGCCACCAATCCCCATGCCGCCCTGGCTTCGATCCATTCCTTCGGGTCCGTGGTGCTGATCGCGGGCGGCCTCAACAAGGGACTCGATCTGTCCCCGCTGACCAGCGCTCCGCCCGTGAGGGCCGTGGTCTCCATCGGGCAGGCTTCCCGCCAACTGGTGGATGCAGGCCCTCCCGGCCGGGTGACCCCCGTCGACTCCCTCGAGGAGGCGGTGCAGGCGGCCTTCCGGCTCTCCCGTCCCGGGGACGTGGTGCTCCTGGCGCCCGGGTGTGCCTCCTTCGATCAATTCGACTCCTATCAGGCCCGCGGAGAGCAGTTCACGCGGATCGTTTCGGATCTGGTACGCAGTCGGGAAAGGACCTGATGGCCTCCAAAGTAACCACCATCTACCGCGCTCGGACCGAGCGGATCCAGAGCGAGTCCCGATTCCGCACCAACAACCAGATGATCATGCTGTTCGGCGCCGTGGTCTTCACCCTGGTGGTCATCGGGCTGGGGGCCACCATCTCGGCCTCCTCAACGGTGGGGATCAACTGGGAATACGGCCAGTACCACTTCTTCTTCCGCCAGTTGCTGGGTGTGGGGTTGGGAACGGTGGTGCTGTTCGTGACTTCCCGGGTGCCCTACCAGTTGTACGAGCGTTTCGCCATGTACCTGTTCGTGGGGGCCCTGGCGCTCCTGTTCCTGGTGCTGCTGGTCGGAGTTGAGGTAGGAGGAAGCTCCCGATGGCTCCGGTTCGGGCCCCTGGGCTTCGAGCCCTCCGAGTTGGCCAAGTTCGCAGTGATCGTGTTGATAGCGTCGATAATCAGCCAGGGCAAGGGCGTCTTCGATGATCTCAAGAGCTACACCTCGGTTGTCCTGCTGGTGCTGGGAAGCGTGGGGTTCCTGCTCATCCAACAGCCTGATTTCGGGACCACCATCCTCATCGCCATCTGCGCCTTCGTGGTGCTGTGGGTGGGAGGCGCCCCCCTCAGCTACATGGCGGGGTCGTCCGCGGTGGCGGTAGCCCTTTCGATCCTGCTGGCGGTAATCGCTCCCTACCGCTTGGACCGCCTCAAAGGGTTCCTCGATCCATGGGGAGATGCGGCGGACACCGGCTACCAGCTCATCCAATCGTGGGTGGCTCTGGGTACCGGAGGTCTGTGGGGGGTGGGACCAGGCAACAGCCGCGCCCGGTGGTTCTACCTTCCCAACGCCCACACCGACTTCATCTTCGCCATTATCGGAGAAGAGATCGGTTTGGTGGGAGGCCTGTTCGTCATCACGCTGTTCGTGGTGCTGGTTGTCCTGGGGTGGATGGTGGCCCGACGGGCCCCCGACCACTTCGGCCAGATGGTGGCGGCGGGCATCACCGCCTGGTTGGGGTTCCAGGGCTTGATCAACGTGGGAGGGGTGTTGGGCTGGATGCCCATCACCGGCATCACCCTTCCCTTCATCTCCTACGGGTTGTCCTCCCTGATGGTCAACATGGGCGCCTTGGGCGTGCTTCTCAACGTGACCCGCCAAGGGCGAAGTCCGTTCGGGGTTCGAAAATGACGTTCGCCATCGCCGCGGCCGGGACCGCCGGACACGTCTACCCCGGTCTGGCCGTCGCCGAGGCCCTGGTCTCCCAGGGGGTGGAGCCCTCCGATGTGTTGTTCATCGGGGGAGACCGCCTGGAGGCAACCGCGGTCCCGGCAGCCGGGTTCAGCCTCCTGTCGGTCCCTCTCCAGGGACTGGCGCGACGGATGACGCCCCGCAACCTCACCATCCCGGCCAAGGTGGCGAGAGCCGTCCGTCGGGTGCGCCGGGAGTTGGCGCGCCGGGCGGTGGGGGTGGTCCTGGCAACCGGGGGTTATGTGGCGGCGCCGGCCGGTTGGGCGGCCCGATCCGAGGGGATCCCCTTCTATCTCTCCGAGCAGAACGCCGCGGCCGGGCTCGCCAACCGGGTGATGGAGCGATGGGCCGTCCGCTCGTTTGCCTCCTTCCCCAGCACCTCGGGTCTGAAAAAAGCCGATTGGGTGGGGAACCCGGTGCGGGCCGATGTCGCCCGCCTCGACAGGGCGTCCGTTCGCAGGGCGGCTCTCTCCCACTACGACCTGGCGGACGGGCTTCCGGTCGTGGGGGTGATGGGCGGCAGCCTCGGGGCAGGTGCCATCAACCGGGGCGTCTCCGAGATGCTCCGGGAATGGGAGGGCGAGCCCGTCCAGGTCGTCCATCTGGCCGGCGAGATCCACGCAGAGGAGGTGACTCGCCGGGCGGCGGCCAGCATCCATCGATGGAGGGTGGTGGGTTTCGAGAAGCGCATGGACCTGTTCTATTCGGCATGCGACGTGGTGGTGGCCCGGGCCGGGGGAGGGGTGGCGGAGCTCACCATCGCCGGACTGCCCTCCGTGCTTGTACCCGGGGAGTTCGGTTCGGCCAGTCACCAGGCCGCCAACGCGGCGGCGCTGGAGGATGTCGGGGCGGCGGTGACGCTGCCCGAGGCTCGACTCGGAGAGTTGGGGTCGGTTGTCGGGGGGCTCCTCGCCGATCCGGAGCGCAGGCGCAGGATGTCGGCGGCCGCCGCCGGGATCGCACGCCCCCGGGCGGCGGAGAGGATCGCCGAGGAAATGAGACGCTGCCTTGTTTGATCTTGACGGTCGCATGAGGATCCACGTAGTGGGTGTGGGGGGAGCGGGGATGAGCGGCCTTGCGAAGCTGTTGGCCGAGTCGGGCAAGACGGTCACCGGATCTGACATCCGCCGCTCCTCGCGGTTGGATGCTCTCACCGACCTGGGAATCGAGGTGTGGGCGGGCCACCGCCCGGAACGGGTGGCGGATGTCGAGTTGATGGTGATCTCCTCTGCGGTCCCCGACCAGGATCCCGAGGTGGAGGCCGCCCGCCGTGGGGGGGTGGAAGTTTGGCGGCGACCCCGGTTGCTTGGCGCGATGACCGCCGATGTACCCACCGTGGGTCCCACCGGAACCCACGGCAAGACCTCGTCGGCCGCAATGTTGGTGGAGGCTGCCCGGGCCGCCGGGGAGAACCCCAGTTTCGCCGTGGGCGAGACTGTCATCGGTCTGGGCACCAACGCCGGCCTGGGAGTCGACCCATGGTTGGTGCTGGAGGTCGACGAAGCCTTCCGCACCTTCGAGGAGGTGAACCTGTCCGGCCTGGTGATAACCAATGTGGAGGCGGAGCACCTGGATCACTTCGAGACGGTGGACAACCTGGAGTCCACCTTCGTCCAGGTCGCCCGGGGGGTCAAGGGTCCGGTGCTGGCCGGCATCGACGATCCGGGCGCCCGCCGGGTGGCGGAACGGGCCCGGATACCGGGATTCGGGTTGTCCGCCGACGCCCAGTGGAGGATCGCCGATGTTGTGGAGGAGACCGCGGGGGTCTCCTTCCGGTTGGTCGGCGGTGGGTCGTCCCGGAAGGTGCGGGTGCCCTTCCCGGGGATCCACATGGCCCGCAACGCGGCGGGGGTGTTGGCCCTGTGCGGGGAGTTGGGTCTCGATCTCGACCGGGCGGTGGACGGAATAGCCGGCTATCGCGGCGTCCGAAGACGCTATGAGCATCGCGGTCTGGTGGGGGGAGTGACCGTCATAGACGACTACGCTCATCATCCCTCCGAGGTTGCCGCCACCCTCAGAGCGGCTCTCAGGTCCGGGCACCGCCGAGTGTGGGCGATCTTCCAACCGCACCTCTATTCCCGGACCGGCCAGATGTTCGCCGGGCTGGGGGCGGCTCTGTCCTTGGCCGACCGGGTGGTGGTGACCGATGTCTACGGCGCCCGGGAAGAACCCCGTCCGGGGATTACCGGCGAGTTGGTAGCGGCCGCCGCCCGCCGCTCCGGAGCCAGGGAGGTTGCTTACTTCCCGCATCGCTCCGAAGTGGCGAAGATGGTCGCTCCCTGGTTGGATGAAGGAGATCTTGTCGTTGTCATGGGAGCGGGAGACATAACTGTGGTTCCCACTGAGCTTCTGGCGTTACTGGCCGGAGAGGGGAGGGATCGTGGGTGAATGGCGACGACTGTGCGCCGGCGGTCTGGTGCGCTCCGGGGTGCGTCTGGACGCGCTTACCACGTACAAGCTGGGAGGGGCGGCTCGATGGTTCGCCGAAGTCGGCGATTACGCTCACCTCTCCGCGCTGGCGGATGCAGGGGCCGGGACAGGAGACGTCCTGGTGCTGGGAAAGGGCAGCAATGTGATTGTCTCCGATGAGGGATACGGGGGGTTGGTGATCCGATTGGTGGGAGACTTCCTCTCCATCCGGCACCCCGATGACCGGGTGGAGGCCGGCGGGGGAGTCGGATTGCCCCGGCTGGCCCGCTCGGCGGTCGGGGAAGGACGGCTGGGTCTCGAGTTCATGGTGGGCATTCCCGGCACTGTGGGCGGCGGGGTGTACCAGAACGCAGGCTGTCATGGGACCGAGATAGTGGATGTCCTGGAGGAGGTGGAGATCTTCGATCTCCGAACAGGGGAGTTGTCCATGGTCGCTACCGATTCGCTCTGCCTCCGGTACCGGAGTTCGGCGGTCAAGCCCCACCACGTGATCACCAGATCGTGGTTCCGGTTCACACCGGGCGAACCCACCGAGGGGCTGGAGAAGATCCGGGCCATCACCCGCTGGCGGCGGATCCATCAACCGGGAGGGACCCTCAATGCGGGAAGCGTGTTCAAGAATCCTCCCGGGGACGCCGCCGGGCGACTGATCGACGCCCTGGGCTTGAAGGGAATGCGGATCGGGGATGTCTCGGTCTCGGAGAAGCACGCCAACTTCTTCGTGGCCGGCGCCGACGCCACAGCCGAGGACTTGCGTCGACTGGTTGCCGAGGTGCGCATGCGGGTTCGGGCCGAGACCGGCATCGAGTTGGAGCCGGAAGTGAGGTTCGTGGGATTTCCCACGGGGGAGGCGCCGAAATGAGGGAAAAGGGCCCGACCACAGGAGGCGAAGTCGTGCGCAAGGGTCGCTTCATGCAGCGCCTGTCGGCTCTGTCGCCCAAGAGCCGGAGACGGAAGCAGGAGAAGAGCGAGGCGGCCTTGGATCCTCGCATAGCGGAGCGAGCGCGGAGAGTCCAGGAAAAGGAGGAGAGCCAGGCCGTCAGGCGGGCCGTCTGGCTGCTGTCGGTGATGACTCTGGTGGGTGTGGGCATCTGGCTTCTTCACTCTCCGTACCTGGCGGTGCGGGAGGTGGTGGTGAGCGGTGAGGTGGTTTCCACCGGTTCTCAGAGGGTTGCGAAAGACGGGCTCATCGAGGGCGCCCCCATGTTCTTGGTTGACACCGAGTCGGTTCGGGAGGTAGTTCTCTCCGATCCGTGGGTGTCCGCCGCCGAGGTCAGGAAGGAGTGGCCGAACACGGTGTCGATCGCCGTGGAGGAACGGCACCCGGTTGCCTGGGTGCTGACCGGCGACGGATGGCGGGCGTTGTCGCTCGACGGTGTGGTCCTCGACGTGGACCCCGAGCAGGTCATGCCTCGCATCACCGGACTGGCCGGCGCCACTCTGGACCTGGCTCACCCGTCGATCGGGCCGGCACTTGGCTTTGTGGAGCACCTCCGGCCCGATCTCCGTCTGGGAGCAGTCATTGAGATCCATGGCCAGCAGGTCACCGCCGAGGTGGCGAAGCGGGTCGTCCGGCTGGGAAGGCCGGCCGATCTGGATGAGAAGGCCGACGTTCTGGTGGTGCTCGTCGACGAATACACCGATCCCGGCTCGGTAATAAACCTGTTCTCTCCCCTCCGCCCGGCTGTCTATCGCGGCGCGCCTGGCTGAGACCTCTTCTAAATCTCTAGTTGAAGGTGATATTCCTAATTTGACTTTTGTCTTCTTATCCATCAACCTTCAGGTTGAACCTCAAAATCTACCTGGAAGGGGTCAAGGCTAATGCAAGATATCATTTGGGAGCCTGCCAGCGCTTATGTTGCTGTTTTGAAGGTGATCGGGGTGGGGGGCGCGGGGGTCAACGCCGTTAACCGGATGATCGAAGCGGGCTTGCAGGGGGTGGAATTCGTGGTGCTCAACACAGACGCCCAGTCGTTGATGGCATCCGACGCCATGGTCAAGCTGGAGATCGGGGGAGAACTGACCAAGGGCCTGGGAGCGGGAGCGGATCCCGAGGTCGGCCGCAATGCGGCCGAGGCGCATAGAGACGAGATAGAAGACATCTTGCGGGGGGCTGACATGGTCTTCGTGACCTGCGGCGAGGGAGGAGGCACCGGCACCGGGGCCGCGCCCGTGGTGGCCGAGGCGGCTCGGAATCTCGGCGCCTTGACCATCGGGATAGTCACCCGGCCGTTCGGTTTCGAGGGCCGCGTACGTTCGACCATCGCCGAGAAGGGAATCAGCGAACTGCGGGACCAGGTCGACACGCTGGTGGTGGTCCCGAACGATCGCCTACTGGAAGTGGCGGATCCCTCTGCGCCCATCAATGAGACCTTCAGGTTGGCTGACGAGGTTCTGATGGACGGGGTGTCGGGGATCACCAACATGATCAACACCACCGGTCTGATCAACGTCGACTTCGCAGACGTCAAGACGGTGATGGCCGACGGCGGCTCGGCAGTGCTGGGCGTCGGAAAGGCGCGCGGCGACGACCGCGCTCTGCAAGCCGCCAAGCGGGCCATCTCCAGCCCCCTTCTTGAAATAAGCATGGAAGGAGCCTCGGGGATCCTGCTGTCGGTGGCGGGTTCTCGCGACATGACCCTTCACGAGGCGCATCTGGCCGCCGAGACGATCACCGAGTTGGCCTCCGACGACGCCAACATCATTTTCGGAGCCATCATCAACGACGCCCTGGGCGAGGAGATGCAGGTAACGGTGATCGCAGCCGGATTCGATCGACTGCCGCGCCACGCTGCGCCGAGCCAGATAGGTGGAAGGGCTTCAAGTCTGAGCGGCAGCACTCCAGGATCGGGGATCGTGTTCGACATCCCGACGTCCGGCTCCCGCAAGACGTGATCCAACCGCTTCGGAGGCCGGGGGCTGCGTTCACCTTGGAGGCCGACGGAGATCAGAAGAACCCGGCGCAGAGGGGGATCGTCTCGGAGAAACTGGGCATCTCGTCGGATTGGGCGACCGTGCGCCAGGTGCACGGCAGGCGTGTGGTGGAGGTGGCGGGGCCCGGTCATCTGGAGGGAGGGGCGGATGGGCTGTTCACGAGGACGGTCGGGCTCCCGGTGGCGGTGATGGCCGCAGACTGCGCCGGGGTGGTGGTAGGCGGCGATGGAGGCGTTGGAGTAGCTCATGCCGGTTGGAGGGGAGTGGACGCCGGGGTGGTGACTTCCCTGCTGGGCACCATGAGATCGGGGGGAGTGGAACCGACCTGGGCCGCGGTGGGTCCGTTCATCGGGCCGTGCTGTTTCGAGGTGGGGCCCGATGTATCCCGCCGGTTTCCCTCCCAACGGGCCACTTCTCGCCGGGGCAGGATCTCGGTGGATCTGGGTGGAGCCCTCGCCGAGCAACTCCGGGAGATTCCGACCTGGTGGTCGGAGAGGTGCACCGTCCATCAACCCGGCTGCTTCTCACATCGCCGCGACCGCGCGATCAAGAGAATGGCTGCGATCGGTTGGTTCTCCCCGTGAGCTACCGGATGGTTTCGGACCGCGTGGCTGCGGCTGCGGCGAGGGTTGGGCGGGATCCCGATGATGTAACCCTGATCGTGATCACCAAGGGCCGGGACATAGGACAGATCAGGCGCCTCTACGATCAGGGGATCCGGGACTTCGGCGAGAACCGGGCGCAGGAACTGGCTTCCAAAGTCGGAGAGCTTCCCGGGGATGTGCGGTGGCACTTCGTGGGCCCCCTGCAGACAAACAAAGTGAACCGGGTCCGGGCATCGACGCATCTCCTTCACTCCCTGGATCGGCCCAGGCTGGTTCGAGCATGGGTCAGGAACGCCCCCCGGAGGATCCCGGCCCTGGCGCAGGTGAACATCGGGGGAGAGGCACAGAAGCACGGGGCCGCACCGGACGAGGTCGAGGCGCTGGTGGCGTTGGCGCTGCAAGAGGGAGTGCAGGTACGGGGGTTGATGGCCATGGCGCCCCGGGTGGATCATCCCGAGCAGGCCCGGCCCTACTTCCGTCGACTTCGCCGGTTGTCGGAGCGATTGGCCGGGCGGTTCCAAGGCATGGAGGAACTCTCGATGGGGATGACAGAAGATTACGAAGTAGCGGTGGAGGAGGGGGCTACCATGGTGAGGGTGGGTCGGGCTATCTTTGGTGAAGGAACATGAGCAAGAACTTCATGGGGAGAGTGTGGGACTTCTTGGGCTTGGTGGAGGAAGAGGACGCCTGGACGTCTGCTCCGCAATCACCCGTGGCGGTGACCCGTCCCTCCTCGGGAAATGTCCGCCTGATTCCCAATAAACCCTCCGATGGGCGCAGCGTCTCGGCGCCGCGGCCGGAGTTGCCCAGAATCCCCAAGGAGCGCAATGCGCCCCTTCCTGTTGACGTGGAGACCGAGATCCTGCAAATGGACGGCTTCGCGGATTGCCCCCACCTGACGTCCTGGTACAAGGCGAGCGTCCCGGTGATGCTTGATCTGCGGTTCCTCCCAACGGAGGTGGCCCAGGGGGTTGTCTACTACGCCACCGGCTTGGTCAGCTTCAACCAGGGCGAGGTCTCTCAGGTGGGAGACGGACTGGTGCTGGTCAGCCCGCCGGGAGTCAGTGTCTCGGCCAGCGAGCAAGCCAGGTTGTCCAAGATCGGGATGTGGCCGTCCTCTCCCGGCTCCTGACCGGGAAGGTGGGGACTTGAAATGCTGGGCGGTCTCCTTTGTCAAGTGCTGGACCTTGCTAGGTGGGCGGTCCTGATCTGGGTGGTGCTGAGTTGGATTCCCGCCCCGACGGGCCACCCCCTGCGTGGAGTGAAAGACCTCTTCGATCGGATGCTCAATCCGCTGTTGAGGCCCTTTCGCTCTTTGATCCCCCCGGTCCGGGCGGGAACGGTGGGTGTCGATCTCTCTCCCCTGGCGCTGTTCGTGGCCATCTACATTCTCCAGCGCGTGGTCTGTTAGCGTCGGCGCAGTCTTCTGGGAGTCACCAGCGGGCGTCGAGCCGGAAGATGGTTGGTATAGAGCCGCGGCGATTTTATAATCGAGTCTGCGCTTTGGTCTAGAGATCGGTTTCCACATGCCCCTCACTCCTGATGACATCCAGGAAAAGTTCTTCCGCACCGCGCTTCGCGGTTACCACCTGGAGGAAGTTGACGAGTTCCTGGACGAGGTCGCTCTTTCTCTGAAGGAATACGAGGAGCTTCTGGCTGATCGAGACCGGATTATCGCCGAGATCAAGAGCCAGCCGGCGGCAGCGGACCAAGGAGAGTCTGCCGGGGTGCTGTCGGAGGCCCGCGCCGAGGCGCGCCGCATCATTGACGAGGCCCAGGAGAGCGCCTCGCAACTGGTGTCAGCGGCCCGGCGGGAAGCGGCCGAGGCGTCGACCGGGGCCAGGCCGGCCGCCTCCTCGACGGACCTCGGCGAGCTGGATCGCCGGAGGGAGCGAGCGGCCCAGCTGATGCTGGCCGAGATCGAGCGTTACCGGATAGTGATGTCGGTGGTCAAGTCGACGGTGACCGGTTTGCCCGGAGCCATGGACGACCACATGGCGGAGTTGGACGCGGCCGCCGCCCAGATCCGCGGCCTGCTCTGAGGTCAACCATCCCCGGCGGCTGAGGGGACCGGAAGAACCGCCATTGTGACCGAGAGAGGGTAGTCGCCCACCGCCAGGCAGGTCTCTGCGGGTCCTCTTCTCCACTCGGTCGCCAGCAGTTCCGCGGCGATCATCTGTCCGTGGGTCTCCATGGCCGCCGCAACCGCCGGATGGCGGGATTCCCAGGTCAGCGAGATACGGTCGGTGACCTGCAGGTTGCTCTCCCGCCGGTGTTGCTGGAGACGGGCGGTGACTTCCCGGGCGATGCCTTCGGTGATCAGCTCTTCGGTGAGGTCGATGTCCAGGGTCACGGTGAGATCCTGCTCGACCGCCGTAGCCGTACCCTCCGGGGCGCGCCGCCGTACCACCACCTCTTCTCCGGTTATCTCTGTCCCCGCTACGTCGACGGTTCCACCATCCAGGAGACATTGAATCTCCTCCCTACGGAGGCCTTCTATGGCCCGGGCCACTTCCGGCGTACGTGCGCCCAGTCGGGGACCCAACCGGCGGAAGTCGGCCTTGGCCGACAGCTCGACCGCGGCCTGCTCGCCACTCAGCACCGTCAGGCGACGGACGTTGACCTCGTTTCGCACCAACTCCGAAAGGGCTTCGAGGGTCTCCGTCTGGTGTTCGGCTGCCAGGTTCACCGTGAGGGCCGAGAGCGGCTGGCGCACCCGGATGTTGTGCCGTTTGCGGAGCGCATGGGCCAGTCTCACCACCGTCCGGGCCAGCGCCATCCCCTCTTCGAGTCCGCTGTCGATCAGCCCGGTTTGGGGCTCCGGAAAGTCGCGTAGATGGATACTCGGGACGGAAGAGCCGTCGCAGGAGACCACCAGGGTACGGTAGATCTTCTCGGTGATGAACGGCAGCACCGGCGCCAAGACCTCCGAGAAGGTGACCAGGACCTCGTATAGGGTGGCAAAGGCGGCCAGTTTGTCGGAGTCGTCCTCGCCACGGCTTCTCCAGAAGCGCCGCCGGGAGCGGCGGACATACCAGTTGGTGAGGTGGTCGATGAACCCGAGGGTGGGAGGGACCACCTCGTAGAGGTAGTAGCCGTCCATCTGGGTGCGCACCTCGGTGATCAGGCTTTGCAGCACCGAGAGGATCCACCGGTCCAGGGCGGGGCGCTCCGGCGGCGGGGGGGCTGCGGAGATGTCGGACAGGGAGATTCCGTCCGCCTCGGCGTAGGTGGTGAAGAAGGAGAAGGTGTTCCACAGCGGCAGCAGCACAGTGCGCACCACCTCCTTCACGCCTCTCTCGGAGAAACGGAGCGGCTCGGCGCGCAGGACCGGGGAGTTGATCAGATAGGCGCGCAACGCGTCGGCTCCGAATTTGTCCAGCACCTCGATCGGCTCGGGATAGTTCTTGAGGCGCTTTGACATCTTGCGTCCGTCGGCGGCGAGGATCATCCCGTTGACCACGCAGTTGGAGAAGGCGGGTTGATCGAAGAGGGCGGCTGCCAGGATGTGAAGGGTGTAGAACCATCCCCGGGTCTGATCCAGTCCCTCGGCGATGAAATGGGCCGGGAAGTTGTTCTCGAATCGCTCCCGGTTCTCGAAGGGGTAGTGCTGCTGACCGTAGGGCATGGAACCCGATTCGAACCAGCAGTCCAACACCTCGGGGACCCGGCGCATGGCGCCCTGACAGCCGGCTTCGGCGCAGGGGAAGGTGATCAGATCGATTATGTGCTTGTGAAGGTCGGAGGGGCGTTGGCCCGAGCACTCCTCCAACTCGTCGAGGGAGCCGATGCACCGCTGCGCTCCGCACTCCCCGCACTCCCAGACCGGAATGCAGGACCCCCAGTAGCGGTTCCTGCTGATGGCCCAGTCACGGGCCTCGCCCAGCCAGTTTCCGAACCGCCGTTCGCCCACGTACCCCGGGACCCAGTGGATGCGTTCGTTCAACTCCACCAGCCTGTCGCGAAGCCCCGACACTTTCACGAACCAGGTGGGGATGGCCTTGTAGATGAGGGGAGTGTCGGTGCGGTAGCAGAAGGGATAGGAGTGCCGGATGCGCCCCTTCGTCACAAGCTTCCCCGATTCCTCCAGCAGGCGGACCAGGGTCCGGTCGGCGTCCTTGACGTTTTCTCCGGCCACCTCCGGCACCTCGTGGGTGAAGCGACCCTCGGCGTCGATCGGATCCACCAGCAAATTGAGCCGGTTGGTGGCAAAGGTCTCGAAGTCGGCCTCTCCGTAGGCAGGCGCCATGTGGACCAGACCGGTTCCCTCATCGGCGGTGACGTCCCCCGAGGACACCACCGTGAAGCCTCCCTGGGAAGAAAGCCGCTCGAAGTAGGGGAAGGGAGGCTCGTACCGGCTGCCGACCAACTCGGCGCCCCGGCCCTCCGCCACCGGATCCGGGGGATCGTCCCACACCGACGCGACCAACTCCGCCGCCACCCAGTAGCGCTCACCGTCGTGAGGAATGGCGACGTACCGCAGGTCGGGACCGACCGCCACCGCCAGGTTGCCGGGAAGGGTCCAGGGCGTGGTGGTCCAGATCAGCAGGTGGTCTCCCGACTCGACCGGCCCCGCGCCCTCGGTGACCTCAAGCTTCACGGTTATGGAGGGATCGTCAACCTCCTGGTAACCGCCGAGGTTAAGCTCGAAGTTGGAGAGGGGTGTGGCGCAGGCCCATGAGTAGGGCAGCACCTTGAAGTCCCGGTAGACCAGGCCTTTGTCCCACAGTTGCTTGAACACCCACCACACGCTTTCCATGAAGCCGGGGTCCATGGTCTTGTAGTCGTTGCGGAAGTCCACCCACCTTCCGATCCGGTTGGTCACTTCCTCCCACTCTTCGGTGGTCTGCTCCACCATCTCCCGGCACGCCTCGTTGAAACGATCGACTCCCAGTTCCGCTATCTCGCGGGGTCCGCTGATCCCGAGTTGCTTCTGCACCTCCATCTCGATCGGCAGGCCGTGGGTGTCCCACCCGAACCGGCGCTCGATGCGATACCCCCGCATCGTCCAGTACCTCGGGACGATGTCTTTGATCACCCCCGCCAGAATGTGGCCGTAGTGGGGACGTCCGGTGGTGAAGGGCGGCCCGTCATAGAAGGTGTACTCACGGTCCGAGGGCCTGCTGCGGATGGACTCGGCGAAGGCGTCGGCCTCTCCCCAGATGATCGCTACCTCCGCGTCGAGGTCCGGGAAGTGGACCCGGGGCGGGATGCGGGCGAAGTCGGTTGGGGGCATGCTCTCTCAGGACGCGGGGCGGCAAAGGTGAATGCTACATTTGCCGGGTGGGCCTGGCGTCGTTTCCGGATAGTTGGTCGGCGGCCGTCCGCGTGGTGGAGGGGAAGTACCGGCTCAGGGTCTGGGTGTCGGCGCGATCGTCCCGTACTCAGGTGGACGGCATTCACGGGGAGGCATTGAAGGTGCGGGTCACACCTCCCCCGGAAGGGGGGAAGGCCAACCGCGCGGTGGAGGAGTTGTTGTCCACCGAGGTGGGTGGGAGAGCGCGGGTGGTGGTAGGGCGAAAATCGCGGCGTAAAGAGGTTGAATTCACTCTCTGATGCGATAACCTCTAATCCGGTAAAAAGGGTCGAGGAGGACTTTTCCATGGCCAGAGTGCTGCACGACAGGACCATCTCTCAACTTCGCGCCCGGCTCGAGGAGGAGCGGAGCCGGATTCTGGGGTTGATCGGGGTTTACGGCCAGGCCATGGAAGAAGCCAGGATGGCGGAGGGGGCCGGGGAACGGAGTTCCGATCCGGCCAGCGCCGAGGCGGGCGCGGCCGCCACGGACTATGAGACGCAGATGTCCCTTGAGCGCAACGCCTCCCTACTCTTGGAGAAGGTGAACGACGCCCTTTCCAAGATGGACCAGAAAAGCTATGGCGACTGCGACATGTGCGGCAAGCCCATTCCGGTCGCCCGCCTGCGCTACCTCCCTTACATAGACAGTTGCATAGAGTGCGCCGCCCGAAGCTGATCTCCACTTTCGGGTTGGCCGTGGGGACGGCCGCGGTGGTGGTGGCGGCCGATCAGATCACCAAGCGGTGGGCTTCCGAGAGCTTTGCCGAGGAGCGACTGGAGGTGGTCCCCGATCTCCTCTGGTTCACTTATGTGGAGAATCCGGGCTCTGCTTTCTCGATGTTCCAGGACGCCGGGGTGTGGTTGGGTCTGGCCGCGGCCGGCGCGGTGGGGGTGGTGGGATGGGCGCTGCGGACCCCGCGACCCGGCCTGGAGGTGATGGGGCTGGGCCTGGTGATGGGAGGAGCGGTGGGCAATCTTGTGGACAGGGCGACAAGGGGAGAGGGACTGTTGGACGGGAAGGTGGTGGACTGGATCCAAATCCCGAATTTCCCGGTGTTCAACCTGGCCGACACAGCCTTGACCGTCGGGGTGGGCCTGGTGTTGCTGTCGGCTCTCCGCCAGAGCGTTGCCGCCTCCGGTTCCTGACCGCGTCGAGGCGGCGTTCGAGAGACCGCAAGCCCATGGACTCCGGGAGTGGACCGTCCCCGACGGGCTCGATGGCGAACGCGCGGACCGGGTGGTCTCCTCACTCCTGGAAGTGAGCCGCTCGGTGTCCCGGCGCCTGATCGAAGCAGGTCGGGTCATTGGTCCCCGCGGGCGACGGATGAAGCCGGCTGAGCGAGTGGATGCCGGGAGTCTGTTGTGGATCGGCGATCCTCCCGACCGAAAGATCCGGCCGGAGCCGGTGGGCTTCGAGGTGGTCTACGAGGATGAGCATCTGGCGGTGGTGGTGAAGCCGGAAGGCGTCGTCACCCATCCCGGTAACGCGGTGCCTTCCCAGACCGGGACCCTGGCCGCCGGGCTGTTGCACCGGTATCCCCAGATCGAGGGGGTGGGACTCCCGGGCAGGTGGGGCATCGTCCACCGTCTCGACCGGGCCACCTCCGGACTGATGGTGACCGCCCTCTCGGAGTTGGCATACCGGGAGCTGGGCGACGCCTTGCGCCGGCGGGAGGTCAAGCGCCGCTACCTGGCCCTGGTGCATGGGGAGATGGAAGCCGCCAGGGGTGCTGTCGAGGCCCCGCTGGGTCCCGATCCCCGCCGCCGGGGCAAGCGGGCGGTGGTGGCGGGAGGCAAATACGCCCTCACCCGGTACCGGACGATGGGAAGCCAGGGCGATCCCCCTCTCTCGCTCCTCGATGTCGAGTTGGAGACGGGCCGCACCCACCAGATCAGGGTGCATCTGGCCTCCATCGGTCGCCCGGTGGTGGGCGACCGCCTCTACGGCGGCCGTCCCGATCCGCTGGGAGCGGGACGCATGTGGCTTCACGCCTTCCAGTTGGAGTTCCGGCACCCGGCCGACCCGTCCGTGCAGATGGAGCACCACTCTCCCCTTCCCCCCGACCTCGGTCGGAGGATCGTAGGCTTAACCGGCGGCTAGGGCTACTCTCGGTATTCTCTTGACATCCGACCATCCGGCTCAGGTTTCCTGTTACAGGCACCCCGGGCGCGTCACCCGCCTGGCATGCAGCAGCTGTGAGCGACCTATCTGCGTGGACTGCTCGCACGACGCGTCGGTGGGACAGAAGTGCCCGGGGTGCATCGGCCAGGGCCAGCGCAACATCAGGAGGGTGCCGAGAAAGATGGGCCTCCCGCCGGTCACCGCCGCGCTATTGGTTGTCACCTGCTCGGTCTACGCCCTCACATGGCTGTTTCCGGGACTCGAGAGGGAGTTGTTGATCCAGCTGGCCATGTGGAATCTGGGAGTCTCCGCCGGAGAGTGGTGGAGGATGGTAACCGCCGTGGTCCTGCACGGGTCGGTGTTCCACATCTTGTTCAACATGTGGGCGCTCTACGTGTTCGGTCCCCAGCTTGAAAGAGAATCGGGCTCCCTGCCGTTCCTGGCCATGTATCTCTCCTCGGCCGCGGTCGGAAGCCTGTTCGTCTACTGGTTCTCGGACCCCTTCACCGTCTCGATCGGCGCTTCGGGCGCCATCTTCGGTGTGTTCGGGGTTTGGCTGGCAGGCGCCTACCGGTTGCGACACACCCCCTATGGCAGACGCCTCCTCTCCCAGTTGGGATTGCTGCTGGCCATCAACTTCGCGCTGCCTCTCCTGGTTCCCAACATCGCCTGGCAGGCGCACCTGGGGGGAATGGCGGGCGGGGCGGTGATCGGGGCCGTCTGGTCGGCGCAGCGGCGGCGTTCCCAGGCTGGCCTGGGACTGGCGGCCTCGGCTCTGTTGGTGGGGGTGCTGGCGGTGGGGGCGGCCCTGTCCCTGGGTGGGGCTATCTGAGCGGATGAGCGCCAACGGGGGCTTCGCCCATCTTCACCTTCACACCGAGTACTCGATGCTGGACGGCGCCTCGCGGGTGGCCGAGATCATGGAGGCGGTGGCGTCGGATCGCCAACCGGCGGTGGCGATGACCGACCACGGGGTCCTGTACGGGGCGGTGGAGTTCTACCAGGCCGCGCGGGAGTCGGGAATCAAGCCGATCCTGGGCATGGAGGCCTACGTGAGTCCGGGCTCGCGCTTCGATCGACCGACCGGCGAGCAGAACATCCGTCATCACCTGACGCTCCTCGCCTACAACGACACCGGGTATCAGAACCTGATCAAGATCAGCAGCCGGGCCTTCCTCGACGGGTACTGGTACAAACCGCGGGCCGACCGCGAGTTGCTGGCCGCCCACGCAGAGGGCATCGTCGCCGCCTCGGGGTGCCTCAGCGGAGAGATAGCCTCCCACCTGGTTCCGGGCCTCGTCACCGAGGAGGGGGGTGCCGGGGGCGTCTTCGATCCGGGCGCCGCCGCCCGGGCGGCGGGCGAGTACCAGGACATCTTCGGGAGGGAGAACTTCTTCATCGAGATCATGGACCATGGCCTGGCTCACCAGCGCCTCCTCCTGCCCGAACTCGCCAAGCTCGCCGAGCGGGTGGGAGCGCCCCTCCTGGCCACCAACGACTCCCACTACACGCGCCCCGATGAGTCGGAGACCCATGATGTGCTCCTGTGCGTCAACACCGGCGCCAACTTCTCCGACGACAACCGGCTGCGTTTCGACTCCCAGGAGTTCTACATCAAGTCGGCCCGCGACATGCGGGAACGCTTTCCCTCCGACTTGTATCCGGGCGCCTGTGACAACACCTTGTTGGTGGCGGAGCGGGCCGACGTCAGCATGAAGACCGGTGGGCTCCTCCTACCGGACTTCCCGGCGCCCCCCGGACACACCCACACCTCCTATCTGGAGGAACTGGTGTGGGAGGGCGCCCGGAGACGCTACGGGGGCGAGGTCCCCTCCGAGGTCTCCGAGCGGATCCGGTACGAGTTGGGAGTGATCGGGGAGATGGGCTTTGAGACGTACTTCCTGATCATCTGGGACCTGATCCGCGAGGCGCGCGACCGCGACATCCGGACCGGGCCGGGCCGGGGATCTGCGGCGGGGTCGATGGTCTCGTACTGCCTGGAGATCACCCAGATCGACCCACTGGAGTACGGGCTGATCTTCGAGCGTTTCCTGAATCCCGGCCGGGCCGCCATGCCCGACATCGACATCGACTTCGACGAGCGTTTCCGGGGCGAGATCATCGACTACGTGCGTTCCCGGTACGGCTCGGACCATGTGGCGCAGATCGTCACCTTCGCCACCATCAAGGGCAAGCAGGCGATACGGGACGCCGCCCGGGTGTACGGCTACGAGTACCGGATAGGTGACCAGTTGTCGAAGCTCATGCCGGCGGCCATCCTCGGTAAGGAAGCCTCCCTGAACCAGTGCCTCAACCCGCCTCCGCCCGAGAGCGACGGCATAGTCAGAGACTGGTACGCCAACGCGGCCGGCCTGCGGGAGGCATACGACTTCGATGCGGACGCCCGTAAGGTGATCGACGCCGCCCGGGGGCTGGAGGGCCTGCGCCGCCAGGACTCCATCCACGCGGCCGGGGTGGTGATCTCCCCGCTCCCGATGACAGAGTTGGTCCCCATTCAGCGCAAGGGTGAGGGAGCGGAGGTGGTCACCCAGTACGAGATGGGGGCGGTGGAGCAACTGGGACTCCTGAAGATGGACTTTCTCGGACTCCGCAATCTCTCCACCATCGAGCGGACCCTGGACATGGTGGAGGAGGCCACCGGAGAGCGCCCCGACATCGACCGGGCCCCGCTGGACGACGCGAAGACCTTCGAACTGCTGGGGGCCGCCGACACGATCGGGGTGTTCCAACTGGAGGGCGAACCGATGAGGGCCCTGATCCAGCGGCTCCGACCGGATCGCTTCGACGACGTGGTGGCGCTGGTGGCGCTGTACCGGCCGGGTCCCATGGGCGCCAACATGCACAACCTCTACGCAGACCGAAAGACCGGGAGGGCGCCGGTGGCGCCGCTCCACCCCGCCCTGAAGGAGATCCTGGACCCCACCTACCAGATCCTGGTCTACCAGGAGCAGGTGATGGAGGTCTCCCGCGCCATGGCCGGCTACACCATGGAGGAGGCGGACAATCTTCGCAAGGCCATGGGCAAGAAGATCAAGGCGGTGATGGACGCCGAGGAGGAGAAGTTCATAGAAGGCTGTGTCTCCGGGGGGCACGACCGCGCCACCGGCCGGGACCTCTTCGAGCTGATCAGCCACTTCGCAGGCTACGGATTCAATAAGTCCCACTCGGCCTGCTACGGATTGGTGGCCTACCAGACGGCCTATCTGAAAGCGCACTACCCGGCCGAGTACATGGCGGCCCTCCTCACCTCCTCGAAGAACAACCGGGACCGCACCGCGCTCTACCTGAAGGAGTGCCGCCGGATGGGGCTGTCCGTGAAGGTGCCCGACGTCAACGAGTCGGGGATGGACTACGAGGTCCGCCCGGGAGGCATCCGGGTGGGGTTGTCCGCGATCCGAAACCTGGGGGAGTCGGTTGCCCAGAAGATCATCGAGGCCCGCCGGGAGAAGGGGGCATTCGAGAGTTTCGTGGACTTCTGCGAGAAGGTGTCGGTGGAGGCGTTGCGGCGCAACACCCTGGAGTCGCTGGTCAAGGGGGGAGGGTTCGACGGCGTGGGCCACACCAGGCGTGGGCTCATGGAGGTCCTACCGCTGATCGTGGATTCGGTGGTGGACCGCCGCCGCCAGGAGGAGGCCGGCCAGTTCTCCCTGTTCGGGGGAGGAGGGCTGCCGGACCTGACCTTGCCGGAGATCCCCGACCATCAATGGGACAAGCAGGTCCGCCTCTCCTTCGAGAAGGAGATGCTGGGGTTGTATCTCTCCGATCATCCCCTGGCGGAGAAGGCCGCCGCCGTCCAGGCGGCCGCCGACGCGGTCACGTCGGAGTTGAAGAACCTCCCCGACAAGTCCAAGGTCAAGATCGCCGGGTTGATCGTCTCGGCTTCGAACCGGTGGACGCGCAAGGGCGACCGGATGATGGTCCTGACCGTGGAGGACCTGGACGGCGAGGTGGAAGTGGTGGTCTTCCCAAAGGCGGCGGAGCGTTACCAGGAGCTTCTGGTCGCCGACCAGATGGTGGTGGTCTCAGGAAGGGTGGACCGGCGCGAGGACGTGGTGCAACTCATAGCCAGCCGGATCGAGTCGCTCCAACCGGCCCCTCCCTCGCTGAACATCAGCCTCAGCAAGAGCCTCATCGGCGAGCGCGAGATCGCCCAGCGCCTGGGGGAGGTGCTGCGCCGCCATCCCGGGAAGCGACAGGTGGTCTTCCACATCAAGGAGGACGGCACCCACATCTTCACCTCCGGTCCCAAGGTGAGCGGGGAAGAGAGCATGATCGCCGAACTCAAGGAACTATTGGGCACCGATACGGTGGTGGTGGCGGCGTAGCTGCTCGACTTGGTTCAGTTCTGTCCATACTTCCGGGCACTATGTGCTTACAGATGGATGGATGCAACGCTATGGGTCGCCAGCAGGAGATAAGCGGCCCTCGAACCAGCGGGTAGGTTCGCCCCGATGTCCTGGAAACCAGGGAGGCCCGGTTCCCGCTAGTTCACTTCCCCGCTCTGGTCATGCTGGACGATCACCCTCCGGTGCGGGTAAGGTATGTCGATCCCGGCGGCGTCCAGGGCCTCCTTGATCCGCAGGCGCAGCTCGCGTTCGGTCCGCCACTGCAGGGAAGGCTTGGTCTTGGCCCGCACCCGGATGAAGATGCCGGACTCGCCCAACTCCTGTACGCCTTTGACCTCGGGAGGCTCGGACAGCTCGTCGCCGCCCCACTCGGGGTCGTTCCACATGTCGTCGCCGGCCTGCCGGATCACGTTGATCGCCTCTCGCAGGTCGCAGTCGTAGGAGACCTCTATGTCGACCTGCGCCCGGGCCCACAGCTGCGAATAGTTTCCGACGAACTCGATGTTCCCGTTGGGAACGGTCCAGACAACACCCTGGCGGGTGCGGATCGATGTCGACCTGAGGGATATCCTCTCCACGGTCCCGCGCCCTCTTCCGAAATCTATGTCGTCCCCGACGCTGTAGACGTCCTCGATCATCGTGAAGACGCCACTCAGGAAGTCCCTGACCACCGCTTGGGAGCCAAAGCCGATGGCGATGCCCAGGATGCCGGCGCCTGCTATGAGCGGACCCAGGTCGATGTTGAGTTGGCCCAGGGCCAGCAATGTCGTAAACGCCCATATCGTGAACAGGGCTATGCTGCGAAGCACCCCGGCCAGGGTCTCGGCTCTGGCCTTGGCCCGTAGCTTCTCCGCCTCTATCGAGACGGTGGGGTCACGTCCGACATCTCTGAGATCCGGCCGTGCCAGCCGTGCTGTGAAACGTCCAATGGCCCGCTTAACGGCATGGGAGGCCACCCACCCACCCAGCAGGATAAGTAACACGGTCAACCCGGGGCCTACCAACCACGTGGCCATTTCCGCCAGGAGCCGGTTGCCGGTCCATTCGAAGACCTTTACACAAACGATGCTCGTCTGACCACCGCACGCCGGCACGGTGGTGCTCCCTTGGGCGATCAAGAACATGGGGTTGCTATCTGCGTTCGACTCAACAAAACGTGGGTCAGGAGTCTACCGACGGCCTGAAGCGGGAGGACGGGGGCCTCGATTCGCCGTCCAATGTTCGCTGCGTCACAAGCAAGGTCGGGGACGGAGTTATTCTTGACGCGACAATGGCCGACCAGCTTGATGTTGATGCGATGATCGCCCGTTATCGGGGTAGGGCGGAAGCGGTCCGGAACCGCTCGCTCCCTCCGGTGGCGGGCGAGGAGCGGCGGCGGTTCATCCAGCAGGCGGAGGAGGACTACATGGACTACTCGCTGGTGGGAGCGGCGAAGTGGTCGGTGGAGGAAGGCCACCTGGTTCTGCGGATCCCCCTGGGTGGAGGCGGATAGCCCTAAGCGGGTCTCTGCAATCTCCCGCTGCGTTGGGCGGCCCGGCGTTCCGACTCCAATCGTTCCAGGTCCACTCCCTGGGTGTTGAGGAAGGTGAAGGCGTCGGCTATGCGGGTGTGGCCCGCCACCTCGGCGATCTGGCGGTGCATCTCTATGCACACCCGCCGGTAATTGGGGTGGCCGGCCGGTTGGGTGCGCAGTTCGATCAGATGCAGGGCCTGCCGGGCGTTCATCTCCATCATGAACCGGATGTGATAGGCGAATGGCACGGCGTACTGGGCGACCTGGCGGCCCAGGGTGGTCCGCACCCGCTCGTAGAACTCCCCCGCCTCATCCAGGGTCCGGTCCCACAGTCCATCCAGGCCGGCGTCGGCCAACTCCTCGGGTCGCTCGTGGCCGAGCCGCGTGGTGAGCGGCTGCCACTCGATGGTCATCATGCGGTGGCGCTGGATGTCCCGGAACGCCCCGAAGTCGCACACCACGTCGAAGCGGTAGTAGCTTCGCTCCAGGGCCCTTCCCGGCTTGTGGCGGCGGTTGCGGCGCTCTCCCACCAGCGAGGCGAGCAACTCGGTGACCTGCTCCGATGACATCCGGTCGACGGTGTCCTTCAGTTGGGAGTCGGGGAGTTCGGAGACGCTGTACAGGGCGGCGGCGGCCAGTTTCCGCTCCGCGTCGGGGTCCCAATCGGTGAGGGTCACCTCGGCGGCCGGAGCCGGGCTGACGCCCAGGCGTTCGGCCATCTCCTCCAGCCGGGAGCCCGTCTCCGAGAGATAATTGCTCCACAGCACTCCCCGGTCGGGAAGGTCTACCCGGGTGAGGAAGGAGGGGATCACCTTGCGAAGCTCGGTGAGCATCATCGCGCCGTAGTCCCGCACCTCCCGGAGGGGGTGCGCCTGCATGCGGATCAGTGCCATCTCGTAGGCCTGGCCGGTTGCATAGATTCCCACGTTGGAGAGCGTCGAGGCGGGGAGTAGCCCCCTGATCGAGTCGAAGGCCTTGGCCCGGATGGCGGCCCGGTGTATCCAGGCCGGGTCCCCTTCCCGGCGGGGATGGCGCTCGGTGAAGTAGTCGATCATCACCGGGCGCATCTCCCGGTAGGTCTCGAACAGGCGGTTCATCATCTCCAGGTAGTCATCCCGGAGCGGAGAATCGTCGATCTCGGGGGGAACGAAGAACCGGTAGCTGTCCCCGAGGCGCTGGTCGTAGGCGATATAGCGGGTGGACTGCTCGAGGTAGGCGGCCAGGCGTCCCCACTCCAGAACCTTGGTCAGGAGGTTCGAGGCCTGCTCGCAGGCCAGATGGACCCCTCCCAGTTGTGCCACCGAGTCGTCTCCGTATTCGTAGAACACCCGTTTGTAGAGGTCCTCGGCGCGCTTGAGCTTGATGAGGGGGTCCTCTTGGCTCATCTCGGTGGCGATGGCCTCGATCCCGGTCTCGGGATCGGTGACGAACTCGTCTAGAAAGAGCCGTCGGAGGGACTTGTGGGTCCTGCTGTAGCGGGCGAACAGGGCGCCCTTCACAACCTCGGGGAGATTGATCAGGGCGAACACCGGCCCGTCGAGATCGGTGAAGAAACGGCTCAGGATCCCGCGCTCGGACTCGGTGAAGGACTCGCGGTGGTACGCCATGGAGCTAATAATGATATGGGAGGCCCATTGCGCGGTACCGTAACACCGAAATGGGGTCGGTTGTCTTTCGCGTGGTGATCGGAGCGCTGGTGGTGTTCGCCATCGTCCTGGCGTTGATCCCCCTGCTGGCCGCCCTGGACCTGGCCAGGGGAGGGAGCGGGTTCGGGATCTGTCCGGACGGAGTGTGGCTGTGCTCGGATCCGTACCTGCCGGTGGTCCGGCTGACCGGCCTGGTGGGACTGGGCATCGGGGCGGTGGCGGTGGGGCTCCGGTTCGCCCGGCGCGGGCTTCGGTGGGCCGAACGCCAGGAGATGCCTCCTCCCGGGTAGGGGAGCGCCCGTGCGGTCGGCAGGTGTGACCTGAGAGTCATCCGTCCCGCAGCCGGATGCCCATCTCCTCCAGGCTCTCGGAGGCGATGAACAGTCCCTCCGACGAAGCGCACACCACATCTCCGGACAACAACTCGGCGTTAATGACCAGGCGCTTGCCACGGCGTTCGGTCACCCGGCCTCGCACCCACAGTTCGGGATCGTCCACCCCGGCGGGACGGTGGAAGCGGACTTCGATCCGGCCGGTGACCACCATCGTGTAATGGGACAGGATCGCCGCCCATACTGAGATCTCGTCGAGCGTGGTTGTCACCACTCCGCCGTGGAGGGTCCCGTAGGTTCCCCTCAGCTCCTCGCGGGGACGGAAGTCGGCAATCGCGTAGCCGTCACGGGTCCGAAAGCCTTCCATCCGGAGTCCGTGGGGGTTGGCGGCGCCGCATGCGAAGCACCCCTCCCCGTAGTAGTCCCGCACGTCGGCGATCAACTCCTGGAGGGCTTGGCTGCTGAGGTCTTTCATGGTTCTGGGTTGTCGACCGCGGCTTGGGCGTTCGATGCCCGGGGAGAGGCGGCGGGCTCAACTAGCATCGGTGTCGAGTGGCATCCAAGTTCCTGTCGGACGGTAGCGCGCCCACCCCCGCCCAGCGGGGAAAGGCGCGGGCGGTGCTCAACCGTCTGATCCGCCGCTATATGTCCGCCCGGACAGCGCTCGACTACGCCAACCCCTGGGAGTTGCTGGTCTCCACCGTGCTCTCGGCCCAGACCACCGACGAGAACGTCAACCGGGTGACGCCGGAGCTCTTCCGGCGGTGGCCCACCGCCGAGGACCTGGCCGCAGCCTCCCTCGAGGAGGTGGAGAGCGTGGTCTTCTCCACCGGCTTCTACCGCCAGAAAGCCCGCTCGATCACCGAACTCTCCCGGGACCTGACGGAGAGGTATGGGGGAGTGGTTCCCGCCGAACTGGAGGAGTTGATCACCTTGCGGGGGGTGGGGAGGAAGACCGCCAGCGTGGTGTTGGCCGAGGCGTTCGGCGTTCCCGCCATCGCGGTCGACACCCATGTCCGGCGAGTGACCGGGAGGATCGGCCTCACCCTCCAAACCGACCCGGAGAAGATTGAGGTCGATCTCAAGGCCCTCTACCCGACCAAGGCATGGGGCGGCGTCTCCATGAGGTTCATACAGTTCGGACGGGATGTCTGCGACGCGCGGGCGCCGCGATGCGGAGAGTGCGAGATGCTGTTCGACGGCCTGTGTGACTGGCCGGACCGTCCCTGAACGGGTCCAGGCCTGCTTCCGGGTGAAGAGAGTGGTGCGTCGGTGATCCGGGGTTCCGGTTGGGATCGCCGCATCCTGGCCCTGGCCGTTCCCGCCCTGGCCGCCCTGGTGGCCGATCCGCTGCTTTCCCTGGTGGACACCGCCTTCGTGGGGCGCTTGGGGAGGGTGGAGCTGGCCGCGCTGGGGGTGGACACGGCCCTCTTCGGCATGGCTTTCGCAGTGTGCAACTTCCTGGCCTTCGTAACCACCCCCATGGTGTCCCAGAGCCTGGGGCGGGGGGACAGGGCCGGAGCGAGCCGGGTGGTCAACCAGGCGATCGTAACCGCCATCGGCCTGGGGATGGTCGGGGTGGTGGTGTTCTGGACGGCGTCGGGGGCGCTGGTGGGCATGATGCAGGCATCGGCGGAGGTCACCGCTCCGGCGGTCGAGTATCTCCGGATCCGGGCCCTGGCCTTCCCGGCAGCCCTCCTGAACCTGGCATCCCACGGGATCTACCGGGGATACCAGGACACCCGCACCCCGATGTGGGTCTCGGTGGGGGTGAACGCCTTCAACGCGGCGCTGGATCCGGTTTTGATCTTCGGTCTGGGATGGGGCCTTGCCGGTGCGGGATGGGCTACGGTCACCGCCCAGTGGCTGGGCGCCGGCTGTTTCTTCCTGCTCCTCTCCCGGCGTGCGTCGATTGAGGGTTGGTCGATTCGGGGGACGGGATGGGGCGATCTGCTCCGCTTCTGGGGGATGGGGGCGGTCCTGGCGCTCCGGACCCTGTTCCTGGTGATGACCCTCACCCTGAGCGTGGCGGCCGCGGCCCGGGTGGGGACCGTGGAGGTGGCTGCCCACCAGATCATGGTGGGGGTGTGGGCCCTGTGCTCCTTCACGCTCGACTCGATGGCCATCGCCGGCCAGGCCCTGGTGGGGGAGCAGGCCGGACGCGGAGACATCGCCGACGCACACCAGGTCACCATCCGTCTGCTGGGATGGGGACTGGTGATGGGAGTTGTGATCGCCGGACTGCTGCTGGCGTCCGGCCCCTGGCTGGGCGGGGTGTTCACCGACGACCGGGCGGTGGCCGAGGCGGTGAGGGGAGTGGTGCCCCAGGCCGCCCTGATGCAGCCCCTAGCCGCCCTCGTGTTCGTGGCCGACGGGATTTTCATGGCGGTCCTGGCGGTGCGCCTCCTGGCCGCGTCCACGGGCGCGGGCCTGGTGGCGGCGGCCGCGGTGCTGTGGGTCTCCGACGCGGCGGGGGGTGGGTTGGCGGGGGTGTGGTGGGCGATCCTGGCAATGATCGTGGCCCGCTCGTGCGTGTTCGTCTGGGGAGGGCGGCGGGGATTGGGGAGGTGGATAAGGGGACGGTAAGCGGTAACTCATCACCAATCCGGACGTGGTCCGGCGGCGATGGCGAGGCGGGAGGTGGCGCGGGATCGAGTTCAGTTCCCGGCCGCCGGGTCGGTCACGGCCTGGCCACGTCGACGCGCTCCAGGAATAACTGGACCAGCGGACCGATCAGCACGGCGAAGGCCACCGTGCCGATCCCGATCGTTCCGCCGAGCAGCCAGCCGATCAGCAACACGGAGCCCTCGATGAGGAATCTTGCAAGCCGGATCGAGAGGCCGCGTTTGGCCAAACCCGTCATGAGCCCGTCCCGCGGGCCCGGTCCGAGCCGCATTCCGATGTAGATGCCTGATCCGAGCGCCACGATCGCGATCCCGCCCAGCATGAGGGCCAGGCGCGCGAGGAATGACGCCGGAGTTCCAACCAGGACCAGGGTGCCGTCGATCACCAGTCCGACGACGATTATGTTGAGCACCGTGCCGAGTCCGGGCCGTTGGCGAAGGGGGATCCACGCCAGCAGCACGACGAACCCGATGAGGATCCCGGCGACCCCGATGGTGAGCGGGGTGTGGATCGAGATCCCCTGGTGGAGGGCCTCCCAGGGAGACAGGCCGAGCTTGGCCTGCACCATGAGGCCCATGCCGAATCCGAACAACACCAGACCGAAGATCACCGCCGGCACCCGGCGCAACTTCGTCCGGGCCCGACGGCTCACACAGCCACCGACGCCCTGAACAGGAACCGCTTGTCGAAGTCCGTGATGAGTACCCGATCGAATCCGGCGCCGGCGAGGCGGGCTTCGAGACCTGCCGGGTCGACGGGGTTGTGCGTGTCCCACAGATGGAAAATCCGGAGGCGCAGACCGGTCTTCGAGTCCGATCCGACCAACACCCCGCCCGGCGCCAGAACGCGGCGGCATTCGGACAGGATGTCGTCCTGCTCGGCGGCAGTCGGAACATGATGGAGCATCGTGCAGCACACCACGACGTCGATCGACTCGTCGGCGAGCGGCAGGTCGGAGGCCGAGCCGGTGTGAACGGCGACACTGGAGCCGAACCGGCCGCGGAGGCGCTCGGCGGCCCTCGGATCGATCTCCACCGTCGTCAGATCCGCCACTCCGTACTCGAGCAGCGCCGCGGTGACGAGCCCGGGGCCCGGTCCGATCTCCAACACCCGGCCCTCCAGGTCGACCCCGACGAGGACATCGGGCAGCACTCGATCGACCATCAATCGTTTCCACCGCTCCGACTTGCAGTACCAGTCGTGGATACGGTTCATGTGGGCGCCGGCCGATATGACCGCTCCAAGAGATAGACCACCCGGTTGCTGACCTCGATCTAGGTTACTTCGACCCCCGGCGTCGCTTCTGCGTAGGTGAGCCACCCCTCCACCGGCCCGCGGATACTCCAACCAAGCCCCCTCTCAGCGCGCCCTATTGGTCGCGCCGTGAATGGCCACCACCAGTAAAATCCAGATTGAGGCAATAGATTTGCCGAAGGCAGTCAACGCTCGGAAGGCGCTTCGATGGATTTCTTGGACATGGCTCTGGCACTGCAACTGGCGGTGGCGTTCGGAGGAGGCCTCCTGGCTTTCATCTCTCCCTGCGTGCTGCCGCTCCTGCCCGGATACCTGGCGATGGTGTCGGGATATTCGGTGGCCGACCTCCAGAGAGGGGTCGCGTCCACCTCCAAGGTGCTCCGGGCCTCCCTCTTGTTTGTGGTGGGCTTCACCCTCATCTTCGTGGCCCAGGGGGCGGGCGCCACTTCCGTCTCCCGGTTCCTCCTGCAGAACCAGGTGGTGGTCACCCGGATCGCCGGAGCGGTGATCGCACTGTTCGGAGTTGCCATGGTGGGGATGTCCTTCTCCGGCTGGGGGATCTTCGGCTGGTTCTCCCGGGAGAGGCGGTTCCACGTGGTGTCCAACCGGTTCGGAGTCCTGTCTCCGGTGGTTTTGGGCGCCGCCTTCGGGTTCGGCTGGTCTCCCTGCATCGGCCCGATCCTGGGAGGGGTGTTGGCGATCGCCGCCGCTCAGGACACGGTCCTGGCGGGCATGCTCCTCCTGTTCGTCTTCTCCCTGGGGATAGGGGTTCCCTTCGTACTCTCGGGGATCGGGCTCTCCAAGGCCTTCGGCGCGTTTGCGGTGGTCAGAAAGATCAGCCGCCCGCTGATCATCGTGGCCGGGGTCCTGATGACTGCGTTCGGGGTGCTGATGTTTTTCAACGGGCTCAGTTGGCTGTCGAGAGTGATCTCCAACCTCTTCGCGGCGCTTCCCCTGCTCAGTAATCTGACAGAGATCTGACAAACAGCCGGATTCCTGCCCCAAGCCTCCTCTCAGCCATCCCTTCGGTATGAACAACTTCACGGTCACCCCTTCCCTCGATGAGTTCCTGGAACTGGCCGCCCGCTGCCGGGTGGTGCCCGTGGCGGTCGACCTGGTCGGCGACCGGGAGACTCCCCTCACGGTCTTCCAGAAGCTGGCAACAGACCAACCGGGGTTCCTCCTGGAGTCGGTGGAGGGAGGAGAGCGCTGGGCGCGCTGGTCGTTCGTCGGGTGGGACCCGGCCTTCATCCTCACCGCCCGGGACGGTGAGTGTGAGATAACCGGATCCGACATCGAGCTGCCGGAGGGAGACCCCCTGGAGGTGCTGGAGGAGTTGCACCGACAGTTCGCCCTGCCCGAGATGCCCGGGTTCCCGCCGCTGTATTCGGGGATGGTGGGATATCTGGGATATGACTGTGTCCGCTACGTGGAGCATCTGCCCGACCGGCCTTCTGACGACCGGGGGCTCCCCGAGATGCTGTGGCACTTCCTGGGCGGGCTGGCGGCGATCGACCGCTTTTCACAGACCATCACCCTGATGAGGAACATCTATGTGGGCGAGGACCCGGTGACCGACTATCGGGAGGCTGTCGACCTGCTGTCCCGGGATGCGGCCCGTCTGGCGGCGCCTCACCAGTACGAGCTGCAACCGGTGGTGCCCGAGTTGCCGCCCACCCCACCTTTCGTCTCCACGTTCACCCGTCCCGAGTACGAGGCGGCGGTGGTGAAGGCCCGCGACTACGTGTGGGCCGGCGACGTTTTCCAGGTGCTCCCCAGCCAGCGGCTCACCGTGCCCTTCTCGGGGGACAGTTTCGACATCTACCGGGCGCTCCGGCTCATCAACCCTTCCCCCTACCTGTTCTATGTGCGGTCGTCCGAAGTGGAGATCGTAGGATCGTCACCGGAGTTGATGACCCGGGTTCGGGACGGGAAGGTTTACTCCCGTCCCATCGCCGGGACCCGTCCCCGGGGAGCCAACCCCGCCGAGGACGCCGCCCTGGCCGAGGAACTCCTGTCCGATCCAAAGGAACGGGCCGAGCATGTGATGCTGATTGACCTGGCGCGAAACGACGTGGGACGGGTTTGCGAATTCGGAACCGTGCAGGTGGACGAGTTGATGGTGATAGAGCGGTACAGCCACGTGATGCACATCGTGTCGGCGGTTTCGGGGACCCTTCGGGACCAGGTGGGTCCGGTTGACGTGCTGCGGGCGACCTTTCCCCACGGGACCGTCTCGGGGGCGCCGAAGGTTCGCGCCATGGAGATCATCGACGAGTTGGAGCCCGTGGCCCGGGGACCATACGCGGGGGCGGTCGGTTACATCGACTTCTCAGGCACGATGGATACCGCCATCTGCCTGCGGACCGTGATCGTGGCCGACGGTTCGGCCTGGGTGCAGGCCGGCGGGGGAGTGGTGGCCGACAGCCAGCCCGGGTTCGAGTACGAAGAGACCATGAACAAAGCTGCGGCCCCCCTGGCCGCCATCGCCCTGGCCGCCCGTGGCTGATCCGGGACACGGGAGTCCAGTCGCCGCCGGGGCCGCGGTGCCCGACAGCTTCGGGAACGTGACGGCTGAGTACCTGGCCCTCCGCAGGGAGTGCGGGCTGGTGTCGGGGCGGTGGGAGGTTGTGTGGGTGGAGGGACGGGATGCGGTCCCGTTCCTGCAAGGCCTGGTCTCGGCGGACGTGGAGGAGCTTTCGGAGTGGGGGGTGTGCCGCTCCTTCCTGCTGACTCCCCGGGGCATGGTCCGCTTCTCACTGTGGGTGTTGAAGGAAGGCGACAAGCTGGGTCTGGTCTGCGGCCGGGGGGAGGGTCCGGACCTCTTGGAGACCCTCGATTACTACCGCATCCGCATCAAGGCCAAGGTCCGCGTCGACCCCCGGCCGGTCTCCGCCCTGTTGGGGCCCACCGTTCCTTGGACCGAGACCCTGGAGCAGGGCAGGTGGGAACCCAACGGCGAGGACTTCCGGGCGTCGGCCCCTCTGGCCGGTACGCCGAGGGTGTTCTTCACCGGCGAGGCGCCCGGGGGGATACAACCGGTGGGAGAGCTTGCCTGGCGGGCGGTGCGGGTGGAGAACGGCGAACCTGAGGTGGCGAGGGACTTGGACGACCGGACCATCCCCCAGGAGACCGGGGAGTTGGCGGACGCGGCGATCTCCTTCGACAAGGGGTGCTACCTCGGCCAGGAGTTGGCTGCCCGGATCGACAGCCGGGGGCGGGTGAACCGCACCCTGCGCGGCCTGGAGGTGAGGACCAATCTCCTCCCTCCCGAGGGAGCCGACGTGTGGAATGAGCGGAAGGTGGGCAAGATCACTTCCGTGGCGGAGTCCCTGGAGTTGATGGCGCCGGTGGGACTCTCCCTGATAAGGCGGGGCGCCGACCCCGGAGACGAGGTTCGGATCCGCTGGCAGGGCGGGGAGGCGCCCGCTCGGGTTAGAGCGCTTCCGATGGTGGACGCCTAGGGGGTGGTCGCCCTCGATTTCAGGCTTCGGTCAGAACTTCTACTATGGACGGGGTGATCGATCAAGACTTGGGCATAGAGAAGAAGATCGACCTTTACAGGTCGATGTATCTGATCCGCAGGTTCGAGGAGCGAGCCGCCCACCTGCGCCAGCAGGGCTTCATTCCCGGGTTCCTGCATCCCTACGTGGGCCAGGAAGGGGTGGCGGTGGGAGTGTGCGCGGCTTTGGAAGAGGGTGACGTGATCACCAGCACCCATCGCGGCCACGGGCACATGCTGGCGAGGGGCGCCGACCCTGCCAGGATGTACGCCGAACTGTACGCCCGCCAGGACGGCTACAACCGGGCCAAGGGGGGATCCTTGCACCTGATCGACGTCGAACTGGGGTTCCTGGGCGCCAACGGCATCGTCGGTGGGGGCATACCTCTCGCCACTGGGGCGGGGCTACAGAAGAAGAGGGAAGGAGAGGGACGGGTGGCGGTCTCTTTCTTCGGCGACGGCGCCACCAACGAGGGGAGTTTTCACGAGTCGCTCAACCTGGCTTCCCTCTGGTCGCTGCCGGTGGTGTACGTGTGCGAGAACAACTTCTACGGGGAGTTCACTCCCCAGCACAAGCACCAGCCCATCACCGAGATCGCCCGGCGGGCCGACTCCTACGCCATGGAGGGGGTGGTGGTGGAGGGAAACCACGTGCTCGAGATGAGAGAAGCCACCCTGGAGGCCGTGGAGCGGGCCCGGGCCGGGGAGGGCCCCACGTTGATCGAGGCGAGGACCTATCGCCACCGGGGTCACTACGAAGGGGACATGGCCCGTTACCGTCCGCCCGGAGAGCTTGAGGAGTGGTTGGCCCGCGATCCGCTTCGCCTGTTCGAGGAGCATCTGCGGGCAGAGGGCGTGAACGACAGGCTGGTGGAGGAGGTGCAAGCCGGAGTCGAGGAGACACTGGACGAAGCCGCCCGTTTCGCCGAGGGCAGTCCCCACCCGCTTCCCGCCGAGGCCCTGGAGGACGTGTACATGGAGACCCACGACGGGAGGGCGCTCCGATGAGAAGTCTCCCATACCGGGACGCCATCCGCGAGGCGCTGATCGAGGAGATGGAGAGGGACCCTGATGTGATTCTGATCGGAGAGGATATAGGAGAGGCGGGTGGGGCCTTCGGGGTTACCAGACGAATGCAGAGACAGTTCGGGCCGGACCGAGTCTACGACACCCCCATCTCCGAGGAAGCCATCGTCGGCGCGGCGGTGGGCGCCGCTCTGGTGGGGGCGCGTCCGGTGGTGGAGGTTATGTTCGGGGACTTCGTGACACTGGCTATGGACATGCTGGTCAACCAGGCGGCCAAGACCTGCTACATGACCGGGGGAAGGATCGGGGCGCCGGTGACCGTCAGGATGGTGACCGGCACTGCGGGGGCCACCGCCGGACAGCACTCCCAGAGCCTCGAGGCATGGTTCGTTCACACGCCGGGCATCAAAGTGGTGGCGCCCTCGAACGCCGGGGACGCCAAGGCCCTCATGAAGGCTGCCATCAGGGACCCCGATCCGGTAATGGTCTTCGAGCACAAGCTGCTCTATGGGCGCCGCGACCCGGTCCCCGACCAGGTCGATCCGTTGCCGCTGGGTGTGGGAAGGGTGGTCCGGGAGGGAGACGACGTGACGGTGGTCTCCTATCTTCACACGCTCTATGCGGCGCTGGATGCCGCGGAGGGTCTCGAGGCCGAGGGCATCTCCGTAGAGGTGCTGGATCCTCGTTCGCTGGTTCCGTTCGACCGGGGGCTGCTCGCCTCCTCGCTCCGGAAGACCGGGCGGCTGGTCGTGGCGCACGAGGCGCCGGGCCGGGGAGGGATGGGGGCGGAGATCGCGGCGGTGGCCGCCGAGGAGATGTGGGATTTCCTCCGTTCCCCGGTGGTCCGGGTGTGCGGGAGGAACACACCCATGCCCTACGCGCCGGAGATGGAAGGGTTTGTCATCCCCGACGCCGGGCGGATCGCCGACGGTATCCGGGCCACGGTCAAGCAACCCGCCGCCCGGCGACAGTAGTTCTGAGCACCGGCGATCGCAGACCAAGAAGGGAGAACACAGATGGCCAAGAACATCCTGATGCCCAAGTGGGGCCTGACCATGGAGGAGGGGACCGTCGTGGCATGGGAGATAGAAGTGGGAGACGAGGTCGAGGTGGGAGATGTGATCGCGGTGGTGGAGACCGAGAAAGTGGAGGTGGACCTGGAGTCGCCGGAGGCGGGGACGGTCGTGCAGATACTGGTGCCGGAGGGAGAGACGGTCGAGGTCGGCACGGCGCTGGTGATAGTGGAGTGATCCCGGGAAGGAGGCAGGCATGAACGCAGGAACCGCGAGGACGGACCTGTCCGGGCAGGTGGCGATCGTCACCGGGGGCGCCCGGGCGATAGGGCGGGAGATCGCCGAGAAGCTGGCCTCCCGGGGAGCGACGGTGGAGATCTTCGACCTGGCATCGGCCGCACAGACAGTGGAATCCATCCGGGCCAGGGGTGGCAACGCGAAGTGCCAACTCCTGGACGTCGCCGACGAGGAGGGGGTGAAGGTCGCTGTCCGGCAGGTTGTCGACCGAAACGGCCGGGTGGACATACTGATCAACAACGCGGGACTCTTCGCCGGGATTACCCGCCGGCCCTTCTGGGAGATCGACCTGGCCGAATGGCGGCGGGTGATGGAAGTCAACGTGGACTCGATCTTCCTTCTCTGCCGGGAGGTCTTGGAGCCGATGAAGGCTTCGGGCGGGGGACGGGTCGTGAACCTCTCGTCAAACGTGATCACCTTCGGCATGGCCGACCTGATGCACTACGTGGCGTCCAAGGGGGCGGTGTCGGTGATGACCCGCAGTCTTGCCAGGGAGATGGGCCCGTTCGGCATCGCGGTCAACGCGGTCGGACCCGGCCTGGTCACCACCGAGATCACCACCGCCGAGATTTCCGAGAAGTACCTGCGGCTGGTGGCCGAGGGCCAGATGCTCGCCGAGCCGATCTATCCCGCCGACATCGCGGACGCGGTTGTCTTTCTGGCCTCGCCGGCCGGGAGGATGATCACCGGACAGACCTTGTTCGTGAACGGGGGCGCAACCGCCGGGGGAGTGTGATGAAGTACTCGATCAGTCTCCAGTTCATGTGGGCTGATCTCCCGTTCGCGGACCGGGTGCGGAAGGCGGCGTCCCACGGTTTCGACCAGGTCGACCTCTGGGATTGGAGAGACCTGGACATAGACCTGCTCGCTGAGACCGGTCGGACCGAGGGCGTGGCCCTGGGAAGTTTCTTCGGGCACCGCCGGGCCGGATTGGCCGACCCCTCCCAGCGGGACCGGGTGCTTGAGGAAATCTCCGCCTCGGTGGAGGCGGCCCGCCGGGTCGGCGCCTCACAGTTGCACACCTTCAGCGACGGCATCGGGCCGGGCGGGGTGATCCGAAAGCCGCCGCCCCTTCCTTGGGAGGCTCGCTACCAGTCCTGTGTGGAGGGACTGGAGGAAGCGGCGAAGCTGGTGGAGGGAACCGGGATCACCCTGGTGGTGGAGGCCATCAACAACATCTACGTTCCCGGGTACTTCTGGGATGAGGTGGGGATCACCCTGGCGATCTGCCGGGCGGTCGACCACCCCCAGGTGCGGCTGGCGTTCGACTGCTTCCACCAGCAACTCTCCGGGGGGCGGCTCACCGACCACCTGAGGGAGGCGCTTGCATGGATGGCCCGCTTCGATGTGGCCGATGTCCCAGGGCGGGGGCAGCCGGGCACCGGCGAGATCAACTTTGCGCATCTGCGCAGAGTGTTGGAGTCCGAGGGATACGACGGTGTGGTCTCGTTCGAGTTGGACCCCCAGGACGGGGACAGCGATCGAGCCGCCCGCACCTGCCGTGAGGTGTTCGGCTTATAGAGTGATCCGCCGCGCCAGGGCAACCCGGGCGGCCCCTCAGCGATCGTACGGTGCGGCAACCTGCTCTGCTGCCCGGGACAGGTATTGCTCGGCGAAGGCCGCGAAGTGCTCGTGCAGTTCTGCGGTTACAATGCTGGTGGCCAGTTCGGTCAGTTGAGTGACCGCTTCCGACAGGGAGGGAAGCTCCTCCGGCGGCATGCCCGCTTCCGTAAACGGTTCCCAGAAGTGCTGTTGGAACACGTGGCGAAACCGCTCGGAGATCCCAGAGACTGAAGCGGTGAGGGCCTGGTATTCGTCGAGGATTTCTGAAACGGGAATCCCCAGGTGCGCTACGGCCCTGCCGATGTCGATGAAGGCCTCGTTGGAAACCAGTATGTCGGCGCCGTCCAGTTCGATCAGTCCTATCCCGAGGGCTTGCTGGATGTCCTGCTGGGTGATATCCACGCCTGCGAAGCGTTGGGCGAACGCCTCCGGGGAGAGGCGAAGCCTCCTGCGTTGTAGACCGGGGGCAACGTGGCTGACCCCCAGCAGGTGGGAGAGGGAGCGCCTTTCCGTCCAGTGATCCAGGACTTCTTTGATTGCGGCTAGGGAGAAACCTCGGTCCTGGAGGTGGGCGATCAGGCGGAGCCGGTCCCGGTGCCCTGCGTTGTAATAACCGACCCGCCCCTGCCGGCGGGGGGCCGGGAGAAGTCCCCGGTTCTGGTAGAGACGCACTGTTGAGGAGGGAAGCCCGGCCTCGTGGGCCAGGTGGTCGATGGTCATCTCGTTTGAAGAAGGAACAGGTGGATTTGACGGAGACACACTCATTATCCTACTATGCACATTATACTAGTATTTACTAATAAAATAAATGATAACGTTTATGATGCCCAAGCCGATATATGTGGAGACCCACATCGAGTCAAGCGTCAGCGATGTGTGGGACCGTACCCAGGAGCCACGTATCCACCAGAGATGGGATGTCCGGTTCACCGAGATCAACTACCTGGAGCGTGACGGTGATGAGCCGCAGCGTTTCACCTACGCCACCAAGGTGGGCCCGCGGCTGTGGGTGGAAGGACAGGGAGAGACGTTGGGCGAGCGACGCCGCTCGGACGGATCCGCATACTCGGGCCTGAAATTCTGGAGCGACCACCCGCTCTCGCTGATCAGGGAAGGAGCCGGTTACTGGCGTTATGTCCCCACAGCTTCGGGTGTCCGATTCCTCACCCGCTACGACTACCGGGTCCGCTGGGGTCGGGCGGGCAGGATATTCGACAGGTTTCTTTTCCGGCCCGCATTCGGGTGGGCGACGGCCTGGAGTTTCGAGCGGCTCCGCCTGTGGGTTGAAAAGGGGATCGCCCCCGAGCGCTCCCGAAACCAGACCATCGCTCATGCCATTGCCGTCGTGACGCTGGCTTTCTCCTGGATATACCACGGAGTGGTGCCGAAGATGTTGCGCCCCGGGGCCGGGGAAGCGGAACTTCTCGAGGCCACCGGACTTGGTCTGGGCAATGTCACTCTCACACTGGTCCTGATCGGTCTGGCGGAGGTGGGTTTGGGCGTCGCCACGCTCAGATGGTGGAGAAGCCGGTGGCCCTTCTTGTTCACCTTGGGCGCCATGCCTCTGCTGGTGTTGGGCGCCTTGGCCGGGGACCCTCTGGTGCTGGCCAGACCCTTCAACCCCCTCACCCTCAACCTGGGACTGATGGCGCTGGCAGCCACCGCGCTGCTAACCAGGGATGACCTTCCATCCGGGCGGCAGGCAATCCGTCGTCCCCAACAACAACCCGAGGAGGCTGGAAAATGACTTCGATCTATCAGCAGGCGCTGGGGCGTGACTTCGGCCGGTTGCACCCCAAGATGCAGGAGAGATTCGGGCTGTGCAGTGAAGACGGCATGGCAAACATAGGAACCGGCACCATGGATCAGGTCGTGCGGGGATCAACTTTCACCATACCGTTCCTGAGCCTGGGGGCAACCCGAAACCTCCTGTTCCCCGACCAGGGGAGGGGCATTCCCTTTACGGTGGCCAACTATGCCTACCGGGACCCGTTCGGCCGGGAAACCGTCACCTGGCACCGTACATTCAACTTCGGCGGGCGTCGGCGGGTTTTCGCTGCCGCCATGGTCTACAGTCCCCGGAGACGGACGATCGTGGATTACCTCGGTTCCTACCATCATGTCGCTGCCGACCTGGGATGCTGGGTGGATGATGAGGGTGGAATGAACTTCAGCAGCGGGGAGTTCCGGTTTTTCGAGGGTCCTATCAGGTGCCGGATACCCCGCTGGTCTACCGGGTTGGCCCGGGCCCGGGAGTGGTGGGATGACGATCTGGGGATGTACCGGATCACGGTCCGGATCACCAACCCGGTTCTCGGGCACATCCTGGGTTACCATGGGACCTTTGCCAATCGGAAGGTCCCTGTACACTGCCCGACCGACATCCCCCGGGAGGTCCTTCCCCGGCGCCCGACCCCCGGCCCCGAGCGTTTCCCGTCTTTGCAGCGACTCTCAAGACTGGATCGCGGGTTGGTGGGTTCTCGTAGAATCGCAGGGTGATGCTCGATGAGATAATCTCTTCCACCTATCGGCGGATCACCGCACTCAAGGACCGCGGCAGCGGGGATAACCCCCGGCGCGGGATGACAAGGCGTTTCGAGAAGGCACTGGCCGGGCCGGGCCTGGCTGTGATCGGGGAGATCAAGAGACGGTCTCCGTCCCGGGGCGTGTTGGCCGAGGGGCTCGACCCGGTACGCCAGGCCAGGATCTACGAGGAAGCGGGAGCGGCGGCGGTTTCGGTGCTGACCGAGCCCGATCACTTCGGGGGTTCCAACAATGACCTGATCCGGGTCGCCGAGGCGGTGGGCATCCCGGTCCTGCGTAAGGACTTCACCCTCGATCCGGCTCAGATCTGGGAGGCAGCAGAGATCGGGGCTGATGCGGTCCTCCTGATCGTTGCGATCCTCGACGATCGCCGTCTCGGAGAACTGCTTGAGGTGTCGGCCGAGGCCGGCGTGACGGCGTTGGTCGAGGTGCACGATGCCCAAGAGGCCCGGCGGGCGGTCCGGGCCGGAGCCAGCATTGTGGGAGTCAACAATCGGAATCTGCGCAATTTCACCGTCGACCTGGGAACCTCACTTCATCTGGCCGCGATGCTGGCCGACGCAAAGATTCGGATCGCCGAAAGCGGAATCCACACGCCGGCCCAAGCTGCGGAGATGGCCGCAGCGGGATATGACGCGGTACTCGTGGGAGAGGCGTTGGTTCGAGCCCGGAGGCCGGGAGATCTGGTGTCGCAGATGAGGGAAGCGGTGGGCTGATGGTCTGGGTGAAGGTGTGCGGGATCTCGAAGAGAACCGACCTGGATGCCGCGGCGGAAGCTGGGGCCGACGCGGTCGGCCTTGTGCTGGCGGCCGGCACTCCCCGCTGCATCACGGTCGATCAGGCCAGGCGACTGGCGGGCCACTCCCCTGTCCCGGGAATCCTGGTTACGGTGGACGAGAGTCCGGAGGACCTGATGGAACTGGTCGAACGGACCGGGGCCCGGGGTGTGCAGCCCCATGGGGAACACCAGGCCGAAGCAGCCGAGGCGGGGGTTCGCAACGGGCTGATGGTGCTCAGGCCGGTTAGGGTGGGATCGGGAGGTGTCTCGGTGGATCACGTGCCCGGCTCCCAGATTCCCATTCTCGACACCGCCGACGCACGCCGGCACGGCGGCACGGGCCGGACCTTCGACCACGACGCCCTGCCGCCCCTCCCGCGGAGGTGGGTCCTGGCCGGGGGAATGGGTCCCCACAACGTGGCGGAGGCGATTCAAAAGCTGCAACCATGGGGCGTGGACGCCTCCTCCCATCTAGAGTCGGAGTTGGGAGTGAAGGATCCCGCTCGTATACAGGCGTTTGTGAGAGAGGCCAAAGGACAATGAGAGCCAGACTGCACCGTCCCGACCCGAGGGGTCGCTTCGGGGAGTACGGGGGGCGGTTCGCGCCCGAGACCCTGATGACCGCGCTGGAGGAGTTGGAGGTGGAGTTCGCCGCGGCCTGGGCCGACCCGCTGTTCGTCGGCGAGTACCACCGGTTGCTGGAACTGTACGTGGGACGTCCCACCCCCCTGTATCCGGCTCATCGGCTCAGCGAACGGCTGGGAGTCGAGGTGTGGCTCAAGCGGGAGGACCTGGCGCACACCGGCGCTCACAAGATCAACAACGCCCTCGGGCAGGGACTCCTGGCTCATCGCATGGGGAAGCCGCGCATCATCGCCGAGACCGGGGCGGGACAGCACGGGGTGGCCACCGCCACCGCCGCGGCGGTGCTGGGCCTGGAGTGCCAGGTGTACATGGGGGAGGTGGACATCCGCCGCCAGGCGCCCAACGTCTCGCGGATGCAGATCCTCGGCGCCGATGTGATCGGGGTAGCGTCGGGGGCGGGGACGCTCAAGGACGCGGTGAGCGAGGCGATGCGGGACTGGGCTCGAACCGTGGAGGAGACCCAGTACGTGATCGGGTCGGTGGTCGGCCCACATCCCTTCCCGTGGATGGTCAGGGAACTGCAGAAAGTGATCGGCGACGAGGTGTTGCGCCAGTCCGAGCAACTGCCCGATGTGGCGGTGGCCTGTGTGGGGGGCGGCTCTAATGCGATCGGCATGTTCTGGCCATTGGCGGGGACCGGAGTGGAGTTGGTGGGTGTGGAGGCCGGAGGAGAGGGGATCGGTACCGGCCGCCACGGGGCTTCCATCGGAGCGGGAAGCCCTGGGATCCTGCACGGCGCTCGCACCTACATGCTCCAGGACGATGATGGGCAGGTGCTCGAGGCCCACTCCATATCGGCGGGTCTCGACTATCCGGGGGTGGGGCCGGAGCACTCCTACTTCCAGGAGGTGGGCCTGGCCCGTTACGTCTCGGTGACCGACCGGGAGGCGCTGGACGGGGTGAGGCTCCTTGCCCTGACCGAGGGGATAATCCCCGCCTTGGAGAGCGCCCATGCGGTTGCCTGGGTGGCAAGGGAGGCCGCGTCTCTCCGTCACAAGACGGTGTTGATCAATCTCTCGGGGAGGGGCGACAAGGACATGGAGATGTTGGTGGAACGCCTGTGAGCAACCACGAGCGCGCAGCGGCGGCGCGGATGCGCTCGGGTGCCGAGAGGATCGCCGATCTCTTTTCCGTCGCCCGTGAGGAGGACCGGGCGGTGTTCCTGCCGTACCTCACTGCCGGGCTTCCCAATCCGGCTTCCTCCACCCGGTTGTTCGCAGCAATGGCGGAGGCCGGCGCCGACGGCTTCGAGGTGGGGATACCGTACTCGGATCCGCTCATGGATGGGCCGGTCATCTGCCGAGGGAGCGAGCAGGCCATTTCGGAGGGGGCCACCTTGGACCGCAGCCTCTCCATTCTCGGGGAGGTGGCGGAGACCACCGGCCTTCCCTCGCTGGCGATGACCTATGCCAATCCGGTGTTCCGGCGGGGTGCCGACCGGTTCTGCGACCGCCTGGCGGAGGCCGGGGCTGCCGGGTTGATCGTAGCCGACCTTCCCTTCGACGAGGCGGGCCCCCTGGGCGACGCCGCCCGCCGTAACGGCCTGGGACTCGTGCTTTTCCTGGCGCTCACCTCCGGCTACAACCGGATCAGGGCGGTGGCCGAGGCTGCGCCGTCTTTCATTTACGCGGTCGCCAACCTGGGCGTCACGGGAGAGCGGAGGGAGTGGAGCGGCCGAGTGGAGAGACTCGTGGAGGGAATCCGCGAGGTGACCGACATCCCGGTGGTGCTGGGAGTGGGCATCTCCACCCCCGAGCAGGCCGCGATCGCCGCCGGGCTGGCCGACGGCTTCATCGTGGGGACCGCCCTGGTCCGTCGGGTCTTGGAGTCCTCCGACGAGGAGGATGCGGCCCGGTCCCTGGCGAGCCTGGTGGGGGAGATGGCTTCCGCCGCCCGTCGCTGAGCCGATCGGAGGGAAACACCGCCCCCTGGGAGGCGTCTTGGTAGGGGAGGGAGGAACGACAGGTAATAGGGATTTGTCCATGCCTAGTGTGAGATTTGCAAGGGGAGAAAAAGAGATTTGAAAGGGGAGACCATGAAAGGTTTGCTGACCGCAGCATTGGCGGTCTTGCTGGTGGCTTCGGCCTGTGGAACTGACGACGAGGGTCAGACCACGACAACCGCCCCCGCCACCACTGCCGCTACAACCGACACAACCCGCGCAGAAGAACCGACTTCCGCCACCCCGGGTACTACCGGCGCCACGGCGGGCAACGGGGGCCCCGTCCTGGTCACGGTCGGGCTGCGCACCTTCGCGAGTTGCGACGCGATTCTAAGCTATTACATCGAGAACGCCCTGGAGTTGGTGGGACCCTACGGGCTGGACGGAGGGCCGTCGATCTGGAGGAGAGGGGATGATGCGGAGATGATGGCCGAGGAGGCAATGGCTGCCGCCGAAGCTGACGCGGCGGCCGCCACCACAAGTTCGCAGTCTGCGCCTTCCTTCACCGGCACCAACGTGCAGGTGGCCGGGGTGGACGAGGCCGACCTGGTCAAGACCGACGGCTTCTACATCTACTCGTTGCTGGATGACCGGAGCCGTCTCCGGATCGTCGAGGTGAAGGAAGGCGGGATGAACCTCCAGTCCACTCTCGACGTCGGGTTCGAGCCGCGGGAGATGCTGCTCCATGAGGACACCCTCCTGCTGGTGGCCACCGAGTGGAGAGTGGGCGCCGTCACGCGGATCGCCCAGGTGGACATCTCCGACCGCAGGTCGCCCGAGGTGGTCGCCGACCTGAGCCTGGACGGCCTCTACAACGGGGCCCGGCTCTCGGACGGGGTGGCAAGGGTGGTGATCACGTCCAATCCGGTGGGGATCGAATGGGAACATCCCCGGGGAAGCGGCCTGCGGGCCGAGCAGGAGGCAATCGAGGCCAACCGGGAACTGGTGCGGAACTCCACATTGGGCAACTGGCTGCCCTCCTACGTGTTGGCGGACCTCGAGGGCGGAGATCCGGAGTGGGGACAGTTGGTCGATTGCTCCAACGTCTTAGCGCCTGGAGTGTTCTCGGGTTTGAACACTCTGTCGATCCTCCTGTTCGATCTCTCCGTAGGGATCACCGATTGGACCACGGCCAGCGTGGTGGCGGAGGGAGACACGATCTACGCCACCCCCGAGAGCGTCTATGTGGCGACCTCGCGGTGGGTGGACTGGCGCGCCCTCTCCGATGACGACGTCCGCTCGGAGTCCCGCGGATACGCGACGTTGATCCACAAATTCGACACCTCCACCTCCGGCAGGCCCGTTTATGAGGCCAGCGGGGAAGTGGAGGGGTTCCTCCTGAACCAGTTCTCTATGGATGAATACGACGGAGACCTGCGGGTGGCCGCCACATCCGGACCGTCCTGGTGGTGGACCGAGGACTCGGAGAGTCACGTTACGGTGCTCCGACCGGAGGGTGATGTGCTTGAGGAGATCGGATCGGTCTGGGGGCTGGGGGAGGGAGAGCGCATATTCTCGGTCAGGTTCATGGGACCCGACGCATACGTGGTCACCTTCCGCCAGGTCGACCCGCTCTACGCATTGGATCTCTCCGACCCCGCCAACCCCGAGGTGCTGGGCGAGCTCAAGATCCCGGGCTTCTCCTCGTACCTGCATCCGGTGGGCGAGGACCTGCTGCTGGGCGTGGGCCAGGACGCCTCCCTGGAGGGATGGGTGGAGGGTCTGCAGGTCTCCCTGTTCGACGTCTCCGATCCGACCGATCCCATCCGGGTGGCACAACTCCTTCTTCCCGAGGACCACGATCCGGACATGTACAGCTGGTCCCCGGTGCAGAACGACCACCGAGCCTTCCTCTACTTCGAGGACCTGGCCTACATCCCCTACCACGCGTATTGGTGGGAGGACGACGAAAGCAATTACGTGTTGGACGCCGGGGTGGCGGCGGTCGAGGTGAGGTCCGGCGACCTGGTCCTGGAAGCTCTGTTGCGTCCCCTCGAGGACGGGCCGGTCGGAGAGGACGAGAGGTCGTGGAACCGGGCATGGAGAGCCGTCCCCGAGCGGGTGATGGTCATAGACGGCTGGCTCTACTCCGTCAGCTCCTTCGGGATCGGCGTTCACGACACCGACACCTGGGAGCGGGGCACTTTCCTGGAGTACCCGGAACGGTAAGCCCCGGCAGCCTGGCCGGTTGGTGTCCGGCCCGGGCACCTGGTGCCGAGGAAGGTTCAGCGCGAGTCCACCAAACCAACGCGAAAACAGAGACTATCCCGCGAAAAACCGCTGGTGTCTTCTCACCCGTTGGGCCCACCCCCTCCACCACCGTTCCATTGGTCGGGACGCGCTCCGCCAGGACCGTGAGGGTCCCTACCGACAATGATCCCCGTTCGGTCCGAGGGGCGCCGATCCCGGTCCGAGAGGTGTTTGGATACCAATCACCATGTACTGGGGATGGGACAGAAGTCAACCGATAAGCCGCCGGGTTTTTGCCGGTCTCCGGTGGATGCCGGAATTCCCCCGGGCCACTGGGATGTAATCTCGATGGTGTCCAGGAGACGACCGGAAGAAGCGGAGGTCCCCCCAGATGTCAATTGTGGAATACTCGGTGGAGGGTGCGGTGGCGGTGGTACGTCTCAACCGTCCTCCGGTCAATGCGCTCTCCACGGAGTTGGGCGCCGCGCTGAACCAGGCCTTCGGGAAGGCGGAGGACCCGGCTGTCCGGGCGTTGATCCTCACCGGCCAGCCTCACTTCGCAGCGGGAGCGGACATCAAGGGGTTTCAGGCCGCCCATGAGGCCGGGGCGATCACCGACGACTTGGCCTCCGAACTGGTGGACGCCATCTGGCGGCTGGAGGCCCTGGCCAAGCCGACCATTGCCGCCATATTCGGGTATGCCCTCGGAGGTGGCCTGGAGTTGTCGATGGGGTGTGACTTTCGCTACATGGCCGAAGACGCCCAGGTGGGCCAGCCCGAGGTGAAGCTCGGGATCATGCCGGGGGCGGGTGGAACGCAGCGGTTGGCGAGGATCATCGGGTTTCAGAAGGCCAAGGAGATGGTCTATTCCGGCAGGTTCGTCCCGGCGGCCGAGGCGCTGGAGCTGGGGTTGGCGGACAAGGTCTTCCCCGCCGGTGAGTTGTTGGACCGGTCCATGGAGGATGCCCAACGCTGGGCGAGTGGCCCCACCGTGGCTCTGGGCACATCCAAGCGGGCCCTCATCGGGGGACTGGGGCTCCCCCTGCGGGAAGCGATGGAAGTTGAGCGCCGGGCCTTCCTGGACTGTTTCTGGAGCGACGACGCCCGGGAGGGGGTGTCGGCGTTCATCGAGAAGCGCAAGGCGACCTTCGAGGGAAGCTAGCAGCCCTTCTCACCCTCCCAGTCGTCTTCAACCCGCTTTTTGAAGCGGATCAGATTGTCCCTGAAGATCTGGCGAAGTATCGGCCGGGACGACCGTTCGGTCAAGAACCCGCCCAGGTACCAGGGGAATCTGAGATGCTCGGTCCAGGTGAGCCCGCACCGCGGTGGGCGGTCCGACAGCTCGAAACGCCCCCAGCCTCCTACCGGTGCCACGTGCCGCACGCCTATGCGTCTGCCCTCGATCCACTCGTCGATCTCCATCAGATCGGTGATGCGCAAGACTCCCACACGGGTGGGCACCCGCATCCGCACACCCTGGCCGCGGCGTTGCTCGGTCAAAAAGGAGATGGAGGCCGCATCGGTCATCCACTCCGAATGGGAGGAGAGATCTGAGAGCCGCGCCCAGACGAAGTCACGAGGCGCTTGAATTTCCACTGTCACAGCGACCGACTCCACGGACACCCAATCCTACGACGCACCCCCGCCGCGGTTGGCCGTCCCGGCGCCGGAGGGTGTTGAATCCGGCTTCCACCTGGGATTTCGGCGGGTTCCGGTGAGGGGATAAGCTGATGGTCTCCATGATGCCCTCCCGCCCCTCCTTTCCCTTGGTCTCGGTCTTCGAAAGGATCAGGGAGCGGGTGTCCACCTATCGCCGCGGGTGGTTCAAGATCCTGGTGTGGTTCCTGTTCGGAGCCTTGACCGTGTTCTTCTTTCCGGGGTTCGTGGCCGTCTGGTTCTGGCGGCTCTCCCACCGGCCCCCTCCGGGGCGCGGGCGGCGAGTCTCGATGCTGGTGCTGGCGGCGCTGGCCGGTCTGTCTCAGTTGCTGTGGGTGAATGTGCTGATAATCGATCCCCTGGCGGGGCTCGGGGAGGCTCGGGACCGACCATTGGCGAGCACCACGGCCGAGGCGGGGTCCTCCCCGGCCGGTTCCGAAAACAGCATGGAAGCCGGACCGGCCAACACCGCCGATACGTCTCAAGTTGAAGTTGAGATGGAGGATGCGACCACCACCTCCACCGCCTCTCCCGCACCGGCGCCCGCCACCACCGCAGCCTCCGACGCCACGCCTTCTCCAACTCAGACCACCGGGGTGCCGGCCACCACGACCACCCTTGCCGTTCTGTCCACCACCGATCCGCCGGCCGCCCAGCCCGCCACGTCCGCGGGAGGGAGTTTGGCAGCTTTGGCTGTGGCTGAGGAGGGCGACGGGGGAGTGGCGTATGATCGCGACCTGTACGGTTCGTGGACCCGGGTGAGGTCGGGATGCAACACCCGCTGTGCGGTGCTGGAGGAGGAGAGGCGGGCTGACGGAACCTGGCTCTCCTGGTACGACGGGATGGTGACCTCGGATGCGTCCCGACTGGACATCGATCACATGGTTCCCCTGGCGGAGGCTCATTCCTCGGGAGCCTGGCGGTGGAACTCCTCCCGGAGGACGGCCTATGCCAACGATCTGCTCCATCCCGAGGCCCTGGCGGCGGTCAGCGCTTCCTCCAACCGTTCCAAGGGGTCACGCGATCCATCCGAGTGGAGGCCTTCCGACGCATCCGCCTGGTGCAGGTACGCGACCGACTGGGTGACGGTCAAGGCGGCCTGGGGGCTCACCGCCGATCGGGCCGAGGTGGGAGCCCTGCGGGAGATGCTGGACACCTGCGACTCCAACGTGACGATCACCACCCTCCCGGCCCGCCAGGTGACCACGACCACCGGCGCCGTCTCCACCGCGACCACCGCCGTCTCCTGTCCCTACACGTCGGCGGCGGGGGATCCGTGCGCCCAAGTGCCCGAACTGGGCAATCTGAGCAACGATGTCAACTGCGGCGACATCCCCAGGCGCTTCAAGCCACTGACCGTCGTCGGCCGCGACCATGACAGACTGGATGGGAACAACGACGGTCAGGCGTGCACCAGTTGATTCTCTTGAGGATTGGGATGGTGTGCTGTTATGCTCAGGGGCGCCCTCGGGGGTGGTGTAATAGGTAACACGACAGGTTCTGGCCCTGTTATTGAGGGTTCGAGTCCTTCCCCCCGAGCCGGGCTGGGTATCATTCCGGCCTGTTGGCCCCGTCGTCTAGTGGCCTAGGACGCCGGCCTCTCAAGCCGGTAACGCCGGTTCGAATCCGGTCGGGGCTGCCACCGCCTGGCCGGTGGTCCGCCTATGCGGGAGGCCAGGCCGGGAAGCGATGTCGGCGAGGTGACCTCGAGTGGCCGCCATGCAGCGTCTTCGCGAAAGAAACCGCATCCCAAACGCAGTCGATTATTCTTGACGGATATAGACTTTTCTCATGTAACTGGAAAAGAGGTTCATATGGTGGAGAATTCCAATTCCGAAGGCGCCGCTTACCCGCCTGTGATCGACACCGCCCAGGTGGCTGAACTGTTGCGCATGAATGTTCAGATGGTCCGCAAGTACGTGCGGGAGGGTCGGCTTCCCGCCTACCAGTTGCCCGGGTCGCGGGTCTACCGGTTCATCTACTCCGAGGTCATTGACTACATCAAGTCCCATCCGGTACACCCCGGAGCAACCCGGGAGTAAGTGACTTCCCGGTAGCCGGCCGCTGCTTGCGGTCAATCCGGGGAGAGCGCTCGGGTCACGACCGATATCGCGTCGAAGGGCACGTAGGTGTCAATCCCGGCCGCATCCACCACCCACACATGATCAACGGCCACCGCCCTGATCCTTCCCTCCAGGGCGACTCCCAGGGAAGGGGCATGCACCTGAACGGTCTCCTGGGTTAGTTCCATCTGGGTCAGCCTGGCCCTCCAGGTGGCGGGCATCCCCCCTACCTGGGCGCCCCCGGAACGGCGTTTGGTGACCCGGAGCGCGACCATGCCCAAACGGGCGTCGGCGCAGAGATGGCTGGTGTTGATGGTGACGTAATCCGTCCCTCCGGCCGTGACCTGTCCGGAGAGTCGGAGGCTGCCGGCCTGCACGGTCAGCCGATCTCCACGGTGGATCAGCATCCTTGCCACGTCCCGCAAGGTGCGGCGGCGGAGACGGTCCTGGTGGGTCTCGAACTCGGTGGCTTCGAACTCGGCCCTCCACTCCTGTCCGACCCCCTGGCGCAGGAACCGGGCGAGGTCTGGAAAGGCGTCCGGGCTGGAATCCGGGTCATGGTCGGACGAACCGGTGGAAAAAACCCCCATATTGGGAAAACCCTCCTCCCTGAGTAGCGGCAGGTCCCCTCTCCGTCATTTATAGTCGGTCGTCGAACTTACTTCTTCACAGCGCCGACCGGGGTGGTCGGCTCGTTGGGGGGGGGACATGACTTCTTTTACATCTTCGGGCAAAACCGACGCCACGCCTGGCGGCGCCCACCGGCGTCGCAGGTGGTTCGCGTCGGTCTCGGGGGCCCACCTGCTGATCGTGGCGACCGGAGTGCTGGCCCTGGTAACCAACCTGGTGATCCTGCGCAGGGGTGAGGAGCCCCTGGCCCGGGTGGCGGTGAGTGCGGTCGAACTGGCGCCGGGACGTTCCCTCCAGACGGGGGACATTGAACTGACCCCCTGGACGTGGCGGAGTCGGTGGCCTCGCAATTGGTGTCGGAGGACCAACTGGCCGAATACCAGGGATGGGTGATCACCAGGCGGACCGCGGCGGGGTCCCTCCTCACCAAGGAGAGCCTGCGGTCGCCGCTCGGCGCGGTGGGGTTTCGGGCGATGAGCTTTCCGGTCGATGCAGACCATGCCGTCGGGGGAGATCTGATCCCGGGTGACCTGGTGGATGTGATCAGGGTGGACGAGGAGCAGGCTTCCTTCGTTGCAACCGCCTTGGAGGTGTTGGGGGTCTCCACCCAGTCGGAGGGAGCCCTGGGTCTGTCCGGGGGCGGGTTCCACCTGATACTGGAGGTCGATGACAGGACCGCTCTGGCCCTGGCTCTGGCGCTGGCCCACGCCGAGGTTGAGGTGTTGCGTTCCACCGGTTCGGCGCCGGTCGAGGTTGGCGTGCTGAAGGACGCCTCTGCCGCCTTGGAGGCTCACCATGCGTCTCCCGGCGGCTTCTTGGGCTCTACTCCCGAGCCGTCCCAGGGACCGGAGGGGTTTCTCCCGGCAGGGGAGGGGCCGTCGCAATGAGAGACATCGAGTTGGCCCTGGCGGTGTCGACCCGCGGGTGGTCCGAACAACTGCACCGTTTCCTGGTTGACCACGGAGGAGCGAGGGTCCGCTTGTACGTTATGCAGCCCCAGGACGCCTTCTCGGAACGCTTTGACGTCCTCCTGATCGACGACATCTGCTCGTTCCTCTCTCCTCACCTGGTCGACAAGTTGAACCGGTCGGGCCGCCGGGTGGTGGGCGTCTACGACCCTGCGGAGTTCCCCGACGGAAAGGACCGGCTGCTGGCATGCGGGGTCACCGAGGTGATCGAGGCCGACGCGGGACCCGAGGAATTCCTGGCGCTGGTCGATCGCATGGAGATCGCGCCGCAGGCGGGGGACGATCCGTCCCCCGACGACGCCACCGGCGGAGCGGTCGCCATGCGCCCCGCGGGGAGACCTCCGCTGATTGCGGTGGGATCCCCGCCGGGGGGATGCGGCGCCACCGAGGTGGCCATCGCCCTGGCTCGGCGGTTGGCGGAGCGGCGTGCCTCGGTGGCCCTGCTGGATGTCGACCAGCGGGCGCCGTCGATGGCGCAGCGCCTCGGGTTGGGTCTCTATCCGAACCTTCTCACCGCCATCGACGCGGTACACCATCACAGCGAGAGCCTCGATTCCTGCTGGCACACCCTCAAAGGCAGCACCCTCAGGGTCCTCCCCGGAGTCCCGACGTTCGCGGACCGGGCGGAGCTTCGCCGGGGTGAGGTGACCGAACTCCTGCTGGAGACCGCTCGGATGTCCGACGTCGCGGTGGCCAATTTCGGGTCCTGGGAGAACGGCCAGGGAGACCCCCAGATCTGGGAGACCGCCGGCGGCGTGTCCGACGCGGTGATGGCCATCGCCACGGTCCTGGTGGGGGTGGCGCTTCCCAATCCGGTGGGAATAACCCGGATGATCGAATGGATCGGCCAGCTTCGCGTGAAAGAGCCCGGCATGGAGGCTTTCGTGGTTATCAATCGCACACCGGCTTCCCTATCGCAGAGGAGAGCCTTGTTCGACGAGTTGTCCAAGGCGGTCGGTCAAGTCCGGATCGGGTTTCTTCCCGAGGACACCCGGGTGGCCGAGGCGGCCTGGAATGGGGCGCTGGTGGAGAGAGGAAAGTTCCGTCGGGGATGCGACCGCCTGGCGGACCAGGTCCTGGGAGAGATCGGGCTTGACTGAGGGAGGGGCCACCGGGTACGCCTATGCGGAGATCCGCCGCAGTTCCCTGGGTCTTATCGAGGAACGGAACCTCGATCCCGAGAGGGACCGGCACGGCGCCCGCCGGTTGGTGGAACAAGCCGTCAAGGAGTACTCCCGTCGCACCCAGGTGGGGTTGGGCCGCGCCTTGCGCGATCCCTCGGACATGGCCGAGCGGGTGCTCCGGTCCATCGCCGACTACGGTCCCCTGACCGAATTGCTGTCGCGCTCGGACGTGGAGGAGGTCTTCATCGAGGGGCCCAGGGTTACCTTCATCGATGGGGCGGGACGTCTGCAAGGGCTGAAGGAACCCACCACCGTAGAGGAAAACCGGCAGGTGGTGGATAGGCTGCTGGCCGGCAGCGACCGTCGGCTGGATGCCTCCCAACCGATCGTTCAGGCCCGGGTAATGGATGACTCGGCTCGCCTGACTGCCGTCATCCCGCCCGTCTCGGACCAACTCTCCGCCACCCTCCGGAGGTACGCACTCCGCAGGCAGAGCCTGGATGCGTTGGTGGATCTGGGGTCGATGCCCCCGGCGGCGGCCCGGCTCTTGGCCGCCGCCATGCGGACCGAGTGCGGAGTGGTCGTCTCTGGCCCGCCGGGGGCGGGAAAGACCTCGCTCCTCAGCGCCCTGCTGGACGCCTGTCCGCCCACCCGCTGCATCCGCTGCTGCGAGGAGGTGCGGGAGTTGCACATTCCCCTGGTCCACGGGTCGTTCTACGAGGCGCGTCCGCCCGGCCTGGACGGAAAGGGAGAGATCAGCCTGCGGGTGCTTGTGAAGGCGGTGCTGGCCATGCGCCCCGACCTGATCGTGGTGGGGGAGGTGAGAGGGGCGGAGGCATTCGAGTTGACCCGGGCCGCCAACGCCGGGTGCGGGTTTGCCTGCACGGTCCATGCCAACTCCGCCGCCGACGCCCTCGATGCGCTGGTGAGCGCGGCGCTGATGGCCGGGGAGAATGTCAGTGAACGGGTGGTGCAGCGGGTGTTCGCTTCGGCCATCGACCTGGTCGTGCATCTGGACCGGGAGGCGTTGGGCGAGGGCCGGGGAGGACCGACGCGGCAGGTGCGGGAGATCGTCTCGGTGACGCCCGGACGTCAGGAGTCCTTCTCCATCCATGCCCTGTTCCGCCGCCCGCGCCTGGGGGAGTCCATGATGTGGGTGGGAGAGTCTCCTCCCCAATCCCTGGTTTCCCGCATCGAGCGGGCCACGGGGTCGGGGTTGGGGGCGATCCTGGACGGAGAGGGGTGGCCGATATGAAGTGGACCGCCGCCCTGGCCAGCGGGGTGTTCGCCTCCCTGGTGCTGGCGATGGTGATGGGGATCAACGTCCGCCTGCGGATGACCCGGTCGCGCCAGAGGAGCGTTGCGCGGGAGTTGTGGCTGGCCCAGGCCGGTTTGAACATCACCCCCCTGCAGTTCACGCTGGCCTCGGCAGGTGTGGGCGTCCTGGCGCTGGTTGTCCTGCTCGGCGTGTCGGGAGTGTGGGTTGTGGCCCTGCCTCCCTCTGTGGTCATCTCCCTCCTGCCCCGTTTCTATTTCTCGCGGGTCCGGACCCGACGGTTGTCGGAAGTCAGAAGAGCCTGGCCGGACGGGATCAGGGACGTGGTGGGAGGAGTCTCGTCAGGCATGTCCGTCCAGCGGGCGGTGGAGAGTCTGGCCGCGTCCGGTCCGGCTCCCCTGCGGGAGGCTTTCGGCCGTTTTCCGATGCTGGCCCGCACCATGGGAGTGGTCCCCGCTCTGGAATCGATCAAGGAGGACCTGGCCGACCCGACCAGCGATCGGGTGATAGAGGTGCTGATGATCGCCCATGAGCGGGGCGGGGTCCTGATTCCGGACATTCTCCGCGACCTGGCCGACACCACCTCGATGGACCTGGCGGCCACCGAAGAGGAGCAGACCGAGGCCCTCGAGCAGCGCATCAACGCCCGGGTGGTGTTCATGCTTCCCTGGCTGGTTCTAGTGGCCCTGACCTTTCGCCCGGGACCTTTTCGAACCTTCTACTCCTCCCCGGCGGGCATCCTGGTGGTGGCGATCGGAGCGGGTCTGTCGCTGTTCGGAATCGCCCTGGTCTCCAGGCTTTCCCGTCCTCAGGAGGAACCGCGGGTGCTGGCCCCCTCGGCTGAGGAGGGCGTTCCATGGTAGACCAGCCCGCCCATCTGGTGGCGGCCCTGTTCACCTCGGTCACCGTGATGGGAGCGATGCTCAGGTTCTTCCCCCTTCCCAAACGTCTGAGCGCCCGGGTGCGTCCCTATGCGGGGACGGGCGGGTTGCCGGGGATGGCTTCCGACCCGGGCGCGCCGTTCGGACGGACGGCGGGATCCGCGCCGGTCCGACTGTTCGGTCCGATGATTCTCGCTGCGGCCCACGGGGTGGGGAGGATCGCCGACCGGATGGGAGAGGGGCAGTTGATCCTCCGCCTGCGCCAGGCCCGCTTCTACGCCGGCCTGGAAGACCGGGACCGCGTGGCGTCCTATCGGTTGGCGGTCCTGGGGACGGCGGCCACGGTGGCCGGCATGGGGGCAGGGATCCTGGTGGCGCTCCGCCAGTCCACACTGGTGGTGCTGGCCGCCGCCATCGCCGGGGGGTTTGTGGGGTCCCTCAGGGTCCGGGGCCGGCTGGATCGGGCGGTAGAGCAGCGTCGTTCGATGATGAAGATCGAGATCTCGACCATCAATCAACTGCTGGCCATCCGGGTCCGTTCGGGGAGCGGGGTCATGCACGCCGTGGGGGAGATGACCGCCCGGGGCAGGGGTGAGGTGATCGGAGAGTTGGGGACCGCCCTTCGCATGCACCGTTCGGGAATGAGCGCCGCCCAGGCCTTCAGACGAATGGCCGAGATCACCCCCGAGTCCTATTGCGCCCGAACATACAAACTGCTGGCCTCGTCCGATGAGATGGGCGTAGACCTGGCGGCGGGCCTTCGGGTCCTGGCGGACGACGCCCGCCGGGCTCGCCGGGAGGAGCTTCGACGATCCGCCGTCAAGAGACGCTCGGCCATGCTGATTCCCACCATCGCCATCCTGGCGCCGGTGATGCTGCTGTTCGTGGCCGCCCCCCTCCCGCAACTGGTTCTCGGCTGGACATGAAACGCTGGACAAGAAAGGAGCAATCAAATGATGACGACGGCATTTGTAATGATCGGGGAGACACTCCGGAGGATGAAACGTGAGGAGCGTGGACTCAGCACCGCGGAACTGCTCGGAAACGCCGCGCTGGCCATAGTGGCGCTGCTGGCCATCTGGGCCCTGCTGCAGACGCTGGGCACCGACATCGTGGGCTGGATCCGCGGGCAACTCTCCACCAATTTGAAGAAGTGACCGTGATGATCCCCACGGAAGGGAGACTCTTGCGGTGATGGTCGGCTCCGTGCCGAGCCGGGATTCGGGTTCCGCCGACGGGTTCACGACCGCGGGCTTTGTGGTGGCGGCGGGTTTCTCGATGGTGTTCTTCGTGCTGCTGGCCAACCTGATGGCGGTCCAGTACGGACGGGGAGTGGTGCGGGTGGCCCTGGATGAAGGGGCCCGGCACGGCGCCCGCTACGGCGCGGCGGACCCCGCCTGCGAGCTACGGATCCGCGAGGTGCTGAGCGGTCTCTTGGGTGGAGAGATGGGCTCGGGGGTGTCCTATCGGTGCGAGAGGGACTCGAGCCGGACCAGCGCCACCGCCCAGGTGGTGTTTCCAGCGTGGATTCCCGGCGTTCCGGAGTTCCGTTTCCAGATGGCGGCCACCGCGGCCGCGGAGCGGAAGTGACCGAGCGGCGGTCCCAAAGGGGCTCGGCGCCCATTGAGTTGGTGTTGGCGATCGGCTTGATCCTGATCCCCATGGCTCTGCTATCGCTCTCCTTCGGTCCGTACCTCGAGCGGATGGTGTTGGTGAGGGTGGCGGCGGCGGAGGCTGCCAGGGAGTTGGTGCTCTCGGATGGTTCTGCCGAGGGAGTATTGGCTCTCATTGCGGAAATCGCCCGCAATCACGGAGTGCAGGTGGACGATGTGGCGGTGGGATTCTGTGGGGGAGCGATCCGCCCGGTCACCGAGCGCACCGGTTCGGGATGCGGGCCGCCGGCGAAGGGTGCGGAGTTCACCGTGACGGTCGCCGTGGGGGTCCCGGCGGTTGTCACACCCTATGGCGAGGTGGGGAAACTGACGGTCAGGGCTTCCCATGCCGAGGTAGTCGGTCTCTACCGCTCCACCCGATGACAGGACAACCGACACAGAGGGGATCGATCACCCTGTGGCTGCTGGGCCTTGGTATATGTCTTCTGGTTATGGGAGGGATGGGGCTCGACTTGTGGTCGGTGGTTGCGATGCGGGCTCGACTGGTGGAGGTGGCGGAGGCGATCGCCACAGGAGCGGCGTCGGGGATCTCCGAAACACATTGGCGAGACACGGGAGAGATCCGGCTGGATCCTGCAAGGGCGAGGCAGTTGGCGAGAGACATGGCCTCCCGCCATGCCGTGGTCGGCCTTCTGGAGGGACCCCCCGAGATCATGGTTGACCCCGAGTTCCGGTCGGTGACGGTGCAGGTTTCGGGCTCGGTGTCCCTTACCCTGCTGTCCCTGGGAGTTGAGTCGGGTCGTGTCGATATCACGGCATCCGCCACCTCGCGGCCTCACGTGGGTGGCTGAGGACTGGGCGTGAAGGTGACTTCTCCTAGAGGATGTAGAGGCCCACCACGGCCAGGGCGGCGGTGTAGGCCGCGAACGGGGCCAGGCCGATCCGGCGTATCACCGACAACAGGCCGACTATCGAGAGATACCCCACCACAGCCGCCACTCCCAGTCCCACCAGGTCGGGTCCCAGCGACGCGGGGGACAAGTCCATGCGGGTGATCGCCCGCACCCCGGCGACCGCTATGGCCGGGACCGCCAGGAGGAAGGAATAACGGGTGGCCTCCTCGGGGGAGAGGCCCCGCGCCATCCCGGCGGTGATCGTCACCGCCGAGCGGGAGACGCCCGGCATGAACGCCATGACCTGGGCCGCCCCCACCCACAATCCGTCTCGCAACCCCGCCTTCTCGAGCCGCCCGGTCCGTCCCCTGAGCCTCTGCCCTAACAGCAGCACGGCGGTGGTGAACCCGAGCGCCACCGAGACGGCGGTCGTGTTGTCCTGGGCGGTCTCCACCAGGTCCTCGACCAGAAGCCCCAATGCGGCGGGCGCGGTTCCGACAATCAGCAGCCCCCACAGATGGCGGGCCCTGGCGGAGCTTCTGAACCTCAACAGCACGCCCACGTCTCTCCGGTAGAAGAAGACCACCGCCGCCAGAGTTCCGAGATGCAGAAACGCGCTCTGCGCCAACGAAGGCGTGGAGACCGACAGCCCCATCTCCGACAGCAGAGCCGGCACCAGCACCAGGTGACCGCTGGAGGACACGGGAAGGAACTCGGTGAGTCCCTGGATGATTCCCCAGGTGACCGCGTTGATCATGGGGGAGACGCTAGCGGCCCGGCGCCACCGCCACCGTCAGGGTCCCGTAGGCCGAGGCGGTCGACACCCGGGCCAGTTGTTCCCCGGGTACGGCGATCAGCGCTCTCTCCCCGGGATCCCGACTCGCGGCCATCGGGTGGATCACCACTCCCGGGATCGGTTCTGCGGCCGTAACCGGCCCGTCGCCCCCCGCCACCAAGAGCACCTGGCTACCGGGGAGGAGCCCCGGCGGCGTCTCCAACTCGACGGCCCACCATCCATCGGGGACCACGGTGTCCGTGCCAAGGACCGCTGCCGTCAGGGGATCGCCCCTCGACATGGGCACGGCCAGGATGCCGTGGACGCCAGTCGCCGGCAAAAGCCCCTCGGGAATCTCCCGGTACTCGAACAGGTCGTCGGAAAGCTCGGCGCCCGCCGGAATGTCCATCCTGGCAAAGGGGTGCAGGGTCACCGGGGAGGGCATGAGCTGGATGAACCAGGACACCCCCACAATCGCCGCGGCGCCCGCCCATTTGAGGTAGGGGCGCGGCGCAAACCAGATCATCCCACAAGATGGCGTAGATGTGCCCAGCGGGACCGCGGTAGAGGGGCAGGACTTTGTCGCGAGTCACCGAATTGTTTCCTATTCTCCCGCGGGCGGCCGGGAGGAGGCTATCCGGAGGAACTCTTGCTCTTCGCGGCGCTGACGGAGGACTTTTCGGTCGCCGATTTGGAGTCGGAGGAGCCATCCCCGCTCTTCCGGCTCTTCTGTTCCCCCGAGGTTTTTCCGTTGGTCCCGGCCGAGGCGGGGTTGGGCTTCCGGGAATCGGTCACGTAGAACCCGGACCCCTTGAAGACCACCCCGCGAGCGTGAAACACCTTTCGCAGCGGCCCCCCGCAGGACTCGTGCCGGGTCAGGGAAGCGTCGCTGAAGGACTGCCACACCTCCAGGCTGTCACCGCACTGGCGGCAGAGGTATTCATAGGTGGGCATAGCGTGACGATCCGGTCGGTTACGCGTGGGGAATCCACAACCAGGATACCTCCACGCCGCACCGGGGCATAAACTGGTTTGCAATATGGAGTTACCCGTCTGGGCGGCAGTTGCCCTCGCTTACCTGATAGGTTCGATCGACTTCGCCATCTTCGTGGCGCGCCTTCACGGCGTGGACATCCGCTCGGAGGGGAGCGGCAACCCCGGCACGGCCAACGTTTTCCGGGTGGTGGGGATCGTGCCAGGGATCGTGGTGCTGGTTGGCGACCTGCTGAAAGGGCTGGTTGCCGCATACCTCGGCTGGTTGGCGGCGGGATCGGTTGATCCGGTCGGATCTTGGGTGGTGATGCTGGCCGGGACGGCCGCGGTGGTCGGACACTGCTATCCGGTGTTTCACAGGTTTCGGGGAGGGAAGGGGATGGCGACGCTGTTCGGGGCGATGCTCTTCATCCTGCCCCTCGTGACGGTAGTGGCGGCGGTGGTGTGGGGGCTGGTGGCCAGGGTGGCGAAATTCCCGGCGGCCGGGTCCTGCTCGGTGGCGATCGCTTACCTGCCGATCGGGTACTGGCAGGGTATGGACCTTCCGGCGTTGTCCTGGCTGCTGCTGTCCGTGGTGCTGATCCTCTACCGCCACAAATCCAATCTTGTCACCTGGAGGGAGAGAAGGTCCGGGTCGGACACGGCGTGACGAGCGAGGAGATGAAGCCGCTGGCCGCCGCCCGGCGGGAGGTTCTGTCCGCGATGCGGCTCCTGCCCGTCCTCGAAGTCCCTCTCGACCAGGCCCAGGGGCTGGCCCTGGCTTCCGACGTGATCGCTCCCCATGCGGTTCCCTCGTTCGCCAACTCCGCCATGGACGGCTATGCGGTGAGGGTGGCGGACGTGGCGGACCCACCGGTGGAGTTGCACATCTCAGAGGACGTGCCAGCCGGTCATGTGGCGTCGGGTTCGGTGCGGCCGGGCAGCGTCATCAAAATCATGACCGGCGCCCCGATTCCCGAAGGGGCGGAGGCTGTGGTGAAGGTGGAGGACACCGAGCCGGTCCCGGGAGGCAGGGTGAGGATCATGGCCTCGGTGGCGATGGGTACCGCGGTGAGGCCTGCGGGAGGCGACCTGGCGGAGGGTCAACTGGTCATGCCGGCCGGAGAACGACTGGGCCCCGTCCACCTGGGGGTCCTGGCCACCATCGGCGTCTCCGCGCCCCAGGTGAGAAGAAGAGCTAGGGTGGCGGTGCTTTCCACCGGGGATGAGCTTTTCCCGGCCGACTCCCAGAGCCTTCCCCCGGGCGGAATACGCGACTCCAACCGTCCTCTCCTGAAGGGCCTTCTGTCCGACGTGGGAGTGGAGATCGTCGACATGGGGATCATTCCCGACCAGGAGGATCGACTGCGCGCCGCCTTGAGGGAGGCGTCGGCCGCCGCGGATGTGACGGTCACCTCCGGCGGAGTCTCCATGGGTGAGTACGACCTGGTCAAACAGGTCCTGTCGAGCCTGGGCGACGTCGAGTTGTGGAAGGTTGCGATGCAGCCCGCCAAGCCGTTCGCATTCGGGCTAATCCACGGCACTCCGCTGTTCGGCTTGCCCGGCAACCCGGTCTCGGCGCTGGTGGCCTTCGAGCAGTTCGTCCGTCCGTCCCTGCTGAAGATGATGGGAGCCCGGGCGCTGTTCCGGCCGCGGGTGCCGGCCGTGGCCGGACACCCTCTCCGCACCAACCCGGAGAAGACCGTGTTCGTCCGGGTGGTGGTGGACCTGGAGGGCGGCCGGATGGTCGCCCGCTCCTCGGGTGGACAGGGGTCGAATGTGCTGTCGGCCGCGGCCGTGGCCAATGGCATGGCCGTGGTTCCCAGAGGCGTGGCCTCAGTGGGGGAAGGGGAGCCGGTCGCCGTCGAGATGCTGCGGTCTCCGGAGACCCGGAGCGAGGAGGAGACGCCCGATGAGTGAGGAACCGGTCTTCTCGCACCTGGATGAGCGGGGAGAGGTGCGGATGGTGGAAGTAGGGGAGAAACCCGAGACGGTGCGGCGGGCGGTGGCGGAAGCTCACGTCCGGTTGAGTCCCCAAGTGCGACGCTCGCTCCTGGAGGGGTCGCTTCCCAAGGGAGACGCCTTGGCGACGGTGAGGCTGGCGGGGATCATGGCTGCCAAGCGCACTTCGGAACTAATCCCGCTCTGCCACCCGTTGCCTCTCTCGGGGATCGAGATGAAGGTGGCTCCGACTTCCGAAGGGGTGTCCGTAACCGCCGCGGTGCGCACCACCGCCCGGACGGGAGTGGAGATGGAGGCGATGGTGGCCGTTTCCGTTGCCTCCCTGGCCCTCTACGACATGGTCAAAGGGCTGGACAGGGGAGCAGTGATCGGCCCGATCCGCCTGCTGGAGAAGACCGGCGGCAAGTCGGGTGACTGGAGGCGGTAGAAGTGTCGGGAGGGATGGGCCGGCGGAGGCCGGCGCCGGCGGAGGCCCTGGTCTGTCCGTATAGCGACCGGGCGACGGCCCCTCCCCGCCGTGTGGGTTGGTATACTGGTCTCGGTTATGGCCGCTCTGATGATCGCTCTTTTCGTCATCCTGGTGGCTTGGGGATGGTATCTGGTACCCAAGAAGACCGGCGCTCACAAGTCCTCGCGCCTGAGCTTCGGCCGCCAGCAAACGAAGAGTGGTCGGGCCCCGGAAGTGACGGTCATCCCGGTGGCGCGAGTCGCCGCCAACCCGGGCTATGGGGAGCATGTCCCCGGTGCACCGGGACCGCCTTCGGCGGCTTCCGCACGGCGTAGCCGGATCAGGGGGGTCCTCTTGGCGCTGGCTGTGATCACTGCGGCGGCTGCCCTGTATACCCGCTCGCTCAATTGGTTGCTCACCCACATAGGGATGGACGCTTTGTTGCTCATCTACTACGGACTGTCCCTCCAGGTGCAGAGTAGGGTCGCCTCGCTGTCCCGTTCCCCGGGCGTCGGGAGCACGGGACGGTCCGACCCGGTTCTAAGGCGAGTGGTGGGGGGCTGAACCTCTCGGGAGGAGCAGGGGGGACTGGTAAACTGCCTTCCGGCGCGGGGGTGTAGCTCAGCTCGGCAGAGCGCTTCGTTCGCAACGAAGAGGCCACGGGTTCAAATCCCGTCACCTCCACCAACCACGAGTTTCGTCGTTTTTCTTTCCAGAAGGTCCCTGACGGTTTCGCAAGGTTTCATATGGTCTTGTTATCCCAGCTAAAAGGCCATATTACTAGGGTGAGAGTGCGGACATTCCGGCTGTCTGGGAGAGTTCTTGACTTCCCCAGCAGTTTCATGTAGTCTCAACGAAGTGTGGGATATAATGTGGGATAGAATAGTTCAATTCCCTACCTGCAGCGGTGCTCAAGAAAGGCAGGCAAATGGCAAAACTCACCGTCCAGCGGATCCGCTCGCTGAAAGAACCCGGCAAATACGGTGATCAACACGGTCTGATACTGCGGGTAACGTCAACCGGATCAAAACAATGGATATGGAGAGGCACCATTGAAGGCAAACGCCGCGACCTCGGCCTCGGCGGATATCCATACGTCACCCTCCGAGAAGCCCGAACCAAAGCGTTCGAATACCGAAGGATCGCCCGCCAGGGAGGAGACCCCACCGCGGGCCAGTCAATAGTGCCAACCTTCCGAGAGGCCACCGAGAGAGTCATCCAGCTCCACGCTCCCAAATGGAAGCCAGGAGGCCTCTCCGAGAACCACTGGCGCTCAACACTCGAAACCTATGCCTTTCCCCAACTGGGTGACAAGGCAGTCAACCACATCACAGGCGCCGATGTGATGGCCTGCCTTGCTCCAATCTGGAACCGCAAAGAGGAAACAGCCCGGCGAGTTCTGCAGCGCATCTCGGCCATCATGCGCTGGGCCGTGGCTCAGGGTTTCAGAGAGGACAACCCGGCCGACCGGAGGATCAAAGCAGCATTGGGCAGCAACAGCGCCAAGGCGCAACATTTCAAAGCCCTTCACCACAGCGAAGTCGCCCAGGCATTAGCCACCATCCGAGCCACCAACGCGTGGAAATCCACGGTCCTCTGTTTCGAGTTTCTGACACTGTGTGCAGTTCGTAGCGGTGAAGCCAGGCTCGCTACGTGGGATGAGATCGATCTTGCCGCAGCAACTTGGACCATTTCCGCAACTCGCACCAAGACCAGCAAACCCCACCGGGTGCCCTTAAGCACCCCAGCGCTAGCCGTATTGGAGGAGGCCAGGGGACAAACCGGCGGCGTTGGGCTGATCTTTCCGTCAGCGAAAGGAAAGCCAATCTCCAATGCCACAATGAGCAAACTCTGCAAAGAGAACAACATCGGATGCGTGCCCCACGGTATGCGATCATCGTTTCGGGATTGGTGCGGAGAGACCGGTGTCTCCCGCGAACTAGCCGAAGCGGCGCTAGCTCACACGGTTAAAGGCGTCGAGGGTGCATATGCTCGAAGCGATCTCCTTGAGAGACGCCGCGAGCTCATGGAGAAGTGGGGCCGCTACTTAGGGCTCTGATGGGCCGGATTGCGAGTTTTTGCTTGGCTGGTTGTCAAATAGTGGAATCCTGTCAGCCTAACCACTCGCTCTTGGCCTTTTCCCAAAGCTTTCGGCGGACGCGGATCTCCTCCGCAACTGTTGGGCCTGACTAATGGGCCGTCTTCATTGTGGATTATGTAGCAATCCCCTTGTCAGTGGCTATCTACCTGCCAGCAGTTTGGGCGGCTGCTTTAGTGGGGTAACCCTGTCTCAGACTGTGCTGTACCGTGAGAGGCCCTGGATGGAGGAGGCGGAATTCCTGGTGTTGTGGCCTCCAAATCCCTCTGGTGCAATAGGGGGACAGTGGTTACACTGATGTTGTTTGCAAACAGGGAATTGCCTTGCCACATGCCTCCTGCATCCTTCTCAGCTACCTCCTACATCAACACTTAGCCGTGAGGGGCTGAGTCGCAACGAGGTTTCGTAGGCGGGGTGACATGGAGGTAGAAGTGGTTACATCTGCACACAGACAATTGGTCGCTCGACTCACTGAGGCCGATAAGGCTCCAAATGACTCTGAGGCCTTCGGAGAGTGGATACGGGGTAGTGGCCATTTGGAAATGCTGACCCAGAATGCTGCAGAGGACGAGATTATTGTTGCCGCACTCTCGCCAGGGACTTGCATTAATTCGTTCATCGCAGACGGCGACCATCCAGACTTGCATGGTGATATTCTGGCACTCAGCCGCTGGTCCCCTAATCCCCTCCATCACGAGGCTACGTCATTCTCCTGGAGTTGGATTTTGGCAACCGACGGGGTAGAAGCGACGAAACACGACGGCAGTTGGCCCCATGACCTCCCTGCTGATGTGCATCCACTTGTCTTTGGTCGCACCATTGAGGGGGTGACTGATCGAAGCGGTATGTATTTTGAAGTCCTCCAAGAGTACGTTCACGCGGCTGAAATTCACTGGCGGCCGGAACGGGAGGCGTATTCTCGCATCGACTTTCGTGGAGACTGGATGGATGTTATCTCCGTGTCAGGTCCCGAGGGGCCACACTCCACTGACTTGGTTTCATTTCGGCGTGAAAGCCTGGATTTATACCTCATTGCGATGAGTGCCGTGCTTGTTCGGGCGTTCGATGTGACATTACTTCGACGCCCACCGTCGGAGAGATATAACTACGGCGAACATGTTGATCGGCTAGTTCGTATCGGTTCAGGTCTCTGTTACAAGGAGATGGTCAATGAGGGTCGATTCGGGTTCATTAGGGGTGTGCAGGTCATTAGGCCCACATTGACGCCGGTTGAGGTTGAGCAGTTGGTCAAAGACGGCCGCATAGCCGATCCGGCAGAAGAGATACCAGTAGGGTTTTCGATCTGGGACTGGCGGAATGACCGAATTGCGACCGTCACTACCGATCCGTCCACCACCACCAGCTATTTCGATGCCGACCAGAACGATCTGCCGTTTGAAACATCGCCTGCATCATTTCGACCCGAAGTTCTCTCCAGATACAAGGCGGACACTGAAAAGTACACCGTGAGGGAGGGAAGAATCACCTGTCGGGCAAGTTGGGACCTCAGGAGCTATTGGACAAATGGTGCCGGGCAGGTGTGTGCGTACATTTGCGATCTTCGCCATCTGCCGCGCGAGGAGCAAGTGTATTGGTCTCTCTTCAACGAGGAGCCACGAGCAGGGTTACCAGGCCACGTTATCAAAACCGACTTTCGCGGGGAGTGGCTTGAAGAAGATGACCTTCCACCCATCGCCTCACTAATCCACCTATTGAGTCGATGGATCAGGCGCGGTTTCACGTGGTGGAGATGGGCTGATGAGGGTTCGCCAGATGGTCTTACCGTCCCTCGCACGGGGAGCCGGAAGGAGTGGTTGGATGCATGCCTATCCCTGTCAAGTGGACTTGTTGAGGGATTCAATCTAAAGGCTGTCCGCGAGCGGTTGCGAGAAGTGGGAGGCAAATACGAGAAGGGTGACCGGAGTCTGCTCTTGCTGGAGCGTCTGCTGCACGCCCTTGGTTTGATTGACACGACGGAGCGTATTGCCGCCCTATGGGAGGTTAATGAGCTTCGGGTGGTAAGAGCTCATGCGGCAAGGAGTAAGGTCCGACGTTTTTCGCATGAAGCTCTGACAGCGCACGGGAGCTACGGAGGGCATTTTGAAGACCTATGCATCAGATTGGTTGCCGAACTGGAACTGATCGAGACAGCGTTCGGCACCCCGCAATAGTGTGGCTTTTGTTCCGCCCATTGGGATTATGTGGGCTGCCGTAGCGGCCTGTGGATGGGGGATAGTGCTGGACCCTGGTGGAGCGTTTTATCAATCGGCTTTGCTGTGGCCAGAGAGTGGTTGTCCCCGGAACGCATTCGGTGCGTCAATAGCTACTCGGGTGCAATCGTCGCACTCCTCCTCTTCCACACCCGTGTAGGAAGGGCTGCTCTGTGACACGTCGCGACAAGGCCGCCACAGTGGGCATTCAGTGATGGTCAACAGGCTAAGGGCAATCTGGATCGTGTTTGATACAGGAAAACGGGGAGAGGGAGCCCGCCGCTTCTTAGTTCGTCACACTACAGGTGAGAAGCAGGTATGAGCGGGCAGGATCGTTGTGAGACCTTGGGCGATGACTCTTCACTGTTGTTGGCGATCACTGAAAGTCCCCACTCTCGATCACTGAAATTCCCCACCTCTTGGGGGTAATACCCGTTATCGGGTAGGGCCCCTTCCAAGCTGCTTGGTAGCAAGATCCGGCAGCTGTGGAGAGGAGCCCTGTCCCTTATGATGCTTCTATGGTTTCCAAATCGGCGTCTGGGGGTGGTGGGGGTTGGTTGGTGGGTTTTCGAGGAGGTGGTAGAGCTGGCGGGCTATGTAGCGTTTGAGGCAGCGGCGGGCTTCTCGGGTGGTTTTGCCTTGGCTGATGCGTTTGGCGAGGTAGGCCCGGGTTTTGGGACAGTATCGGGAGTTTGAGTTTTCGGTCGCCGCGTCTGTTCAGTCGGTGGCGGGTTTTTTGGCCGGAGGAGGCTTGTAGGGGTGCGACGCCGGCTAGGCGAGCGAAGGCTGCTTCGTTGCGGCATCGGCGGGGGTGGGACCATGCTATGTAGATTTGGGTGGCGGTGATTGGTCCTACTCCGGGCTGGTGGAGTAGGTGGGGAGCGACAGTGGTGATCAGTTCGGTGATGGTTGTTCTCAGTTGGGTTGCTTCGTCGGTGAGGGCTCGGATCCGGCGGGCTGCGGATCGCATGGCTTGTTTGGTGGCGGTGTGTTCGTTGATGGTGTCAGACGGGAGACGGAACCCCGAGCATTTGGCTACCAGAGCTGTGGTGGTGAGGTCTCGGAGTTGGTCGCGAAGATTGACCGGCGCGGTTATTAGGAGGGCTTTCAGTTCGTTGATCGCTGCTGTTCTGGCTGTTATTGCGCCTCGGCGGGTGGTTTCCAACACTCGGAGGGCTTCGCGGTTTCCCCGTATCCGTGGTGCGGAGGGTTGGGAGCGGCCTAGTGTTTGGCGGGCGGCCCGGCGAGCGTCCAGGGTGTCGGTTTTGGCGCCGTCGATGCTGGGGGTGGGATTGTTGAACTCTATTACCCATTCACCCTGAGCAGCGAGATAGGCTGCTATGCCGGCTCCGTAGCTTCCGGTGCCTTCCACGGACCATGCCCGGTCGGTGGCATGGGTGTGTTGATCGGCCCATTTCACCAGCCGTTCGTATCCCGCCTGGGTGGTGGCGAACGCTGCGGATGCTTGTTCTCCGGTGGTGGCGGTGTCCACTACCGAGGCGGTGACTCGGTCACGATCCGGGTCGATCCCGATTACATGTTCAACTGATGCCACAGCCATTCTTTTCCCTTTCTGTTGCCTTACAAATTTCGGGTTGCCCATAGAGGCGCGATCCGCAAAATACGGCAGAACTGTGATGAGTCACACCCCCTGGGGGGTGGACAGGCTTCTGATTAGGCCAGCGCGGTACGCAGGCTGCTGCTGGCGGTCGGTGTCGGACAGATCATAAGAAAGACACCTAACGGGGTCAGTTTGCATAAGGGTCACGACACCACCACCAGCAGCTGACCTGAAATACTCTCCAAAGAGCATCCCCCCACATTCTCACAGTTTGCAGAGGAGGAGTACTTGGAAGTTCATGCATTGAGACAGCGGGGGTGGTCGATCTCGGCTATCGCCCGCCATTTGGGAAGAGACCGAAAAACGGTACGAGCGTATCTGTCCGGCGAGCGTGACGGCGATCATCGAAAGTGCCCAGAGTCGATCACCGAAAGTGCCCAGTCTGGGGGTGGTGTTTTAGGCTAGCGGGTCTCCTTTCGGTCTGTGTTTTCTTGCTTGTGCTTGGTAGCTTCGCAGCCGGTAGCTGTCGCCGGTGATGGTGCATACCACGCTCCTGTGGAGGAGCCGGTCGAGCATGGCCGCGGCGATAGTGCTGTCTGAGAAGATCTCTCCCCACGATGTCACTGCGAGGTTGGTGGTGAGGATGATTGATCCTTTCCCGTAGCGTTGGGAGATCACCTGGAACAGTGTCGCGGCGTCTTCTGCCGGCATCGGCAGATAGCCGAGTTCGTCGATGATCAACACTTTCGGGGTGTTGAAGAATCGCATGGTTCTGGCCCATCTTCCTTGTAGGGCTGCTTTGCGGCAGCGTGCTGCCAGGTCTGCTGCGGTGGTGTAGTAGACCTTGTGACCTGTGTCCACCGCCGCTCTGCCCAAGATGACGGCGAGCATTGTTTTGCCTACTCCGGGTGGTCCGATGAACAGCACGTTGGTGGCGTCGGCCAGGTACGCGCCGGTGGCGAGTTCCCGGATCAGTTTTTGGTCGATGCTGGGTTGCGCGGCGAAGTCGAAGTCTTCCAGTTTCCAGCGGGTTGGGAAGTTCGCCAGTTTCAATCGGGTTGCCCATCGGCGCTGTTCGGTGGTTTCCACCTCTACCCGCAACAGTGCTTCGAGGAACTGGGTGTGACCGATGTTGTGTTGGCGTGCCCGTTCCAGGTGGGTGGGGAGCTCCTCGGCCGCGGCCGACAGACCGAGATAGGCCAGATGGCTTCGGAGCTGTTGGTACACCGAGTTCTTGTTCATCGCCGCCTCCGGTGTTGGAGATCGATGTGCCGCTGGTACACCCCCAGGTCTATCACCGATTCTGTGTTCAGATCACCTCCGATACCCGAAGCGACGGCTAGGGCAGCTTCCGACGGTGGCCGGTTCGGTTTCGGTCTGCACGGCCGTTTGGTGGTGAACGCGGCTAACACGACGTTCTCCAAAGCCTCGACGTGCTCGGGCAAACGAACCACCCGTCCCTGACCGCGGGCCACCTTCCGATGGGTAGCGACCAGCCGACCTGACTCTGACGTCATGTCGATGGTGGGGTCTCCCAGACGCCAACGGACGGTGACCTGGGTTCCTATCACCCCAGGTGGCACCGAGTATCGGTTGCCCCACACCGACACCAGGCCATTCGACGCGACCCTCCGATAGAGGGTGCCTTCTGCCGGGTAAGGCATGAGAGGAAGCTCCAATAACGGCTCGGTATCGGCCAACTCACCAACGGTGCTCTCGCCCCGCCGGCGGGAATCGCCCACCGCCACACAGAAGCGGTCGAGGCTGTCCTGCGCCGAAGCGAGACGAGCCACCGAAGCGGTGCGCCACCACCGCTGAGAGATGAAATGGATGGCCTTTTCCACCACACCCTTCCGCTGAGGATGCCGCGGTGGACACGGATCCACCCCCACCCCATAATGCTTCGCCACCGGAACAAACGACGACTGTAACCGACCAGTGCCCGGGTCTATCACCGTGGCCATACGATCAACCCGCCACCGCCGGGCAGTACCACCCAGGCGCCGCAACACCGCGTCGATCCCCTCGATCAGATGCGGCTGGTCCTGCCTGGATGTGACCCACCCGCGAAACCGGCCCGAATACGACAGAGCACCAACCAGCACAAAAGCTCGGGACCCCCAGGGGGTGTCCCGAAGTTCTGTCCAATCCCACTGACACTCCTCACCCGGCGGATGATCGATAATCGCAGCAGCACGACCACGGGTGCCCGCACAGGCACCACAAGACGGTCGAAGACCCCGATAGCGGACCTTCCGCACAAACGTCGGATAGCTCTGCGAATAGCCCAACACCACCACCTCGTCGAACAGCACAGTCGCCCAAACATGGGGATCATCCGACAGTCGCTGACGAACATACGCCTCGAACCGATCAAACGGATCCGGCCCGGACGGGACTCGCCGACCCGGAACCCGCCCATCCAAATACGCCCGAACCGTACGACGATTCTTTCCCAAATGACGGGCAATAGCCGAGATCGACCACCCCCGCCTTCTCAAAGCATGAACTTCCAAGTACTCCTCCTGGACCAACATAAAGGGCAGGGCTCCTCTCCACAGCTAGAGAACGTGACAGTCCCCTAGCTTGGAGAGAGCCCACCCCAACAACGGGCAATTAGCCCCCCAGCAACTGGGTACTTTCAGTGATCAGGTGTGAGCACTTTCAGTGATCGCCATCAAGCGGGTGCCGGGAGAGCGAATCCCGGCTGAGGTGGATCCGTTCGACCAGTTCGAGTCGTACGTGCGTCAGCGGCTGTCTGATGATCCGCATGTGTGGGCGACTGTGTTGTTCGACGAGGTGGTGGCTTTGGGCTATTCGCAAAGCTATCCGACGTTGGTGAGGAAGATCCGCCATGAGGGTCTTCGACCGTCTTGTGGCGCTTGTGCGGGAACCCGGGGTCGTGCCACTGCGATCATTGATCATCCGCCGGGTGAGGAGTGCCGAATCATGATGTCGTTTTTCGGACCCACCGGGTCAGCAATGTCCCGCAGATTTTTGGGGTTCGTGGACCTGGCCGCGAACAGATTGACTACCTTCAGGTGATGAGCCCCTGCTGCGGCTGCCAGTTGCTTCACTCTGCGAATAGTCGGGTCGCCTCTGTGGGCGTCTGCTGTGCTCGGGTTCAGCATGCATACGACCATCGTGAAAGATTGGCGATATTCGACGAAGCCGACCAGCCGACGGTGAAGCACATACCTGTAGCTCACAGCGGCTCCCACGCGTCCGGGGTCATTGGCATGCTCCCCGAGAGGGACTGACAACCTCGATCAGACGTCTTTCTTCTGGGAAATTATATACCAAAGTGGCGAAACCGAGCGAGTCAGTCTGCCTGTCGGAGGGTGTTGTAATCGAAAGTCCGCTGGCAATTTAGACAGGTGACCTCGTGCCAGTCGCGGGTGAGGCGTTCCACGGGAATCATGTTGTAATCGGCGTCGTTGCCGTGCTGGGCGCAGGCTGCTGGTGCTACCCGCCAGAAACGAAGGGTCTCGGGAAACCGCCGGGTGTCAAGGTGGATCTTCTTGTCATTCACGATTCAAGTACCGCCAGTCCTTGCGCCGCTGCGGAGGGGCCAGAGTCGCGAAACCCGATACCTCTTCCGGCGGCATGCCTGACGGTACCCTCTCCTTTGCGCCTGGCTTCTCGCACCAGCCCTCTCCCCGCGAGGGCGCCTGGCATACCAGAGCGGGAGGGGGCGGCCCAGACTATGAACCCTCCTCCCGCCTCCTCACTCCTAGCCGGGGTCGCCGAGGAGAGCCCCTGCAGTGTCCGCAAAGCAACTGTGGCTTGGCTACGGGGGTTGCCGTTCTATCAGCAGCCACGCACCTCCAGTTTGGTTGCCCGCTAGGCAGCTATTAGATGGCTGCCTTCTATGATTGCCTTGGTCGTGTTTGGGGAAGCCAGCCGGGTGAGAGTGGCAGGGTACCCACGGACCATTCCGGGTGAATCTTCTGTCGCAAAGTCCGCTGTTGGTAAAGCGAGCACAGTGCTGTGCGAATGGGTTTCCGGAGTTGGAGCCACCGTTGTGGTGGTCGTCGACGTCGTGGTCACGGGCGACTCTGACAACAAGTCCCGCCCTGCATACAGCAACGCCGCGAACTCACCCCGACTCACGCCATCGGGATACACGCGTCCGAACACAATCGTCGCCTGCTCAGCCGTTATCTTCTGATCAGGTCGGAACGTCTCATCCTGATAGCCTTGGAAAGCATCTACCTCCCGTGACCACTCGATGGCCTCCCGATTCGGGTGGTCTTCGGGCACATCCGAAAACCCCCGTCTGCGCCACCACTGAACCCGCCAGCCCAACTAGGCCGACCGGGGCCAGAATGAACCATCGTCCCGAACACCCACGAGCCACCGATCCTCCCCCAGGCATCAACCCCCGACTGAAAGCACCATCGCAACGACCGGACCGAACCAACATAGGCCTAACCACCAAGGACCCTCCACAACAGGAGGAAACGACGCGAGCAGGATCGAGTGCACATGAGGGAGGAACCAGGGGTACAGGGGCATGGGAGCCAGAACTAAGAGACGATGCAGAGGGAACCTTGACGCAGCCGCTGCCAGAACCGAGGGGCCCTGCCAGATGCTGACCAGAAAGCGTTCTTGAATCGTTCTTCGTTGTGGGCGATCTCGACCACACGTTTGCACTAAAGGCTGCCCACACCCGAAAACGCGTGGGCAACCACCAGCCGCCCGGGGCGGCGCAGGCAGGTTTGATGGCCGGTTCGGGGGGCTCCTAGCGAAACGTTCGTCGAGTACCTGGTCCGGCTTCTCACGAGACAAACGGCTGGCGAACGGTTTCGAACGTTTCACCACTTCAGGTCGGTGTTTCCCCAGGTCACACAGTAAACGAACGGTTTGCGAACGCTACGAACGCTACAGCGAACGGTTTACGAACGTTTTGAAGTAGACGTGGGCGGGCATTTCCACTTCGACCCATGCCTTGTAGGGTGTGGGCCACATCCCCGTTGAGAACCCGGTTGACGCCGGAGGTGCTAGAACGCCGGCAGTGAGATCTGATCAACGTATTAACCCAGGAGTGGCGGCTGAACTAATCGAGGCTTCGCGACCTTCTGTTGTTCTGGCCCTTCGCGATGCTTCAGGGAATGACGTCACCATATCCAGATCCTTTGTCACGACTGTAACTTGGGAAGAGCGACTCAATCGGTGGTTTGAGTCCGTGATCGCCATCATCCGGGGAGCCGGGCCGTCGAGGCTCTGTTTCCAGGCGCACTGGGTGCTTCAACTCTTTCTTGCGGTTGGCATCACCGGTTCTTTGGATGGTGGGCAGATCGCCCGATCAAGGGTGCGGCACATGAATAGCATGGTTTCTTCCCTGGAAGGCGTTGATCGGAAACCGAATGTCCTGTCTGCCGTCCCGCCCGTTATTCCTTGGTCATAGGCCCAACCTATGGGTGTCTGGTACCAGGCGTCCGCGTTGGGGGGAACGTCATCGTAGTGGTCTGTGCCCAGAGTGCCGGTGTCTGGTGCTCCTTCCGCCCGGTGGAGGAATGCCATGGTTTGTTCTCTGGTGAGGGTCTGGCCCATCCCGAAAAGGCCGTTCCCGACTCCGCTGGTGATGCCGTTCTCGAAAGCCCAGCCGATCGTGGTGTTTGCCCAGTGATCGCCTGGGACGTCGGTGAAGTAGGCGCTACCGTCGTACTGGGTCCTTGTGCACTCATCGGGTGCGTAGGCTCGGCACAGGAATGTTATCATTTCTTCTCGTTTCAAACCTGACCGAATCCCGAACCGGTCTTCGCCGACGCCGGCGGTTATCTCCCAGGACTGGGCCCACCTTACCGGAACATAAAAGAAGCTGTCGGTGGGTACGTCGGTGAAAGTCGGGTAGTCATTGCCTGGGGCTATTTCGATTATGAAGGTGTCTCCGTACCGTTCGATCACATTGAGTTCGTATCTGTCCGGATCCGTTTCGCTGTCTCCCCACCAAACACCTTCGCCCAGACCCTGAACATGGAGCACCGGGTCATCTTCGCCCGATGGGGCCGGTTTCGTTCGTCTCTCAGAACCCCAACAAGCATCAATGGAGGGGTAGTCGCACTGAGACGTGGATTGATCAATTAGATAAATCTCGACGCCTTCTTTCGGGACAAGGGAATCATATGATTCCTGTACGCGGACCCCCATGGATGCAAAAACGCCGGTGGACCATTCCATGATCACCATCTGAGTACCGGGTGAACCGACCGGGCTTATTGCATGTAGCGACAGGTAATCCCAAGGATAAAACTCGACTTGATCGGATTGAATCCACCCAGCTGCGTACCGATTCAACGCGTGAGTCCCCGCCAGTGTTCGTCGGCTGACAGTTCCTCGGTTATCTTGATACGTTGCGGTTGGCCGGCGGCTCATCAAATCTATGGGATTGTCGTATTCGTCTATGGTGCCATCGTCACGTATCGTCGTGCCAGTAAAGGAATGCGGCCAACTGAGCGTATGCCCGATCTCATGAGCTACGATGCCGATCAGGCCTAGATGTACTTCCCAGGGACGTTGTTGACGGTTTTGGTGCTTGGATAAGGGAGGGCCTCCCTGGTTTGATTCGTGGGGTAAGCAAATCCTTCGAATCAAAGGAGGCCCTCGTGGGGAACTGTAGGAAGTTGACGCCGTTCGGGCGTAGGTTGTTGGTGGATCGGATCCTGGTGCATGGTTGGCCGGTGGCTCACGCCGCCGAAGCAGCGGGGGTTTCCCGCCAGACCGCCTACCGGTGGCTGAAACGCTTCCGGGAGGAAGGCGAACCGGGCCTCATGGATCGTTCGTCTCGTCCCCATCGCAGTCCCAACCGGGTACCGGTCGAGACAGAGAACAGGATCGTGGCGGATCGGATCTTGGAGAAAGAAGGACCCCATTTGATGGCATGGCGGCTGGGCGTACCACGCTCGACTATCTACCGCGTGCTTTCCCGTCGGGGTCTTTCCCGCCTCACAGATTTGGACCGGACCAGCGGCGTCCCGATCCGCTATGAGCGGGATTGCCCAGGTGAACTGGTCCATGTGGACATCAAGAAGCTGGGCAGAATCCCTGATGGGGGAGGATGGAGAATCCACGGGCGAGACAAAGCCGGGCCCAGACAGAAGGTGGGATATGAGTATCTGCATTCGATGGTCGATGACCACAGTCGCATGGCCTACACCGAAGTGTTAGACACCGACGACGCCCAAGCCTGTGCCGGGTTCATGCTCCGCGCCGGCCGCTGGTTCGCTACTTATGGGTTCCGTGTGGACCGGGTGATGACCGACAACGCCTGGGCCTACCGCCGCAGTCGGGCATTCGCCAAAGTGCTCACCGACCTGGACGCGTCTCATAAAACGATCCGTCCCTACCGGCCGCAGACCAACGGCAAAGTGGAACGCTTCCACCAAACCCTCCTAAAAGGATGGGCCTACAAACGTCCCTATCTCACCAACCAGCAACGCCGCCAGGCCCTCCACCGGTTCCTCCGCATCTACAATCACCACCGACCCCACAGCTCACTCGGAGACCAACCACCCATCACCCGACTTGTAAACCACCTCTGTGGGAAGGACACCTAGAGCGTGAAGGTCATCAAGTGAACCTATGCCGCCCTGGATAGAAGACAGAGCAACGGGCGACCAGCGAACGCCTACGTTAGTGAACCATTCCATCCAAACCCACCGCTGGTTCTCAGGGTAAAACTCATTGCACCACCTGATGGAAACACTGTCCCCACAAAAGGAACCAGGTCCACCCCAAGAAAAGCCACCGGCAGCAGCCGCAATGTGCAGAGTCGAGACGACAATAGCTGCATGGTTCCCACCCGCCGACCGATTACCGACCGAATCCAAACAACCTTGCTGGCTGTTGGCCCGAACCGACCCACCGGGAACGAACGACAAAACATAACGCCCCTCCGAAAGCCACGAAAAAAACGGAGGTAGCTCAGCATTCAGCAGTCCCGATACGTTCTCAGGCGTCAGATCCAGGGAACCATGAACCCCATCGCACACTCACACCTCGAACCGGTCAGGCGCGGTCCCCCGAAACGACGTAAGCCCAAAGTGGGCCACCAACCCCAACGGGTCAGCCGCATAAGGATCGGGATCGGCCGACTGCAAAACCACCCGGTCAGTCAATGACTGAGCACCTACGGGAGCAGGCAGGACAACCATCACCAAACCAGCCATCACAAACCACGCCCGCAACTTGGACAAGAAGCGCCTCTCTCTGGAAGGACGAAACACAACTAGGGACATATCAGCAACCTTGCCACCGTACGGACGCAAGCGTCCGGGCAGGAGATGATGCGCACCAACCAGCGCACCCTTTTCCTCTCAGACGGTCTCTTCGCTTCAGACGGTGCCCTACGGATCGTCAATAATATAGGCTGCTAGGAGGGCAGGGTCACAAATCCTCGTCCGGTCTCTGAGCAGCTTAACCGACTCCAACAGGCCATGGACTCCAAACAATAACGACCGCGGGCATGCCCGTCACCTGAGACAACCCACCAAGGAGCGGGCCAGAGTCACGATAGAAAGGGGACGGCCCAGCCTTGAAGGGGACGGTCAGAGGGAGATGTAACGATGTTTCCTGCCCACCGCCACGCAACAACACCCAGAAAGAGACGTTTGTTTAAACGAGCTTCTATGACGTTCGCAAACCGTTTGCAAACCGTTCGTTTACGGTCTGACCTGGGGCAACACCCCCCGGAAACAGTCAAGCGCTCGCAGCCGTTCGCCAGCCGTTTGTCTCGTAAGAACCCGGATCACGTACTCGACGAACATTTCGCTAGAAGACCCTCAAACCTGCCCACGCCGCTTCGGGTTGCCGGAGGGCTGCCCACGCGTTTTCGGGTGTGGGCAGGCTTTAGTGCAAACGTGTGGTTGAGATGCCCCGCGACCAAAACGCTGATGACGGATGGCTTCAACCGGCTCCACGCGCCCTGGGACAGCTCCGCTGTGGCTACCAACACCAGGTCACCACACCCGGATCACCACCCTGATCCCAGTTTCAGGCACCACCCTCACCGACATTTGCGGCGTAGGTGACCTTCTCGCTGCCGAGATCCTCGGGGAGGTGGGGATCCCAGTCGCTACCCCACCAGGACGAATACTGCCGTGGCCCATGGCACAGTACCAATGGACCCCAGCATCAGCGAACAAAATGCCACTGACTCACCGGGGCGCCAACCGTCGCCTGAACCGGGCCATACACATCGCCGCTATCAACCCAACCCGAAGGGATTCATTTCTTATTGCCCGCCCAGATAGCAGTTCGAACCCACCCCTTACAGATCGATTGACAAACCAGGCCTCTCAGGGTTGGCGCGCCGTTCCTATTGTTCGTCTCGGAACCGGCGCTGGTCTCGGTTCCAGAAGAGTGATGCTTGCTTTAACCTAGGGGGATCATGGCACGGACCAAAGAGGTTGCGTTCAATGCGTTGCTGGCTGAGGAGTTGATGGCTCGGCACCCGCGGTGGGACAAGGGCCTGGTCACCGCGGAGTCCACGGACGTGCTGGTGGACGCCGCGGCGAAGATCCCTGACATCGTGGTGGGGTATCCGGGAGAATCGTCGGTGATCGTGGAGACGGAGTTCGAGCCGGCTAGCACAGTTGAGGAGGATGCACGGGGTCGCCTGGGGGTAACGATCAAGTCCACGGGTGACACCGTTGAACAGGTCGTGGCGGTGCGAATCCCCGAAGGCCTGCGTGAACAGGCAGGTGGAGAGGAGATCGCCCAGGGTCACTTCTCCTATTGCTTGTTCTCGGCGTTGTCTTGGCTTGGGTCGGACGGTTCTCGTCAATTCCGACGGTTTCCTAGAAAGGGCTGGATCAGTGGAGGGATCGACGACCCGACGGGTTTCATAGAGAGGGCAGCGCTGTCGGAGTCGCGGATCGTCAGGGGAGCTGACATCCTGGAAGTCGGGGTTGAAGCCGCGGCGGGCCGGTTGCATCAGGATCTGGGTGCTACGCATTCCGGGGTGCTGGACACCATTGGCAAGGTGTTGCATCAGGAGAAGGGTTGGCAAACCACCCGGATGGCTATGGCGGTGGTTGCCAACGCTCTGATATTTCACACCGCCATTGCTGGAACGCATGGCATCCGAACCCCTGATCAATTGCGGTCGGCCGGTGGGGACTTGGCGAAAACGGATGTACTCGATGCCTGGCGGGAGATTCTCCAAATCAATTACTGGCCGATATTTGACATAGCCACGCGGGTGATGGCTCCCATCCCGAATGGTGTAGCCAATGAGACTTTCAGACGACTGTCCACCGTGGCTGGGAGGCTCGCCGGTCTGGGTGTCACAACCACAGGAGACCTGGCTGGGCAGATGTTCGGGCGGCTAATAGCCGACCGGAAGTTCCTGGCCACGTTCTATACACTGCCGTCCTCCGCGGCGCTACTTGCTGAACTTGCGGTGGAGCGTCTGGGTATTGACTACGGTGACGCTGACCAGGTGACCGGCCTTAAGGTGGCAGATCTAGCCTGTGGAACCGGTGCTCTGCTCTCCGCCGCATACAGCAGGATCACAGCAAGGGTTCGCCGATCCGGAATGGATGACCAAGTTTTGCACCCCCAGATGATCGAAGAAGTCCTGGTAGGAGCTGACATAATGCCAGCAGCAACCCACTTGACCGCGGCCATACTGTCCTCAGCCCATCCTTCCGTTACGTTCGGGCGCACCAACATATACACAATGCCATATGGTGAGCAACCCGAGGGGAGAGCGGTAGCGATCGGTTCCTTGGATCTCATTGATGATGTCAATGCAATGACTCTCTTTGGTACGGGAAGACGCCTAGCAACTGGGAGCGGCGAGGTAGACGCCGACGAAGGCACGAACCTGTTCGTGATGGACCACCGTTCCGCTGACTTGGTGATCATGAATCCTCCCTTCACTCGTCCCACCAACCACGCGACGGCCACGGCCGCGGCTGTTCCCGTTCCTTCCTTCGCTGGGTTCAGCACCGAAAGAGATGAACAAAAAGCGATGGCCAATGTCTTGAAAGACCTTCGCAAAACGAACAATGGACTAGTTGGCCACGGCAACGCAGGTCTCGCGTCTAACTTCATGGACCTGGCCCATGTCAAGACCAGGAGAGGGGGTACCATTGCGCTGGTTTTGCCTGTAGTGGTGATTACAGGTGCCTCCTGGGCGAAGGCCCGAGAACTTCTCACTACCGAGTACAAGAATGTCACAGTGATCACCATCGCTACGGTGGGGTCAACCGATCGGGCCTTCTCAGCCGACACCGGCATGGCGGAAGCCCTGCTAATAGCAACTCGCCACTCACCGGACACACCATCCGATCTCGCCACTTTGTGGGTCAATCTCACCCGCCGACCCAAAAGCACTGCTGAAGCTGTCGAAATAGCTCGCGCAATCGCCAACACGGCCGGTGACGATTCAGGCTGGCTGCAGGTAGGCGAAGACAGAATGGGCTGCTACATACGGGCACCGCTTGAAGAAAGCGGATGTGCCCAGACAGCCGAACTGGATGTGGTTAGAACTGCATTGGGCTTGGGTACAAGCAAGTTGGTCTTGCCGCGGATCGCTCCCCTCGCGTTGTCGATGACTCGGCTTGCCAAACTCGGACAGCCCGGACTTGTTCACAGGGACATCAACGGTATGAATTCTGATGGGACATCGCGAGGCCCTTTTGACATCGAACCTCTATCCGTCGGCCAGATAGCGTCCTATCCAAGTTTGTGGGCCGCACAGACATATGCGGGAAAGGCGCTTGATTGTTGATCCGGACAGCCAGGGCAGGGTTCGCTCGGGCTGTGAGGATCACGCCCGCAGGGTTTGGGAAACAGCTACTCGGCTCCACTTCAATCTGGATTTCCGAATCAACTCCCAAGCATTGGCGGCGTGTCTAACTCCGGGTGTAGCGATCGGTGGTGTGGCTTGGCCCAGCTTTCGGCTCAGTAGTGAGTTGTGGGAGAAGGTGGTGGCATTGTGGGCCAACACCACGCTGGGGTTGATGGGGTTCTGGTGGCGGGGGACCCGTCAACATCAGGGTCGGGCCCGTCTCACGGTCAGCAGACTGGGCGAGTTATCGATGTTAGATCCCCGCCAACTCTCCGAGATGCAGATCGAACGCGCACAAGCCATGTTTGACGAGTTTGCTGACCGAGCGTTGCTACCTGCGAACGAGGCATACCGTGATCCCAGCCGGATTGCTCTGGATGAAGCAGTGTTGATTGACCTACTCGAAATGCCCAAACAGGTTTTGGAGCCTTTGGCTGTCCTCCGTCAGCAATGGTGCGCCGAGCCCACCGTTCACGGTGGGAAAGGAACTCGACCCGGAGGGACCAAAAGGGGGTAGGCAAAAGGGTGACAGACACTGCACCGCCCTATCCTCCCCAGGGACTTCCTCAGACTGCCCTTCGGCGACGGTGTTAACGATTCGCCCACTACCGTCGGACGGCCCGCCAGAGGCTGAACTAGAGGCCCCTGAGAGGCCCATAGAAGCTCTGGAAAGTTGCTCTGGCACTCTTTTTGTGTGCACTCAAGCACTGTTTTATGCAAAACCGTGGGCTGGTGCCCCAAACCCTCCGCAGGCTGGACGGCGATCATCACAGCATCAGACATCTCAGCCTCCACCAACTCATAAAACACCACACCAGCCCATCCCACTGGAGAGAGGGACCAGGTGGCACACCTAACGGCCTCCCGTTCCTGACCGGCTCACCGTGGGGCACCGGGCTAGCCTCGAGCTTCAACCTACAGACCGACCGATTATCCCGTTTTCTAGCTGTCCTTCCCACAGAGGTGGGTTACAAGTCGGGTGATGGGTGGTTGGTCTCCGAGTGAGCTGTGGGGTCGGTGGTGATTGTAGGTGCGGAGGAATCTGGTGAGCGCTCGGCGGCGTTGCTGGTTGGTTTGGTAGGGGCGTTTGTAGGCCCATCCTTGTAGGAGGGTCTGGTGGAAGCGTTCGACCTTCCCGTTGGTTTGGGGCCGGTAGGGGCGGATCAGTTTGTGAGCAGCGCCGATCTGGGTGAGGGCATCGGCGAAGACCTGGCTGCGGCGGTAGGCCATGGCGTTGTCGGTCATTACCCGGTCGATGCGATACCCCCAGGTGGCGAACCAGTGGGCGGCGCGGAGCATGAACCCGGCACAGGCTTGGGCGTCCTGGGCGTCGAGGACTTCTGAGTAGGCCATGCGGGTGTGGTCATCGACCATCGAATGCACATACTCATATCCCACTTTCTGTGAGGGTCCCGCTCCTGGTCGTCCCAGGACCTTCCATCCGCCTCCATCAGGTACTTTCCCCAGCTTTTTGATGTCCACATGGACCAGTTCGCCTGGACAGTCTCGCTCATAGCGGATCGGGACGCCGGTGGTGCGGTCCAGGTCGCACAGGCGGGACAGTCCCCGACGGCAGAGCACCCGGTAGATGGTCGATCGCGGTACACCCAGCCGCCCGGCCATCAAATGAGGACCTTCCTTCTCTCGGATCCGATCAGAAACGATCCGTTCCTCTGTCTCCGAAGAGACCCGGTTGGAACTCCGGTGGGGCCTGCTGGAACGATCCTGCAAACCTGCTTCGCCTTCCTCCCGGAAGCGTTTCAGCCACCGGTAGGCGGTCTGGCGGGAAACCCCCGCTGCTTCGGCGGCGTGAGCCACCGGCCAACCATGCACCAGGATCCGATCCACCAGCAACTTTCGACCAAACGGTGTCAACCGTGCTTTAGAGTTTCCCATGAGGGCCTCCTGGATTCGCGGATATCAATCACCCACGAATCAAACCAGGGAGGCCCTCCCTTATCCAAACACCAAACTGTCAACAACGTCCCTGGGAAGTACATCTAGCGGAGGCGGACGGAATCATGCAGCTGGGTCGAACAATTCGCCATAGTCCCAAGCCAACCGCATTGCTGGTACATGGGCTGAACCTCATAGCAAACCCCCTCCGAGGCCTTCAACGAACACCTACACCTCCCTCAAACAAAGCAGTGTTGCGACCACCCGTTGAATCCGGGTCATTGACCTGGGCGATGTTTCGACTCCATCTGTCGGAGGAGGCATGGTGACGGTGGGTTGAGACTGGGAGTCTGGCGTCAAGACCCGGTTAAGTAGGTCGCCCATGAGTTCATCACCTCCCGCCTTACGGAGATTAGATCACTTCTCGCGTAGGCTCTTTCAGCTGCATTTGCGACTTGATGAGCAAGGCAGGCTTCAGCAACTTCCCTTACCACTCCAGATTCCGAGCACCAATCCCGAAACGCTGATCGCATCCCGTGGAGAGTCCCTCCGAGGTCAAGGTCAGCGGCCAGTTTTGACATCTTCCATGCTGGCCACTCCCGCCCATCCTCCCGAGGGAACAGCAACCCAGACTCGGTTTCATACTCCCGTGCTGTGGCTAGCACCTCTAATGCCTGTGCCGACAGTGGAGCTCGATGCGGACGGCCTCCCTTCATCCTGACCGCCGGTATTTCCCACAACGCTTCGGGTTGGTTGATCTCTTTCCAACGGGCGCCACGGGCCTCGCCGGACCTAGTTGCAGTGAGCACAGCGAATTCGAAGGCGAGGCGAACAGTGGGATAGACGCTAGAGTCTCGGACTTTGGCAAGAGCCGCGGCCACCTGGGTGTGGTGAAGAGCTTGGAGGTGCTGCGCTCTCTTTGCGTTACTACCTAGAGCCGCCGTGATCCGGTCGTCGGCCGGATTGTCTTCTCGGAACCCCTGGGCGATGCTCCACCTCATAATGGAAGACAGTCTCTGCAAGACCCTTCTCGCTGTAGTGGAATGGGAATGCCAGATCGGCGCCAGGCATGCCATTACATCAGCCGAATTGACCTCGTCGATCGGTTTGGACCCGATCTTCGGGAAGACATAATTCGAAAGGGAAGATCTCCAGTGTTTCTCGGAAAGGCCTCCTGGTTTCCACTTTGCCGCGTGAATCTCGATCACCGCATCGGCTACTTCCCGGACTGTTGGCAGGGCCGTGGAGCAGAGCGCCACCGGGTCACGGCCTTGACGGGCGATCTTGCGGTATTCAGCGGCTTTCGCCCTCGCTTCTGCGAGGGCGAACATCGGATAGCCACCCAAGCCGAGGTCCCGTCGTTTGCCGTTAATAGTTGTTCGCAGTACCCAACTCTTGGATCCAGACGAGCGGATCAGCAGGAATAACCCGCCGCCGTCGTAGTGTTTTCCGGGTTTTTTGGCGGACCGAACGCCTACAGCTGTCAGTTTTGTCAAATGGACTCTCCTAATCGTCCCACAATTCGTCCCACGCTACTGTGAAACTACCTGGCACTATAGCAGACTCTCTGAAACAAATGAAAGACCCAAACCTGCTGTGAAGACGAGGCTGGACCGTAAGGTGGTTGTGGTGTAGCAGGCCTGTGACCTGGACTTACACTACTTAATAAAACCGCATGCAACCCAGCGAATCATCAGTGCCGGGAGTGGGATTCGAACCCACACGGAGTTGCCCCCAATGGATTTTGAGTCCACCGCGTCTGCCAGATTTCGCCATCCCGGCCAGGCGAACCCGATTGTAGAGGGGAGCGGGGGAAATGTCTTCCGATATCCTCCACCACCATGGGTAGGCGCCGTCTCTCCAAGCAGGTCTTCGCGGTCAACGACCGTTTGAAGCACCTCGATCAGGAAGAGGCGAGGGTCTCGGCGGAATTGGATTACCACCGCCACCTGGCCGATGACGCGGTGCGGGACGCGGCGGTGATCGGTTCCTCGATGCATCAGGACGAGGCGGAGCGGGCCCTGGCCGACGTCGAGCGGTTCGAGAGGGCCCTGGACGAGATCGATCACCGCAGGGCCGTGCTCCTGCACAAGCGGGATCGTCTTTTGGATCGGATGGGTTCCTTCGAGGACCACTTCTGATGTCGACCCTGGCGTTGATCGACGGACACTCGATCGCCTACCGGGCTTTTTACGCCCTTCCCAAAGATCTGGCCACTTCCTCCGGCCAGGTCACCAATGCGGTGTTCGGATTCACCCGCATGCTCATCCGGCTCTTGACCGATGAGAATCCCGAGGCGTTGGCGGTGGTGTGGGACGTGTCCCGCCAGACTTTTCGGACGGAACTGTATCCCGAGTACAAAGCCCAGCGGTCCCGCACTCCCGATCTGCTTGCTCCACAGTTCTCCCTCCTGCAGGACTTCCTAGAGGCCTTGGAAGTGCCGCAGTTGCGCAAAGAGGGCTTTGAAGCCGATGACGTTATCGCTTCGATGGCGGACCGAGCCGCCGCCGAGGGATGGGAGGTGCTGGCGGTAACGGGTGATCGGGACGTCTTTCAGTTGGTGGACGAGAACTTCAGGGTTCTCTACACCCGCCGGGGCGTGAGCGACACGGTGAAGGTGACCCCCGGGTGGGTGGAGGAGCGCTATTCGGTCCCTCCTTCCCGGTATGTGGAAATCGCGGCTCTGCGGGGGGACAACTCCGACAACCTTCCGGGAGTCCCCGGGGTGGGGGAGAAGACCGCCGCCCGCCTGATCGGCCAGTACGGCGAGGTGGAGAGGGTCTTTGAAAACCTCGACGAACTGACCCCGCGGCTTCGCACCAATCTTTCCGACAACCGTTCCCAGGTTCTGTTGAACAAGGAGTTGATGACGCTCCGTCGGGATCTGGAGGTGGAGGTAGAAATCCCCGATCTGGTGCGCCGGGCCTGGGATTCGGAGCGGGTTCGGGAGTTGGTCACTTCCCTGGAGTTCTTCAGCCTCTGGGCGGACCTCCAGTCGGTGCGGGTCGGCGGAAGCGGCAAGCCGGAAACCGGCCGGGTGGATGTGGAGACCCGGGTCCTGACCACACCTCGAGCGGTTGCCGGCCTTCCGGACCTCGACCCCCTGGTTCTGGAGTTGATACGGGACGAGCACTTTGAGGGGTTGGCGGTGAGGGAAGGGGAGAACCGGGTGGCGCTGGTGCCTGAGGATCTGCTGGCCGGCTTGGAGCAGGCACTGGCTGATCCCCAACGTCGCAAGGTCACCCACGACGCCAAGCCTCTCATCCGGTGGCTCGGATCGCGGGGTGTGGCCTTGCGGGGTCTGGAATTCGACACCGCCCTGGCCGCCTACGTGATCAATCCCGCCACCGGCCGCTACCAACTCGACGAGTTGGCCGAGCGGACGATCGGCATGCCGCTCACCGAAGAACTCGCGGAGGAAGACATGCCCACCCAGGGGAGCCTGGCGTTCGACCCCCGCCCCCGGTTCGATCAGATCGGTTTGAGGGCCGAGGCCATCTCCCGGCTGATCCGACCGCTCCGCTCCGAGCTGGAGGAGCGGGAGGAGATGGAGCTCTTCATGGATGTGGAGTTGCCCCTGGTGGGGGTGCTGGCCGAGATGGAGGACGCGGGGATCGGGGTGGACCGGGAGTACCTCCTGGAACTGAGCGGGAAGCTGAGAGCGGACATCGCAGGGCTGGAACAGCGCATCTACGGATTGGCTGGGGGAGCGTTCAACGTGAACTCCACCTTGCAGTTGCGGGAAGTCCTGTTCGGAAAGCTGGGCCTTCCGGTGTTGAAGAAAACCGCGACCGGGAAGCCTTCCACCGATGCCTCGGTCCTGGGAAAACTGGATCATCCCCTGGTGGATTTGCTTCTGGAATTCCGGCAGTTGGAGAAGATCCGCTCGGCCCATGTGGACGGGTATCTCTCCCTCATTGGCGCCGACGGGCGGATCCACACCCGGTTCAACCAGATGGGCACTTCCACCGGTCGGGTCTCATCGGAGAACCCCAACCTGCAGACCATACCGATCCGCACCGAGGTGGGGAGGACGGTGAGAAGAGCCTTCGTGGCCGGCCCGGAGCAGGTGTTGCTGGTGGCCGACTACTCCCAGATCGAGTTGCGGGTGCTGTCCCATTTCAGCCGAGATCCGGGTCTCCTGCAGGCTTTCCTGTCCGATGTCGACATTCACACCGCCACCGCCGCCCGGGTCTTCGAGGTGGACGTTTCGGACGTCACCGCCGACATGCGGCGACGGGCCAAGACCATTAACTTCGGACTGCTGTACGGGATGGAGGCATTCGGGCTCTCCCAGCGACTGGACATCTCCCGGGAGGAGGCGGCCGAGCACATAGAGGCGTACTTCTCCCAGTTCCCCGCCGTGAAGTCCTTCATGGACGGCATGGTGCTCGAGGCGAGGCGGAACGGGTACACCACCACGTTGTTCAAGCGTCGCCGCTACCTGCCTGAGCTCCGGAGCGACAATTTCCGGATCCGGCAGATGGGGGAGCGGATGGCGCTCAACGCTCCCGTGCAGGGGACGGCTGCGGACATCATCAAGAAGGCGATGATCGTTCTCGCCTCGCGACTCGGACAGGTAAGTCCTTCATGCAGCCTCCTCTTGCAGATCCACGACGAACTGGTCATTGAGACACCCGAGGATGACCTCGAGGATGTGGCGGCGCTCACCGTGGAGGTGATGGAGGGCGTGGCGGAACTGGCGGTTCCTCTGAAGGTGGATGTAGCCTTCGGACGCAATCTTGCGGAATGCAAGAGCTAGGCAATTTGCGGAGTGCGCTTGGGTGTGCCAAACTTAGGCGGAGTCCGACTGCCATCGGCGCTTGCTTGGACGAAATAACATCTACCCTTTCCCCTACCCCTATTCCTACATGAGCGACGAACAAATAATCCTGCCCGTCGGCGAGACGGCGGCGCCGGCTTCATCCAAGACCGCGACATTGCAGGAGGAGCCACCGGCAGGAGACCCCGGACCGGGAACCGTCGAGACCCCGGAGCAGAGCGACGGCGCCGCAGGAGAAGTCGAGGCGACCGCCGACGGGGTTGCAGGGGATACGGGGGAGATCGAGGCTCCCGAGGCTGCGGAGGCCGCAGCGGAGCCGGAGGAGGCCGAAGCCCCCCAAGCCGCGGAAGAATCGGAGGATGCTGACACTCCCGAGGCCTCGGAGGAAAGCGGCGAGGCAACCGCGTCCGAGGGGCCCACGGTCGATGAAGCCGAAGCCAGCCGATTGGACGATGAGGCCATCTTCGAGCAGGCCCTGGGTAAGGACATAAGGGTTTTCAAGGAAAACGAACTGGTGGAAGGCACGGTGGTCAGCGTGGACATCGAGGGGGCCCTGGTAGACATCGGCTTCAAGTCGGAGGCCCTGATTCCCGCCAACGAGTTGTCCATCAAGAAGAACGTCGATCCCAGAGATGTCGTTTCGGTGGGAGACCAGGTGGAAGGGGTGGTGCTCACCCGTGAGGATGAGAACGGCCGCCCGATTCTCTCCAAGAAGCGGGCCCAGTACAAACGGGCCTGGAGCAAGGTGGAAGAAGTACACAGGGAGAGCAAGTCGGTCAAGGGGACCGTCATCGAAGTCGTCAAGGGAGGCCTGATCGTGGACATCGGCCTCCGGGGTTTCCTTCCGGCCTCGCTGGTGGGCCTGCGCAGGGTGTGCAACCTCCATCCCTTCGTCGACACCGAGATCGAGGCCAAGGTGATCGAGTTGGACCGCCAGCGGAACAACGTTGTGCTCTCCCGGCGCGCCTTCCTGGAGGAGGAGCAGGCCGAGGAGCGGGACTCCTTCATGAACCTGCTGGTGGAGGGAGAGACCCGCGAGGGCACGGTTTCCTCGGTGGTGCCTTTCGGAGCTTTCGTGGACCTGGGCAAGATGGACGGGCTGGTGCACGTCTCCGAACTTGCCTGGACGCATATCAGCCATCCCTCCGAAGTGGTGGAGGTAGGCGAGAAGGTGATGGTGAAAGTGCTGGAGGTGGATCGTGAGAGGGAACGGATTTCCCTGTCCATGCGTCAGACGCTCGAAGATCCGTGGACGGTGTTCTCCGACTCCCACGAGGTCGGCAACATCATCGAGGGCAAGGTGACCAAGACCGTGCCCTTCGGAGCCTTCGTCTCCATCGCCGAGGGCGTGGAGGGTTTGGTGCATGTCTCGGAGATCGCCATGCACCGGGTGGAGTCACCCGAGATGGAACTTTCCATCGGACAGCAGATCACAGTGAAGATCACCGAACTGGACACCAACCGTAGGCGCGTCAGCCTGTCGGTGAAACAGGCCCTTCCGGAGTGGAAGACCCGCAGCCAGACGCGCTCTCGCCCCCGGAGGACCGAACATCCCCGGCCCAAGAGAGAAAAACCCGAGCCCGAGCGGCGATCGGTCCGGGTGGACTCCTCCCTGGAAGCCATCCTGGAAGAACTCAAGAAGCGGGGCATCGGGGGTCGATAACCCCGAGGGGCCTGCGCGGGTTGATGAGCGGGACTCCTCCCCGGGTGGTGGTAACCGGAGGGATCGGTTCGGGCAAGAGCCTGGTGTGTTCCCTTCTCGACGCCCTGGGAGCGGCCGTGATCGATGCGGACTCTCTGGGGCATGCAGTCCTGCGGCCGGATGGCGAGGCCTTCGCCGAGGTGGCGGCCCGCTGGCCCCAGGCGGTGTCCGGAGGGAGGATCGACCGGTCCGCGCTGGGAAGGATCGTCTTCTCCGACCCCGGTCAGCTCACCGAACTGATGGCGATGACGCATCCTCACATCCGCGCCCGCCTGTTCCGGGAGGTCGATCGCCATCCCGACCGTCCGGTAGCCGTTGAGATTTCAGCGCCTTCCGACCTGGTGATGCCCGACTGGCCGGTGCTGGTGGTTGACGCCGACCCCGGTACCATCCGAACCCGACTGAGGGAGCGGGGAATGAGCGATGGAGACATCCGGCGCCGCTTGGACTCCCAGCGCTCCCGCCAGGAGTGGCTGGAGTTGGCCGACCTGGTGATCTCCAACCGGTTGGACCGGGATGCCCTGGCCGAAGAGGTAAAAAGGGCCGCCCGGGAGTTCGGCATTCTGTCCCACTAGTCCGATACGATTCGGGAGAGCGATGAATCGTTTTGAGGTCAAAGCCGACTTCGCCCCTTCGGGCGATCAACCATCCGCGATATCCTCCCTGGCCAGGGGTCTGGAGGAGGGCGATCGGTTCCAGACGCTCCTGGGAATCACCGGCTCCGGCAAGTCCGCCACCGTGGCGTGGACCATCGAGAAGGCCCAGCGTCCCGCCCTGGTGATCGCTCCCAACAAGGCCTTGGCCGCCCAGTTGGCCAATGAGTTCCGCCAGTTCTTCCCGGACAACCGGGTGGAGTACTTCGTCTCCTACTACGACTACTACCAGCCCGAGGCGTACATGCCCCAGACCGACACTTACATAGAGAAGGACTCCTCCATCAACGACGAGATCGACGGGCTGCGCCACTCCGCTACATCGGGCCTGATGGTTCGAGACGACGTGATCATCGTGGCGTCCGTCTCCTGCATCTACGGGCTGGGTTCCCCCGAGCAGTACGAGGGACAACTCCTGCGGTTGATCCGCGGCGTGGAGTTCCCGATGTCCGAGGCGCTGCGCAGGCTGGTGATGCTCCAGTACAACCGCAACGAGGTCAGCCTTACCCGGGGCCGATTCCGGGTGAAGGGCGACACCCTCGACATCTTCCCGGCCTATCAGGAGCACGTGGTGCGGGTGGAGTATTTCGGTGACGAGGTGGAGCGGATCGTCTCCCTGAACCCGGTCACCGGAGAGGTGATCTCGGAGATGAAAGAACTCCATGTGTTCCCGGCCACCCACTACGTGACCCCTGAGGAGCGGATGGCCGAGGCCATCCGGGGAATCCAGCAGGAGTTGGCCGGGAGGCTTGCGGAGTTGGAGAGCGAGGGGAAGCTGTTGGAGGCCCAGCGGCTCAGGATGCGGACCAACTACGACCTCGAGATGATGCGGGAGATCGGCTACTGCGCGGGCATCGAGAACTACTCCCGCTACCTGGACGGGCGGGAGCCGGGAGAACCCCCCTACACGCTTTTGGACTACTTCCCGGACGACTACATAACCATCATCGACGAATCTCACATCACCCTTCCCCAGATCGGCGGTCAATACGAGGGCGACCGGAGCCGGAAGGAGGTGCTGGTGGAGCACGGGTTCCGCCTGCCGTCCGCCCTGGACAACCGGCCGCTCCGATTCGATGAGTGGCTGGACCGCACCGGACAGGTGATCTGCATGTCCGCCACCCCCGGTCCTTTCGAACGGCAGCGATGTCCCCAGCCCGTGGAACTCCTCATCCGTCCCACCGGCCTGGTGGACCCCGAGGTGATCGTACGGCCGACCCGGGGGCAAATCGATGATTTGCTGGCCGAGATCCGCCAGCGGGCGGCCGCCGACCAGCGGGTTCTGGTCACCACAATCACCAAGAAGATGGCCGAGGACCTGGCTGACTACCTGCTGGAGATGGGAGTGCGAGCCAGGTACCTGCACTCGGAGATAGACACCCTGGAGAGGGTGCAGATACTCCGGGAACTGCGGATGGGCGACTTCGACGTCCTGGTGGGAATCAACCTGCTGCGAGAGGGGCTTGACCTGCCCGAAGTGTCGCTGGTTGCCATCCTCGACGCCGACAAGGAGGGGTTCCTGCGCTCCGACACCTCCCTCATCCAAATTATCGGCCGGGCGGCGCGGAATGTGGACGGGCAGGTGGTGATGTATGCCGATGAGGTCACCTCGTCCATGGAGAGGGCGATAGGGGAGACCAACCGGCGCCGGAAACGGCAGTTGGAGTACAACGCCCGGCACGGGATCGACCCCCAGACCATCCGCAAACGCATCTCCGACATCCTGGAGTTGGTTGCCTCAGAGGCGCCGTCGGTGGAGAGACGCCGCTCATCCCGGGCCGAGAGGGAGGTGATCGACTTGACCGGCGACGATCTCTCCCGGGTGATCCTCTCCCTAGAGGAGGAGATGCGGGAAGCCGCAGCCGAACTCCGCTTCGAGTACGCCGCCCGCCTCCGCGACGAGGTCGCCGAACTCAAGAAAGAGCGCCGCCAGCTATCCGAGATTCTGGCCTAACATATGTGTTGGTTGCCTTACCAGGGTCCCGCGAGGATTGTCCATCTGGTGTGCAGTGGTTAAGTTTCTAAGAACGGCTGGGGTCTCTTACCGGTTGGAAGAGATCATCACAGGTGCTGATGAACGCCTGATGATCATCAGCCCATTTCTCCGGATCAACAAGCGCATTAAGGGACTCCTTGAAGAGAAGAACCGGTTGAAGATTGACATTCGTGTTGTTTACGGTAAGAGCGAGTTGCAGCCGGATGAGATTCGCTGGCTCGAGTCGATGCGTTCCATAAGAACGAGCTTCTGCAAGGACTTGCACGCCAAGTGCTATCTCAACGAGGATCATGCTCTGCTGACATCGATGAACCTATATGAATATTCGCAGGTGAACAATTACGAGATGGGGATCCTTGTGAATCGTCATGAGGATGGGGAACTGTATGACGAGATTCTCAGAGAAACCATGCGGATCGTTCGCATTAGCGAAGAAATACGCGTCAAGGTCTCGAAAGTCGACACCCAAGAGGTTCCCACAAAGGCTTCCCAGAGACGGACAACCCGCCGTAAAGAAGCTCCGCTTCGCAAGAAGAGGACTAGCGGGTATTGCATCCGCTGTAGGGATGAGTTGCCGTTTGACCTAGAGAAGCCATACTGCTCGGATTGCTACAGGGTTTGGAACCGTTACAAGAACGACGAGTACAAAGAGAAACACTGCCATAAGTGCGGAAACGAGCAACAAACGACTCTCCGCAAGCCTGTATGTCGCAAGTGCTACAAGAGTGCCTAGGGGGCTTCATCCCCCGGTGGGGAGATCACTGGTGTCGACTTCGAAGTTAATGCTGGAAAGATATTCACTATCACGAGTAAAGGGATGACTATTGCACGGCCAAGCTCGATCTGAGTAACGCAATCGCCATCGGTTCGCCTAGGTGTTCTCACCTTGGTGGACTATCACATAGTTGAAGCCCGCCCTTGTGTGTCCTTGTAGATCCGGCCGCCTTTGATCACCGCCACTATCCGGTCGGGCTCGGCCAAGACTTCGATCTCATCCAGGGGGTTGCCATCCACCAGGATCAGGTCGGCTTCCTTGCCGACCTCGACCGTGCCAATCCGGTCCTCCATGTAGAACAGTTCGGCGTTGCCGGTGGTGGCGGTGGCGATCGCCTCGGCGGGGCTCATGAAATTGGCCTTGTGGGGCAATTCCCGGCCTCGGCGGTCCTGTAGCGGACCGACGATGTCCGAGCCGGAGCCCACCTTGAGTCCGGTCTCTCCCATAATCTCGAGGCTCCGGTGTACGGCAGACTCGACCGCTTTGAGCTTGGTCAACTGGGCGGGCGTGAGTCTCGCCCCTTCCGGATCGCCCAAGAGATCGTACTTCACCGACAGCGTGACCACCGCAAAGGCGTCGGCATCCAAGATTCTCTGAGCCGCGTCCTCGTCAAGAATGCTGGCGTGCTCGATCGAGCGGATACCGGCGGTGATCGCCCGGCGGATGGCGTCGGAGGTGTGACAGTGGGCGAGCACGTAGGTGTGCCAGTCGGCCGCCGCCTCCACCGCCGCCCGAAGTTCCGCGTAGCTGAACTGGAGGCTGTCGAATGGATCGGTAGGGGAGAGGACGCCCCCGGAACTGAACACCTTGAGCTGGGTGGCGCCTTTCCGGAGTTGCTCCCGGGCCGCCCGGCGCACCTGGTCCACCCCGTCCACGATCTCGGGGGTGGCAGACAGGCCGGGAATGCTCCCGCGGGGATGGGCGATGTGGTGGGCGGGACGCAGGTCCCCGTGCCCGCCGGTCTGCGACAGCACCGATCCCGAGGGGAGTATCCGTGGTCCGTTGATCACTCCCTGCTCCGACAGCCGCGCCCAGTGGGGGTCGAGTCCCCCTGCGTCCCGGACGGTGGTGAATCCCTCTTGCAGGGTGTTCTCGATGACGCCCCGGACGGTGAACACGTAGTCAATCCAGGGTAGGTCGCCGATCCCGCCCGCCGGGTCCACCAGGCCCATGTGGACGTGGGCGTCGGTCAAACCGGGCATGAGGGTCAGACCGGTGCCGTCGATCACCCGGTCGGGCGAAGTTCCCGCCCCAGGCCCGATGTCGCTGATCAGAGAGCCCGATACCGCCACATCCACACCAGCCCGGGGGTCGGCGCCGGTGCAGTCCAGAAGTTCGGCGTTGCGTATTACGAGATTGGTCACGAGTCGTTTCCCTCGGAGTAGTCGAGTCGCAGTTCGGGGATGACGAAGTCCCCCCGGTCGATGATCTGGGTGTCGTCAACCCAGATGGAGTGGTTGCGGGTGGGGATGTCGAAGTGGAACGGCACCCGGTTCTCCCCGTCCAGTCCCCGCATGTAGTTGGCGCCGAAGGCGATCAGCATATTGCCGTAGTAGCTCTCGACGTCCATCACGCCTCCGCCTTCCCAGAAGCGCAGGCCCAGGGCGTTCCAGTCGGCCCGGTGCTCATAGCCCCAGCCGATGTGGGAGACGCCGTAGGAACGAGAGTCCCGGGGAAGCTCGAAGTAGTCCTTCGCCAGGCGGGCGTCGGCTTCGCCGTCGATGGAGACGATGCTGCCTTCCCGGAGCTCCAGGCGGATGGGCGACGTCAGGTATCTCCCCAGGTTGATCATGCAGTCGGCCTTGTCGAGCACCAGGGTGCCCTCCGCCGAGTGCTCGAGGGGCGCCACCGCCACCTGTCCCGACGGCCAGTGGTCCCAACGCCCGGGCGTGTCGGAGTATCCGTACTGAATGCCTATAGGACGTCCCTCGTAGCTGAGGGTCAGGTCGGTGCCTGCTTCCGACTCGAGCCGGAGGGTGGTCCCCGCCTCCATGAGTCTCTGGCTGACCTCCGCCCGGCGCCGGATCTCGGGAGTGGGGAACATCCGCAGCAGAATGTCCTCGGGCTCCTCGATCATCAGGGTGCGCGCCCCGGCGTCGAGGGCCGCGTTGTGGGCGTCGCTGTATATCCAACCGGTGGTGAGCATCCCAACCACCAGGTCGGAGCCCTTCCATGCGTCGATGATCGCCTCGGACTTCATCCACTCCTCGTCGCCGGAGACCACGATCTGGAAGAATGTGGCGCCCAGCACGCGGGCCGCGGCGCCGAGCGCGGTGGTGTAGGCGTCGTTGCTCATCGTGTCGGTGAAGCCCAGCACCGTCTCGCCCGGCTTGACGTCGCAGAGCAGCAACTGGTCCCGGAAGAGGGGGACAAGTTCCGCTCCTGCCGCGGAAGTGTTGGGGACTCGACGCACTTTTGGCTCCTTTGTCGGCGTTGATGGGTCCTAATGTTATGGCCGATGACCTTGGTTACGCTCCGGCGCCCGGCTACTTTCGGCTCTCCGTCATGAGCCTCCGGTTCGGCCTGGTGGGCACCGGAGGGGCGGGGCACCTGTTTGCGGGCGCGCTGGCGATGCGGCCCGGCGGCGCCCGGCTGGTGTCGGTGTGTTCCCGCAACCGGGAGAAGGCCACCGAGTTCGCCCGCGGGTACGGAGTCTCGGAGGTGTTCACCGATTGGCGGGAGTTGCTGGATGCTCCCGGCATCGACGCGGTCTGCCTGGCCACCCCCACCGGGGATCATGCCCCGATGGCCGTCGCCGCCGCCGCCCGGGGCCTTCACGTTCTCACCGAGAAGCCCATTGCCACCACCGTGGCCGACGCCGACCGGATGATCGCGGCCTGCGACGAGGCTGGGGTGACCCTGGGGGTGATCTTCATGTACCGCTTCATGGAGGGGGCCCTGCGGATGAGAGAGGCCGTGACAGGGGGACTGATCGGCCGGCCCCTGGCGGCCGAGTGCCGGGACCTGTGTTTTCGCTCCCAGGCCTACTACGACTCGGCGGAGTGGAGGGGCAGGTGGGCCTCGGAGGGGGGAGGGTCGCTGGTAACCCAAACCAGCCACATCCTGGACCTGATGGTGTGGATGCTGGGAGACGTCGAGTCGGCGGCGGGGTTTTACACCACCACCGCTCTTCACGACATAGAGGTCGAGGACCTCACCCTGGGGGTGGTGCGCTTCCGAAACGGCGTTCTGGCCACGGTGGCGAGTTCCACGGCCACCGTCAACCCGGAGCCCCGGAGCTTGCTGATCCGGGGGACGAAGGGGACCGTGGGCATGGTGGACGACGACCTGGCCCGGTGGGAGGTCCCGGGCGGGCCCACGCCCGAGATCCAAGGGTTGCTGGAGGCGGGATCGGTCGACCGGGGCGACACCCTAACCTCCAGTGGTTACGCAGATCCCACCCTGCATTTCCACCAGATGGAGGACTTCGTTGCGGCAGTGGCCGAGGGCCGCCCGCCCATGGTCGACGGTTGGGAGGGGCGTCGGACCCTGGCCGTGATGGAAGCGCTGTATGAGTCCTCCCGCCGCGGCGAGGTGATCAAGCCGAGTTGAGGACCCGCCGGCCAGTTATCCTGCGTCTTTGAATAGGGTCCTCGGAGCGGGGAAGCATCCAATGTCCACACGAAGAAACACCAGTTCGTCTTCCCAGATGCTGATCCTGGTGGCGGTGATGCTGGCGGTCCTGATCGGGTACAGGGCGCTCACCGGCAACGACACTCCCAGCAAGGCCGAGCCGGCCGCCTACACCCAGCATGTGGTGGAGCAAGCCATCGAACGCTACGAAGAGGACGGCCTAGAGCTCACCATCGCCTATCACAACACTCCCATGAATGTCGACGGGCAGTGGTACGTGTTCATCATCGACGAGAACGGCTACACCATTGGCCATCACAATCCTGATTTCAGGTACCGGGATCCGGCTCTCCGGGTGGACTCCACCGGCTATTTCTACGGTGACGACATGCTGGCGGCCACCGAGGACGGCCACTGGGTCTCTTACGTCTTTGTGAACCCCGAGACCGGCGAGCAGCAACGGAAGCACGCCTGGGTGGTCCTCCACGACGGGCTGATATTCGGCTCCGGCTGGTACGAACCGGTTGAGCCTTAGGTCCCCCCTGCCGCCGGGATGAAGATCCCCTCTCCCAGAGGATCGTACTTGTCGAGCACCAGTTGGCTGAAGGCGGTGAGATAGGCCGAGCCGGTAATGGTGGGAATGATCGCCTTCTTCCCCAACACCTCCGTCTCAGCTTCTATGGTCCCCGTGAACATAGTGTTGAGCACGCTTTCGTGCACGAAGGTGTCTCCCACCCCCAGTTCCCCCCGCGCGTGGGCCCGCGCCATCCGAGCACAGCTTCCGGTTCCGCAGGGAGAGCGGTCGAATCCCAGGCCGGTGGAGGTGGCCATGTTCTGCCCGTCGGCGCCCGGGCTGGCCGGAGGCCCGAAGAAGAGGAGTTGGTCCACCTGGTTCGGCGTCCCGGGGGGCCATCCGGCGCCCGCCGACAGCATTCTGTTCACCTCGAGCCGGATGCGATGGCTGAGCGCCACCAGGCCGGGAATACGATCTACCGCAATCTCCATGCCTGCCTGCTCGACTTCTACCAAGGCATACCAGATGCCTCCGAAGGCCAGGTCCACTTCATAGACCTGTCCATCAACTCCCACCTCCAGTCCGGTCACGGCCACCCAGGAGGGGACTCCCCGGAAAGTCACCGCCCGGACCTTGGTGCCCTCCACGTGGGCATCCGCCACCACCAGGCCGCTCAGAGTCTCCACGGCCACCTTGGTGACCGGTTCGGTCGGCTGGACCCTGCCGGTTTCCACCAGGGTGGTCACCGTGCCGATCAGGGCGTGCCCGCACATGGTCAGGGAACCGAGCGACGAGAGAATCAGGATCGAGATGTCGGCGTCGGAGCGATAGGGGGACAGCGGCAGAACGGCATGTGTGGGGGCATGTCCCCGCGGCTCGCCGACCAGCATCCGGGCCACATCCCAATGGTTGGAGACGAGGTCTGTCTCCAACTCTTCGAGCGAGTCGCCCTCCAGTTCGGGAAAGCCCCCTGTCACCACCCGGGTCGGCTCCCCGGCCGTGTGGGAGTCGATCACGTGCAGGCGGCGGCGGAAGCTCATGGGCGGGTTCTCCGATCGAGGGGGTTTGGAGGCATGCTAAAATTTACCCCGTCTTCCAACCAAAGCTTCGGGGGTAAGGAACAAACCATGGCAAAGATCACTTATACCACCATGTCGGCCGACGATCCGGCCCTTCACCAGGCCTATGAGGAGGGATTGGCGGCGGCCACCGCGCAGATCGGCCAGACTCACCCGCTTCTGATCGACGGCGAGAAGCGGTTCACCGAAGAGACCTACGTGGAACGCTCTCCCATCGACTCCGAAGTTGTGGTCGGGATCTATTCGCAGGCTTCCGACGACGATGTCGATGACGCCATAGCCACCGCTCGCGCCTTCCAGGCGGAATGGGAAGCCACTCCCTGGCAGGAGAGGGTGGCGATCGTCCGGCGGGCGGCGGAGATCATGGAGGAGGAGACCCCGCTCTTGGCCGGGTTCCTGAGTCTGGAGATCGGCAAGAACCGGCTCGAGGCCCTGGGGGACGTCTCCGAGGGAGCGGCCTTCGCCCATTATTACTGTGACTGGCTGGAGGAAGCGGGAGGATTGGAGAGGGCGATGGGAGCGTACGGGGTGGGGGACACCAACCGTTCCGTACTACGACCCTGGGGCGTGTGGGCGATCATCTCCCCCTTCAACTTCCCCATGGCCCTCGTGGCCAGCCCCACGTCAGCCGCCCTTCTGACCGGGAATACCGTGGTGCTGAAGCCGTCCAACACGGGTGCCCTGGGCTCCATGCTCCTGGCCGACATCTTCTTCCGCGCCGGGCTGCCCTCGGGCGCCCTGCAGGTGATCACCGGCGGCGATGAGGCGGGCGACCGCCTTGCCCACAGCGACGATGTGGACGGCGTCACCTTTACCGGTTCCTATGACGTGGGAATGTATCTGTACCGGACCGTGGCGGCCAGTCGCCCCAAGCCGGTGGTGTGCGAGATGGGCGGGAAGAACCCGGCGGTAGTGACTGCATCCGCCGACCTCGACCTAGCCGCCGAAGGGGTGATGAGGGCGGCCTTCGGGCTCTCGGGCCAGAAGTGCTCGGCCAACTCCAGGGTGTACGTCGAGCGTCCGGCATTCGAGGAGTTCGTTGACCTGTTAACCCAGAAGACCGCCGAGATCGAAGTGGGCGACCCTCGCCAGCGCGACATCTTCCTGGGACCGGTTATCGATCAGGAGGCGGTGGAGCGGTTCCGCTCCGCGGTGGCCGAGGTGAGAGAGGCCGGCGGCGAGGTTCTGGCTGGCGGCGAGGTCGTCACGGACGGTGACCTGGCCAGGGGGAACTTCCTTCAGCCCACCGTGGTGACCGCTCCCCAGGAGTCTTGGGTTTGGGAGAAGGAGTTGTTCGTGCCGTTCGTAGCCGTCACCGCGGTTGATTCCCTGGACGAGGGAATCGACAAGTCCAACGACACGATCTTCGGGCTCACAGCAGGGGTCTTCGCCGGCACCGACGAGGAGGTGGACCGCTTCTTCCAGAGGATCGAGGCCGGAGTGGTGTACGCGAACCGCCGGGCCGGTTCCACCACCGGCGCATGGCCCGACATCCAGCCCTTCGGCGGTTGGAAGGGCTCCGGCACATCAGGCGCCGGAAGCGGCGGCCCCTGGTACATGCGATCGTATGTGCGAGAGCAGGCCCGCACCCTGATCCGGGAGTAACCCCCGTCGACTGGCCTGTGGGGGTCGGCCGGCACGGGAATCGCGACGTTGCGCCAGCAACGCGAGGCGAGCCCTTCTCCTGGGTGGATGCCGCCGGGATGAAGTGTGGCTGGAGTCGGAGGTTGGCCTCGCAGGTATACTTCCGAGACCTCAAGTCGGAGTGGCGGAAATGGCAGACGCGCTAGGTTGAGGGCCTAGTCCTCTACGGAGGGTGAGGGTTCAAGTCCCTCCTCCGACACCTTTCGAGACTATGGTGGCCCAGGTCAGGGTGCATTTTCTCTGCAGTATCAGCATCAATGTGCCAGCGTGTTTTGGCGGTGTTTACTCGTGACCAAGTGGGGAAGGTCTATCGCCTGAGCCTATCTGTTCGCTTGTATTGGCGTAGGCAACGGAGAAGGGCAGATGAACGGGGTTTGGGGTGGATCGCAGAGATTAGGAAGGGCGTTTACCGAGGAGGTCTTCGATGAGGCACTATCCGCATGTGTCTCTCGGACTGGTTAGGTTTACGGCCATGTTGGTCACTTGGATTTTCTATCATGGCGAATACATTGCGTATGGGGAGGGCTACGTCAAGCCGATGTACCGCGTATACGACGATCCACCCCACCATGTGCTGGTCAAGACAACGTCATGGCCGACGTTCGCGAAGTGGGTTCCTTATGCCTTGGTGCAGCACCTTCAGATGACTGAGGCCGAGCTTGAAGAGCAATATGGCCCTCTGGTTGATCCCGAAAGCGGGCCCTGGTATGTAATCGACCTTCCTTAATTGGAAGGGCGAATCGGCCGCTTGTGCTGTTTGCCTCCCACTTCGATCAAGAGGCGGCAGTGGTCGCTTGCGCCCCAACACTTAACTGAGTTGAGGGCGCGCACCGCGACGCTCTTGTGGAAACCGCGGGAGGCAAAGACGTAGTCGAGTTGGTTCTGAGCGTTCGCAGGTCCCCTTTGATGCGTGGTGTAGTAGGTGGGCACATTATCGGTATCGCTTGGCAAGCCCTGGGGCACGGGGTCGGCCCGCTTGCCGGCGGGGTGGCGGGGTCCCAGAAACTCCATGCCGAGCGCGGCCATCCTGTCAGTGACGGTGCGGTCGCGAGCCGGAAGAGCCAACCGGTTGTCGTCGGTTGCGCCGTAAATCATGTTGAGGTCGCCGGCCGCCAGTATGCGGTGGGAGGTTGGGTCGGTGCTCCCGATAAACGCTGACAGATCCGAGATAATCCGGTGCGCCGATCCGTCCGGATAACCCACCCTCCATCTGGTGTTGGTCGAAACATGCGGCTTGATCCAGCGCGCATACATGGACACCGCAATGAATGGTTGCCCGCTCTGGGGAGTGATGCGAGCGGCCGCGATCGTGCCAATGCCGCTGACCGCGATCTGGTCATGGGACGGTTCGCTGATCGGAGCAGTCTGTTTGAACCAGTCGACCTCTACGCGGTCTGAGAGTTTGACCACCATCGGCCAGCGATCATACGTGTACTCAGGGAGGTTCCAAGTGAGGGAGTTCCAGTGCTCCTCGGGACCTGTGCAGACCCTTTTGGCAACGTCGGGGGGCACGCTGCCTGCTTCCTGCAGCAGGGCTACGTCCGCCCCCATCTCCACAAGCTGACGCCAAGGCTCCCGGCGCTTGTCGATGTTCCAGCACACCACGGTGGTGGTCATTTGTTCCTCCGGGGGGTTTTCCCTCCGGGATCCTACCGGAGTCCACTGAGCCACCGCTTACCGCATCCGGCACGGCCGGTTGCAAGTGGAGCCTTCAGCCGTCCCCTTCTGTGAGGAGATCATCCAACTCAAAGTCGATCTTCTTCATCTCCAAGCCGATCAGATATAGCTTGCCGAGTGCCATCAATGGCTCCCAGCGGGGATCCTCGGTGGAAAGATGCTCCGCCAGGAACCGGTCGAGGACGCTCGCGATCTCTCCGACTGAAAACTCTTCCATCCGGTACGCCGTGAGTGTGGTGTGAGCCACTGCCTGGATGAATATGTCCAAGGCGGCAATGTCGTCGTCGACCATGTGCTAACTGTCTCGGTCGGCTTTGCCTGGCAACTTAGCCGACGTCCGATCCCCTCGCTCCGGGGGTGGCGCCTTCAAACTCATGGGCCGAATGCTAGATGCACATTGGGGTGTTTACCCTAGATTCCGGGTCGGGGAAGGCTGTTGCATTTGCATCGCGTGCGTTTCTGCTTATAATCATGTTTCCCCGGTTTTCCGGGACCGAAGACCCCTGACAGCGCGGTAGGCAGCGAGATAGGAATCGTCACGAAGATGCTTCAGCAATCAGCCTCCATGTCCATGCGCGATTACATGGGTTGTCTCGGCTCCCGGGTGGCTCACCGGAGCGGGACCACTGCCCGCCAATAGATAACGCCACCACCCGGGAGCATTTGGTACCTACCATCCTTGGCGTTTGACTTCTGTCACCGGAACCGGTTCTCTTCTCGAAGTTCAAGACTCGACCAGAGTGGATGCGGTCTCCGGGATGAAAACCACATGACAGTGACGAAACCTGAAACAATGATTGAGAATCAAAGGAGAATCCAATGAGCAAAGGTGAGATCAACGGAGTGGACACGGCGCATCTGCTGTTTGCCCGGGGAGTTGTGGGAGACACCCCCGCCGCGGGTGACTACACGTGGAGAGCCTCGAACGAGTGGGTGCACGGAACGCACAGCCGGACCACAATCGGGGGTTACTTCGGGCTGGGCGAAGAACGCGCTCACAAGTCAACCTACAAGGTGGAGGCCGACCATCCTCTGGAGTTCAACGCGGAGGACAACGCCGCCACTCCGGTGGAGATCGTGCTGGCGGGCCTGGCGAGCTGTCTGACCGCCGGCGTGGCGGCCGTGGCGGAGAACCGCGAGATAAAGTTGCGTGCCGTCAAGGCGACCGTCGAGGCGGATATGAACATCGGGGGCATCCTCGGATCGGATCCTGAAGTCAGGAACGGTTTCAGCGACGTGCGGGTCGCCTACCAGATCGACGCGGATGAGGCCAGTTCGGCGGACGTCGAGGCGCTGGTGGCCCAGTCCCAGAAGATCTCGGCGGTGTTCGACATCCTCACCAACCCCACCAACGTAACTGTCCAGGTCAACTAACGGGCGAGACGGGGTGCGGACCGACACCGTAGTAATCGGCGCCGGGCACACCGGTCTGGCGGTAAGCTACCTCCTCTCCCAGCGCTCGATCGACCACGTGGTCCTCGAGCGCGGGGAGGTGGCCAACACGTGGCGGACGGAGCGCTGGGACTCGCTCCGCCTGCTCACTCCCAATTGGCAGACCCGGTTGCCCGGCTTCGTATACGACGGCGACGATCCCGACGGCTTCATGACCATGTCCGAGATCGTCGGATTCATCGACCGGTACGCCCGGTGGGTCGATCCGCCCCTCCACACCCTCACCAACGTGACCTCGGTGCGCAAGGAGGGCGATGAATACGAGGTGGTGACCAACCGCGGTGTGTGGGCATGCCGATCGGTGGTGCTGGCGACCGGGGAGTTCAACCTTCCCAAGGTACCGCCCATCGCCGCGGCGCTCCCGCCGTCGGTCGAGTCCGTGACCCCGTTTCACTATCGTCGCCCCTCGGACCTCCCCGAAGGCGGCGTGCTGGTAGTGGGCGTCTCGGCAACGGGTGTGCAACTGGCCGACGAGATCCACCGTTCCGGTCGGCAGGTGACGGTGTCGGTGGGAGAGCATGTTCGCATGCCACGGGTGTACCGCGGCAAGGACATCCGATTCTGGTTCGAGGTCACCGGCCTCTCCGACGAGCGTTACGACGAGGTGGACGACATCGTGCGGGCCCGCAGCGTTCCCTCTCCCCAGTTGGTGGGGACGCCGGAACGGATCACCCTCGACCTGAACGCCCTGACCGACCGGGGAGTGCGTCTGGTGGGCCGGCTGGCCGGCATCAGGGACGGTAAGGCCCAGCTGTCGGGTTCGCTCCACAACAAGTGCAACCGCTCCGACCTCAAGATGGGCCGGCTGCTGCTGTCCATAGACGAGTGGATCGCCGAGCACGGCCTGGAAAGCGAGTACGGCCCTCCCCGCCGCTACGAGCGGACCCGGGTCGAGAAGGCGCCTCCTCTGGGTCTCGACCTCACCAGCGGCGAGATCGAGACCGTACTGTGGGCCACCGGCTACCGGCCGGACTACTCATGGCTCCACGTTCCGGTGCTGGACCACAAGGGGCGACTCCGCCACGACGGTGGCGTCGTCTCCGACTCCCCGGGCATGTACCGCATCGGGATGAACTTCCTCCGCCGCCGCAAGTCGAGCTTCATCCACGGCGCCGAGGACGACGCCCGCGACCTGGTGGACCATCTGTCCGCCTACCTATCGATCCGCGTCCCGGCGAGGAGTCGCTGAGCCCCGTCGACATTGGCAGGGCGATGCCCTTGCTGCGCCATGCCGCCAACTTCGAAGACGAGCCGGCGTGGGAGGGGTAACTCCTTCGAGGAACCGGGGCAAGCGGTGGTAGCCTTGACTGCCTGATGACGGATCCGAGGGAGTTGCCCCAACAGGTCGCCGAACTGATCGAGTTGGCCAAGCAGTATCTGCGCCAGGAGACGATCGAGCCCATGCGGAGGCTGGGGCTCTCGGTGGCGGTCGCCGTGTTGGTGACGGTCCTGGTGAGTCTCGGGGCTGTTTTGGCGTCCCTGGCGTTGCACCGGTTCCTTGTCGAAGCCCTCCCCGAGACGAGTTGGTGGGGGGTGGCCGCCGCCGGGATCACCTCGGTGGTGTTCCTCTGCGGGGCGCTGGTGGTTGGAAAGATGGGTGTGGGCCGTGAGTGATCCATCCTCGGTGGTAACCCGGGATGACCTTGAACAGGGAGCCCGGAAGATCATCGACACCCTGGCCAACACGGGAGAGGGGATGACCAATCCGGTTTTTCTCAAGAGCTTGGGAACCGCGGCGATGATGGGCGTGGTCTACTGGGTGGGCAGGCGAAAGGGCCGGAGAAGGATCAAGAGGGCCATCTCCGAGCTCGCCCGCATGGTCTGATCCGGTTCGGACCCTATAACCGGCGGCGGTTCCTGCTGCGGGAGGCCAGTCGCCAGAGGAACAGTCCGACCGCCATCAGCCAGAAGTCCCCGGTGCGCGCTCCGCGGAAGGCGTTGGTGATACCGTATTCTTTCAGGCGGTCGCTTCTCATCGGAAAGGTAACGTAGTGAGGAACCAAGCCTAGGACCACCGAGCGGAAGGAGGCGTCTTGAGAAACGAACGGTTGAGGAGGGTGCTGGTTTGGTTGCTGGTCCTCGCGTTGGTGCTCACCCTGCTGACCTCGGTGGTCTCCGTTTTCCAATGAAGGTGATAATGCACCAGCCCCGGCGGGAGATCGAGGTGAGCGGACCGGGGTCGGTCAAGGCCTTGCTCAACAGGCTCGACCTGGTGTCCGAGTCGGTGTTGGTGATCAGGGGCGACGAGCTTTTGACCGACGACGTCCGCCTCCACCCGGACGACGTGATCGAGGTGCGTCCGGTCATCTCGGGAGGTTGAAGGAGCGGTGAAGTGCCGGGTGTGTCGGGAGAGAGCGGTCATCTCGGTGCGACGGCACAACGCTGGCTTCTGCCGGTCCCACTTCATAGAGCACATCCATCGTCAGGTGGCCCGGACCATCTCCGACCATCACATGTTCGGCGCCGACGACCGGTTGGTGCTGGGGGTGTCGGGAGGCAAGGACAGTCTTGCCCTCTGGGAGATCCTGACCGTGCTGGGATACCGGGTGGATGGCGTCTATTTGCATCTGGGGATCGACGATTACAGTTCCGACGGCCTGCGCCTCAGCCGACAGTTCGCCTCGGAGCGGGATCTGTCTCTCCGGGTGGTGGACCTGGGCTCGGATCACGGTTTCTCCATCCCCGAGGCCGCCAGGCTCACCAGCCGGGCGGCCTGCTCGGCCTGTGGTCTGTCCAAGCGCTATCTCCTCAACGAAGCGGCTGCCGAGATGGGATACGACGTGTTGGTGGTGGGGCACAATCTCGATGACGAGGCGGCTGTGCTAATGGGCAACGTACTTCGCTGGGAGGTGGACTATCTCGCCCGCCAGCGTCCGGTGCTTCCCACCTCCGACGGGGGACTGGTGCGCAAGGTGAAACCGCTCCTGAGGGTGGCGGAGCGGGAGACGGCCGCCTATGCGGTCCTGCGGGGAATCCAATACGAGATAGAGGAATGCCCCATGGCGGCGGGAAACACCATCAACCGCTACAAGGAGTGGCTGAACCGCCTAGAGGAACAGTCTCCCGGTCTGAAGGCGCAGTTTCTCTTCGGGTTCCTCGACCGGGGAGCGGCCTACTTCCCGCCCGATCCCCCCGAACTCCTGGCCTGCGGGGAGTGCGGTCGCCCAACGCCGGGAGAGACCTGCTCCTTCTGCCGGGTGAAGAGAGTGACGGTGCTACGCATCGCCGGCCGCAGCGCCTGAATGGGCGAGACGGCTTCCTCCGGCCGCTCCCTCCGGGAAGGAGAGGTGGCGCTCCTGATCGACGGGAAGGGCCGGCGGTTCATGGTGCTCCTCGATCCCTCCCGCCGCTTCGAGTACCACATGGGAATCCTTCCCCACCGCGACATCATCGGTCAACCCGAGGGGATCCTGCTGAGATCGTCGGGGGGAGCGGGGCTGCGCTTGCTCCGTCCCCGGTTGGCCGACTTCATCCTCAAGATGAAACGCGGCGCACAGGTGGTGTATCCCAAGGACATCGGCCCGATTCTCATGTGGGCGGACATCGCTCCCGGGATGACGGTGGTGGAGGGAGGGACCGGATCGGGCGCCCTGGCGATGGCGCTGGCCAGGGCGGTGGGGGAGGCCGGAAGGGTGGTCTCGGTGGAGATTCGCGAGGATCACGCCGGCCACGCCCGGAAGATGATCCGCCGCTGGTTCGGGGACATCCCACCGCAGTTGCAACTTCGCCAGGGGAAGGTCGAGGATGCGATCGCGGAGATTGGCCCAGAGCGGGTGGTGCTGGATGTCCCAGAGCCGTGGCACGCCGCCCAGGTGGCCGCCGATGCACAACCGGTGGGGGGAGTCTTCTGCTCTTACCTTCCCACCGTCCCCCAGTTGCAGACCCTGGTCGGAGCGTTGCGGGGGACTAAGAGGTTCTGCGAGACCGAGATCTTCGAGACCTTCCACCGGGAGTGGAACGTGGCGGGACCCTCGGTGCGACCCAGTCACAGGATGGTCGGCCACACCGGCTTCGTGCTGGTGTCCCGCGTCAAACGAGACCAGCCGCCCGGTTAGTCAAAGCAGATGTCCTCGGTGGCCAAGACCAGGCGCTTGCTTCCCGGCTCACGCCCGAAAGCGGGTTCTGCGGGGATCTTGTTGAGGTGAGTAGGCGCGTTACAAGGGAACCCGTGACTCTGCAAGACCGTAGTGGGTGGGCCCTTGGCTAGGGCTCGATGAAAATGCACTCCCCGGGGCACTCTTCGGCGGACTCGATGGTGATGTCCTCCTGCCCGGCGGGAACGATCGCCAAGCCTCCGGCGCCCTGAACCTCTCCCTCGGCTTCTGCGTAGATGGTGTCGCCGTCCCGGACGTAGGCCAACCCGTCGTCCAGAAGAACGAAGACATCGGGTGCGATCTCCTCACACAAGCCGTCGCCGGTGCACAGATCCTGGTCGATCCAAACCTTCACGAATGCCTTACCTTCCGCATTGGGGTGCTTGACCTCTAGTATAGCGAACCCGGCCCACGCAATGCGCCGGCCCTTTCTTTATACTTGCGCTCACACAAAAAGAAGCCCAACCAGACATATAGTAGGCACGATGTACGAGAAGCGCCGCCCAGATTATTCCGATCCCACCGCGGTCATCGCACAACTCGAGGCCGAGTTGGCCAGGCTGCGCTCGGAGACGCCCCGGCGAGTCGACGCCCTCCAGCACCAGATGGAGCAGACCCGCCGCCAACTGGATCGGGTGCGCGGCCAGAATGAGAAGCTCGGGGGCCTTCTCACCGAGGCGCGGGAGCAACTGGCCATGCTGCGCACCGAGGTGGAGAGACTGACCAGCCCTCCCAACTCCTTCGGCACGGTGATGAAGGTCAACACCGATGGGAAAGTGGACCTGGTGACCGGCACCCGAAAGCTCCGGGTGGACGCCCAGCCCTCCATAGAGGTGAAGCTGCTCCAACCCGGCCAGCAGGTCCTCCTGAACGAGGCTTATTCGATCATCGACGTGCGGGAGTTCGAGGGGACCGGCGAGGTGATGGTGGTGAAGGACCGCCTGGGAGACGACCGCCTCCTGGTGCAGGCCCACGGCGACGAGAACCGGGTGATCTGGATCGCCGGACCGCTCCAGGAGGAGCCGATCCGGATGGGCGACAACGTGCGGGTGGACGTTCAGGGAGATATCGCCTTGGAGAAGCTGGCCCGTCCCGAGGTGGAGGAGTTGATCCTCGAAGAAGTGCCTGACGTCACCTACATGCAGGTGGGAGGGCTGAAGTCCCAGATAGAGATGATCCGCGATGCGGTGGAACTTCCCTATGTCCACCGAGAGCTCTTCTCCTGCTATGACCTCGATCCACCCCAGGGAATCCTGCTCTATGGCCCGCCCGGTTGCGGTAAGACCCTGATCGCCAAGGCGGTGGCCAACAGCCTGGCCACCGCGGTGGCCGAGCGAACCGGCCAGCCCGACACCCACTCCTATTTCCTCAACATCAAGGGTCCTGAGCTGCTGAGCAAGTGGGTGGGGGAGACCGAACGACAGATCCGGCTGATCTTCCAGCGGGCTAAGGAGAAGGCATCAGAGGGAGTGCCGGTCATCGTCTTCTTCGATGAGATGGACTCGCTCTTCCGGACCAGGGGCACGGGCATCTCATCGGATGTGGAATCGACCATAGTTCCCCAACTCCTCTCCGAACTGGACGGCGTGGAGGCGCTTCGCAACGTGATCGTGATCGGCGCATCAAACCGGGAGGACCTCATCGACCCGGCCATCCTCCGACCCGGTCGCCTGGATGTGAAGATCAAGATCTCCCGTCCCGACGAGGTGGCGGCCCGAGAGATCTTCCGGATCTATCTGACGTCCGACCTCCCCTACAGCCGAAAGGAGTTGGCCGCGACCTCAGGGGATGTAGCCAGGATGCTCGAAGATCTGATCGCGGCGGTGGTGGATGACATGTACTCACAGAAGGAGGAGAACCGCTTCCTGGAGGTCACTTACGCCAACGGTGATCGCGAAGTGCTGTTCTTCAAGGACTTCTCCTCGGGAGCCATGATCGAGAACATCGTGCGCCGCTCCAAGAAGAGCGCCATAAAACGCCACCTCACCGGAGGGGAGTCCGGCATCGGTCGGGCCGACCTGCTGGCGGCCGTGCGGCGGGAGTTCAGCGAGCATGAGGATCTGCCCAACACGACCAACCCCGATGACTGGGCGAAGATCTCCGGCAAGAAGGGAGAGCGGATCGTTTATGTGCGCACCCTCTTGGAAGACGGGAAGGGGCGCATGGTGGAGACGGTGACCACCGGCCAGTACCTCTGATTCGAACGGATCCCCACCCCTGATGGCCATTCCCAAGGTGCTCGGCACCGAAACCGAGTACGGGGTGATCATACGTAACAGGGGCCATCACCATCAGGCCTTGGCCGCGGCGGCGGTTATCGACAGCTATCCGGGCGGTCCGGTCAGGGTCCAGTGGTCGTACGAGCACGAGGCGCCGGGAAGCGACGCTCGGGGCTTCGGGCATGAGAACTTCGGCATGCCCGACCCGGATTCGGCCCTGATCAACTCGGTCCTCACCAACGGCGCGCGCCTGTATGTCGATCACTCCCACCCCGAGTACTCCGGACCCGAATGCTTCGACCCCCGCGAGGCTGCTCTTTACGACAAGGTGGGGGAGTTGGTGATGGCCCGGGCGGGTAGGGTCGTCCAGGAGGCCCTCCCACCCAACCAGCAGATCCGCCTCTACAAGAACAACAGCGACGGCAAGAGCAGCAGCTACGGGGCCCATGAGAACTACCTGCTCTCCCGCCGCACGCCGTTCGGGAAGGTGATCGAGTACCTCCCCACCTTTCTGGTGAGCCGCCAGATCTACACTGGATCGGGCAAGGTGGGCTCAGAGAACCACCGTCCCGCCTGCTCCTATCAGATCACCCAGCGCGCCGACTTCTTCGAGGAGGTGGTGGGACTCGAGACCACCCTTCGGAGGCCCATCGTCAACACCCGGGACGAACCCCACGGAGATCCCACCCGGTACAGACGCCTGCATGTGATCATCGGCGACGCCAACCTGTCGGAGATCCAGACCTTCCTGAAGCTGGGCACCACCGCGTTGTTCCTCCATGCCATGGAGGACGACGCTCTGCCGTCCGCCTTGGAACTGGCCGAGCCGGTGAAGGCCTGCTGGCAGATCAGTCACGACCTGAGCCTGTCCCAGCCCGTCGCCCTTGCCGAGGGCGGGTCGATCACCGCGCTGGAGTTGCAGTTCCTGTACTTGGAGTGGCTCTCGGAGTACGCCCGCCGCCACCTGGACCACCCCGTCTGGAAGGAGCTTCTGGAGGAGTGGGAGGCAGTGCTCCTAGACCTCGAGGAGGATCCCCTCCTGACCTCGGACCGTTTGGACTGGACGGCCAAGCTGAGACTGCTCCAGGGTTATCGCGCCCGGGAGGACCTGAGGTGGTCCCATCCGCGCCTGGCGGCGCTGGCCCTTCAGTATCACGACGTGGAACCCTCCCGAAGCATCTATTACCGACTCGCCGAGAGGGGAGCGATACGTCGGATGTTCAGCCGCCCGGAGGTGGAGAGGGCCGAGCGACTCCCTCCCGAGAGCACCCGGGCCTGGTTCCGGGGGACCTGTGTGTCTCGCTTCGGCGCCTCACTGGTGGCGGCCAACTGGGACTCCCTTCTGTTCGAAACGAATCATGATGGTCTGGTCAGGGTGTCTATGATGGAACCATTGCAGGGTGATCGGGTCACCACCGGTTCCCTGCTGGGCCGAGTATCGGATCCGGCCGAGTTGATCCGCGAATTGGGTAAAAGAGATGGCTGATCAAGAGAAGGGAAGGCGGCGTCGTCGAACCAAGGGAGGTCCACCCTCGGGCGAGGGGGACGGGGCCGGGCTGGGACTGGCCCAGGTGGACTCGGAGAAGATCGATGACCTGCTGGAAGAGATCGACAGCGTGCTAGAGGAGAACGCCGAGGAATTCGTGAAGAACTACATACAGAAGGGCGGCGAGTGACCTCACCGGCCGACTGGGGACTGCCGCTCGGCGCCCCCGCTCCCGGAGCCAGCTTCTCGGATTTGCTGGAGTCGTTGGGACTCTCCCCCCGCTGGGACGTCCCCGACTCGCCCGTGCGTGATCTCAGAGCTCCCGAAGCCACCACGGTGCTGGCTTCCCGCTACCGGGATGGGGTGGTGATCGGCGGGGACCGCCAGGCCACCGAAGGCCATCTGATCGCCCATCGCCGGATGCGGAAGGTGTACCCGTCCGACCGGATGTCTGCGGTGGCGGTGGCCGGGACGGCCGGGCTGGCCCTGGAGATGGTGCGGCTCTTCTGCGTGGAATTGGAGCATTACGAGAAGATCGAGGGGGCGATGCTGAGCCTGGAGGGGAAGGCCAATTTCCTGTCGAGGCTGGTGCGCTCCCAACTCCCCCTTGCTTTCCAGGGATTGGCGGTGGTCCCGCTCTTCGCGGGCTACGACCCCAGCACGGAGCAGGGACGGGTCTACACTTTCGACGTGGTGGGGGGGCGCTACGAGGAGCACGACTACGGCGCGGCCGGTTCGGGAGCCGTCCAGGCGCGGGCCTATCTTCGCACCGCCTGGGAGGCCGGGATGACCGAGCCCGACGCGGTGGAGAAGGTGATGGCCGCCCTGGTTGCGGCCGCGGACGTGGATGTGGCCACCGGCGGTCCCGATCTACGCCGGGGGATTCTCCCCAACCTGGCGGTGATCGACGCGGACGGGGTGCGGGAGGTCTCCGAGGAGTACCTGGAGGAAGTGGCCCGCTCCTCGCTGGGAGGAAACCGGTGAACCCGGGCTTTTATGTCACACCCGAGCAGTTGGTGCGGGACCGGGCGGAATTTGCCCGGAAGGGAATCGCTCGGGGACGGTCGATCGTGGCCATGGAGTACCGGAAAGGCATCCTGATGCTGGCCGAGAACCCCGGGGGGGCGCTGCACAAGATCAGCGAGGTCTACGATCGGATCGCCTTCGCGGGCGTGGGCCGCTACAACGAATTCGAGACGCTACGCAAGGCTGGGATACGCCAGGCCGACGTGATGGGGTATCTATACAGCCGCGACGACGTCACCGCGCTGGGTCTGGCCACGGCCTTCTCGCAGACCCTGGGCGTGATCTTCTCGCACGAGACCAAGCCCTTCGAGGTGGAGCTCCTGATCTGCGAGCTGGGGAGAAACGAACAGCCCAACCACATGCTGCAGGTCAGCTACGACGGAACCCTGGTTGACGAGCGGGGCGTGCTGGCCATCGGAGGGAAGGCGGACCTTCTGGGTGGGGCGCTCCGGGAGCGCTTCACGGAGGACTTGGAACTCGACGCTGCGATCCGCCTGGGGATGGAGGTCTTCGCGGAGACCGAAAACCGGCCTCTGGACGGCTGGGAGGCGGCGGTCCTGGAGGAGGGGTCGGCGAGACGGTGTTTCCGCCGCCTCGCCGATGCCGAGCTGGAGAGCCTTTCAGCTCGGCTATCCCCCTAAGACTTCACGGGGTCAGAGCCTCCGCGATCCTGCGGGCGTTCTCCACTAGCCACTTGACGTAGGTGTCGGCGTCCGAGCCCTCCGGACCGAGGGACCCGGTGTAGAGTTCCACCACCGCCAGCGGCGGGTCGAATTCGTTGGCCACGGTCATGACCACGCTGGCGTCTGCGATGGTCTCGGTGAAGAGGGTGGTGACGCCCTCCTCGCGGATCTCTTCGACTATTCGGGCCAGCCGGGCGGTGTCCGCCTGTGCCAAGCCTGAGCCAGGAAGGACCGAGTCGAGCACTTCGAAGTCGAAATACAAACCGAAGTAGGAGAACGAATCGTGGTTGGTGACCAGCTTGCGCTGTGACTCGGGAACCGCCGCCAGAATCTCCCGGGCTTCGTCCGCGGCTCTTCCGATCTCCGCGGCGTAGCTCTCGCCCCGGGCGGTCCACTCTGATGGAGAGAGGACCTTTCCGATGTCGGCCAACTCGGCGGCGATCAACTCCACCGCCCTCTGGACACGGGAGGGATCGAACCAGAAGTGGGGATCGAAAGCCCCGTGGTCGTGGGCGTGGTCGTGCTCACCCTCGTCTTCGGCGTGGTCGTCGTCCTCGGCGTGGTCGTGGGCGTGGTCGTCGTCCTCGGCGTGGCCGTCGTCCTCGTGATCCTCGTCCTCGTCGTGGTCGTGGGCGTGGTCGTCATCTTCGTCGTGACCCTCGTCCTCGTCGTGGTCGTGGGCGTGGTCGTCGTCCTCGTCGTGACCCTCGTCCTCGTCGTGGTCGTGGGCGTGGTCGTCGTCCTCGTCGTGATCCTCGTCCTCGTCGTGGTCGTGGGCGTGGTCGTCATCTTCGTCGTGATCCTCGTCCTCGTCGTGACCCATGTCCTCGTCGTGGTCGTGGTCGTCGTCCTCGTCGTGACCCTCGTCCTCGTCGTGGTCGTGGGCGTGGTCGTCATCTTCGTCGTGACCCTCGTCCTCGTCGTGGTCCTCGTCCTCGTCGTGGTCGTGGGCGTCATCCTCACCCTCGTGGGGGTCGCGTCCCATGCCCCACTCAATGGGATCCACCATGTCACCCACTTCGAGAATGCGCGCGCCGTCATCGTGGGCGGCTTCCAACACCGCGATCAGGCCCTCTTCCAGCCCCAGACCATTCGCAACCACCAGGTCTGCTTCCCTAATCGTCACCCCGTCCCTGGAAGAAGCTTGATAGTCATGTGGATCGGCGCCCACCGGCAGCAGTACCGTGACTGTGGCATCCTCTCCCACGATCCCCTTCACCAGGTCTCCCAGGATGGTGGTGGTCGCAACCACCAGGAGTTCCTCGGACGGTTCGGGGTCGACCTCCGCGGCGGTGGGAGCTGTCTCCTCGGGCTCGACGTCGCTTTCGTCAGCGCCGTCGCCACACGCCCCGAGCACCAACAGCGTCGCCACCGCCGTAGCCCATACCCTGAAAGTCCACCCTCTACGCATCGCTCTGTTCTTCCAACACGCTATTGATAATCATTATCAAAATAATAATCATTATCAGTGTAGGCAAACCCGGAACCGCATTGCAAGCAATGAGGGGGTTCTATCTAAAAGGAGGGCTGCCGGGTGATCAGCCTTCAGCCGCGCTTGGCGGCAAGCCGGCGAATGGGCGGGTCGTAGCGGGGCGGAACCCTCCGGGGTGGAAGGGAGATGAGCACCTCAGCGGTGGCGGCGCTGACTAAGGCCACCGCCTCCTCGAAGGCCTCCTCGGTGGCGGCCGAGGTCTTCTGCACACCGCTCACCTTACGGACGTACTGGCGGGCGGCCGCTTCGATCTCCTCGGGAGTGGCAGGCGGTTCGAGACCGCGCAGGGTGGTGATGTTGCGGCACATGCCCGCAGATTCTATTGGGTGTCCACCTCGAAAACCCTGGCCCGGACTGCAGGGCCGATGGGCGCCCCCGGTCGATGGGTCCCACCAAGGCCGCGGCCGAGCGCCCCCGGGGTCGCCGCCCCCACCCGTCACCGATCCCCCCTTGGGATTCCCCTCCCGACCCGCCTCCTCCGTTCCGGGCAGAATTGTCGGATGGGCGCAAGGCTCATCCGAACCGGGCCTCAATGGTCGGCTGGGTGCTCCTTCCGGTGGGACCGGGCTGAGGGGTCTTCCGGGTGATAGAGACTTGGGTGATGATCGAGCGGTCTGGACCACACGATGTTTGTGCGTTACCGACAGCATGCAACATGCCTGGGACACTTTCAATCCCGGGGAGTCGGTTCTTTCGGATGTTTTTCCCAGGTTTCGTCCGGTTGGCTGGCGACCGGGGCTTGGGCAGGCTCGGTCAGGTGGGCGGGAAGGGGAGTTGTAGCCATGAGGGCCGCTGGGAGGTCTCCAACTCCACCACCCATTTGACCCACCAAAAACCCCGCCGTCCGGGAGCGACCAGGCGGGCGGGGAACCCGTGGCCGGCGCTCAGGGGCGCTCCGCCCAGGCGGGTGGCGAGCCACAGGCGGGAGAGGTCGGTGACGGGAAAGCGACGCTGGTAGCCGGTCTGCGACCGGACCACCACGCTCCGCGCCTCGCCGGGCTCTATCAGGCGGTCGAGGCGGATGCCTTCCCAGACCTGTTCGGAATACCAGCCGCCTGTGCAGTCCAGGATGGCGGTGACCGGCTCGGGGGAGAGCAAGTCGAGATCCGAGAGCCCCAGTTCATTCCCGTCTGCCCGGAGCCGCCATTCGGCGTCCTGGATGCGAGGCGTCCGGTCGTTGAACCAGGAGGTGACCGGCATCCGCCGGGGATCGTGGGAGCCCCGTTCGTGTGAGCCCGTGAAGCGGCGTTCGGCCCCCGGCCAGCCCGTGGCGCGCACAGTGGATTCCCAGGCGCCCCATACCACCGCGGCAAGCCCCGCCAGCCCGGCCGAGCGCAGGAAGGCGCGGCGGTCGAAGTCGATTCGCCGGAACCGGACCGGATGGGAGCGGTAGTGGAGCCACACCATCACCACCGCTCCGACCCCGGCCCCCACGTGGACCTGCATGAGCGTCAGCGGACCTACCCGGTCGGTCCAGCCGGCGGCCTGGACCAGTCCCGAGAGGAGCGCCACGGCCACCAGGGTTCCCAGTGCGGCGGAGATATAGCGGCTGGGGCGACGGCGGCGGAGGCCCCGGCGGACTATCGCCGACTTCCAAGGGGTGAGGAGGGCCACTGCGAGCGCCAGGACCGCGTGGACGGCGGCCGGATCGATCTGGGTGTCCACTCCAACCGCGAATGAGAGCGCTCCGGTGAAAACGACCAGCGGGAGGAGCACTGCCAACGCCAGGTTGGTGCGGCGCCCCGAGGAGCGCCTCCGCGGGTTGCCACCGCTTCGGTTGCCTTCTAGGTCTTCCACAACGGGCAGTCCCAGGTCTGCCAGCCGGCGCCTTCGTACACCAGGTAGGCAGCCACCGCGGTGCTGGCCACCGGGTCGAAGGGGTCATATCCCCGGAATCCGGCCAACTGGGCGTGGTCGGGCCAGAAGTCGGGGTCGTGCCGGAAGAGGCCGACATGACCGGTGGTCGGGTCGATTGTCCCGGGGTCGAACCGCGAAAGGCACCAGGCCAGGCGCACTGCTCGGAGCACATCCTCCTCCAGGAAGTAGCGGGACGCAATCGTGTGTATATCAGCGGAAGTGAGCGTTCTCCGGCGCAGGAACGGAGCATCCGAGGGTCCGGTCTCCGTTCCCTCCGGTACCCCGGCCCCGAACTCCTCCTCGGCCGGAACTCCGATCTCATCCTCGCTCTGCCCGGTCGGCTCGGGGAGGTCCTCGGGGCTTAGGGAGAGAACCACCAACTGGGCGGCTGCGCCTCCTGCATTGCGTCCGTGGGGGATCAGGGCGCCAACCGGTTGGGCGGGGAGGGCCGGATCCGGTTCGGGCTCGGCGAACAGGTTTAACAGGAGGACTCCGGTCACCGCCACTGCCACAAAGGAAACGCTGGCCCAGATGGCCCGGCGTCTTCGCAGTTGGTGGAGCCAATCCCGCTCGGGTTGGTCGAAGGAACGGTTCTGCGGAGGGGGGTTCATGCCGGGAAAGCGGAGATGAACCTTTCCCGGGCAACGGTCCAAGCTCGATTGGCAGGGTCCAGAAAGCCCAAATGCCCTCCGTGGTCGACAATCTCCGTCTCCACCCGGTCCCCGGCTGCCGAGGCGTCCCGTGCGTATCCCACCGAGTGCTCGGCTGGAACCATCTCGTCATCGGTGGAGTGAATCATGAGGGTTGCCACTCCGATCGGCACCAGGCGCCGGGGAGAAGCAGCCCGGGGGTCCTGGCCTCCCAGATAGGCGCGGTCCAGTTCGCTGTCTTCGCGAAGAGTGGTCACCCCCGCCACCGAGACCGCCAGGCGGGGAGCTCCTCCCGCCGCTCGCCACCGCCCGGCCGCCATCAGAGCCAGGTTCCCCCCTGCCGAGTGTCCCAGCAGCGCCACCCTATCCGGATCGAGTTCCGGGCGGGCCGAGATCAGATGCCGTGCTCTGTCAGCCGCCTCCAATACGGCCGGGAACCGTCCGTCCTCTCGAGGCGGGAGGTACTCGAAGTTGAGGGTTGCGTAGCTGCGGCTCCAAAGGTCGACAGCCATCCCGTCCAACTGGTCTCGGCGCCACTGTCCCATCCACCCCCCTCCGTGCAGCAGCACCACCACCGGATGGGGTCCCGCCCCCTCGGGAAGGCGGAGATCGGCCACCGCCCCTCCCTCTCCACGGATGGTCTCGGGGGAGCCGATCCGCCGGTAGTGGAGGTGGCGGATCCCCCACAGGTACCCTTCGACTCCCCTCCCATAGATGGTGGCCACGCAGGCCGGAGAAACCACCGACTGCCGCCGCCACTCCTCTCTCTTCATGATGTTGGAGATATGCACCTCCACGGTCGGGAGTTCCACCGCTTCTATGGCGTCGGCAATCGCATACGAGTAATGGGTGAATGCACCCGGATTGATCACCACGCCGTCGGCTTGCCCCCGCAGGCTGTGGAGGTAATCGATGATCTCCCCCTCGTGGTTGGATTGGAAGTGGGAGACCTCCGCTGCCACCGGCCGACCCCAGGCGGTGAGCAGGCGGACCAGCCTCTCCAGGGTCGTGGATCCGTACACGTCCGGCTGGCGGGTTCCCAACAGGTTGAGGTTGGGTCCGTTCACGACTGCGATCCGCATGCCCATCGGCCCGAGGCTACTCACGACCGCCCCGGATCCGGGGCCGGTAAGTGCTGGGGGAGGAGGTCGCGCGCGCGCCTGAGGGTCTCCTCCCCGAGTTGCTCTTCGGAGATCTCGCCCACCAGCGCCAGTTCGGCCAGGAGAGCGTCCGCGACCTCGGACATGGTCGTATTCGGCAGGGCGGCACGGAGGGACCCGGTGGCGTCGGGGTCCCAGTCGACCGACAGCGCCCGATAGACGGGGATGAGCACCTGGTTGATGGCTTCACGGCCCCACACCGCAACCACCCCTCCCACGTGCGCCACGCCCCGGCGTAGACGCTGGCCGACCCCCATCACCTTCCACCGTCCGGAGAGATTGACGCTGTAGCGACCCGGGCAGTACTCTCCCTCCACCTCTCCCACCCGGGCGTCGAAGCCCAGGGAGGAGAGCGCTCCCACCACGATCCGGTCGATCTCCGCAAAGCGGACTCCGATCGTCCCCACCGGATCGGAGGCGGGGATCGCCCAGGAGAACGCCAGGGTGCCCTGGTTGAAGACCGCGGCGCGCCCCCCCGCCAGCCGTTCGACTGCCTCGTATCCCTCCAAACGGCATGCGCGGACCGCCTCGGGGTATCCCTCAGCCACCGTGTCCTGGCGACCGAACGCCACCACCCGGCCCGGAATGTAAAGTCGGAAGGTCTCACTCCGTCGGCCGGCGGCGACCTCCTCGAGGATTGCGTGGGATATGGCGGTGTCGAGCGGAGGGTTCTCGGGATTGCCGGCGCGGAGCACCACGATGCGGCGGGAGCTTCCGTCGGTTCGAGAACGCATTCAGGATAGAAGTTAGGCCCACCGGCGGGCCTAACCCGGTTTGTAGGGGATACCGGGAAACAAATGCGTACCGCGAGGTCCCATGCTGACCGGGTTGCCGATAGGCCCAAGAGCCGGGGTAGCCTGCTCTTTCCATGTGGCATGGCTGGTACAGCTACATGAGGAGCGTGGGAGAGACCCCTCCCGCCATCGACCGGGCCCTTCTGGGGAGGGTGGCGGGGTACGGACGTCCCTATCTCGGCCGACTGGTGGGCGTGCTGATCACCGTGGTGGTGGTCTCGGGGCTGTCGGTGGTGCCTCCCATCCTGATCCGCCTTCTCATCGACGAAGCGATCCCCCAGGGTGACCTGAGGGCGCTGACCCTGCTCGGGATCGGGATGGTGGCGGTGCCGCTGGTGATCGCCGCAGTGGGGATACTTCAGCGCTGGTGGTCCTCCCAGGCCGGGGAGGGGATCATCTTTGATCTTCGTTGCGAGCTCTACGCCCATCTCCAGCGCATGTCGCTCGGTTTTTTCACCAACACCCGCACGGGCGAGTTGATCTCCCGCATCCAGTCGGATGTGGTGGGCGCCCAGCAGGCCATAACCGGGACGTTCGTCACCATTCTCTCCAATCTGGTGGCGGTGGTCGCCATCCTGGCGGTGCTGATCGGCGCCGACTGGCGGCTCACCCTCCTGGCGGTGGCTGCCCTACCCCTGTTCGTCGCTCCCGCCCGCCGGGTGGCTAGGACCCTGCGGGCGGTCACCGAACGCCAGATGAAACACAACGCAACCATGTCCTCCATCCTCCAGGAGACCTTCAACGTCTCGGGAGCGCTCCTGGTGAAGCTCTTCGATCGGGGACGGCGCGAGCGCGACCGGTTCTCACAGGAGGCGGCCGGAGTCAGGGACCTCGGGATCAGGAGCGCTTTGATCGGTCGGGGATTCCAGGCGGCGATGGGGGTGGTGAGCGCCTTGGGCGCGGCGGCGGTGTTCTGGGTGGGGGGATGGATGGTGATCGAGGGCCACATCTCTCTCGGGACGGTGGTGATGTTCTCCACCCTTCTCACCCAGCTCTACGCGCCCCTCACCGCCCTCTCCAACACCCGGGTGGAGTTCGCCACGTCGCTCGTCTCCTTCGAGAGGGTCTTTGCGGTGCTCGACATCCCCCTCGACCTTCCCGAGTCCCCCCAGGCGCGGGATCTGGAGCAAGTCTCGGGAGAGGTCGCATTCGAGGGGATATGGTTCCGGTATCCGACCGACCGTCCCGAGGGGCTCGGGTCCGCCCAGCGTTTCACTCCCTGGGACGTCTCCTCGTTCGAGCGGGACGGCGAGACCCAGGCCCAAGTCTCCACCCGGGAGTGGGCGCTGGAGGACGTCTCCTTCCGGGTGCCGGCGGGCGCCCTGGTGGCGGTGGTCGGTCCCTCCGGAGCGGGAAAGACCACCCTCTCGTATCTGGTGCCCCGCCTCTATGACGTCACCCGGGGAGCAGTACGGATCGACGGAGTCGACGTTCGGGACCTGACCTTCTCCACGCTGGCCGCAGCGGTGGGGGAGGTGACCCAGGAGACCTATCTAGTCCATGACACGATCGCAGCCAACCTGCGCTACGCCCGCCCCGAAGCCACCGAGTCGGAGTTGTGGGAGGCCTGTGAGACCGCGAACCTGACCGAGTTGGTCCGTTCCCTGCCAGACGGGCTCGGCACTGTGGTGGGCGAACGCGGCTACCGGCTGTCGGGAGGCGAGAAACAGAGGGTGGCCATTGCCAGGGTGATACTCAAGAACCCCGCCATTCTCATCCTCGACGAGGCCACGTCCCATCTGGACACCCGCTCCGAAGCGCTGATCCAGGAGGCTTTGGAGCGCCTGATGGCAAAACGGACCTCTCTGGTGATCGCTCACCGGCTCTCCACGGTGAAAGCCGCCAACCACATAGTGGTGATCGACCGGGGACGCCTGGCGGAGCAGGGAACCCACTCCGAACTCCTTGATCTTGGCGGGCTGTACGCCACCCTGTATCTGACCCAGTTCCAACCGGTCGGCTGAGATAGAAACCTCGATCGGGTCGGCTCCGGCCCGAAACTGTTACCGGTTGATCAGCGAGAGCGCGTCGGTGGCCGTCCAGGAGCGGTCGAAGTCGGTCCAGGCATGCCAGTCGGATGCGGGGACCGTGAGCCCGGCCTCGACCACCTGACCCAGGAGTGAGGTGAACACCCGAAGCTGGCGGGGGAGTGGGAAGTACTCCTCCTCGTCGGTGACGTGGGCCATTTCGAACCCGTGCCGCGGTTCCAGGGCGTCGATCACCTCCTGCACCAGGTGCTCGGGCGCCGACGCACCCGCGGTGAGGCCCACCACCGAGACTCCCTCCAGCCACTCGGGGAGGATGTCGGCCGCCCGGTCGATGCGATGGGCGATGGTGCCCAGATCGTCCGCCACCCTCACCAGCGCCTGGGTGTTGGAGGAGTTGTCAGAGCCCACCACCAGGATCAGGTCGCAGGTCTCCGCCATGCTCTGCACGACGGTCTGGCGGTTGGTGGTCGCGTAGCAGAGGTCGGAGCGCCGGGCGGTCCAGAGTTCGGGGAACTGATCTGAGGCCTGATCGTGGACCGAACTCCACTCGTGCATGCCCAGCGTGGTCTGGGCCAGCAGGGCCACGCGGGAGGGGTCCTTCGGCGTGAAGTCCCCGACTCCCGACTCGGGACTCACCATGGTGATCGCCTCGGGGGCCACCGCCACGGTGCCCACCGCCTCGTCATGGCGCTTGTGTCCTATATAGAGGATGTCATAACCGTTCTGTGACATCCTCTTCACCTCGTGATGGACTTTGGTGACCAGGGGGCACACCGCGTCGATCACGACCGCCGCCCGGTTTTGCGCATCCTCGACGACCTGGGGCGCCGACCCGTGGGCTGACAGCATCACCGGCGACCCGGTCGGGACCTCGGAGATGTCGTTCACGAAAACCACCCCCGCTTTCTCGAAGGCGCGCACCACCCATGCGTTGTGGACGATCTCGTGATAGCAGTAGACCGGCACCGCAAAGATCCGGAGCATCCAGGTGAGGGCTTTGATCGCCATCTCCACTCCCGCGCAGAACCCTCGCGGCTCGGCCAGAATGATGCGGTCAATCATATGGGTGATGTTATACACCGCGGAGGAGCGGTACACCGTTTGTGGTCATATCATCGGGTTTTCCCGATACTCCAGGAGCCTCGAGTCCGTCCGTCCGTCATCTCTTATGGCTCTCTCCGCCGCCTCCCAGACCCTTTAGTCTTTCGGGTATGTCCTCGGAGCGTTTGGCGGTGGTGGCGGTGGTGGGGCGTCCCAACGTGGGCAAGTCCACCCTGATCAACCGGATCATCGGCCGGCGCGCGGCGGTGGTCCAGTCGGAGCCGGGAGTGACCCGGGACCGCCGTATCTTCACCGCCGAGTGGGCGGACCGCCGCTTCCTCCTGGTGGACACGGGGGGTTGGGAACGGGATCCGTCATCGCCCTTCTCCGAAGCGATTCGCCACCAGGCCGAAGCCGCGGTGAGCGGCGCCGACGCGGTGTTGTTCGTGGTGGACGGCACGGCGGCGCTGGGTGACGATGATGAAGGGATGGCGGCCGTGGTGAAGAGGAGTGGGGTACCGGCGGTGATGGCCGCCAACAAGATCGACAATCCCCGCCGGGAGATGGCGGTGGCCGAGTACTGGTCGCTGGGCCTGGGAGAGCCACACCCGGTGAGTGCAATCCACGGCAGGGGAGTGGGAGACCTCCTTGATGAGGTCTTGTCGGTCCTTCCCGAACGGGAGCCCCATTCCACCGACGAGCCCTTCCGGATTGCGATCGTTGGACGCCCCAACACCGGCAAGTCCACTCTCCTGAACCGCCTGTGTGGATCACAACGGGTGATCGTCTCCGATGTTCCGGGCACCACCCGGGATCCGGTGGATGTGGATGTAGAACTCGACGGCGTCACCTACCGGTTGGTGGACACCGCGGGGATCCGCCGGAGGCCTCGGACCAGCGAGGAAGCCGACTACTACGCGGTGCTTAGAGCACGGGACGTCCTGTCGAGGGCGGATGCGGCGCTGTTGGTGGTGGACGCACTGGAGGGCGCCACCTACCAGGACCAGAAGATCGCCCGGGCGGCGGCGGAGGCGGGCACGGCCCTGGTGGTGCTCCTCAACAAGTGGGACGCCATCGATCCCGAGCAACGGGAGTGGACCGAGGAGTCGATACCCGACCGACTGGGGTTCGTCTCCTGGGCGCCGGTCCTGCGTCTCTCCGCTCTGACCGGCGCCCGGATCGGACGTCTCGGAGCCGCGCTGGAGATGGTGCTGGAAAACGCCGGTCAGCGGGTGCCGACCGGGGAGTTGAACCGGCTGGTGGCCGCCTGGGTGGCCGCCCAGCCGCCTCCTCCTCACAAGGGCCGGCGGTGCCGGGTCATGTACGCGGTACAGGCGGGTGTCAGACCTCCTACCGTGGTGCTCTTCACTGTCGGATCCCGACTGATCCCCGAGTACCTGCGGTATCTGGAGAGAAAACTCCGCGAGCAGTACGACCTGGTAGGCACCCCGGTCCGGTTCGTGATCCGCCGCCGGACAAGGAACGCCTGATGAGCCATGGAGACTCCTATCTCCCCGAGAGGGACGGGCAGACCGAGGAGCGGGAGTCCTATCCGTGGGGCTTCAAGATCACCATCGCCTTGACCGCGCTCTATCTCCTGTGGCGGTTGATCCAGGGCATGGGATGGCTGATCTCCCGCCTGTTCAGTTGATTGCCGGTCCCTTATTCTACGCCGGAACCGCATGGACAGGCCAGAATGCTCCTAAGCGGGAACCGATCAGAGGAACATGACTTGAAGGATCCAGGAGAAAGCCCCCCTATCCGGCGAACGGCCCGGGTGTTGGTAATCGATGAGTCCGACCGGCTGCTATTGCTTCGAACGCAACTTCCCCACCGCAAGGAACTCTCGGTGTGGCTCACCCCGGGTGGGGGGTTGAAACCGGGAGAGACCCATGAGGAGGCGGCTATCCGGGAACTCTGGGAGGAGACCGGCCTCTCCGGGGTGGACCTCGGCCCGTGGGTTTGGAGAAGGCAGGTCGTCTGGAGATGGGGCGACCGGACCTATGAGGCGCACGAGAGATTCTTCCTCCTGCGAACACCCCGATTCTCCTTCTCCCCGGCCGCCAGGGTCGACCTTGAGACCGAGACGGTGTTGGAGCATCGCTGGTGGAGCGTCCCGGAGCTAAAAGCGGCCCCGGACGCAAGATTCGCCCCCAGCCTCGTAGGAGAGCACTTGGCGGCAATTCTGGATGGCTGTGTGCCTTACACTCCGATCGATGTCGGCCACTGAACAAACGGCGGTTTCTTGAAGCAAGCCCCGGACGACCGATCCAAGCACCTTCCGGAGACAACCCGGGGTCCGAGATTGGGAGAGGTGGACCGGAAGCAGGAGCCTGGGAGGGGTCGGGCTGGCCGGATTTGAACCGGCGACCTCTTGACCCCCAGTCAAGCGCGCTGCCATGCTGCGCCACAGCCCGGATGGCTCTAGATGCTAACAGCAGGTCAAAGATGTCGGCGCGCCGTAAAATGAGGACAACCGGGCCCGTAGCTCAAGCGGTCAGAGCAGCGGACTCATAATCCGTTGGTTGCAGGTTCGAGTCCTGCCGGGCCCACACACCGGTTCATCCGGTCTCCTGAGGCTGTAAGGGACGCAAGACTCCCATTCAAAGGTCACATTGTGAGATGTGCAGGGGATTGAAGGACTCCGGAAACCGCTTTGTGAAGCCGCCAGGTTGCAATTCAGCCTTCTGGTACGTACCAGGAGTCGAGACCGTCTTGGAGCCTCCGGACCCCCTCTTCGGGGGTCATGTCCCCGAGGATGACAGCGTTACTTACTTCCCTCAGCTCGATTGGGAACTCGGGATCACCTGAATCCAGAGCCTGATAGCCGGTGCGATTGGTTGACTCGCAGTCCTGACGCCATGACACGAACTCCTGGGCAACGGGATGGTCATATTCGACTGGGGTGTCCTGCAGGCTGAAGAAGCCCGACAATGCGCTGGTGTAGATGTGTGCGAATGCGGGGGAGGCCACCCACGACAAGAACGTGCGAGCCGCTTCGGCATTAGGCGAGGCAGGGTTGAGACCGATGGCGAGGTCGATGTGGTCGACGATGTAGCAGGTGTCCCGGCCGTCAGGATGTGGTGTCCGGAAGGCACTGAACTCAAAGTCGGCGTTCTCATCGAAGCGCGCGATCTCCCAAGAACCCCCTGGATAGATGGCGGCCTGACCTGTTTCGAAGAGGATCTTGCCGTCCGGATAGGTGATACCGGAAGCGCCCGGGTGCATGTAGGGCCCAAGGCGAGCCATGGTGGTGAAGGTGTCGATGTACTCCTGATCGGTGACCTTGTCCTCCCCGCTGATCAGAGCCAATCGCCCTTCTTCACCCTTCCAGTAGTTCGCTCCGATGTTCTGGAACAGGATGTGTTCGGCCTCCCATTCGGAGAGGCCCGTACCTATAGGCGTGTAGGCGCCGTCGTCCAGGATCGTCTGCAACAACTCGAAGAACTCTCCCTCGGTCTCGGGCACGCCCACGCCGAGTTTGTCGAAAGCATCCACGTTGTAATAGAAGCCCTGGATGATCGACGCAATCGGCACACAGTACGGCGTCGAGCCATCGGCTGAAAGCCAAGCACTCTGGGCAGAGGGTCCGAAGCTGTCGATCCCATCCAGATCGTCCAGAGGAGCCAGGAAGCCATCTTCGTAGAGTTCCCGTGAACGGTCGAAGGGTAAGCACGTGATCAAATCACCCGCCACGCCAGCCTCCAAGCGAGTCCGCAAAGCAGATGGGTACTCCAGAGGCGTCGCGGGAGCGAACACCACGTCTATTACCGGGTACTCTGCCTCGAACGCCGGAATGATCTGATCATCCCAGATGGTCTGATCATCCGAACGCCAACTCTCAATCAAAACCGTAACCTTCTCAGGTTCCGCCTGTATAGCGGAAAGTGTCTCCGGGGCCCTGGTGGTGGGTGCAGCGGTGGTCGCTCCGCCGTCATCGTCATCGGCACAAGCAGCGGCAATAAGCGATAACGCCATCGCCGGGATCGTCCATCTCAACCCTTTACGTATGGTCCTGAAACTCCATTTTGTCGACGGCGATTGAGGAATCTTGCAGATGGGTTCCCGGCATGAGGAGCTTCTCGGGACGGCTTCGATTCCTTGGGTTTCCCCGAACCTCTCAACTCGGTTCCACCGCGGTATCGGCGCCGATGTTGCCCACGTTTCGGTTCACGGATTCGGAGGCCAGCCCGGCCGCCAGGTCGGTGAGCCACTCCCGGTAGGCGTCCTTTTCCAGCATCATCCGCGTCTTGTTCCGGTCGATGGAGTTCCGCGTGTCTCGAAGGAAGTCGTCGACGTCCAACCCGGGTATGTCCTCGGCTGCTTCGATGAGCCGGCTGGCGCCTTCGATGAGCCGGTACGAACCGTAAATGGCTCTCTCATCGAGGCTGGTGCGGGCAGAGGTGATCAAATAGAGGATGAAGTCGAATAGGGGATCGTCGTGCGTGTCGTGGCTCACCGCGTGTCGCTCCAATCCTGTCCGTAGAGGTCGTGGTGGACGTCGGGGTGGAAGCCCTTGACGGGCTTGGGATGATTCGCCACGGGAATCCCGATCGCCATCAGGACTTCGGGGCGTATGTGGTCCGGAAGGCCGAAAATGGATTGGACCACCTCCTCCGTCCAGCTCGTGACTTTGCAAACACCGATGCCGAGGGCGGGAGCGGCAATGGTGATGTAGCCGGCCGCGGCGCCGGCGTCCAGCCGGGTGACGACCTCCACTCCTCGGGGTCCCATGACTTCGTGGGCCTTTCGCAGGTCGCTGCAGATGACGATGACCGCGGGAGCGTTGTTGACGAAACCCGGACAGGCATGCCGCACCGTCCGCACTAGCCGCGGGTCGGTGACCACGATCAGATGCCGGATGCCCGGGCGGGCTACCTGAGCGCGGCCGGCCGCGTAGACGAGTCGGTCGAGGACGTCGGCGTCCGGAAGTTCGGAAGTGAAGACACGGTGCATCCGGCGACGGCGCATCGCTTCGAACACGGCGTCTGCCGGGCTGCCACTCGTGTCGGGTACGCTTTCGGTCACCGGCCAATATGCTACAGCCGCCTCTCTTAGATTGGCCCAGTTGTCCGGCTAGGGTGAGTCACCGAAACATGGCACGCATCGATGTAATCCCCGACGACGCCTGGGATGGCGCTCTTGGCGAGCTCTATCCGCGGGTTGTGGATCCGGTATATGGCCGGGTCGACAACATCCTGGCCGTGCACTCGCTGAACCCCCGCGGCATGGCGGCGCACCAGCGTCTGTACGAGTCGGCCATGGCCGGCACGGCGACGCTGCGCAAGGTGGAGCGGGAGATCATCGCTCTGGTGGTGAGCATCGAGAACGACTGCCACTATTGAGTGGTCCATCACCGGCGCGGTCTGCGTCGGCTGCTCCGCGACGATGATCTGGCCGCTGCGATAGAACGGGATTGGAGGACCGCCGCCCTGTCGCCGAAGCGGGTGGCGATGATCAGATTCGCGGTCAAGCTGACGGCGACGCCCAGCGCCGTGAACGACACCGATGTCGAGGCTTTGCGAGCGGCCGGATTCTCCGATCGTGACATCCTCGACATAGTCGAGGTGGTCGGATACTACGCCTACGCCAACCGGGTCGCCGACGGTCTGGGCCTCGAGTTGGAGACCTGGATCCCCGACTGATTCAAACGGTCGGAGAGGGGTCAACCTTGCGCATGCGATACCCCGGGTCTCTACGGGGGGTCCGCAGAGGTGTTGGTCTCCAGCCCGGAGATGTCTTCCTCGATCCCATTCCCGGAGGTCTTCTTGTCCTGTCTCGGTGTGAACAGGGGATGCAGCAGTGCGGCTCCCACCAGGATCGCCGCGGCGGGAAGCAACCAGCGGGAGAAGTCGATGACCCATGCCCTGATGGGGAAGACGAACCAGGTGGTCCAGGCGGCCAGAAGGACCAGGAAGATCCCGAACATCAGCGATAAGAGATTGAATGGATGGCGTTTCATCGTTTCTCCTCTACGGTTACGTTGCCCTCGCCGAGCCGGATGTCCAGGGTCAGACGAGGGGCGTTCCGAACCTGGGTTGCATAGGTCATGCTCAGATTGGATCCCTCCGACACCCGGTCGAAGATGGTGACGCGCCCCCGGTCCACCCGGGTATCGATCCGCAGGCTGACCTCCTGCGGGACGGTCACCCGCACCTCGCCGCGGCCCACGTTGATGGGAACCCGCCTGTCGTCTGTGAGGACCAGTTCCCCGAGGTCGAGCCGGAGCGTGCCGGCCGACAGCGTGTACTCGGCGCTGAGTTCCCCACCGTCCCGGATACGGTATTCCTCCCCGAGGCCTTCGTCCTCGGAAAGGCGGTAGGGCGAGCGGTGGTCCACCGGCCATGCGCGGACCTCGATCTCTCCTATGCCGACCCCTGCATCGAGTACCAGCGTGCCCTCCGACCCCTCCAGGCGAAGATCGGCCTCGACTCCGATTCCGTCGCGGTCCCAGTCTCCCACCTCCAGGCTCCCCATTCCCACCTCGCCCCTCACCTCGGCGGCCACACCTTCCGGAAGTCGGACCACAATCTCTCCGATCCCTACTTCCGCATCCGTCGTCACCGTGCGTCCCGAGAAGTCGACGTCCCGAAGGTCGATGATCAGCCCGCCCACGCCCAGTTCATACGATTCCTTCATGTCCTCTACCGAGCCCGGTCGGTGGAGGACCTGGCCGGCCGAGCTGAACTGGATGACTTGGTCGCCCGAAGTGAACTCCATCGAAACTAGGTTCACGCCTCCCGCTTCCGCCAGCCGGGAGAGAAGCAGGACAGGTATGAGGACGACGCCGAGAATCACCAGGCCTGCGGGGCGGCCGAACCAGGCGCCCACCACCACACCGAGGCCGATCACGCCCATGGCCAGGGCCATGTAATGGAAGAAGTGGGGATGGAAACCCGGGACGACCTCATCCAACAAACCGAGCAGACCCAGGGCGATCACCGCCACTCCTACGAAAACCCTGCCAAGGTAGGATCGCTCCCTGGGTGGTGGGGGAGTCGTCACCGCCGCGGGTGGGGGAGGGGCGGTTGAGCCCTCGGATGCTGCCTCGGGCGGCGCTTCCCGACCCTCCGACCTGCGGGGGGCGGGTGGCCGGTCCCCACGGCTCAGGTCACCGCGAAACAGCATCACCCCGATGCCGATCAGCACGACTGCGAAGGCCAGGTCACCCCGGATGAGGGATGTCTCGGCGGCCAGGATGACTATGGCGACGCCTACGAGAATCACACCGACCCACCTTCGCGCCTGACCGGCGCCCACCCAGCCCTGCACGATCGACTCGGCCTCGCTCTCACCGGGGATCAGCAACCAGCCCGCCACGTACAGGAGGATGCCCAGTCCTCCGACGAAACACAGCAGGGCAAAGGCGACCCGGATTATCCCGGCGGCCACTCCCAGGTGGAGGGCCAGCCCAGCCGCTACCCCGGCTATCCAGCGGCCTTTCACGGGTCGGTGAAGTCGTGTTGCTTGGTTGTTCATGTCTTTAACTATCGGGGGACCCAGGCGCTTTGTCTATGGGGTATCACCCTGGTGTCCATGGGGCATCACCCTGAATGATCCCTGAATTGGGGCGTTTCGGGCGTTTTGCGGTTGTTGTACCGGCCCGGTTGTGGGACAATGTCTCGGCATGGAGAGCACGGAACCATCGGTGGTGCAGCCTGTGGGCGGCATGATGTCTCGGAGGCGGGAAGACCGGGTGATCGCCGGTGTGGCGGGAGGGATAGCCGACCGCCTGGGCGTGGTGGACCTGTACGTCCGCGCCGGATTCCTGGTACTGACGCTCATATGGGGCGTCGGAATACTCCTCTACCTGGCCCTGTGGGCGTACACCCTAGAGCGAACCCACAAATCCCGGCCCGGATTGGAAGAGAGCGAGCAGCGGAAGGTGGGGTACCTCCTGATGGTCGCCGGGGGCCTGCTGGCTTTCCGCTCGATCGGGATTTGGAGCAGCGACCGGCTGGTGTGGCCCGGCGCGGCGGTGATCCTGGGGGTGGCGTTCCTGCTGGACCGCCGAGACATAGACCCGCGCTCGGCGATCCTGGCGTTGTTCGACCCGCGGAGCGGCAGGTTCCGGAGCCGCGCGGTGATCGGCATCCTGCTGCTGGTGGTGGGACTCTCGATCCTGAGTGCGGCGGCGGTCCCGGCGTTGGAGACGGTGGTGCTGGCCGTGGTGGTGACCGGGGTGGGGATGGCGGTGCTGTTCGGACCGTGGGTGTGGAGGATGGCCACCGACCTCGGGGCGGAACGGAGCAAGCGGATCCGCGAGGAGGAGCGGGCCGACATGGCGGCCCACCTCCACGACTCGGTCCTGCAGACCTTGGCCTTGATCCAGCGGACCGACGACCCCAGGCGGGTGTCCACCCTGGCCAGGGTCCAGGAGCGGGAACTGCGGCGATGGCTGTACGACGCTTCGGTCGCCGACGGCCAGGACCTGTTGTCCCGGGCGCTGCAGAAGGAGGCGGACCGCATCGAGAACACCTACGACGTGCCGGTGGTGCTGGTGACCGTGGGTGACCGAGAGGTGGACGACCATGTCCGAGCGATGGTGGCGGCAGCGGGAGAGGCTCTTACCAATGCCGCCCGACACTCGGGCGCCGACCGGATATCCGTCTACTCCGAGGTGGCCGAGGATTCATCCGATGTCTGGGTGTCGGACCTGGGGCGGGGTTTCGAAACCGGCCGGGTAGCCTCCGACCGACGGGGCATAGCCGAGTCGATAGTCAGCCGCATGCAGAGCCATGGAGGGAAGGCGACCATAGCCTCGGTACCAGGCGAAGGGACCGAAGTGCACCTCCAACTGATCGGAGAACCACAGTGATCAAGGTGTTCGTTGTCGATGATCACCGACTGTTCCTCTCCGGGGTGAGGGCGGAGTTGGAAGGCCGGAAAGGCATGACCCTGAGCGGCACGGCCCAGGACGTCGACGAGGCCATCGAGGCGCTCCGGGAAGACCCCCCGGATGTGGTGCTCGTGGACGTCCACATGCCGGGAGGAGGGGGACTGGCGGTGGTGGAGAACGTCCGGGAGACCAACCCCGACGTGAACTTCCTGGCCCTGTCGGTGTCGGACGCGGCCGAGGATGTGATCGCAATGATCCGCGCCGGCGCCCGGGGATACGTCACCAAATCCATCGGACCCGACGACCTGGCCGACGCGATACGGAGGGTGAACGAGGGCGATGCGGTGTTCTCTCCCATGCTGGCAGGCTTCGTGCTCGACACCTTCTCGATGGACATCTCGCCTGCGTCGGACCCGGAACTCGACCGGCTCACCTCCCGGGAGAAGGAGGTTTTGCGGCTGATCGCCCGAGGCTATCCGTACAAGCAGGTGGCCAACCGACTGTTCATCAGCGTGAAGACGGTGGAGTCCCACGTCTCGGCGGTGTTGCGGAAGCTCCAGCTGTCGAACAGGCACGAACTCGCCCACTGGGCAAGCCACCGCAGCATCGTCTGACCTGACCGGCCGGGGGACGAGCGAGGTGTCGGACCGCCGGGGCGGGAAGTAGAATTTACGTTCGATGCCGCACGACGACCAGGCCAGTCTCCCACCATCAGTCGCTGCCATGGTCCTCAGTATCTGTTAGGGGCTCGATCCGGAAATGCTGGACCTGATCATTCGAGGAGGGAAAGTCGTCACACCCATGGGGGTTGGAGTGTGGGACGTGGCGGTCAGGGGAGAAAAGATCGCAGCCGTCACCGCGCCGGGCGTCCTGTCGGGTGATGGCTGTCGGGTCGTCGACGCCTCGGGGATGGTCGTAGTCCCGGGCGGTATCGAACCGCACGCTCACATCGCCGCTCCGATCGTCGGCCGCGGCGATCTTCTGACGGCTCCCCCGGAGCAGGTCAGCCGCGCGGCTCTGTTCGGAGGCACCACCACCCTGCTGGACTTCGCGGTGGTTTATCAAGGTCTGGACATCCCCGGGGCCCTCGAGGAGCGGGCCGGTGTCTGGCAGGGCAATTCCTATGCCGACTACTCCCACCATGTGATGCTCCTCGGCGCCATTCCGCCCGAGATCATCGGCTCCGTTGGCGAGGCGGTGGAAGAGGGCTTTCCCACCTTCAAGATCTTCACCACCGAGGTCCGTCCGCCCACCGCAGGCGACGTCCCCCGCATGGTCCGCACCGGGCACCTCCACGATCTCATGAACCGGATCAGGGAACTGGACGCCATGTTGCTGGTTCATGCCGAAGAGGACGACATGGTGCAGCACATGCACCAGAAGCTGGTCCGGGAGGGGCGGACCGAATGGCCCAACATGCCCCTGGTGCATAGCGTCGAATCCGAGGACATGTCGTTTCGACGAGTGCTGCGGCAGGCAGAGTGGACCGGCGCGCCGGTCTATTTCGTCCATGTCAGCGCCCGGTCGGGGGTGGAGGCCATCGCCGAAGCCCGTGCCGACGGCCGCCCGGTTTACGGGGAGACGCTTCACAACTACTGCTGCTTCAGCCAGGAGAACTACCACGAGGAGTTCGGTATGAAGTACCACACCTACCCCTCATTGAAGTCCGAAGAGGACAGGATGGCGCTGTGGAAGGCCATCATCGGGGGCGACCTTCAAACCATGGCCACCGATGAGTACTGCACGTCCTGGGAGACAAAGACAGTCGGGCGGACCATCCTCGACGTAACCGGCGGGCACAACGGCGTAGAGACCCGGATGGGCATCACCTTCACAGAAGGCGTGTCCCGGCAGGGAATGGACTTGCAACGGTTCGTGGAGGTCACGTCTACCAACGCCGCCAAGATCATGGGCCTTTATCCGAGGAAAGGGGTGTTGGCGCCGGGCAGCGACGCCGACATCTGCATCATCGATCCCGAGATCAAGCGGAGGTTGACGGCCGAAGACTTTCACATCTCCGACTACAGCATCTGGGAGGGATACGAGATCGAGGGGTGGCCGGTGACCACCGTCCTGCGAGGGGACGTGGTTGTGGCGAACGGCGCCTTCAGCGCCTCCGCCTCGGGTCGGCTCATACCTCGCAAGATCGATTCGGGGGTAACCGTCCGCCCCATGTGCTGACCTCTCCGGGGAATTCGACTGGCAAAGCTCATGTGGTGGTGGCTTCCAACGATCCCGGGCCCGCGCCGGAGCGGTGTCTATTGTGCGATCTCCAAAGGCGGTATCAGTCTCCTCAGGTGGTCCAGACCCCAGCATTCCACACTGAGATCGGGCCTCAGTCCGCAGGTGCGCTGATCGCCGGTTCCTATGGCTATGAAGAGACCATCCGGCACCAGGGCTTGTCCTTCGTCGTTGGCTCCCCAGCACTCGACCGCGCCGGTGGAGCGCATCGCGCAGGCGTGGTCCCATCCGGCGTCCACAAAGACGAACCGGCCGGAGGGCGCCGATGTCCTTCCCTGGTGGTTGGCTCCCCAGCACTCCACCGATTGATCCGGACGCAGTCCGCAACTGAAGAGTCCGCCGCTCGCCACCGAGATGAATGCACCGGATGGAGGCTGGGTTTCACCGTGGAAACTGTGTCCCCAGCAACTCACCGTGTTGTCGTCGAGGATCCCGCAGGCGTGAAGCCATCCGGCGCCGATGGAGATGAACCTTCCCTCAGGTGGCTGGTGTTCGATCGGATACCCGCTTGCATCCCCACCCCAGCAAACGACGCTTCGTTCCACTCGGATCCCACAGGTGTGGGAACCGCCGGTGCTGATGGCCACGAACTCACCCTCGGGCGGGGGCGTTCCGCCAACGTCGCGTCCCCAGCACTCGATGGTCCCTTCAACGTTGATCCCGCAGGCCCTGTCTCCAACGCTGACCGCCGCCAGATCGCCCCTGGGAGAGGAGTCGAAGCCCAGCCAGTCCCAGCAGACCACGATGCCGTTGAGCCGGGTCCCACAGATCCCCTTCCCAACGTCGATGGATGAGAAGCCGCTGGTCAGGGGAACGGCGCTCACCCTGACTCTGTATGAGTCGTCCGCAAACTCAACCACCTTCACCTCAAAGGCCACGAAGGACCCTTTCCCCTGATAAAACACCGAGAGGCTAGCCGCCCAGGAGTCGCCCACTTCAAGAACGACGACTTCAACGGAGTCAGAACCCGTAGGCAGGTACACACGTTTGCAGGGCACAACCCAGGGATTGCACAGGTCTATTTCATACAGTTCCACGCCTTCGCGGGCGATGTTGCTGTCGTACCCTTCCCTGGCTCTTGCTCCGATTGCTATGTATCTGTCGGATCGGATGGGTAGGAGCAACAACTTCTGACCCCTGCCTGAGCGGGGCGACACGAGAGAGTATTCCGCACTTCCACCCTGGTGGAGGACAACGTCGGTGGGGTCGAGCCAGCCTGTGTGGAACAGATTGTGAGCGGGGGTTCCCACCAAACCTCCTTGCTGGGCCATGATGTCCATTCCGGTGATCAGGGGTTTGGCGGAACCGGGCGCCTCCAGATTGTGCGGCCAGCCGAGGGTGTGGCCTATCTCGTGAGCGTAGAGGCTGGCATCGTAGATACCCCCTCTGTCGACCCATACGTTCCGGTAGACCTTGCCGTCCCGTGAATCGAATGCTCCCTGGTATGCCAAGCCGGCAATCCTGCCGCCCAGGGGGCTTCCAACGAAGACATGCGTACCCTCCACGCGTTTCACGTGTCGACTGTTGTCGCCGCACCCGGCCAGAATCGCCGAAACTTCGGGAGAGGGGTCTTCTCCGTGTTGGAACCGTATCCGGTGGCGGCCTCCGGACAGCCACTCGAAATAGGGGGACACCTGGCGGTTGAGGAAAGTCGGCACATCCTCCGGGATGCTGGCTCCCTCGCATATCCACACGTTCCATGGATCCTCGCCAACGGCAATGTCTTCCATGATGTGGCGACCGGGTGCGTACTCCAATACGGCCCTCAGGTCGGCATCCCGGAGCGCCCTGGCCAGAAAGGAGGCCATGGTGTCCCTTCTCACCGTGTCCCGGGGGCAGTAACGCAGGGGATCGGTCCCGCATCCCCGGGTGATGCCTGCGGTCAGCACTGCTTCGACAGCCTCAAGATAGGAGGCGTCAGGGGCGATGTCGGAGAATGAGAAGTCCGCGGTGTCTTCGGGGGCGCCCAGCCGGAAGGCCCTTTGGAGGAAGACGGCTATCTCGGATCGCAATATCGGATCGTTGGGCCGGTAGGGTTCTCCGACCCCGGTGTCGGAGAGCCCCAGAACTCCGATGACTTCCACATGAGGCGCGTACGGGGCGCTCGGGGGAACATCGGTGAACACCCCCCGATAGGACAGGGTGGTGTCGAGGCGAAGAGCGCGCGCCAGAAAGATGGCGATCTCTGCTCTGGTGACATCCCTTCCCGGGCAGTACCGGGGGCCTTCGGCATCGCAGCCGACGGTCAGTCCGCGGTCCACGATGAAGCGGATGTCCTGGGCGTGGGGACCTTCTTCGACGTCCACAAACCCTGTATCGGTTTGCCCGCCGCCGGTGGTTTCCAGGGCCGCTGCCGGTGCGGTCGGCGCCAAGAACAACGCTGCCACCAGCAGACCGAACCACAACCCTATACGAGCAGCCGTCTCCATGCCCACAACCGCGACTATACGAAAGTCCCAGAGGTATGTGCGCTGTCGGCGAAGGCATCAACCGCCCCAAGCGGTTGAAAGCGTTAGCTACGTTCCAGCGCCTCGGGGTTGACGATGTTTTGGGGGCTTCCCTCCAGGAAGGCGATCACGTTGTCGACCGCTCCCTCGTTGAGGAGTTCGGTGCCCTCGGGGGTCTGGTCCGCCATGTGCGGGGTCAGCACCACCTGCTCACAGGAGAGGATGGGGTCGCCGGCCGGCAGGGGCTCGGTTTCGTAAACGTCCAGCCCTGCTCCGCCCAGGTGGCCGGAGTGCAGGGCCCGGACCAGGGCGTCCGTGTCGACGAGCGCCCCTCTGCCACCGTTCACCAGCAATGCCCCGGGCTTCATGAGCCCGATCTCGCGTTCGCCGACCATCCCGCGGGTCTCATCCGTCAGGGCGACGTTGAGGCTCACCACGTCGGCGGTTGCCAGGAGTTCATCTAATTCGACATAGCGGACTCCCAGGCGCCGGGCGCGTCCGGCGCTTGGGTGGAATGTCCAGGCCACCACCTCCATCCCGATGGCGCCGGCCAGTCTGGCAAGCTCCGAGCCTATGTTGCCGGTCCCGACCACGCCCAGGGTCTTTCCCTGGAGGAAGACGTTCTCCCTGCGCGTCCAGCGGCCCGACTTCAGCTCGATCGTCTGGTACGCGGCTCTCTTGGCGACCGCGAACATCAGGCCGAAGATGTGCTCGGCGACCACCCCCGCGGTCCGCCCGGGTTGGTTGCTCACAGCCACTCCCATCGCGGTTGCCGCCCGGAGGTCGATGCTGTCGGTCCCCACGGCGCAGACCACTATGAGACGGAGCCTTGTGAGGGAACCCAGATCGTCCTCTCGCCAGGTAACCGCCCCGCGGCTGTTGATGATCACCTCCGCGTCCCTGACCCGTTCCAGTTTCTGCTCGTTGGTGGGTCGGTCCGGGTATACGACCACCTCTCCGAACGGCTGCAGACGGTCGAGGTGGGGAGAGCCCTGGATCTGGATCGGCTCGTCGCCGGGGACCACTATTGTGGGTCGATTCTCAAAGCTCATTCCGCCATCCCTCTGTGCTCCACTCAAACGGGGACCTCTGGTGGCAGACTATCGGGGCCTTTATGGGCCAGTCAAGTGCACAAGGTGGGAGCGACTTTTATAGGCTTCCCATCGTGAGCGAACCGGACAGCACCGAAAGCGACGGGGGGTCCCTGGCGGGCGTGACAATCAGGGGACCTCTGCGGGAGGCCATGGAAGCGCCTCCGACAGTGTACGAGTTGGTGGGAGGCCAGAGCTTCTTCGACGATCTCGTTGACCGTTTCTACCAAGCGGTGGAGACTGACTCTGTGCTTCGGCCCCTCTATCCGAGGGATCTGCGTCCTTCCAGGACGCGGCTGGCGGGCTTTCTTGCCCAGTACTGGGGCGGCCCTCCCCGCTACAGCGAGACGCGGGGTCACCCGCGCCTTCGGCTTCGCCACATGCCCTTCGCGATCGGTAGGGCCGAGCGTGAGGCGTGGATGGAACACATGACAGCCGCTCTCGACGCCGCAACGGTCGTCGACGGGACTGGCCGGAGGCTGCCGGACGAGATACGGGATCTCATGTTCGACCATTTCGACAACGCCGCCGCCTTCCTGGTCAACAGGCCAGATTAGAGAGTGGAAACGCCCCCGGTTTTCCTCAATAGACCCAGGGGCAAATGCGGTATTTCACCTTCTCCTGGTATTCCGTCCACTTCTCGGCGCCGTACTTCTGGAGGCACTGGTTCTCGTCGAAGCGTTGGCGGAAGGCGAACAGGGTGACAATGAAGACAAAGTAGGTCCAGGCCCACAGGTTGGTGAAGTGGCCGAAGATCAGGGCAATGGAGAGGGAGAGAAACCCCTCGCCCAAGTAATTCAAGTGGCGGGCGAGGCCCCAGAAGCCGCTGGTGAGGATCTTCCGGTCGCCTGCTTCGATGTACTCGGGCTCGATGAGCCCCAGGAACTTCCGGTCGGGCCACCGCTTGAAGGTGTACTTCTGCAGGTTGGCGCCTCGGGAGATGCCCCAGCCGAACAGGAACAGCGCGGGCGTTCCGATCAGCCACAAATACCTCCCGGGTCCGGAGAAACCGGGATCGGGGTGAACGGCCATCCCCCACAGTGGGATGATGAACATCCAGCCGTAGACGATCAGTCCACCCCAGAACAGCTTGAAGCCGAGATTCTCGTGAATCACGTCGTAGGTGTAAAGCTGGACGCGCTCGAAGATGAAGTAGTCCAGCACGTAGAAGGTGAAGAAGCCCGCATAGATGAACACGCCCGGGTTGGAGTCGTCGCCGAAACGCTCGTAGTGGTACACGGCTCCCGACAGGGCGTTGAGGGCCAGCATCGTTCCACCCACGACATAGAAATACATCTTGATGTCGAAGCGCTCGTTGAAGAACGCAATCTCCTGAGAGCGCCCATCCCAAAACGCCAGCCACGGATGCTGTCCCTCGTTCTTGGGCTGGGTCAAGAACGCCATCAGAGAGAAGATGGCGGTCAGGACGGTCCCACCGACCACCGCGTAGACCGAGGACCGGTAGAACCAATCGTGGGACAAACCGGTGAGCTCGAAGGCCCACACCAGCACCGCCAGCACGTATATCAGAAGACCGTTAAGCCGGTAGTTGCGCGGTTGGCCGGTCTCCGGATTGATGACGTATCCGGGAACCCGCTGTGCGGGCAGTATGAGCTGGGCCAGGAAAAAGACGATGAAGATTATGAGGGGAGTCAGGAACCCCATAATCGCCTCCGTCCCGGTTAGCTCGAAGAGGTGGCCGATGCCGAGCCATTCAATCATGACCGAATGCCCTTCCTCCAGTGACGCGTTCACACCGGATGAATGTGTCTATCGACGTTTGAGGGTGTTCGGTCTACTGGGTAGCGAGAGAGTGATGCCTTCGCTTTCAAGGGTACCCCACGGCTATGGTTTCTCACGGCAGCGAGGAGCAGTGGACCTTGCCGGGCTGCCCCGGGGAGGAGGGATGGGTCAGGGGCGCGCTCCGCCCGTCCATGGGGCGCGGGGCAGCCGTTTCTCCTTGTCGAAGAATGGCAGGTTGTCCACGGTCGCCTCATGACTCACTCCGTACTGATCGTGCAGGAACACCGTCTTTCCGTACCAGTCATCTCCCGGCAGCGGTTGGTCGAAGCGCACATAGCCGACTCCCGTGCCGAGGGTGGGCGACCATGTGCCGACGGTCAGATGGCCGACCGGGCCGTCGTCGAAGTGGACCGTCATCCCGGCTTGGGGTGTGGCGGTTGGACAAACCAGACCGAACAGCAGCTGGCTGCGATCGGCCTTCTCCAGGGCGGAGCGTCCGATGAAATCTTGTTTCCCGAGTCTTACGAAATGTCCGAGACCTGCGCCGTAGGGCGTCAGATCCGGTTCGATGTCGGTGCCGTTGTCAAGAATCCCGGACTCGACGCGTCGGATCCCCATCGACCACCCCGAGCTGAACTCCATGCCGAAGGGCTCACCGCAGGCGAACAGGCCGTCCCAGAGGGCGTCATGATCTGTCGGCCGGGGTCCGCTGTTGGAGTAGATCTCTATCCCCACCTCCCCGGTCCACCCGGTGCGGGAGACCCACAGCGTCTGGCCGCAGACTTCGAAGAACCCGGCGTGGAAGTACCGGAAATCGGCCGGGAGCCCGCCGCCGATGGCCGCATCCAGCACGTCAAGGGAGTTTGGTCCCTGGATCTGGAGCACCCGTGAATCGGGGTCGGAGACCTCGACGTCAAGGCCGATGGCGTTTGCCGAGAGCCAACTCTCGAACTCGCCGTTCGCCTTGACATACCAGAATCGATCCTCGGAGACACGCATCACCACGCCGTCCATGAGTACCGTGCCGTCTTCCCGACAGGCGATGCCGTAGCGACAACGTCCGACCTGCAGGGTCTCAACCCTGCAGGTGAGGACTTGTTCGAGCAGTTGGGCGGCGTCCGGGCCGATTATCTCAAGTGGCTTTTCCGGAACGTCGTACAAGAGGACGCCCCGGCGCAACTTCCAATAGAGAGGGACAGGGTCCTCGTTGTCGGTCAGTTTGAGCGGAAACAGCCGGTCGCAATAGACGCCGAAGACCGTTTCATCGGTGACGTAGCGGTCCGCAAAGGGTGACTGGCCGAGTCGAAACGAAGTAACCTCGACGGTATCGAATGACTCGACGTAGTAGTGCTTGTCCCCTTTCATCTATGCCTCCAACGATGAACGGCGCGGCGGCCTATGGTACCCAAGGATCTCCAGGAACCATACGGAGGGCCGGAGTCAGTGCTTGCCCGGACGTGCCCTCGAAGGGGTGGGGAGGCCCGATGGGGTACAATCGCCTGCGGTGGACCTGAGGAGAAGCATCCGCGCTGTTCCTGACTTTCCCGAAGAGGGCATCCTGTTCAGGGACATCACCCCGCTGTTGGGCGATCCGGCGGCGTTTCGGTACACCGTGGGAGAGTTGTGCGCCCATGCCGAGGCGACGGAGGCTGCGGCGATAGTGGGAATCGAGTCCAGGGGGTTCGTGTTCGGGACGGCTATGGCCGACCGAATGGGACTTCCCTTCGTCCCGCTTCGAAAGCCAGGGAAGCTGCCGGCGGCACGTTTCTCGGTCGCCTACTCCCTGGAGTACGGGGAGAGTCAACTCGACATGCACCGTGACGCCTTGTCGCCGGGGACCAGGGCGTACATCGTGGATGACTTGCTGGCGACGGGAGGGACTGCGGAAGCGGCCACCAAGCTGGTCGAGATGGCGATGGGCGAAGTGGTGGCGCTGGGGTTCGTGATCGAGTTGGCGGACCTGGGTGGCCGGGCCAGGATCGAGGGGTACGAAATCATGAGCCTGGTCTGCTACTAGCCGATTCAGGAGGGGCGGTAGGCGCCCCGGCCCACGGGTTCAGGCGAGGCTGTGAAATAAACCGGCTCCTCGGGGTTGGCTATGTCACACCGGGGAGGCATATTGAAAGGAGCCAAACACCTGGACGGCCCGGCTCAAGCGCCGGCGGGACCGTGCCGAGGGATCAGAGTTGCGAGGCCCGTATTAGGGCGTGGCCGACCGCGTTCGGCCCTGGAAAGGTGGAGGCGGGGGAGGGAGCCCAAAGGGGACCTTGTTTTTCGCGACTCTTTCGTGTGGACAATTCAGCCTGTCTGCGCTTGTCGGCGGACTTCGGAGAGGGTGGAGTGGGGGAGGATCGCCTCGGGGTCGACGAGGATGTCCAGCACTGCGGGCACCCGGGCGTCGAGGGCCTGTTCGAATGCCGGTGGGAAGTCCTGGGTGCGCTCGATGGTGGCGCCGAAGGCTCCGAAGGCCCGCGCGTAGGCCGCGAAGTCGGGGTTGTCGAGGTCAGTGCTGCTGGGCCGGCCCGGGAAGGTCCGCTCCTGGTGCATCCTGATGGTGGCCAGCATTCCGTTGTTGACCACCAGGACGATGATCGGGGCGGCGTACTGCACGGCGGTGGCCAACTCCTGGCCGGTCATGAGGAAATCCCCGTCGCCGGAGATGGCAACCACCGGGACATCGGGATGGCGCAGCTTGGCGGCTACCGCGGCCGGTACGGCGTAGCCCATCGCACCGCTCTGAGGTCCGAGTTGGGTCCCGTACTGCTTGAACCGGTAGTACCGCTGGGGCCAGAGGGTGTAATTGCCGGCGCCGTTGGTGAGGATCGCCTCGGGGGGTAGGCGAGAGTCGAGGTAGGTCATCGCCTCCCCGAAGTCCACCGCACCCCGTGCCGGCGGAGGCAGGAGACTGGCCTCGTAGTCGGATCGTGCCTCGGCTGCCCAGCCTCGCCACCGCTGGCCGGAGAGAGGTGGTGTGGCCGCAAGGGCGGCCACCGTCTCGGGGATTCCTGCGCAGATGCCGAGCGTGGGCTTGTATACCCGACCCAACTCGTCCGGGTCGACATGAATCTGAACCAGGGTCTGGGTCGGGTTCGGGGGCTCGAGCAGTGTGTAACCCCTGGTGGCCGTGTCGCTCAGACGTGTCCCGACAGCCATGATCAGGTCCGCCTGGAGTATCCGGTCGGCGAGGCTGGCCACAACTCCTACGCCCGAGTGGCCGACATAGCAGGGCGACCGGTTGTCGAGGAAGTCCTGCCGCCGGAAGGACACCGCCACCGGGAGGTGGTTGCGCTCTGCCCAGGAGGTCAGCGACCCGGCGGCATCGGCGTCCCACGCGCCGCCCCCGACCATCACCAGCGGCCGGTGGCTTCCCTCCAGCAGGGAACGCAGTTCGGCCAGTTCCCCGGGGCTGGGCCCGGGCCTCGTCGGTCGGGCCGACACGGGGGCATCGGGCGCCGACACGTGCTCGGCCAGCACGTCCTCAGGCAGGGACACGACCACCGGTCCCGCACGACCACTCCGCGCCACCCGCACGGCTCGGGCGGTCACTTCGCTCAGATGCTCGGGGCGCTCCACTTCCACCGCCCATTTGGCCAGCGGGGCGAACAACGCCTCGATATCAACCTCTTGGAAGGCCCCCCGACCCCGTTGGTCGGTGGGCACCTGACCCACGAACAGCAATAGGGGAGTGCTGCTCTCGGCAGCATTGTGCACTCCCACAGAGGCGTGTGTCGCCCCCGGGCCCCTGGCGACCAGGGCAACGCCCGGCTCGCCCCGGAGACGGGCGTGCGCCTCGGCCATGATGGTGGCTCCGGCCTCGTGGCGGCAGGAGACAGTGCGAATCAGGGGCTCGTCGTACAGGGCGTCCAGGACAGGCAGGAAGGCCTCGCCCGGCACGGTGAAGATCGTGTCCACGCCGTGGCGGCGTAATTGGTCGACCAGCACCTGTCCCCCGTGGCGTGCGATGGGACCCGAGCCTGTCAAGGGAACCGCTCCTCGTCCACATAACGAAATAACGAATTGCAGCTTTCCTCATCCACTTGGGTCGAGATTATGCGCCGGACTCTCTCTGCTGGGCGACCCGACGGCTGGGGCTCGCCGGGGAGACGGCATTGGCGATGGAGGCGTCGACATTCTCATCGAATCGATGGGACTCCCTGAACTGGACCAGGTCTATGGCCTCGACGTGCACGAAGGCTTCGTCCAGGTGCCGCACCCGCCGCTGGAGAATCTGCTGCACGCCCTCCCCGATGGTGTGGCCCTCTCCCACCGAAAGCCTCGAGTCGACCCCGATCGAGATATCGGCGCGGAGACGATGGCCCATCCACCGCACCTGGCAACTGTTCACGCTCAGGACTCCCTCGATCGAGTTCGTGACGCTCTCGACCTCCTTTACCAACTCCGGGTCCACGGCGTCCATGAGCCGCCAGTAAATATCGCGGGCCGCCGACCAGAGGATGCGAAGGATGATGATGCCGACGATGATGCCGGCGATCGGGTCGGCGCGCTCGAATCCCAGCCAGACGCCCACCGCACTGGCCGCTACCGCCAGCGACGTGAACCCGTCAGCGCGGGCGTGGCGTCCATCGGCGACCAGGGCCGCCGATCCGATCTGGCGGCCAACCCGGATACGGTATATAGCCACCAGTTCGTTGCCGAGGAAACCGATTACCCCCGCCGCGAAGAGAACGCCCAAGTAGTCGAGTTCGCGTGGATTGAAGAGCCGCTCGACCGACTCCCAGATGGCGATGATCGCCGACAGGAGAATCATCAGCACGATGAACAGCCCGGCGACGTCCTCAGCCCGGCGGAACCCGTAGGTGTAGCGGCGGGTAGCCGCCCTTCTCCCCAGCTTGAAGGCGATGAACAGGGGTACCGCGGTGAGCGCGTCGGAGAAGTTGTGAATGGTGTCGGCGACCAGCGCCACGGAGCCGGTGAAGAAGACGATCCCTGCCTGGAGTACTGCGGTCACCATTAGCCCGGTGAATGAGATGACCAGCGCCCTGATACCGCGTTCACTGCTTTCTAGAGCGCTGTCGATCGATTCGGCATGATCATGGGAGTGGGTTCCGAACAACTCGCTCACTCCGTGTTTGAACCCCGACCAGAGCGACCCGGAACCATGATCGTGGCCATGCCCGTGCCCGTGGCCATGGTCATGTCCGTGGGGGTGGTCGTGAGCGTGCCCGTCGGAGTGGTGATCTTCGTGGGGGCGGTCGTGAGCGTGCCCGTCGGAATGGTCATGCCCGTGCCCGTGTCCGTGACCATGCCCGTCTGAATGAGCGTGGGAGCGGTGCTCCGCCTCCGACCGGTGGCCCGCGCCGGGTGGAGTGGAAGGACTACCGGTTGAATGCGGAGCGGAGTCGTGGGGGTCGTCCGATGACATCTTTATCACTAATACTCCGTATTGACTATGAAGCTTATTGCACACCACTATATTCTTGTCGACCCACAGTTGCAACTGGTGTCATGTGATACTGTTGCCATTCGTTCCAGTCCTGTCGCCCTTGTTGGGCGGCGAGTTGGGTGATCCGACCGACCGTCGCCAAGCCGTGCTGATCGCCATGGAAGCCACTGCGCGCCACGACGCATTCCTTCTGGACCGATTCCTGCGCGGCTCGGACGCCGCACCGGGATTGGTGGACATCCCCAGGGGGTACGCACCCATGGAGCCGGTGATGGCGCCCGGAACCGGATCTGCGTCTCGGTATTCAGCCATGACGCGGTCGACACGACCATCGTCCTGGTTAGGGACCGGACGAGACCGGGACGGACATCAGTCGCACAGGGGAGGTGAACTTGACAATGTCCGCAGATGGGCATCTAGTCTGATGACATAAGTTTGCAATAGTTGTCCTGGTGCTCCTGCTATAATGTGTTTAGCGAATGTCCAACGGCGTAGTCGTCACCGAAGATTTGATGATCGAGAGAATCCGGGAGGCCGGATTGCGCTTGACCCTTCCCCGAGCAGCGGTGATCCGCGCATTGGCCGAGATTGATGAGCCCTTCCTGAGCGCCCGCATGATCATCGACCACGTTCTGGAGCACGCCGGGCGGATAGAGGCTTCGACCGTCTACCGCATACTCGATGACTTGGCGCGTATCGGCCTGGTGCACCACATTCCGCTTCGAAACGGTCAATCGGGAAGGTGGCATGTCACACTTAACCACGACCACGAACACCTCGTGTGTGAACGATGCGGCAACACCACGGAGATACCTCACACCGAGTTCACGCCCCTCTTCGAGATTCTCCGGGAGAAATACGGCTTTGAGATCTATCCCCACCACTTCGCGTTCCTCGGGTTTTGTGGTAGCTGTGGTCCCCAGGACGACCACCCTCATCCACGCGGCGCCGCCTGAATAGGGGGCGTGCAGTCAGCCGAGGGGACGCGCGTCGGTGACCGTGTAGCACATGATTTCGCGACTCACGATCGCCAACGAGGCTGCCCGCTCCTTCCAGGCGGCCATGTGTTCCGATTCGAAGTGCTGGTCGAGGGCCTCCTGGTGGTCCCAAAGCTCGTAAAGCCGGATTAGGTCGGCGTCATCCGGATCGGGTGTGAAGGCGTAGACACGGCAGCCGGGCTCCTCGAGGGATGCAGCCACCATCGACGCCACCTCCTCGAAGAAACCGGCTCGGGATCCCGGCTGCATCCGGAATGTCCCGGCGACAATTATCATCGGTTTCACAATACCGGTCAAGGGTACCGTGGTCTCAAGGGGTGATCAATGGTCACCGGCGTCGCAGCATCCTGAAGCGGGTGGGGCGGAACGGCTCGAGGTCGACGGTGGTGCGCTCTGCATCGACGAGTTGGCCGACCAACTCCCCGGTGATGGCGGCCATGGTGAAACCGAGGTGACCGTGGCCATAGGCGAGGTACACGTTTTTCTGGCGGGGTGATCGGCCGATCACCGGGAGCGAGTCGGGAAGGGAGGGGCGGAAGCTCATCCACTTCTCCGCCCCGTCGGTGTTCATGCGCGGAAAGAGTTCCTGGGCGGCCCGGATCAGCGCATCCGCCCGGGCGTAGTTCGGGGGAGCGCGCAAGCCAGCCAACTCGTCGGTGCCCGCCAGGAGAAGCCAGCCCGGAACGGGAGTTATCCCCACGTGGCGGTCCATGTAGATCAGGGGTCCGTCCAGGGCGATGCCAGGATCGGGAATTCTGACTCCGTAGCCGCGTTCGGTGTCGAGAGGTGTGTCAAAACCCAGGGCGCGGACCAGAGAACGCGACCAGGCGCCAGCGGCGATAACCACCAGAGACGCTCCCAGTCGGCCGCTGTCGGTCTCCACCGCCGAGACCCTGTCTCCTTCAATCCGGAAACCCCGCACCGTGTGCTCCAGCCATCGACCCCCGGCCTCTCTGAACCGGGCGGCGACCGCGGAGGTGAACGCCGGGGGGTCGAAATAGTAGGAGTCCGGCACCAGCACGCCCCGACTGACGCGGCCCGAGAGGGCGGGGTACAGGGCTGATACGGCGCACCGGTCGAGAACCTCAACATGGATTCCCCGCGCACGGCGCACTTCCAGGCCATATTGCGCCTTTCTGAAGGCAGCCTCCGAACCGTAGGCGAGTAGGTGACCACCCTCGAAGAGGCCGGCATCCGGATCCGGCATTGCCAGGAGATCGGCGTACGCCCGAACCGCCTGTCTCTGCAAACTGGCAATGGCTACGGACAGCGTTTCCACCCGGCTCGGGCGGCTTGCGACGAGGAACCGGGCCAGCCAGGGAGTCAGCCTCGGCAGGTATCGCCATCGGATCGCCAGGGGTGACAGCGGGTCCAGGAGCATCTTCGGCACCGAGCGGATCACCCCCGGCGTGGCGGTGGGAAGGCAATTACCGATCGAGAACAGCCCGGCGTTATGCCCGGATGCTCCGTTGCCCGGGGGTCCGCGGTCGATGATGGCAACACCGTATCCGCGTCGCTGCAGATGCAGCGCAGAACAGAGCCCGATGATTCCTCCACCAACCACTACCGCGTCGGCGTCCGAAGAGCGCTCTTTGCTCACAAACCCCCTGACGGGATCGGATACCGGGAGACAGACACGGTCGATACTACCAAACGATCCCGGCGTCCCTACGGGTGCGGAGGCTCCTCCCCGTGCGGGGTTCTTCGCTTGGGAGAAGATGCGGGCCAGGGTTCGGCGGGGCGGAGAAAGGTATACTCAGCGATCCCCCGAAGGTCCTCTCACAGCACCCCTGGACGCGGAGGAGCAATGCCTGGCCGTCTGGAAGACAAAGTAGCCATTATCACCGGTGGCGCCACCGGCATGGGTCGAGCCGCCGCGCTCCTCTTCGCCGGGGAAGGCGCCAAGGTGACGGTGGCGGATCGCAACGTACCCGAGGGGCGGAACACGGTGGCCATGGTGGGGGAGGCCGGTGGCGAAGCCCTGTTGGTCGAGACGGACGTCTCCAAGGCCGAACAGGTCAGCAACATGGTGAACCAGACGCTGGAGCGTTTCGGGAAGCTGGACGTATTGGTGAACAACGCGGGGATCCTCATCCGAACGCCGCCACTGGCGGAGGTGTCCGAGTTGGTCTGGAACCTGACCCTCGACACCAATATTCGCGGAGTGTTTCTCTGCACCAAGTACGCCATCCCCCACATGGTGGGCCGCGGGGGGTCGATCGTCAATGTGTCTTCGGGCGCCGGCATACACCCCACCACCCACGCCGTGCCATACGGCGTCAGCAAGGCCGGGGTCATCCAACTCACATTGACCACCAGCTCCCAGTATGCCCCGGATGGGGTGCGGTGCAACGTCATCGTGCCCGGGCCCATCGACACCCCACAGGCCCGGGGGAGCACCGGGAGCGCCGAGGAGTTCGCTCTGATCCCCTCGCGGGTGGCGCTGGGGCGGGCGGGTACGCCCCGGGACATCGCCAACCTCATGCTGTTCCTGGCCTCCGATGAGTCGTCCTTCATCAGCGGCGCCGCCATCCAGATCCACGGCGGCGGCCAGGTGTAGGACCGAGAAGGGAGAGAGACGATGTCCCAGCAGGCCCTCCGGCAGATCATCGACCGGGCAGTCGCCGACTACGGGTTCCGGCTGGCCGTCATGTGGGGAACAGACGACGTGATTGCGGGGTCGGACCTCACCTCCGGGGAGGGTGAGTTCCTTCGAGATCTGGTCGTTCCGGAACTCAAGAAGCTCCCCAACCCGGTCGAACCCGCCGACCATGCCGTGGTCCAGGAGCGTCTGGCCAACCTGGCGTCCTGAGCGTCTGCCGTTTCAACCCTGCACCCTCCACTCCTGGTGGCCGGTGGCGCTTCAAGAAGTGAGGAACGGTAGCGGGCACGCTGCGCCGAATACTCCGGTGGCTCAACCGCGTCTCCTCGCCTAAGTTGGGGAGGAGATGAAAGCGAAGACTTCGCTGTGGTTGGCGGGGACACTGATCGGGTTGATAGCGGCCGCAGGTTGCCGGGGAGAAGACGGGCCATCCGGCGGAGCCCTCGAAATACCTTCGGGCCGGGAACCCGATGCGTCGGTTGCCGGCACCGTCACCTACCGGGAGCGTCTGACCCTAACCCCAGAGGCAACGCTGGTGGTGGAGTTGCGGGACGTCTCCTATGCCGACGGGCCCGCACCACTCATCGCCCGCCAGACCATCGTCGGGCCGGGCCAGGTTCCCATCGAATTCGAGGTTCACTACAGCCGAAAGGACATCATCTCCGGCAACCGGTACTCGATCAGCGCCGAGATAGTCGAGTCCGACGGACGGCTGGCCTTCACCAACGACACGGTTCATGAGGTGATCACCCACGGCAATCCCGACAGGGTCGGCATGATCCTGGTGCTGGTGGAGCCCCCGCCGGACCTGGTGGCGGAGCTGGAGGGCGGATCCGACTGGCGGACCTGGGTGGAAACCCCCGTCGAGGTGATCTGGGCGAATCTGATACCGAACGAACCGGAACACTACTTGATGATTGCCTATTACCAGTCCACCATGGAAGGATGTGCCCGCCCCGGCAACCAGGGACTGGAGGTCCACGGCAATGACGTCATCGCCAGAGTCACGTTGTACCAGCCCCCACCCACCCCCTGGGGAATACCCTGCCACACAGAAGTCGTGGAACTCGACGCCGTGGAGCCGATCACGGCGGCTCTGCAGGCCGCTGCCACCTACCGGGTGATTGTCAACGGCCGGTTGACCACCACGTTCACACTGCCGGACCCGCGACTTGGACACACCTTCATCGCCGAGTCGCCCATCGAGGGCGCGGAGGTGGGGACTTCGGGTAGCGGGCCCCTCCTGTACGAACTCCGAGTCATCTCCGGCATGCCGAGAGGCAGCGCCTGCTCGCAGTTCAACGGCTTTGAGATCCGCCGGCGAGGGACCAACCGCGTGGAAGTGTCAGTCACTCACCACGAGGTTTCCGACCCGGAGGTTGCTTGCACGGCGGACTATCCGGTCGTGGAAACGATCGTTCCCCTGGGCTCCGCCTTCGAGACCGGCGTCGAATACATCGTCGACGTGAACTCGGAACCTGTTGCTTCCTTCGTCGCCCGCTAGCAATGGGGTGCCATCGGGGGGTTCCCAAGTGCAAACCCGATGGTTTGCACTCGTAAATAGAGATGGTTTGCAATAGCGACTGATAAGGTACAATGAGATCGGTTCGGAACGTTGCCGCTGTCGACTCATCGGAGTGTCGATGCCCGAGCCGGACAAGAGAGCCCCCCAGTGGGAAGGAGTACTGGATGAGCGTCCACGATCCACACGAGTGTGACGGTCACGAGCACCACGGAGAAGAACCTGGTCACGTGCACGACTCGCACGAGTGCGACGATCACGAGCACCATGCAGAGGAACATCAGCACGATGCGCACGAGTGTGATACTCACGAGCATCATGGGGATGAGCCCGGGCATGTGCACGATCCGCACGAGTGCGACGGTCACGAGCACCACGGACACTAACTCCCTCTAAAGCGCAAAGAGGCTCCGCTGCTACTTCTAGCAGCGGAGCCCTTGTGTTTAAAAGGCTTCGCGGCTACCCGAGAGGCCGCGAGCGGGCCAGTAGGTGGCCGACGTGATGGTCTTCGGTGCAGCCGGTCACGGCCTCCTCGACCTGGATAGTGACATGGTCGATCTCGAAGTCCTCATGGGCGATTCTTCGGAGTTGGCGTAACAGCGCGTCCGTATCGCCCTCGAAGGAAGGGTCGATCAGCACATGGGCGGTGAGCGCCTCGAGACCCGAGGAGATGGTCCACACGTGCACGTCGTGTATCAGGGTGACGCCTTCCACGTCTTCCATTTCACTGCACAGCCGGTACACATCGATGTGATCGGGCACTCCTTCCAGCAGCACCTTGAACACCTTGACGGTGAGACTCCATGAACTGTGGGCGACCAGCGCCGCGATCAGGACGCTCAGGATCGGATCGATGATCGTCCAATTCAGCGTGACTATCAGGATGCCGGAGATAACCACCCCGACCGACCCCATCAGGTCTGCCATCACATGCCGCAGGGCCCCTTCGACGTTCATGCTGTGTTTTGAGGACCGGTGCAATACCCAGGCGGCGGCTACGTTGACCAGGAGGCCGAGGATTCCGACCACCAACATGAGGCCTCCTTCGATCTCCGGGACATCCTGGATGCGGTGATAAGCCTCGAAGATCACCCAAGCCGCGATCAGCCATAGGCTGAGCGCATTCAGCATCGCGGCCAGCACCTCGGCTCGCCGATACCCGAAGGTCCGTTCCGCTAACGGGGGACGGTCCGCAACCCTCATGGCGAATAGGGCGAGCGCGATCGACGCGGCATCGGTGATCATGTGCCCGGCGTCCGAGAGGAGGGCCAAGCTGCCGGACAGGATGCCTCCCACCACCTCGGCCATCATGAAGCCTGCGATCAGGATCAGGGCGATGGTCAGGCTGCGCTTGCTCGCTCCCCGCAGATCGTGTGAGTGGTCGTGACCTCCGTGGCCGTGGTCGTCGTGGCCGTGTCCGGAGTGGTCGTCGTGGCCGTGATGGTCGTGGCCGGAGTGGTCATCGTGATCGTGGCCGTGATGGTCATGGGTGGCGTGGCGATGGTGATCATCGGCGTGCTTGTCCGAGTGCGAATCGGTCATGGCCTACCGTCCTTATTACTGCGCCTCCGGTGTCTCCTAGAAGGCGATCCATGAATGCGCCTTCCTGGCTCTCTGGGGAGACTGGGCTTTCAGAATTCTTGGATACTATAACGCGTCGAGACTCCGCCTTCGGTTTAGACGCCTGTCACGCGATCGAACCGGGCAGCGGAGACCGGCGGCCGACATGTCGGGGCGCAGCAAGTGATCCATCCTGGGCTTGCGTGCCAAGGCGCCGCTTCCACCAGGCCCTCCTTGGCCTTGCAGTCTTCACGGGGCACCGGCGCTTCAGGGATGATTACCGTCCCTCCGATACTTGGAATTGAACGCAGTCATGTACCATAGGTGAAAACGCGATCTACAATCACAACCAGCTACGCTACCCCTCCAGCGTGTTGGGTGTTATTATCGCGGGTGGCCAATGCGTTCCGCTTCGCGGGGAGAGCAAGCTTCACCCATAGAAAGGAAGTCTCATGGATGTTACCAGTCAGCGCACCGGCGGGGCACTGATTGTCTCGGTCGAGGGCCGGGTCGACGGCGCCAATGCCCGCAAGTTTCAAAAGGCGGTCGAGAGTGTCATTGACGACGACGACGGCGCCGTGATCCTTGACATGGAAAATTTGAGTTATATCAGCAGCGCTGGTCTCCGGTCCATCCTTCTCATTGCCAAGGGACTCCAAAAACGCAATTCCCAGTTTGCAGTCTGTTCTCTCCAGGACGCCATCGGTGAAGTCTTCAGGATCGTCGGCTTCGACAAAATCGTGACGATCCACTCCTCGCAGGGTGAGGCTGTCTCCGCAATGGGTAGCTGAGGCTAAAGAGGTCAGCACCAGTCCATGAACAGACCCTACAAGATCCTGGTGGTGGACGACGAGCCGGATCTTGAACCGCTCATGCTGCAGCGCATGCGACGCCACATTCGGGCGGGTCGCTACAGTTTCGTCTTCGCTCGCAACGGTTTGGAGGCGCTTGACCGGTTGAACGAGGACGGGGACATCGACATGGTGCTCTCCGACATCAACATGCCGCAGATGGACGGTCTTACGTTGCTGGAGCAGATCCCCAAGGTGGACCCAAACATCCGCTCTGTCATCATCTCCGCATACGGAGACATGAAGAACATCCGCACAGCCATGAACCGGGGTGCATTCGACTTCGTCACCAAACCGGTTGACTTCAAGGACCTCCAGATCACCATCGAGCGAACGCTGGCCCACATGATGGAGTGGAGGGAGGCTCTCTCCTACCGGGACAAGCTGGTCTCCATACAGAACGAGTTGGAGGTCGCCAGCAGGATCCAGCAGTCGATCCTTCCGTCGGAGTTTCCCGACGACCTCCGTTACCAGGTGTACGGCAACATGGAACCGGCCAGGGACGTGGGTGGTGACTTCTTCGACATCATGCTCCTCGATGAGGGCCAGATCGGTTTGGCGATCGCCGACGTCTCGGACAAGGGAGTGCCCGCCGCGCTCTTCATGATGTCGTGCCGCACCTTGCTCAAGGGAGTGGCAATCGGTCTCACCGAGCCCGGTGCGGTGCTGGGCGAAGTCAACGACCTCCTGCACGAGGACAACGAGACCATGCTGTTCGTCACCGTCCTCTATGCCGTCTACAACCCCGCGACGGGGGACCTCACCTACGCCAGCGGCGGACACGACCCGCCCCTTCTCATTCGCTCCGATGGGAGTGTCTCTCTCTTACCCCTGACCGACGGCATTGCCTTGGGAGTGGTACCGGAACTGGAGTACAAACAGCACAGTATCACTCTTGGCCCAGGGGACACTGTGGTCCTCTACACCGACGGGGTCACGGAAGCACAGAACACCGACGGATCGGCATTCGAGGTCGATGGGCTTCACCAGATTTTCGTCGGCTCCTCGGCCTATCTGAAGGCCCGAGAGGGCACGGACCTGGTTTTCGAGAAGGTACGGGAATTCATGGGGGAGGCTTCGCAGTTCGACGACATCACCTGCCTGACGCTGCATCGGGACAACTAGGGGTGAGCTCATGAACGTATCAACCTCGATTACGATGCAACCGGACGCCGAGGACCTTGAAAACGTCTTCGCGGCTGTGGAAGAATTCGCCGAAGTGGCGGAGTGGCCCATGAACCTGGTGTTCCAGGTGAAGTTGATCCTGGAGGAGATGGCGCTCAACGTCATCAACTACGGCGGTGTGGAAGGTGACGATCCGATAGACATCGTGCTGAAGACTGAGGACGAAACAGTCACCATCCAGATCAGGGACGTCGGTCAACCCTTCGATCCGATCAAGGAGGCTCCCACTCCCGACCTCTCCCTGGACCTCGAGGACCGGCCGATCGGCGGCCTGGGCCTTTACCTGGTGCGCACTTTGGTCGACGAGATGCACTACAAGTGGCATGACGGGCACAACCACCTCACACTGATAACCCGCAAACTTGCATGAGGCAGAGACCCCATCTGCCCATAAAACGAGGTTCAGTTCTTGGGGGGGCTCTAGTCATCGTGGTGAGCCTCGTGCTCGGCGCCTGTGGCCAGTCATCGGATGGGGGGGACCTTCCCGCCACGGCCGTCGAACTTCCATCGGACGTTGAAGACCAGGTCGAGGTCCTGCTCGGCACCTCGACGACGATCGAGACCGCCCCTCCCGACGACGGTCCCGACCCCGGGGGAACCCCGCAGGATCAGGGGGTTCCGGGCGTCACCGACGCTCGCATCCTCTTCGGCCAGTCCGCCGCCTTCAGCGGCCCGGCCCAGGAACTGGGCACCAACATGCGATACGGGATAAGGGCCGCTTTTGCCGAGGTGAACGAGAAGGGAGGAGTTCACGGGAGGCTGTTGGAACTGGTGACCCTGGATGACGCCTATGAGCCGGAGGCGGCCATAACCAACTCCCAGGCCCTGATATACGACAACGGCGTGTTCGCATTGATCGGGGCGGTCGGGACGCCCACCTCCCGGTCTGCCACCCCGGTGGCAAAGGAGGCCGGGGTGCCCTACATCGCCCCCTTCACGGGCGCGGGATTCCTGCGGGACGCCGTGGAGTTGGGCAACGTCGTGAACCTGCGGGCCTCCTACAACCAGGAGACCGAGGAGATGGTCAAGCGCTTGATCGAGGACCTGGGCATCACGCGGATCTCGGTGCTCTTCCAGGACGACTCATTCGGCCGGGCCGGGTACAACGGGGTCCTGGCCGCCTTGGACCGCCGCGATATGGAACTGGCGGCGGTGGGCTCCTACACCCGCAACACCACGGCCATAAAAACGGCGATGTTGGACATCAAGTTGAACGACCCGGAGGCGGTTATCATCGTCGGCGCCTACGAGCCGGCCGCCGCGATGATCTCCTGGGCGAAGTTCATCAATTTCAATCCGGTCTTCATCAACATTTCCTTTGTCGGCAGCAACGCCCTGGCCCAGAAGCTGGGCGCCTACGGGGTGGGCGTCTTCGTGACCCAGGTTGTCCCGTTCCCCACAGACGACAGCGTTCCGGTGGTTGCCGAGTACCTGGCCGCGTTGGATACCTATGCGCCGAGGGCCGTGCCCGGCTTCGTCTCCCTGGAGGGCTACCTGGCCGGACGCCTGGCCATTGCCGTCCTGGAGCGGTGCGGGCCGGATGTCAGCCGCGACTGTTTCACCGGGGCGCTGCAAAGCCGGGAAACAGAGATAGATCTGAATGGGTTCGCGCTACGTTACGGGGAGAACGACAACCAGGGGTCGGACTCGGTGTTCTGGACGGTGCTGCGCGCCGACGGGCGCTATCACCCAATCGATAACTTGGCGGAGGCCCGATGAGAACGTTCATCAGGCGCTTGTTGGAGAGCCGCTTTCGGATCTCCACCCAACTCTATTCGGGGATCTGGGGCGCGGTCGCACTCACCGTGGCGGCGGGTCTCGTCGGATGGTTCTCCTTCAACCAGGTGGGGGAGGCCCAGAGCGTGGTCAACGAGGACACCGTACCGGAGCTGGCTTCTGCATTCGGAGTCGCCCAGCACAGCAGCGCCCTGGTGGACGCTGCTCCCCGCATCACTACTGCCATCTCCCAGGAAGAACTCGACGACATCTCAACCAGCGTCGCCGAGACGAACGCGGCCTTCCTGGATGAGCTGGCCACCCTGGAGGAGTCCGGGACCGACACGGCGGCCGTCCAACAGCTTCGCTCCTATGCGGAGTCCCTGATCGCCAACATCGATTCCATCTATGTCGACAAGGTCGAACTCTCCCAGGTGGTCATCGAGAAGGAGAACCTACAAGCGGATCTGGCCACTCTCCGCGCCCAGTTGGACGGCATCGTGGTGCCTGCCCTGGACGACCAGTTCTTCTTCGGCATGACGGGGTACCGGATCCTGGGCTTCTTCCCGGCGCCCAGAGAAGAGCACCTGTCGGAAGACCAGTTGATGATCTATCGGCACTTGTCGGAGATACAAGCCAACACCAACATCTCCACCCAGTTGCTGGCCACTACCTTCAGTCTCTCGGACGCCTCTCAGGTCGAACCGCTCCGGGAACGTTTCGAAGCCGCGGCGGGACAGATTGAAGAGAGCCTCCTGGTGTTAACAGGGTCCCCCTTCCACGCCGAACTCAGCGAGTTGTTCTCTCAACTCTTCACTTTGGGCCTTGGGGAGGACGGCGGGTTCAACCTGGCGGACAGGGAACTGCGCCTGATTGCGCGCCAGACCGAACTGCTCCTCAACAATCGGGTACTGGCCATCCAGTTGCTCGCCGAAGTGGACGGGTTGGTGAACGCCGCCCGCGCCCGGGCCGACGAGGCAACGCTTGCCTCGGAAAACGCCATCCTCACCGGTCGGACCCTGCTGCTGGCGATCAGTATCCTGAGCGTCACCGGGGCCATTCTGATGGCATGGTTGTTCGTTGGCCGGGTCCTTCTGCGCCGCATCAACCAGCTTTCCGACTGGATGCTGCGCATGGCCGAGGGGGACATCGAGACTCAGGTCGAGATCAAGGGTCGGGACGAAGTAGCGGACATGGCCGCCGCCCTGGAGGTATTCCGGCGCCACGCCCTGGAGGTGCAACGCCTCAACCTGGTGGAGAAACTCGCCGCGGAACTGGGCGAGAAGAACACCGAACTGGAAGCGGTTCTCGACGACCTGCAGCGGGCCCAGGAGCAAATCGTCATACAGGAGAAGCTGGCGGCGTTGGGTGAGTTGACCGCGGGAGTAGCGCACGAGATCCGCAATCCGCTGAATTTCGTGAAGAACTTCTCGGAGGCGTCCGAGGAGTTGTTGGAGGAGTTCCGGGAGATCATGGACGAGAGTACCAACGGGGAGGTGAGCGAGGACGACATGTCCTACATATTGGAGATCGTCGGCGACCTCGAGGCCAACCTGGAGCGAATCCGCTCCCACGGGGATCGGGCAAACCGAATCGTCCAGGACATGCTGATGATGGGCCGGGATTCGGGAGAGAAGCGCCTGGCACAGGTGAACGACATAATGCACGAGCACATGCTGCTGGCCTATCACAGCGCCCGAGCCCACGATCCTGATTTCAACCTGGCCATAGAGGAGGAATACGACCAGAACATCGCGGAGTTGGAGGTGATTCCCCAGGATCTGGGTCGGGTGTTCCTCAACCTGGTTAGCAACGCCTGCTACGCCACCGACCAACGACGGCGGGCCAAGGAGGAGGCAGGCGAGACTTTCTTTCCTGAGATGCGGCTGAGCACCCACCTGAGAGAAGACCGGGTCGAGGCGAGGGTGTGGGACAACGGAGGCGGGATCCCCCAGGAGAACATCGAAAAGATCTTCAACCCCTTCTTCACCACCAAGCCGACCGACCAGGGCACGGGACTGGGCCTGGCGCTCTCGAGCGACATTGCCCGACAGCACGGCGGCCTCATCCGGGTCGAGACCGAGCTGGGAGAGTCCACCACGATGATCGTGGAACTGCCTCTGGACGACACCCCCCTAGCCATCACGGTGGCCGATGCCGAGACCGCCGACCAGCCGGCCTAGCCGACCGGCAAGACGACGCCTCCCTCCCATCCCGAGCCTGAACGGTCCCCTGCGGTGTGGTCGGGGGCCGTCTGCAGTGTTCCTTCCAGACTGTGAAACAATCTTCTTGTTAGAGGTTGATGCTGTCACACCCACAACCCACACTGATACAAGCCAAACACCGAGACGGTCCGGCTCGGGCGCCCGATCGGACCGCGTCAGGGATCAGATGTCGCCACTCCCAGAGCCTCCTTTCGGGCTGTGCGGAGCCTGGTCGACCGCGGAACGGTGGTGGCGGGGGAGGGAGCCCAAAGGGGACCCCCGTTTTTCGCGAGATCGGGCTTTGAGGGTGTGGGCGGCCAGGTCCCGGGTGGGGCCGGTCGTGTGACAGAGAGTCCCGTTATCCGAGGCTCAGGAGTCTCTCGGGGTTGGTTTTGACCATCTTGCGGACGTCGTCGGACGGTATGCCCAGATCCAGGAACGAGGCGATGAACCCTCGCATGCCCTCGACGGGATCCGGGAGGGTGTAGCCGCCGAAGTCCGTGGCCAGGATGCAGTGGTCTGCTCCTATCTCCTGGATCTGTTCGGCGGCACCCCTGACGCTCCCCTTCGCCCCACCTGCCATGTCCTCGTCGGCAGTATATTCCAACTCGAAGTAATAGTGGGTCTTCGGGATCGACGTGGTGTGGGTGTAGGCCCCCATGGTGTACTCGATGAACGCACCCTTTCCGGCCATGTACCGGAGTTGGTCGGTGGAGGCAACCGAGGTTACGGCCGTGGCGACCAACACGTTGCCGATCCCGTAGTCACAGGCAAGGTCGACCAAGCGGACGGCTTCATCGGGCGAAACGTGCCCGGTGTTCAGGAAGATGTGAGGATTGGCCGATATGAGTTCCAGGATCTCCTCCAAATCACGGCCCACGGGACCCCCTACAGGTATGCGGATCGCCCGATCCACCTCCTCTGTCTTAAAGTCTGGGTACAGGTCCTTCAGGGGTGTGAACTGTCCATCGACTATTCGACCCTCACTGGAGGCCTGAAAGTGGGTGGAGTGGGCCCCGAAGCTGACGAACCTAGCGCCATCACCGTATCCGATGGCGGTCTTGACAGCACGAGGATTCAGACCGCCATACGCAGTATTGAGGATTAGCCCTCCGTAAACCTTGAAGTCGGGAACGGCCCGGTTCACGATCCAGGCAACCCCGTTACTCATCTGGAACACATCCATGAGCACTATTGCCTGCATGCCGGCGTCCCGCGCCTGTATGGCAGCCTCAATGGGATCAAGCCTTCTCGGACTGCTGGGCAGGTGCGGCGTGGCGTGGACGTGGATGTCAATGGCGCCTCGGAGAAGCTCCATTGATAGTTCGAAGGAACGGCCTTCCGGCAGCATCATGCGGCTCTTACCCACCGTCGGTCGGGGAAACGTCATCACAAGCCAGCCCCCATCCGCCTCGGCTGAACCGGCCCGTCAAGGCTCATAGTACCCATGGGTCACAAGGCAGGCGCCGGCGAGGTTCCGGCCGAACATCCAATCCCCGGAAGGGCACTGCTGAGTCGAAGGCCGCTATCGGGTAAAGAGGACCGCTCTCATTTCCTCTGTTTGGTGGTGAGTCGTTGCCTGCGGCGTTGCTGGTGTTGTTTGGCGTGGGGCGGGCGCGTTGGTGTGGTGGGCGGTGGGCGCAGGCGGTAGGCACCGGTGGGGGTGCGTTCGACTTGCCAGTCCCGGTCGTGGACGTTGTGGTGGCATCGGGAACAGAGCAAACACATGTTGTCGAGGTTGGTGGGGCCTCCATTTTGCCAGTGGATGATGTGGTGCGACTGGCACCACGCCGCTTTGGCGCCACACCCTATGCAGGCCCGGTCGCGAGCGATGAGAGCTGCGCGTTGGGAGGGACTGGCTTTCCGCCGGGCCATGCCCATGTCCAGCGGTATCGACGGTCCTCTGAAGATGGCGGGGAGGATCTGCGCGTCGCAGGCCAGCCGTCGTAGTTCGGTGGCGGGGATGGGAGTGCCGTTCTCGAGGCGTGCGTTGTGCAGTTGCCGGCTGACCGTGTCGTAGTCGGCGATCACCAACAGTTTCACGTCCTGGGATGGTCCGTCTTTCCCCCCTCCGGGTCGTGTGATGAGCGCTTCGAGAGCGTCGGCCATTCGCTGCCCGGGCGTGCAGCGGATGTCGGGGTCTTCCTCTTGCCAAAGTTCGTTCATCTTCTTGGACAGGACGGTCTCTATCCGCGCCCCTGTGATCGGGTCGAACCGTCCGTACAGCACGGTCATCCCATCCTCCCGATCGGTACGGATCTTGGCGTACCTACGCGACCGTTGATGCTCCAGCCGCGAGACGCCGTCATCCTCGGAGCGTTGTTGTTCGTGTTTGCGGACCGTAGCGACGAACTTGTCCGGAGACTGGCGGCGGGCATCGTCCAGGAGTTCGGCCTCGTCTATGGTTCCCCGCTGGCTGGCGCGGGCCAGGATCCGCGCGTTCTCATACGAGATCTCCCCGTCCCGCAGCCCCTTCGACGTCTCCGGCAGTTTCTCGAGTTCCCGAGCGGTCTCTATTTCCGAGCGGGCCTTGCGGCGGGTTTTCTTGCCCCCTTCCCGCAGATCGTTCTCGGTGAGCTCGGTCCCCACCCGGCGCTGCAACTCAGCCAGTGCCTCGGCGCGGATCCCGGCCAGTTGGTTCTCCCCCCGGATGGTGGACTGCACCCGATCCCGGAGTTCGGTCACCGTAGCCTCACCTACCGACATAAAGGGTCCCAACACCCTCACCCGGTTGGCAGCCAGCCGATCCACGCTAGTCGTGTTCACAACAAACAGCATGCCCCAGGGGGTGTGACAAAACACCCCCGCATATCACGAATCTGTCGTAACAAACACTCACAAATACTTAGGCAGCAGCCAGAATCGCCGCGAGAGATCCGCTGAACGGCCTCCGGACCTCCTGCGGACCGTACGCCGAAGGAAGCACTCTGTCGGTGGGGATCGGAAAGGATTGATCCACGCCCAGCTGGCGGGGAGCCTGCCACATCGCCAATCCGCGGTAATGTGTCCGAATGTGACAGTGGACACGCCTCGATCCCGACCGGTCGTTGTGGACGGGTGCGCTCCGTTGCTGTCGAAGCCCGGCGCGTGGGAGGGATGGGTGGTAGGTGGGGTGGACCTGGCGGTTCCGACCGTCGCCACCCACGAGAATCCGGGGGAGGGCCTCAAGCGGGTGGGGGAGTGGAGGAGTTGGCTGGCGGAAGAAGACGGGGTGTTCCACGTTGCCTCGCCCACCGACCTCGACCGACTGGGGGAAGGGCGGCTGGGCGTGGCGTTTCATTTCCAGAACACCACCCCGCTGGGCGAGGACCTGGATCTTGTGGAGGCCTACCGGGACCTCGGCGTGCGAATGATCCAGCTCACCTACAACGATCGCAACGCGGTGGGAGGCGGATGCATGGACCCCACCGACGGCGGCCTCTCCGCATTCGGGAGGGAACTGATCGGGGAAATGAACGAACTGGGCATCGTGGTGGACCTCTCCCACACGGGGGATCGCACCACCCTGGAAGCGATCGAGGCCTCTTCCGTGCCCACGGTGTTCTCCCACTCCAACGTCAGAAGGCTTTTCGATCATCCCCGCAACATCACCGACCGCCAGATCCGGGCGGTTGCCGAGCGAGGGGGACTGGTGGGGGTGAACGCCGTGGCGTCTTTCCTCCGCACCGATGGCAAGGGCGCCAATCTCTCGGACCTTCTGGACCACATCGACTATCTGGTGGAGATGATCGGCCCGCAGCAGGTGTGTCTGGGACTCGACTTCTGGTCGGGGCCCGAGGTGGACTTCGAGGAGTGGAACCGCCACGGGCGGTGGAGCGCCGACAACCTCTCGGAGTTTGTCGACTGGCCCCGCCATATCGCCGGCCCGGGCCACTTCCCCCGCCTCCGCGAAGGCCTGGCCGCACGCGGGCACTCTCCCGGGGACATTTCTGCGATCATGGGTGACAACTGGGCGCGGCTCTTCCGCCAACTCTGGACCTGAGAGCGCCTACAGGGTTTGGCGAGCCGCCTCCACCCTGTCAATCAGGTACCCGCCCATCCTCTCCAAAACTCTGGTGGTCTCGTTGGCCGCCAAACTCGCCAGAGCCTGGCTCGCCACCGCGGCATGCTCGAGAGCCACAGACAGCGCCCGGTCGACATAGCCGCCTTCATTCACCAGGCCTATGACTTCCTCCACCGCCTCTTCGGGATAGGGGGGCGGGCGCCCCAGCAACTCGGCGATCCTGGGGCCTTCCTCCCCGCGGGCGGCCATGAGCACCGGGAGGGTGAAGGTCCCCTCCCGGATGTCGGCGCCGGCCGGCTTCCCCAGCAGGTCGGTCGTCGCCACCAGGTCCAGGGCGTCGTCGGCGATCTGGAAGACCCGTCCCAGTTCGAAGGCCCACAGGGTAAGGGTCTCGACTACGTCCGCCGAGGCGTCGCCGGCTCTTGCTCCCACATAAGCCGAGGTGCGGATGAGGCTGGCGGTCTTCTGGTCGATTAGCTTCCGGTAGACGGGGAGGTCGTGATCGAGCCGGCCGATCAGCCTGAACTCAAGTGTCTGTCCCTCCACCAACTCGGTGTATGTGATGGCCAGCATGCGCACCGACTCGATGTCCAGATAGGTGGCTGCCACCTCCGAGCCCCGGGAAATCAGGAAGTCCCCGGCCAGCACCGCCAGGGTGTTGTTCCAGTTGGCGTTCACCGACGGCGCGCCCCTCCGGGTGTCGGACTCGTCGATCACATCGTCGTGATAGAGACTTCCCACGTGGATCAACTCGACGGCCGCAGCCGCCTCCAACGCTCTCCGGTCGTCGGCGGGCCCCAGGGTGGAGGCTAGGAGCGCCAGCAGGGGACGAAGGCGTTTTCCCCCGGCCCGGAGCAGGTGCTGGGAGATCTCCGTCGTGTACTGGTTCTCGGAGGAACTGAGCTCCAGCAAGCGGCCTTCCACCTGCTCGAGGCGGGTCCAGATGTGGGGAATGTCAATCAGATGTCGCAGGTCGTCCATGGGAAGAAAGGAAATAAAAAGGGGTCGTACCCGTCTTATACTCCGAAAGAAGACAACAATGGTTTTCTGTAGTTGCTATAGACTAGGAACCCCGGAGTCACCCGGGATTCAGGCGTAGTCAGGAGAGTATTTTGTTCGAACGATTCACCGACCGGGCCCGCCGGGTGGTCGTCATGGCGCAGGAAGAAGCGCGCAAGATGAACCACAAATACATCGGCACGGAGCACCTCCTGCTGGGCCTTCTCGCCGAGGGGGAGGGCGTGGCCGCCAAATCCCTCGGGAGCCTCGGGATCGACCTGAACAGCACCCGGGAGACGGTGATCGAGACGGTGGGAGTGGGCCAGCAGGCCCCCACCGGCCACATTCCCTTCACGCCCCGGGCCAAGAAGGTGCTGGAACTCGCCCTTCGGGAGGCTCTCCAGTTGGGGCACAACTACATCGGCACCGAGCACATCCTCCTGGGCTTGATCCGGGAGGGCGAGGGCGTCGCTGCCCAGGTGCTCGGCCAGGCCGAGGCCGGGCTGCAGAAGATACGGCAGACCGTGCTGACGGAACTCTCCGGCTCCGGAGGGGAGGGAGGCAGGGCAAAGGGCCAATCCTCCCCCCAGGCGGCCCGGACCGGCGCCGGCCGGGAGAGCCACCGGTCGGGATCGAGCATCCTCGACCAGTTCGGCCGCAACCTGACCCAGGCAGCCCGAGGTAAGGAACTCGACCCGGTCATCGGTCGGTCGAGGGAGATCGACCGCATGATGCAGATCCTGGCGCGCCGCACGAAGAACAACCCGGTGTTGATCGGAGAGCCCGGGGTGGGCAAGAGCGCCATCGTGGAGGGACTGGCTCAACGTATCGTCGCCGGAGAGGTGCCCCGGTCGCTCAGCAACCAGACGCTCTACACCATCGACCTCGGCGCGATGGTGGCCGGCACCAGGTACCGGGGGGACTTCGAGGAGCGGATGAAGAAGGTGCTGAAAGAGATCAAAAAGCGCGGCAACGTCATCATCTTCCTGGACGAGATCCACACGGTGGTGGGCGCCGGCGCCGCGGAAGGGGCGATAGACGCCGCCTCCATCCTCAAACCCATGCTGGCCCGCGGCGAGCTTCAGACCATCGGCGCCACCACCCTGGACGAGTACCGCAAGCACTTCGAGCGCGATTCGGCGCTGGCCCGCCGCTTCCAACCGGTCCAGGTGGACGAGCCGAGTGTCGCCGATGCGGTCGAGATCCTCATGGGACTCAAGGACCGGTACGAGAACTTCCACCAGGTGGTGTTCACCGACGAGGCTATCGTCACCGCGGTCCACCTGGCCGACCGGTACGTCTCTGACCGCTTCCTGCCTGACAAGGCGATCGACCTGATGGACGAGGCCGGAAGCCGCAAGAAGCTGTACAGCATGTCCCCGCTTCCCGAGGTCGAGGAGTTGAACATAAAGCTCTCCGACGTCCGCCTGAAGAAGAAGGACGCCATCGAGTCCGACGACTTCGAGGCGGCCGCCGAGTTGCGGGACCAGGAGAGGGCCATCCGCAAAGAGATGGACAAGGCGATCGGCAAGGGTGGGGCGGTCTCGGCCACGTCGGTAATCGACGAGGAGGAGATCGCCGAGGTTCTGGCCCAGTGGACGGGAATCCCGGTCCATCGGCTCACCGAAGAGGAGACAGCCCGGCTGGTGAACATGGAGGAGGAACTCCACCGGCGGATTGTTGCCCAGGACGACGCCATCGCTGCGGTGAGCCGGGCGATCCGGCGCACGCGAGCCGGGCTGAAAGATCCCAAACGGCCTGCAGGGTCCTTCATCTTCCTCGGTCCGTCGGGAGTGGGAAAGACCGAAACCGCCAAGGCCCTCACCGAGTTCCTGTTCGGCAACGAGGACTCCCTGATACAGATCGACATGTCCGAATACATGGAGAAGCACACCGTCAGCCGGCTGATCGGGTCCCCTCCCGGATACGTGGGCTACGACGAGGGCGGACAGTTGACCGAGGCCGTCCGGCGGCGGCCTTTCTCAGTGGTGCTCTTCGACGAGATCGAGAAGGCTCATCCCGATGTCTTCAACATACTGCTGCAGATTCTGGAAGACGGGAGGCTCACCGACTCCCATGGCAAGTCGGTGGACTTCAAGAACGTGGTCATCATCATGACCTCCAACCTCGGAACCAAGGAATTGCGCAAGAAGTCGGTCGGGTTCCACAGCGAGTCGAGCGAGGTCAGCTACGAGCACATGCGAAGCAGGCTGTTCGACGAGATGAAGCGTCATTTCCGTCCCGAGTTCCTGAACCGAATCGATGAGATCATCGTCTTCCGGGAACTCACCTCCGAGGAGATCAAACAGATCATCGACCTGTTGCTGGAGAGAGTCAAGGAACAGCTTCGGGCCCAGCGCCTGGAACTGGTGGTCACCGACTCCGCCAAGGGCTACCTGGCCAAGGTGGGATACGATCCCGAACTGGGCGCCCGGCCCCTGCGGAGGGCGATCCAGCGCCATGTCGAGGACCCTCTCTCCGAGAAGGTGCTGATGGGAGAATTCTCAGCCGGCACAACCATCCTGGTGAGCCTGGATGAGGAGACCGAGGAACTGGTGCTCGAAGGATTCGACGTCTCCGACGACCGTTCCGAGGTGGAGGCGGCTTCCTCGGGCTGAGTCCCGCCCTTCCGGCCTAGTAATCCAGAGTGACCGTCCGGTGATGTTCGCCCATCCGAGAGGCATCCGCACCGAAGACGGCCTCAGACCATAGGAAGTAATCGAGTCGCGGTCCGGTGACGGATACCCCTTCAGCCCTGAGGGCTTCCACAAGCAGGTGGCAGGCGTAGACCGTCGCCCACCGAATCGCCACCTCCTCGGGCGAGTGACGGGGTATCTCGGTGCGGGAGTCCACCGACCGGGACAACCGCGGCGAGTAACGAAGCACCCCGAGGTGGCGAAGGAAGCGTGGAAGCATGTAGTCGGGATACACGGGGAAGGAGTCCAGCCCCGTCCAGGGCCTGGATGACCGGGAGGCCATGAGCGACGACGCCAGGTGGGCCAGTTTCCTGAAACGGAGACGGCGACCACCCACGGCTGCTTCGTCCTCGTAACCAGGGATGGTTGTGGCCAACAGTTCCACCACCCAGGGCCCGTCCCACCCGGCCTCTTCCACCAGGTGGAAGGCGGCGCCGGCCCACCGTTCCCTCACGGCCGTGGCCACCCGGGCGATCCGGTCGCCCCGCTCGGACACCATCTGCAACACGCCCCGGCCCGCGAAGAGACGGCCGGTCTGTGCGCATCCCAACTCCGAGAAGGAGCGGAGATCCGGGCCGGTACGGGGTCCCATCCACCGGGTGATGGCTCCGAACAGAGCCGGAGCATCGGTGAGGCGCCGGCCCGCATAGCTGATGGACCACATCCGGCAATCCGGAGGCGGCCAGAGGCAAGCCAGAACCGAGACCGAAAGGACCGCGTAGTCGAACCAGGGTCCGTCTCGGAGGCCGGGAGGCGGTCCGGGGTAGTCGAAGCGGGGCGTGGGAAAAGAGCGGCCGCGCCACTGCCTGACCAAGGCGGCCACGGCTTCGGGGGAGACCTCTACTCCCCACCCGGCCGGCGGTGGCCCCGAACGGAGGTCGGTAAAGAGCGGTCCTCCTTCCGTCGGATTGTGGTCCCCGCTCGGGCCGGTATTCTCAATGGGGAGGGGAGGCATGCTCTGAATACGTCAACAATCTAAGAAGGAGCCTTTTATGAGAAAGAGAATATTCGGGCTGTCCATCCTGGCGGCCTTGTCGCTGCTGGTGGCCGGTTGCGGAGGTGGCGATGACACCTCGGTGTACCTGGTGTTCGACATCGGAGGCCGGGGAGACCAGTCGTTCAACGACTCGGCAGCCGCCGGTTTGGACCGGGCCACAGAAGAGTTGGGGATTGCCGCCAGCGAACTCGAGCCCACCGCCGGTGGGGAGAACCGGGACGAGCTGCTCAACCTGGCCGCCGAGGACGGCGCCCAGTTGGTGTTCGGGGTGGGATTCCTGTTCACCGACGCCATCGCCGCCGCGGCAGAACTCCACGATGAGGCCAACTTCGCCTTGATCGACGGGTTCGTTCCCGACCTGACTGCGGACAGCAACCTGATCTCTCTCGGGTTCGCCGAGCACGAGGGGTCCTTCCTGGTCGGCGCCGCAGCCGCTCTCAAGTCCCAGACGGGCAAGGTGGGCTTCATCGGAGGCGTCGAGATCGACATCATCAAGAAGTTCGAAGCCGGATACGTGGCCGGAGCGCGCCATGTCAATCCCGGCGTCGAGATCGACATCAAGTACATAAGCCAGCCGCCTGACTTCAGCGGGTTCACCGATCCCGCCAAAGGCAAGGAAATCGGGGCCGGCATGTATCAGGCCGGTGCTGACGTTGTCTACCACGCCGCGGGCGGTTCGGGGGGCGGACTCTTCCAAGCCGCCAAAGAGCAGAGCGAGGCGAGCGGCAGCCATGTCTGGGCGATCGGAGTGGACTCCGACCAGTACCTGACCGCCGGGGCGGAATTCCAGCCCTACATCCTCACCTCCATGCTGAAGAGGGTGGACGTCGCAGTGTTCGAGACCATCTCCACTCTGGTCGACGACAGCTTCGAAGGCGGCTATCGCACCTTCGACCTGGCCGTCGACGGAGTCGGATACGCCACCAGCGGAGGCCATGTGGACGACATCGCAGGTCAACTCGAGGACCTGAAGGCCCAGATTGTCTCAGGGTCGATTGTCGTTCCCCAAGCATGACATAGGACAGCGACCACAAGTTCGCCCAAGCGGGGCCCCTCCAAGGCGGCCCCGCTTGTTTCTTTAAGGTCGGCCGGTTTGTACTGTCGTCAGATGCACGGCGTCTGCCCGACTCCGACCCTCCAGGGAGGACGAATTTCACCGCATTCGGTGGTAGTGTCCGAGCCGTGACCGCGGCAGCCATCGAACTGATCCAGATCACCAAGCGCTTTCCGGGGGTGATAGCCAACGACCGGATCGATCTGGCCGTCCGGGAAGGTGAGATCCATGCGGTGGTGGGTGAGAACGGCGCCGGCAAGTCCACCCTGATGAAGATCCTCTACGGGATGCTGCTCCCCGACGAGGGCGAGATCCGCATCCGCGGCCGCCAAGTCGTGATGTCGTCGGCCCGGGACGCCATAGAGGCGGGGATCGGAATGGTCCACCAACACTTCATGCTCGCCGAGCAGATGACTGTTCTGGAGAACGTCATCCTGGGGGCCGAACCCCGGGCCGGCTTGAGAGTCGATTTCGGGGAGGCCAAGCGGAGAATCGCCGAGATCGCCCGGGAAGGATCCCTCGACCCCGATCGCCTGGTTGAGGAACTGTCGGTGGGAGAGAAACAGCGGGTGGAGATTACCAAGGTTCTCTTCCGAGGCGCCCAGATACTGATCCTCGACGAACCCACCGCGGTCCTGGTGCCCCAAGAGGTGGAGGAACTCTTCCGGTCCCTTCGGGAGTTGCGGGCTCGGGGGGTGACGATCATATTCATCTCCCACAAACTCGACGAGGTGCTGGAGATCGCCGACCGGATCACCGTAATCAGAGCCGGACGGACGGTGGCCACAGTGGAACCTGAGCACACCTCCACCCGGATGCTGGCGGAACTGATGGTGGGCTCGGAGTTGCCCACCCCCGATGTCAGGGAGTCAACGGTGATGCCCGAAGTCCTGCTCGAGACCGAGGGATTGGGCTCCTTGTCCGAAGAGGGGGATCGATGGGTGATCGAGAACGTGAGTTTTCGGATCCGCCGCGGCGAGGTGCTGGGGATCGCCGGTGTGGAGGGCAACGGCCAGATGGAACTGGTCGAGGCCCTGATCGGAACCCGTTCGGCCGATGCGGGGCGGGTGTCCCTCCAGGGCGAGGACATCGCCTCCCACTCCACGCTGCAAAGGAGAGAGGCGGGGATCGGTTTGATCCCGGCCGACCGGCACGGTCATGGCCTGCTGCTGGAGTCACCCTTGTGGGAGAACACCATGTTGGGGCACCAGGGGCGGCCTCCCTTCTCGCGGGGTCTCCTGGTGGACCGGAACGGAGCGCGGGGCAGGACCGGGGAGGTGGTGGACGCCTTCGACGTCCGCACGCCGGGAGTGGATGTCAAGATGCACGCCCTCTCGGGCGGCAACCAGCAGAAGTTGCTGGTTGGAAAGGAGATGCTGGCCACCCCCCTGGTGCTGCTGGCGTCCCATCCCACCCGGGGCATCGACGTGGGGGCTCAGGCCGCGGTCTGGGAGAGCATCCGCACTGCCCGGTCGGAGGGACTGGGAGTGCTGCTGATCTCGGCCGACCTGGATGAGCTGATCGGCCTTTCCGACACCCTGCTGGTGATATTGCGGGGGAAACTGGTGGCCGCGCTCGATCCGCGCGCCATCACCCCGGCGCAACTGGGCTCGTACATGACCGGAGCGGTTCAATGAGAGCCAACCGGAGACTCGTCTACGCCGCCGTCTCATCGGCCCTGGCGATCCTCTTCGCCTTGGCCGTGTCCGCCGTGATCCTGGCGGTTTCCGGCAACAACCCGTTCGAAGCCTACGGCCAGATGTTCGAGTACGGGGTCCGGGTCGACTCTCTTGCATCGGCGGTCAACCGGGCGGTGCCCCTCTATTTCGCCGCTATGGCCGTGGCCCTCGGATTCAAGATGGGGCTGTTCAACATCGGGGTGGAGGGTCAGTACCGGATAGCGGTGCTGATAGCCGCGGCCGTGGGGGGAGCGATCGTCCTCCCGGCCCCGCTCCATGTGCTGGTGATCATGGCCACCGCCATGGTGGTCGGGGCCGTGTGGTCGGGATTTGCAGGGTATCTGAAGGTAAAGCGGGGGGTTCATGAGGTGATCTCCACCATCATGCTCAACTACTTCGCCACCGGGCTGGGGGCCTTCCTCCTGGCCAATTGGCTCCGCCAGGAAAACCCTCCCGGCGACCTGGTGATAAAGACCCCGGAAATACCGCCCTCGGGTCGCCTTCCCTCTCTCAATCCCCTCTTGGAATTGGTGGGATTGGACCCCGGGCGGGTGGATCTGTACGGGATGGTCATGTTGGCGGCGTTGGCAGGGGTCGGCTTCCACGTGCTGGTGAACCACACCCGCTTCGGATTCGAATTGCGGGCTTCGGGTTCGAGTCCCGGGGCGGCGCGGATGGCCGGGATCGATCCGGGGAGGATGGTGGTGCTCACCATGATGATCAGCGGCGGCATCGCCGGCCTGGTGGGAATGGCGCAGCTACTGGGCTTCTTTCATCGTTACACCATCGATTTCCCCACCATGCTGGGATTCACCGGGATCGCGGTGGCTCTCCTGGGCCGCAACCACCCGGTGGGAATGGCGGCGGGCGCCCTGCTGTTCGGCTGGTTCGACCGCGCTACCCAGATCCTCGATTTGCGGGGAATCCCCAAGGAGATCGTGTTCATCCTCCAGGGCGTGATCCTGCTCTCGGTGGTCGTGGCCTATGCGGTGGTGGAAATCAGGATCCGCGCAGCCGAGAGCCGGGCCGTCACCGGAGCCCTGCAGGGAGAAGAGCCTTGACCTCTCTCCTCTCTCCCCGGGAACGGATCATGAGAACCAATCGGTGGTTGTGGATGGCCTTGGCGGTGGTGGTCGCCCTGTCTCTGACCCGGGTCCTGGCCGACACTCCCGATCTCACCTCCAGCGGCACTTTCGGCGCAGCGCTCCGGCTCGGCACTCCGATCTTTCTGGCCGGGCTGGGCGGGGTGTACGCAGAAAGGGTGGGGATAGTCAACATCGGACTGGAGGGAATGCTGATCCTGGGCACGTGGTTCGGCGCCTGGGCCGGATGGCAGTGGGGGCCTTGGACCGGCCTGATGGTCGGAGTACTGGCCGGGATGCTCGGAGGGTTGCTCCATGCACTGGCCACGGTCACCTTCAACGTCGATCACATCGTCTCGGGGGTGGCGATCAACATCCTGGCATTCGGGGGAATGAGATTCCTGTCGGTGGTTACCTACGGCGCGGAGACCGGGGGAGGCGCCACCCAATCTCCCCCTATCTCCGATGTGATCGGAAAGGCCTCGGTTCCGATTCTCTCGGGCGGGCAGATCATGGGTTGGGAGAGTCCTGACGTGCTGGGGTCCCTGGAGTCCCAACGCTGGTTCTTCCTCTCGGACATGGCGGGGCTGCTAAGAGGGCTGACAGTGGATGTGTCATGGGCGGTGATCCTGTCGGTGGCTTTGGTCCCCGCCACCTGGTGGTTCCTGTGGAGAACCCCGATCGGCCTGCGGATGCGGTCGGTTGGCGAGCATCCGGTGGCTGCCGAGTCGCTGGGAGTGAACGTCTACCGGATGAAGTATCTGGGCGTGATGCTGTCCGGCGGCATGGCCGGGCTGGGCGGCGCCATCCTGGTCACCGAGTTCGCCCGCATCTACCGGGAGGGCCAGACCGGCGGGAGGGGGTTCATCGGCCTGGCTTCGATGATCATGGGGAACTGGCGTCCCGGCGGGGCGGCAGCGGCAGGCGGCCTGTTCGGGTTCACATTCGCCTTGGAGTTGCGGGATGAACCGGCCGTCCACGCACTCCTGTTGATGATCGCCCTGGCGGGCATCGCCTCGGGGATCTGGATGGGGTACAGAAAGAAGTGGACGCCCGCGGTCTGGCTGGTGGGGGCCGGCGTCGCTTCCCTTTTGGTTTTCTTCTCCACCGACTCCATTCCCCGGGAGTTCGTGTTCGTGGCTCCTTACGTGACCACCCTGGTAGTGATGTCCCTGGCCTCCCAGCACCTGCGAATGCCGGCCGCCGATGGACGTCCCTACCGGCGGGGCCAGCAACTGTGACCGCCGGGTTCGATCCCTACCATCCCGACTTCATCTCCAATCCCTATCCCGTCTATGCCCGGCTGAGGCAACGATATCCGGTCTTCTACGACGAACACTGGAACCTCACCTTCTTCAGCCGACACGCCGACGTCTACCAGATTCTCCGGGATCGCCGCTTCGGACGGGACATCCGCCACGCCCCGGCAGCCGCCGCCCGGGTCGATCCCCAGGTTTACCAGCGGATCTATCCACCCCGATACCCGGTGTGGACCCGGATGATCAGGGACTCTTTCATCGATCTCGAGCCGCCAAGACACACCCGTATCCGGCGGCTTGTCCAGTGGGCCTTCAGTCGTCGGGCCTCACAGAGTTATCGCAAGAGGATGGAAGTCGAGGCGCACCGGCGGCTGGACGCGGTGGCCGGGAAGGGACGGATGGAAGCCATCTCCGAGTATGCCACCCCCATACCGCTGGTGATGATCGGAGAACTGATGGGAGTGCCTCCGGTCGATCAACCTCGTCTGGTGGAGTGGTCGCATTTGATCGTGAGGCTCTTCGACCAGGGCTGCACGCCTGCCGAGGGGGAGGACGCCGAGCGGGCCGTCATCAACTTCTGCGCCTACATGAAGGAGTTGATCGCCGAGCACCGGGGCCGGGACGCGGACAACCTTCTGTCACACCTGATCCGTTCCGAGCACGAGGGGGACGTCCTCAGTGAGGAGGAATTGATCTCCACCGCGATCCTGGTCCTGAACGCCGGACACGAGGCGACCGTTCAGGCGATCGGCAACGGGCTCATGGCGCTGGCGGCCCATCCCGACCAATGGCGGCGATGGCGATCCGACCCCGGGATGAGCGGGACCGCGGTGGAGGAATTGCTCCGGTACGACACACCGCTCCAGATGTTCGAGCGGTGGGTGACCGAGGACCTCGAATGGGGCGGGTTGCCGTTGGAGGGGGGATCGAAGGTGGGGCTGCTGCTCGGCTCGGCCAATCACGACGAGGATGTGTTCTCCCAACCCGACCGCCTTGACTTGGGACGCACCCCCAACCCCCATGTCTCATTCGGCGGCGGCGTGCACTACTGCGTGGGGGTGGCCCTCGCCCGGGAAGAGTTGAAAGTCGCCTTCGACGTCCTGCTGGACCGGGTGCGCTCGTTCGAGGTGGAGGATGGCGCCGGACAGCGCGTCCCCAGCCTGGTGTTCAGGGGGGTGCCGACGCTTACTCTCGGCCTGGAGTTCGTCTAGGAGACGGCCGTGGTGGTCGTTTCCGAACTGAGGGGCGCCGCCGGATAGCCGATCACGTTGATGCCTTCCACCGCCAACTCCTTGTAGACCGTGCCGTTGCGGACTTCCGCGTCATACACCGTGGTTATGGTCAGGGTGAGTTGATTGGTCCGCATCACCGCCAGGTCGATGATCTGGGATCCGAGGCGGTCCACCAGGTTCAATGGAATGGCCACGCCGCTGTCGCTTCCCGCCTCCATGGTCCTCACCCTGAAGTTCTGGTAGAAGCGGTCCTCGTCGCTGACGTTGACCCACTCCAGGCGGCGGATGGTGATGGGCTGCTCGAAGACCAGGCTGATGGTGACCTGCGTGCCCGGGGTGATGTCCGTCCACCTTATCTGCCACTCGCCCGTCTTTCCGTTTATCAGGTTGTCACAGGAGTAGATGGCTCCCAGTCCCTCCGGGGAGCACACCACGCTCAACACCCCCTGGGTGGTGGGGATCGGTGGGGGAGCAGTGGTGGTGGTGGTCTCCTGAACCGCCACGGTATCTTCGGGAGATTCTCCGTCTTCTTCGGAACCGCCGGTGAAGAGGTTGAAGAGCAGGGCGAACACCGCTACCGCGAAAATCGTCGTCCCCGTGGCGATGACCGCTCTCACCCGGGCATTCGTCCCGATGGTGGGACGGGGAGCAAGGGGCATGTCCGCTTGGTTGAGTCTTATGTGGCACTGCTCGCAACTCTGTCGGGAAGGAGGGTTGAGGTGGCCGCACAAGGAGCAGGACACCATGTTGTGGGTGGATGGGTAAGTGACCGAGGAGTCGTCCGGGGCGGGGTCTTCGGTCGTTGCTGAGGGGATCGGCCTTTCAAGGAGAGCGCCGCACGAGGAGCAAAAGTCCGCGTCTCCGACATCAGCACCGCATCGACCACAGATCTGTCTCATAGCCAGCCTATTTTGGCACAATCCCCGAGGGGGGCGGTTGATTTCATTTGTTGAGCCAAGGTACCCCGGCCGGTCTCTTCGGTGTGCACTGTCAGCAGTGATGATACATGGCGGAGCGCGGCAGCCTTTTTGCTAGCCTCAAAGTTGTGGTGGGCGACCGAACAACCCAAGAGGTGGTGGAGAGACTATTCTCGCATCGTCCTATCCGGGACGGGTTGGAAAGGATACTCCAGGCCAGGGAGGGAGCCCTGATCGTGCTCGGCTCGAACCTCGACCTGCAAGACATCAGCGTCGACGGCCTGCAAATAGCGTCTGACGGCTTTGACGCCGCCCGTCTGTCGGAAGTGGCGAAGATGGACGGAGCGATAATTCTCGACAACTCGTGGAAAAGCATCCTCACCGCCAACGCCCATCTCTCCCCTCCGATGGATCTCCCCACCACCGAATCCGGTTCCCGGCATCGCACCGCCCAGCGGACCGCTTACGTAACCGGCCTGCCGGTTGTCACCGTGAGCAAGGACCGGGCGGTGGTAACCCTATATTTCAACTCCGAGCAGGCGGATCTCACGCCTCGGTGGACAATCGGCCGGCGGATCCTTCACCATATTCAGATTCTCATGGTGATGCGTAAGCGGTTCGATGAAGCCGAGGAGCACCTGCTTCGGATGGAGTTGCTGGGACTGGTGACCCGAAGGGATGTGGCGCACATGCTGAGGTTGGGTGAGTTGGTGGTCAGGGCTGCATCCGGCATCGAGGCCATGGTGGTCGACTCCGCCCAGGACCCGGATACCACCGCCGCGGTCGTGGCGGATCGAGTCTTCGAAGTGGAGAGACTGCTGCAGCTGACCTTGAGGGACTATCTGGATGACGAAGGGGATGAAGCTCGGGGGGCGCTGGCCGGCGTGCTGGGACACCAACTCGCCCACACCTGGCTCGTGGAGAAAGAGATCGGACTGTCCGACCTGGAAGGAGAGCTTGTCCCGCGGGGGCACCGGCTTCTGTACAGGACCGGCGTTGTCACCAAGCGGATCAGGGTAATCCTCTTGGAGGAGTTCCCCGACGCCCAGGCCCTGCTGCATGCGCCTCTGGAACGCTTGATGGAGGTGAGGGGAGTGGGCCACAAGACAGCCACCCGGTTGAGGCATTACTTCGATCGGCTGCTGGCCGCGGTTCACCCCATAGGACAACGCGTGCTCACAGACCGGCGGAAATCGTATAATCGTCTTCCATGACCCCGGGAGTTCCGACATCTGCGAAAAAGCCCGCCGAGAGCCGTAAGCGAGGAGGCAGGGCCAAGAGCGAGACGGCTGGAATCGCAGCCGCTCCTCCCGTTCCCGCACCGGCTCGCAGGAGGAAGGTCAAGTCTCCGCCGAGACATGCCCGCAGTGCCGCGGCCGCTTCGTCAACACCCGAGCAGGCGCCGAAGTACAAGAAGGGCGATTACGTGGTCCACATCCAGCACGGCGTGGCGCACATCTCCGACATCCAGACCAAGAGCGACTTCGGGGAGACACAGGAGTATTTCATCTTGAACTTCCCCACCGAGGAGATGGTGATCAGTGTCCCGACCAACAAGACTCTCTATACGATCCGGCCCCTGATCAACAAAACGGAGGCCGCGCGGGTGGTACAGAAGCTCAAGGAGGACCCACAGGAGTCGGGGGCCAACTGGAGTCGGTGGTACAAAGTGCTTCAGGAGAAGATGTACTCGGGGGACATCTTTCAAGTGGCGGAGGTTGTCAGGGACCTCAACTACTCCAACCAGACCAAGGGCATCTCTCCTGCTCTCAAGAAGATGCTCAATCGCGCGCGAGACGCATTGATCACCGAGGTCCGCTTCTCTCTGGGCCTGGACGCTACGGCAGCCGAGAACAAAATCAACCGTGCGTTGCCTACTTTCGAGCCCATCGCTCGTAAGAAGTGACCGGATCGCGCCAGGATTGGCGAGTGGGATGGGGATTGGATGTCCACCGGTTGGGAGGAGAGCCCCCCATTTTGCTGGCCGGAGTGGAGGTCGACCGTGATAGGGGGGTGATAGCCACCTCGGATGGAGATGTGGTGGCCCATGCCGTGGCCGACGCGCTGTTGGGCGCTGCGGCTCTGGGAGACCTGGGCACGTTCTTCCCGTCATCGGATCCACGGTGGGAAAACGCTGACAGTATGGGCTTGCTTCGCCGGGTGGTGGAGATGGCGGAGAGCATGAAATGGCAGCCGTCGTTCTGCGACGTGACCGCTGTCTCCGAATCGGTGCGGGTCGCTCCCTATCGCGAGGATGTCCGGGCAGCATTGGCGGGCGCCCTGGGTTTGAGTGTCGGGCAGGTCTCGGTGAAGGCCACCACCACCGATGGAGTGGGATGGGTGGGTCGCGACCGGGGAATTGCGGCGGTGGCCGCGGTGACGGTGGTCAGGTAAGGACCGCGCCGACCTCCACGTCCACGTCGAAGGAGTTCTCCTCTAAAATCGGCGGTGGTTTGATGATCTTCAACACCCTTGACAGGGTGACAACGGCCCTGGAGCCGGTTGACCCCCCGAGAATCGGGATGTATGTCTGCGGCCCTACGGTCCAATCTCCCCCCCATGTGGGGCACGGGCGTTCCGCCGTGGTCTTCGACGTGGTGCGTCGCTATCTGACATGGAAGGGCTGGGATGTCCGGTTCGTGCGGAACATCACCGACGTGGACGACAAGATAATCGCCATCGCCGGGCAGGAGGGAGTCCCACCCGGAGAGCATGCGGTCCGGATCACGGGGGAGTTCGACCGCGGATACCGGGACCTGGGAGTGGAGGCTCCCGACATAGAGCCAAAGGCAACCGAACACATCCCCGACATGATCGCTTTGATCAACCGGCTCATTCGAAAGGGTCTCGCCTACCCCCGCGGGGGAGACGTCTACTTCGTGGTGCGGTCCCTCTCCGGGTACGGGAAACTCTCCGGTCAAGGCCTTGATGACCTCATGGCGGGAGCCCGGGTGGAGGTTTCCGAGCAGAAGGACGATCCCCTGGACTTCGCTCTCTGGAAGGAGGCCAAACCCGGTGAACCCTGGTGGGATTCGCCCTGGGGCCCGGGCCGACCCGGTTGGCACATCGAGTGCTCCGCCATGGCTGCGCGGTACCTGGGGGAGACCTTCGACATCCACGGCGGGGGCAACGACTTGATCTTTCCACACCACGAAAACGAGATAGCCCAGTCCGAAGGGGCAAACGGAGCGCCGTTCGCCCGGATCTGGATGCACAACGGCATGCTCAACCTGAGTGGGGAGAAGATGTCAAAGTCCACCGGTCATCTGGTCGACCTGAACGAGGCGAACCAGCGATTCGGTGGATTGGCGGTCCGACTGTTCTACCTCCAGGCGCATTACCGCTCGCCACAGGAGTTTTCCAACGAACTTCTGGAGGACGCTCAGACCGCCCTTGCTCGTCTTCACCGTCTACTGGAGAAGACCGCCGATGTGAAGGAGCCACCCCACCCGGAGAGCATCGCCGGCTTCGAGGATGCCATGGACGACGACTTCGCCACTCCCCGGGCGCTCGGCTGGCTGTTCGGGGCGGTACGGGAGGCCAACCGCGAGCTGGAGCTCACCGGTTCCGCCGGAGCCCATGCCGCGGCTGCCTGGGAGATGGCCCGGGTCCTGGGACTGGACGACCTCTCCGGCGCCTCCCTCCACTCCCAGACTCGAGAACTCGACGAACTCCGGGCTTCGGTGGAGCAGATCGCCTCCCGGGAAGGCGCCGACGCGGCGGGAGACACCGCCGACATTGTGGAAAGCCTGCTTGCAAAACGCTCTGCGGCCCGTTCGGAAGGCGATTACGCGTCGGCCGATCGAATCAGGGACGACCTGGCCGCCCTGGGGATCGTGTTGGAGGATTCCCGAGATGGCACTCGCTGGCTACGGCGCTAGGGTCGAAGGAGTCCCGGCGGTCGAGGCTGCCCTCGAAGCGGGCCGGGTGCGGAAGCTTCGAGTCGAAAGCCGCTCCGCCTCCGGTCCCCGCGTGACCGAACTGCTGGACTCGGCCCGGGGCGGGGGAGTGGAGATAGAGATGGTGAGCAGCCTGGCGGGCATGGCGGTTACCTCTTCCCCGCAGGGGGTGCTGGCCGAATGCCGTCCGCTTCGGGCAGTGACGCTGACCCAACTGGCCGACGAGGCGGCGCCCGCCGCCCTGGTGGTGGTCGATCGCATCTCCGATCCCCGCAACCTGGGAGCGATCGCCCGCAGTGCGGTGGCGGCGGGAACCCCCCGGCTGGTTATTCCCCGGCGGAGGGGATCGCCCCTCACTCCCACAGCCTTCAAGGCGGCCGCGGGAGCCTTGGAACGGACACGTGTATGTGTGGTCTCCTCCATAGCGGAGACGCTCAGCCAACTCTCCCGCATGGGTATCTGGACAATCGGCCTGGCGGCCGACGCACCGACGTCTCTTCTCGGGTTGGAGTTGCTGGGAGAGCCCGCCGCCCTGGTGGTCGGCGCCGAGCACCAGGGCCTGTCGAGGCTGGTGGCGCAACGGGTGGACCTGCTGGCTTCCATCCCCATGGTGGGAGATGCCGAAAGCCTGAACGCCTCGGTGGCGGCCGGGTTGGCGCTCTTCGAACTGGCCCGCGTCCGCGGCTATCTTCCGAAACCATGAGCCGGGTTTGCCCTCGAAATGGTACGATCCCGATCTCAACCAGCTGGCGTAGCTCAGACGGCCAGAGCAGCTGATTTGTAATCAGCAGGTCGTGGGTTCGAGTCCCACCGCCAGCTCCCACAGGTCCCTCCCTAAATGTGCCAACTTAGCCACAAACTGCGATAACCTACTGTTGGGATGTCGAATCTTGTGGCCCCGTACACAAAACTCGGAGAGGTGCCGGAACTGTTGATCGTCGGACCTGTGTCGGCAGGTCGCCGATGAGGGGCCGCCACGCCGCGGGAGGCTGGTCACCCTTCTGGCGCGACATAATCCTGAGGACCGTCCTCGCCCTGTTGCTGGTTGCGATGGTCATTTTCATATGGTGGCTCTTCTCCGAGGACGACCTGTTCACGGAAGCTGTTCCGACAACCTCGGTCCCCGAGACCACCGCCACAACGGAGGCTGTGACCCCGGGGACCGAGCCCGAGGTGGGCGCCACTACCACCAGCCGTCCCGCTACGACCGAGGCCACGGAAGCCGACACCACCACCTCCACCACTGCGGCGGCCACCACCACCTCCACCACCACAACCACCGTCCCTCCGCCTCTCGACCCGGCCCAGTTGGTGGTACGGGTTCTCAACGCCAACGGCGTCCAGGGTGTGGCCGGCAGGTTGTCCGGCCGCTTGGAGGAGGCCGGGTATGGCGTAACCTCACCGGACAATCATGCTCAACGCCTGGACGTGTCACGGGTGTGGTACCGAGATGACCTCTCCAGGGAGGCTGCGCTCCTCAGGGAGGAACTGGTTCCCGACGCGCTGGTGGAGGCGATCCCGCTGGAACAGGAAGGGATCGACATCGTGGTGGTCTTGGGACGCTCTTTCGAGGAGTGACCCAGACGGAGCACCTCCTGGTACAAAAGAGAGGAGCTTGGGGGCTCATCGGCGCGGTCCTGGCCATCCTCGCGGTGGGGGTGGCGATCCGGCTCCTGTCGCCGGCGATCCTGCTGGACATCGGGGCCCTGTGGCCGATCGGGGCCGCTCTCCTCGCCCTGGGATGGGTGACGCGGAGGATCTGGCCGACCACCCGACTTGCTCACGCCCCGGTTACTCCGTTGGTGATTTTCACCTGGCTGGTGTTCTCTGTCTCCCTCCACTTCACAGATGTCGGGTCTCTCCCGTCCCGCAGCGCCGACCTGAAGGGACCGCCGGTGGATCAGGTGGGTTTCTCGACACTTGCAGTGCAGATGAGAGAAGGACGTTTGACGGTTTTGACGGGGAGCGGTCCCTCCGCTTACCAGGTGGAGATGACCCGACGGGGAGGGGGCGCCGGAATCCCCCTGGCGGTGGAGAGTGCCGGAGACCAGGGGGGAGAGATCACCATCATTGATGTCAGAGACCCCCTCCCCTTCGACCTCGACCTACCGCTGCAGGACAACGCCTGGTTACGCTCCTCCGGCTGGAGTGTGGGCCTGCATCCCGATCCGACCTGGAACCTGACGTTGGCAGCCCCCGAGATCTCTCTGGATCTTCGCAACATTCGCTTGGCGGGCCTGGCCGTGGCCGGGGAAGGCGCCATCAAGGTGGCAGGGGCATCGACACCCACCAGAATGGTCCTGAGCGGTTCTTTCACCATCGAGGTGCCCGCCGGGGTTCCGGTCGAAGTGCTGGGAGCGGCCGTCGTGCCCGAGGAGTGGACGGTCGACGGGGATACGGCTTGGTTCGGGGAGCGGGGCGCAGGGTGGGGCATCACCGTCATGGAGGAAGGCTCGGCCCAGATAGTCACCGCCTCAGGCTAGGGGTTCCCGACTCACGCCTGCGGTATAGTGCCTCCGATGACGCTACCCGACTTCACCCTCGAGGACCAGGCCTGCCAACCGTGGAGACTCGGCAGCCACCTCGACGCAGGAGTGCTCCTGGTGTTCCTCCGCGGGGACTGGTGACCCTACTGCAACGGCCAGTTGGCCAGCCTGGCGCACCGGCATCAGGAGATCCTGGCTGCCGGGTTCCGTACCGCGGCGATCGATGTCGACTCGCCCTCCCGGCATGCGGCAATGGTGGAGAAGCTGAAACTACCCTTCCCGATGCTCTCGGACCCCGACCGCTCACGCGCCATTGTCCCATACGGGTTGGCCGACCACCAGGACCCCCGCCGGGTGGCCCTGCCCGCCCTGGTCGCGGCATTGCCCGGAGGAGAAGAGGTGTATCGGTTCGTGGCGCGGGACTACGCCGATCGCCTGCCCGAGGACGTTCTGGTGGGAGTGCTCGCCTCTCACGGGCTTCCGCCCACAACCCAGCCGCCGCCCAAGCCCGGTCAACCCGAGCCCGGACCGCGGGCCGTGCCTCTCCGGGCCTTGGTCCCATACTTCCGGGGAGGTCACTACGCAGCGCTGTCCCTGGGCATGCGCCACCGCCGGCTGGGAGAGGAGTTCCGGGATGACGCCAAGGCCTTCGTCGCGGAGATGGAACGCTTTGCGGACGCCGTCAAGGCCGTCCGGGACCGTTAGCCCCCTCCGGCCCACCTCCCGGCCGTCGGGCGCTGCCGCCCACCACAACTAATCTTGAGGCCACCTATGCCGACCATTTCCGACGGAACACGCCTGAACCGGGTCGTGCTGACGATCTGGGGAACGATCGGTGCTTTGACCCTCGCCGGTTTCATGTGGTGGATCGCCGACAAGATAAAAATCATTTGGTTGCCAGTGGTGTTCGCTATCGGCATCGTGGTGATCCTGAACCCGCTGGTGACCTTCCTCCAGCGCCTCCGGTTGCCCCGCGTTCTGGGCGCCACGGTTGCCTATGTGCTCTCGGTGGTGGTGCTGATCGGCCTGGGGTCGGCTCTGAGCGTTCCGGTGGTCCAGCAGGCCGAGGAGTTCGCCGACCGTGTCCCCGAGATATACGAAGCGGTGTACGAACAGGTGGACTCGATCGCCGACAACCTGGGACTGGCGCTCAGCCTGCCCGAGAGCACCGAACAGATAAGCGATTGGCTCTCGGATCGAGAGAATCTGGGCGCCCTGGGGGGCCTGGCGGATGCCCTGGGCGACGACCTGGGAGACACCCTGTGGCGCCTGGCGGGCGGAGTGGCGGAAGCCCTGGTGGTGATCCTCCTGGCTCCGGTGCTGGCCTTCTACCTGCTGACCGACCTGCCGCGGCTCCGCGCTCTCCTCCTGAGCCTCACCCCTCACCGCCACCGGGAGGAGGTCGTCTACCTGCTGGGGGCCGTCACTTCCACCATCAGCCGCTTCGCGCGCGGGCAGTTCCTGGTGGCCTCCATCGTGGCGGTTCTGGGGAGTTTCGTCATGTGGGTCCTCAATCTTCCCTTCTGGTTGATCGTGGGGGTTCTCTCCGGGGTGCTGAACCTCATCCCCTTCGCCGGTCCGGTGGCGGGCGCCACCCTGGCTTTTCTGGTCTCCCTCCTGGTGGGAAAGCCCCTCACCGGCCTGATCGCCATCCTGCTGTTCACCGCCATCCAGCAGTTCGACAACCATGTGGTCACACCGATGGTCCAAAGGACCCGGGTGAAGCTTTCGGCGTTCACCATCGTGGTGGCCCTGGTGGTGGGCGCCTCGGTGGGAGGCTTCCTGGGGGTGCTGATCGCAGTGCCGGTGGTAGGGCTCTTCCGGCTCCTGGCCGGCCACATGTGGCGTACCCGCGTCCTCGGCGAGGACTGGCACCAGGCCCGGGAGTCGATCATCACAGAGATCCGGCCTCCCGTTCTCTTCTTCTGGCCCAAACCTCAGGAAACCGACCCCCCGTCGGAGACTGAGGCCGAGGGCGAGCAGGATTCCCCGGTCAGATCCGGTCCATAGTCCTCTTCACGAAACGGCGGTCCAAGGAGAAGGGAGAGTCGCCAATCCGGGCCGTGATGAGATCGGCCAGGATGCGCCCGGCCGCGGGGGAGCACATGATCCCGTGACCCGAATAACCCGTGTTGACCCAGAATCCCTTCACCGGGGTCTCTCCTATCAAGGGTCGGTGATCGGGGGTCAGCATGTATTGCCCGGAGTGCACCATCCAGCGCAATTCCCCGCGGCGCCAGGCCTCTCCCCAGAAGGGGCTGATCCGGGCCGCCGACTCGGGTTGGGAAGGGTCGAGCACGGCGAACACCATGTCGGAGTCGGGAGGGACGTCTTCGGTCGGCTCCCTCCCCGGACCGACCGGCGAGGCATCCAGGAGAAAGGCGCCCGAGTATGCGGGACGCCAGTGGACGCCGGTGTCGTCGTCGATGGTCATCGGGGCGTCCGGGGGTACCCGGGCCAGGTCAGGCACCACAATCTTGTGGCGCGGCTTGACCACCAGCGGTAGGTCCACGCCCACCATCTCGGCCAGCTTCCCCGAGAAGGGTCCGGCGGCGTTCACCACCTGGTCGGCCCGGATTGATCCCTGATCGGTTTCCAGTCGAAAGCCTCCGGCGGCCAGGGCCTCCACCCAAGAGACGCGGCATGAGGTGTGCAGCGGGGCCTTCGACGCCGCCAGCAATCCCAACGTCAGCGCGCGTGGATCGATGAATCCATCGTCGGCTCGGTAGCGGGCCTGCACCACGTCACCGCTCAGGTAGGGGAACCTGCGCCGTGCATCGGCACCGTCGAGAAGCTCTATGTCGGTCTGGCCCCAGGAGTGCTGGAGAGACACCAGCCGCCGCTGGGCCTCGGCGCCGTCATGGGAGGTGGTCGCCCACAGGTAGCCGGGCTGGCGTATGGCCAGGGGGGCGGAGTCCTCTCCGGTGACCTCGGTGAAATTGAGGATCAGATCCACCGACTCCCGTACCAACTCCATCTCCTCCCGATTGTCGAATTGCAGGCGGAATGCTCCCGTCGAGGCAGGAGTGGTGAGGGAGGCGGCGGCCGGCCGGGCCTCGAGAACCACCGGGCGCAGGCCGGCCCGGGAAGCCCAGAAGGCGGTGGAAGCGCCCACGACGCCTGCGCCCACGATCACCAACTCCGCTCCGGTGGGAAGGGCCTTGACCATGAGCCGAAGGGTACAGGGCTAGCCTTTGGCAGCATGAGCACCGGCACCGAAGAACTGGCGGCGCGCGATTCCTATCTGACCGGCGCCGAGGGAACCGTGATTGCCGTGGAGGCGGAAGGGTTGATTCTCGACCGGACCCCTTTCTACGTCCGCGGTGGAGGCCAGCCCGGCGACAGGGGCGTGATTCGCTGGGACGGAGGCGAAGTAGCCGTCACCGACACCTATCGGCGACGCGGCAAGGTGATCCATGTGGTCGCCGAACCTGGGATGATCGATCCCGGAACTCCCATCGAGACAGCCATCGACTGGGACCGGCGCTACACCATCATGCGCACCCATACCGCCCTTCACGCGCTGTCGGGAGTGGTGTGGCGGGACTACGGCGCCAAGGTGACCGGCGGCGACATGAAGGAGGGGACCGCCCGGATGGACTTCGAGTTGGAAGGAATCTCGCGGGAGTTCGGACGGGAGGTGGAAAGGCGCCTCAACCAGGAACTAGTCAAGGGATATCCCGCCGAGGTGCTGTGGATGGCCCGGGCCGAGGCGCTGGCTGACCCCGACCTGATCCGCACCAAGGTCAACCTCATACCCGAGTGGATCGAAGAGATCAGGGTGATCGACATCGTAGGACTGGACCGCCAGGCCGATGGAGGGACCCATGTCCGCTCCACCCTGGAGGTCGGCCTGGTGAGAGTGACGAAGACCGAGAGCAAAGGCCGCGCCAACAAGCGCATGCGAATCGCCCTTGTCTAGCCAGACCGATGTTTGACCTGGCCATCCTGGCGGCCGCCGCGCTCCTGGCTTTCCGGGGCTGGCGCAAGGGTCTGCTTCGGCAGGTGGCCGGCTTTGTCGCCCTGATTCTCAGCCTGCTATTGGTTGTGCGACTGGCCCCGGGTTGGGCGACGTTGGTGGAGGAGTGGCTGGGCATACCCTACGGGGGTGCGCTGGCCCTGGTGGGACTGGCCCTGTTCGTCGGTGTGGGAATCGTGGTGTGGGCGGCGTTGCAGGCCCTGACCCGGATGATGAGGTTCCCTGGGCTCAGCACCCTGGACCGGGCAGCAGGCGCCGCCCTGGGCCTGGTGTGGTTGGTGGGGTGGGTGATGGCCCTGGTCTGGTTCGCCTCCTTCCTTCCACTTCCCGACACCCTCACCGACATGCTCTCTGAATCTCGCGCAGTGGGGCGGATAACCGAACCGGACAACCTGCCTCGCCGGCTCCTCGACTCGGCCACCCAGGACCGCTGGGAGGAGATGCTGATCAAACTCGGGGAGATCACCGGCAAGGTGGACAACCTCTTCAGAGACCTCCTGGGGGAGAGCGCGCCGCAGCCTTGAACGGCGCCCGCATGGAGAAGGCGATAGTGGAGGCGTTCTCCGCCCACCGCGACCCCGCCCGGGCGGAGGGAATGAGCGCCTACATGCGACACCGCTTCCCCTTCATGGGAATCTCCTCGCCGGAACGCCGCCGGTTGGCACAGGTTGCCTTGGCGGGACTACCACGGCCGACGGAGGACGACCTCCTGGAATTCGCCCGGGCGTGCTGGGAGCGCCCCGAAAGGGAGTACCAGTACGCCGCCATCGACCAGTTGCGAAAGGCGACCAAACGCCTCCCGGAGGAGTTCCTGACCGAACTGCGTTGGATGATCGCCACCAAGCCCTGGTGGGACTCATGCGATCCCCTGTCCGGCACGGTTGTGGGAGGGATCGTCAAGCGGTTCCCCGGGTCGGCCTCGGTGATGGAGGAGTGGATCGCCGACGACGACCTGTGGCTCCGCCGCGCCGCCCTCCTGCACCAACTCAAGTGGAAGGAGGACTGCGACCAGGAGCGACTCTTCCGGTTCTGCCGACAGACCATGGAGGAGAAGGACTTCTTCATCCGGAAGGCGATCGGATGGGCGCTTCGCCAGCACGCCCGGATAGCGCCGGCCGAGGTGAGCCGCTTTCTCACTGCGAACCGGGGGCGCCTCTCGGGACTCTCATTCCGGGAGGCCGCCAAGCATCTCCGGTTGACCTGAGCCGATGGGCACCGAGGGACCGGGCGGCGCCGACTGGGACGACGTCTATGTCGGCGACGGCACCGACACCGAACCCTTCGATCACCAACTACTCGCAGAAGCGCTGGACCTCCCGCCTGGAAGGGTCCTCGACCTGGGATGCGGCGCCGGGGGCAATCTCATCGGGTTGGCGCAGCGGGGCTGGACCGCAACCGGTGTGGACTCATCCTCCAGGGCCATCCGATCGGCTCGGATCGCCGCAGACAACGCTCATGTAACGGCCAGGTTCCTGCAGGCTGACATGTTGACCTGGAGGCCCGAAGGAGCATATGACCTGGTGGTCATTTCCTACTCTCTTCCTCCCCGGGGGTCCGCCCGGGACGCCCTCTTGGGCATGGCCGGCCGATCCCTGGCGCCGGGGGGCACGCTGATAGTGGGGGAGTGGGACGCGGATGGAGCCGTCGGCGGCGATCCCGACCACTTCGCCACCCTGGCCGAGTTGACCGCCGCGCTGTCCGACCTTGAGGTTGTGCGGGCCGAATCCGTCGACGCCGATCCCCGGATCCGGGGGCGAGAAGAGGTGAGAACCGGAGCCTGGCGGGCTGTGAGGGTGGTGGCTCGCCGTCCTTAGGGGCGGGGAATGCCCCGTGGGGCCCGACTAGCCCACCAGGCCGCCAGCAGCGCCCCAACCATGTTGGCGATCAGATCCTGCATGTTGTTGGCATAGTCACCCACCTTTACCCCTTCGATGATCAGATAGGAGAGGTATTCACCTATCTCGATCACCGTCCCGATGGCGTGGGCTCCCAGGAAGGTTATGACGGCCGCCGGCCAGCCGCCGTAGGCCCTGAACATCCGGGTTGTTGCCTCCCAGACAGCCAGACCGGCGGTTCCCAGTCCCAGGACATGCAGAAGATGGTCGTAACCCAGGAACCCGAACCAGGTGGACTCATACAGAACGGATTCGCCGATGGCAACGTTCCCGCCCGCCATGTGGCCGAAGCCGGAGATGGACAGCAGGACCAAGACTTCGGTGGAGAAGCGAACCCGGCGATCGAAAACCAACACCACGCCAGCCGCGAACAGCAGCCAGATCAGGTAGGGGACGGCCAGCCTGGCGCCCGTGCTGAAGCCGTAGATGGTCCACGCCGCCACGTAGACCCCCGTCACCCCCGAGATCCACGGATGTCGGCTGATTGTGTCAGTGACCCGCGATCCACTCGGATTCATAGCGCCCTCGGCAGGATTCGAACCTGCGACCTACTGCTTAGGAGGCAGTCGCTCTATCCACTGAGCTACAAGGGCGGAGCTGGCGCGATATATGACGCGGAATCGCTGCCATTGGGGATTCTATGGTAGTTGCGTGGGTAAGGTTTGTTCAGCCCGGATAGAGGGTTAGGAGGTACAGCCCGGTTCGGGCGCTTGTCGGAGCCCGGAAGGGGTCGGACAACCTTGACGGAGTTTAAGAACCCAGCCCCCCACTCCGATTGGAAGGTGGGGGGCTAGGTAGGTCCGACCTAGGTGGCTTTACTTCTCGTTTTGGCTCCCCGAATGGAAGGTCTTCATGTCACCGGAGGCAGTCTGCCGGTAGTGGGCATATCCCTTGGAGTCGCCTGAGTCTCTTACGTAAATGTCCACCCCGCCGTCGCTGCGATCCTTCGACACGCTGACAATGTTGCGATCGTTGAACCACGGTTCTGGCCGGTTACCGCTTTGCTTTGGATTCTTGGCCATTTAGAATCCTTTGCTCCTTTCTTGTTGTCCCCCAGGGGGGGGGGGGTTGCTATTCCGCAGGGGCATCGAGGATCTCGTCCGCCTTGTCCAGGTGCTCGTCTGCTTTCATCGGCGTTCGTCGAGTTCTTCGTCCGCCGCATCCCTGGAGGCGTCCATGAGTTCACAGGCGCCCGCCACTCTTTACGGGACTCACCTCCTTTTCTCTCGTAAGCACTAACACATATACTAACACCTTCTATTGCGCAACCCAAATCGCAGGCGGCTCTATAGGAGTTCACAGGAAAAAGTCGCGAAAAAAACCCGGATGGAGCTAGAGTTATAGAGGTCGTGATAGCTATAGTTAGTGATAGGATTTCCCCCTTTGGGGGAGAGCTTTAATGCTTTCTTTAAACTGGAGGAAGCATTTCCTTTTTTTAACGAGAGAGGGTTCCCAACAAAGAGGGGGACAAGGAGACCAAAGGAGGAGGTTTCGAATAATGCAAGGTAATGCCACCACCACACGACAGGCCAGGCGCCAACTCGGGGCTCGTCTACCCCGTGCTCTCTATGACCAACTGAAGATTGCGGCGCGCGCCGCCGACAAATCTTACCCTGCCATCCTGGCTGACGCTTTTATCGCTCACGGCGCCGAGGTAATTGCTCGTGAGCCAAGTTCCAACGGCGACCATCCGTTCCAGTACCGACCGCCCACACGAGTCGTTGACGGCGTGCTTGTCCAGTTCTATCTCAATACCACCCAAATCGCTCTTCTCAAGGACCTCGCCAACACGATCGGGGAATCTATCGCTGGGGCGATCCGCACTCTTCTCGAGAGGCACTTGGAACCTGCGTCGCAGAACGGCGCCACCCTGTAGGGACTACGAAGCCGGACGGCCGAGACCACGCGATCCCAACGGCCATAGCTGTTTCTGCTTCTTCCCGGAGATGGGGAAGAAGCGGGGGTTCACACATCCCCTGTAGGAGCCGGATGTCAGGAGGAGAATCGTTCCTCCAAGACGGCGATCGTCTCCGACGGCCGTTCTGCCCTGTCGGCGGCCAGGACCAGCACATGGTACAGAAGGTCAGCCATCTCCTCGGCTACGGCGGCGATTGTCGGCGTTCCCGCCTGCGTGGTGGGTGTCGGGTCGTTTCGGGAGGAAGCAAGGTTTGCCCGCCGGTGAGGGTTTCCGGGGGTCCTCCACGTCCGGAGGTCGACCTTTGGAATAACTACGTTTCTAACCGGGGTTGGCCGCAAGGTGGCCGATGTTCTTCCACCCATAACACACTTCCGGCAGATCCCTTCCTCCGATCGCGACGGTCCCCGACTCAACCACCTCGCCCCCCAGCGACTCGTAGAAACGGCAAGCCTCAGGGGTGTCCCTGAGGGCCCAGACCACCATTGAACGGTACCCATCGGCTCGCAGTTCCTCAGCCACAGCCGAGACCAGACGCCGCCCCAAGCCTTGGCGTTGGTAACCGACCAGTAGGTAGATGAGGAACAGTTCGGCCCGGTGGGCGGGATTGTCCTCCCGTTCAGGTCCTCCTCCCGCCAACCCGACAACCTCGCCGTTGTGAGTTTCGGCTACGAAGGTTTTCCTGGTTTTGTCGGCCAGCACACCGTTCCACCGCATTTCGGCTTTGCGATAGGAGAGATCCACCAGGAACTCCGAGGGCATTATCCCGGCGTAAGTGGCCCGCCTTGCATCAACGTAAACCCTTGCCATGGCAGGGGCGTCCCCCGGCTCGGCGGCTCTTATTCGGATGTCCATCGATCCAAAGACGCTATCCGTTGGGAGCCCACCAGGATGGACGCTGGTCACTGCCGAAGGTGATTTGTTGCCGGTTGCCGCCGTCCGCATCCATTACAAAAATCCCCAGAGGGTTGTCGAAGGCTATGCGGGTGCCGTCGGGAGACCACTCCGGATGGCGATTCCAAAGTTGATCATCGGTCAGTTGCCTCTCGTTGCTGCCGTCCGCATCCATTACATATATGTCGTAGCCACCGTCCCGATAGCTTGAGAACGCGATCTGCCTGCCATCCGGCGACCAAACAGGGTCAAGGTCCTCGTATTCGTTGTTCGTCAACTGTTCAACCCTCCCGTCCTCCACCCGTACGACATAGATCTCGAAATCATCCAGTGCCTTCAATTCCGGGCCGCCAACGGAGAAATCGGTGCGAGATTGAAAGGCGATCTGGGTGCCATCCGGCGACCACCTCGGCTCCGAGTCCCCCCGGTCGTTGACGGTGAGTTGTCGCTGGTTGCTGCCGTCGGCGTCCATCACCCAGATCTCGTAGTAACTGTCGTGCTTCTGCTCCCGGCTGGAAAAAGCAATGCTGGTTCCGTCCGGCGACCACTCGGGGTTCGCATCCTGCCTCGGGTGTGCATCCGGCATGTCGACGGTCAGTTTCTGTATGTTGGCGCCATCCGCGTCCATAACCCATATCCGATAGGAATTGATAACCGTAATCCATGCCAGTCGACCCTCGGGTGACCACGCCGGAGAAAGGTCGGGCCAGTCGTTGTCGGTTAGTTGTGAGACACCGCTCCCATCGGCGTGCGCCACCGCTATTTCCCAGTCATTCTCGCCATCGACGTCCCTGCTCTCGAAGGCGAGTCGAGTGCCGTCCGGCGACCACTCCGGTCTGGCAAGCCAACGAATCGGGACCTCGGAATTGTTCTGTGTCAGTTGTCGGCGGTTGCTTCCATCCGCATTCATCACGAAGATCTCATGTGATTCCCCGACCCTGCCGAAGAAAGCGATGCGCTCGGGAGCGGCAGGCGACTGGGCGACGGGCGGCGGCAGTGGGACGAGACCGAGAGCGCGGGCCAAGAACGTCGCCATCTCGCCACGGGTCACCGAATCGTCGGGACAGAACCGGGCCGGATCGACATCGCATCCCTGTGTGATGTTCGCCGCCGCCAAGGCATCGATGTCGGCGGCGTGCCCGTGCCCTCCCGTATCCGCAAACCCCGCGGATGGCGCGGCTGCAAGACGGAAGGCGCGGACCAGGAAGGTTGCCATCTCGCCACGGGTCACCGGATTGTCGGGACAGAACCGGGCCGGGTGCAAATCACATCCCTTGGTCACCCCCAACTGTGCCAGCCGCTCGACAAAAGGCGTCCACCATTCCGCGGCATCTAGCGAGGAGATCACCTCGCCATACTCCGCATCCTCCAGGACCCGCACCATCCAGACTGCCATCACCCAGCGCTTCATCTCATCGTCGGGACAGACCAGTCCCTCGCCGCATTCCGTGCCCTCCAGTATCCCTCGCTCGGCCAGCGCCTCGATGGCGGGCTCATAGAATTCGCCGTCGTCATCGGTGAAGACGTCTGCTCCAACCGGACCCACCAGCCCGAGTAGGAGCGATGTCAACAACACCACCATCCAGGCACGAGAACGAATCGCCTTCCGGTTTCTGACAATCACTGTCATGAGCCTCTCTGAGTTCTTAAAGCTCTTAGAACCCCTTCCCATGCTATCTCCTTATTCCGAGATGGGAGAGAATCGTGGGTTTGTGAACCCCCCCCAAGGGCGGGACCTCAGGAGGAGAAGCGCTCCTCCAACACGGCGATCATCTCCGACGGCCGTACTTCCCGATCGGCGGCCAGGACCAGCAGATGGTATAAGAGATCAGCCATCTCCTCGGCAACGCGCCGGTTGTCCGCCTCCCCCCTTGCGTGATCTCTGGCGGCCATCAGCACCTCGGTTGCTTCCTCCATCAGCTTCCGGCCGGCCAGGTCCACGCCGCCTTCCAAGAGCCGGGTGGTGTAGGAACCGGCCGGCCGCTCCGCAGCGCGGGACGCGATCACGCCCCAGAGTTGCTCCAGCCACCCGAATCCCTCTCCGGGCGGGGCGCCGTCGAAGCAGGTGGTGGTGTGACGGTGACAGGCGGGACCGGCCGGGCGGGCGGTGATCAAGAGCGTGTCGGCGTCGCAGTCCGCGGCGATGGTCACCACTTCCAGGGTGGCGCCGCTGGTGGCGCCCTTGAACCAGAGTTCCTGACGGGACCGGGACCAGAAGTGGACATAGCCGCTCTCCAGCGTTGCAACGTACGACTCGCGGTTCAGGTAGGCCAGCATCAGCACCTGGCCCGTCCGGGCGTCCTGCACCACCCCGGGTATCAGCCCGTCGGCGTTCCATTTGAGATCATCGGCCCGGGGTGGGGACACGCCGCTCATACCAGGCGCACCGGCAGGCCCGCCCGGGCCATGGCGCGCTTTACCTCGGAGATCTCGATCTCCTTGCGGTGGAAAATGGAAGCCGCCAGCACCGCCTCGGCGCCGGCCTCCAGGCATGCCTCCACACAGTGTTGGGTGGTGCCGGCCCCGCCCGAGGCTATCACCGGCACCTCCACGGCTGCGGTGACCGCGGCCGTCAACTCCAGGTCGTAGCCGTCCTTGGTCCCGTCCCGGTCCATGGAGGTGAGGAGGATCTCACCGGCGCCCAGTTCAACTCCCCGCCGGGCCCACTCCACCGCATCCCAGCCGATGGGTTCTCTGCCGCCCACGACCACCACTTCGAATCCTCCCTCGGGGCGACGCCGGGCATCGATGGCCAGCACCACGCACTGACGCCCGAACCGGCGGCGGCACTCCCGGAGGAGTTCCGGGCGACGGACCGCGGCGGTGTTGATGCTCACCTTGTCGGCCCCGGCCCGCAGGGCCGACTTCATGTCCTCGGGGGAGCGGATCCCACCACCCACCGTGAGAGGGATGAAAACCTCCGAGGCGGTGCGTCTCACCACATCCCACATGGTGTCGCGGTTCTCTGGAGCGGCGGCGATGTCCAGATAGCAGATCTCGTCCGCGCCCTCGGACGCATACCGGCTCGCCAACTCGATCGGGTCCCCCTCATCGGTGAGGTTGACGAAGTTGACTCCCTTCACCACCCGGCCGTCCGCCACGTCCAGGCAGGGAATTATTCTCTTGCGCAGCATCAGCGGGCCTCCGATCCGGTCCGACATTCCGCCAGGAAGTTGGAGAGAACGCGAAGGCCGTTGGCGCCGGACCGCTCGGGATGGAACTGGACCCCCACCCGCCGCCCGTCCCTGACCGCCACACAGAACCGGGCGCCGTAGCTGGCCTCGCCGACGACCAGGCCCGAGTCGGCGGGCGCCGGCGCGTAGGAGTGGACGAAGTAGAAAGTGGGATCGTCCGGAAGGCCTTCCCACAAAGGGTCTTCGGCGCTCATCAGCAGATCGTTCCACCCGATGTGGGGAAGGCGGGGAGTCTCCCGCAACCGCTCCACCCGGCCGGGCATCAGCCCCAGACAGGCGCTGTCGTCCTCCGAACTGCCTTCGAAGAACAATTGCAGACCCACACAGATCCCCAGGAGGGGGCCCGTCCAGTCGACCAGGGAGTCGACGAAGCCTGCCTGCTCAAGCCGTTCCATGGCGGCGCCGGGGGTCCCCACCCCGGGAAGCACCACGCCGTCAGCGCCATCGAGTTGGTGCGGCCCGACGGCCAGCACCGTCTCCGCACCCACCCTCTCCAGTCCCTGGGTGATGGAGACCAGGTTTCCCGCGCCATGGTCGACCACGGCGATTCTCGTCAAGTGGCGCCCTTGGTGGAGGCCATACCCACCCGTCTGGGATCGCGCGCCACCGCTTGGCGCAGGGCGCGGGCCAGAGCCTTGACGGCAGCCTCCGCCTGGTGGTGGTCGTTGCGGCCTGTAGAGCTCAAGTGGAGGGTGATCCCCGCGGTCCGCGCCATGGCCTCGATCGCATGGGGGAGGTTCTGGGTGGTGAGGTTTCCGATGGTCGGGTTGCGGAGAGGGAGATCCACCACCGCGTAGGGACGGCCTCCCACATCCACCGCCGCCCGTCCCAGGGCCTCGTCCATGGGAACCGCCGCGTCTCCAAAACGGTTGATACCCGCCCGATCTCCCAATGCCTCGGCAATGGCCGATCCGAGCACCAGGGCGGTGTCTTCCACGGTGTGATGATCGTCCACTTCCAGGTCGCCCCGGGTGGTGATCGTCAGGTCGAACAGCGCGTGGTGGGCCAGGGAGGTGAGGAGGTGATCGAAGAAGCCCACTCCGGTGGAGACCCGGGCCTGTCCGGATCCGTCCAGATCGAGGCGGACTTCCACCGAGGTCTCCTTCGTCTCCCTGCTCTGGTGTGCGGTTCTCGTCATGCTGCTCCTTCCGTGCTGAACCGTAGCTCTGCGGCGCGGCGGTGGGCGGTGAAGCCTTCCACATCGGCCAGTCGGGTGATGATGGGGAGAATATCGGCCAGGCCTTCGCGGGTCAGGCGTTGCTCCTGGCGCCAGGAACCGAAGTCCTCCACCGAAAGCGGGCCGTAACAGGCGGCCAGGCCTCCGGTGGGCAGAACGTGATTGGCGCCGGTCGCATAATCGCCGGCCGACTCCGCCGACCAGCGGCCGACGTAGACGGAACCGGCGGCGGTGACCGCCTTGGCGTGGGTCTCGGTGTCGGAGGTGAGTATGGAGACGTGCTCGGCCGCGTATCGGTTGGTGAAGGATAGAGCCTGGGTCATGTCGGGAGCGATCACCGTCATGCCGTGGTTGGAAAGGGCTTCGGCGAGGATGTCCCGACGCTCGAGGGAGGCCAACTGCTCCTCGAGCGCCTCCTCCACCCGGGAGGGGAGGGTCGGGTCGGTCGTGACCAGGACCGCGGGGGAGTCCGGTCCGTGCTCGGCCTGGCAGAGGAGGTCGGCGGCGACCAGTGCCGGATCGGCCGAGTCGTCGGCCAGCACCAGGACTTCTGATGGGCCGGCCGGGAGGTCGATGCCGCAATCGCCGAACACGGCCAACTTGGCGGCCGTCACCCATTGGCTGCCCGGTCCGACGATCTTCTCCACCCGCTTGACCAGTCCGGTCCCGTAGGCGAGGGTGGCGACGGCGCCCGCGCCTCCCATGGCCCACACCTCGTCGGCGCCCGCCACCCAGCACGCCGCCAGGGTCGCCCGGTGGACGTTCCCGTCGGCGCCGGCCGGAGTGGCGACCACCACCTCCCTCACACCGGCCACCTTGGCCGGGATCACCGTCATCAGGACGGTGGAGGGGTAGGCGGCCTTTCCGCCGGGAACGTAGGCGCCCACCCGCCGGAGGGGGGACCAACGCCGGGTGATGGCGATGCCCGGTACATCTTCGCGGTGCATGTCCGAGGGGATCTGGGGACGGTGGAACGCCGCAATGCGATCCCTGGCTTCCTCGAGGGCGGCGGTTACCTCCGGCATCTCATCGGCGGCCCGCTCCAGCATTTCCCGCACCACCGGGAAGTACCCCCCTCCATGGCGGGCAGCCACACGTTCCATGGCCCGGTCTCCTTCGCTCCGGACCTCCTCGCAGATTGCCCCTGCGATCCTCCGGACCTCGGGGTCGGGCACCGCGCTGCGCCGGCACAACCCGGTCCACTCGGCTTCGGTGAGTTCTTCCAGCAGCACCTGGCGCAGACGAGGTTGAGAGGCGGCAATCACGGGATGAGTTGTCCTATGTCAAGCACGAGGATTCCCTTCCCGCCCGCGTCTTCGAGTCGGGGAAGGAGGTCCCAGAGGTCCGAGGCGTCCACCACCGAGTGCATTGCCACCATCTCCGAGTCGTCCAACGGGACGATGGTGGGAGCCGACAGACCGGGCATCAACCGGCTGATCTCGGCAGTGTTGTCGGCGGAGGTGTTGAGCAACAGATAACGCTTGCGGCGGCCGGCGGTAACCGCCCGTATGGCGGTCACCAACTGACGGACAAGCCGGCGGCCTCTCACCTCGGGGAGTCCGGCCAGGACCGCCTGCGACTCGAGGAGAACGCCGATGTCCCGCAATCCGTTGAGCCTGAGGGTGGACCCTGTCGAGACCAGGTCTACCACCGCATCGGCGAGGGCGATCTTGGTGGCCGCCTCCACCGATCCCTTGAGCGCCACGACCGAGGCGGGAATGCCGCGATCGGCCAGGAACCGGGCGGTGGTCCGGGGATGGGAGGTGGCGACCCGGAGCCCCCTCAGGTCATCCAGGGAGTCGATGGAAGAGGCGTTGGGCACCGCTGCCGCCAGGCGACAGAACCCGTAGTCCAGTTTGACCAGCGGCACCAGGGCGGCGTCCGGATCGGACTCCTCCATGAGATCCAGCCCGGTTATCCCAACGTCGGCTACCCCCTCGATCAGCATTCCCGGTATGTCCTCTGTACGGACCAGCACCAGGTCCACCTCCACGTTCCGGACCCTCAGGGAGAGAGCCCGGTCGGTCACTTCGAAGGACATCCCGGCGCTCTTGAGAAGGCGGAGGGAAGGCTCTCGGAGACGCCCTTTGTTAGGGATCGCCAGGGTGAGTGCGCTCTTGTTCATCGGGTCGATTCCGTTTCAGGCGGGGTCTTCATCCGGGAGAGTGCCAGACGATAACCGCCGGTACCGTGACGCAACCACTGGTTGATGCGGGTTATGGTGGCGGTGGCGGCGCCGGTGATCTCCGAGATCTGCCGGTAGGAGAGTCCCCGGTCCAGTTGGCGGACGACCGCCCATCGCTGACTCAGGTCCGAGATCTCCTTGCGGGTGCAGAGATCCCGGAAGAAGATGGCGGCTTCGTCCAACGTCTCCAGGGTCAACACCGCGGAGAAGAGCTCCCGGGTGTCCTGGTTGCGCCATGATCTGTCGACAGTCATATAATATCCATGGTTGACGTTAGTGTGCTATCATAATAGTGTATTAGCACGTTAGCGCAAACTCAGTTACACGAATCCCAGGAAGGCGCTCTCAGATGCAGATAATCCCCGCCGTGGACATACTGGAGGGGAGGGTGGTCAGATTGCTCCACGGCGACTACCGAAAGGTGACCCGCTATTCGGACGATCCGGTGGACGTGGCGGGCGGATGGATGGAACAGGGCGCCGCGTTGGTGCATGTGGTGGATCTCTACGGCGCCAAGACGGGTGATCCCGACCGCCGGATCTGGAGGGAGATGGGCCAGGCGGGGATTCCGTTCCAGGTGGGCGGGGGCATCCGCACTGCCGACGCCGCCCGGGCCGCGCTGGCGGCGGGCGCCCGGAGGGTGGTCATGGGAACCGCGGCGGTGTGGAATCCGGCCGCCCTGGGGGAAGTGGGGGAGGTGGAGCGAGTAGTGGCGGCTCTCGACGTGCGAGCCGGCCGGGCACGAGGGGCCGGGTGGCTGGACGAAGGGCGCTCGGTCCCCCAAGCACTGAGAGGACTGCGGGAAGCGGGAGTGGTCAGGTTGTTGGTGACCGGCATCGAGCGGGACGGGGCCATGAAGGGGCCGGACCTCGACCTGCTGGCACAGGTGGGAGATCTCTCTGACATGGCGGTGATCGCCTCGGGGGGAGTTGGCGCTCTCTCCGACCTCAGGGCGGTGGCGGACTTGGGGTGCGAGGCCGCCATTGTGGGAAGGGCGCTGTATGAGGGACGGTTCACCCTGCGGGAAGCGATCGCAGCCGCTGCTTGATCCACCTCAGGGTCCCCCGATGGAGAACCACCGATCCGTCAGGTGATCAAAACTGTCGTCGCGACCCGGAAGGCAAGACGGTCAGCCTTCCGATCGTTGGCGGCGGGCCTCGAACAGCAGCACGGCCGCCGCCGATCCGGCGTTGAGGGAGTCGACGGTTCCCGACATGGGGATGGACACCCTGTGGTCGGCGCCTTCCAGCCAGAGGTCCGACAGGCCGTACTGTTCGGTGCCGATCACTACGGCCACCCTGCCCGAGAGATCGCTCTTCCAGCATGGCTCCCGGGCCGCGGGGCTGGTGGCTATCACCCGGAGGTCTGCCTGGCGGAGCCACTCCAGCGCCTCCCGGCCCTCCGCCACCGCCAGCGGCACCGTGAAGAGTGAGCCCAACGAGGCTCGAACCACGTTGGGATTGAAGACATCGGTGGCCGGGTCGGCCACCACCACGGCATCCGCTCCCGCCGCCTCGGCCGTCCGGAGCATGGCGCCCAGGTTTCCGGGCTTCTCCACCGACTCCACCACCAGGACGAGGGGCGCTGCTCCCAGCCGGAGTCCGGAGAGCGGAAGAGGAGGCTGGCGGAGCACCGCCAGGAGCCCCTCGGGACGGTCGCGGTAGGCAACCTTCCGGAATGCGGCTTCCGACATCTCCACCACTTCCGCCGCCTGGGCGGCCTCCGAGAGGAGTTTCTCCTCGTTGTCACCCAGATAGAGAGGCGGGCAGCAGTACACCGCCTCCAGGTGGCGTTTCCAGGCCAGCGCCCTTCGCAACTCCCTGTACCCCTCCACCAGGAAGGTGGCTTTCCTCTCCCGCTCGCGCCGGGTGCGAAGGCGCACCAGTGCCTTGACCCGGGGATTCTGGGGGGAGGAAATGAAGGTGCGGAGCAGAGAGGTCTGGGACATCACACGGTCCTCCCAGGGACCCTGAGCCTGCTCCGGTGGCGCATCGTCCAGACAGCCGTGAATGTCGGCATCAGACAAACCGCTCCGGGGCGACCGCCGCGGCGTCGAACCCATGGTCGACCAGCCGGGTGGGGACCTCCGAGTCCAGCACCAGGGATGCGGTCAACTCGCCGGCGCCCGGAGAAGTCTGGATCCCGGTCCCTCCCTGGCCCACCAGCCAGAAGAATCCCTCTGCCCGGGGATCGAAGCCGATCACCATCTCCCGGTCCGGAGCAAAGGTCCTCAGCCCCGTCCACGAGGATCGAACCGATCGAATCCCCAGCGTGGTCGCATGATTGATGCGCTCGATCGCCAGGGCGATGTCGATCGGCTCGGGACGGGCGTCGCAGGGAGGGGAGGGGTTCTCCTCCGACAGGGAACAGAGCAGTTGGATCCCGTCCGGCTTGAAGTACCACCCCATCTCGACACTGGCCACCAGTGGCCATGACTTGTACTCCTCAGACCCGGGAGCCATGAATACGGTCCGGCGCATGGGGGTAATGCCCATCGGACCGAGGCCCGCCACCCGGGCGACCTCATCCCCCCACGCCCCGGCCGCATTCACCACCACCTGGGCTGTCAGGGTCTCGTCCCCCGCCCTCAATTTCCATCCACCTGCGGTCCTCTCCATCGCCTTGACCGGTGAGGAGACCCGGATCTCCGCGCCCCACCGCCGGGCGCCTCGCACGAAAGCCTGGTGGACCGCCGCCACGTCTATGTCGGCCGCCCCGGGCTCCCAGACCGCGGCGGCCAGCCCGTCGGGCTTGAGCGCCGGGCAAATCCGTAGCGCCCCGTCGGCGTCCAGCAACTCCACCCACGCTCCCTGCTCTCTTGCGTCGGCCTCCCACTGCTCGAGCGCCCCGATCTGGTTCTCCCCGCCCACCAGCATTCCGCCCCGCGGGGACAGGAACGGAAAGTCGGCCAGCCCCGGGGGAGGTTCGTCGAGGAAGGCGCGGCTGACCGAGGTCAAGGGACGGATCCCTTGCGATCCGTAGGACTCGAACAGGAGAGCGGCGGAGCGCCCGGTGGTGTGATAGGCAAGCGTCTGCTCGGCTTCCAGCAGCACCACCTCGGCCCGCTCCGCCAGATAGAAAGCGGCGGCGGCGCCGGCGATACCTCCCCCTATGACCGCAACCCGGAGAGGCGTCACGGTGTGTCCCTCAGAGATAGAGCCCGGTTGGCGGCCGGTCTTCGGGTTCGGGACGGCCCGCCATCAGCTTGGCCCGCTGTGCGGCCCGAGCCTGGGCCATCATTTGCCTGGTCACCAGGCTGGCCTGGATGCCCTGGAACAGCCCCTCCAGCCACCCGATCAACTGGGCCTGGGCGATACGCACCTCCGACGACGTGGGCGGGTCATCTCCCAGCAGCGGCTCGAACATGCGGTCGAACTCGGTCAGCAACTCCTTGCTGAGCACGTCCCGGAGCTCATCGAGCGAACGATCATGGATTTTCGAGATGAGTTCCCTCCCCGCCTCGTCGGGCGTGGCGGCCCGCACCTCCTCGAGAATCGACCTGGTCATGGTGGCGATCCTGATCAGCTTGCCGGGCTCGGTGACCTCCTCATCAGAGCCCGACTCTTCGGCGTCCCCGTCAACCTGCCCGCCTTCCACCAGATCGGGACGGAGGGTTTGATCAGACCGCATAGTCGGAGAGGATAATGGCTAGACCGGCACCTCGGCGCCGTTCAACACCCATGCCTCCCTGCTCAACAGGAACTCCGCCACCCGGGCGACTTCGTCGGGAGTCGGCCAGAGGCTGTGATCGGCGTCGGGCAGGGCCTCCCGGGACACAGGGGTGTCGATGACCGACGGCACCAGCACCGAAACCGAGACCTCGGTCTTCACCAACTCGGCAGCCAGGCTCCGGCCCAGCGCAACCACTCCCGCCTTGGCGATGTTGAAGGCGGCCTGGTCGCGAGGTGCGTCGAAGGCCGCACGGCTGGCGGTCAACACCACCCGGGCCCAGTCGGCTCTGCGAAGATAGGGGAGGGCGGCCCGGACCATCGTGAAGGTGGAGCGGAGGTTGGCGTCCAGCATCCTCTCGAGGCGCAGATCCGAAGTCTGCTCGACCGTTGTTCCCCCCGCCCAGCTTCCGGCCACGCAGGCCAGTCCGGAGATCGTTCCCCATCGTGTTTCCACTTCCGCCAGGAACCTCTCCACGGCCCGAGGGTCGGTCACGTCGACCCGGCGCAGGATGATCCGGGGGTGATAGGTCCCGAAGCGGTCCTCGAAGCGCTCGGCCTCAACCGGTCTGAGGTAGGTCAAGGCCAGGTGGAGATGATCGTCGCTCAACAGCCTGTCGGTGAGCGCCTGTCCCAGCCAACTGGTCCCACCGGTAATCGCCACCGTTCTCATTGGCCCCGATTCTGGCAGGTCGGCGTGGGTAAGCGAGGTCATTCCCCCAATCTTCGCCCCGAAAGGCGGCATGAAAGAAGGAGCCGGTTCTACTCTCGTTATCCGATGGCAACCCTGGGAATCACGGGTCTGGCGAACACCGGAAAGACCTCGCTCTTTGCGGCTCTTACCGCCCGCCCGGAAGGGATCGCCTCCTTTCCCTTCTCAACCATCGAGACCCGGATCGGCATCACCCCGATCGTCGACCCGATCCTCCAGGAACTGGGCCGCCTGGAGGGTTCGGCTCGCATCACCCCGGCAACCCTGGAGGTGACCGACGGGCCTCCGCTCCAGGAACCCGGTGGCGACGTGGACGCCCGAACGGTGGGAAGCCTCCGCAGGGCCGACTGCATGTTGGTGGTGCTCCGCGCTTTCGGAGACCCCTCCGTGCCCCACGGGGGGTCGGGAACCGATCCCCGCTCCCAAGCCGAAGAGGTGTTGCTCGCCATGGCCATCAGCGACGCCCAGATGTTCGAAGGATCGATTCTTCGCCTTCGCAACCAAGCCACCTCCCGACCCGAGCGGCGGGCTGCCTATGAAACGGTGGCGCGGGCGGCGGAGGTCTCCAGTGACGGAGGCCTGCTGAGAGAGAGACGGTGGTCGGACCTCGAACTGAAGGCCCTGGCGGATTTCGCGCCCCTCACCCTCAAACCCGTCATCTGGGTGGTCAACGTCGAGGAGGAGCAGGCGCAGGAAACACCAAACCCGGTGGAGGGGGTGGTCCCCGCTGGCGACCCGGTGGTGCCGATGACGCTGCAACTCGAAGCGGAGGCCGCCATGCTGGACGCCCGGGACCGGGCCGAGATGCTGCAGGCCTTCGGGCTGGGCCGGGGAGCGGCTGCCACCATTTCCAGCGCCGTGCTGGACACCCTGGCAATGTGCATCTTCTACACCTCCAACTCCAGGGAGACAAAGGCCTGGCTCACGCCGGTGGGGTCGCATGCCCGCCGGGCGGCCGGCAAGGTCCACTCCGACATGGAGCGAGGATTCATCCGGGCGGAGGTGGGTACCGCCCAGGCCGTGATCGACGTGGGAGGCTGGGATGCGGCCCGCGCCAAGGGCGTGGTCCGGGTGGAGGGGCGAGACTATCCCGTGCGGTCGCGGGACATCCTGCAGGTCAGGTTCTCGGTGTGAAATCTGTATTGTTGTCAGAGCGAATGACCCTCATAGTCGCGGCAGATCAACCGGGCGCCTCGAGCCTGCTGGATGAGCACCAGGTCTTCCTCTTCCTGGTGCAGTTGACGCTGCTGGTTGGCGCCGCCCGCTTCCTGGGTGGAGTGGCCAATAAGCTCGGCCAGCCTCCGGTGGTAGGCCAGCTCCTGGGCGGGGTGGTGATCGGCCCGAGCGTGCTGGGCCAGTTCTACCCGGACACCTACGATTGGATCTTCTCTGACTCCACCGTGGGCTCGGTCCTGTACGGGGTGGCATGGCTGGCGGTGATCATGGTGCTGGTGGTGATCGGCTACGAGACCGACCTGGGAATCATCTCCCGTCTCCGCCGCGCTGCCCTGAACGTCTCCACCGGGGCTCTGTTCGTCCCCCTGGTGGCGGTGGGGCTGGTGGCGCTCCTGACCCCCTCCTCCTTCGTGGGGACCTCCGGACGCGGCCTGCACGCCGCCTTCATGGCGCTGGCGCTGTCGGTGGCGGCCCTTCCAGTCGTGGCGAAGATCCTCCTGGACCTGGGCATGCTGCGACGCAACTTCGGCCAGGTGACCCTGGCGGTGAGCATGACCATGGACTCGGTGGGATGGCTGATCCTGGCCGGATTGGCCGGCATCGCCCAGGAAGGGTTCGAACCCGCCCAGTTGCTCACGGCTCTGGGCGGCCTGGTGGTGTTCGTGGTCCTGGCGGCCACGGTTGGCAGGTGGCTGCTCAATCAGGCGATGCGCCTGGCTCTGCGGGGGGGATCAAATCTGGAGGCGGCCCTCACGGTGGGTCTGGTGGCGGCGATCGCCGGGGGCGCGATCACCCACGCCCTGGGTCTCGAGGCCATCCTGGGAGCGTTCATCGTCGGCATCATCCTCGCCACGCTCCGGTACCAGATGGTGGAGGTCCGCCATGTCCTGGAGACCATCACCGACTCCTTCTTCGCTCCGGTGTTCTTCGCCTTCAGCGGGCTGCGGGTGGACATCTCCCTCCTGGCCTCGCCCAGCGCCATCATCTGGACGGTGGCGCTCATCGTCCTGGCAGTGGCGGCCAAGATGTTCGGCACCCTGGTCGGCGCCCGCCGGGCCGGCCTGACCGTCAAGGAGTCTCTGGCTCTAGGGTCGGGCCTGTCCGCCCTGGGCGCCATGGGAATCGTGGTGGCCCTGGTGGGTCTCAGCCTGGGGGTGCTGTCGGACACCGGTTACACGGTGATCGTGCTGGCCGCCATCGTCACCTCGCTTCTGGCGCCGGTCCTGTTGAAGATATCGGTCCGGGGAATGGAAGCCGAAGGAGAGGAAAAGGCCCGCCTCGAGTCTGAGGCCATCCGGTCACAGGCCCAAATCCTGGGTTCACAGCGCATCCTTCTGCCCACCCGGGGCGGCGCCAACAGCGTCTTCGCCGCCAGACAGATCGGCCGCCTGTTCAGGGACGCGGAGGTGACGGTTCTGGAGGTCAGCGGATCCTCGGGAGGATGGTGGAAGCGCCTGATCGGCAAGGAGGTCGAAGCGCAGACCGGCCCGGAGGCGGCGATCAGGGCTTTGAAAGGCGAGGAGCACCGCCTGATCAGAAGACGGGAGCGTGATCCTGCGGACGCCATCCTCAAGGAAGCGGATCTCGGATATGACCTGGTCGTGCTGGGGGCTCCGGAGCACACCGGGGAGACAGAGGTGTTCTCGACCGTCATCGACCGCGTACTGGCCCGCTTGGAGATTCCCACCCTGATCTTCCGATACCCCGAGCCTCCCGACGGGCTCCCGGGCGGCCCCATCCCCGACGTGCGGAGGGTGCTGCTGTCGGTGGAAGCGAATCCTGCCTCCCGCGCCGCCGCGGAGGTTGCATACTCTCTGGCCGCCCACAACGACGGAATGGTCTTCGCACTGCACCTGATCAACGAGACCGCCGACGGTCCCTACTACTTCGACATGAGGGCCAGCGCCCAGAACTTCATGGCCGGCCGCGATCTGGTGGAGGAGTCGGTGGAATACGGAAAGCGCCTAGGAGCCAGGGTCCATGCCGACGTCCGGCCGGTGGCCCAGCCCGAGGGAGAACTCACCAATACCGCTAACTCGGAGAACTGGGACCTGCTGGTGGTGGGCGCCGCCAACCGGCCCCTCACCAACCGGCCGTTCTTCGGTTACGGGATGTCCTTCATACTCAAAAACGTCACCATCCCGCTGGTGATTGTGGCCATACCGGCATCCTCTCATCTCACGGCTCACCGCTAGCCACCCGTGCGGGAATTCCTGGTCGAACTGCTTGAGGGATGGGGGGTGGCCGACCCGTTGGCGGTGGCGTTGATCTCGGCGCTACCCGTACTTGAACTGAGGGGAGGCATTCCATTTGGAAGGCTGGTGCTGGAGATGGGTTCTCTTCCCACCTGGATCTGGGCGGTGGTCGGCAACCTTGCGCCCCTGCCTCTGGTCTTCTGGCTGCTGGGCGTGGTCGACAGATACTGCACGCCCCACCGCCTGGCCTGGCTCCGCCGGTTCCTGGACCGTCTCTACGCCCACACCCGTCGCCGCCACAGCGCCCGGTTCGTCCGGCTCCGGGACCTGGCGCTCTTAGTGGTGGTCGCCATCCCCCTGCCGCTCACCGGAGGGTGGAGCGGAGTACTGGCCGCCTACGTTTTCGATGTCCCCCTCCGCCGAGCCACCTGGCTGATTGCCGCCGGTGTGGCAGTGGCCGGCACCGCCGTGCTGGCTCTGGTGGATGCCGGCCTCCTGATCTGGAGGTGACATCGCCATGAGAGGTCCGGGTTTCGGAGCGCCTGGCCCTAGAGTCACCCGGCAAGGAGGAAACCCGCCAGCGGGTCGGCTACAGTTAGCATCGAAACCCGTCTATCCCCAGAAAGCTGCACAACGTGTCCTCGATCACCTTTGAAAGCGTCGGAAAGGTCTATCCGGGAGGGACCCGGGCGATAACCGATGTCAGCCTCGACGTTGCGGATGGGGAATTCGTAGTGCTGGTCGGCCCGTCGGGGTGCGGCAAGTCAACCCTCCTGCGGATGGTGGCCGGCCTGGAGGAGGTCACCGAGGGGGTCCTGCGGATCGGCGAGAAGGTGGTGAACGACGTGTCTCCCAAGGACCGCGACATCGCCATGGTCTTCCAGAACTACGCCCTCTATCCCCACATGAGCGTGTTCGACAACATGGCGTTCGGTTTGAAGATGCGCCGCATGCCGCGTGACGAGATCCGCCGTAGGGTGGACGAGGCCGCGGCCATCCTGGAGATCTCCGAACTGATGGACAGAAAGCCCAAGTCGCTGTCGGGAGGGCAGAGACAGCGGGTGGCGATGGGCAGGGCGATCGTGCGGGAGCCGGTCGCCTTCCTCATGGACGAGCCCCTGTCGAACCTCGACGCCAAGCTGCGGGTCCAGATGCGTTCGGAACTGGGACTCCTCCACAACCGGTTGAAGACCACGACCCTCTACGTGACCCACGATCAGGTGGAGGCGATGACCATGGGGGACCGCGTGGCGGTGCTCCGCAAAGCCGGCGAGGAGCAGACCAACCTCCAGCAGATCGACACCCCCCGGGTCCTCTACGACCATCCGGCCAACCTGTTCGTGGCGGGATTCATCGGCTCGCCTTCCATGAACTTCGTCTACGGGACGATCGCATCCAACGGCGCCGGGGGTTCACTCTCGTTCGCCGACGAGGAGATCCCCCTGGACGGGGCGGTGCTCTCCGACCACCCCAGCCTGGCTTCCTACGCGCAGACGCAGTTGGTGGTGGGAATCAGGCCCGAGGCGTTCGAGATCTCATCGGCGGACTCGGGGGCCGACGGTATGGCCACCATCAGCGTGGGGGCAGACCTGGTGGAGCAGTTGGGATCCGAGGCCTATGTCCACTTCACGAAGCCGGCGCCGCCGGTGATCACCCCCGACATCCGCGAGCTCCTGGAGGACGAGGGAAGCGACGTCTCCTCGCTGGGGGACAGCACCAAATTCGTCGCCCGCGTCAATCCCGACTTCGCGCCACGCGGGGGAGAGCGCATCCAGTTGGCCCTGGACGTCTCCAAACTGCATTTCTTCGACAGCGACACGGGGATGGCCATCAACTGACTCGATGCAGTTGAGAGGAGGGGGCTAGCCGTCGAGAACGCTCCAATCGGAGCGCCCCGCACGTGCTTTCTCAACGTTGACAAAGCTCAGCAGGATGAAGCCCACCGCGAAAAAGGAGATCAGCGAAAGCACCGCCGGGCGGCTGGAGCCGGTGATCTCGCGGAACGTGGCGAAGATTATCGGCCCCCAGATGGCGGAGAATTTGGTGAACACCGAGAAGAACCCGAAGAATTCGGCGGAGGCTTGCTGGGGGATCATGGATCCGTAAAGGCTTCGGCTGAGCGCCTGGGTACCTCCCTGGACCAACCCGATCGCCATGCCAACCGCCAGCAGGGGGAAGTTCTGACCCACCGGCAGGTAGTAGGCGGCTACCAGCACTCCGGTCCAAATCAACAGGGCGAAGGCGATCGACCGTTTGGGTCCGATCCGTTCGGAGAGCCGTCCGAACAGGAGCGCTCCGAAAAAGGCCGTGAACTGCACCACCAGGACAACGAGCGCGATGAAGGCGGTGCTTATCTCCAGGGTCTCGGAGGCGTAGATGGCGGAGATGTTGAAAACCGTCTGCACCCCGTCGATGTAGAACATGTACGCCACCACGAACAGCAACAGGTGTCGATGGCGCGACAACCTGGTGACGGTGACCCAGGTGCGTCTGAACCCCAGCCGGACATAGGCCAGGGACCGACTCCCGGTTTGCCGGAGGGGCATCTCCTGGGCGGTTCCCACCTCCCTCAAACGCCGTAGCGCATACCAGGAGAAGCCCGCCCACCACAATCCCGACCCGCCGATCCCGATCCGGGCAGCAAGGGACTCCTCGACTCCGAAGGTGTCCGCGTAGAAGATGAAGATCATGGCGAAGAGCAGATAGATGCCCCCTCCTATGTACCCGAGGGCGTAACCCTTGGAGCTCACCCGATCAATGGTGTCGTCGGTGGTGATGAGCGGCAGGATGCCGTCGTAGAACACGTTGCCGGCCGCCAGTCCGAAGTGGGAAATCAAGAACATGACCATGGCCAGCAGAACATCGCCGGTTGAGACAAAAGCGAAGCAGGTCGCGAACAGCGCCCCCCCGTAGGCGAAAGCCTTCAAGAAAGTCAGCCTCCGGGCGCTGTAGTCTGCTATGGCTCCCAGCACCGGCGTGATCAGAAACAGCACCAGGGAGATCAACCCGACCATGTAACCCCACAGGGATTCGGCGCTCAGACCCATCCACCCTTCTTCGGGAACGATGTACGACCCGAAATAGGAAGGCAGGATCCCGACTATTACCACAACAAAGGCCGAGTTGGCCCAGTCGTACATCGCCCAGCCAAAGATGGTGCGCCGATCGTTTCGCATCTGTTGCAACACAATACCCCCCCACTCTTCGCCGGCCCGGTCGGCGGGGGCGCATCCCGGGGACCGACCGGGTGCCTGCCTCTTGGGAGGAATGCCTCCTGGCCTGCTAATCTCCGCTCGGCCCTGTCCCGGTGGCCGGGCATTACTTGTATGTGTCTTAACCACCCGTCTCGGTTCTCCGGAGCACCATGGCCTTCCTGCTGGCAGGACTGAGTTCCCTCATATACGGGGTGTGCGACTTCTCCGGAGGGCTGGCCACCCGCCGGGCCCATGTTCTGGCGGTTACCCTCTGGGCCAACGTCGTGGGGCTCGCCATAGCCATCCTGGTGGCTGTGATCGGTCACCAGGTGGCGGCTGCGTCGGTCACTACGGCCGATCTGGCCTGGGGATTGGGGAGCGGAGTGGCCGGAGTAACCGGATTGGCCCTCTATTTCCAGGGAATGGCCAGGGGTCAGATGGCGGTGGTGGCGCCGGTGTCGGCGGTCACCCTGGCGCTGGTCCCATTCCTGTTCGGAGTGGCGACAGGAGAACGCTACCCGCTGGTGGCCTGGTTGGGCGTCCTAGTCGCCATGCCTGCTTTGTGGCTCACCGTCCAAACCCGATCCTCACAGAATCGTCCCGGGAAGGCCCTCTACGGCTTTGCCGCAGGAGTCACCTTCTCCCTGTTCCTGGTCGCCCTCGCTCAGACCTCTCCCGAGTCGGGGCTGTGGCCCCTGGTAGCCATGCGAATAGGAGGACTGGCTCTGTTGACGGTCCTCGTGTTCACCCGGGTCCTGTTCACCCGGGCCACCCGACCCGGTCTGCCAACCGAAGCGCGCTTGCCGACCCTCATCGCAGGCGGCGACATCCTGGCCAACCTGGCATACCTGTTGGCGGTGAGAATCGGGCCGTTCGGCCTGGTCACGGTGGTCTCCACCTTCTATCCGGTGGTGATAGCCCTCCTGGCCCGGGTGGTGGAGAAGGAACGCATATCGCCGCATCGTCTCCTGGGACTGGCGCTCACGGTGCTCTCACTAGTGCTGATAACCCGGTGACCATGACTCGACCTGGAGCGTAGATGGCGTTCTTGCTGGCAGTCCTGACCTCCGTCTTCTACGGGGTGTTCGACTTCGCGGGGGGTATGGCCACCCGCCGGGGCCCGGTGCTGGCGGTTGCGGCGTGGGCCAACACGGCGGGCCTGGGGCTGGCCTTCTCCATAGCGGCCATCCACCATCTGGCGGTGGGGGCCACCGTGACCCTTGCCGACTTCTCCTGGGGATTGATAAGCGGGGTGGCGGGGGTCGCCGGCGTGGTCTTCTATTTTCTGGGGTTGGCCAGAGGCAGGATGGCGGTGGTGGCGCCGGTGTCGGCGGTCACCCTGGCGCTGGTCCCCTTCCTCTTCGGGGTGGCGCTGGGAGAGCGTCATTCCCTGGTGTCCTGGCTGGGCGTCCTGGTCGCCATGCCCGCCCTGTGGCTCACCGTCCAGGAAAGGAGCCGGGTGGGCCGCCCCGCCATGGCGTTCTTCGGGTTCGCCGCCGGACTGACCTTCTCGCTGTTCTTCATCGGAGTGGCCCAGATCTCATCGGAGGCCGGACTCTGGCCCCTGGTCAGCATCAAGCTGGGAGGGCTCGCGTCGGTCGCGGTTCTCATGGCGCTCCGGCGTGTCCCCTTCTGGCTGCCCCCTGAAGCCAGGGCGCTGGCGCTGGTGGCGGGCGGCGCCGTCCTGGCCAACCTGACCTACCTGCTGGCCGTCCAGATCGGCCCCTTCGGACTGGTGGCGGTCGCCTCCTCGTTCTATCCGGTGGTGGTCGCCGTCCTGGCCCGGATAGTCGACAAGCAGAGGATCTCCCCCCACCGCATGATGGGACTGGCGCTCTCGGTGGTGGCGCTCACCCTGATAGTCCTCTGAACGGGGCCGCCCTCAGCGCAGCACCAGGCGGGCGCCCAGCACCAGGAACATGATCCCCAGGAGCTTGCTCAAAGTGAGTTCACGGACCGATGCTCCCATCCACCCGAAGTGGTCGATGATCGTTCCGCCGGTCAACTGGGCCGTGACCAGGAGCATCGAGCCGGCCAGGACTCCCACCCGGGCGACCGTGAAGGCGATGCTGCCGATGATGAGGATCCCGGCGATCCCGGCCAGGAACAGATAGGGGGGAACCCTTTGCCACTCGGCCAGCGAGGGACCCCTGGCGGCCAGCAACACCAGAGCCATGGCCGCGGCGCCGATCACGAAATTGGCGGCGGTCCCCGCCACCATCCCCACCCTCTGCTCCAGCGCCCCCATCATCTGGCTCTGGACGGCGGCCACCGCCCCTCCCAGCAACCCAATGACAACTACCGCAGCCGCGCCCACCATCGGTGAGGTTAACCGAAGGTTCACGGCCCGAGGGTCATTGTCACCCCCTTATCCCTCCTCCCGACGCACGGACCGTCTTACAATGTGTAATGCCAGTGAAACGGCGCGGGAGAGTCTCGCCGGTCGAGACGCCGAAGGGGCAAGAACCTCCCAAGAATCTCTCAGGCAAAAGGGACCGCGTCGAATAGGCAGAGCTGAAGAGGGCGGACCAGGGCCGCCGCCGAAGGAGCAACCTCCGCCGGGCGGAGCGAAACTCTCAGGCAAACGGGACAGCGGGGAGGCCGAAAGCGACCGCGTCCCAATGGAGTTCCCATGACCTCCCGCCAGCCCCTTGACTTCTCCTCCCGACACATCGGTCCCCGCCCCGATGACATCTCAGCGATGCTCGAGACGGTGGGCGTCGACTCTATCGAACAGTTGATGGCCGAGACGGTCCCCGCCTCCATCCGGATGCGCGACTCCCTGGATCTGCCGGCCGCCCTCACAGAGCCCGCCGCCCTCCGGAGCCTGGGGGAGATCGCCTCCCGCAACCGGGAGATGACCTCCCTGATCGGAATGGGCTACTACAACGTCCATGTCCCCTCGGTGATACTCCGGACGGTGCTGGAGAACCCCGCCTGGTACACCGCTTACACGCCTTACCAGCCGGAGATCTCCCAGGGACGGCTGGAGGCGCTCCTCAACTTCCAGACCATGGTCTCCGACCTGACCGGCATGGAGATCTCCAACTGCTCACTGCTCGACGAGGGCACCGCCGCCGCCGAGGCGATGACCATGGCGCGCCGAATCTCCCGTCGCCGCCGCGCCCTGCGCTTCTGGGTGGACGTCGACGCCTTCCCCCAGACCATCGAGGTGATCCGCGCCCGGGCCCGCTGGATGGACATCGACGTGGCGGTGGCCCACCCCGACGACATGGACTTCCTCGACGGGGAGTCCTTCGGACTGATGCTCCAGTATCCGGGAGGCGGCGGTGAGGTGAGGGACCTGATTCCCACCGTGGAAGAGGCCCGAGCCGCGGGAATGGTTGTGGTGGTCGCCACCGACCTGCTGGCGCTCACCCTGCTGTCCCCGCCGGGGGAGTGGGGGGCGGACATCGCGGTGGGGTCGTCACAGCGGTTCGGCGTGCCCATGATGTTCGGCGGTCCCCACGCCGGGTTCATCGCCACCCTGGAACGGCACGTCCGCTCCCTTCCCGGACGGCTGGCGGGAATGTCGAAGGACTCGAACGGGGACCCCGCCCTCCGACTGGCCCTCCAGACCCGCGAACAGCACATCCGGCGCCAGCGCGCCACCTCCAACATCTGCACGGCTCAGGTTCTCCTGGCGGTCATGGCCTCCTTCTACGGGTGCTGGCACGGGCCGGAAGGGCTGAAGGGGATCGCCCGCCGGGTCAACACTCTCACCTCCCGGGTGGCGGCCGGGCTCCGCTCGGCGGGATGGGGAGTGGAGAACGCCGCATGGTTCGACACGCTGTCGGTGAGGGCGGGAAGAGCCGCCGACCTGGTGATGGACCGAGCGCTGGCGGCCGGGATAAACCTGAGACGCATCGACTCCGAGAGGGTCGGGATCTCCCTGGACGAGACCACCGACGAAGAGACAGCGTCCCGGGCGCTCTCGGCCTTCGCGGCGACCCTTCCCAAAGAGGGCGTCGAGCCGTCCTTCCCGCGGCGACTCTCCCGGCGGAGCGAGTTCATGACTCATCCGGTCTTCAACACCTACCACTCCGAGCACGAGATGCTCCGCTACATCCGGCGTCTCTCCGACCGGGACCTGGCTCTGGACCGCACCATGATCCCCCTGGGGTCCTGCACGATGAAACTGAACCCCGCCTCGTCGATGATCCCGGTCACCTGGCCGGAGTTCTCCGACATCCATCCCTTCGCCCCCATCGACCAGGCCGAGGGCTATCTGCAACTCTTCTCCGACCTGGAGGACTGGCTGACCGAGATCACCGGCTACGCGGCGGTGTCGCTGCAGCCCAATGCCGGCTCCCAGGGGGAGTTGGCCGGGTTGGCGGCGATCCGCGCCTACCACCAGGACCGGGGGGAGGACCACCGGCGGGTGTGTCTCATTCCCTCCTCGGCGCACGGGACCAACGCCGCCTCGGCAGTGATGGCCGGCATGCGTATCGTGGTGGTGGACTGCGATGACCAGGGGAACATCGACCTGGTGGACCTGAAAGAGAAGTTGGTCCGCCACGGCGACCAGTTGGCCGCCATCATGATCACCTATCCCTCCACCCACGGCGTGTTCGAGGAGAGCGTGGGACAGGTGTGCGAGATGATCCACGCCTCCGGGGGCCAGGTGTACGTGGACGGGGCCAATCTCAACGCCCTGGTCGGACTGGCCCAGCCGGGCAGGTTCGGCGCCGACGTCTCACACCTCAACCTCCACAAGACCTTTACCATCCCTCACGGGGGAGGGGGCCCGGGAGTGGGACCGGTGGCGGTAGGAGCCCACCTGGCGCCGTACCTCCCCAACCATCCCCTGCAGAGCGCCGCCGGTCCCTCCACCGGGATCGGCCCGATCTCCGCTGCACCGTGGGGATCGGCGGGGATCCTGCCCATCCCGTGGATGTACATGAGAATGATGGGCCCGGACGGGCTGGCCCGGGCAACCGAGATCGCCATCCTGGCCGCCAACTACCTGACCACCCGGTTGTCGGGCGACTACCGCATCCTTTATGTGGGCGACCAGGGCAGGGTGGCGCACGAGGTGATCGTCGACCTGAGAGAGTTCGGGGACTCGGCCGGGGTGAGCGCCGAGGACGTGGCCAAACGCCTGACCGACTACGGGTTCCATGCTCCCACCCTCAGCTTCCCGGTGCCCGGCACCCTCATGATCGAGCCCACCGAGTCGGAGCCGTTGGCGGAACTCGACCGGTTCTGCGACGCCATGCTCTCGATCCGAGAGGAGATACGGCGGATCGAGACCGGCGAGTGGCCCCGCGACGACAACCCCCTGCACCACGCCCCCCACACCTCCCGGGTGGTGACGGCCGACGTCTGGGACCACGCCTATCCCCGCTCGGTGGCCGCCTACCCCGGAGCAGGCCAAGCCCGGGACAAGTACTGGTCGCCGGTGGGCCGGGTGGACAACGTGGAGGGCGACCGCAATCTCCAGTGCTCCTGCCCGCCCATCGAGTCCTACATGGAGGACTGATCCCCGTTCTGCCTACCGCAGGCGGTCCATCCCACCGGCCAATCCCGTTGCAGCCAACCTGGAGGCCAGTGGAGGAGGGCATTTGAAGATCGGTTTGTGAGGCGCAATGGAAGGCATTCACCAGGCGATGCACCGTCGCCGGAGGATATCTTCCGTCGGGCGGTAGGGTTGAATTCAATCAGGAGAAGGGATTCCTCATGGACCGTGTTCCGCGCCGACTGGCCGCTCCCGTCATCCATCCCAGCGCCTTCATAGCCTCCACCGCCCGGGTCTTCGGCGACGTGGTGATCGAAGCCGAGGCGGTGGTGATGTTCGGCGTGGTCATCCGGGCGGAGACCGACCGGGTAGTGGTGGGGGAGGAGACCAACATCCAGGACAACTCCGTTCTCCACACCGATCGCGGGTATCCCACCATCCTGGGTAGACGGATCAGCATCGGCCACTCGGCGGTGATCCACGGGGCGGTGATAGGCGACCGGTGCCTGGTGGGGATGGGCGCCATCGCGTTGAACGGAGCCGTGATGGGGGAGGGCTCTTGGCTGGCGGCCGGCTCCGTGCTTCCCGAGGGGAAGGAGGTGCCGCCCTGGACGATCGCGGTGGGGACTCCCGCCCGCCCGATCCGTGAACTCCGGCCCCAGGAGATCGAGCGGGCCGAGATGGGAGTCGAGGAGTACCTGACCCTGGGCACCACCTACCGGCGCCTGGAAGGTTGAGGGCCGCCCGACCCGGACGATCCCATTCCTCCGGAGGCGACAGCGCCGGGGGACGGAGGCGCCGCGCCCTCACCACCGGCTAGCCGACGGCCAGTTCCCGCACCTCGAAGTCGCCGCCGCCGTGTCGGTCAAGCTGGTCGGGCCGACCCGCCAGGATGGGAAAGGTCCCGAAATGCATGGGGATCACCGTCTCGACCCCCAGCAGCCGGGCCGCTTTGGCCGCCGCGCGGGGACCCATCGTGAAGTGTCCACCGATCGGGAGGCATGCAATGTTCGGTTCCCACAACTCGCCGATCAGGCTCATGTCCCCGAACACGTCGGTGTCTCCCGCGTGGTAGATGGTGGGTCCGTCCGGGAAGTTGAGCACCCAACCTCCCGGTGAACCGCCGGTGGGCATTCTCTCGTCCCCGTAGATGCCCGAAGAGTGAACGGCGTGAACGAAAGTAGCCTCCACTCCACCCGGCGCGGTGACCGTCCCTCCCTTGTTGAGACCGATCGTCTGATCGTCTCCCAAGCCCTGCCACATCAACCAGTTCTTGATCTCGAAGATGGAGAAGACTGCGGCCCCGGCAGATCCCGCTATATCCACCACGTCGCCGACGTGATCGGCGTGACCGTGGGTGATGAAGACCGCGTCGACCTGCTCCGGATTCGCCTCATCGGGTGGACAGAGAGGATTGCCGTTCAGGAAAGGGTCGATCAAAAGGGTGGTCCCGTCATCCAGCCGGAATCGGAACGCAGCGTGTCCGAGCCAGGTGATCTCCAAGCCGTCGTGTTGCATGATTCTCCTTAGGTCCGGTCACCTCAACAATAGGTCGGTGCGGGTTTTAGCTCGGGTCCTCCGGGAACGCCGGCCTGCGGGCCGCCCGTCCTCAACGGTAGGACATCTCCCGTCGGAACTTCTTCCAGTCAGACGTCTTCACCGACCACAGCGCATCGGTGATGATCTGCAGCACGCCCTGGGCCGCCAGGAGCCAGGCCGCCCACGAAGGAAAGTCGGCGGCCAGGACCAGTCCAAGCAGCACGAAGGGAACGACCTTGGTGACCAGCGCCCCGGAGGCGTGCATCCAGGCCCGGATACGGGGATCGGTCCGCAGATAGGTGTCGTAGTCCACCTTCACTCCTGGCTGGGGCCTGCTCGCAGACCCCACGAACCAATGGGTGAACCGCATGCCCGCCAACCGTCCCACCGCCAGATGGCCCAGGCCGTGGGTGGTGGTCACCAGCACCCCGCCCCCGCCCCCCAGCATCACCAGCCCGTTCCAGGGTTCGGGAAGGCCATACGACCAGACCACCAGAACCACCCCCGCCAAAGTGGCCAACGCCATGAGCGCGGTGCCGACCCCGGCGCCCACCGACAAGGCGGCCCATCCCAGGAAGGCGCGGCGATCGACTTCGGCGACCCGGGCAGCGTACCGATCGATCAGGTCGGGATCGCGCTTGACGGCGCCCACCGCCTTCCAGAATCCGGTGCCCGCCAACCCCCTGCCCTCCGCTACGGCCCGCTCGGCGGCGGATAGGGCCTCTTCCACCTGGTCGATGTTCACGCCGGTCCTCCTGTCGCCGATTTGCGCGCCGGTTCCTTCATCAATCCCGAGCCACCGCGGGTGGCGGGGTCGGCTCGTCTCCTCTCGCTTCGAAATGGTACCCATCACATCTAACATCCCTCCTTGTATGTCCTGGCAGGTCCGCGTAAATGACCGCTGAGGTGGACCTGATCACAGGGGCACTTCTGGTGCTGGCCGGGTTCGCCACCGCCTTCATAAACGTCATGGCCGGCGGGGGATCGGCAGTGAGCCTGATCATCCTCGAGCCGATGCTGGGCGCCAACGTCGCCAACGCCACCAACCGGGTGGCCATAGCGTGCGCCAACATCCTGGGTACGGCCAACTTCGCACACAAGCAGTTGGTTCCCTGGAAGCTGTCCTTCAACCTGATCATCCCTGCCATGATCGGCACCGGCGCAGGGGCCTGGGTCGCCACCCGGGTCTCCAACGAGCAGATGCGCACCGCCTTCGCGGTGGTGCTGATCGGAGTGGCGCTCTCGGTGCTGTTGAAGCCGTCGGCATGGCTGGCGGAGCGGATAGAGCCCCGGCTGGGTTGGTGGGGCCGGGCGGCGGCCTTCCTGGCCATAGGCTTCTACGGGGGTTTCATCCAGGTGGGCGTGGGGTTCCTGCTCATCACCGGGCTGGTGCTGGGGTGCGGACTGGACCTGGTGAGAGGCAGTGCCGCCAAGATGTTCCTGATCGCCTGCTTCACGGTTCTGGCGGTCGGGATCTTCGCGCTGGCCGACCAGATCAACTGGGGGGTGGGCCTGGTGATGGCGATCGGCAATTCCACGGGGGCCTACTTCGGCACCCGTCTGGCCATAGAAAAAGGCGCCGGGCTGATCCGCTGGCTCCTGGCCATCGCCTCGGTAGCGGTGGCGATGCGCATGCTGTTCTTCTAGGAAGCGGTCGGTCGGCTCAAAGGTAATCTCTCTTGCAATGATCACCCCCGTGCTCCTCTCCGGAGGGGTCGGCTCCCGTCTGTGGCCGATCTCCACCCCGGAGTCCCCCAAACAACTCCTGCGGATCTCCGGCGACGAGTCCCTTCTTCAGGCCGCCGCCCGCCGGGTGATGGGGATGGAGCAAGCCTCCGCTCCGGTGATGGTCACCAGCCGGTCCCTGGGGCGCCGGTTGATCGAGCATCTGGATGAGATCGGCTGTGCTCCCGCCGCGGTGCTGACCGAGCCGGTGGGCCGGAACACCGCCCCGGCCGCGATGGCCGCCGCCCTCTGGGCCGGTCCCGAGGATCTCCTGCTGGGGCTTCCCACCGATCACTTGGTCGCCGATGTCGAGGCCTTCCGAGCCGCCATTCGGGAGGGAGTCTCCGCCGCGGAGCAGGGAGAGTTGGTCATCTTCGGAATCCCGCCCACACACCCCCATCCCGGGCTGGGGTACATGGAGGTGGGCTCCGGCCCGGGGGTCAAGCGGGTCCGCCGGTTCGTGGAGAAGCCCGGCGTCGAGACCGCCCGGAAGATGGTGGAGTCGGGCAATTACCTGTGGAACGGCGGGATGTTCCTCGCCCGGGCGGCAGTGCTGCGAGAGGCTATCGCCTGCCTGCTCCCCAGGGTGGCCGAGACGGTGGCCGAGGCGTTCTCCACCGCCGTGCGCGCGGAGGACGGAACAGTCGAGCTGGGGGACTGTTTCGAAGCGGCGCCGTCGGTCTCGGTGGCCAAGGGGCTGTGGGAGCGGGCCGAACGGGTCCTGGCGGTCCGGATGGACGCCGGCTGGTCGGACATCGGGTCTTGGGAGGCCCTGGGAGAGGCGCTGGGGCGAGACGGACTGGGGAATGTGGTGAGCGGAACAGCAATGGTGGAGGCAGGCCGATGCGTCCAGGTCCATTCGGCAGGGGCCAAGACCGCGGTGGTGGGGGTCTCGGATGTGGTGGTGGCGGTCGCCAACGGAAGGGTGCTGGTCGCCAGCCGGAAGATGTGGGAGAAAGCCGGTGAGACGATTGAGCGGCTCGAAAGCCTCTTCTGACCAGGCGGCGGCGACGCGGCGACGCCGGATCGCCATGCTGGTGCTACTCGTCGGAGTTGTGGCGGCCTGCTCCTCCCCACCCCCCGAGACCGCCACCGGACCTGAGTTGTACAGCGAGTTGTGCTCCTCCTGCCACGGGGTTGGTCTGGAAGGAGACGTAGGCCCTCCCCTGGGGGTGGGGTCCCCGAGCGCCAACCTGCCCGATTCCTATCTGGTCACCTCCATCCGCCGCGGGATCGGAACCATGCCTTCCTTCAATCACTTGAGCGACGATCAGGTGAGCCGGCTGATTACCTTCCTCCGGGATGTCCAGGCCGGACCATGATCCCTCCACCGGATCGAGTGTTCACAGACGGCCCCCTGGCCGGTCTGGAGGCCTGGGCGGTGGCTATTCCCATGGAGCTTCGCTACCGGCGACTCGCCGAGCGCCGGGCGGTGCTTCTCCGGGGTCCGGCCGGATGGGGAGAGTTCTCGCCCTTCGATGAGTACGGCGACCCGGTGGCGGCCCGCTGGCTGGCATCCGCCCTCGAGTCGGCTCTCGACCCCCTTCCGGCGCCGGTGCGGGACCGGATACCCGTGAACGTCACCGTCCCTCCCGTCCCCGCGCCCCAGGCCGCAGCGCTGGTGCGGGACTCGGGATGCCGGACCGCCAAGGTGAAGGTGGCCGAAGCCGGACAGGACTTCCCCGATGACCTGTCCAGAGTGGCCGCGGTGAGGGAGGCGCTGGGGGAGGGGGGGTCCCTCCGGGTGGACGTCAACGGCGCCTGGGAGGTGGACGAGGCCGAGGAGCGCCTCCGCCACCTGGAGGAATTCGATCTCCAGTACGCCGAGCAGCCCTGCGCCACCCTCTCCGAACTCGCCGAGTTGCGCCGGAGGACCGGTGTGCCCATCGCAGCCGACGAGTCCATACGCTCCGGCGCCTCGCCGGAACGGATTGCATCCTCGGGAGCCGCCGACATCCTGGTGATGAAAGTCCAGCCCATGGGAGGGGTCCGCCGAATGCTGGAGTGGGCTTCTCGGACCGGGTTGGCGGTGGTTCCCTCCTCGGCGCTGGAGACCTCGGTGGGACTAGCCGCCGGGTTGGCCGCCGCCGCATCCCTGCCGGAACTCCCTTATGCCTGCGGGCTGGCCACCTCCTCGCTCCTGGCTGGAGACGTCGTCCGCCGCCCGTTGGCCCCGGTTGGGGGAGAGATACATCTCCGCCGCCCGGAGCCCGAGCCCGAGTTGTTGGAGAAGTGGCGCCCACCCGACGATGTAGCCTCTTCCATGTTCGACCGCACCGAGAGGTCAGCCGCCTTGCTGGGTTTCCTATGAAGCCGTCCCACCCCAACCCTTCCGTGGCCCTGGCCGAGGTTGTGGTGGATGAACTGGTCAGGGGAGGGGTAACCCGCTTCGCGGTGTCTCCGGGGTCCCGGTCGGCCGCCCTGGCCAGGGCTGCGCAGGAGCATCCCAGGGCCGAGGTGGCGGTCCTCGTCGATGAACGGTCGGCGCCCTACTTCGCAATGGGCGCCGCCCGGGTGAGCGGAGTTCCGGCCGCGGTGATCACCACCTCGGGCACGGCGGTGGCCAACCTCTTTCCGGGAGTGGTGGAAGCCGACGCCTCAGGTGTTCCACTCGTCCTTCTCACCGCCGACCGGCCTCCCGAGATGCGAGACACCGGAGCCAATCAGACCATCGACCAGTTGAAGCTGTTCGGGGAGAAGGTCCGGTGGTTCTGGGAGGCGGGGCCGGCCGAGGATCGTCCGGAGTCGAACCCCTACTGGAGGGCGTCGACAGCCCGGGCGGTGGCCGAGGCGCGGGGGTGGGGAGGTCGACCGGGGCCAGTGCACCTTAACTTGAGCTTTAGAGAACCCACCGCTCCGGTCTCCGATGACGGGCGCTCGATAGCAGAGTCCTTCGGCTCGGCGGCCGAGGGGCGTCCAGACGGGCGACCATGGATCACCGCGCTCGGGGCCCCGGAACCGGACCTCTCCTTTCTGGAGGAGGTGCAGCGGGCGCGGCGGGGGGTGGTCGTGGTAGGGGAGGGAGCGGAGGGGTCGGCGATCTTCGCCCGCCTGGCGGAGCAACTGGGGTGGCCACTGGTGGCGGAGGCGCTGTCCGGCGCCCGCCGCCCCCCGGCGATCTCCTCCTATCACTACCTCCTTGCGGCCTTGCCGGCGGCCCTGAAGCCCGACCTGGCGCTGTGCTTCGGCAAAACCGGGCTCAGCACCAGCCTGGCGGCTGTCCTCTCAGACCCGTCCGTCATCCAGGTGGTGGCAGGCGCTCCCGGGCGGTGGGCCGATCCGGACCGGGCGATCACGCACATGGCGGCGGGCCCGGCTCCGGCTGTCGCCCGAGCGCTCCTGGACCGGGTGGGGGAGGGAAGAGGAGCCCCCGAGTGGCTGGGGCTGTGGCAGGCGGCCGAAGCCGCATGCCGGCCGGTCATCGATGACATCCTAGACCGCGACGATATCCCATCCGAGCCCCGGACAGCTCGAGACCTCTCGGCATTGTCGCTCGACACCCTGGTGGTGGGATCCTCCCTGCCGATAAGGGAGGTGGAGATGTTCGCCCACACCACGCCCGCCAGGGTGCTTGGCAATCGGGGAGCATCCGGAATCGACGGCCTGGTGTCCACAGCTCTGGGGGCGGCCTGGGCCCGGCCGGGCCGGGTGGCCTGTCTCAGCGGGGACTTGGCGCTTCTTCACGATTCGAACGGGTTCCTGGTGGACGAACGTCCGTCATGTGTGCTGGTGGTGGTCAACAACGACGGGGGCGGGATCTTCAACTTCCTGCCCCACGCACGGCATCCGCACTTCGAGAAGCTGTTCGGAACTCCACACGGCCGTGACTTCGAAGCGCTGGCCGCCTTCCATGGACTCGGGTACAGGCGGCTCGCCCGAGCCTCGGAACTCGCCCCGGCGGTCGAGACCGGATTGGAGGAAGGAGGCGTCCGGCTGGTGGAGGTGCGCACCTACAGAGAGGAAACCGAACGACTCCACCGCCGCATCGCAGAGGAGACCGCCCGCAGCCTCAAGCCAATCCTCGGCTAGTGAGCCTCACCCCCGTCCCGAGACCGGACACGGAGCGAAACACCCCGGACCGGGAGTCTGGCCATGCAAACCCCGTCGCCCGTCCCATCTGAAAGTCGCGAAAACCGGGGTCCCGTTTGGGTACCCTCCCCCGCCACCGCCTTTCCAGGGTTGGGCAGACTCCGTCCAGCCCGGAATAGGGCTACAGGGGTAGGACGTCTGATCCCTAGACGCGGTCCGGTCGGCGCCGCTGGCGGACCGTCTCGGTGCTTGGCTTTATTTCAGGGTGTACGCCCGGTGGGACAAAGTCAACCCCCCGAGAGGCGAAAGTTTCACAACCTGCCTCGTACCTGCAACCGATCGCGGGCCCCACACCCGGACGGGACAGATCAGGCGCGGAGGTCGAGGGCGTTTGTCATCGCCCGGAGCTTGAGCCGAGTCTCGGCCAACTCCTCCTCCGGCAGTGACCCGGCCACGATTCCGGCGCCCGCATAGAGACGGGCCCCCGTCTGGTTGAGTTGAGCGCAGCGCAGAGCGATGGCCCACTCCCCGTCGCCGGCCGCGTCGAACCACCCCACCGGACCGGCGTACCTTCCCCGGTCAATCCTCTCCAGCCCGGCGATGGCCTCCATGGCGCCTCGGCGCGGGACCCCGCCCACCGCGCCGGTGGGATGGAGGCGGTGCACGACTTCGAAACTCGATAGCCCTTCGGCCAAAAGGCCCGTGAAACGAGTGGAGAGGTGGCGCAGATTGACCAGTTCGCGGAGGGTCGGCTCGGGGCTTCGATCCAGCCGGGAACACACCTCTCGGAGAGATCCCTCCACCGAACGGGCGGTCAACCCGTGCTCCAAGAGGTCCTTCTCCGATTCAAGGAGACAGCGAGCCAGTTGTTCGTCGCGAACGGGGTCGGGGTGGCGGGGAGCGGTGCCGGCCAAAGCCACCGACTCGACCTTCCTGCCCGACTGCTTCAGCAGGAGTTCGGGACTGGCGCCCACCAGGCCGTCCACCAGGAAGGTGAAGCACTCCGGGAAGGATTGGTGCAGCCTCCGGAGAAGCCGGCGCACACCGAAGGGGGACTTGCTCCACACCTCGACGTCCCGGGCCAGCACCACCTTCTGCAGGCGGCCCGCCTCGATCAGCCGCAGCGCCCCGGCCACAGACTCCATCCACTCCCAGTCCGGATGGGAGGGACCCACGTAACGGGGCCGGTCGGGCGTCCCGTCTCGGGGTGCGGACCCTGTGGCAGCCAGCGGGAACCGGGTGTCTCCTATGGTGGTGACCCAGGAGCGGCCCGCCCTGCGACCCACCACCACCGCCGGGACCGCCACCACCGAACCGGACGCCTGCGGGTCGAAGGTGAAGGAGGCGAATCCCACCGGCCCACTCCCCACCTCGGACACCCGGTCGTCGACCTGCGTTCCGGCCAGCCAGTCGCGCCACGCGTCCCGGGACCTCCGTAAGCGTCCTTCCCCCACGCCCGGATCGAAGCGCCACGCCTCGCCGTACCCCTCCAGGGAGAAGTCCCCGATCATCCAGGCGAAGGACGGAGAGCGGAGCCGCCCGGGCGGGAGTTCGCTGGCTTCAAGGGGAACAGAGCGAACCAGGGGACTCACAGGACGATGGGCTTCTCCAACGCGGCCCGGGCGGTCTGCAGGAGCATCCTCCGAAAGTGCCCCGCCACCAGTTCGCCGGCCGCGCTCATCATGGTCCGGTAGGCCTCCACCAGCCGTTCGGAAGCCTCGTGCTCGGACCCGGCGGTGAACTCCACCGAATCTCGCACGAACCGTACGAAGACCTCCACCGTCCGCTCCGCGACGGGACGCATGGCCTCATCCATCTGGGTGGCCAGCGCCATCAACTCGTCGAGAGGCACTCCGCTTTCCAGGAGTAACTTCCCGGCCCGCAGAGCGGTGGCGTCCTCGCTGCTGTACAGCCTGGTTGGGGAGACGCTCTCGGGGATGAGGATTCCCAGCCTCTCCAGTGCCTCCAGGACAGTGACGGGGAGCCCCGACGCCGCCGACAGCCCCTCCAGATCCAGCTTCCCCGACCCACCCCCGCCTTCCTGCAGGGCCTCATAGATTGCCCGGTCCCAGGGGTCTAGTCGGCCGGACACAATCTCAGCACCGATCGAGCTTCAGGCAGCCTGCTCCAGATGTCTTCTGACCTGGTTCTTCAACGTGGCCACGATCGCACCCATTCCCCGCAGGCGGAGCGGCGACACCACTTCCTCCAGACCCACGCCGTAATAGAAGTCCTCGGGCAGATCCAGCACCGCCTGGGCGGACTCGCCGTCCAGTCCCACCGCCAGCAACCCGGCGTACCCGCGGATGGTGGGGGACTGGGGAGGCGCGTCGAAGAAGATCCTCACGGTCTGGTCGTCCTCCAGGCGGGTGGCCAGGAAAAAGGGGGTTTGACACTCGACCACTCGCTCCAACTGGTCCTTCATCTCACCGTGGTACTCCGGCGGGAGAGGCGGAAGCGTGCGGGAGAAATCCAGCAGCGCATGCCCGCGTATCGACCGGGGAGTGTTCTTCAGCAGGGTGAGCGTCCGCTCCAAGCGGGCGGGAAGGGCCATGATCCGAGGAATCATAACACTGCCCGGGACGGGAATACTCACAGTACCCGTAGGGTTAAAGCCTAAGTAGCAACAGCGACCCGATCTTTCCCTGCACCCCCTACCCGGAGAAAAGAGCATGTCTGACACCGCACCCAACGCCAAGTTTTCCGCCTACGCCCATCCCGGAATGCTGGTCACCACCGAGTGGCTGGCCGAGCATCTGGACGATGCGAGCGTCATACCGGTGGAGTCGAACGAGGACCCCCTCCTCTACGACACCGGACACATCCCGGGAGCGGTGAACCTCGACTGGCACCTCGACCTCAATCACCCGTTGATCAGGGACTACCTGGGGAGCGACGGCTTTTCCTCGGTGATGGGAAGCAAGGGGATCTCCCCTGACTCCACCCTGGTCTTCTACGGAGACAACTTCAACTGGTGGGCGACCTACGCCCTGTGGGTGGTCTCGCTGTTCGGTCACCGCGATGTGCGGATCCTGGATGGCGGGCGCATGAAGTGGGAGGAAGAGGGCCGTGCGCTCACCACCGCCCCCACCCAGCGGGCCGCGGTCGACTACCCGGCGGTCGACCGGGACGACTCCCAGATCCGCGCCTTCCTTCCCTTGGTCCTCGACCACTCCAAGGCCGGAAACCCGCTGGTGGACGTCCGCTCTCCCGAGGAGTTCCGCGGCGAGCGGCTCCACATGCCCGGATACCCGAACGAGGGAGCCACCCGGGGCGGGCACATCCCGGCGGCCAACAACGTGCCCTGGAAGCGGGCCGCCAACGACGACGGCACCTTCAAGGACGCCGATGAACTGAGATCCATCTACGAGAGCGAGATCGGCTTGTCGTCGGGCGACGAAGTGATCACCTACTGCCGGATCGGGGAGAGGTCCAGCCACACCTGGTTCGTCCTCACCCATCTCCTGGGATTCGAGAACGTCCGCAACTACGACGGGTCCTGGACCGAGTACGGCAACACGGTGGGCGTGCCCATCGAAAAGCCCTGAAGGGGCCCGACACCTCTTGACGGTCGACCGGGAGGTCATCCTCCCGGTCGATCTCTACCCCTAGACTGGGAGGCCGTGCCGCTGGAAGGTCGGTCCCCGCACTCTGACAAGCCTCCCCCCTGGCTCAATCGTTGGCTGATCACCGCCTGCGCGACCTTGTTGGGAGTGGCGGCGGTGGTCTGGGTGATCATGCAACTGGCCACCCTCCTGATCATGGTTTTCATCGCGCTCTTCCTGGCGGTGGCGCTCGGCCCGGCGGTGGACTGGCTGGAGAAGAGGAGATGGAACCGCCGTTGGGCGACCGCGGTGGTCTTCCTGGCGGCATTCTTGCTGATCCTCCTGTTCTTGGCCACCCTGCTGCCGCTCTTCATCAACCAGACCGCCGCCATCGCGGTCAACCTGCCCGACTACCTGTCCACCATTGAGGGTTGGCTGGGAAGGTTCATGGACGTCGACCTCCTGGACGTCCAGATCCGCGCTCAACTGGAAGACCTGGGATCGCTCCTCCAGAAATACGGGGGACAGGTCGCCGGGGGAGTGCTGGCGGTGGGAAGCACCCTGGCGACCGTGGTCTTCCAGGGGGTGACCATCCTGCTCTTTGCCTTCTACATGGTGGCCGAGGCGCCCAAGATGCTGCGTCTGGTGCTGTCGCTCTTTCCGGCCCAGCGCCAGCGCCTGCTGCTGAGGATCTGGGAAGTGTCGATAGAGAAGACCGGAGGGTACGTCTATTCGCGGCTGATCCTGGCGGTGGTGTCGGCAGTGATCACCGCCACGGTGCTTGCCTTCCTGTCGGTGCCCTATCCGGTGGCGCTGGGAATCTGGGTGGGAGTGTTGTCGCAGTTCATACCGGTCATCGGAACCTACATCGGGGGTGCGCTGCCGGTGCTGATCGCGCTCTTGGAGGACCCGGTCACCGCGCTGTGGGTGCTGCTGTTCATCATTGCCTACCAGCAGGTCGAGAACCTGGTGATCTCTCCCCGGGTCACCTCCCGCACCATGGCCATCCACCCGGCGGTCTCGGTGGGGGCGGTGATCGCCGGCGGGTCCCTCCTGGGGGCGCTGGGCGCAGTGCTGGCCCTGCCGGTGGCCGCCATCGTGCAGTCCCTGATCTCCACCTTCCGGCACCGCCACGAACTGGTGGTGGAACTGGAGGAGAACCACAATCCCGGCAAGTAGGCCCACCATCGGACAGCCGGACCGATCTCCCGCCTCCCGCGGTCGGGGGCCCCTGGCGGGAGTGGCGGTCGTCGAGTTGGCCGGACTGGGACCGGGCCCGTTCGCGGGCATGGTCCTGGCCGACCTCGGCGCCGACGTGACGCTGATCGAGCGACCGAGCGGCGGCGTCGACTACGCGGCGGGCCAAGCCATTCTGAATCGCGGCAAGCGCTCGATCGCCGTCAACCTCAAGACACCGGAAGGCGCCGAAGTCGCTCTCGGGCTGGCGGAGGCCGCCGACGTACTCATCGAGGGTTTCAGACCCGGGGTGGCAGAGCGCCTCGGGGTGGGTCCCGACGCCTGCCTGGGGCGAAACCCGCGGCTGGTCTACGGGCGGATCACCGGCTGGGGACAGGAGGGACCCCTGTCGCACACCGCCGGACACGACATTAATTACATCGCGATCGCAGGAGCCCTGCATTCGATCGGCGCGCCGGAGCGGCCGACGGCCCCACTCAACCTGATCGCCGACTACGGCGGGGGAGGGATGCTGCTGGTCTCGGGGGTGCTGGCCGCGCTGGTGTCGGCCCGCACCACCGGGCATGGACAGGTGGTCGACGCCGCCATGCTGGACGGGACCGCCCTGCTCACCGCCATCATGCACGCCGGGTTGGCGGGCGGTTGGTGGCAGACGCAGCGCCGGTCCAACTTCCTGGACGGTGCGGCGCCCTTCTATGACGTCTACGAGACCTCGGACGGCCGGCATGTGGCGGTGGGGTGCCTCGAGGAACAGTTCCTCGAGGAGATGTGCTCCCGACTGGGCGTGGACCGAAGCGGCCTGCCCCATCGGTTCGACACGAGTGGATGGCCGGAACTCCGCCGGCGCCTGGCGGAGATCTTTCTCACCAAGACCCGCGACGAGTGGGCGGAGGAGTTCGCCGATGGTGACGCCTGCGTGTCGCCGGTGCTCAGTCTGACCGAGGCCACCCGGCACCCTCACACCCGGGCGCGGTCGACTTTCATAGAGGTGGGAGGGTGGACCCAGCCCGCCCCGGCGCCGCGGTTCTCCGAAACCGTCGCCGAACCCCCGTCTCCGGCCCCGACCCGTGGAGAACACACCAACGAGATCCTGGCTGACCTAGGGCTTTCACCCGCGCAGATAGATAAACTTCGGGACGAAGGCGTTGTTGTTTGACTGATAAAGGATGACCGAGAAATGAATGACCGAGACCTGCAATCCGAGCGCCGCCGGATCGACGAGGCCGTGGAGGGTCTTACCCTTGTGGACCTTCTCGACCGCGCGGCGGACAACCACCCCGAACGCCCCGCTGCCCGGTGGCAAGGCGGGGACGGGGAGTGGGCAAGCCTGACCTGGGGGGAGATGCGGGGCGTCTCCCATCAAGCCGCAGCAGGCTTGCAGACCCTGGGAGTGGGGAAGGGCGACTTCGTGGGGATCATGGCGGGCGTCCGCCCCGAGCACGCCATCGCCGACCTGGGGATCGTCCACACCGGAGCGGTCCCCATCACCTTCTATGACACCCTCGCCCCTCCACAGATCGCCTACATCGGCCACCAGGCCGGAGTGAAGGTGGCCATCCTGGAGAACCGGGAGGTGATGGAGCGCTGGGAGGCGGTCCGGGCACAGCTTCCCCGGCTGGAGCATGTCGTCCTCCTGGACGCCTCCGAAGACGACCTCCCCGAAGGAGTCACGTCCTGGGAGGCGCTCCTGGCCCGGGGCGCCGAACTGCTGGGATCCGACCCCGAGACGGTGACCCGCTCCGCCTCGGAGGTGACGCCCTCCGATCTGGCCACCCTGATCTACACGTCGGGCACCACCGGCCACCCCAAGGGGGTGATGATCACCCACCGCAACGTGGCCTGGACCGCCGAGTGCATCTTCTCCACCCTGGACATGCCCGACCACGTCAGGACCCTTGCCTACCTTCCCTTCGCCCACATCGCCACGCGGGCCGGCACCCACTACATACCCATCCACGCCGCCGGGGAGATCTACTACTGCCCCGACCTCACCCAGGTGGCCGACTATGCGCGGGCCTGCCGTCCCCAGGCGTTCCTGGGCGTGCCACGGGTCTGGGAGAAGTTCCAGGCTCGGCTGCTCGAGGCCCTGGAGGCCGATCCGAAGCGCCGCGACCTGGTGATGAAGGCCATCTCCAACGGCAAGGCAGTGGTCGAGGGCCGGGTCTCGGGGAAGAAGGCCTCCCTGGGCAGCCGGATCAAGCACGCCCTGTTCGACCGGATCATCTTCTCCAAGATCAGGGCGCGCCTCGGGATGGACGAACTGCAGTTGGCGGTGACCGCCGCCGCGCCGATCAGCCGGGACCTCCTGGTCTTCTTCCACGCCCTGGGGGTGCCGCTCTACGAGGTGTACGGGATGAGCGAGAACACCGGTCCGTCCACCTGCACCACCCCGGACAACCCAGCCCTGGGCACGGTGGGCAGGCCCTTCATGGGAGTGGAGGTCGAGACCGTCGAAGACGGCGAGATCCGGGTGAGGGGAGGAGTGGTGACCGCCGGTTATTACCGCATGCCCCAGGAGACCTCCAGCACCTTCTCCGAGGACGGATGGCTCTACTCGGGCGACCTGGGGGAGTGGGACGACTCCGGGAACCTGAAGGTGGTGGGGAGGAAGAAGGAGATCATCATCACCTCGTCGGGGAAGAACGTGGCGCCCGCCACCCTGGAGACCGCCCTTTCCAGCCACCCCCTGGTGGCCGGCGTGTGCATGGTGGGGGACAACCGGCCGTACCTGACCATGCTGGTCTCCCTCGACCCCCAGGAGACGCCCGCCTGGGCCGAGCAGAGGGGGATAGCCGCCGACGACTGGGCGGGTCTGACCTCCCATCCCGAGGTGGTGGCGGAGATAACCTCCACCGTGGAGGGGGCCAACCGCATGGTGGCCCGGGCCGAGCAGGTCAAGAAGACCGCCATCGTCCCCGACGTGTGGGATCCCGACTCCGGAGAGATCACCCCCACCATGAAAGTCAGGCGGCACGTGGTCCTCGACCAGTACTCCGACCTGATCGACGATCTCTACCAGGACGAGACCAACTAAACCCTCAACCGAGACAGGAGACCCGGCTTTGTCTGACATCACATTCGACCAGAAGGTGGCCATCGTCACAGGCGCAGGAGGCGGCCTGGGCCGCAGCTACGCCCTGGAGCTTGCCCGCCGCGGCGCCCGGGTGGTGGTGAACGACCTGGGAGGAGCCATCGACGGCACCGGCGGCTCCAACCGCCCCGCCGACCTGGTGGTCCGAGAGATCACCGACCGAGGCGGGGAGGCGGTGGCCAACTACGACTCGGTCGCCACCCCCGAGAGCGGAGCGGCGATCGTCCAGACCGCCCTCGACGCCTACGGAACGGTGGACGTCGTGATCAACAACGCCGGGATCCTCCGGGACCGCAGCTTCGGCAACCTCACCATCGACGAGTTGCAAGCCGTGATCGAGGTCCATCTCCTGGGCGCCTTCTACGTCTCGCTTCCGGCTTTTCCGGTCATGAAGGAGGCGGGATACGGGCGCTTCGTGTTCACCTCCTCCAACGCCGGGATCTTCGGCAATTTCGGCCAGACCAACTACGGCGCCGCCAAGGCCGGGCTGGTGGGGTTCTCCAACGTGCTGGCCATCGAAGGGGCCAAGTACAACATCAAGTCCAACGTGATCGCGCCGGTGGCCCGCACCCGTCTCACCGAGGAGCTCCTGGGGCCTCTCACCGAGTTGGTCGACCCCGACCAGGTCACCCCCATGGTGGTGTACCTGTGCTCGGAGGCCAACCAGTTCACCCATGAGATCTTCACCGCCGGAGGCGGCCGCTACGGACGCATCTTCGTGGGCACCAACCAGGGGTGGTTCTCGGGGATGAAAGTCGTGCCCTCGGTGGAGGAGGTCCGCGATCACCTCGGTGAGATCCGGGACATCACCGAGTACGAGATCCCAATGAGCTCCACCGAGGAGATCATGCTGATCGCCAAGGCGATGGGCGGCTGAGATGCCCATCGACGTCGAAGCGGCGCTGGCGTCCGAACTCCCGGCGCTCAACTTCGCATGGGACGAGGACCGGGTGATCCTCTACCAACTCGGACTGGGAGCCGGATCGCCTCCCACCGATCCCCGGGAACTGTCCTACACATACGAGGGCAACCTGGCGGTGCTGCCCACTTTCGGGACGATCGCCGCCTCCACGTCGTTGCTCGCCGTCACCTCCGCCCGAGGGGTGGACGTCAACTGGGCGCTGATACTGCACGGGGAACAGGAACTGGAACTGGAGCGGCCGGTACCGCCGAGAGGTGATGTGGTCAGCCGGCCCCGCATCGCCCACGTCTACGACAAGGGCCGGGCGGCACTCATAGTGGTGGAGGTGACCTCCACCGACCGCCGGAGCGGGGAGTTGCTGTTCACCAACCGCTCGTCGCTGTTCATCCGCGGTGAAGGGGGATGGGGAGGAGACCCGGGGCCCAAGGCCGCCAACCAGGCGCCCGCCCGGGAGCCGGACCACGTCGTAAGGTCACCCACCCTCCCTCAGCAGGCTCTGCTGTACCGCCTATCGGGGGACAAGAACCCCCTGCACGCCGACCCCGCCTTCGCCGCCCTGGGAGGATTCGACCGCCCCATCCTCCACGGCCTCTGCACCTATGGGATCGTTTGCAAGGCCGCGGTGGACGCGGTGCTGGGGGGAGACCCGGGACGGGCACGGCGTTACCGGGCCCGGTTCGCGGGCGTGGTTTTCCCCGGGGAGACCGTGGTGACCCGCATGTGGGTCGAAGGCGACAAGGTCCTCCTGGAAGCGTCGGTGGAGGAACGGGACGCCACCGTCGTCTCCAACGCCGCCCTGTGGGTGTCCTGAGCGGAAGGGTTCGAGATGACGGAGGCCGATGTGGGAGACTCGATAGAAGACAGGGTCGACCGGCTGCTGTCGGGCCATCCCCCCGCCGAGACCCGTCCGGAGGAGTTCTGGGGCGCGCAGTTCGACCTGGGGCTGGCCTGGCCGTCCTTCCCGGAGGGAATGGGAGGGATCGGCGCCTCTCCCGGCCAGGCCGCCCTGGCGACCACCGCGCTGGCGGAGGCGGGCGCCCCTACCGACAACATCGGCCGCAACCTGATCGGCTACGGGATGGGGGCCCCCACGGTGGCGGTCCACGGGACCCCCGAACAGCGGGACCGTTGGCTCCGCAAGCTGTTCACAGCCGAGGAGATCTGGTGCCAGTTGTTCAGCGAGCCGGGAGCGGGATCGGACGCCGCCGGCATAGGAACCCGCGCCGTCCGCGACGGCGAGGAGTGGGTGGTGAACGGCCAGAAGGTGTGGACCACCTTCGGGCACACCGCCAAGTGGGGGATGCTCACCGCCCGCACCAACCCGGGAGTCCCCAAGCACCGGGGCATCACCTACTTCATAATCGACATGGACCAGCCCGGGGTGGAGGTGCGGCCGCTTCGCCAGATAACCGGCGAGGCCGAGTTCAACGAGGTGTACTTGAGCGATGCCCGGGTTCCCGAGGCCAACCGGCTGGGAGGAGTGGGGGAGGGGTGGCGAGTCTCGATTACCACCCTCATGAACGAGCGGGTGACGATCGGCGAGAGCATCAGTCCCCGTGGGGAGGGAGCCATCGCCACCGCGGTGGAGGTATGGCGCGACTCGGGCAGCGACGACCAGGCCCGGCGGGATGAGCTCATCCGGCTGTGGGTGGACGCCGAGGCCATGCGACTCACCAGCCTGCGGGACCGCATGGCCCGATTGCGAGGGACCCCTGGACCGGAGGGATCCACCCTCAAGCTCCAGTGGGCGGAGTTGCGCAAGAAGACCTTCGCCTGGGCGGTGGACATGATGGGCGCCGAAGGGATGCTGTATCCCGAGGCATACCGATTCCGCACCCCCGAGACCATGGCCGTCGACCACAGTCCCCAGTGGGAGTTCCTGCGTTCCCGGGCCAATTCCATAGAAGGGGGGACGTCGGAGATCCTGCGCAACGTGATAGGGGAGCGGGTCCTGGGTCTTCCCCGCGAGCCGCGGGTGGACCTCGAGCCGGCCTGGAAGGACATCCCGCGCAGCTGACCCCACCTCGGGGGTCCGGCGATCGGCGGCCGGGCGCAGGGCTATCCTCCCGCGTGCCATGGCGCATGTAGTAGTAACCAGGCCCATCAATCCCCGAGCGGCGGGGTTGCTGGAGGGACACGAGGTCTGGACCTGGCCGGAGAACCGGACCATGCCCCGGGGACTGCTCCTGGAGAGGGTCCCGGACGCCGACGGGGCACTGGTCATGCTCACCGACCGCGTGGACGACGAGTTCCTGGACGCGGGACAACGGCTGACGGTCGTGTCCCAGATGGCGGTGGGGGTGGACAACATCGATCTGGACGCCTGCACCCGCCGGGGGATACCGGTGGGCCACACACCCGACGTCCTCACCGAGACCACCGCCGACATGGCCTGGGCGCTCCTGGCCGCGGCGGCGCGGCGCATCCCCGAGGGAAGGGACTACGTGCTGGGGGGCCACTGGCGGGAGTGGGACCCGGACCTCCTGCTGGGAAGCGACCTGTGGAGAACAACGCTGGGAATCGTCGGCATGGGAAGGATCGGCGCGGCGGTCGCCCGAAGAGCGGCGGGATTCTCGATGCGGGTGGTATACAACTCCCGGACGCCCAAGCCCGAGGTCGAGGAGGAGACGGGAGCCGCGTACAAGGATCTGGGAGACCTTCTGTCGGAGGCCGACCACGTGGTGGTTACCGCCGCCTACACGCCCGAGACCCATCACCTGATCGACCATGACGCCCTAGGCCGGATGAAGCCCACCGCCACCCTTGTGAACATCGCCCGCGGGCCCCTCGTGGACCCCGACGCGCTGTCCCGGGCCCTGCGTTCGGGCGCCATCGGAGGCGCGGCCCTGGATGTGACCGAACCCGAGCCCATCCCCGCCGATCATGAGTTGCTCTCTCTTCCCAACTGCCTGGTGATACCCCACCTGGGCTCGGCCAGCCGCGGCACCCGCCTGGCCATGGCGACCCGCGCAGCGGAGAACCTGGTGGCCGGTTTGGCGGGAGAGCGGCTGGCGTGGTGTGCAAACCCGGAGGTCTATTCCTAAGGGGGTTGGGGACGAGAGACGTAAGACTGTCCACCCGATTCCCCCTGACTCAAATAGACATCAGGTTGAAGGTCACTCTGAACCTGTACTGGAGGTTTATTGAAGCCCGGTTCCGGTCAGGACCGCCCCCGGTTGGACGGCCAACAAGACGCCCTGGCGAACAGTGACCTGTGCGGTGGTCTCCGTGAACCGATTGGAGACGCCCCGGGTGCTTCCGGCCGCCAGGGTGGCGTTCTGCAGGGACCACTGAAGGCCGGCAGTGGTGACTCCGATGGCGTGGCCGCTCAGGGGCACCAGGGAAACCAGGTCTCCCGGCTTTCCACCAAGGACCGCTCGGTGACGCACAACGGTCGCCAGGTCCTCTCCGGCCAGCCAGATAATCTCGCCGCCCGCCCAGCGATGATCGGCAAGCAACTCGGCGTTGGCCAGCAGATGATCCAGCCTTCCTCCGTGACCGCCCACCACCACCACGACGCCGGCCCTCCGGTTGGCCGCCTCCATCGCCAACTCCAGGTCGGTGTAGTCCTTGTCCTCGGAGTGTTCTTCCACCTCTCCCTGATGGCGATCAGAGGCACCCAGGGAGACCGAGTCCAGGTCGCCCACCAGGAGGTCGGCTTCGAACCCCAGTCGGTGGGCATGATCGAGCCCCGAGTCGGCGGCGATGACGAAGGTCCCCGGGGGAATCCACCGGGCGGCCTGCACCGGGGGAGGGTCGCCACCCGCGAACACCGCAACCCGTCGCCCAGGCGGCAAACCTGTCATCCCGGGAAGGTTAACACCCACTGGAGGTCCGGAACCAGGCGGGCTCCGCTCCCTTCCCCCGGAGCGGGGGAGGGGGTGCTTTGAGGGTCGACGCGGCCGCCGGGCCCCACCGTGGCGTTAAAGTAGGAACCCGGTTTCTCACAGACGCCCCGCTACACCTAACTGATTATCTCTTGCCCCGCCACACCACCAAACCAAAGACCGGCAAGATAGCCGTCCTGACCTCGGGAGGCGACGCTCCCGGAATGAATGCCGCCATCGTCTCGTCCGTGCAGGTGGCGGCCTCGGCCGGGGTCGAGGTGGTGGGGGTGGAAGAGGGATACGAGGGTCTGATCAACGGGAACTTCCGGACTCTGGTCGAGCCCGATCCCCAGTCGGGAGGACTGGCGCCTATCCCCGAACTTCCCAGGGTCGTAGGGCAGGGCGGGACCATTCTGGGCACCGGGCGCTCCATGCGCTTTTTCGATCCGGAGCACCGAAGCCACGCCGCCCGGGTGATGCGCGATCGCGGGGTGGAGGCGCTGCTGATCATCGGTGGAAACGGATCCATGGAAGGAGCCCATGCCCTCTGGTCGGAGCACGGGGTGGCGGTGGTGGGCATCCCGGCCTCGATCGACAACGACATCGGCCACAGCCGGGAGTCCGTGGGAGTCGACACCGCCCTCAACACCATCCTGGACGCCTGTGACCGGATCAGCGACACCGCCCGCTCCCATCATCGCGCCTTCATCGTGGAGGTGATGGGCCGGGACTGCGGGTACCTGGCTCTGGCGGGCGCCGTCGCCACCGGGGCCGACGCGGTCCTGCTCCCCGAGAAGAACCCGGAGCGCACGAAAGTGGTGAAGAGACTGGAACGCCTGGTCCGCCACAGCCTTTCGGGACACCGGCAGAAGAGACGCGTGCTGGTCCTGAAAGCCGAGGGGGTGAAGATTCCAACCGAGGCCCTGGTGGCGGAGTTGTCGGATGCGGTGGCCGACATGGAGCACGTGGAGGTCAGGGCGACCGTCCTCGGACACATCGTCAGGGGTGGGGACCCGACCTTTCGCGACCGGATGCTGGCCAGTCGGTTCGGACTGGTGGCCGTGCAGGCCGTCCTGGCCGGAAAGTCGGGGGTGATGGTGTGCTGGTCGACCTCCCATCAGGGAGAGCCCACCAGCGACGCATTCGTGAAGCTCTTCCCGCTGGACTCCGTCCTTCGGGAGACCGAACTCCTCACCGCCGGAACCTCAGACCTCCAGAACGAACGGATCCATCGTCTGGAGGCCATCCACGGCGCCATGGCGTTCTGAGGATCGGGGAGTAACGGTCGACACTGGGTCTGCGTCTTACACAAGACCTAAGGCAGCGGGTTTCTTAGGACCAGGGTGCCTTCACACAGTTCCGGGGAGCCGCACATGGCCTCCCTCGGTCATTGCTCGTCACCCCTGGTTAAGCTTGATGTATGGCGGACAAGATGCAGGCCCACCTGGCGATGATCCAAGGCGTCGTCAACCGATTGGCACAGAGTTCCTTCCTCCTGAAGGGTTGGAGCGTGGTGCTGGTGTCGGCTCTACTGGCCTTCGCGGCCAACAGTTCCGAGGAGCTTGTCCTGTACATCGCTTTGCTCCCCGCAGTCGTCTTCTGGGGCTTGGACGGCTACTTTCTATGGCAAGAGCGATCGTTCCGAGCCCTGTACGATCATGTCCGGACTCAAGATGAAGGGAGTATCGACTACGGGTTGGACACCAAGTCGGTACGAGACCGCGGTGCGTACCGGAAGGCGGTGTTTTCTCGCACCATCTCGCTGTTCCACGGCGCCATCCTGGTCACGATCCTTGTCATCATCTTCGTGATGTCCTGAGATCAAACGATCCGTGGATCGTGGGGAGGGGGAACAGCAGAGCGACGGGAGACCCTCCCGGCGGGTGCAACTCCAGTTCCTCTAGGTCGGCGACGGAACGCTGAGGGTGGCCACTACGCCCTGGACGCGTTGGGTGCTCTTGCCGATCACCTGACTCCTGCCTCCGATGCCCAGGAAGGCGAGGCCGCCGGTCTCCAGCAGGAGATGGGCGCCGGAGCGGGTGTACTCCAGGACCAGTCCCAGACCCAGCCCACGGTCCGGGTCGTCGAACGCACCCGACACTTCCATCCCGAACGCCGCCGTCAAAGCCTCCCTTTCGCCGATGTCCGGATAGATGGCGCGCATGTTGTGATGGATGCCGACACCGCGGTCTTGGACGGTGACAGAGATCACTTCGCCTGCTTGCTGCGCCATGCACCATCCACCGTTTCGACCCGAGTGAAATATGGCGTTATCGGCCAGTTCCCGTACGCAGAAGAGCAAGCGCCGGTCCTCGACACCCAACCCGGCAAGAGCCTCGGCCAAGTCCTTCATCACGTTGGGCAAGGCGCCCCCATCAAATGTCGACCTATAGAGAGTCGTCACACAGAGACCGTTGTTGGAGCAGGCAAGGAAGTACGAGCCGCCGACCCCAGTACCTTCAGGATGGCATCCAGCACGACCAGCGCCGCTCCCGATAGCCTTCCCGGTCTGTCCCACTCGCCGACGCGTCCCTGCCAATACCTCCCTTCGTACTTGACGCCCACCGTGAATATCGCGGAGGGCGCCCACTCTTCGCCGGTGGGGGAAACCGTTCCCACCACCCGGACGGGGACTCCCGGGACCACCTCACAAACAACCGAACCAGGTGCCTCCCATTCCCACGCGAAGTCGCTTTCAGTCTCTAGCCTCCGCAGCCATCTGGCAGCCCAGGCTTCTGCATCCGCCCGGGACGAAAACCTAACCGGCTCAGTTTGCTGGTCTCTGGTCATAGACAAGGAATTATATGAGTCGCGTGGAGTTCAAGGGGGGATGATGTCATCCGGGAGCCCCCCTGCCTGTATGTCCCATAATCACCGTTATGTTAAGTTGCCCGCTCCATGCGATCACGTTGAATTAGGCGCTCGGACCTTCTCGATCAGCGCCGCGCTGTCATGGCCGAGTGGTCAAACTAACAACACCCGCATTCGCGCCAAAGTAGAACTCCGACTCAGCAGAGGGCGTCCCCCGCCAGTGCTGCCGATGTCTGACGTGTCTAGGCAGTCGCCTGGGCGGGCTCGAGAATGACGACGGCGGTCCCGTTCGTACGGCGCACTGCGAATTCGTCGAGCTTCCGGTTCACCTCGGTCCATCGTTGCCAGAGGCGTTGCTGTTCCTCGTCGGTCGCTACCCGTGCGATCACATCACGCTCGCCTTCTACCAGCTCGACGTGTGCCTCGGGGTTGGACTGGAGGTTCAGCCACCACGCCGGCTCAGCGGGGTCCCAGCCGTTCATGGCGAGGGTTACCAGGTTCGGGCCGTCCTCGACGTAGGCCAGCATCACGGCGCGTTTCTGGCCAGAGCGGCGTCCGATGGCCGCCAGGTGCATCAAACCGTACTGATCAGGCTTCGGGCGACGGAGGCCCCTCCTCCCGCCCGTCAGCCGGTACAGCCGACTATGAATCCACCACGCAAGGCGGACAAACCAGCGCGGCGGCATCCAATGTGGTTTCGTGTTTGTCGGGTCCGTCATGCTCCGTTCCTCCGTCCTGGACGTCAAAGCACGCCGCGGTCCACTTCCCGACGCCCTGATCAACTGCGCCCCGCCCAGGATAGACAACATCAGTCTTGCTGTAGGGTGTACGGCATCCGATCCAACGACACGGTTCAACCACTGGAGAGATCATGACGAAGGCCGGGAGGCGAGCCCACATAGAGAGAAAAGGCATCGTGGGCATGGCCCTGTCAGCCACCGACGCATTCCCCTTGTTCAATGCGAGAGGTGAGCGACTATGGGTGGAAGGGTGGGATCCGCAGAACTTGCATCCCGCTGACTCCGGTGTGGGAGAAGGCGCCGTGTTCCAAACCCGGAAGGAAGCAGGTACCGCGACATGGGTCCAGACGCGACATGACCCTGCAAACGGCCTCGCATCGTTCGTGTACGTGGTGCCGGATCACCACACAGCCATGGTGGACGTCGGCGTTAGCCCCCACGGCCCTGGCCGAAGCCGCGCGTCAGTTAGGTACCGGATGACGTCTCTGTCATCCGATGCCGACGACTTCGTGCGGGCGTTCGGAAAGGCATTCGGGGACTTCATGGTCCACTGGGAGGAAGCAATACAGCGACACATCGTGGACGGAGTGCCGCTTGCTGAGAAGTGAACTCAACCCACATCCCGTAGTCCGCCCTGGGTCCACACCACCACCTCACTCCGGACGCCAGCGGCTTTAACCTCCGTCGATCCGGCGGTTCTCCGGGTAGATAGGGTTCATGCCACGGTCGGCACCAGGGTGCCGTCGGCCATGACGACCCCGTCCTCACAGTGGCATTCCACCGTGCCGCCACCGAATTGTTGCTGGTATAGCTGGGCGTAGAGTCCGCAGAGCGCCAAGAGTTCTTCGTGCGTCCCCTGCTCTACGATGCGTCCCTTGTCGATGACGTAAATGGTGTCGGCGGCCACGATGGTGGACAGCCGGTGGGCTATGGCGATCGTGGTTCTGTCTTTTCTGAGCGGTTCCAGGGCTGCCTGGATGTATCGCTCGCTGGAGATGTCCAGGGCTGACGTCGCCTCGTCGAGTATCAGTATCTTGGGCCGGTGCAGGATGACCCGGGCGATGGAGAGCCGTTGCCTCTCGCCTCCCGAGAACCGGTAGCCCTGCTCCCCCACCACCGTTTCGTATCCCTCGGGCAACGCCATGATTCGGTCGTGGATGAACGCTGCCCGGGCCGCATCCTCGACCTCGGACTGGGTGGCGTCCGGCGCCCCGTACAGCAGGTTGTCGCGAACGGTGGTGTGGAACAGGAAGCTGTCCTGGGTGACGTACCCGATCAGGTTCGACAGCGACGAGAGTCGGATGTCCCGCACGTCCACCCCGTCGATGCGCACCGCGCCCTCGGTGGCGTCGTACAGCCTGGATATCAGGTAGGTGATGGAGGTCTTGCCAGCCCCGCTGGGACCTACGAAGGCGGCCAACTGGCCGGGTTGCACATCGAAACTGATGCCGTCCAACGCCCAATGGTGGGCATCGTCAGGCGCGGTCCCCGCAGAACCGTTCACAGCCTCGGCGCGGTAGCTCATCCGCACGGATTCGAAGGTGACCCTGCCCGCCGTCTCCTCGGGCCCGAGATCTCTGGCCAGCGGAGAATCGGTGATCTTCGGGACGATGTCCAGGTACCCGAATATCCGCTCGAACAGGGCCAGGGAGGACTGGATCTCCACCGAGACCTGCAAGAGGCTGGAGATGGGAAAATAGAGGCGGCTCTGCAAGGTGGTGAACGCCACGATCGTTCCGGCGGTGATCCCCTCCGGGCTGCCTCCCGAGATGAGGTACCCCGCCAGCAGGTAGATGACGACCGGCGACACCGAGAAGAAGATCTGCATCACCGCCCAGAATGACTGGCCGGTGATCTGCTGGCGCACGGACAGGTCCGACAGCCTCTGGCTCTCCACGCTGAACCTGCGTATCTCGTGGTCCTGGCGTCCGAACAGCTTGGACAGGGTGATGCCCGACACCGACAGGGTCTCCTGGGTGATGGCCGTCATCTCCGCCTTGGACTCCTGAGCCTCCGCCGTCACCCTGCGGCGGCGCTGCCCCACGTACCGGGACATGAGGGCAAACGCCGGCGCCATGGCCACCGAGATCAGGGCCAACTGCCATGACAGGATGGCCATGGCCACCAGGGTGCTGATGAAGATGACCAGGTTGCCGATGGTGTCGGAGACGGTGCTGGTGACCACCGTCTGGACACCCCCCACATCGTTGGCCACCCGCGACTGGATCTCCCCGGTCCGGGTGTCGGTGAAGAAACTGAGCGGCTGCCTCTGGAGATGGCGGTACAGACGCTCCCTGAGGTCGCCCATCACCCGCTGGCCGACCTGGTTGGTCAGGTAGGTGTGCCAGATTCCCAGCAGGCCGCCCACCACGGTGATCCCCGCCATTACTGCGGCCAGCACCCACAGCAGGTTCAGGTCCGGACCGCCGCTGGCGGGAAACAGCGCCGAGTCGAACACCACCCGGATGAGGAGCGGGTTCACCACCCCGATGCCGGCCGTGATGAGAATCAAGAGGCCCACCAGGGTGACAACCGGCCAATAGGGACGAAAAGCCCCGACTATCCGACGCACCAACCTGTTCGCCGGCGGCTTGTCTTCTCCGGTTGCTGTATTCACCTGCTGGCTCCGAGAATAGATGGGGCGCGCATCGAAGGCGGTGTACGTTCTCCTCACCACCGGTCCCGGATAATCGCCAGCTCAATCGGGCGACGGCGTCCCTGGTGGAGGCGCCCCAGACCGCTTGGTAGGATGGGTGAACCTCCATCGCTTGAAGGAAGGCCTCCGTCCATGCCTCCGCAGGATTCACACCCCAATCACATCGCGTTGCTGGTGGATGGGGACAACGCTCAGCCCTCCCTCATCGAGCCCATCCTGGCCGAGGTGGCCAAGCACGGCAGCATCACCACCAGGCGCATCTACGGAGACTGGACGACACCTCACATGTTGGGCTGGAAAGAGGTCCTGCAAACCTACGCCATCCAACCCATTCAACAGTTCCGGTACACGGTGGGCAAGAACGCCACCGACAGCGCCCTGATAATCGACGCCATGGACCTTCTGCATACCGGGACGGTCGACGGGTTCTGCATAGTGTCCAGCGACAGCGACTACACCAGGTTGGCCACCCGCATACGGGAGGGTGGACTCTTCGTGATGGGGATAGGCCGCATGCAGACTCCCAACTCTCTGGTCAACGCTTGTGAGGTGTTCGTCTACACCGAGAACCTCACCTCGTCGGAGCAGACTCCCGAGGACCGGCCCCTACCGCCCAAACCCTCGAAGTGGACCGGCACGGTAAGTCGCGCCGTGGAGACCGCCATAGAGACCGGGATAGAAGAGGACGGCTGGGTGATGCTCAGCATTGTCGGCAGCCAGATCCGCAAACTGGATCCCGCCTTCGACCCGCGGACCTACGGATACTCACGACTGTCGCTCCTCGTCAAGTCGGAACCCGACCAGTTCGAAACCAGCGAGAGGGCGATCAGCGGGCACAAGCAGCTCTTCATCAGACGGTCTTCGAGGGGAAGCCGCCAGTAAAGAGGGTCAACCCGGCGCCCCCGTACTGTCCGATCTGTTCAGTTCGAGGACGAATCCCCCAAAACCGAGACGGCTTCGGCAACTGCGGCCCCATGAAGCGCCCTGTCCAGAGTTGCCAGTTCGCCATCGGTCCTTTTGGCCAGTTCCAGGTAGACAGTGTCGTAGAACGACAAGGCGTGGCTTCGGGCCAGATCAAAAGCCACGGCGAGATCCAGACCGTTGTCGGTCTTGATGGGCAGTTGTCTTAATACCAGCAAACTGTCTCTCACCTGGGCCGCAGAGAGCCGGGAGCGTCGTTCAGCGGTCAACAGGGAGTTCCGCACCTCCAGGTGCCACAGTTGGGGAACAACCGCTCCGCCCTCCCCCAGTCGCTCCAGCGCCCTCTCAGCAACAGGAGATGCTTCACCGAGGAACCAGGCGCCGGCCACTGACGCGTCGACGACCAGGTTTCTCATGCCCGGTGGCCCTGATGGCGGGCCGCCAGTATCTCTTCGACACTAAAGGGAACGTGATCTGCCCACCCGGCGCGGAGTTGTCGAAGCCTATCCACAGCCTCTTTGCGTTCGGCCAAGTTGCGAGCGTCGGCCGGGACCAGGTGAGCGACGGCTTTGCCGTGACGAGTGATCTCGATGGTCTCGCCACGCTCCACCTCTCTGAGCAGGGCGGCCAGACGGGCCTTAGCTTGTGTGGCTTGCACCTGACGCATGGGTTCCTCCAACCGGTTACATTGACCAGTCTAATTATACCGGATCCCCTGGGATCCGCTAGGCGGATTCGATGTCCGCGGCCTCTTCCAGTGCCAGTTCGGCGATGGAGACTTCGCGCATCTCTACTTTGCGGATCTTGCCGGTGGCGGTCATCGGGAAGTCGTTGACAAACTTCACGTACCGGGGGACCTTGAAGTGGGCGATGCTGCCCCGGCAGAACTCCTTAACGTCCTCGGCGGTCGCCTCGGCGCCTTCTCGTAGCTTCACCCAGGCCATCACCTGCTCGCCGTACTTGACGTCGGGGACGCCGATCACCTGCACGTCCTCGATGGCCGGGTGCCCGTACAGGTACTCCTCGATCTCTCGCGGGTAGATGTTCTCCCCTCCCCTGATGATCATGTCCTTGATCCGCCCGACGATGTTCACATAGCCGTCTGAGTCCATGACGGCCAGGTCGCCGGTGTGCATCCATCCGTCGGCGTCGATCGCCTCGGCGGTCCTCTCCGGGTCGTCCCAGTAGCCCAGCATCACCGAGTAGCCGCGGGTGCACAGTTCCCCGTCGCTCCCCCGCTCCGCCGTCTCGCCCGTCCCAGGGTCGATGATCTTGATCTCGACGTGGGGATGGACCCGGCCCACCGTGGAGACCCGTCTCTCGATGGTGTCGGTGGTGTTGGTCTGGGTGGACACCGGGGAGGTCTCGGTCATGCCGTAGGCGATGGTCACGTCGGTCATGTGCATGTCGGAGATGACCTGCTTCATCACCTCCACCGGGCAGGGCGATCCGGCCATGATCCCGGTGCGAAGCGACGACAGGTCGAACGACGCCAGTTCGGGATGGGCCAACTCGGCGATGAACATGGTCGGCACCCCGTACAGGCTGGTGCACCTCTCCCCCTCCACCGCCGCCAGCACCTCGTCAGGAACGAACCCCGGGCCCGGGAAGACGATCGCCGACCCGTGGGTGGTGCAGGCCAGGGTGCCCAGCACCATCCCGAAGCAGTGATACATCGGGACGGGGATGCACACCCGGTCCACCTCGGTGTAGGCGCACGCCTCCCCGATGAAATAGGCGTTGTTCAGGATGTTGGAGTGGCTGAGGGTGGCGCCCTTGGGAAAACCCGTGGTGCCGGAGGTGAACTGGATGTTGATGGGGTCGTCATGGTGCAGGCCGGCCATTCGCTCGGCCAGGACGCCCTCCATGCCGTCGTCGCCGCCCGGTTCCATCAGGGCGTCCCACTCGGGAGTGTCGAGGAAGATCACCCGCTCCAGGGCGTCCAGGTCGTCGCGGACCTCCGAGACCATCGCCCGGTAGTCCGACGACAGGTACTGCTGGGCCGAGACCAGCACCCTGCACCCCGACTGCGCCAGGGCGTAGCGCACCTCGTGAGTCCGGTAGGCGGGGTTGAGGTTCACCAGGATCGCCCCCACCTTGGCGGCCGCGTACTGGAGCCACACCCACTCCGCGCAGTTCGGGCTCCAGATTCCCACCCGGTCGCCCACCTCCAGGCCCAGTCGGAGCAAACCCATCGCCAGCAGGTCGACCGACCGGTTGAAGGCCCGGTAGGTCTGGCGAATTCCCTGGTGCATCGAGACCAGGGCGTCCCGGTCGGGGAAACGGGCGACCATCGACTCCAGGTTCCGGCCGATGGTCTCCTCCAACAGGGGCGTTGCGGTGTCGCCCCGTGCATAAGCTAGCGCCGGCATGTCGCTCTCCCCGGTCGGTGACCTCTCAGTTTATCCTGTCTCCGAGATGTAGCGACACCCTGGGTTGTTACCCGGCCGGTCGGATGCACAGTGCATCCGGTTGCTTGAGTTCTGCCTCGGGCGGCGAGACGCCACCCGCCGGGGCAACAACCATGACTTGTTTGGCTTCCGTGATGCCTCGCGGCCGGTCCCGCCGGCAGCTAGCTACCGCCCTGGCCGGTGGAGGCCTTGGCTGTCTCGGCGCGGTGCAGGAAGGTGGCCAACTGTCCCCGCGTGGTGTCCTGGCTGGGACAGAACAGCCCATCGGCGCATCCCTTGGTGATTCCGGACGCCGCCAGCTTGGCCACGTCGACCGCGTACCAGGCGTCATCCGCCACATCACCGAAACCGGGGGCGGTCCCGGCGGGCAACCGGTAGGCGCGGGACAGGAAAGCAGCCATCTCCGCCCGGGACACGACTCCGTCCGGGCAGAAGTTCCCATCGCCGCATCCCCGGGTCACACCCAGTTGCGCCAACCGCTCGATGAACCGACCATGGAAACCATACGGGTCCACATCACCGAACCTCGACCGGGTGATCGGCTGGGGATCCTTTCCGTCGAGGAGACGTACCAGCCACACCGCCAGGGTCCTGCGGAGCACCGGCCCCGACGGGCAGAACCCTTCCTCGCAAAGAGTTCCACCGAGGACGCCGTCCGCATGAAGGGAGGTGACCGGCGTCTCATAGTAGGCGCCGACCGCCACGTCGCAGAACCTCAGACCGGCCGCGCCTCCGGCGCCGCGCAGGCATCCCTACGCCCCACCGGTTGCGCGCACCACCACCTCCCCGGCGCCGCCCACGGTCTCCGCCACCCTATCGGAGTCCTCGATCACCCCCGAGAAGACGTGGGTGCCGGCCGCGTCCGGCGCTTTCGCCGTGTACCAGAAGACAAACGACTGCGACGGATCGAGATTCAACATCAGGAACCTGACCCGACCCGTCTGGACCGTGACGGCCGTCTCCGGCAGGCTCGAGCCCGTGTAGGTCCATCCACCGGGCAACAGCTCAATGACTCTCCCGAAACGCCCGAAATCCTCCGCCTCCACGGTCACCACGACCTCACCGCCGGGATCCACCGCCGCCACATCCAGCGTCCGCACTGCCCGGTGCCCGCCCGCACCCACCGGCACCGACACCCACAGCACGACAGCAGCCACCAGCGCCGCGGCAACCCTGCTCCCCCGGCGGCGGTGGCCCCGTCCCGGACGAGACGGAACCGGTACCTTCACCCGGTCAACCGCCACCGCGAACGCATCCCCGCCCATCAAGGCAGGTTCTGGTAGGCAGTAATTATCGCGTTGTGATCGGCGAGACTGCAATCGAACTTATTCATCTCTTCAATCACTTTCGCCCTATCGAAATACACATCGGAACTCCAAACATTCCCGATGGCTCCACCGTCGGCACGCTGGGCTATCCCGGAGTGATTGACAAGGGTCTCTGTTACCCAGTCCCCTGTGGTGAGATCCGGAGAGATGCGCACGACGTAGTACCTGGTCCGCTTGTCGTTCTCCCTCCCATCCGGATTAGGTACCGGAGGGATGAACGTCCGGTCTTCGCAGTACGCCGCCGGCGGATTAGTAGGCCACTCCGCTAGGTTCCGATCTCGCGCCGCCTGCAGGGCAGCCTCCCGGTTTTCCATTCGCGTTCGCACAGCGCATGCGGCCGAGTCGGCGCTCGGGTTGTCTACCCAGACTGTTAGTCCAATCCACTGGGGATTGCTACTGATGAACGGGAACGTTCTTGCCACTCCGTCGTTGCTCCATTGGAGGGTTTGCGTACTGTTAATGGTGAACGACAACCTTGATCGGCAGATGTCGGCGGTCAGTAAACCGGCTGCTATGAGAGCTTCGGCCCATTGCTCGGAATAATGTTGAGGAGGTCTAGACCGGTCAATTTGCGCAAAAGTGGTCGAGATCAACTCGAAGTAACTCCCCGCGCAGCGCCAGGTCAACCGCTGACCGGGATACCTTGTATCGGTCCCCACAAACATTTCATTCGTCTCCCTCGGCCGCCACGCATTACCGCAGAACTGCTCGTTCTCGTCGTAAGCACGGTGCCATTCATCTCCTGTAACGGGAGTGGGACCCTGTGCCCAAGGGTCGTGGTTCGACCCCTGGCCCTGACCACCTCCACCCGGACCGCCTCCACCCTGACCATTACCGTCCTGAGGCTGAGGAACCTGGCCCTGACCACCTCCGCCCGGACCGCCTCCACCCTGACCATTACCGGGCGGGTCTTGTGACTCGGCCTCGCAGAGCGCGACGGCCGCATCCGCCTCCGCTTTGGTGATCTCGCCCTCGTAATAGCGTGCCAGCGCGGCGAAAGCCGCGTCGCAAGCGGGGCTGGTTCCTTCCTGGGCCAGCGCGCCCGCGGGTGCTACAGCCGACAGGGCCAGGGCCACCGAAAGAACGACGACAATAGGCGATCTGATGGTGCGCGTCATGATCAGTCTCCTTCACGGATAACGCAGACCGGCCTCCAGCCCTGCCCGGCTGGAGGCATGCGAAGTAGACGGCCCACCGTCACTCGCTCGAGTTCTGCATATAAGTTTCATGTTCTATACTCAGTCTAGACACCGCATTGTAGATACAGTTGCGATCATAGGCTAGTATTTACATGAAGAAGTCGTGAATCTGCACGGATTCGGAGCGCGACATCGGCCTTCCCATGGCCCCGTGCCCCAACGGGCCGAGTGCCTGGGCCGAGCCAACGGATGTCCGCAGTTCAGCACAGAGCCGCATCAAATGGAGAGAATGACACACTTGACGAGGGTTCGCATGCAGACACCCACCTTCGGGTCATGTAGAAAGCCGCCGGGCGCCGGGAGCGTACCGGCTGCTGAAGGTCCGGTCATCCGGTAGCGGGGTCGGCTTTGGATCCCACCCCCCCCCCCCCCGGTAGCGGTTTGGTTTGGTCGGGAGAATGCTAAGGCGCATCTCTTCGGGTCCTGGTAAGCCACCCCCTTGGACGGCGCGCATCGTGCCGGGTGCGCTGCTGGTGCTGCTGCTCGGCAGTCTCGGCCATTCCCCGGCCACCGCCGGCGCCCCCTCGGGGATCGAGTCCCTCGGCGTTCCTGCAGCCGAAAGCGCCTCGCCCCCCTCCCCCATAGTGTTGCAGACGCCCAACCAACATCCGGTGTTCCCCTCCACTGAAACCGGTCATCGCACCGTCGAGGAGAACACCGCCGCCGGTACCGCCATCGGCGACCCCCTGGCGGCCGGAGACCCGGACGGTGACACCCTGACGTACAGATTCGTCGCCTTAGTTGGGTCGACCGACCACCAAGCCTTTTCCATCGATTCCTCGACCGGACAGTTGTCGACCAAGGACGCTCTCGACTTCGAGACCAAGTCGACCTACCTCTTCAGAGTCAGGGCGACCGACACCGCGAGCAACAGCACCAGTTTCCTTTTCACCGTCAGGGTCATCGACGTCGACGAACCGCCCGTTATCAGCGGGGACGACGAGAAGACCTACCTCGAGAACGACACCGCCGTCGTGGCCACCTACACAGCCACCGACGAGAGAGGCGGGATAACCTGGGGCCTGTCCGGGGACGACGCCGCCGACTTCAGCATCAACAGCGCCGGCCAGCTCAGCTTCAAGGTCTCACCAGACGCCGACCATCCGGCCGATTCCGACACGAACAACGTCTACCAGGTCACCGTGGAGGCCACGGACGTGTCGGAGAACACGTCCCGGTTCCCGGTCAGCGTAACGATTTTCCCCGCCATCGAGGGGGACACCGCAGTCACAAGGCCTGAAGGCTCGGACAGGACGGTGGCGACCTACACGGTCACCAATCCGAACCCGGCAATCGTGAACTGGCGGTTGGAGGGCGCCGATGCCGGGGACTTTCTGATCGGCTGGGGCGGTACGGGCAACCGGAACGGCTTCCTCACTTTCAGGTCGGCGCCCGACTTCAGTAGTCCCGCGGATGCCGACAACAACAACGTCTATCAGGTGACATTGGTTAACTGGGACGGCGCAGCGCATCGCCGTCTCGACGTCACCGTCACCATCACTGAACTCCCCAATTCACCACCGACCATCTCCGGAGCCAGCTTCGACATCCGTCTCGTCGAACACCACTTATTGAGCAGTAGCTTTGTGCTGTCGGACCCGGAGAATAACACAATCACTCCTTCCCTTGGAGGTCCGGATGCGGCCCACTTCATCCTATCAGACGATGGATTCGGGGGCTCTTGGAGCATCACTATGAGGAAGGCACCGGACTTTGAGAATCCCCATGACAGCAATGGGGACAACGTCTTTCAGGTCACATTGAAGGCGCATGACGGATCCAATACTTCGACGAAAGCCATCAAAGTGACGGTTACCGACCGAGCCGAGGCGCCGAGGCTGGCGGGCCCTGAAGGGGTCAACTTCCTGGAGGGAGGAACCGGGGTCGTCGCCACCTACACGGCCAGCGACGACGATGAAGGTGAAACCGCCACGCTGTCGCTCTCCGGAACGGATAGCGGCGACTTCACCCTCGACGCCTCCTCGGGCCAACTCAGCTTCAGCCAGACCCCCAGCACCGCATCTCCAGAGGACGCCAACTCGGACAACATCTACGAGATAACCGTGGAGGCTTCGGACGGGACAAATAAGACAACCCTTGACGTGAGGGTCAAGGTGACCGACAGCACGAACGCAGCGCCGACCATCACCGGCGGCCCGACCACCAAGACCTACCCGGAGAACACCGTCCGGACCCACCAAAACAGGGTAGGAGACTACACCGCCACCGACCCCGAGAGCGACCGCATCACCTGGAGCCTGACGGGAGCCGACTCGGAACACTTCGGAATCGGCGGGGACGGAATACTCTGGTTCCTGGTTCCATTCGACTACGAGAGCCGCGGAGACGACGGCGACAACATCTACAACCTCACGGTCACAGCCTCGGACGGTACCGGCCAGGACACCCGGCCGGTGACCGTCACCGTGACGAACGTGAACGAGCCGCCCACCGCGACCGGCCCGATGTCGGCGAACATACCGGAAGGCTCCACAGCGGTGGGTACCTACACCGCCACCGACCCGGAGAACGGCACCATCACCTGGAGCGTCACGGGCACGGACGCCGACGACTTCACCATCAACAGCGCCGGGGCGCTCAGCTTCAGGCAAGCCCCGCTCTGGGAGTCGCCGACGGACCATGACGGGGACAACGTCTACTCGGTCACCGTGAAGGCGTCGGACGGCGCCCTCTTCGACACTGTGCCGGTTCTGGTCACGGTCGTCACGTCCGGAAACAGGCCGCCGACCATCACCGGAGGCGTCACCGCTAAGGACTACCCCGAGAACGGCACCGACGCGGTGGACACCTACACCGCCACCGACCCTGAGAACGGCGCCATCACCTGGAGCGTCACGGGCACGGACGCCGACGACTTCACCATCAACAGCGCCGGGGCGCTCAGCTTCAAGGTTTCACCGGACCGTGAAAGCCCCGCAGACAACGGCGCCAACAACGAATACGAGGTGACTGTCACGGCCTCGGACGGGACGCTCAACGCCACCCGTGCGGTGACCGTGACGGTGAGGGACGTGAACGAGGCGCCCGTCGTGGTCGGATCGAGAACGGTAACCAAAAGAAAGGGCGGCAGCTTGACGGTGGGCACCTACACGGCCACCGACCCGGAGGGGGATGCCATTCAAGTTTGGGGTTTGACGGCCCAGTCCATCACGGAGGTTGCCCCCTTCCAGATTGACTCCCAGGGCGTGGTCACCTTCCGTGAGGCACCCAACCCAGACCGTTCGGACGCCGACGGCAACAACGTCTTTGAATTCACCGTTCAGGCCAGGGACGCCAACTCCAATTGGGGTTCACTGGCGGTTCAGGTGATCGTGACCTTGGTGGAGGAAGCAGCCAACGCACCGCCCACCATCAGCGGCGACCGGGCTGTGACCAGACCCGAGGGCAACGACAAATCGGTCGCCACCTACACAGCCACCGACGCCGAGAACGACACCATCACCTGGTCGCTGTCAGGCACCGACGCAGACGACTTCGAGATCGACGACACCAGCGGAGTCCTCACCTTCAGGCATGCGCCGAACTTCGAGAGCCCCACCGATAGCGGCCGGAACAACGAATACGAGGTGACCGTCACCGCCTCGGACGCCACCAACCAAGCCACCCGGGCGGTGACCGTCACCGTCACGAACGTGGACGAGGCGCCCATAGTCAGCGGGGCGTCGTCGGTGACCTACCAGGAGAACGACACCAGGGCAGTCCGTACCTACGCGGCCACCGACCCGGAGAAATCCACCATCACCTGGTCGCTGTCGGGCGACGACGCAGACGTTCTCGAGATCGACGCCAGCGGCATACTCACGTTCAAAACCTCACCGGACTTCGAGAATCCCGCCGACAGCGGTCCGAACAACGAATACGAGGTGACTGTCACCGCCTCGGACGGTGCCCTCCAGGATACGTTGGATGTCACCATCACCGTAGCGGACGTGAACGAGGCGCCCACCTTCACCGGCGGGGCGTCGTCGGAGACCTACCAGGAGAACGGCACGGAGGCAGTCGGTACCTACGCGGCCACCGACCCCGAGAACGACACCATCGCCTGGTCGCTGTCGGGCGCCGACGAAGACCACTTCGAGATCGACACCAGCGGCGTACTCACCTTCACAACCGCACCGGACTTCGACGTTCCCGCCGACTTCAACGGGGACAACGAATACGAGGTGATCGTCACCGCCTCGGACGGCGCCCTCCAGAACACGCTGGATGTCACCATCACCGTCACGAACGTGAACGAGGCGCCCACCGTGGTCGGATCCTCAGAGTTGACCATACCAGAGGGCGCCAGCCAGTTTGTCACCACCTACAGCGCCGACGATCCCGAGGACGAAACCATCATGTGGTCGCTGTCAGGCACCGATGCAGAGGACTTCACCATCGACACCAGGGGGCAACTCAGCTTCAGGCAGAGCCCCGACGTGGACCAACCACGGGACGCCGACCAGAACAACCAATACCAGGTGACCGTCACCGCCTCGGACGGCGCCCTCCAGGATACGTTGGATGTCACCATCACCGTAGCGGACGTGAACGAGGCCCCCACCATCACCGGCGGGCCGACCGACCTCAGCCTTCCGGAGAACGTCACCGCCGCGGTGGGTACCTACACGGCCACCGACCCCGAGAATGACACCATCGGTTGGTCGCTGATTGGCCCGGAACGTGACTTGTTGAGGATCAACGCCGGCGGCGTGCTCAGATTCTTGACCCCACCGGACTTCGAAAGCCCCGCGGACGACGGCATCCCCAACAGCTACCGGGTGGTGGTCGTGGCGTCGGACGGGACCCGCCGGGACACCCGTGCAGTGATCATCACCGTGACGGATGTGAACGAGGCCCCCACCATCAACGGCGGGCCGACCACCCTGAGATACGAGACGGGCGGAACCGCCGCGGTGGGCACCTACACCGCCACCGACCCGGAGGACGACACCATCGCCTGGTCGCTGTCGGGCGCCGACGAAGACGACTTCGAGATCGACACCAGCGGCATACTTACCTTCTCGACCCCACCGGACTTCGACAATCCCGCCGACAGCGGCCGGAACAACGTCTACGAGGTGACCGTCACCGCTTCGGACGGGACCCTCGAAGACACTCGCCCGGTGGAAGTGACCGTGGTGAGAGAAGGTGCGACGAACCAGGCGCCCACCATCACCGGAGGGCAGAACACCAGGGACTATCCGGAGAACCTCGCGGTCACTGTGGAGACCTACACGGCCACCGACCCGGAGGACGACACCATCGGTTGGTCGCTGTCGGGCCCGGACAGACACGATTTCGAGATCAACACCGGCGGTGAACTCAGATTCTCGCTCCCGCCGGACTTCGAGAGCCCCGCAGACGCCGGCCGGGACAACAATTACCAGGTGACGGTCAGGGCCGCCGACCGCTGGAACGTGGACACCCTGCAGGTGACCGTCACCGTCACGGACGTGAACGAAGCGCCCACCTTCACCGGGGGGCCTGCCGATCCCGACTTTGCGGAGAACGGTACCGCTGTGGTGGGCACCTACACCGCCACCGACCCCGAAGGCGCCGCCATCAGTTTTTGGCTGTTGGGCGACGACGCCATCAGCTTCGATATCGACGCCGCCGACGGCCGCCTCACCTTTGTAGCCCCACCCGACTACGAGGCGCCGAGAGATCTCAATAGCGACAACGAATATGAAGTGACCGTCCACGCTTCCGACGGGACGAACCAGGCCACTTTGGAGGTAACCGTCACCGTCACGGACGTGAACGAGGCGCCCACCATCACCGGGGATCTGATCAATGCCCAACTGGACGAAAACAAAACAGGCGTTGTGTCCACCTACACCGCCACCGACCCGGAGAACTTTGCCATCCGCTGGTCTCTGTCGGGGAGCGACGCAGGCGACTTCACCATCAACGCCGCCGGGGAACTCCGCTTCGCCGTCGCCCCCGACTACGAGTCGCCGCAGGACTCCAATGGCAACAACGTATACGAAGTGACCGTTGAGGCATTCGACGGGGTGAGGACCGGCACACTGGACGTGAAGGTCACCATCCTGGACCTCACCGAGGGAGCCGTGGTGACGCTCTCGCATCTGCAGCCGGAGGTGGGCGTCCCGCTGCGGGCCACGCTGGAGGGTCCCGAAGTACCGCGGAGCGGAATCACTTGGACGTGGGCGGGCGGAGCACCCAGCATCCAGGGAACTTCCCCCGCCAGGTCGGTACAGACCCCGGGCGCTTCTGACGGGACTCGGACGGACACCCGGTACCCACCGGTGACCGTCGGGGACCCCGACGGGACAGGCGCCGTGATACTGTCGCGTTGGGGTCCGCAGGCAGGAGTCCTGCTGCAACGGACCGCAGACAACCGGGTGTGGCATGCCGGCGCATCCCCCGGCGACGGACCCGGTGCCTCGGGCAACGTTCTGCAAAGCGTCAGTTCGCCCACCTACACACCCACCGACGTCGACAAAGGCCACGCTCTGTCTGTCACCGCCTCCTTCGCCGACGTCCACGGTCAATCTCAAACGGTCCGGATCTCCGCTCCCCACCAGCCGCGGGACGCGCCGGACGAGAACAGTCCGCCCGCCTTTCCCGACGACGAGGACGGGGTCCGCAGCGTCGTCGAGAACCAGCCTGCCGGCCCGATCGGCGACCCGGTCGAAGCCGACGACCCGGACGGCGCGCGGGACCTGCTCGTCTACTCCCTGAGCGGATCGCACGCCCAGTTCTTCGGGATCGACCAGCAGACCGGCCGGTTGTCGACCCGGGGCCCGCTCGACCGCGAGGCGCGTTCCAGCTACCGGGTGCGGGTCGCCGTCACCGACCCTTCCGGCGCCTCGGACACGATCGACGTCACGATCAACGTCGACGACGAGAACGAGCCTCCGGTGGTGACCGGCGACACGACGGTGTTCCACCGGAGCGGCGACTCGGGATCGGTCGGCGCCTACCGCGCGGTCGATCCCGAAAGGACCAGGGTCACCTGGGCATTCAAGAATGTCTCAGGGGCAGCGCCAGCCGCCCAAGACAACAGTGACTTCTTGATAAGCCCCAACGGAGTGCTCCGCTTCGAGACCACTCCTGACCATGATGACCCCGACGACTTCACCTTGGACAACCTTTACCAAGTTACGCTGACGGCCACCGACGCCGACGGCGTGTCCACCGACCTTGAGGTGACCGTGGCCGTGTTGCCGAGGACCGCGCCCCGCTCTACTCCGAACCCTCCTCGCACGGGCGGTGGGCCCACGGGCGGCGGGCCCACCGGCGGTGGTGGCCCCGGCGGTGGTGGCCCCGGCGGTGGTGGTGGAGGTTTTGATGGAGGCGGCGGTGACGAGACGCCGACCACCGCCTCCGAACTGTTCACCGACGTCCCGGCCGGCGCCTGGTTCGAGTCGGCGGTGAACTGGATGATCCTCCACAAAGTCACCAGCGGATGCGCGGTTGACATGTTCTGCCCCGAGGCCAACCTCACCCGCCAGCAGTTCGTCACCTTCCTGTGGAGGGCCGCCGGACGGCCCACCCCGAAATTCCTGGGCTCGGCGGCGTTCGCCGACGTGGCGGAAGGGGTGTACTCGGACCAGGCGATCGGCTGGGCGGTCGCCGGTGAAATCACCTTGGGATGCACCCTCGGCGAATTCGGAGACGGCGCCTGGCAGTTCTGTCCCACCCAGCAGGTGACCAGGGGACAGATGGCCACCCTCCTCCACCGGCACACCGAGGCCAACTATCCCGGATCGACCTCCCCATACGAGGACGTGCAGCCCGAGGACTACTACGCAAACAGCGTGGCCTGGTTGACCGACTTCCAGGTGGTGTCGGGATGCAGTTCCACCCTGTTCTGCCCCAACCAGCCGGCCAGCCGCGCCGAGGCCGCCGTCTTCATCAACGGCGTGGCCATCCGACCTCACATCTGGGGCGAGGGCAACACCTCCTTCATTCCCCAGTAATCCAACCCCTCCCGTTCCGGGATCAACCGGCCGTCAGTGCTTTCACCACCTTCGGAACATCTTGGACAGCGACGCGCCACAGGGCGTCGTAGTCAATGGCGCCGTATTCGTGGGCCAAAGACGTTTCTCAACCCGACGATGGCAACCCAGGGGATGTGCGGATGTTCGTGTCTGAACCTTTGGCTGAGGCGACCCGCCGCTTCCCCGAGGTTCAGCAAGCACTTTTCCAGGGCGCGCCGGGCGATGAGATCACCGCCGACATAGGCCTCTCCGGCTTCGGTCACCACGACGCCGATCTCCTCGGCGGCCTTCAGCAAATCTTCCAAGTATCCACGGTCTCGAGAGGCGCCGGTCATAGGAGAACCGCCTCCTTGAGCATCATCTCCCTGCGGTACTGGCCTTTTCCGTCAAGAGCCTGACGTAAACCGTTCATGCTCAATACATCGACATGGCACCCCAGCAATTCCTCCAAGTCCCTTTGGAGGTAGACCTGATCGAAAAGAGAAGCGCCTTCGTTAAACAGGACCAGCAAGTCCAGATCGCTTGCCTGATTGTCTTCCTCCCGAACCACAGAGCCGAACGCATACACCTCTTTGCCCCCGCGAGATTGCACGATCTCCAATACGCGGTCTCGATTGGTCGCCAGTAGTTCGCCCACCGGACCCGTGAATCCGCTCATCGCTGACACCATACCACATCGGCCCGGGCAGTCGGGCCTGCGCCGCCCGGGGTCCCCTTGCCGCTCAACCGGGAAGGAGCACCTTCACCGGCCCCGCATCGGTGTAGCTGGTCACCACGGGGGGTACGGTGAGGCGCCGGTCCTCTCGGTAGCGGCTCGTGACCGCATCCAGGTCGTCGGCGACCGCCAAGGCGGCCACGTCGTCGAGGACCTTCATGGCTGCCTTGCTCGGGGGGCGTCGCGGGTCTCTCATCATCCCCCAACTGTCCCACGGGAGCATCTCCACCTTGTTGAGGCACGCGAAGTCGTTGACGACGTTCCCGGCGATGAACCCCAATCCCCACATGTCATAGATGCCGAAGACCGCAGGATCGATGCGGCCTTCCCGGGCGGCGATCCAAGCCTCCCCGCCGGTCAGGAAGCGACCGGGCGGCTGGTCGTAGGGATCGAAGTCGAGGCCCAGAACCTTCGCCTGCACCTGGTCTATCTGGGGATCGTCGCGCACCCAGCGCCCAACCTCCCAGCGCTCCGTGATCCAGTGGTCATACCACCTCACGGAGTCGAAGTAGCCGCTGAACCCGCACCGCACCCGTGCCGGGACACCCCGGATACGCAGCAAGGCGGTGTACAGCACGGCGAAGTGGCGGCATATCGAGACCACCCGATCTATCGGCGCCCGAGGCGCCGCCACAGGCGCCGCCGAGATCTCGAAGGCGCGCCCCAGCACCTCGGCGACGGTCCGCAGGTTCTGCTCCCCGGCCCTGACCGAGCCCACATCCAGGTCGTAGGCGCCCGCCCACTCCCGGTGGACCAACAGGTTCTGGACCACTCCCCGCAACCGGGCCAGGTCCCTGGGAAGGTCGTCCAGGGCGGGATGATCCGGCAAGACCGTCATCCAACCGGGCGTCCGGTAATAGTCCAGCGTCGCTTCCCGCACCGAATCAGAGCGTACTTGGCTTCACCGCCAACAGGGCAGAACGGAATTGGGGCTGGTTGTCTTCTAACCTCCCGGTGAGGATGGCGAAGGCAACCGATCAGTCGGGCGAACCGAAGGGAGCCCTCTCCCCCAGGCTTGGGGGGCGACACCGCCTGGACACCGGAGCGAGCGCCTGGAGGTCGCATCGTGGGTTACAGGCGGTGCTGGTCTTCGTGGTTGCCGCGGCGATAGCGACCGGGTTCGGGACAGTCGCCCTGTGGCCCACCGAGGAGGGAGTCGAGTCGGCGACCGAGAGCGCCGCCGAGATCGGGCTGGCCACCGAACGGTACGGAGCCACCGTAAGGGAGGTCCGCGACGGCCCCTGCTCCTATGCCACCGACGACAACCCGCGTAACTGCCGTCACGTCACGGCCGTCCTCGACGAGGGCCCCGCCGAAGGCACGGCGATAGCTCTGACCGAGTTCGACCTGGAGTTCGCCGCCACGGCGCCCCGGTTGACGGTGGAGCAGAAGATAATCCTCGGATACGAGCCGTCCACCGACTTCTACTTCTACGCAGACGCCGACCGGCGGACCCCGCTCGCCTGGCTCACCGCCTTGTTCGCGGTGGTGGTGATCGCCCTGGGGCGCCGCCGGGGAGTGCTGGCCCTGGTGGGGATGGCGGGCACGGTGGCAGTGCTGGTAGCGTTCGTGGCGCCGTCGATCCTGGACGGGAACGACCCCCTGCTGGTGGCCGTGGTGGCCGCATCGGCCATCGCCTTCGTCAGCCTGTACCTCATCCACGGATTCAACTCGACCACCACCGTGGCGCTGGCGGGAACGCTCTCGGCGCTCGGTTTGACGCTGGCGTTGTCGTGGGCTTTCTTCGAACTCGCCCACTTCACCGGCCTGGCCACCGAGGAGGCCCTGACCCTCCCCTTCATCACCGGAGGCATCGACCTGGCCTCCCTGATCCTGGGAGGGGCGGTGCTCGGCGCCCTCGGCGCCCTGGACGACATCACCGTGACCCAGGCCGCCCTGGTGGGCGAACTCCACTATCGCAACCCGGGCCTCGGGACCCGCCAACTGGTGGCGTCCGGCGTCCGGGTGGGCCGGGAGCACATCGCCTCCACGGTGAACACCCTGCTGCTGGCCTACGCGGGCGCCAGCTTCCCCCTGCTGATGTTGCTGGCGGTCTCCGACCAGTCGATGGTGATGGTCGCCAACTCCGAGTTGATAGCGGTGGAGATCGTTCGTACCCTGTGCGGATCGATCGGCCTGGTGGCGGCCGTGCCGATCACCACCATGCTGGCCGGCCTGGTGGCGGCCCGTCCCACAGGGGCGTCCCGACCGGCAGTTTGTTAGCATCACGGGATGTGACACTCCCCCGGCACTGTGTCTCGGTTAGGACCGCCCGTGGTTGACCTCGTCGAATACCCGCTGGACCCGGATGCGCCTCTGTCAAGCCTGGTCTACGCCTTCGGCGGCGCCGAGGCGGTGGCCGAACTGAAGCCCGGCCAGGTCCTCTCCACCGCCACCCGGGACTGCTTCGCCGGGCGGGTCCGCACCACGGCCGACCTGCCGTCGGAGGTGTGCGATCTTCGCTACATCAATCCCCAGACCGGGCCCTTCCACATCGCCGGCGCAGAGCCCGGAGACACCCTGGCGGTCCACTTCGTCAGCATCGAGCCCAGCGAGCCCTGGGGGGTGAGCGCCACCTTCCCGTTCTTCGGCGCCCTGACCAGCAGCCGCGACACGGCCACGCTACAGCCCCCGTTGGATGAGCGGGTGTGGGTGTACGACCTCGACAGACAGGACCGGGTCGTCTACTACCAGGCGCTGGACGGCGACCTGAGACTCCCGTTGCCCATGGACCCCATGCACGGCACGGTCGGGGTGGCCCCTGCCATGGGCGAGGTCCGCAACTCCCTCGCTCCCGGCGCCTGGGGAGGCAACATGGACACTCCCGAGATGCGGGCCGGCGCCACCTGCTATCTGGGAGTCAACGAGCCCGGCGCCCTGTTCAGCATCGGCGACGGACATGCCCGGCAGGGAGAGGGCGAGGCCTGCGGGGTGGCCGTGGAGTGCTCGATGAACACGGTCCTGGTGGTCGAGGTGATCCGCGGCGACTACGCGCCCTGGCCGCGGCTCGAGACGGACGAGTACCTGATCACCACCGGTTCCACCAAGCCCCTGGAGGACGCCTTCCGCATCGCCCTCACCGAGATGGTGCGGTGGATAGCATCGCTACTCGAGATCTCCACCATGGACGCTTACCAACTGGTCTCCCAGACCGCCCTGACGCCGATAGCCAACGTCTGCGACACCGTCTACACCGTCACCTGCAAGGTGCCAAAGGACCTTCTCCCCGAGACCTCCGCCTACGGGGGAATCCACCAGACGCTCGAATCCAGGGCCGCGGCGCTCTGAGCGTGCACGGCCGGAAGCCCGGCTGACCGTCACCGACCGCCAGAGAACGGATCCCGATCCTCCCCCTTCGGCCAACCATGTCAGGATTCGTATATTTAAGTAAATGCAGATAGTCTAAATAGGGTGCCAGGATCGCCTCAGCTCCCATCTCAAGCGCCCGCCGGGGTGTCGGAGCGGGGTTCCGCCGCCCGCACCGCCGGAGGGCTCCTGGTGCTTACGGCCTTGATCACGGCAGTCTCGGCTGCGACCCGTGTCTCCGCAGACACCGACTTTCAACCTTCACTGCAAGATACGCTGGAGGCGATCTCCCTCCAACCGGGGCTCTACGGTGTGGGAGGCGCGGCGCGTTTGCTGTCCGGGATCACCCTGGGGGCAGCCGCCTGGTATCTCCTGAGGACATGGATAATCCGGCTGCGCCTGGGGTCCCCGTTGGTCCCCGCTTTGTTGCTCTTCTCCGGTGTATTCACCGCCGTCTCGGGGTTGTGCGCGGTCATCCTGGCGGTGGCCGCGCCCGAGATCGACCCCCTCGTCGAGTTCTCGGCGCTCATCCGCTGGCTCAGCGGAAAGATCGGCTTCGCCTTAGCGGGACTGGCGCTGGTGGTTGCCTCCCGCTTTCAGTGGAAGGCAGGAGGACCACTTCGGTTCATAGCGCCTGTGTCAGGCATCCTCGGCCTGGCGATGCAGTTCATCTGGATCGACTCGGCCACGCTCGCCCATCCCATCGTGGGCGCAGCCTTCTTCCTCTGGCTCCTGGCGGTGGGGTCCATGCTCTTCACCGGCCGGACCGAAGAACTCTTCAGGAGGATGGTCGACTGACCCCTTCCGCCGGGTGTACAACACCCGGCGAGTCCCACCATTTGGCAAACCTGTTAGTTGCTGTATAAACTGGTTTGTAATACAAACTAGCCCGGAGGAGGTTCACACAATGTCAGGCTCAGGCAACGATGGGACCGCCCTCACTCCTCAGGAGAGTTGGGGAGCGATCCACACCACCATCAACAAGACGAGAAGTTCCATGTATCTGGCCGGGACTTCGCCGATCCTTCTCATGTGGGGCGCCATCACGGCGGTGTTGTACCTGGTGGAATACTGGTTCCAGACCGGGGGGTCCGCCCTGGCGCAGGAGACCCCGTGGATCAGGGCGCCGGTCTATGGCGTTCCGCTGGTCGGCGGAATGGTCGGCAGCGGCTTGATCGGCCGCCGCGCCGGGAGCCGGAACGTCACTCCCGACGCCGGTCGGGCGGTGGGCATCCGGGTCTTCTTCTTCTGGGTGTCCGTGGCGCTGGCGGCCTGGTTCATCCCGGCGGCGGCGGGGATGTGGTCGACCGAAGGCGGGCCCCAGATTCCCCACGTGGCCATCGGCATAGTGACCCTGGGGTACGTCCTGTACGGGATAATGACCCACGCCGCGCTGGCGGCGGTCGGGGTCGGGATAGCCGCCGCCTACTATCTCCCCGACTTTCTGGCGGGCGACGCTGCGCTGCCGGTCTCGGCGGCGGCGACTTTCGCGGTCGTGGGTTTGGGCGCATGGTGGTTGCACAGGATCGGGATCCGGTGAGCGACAATTCCGCGGTTCTCGACGAGACCATCCACCAATCGGTCAGGTTGCGGATAATGACGCTGCTGGTCTCCCAACCCGCCTCGGCGCTGGTCGCCTACCGGTTCATCCAGCGGACCCTCGATCTGACCGGCGGGAACCTCACCGTGCATCTGCGGAAGCTCAGGGAGGCCGGGTATGTCGCCATCACCAAGGAGTTTCGCGACGAGAAGCCGTCAACCTGGATCCAGGCGACGCCGACGGGCCGTCAGGCGTTCGCGGAGTATCTGACCAACCTGGAGAGGGTTCTGAAGGGGGTGGCCGTCCCGGGGGCTCCGGTTACAATCCCGCAAGGTCCGCCATCGCCATCGTCACCGTCACCGTCACCATGAATACTCCAGTCACCGCCCCGGCGCCAGACCCCTCCCCCTCGATTCTCCAGGTCGAGGACCTGCACAAGAGCTATGGAGAGATCCATGCGGTCAAGGGAGTCAGCTTCGAGATCGCCCCCGGTGAGAATTACGGCCTGCTTGGACCCAACGGCGCCGGGAAGACCACCACCATCCAGATGATCGCCGGGGTGCTGGCCGCCGACGGGGGGAAGGTGACGGTGTGCGGCGAGGAACTGACCACCTCCACCACCTCGGTCAAGTCCCATATCGGCTGGGTCCCCCAGGAGGTCGCCCTGTACGACCGGCTGAGCGCCCGCGAGAACCTGGCCTTCTTCGGCCGCATGCAGGGACTCTCGGGTAAGACGCTTGCAAAACGCGTCGATGAGGTGCTCGGGTTGACCGCCCTGGCCGACCGGGCAGGCGACAAGACCGTCAAGTTCTCCGGAGGGATGAGGCGGAGGCTCAACATCGGGATTGGACTCCTCCACCAACCGGACCTCCTGATCCTGGACGAGCCCACCGTGGGCGTGGACGTCCAGTCCCGGGCCAGCATCCTCGACCAGGTGGCCGAGATGACCCGCCAGGGAATGGCGGTGCTCTACACCACCCACTACATAGAGGAGGTGGAGCGACTCTGTCACCGGGTGGGCATCATCGACCACGGGACGATGATCGCCGAAGGGACCAGGGGCGAACTGGTGAGGATGGTCGGCGAGCGGGACCGGGTGCTGATCACCGCCGACGGCAACCTCTCCGAGGGGGTCGAACGGATCTCGGAACTCGACGGAGTCCACCAGGCGGGGGTCACCGGCGAGGGGATGGAACTGCTGGTGGACGACGCCACTCCCCTCCTCCCCCGGGTCTTCGAGACGCTCACCCGGTCGGGGGTCTCGGCCAGCGGCGTGCGGGTGGAGGAGCCGGACCTGGAGGCTGTCTTCCTCCATCTCACCGGACGCGCCCTCCGGGACTGATCGATGCGGGACATCGGCTGGATCGTCCTGAAGGACCTGCGCCAGCAGGTCCGCGACCGGACCATCTTCATCTTCGGGCTGGTCGCTCCACTGGCCATCGCCGCCGCGCTGAGCCTCGCCTTCGGGGGCTTCTTCCAGACCGACGAAGCGGTGGTCTTCGAGTTCGGCGTCTCCAACGCCGATGCGGGAGGTCCCATATCGGAGGCCTTCTCGGTGGCCATGGCGGAGTTGGAGACCGAGGGTTTGGTCGGCATCACCTTCCACCGCGACCGGGCCTCCCTGGACAGGGCGGTGGAGGAGGGCGAGGTCGACGCCGGGTTCTTCATCCCCGACGGTTTCAGCCAGGCGATCGTCGACGGGTGGGACGCCGAGGTGGTGGTGGTGGCCAGTCCCGAGGCGCCGGTGGTCGCCGGGGTGGCCACCTCAATCGCCGAGCAGTTCGCCCTGGAGGTGGCGTCGGCCAGCGCGGCGGGGGCGACTCTCGCCATCATGGGAGGGTTCACCCCAGAGCAGATGGTCCAGGCTGGGCTGACCGCCTCCCAGGCGAATCCTCCGGCGCGGGTCGCCTCGCTGGAGGCACAGGTCCGCCGGTTGGACGGGCCCACCTACTACTCGGCGGGCGCCGCCATGTTCTTCATGGTGTTCGTGGTGGGGGTCGGCCTCCTCAGCCTCCTGGAGGAACGCAAACGCCACACCCTCGCCAGGCTGCTGTCCAGCCCCGTGAGCCCGGGGCGCATCCTGGCCGCCAAGTTCCTTCTGTCCATCACGGTGGGGGTGGGAAGCGTGGGGCTGTTCATGCTTTTCTCGCGGTTCCTGCTGGGCGCCCACTGGGTCGACCTGCCGATCACGGCCCTGCTGGTGGTGGCCGCGGTCGGGGCGGCCGCCGGGATCGTCTCCCTGGTGGCCGGCTGGGCCAGGACCGCCGAGCAGGCTCAGAACTTCCAGTCGGTGGTGGCGGTGGCGATGGGCATCCTGGGAGGCACGTTCTTTCCCATCGGCGGCGACTCCTTCCTCGCCACCCTTTCGCTCGCCACTCCCCACGCCTGGTTCATGAGGGGCCTGGGCGACCTGAGCGGCGGCGGAGGGCTGGAGGTGGCGGCTCTGCCCCTGATGGTGCTGGCCGGCATGGCGGTGGTTACCCTCACCATCAGCGTGCTGGGCGCCCGACGGAGCCTACGGCCATGAAGACGCTCTGGATCGGCTGGGTGTACGTGCTGAGGATCCTGCGGGAACCAGCTTCCCTGTTCTTCTTCTTCGTGTTCCCGGTGGTGATGGTGTTCATCATCGGAATCCAGTTCGGCGGCCAGGGCGGAAGGGTGCAGATGGGGATCTCGGGAGACACGAGCCAGGCCATAACCGACCAGATCACCGAGAACCTGGCCGGCAACCAGGCCCTGGAACTGGTCTTCTATGAGGACGAAGCGGAGATGCTGACCGCCGTGGAGAGGGGACACATCTCGGCGGGGGTGGTCTTCCCGCCACAGATGGCGGCGAGGATGGCGGTCGGACAGCCGGTGCTGATCGGCTTCGTGTCCGCCCCCACCGGGCTGGGGCCGCAGTTGCAGGCCACCGTGCAGCAGGCGGTCACCGAGGAGGTGATTCCCTACCGGGCGGCGCGGTTCGCGGTCGACATCCTGGGCGTGGGGTTCCAGGACAGCTTTCCCCTTGCCAGCGCCCTGGCCGGCCAGGTGATCCTGACGACGGTGGCCGTGGAGTCGGTCGGCGAATCCCTGTTCCCACCCGACCTGGGCCGCTTCGACGGGGGCGCGGCCTCCAACCTGGTCCTGTTCATGTTCCTCACCGCCCTGACCGGCGCCACCGCCATGGTGGCCGACCGGGAGATGGGCCTTGACACCCGGATCGTCTCCACTCCCACCTCGGTCGCCCGGCTGATCTCGGGTTACGTGGCCGGCCAGTTCGGGATCACTTTCTTCCAGGGCGCCTACATCATGGTCCTGAGCCTGGCCATCTTCGGCGTGGACTGGTCGAACCTGGGGGGATCGGTGCTGTTGGTGATGGCCCTGTCACTGGCGGGAGCGGGAGCGGGGATGCTGCTCGGCTCCTTCCGGCTGGCCGAGGGCGCCACCATCGGCATCGGAGTGACCGCCGGACTGGTGCTCGGCGCCCTGGGCGGGGCCATGGTCCCCCAGGAACTCCTGCCCGACGCAGTCCAGACCATCGCCAAGTTCACCCCCCAGGGATGGGCCATGCTCGGCTTCAGGGACCTCCAATGGGGAGGCACCGTCCTCGACGTCGCCGACAACCTCGCGGTGCTGGCCGGGATGGGAGTGGTATTGGCCGCAGCCGCTTCGGTGTCCCTCCGCCGAACCCTCGCCCGCCCCTCCTGAAAGGGTATGCGAAAGCTGCCTAGCCTGCCAGCTTTGCCAAGACTTGATCCACTTTGGATCCGAGACGATCCACTCTTGGTTCAAGCGTGTCGAAGCGTGCTTCGAGACCAGCGACTCGTTGGGCTAATACATTCACGGAATCGGCCAGTTTGTCGCGGCGATTCACGATGATGGCAACAACGGCGACAGCACCCGTGATAAGCGAAGGGCCCAGTTGTTCGATGAAGTCCACGAAGTCCACGGTCATCAATGTAGTCGGAGGGCCGCTCCCACCCATCGGGGGAACCCGCCGTCTCCACCGCCGCCCGGCTACTCGAAAATTTCTGGTAGCGCGTCTCTGATATCCCGCTCCTCGTCCTCCGGGCCGCACTGCTTGAGAAGCCGCTCAAACAGTTCCCGCTCCTCGGCGGGGCTGAGCGGCTCCAGCTGGGTCGGTGTCACCAGAAACGTGGGTTCATCTTCTGGGTATACAATCCTCACGCGCACTCTCCTCCTCAATCTGTCGGCGGTGGGGCTATCGGACGATGGGGATTCGCTTCCTCGAATCGGTCTATGTGTTGGATCAGAATCTTAGTTAGCTCCCATGCCAATTCGGGCGGAATTTTGAGACGGGCGACATAGACAGCCCGGGCTTCACCGGACCCTCCAGGTGGCAAACCTGCTAGAAACTCAACGGTGAATTCATTGCTAGTGTGCCAAATCTCGACAATGTTCGCGTAGACACCCCCTAAAGGGACATCCCCCGCCAGGGCTTCGTATGCGCTTGGTTGGTCAGGCATATTCTCAATGTGCCGGATGGATGTGACCCCAGTCAACCTCCACACCGCAGATTCTTTCACAACCTCCGACCATGTCAACAGCGACAACCGATCCCCCACGGAAAGTCGCGAAAACAGAAATCCCGCTTTGGGCTTCCCTCCCCCACCACCACCTTGCCAGGGTCGAACAAATCCGTCCAGCCCGAAACAGCTTGCCTATCAGGAAATCTGATCCCTCGACGCGGTCCGAACGACGTCGGGACGGACCGTCTTGGTGCTTGGCTCATATCAATGTGACCTGTGGGTGTGACAAAGTCAAGCCCCGCACCGCAGTTTGTTTCACAACCTCCGACGAGTCGCGACGCCACACCGCTAAATGACGTCTCCCCCCGTCCCTCCTGTAGGCGGCGACAGCTCAGATCTTGAACCGGATGGCGGCGGGCACGCTCGAGACTCTCATCGGCGTGAACCCGACCATGTCGCCGTCTGCTTCCACTGGCCAGGGGGGATCGGTGGTCACCTCGAAGCTCTCCCAACTCCGCCTCTGCACCCAGCGCTCCTTCAGGTGCATGCCCTTGATGATCTTCGGCACGACCAGGGGGAGTTGGCTCTTCCGGGGGGAGAATACCTGCAGGTCCAGGCGGTTGTCCACCAGGTTCGCCTTGGGCGCGATGTTCCACTTCCAGGCAAAGAACTGGGCGTTGGCCACTATAACCGCCAGGGCGTCGGCGGTGATGGCCCGCCGGGCGCCCTGTACCTTCACCTCGGCCCGGGGGAACCGGGGCAGCCGGACCAGGAACCCCAATCCGTAGCGGGCCGCTCCCACCCATCCGGGGAGCCTGCCGGCCGTCTCGGCCGCCGCCGCGCCGACTCCCGCCTCGGCGACGTTGACGAAGAACCGCCTCCCCCAGGCTCCCTCCAGGCATCCGACGTCGATGTCGTACCACGAGGGCGTGACCAGCCGGGAGACGGCTTCGGTCAGGTCGCGGGAGAGCCCGAAGGTGCGCAGGAAGTCACAGGCGGTCCCGCTGGGGAGCATCGCCACCCGGGGCGGCTCCGGCCACTCCTCGGCGCACAGGGCGTTCACCGCCAGGCTGAGGGTGCCGTCGCCCCCCGCCACCGCCACCCTGCCCTCGGCGGACACCACCTCCACCACCCGCTCGGCCATCCGGTCGGGCGACGACACTGTCTCCACCCGCGCAATTACCCGTCGGGCGACCAACATATCGGAGAGTTCCCGCACCGAGACCCTGCCGCGGCCTGCCGCAGGGTTGAGGAGGACCGTCCAGTCGGTGAAGCGCTCCGTCACCGTGTTGCGACTGTCTGGGGCGCTAGGCCAGGATCCAGATGAGGGCGATGGTGGTGGTGGCGAAGCCCAGGACCGTTATCACGGTGAGGCGGCTCAGGTTCCGCTCCGCCACGGTGGAACCGCCCATGGAGGCGCCGAGCCCGCCGCCGAAAGCCTCGGAGAGGCCCCCGCCCCGTCCGGAGTGGAGGAGGATCAATAGGATCAGGCCCAGGGAGAGGAGTACATGGACCCCGATCACCACCGCTTGCAAGATTGCCATGACTTCTATTCTATCGCGGCCTGGGCGGCCACCCTAGCCGCGGCCTCGGCGGCGGCCTCCGGATCGCCCAGATACCTGGAGCCTGCCGGGCTCAGGTCGGCGTCCAGTTCATAGAGAAGCGGGATCCCGGTGGGGATGTTCAAGGCCGAGATCTCGGAGTCCGGGATCTGTTCCAGGTACTTCAGGAGGCCCCGGATGCTGTTGCCGTGGCACACCACCAACGGGAGGCTTCCCCGGCGGAGTTGCGGGACGATCCGGTCGTGCCAGTAGGGAAGGACGCGGGCCACCACGTCCTTCAGACACTCGGTGGCAGGCAGCACGTCGGGGGCCAGGTCGGCGTACACCGGGTCGTTCCGGGGGTGGCGGGAGTCGTCGGGGTCCAATGCGGGGGGCCGGACGTCATAGCTCCGGCGCCACAGGTGCACCTGCTCCGAGCCGTGCTCCCGGGCGGTCTGCTTCTTGTTCAGCCCCTGCAGGGCGCCGTAGTGGCGCTCGTTGAGGCGCCAGTGGCGGACCACCGGCAGCCATGCCATTCCCATCTCGGCCAGGGCCAGTTGTGCCGTCCTGATGGAGCGGAGCAGCACCGAGGTGTGGACGATGTCGAACGCAAGCCCCTCCTCTCTCATGAGCCGCCCCGCCTCCCGGGCCTCCTCCTCGCCTCGGGGGGTAAGGTCCACGTCGGTCCAGCCCGAGAACAGGTTGGAGAGATTCCACTCCGACTCCCCGTGACGAACCAGCACCATCCGATACATCAGCGTCAGGCTACCGGAAACCCTCCTCGATGACCAGCTACCAAAAGCCACTGAAACAATCTGGCTTCTGGCGGTAAAGCATGGTTGCCAGGATGCGTCGTAAGTGTTGCCTGGGAAAGACCGCTTTACAAGGGCGCCTCGCAAGTAAAGCAAAAGGCCGATTGCTTTACTAAAACCCCAACAAAGTAAAGCCCCCTTGAAAAAGAACCTGATGTTGTCAGAAAACGCCGTAGAGTGCCAGCTAGGTATGCATTTTACGGCCAATTCGGGGTTTTTAGCGTCGAAGAACTGCCTTTCCCCCGGTCCGAACCCTCACATCCAGTAGCGGATCACGGCCGCGAAGGTGTCGGGATCGAGGCTGGCGCCGCCCACCAGGGCGCCGTCTATGTGGGTCTTGGCCATGAAGCCGGCGATGTTGCCGGGGTTGACCGAACCGCCGTAGAGGACCCGCACCGCCTCCCCCGCTTCGGGACCGCCCATGGCCGCCACCGTATTGCGCAGCAACTCGCACACCCCTCCGGCGTCGTCGGGTAGGGCATGCCGGCCGGTGCCGATCGCCCACACCGGCTCGTAGGCCACCACCACGGAGGCTCGCTGCTCGGCGGTGAGCCGGCGAAGCGCCCCGCGCAACTGGGTGGTCACCACCATCTCGGTCTGCCCGGACTCCCGCTCCGAGAGGGTCTCCCCCACGCAAACCACCGGGGTCATCCCCGCCAAGAGCACCGCCCGCACCCGCTTTCGGACCAACTCGTCGGTCTCTGCGAACATGGCGCGCCGCTCCGAGTGCCCCACGATCACGTAGCCGACGTCCAGCTTGGTGAGCATGCGAGCCGACACCTCTCCGGTGAATGCGCCGTCGGTCTCCCAATGGACATGCTGCGCGCCCAGTCCGAAGGGCATCCGGTCGGCCATGATCAGGGTCTGGACGGTGCGCAGGCCGGTGAACGGAGGGGCTATCACCACGTCGGCCCGATCGAAGTCGGCGGGATCCAACCGGTACCAGAGCTTCTGGACGACCGCGATCGCCTCCAGATGGGTCATGTGCATCTTCCAGTTGCCGATTATCAAACTCTTCCGGGCCATGTCCTCTCCTAACGTACCCACTTTTCCAGGACCTCCACGCCGGGGAGGGGCTTTCCCTCCAAGAGCCGGAGGCTCGCTCCCCCGCCGGTGGAGAGGTGCGACACCCGGTCCTCCAGTCCCAGCAGCCGGATGGCCGCCGCCGAGTCGCCGCCTCCCACCACGGTGAAGGCGCCCGATGAGGCCACCGCCCGCGCCACGGTCTCGGTTCCTGACCGGAACGCCTCCCACTCGAACACTCCCATCGGCCCGTTCCAGAAGATGCTCCCTGCGCCCTCGCAGATCTCGGCGATACGACGGGCGGAGCGAGGCCCGATGTCAAGGCCCATCTCGCCGTCGCCGATGTCCCCAACGCCGGTCACCCGGTGGGGGGCGTCCGCTCGGAACCCTCCGGCGGCCACCACGTCCCCGGGGAGGAGCACCTTGCCGCCCTGGGGGCCTTCGAGGAGTTCTCTCACCGACGGAGCCATCTCCGTCTCGGCAAGGCTGGCCCCGATCGAGTACCCCTCCGCCATGAGCGCCGTGTAGACCATGCCGCCCCCCACGGCCAGCACGTCGCAGGTCTCCACCATCGAGGAGAGAACCCCCAGCTTGTCGGAGACCTTGGCGCCGCCCAGGATCACCACGAACGGCCGGGGAGGATCGTTGAGCAACAGTCCCAGGGCACCAAGCTCGCCGGCCAGGAGCGGACCGGCCACCGACCGCACCCGGGCGGCCACCCCCACCGTCGACGCGTGGGCCCGGTGGACCGACCCGAAGGCGTCCTGGCAGAACAGGTCGGCAAGCTCCGCCAGCCGGGACCCCAGCGCCGGGTCATTGGAGGTGTCCCCGGGATGGAACCGGGTGTTCTCCAGAAGGATCACGTCTCCGGGTCGCGCCTCACCGACCGCCCTGGTCACCTCCGGTCCCACCAGGGTCGGAAGATGGCGAACCGGAAAGCCCCCCAACTCCTCCATGCGCCGGGCCACCGGGGCCAGGCTGTAGCCCGGGTCGGGGCCCTTCGGACGGCCCAGGTGGCTGCACACCACCACCGCCGCGCCCCTCGACCGGAGATCTTCCACAGCGCCCAACGCGGCGCGGATCCGGAAGTCGTCGGCCACCTCCCCGCCGTCCAGGGGCACGTTCAGGTCGGAGCGCACCAGCACCCGGCGTCCGGCGGCCTCGACATCATCGAGGGTCAGATACTCGGCCATAGGTCCGCTCACAGCCAGACCACTTCGTTTTCCCATTCCCGCTCCTCATGGATGCGGAGGGTCACCTCATCCAGGATGGAGTGAGCCTGCTCGTTGGGAGCGCGATGTTGCCGTACCATGAACACTCCGGGAGTTGGTAACCCGCCTTGAATGCGTCCATGGGCATGGTGGGCCATAGAACTCTGATCGTGCGTCAGCAGGATCCGACGATTTGAAGCCGCCCAGCCCAGAATGGTCGGGTCACTGGCACCCATCAGCCCCACATCTTGGACGCGGCTAACGTGGATCTCTACTTCGAACAATGCGGCAAGGTTGCGGAGAATCGCCAAGGTGCGTCCATTGAAATCCTCATCCGCGACAAAGCGAATCAATGCTGCAGCTAGACCGGTTGAGCCTGTGACCGGTGGCGCCGCTCTTCTTCCTTACGACGCCTTACCTCCTCGAACAGGGGTCCATACCGGGCTCTTACCGCCGCGTCCCTCTCCAAAGTCCATTTCATATAGGCGTCCACCTCCTCCCGACGGGTGTGATACCACTCCAGGATCCGTTCAACCATCCCTACCGTCAAGGTGTCGAATGAATACACGATTTCCTCCGGCCTTATAAGTCCCCTGTAGTACTCCCACATAACCGTTTCCAACTTCAGGCGCGTGCCGCGGATTCGTATCAGTTCGTTCTCTTCATCCACCCGCAGAGGGACGTTCTCTCCTGGATCGATCGTCATCAGTCCCATCTCGGTCCTTTCAGATAACCATCCGATGTTACCCGCGCCCAGATGTAAGACCACCAGACTTTGGAGTCAGTGCAGGTTCAGCCCGATCCCGCGTCACGGTGGAATACGGAGATCTCCACCCCGCGGTCGGCCAGTCGGCGGGAGAGTTCCCCGGCGACGGCCACCGAGCGGTGCCGGCCACCCGTGCATCCCACTGCGATGGTGAGATAGGCCTTGCCCTCGGCGCGGTAGCGGGGCGCCAGGAACAGGAGCAACTCCAACACCCTCTCCAAAAAGCCCTGGGTGTCGGGGTTCCCCAGGACGAACGCGGCCACCTCCGGGTCGGTCCCGGTCCTGGGCCGCAAGTCGGGGTCCCAGTGCGGATTGGGAAGGAACCGGACGTCGAACACCGCGTCGGCGTCGCGGGGAAGCCCGTTCTTGAACCCGAACGACACCATGGAGATGTGCATGGGCCGGGCCTTTCCCTCCCCGCCGAAGCGCGCCACCACCCGCTCCCGCAGCTGATGGATGTTGAGATCGGAGGTGTCGATGATCAGGTCCGAAGCCGACCTCAGTCCCGAGAGCAGAGCCCGCTCGGAGGAAATGGCCGCCGGGAGGGTCTCGCCGCCCTGGGGGTGGGGACGCCGGGTCTCCTCGTAGCGGCGGATCAGCACCTGGTCGTCGGCGTCCAGGAACACCACCGCCGGGTTGATGCCGGACTCCTTGAGTCCCTCCACCGCCCGTCCGATCGCCTCCTCCGGGGTGACCGAGGGGTCCCACGACCGGATCACCAGCGCCAGGGGCGCGGTCTGGCGGAGGCGCTGGTCGGTCGAGGCGACCTCCAGGATCATGGCCGGGGGGAGGTTGTCGATCACCCGGTAGGAGAGGTCCTCCAGGACCCGGGCCATCGACCCGCGCCCGGCGCCCGACATGCCGGTCAGGAGCAGTATCTCCGGCTTCTGCTCGGGACGGGACTCCGGCCGCTGGTCCACCGGCCCTACTCCCCCCGCAGGATCAGGTACAGGTCGTCGGCCACCCCGCTGGGCACGACCTCGGCCAGGTCTTCCACCTCCGCTTCCCGGAGCTTGCGGAGCGACCCGAACCTGCGCAGCAGGGCCCGCTTCCTGACCGGGCCGATCCCGGGCGCCTCGTCCAGTAGAGAGTCCACCATCCCCTTGGAGCGGAGTTTACGGTGGTACTCGACCGCGAACCGGTGGGCCTCGTCCCGGATGCGCTGGAGGAGGTAGAGCGCCTCGGCGGTGCGGGCGATGCGGAGCGGCTCGGCGGCGTCCGGGAAGTAGACCTCCTCCATCCGCTTGGCCAGCCCCACCACGGGGATGTCCAGTCCCAGTTCGTCCAGCACCCGGACCGCGCGTCCCAGTTGTCCGGCGCCGCCGTCGATCACCACCAGGGAAGGCGGGTACCGAAACCGGGCCTGCTGGGAGGCGGGGAGGTCGCGGGTGGCCAGGTAGGCGGTGAACCTCCTCCGGATGGCCTCCTCCATGGCGGCGAAGTCGTCCTGGCCCCTGACTTTTCGGATCTTGAAACGCCGGTACTCGGACTTGCGGGCCAGGCCGTCCTCCACCACCACCATGGAGGCCACGGTGTGGGTGCCCATCAGGGTGGAGACGTCGAACGCCTCGATCCGCAGGGGCGGCTCGGGAAGGCCCAGCACCTCCTGGAGGCTGCGAAGCGCCCGCGCCCGGGCGTTGTGGTCGGCCTGTCGCCGCAGCCGGTGACGGCCGAACATCTCCCGGGCGTTGGTGCCGGCGGTCTCCATGAGGCGACGTTTGCCGCCCCGCTTGGGGACCCGCAGCTCGACAGGCCCTCCCCTCCGCGCCGAGAGCCATGCCCGGAAGGTCTCGTGATCGGGCGGCAGGTCAGGGACCAGCACCAGCGGGGGCGGAGAGCGTTCGCCGTACAGTTCCCGGAGGATCGAGCCCGCCAGTTCCGGGCCGCTCACCTCCTCCACCCGGTCCACCACCGACCCCAGCCGGCCCACCACCCTCCCCCTTCGCACGAACAGCACCCAGATGGCCGTCTCCAACTCGTCGCCGTGCTCGGCTATCAGGTCGAAGTCCTCCCGGCGGTCGGTGACCATCTCCTGGCGGGCCAGGGCCTTCTCCAGGTCGGCCAGCCGGTCCCGGTGCCGGGCGGCGGCCTCGTACTCCAGGGCCTCCGACGACTTTCGCATCCGGTCGGTGATCTCCTCCACCACCCGGTCGATGTCGCCCTGCAGGAACGATGAGAGCCCCTCCACCGCCTTGCGGTATTCCTCGTCGCTGACCTCGCCCACGCACGGTCCGGAGCACTTCTCGATGTGGAAGAGGAGACACGGCCGGCCCTGCAGTTGCTGGCGGCGGAACAGCGAGTCCGAGCAGGTGCGCACCGGGAAGGTGCGCAGCACCAGGTCGAGGGTCTTTCGGATGGCGTAGGTGTGGGCGTACGGCCCGAAGTAGGCGGTCCCCTTGCGCCTGCGGCCCCTCATGACATGGGCCCTGGGCCACTCATCGGAGCGGGTTATGGCCAGGTAGGGGTAGCTCTTGTCGTCCCGAAGCCGGATGTTGAAGCGGGGCCGGTGCTGTTTGATCAGGGAGTACTCCAGCATGATCGCCTCCACCTCCGAGGAGGCCACGATCCAGTCCACGTCGGCGGCCGACTCCACCATCGCCGAGGTGCGAGCGTGCAACTCCCGCCCGAAGTAGGAGGCCACGCGCTTTCGGAGCGACTTGGCCTTCCCCACATAGATCACCCGGCCGTGGCCGTCCCGGAAGAGATAGGCGCCGGGGGCATCGGGGGTCTCGACGGAGGGGGGACGGTCCAACCGTTATCTCTCAGGTGAGGTGGCCACGACTTGTCCCTGCCTTTTGAGACAACCACCCATCGAAGGACGCCTTTTCCAGATGGGCCCAACGGGTCCGCATCGTCCGAATCATAACCACGCCCCTTCCGAGCAGACCTGCATGGCCCGTCAGTCGGAGGGGATGGTGAAAAAGCGCGTCCCGTCGGGGTCTCTGGCCGCGTCGCCGCCGATCACTACCTCGAGCCCCGCCTCATGTTGGCGCACGGCGACATTGGCGCAGCCCGGCGTTCCGGGATTCCACGGGTCATCGGGCCTTATGCCCAGGGAGCCCTGCAACATCTCGGGGAGCGTCACCCACGAGCCGCTATCCACGCCCGCGGGCGGCGGATCGCCGCGCTGCGAACCTGGCGGGCGAGACAGTGCGGCGCCTTTACCGCGAAGTCCTCGACGAACATCCCGAAGTGAGTCAGGTTCGCACGCCTGGCGAAGCGTATGGAGCCTACGAAACGCCTGTGCTCCGATGCGAGGTCGGTCACGTGCAGGCTTATCGCGCTGGCGCCGCTCATCTCCTCCTCGGTGATTTCGAAGCGATAGGTCGACCCCACCTTCCACGGATAGTGCATTTCGCAGTTGATTCCGGTTCCTTCGCCTCCGAAGGGGGTGCACAGCACGTCGTTTGCGTTGTCGATGAGCTCGGCGTCGCCATACCCGGGGGCGTTCCAAACCGAGAATTGAAGCTGGCGGCCGAAGGGGCTCCCGCCGCTCTGCAGGCCCGTGTAACCGCCGTCCCACTGGATCGCCGCGTAATAGGTGCCCGCCGGGTCGGCGAGCGGGGTTATGTCGATCGAGTAACCCTCAGTGGTACCCCGGTTGTCGATCCACATGTAGGCATGCGCCGCCGGAGGTCTGCCGTGGCTCATGGACCGCGTGGTCAACTCCTCGGTCACGCGCGAGTGCTCGTTCTCGACGGTGACCGACAGGGCGCCCTCCCCCGGCCAGCCCGCCACCCAGGTCGCATGGAACCGCCCCAGGGTGTTGGTAGTGCCCTCCCGAGGGTAAACCCAGCCCGAGTGCCGGTCGGTCGACCACCGGTAGCTTGCATCGACGACCGGCGACCCTCCACCGTCCAGCGCGGTGACAACGATCGTGTCAGAGCCCTGCGTGCCCGCATGGGCGGGGCTCAGCACCACGGGCTCCACCGCTACGTCCGCGATGGTCTGTGCTACCGCCACCGTCGCCATGCCCGACGCGGTCCCGGCAGAGGCGGTGACCGTGGCGGCCCCGTTGCTCACCGCGGTCACCAGTCCGGTCGAGTTCACGGTCGCCACCGCGTCGTTGCTGGACTCCCATGAGAACCTCACGCTCGCGTTCACGTCGCCGCTCTGATCGCGCGACTCGGCGACCAGTTGCACGGTCTCGCCCAGCGCCCGCAGTTCGATCGGCGCGGGCGTCATCGGCTGTGGAATGACGGCGATCCCGAGAGCCCGGGCCAGGAAGGTGGCCATCTGTGCCCGCGTCGTCGGGTTGCCAGGGCAATACCGGGCCGGTTCCGTGGCACAACCGGCGGTGATCCCCGACGCCGCCAGGGCGTTGATGGCAGCCTGGTGGGGATTCCCCTCCAACACATCGACGAACCCGTTCCCCGGGGTCGGCTCCGACTGGAGATCTCTTACCAGAACGGAGGCCGTCGGGGCCGGGTCCAACCGGAAGGCTCTGTCCAGGAAGGAGGCCATCTGCTCGCGGGTGACCGGATCGCTCGGACAGAAACGGGCCGGCTCGACCCCACAGCCCACGGTTATCTCCAGATCGGCCAGACGCTCCACGTAAGGCAACCACCACTCCCCCGCATCCACGTCCGAAAACCTCGAGGACCCGGCCGGATCGGGTTCGGCGCCGTCCACGGCCCGCACCAGCCACACGGCCATCGCCCAACGCTGGACAGGGTCCGCCGGGCAGAACTCCCCCGGGCCGCAGTCGGTTCCCTCAAAAACGCCCCTCTCCTGGAGCGCCTCCACATCCGGGCGGTGCACGCCCGCATCCGCTATGTCCGAATAACCCTCCTGCGCCTCCAGGATCCCCTCCCCACCGGGCGAAGACGCCGACGCCTGGACCTCGCCTGAAACCGGACCGACCCCTCCGAACCCCGCTGTCCCGCCGGCGATCACCAAGACTCCCAGCACGCCGGCCACACCACGAATGGTTCTCCATCGCAAGGTAAAAGCCCTGAACACAGCAATCTACAAACTCGGGACCACAATACGGGTCGCCAATGCCACGAGCAATGGGACCGCGTCTCTGGCCCACTGTAGCGAGTGGTTCTGCCCAGGGTCCCTGGCGGCCGGCCGTGGCCACAGTCCGCCGACCAGTGCTGTCCTAACGGAGCCGGTGATTCCCGTCGCCCGGGCTAGCCGACCAGGGCGCCGGATGGGGCCAGTATCCCCTCCAGGTAGTGGCCGGTGTAGCTGGCCGGGTTGGCGGCCACCTCCTCGGGGGTGCCGGTCGCCACCACCCGCCCTCCCTCGCTCCCCCCCTCCGGACCGAGGTCGATCAGGTGGTCGGCTGATTTCACGACATCCAGGTTGTGCTCTATCACCACCACCGTGTTGCCCCCGTCGACCAGGCGGTGCAGGACTCCGAGCAGGCGGCGGACATCCTCGAAGTGCAGTCCGGTGGTGGGCTCGTCGAGGATGTACATGGTCCGCCCGGTGGACCGCTTGCGAAGCTCGGAGGCAAGCTTCACCCGCTGGGCCTCGCCCCCCGAGAGGGTGGTGGCGGCCTGCCCCAGGCGGATGTACCCCAGTCCCACGTCGCTCAGGGTCTGGAGGGTGAGGGCTATGGGAGGGTGGTGGATGAACAACTCGAGCGCCTGGGCGACCGACATCTCCAGCACGTCGGCAACGCTCCGTCCCTTCCAGAGGATCTGCAGGGTCTCCCGGTTGTACCTCCTCCCCCGGCACTGCTCGCAGGGGACGTACACGTCGGGGAGGAAGTGCATCTCGATCTTGATGGTCCCATCCCCCCGGCACTCCTCGCAGCGCCCCCCCGCCACGTTGAACGAGAACCGCCCCGGCTTGTACCCGCGCGCCTGGGACTCGGGGACCTTGGTGTAGAGGGAGCGGATGTGGTCGAAGACCTTGGTGTAGGTGGCCGGGTTGGACCGGGGCGTGCGCCCGATGGGAGACTGGTCGATGTTGATCACCTTGTCGATGTGCTCGATCCCCTCGATGTCGCGGTGCCGGCCGGGGAGCACCCGGGAGCGGTAGATGGTGCGGAGCAGCGCCTTGTAGAGGATCTCCTCCACCAGAGTGGACTTGCCGCTCCCCGACACGCCGGTGACGCAAATGAGCTTCCCCAGCGGGAACTCCACGTCGATCCGGTCCAGGTTGTGCTCGGCGGCGCCCAGCACCCGGATGTCCTTCCCGTTGCCCTCCCTGCGGACCGGCGGGACCGGGATCAGCCGCCGGCCCGAGAGGTAGTCGCCGGTGATGGAGGACCGCTCCGCACAGACCGCCTCCACCGGACCCTGCGCCACGATCCTCCCCCCGTGCTCTCCCGCCCCCGGGCCGATGTCCACCACGTGGTCGGCCGAGCGGATCGTCTCCTCGTCATGCTCCACCACCACCAGGGTGTTCCCCAGGTCGCGGAGCCGGGTCAGGGTCTCGATCAGCCGGCGGTTGTCGCGCTGGTGGAGGCCGATGGACGGCTCGTCGAGAATGTACAGCACCCCCACCAGCCCCGAGCCGATCTGGGTGGCCAGGCGGATCCGCTGCGCCTCTCCCCCGGCCAGGGTGGCCGCCGACCTGCCCAGGGTGAGGTATCCCAGTCCCACGTCGAGGAGGAAGGAGATCCGGGAACGGATCTCTTTCAGCACCCGCTCGGCGATGGTGGCCTCCCGGTCGGTTAGCTCTATGCCCTCGATGAAGTCCAGGACCCCTCCCAGGGAGAGCTGGGAGAGATAGTGGATGTTCTGTCCCCCCACCGTCACGGCCCGGGAGATCTCCCCCAGCCGGGCTCCTCCGCACTCGTCGCAGGGGACCTGTCGCATGTACTGGCGGTAGGAGTCCCGTGCGGAGTCGGACCCGGTGTCCCGGTGCCGCCGCTCCAGGTGGGGGATCACCCCCTCGTAGCGGGTGGTCCAGACCCGGCGGCGCCCGCGGCGGTTGCGGTAGCTCACCCGGAGCTTCCGGCGGAAGTTCCCATGGAGGACCTCGGTCCGCACCTCCTCGGGCAACTCCCGCCAGGGGGTCTCCAGGCTGAACCCTATGTCCTGGGACAGCGCATCCAGAAGCCGGGTGTAGTAGCCGCTGTACTGGTAGGTCCAGGGGGCGATCGCCCCCTGGGTGACGCTCAACCGGTCGTTGGGAACCACCAGGTCCTCGGCCACCTGGTAGCGGGCGCCGATCCCCGCGCAGGTCGGGCATGCCCCATACGGGCTGTTGAAGGAGAAGTTGCGGGGGGCGAGTTCGGAGAAGGACAGCCCGCAGCGGTCGCAGGCCAGGTGCTGGCTGAAGGTGAGGGTGGGACCGTCGATCACATCCACCATCGCCTTTCCCTCGGCCAACCCCAGGGCGGTCTCTATCGACTGGGTGAGCCGTTCCTCCATCCCCTCCCGGCGCACCAGCCGGTCGACCACCACCTCGATGGTGTGCTGGTAGTAGCGGTCAAGGCGGATGTCCTCGTCGAGGGGGAGCACCTCGCCGTCCACCCGCGCCCGGCTGTAGCCCTGGCGCACCAGGTCCTTGAAGAGCGCCTGGTACTCGCCCTTCCGGCCCTCCACCACCGGGGCCAGCACCATGAACCGGGCCCCGTCGTCCAACTCCAGGATGCGGTCCACGATCTGCTGGGGGGTCTGGCGCTTCACCACCTCCCCGTCGTTGGGACAATGGGGGATCCCGATCCGGGCATAGAGGAGCCGCAGGTAGTCATGGACCTCGGTCACGGTCCCCACCGTCGAACGGGGGTTGCGGCTGGCGGTCTTCTGGTCGATGGAGATGGCCGGCGACAGCCCTTCGATGAAGTCCACGTCCGGCTTGTCCATCTGCCCCAGGAACTGGCGGGCATACGCCGAGAGGGACTCCACGTAGCGCCGCTGTCCCTCGGCGTAGATGGTGTCGAACGCAAGGCTGGACTTGCCGGAGCCCGACAGCCCGGTGAGGACGATCAGGGCGTTGCGGGGGAGCTCGACGGTCAGGTCCTTGAGGTTGTGCTCCCGGGCCCCGCTGATCAGGATGGAGTCGGCAGTCATCGCATCGTCACCCCTCAGGGCGGCGGCCGGTCGAGGCGCGCCACGGTGGGAGCGGGGGTCCCGTCCGCCTCCAACATCACTCCGAACACCCGCTCGGCCTGCTCCGCCGAGACGTATTCGTCCAGCACGTCGTCGCGCACCGACTCGATGGGCCGGTCCAGCGGGTCTCCCCAGCCGCCACCGCCCGCCGAGAGGTTGTGAAAGGACTCTCCGGCGTTCATGGAGAAACGCTCCATCCGCGCCCGGCGCTCCCGGTCGGTGCCCGGCCAGACGATCATGGCGTTGGTGTCCGGCTCATGGCCGCCCCGCAGCCCCCACGGCTTGGTCTTGGTCTTCTTCTTCATGGATAGCACTTCCCCCGGCGCCAGGAATTTTACCTGACGGGAGACCCCCAGCCCGCCTCTCCACCGTCCCGCCCCGCCCGAGTCCCGTCGCAACTCGAGGCGCTCGTGGAAGAGAGGCGACTGGTGCTCCAGTACCTCGATGGAGGTGTTGCGGACCGAGGTGGTGGAGGGGTGCTGGAGGGCGTTGGCCCCGTCGTGGTCGGGAGTGGCGCCCCACCCGAGCCCCTCGTTGTTGCTCACCAAGTACATCTGGCCGGTGTGCGGGTGCATTCCCACTGCCATGAACCCCGGCAGGTCGGAACCGGAACTGGCATGGATCCCGTCCATTCCCTGCGCCAGTGCCTTGTTGATCAGCTCGAAGCCCGCCATCCCGGTCCACAGGGTGTAGGTGGCGGACGGGTACACCGCGTGGAAGAGGTTCCCGGGAGGACAGACCACCTCGAGCGGCTGGTAGTGGCCGTGGTTGGCGGGCGTGTCGGGGGTGGTCAGGGACTTGAATACGTTCTTCGCCAGGCTCATGGTGCACCCGAAAGGCATGTTCACCGGACCCGGCACCGCACCGTCGGAGTCGGAGAAGTCCACCGTGAACCTCTCGTCGTCGATGGTGACGGTCACCGCCATCCTGATCAGGTCGTGCGAGATGCCGTCGTCGTCCAGCCAGTCGAAGGCCGACCACTCCCCGTCCGGCATGGCCCGCACGGCCTCTGAAGCGGTCTCCCCGCCGTGGGAGATGATCTGGTCAATCGCCCGGTCGACGGTGCCCAGGCCGAACTTCTCCCAGATCTGGTGGAGGCGGCGCTCTCCCACCCGCAGGGCGGCAATCTGTGCGTGGAAGTCTCCGGTGATGTTCACAGGCAGGCGGGAGTTGTATCGCAGGATGTCCATCATCTGGGAGTCCACCTCACCCTTGCGGACCAGCTTGACCGCGGGCAGGATCAGGCCCTCCTGGTGCATCGACGTGGAGTCCAGCACGTATCCGGGGTCCTTGGCGCCCAGGTCCATCCAGTGCGCCCGGACCGCCAGGTAGGCGTCGGGAAGGTCGCTCCCCTCGCAGAACACCGGAGCGAACATCATGGCGTCGGCCGCGTGGGCGCCGCTCCAGTAGGGATAGTTGAGGATCACCACGTCGCCGGGGTGGAGGTTCTCGACCCCCACCTTCTCCACCCCCTTGTGGATCGCGTAGTCGTTGGCTCCCAGGAAGAAGAGGATCCCCGACGACTCCGAGATCAGCCGGCGGTCCCGGTCGTACATGGAGATGCCGAAGTCCAGCACCTCGTAGATCACCGGGTTGAAGGCGGTCCTCACCAGGGTGCGCCGCATCTGCTCGGCGGTGGAGTTCAGGTAGTGGCGGATCACCTCCACCGTGGCGCCGTCCAGGGCGGGTCCGGCGCTCACCTCATCCACTGCAGGGGCTCAAGGCCCGGGAAGAGAGCCGTCGACACAGGATGACCGCCGTCGAATCCCGACTTTGCGAAAACCAAGCCTATCCCGCGAAAACCGCCCGGATTCTCCTCGCCCGATGGGCCCACCCCCCGCCACCACCACCTGGGGTCGAGGAGCGCGCTCGGCCTGAGCGGCCGGTGGTCGCTCTTCGACGGGAATATGACCTCGGTCGGAATGTCGCGGCCGCGGTGACGTCGGAACGGGCCGGGAGGTGTTTTTCGTGACAGAAACCAGTATGAGTCGGGGATGGGACAGAATACAACCCTTCGCCGCCTTTTTCTTTCCGCCCGGCGCCGATTCTCACCCACGCGACCGGCCCTCACCGGCGGGCTTGGCCTGAGCGGTCCAGGCGCGCCTGGGAGGGCTCGGCGTTTCCGTCCGGCGCCATCCTCACTCCGTACACCCTTTCGGCCTGGTCGACCGAAACATACTCGTCGAGGACGTCTTCGCACACCAACTCGATGGGACGGTCGAGGGGATCACCCCACCCTCCCCCGCCGGCGGACAGGTTGCGGAACCGGTCTCCTGCGTCCATGGTGAAACGCTCCATCCGCGCCCGGTGCGCCCGGTCGGTGTCCGGCCAGACCACCATGGCGTTGGTCTCCGGCTCATGGCCGCCCCGGAGCGCCCACGGGCGGGTCTTGGTCTTCTTCTTCATCGACAGCATCTCCCCGGTGGCCAGGAACCTGACCTCCCGGCGGATCCCCACTCCTCCCCGCCACCTGCCCGCCCCGCCGGAGTCCTGGCGCAACTCCAGGCGCTCGTGAAAGATGGGCGAGCGGTGCTCCAGGACCTCCATCGAGGTGTTCCGGACCGCGGTCATGGCGGGATGCTGTATGGCGTTGGCGCCGTCGTGGACCGGGGTCCCGCCCCAGCCGATCCCCTCGTTGTTGCTGACCGCATACAACTCCCCGGTGTCGGGATGGGTCCCCACCGCCATGAAACCGGGTTCGTCGGCGCCGGAGGAGGCGGCGATGTGGCCCATCCCCTTGGCCAGCGCCTTGTGCGCCAGTTCGAAGGCCGCCATGCCGGTCCAGAGCGTGAAAGTGGCCGCCGGGTACACGGCGCGGAACAGGTTCCCGGGCGGACAGGTCACCACCAGCGGTTGGTAGTGGCCGTGGTTGGCGGGCGTGTCGGGAGTCGTGAGAGACTTGAACACCGCCTTGGCCATGCTCAGGGTCCTTCCGAACGGCATGTTCACCGGCCCCGGGACCGCACCTGCGGAGTCCCCGTAGTCCACGGTGAACCGGGTCCCCTCGATGGTCACCGTGACCGCCATCTTGATCAGATCATGGGAGATTCCGTCGTCGTCCAGCCAGTCGACCGCCGACCACCGCCCGTCGGGCATCGCCCGCACCGCCTCGGTCGCAGTCTCCGCACCGTGGTTGATGATCAGATTGATCGCCGCGTCCACGTCGGCCATGCCGAACTTCTCCCAGATCTGGTGAAGGCGCCGCTCCCCCACCCGCAGCGCCGCCACCTGGGCGTTGAAGTCTCCGATGATGGTGTCGGGCATGCGGGAGTTGTACCGCAGGATGTCGATCATCTGGCGGTCCACCACGCCGCGGTTGATCACCTTGACGCCCGGCATGATCAGGCCCTCCTGGTGCATGGAGGTCGAGTCCAGCACGTAGCCGGGGTCCTTGGCGCCCAGGTCCATCCAATGGGCCCGGACAGCCAGATAGGCATCGGGAAGCTCACTCCCCTCAAAGAAGACCGGAGCGAACAGCATCGCGTCGGAGACATGGGCGCCGCTCCAGTAGGGGTAGTTGAGCATCACCACGTCGCCCGGGTGGAGATTCTCGACCCCCACCTTCTCCACGCCCTTGTGAATGGCGTAGTCGTTGGCGCCCAGGAAGGAGAGCAGGCCCGAGGACTCCGAGATCAGCCGGCGGTCCCGGTCGTACATGGATATGCCGAAGTCCAGCACCTCGTAGATCACCGGGTTGAAGGCGGTCCTCACCAGGGTGCGGCGCATCTGCTCGGCGGTGGAGTTCAGATAGTGGCGGATCACCTCCACGGTGGCGCCGTCCAGCGTGGGGGTTTCTCTCACCTCATTCTCCGCGGCCAAATCAGGACGCCGGGCGCTCCAGACGCGCGGCGGTGGGAGTGGCGGTGCCGTCAGCCTCCACCTTGACCCCGTACACAGCCTCGGCCTGCTCGACCGAGACGTATTCGTCGAGCACGTCTTCGCGAACCAACTCGATGGGACGGTCGAGAGGGTCTCCCCATCCTCCCCCGCCCGCCGAGAAGTTGCGGAACCCCTCCCCGGGCTGCATGGTGAACCTCTCCATGCGCGCCCGGTGGGCCCGGTCGGTGTCCGGCCAGACGATCATGGTGTTGGTGGTCTCCGGCTCATGACCGCCCCGGAGCGCCCACGGCTTGGTCTTGGTCTTCTTCTTCATGGAGAGGAGCTCCCCCACGGCGACCCAGGTCACCTCCCGGCAGACTCCCAGCCCGCCCCGCCACCTGCCGGCGCCGCCGGAGTCCTGGTGCAGTTCCACCCGCTCGTGAAAGATGGGAGACTTGTGTTCCAGCACCTCCAGTGAAGTGTTCCGGACCGCGGTGGTGGAGAGGTGCTGCAGGGCGTTGGAGCCGTCGTGATCGGGGGTGGCGCCCCAGCCGATCCCCTCGTTGTTGCTGACCGAGTACATCTCACCGGTGTCGGGATGCCTCCCCACCGCCATGAAACCGGGCTCGTCGGAACCCGACGACGCGGCGATGTGGTCCATCCCCTGGGCCAGCGCCTTGTTGATCAGCTCGAAAGACACCATTGTCGACCAGAGCGTGTAGGTGGCGGCCGGGTAGACCGCATGGAAGAGATTCCCGGGCGGACAGATCACCTCGAGGGGTTGGTAATGGCCGTGGTTGGCGGGAGTCTCCGGCGTGGTCAGCGATTTGAAGACGTTCTTTGCCTGGCTCAAGGTGCTCCCGAACGGGATGTTCACCGGACCGGGGACGCCCGGGTCGGAATCACCGTAGTCGACGGTGAACCTGTCCCCTTCGATGGTGACCGTCACCGCCATCCTGATCAGGTCGTGGGAGACCCCGTCGTCGTCCAGCCAGTCATGAGCCGACCACTGTCCGTCCGGCATCGCCCGCACCGCCTCCCGGGCAGTCTCCGCGCCATGCTCGATGATCATGTCGATGGCCGCATCGACCTCGGCCAGCCCGAACTTGTCCCAGATCTGACGAAGCCGCCGCTCTCCCACCCGCATGGCCGAGATCTGAGCGTTGAAGTCCCCGACGATGGTCTCGGGCATCCGGGAGTTGTATCGGAGGATGGCCATGATCTGGGGGTCCACCACGCCCCGTTTGATCAATTTGACGGCCGGCAGGATCAGCCCCTCCTGATGGACGGAGGTGGAGTCCAGCACGTACCCGGGGTCCTTGGCCCCCAGGTCCATCCAATGGGCCCGCACCGCCAGGTAAGCGTCGGGCAGGTCGCTTCCCTCGCCGAACACGGGTGTGAACAGCATGGCGTCGGCGGCGTGCGCCCCGCTCCAGTAGGGAACGTTGATGATCACCACATCCCCGGGGTGCAGGTTCTCGATCCCCACCTTCTCCACGCCCTTGTGGATGGCGAAGTCGTTGGCGCCCAGGAAGGAAAGGATCCCCGACGACTCGGATATCAACCGGCGGTGCCGGTCGTAAACGGAGATACCGAAGTCCAGCACCTCGTAGATGACCGGGTTGAACGCGGTCCTCACCAGGGTGCGGCGCATCTGCTCGGCGGTGGAGTTGAGATAGTGACGGATGACCTCCACCGTGGCGCCGTCCATCTTCGGGCCGCTGCTCATCGCACCACCAGGTTTCCCAGGCGGTCGGGCACCGCCACCTGGTCGCTGTGAATGATCGTCACCGACGTGGGCTCGCGGATGATGGCCGGACCCTCAACCTCTACTTCCGGTTCAAGCAGGCTCCGCTCGTAGATCGGGAACAGGCGGCGCTCCCGGGTGGCGAAGTCGAAGGCGTGACGCTCCCCGACCCTGGCGGCCGCCCGGTCGGTCCCCGTGGTTCGGTCACCGCCGAGTTGTCCGGAGGGTTTGTCGAGGAGTCCGACCGCCCTCACCCGGGCGGTGAGGATCTGCACTTCCTCGTCCAGTTTGTGCCCGTAGCGCTCCAGGTGCTGGTCGTGGAATTTGGAGGCCACCGCCTCCTGGTGGTCGGCCTCTTCCAACTCCACCGACAGGGTGTGCTCCTGCCCGTTGTAACGCAGATCAAGGCGCCTGATGAACATCCGGTTCTCCGGTGGCACGGACTGGGCGGCCAGCACCTGGTCGGCTTCGCTCTCGAGCTGGGACAGGACTCCATCCATCTGCGCCAGGGAGGCTTCGTCCAGCATGGTCAGCACCGTCTGGCCCACGTCGTACTCCAGGTCGGACATCAGCATCCCCCAGGCGGAGAACACCGCCGGGGCGGCGGGGACCACCACCTCGGGCATCTCCATCTCCCTGGCCAGGAGTGGCGCCAGCATCGGGCCGGCGCCTCCGAAGGCCACCAGCGAGAACTCCCTCGGATCGAGGCCTCGTTCCACGGTGATCTCCCGGATGGCCCCCACCGTGCGAGCCAGAAGGACGTCGAAGACCGAAGCAGCGGCCCGTTCGGTGGACATGCCCAAGGGCTCTGCCAGTTTCTCGGTGACCCCCCTCACTGCCGCCTCCCCGTCCAGCCTCATCTCTCCTCCCAGGAACTCGTCCGCCGCCAGGTATCCCAGGCACAGAGCGGCGTCGGTCACGGTCGGCTCGGTGTTCCCGCGTCCGTAGCAGATCGGCCCGGGAACCGCGCCGGCGCTCCGGGGCCCCACCCGGAGGAGTCCCTTGTCCATCCAGGCGATGGAACCTCCCCCGGCCCCTATGGTGCGGATGTCGAACACCGGGATGCGGATCGGGAGGGCCTCTATCTCGGCTTCATAGACCTCGGTGGGCGCCCCGTCCACGATCACGCAGGCGTCCAGGCTGGTGCCTCCCACGTCGAAGGAGATGAGAGAGGACCGTCCGGTGGACTCTCCCAGGCTGATCGTCCCGGCGATACCTCCCGCCGGACCCGAGAAGACGGTGAGCAGGGGTGACACCCGGGCGATTTCCGAAGTCATCGCCCCGCCGGCTGACCGCATTATCAGAAATGAGCCGTCGAATCCCCGGCTCCGCAGCCGCTCTTCCAGATCGGTGAGGTACCTGCCCAGGATGGGCCTTATGTAGGCGTCGGCCACGGCAGTGGAGGTCCGTTCGTACTCGTGGTACTCCCTCACCAGATCGATCGAGACAGAGACCGACAGATCGGGGAAGGCTTTGGCCAGGATGCTCTTGGCGGCTTCCTCGTGCTCGGTGTTGGCGTAGGAATGAAGAAAGCAGACCGCCACCGACTCCACTCCCCGTTCGGAGAGGAGGCCCCCCGCCTCGATCACCGCCTGGCGGTCGAGATCCGTCACCACCTTGCCCCGATGATCTATACGCCCCGGGACCCCCACCGTGTGCCGCCTCTTGACCAGTAATTCCGGGCGGCGGTACTGGAAGTCGTACTTCGAACCGCTGGGCAGATCTCCCCTGGCGATCTCAAAGATGTCCCGAAAGCCCGCATTGGTGATGATGCCGGTCACCGCCCCCTTTCTTTCCAGGATGGCGTTGAGCCCCAGGGTGGTGCCGTGGGTGTAGACCGAGGCCTCTTCCAGGGAGGCTCCGGTGGCCCGCGTGGCGGTTATCACGCCGTCCGCCGGAGCTGCGGGAGTGGTGGGAGCCTTGCGGACCGTGATCTCTCCGCTCTGCTCGTCATAGGAGATGGCGTCGACGAAAGTGCCGCCAATGTCCACCGCCAAGCGGTATTTCCGTTCAGTCATCTTCTTTCTCGCTGGAGACGTAAATGTCAGGAAGCCGATCGGTCATCTCGCACCACGCGACCGGACTGTATCACCAGGGAGATTCCTCTCATCGCCGACACGTCCGATAACGGGTTTTCTTCCACCGCGACCAGATCAGCCACTTTGCCCTGCTCAACAGTACCGATCTGCGACTCCAAACCCAAGAGGCGAGCAGCGTTGCAGGTGGCCCCGGCCAGGGCCAGGTGGGGGCGAAGCCCCGCCCCTTGCATGAGTTCCATCTCATGCACCGTTACCGAGGTCCCCCCGATGGGATCTCCGGGGGGATAGTCGGTCCCGTTGACCAAGGTGACCCCCGCGGTCACCGCCCGACGGATGCTGGCCAGGTGCATGGGCCCCACTTGCAGGGACGTCTCGATCTGGAACTCCTCGAATCCCTTCCAGCGCATCCATTCCTGGGACCGGGTGCAACAGAGAGTGGGGGTGAGGAACACCCCCTCGGCCGCCATCCGGCCAGCCGTTTCCTCATCCAGGTCATAGGCGTGCTCAAAGGATCGGACCCCGGCGTCCAATGCCCAGTTGATGGCCAGCGATGAACCGGCGTGCGCAACCACGTAGGTCTCCCGTTCGGCCGCCGCCTTGACTGTTGCCTGCATCTCTTCTCGGCTCATCTCGGGATGGTCGAAGGTTTCTCCCAGGTTGGCGATGCCGCCGGTGATGAACACCTTGATGTGGGAGCATCCCGCGTCCAGTTCGGCCAATGCAGCCTCCCGGAAGGCTTCCGGTCCGTCGGCCAATACGCTGCCAATCCCGTCGCCATGTCCTCCCGGGGTGGATATCGCCCGGCCGGCGCCCACGATCCGGGGAACATCGGCCCAGCCTGCCCGCGCCGCTTCGGCCAGCAGCAGGTCGGCCCGGTTCAGTTCATGGACGCACCGGATGGTCGTGACTCCTGCCCGAAGCGCATCCTGGGCCCGTCCGTAGGCCCGGAGTACGGTGAGCCCCGGGTTCTCGCCTTCGTCGAGGGCCGAAAAGGGATACACCATCGACAGATGAGTGTGCACTGATATGAGACCTGGAACGAGGTAGCGTCCACCTAAGCTCATCCGCTCTCCGGCGCCCGGGTGCTTGGCGATGGAGCCGATCCTTCCCCCCGATATCTCCACACTGACGCCGTCTCGGACCTGTCCACGGACAACATCCACTACCCTGGCGTCGGTCAACCACACTTCTGACCTCCTTGTTCAAGTCTCTCGGGAGGGCAGGGGCCCACTCCGGCGGTGTTAGCCATGGCGTCGAACAAGGGTACTGCCTGTGCCCACCGCCAGGCGGTGTTCCCGTGCAGTCACCTTCTCTCCTGTTAGGGAAGGTGGACGTCAGGAAGACGGCCGGTCGTCTCGGACCACCCTGCCGGACTGCATGACGAAGGAGATGTTCCGCATGGCCGCCACGCCGTCGAGGGGGTTGTCCTCCACAGCCACCAGGTCGGCGACCTTTCCCTCCTCGACGGTGCCGATCTCCGACTCCAGTCCCAGCAGCCGGGCGGCGTTGGAGGTGGCGCCCTGGAGCGCCAGGTGGGGGTGGAGGCCGGCGCCCTCCATGAGTCCCATCTCGTACACCGCCACCGAGGTGTCCTCGATCGGATCCCCGGGGGGATAGTCGGTGCCGTTGACCATGGTCACCCCGGCCGTGATCGCCCGCTGGATGCTGGCCAGGTGCATCGGTCCCACTTCCAGCGAAGACTCGATCTGGAATTCCTCGAACCCCTTCCACCGCATCCACTCCTGGGAGCGGGTGACGCACAGCGTGGGAGTGAGGAACACTCCCTTCGCCGCCATCCGGCCGGCGGTGTCGGCGTCCAGGTCGTAGGCGTGCTCGAAGGAACGTATCCCGGCGTCCAGCGCCCAGTTGATGGCCAGCGACGATCCGGCGTGGGCCACGACGTAGGTGTCGTGGTGTCGCGTGGCGCTCACCGTGGCCGCCATTTCCTCGCGAGTCATCTCCGGGTGGTCGAACTGCTCCCCCAGCCCGGCGATGCCTCCGGTGATGAACACCTTGATGTGGGAGCATCCCGCGTCCAACTCGGCCAGGGCGGCCTCCCGGAAGGCCTCGGGTCCGTCGGCCAGGACGCTGCCCATGCCGTCGCCGTGACCGCCGGTTGTCGAGAGCGCCCTGCCGGCGCCCACGATCCGGGGGACGTCGGCCCATCCCGCCCTGGCCGCCTCGGCCAGCAACAGGTCGGCCTGGTTCTGCTCATGGACGCAGCGAATGGTGGTCACTCCCGCCCGGAGGGCGTCCTGGGCCCGCTGGTAGGAGCGGAGCACCGTCAGCCCCGGGTTCTCGTTCAGGTCTATGGAGGAAAAGGGGTACACCACCGACAGGTGGGTGTGGACCGAGATGAGTCCGGGAACCAGATACCGTCCGCCCAGGCTCATCCGCTCCCCGGCGCCGGGCTGGCGCTGGATGGATCCGATCCTCTCCCCCGAGATCTCCACGCTCACCCCGTCCAGGATCTCGCGTCTCTCTACATCAACCACCCTGGCGTCGGTCAGCCACATTCTCTACCTCCTTGTTGCTCCTTCGAAGCTCTCGACAACTGTTCGGGCCCTGGCTAGCCAAGAATTCTCTTCTCCCCTGCGGCGAAGAGTATCGCGGATCTCCGGGTTCTTGGAGTCGGCCAACGCCAGATCCAAGGCGCCGGACATGCCCGCCGCGTCCGAGTATGAACGCACCTCCGGGAAGGCCACCACCTCGGGCATCTCGCTGCTGACCACCGGCTTTCCTCCTGCGAAGTACTCGAAGAGCTTGAGCGGGGATGTCGACCGGGTGATCTCGTTCACCGCGAAGGGGATCATCGCCACGTCGAAGCACTGGAGCCACCGGGGGAGGTCCCCATAGGGCTGGGCGGCTATCCACTCGACGTTGGGGAGGTTGAACAGCGGGCGGTGCCTGGTGCTCCGATCGTAGGGAGGGCCGATCAGGAGAAAGCTCCAGTCGTCTCGCGTCCCGGCCACCTCGGTGAGCAGGTCGTAGTCCAGCCAGCGGGCGATGGCGCCGTAGTAACCGGCGATGGGCCGGCCCTCTGACAGGAGACGCTGGAGGACCGGATGGGCCGGAGAGGAGACCTGCCATTCGGCGAAGTGCTCGAACTCCACCGCGTTGGGGAGGTAGACGGCGTCGGGCCGTGGTTGGCTCGCCCGTTCCAGGAGGCTCCGGGCGCTGGCGGTGATCATCCCGGCACCGGCCAGTCCGAGGGAGTGGAGTCTTCTCAGCTTGCTCAGGTCGTGGCCGTCGAAGACCTCGATCTCGTCTATCCAGTCGTACACCGTTCGGGTGCCCTCCGGGTAGCGGGACGCCTGCTCCCAGTTGTAGGTGATGGCCCAAACCAGGGGGTCGGGCAGTTCGTGCAGTGCCTCCTGGGGTCCGTTGTACAGGAACAGGCGGGGTTCGATCTCCTCCCATCCGGGGGGGCTCTGCTTGGAGTTGTCATAGATCACCACATAGCCCAGGCGGGAGAAGGCCTGGGCGAGTTGCTGGGGTCGCTGGAACAGGTGGATGTACCACTCGATAGTGGGCAGGAACACCACCACCCCCTTGCTCTCGGCGATACGGTCGGTGACCTGGGGGGGAATCGGCTGCGCCGAGGGTTGGGATGCGGACGTGGCCGCCTTCTCGGCGCCGGGGATGGCGCGGGCCATCCTGCGACGAAGCCTGTGGCGGAGTCTCCAGTAGCGGGTGAGCAACTTCATGGCGCGGGTCTGGCGGAGGTTTTCCAGTTCCAGTTGGAGGAGGTCGCCCCTTCGCTCAGCGTGGGCGTGCTGGTCGTAGGCTGCCTGCAACTGCTCCCCGAGCGCCTGCAACCGGTCCTCTCCCCGGATGAGCCGGTTGCGAAGTTCCAGGTTGTTCGCCCGGCTCTCGTCCAATTCCTCCTGGGTTCCCGAGAGGTTCCGGGTCAACGCCAGGGCGATCTCCTGTTGGGTCTCTTGATAGGAAGGGTGTCGGGGCGCTTGCGCACTCTCGCCAAGTGCTTCCTCGATCAGAGACGGGACCCCGCGGGCCCTTGCCAGCATGGACTCGGCCCACTCGTACATCATGTGGGATTGGTCGGCGTAGTCCTCCCAGAGGCTTCGGAGTGTCTCCGGCAGTCGGGCCCATGAATCCGGATCATCGGGAAGACACCAGGGTCCGAGACGGAGTTCGGCCGCCATGCGGGCCACCTTGGGGTCGTAGGAGATCGACACCGACGGGGTGCGTCCGAGCGCCGCCAGGATCATCCCGTGCAAACGCATGTTGAGAGCCATGTCGCTTCGTCCGAATGCGGTGATCAGTTGCCCCGGGCTGAGATCGGGAGGGGTCAGGTATGGCTCGGAGGTGCGCATGCGTTCGGCAATCCGCTCACAGCAGCGCCGGTCGTCGAAGTCATCGGATCCGAGTTCCTGCATGGGCACGAACAGCACCGATCCCCCGTTCTCCTCACAGAAGACGTCAAGAGCGTTGGCCAGGTCCCCCTCCCGCTCTGCCTGGACCTCCGGCGTGCCCCAGGACCGGGGCGCCACGGCCAGCAGGGGCCGGGGAAGGTCGGAGATGGTCCGGTTCAGGTCGGGCGGCAGGTCTACCCGGTCGACCAGCCAGGCGGGATCCCCCACCACCGGTGCATCGGCTATGCCGAGCGATTCGAGTTCGGATCGGTCCTGGTCGGTGCGCACCGTGAAAGCCGAGGCGGCCTCCGCCAACGCCCTGACCCAACGAGGGGATCGGGGATCTTGGAAAGGGCCGATCCCTACCCCCCAGACCAGTACGCGTGTTCCCGCCGCCGCCGCGGCCAGGGCCGGGGCCAGATAGCCGGGGATATCCGCCGCGTCGCGGCTGAGGGCGTACTCGGGGTGGAAGCCCCACTGGTCCGACAGGAGTCCCCCTCCACCCACTATCACCATCCGGGATCGGTACGCCTCCGACAGGACCGCCGGAATGTCGGTCCGGTCCACCGCCTGGACGCCGTGGCGGCGACGGGTGTCCTCGGGATCGCCGGACACCACAGTCCACCTGCCATCTGGGAACTTGTCCCTCAGGAGGGTCAACATCCCGGTTAGGATTGCCTCATCACCGAGGTTCTTGAATCCGTAGTGACCGATTATGAGAGCGTCGGGCGGGGCCGGGTCCGTCTCTGAGTTGTCCGGGCGCTCCGAGTCGACACTGGTCACGACTTCAAGGTTATCACAGCAAGTACTAGGACTCCGTATGCAAGTTGACCTGCCCTCTGCTCTGGAAGCAGTCGATGACCTGGGGGGATACCAGAGAGAGTTGCTTGCCTCGCTGGTGTCTGCGCCCAGCGTCAGGGGGGATTCGACCGTGGTGCATGAGTTGTGCGCCGCCGAGTTGGAGAGGGCGGGAATGGAGGTTGCTTCGATCGCCCCCAGGGTGGATGAGTTGGAGCGCCATCCCGAGTGGAGCCCGCCCGATCCGTCGGTCGGCGTCGCCCAGCCCGAGCGGTTGGTGAGCGTGGTCGGGTCGGCCGGCGAGGGTCCGGGTATCTTCCTCTTCGCTCACATCGACACCGAAAGGCCTGACCCCCGGGAGGACTGGGACACCGATCCCTACCGGGCCACGGAGGTGGGAGGCCGGGTCTACGGGGTGGGGACCGCCGACGACAAGGCGGGGGTGGTGTCGGTGCTGGCCGCCGCCCGCGCCTTGGCGCCCCGTCTGCGGGGAGTGCGGCTGGTGGTGGGGCTGGTGCACGGAAAGCTGGGGGGCGGGCTGGGGACCCTGCCGGCCATGGCCGGGGTGGGACAGGTGGACGCCGCGGTCTACTGTCATCCGGCCGAGACCGGGAAGGGCATGACCCACTTCAAGATCGCCAGCCGGGGCTTTTTCAGCTTCCGCGTCGAGACCGAGGGGCGGCGGGCCGATCCGGTGGAGATCCGCACCCCTCTCTCCGAGGACCCGCGCCAGGGGATCAATGCGATCGGTCGGTTGCGGGGAGTCCTGGAAGAAGTCGACCGGTGGGCCGACGGGGAGGGGGTGCTGTGCTCGGTGAACCGGGTCTCGGCGGGCACCGACCCGGTCGTGTTGCCCGAGCGGGCGGTGGCGGAGGGCGCCGTCTGGTTCCGGCGCGGGACGGTGACCGAGGTGTATGAGAGCCTGAAGGCGGCTGCGTTGGAGGCCGGCGCCGGGTCGACTCAGGTGTTCGGGATGCGGTCCAACCCCGCCGAGATCCCCCCGGACCACCCGCTGGTGGCGGCCGCCACCTCGGCCATCGCCCTGGAGACCGGGGTCACCCCCGGCCTCTATCCGGCTCACGTGGCCTCGGACATCCGCTTCCCCATCCGGTGCCTGAACGCTCCCACTGTGGGATTCGGGGCCCTGGGCGGGAACTTCTACGGCCCCAACGAGTGGGTGGACACAGCAGACATGCACCGGGCCACCCGGGTGCTGGTCAGGATCGTCTCGGCCTGGGCCGAACAGGCCCGCGGGGGGACGCCGTGGCCTCCGTCGGGTGGCTGAGGAGTTCGTTTTTCGGTAGATCGATTCGGATGTTGGGGAAGGAGAGGCGTGAACAGCAAATTCCTCATGTGCTGAAACCAGTCTGGCAATCTTTTAGGCTTTCTGGCATTGTTTTGTCACACCCCATGTAATACAATAGTGTCATGGGAGTTGAGGAATCGAGGGGCCGACCCGCAGACGGCGGTCGGGTGTCGGATCGCAACCGGGCCAGGTTCGTGCCGCCCGCGGCTTCGCTGTCCGAGGCGTCGATATCGGACCTGCGCCAACAGATCCGCTCCATCACCCGGGCAGAGTCCCAGGCCGCGGCGGCCCGCGGGCGGGTAGCGGCCGAGTACACCCGCCGGCTGGGGCAGAAAGCCGCCGAGAAGATGGTCCGGCAACAGTCGGGACAATCGGCGCGGGGTTCCCGCGCAGAGGTCGAAGTAGCCAACAAACTCAAGAAACTGCCCGGCACAAGACAAGCCTTCGAGGACGGACACATCAGCTACGGTCATGCCCGGATCATCGCTGACACCGCCGACCGGGTTGGGATCGATGAGGACGAACTGGTCCAGAAGGCCAAGAAGCAACCGGTGGACGTGTTCGCTCACACCGCCCGCCAACACGAACAGCAGCGATCGGAGGACGACGGACTGTCCAAGCTGGAGAGCCAGAAAAAGGCCCGCAAGGCCTGGATTAGGACCGATTGCTCCGACGGGATGGTGGTGTTGGGAGGACGATTCGACCCGATCACCGGCGCTCTGATCAAGGACGCTCTGTCGGTCCGGACCGACCAGATGTGGAGAGAGGAAGACCCCGAGCAGAGACCCACCACCGCCCAGCGCATGGCTGACGCCATATCCGGCCTGCTGTGCGAACCCGGCACGACCGAGCCGGGAAAAAAGAAAGCAGACGGGTTCAAGCGGCCGGGAGCCACCTTGTTGTTGATAGCCCATTACGACGCCAAGGGCCAGAGGATCAAAGACGCCACCCTCGCCGACGGAACGCCTGTCCCGGTGGCGGTCTTCCGGGACTGGGCCGGTCAGGGGAGAGTGGTCCCCTCGGTCTTCGACACCCGCGGCCAACCCTTGTGGGTGGGAATGAGCAAACGCCTGGCCACCCGGGCACAGCGCCTGGCGTTGATCGCCCGCGACCGGGGGTGCGTGGGATGCGGAGCCGATCCCGCATGGTGCCAGGCCCACCATGTGGTCCCCTGGGAAGCGGACGGCCCCACCGACATAGACAACCTGGTCCTCCTGTGCAGCCGATGTCACCATCAGGTCCACGACGACGGATGGCGAATCCAACAGACCCCCGACGGGAAACGAAGACTCCGACCCCCCGCCAAGGGCCACCGCCCACCGCCGTCCAACAAGACCCGGAGGCGCCGCAGAACCGCCAAACCCAAAACCAAGCTGTTGTTGTGAAAACCCGAACCAGCCCGCGAAACAATCCTCCCCCAAAGGCCGACTCCCCGCGCCTCACGTACCCAAACTGACTATCAGCTACTCAAGAACCAACCGTTCGGGACCAGAGCTCACCCGGACCGGCACAACCCAAGCAAGCGAACCCCAGCCCCACCCGGGCCTGAAAACTCGCGAAAAACAACGGAACGGAGGTGGCGGCGGGAGGGCCCGAAGGGGGACCAAACCCGGCGCTCGAATTTCGCGAGTTAGTGTTCGTTGGTGGGGTGGCTACTGGGGTTAGGCGATGGTCTGGCCGGCGTCGAGGTAGATGGTGGTGCCGGTTGCCATCCGGGAGTCGTCCGAGGCCAGGAACACCGCTGCTCCCACGATGTCTTCGGGGACTCCGATGACTCCGAAGGGGATCATGGACAGCCGGTAGGCGCGGAACTCCGGATCGGCAAGGTCTTCACGGTTCAGGTCCGTCTCGATCAGGCCTGGTGCTATGGCGTTTGCCCGGATCTTGTGGGTAGCAAGCTCGGACGCCAGTTGGCGGGTGAGCATCCGAACGCCGCCCTTCGCAACGCAATAGTGGGTCAGGTCCCGGCCCGCCAGCGTGTCGCCCGCAGACGACATGTTGATGATCACCCCGCCGTCGCCCTGGCTGACCATCTGTCTGGCGGCCGCCTGGGCGCACAGGAAGAACCCCTTGAGGTTCACTTCGAGGATCCGGTCCCACTCCGACTCCTCGATCTCCAACAAGGGAGTCCGGATCAGGATGCCCGCGTTGTTCACCAGGATGTCGATCCTCCCGAACCGGTCCACCGTCGCCGACATCAGACCCGCCACATCCGAGGATGAGGAGGTGTCGGCCTGCACTGCTATGGCTTCCGACCCCATGGCTTCGATCTCAGCCACCGCCGAGTCGGCGGCTCCCTGATCGCTGTAATAGTTGACCACCACCTTCGCGCCTTCCCTCCCGTATCCCAGGGCGATGGCCCTCCCGATTGATCGGGAGGACCCGGTGACTACCGCAACTCTGTCTTTCAGTCGCATTGATTACTCCTAACTACTCCAACTCGAATCCGGGCACCACGAAGCTCCCCCGATCAATGATCTGGGTATCACCAACCGCTATGGAGTGGTTGCGAGTGGGGATGTCGAAATGGAAGTTCACCCGGTTCTGGCCGCCCAGCTTGTGGGTGAAGTTGGCGCCGAATGCAATCAGCATGTTGCCGTAATAACTCTCGGTGTCCATCACTCCCCCGCCTTCCCAGAAGCGAAGGCCCAGGGCGTTCCAATTGGCTCGATGCTCGTACCCCCAACCGATGTGAGACACACCGTAGGCCCGCTTGTCCTTGGGCAACTCGAAAAAGTCCTTGAGCAGCCGCATGTCGGCGCCGCCATCCATGGAGACGATGCTTCCTTCCCGCAACTCCATACGGATCGGCTGTTCCACATACTTGCCCATAGGCAGCAGAGCATCACCCGCATCTATCACCAAGGTTCCCTCGGCCGAGTCCTCCAAGGGCGCCAGGCCGCACTGTCCCGAAGGCCAGTGATCCCACCGTCCCGGCTGGTCCGTGTAGCCATACTGGCATCCCAGCGGACGGCCCGTGTACCTGACCGTGAAGTCGCTCCCGGCATCCGACCAAACCCGCATGGTGTCTGAGGTCGCCAACAGTTCCATGCTCCTTTCGCCCCGCTTGCGGATCTCAGGAAGGGGGAACATCCGGCGTAGGTGGTCCTCAGGCTCCTCGATCATGAGGGAACGGACACCCGCCGCCAAGGCCTCGTTATGAGCATCGGAGTAGATCCAATGGGACCCCATGCTGGCCAGAAAACCCACCACCAGGTCGCAACCCTTCCAAGCATCGACGATGGTACGCGACTTCATCCACGAGTCGTCGGCGGCCACCATGATCTGAAAGAAATCACCACCCAGCACCCTGACCGCTCCCATCAAAGCCGTGATGTAAGCCGGGTTGCTCTGAGTGTTGGTGAAAGCCATAACCGTCTGCCCGGGGCCGACCCCGCACAACTCCATATGATCTCGGAACATCGGCACCAACTCGGCGCCGGCGGCCGAAGTGGTGGGGACTCTACGCAACGGTCTCCTCCTTGGGAAGTATTGGCTCTATCGTAGCCCGTCCGACCCTGCCTCCCCCATGGACGGCCTACCTCCCTTTGCTCGGTGCAGGGTCGGTCGTTCCTTCCTGCAAAGCCATATGCGCGCAACGAAAGAGGTGGGAAACCCTTTGCGTTACACATGGGGCGGTTCACCACCAACAGCCGGCGGGAAGCCCTCAATCAGTAGTAGCTTCTTTGCCGCTCGGGCCTGCGGGGAAGTTAGGGGATAGTTTGGCCGTATCCGAGGGCGATGGCCCTCCCGATGAAACGGGAGGATCCGGTGACCATCGCAACTTTGTCTTTCAGCTTCGTGGTGGACGGTGGCTCAACTACTCCAGCTCGAACCCGGGAACCACGAAGCTCCCCCGATCGATGATCTGGGTATCCCCGATGGCAATCGAATGGTTCCTGGTGGGGATGTCAAAGTGGAAGTTCGCCCGGTTCTCGCCGCCGAGCTTTCGGAAGAAGTTGGCGCCGAAGGCGATCAGCATGTTGCCGTAGTAGCTCTCGGTGTCCATCACTCCCCCGCCTTCCCAGAAGCGAAGGCCCAGGGCGTTCCAGTTGGCCCGGTGCTCATAGCCCCAGCCGATGTGGGAGAGCCCGTACGCCCGCTTGTCCTTGGCGTTCTCAAAGAAGTCCTTAAGAAGTCGCGCGTCGGCGCCCCCGTCTATCGAGATGATGCTTCCCTCCCGCATCTCTATGCGGATGGGCCGCTCGACGTATTTGCCCAACGGCAGCAGAGCGTCACCGGCGTCGACTATCAGCGTCCCCTCGGCTGAGTCCTCCAAGGGGGCGACGCCGCACTGCCCCGACGGCCAGTGGTCCCAACGCCCGGGGGTGTCGGTGTAGCCGTATTGGGATCCCAGGGGTCGGCCGGTGTAGCGGACCGAGAAGTCGCTTCCCGCGTCGGACCAGACCCGCATGATGTCGGACGTGGCCATGTATTCGACGCTCTTGTCGCCGCGCTTGCGGATTTCGGGAAGCGGGAAAAGGCGACGCAGGTGGTCTTCGGGCTCCTCGATCATAAGGCTGCGAACGCCGGCCTCCAGGGCCTCGTTGTGGGCGTCGGAATAGATCCAGTGCGATCCCATGCTGGCCAGGAATCCGACTACCAGGTCGCTTCCCTTCCAGGCGTCGACGATGGTACGCGACTTCATCCACGAGTCGTCGGCGGCCACCATGATCTGGAAGAAGTCTCCGCCCAGCACCCCGACGGCTCCCATCAGGGCGGTTATGTAAGCCGGATTGCTGTGGGTGTTGGTGAAAGCCATAACCGTCTGCCCGGGGCCCACGCCACACAATTTCATATGGTCTCGGAACATCGGTACCAGTTCGGCGCCGGCTGCTGAGGTGGTTGGGACTCTACGCAATTCTTTCCTCCTTCGCGGTTACCGGTTATCGTAACCGCTCCGGAGGGACCCCCTAGGTGTGGGGAGGCCTTTCCGGTTGAGTTTGAGGAACCACAGTCCCTAAACCGAACGAGGCTCGCGAAGTAATGGACACCTCAGAGGTTGAAACTGTCACAGTCCTGACCAATACTGACAGGAGTCAAACACCTTCCGGTCCGCCCCGACGTCGCCGGACCGCACTTTCGAGGAGAAGGTCATAACTGTCGAAAACGTACCCCTGGCGGGTCCAGCGGCTCGCGTTTCGACCGATGGAGGCGGTGGCGGGGGATGGGCCCTGGCGTGAGGAGAGTCGGTGCGGTTTTCGCGGGTTAGGGGTGGTTTTCGCGAGCTTTGCGTAGGGGGCTTGGTTATTGCCGGTGGGGACCCACCCCTAGGTTCTAGGGCGTCAGGATGGAAACTCAGGAGGGGACACCCCAAACGACCGTTACTTGATCTCGACCAGGCTGAATCCGGAGCCATAAATCAGAATCTCCAGATCATCTATCCCGTCAACCCGTTGCTCCCATAGTTCCTCGAACCTCTCCAGGCTGATGAACTCGTCGTTGGCTCGGAATTTGTGGCTGGCGTTGTAACTCCACAGAGTGAAGAAGGTGCGGTACCTGCGGCCGGTGGGATACAACTCGACCTCCTTGAGACTCATGCCTGTTGGCGTGACGAAGTTGCGACCCCGTAGTTCGTCGAGTTCCCCCTCCCCAGTGGCATTCTTCACCGCCCAAACCACCACATCAGAGTCCACATACCTGACTTCGCCGGCGTCCAGGGTGTCGTCATCGTCTCGGTCGCTGAAGATCCGTGCCCTGACCTTGACCAGGTACTCGTTACCGTCCCGGTATCCGGCGGGGATTTCGATCTCGACACTGGCGGTTACGCCGCTGCGGTCGACGGTGACGCTCGGCGTCCCGGCTGCACCGGGGGTTTCCTCAACCCTGTAGGGATCGTCACCAGTGGGAGTCGGGGCATGGTAAAGCTGGTAGGTGAGGGTCGCGGTCAGGTCGGTGTTGGGCCGCCCCGTGTAGCGGGAGTCGGTGCCGCGCAGCGCGTCTCCGTACTGGTTGAGCAAATCGTAGGCGACGTTGAACACGATCTTGTCGCCGGTCCGCCGCTGGTACAACTCGAAGTCGGGCCGGGCGGCCACCAGGACGGAGTCGCCGTCGCTCCAGACGATCTGATGGACCTGTTTTGCGCAACACTCCGCCTCGATGGTCACCGTGTCCAGACGTTCGTCGCTCCGGGGACCCCTAAGGGTGTACGTGGCCCTGCCCCTTCCGTCAGTGAGCACCATCGTGTCGGTACTGGTGTCACGTCCCACTCTGACAATGTCGGGGTCAGGCCGGCCACTGGGGACATCCGCCGCTTCAACCCTTATCTCCCGGCTCTCCAGCTCAACGTCTATCGGCACTCCTTCCCTCTCCAGGGGCGTACCGTCCTCGTCGAGGAGTTGAATGGCGAAATCCACCGACGAGCGCCGATCCAGGTCGACTATGAATGCCCCGTCACCGCCTATCCGGGCGGCGTCGGCAGGTGCGTCATGCTGCACCGACAGGCTGTCGGCGTTCTTCTCCGAAACAGCCCGGGCCTTGGAGAAGTTGGCGGTGTCCCTGTCGAATCTCTCCCCGTCTCTGCGACCCACCCAGGCGTAGACGCTCATAGTTGCCCCGGGCGTTGCGTCGAAATCTTCGAACAGGTTCCCATCGAGGTCGGTGGTTTCATCCTCGTCATCGTCCCAGACGCAGTCGCCGTCGCCCAGGATCTTGGCCTGGTTGCAAGTGCCGTCGGCCCGAAGCCCGCCATTGGGATCGTCGGTGTAGAACCAGTCCACCACCACATCCTCTGTCGGCTTGAAGTCCTGGCCGCGCATCGAAGCCATCGTCACGATCTCGAAATCGTCCGGACCCCGGGTGGGCGTGACCTGGACCGTCAACCCCCGGGGACGCAGATTGGAATGGTCCAGGATCGCCGCCATGAACTCGGCCATGGCCGACCTGGACATGTCTGCTCCCGGGCCGTAGACAAGATCGGATTCTCCGCTCGCCACTCCCAGTTCGTACAGATGGGTCACGGCGTCGAAGACGTCGTGGGAAACCCTGGCCAGGTCCTGAAACGGGGCTCTCACCTCGAATCTTCCGTCGTTGTCATTGACGTCGTCCGGGGTGTATCCGAAAGCGGTTCGTCCGTCCGTCACCGGGACCATCTTGTCCATCAGTCTCTCCAAGAACAGCGCCATCTCGCCGCGGCTGACGTTCCGGGCCGGCGCATAGGTTGTGGCGCTGGCGCCGATAGTGATTCCCAACTGGTATATCTGGCTGATGGCCTCCCGAGACGGCGGGTCCAAGTCCGCTATGTCCTGGAAAGGGGTGTCATCTTCAGAGGGCACATCGATGCCCACCAGCCCGGCCAGACGGACCAGAAACAGCGCCATGTGCTCGCGGATCACCGGCCGGTCCGGCGAATACGTCGTGGACGAGGTGCCCTTGGTAATGCCGTAGTAGAAGATGCAGTCGATGTCGCCCGCATTGGGATGGAGATCGGGGACATCGTCAAAGCCGGCGTCACCGATGACGTCCTCGGGGCAGGCGTCGAATGAGGCAAGGTAGTCGGGCTCCCGGTCAGCTGCATTGATGGACACCGGGACCATCACCGTGCCGATCAGAAGGGACAGAGCCGCCAGGAACGCCACCGAGCGACTCCGGCGAACAGGGTAACGGTCTGCCATAGGCAACTTTATAGCATCGATCCGGGATCCATCCACCGGCCCGGGACCATCTTTAATCCCTAGCCGACCACACCCTCTTGTAGAGGTCTATCCAGTTCAGGCCGAGGATCCCGGCCATTGCGTCGGCGGGATAGCCACGTTTGACCAACTCCTTGGTGACGTTGGGAATCTGGGCGGGGGTCTCCAGACCGATCGGGTAGGTGCCGGAATCGTCGGGGTAGTCCTCGATGCTCCACTCGCCCGAGGCGATCATCTCGGCATGGATCTCGGGGCTCAGTTCACAAAAGTCGAGCCCCAGGCCGACTTGGTCGGGACCGATCAGGTCCACCAGGTAATCGATGTGGTCCACCAGGTCCGACACGGTGGCGCCCTTGCCGCCCGGCGTCACGAAGGCCGGGTAGGCGTTGACTCCCACCAATCCCCCCAGGTCGGCCACCGCCCGGATCTGCTCATCATCGATGTTGCGGCGATTCCTGCACAGCGCCAGGGGGTTGGAATGTGAGAAGACCGGAGGCGTGGAGGAAGCCCGCATGGCGTCCATGGTGGTGCGGCGCCCGGTGTGGGAGAGATCCACCACGATCCCCAGCCGGTTCATCTCCCTGATGGCCTCCCGGCCGAAGGAGGTGAGCGGCCCGTCGCCAGGTTCCAGACACCCGTCTCCCACCAGGTTGGTCCGGTTGTAACAGATCTGGACCATCCGCAGACCCAGACCGTAGAAGCGTTCGTAGTTGGCCAGGTCGTCACCCATCGGGAGGGTGTTCTGGAAGTGGATTATCACTCCCAGCTTGCCCGGAGCGGGGAACCCGTCGAAGTCCGATGGCTCATTGACCGCGATCAGCCGGTCGTCGTCCTCCAGCCAGCGGTCCCACTGCTCCAGCAACTCCCGAGTCTCGGCAGGACCCTCCCAGTTGGCCGCGGTCGGCACCGCAATGTCCACCCCGCCTTCGATCCAACTGTCCCAGTAGTCCGGGTCGGTCATCTGGGGGCAGACCCCGTCGACGACCGTCACCTGATCAGGAAGAAGCTGGGGTCGCCGTAGAGCAGTATCTCGATATCTCCTGCGTCCCTCACTACCCGCGCCCACTCCCGCTCGAACTCGTCGATGCCGACGTTTGTTCCGTCGACCTGGAACCGGTCGCCGCTGTCATAGCTCCAAAGCGTAAAGAAGGTGCGGAACCTGTTGGCGGCGGGGTGCAACTCCACCTCTTCGAGACTGAGACCTGAGGGGATACTTGCCAGACTGGTAGCGGTGCTGTGGTCGTTTGCACTGGTGGCGTCCTTGACGATCCACACGACCTGGTTTTCTGCATAATCGATTTTGTCGGTATCGGTGTCGTCCGTGGTGCAACGCTGTGCCTCAGTCGCGTGGCCTGTGCTGCAGATATTGGGCTTGATCTCGATCACGTATCCGCTCGTGGCGGTCAACGAGGTGGCTTCGACGGTGGCCCTGAGCCGCCCCTGCCTGAAGTTAGCCGTGACACTGTCCTCGGCAACCCCAGACTGGCCCGTATAGACATTGTCGGCCAACCTGAACTCGTAAACTTGGTACTCCAGAGCTTCGTAGACACTGTCCACCCTACCCGTGTAGCGGGTGTCCAAGCCTCGGAGTGCGTTTCCGTACTGGTCATACAGGTTGAATTCAACCGTAAAGCTGGCCTCGTTCTGCGCATTGGCGCGTTGATACAGATTGAACGCAGGCTTGGCGGAAACCAGAACGGAATCTCCCTCACTCCAGGCGATCTGAATGCGTTCAATGCAACAGTCGGTCTCGAAGGTCACATCGTCCAGGCGCTCATCCCGGGACGGACCGTCCAGTTCGAAGACGGCTTCGCCCCTGCGGTCGGTCACCAACGTGAAGTCATCGCGGGGATCGCGTCCCAGTTGCCTGAGAGTGGGATCTGGCTTTCCGTTGTTCACGTTGGTGGCGTCCACCAGAATCTCCCGACTGTCCACCTCGACGGCGATCACCACCCCTTCGCTCTCCAGGTCGTTGCCGAATTCGTCCTGGAGTTGGATGGTGAACTCGACCGAGGAACGACGGGTCATGTCCACGATGTACTCGCCGCCCGGCCCTCCGATCTGCCAGGCGTTGACCGGCACGTCGTGGGTGACCAGGAGGTTGCTCGCCCCCTTGTCGGACTGGGCCTCAGCCAGCGAGAAGTCGACGGTGTCGTCGTCGAACCGGGCTCCGCTCCGGCTCCCTATCCACGCATAGAACGTCATGAGCGCCCCCGGGGTGGCCCTGACCTGGGCAAAGATATTGCCCTCCCGGTCGGTTTCGTCGTCGGTGTCGTCCCACACGCAGTCGCCGTTGTCAAGGATCTCGGAGATGTCGCACTCTCCGTTCCTCTCCAGGCCCCCGGTGGGGTCGTCGGTGTAGAACCAGTCAACGGCCTGGCCCTCTTCGGGAACGAAAGTGTCGCTCCGTACCGAGATCATGGCGGTGATGTCAAAGTCGTCGGCACCCTGGGTGGGCGACACCTGGATGTTGGTCCCCCTGGGGCGAAGGTTGGAGTGATCCAGGATCTTTGCCATGAAGGCCGCCATGTCCGCCCGGGACATGTCTCGATCCGGGCCGTAAATGCGGGAGGACCCGCCGAAGCCGCTTGCCACCCCCAGTTCGTACAGTTCGGTGACCGCCTCGTTCACGGCGAACGGCACATCCTGGATGTCCCTCCAGGGCGCCTCCACGTCGGCGTTCAGACGGTTGACGTCGACGTCGTCGGGTGTGTACCCGTATGTCTCCCTGCCGTCCGCCACCACCTCCATCCGGTTCATCAGACGCTGCAGGAACAGGGCCATCTCTCCGCGGCTGACATTGCGGGCCGGCGCGTAGGTGGTGGCGCTGGCGCCGATCGTGATCCCCAGATCAAATATCTGACTGATTGCGTCCCGGGACTCCTGTGAGAGGTTCCCGATGTCGGTAAAGGGCGTCGAGCCGGGCGGGGGTATGTAGATGTCGACCAACTTGGCCAGCCTGACCAGGAAGAGCGCCATATGCTCGCGGATAACCGGATCGGTGGGTGAGTAGGTGGTGGCTGACGTCCCCTTGGTGATCCCGTAATAGGCAATACAGTTGATGTCCAAGGCGTTTTCATGACGGCTCGGCACATCGCGGAAGCCGCCGTCAGGGATCACATCCTCGGGACATGCATCGAAACTCGCCAGGTAATCGGGCGCCAATTCTTGAGACCTGATGGGTGAAACAACGAGCATGCTGACCACGAGAGACAGGCCGACCAGCACCCCGATCGGCCTCCGGAACTGGCTGGTGAAGTGAGTTGTCATTGTGAAACACCTGCGATGTGGTCGAGATGCCCGGCGCCCGCTTCAGGAGCCAAACTTCATTTTAACCACCAGACGGGTGAATCAGCCGCCTTTATCCCCCTCGTGGCCTTCCACCTGTCAGAACGCGGTGTTACCATGATTTCGATGAGTCGCTTGAGGTCCCTGCGCCCTGAGCGGCTAATCTGAAACAGCAAGCCAAACGAAGGCAAGACGAACAAAGGAAGGAAAGATGAAAAAGACGCGTGTATGGATAGCCACGTTGTTGGTACTGGCTCTGGTCGCGGCCGCTTGCGGTGACGACGCTGAAGAGGCCGCACCGGCAACGACTCAGGCTCCAGCCACCACAGCCGCGGAAGCGGAGGCCCCGGCCACCACCGCAGCCATGGAAGAAGAAGAGCCGGAAGAAGAGATGACCACCACCACCGAAGAGGTGACCACCACCACCGTGCTGACGGGCGAAGAACTGATGGCGGGTAGTTGTGCTCCTCCAGTGGAAACCGCTCCTCCCAGAGGCGTGGAACCGGTTGACGGTTTGACGATTATCAAGGCCTACTCCGGCGACGTGCCCAACATCGACCCGAGGCTCAACTTCGAGGCTCGCGGATCGGAGTTGGCAGCCAACATGTATGACCAGCTGATCACCTTCCACCTCGATGAGAACGAGGACGGTGTGCTGGTTGCCGACTCCGCCCGTCCCCAGGGACTGCTGGCCGAGAGCTGGGAGTTCAACGAGGACTGCACCTCGGTGACCTTCACCCTCCGCCAGGGCGTCTTGTTCAACCACACCAAGAACGAGATGACCGCCCATGACGTGAAGTGGAGTTTCGAGAGAGCAGCCCTGCACCAGGACCGTGTGGGTGGCTGGTTCGACCATGCGGTGATTGCCCTTTATGACTACGGTGACGAAGAGACCATCTCCGATGTCATCACCGTCATCGACGACTACACCATCCGCTTCGACTTCCTGTATCCCACCCCGTTCCCCTTGCACGTGCTCTCCAACGCCGGCGTCACCGTTTATGACTCGGCGGTTCTGAGCCAGCAGGGCACCACGGACGACCCGTGGGCCAGGGACTTCCTGCAGACCATCGACACCGGCACCGGGCCCTTCTACCTGGAAGACGTCGACCCGGGCGTTCAGGTCACCCTGAAGCGCAACGACGACTACTTCCTCGGCCCGGCCCAGGCGGAGACGATCATCCTGAGGATCATCCCCGACGAGGCCCAGCAGGCTGCATTGCTGGCCGCCGGCGAGATCGACTTCGCCGAAGCGGTTCCGGTCACGGCCATTCCCGAACTCCGGGCACAGGGCGTGAAGGTCACGACGGTGGGCGGCAACAACCAGGCGGTCATGTACATGAACCCGACCAGGCACCCATTCGACGACATCAAGCTGCGTCAGGCCATTTCTTACGCCTACCCGTACGACGATGTCCTGGAGGGCGTCTACTTCGGCGCCGCCAGCCGCGGCGGTGGGCCGATCCCGTCGACCACTCCGACCTTCGATCCGGATGCTCCGTTCTACTACCAGGACCTGGACAAGGCACGTGAGTTGCTGGCCGAGTCGGAATACGACGGCGAAACCCTGCAGCTCTACATAGATGCAACCTTGGCCTTCGCTCCTGAGCTGGCCATCGTGGTGCAGGCGTCCCTCGCCCAGATCGGGATCGATCTCGAGATCGTCAGGCTGTCGGCCGGCGACTTCCACGAGAACGTGTTCGCCGAGGACTCCTCGAAGACCGACCCCCTGGAGGCCAGGATCAATCCGATGGACATGTTCCTGTTCTACTTCGGGTCCGGTTCTTGGGTGAACGAGCCCCAGTACCACATGGAGCTGTTCTGGGAAGTGGATGCATACGCCATGCGGAGCAACTACTCCAACCCGGTGGTTACCGAGAAGCTCGAAGCCGCCAAGCTCTTGAGCCCTGCGTTGCCCGAGAGGATCCAGCTGTACAAGGACGTTCAGGCGATCATGCTTGAGGATGCTCCCGCCGTGTGGCTGGCCGAACCCCACCTGATCGTGGCTTCCTCGCAAGCCATCGAGGGGTTCATCTGGCGACCCGACCAAATCAACCGTTACTACTACGTGACCAAGACTCCCTGATCACCCGGTAGTACCTACTTGAAAGCCGAACAAGCCGCCGTGTCAGATTTTCTGGCCCGGCGGCTTGTCCTTTACCACTCGAGGAAGCACTGATGGGTTCCTACATCGTCCGGAGGCTGTTAGCCCTGGTCCCGATTCTGATTGGCGTCACCATGGTTGCCTTCCTCGTATCCCGGGGACTCCCCGGAGACCCGGCCCGGTTGTACGCCGGCATGCAGGCATCCGACTTCGAGGTGCAGGCCATCCGGGTCAACCTGGGACTGGACAAACCCCTCTATTACCAGTACTGGGTTTACATGCAAGGACTGATCCAGGGTGACCTGGGATTCTCGCTTCGCACCGGTTTCCCCGTCGCCGAGGACATCCGCAATCGCCTCCCGGCCACCGTGGAGATGGTGATCTTCGCCCTGGCCTTTGCTCTTTCTATAGCCCTCCCGCTGGGGGTGTGGGCCGCGGTGCGGAGGGGCAAGCTGATCGACAGATTCTCAAGGTTCATCTCCACCCTGGGAGTGGCCATCCCCGACTTCTGGGCGGCCCTCATCCTGGTGATGATCTTCTTCGTTTTCCTGGGCTGGGCGCCCCCGCCGGTCGGGCGCTTGGATCTAGGGGCCTCCCCTCCTGACGGCACCGGCTTCTACCTACTGGATTCCCTGGTGAGGGGAGAGTGGGCAACCTTCAGAAACGCATTAGGGCACATCATCCTGCCCATGATCTCCCTTGGTTTTCCAGCCATCGCGCCCATCACGCGGCTCACCCGTAACGCCACGCTGTCGGTGCTTCAGTCCGACTACATCGCTTTCGGAAGAGCCTCCGGCCTCCGCGGCGCTCCCCTATACCTGAAATACGTTCTTCGCAACTCGCTTCCCGGCGCCATTACCATGACCGGCCTGATCTCGGGGTACATGATCGGAGGGGCGGTCCTGATCGAGAGAGTCTTCTCCTGGCCGGGAGTGGGCCTGTATGCCTACAACTCCCTGGAGAGGACCGACCACGCCGCCATCCAGGGCGTCGTCCTCCTTTCGGCGATCACCTACCTGCTGGTGTTCCTGGTGGTGGACCTGCTCCAATCCATAGTCGACCCGCGGGTGAGGTTGAAATGACGACCAGCGCCACCAAGAGAAAGTGGGACCGCCGCCTGGTGGTCGGGCTGATCATGTTCGGGGGCATGATCTGCGTGGCGATTTTCGCTCCGTTCATCGCCCGCAACGACCCGTTGGCAATCGACTTCGCAACCCAGTTCCTGGCCCCTTCCGCCGACCACTGGTTCGGCACCGGCAGGCTGGGGTTCGACATCTTCGCCCGGGTGGTCTACGCGGCCCGGTACGACCTGGTCATCTCCATGTCGGCGGTGTTGATGTCGATAGTGATCGGCCATCCCATCGGGCTGGTGGTCGGATACCTGGGAGGACGTGTCGATTCGCTCACCATGCGGGCCCTCGACGTCATCCAGTCCTTCCCGGCATTCATCCTGGCGGTGGGGGTCCTGGCCGCGCTGGGTGAAGGAGTTTTCAACCTGATCCTGGTGATCGGCTTCGTGGGCATACCCACCTTCGTCCGGTTGGTGCGAGCCGAGGTCCGCTCTCTCCGCGAGCACTCCTACGTGGAGGCCGGGCGGGCGGTCGGAAACTCACGGGTTCGAATCATGTTCCGCTACATTGCCCCCGGAACCGTCGGAACGGTCGTCACCCAGGCGGCGATCAGTTGCGGCTGGGCGATCCTCCTCACCGCCGCCCTGGGATTCATCGGCCTGGGAGTGCCTCTCCCCGACCCCGAGTGGGGGGCGATGATCGCAGAGGGCGTCGAGGAGATGGTGGTGGGAGGACGATGGTGGATCTCGGTGTTCCCCGGCATCGCCATCGCCGTCACGATCTTCTCGCTGAGCCTGATCGGAGAGTCGATCGCCGACCTGGTGGAGCCGACCAGGAGGAAGTCACGATGAGCGCCCTCTTAGAACTTCACGGACTCGAGGTCGAGATCGAGGGTCTGCCCATCCTCCGCGGCGTGGACCTCGAAGTCAGACAGGGAGAGATACTCGGCGTGGTGGGCGAGACGGGAGCAGGCAAGTCGATGACCGCCCGGTCGATCCTCGACCTCCTGCCTGCCAAAGCCAGGCTCTCCTTCGACACATGCACGTTCGGCGGGGAGGACTTCATCCCGGCCAGGGCGCGCCAACTGGCGCGGGGTCACCGGATAGGTTTCGTTCCCCAACGACCCCGCGGGAGCCTAAACCCGGTGTTCCGGGTCGGAAAGCAAATCGTCGACACCCTCCGTCGCCTCCGGGGCATGGCCCGCAGGGAAGCCAAGGAAGAGGCGCTGAACCTGCTTCGGTCGGTGCGCATCACCGATCCCGAGCGGGTCTACCGGTCCTATCCCCATGAACTCTCGGGAGGGATGTGCCAACGGGTCTGCATCGCAATCGCCCTGGCGGGTGAACCCGAACTCATCATCGCCGACGAGCCCACCACCGGCCTCGATGTGACCATCCAGGCAGAGATACTGAAGCTTCTGGGAGAGGTGATCGTCGAGCACAACGCGGCCGGCATGCTGATCACCCACGACCTGGGGGTGGTGGCCGACGTCTGCGACCGGGTGGCCGTGATGTACGCCGGCCGGGTCATCAACCTGGGGACCACCGTGGAGATCTACCGGGAGGCACTCCACCCGTATGCGAATCAACTGGTCTCGATCGCCAGTTCCCTCGACTCGGGGGGCACTCCCCAAGAGATCCCAGGACGGGTCCCCAACCCCGGTGACGACCTCGCCGCCTGCGCCTTTGCGCCGCGTTGTTTCCGGGCCGAAGACGACTGTCACCAACAGGAGCCTCCCCTGGTTCACATCGAGGGGCAGATGGCGTTCTGCCATCACCCGCTGACCTCCGAGGCGGTTTCGTCATGACCGGTCCCTCGAACACCCTGGCGCTTACCGACCTCACCAAGATATTCCGGATAAAGACCGGCACTTTCCGTCACGCCGACCTGCGGGCGGTCGACGACGTGAGCGTCTCCATAACTCCCGGACGGACCCTGGCGGTGGTGGGCGAGTCGGGATCGGGAAAGACCACCCTGGCCCGCTTGATCCTGCGCCTGATCGACCCCACCGAGGGGTCGATACGCCTGGAGGGCACCGACATCACCCGGATGAAGGGCGCCGCGTTGGAGGACATGCGAGGACGGATGCAGATCGTCTTCCAGGACCCCTACGACTCGTTGTCTCCCTGGCAGACGGTGGGGCGCACGGTGGCCGAGCCGCTCATCCTGCACGAGAACATGTCCATGCAGGACGCCACCGAGCCTGTGGCCGCCATGCTGGAGCGGGTGGGGCTCAGCCCCGAGCACGCCCGCCGCTATCCCCACGAACTCTCCGGCGGGCAGGCACAGCGGGTGGGCGTCGCCAGGGCGATGATCACCAACCCCGCGCTGGTAGTGCTGGACGAGCCCACCTCATCGCTCGACATGTCGGTGCAGTCCCAGATCCTCCTCCTGCTCCAGTCGCTCCAAGAGGAGCGGAACATCTCCTATCTGTTCATCTCCCACGACCTGACGGTGGTCCGCTACATCGCCCACGACCTGGCGGTCATGTACCTGGGCAAGGTGGTCGAGTCGGGCCCGGCCGCCGAGGTCTTCGCCTCCCCTCGCCATCCCTACACCGAAGCGCTGCTCAAGGCAGCCCCCCGCCCCGACCCCCACTACAAGACCGACCATGTCCATCTGCTGGGTGAGCAACCCTCCGCCCTGGACCGGGCGCCGGGGTGCCCCCTATACGGCAGGTGCCCAATCGCCGAGGACGTTTGCGCCGACACACCCCAGGAGTTGGTCGAGATCGAAGCCGGACATCGCGTAGCCTGTTGGAAGCGAACCTAGAACTCCGCGTTGCCACGGACATAGGCGGCACCTTCACCGACGTGGTGGTGTACGACCCTGGTTCGGGAAGGTACTCCACCGCCAAGTCGCCCAGCCGGGTGGACGACCTGGCCGGCGGGGTGATGGACGCACTGGGATTGGTGGTTGAAGAGCCGGGGGATGTCGAGTCGTTCGTCCACGGCTCGACCGTGGGGATCAACGCCTTCCTGCAGAGACGAGGGGAAAGGGTCATCCTCCTGGCCACCGCGGGGGCCAGCGACGTCTATCACATCGCCCGGGGCAACCGCCTCGACATGTACAACATCCGCTACCGAAAACCCGTCCCTCTCCTCCCCCGCCGGGACATCATCCCCATCGGTGGACGGCTCGACTACCGGGGCAACGAGCTGACCCCTCTCGACCATGACGATCTTCGCCGGGCGGCCGAACGCATCCGCTCCGAGGGTGTGCGCTCGGTGGCCATCGGCTTCCTTTTCTCCTACATGAACCCCGACCACGAACTGGCCGCTGCCGAGGCATTGAGTGAGCTGGCGCCGGGGGTCTCCCTGTCGCTCTCCCACCAGGTGGCGACGGAGTGGCGGGAGTACGAACGCACCGCCTCGGCGGTGATGGACGCCTACATCGCTCCCCCCGTCTCCCGCTACATGGCGGACCTCTCGACTCGCCTGGCCGACCAGGGGATGCCGGCGCCCCTGCGGGTGATGCAGTCGAACGGCGGGATCATCTCCGCCCAGGCGGCGTCCGAGCGACCCCTGCAGACCCTCCTGTCCGGCCCGGTGGGTGGTGCGGCGGGGGGCGTGGCCCTCTCCGAAGTCCTCGGCAGGCCCAACCTGATCTGTGTCGACCTGGGGGGAACCAGCTTCGACGTCAGCTTGATCACCGAGGGCCAAGCCGACAGCTCTCCCTCGGCTCACCTCGAGGGCCTGCCGGTGCTGATGCCGGTGGTGGACATCCACACCATCGGCGCCGGCGGCGGATCCCTCGCCTACCTGGAGGCGGGGGGACTCCGGGTGGGTCCGGAGAGTGCGGGGGCCTACCCGGGTCCGGCCTGTTACGGACGGGGAGGGACCCAGCCCACCGTCACCGACGCCAACCTGTTCCTGGGCCGGATCGATCCCGACTACTTCCTGGGCGGCAACCTCACCCTGGACACCGGAGCGGCGGAAGTCGCCCTCGAAACCCTGGGCCGGGACCTGGACCTCGACGGGGACCGGCTGGCGCTGGGGATAATCGAAGTCATCAACGCCAAGATGTCCCAGGCCATACGGACCCTCACCGTGGAACGCGGGATCGAGCCCCGGGAGTTCAGCCTGGTGGCCTTCGGAGGCGCGGGGCCGATGCATGCCGTGGCCCTCGCCCAGGAGCTGGGAATCAGAGAAGTGATCGTCCCGCCTGACCCGGGAGGCTTCTCGGCTTGGGGGATGCTCCAGTCGGCGGTGCGCCAGGACTTCAGCGAGGCCTTCTTCCGGGACTTTTCCAACCTGGACACCCAGGATCTGCGCGCCAGGTTCGCCCGGCTTGGCGACAGGGCCGTCTCGAGCCTGCTGGGCGAAGGGGTGGCGTCCGATCGCATCTCCCTCGTCCAACGTCTCGACATGCGCTACCAGGGACAGGAACACACGCTGACCGTCACCCTGCCCAATGGCGTTTCCCCCGCCCGGGAGGACCGGCTCACCGCCCTACGCCGGCGATTCGAAGATGTCTACGCCGCCCGGTACGGTCACTCCAATCCGGAGGCTTCGATGGAGACCGTGAACCTGCGGCTCACCGCCCTGGGAGATGTGGGACGGCCGCTTCTCCAGGGCAACTATCAGCCGGGTCAACCTTCCGAACTGCCTTCCAAGACAACGCCTGTCCTGTTTTCAACCGGCCTGTTCCCTACCTCCCGGTTCAATCGCCACACCCTGCCTCCGGGATGTTCCATCGACGGCCCCGCCATTGTGGAGGAGTCCACCGCCACCACCGTCATTCCGCCTGAAGGCAAGGCCACCATCGACGAGTACGGCTGCCTCATCATCGAGGCCCCTCCGGTATGAGTCCCGACCCCATCACCATCGAGATCCTCCGCAACGCCTTCATAATGGCGGCCGAGGAAATGAACGCGGCGCTGATCCGGTCCGCCTACACGCCGGTGATCTATGAGTCCAAGGACTGCGCGGTGGCCCTGATCGACAGCCACCACCGGGTGCTGGGCCAGTCCTCGGGAGTCCCCCTGTTCCTGGGGAACCTGGAGGCCTGCACGCTCGGCACTGAGGAGATGTTCGGACGGTCGGTGTGGAACGAGGGCGACGTCTGGATCATGAACGATCCCTATCTGACCGGCACCCACATGCACGACGTTACGATTTTCGCCCCCATCTTCTACCGGGGGGACCTGGCGGGTTTTGCCGCTTCCCGCGCCCACTGGCTCGACATCGGCGCCAAGGACCCGGGGGTGCCGATGGACGCCACCGAGGTCTTCCAGGAAGGGGTCCGGCTGCCGCCTACCCAGGTGATGAGGGGAGGCGAACCGGTGGAGGACATCTGGTCGATCATCGAGAGCAACGTGCGGTTCCCGAAGTCGGCGATCGGCGACATGAAAGCCCAGTTCGCGGTGTCTGCCATCGGCGAGCATCGCCTCGGCGCCCTGTTCGACCGGTACGGGCGGGAGACCGTGGAGGCGGCCGCCGAGGAGATCTTCCGCCAGAGCGAGAGGTTGGACCGAGAGGCCATCTCGGCCATACCCGACGGTCTCTACACGGCGGAAGGATGCCTGGACTCCGACGGGGTGGGTGACGAGCCGGTCTGGATCCGGGTGAAGATCACCGTGGACGGAGAGAACCTGGAGTTCGACCTCACCGGCACCGAGGGCCCGGGGCAGGGTCCGATCAACTGCGGGGCGGTGCAGACCCTGTCGGCCTGCCGCCTGGCCTTCAAGTACCTGTTCAACTCCCATCAGCCCGTGAACGGGGGCACATTCCGGCCGCTGGAGGTGCTGACCAAGCCCGGGTCGATCCTGGCCGCCCGCTCTCCGGCGGCATGCCAGTTCTACTTCACCCCCCTGGGTTTGATGATCGATCTGATCTGTTCCGCCCTCTCCCCCGCCCTTCCCGACGCCGTCCCGGCGGCCCACTACGGCGACGGGATGGTGTTCCAGTTCACGGGGATCAACCCCCCCACCGGCGAGTTGTTCCTGGAGAACGAGCCGCATGTGGGAGGCTGGGGCGCGTCGCAGGGTCAGGACGGAGAGGACGGGATGATCTGGACGCTGTCGGGGAATTTCCACGACATGCCCATCGAAGTCTTCGAGTCCAAGTTCCCGGCCAGGGTCACCGACTACGGGTTCCGCCAGGACTCGGCCGGCGCCGGGAAGTGGAGAGGAGGGACCGGGATCATCAGGGAATACCAGATGACCACCGACACCGAGATGAGTTTGTGGTTCGAGCGCTCCCGTCACCCGGCCTGGGGCCTGTTCGGCGGCCGGGGAGGAGCGCCGCCGGAGGTAGTGGTCAATCCCGGCGCTCCCGACGAGGTGCGCCGTCTCAAGACCAACCGTATGCCCCTCCGCGAAGGGGACATCGTGAGGTGCTACACCGGCGGCGGCGGCGGGTACGGCGATCCGCTCGAACGCGACCCCGAAGCGGTCCTCTCCGACCTCGCCGACGGCTTCATCTCACCTGGATACGCCGAGAAGCACCACCGGCTCAACTCACACTCCGAAGACTGACCCCACGGCGGCGATTCCGCACCGGGATTCGCTTCCCTCCCCATCTAGTCTGTCCTGGCCCTGAGATTCAGCGACCGGAGATCGCAGCCGAAGAGTCGCGAAAATCGGGGTCCCCTTTGGGCTCCCTCCCCCGCCACCACCAATCCATGGTTGAATGTGCTTGTGCAGCCCGGAAATGGGGCTTGTTGCATGACGCAGATTTGATCCCTGACGCGGTCCGGACGGCCGCCGGAGCGGACCGGCCTGGTGCTTGGCTAGTACCAACATGGGCAGTCGGTGGGACAGTTGTCAACCTTCGGACCCCAGCTTTTTTCCCAACCTGTGATGAGATCCATGGCGACTGTCGTCCCCCGACTGCGTTAAGAACGATCCAAGGCCGGCTACTACTGCTCCGGTGTCTCCGCTGGCGCCTCTTCGGGCGTCTCCTCTGGGGGACCGTCCAGGAGTGCCTTCACCCACTCCATGAGGTCTTGCAGCGGCAGGTTGGGGAACTCGGTCTCGATGTCCAGGGGAACGCCGGTCTCCCCGATGTCGATCCCGCCCGGAGTGGTCCACTTGAGGGCGGTCAGCCTGAAGACGCCCTGGTTATGCAGGTCGAACAGGCGCTGTCCGGTGTTCTTCTTGAAGGTGGTCTCCCCTATCACCACCGCGCCCCGGGTCTCCTTGAGCAGCCCGGCCAATACCTCGGCGGCCGACGCTGAGTTCCCGTTCACCAACACCGCGATACGGGTGTCGGCATCCAGGAGAGGCTGGCCTATGCCGTCGACGTCATAGGTCTCGTCGATGGTGTGGAAGGTCATCACCGGCACCTCGCCCACGAAGAACCCGGCTATCTCCTGCAATATGCTCACCCGTCCCCCCGGGTTGCCCCGGAGGTCGAGGACCAGCAGTTCGGCGTCCGCCGCTTCGGCCAACCGCCCGGCGAACTCCTCGGGCGCACCACCCGGCGAGGCGCTGAAGCTGGTCAACTGGATGTAGGCGATGGACTCGGTGTTGTGCAACTCCGCACTGGTGTAAGGAGTGACTATCTCCTCGCGAATCAGGGTGGAGGTGTACTCGTCACCGTCCCTCTCGAAGGTGATGTCTACCGGGGTGTCCACTTCGCCCCGGATCAGATTGGCCGCCTCCCGAAGCGTCAGACCATGGAGACGGTTGCCGTCCACCGCAACGATGAAGTCCCATGGCAACAAGCCGGCCTTGGCGGCGGGACCGCCCTCGAAGACATCCAGGATGAAGATGCGACAGGTCTCCGAGAGCGGGGTGCAGAACGGCTTCCACTGGTCATCCACCGTGATGACCCTGACGCCGATCCCCACGTAGCGGCCTCGCTCCTCCATCTCCCTCCACTCCTCGGGATCGTGATAGGCGCTGTTGGGGTCCAACGCCGTGACCATCTGGCGCACCGCGGTCTCAGCCAAGCTTCGGAGGGGAGTGTCCACCGCGTTCCATGCCCAGGCGCACAACGCCTCGAACGCCGGATCGGGAATGGCGCAGTCAAACCGCGGACGCCTCACATCCGACCCCTCCGCCTCCTCCAACACCTGGATGGCCGCCTCGGTCACCGGCGCCGCCAACTCCTCGACGGTGACACCCAGCAGATAACGGGTGTCGATGTACTCGTAGACCTCGCACAACAGGAGCCACTCATCGGGGTCCTCACAACCGGAGATCGTGTAGGGAAGATCCAACACCCTCCCTATCAATGTCTCCACCTCGCCGCGGGTAATGACATCCTCGCCACAGAAGCGGAACGGATCCGCCGCGCATCCCCTGGTGATCCCCTGGGAGAACAAGCCATTCGCAGCATCCTCGTAGGCCGCGCCTTCGGGGATGTCGGTGAAAGGCTCGAGATCGGTCGGGTACCGGTCAGGGAAGAACGCCCGGTCCAGCCAGACGGCGAAAAGGCCGCGGGTGAGCGGTTCGTCCGGCCGGAAGGTCCCGTCGAGGTTCCCCTTCACCACCCCCGCCAGTGCCAGGGCCTCGATCGTCGCCGCGTCCTGGCTGCTCTCCCCCACGTCCGAGAAGATGCCCTGCCAGATCGCGTCGGGAAGACCCATGGCGCCTGCCAGCAGCACCGCGCCGTCCCGGTGGGTCAGAGCCTCACCGGAATCGTCGGCGGAGATCAAAGCCGGCTGCGGGGAGTCACCCGCGGCCGGGGTTTCTTGGGCGAGGACCGGAGCTGAGCCGATCAGCCCCACTGCCAGGACGGCCACTAGCAACCGCCTGGCCTGAGTAGAGATAGAGGTAACCATGCGGGCTATTTTACGGCCCCCGGGGACTATGGGACACAGTTAGGAGTCCTTCACCGTGGGTCCGGATCCGACCCACCCGAAGGCCGACCACGCGCCGGATTTGGAAGCCCCTCTCCCAGGTATGGCGCCTTGAAAGTTAGGTTGTCCGGCGGTGACCTACTCTCCCGGGGTTTTGCAACCCAAGTACCATCGGCGCTATCGGGTTTCACTTCCGTGTTCGGAATGGGAACGGGTGGTTCCCCAACGCTATGGCCACCGGACAACCAAATCACAACAAGCAAAATTGTCCAGGATTCCCTGTCCAAGCCCTCGGCCTATTAGTACCGGTCAGCTGAACACATTGCTGCGCTTACACTTCCGGCCTATCAACCTGGTGTTCTGCCAGGGGCCTTACCGGGTAATACCCGTGGGAGACCTCATCTTGGGGTGGGCTTCGCACTTAGATGCCTTCAGCGCTTATCCCGTCCGTACGTAGCTAACCAGCCGTGCTCTTGGCAGAACAACTGGCACACCAGAGGTACGTCCATCCCGGTCCTCTCGTACTAGGGACAGCTCCCCTCAAGTCTCCTGCGCCTGCGGCGGATAGGGACCGAACTGTCTCACGACGTTCTAAACCCAGCTCGCGTGCCGCTTTAACGGGCGAACAGCCCGACCCTTGGGACCTGCTCCAGCCCCAGGATGCGACGAGCCGACATCGAGGTGCCAAACCACGCCGTCGATATGGACTCTTGGGCGTGATTAGCCTGTTATCCCCGGAGTACCTTTTAGCCGATGAGCCATGGCGCACCCACGTGCCACCATGGGATCACTAAGCCCGACTTTCGTCCCTGTTTGACTTGTAGGTCTCACAGTCAAGCTCCCTTGTGCCTTTACACTCGCCGTCTGATTGCCGACCAGACTGAGGGAACCTTTGGGCGCCTCCGTTACGCTTTAGGAGGCCACCGCCCCAGTGAAACTGACCGCCAGACACTGTCCCCGATCCGGATTACGGACCCGGGTTAGAAGCCCGTCGTACAAAGGGTGGTATTCCAAGGTTGACTCCACAGAGGCTTGCGCCTCTGCTTCCTAGTCTCCCACCTATCCTGCACATTACACGCCAGACTCCAATGCCAAGCTACAGTAAAGGTTCCGGGGTCTTACCGTCCTGCCGCAGGTAGTGAGCATCTTTACTCACATTGCAATTTCGCCGAGTCCCTGGTTGAGACAGTGCCCAAATCGTTGCGCCATTCGTGCAGGTCGGAACTTACCCGACAAGGAATTTCGCTACCTTAGGACCGTTATAGTTACGGCCGCCGTTTACCGGGGCTTCAATTCAGAGCTTCGCCCGAGGGCTAACACCTCCTCTTAACCTTCCGGCACCGGGCAGGCGTCACAGCGTATACGTCGTCTTACGACTTTGCACGCTGCTGTGCTTTTAGTAAGCAGTCGTTTGGGCCTGGTCACTGCGGCCCCCTCAAGCTTCGGAGGAAAACTCCTACACTTTACCGGGGCGCTCCTTCTCCCGAAGTTACGGAGCCAATTTGCCGAATTCCTTAACCAGGGTTAACTCGCTCGCCTTGGTATTCTCTACCTGTCCACCTGTGTCGGTTTGGGGTACGGGCGCACTGTGAACTCGCTAGAGGTTTTTCTCGGTGGCATGGGCGTTCAGCGGCTTCTCCTTGAGGCGGATCGGCATCACGCCTCGGGCTTTTAAGTGGCCCGGATTTACCTGGGCCACACCCTACACGTTTACCCCGGGAACAACCAACGCCCGGGTCCGCTTACCCTTCCACGTCACCCCTTTGCTGACCTCCTCCGGTCTGGTTCGACCCCATCCGAAGATGCGGTCTTAGCATGACCGGTCTTGGTCGGGCGCGCACAGAGCGGTACGGGAATATCAACCCGTTGTCCATCGACTACGCCTTGCGGCCTCGCCTTAGGTCCCGACTAACCCTGGGCGGACGAACCTTCCCCAGGAACCCTTGGACATTCGGCGGAAGAGATTCTCACTCTTCTTTCGCTACTCATACCGGCATTCTCACTCGTGCCGTCTCCACGCCTCCTCACGGCGACGCTTCTCTGTCGACACGACGCTCCCCTACCGATCCCGCCTCAATGACGGAATCTCGCAGCTTCGGTGCTGAGCTTTAGCCCCGTTACATTTTCCGCGCAGCGCCACTCGACCAGTGAGCTGTTACGCATTCTTTAAAGGATGGCTGCTTCTAAGCCAACCTCCTGGCTGTTTGTGCAACTCCACATCGTTTCCCACTTAGCTCAGACTTAGGGACCTTAGCTGGCGATCTGGGCTGTTTCCCTTGCGTCCACGAAGCTCATCCCACGTAGACTGACTGCCACGCTCTAACGCAATGAGATTCGGAGTTTGACTGAGTTTGGTAGGCTTGTGGGCCCCCTAGTTCAATCAGTGCTCTACCCCCATTGCGAAACGCGCAACGCTAGCCCTAAAGCTATTTCGGGGAGAACCAGCTATCACCGGGCTTGATTGGCCTTTCACCCCTATCCACAGGTCATCCCCCAAGTTTTCAACCTTGGTGGGTTCGGGCCTCCACGAAGTCTTACCTTCGCTTCACCCTGCCCATGGATAGCTCGCCCGGATTCGGGTCTAGGGCATGCGACTATATCGCCCTGTTCAGACTCGCTTTCGCTTCGGCTCCGGTACAACTACCTTAACCTCGCCACATACCGCTAACTCGCCGGCTCATTCTTCAAAAGGCAGGCGGTCAGAGTTCTCGAGAGAACTCCTCCCACTGCTTGTAGGTCAACGGTTTCAGGTACTATTTCACTCCCCTCACCGGGGTGCTTTTCACCTTTCCCTCACGGTACTAGTTCACTATCGGTCGCCAGGAAGTGTTTAGCCTTACGAGGTGGTTCTCGCAGATTCACACGGAATATCCTCCGTGATACTTGGGAACACCGCTCAGAGAGCGAAGACCTTCGCCTACAGGGCTGTTACCGTCTACGGCCCGGCTTTCCATCCGGGTTCGGCTGATCTTCGCCTTTGTAACTCTGTGACGGCGCCGACGCACCGTCCAGCAGGTCCCACAACCCCCCCGCAGCAACGCCGTCGGGCTATTGCACTGCGGAGGTTTGGGCTGATCCCGTTTCGCTCGCCGCTACTCAGGGAATCGCTGTTGCTTTCTCTTCCTCGGAGTACTTAGATGTTTCAGTTCCGCCGGTTCCCTCTACCGGTCCTATGTGTTCAGACCGGAGTGACTGGGCATGACCCCAGCCAGGTTTCCCCATTCGGACATCCCCGGGTCGAAGCTTGCTTGACAACTCGCCGGGGCTTTTCGCAGCCTGCCACGTCCTTCATCGGCTCCTGGCGCCAAGGCATCCACCGTTGACCCTTGGTAGCTTGGACAGAGAATCCAAGACAATTTGCTTGTTATGAAACTTTCAAGGTGCCTGGAGGCGAACCCCCGCCTCCTCTAGGAAGAAGAGGCGCGGACTCCCTCACTACTGAATAGTGCGCCCGGACCGCTTAGGCGGCCCGAGTAACCGGTGACCAAGTGAGAGCAATCGAATGCTCGATGCTCCTTAGAAAGGAGGTGATCCAGCCGCACGTTCCCGTACGGCTACCTTGTTACGACTTCGTCCCAATCACCGACCCCACCTTCGGCAGCTCCTTCCCTTGCGGGTTAGGCCACTGACTTCGGGCGTTGCCGACTTTCGTGACGTGACGGGCGGTGTGTACAATCCCCGAGAACGTATTCACCGCGGCTTTGCTGATCCGCGATTACTAGCGACTCCGGCTTCATGGAGTCGAGTTGCAGACTCCAATCCGAACTAGGGCCGGCTTTGAGGGATTCGCTCACCCTCGCGGGATCGCTGCCCGTTGTACCGACCATTGTAGCATGCGTGCAGCCCTAGGTGTAAGGGGCATGCTGACTTGACGTCATCCTCACCTTCCTCCGAGTTGTCCCCGGCGGTCTCCTATGAGTCCCCGGCGTTACCCGCTGGCAACATAGGACGAGGGTTGCGCTCGTTGCGGGACTTAACCCAACATCTCACGACACGAGCTGACGACAGCCATGCACCACCTGTTATGGACGCTCCCGCACACCATGTTTCCATGGCTTTTCCCATAATGTCAAACCTAGGTAAGGTTCTTCGGGTTGCATCGAATTAAGCCGCATGCTCCGCCGCTTGTGCGGGGACCCGTCAATTCCTTTGAGTTTTAGCCTTGCGGCCGTACTCCCCAGGCGGGGCACTTAATGCGTTAGCGTCGACACAGCAGCCCTTGGTCAGGCCACCACGTCTAGTGCCCAACGTTTACGGCGTGGACTACCAGGGTATCTAATCCTGTTTGCTACCCACGCTTTCGCTCCTCAGCGTCAGTACAGGCCCAGAGAGCCGCCTTCGCTAAATGGTATTCCTCCCGATATCTGCGCATTCCACCGCTACACCGGGAATTCTACTCTCCTCTACCTGACTCTAGCCACGGCAGTATCGACCGCAGTTCCGGAGTTGAGCTCCGGGATTTCACGATCGACTTACCGAGCCGCCTACGAGCCCTTTACGCCCAATGATTCCGGACAACGCTCGCCCCCTACGTCTTACCGCGGCTGCTGGCACGTAGTTGGCCGGGGCTTCTTTTGGAGGTACCGTCAATTTCTTCCCTCCTGAAAGGGGTTTACAACCCGAAGGCCTTCATCCCCCACGCGGCGTCGCTGCGTCAGGCTTTCGCCCATTGCGCAATATTCCCTGCTGCTGCCTCCCGTAGGAGTCTGGGCCGTGTCTCAGTCCCAGTGTGGCTGATCGTCCTCTCAGACCAGCTACCCGTCGTCGCCTTGGTGAGCCGTTACCTCACCAACTAGCTGATAGGCCGTGAGCCCATCCTGAAGCGCAATAGCGTTTTCTCACATACCATGCGGTATCGGGAGTGTATCCGGCATTACTCCGGGTTTCCCCGGGCTATTCCGGTCTTCAGGGCAGGTTGCTCACGTGTTACTCACCCGTTCGCCGCTCCGTCGCACCGTAGTGCGCGTCGCTCGACTTGCATGCATTAGGCACGCCGCCAGCGTTCGTCCTGAGCCAGGATCAAACTCTCCAACGAACACTTCGGCGGGCAGGGAGTTCGTCCCGGCCCGTGTGGTGTCAATTATTTGAGTTCGCATCCTTAGTTAGGGGTCCCGGGCCACCGTGGGGGTGACCCGAGCTCTATGGATGCCACCGACCCAGCCCTGGAGGGAAGTGAGTTCCCTAGGAGTGGATCGGCGCATACCGGCTTTTGGCACACTATCCAGTTGTCAAGAAGCCCGCAGGGGTTCTCCCGAAGTATCGGGCTTCCGTATGGTACACCCCCCCTCCGACAAAAGCCAAATCATTTAGTGAGGTATATCGACCTTCTCTTCCCCACCATCAGAACTTTTTTTAGCAACCTTTCCCGCTCGACCTCGTACCCTGCGACCGGGGTCCCGTCTACCCTGACGGCGCCGGCGTCTATGAGCCGGCGGGCCTCGCTGGCCGAGGCGACCAGCTTTGCGGAGCGGAGCAGCCCGGGCAGGTACACCGGATCGCCGGGGGGCAGGGCGAAGGGGGGCGAGTCGTCGGGGACCTCGCGGTACTTGAACCTGCGGTCGAACTCGCCTTCGGCGGTCTCCGCCTCTTCGGCCCCCCAGTAGAGGGAGACGATCCTCCTGGCCAGAAGCCGTTTGGCCTGGGCGGGGTGCGAGCTCCCATCCTCGATGCCTGCCAGGATCCCGTCCACCTCGCCGGCGGGCCGGTCGGCGGCCAGCCGGAACCACTCCCCCAGCAGGTGATCGGGGATGGACATGGTCTTTCCGAACATCTCGGAGGCGGGCTCGGTGACTCCTATGTAATTGCCCAGGGACTGGGACATCTTGTGACGGCCGTCGGTGCCAGTGAGGAGCGGCATGGTCAAGGCCACCTGCGGTTCCTGGCCGTAGCGGGTCTGGATGATCCTCCCCATCATCAGGTTCCAGAGCTGATCGGACCCCCCCAGCTCCACATCGGCCCGGACCGCCACCGAGTCGTAACCCTGTAGCAGGGGGTACAGGAACTCCATGATGGAGATGGGGTTTCCCTCCGAGTAGCGGTTGGCGAAGTCGGAGCGCTCCAGCATCTGGGCCACCGTCACCGTGGAGGTGAGTTCCAGGACCTCGGTCATGTCAAGGGACTCGAGCCACTCGGAGTTCCAGCGGATCTCCAGGGGCTCGGGCAACAGCACCCGCCGGAACTGGTCCAGAAGAGGCTCGGCGAAGGCGCGGACCTCATCGGCAGTCAGACGGCGGCGGGTCTCGCTCTTCCCGCTGGGGTCGCCCACTCGGGCGGTGAAGTCGCCGACGATCAACACGGCCGTGTGGCCCAGTTCCTGGAAGTGGCGGAGCTTTCGCAGCACCACGGCCCAGCCGAGGGTGACCATCGGCGCGGTGGGATCCAGCCCAAGCTTCACGCGAAGGCCTCGCCCGCTCTTCAACATCTCTTCCAGCCGCCCTGGCGGCAGTACGGTGTCGGCGCCGCGAAGGGCCAGGGACGTGTCAGGTGTTGGCATGATTAATCTGGAAATCTAACCCGGAAAGGAGACGGCCATGAAGCAATCAGAGAATATCACCATCAATGCGTCACCGGAAAGGGTATGGAGAGCCCTGACCGACCTTGAGGACCGGGTGAAGCGCAACGACCGGCTGCACGAGATGTCGACCCTTGACGGAAAGGACCTGGCGCTGGGAAGCCGGATGCTGATCAAGGTGGACCGCAGCAGGTTCAAGGTGACAGTGACCGAGTTCGACCCTCCCACCCGGATGGTGTCGGGGGCCAAGAACCCGGTGATGACCTACTTTCACGCCTACGACATCTCCGAGGAGTGCGAGGGCGTGACCCGACTGACACTGACCGGCTCCATGGGCGGAGTGATGGGCTCGCTGATGGGCGCCTTCTCGAAGAACCGCATGCGCCGGGACCTCAGGGACGAACTGGCCCCCATAAAGGAGGCAGCCGAAGCTACCACCGGTTAGCCTCTGAGAGGTCACGATGGCACTCAAGATCTCCAATACCTGGAAGGGCAGACGAAAGGCTTCCGGTAAGGCTCCGACCGTCCTCGAATACGAGCAACGATTCTCCTCGGCCGAAGGCGGACCTTCCGAGGACGGGACCAGCGATCACAAGAACGTCAACAATCTCTACTACGACCTGGTCACGGACTTCTTCGAATATGGCTGGGGCAGGTCATTCCACTTCGCCCCGCGGGTTCCCGGAGAGAGCTTCAAGGCGTCGCTTGCCCGCCATGAGCACTTCATAGCTCTTGCACTGGGTCTAAAACCCGGGATGGTGGTCGCCGACATCGGGAGCGGCGTCGGCGGGCCACTCCTGGAGATAGCTCGTTTCTCCGGCGCCAAGGTCGTCGGGGTGAACAGCAACGCCTACCAACTGGAACGGGCCCGGCAGTTGGCGGATGAATCCGGACTGGCCCACCTGGCCGAGTTCCTGCACTGTGACTTCCTGGAAGTCGACGCTCCGGACGAGTCCTTCGATGCCGCCTACTCCATAGAAGCGACTTGCTGCGCTCCGGACAAGGTCAGCATCTACCGCGAGGTCTTCCGTCTGCTGAAGCCGGGAGCGCGCTTCGCGGCTTACGAGTACGCCGTGACCGACCGCTTCGACCCCCAGGACCCCCACCATCTGAAGATCAAGGCCGACATCCAACTGGGAGGCGGCCTGCTGGTGATCGACGACCGGGAGACGATCGACGACGCGCTCCGGGCGGTGGGGTTCGAGGTGTTGGAGACACGGGACCTCTCTGTGCAGACCGGTCCCTCGATCCCGTGGTACGAGCCGCTGGCCGGCTCGGGCCTGTCTGTGGCCGGCTTCCGCAGTTCATCGGCCGGACGCTGGGTCACTCGCAACACGCTGAGAGTGATGGAGGGGCTCCGCATTGCACCGAAGGGAACGGTCCGGGTGGCGAAGACTCTCGACCTCTGCGCAGTGGCCATGGCGGAGGCCGGCCGGTTGGGCATCTTCACACCCATGTACTTCATCCACGCCCGCAAACCGGCATAGGGCGGTCCGATCTTTGCAACAGGGGCATGCGGAAAGACAGGATGTCCGACGGAGCCTTCGGAAAAGGGGACTAGATGTCAATCAGGTGCGGGCATGCGAGCCGCACCATCCCCGGCCGCCCGGGCCAGGCGTTCGATCAGCCGGCTCCAGATCAGCGCGTGCGGGATGAGGAGCGCCCACCAGTACAGCCGTCCGGCGATCCCGCGAGGATGGAACCGGGCCCTCTGCTGAAGCGTCGTCCCGCCCCGGCCGCCGGTGGCGGGTGCGACATGCCACTCCAGCCATGCTTCTCCGGGGAGCTTCATCTCGGCTCGGAGGCGCAGCAGGCGGGGCGGTTCGTGCACCTCCACACGGAAGAAGTCCAGGGCATCCCCCACCCGCAATTCGTCGGGGTGTCTCCGCCCTCGCCGCATGCCGACTCCGCCCAGTAACTTGTCGACCCACCCGCGGGCGGCCCACAGGCCATTGGCGAAGTACCAGCCGCGCCTTCCCCCGACTCCCGACACGGTGGCGAACACCTCCGTGGGAGAGGCGGCGGACCACTTGGTCCTGACATCCTCGAGGACAGTTCCCCCGGCCCAACTCGGATCCTGCGGCATAGGCATCGCGGAACCGGCATTCGAGGCGCTGTCCATCCAACTGGTCGACACTTCGAGATCCTTGACACGCGCCAAGGCGTCCCGGACCGCCTCCTCGAAACGCAGCGGACCCCGCCCACTGTCATGTCCCGGCAGTTGTCCGCCGGCGCCCACCACCACGTCGTTGCACAGGCTGTCCACCAAGGGCCTGGCCAACCCGATCGGAAGAGGCGTGACCAGGTTCACCCAGTGAGAGGACAGGCGGGGCGTGAGGAGCGGCACAGGGATGATCAGACGGCGCCGGAGTCCCGCAACGTCCGCATACCGTTGCATCATCTCCCCGTAGGTCAGAACATCCGGACCCCCTATCTCGACGATCCCGCCCGCCCCGTCGGGCGACCGGAGCGCTGACACGAGTTGTCGCAGCACATCGGCGATGGCGATGGGCTGGCATCTGGTCTTGGTGACCCAGCGGGGGCAGACCATCACGGGAAGCACCTCGACCAGGTGACGGAGCATCTCGAATGAAGCGCTTCCCGAACCGATGATCACCGCCGCCCTCAACTCGGTGAGCGGCACGGGCCCCGAGCCGAGAATGCGGCCCACCTCGTGGCGGCTGGCCAGGTGGTGCGACAAGCCTCCGGCGTCGCTGTGTCCCAGGCCACCCAGGTATATGAGACGGCCAACATCGGCGCGCTCGGCTGCCATCCTGGTGTTTTCCGCCCCCAGTCGATCGGCCTGCTCGAAGTCCCGAGCGTGGCCCATGGAATGCACCAGGTAGTAAACGGCGTCAAGGTCCTGGAAGCCCGACTCGAGGGACGGAGCATCGAAGACGTCGGCGGTCACGACCTCAACCCGGCTCCGCCACGGAACCCGGTCGAGCCGGCTTGGCGTGCGCGCCAGACAACGCACCTGGTGGCCGGCGGCCAACAGCTCGGGGACCAGCCTGCCACCCACGTAGCCGGTGGCGCCGATCACCCCCACCCTCATGCGGATCCCCGCCCCATTCCCGAGGGCCTGACCGGGACATCCCTCGGCCAGCGTCGCCTTTCCGGGTGCCGCCGCGTTTCGCGCCTCATGTCTCACCATCAAATCTAGGCCGCTCCCGGTCTTGGCGGGAGACCTTTTTTCAGGCCGCCTTCCCCACCGCCCCGGGGTGGAGCCCCCACCGCAACCGGCCCTCCCGGCAGTGCCGCCGGCACGCCGGACACCATTACCCGAGGGGCCTCATTTGCGGTAGCCTTGGGGCCATGCCGCACATGATGGATGACTTCCCGTTACTTCTCTCCACCCTCTACGACCGGGCGGTCCGCCTGTTTCCCGACCAGGAGATCGTCTCGGTCGAATCGGACCGTTCACGGCTCCGCACCACATACGCCGAGACCGACGAGCGGGTCCGGCGCCTGGCCACCGCCCTGGACAGGAAACTGGGGGTCGGCCCGGGACAGGCGGTGGGCACCTTTGCCTGGAACAACCAGCGACACCACGAGTTGTACTGGGCCACGGCCAACACCGGGAGGATCTGCCACACGCTCAACATCCGACTCTTCACCGACCAGCTTTCCTACGTGGTCAACCACGGTGAGGACCAGGTGATATTCGTCGATCCCGATCTCACCGGGCTGCTGGCGCCGATCGTTCCCCAACTGAAGACCGTCAGGGCCTACGTGGTGATGGGTGAAGACGCCTCCGACTCCGGACTCCCCGATGCCATCTCCTATGAGGAACTGATCGGAGACGCGGAGCCGCACGGAGCCTGGCCGCAGCTCTCGGAGCGGTCCCCGATGATGTTCTGCTACACATCCGGCACCACCGGCGATCCCAAGGGAGTGGCCTACACCCAGCGGTCCACCTACATGCACGTCATCTCCAACCTGGCAGCGGTCCACATCGGCCCGAGCGACAACGTGATGCCGATCGTGCCCATGTTCCACGCCTCCGCCTGGGGGTACCCGTTCATGGCGACCACCCAGGGCGCCAAGCTGACCTATCCAGGGCCGGACCTGAGCGCGGCGGGCCTGGTGCCGCTCATCACCTCGGAAGGAGTGACATTCTCCGCCGGGGTTCCCACCGTGATGCTGGGCATCAAGCAATACCTGGAGGAGCATCCCGATGTGGACATATCCTCGTTGCGGGCCTTCCTCTGCGGAGGATCGGCCGTGCCTCGTTCCCTGATCGAATGGTTCTGGGAAGCCCAGGGGGTGCGCATAGTCCAGGGCTGGGGGATGACCGAGACCAACCCGGTGGCCAGCATCGCCCTCCTCAAGCCGCACATGGAGGACTGGGACTTCGAGCGCCAACTTGACATACTGGAGACCGCCGGGCTTCCCACCGCCGGCCTGCAGGTCAAGATCGTGGACGACGAGGGGAACGTGCTCCCCGAGGACGGCGAGGCGTTCGGAGAACTCCTGATCCGCGGCCCCTGGGTGACCGCCGAGTACTACAACGACCCGAGGTCGCCCCAGTCGTTCCTGGATGGATGGCTCCGCACCGGGGACGTGTGCAAGATCACCCCCGAGGGCTATGTCCGCATCACCGACCGCGCCAAGGACCTGATCAAGTCGGGCGGCGAGTGGATCTCGTCGGTGGACCTGGAGAACCAGTTGATGGCCCACCCACAGGTGACGGAGGCAGCCGTGGTGGGCGCCTCCCACGACAGGTGGCAGGAGCGGCCGGTGGCGTTGGTGGTCGCCAGGGAAGGGTCGGATGTGACCGAAACGGAATTGCTGGAGTACCTGCGCCCGCACTTCGTGTCGTGGTGGCTGCCCGACCGGGTCATCTTCATAGACGAGGTCCCCAAGACCGGTACCGGAAAGTTCGACAAGAAAGTGCTGCGAGACGCCCACTGGAACGTGCTGTCAGAGTGAGACCCGGTGTCAACTCTGGTCCAACTCCATACCACTCTCGGCTGGTGGGTAGCCGGCGTCACCGGCTTGGCGGGTTTGTGGGGTTTGGTCCTGGCGATCCTTCGCCGGCCACCGGGCCGCGCATTCCATTGGGCGGTGGGATTGGTGATTTCTGCAATGACCGGGCAAGTGCTCCTGGGACTCCTGGCGTTGAACCTGACAACCACCCGGGAACCCGGCAGCCAGCACATCTTTTACGGGGTGCTGGTGCTGTTCACCTTCGCCTTCGCCTACATCTACCGCGAGACCCTGCGCAGCCGGCCTGCGTTGTACCTCGGTCTGCTCCTGTTGTTCGTGATGGGTCTGGGTATCCGGGGAATCCAGACCTTCGGAGGGTCTTTCTGAGGGGAATGGTGGCCTAGACATGCTCCTCGAGGGCAAGCGACTGCTCATCACCGGAGTGCTCACCTCCGACTCGATTGCCTGGCATGTGGCCCGGGTCGCGCAGGAGGAGGGAGCCGAGATCGCGGTCACCGGCTTCGGGCGGGCGATGAGACTCACCCAGCGCTCCGTGAAGCGTCTCCCCACCCCCTGTGAGGTGTACGAACTCGACATCAACGAACCGGACCACCTGGAGGCCCTCCGAGAAGAACTGGACTCCCGGTGGGGAGGCCTGGACGGCGCCCTCCACGCCATCGCCTTCGCTCCGGCAGACTCACTGGGGGGCAACTTCCTAACCGCTCCGGCCGAGAGCGCCGCCATCGCTTTCCAGACCTCCGCCTTCTCCTACAAGGCGCTGGCGGTGGGCATGCTTCCCCTCTTCCAGGCAGCCGGGGGAGGATCCCTGGTGACCCTGGACTTCGACAACACTCAGGCCTGGCCCGCCTACGACTGGATGGGAGTGGCCAAAGCCGCCCTGGAGGCGATAACCAGGTATCTGGCGCGGGACCTCGGTGAGTTCGGAGTACGGGTCAACGCCGTCTCCGCCGGGCCGCTCGGCACTGTGGCCGCCAAGTCGATCCCGGGCTTCTCGGTCTTCGAGGAGGTGTGGAACGACCGGGCGCCCCTCCGCTGGGACACCGCCAATCCCGATCCGGTGGCCCGGATGGTGTGCCTGCTCCTGTCCGACTGGATGCCGATGACCACCGGCGAGATAGTCCACGTCGACGGGGGATTCCATGCTGTGGCGGTCGGCACGCCCAACAAGGCGGAAGCGGTCGAGGAGCCCGAGTGAGAGCCGCGCCCCTCCGGGCGCTGGCCGGCGGCGCCCTGATGGCCCGCTTCTTCGGGGACCATCCCCCCAGGGTCATGGCCCTGCATGGCTGGGGGCGGGAGAGCGCCGACTTCACGGAGGTCCTGGACGGGCTGGCGGCGGTGGCTCCCGACCTGCCGGGGTTCGGATCCTCCCCACCTCCCGACGGGGTGTGGGGCGCCGACGAGTACGCCCACCCGATCATTGCGGTCCTTGACGAGATCCCCTCTCCCGTGCTGTTGCTCGGCCACTCCTTCGGGGGGCGGGTGGCGGTCTGCCTGGCGGCCCGCAGACCAGACCTGGTGTCCGGGCTGATCTTGACGGGCGCGCCGCTGGTGGGGGGTGTTCGCAGGTCCCGGCCCCGCCGCGCCTACCGCTTGATCCGTTGGGGACACCGTCGCGGGCTGATCTCCGATGAGCGCATGGAGTCGCTGAAACGCCGCCATGGGTCAAGCGACTACCGGGCAGCCCGCGGCGTGATGCGCGACGTGCTGGTCAAGGTGGTGAATGAGTCGTACGAATCCCAACTCGACGCCCTCTCTCTTCCGGTTCACCTGGTGTGGGGGGCACAGGACACAGAGGTCCCGGTGGAGCGGGCCCGGCAGGCATACCGGCGGCTAAGGGAGGGTGGCTGCGCAGTGTGGCTCCGGGAAGTGGACGGCGTTGGACACGACCTGCCCCTTTCCCGGCCCGACATACTCCGGGAAGCGATCCTGCTGATGCTGGAAGGAACCGGAAGGTGAACTTTTTGGAGTGGACGGTGATCATCGCTTGCGGCTTGGCTGCCGTCCCTGCCGGCATTCCCTGGTTGCGCACCGCCCAGAGAGAGCACTACCTGCCGCTTTCGGTGGGACGTTTTGCAGTGCGCTGGGGTATGGCCAGAACCGCCAACATGATGCTTGGTCCTCTGGCCGCCGCGGCAGCCGCTGCGGAATGGTTCTGGGCTGGGCCGGGCCTGCTAACCGCAGCCATCAAAGCGTGGGGACCCCTCGGGCTGAGTCTTCGAGGGTCCACCAGTCCGCTGGTTTGGACCAAGCGCCTCATCCGAGTAGCCGTCACCGCGTCTGTGCTGATGGGCGGGGCGATCGCGGTGGCCGTACTGGTCGAACAGGCGGGCCTGGCGGCGCTGGCCCTCATGTTCATCCCCCTGCTGGTGGATCTGGCGCTGGCGATCAATGCTCCCTTGGAAAGAGCCCTCGGGGAAAAGTGGGTAAGGGAGTCCGCCCGCCGGTTGGCGGAGGTGGCGCCCCGGGTGGTGGCGATCACCGGCTCCTACGGGAAGACCTCCACCAAGCTCTACCTGGCCCACCTGCTTGCCGGTAGTCGGCGGGTGGTGGCAAGTCCGGCCAGCTTCAACAACCGGATGGGACTGGCCCGTGCCGTCAACGAGCGACTCGCCCAGGGCACCGAGATTTTCGTGGCGGAGATGGGCACCTACGGGCCGGGAGAGATCGCCGAGTTGTGCACCTGGATCCCGCCCGAGGTGGCGGTGATCACGGCCATCGGTCCGGTGCACCTGGAGAGGATGCGGACCGAAGAGCGAATACTGGCTGCCAAGAGCGAGATACTGACCGAGAACGCCACTGCGGTGATCGGAATAGACCACCCAGGTTTGTCCAGGCTGGCCGACCGCGAATCTCTGGCCGGCCGGAGAGTCATTCGCTGCTCGGGCGGCGGGAGGCCCGCTGAGGTGTTGGTGGATCCCGGGAGCGGGGAAGTAAGGGTTGATGGGAGTCCGATAGGGAGGATCGAGAACCGAGCCCATCATCCCCTCAATGTGGCCGCGGCGGTGGGAGCAGTCGTGGCTTTGGGAATGGATCCGGACGAGGTGACCTCCCGCCTCGGGACGCTTCCCTCTCCCGAACACCGGTTGGCCACCGTGGTCACAGAACGGGGGGTCACCGTCATGGACGACACCTTCAATGCCAACCCGGAAGGCGCCCGAGCCGCGTTGCGGCGACTGGTGGAATACTCGTCCCCGGGCGGCAAGCGGGTGGTGGTCACTCCCGGCCTGGTGGAGATGGGTTCGCGCCAGCGGCTCGAGAACCGGGCCCTGGGCGAGGCGGCGTCCGAGGCCGCCACCCATCTGCTGGTGGTGGGGCGCACCAACCGCCGGGCTCTGCTGGAAGGCGCCCGGAAAGGAGAGGCCCGGGTGTTAGTGTTGGACAACCGGCTACAGGCGGTCCGCTGGGCGCGGGCCAATCTCGACCGGGGTGACACGATCCTCTATGAAAACGACCTCCCCGATCACTACCCATAAACGGGATCCTCTGCCAGGAGGCGGTGGATGACGCGGGTCGCCACCGCGTTCGGCGGCCCTTCTCCGGAGCACGACGTGAGCGTCTCCACCGGCCTGCAGGCGACCCGGGTCCTTCCCCAATCTGACTCTCTCTACTGGTCCCTCACCGGCGACTGGTATCGCATCCCGTCTGGCCTGGAACTCTCCGACTTCGCGGACGGGGTCCCCCGCAAGGCCCGGCTCCTCGACCTGGTAGCAGGCCCCGGAGGGGGATATCGAATGGGCCGCAAGCGCCTCGAATACGACGTGCTGGTCAACTGCTTCCACGGCGGACCCGGAGAGGACGGGACAGTCCAGGGAATCTGGGACATGGCCGGAATCTGTTACACCGGCCCCGGACAGGGGCCGTCCAGCCTGGGAATGGACAAGCTGACCTTCTCGGCGGCGGTGCGGGCGGCGGGTATGCCCACCTTGGAGAGGCGGCTGGTGACGCCCGGGTCTGCTCCCGACTTCGATCCGCCCTACATCATGAAGCCCCGGAGCGGAGGCTCATCGATAGGGATCGTGATCGTGGACGACTACGAGACCGCCCTGGCCGTCGCCAAGTCCTCCCCCCACATGGCGGAGGGAGCGTTGATCGAGCCCTACCTGGAGGGGGCCGCCGATCTCCAGATCGCGGTGCGCCGCTATCCGGCGGTGGAAGTGTCCGCCATCGAAGAGCCTGTCCGTTCAGACCGCCGGGAGATCCTCACCTACCAGGAGAAGTACCTGGCCTGGGGGGACGCACCCGCCGGGGACCGGCACATTCCCGCCGATCTGCCGGATGCGCTGGAGACCAGGATCCGCACCCAGGCGGTGGCTGTGGCCGAACTGGTGGGAATCCGGGGAGTCTCGCGGGTGGACTTCCTATCCCATGACGGCAATCTGTACGTGAACGAGATCAACACCCTCCCCGGGAGCCTGGCCGCCTACCTGTGGATCGACCCTCCCCGCAGCCGCGCGGAATTGCTCGAGGACATGATCGCCGAAGCGTTAGCCCATCCCCGGGTTTTCAACACGGTGGGGGCCGATGGCGCCGCCCTGCGAGGCGGGGGCGCCATCGCCGCCAAGCTTGTCTGAGGCCGCTCAGTCCTCGTCGCCGAACTCCTCGGGAACGAGCAGGAATTCCGGATAGGACTCGATTCCCAGTTCTCCGGCGTCCTGGCCCAGTCGTTCGATGTCGGGTTCCACCCGCAGGCCCATCCAGCGGTCGAGAAGCTGCCAGACCACCCATGACGCCACGAAGACGAAGGCTCCAATGGCCAGTATGCCGACCAACTGGACCCCGATGGGGGCTCCGCCGGTGATGCCGACCACCAGGGTCCCCCACGCACCTGACATCAAGTGGGCAGGTATGGCCCCCACCACGTCGTCGACTTTGCGGTCCTCCAGGAACTTGATCCCGGCGACCACGATCAAGCCGCCAACCGCGCCGATGAGAATCGACCAGTAGTGATCGACCAGGTCCGGTCCGGCGGTGATGGCCACCAGTCCGGCGATGGCGCCGTTCAAGCCGGCGAACAGATCGATCCTCCCCAGCAGCGGCCGCGATACGAGCAACGCCATCACCACTCCCCCGGCGGCGGCCAGATTGGTGTTGACCAGGACATTGCTCATCGCCACCGCGTCCAGGGCGCTTCCGAGCGCCAACTGGGAACCACCGTTGAATCCGAACCAACCCAGCCAGAGGATGAATACTCCCAGGGTCACCATCAATACGTTGGAAGGGGGCGTCGGCTTTACGCTTCCGTCCTTCCGGAACTTGCCCAGACGGGGACCGATCACCAGCACGCCCGCCAGGGCGGCCCAGCCGCCCGTGCCGTGGACGATGGTGGATCCGGCGAAGTCGCTGAAGCCCATATCGGCGAGCCAGCCCCCGCCCCAGGTCCAGGCGCCGACGATCGGATAGATCACGGCGGTGAGAATCAGGACAAAGACAAAGAAAGTAAACATCTTGATCCGCTCGGCGATGGCGCCGGACACGATCGAGGCGGCGGTGGCCACGAACACCATCTGGAAGAACCAGTCGGACATGACCGCATATCCGTTTCCGACCACTTCCGCCACCGCATCGGCCGCCCCATCGAGAAGGGCGATCTCAGCGGCGGATGACGAGTAGAAGAGTTGGAACGAGCCGATCACGCTGCCGACATCCACGTACATGAGGTTGTAGCCGATCACGTAATAGGCCAGGCCGGCGATCGAGTAGATGCCGATGTTCTTCAAACAGATCATGGACGAGTTCTTGCTGCGCACCGCCCCGGCCTCGAGCATGGTGAACCCGGCGGCCATCCACATGACCAGGCCTCCCCAGATCAGGAAGGCGAAAGTGTTGAAGACGAACTGCGACTCGCCCGAGACCATCTCCTGCGCCATGGCCAGACCGGGTCGGAAGAGAAGGAACCCGAACACCAACAAGGCGATCATGCCGGCGACCAAATGTGGTCTACGCTTCTCAAGTCTCAAAGATTTACTGTGAACGAGGTCCATGAACCGTTTCTCCTAATAGTCGCCGATTACCCTGTCGATTGGCGCCCCTGATGAGGCCCGCATTCCGCAATTCAGGTTAACACGCCGATCCCGTCCGGGTGGGTAAACCACACCGGTTCTTTGATCGTGATGATCATTGTCATCTCGGTGGCGCCGGCGCCCACCGTGGCCAGGCTTGGATTTCTAATTCGCGTATTCAGGACGCCCCCGAGATTAGAGTTTGGCCCATGGGTCGTATAGGTAATTCCATAGCACTGGCCAAGGCATCCTGGGAAGTGCTCAAGGCCGACAAAGAACTGATGCTGCTCCCGGTCATCTCGATGGTCTCCACCGTGATAGCGGTGGCTGTTTTCTTCCTGCCCTTGCTGGCTACAGACGCGGGAGGTGCAAGCCTTCTGGTTCTGCTGGCGCTCTATTTCGTGTTGGCCTACATCACGATCTTTTTCAACGCCGCCCTGATCAGCGCCGCCCATGAGCGCCTGGCAGGCGGCGATCCGACCGTCGGCAGCGCTCTTCGAGGCGCCGCGTCCCGGGCGGGACGTATCCTTCCCTGGGCCCTGATCTCAGCAGTGGTGTCGGTGATCCTGAAGGCCATCGAGGAGCGGGCCGGGTTCCTGGGATCGATCGTGGTCAGCCTGGTCGGCATGGCCTGGAACGTGGTCACCTTCCTGGTGCTGCCCATCATCGTGATCGAGGGGATGGGCGCCACGAAGTCCATCAAGCGATCCGTCAACCTGTTTCGCCAGACCTGGGGCGAGAACCTCGGCGCCCAGGTGGGCCTGGGCCTGGTCGGATTTCTGGCGGCGATCCCCGGCGTGGCGCTGATCCTGGCAGGGGTGGGGGCCGGAGGCGCCGGTCTGCTGCCGCTGCTGGCTCTGGGGGTGGTCTGGATAGTGCTGGTGGCGGTGGTCATGGCAGCGCTCTCGGGGATTTTCCAGACGGCCCTGTACCACTTCGCGGTGGGTGGAGAAGCACAGTCCGGGTACTTCGACAGCCAGATCCTCAGCGACGCCTTCCAAGCCCGCCGTCGCCGGTTCGGCCGGTAGAACCCGGCGTCTCCCTGAGGCCGTCCCGGGGCCTCACCCCCGGGGCGACCGGTAACCCATCCCGACGGCAACCAGTCGCCAGCGCCGCTCGGTCGCCCTGCTGATCCCCACCCGGGGAGTGCTCCTCCACTCCGGTGGGCCTACTCCGCTCTCTTCCAACCACACTTCCCGTCCGGCCGACAGCGCCATCCCATCGTGGCTGCCGTCCACCCCGAGCGCCTGGGTGAGCTTTCCCGGCCCGTCGCAGAGGTGATCGTCCCGGCCCCGGCGGGCGATCATGGTCTCGGGTCCCCACTCCGGCATCCCGCCCCGTAGGAGAACCGCCTGGCCCTCCCCTTCCGGTCCGGTGACCACGTTGGCGCACCAGTGGACTCCGTATGAGCGGTACACGTAGAGGGTTCCGGCCTTCGAGAACATGGTGCGGTTCCTGCGCTTGGGTCCCCCGAATGCGTGACTGGCGGGATCGTCGGCCCCGCCGTAGGCCTCCACTTCGCAGATCAGCACCGAGGTCGTCACCCCCTCGATCCGGGTGACCAGCCTCTTGCCCAAGAGCCTCTCCGCCACTTCAAGCACCGTGCCGGTGAAGTAGTCAAACACCACGGAGCGCGACATCTCCAATCAAGGTACCGACGTCCCGGGGGTCACCCACCGGCCTGCAGTTCATCTCCGCCACACGGCCGAGGAAGGCCAAGGACTCTCTTTGGATCAGACCCAACCTCAGGCGGACAAGAGGTCCAGGAGCAACGCTGCGAACGAGTGCAAGCGGTTCTCGGCCTGGTCGAACACCACCGAACGGGGGGACTCCAACACCTCGGCGGTTACCTCCTCGCCCCGGTGGGCGGGAAGACAATGCATGAACACCGCCTCGGGATCGGCTCGCTCCATCAACGCCGTGTCCACGGTGAACCCCTCGAAGGCCGACAAACGTTCGGCCGATTCGTCCTCCTGTCCCATCGAGGTCCACACGTCGGTGTACACGGCGTCGGCGCCCTCCACGGCCGGGGCCGGATGATCGAAAATCGAGACCGTGCCCCACTCCCTCGCCCTGGAGACCATCCCTGCGTCGGGCCGGTAGCCGGGCGGGCACCCCACCCGCACCTCCATCCCCGCCATGGTCCCGGCCAGCATCAGCGAGTGGCACACGTTGTTGCCGTCCCCCACATAGGCAAGCGACGAACCGGCCAGCGACCGGTGCTCGGCGATGGTGACCATGTCGGCCACTGCCTGGCAGGGATGTTCCCAGTCCGACAGCAGGTTCACGACCGGGGCCTCCATGTGCGCATCCAGTTCCTCCAGCAGGGAATGCTCGAATACCCGCATGCCCAGAACATCCAGGTAGCCGTCGAGAACCCTGGCCACGTCGGCAGGCTCTTCACGGGTGCCCACTCCGGAGGCCTGCTGGTGGATGGGAATGGGATGGGCCCCCAAGAGGGCTGCCGCCGCGGTTGACGACACCCAGGTCCGCAACGAAGGCTTCTCGAAGAACAGCCCCACCGACTTCCCCGCCAGCGCCCCCCGGTGACGGTCCGGGTCCCGTTTGAGGTCCATGCTCAACTCCACCAGACGCCCCAGACCCTCGGGGCCCACATCGGCGATCGACAGAAAACTCACAATTCTCCCCTCAACTCCGCTCCCGCCGCCCGGGCCGCGTCGGCCATGGCACGCAACGCCTCGGCGGTCTCCTCGCTGGAGAGGGTGCGGTCCGGCGCCCTCAGGGTGTAGTTGATGGCCAGGCTCTTCCGTCCCCGGTTCAGGGGTTCTCCCCGGAATTCGTCGAACACCCGGGCGGACTCCAGGAGGTCACCGGCCGCCTCGCCGGTGACCGAGAGCAGATCGTCCGCCGCCAGGTCCTCGGGGGCCTCGAAAGCCATGTCGAAGTTGTAGGGAGGAAAGACGCTGGGCGCCCGAAACTGCCAGTGCCTGCTGTCGGCCACCAATGGAGCTAGATCGAGTTCCATGGCTATCACCCGTCCCGAGAGTTCCGCCCTCCGCACCACCGCGGGGTGGATCTCCCCCATGATCCCCACCGGTTCTCCATCCAAGAGCAACCGGGCGGCGCGGGCCGGATGCCACCCTGCCGTCTCGACCGGTTCAAGTCGCCAGTCCCGCAAGTCCAGTTGGTGTGAGAGGGCCCGCCACACCGCAGAGACCGTGTAGAAGTCCACCGGAGGCCGCTTGACCCCAAGACCCGATCCTCCCAGGCGCCCGGTGGCCAGGAGGCCTACCCGCTCCGGCTGGTCCGGGACCTTGGGCAGGACCCGATGGGGACGGTCTAAGAACACTCGTCCCAACTCGAAGATGGCCACGTCGTCCAGCCCATGGGAGTGGTTGTAGCGGGCCACCCGGAGGAGGCCTGGCAGCAGGGTGGTGCGCAGGATGGACTCCTCTTCCCGGAGGGGGTTCTTCAGACGGATCTCCTGGGCCCGCTCATCCTCTTCCTCCCAACCCCATATCTCGATCTCGGAGGCCCGCATGAAGCTCAGCGACACCGACTCGGAGAACCCGAGCCCGCAAAGGGCTTGGCGCAGGGTCCGCGTGCGGCGTTGGGGGACCGAGCGTCCCCCGCCGGGACCCCTTGGCACCCTTTCGGGAAAGTTGTTGTACCCCCACAGCCTGGCCAGTTCCTCCACCAGGTCTATGGGCCTGGTCAGATCGGGTCGGAAGGTGGGGACCTCGACCTCGATCGGGTCCTCGCCCGCCACTCCCAGATGCAGCCGGGACAGGAGGTCCGCAACCCGGGGGGCATCGAAACCCGGACCGAGGATCCGCTCTGCCTGCCTCAGTTCGAAGTCGATCGTCACGGGCCGCATCCGGTCTTCCCGGGCGACCACATCGGTCATCTCGGCAAGGGCCTCCCCGCCGGCCAGGCCGGTTACCAACTCGGCGGCCCGGGTGGCCGCCACCGGGGGAAGCGCGGGGTCGACTCCTCGCTCGAAACGGGCGGACGCCTCGGTGCGGAGACCGTGGCGCTTCGACATGTGCAACACGGTGGGAGGATCCCAGGAAGCGGCTTCTATGAGCACTTCGGTTGTCCCGGCGGTCACCTCGGAGGCGCCTCCTCCCATCGTGCCCGCCAGCGCCGAAGCCCGCTCGCGATCGGCCACCACCAGGTCGGCGGGAGTCAAGTCCCTCTCCACTCCGTCGAGGGTGGTGAGCCTCTCGCCCGGGCGCGCTCTTCTCACCACTATCCCCTCCCCGCCCAGCTTGTCGAGATCGAAGGCGTGGATGGGCTGGCCCAACTCCAGGAGCACGTAATTGGTGATGTCTACCACATTGGAGATGGGACGCTGTCCCGACGCCCGGAGGCGGGTCCGCATCCAGAACGGTGACGGGGACACACGGCATCCTCGCACCTCCCGCGACACGAAGCGGTAACACCCGGTGGGGTCATCGATGGTGATGCCGATCCGGGAGCGGGCCTCCACCTGGGGGAAGACCGGTTCGGGAAGCCGATAGTCGACCCGGTAATAGGCGGCCAGTTCCCTTGCCACTCCTACGTAGGACATCACGTCGGGACGGTTGGGGGTGATGCTCAAGTCCAGCACGGTGTCGGTGAGAGAGCCGAAGCCGGCTAGGTCCTCTCCCAAGGGGACCCCCGAGTCGAGCACCAGGATGCCCTCTGAGTCCTCACCCAACCCGAGTTCGGTCTCCGAACAGATCATCCCGTTCGACTCCACCCCCCGGATGGAACGTCGGCCGATCTCGGTTCCCCCGCTCAACCTGGCCCCGGGAAGGGCCCAGGCCACCGTGGCGCCCGCTTCGAAATTCCAGGCCCCGCACACCACCGTCTGCGGTTGGTCCCCGGTCGTCACCCGGCAGACCCTGATCCGGTCGGCCCGGGGATGGGCTTCTACCTCCAGGACCCGGGCGGTCACCACCCGTCCAAAGTCGGGTGCGAGGCGCTCGGTCTCCTCGACCTCATGGCCGAGCGACTCCAGGACCTGCGCTGTCTCCTCGGGATCCGAGGGCTCCAGGTCGATGTAGTCGGCCAGCCAGTTGAGCGAGACTCTCATCGGAACTGGGAGAGCACTCGGAGATCGTTGTCGAAGAAGTGCCGCAGCGGCGAGACACCGTGGCGCACCTGGGCGATTCGCTCCACTCCCATGCCGAAGGCAAAGCCGCTCACCTTGGACGGGTCGTACCCCACCCACTCGAAGACGTTGGGATCGACCATGCCGCAACCCAGGAGTTCGATCCACCCCACCCCTCCGCACACCCGGCACTGTCCACCTCCCTCACAGGAGAAGCAGGAGGCGTGCATCTCCGCGGACGGCTCCGTGAAGGGAAAGAAGTTGGGCAGGAGGCGGATGCGGCGTTCAGAACCGAAGAACTCCTTGGCGAAGTAGGCCAGGGTCCCGCGGAGGTCGGAGAAGGTCAGGTCTTCATCCACGGCCAACCCCTCGATCTGGTGAAACACCGGCGAATGGGTGGCGTCGGGAGTGTCGGCCCGGTAGACCTTGCCGGGCACCACCACGTAGACGGGCGGATCATGTTCTTCCATGTAACGAGCCTGCATGGGGGAGGTGTGAGTGCGTAGCAGGATCTCGTCGGCGGGATCGCCCCAGTCGAGATAGAGAGTGTCGGACTCGAGCCGGCTGGGATGGGTGGGCGGAGTGTTGAGTGCGTCGAAGTTATAGGTACCCGACTCGGCCTCCGGCCCCCCCACCACGCGGTAGCCGAGACCGATGAAGATATCGCACACCTCTTCGATGGTCGAGGTGATCAGGTGGGTATATCCCTCCTGGTACTCCAGGGCCGCCAGGCTCACGTCCACCCGGTCGGAAGCAAGCATGAGGCGCTCGCTCTCGGTCTCCAGTCGGCGTCTCTGCGTCTCGATCAGCTTGCCCAGAGTCCGGCGCGCCTCCTGGATCGCCCTACCGACCGCGGGCCTCTCCTCGGGGGGAAGCTTTCCGATCCGCCTTTGGAACCCGGCCACCACCGAGCGCCTGCCCAGGAGTTCAGCTTCCACCCCGGACAGTTCCTCGAGGGTGGACGTCGCCTTGACCAGGGTCGGAGCCGTTTCCAGCAGAGCGTTGAGACTTTCCATGCCAGCTATAGGAGTTTAGGTTCGCGAATCCCGGTTTCCGGCACCAGCGCGCAGTTCCGAGAGGCGGTGGCAGATGATGGCGCCCGCCGCCGCGGCATTGAGGCTCTCCATCCCACCTGACATGGGAATCGAGCACCACAGATCGACGCGGCCGGCGTGCTGGGCGGGTATACCGCGGGACTCCCCTCCTACCACCAGCCACCATTGGCGGCTGTGATCGAGGAAAGGGCCCATGTCGGCCAGCGGGACTCCGCCCCGGGGAGTGGCGGCCACCACCATGGCTTCGGAAGGCGCCTCCTCCGCTTCCGCGATGGCCACCCGGAAGTGTCCACCGGCGCCCGCGCGGAGCACCTTGGGCGCCCAGGGGTCAACGGTCCCGGGGCCGGTGGCGACATCCCATCCGAAGGCGGCGGCAGTCCGTATCAGGGTCCCGGCGTTACCCGGCTCGGAGACCATGATCCACACCGTGTCCCCGCCTTCAGGCCGCTTGCGGGGAATGGAAAGCACCGCGACCGGACCCCGCGGGGTCTTGGTGCCGGCGATCCGGGCCAGGGCCTGGCCGGTGACCGCGGTCAGGGGTATCCCCTGCTCCTCACAGAGTCTCTGAGTAGCCGCGTCTTCCGGTAAGGCCAGGACCTCAAGCACCTCGGCTCCTGAGGCCAGGGCCTCAGACAGGAGATGAGGACCCTCGAGCAGGGTGTGTCCTGCAGGTTTGCGATGACGCGTCCGCTGCAACCTGGCCAGTTCGGCGATCCGGCGGTTGCGCCGGGAGAGAATCAACCCTCCTGGGCTATTTTCACCAATTGTGAGAAGGCTTCGGGATCGTTGACAGCCAGATCGGCCAGCATCTTGCGGTTTATCTCCACGCCCGCCGAGTTGAGCCCCGCAACAAACCGCGAGTAGCTCATCCCGTTCTGGCGGGCGGCGGCGTTGATCCGGGTGATCCACAGCCTCCGGAAGTCTCCCTTCCGGGCGCGACGATGGCTGTAGGAGTCGGCCATGGCGTGCATGACCTGCTCGTTGGCGGCTCGGAACGTGCGGCTCTTGGCTCCCCGATAGCCCTTTGCCCGCGCCATGACCTTGCGTCGGGCGCGGCGGGCTGAAGGGGCGTTTCTTGCTCTTACCATGACCCGCTCTCCCTAGGTATTGATCATGCGACGAACGATCCGATCGTCGCCCGGCGACAAACCATCGGTGCCGTCGAGTCGGCGGAACCGGTTCTTGCCCTTGGCCAGCCGGTAATGGCCCCGGCCCGCCTTGCGTCGCATAAGCTTCCCCGAGCCGGTGGTCTTTATTCTTTTGGTGAGGCCGCGATGGCTCTTCTGCTTCGGCATAGGTCCTCCTGGATTGGAATTCTCACGCAGAAGATGTCTATCTCTTCTGTCTCTGTCCGCCCGAGCCGTGATTCGCCGGCGCCAGCATCATGGTCATGTTGCGGCCCTCCATCTTGGGCGCCTGTTCCATCACCCCTTCCTGGCTGACCGCATCGGCCAGCCTGTTGAGAAGCTTTTGGCCGTACTCGGGTCTTTCCCTCTCCCGGCCACGAAAACGAACGGTCAACTTCACCTTGTCCCCGCCGGAGAGAAAGGAGATGACCTTGCGGGTCTGCATGTCGAAATCGTGGTTTTCAATCCGGGGCCGAAGCCGCAACTCCTTGATGACAGTCCGTGACTGACTCTTGCGAGCGGCTCTCTCCTTGATCGAGCGCTCGTACTTGAATCGTCCGTAGTCCATGAGCCGGCAGACGGGAGGGTCTGCCATCGGCGCCACCTCCACCAGGTCCAAGTCAAGCTGCTCTGCCAGCCACATTGCCTCCTCAAGTTTCTTGACGCCGATCTGTGCTCCGTCCGGCGCCACCAAACGCACTTCGGCGGCCCTGATTGTGTCATTCACTCGAAGTTCTGCGATGGTTGTCCTCCTGTTTCAAAGAGACGGTGACAAAGAAAAAACGAATCCGCTCCCGAAGAACCGCGGCGCACCCTAAGTGTGGCCGGGTGGGAAGCAAATCGGCTTCCGCTTCGTACTATGCAACTGAGGAGGAGTATAACCCCTCTCCGACCGGCCCCCCAAGCCGATCCGGGTCAGATTCGGGTTATCTCGGACCGAAGGGCGTTGACCACCGCCCGCGCGGCTTGGGCGCCGGCGTTGGAACCCGGCTCGCTGCGAGCCACCGCCTGTTCCCAATCGGAGACCGCCAGCACCGCATTGCCCACCGGCACCCCGGTCTCCACCTGGAGTTGGATGAGCCCTTGGACCGCCCCGTCCACAACCGACTGGAAGTGATGGGTCTCTCCCCTGACAACCACTGCGGTGGCCACCACCGCCTGGCAGCCTGCCTGGATCAGCCGGCTGGCTCCCCACGGCAGTTCCCAGGCGCCGGCCACCTCCAGCCGAAGGATGTTCTCCGGCAGGATCCCCATCTCCTCCAGGGTCTCCCGGGCCCCCTCTCCCAATCGCTCCGAGACCGGGATGCCCTCGACCTTGTCGAACCGGGCCATGACCAACCCCACCGTGGGTTCTCTTCGCGACCAGGGCAGCATGATGAGCCATACGAGGCCGATCACGGAACTGGCGAGCACCCCCGCGCCGGCCAGCAGGAAGACCAGAAAGAAGCTCCACTCCAGGTCGTCCCTGAAATAGAGCAGGCCCACCAGTCCCACCACCGAGATGCCCATCCAGACGATCGTTATGGAAATCGCCACCCGGCGATAGAGCTCGAAGTTTGCGGACCTTCGATACTCGAAGTTCGCCAGCCGCTGATAGAAGGAGGGACTTCCGGGAAACACCCGCGAAAATTTTAGCAAGGCGCCAGCCGGCGGCCCCGTTGCTATTAGCCCCAACCCTTCCAGGAATCTCCGAACCCCGGCCGCATGTAGCGCCGGCTGTCAACCCTGACGGGGCATCCGGCCCAGCATGTGGAACTCCGGGTTGGCCATCATGTGCCCCAGGTGCGCCAGGCGGTTGGACATGGCAAAGAAGGCGGTGATGGCCCCGATATCCCAGATCTCGTCATCGGTGAACCCCTCCTGGTAGAGGGGCTGGTAATCGGAGTCCTCTATCTCTTCGGGGGTGCGGGCCAGCTTCACGGCGAACCGAAGCATGGCGAGTTGGCGCTCCGACACCGGGGCGGTCCGCCAGTTGGCGGCGATCTGATCGGCAAGGAGCGGATCCCCCGACCGGATCCGCAGGATCGCACCGTGAGCCACGATGCAGTAGGGACACTGGTTAGCCGCGCTGGTGGCGACCACGATCATCTCCCGCTCGGCCTTGGACAAGCCTTCTTCCGCCTCCATTAGGGCATCGTGGTAGGCGAAGAAGGCTCTCGCCTCGTCCGGGCGGCGCCCCAGCGCCAGCATCACGTTGGGAGTGAATCCCAGTTTGGAGTGGACGAATTCGGCCCGTTGGCGAAGGTCGTCAGGCAGGTCGGAGACCGCGGTCATCGGGAAACGGGGTGTCCTCGGCACAGCAGTCCCAACCTTGTCGTTATATCCTGCCTTCGCTATTCTACGCTCCCGTAAGCAACCCCAGGAAAGGTCCGATGACAACTCCAGCCGAGGTTTCGGCCCTCGCACAACAGTACGAATTCGTGGATTTTCGTTTCCCGGACCTACCGGGCAAAATGCACCACTTCACGATGCCATCCGAACACCTCACCGAAGATGCCTTCGAGGAGGGATTCGGATTTGATGGATCTTCGATCCGGGGATTTCAGTCCATCGAAGAGTCGGACATGCTCCTCATCCCCGATCCGACCACCGCCTACGCCGATCCCTTCTATGCCCGCCCCACGCTCGCCATCCACTGTTTCATCAAGGATCCGATCAGCGGTGAGTGGTACCACAAGGACCCGAGGCGGGTGGCCCGGAACGCGGAGGAGTACCTGCTCTCCACCGGCATAGCCGATGTCTCCTACTGGGGACCGGAGGCGGAGTTCTTCATCTTCGACAAAGCTCGGTACTCCCAGGTGGGTCATCAAACCAACCTGTCCTTTTACGAGGTCGACTCGGGGGAGGCCGCCTGGAACTCGCTGCAGGACGGTGACAACCTCGGCCACCAGATGCGCCACAAGGAAGCGTATTTCCCGCTTTCTCCGAACGACACCCAACAGGACATCCGCTCGGACATGGTGGCCGCAATGATGGAAGTCGGCATCCCGGTTGAGATCCACCACCACGAGGTGGGCACCGCCGGGCAGGCCGAGATCGACATCCGCTACGCGCCGCTGCTTGTGCAAGCCGATCGTTTGATGATGTACAAGTACATCTGCAAGAACGTGGCCCTGCAGGCAGGAAAGACGGTGACTTTCATGCCGAAGCCGATCTTTTCCGACAACGGTTCGGGGATGCACACCCACCAGAGCCTCTGGAAGGACGGAGTGCCCCTGTTCTACGAGGAGGGCACCTACGCCAACCTCTCGGACATGGCTCGGTGGTACGCGGGCGGGCTGATCGCTCATGCGCCCGCCATCCTGGCCTTCGCGGCCCCCGGCACCAACTCCTATCGGAGACTGGTGCCCGGGTTCGAGGCGCCGGTCAACCTGGTCTACAGCCAGCGCAACCGCTCTGCGGCGATCCGCATCCCCACCTATTCGGAGGCGCCTGCCGCCAAGCGGCTCGAGTTCCGCTGCCCCGATCCCTCCTGCAACCCCTACTACGCCTTTGCAGCCATGCTCATGGCGGGGCTGGACGGGGTTCGCAACAAGATCGATCCGGGAGAGCCGGTGGATGTGGACCTCTACGAGTTGAGCGGCGAAGAGGCGGCCGCCTTGAATACCGTTCCCGGCACGCTGGACGAGGCCCTGGACGCCCTGGAGGCCGACCACGACTTCCTCACCGAGGGAGGAGTGTTCGACCAGGACCTCATCGACACCTGGATCTCCTACAAGCGGGATAACGAGGCGAGTCTGGTGAGACGGCACCCCACCCCGGTGGAGTACGAGCTCTACTACGACATCTAGAGCACGCTAAACCTCGAGGACGCTTCCCCCACCGGGGGGAGCGTCCTTTTGGTTTAAGTGAGGATTCCGCGTCCCGTGGGACCGGATTGCCCGGCGTCGGCGCCCTCGGCAGGACTCGAACCTGCGCACCCGGTTCCGGAGACCGGCGCTCTGTCCCCTGAGCTACGAGGGCAAGTAGGCGGCTTCTCCAAAGGCTAGCCCGAAAAACCTCATCCACCGCAAGAAAAAAATCCTGATTTTGCTTGACAAATCCACCCGGGGGCTCTAATCTTTTCGTTTGGAACCGATTTCTTGTGCCGCTTTTGCAGGGTAGAGCCTTGTGAAAGTGTTCACAATCTTATATTCAGGAGATTATTCAGGAGATGACTTCTTTGATCACTATCACCACCGATTGGAGGGACTTGGCCGCCTGCCTTGACTCCGACCCCAACCTGTTCTTCCCGATCGGCAGCACCGGGCCTGCGGTCGAGCAGATCGCCATGGCGACCGCCATCTGCAACGAGTGCGCAGTGCAGGCAGAGTGCCTGGACTACGCCTTGAACACCAACCAGGAGTCAGGAGTTTGGGGGGGCTTGTCGGAAGAGGATCGCCGGAGACACCGGAAGCGCTGGCTGGCCAGGCGCCGCCGCCGCTACCTCGCCTCCTAGCTACCCGCAGCGAACCCGACGCCCGAGCGCCCTTCGTCGCTTTCGAACTCGACGAAGGCCAACATGTCCCGCGGGATGCCGATCCGCGTACCGTCGCTGTCCTGAAGCCACACCATGGGGTGGGAGCCCGCAAAGGCCTGCTCGATCCGGGAACGTACTTCGTCGGCGTTCTGGCTGTCGATCTCTATCACCCGATTGGTGTGGGCGATTCCGATCTTGATCTTCATTCTCGATGCTTCTCCCGCTGCGGCGCCCGCCCGATATTAACAGTCCAATAGTGGGCGTAAATCGCGAATAAACCAGCCCAGCCGGGGTGGCATCTCCTCGGGAGCCGAATCCATGCTGTGACATGAGCAACCGAACCACATCCGCTGTCACGCTGGCCGGCTTTTCCCGACGAGACGATCCTCCTTCCCCCGGCCACAGGGATCTGAAAGAGATCCCAACACCACAGGGCTCTCTCACACCCATGCACCTTTCCCGAGAAACCCACACCTAAGTCGCGAAAAGCTCCCTCGTCCAACTCCCCCGTCGGGCCCTCCCCCGCCGCCACCACCGGCTGTGAAGTCGCGAAAATCCGGCCCCATGGTGTGGGGGGTTTGTACTCCGCCAAGGCCTCTGGCCTGTTATTCCCGGATGAGCTCCGCGTCCGGGCGGCTTGGTTTCATCAGCTATCGATCAGTCTGTCGGCCCGACCCGGCGGATGTCAACCCTGACAGGCATGGATTTTTCGCGACCCGGCACACACTTTCTTCTCACATTGGCGGTTCATTTTCGTTGTTTGAAGGGGCTTCGGCGGTTTCGGTATTTGGGATTGGCCCGGGTGGTGGTTGGTCGGTTGTGTTTCAGTGGCGGTTTGAGGTGGTACTTCCCGGTTGGTGTCTTGCGTACCTGCCAGTGGTTGTCATGGACTTTGTGGTGGCACCTGCTGCAGAGGAGGCACATGTCGTCGAGGTCGGTGTTTCCATGCACCGCCCAGGGGATTATGTGGTGAGCTTGACACCAGTTGGCATTGGCACCGCATCCAACACAAGCCTTGTCCCGGGCTACGAGGGCGATCCGTTGGGCGGGACTGGCTGCCCGCCGGGACCGTCCCAGGTCCATCGGCCGGGACACGCCCCGGAAGACGGCGGGGAGGATGTCCGATTGGCAGGCCAAGTCTCGGATCTTCTCCACCGGGATCGGAGTCCCATCACCCAGCCGCCCGTTGCGAAGCTCCCGGCCGATCACGTCGTAGTCGGCGATCAACAACAACCTGGGCCCGCGGGGAGGCTTACCGTCTTCGTTGGTGTCTTCTCTGGTGACCAACCCCGCTAGGGCGTCTGCCATCCGCTGTCCCGGAGAGCACCTCGCCCGCGGGTCTTCCTCCCGCCACATTTCGTTCATCTTCTGAGACAGGGCCGTCTCCAACAGAGCGCCGGTGATCGGGTCGAACCGACCGTACAAAACGGTCATACCGTCTGTCCGGTCGGTCCTGATCTTGGCGAACCTCTGCGAGCGTTGGCGTTCCAGGCGGCCCATCCCATCATCGGAGGAACGCTCCTGTTGATACTTCCGGACCGTTCCCGCGAACTTGTCAGGCGACTGGGTGCGCGCCTTGCCCACCAACTCTGTCTCGTCTACCTCCCCCTCCTGGGAGGCCTTGGCCAGGATCCGGGCGTTCTCATAGGGGATCTCTCCATCCCGCAAACCCCCCGATGTCTTAGGTAACTCTTCCAACTCCACTGCGGTTTCAACTTCCGAGCGGGCCTTGCCGCGGGGTCGCAAACCCTTCTCCCGCAGGTTGCTCTCCGTCAGGTGGGCGCCTTCTCTGCGGGTTAGTTCCGCCAGGATCCCGGCGCGGAACCCTGCCACCTGGTTCTCCACCCGGAAAGTGGACCGCAACCAACCCTGAAGCTGCTCCAACGTCGCCTCCCCCACCGGCCGGGTAGGCAAAACCACCCGCACCTCGTCGGTGACCCGACGGTCAATAGCTGTTGTTTCCATGTTTACCAGTATGTCAAAGGGGTGTGACAAAACACCTCCGCATATCACCAAATAAGTAAAACAAATGCCACATAATCCGCATCATGCTGCCTGAAGGGGCACAGCCAGGGACTATGGACACCGGTTCGCACTGCGCCCCTACCCGCCCCACCTCAAAGGTTCTTCGCAGCGGCCCCTCGCCTCCCGAGGCTCAGGCCGGGATGAAGCTCAGACGGACCTTCCTGACCGGATTGTCCCGGTTGGGATCGACCAGCACGATCGATTGCCAGACGCCCAGCGCCGGCCGGCCGGCCAGTACCGGTAAGACCAGGCTGGGAGAGACGATGGCCGGCATGACATGGTCCGCCCCGTGGCCGGGCGATCCGTGCCGGTGGCGCCAGCCAAAGCCCCGGGGCAGGATGCTCTCCAGAGCCGCCAGAAGATCCGGAACGCTCCCCGCTCCCCTCTCGATCAAGGCAACGCCACAGGTCGAGTGCGGGGCGAACACCGAGACCAACCCGTCTCCCCGTGACATGCAAAACGTCATTACCTCCGGCGTCAGGTCCTCAACCGCCGGTTGGCGGCCGGTACGAACCTCTAGAACCTGAGTGTCCAAGGGCGGTTCAGGCGTTCTCGCCCAAAAAGATCTGGCTCACCGACCCCTCGGTGAAGATGGCATGCACCGACTTGGCCACGATGGAGGCGATGGAGAGGACCTTCAGATTCTCGATCTGATCTGCTGCGGGAACCGGGAGGGTGTTGGTGACCACGATCTCATCGACCCCGCTCTCGCTCAGGCGCTTGACCGCCGGATCGGACAGCACCGCGTGGGTTGCCGCGATCCGAACGGAGGCAGCCCCCATGGCCCGGATGAGCTCGGCCGCGTTGCAGACCGTGCCGGCGGTGTCGATGATGTCGTCCACTATCACCGCATGCCGGCCCTCCACTTCGCCGGTCACCGCCAGGGCCTCTGAGTAATTGTGCACGTGGTCGTCCCGCCGTTTGTAGACCAACGCCACGTCGGCATCCAACTGCCTGGCGTACTTCTCAGCCCGCTTACCGCCTCCCGCGTCTGGGGAGACGATGGTCACATCCCCGCTGGTCACCGTGGACAGGTACTCGCTGATGATGGGGATGGCGGTGAGGTGATCGAAGGGCTTTGTGATGAACCCCTGCAACTGCCCGGTGTGGAGATCCACCGAGACCAGGCGATCCGCCCCCGCCGCCATGTACAGGTCACCCAGCAGCCGGGCGGTGATCGGCTCACGGGGGAGCACCTTCTTGTCCTGGCGGCAGTATCCGTAGTAGGGCATCACCGCGGTTATCCGGCGAGCCGAGGCGCGACGCAAGGCGTCGATGATTATCAACTGCTCCATTACCGCATCGTTGATCGGGAAGGAGTGGCTCTGGAGAACGAAGCAGTCGAAGCCCCTCACGCTCTCCCCGACCCTCGCATAGAGTTCCCCGCTGGAGAACGTGGATTTGTTCAACCGTCCCAGGGCCACACCGAGAAGTTCGGCCACCTCCTCGGCGAGTTCAAGATTGTGACTGCCGGAAAATATCCGCATCTCCTTGCGGTCGGCTATGTCCATCCGGGGGTCTCCATTTAGCTGTCGCCGGTCGGCTCGGGAGGCGCCGACGGTGAGCGGCCCTTCCCGTCCCCCTCACGGTAGCGGGCCGCCCGGCGCTCGGCATAACCCCTGATGTTTCTCTGCTGGGAGCGCTCCACCGCCAGGGCTCCCGACTCCACCGGTCGGGTGATTGTCGAGCCGGCCCCGGTCCATCCTTCCTCTCCAACCTCCACCGGCGCCACCAGGACCGTGTTGGAGCCGATCTGCGCCCCCGGCCCGATGGTGGTGCGGTGCTTTTGGTACCCGTCGTAGTTGGCGGTGATGGTCCCCGCTCCGACGTTGGCCCCCTCCCCCACATCGGCGTCGCCCAGATAGGAGAGATGAGGGGCTTTGGCGCCCTTCCCCAGCCGGGTGTTCTTGATCTCCACGAAAGTCCCGGCCTTGGCTCCAGCTTCGATCCGGGCGCCCGGCCGGATCGAGGCGTAGGGGCCGACCTCGACGCCCGGGCCTATCTCGGCTTCCCGCACAACGGAGTACCACACCCGCGCCCCGGCCCCGATCCGGCTGTCGCGGATGTGGACGTCGGGTCCCAGGACCGCCCCCTCCTCCACCTCCACCTCCCCCTCCAGGTGCACGCCCGGATACAGTCTCACCCCCGGCGCCAGCCGTACGGTCGCCTCCACGTAGACCCGGTCGGGGTCCTCCATCCTCACCCCGGCCAGCATGTGGCGGTTGAGAATGCGCCGCCTCATGCGAGCGGACGCCTCCGCCAGTTGCGCCTGGTCGTTCACTCCCAGGGAGTCACCGAAGGGTATCAGCCGGGCCGCCACCTCCCGGCCGTCGCCCACCATCACCCCGATCACATCAGGCAGGTAATACTCGCCCTGGACGTTGCCAGTCCCGATCCGTCCCAGCCCGTCGCGCAGAGGACCCGCCGAGAAGACGTAGATGCTGGTGTTGATCTCACCTATCTCCCGCTCGTCCTCCGTGGCGTCGACATGCTCCACCACTCCTCGAACCCGTCCCTCGGCGTCCCGCAGCACTCTCCCATACCCCTCCGGATCATCCGCCATGGCGGTGAGCATGGTGGCCGCCCCACCCCCGGACCGGTGCGACTCCACGGCTCCCGAGATCACCTCGGCCGAGAGGAGCGGCACATCACCCGGAAGCACGACCACCGGGGTGTGGTCGGGAAGTTCCCCCAGTGCATCCATCGCCACGGAGACCGCGTGTCCCGTGCCCCGCCGCTCGGACTGGAAGCAGGTCTCCACCCAGCGGGGAAGGAGCGACCTCACCCGGCGGGCCCCCGATCCCACCACCACCATCATCCGTTCGGGGCCGGAAGCGGCGGCCGCCTCCACTATCCAGGACAGAATGGGCCGACCCGCCAAGGGGTGCAGCACCTTGGGCGTGTCCGATCTCATCCGGACGCCGTCGCCGGCCGCCATGATTATCACCACATGGCTCATGGGTACCTCCACGTCGAGCTGGAGCCGGGCGATGCGGCCCTGGCTGGGGGGATAGGACTTGAACCCATACCGGCGGGACCAAAACCCGCTGTGCTGCCGGTTACACCACCCCCCAAGGGGAAAGAAGGGCACATCGCCTACTAGGTTACCGCCTCGTCGCGCACCGGGCCGTGCGGAAACAGATCCGCTCCCACCGCCACCGAGGCCAGCCCCTCGACTTCCCGTGCCGCCCCGGCCGCTTCCTCTACGTCCACGAAGAATGAGAAGATAGAGGACCCGCTACCTGACATGGCCACCGGCCTTTCCCACTGCCCGGCCACCGCCTCCATCAGGTCTCCGAGTTCCGGGCGAAGCCGCAGGGCAGCGGGAGTCAAGTCATTTCGGATCGGCGTCGAACGGCGCAGGGCAGGGGGCAGGAACCGGGAGGGAAACTCCCGCCCCCGCGGTTCGCCCAGGTCGTCCCACATCCTGTAAACATCGGCGGTCAGCAGCGGGAAAGGGGGCACCAACACCGCCACCGCAAACCCGGACAGTCCGGGAAGACGGGCGACTTCCTCGCCAAACCCCTCCGCCCGCACCGTTCCTCCCAACAGGGCGGCCGGAACATCCGATCCGATCGGGGCCGCCGCGTTCCGGAGCCTCGCCGGGGAGACGCCGAGCATGTCTCCCACCGCGGCGAGCACCGCGGCGGCGTCGGCGCTCCCTCCCCCCAGTCCCGCGCCGATCGGGAGGCGCTTTTGGAGAGTGATCCGGAGTGGGGGACGCTTCACGCCGGCCTCCTTCTCCAATGCGGACACCGCCTTCCACACCAGGTTGTCGCCTCCATCGGGAAGATCGGCGCCCTCGATCTCCAGTCGGTCTTCCTCCCCCTCCACCACGGTCAGCCGATCACACCAGTCGATGGTCTGGATAAGGGACCGGACGGGGTGAAGCCCGGAAGCCGATCTGGCCCCGACCATCAGGGTGAGGTTCACTTTGGCGGGGGCGAGCCAGGCGCTCATCCTGCCGACTCCCAACCGCGCACGACCCCCGCCAGCCGCAGGAAGTCGGTGGGTCGAAGGGACTCGGGGCGCTCTTCGGGGCGGATGTCCGCCGCAGCCAGGATCCGTTCGGGGGAAGGCAGGACCGACTCCAGGGAGCGACGGAGCATCTTGCGACGCTTACCGAAGGCGCCGGCCGCCAGGGAGATGGCCCGGGCGGTGTCGGGGTGGGGGCGGACCCGGTCCATCACCACAACCGAGGAGAACACTTCGGGGCGAGGAAAGAACACCTGGGGGGGTACGTCGAAGGCGCGGCGGACGGAGGTGTGAAGGCCTGCGATCACCGAGGGGAGACCATAGTCCCGGCTGGACGGGGATGCCAGGAGCCGGCGGGCCACTTCACGCTGCAGCATCACCACGAACCGGGAAATCGAGGGAACGTTCTGGACCATCTCCATGAGGAGCGGAGTGCCGACGCCGTAGGGCAGGTTGGAGACCATCACCCAGTCCTCGCCGTGCAGGGCGGTGTTCCAATCGACCGCCAAGGCGTCCTCCATGCGGGTCTCGACCCGCTCGGCATGGCTCGCCAGTGTCTCCGCCAGGACCGGGCCGAGACGACGATCGATCTCGTAGCAGACCACCCGGGCGCCGGTATCCGCCAGGGCCGCGGTGAGATTGCCGACCCCCGCCCCCACTTCCAGAACCCGGTGGCCGGGTCCGATCCCGGCGGTCTTCACGATCTTTCTCACCAGATTGGCGTCCACCAGGAAGTGCTGTCCCAACCGCCGCGACGGCGTCACGCCATGGCGGCGCAGCAACTCGGAGATTCGGGAAGGAGTGAAGTTGCTCAACCGGGCCCCCCCTCGGGGACGCCGAAGGTCTGTTGCGCCGTGGCGCTGGTGATGCGAGCCACTTCGACGGTCTCGATTCCCCACACCCGCGCCAGGGCCTGTCCCACCAGGGCGACCCAGGCCGGCTCGTTGGGCTCTCCCCGATGAGGCGGCGGGGCGAGATAGGGCGTGTCGGTCTCCACCATCCCCCGGGAGGGAGGGACGACCTCCGCGCCTCTCCTCACCGTGTCGCCGGTCGGGAAGGCGACCGGGCCGGCAAAGGAGAACTTCACGCCCAGATCGAGGAAACGCCTGGTCCAGCGAGGTCCGCCGGTCCAGCAATGCATCACAGCCGCCGGGCCGGCCCCGGTTTCCTCCAGCAGTCGGTGGACATCGGAAAAGGCGTCCCGACAGTGCACCACCAAGGGTTTGCGGAGCAGCATGGCAAGCTCGATCTGGGAACGAAATGCTTCCAACTGGTGCGGACGGGAGGACAGGTTCCGGTAGAAGTCCAGCCCGGTCTCCCCCACCGCCGCCGCTCTCCCCGCCAACTCCGCGATGCCGCCACCCTGCGACGGCCACCGGCTCGCCTCATGTGGATGAAGACCCACGGTGGCCACCACCCGGCCGGGATGCTCAGCCGCCAGCCGGACAGCCGATCGAGAGGACTCCAGGTCCACTCCGGGAGTCACAACCCACTCCACCGAAGGGGCGCGATCCAACAACTCTGTCGCCGGCCGTCGATCCAGCTGCAGATGGCAGTGAGAGTCCACCCAGCGGGCGCCGCCGACGGTCCCCGACAAGGTCACTCCCCACCACCGTGCGCCGCCTCATAGAGGTCCCGCCGGGACACGCCCGCCAGGCGGGACACCTCTCTCACCGCCGCCGAGGTGGAGAGCCCCTGGGCCACCAGGCGTCCCACAGCCTCGGTCGCCTCGCTCATGGGCAGGCTTTCGGTCACCTGCCCGCCGCCGCCCAACACCAGGGTGAACTCGCCTCGGGGTGGACGGGCTGTCCACTCTGCGAGCGCCTCCGACACCGAGCCCCGCCATATCTCCTCGTGGAGCTTGCTGAGTTCGCGGGCCACCGACACGGAACGGTCGCCCAGCCCGGCCCCTGCCAGGTCTGAGAGATCATCCACCAACCGGTGGGGAGAGGAGAAGAGAACCACCGTCTCCGCCGAGGAGGCCACCGCCCGGATGCGCCGGGCGCGCCTCTCCCCCGAACGGGGCAGGAACCCCTCGAATGAGAACCGGTTGGCCGGGAGTCCGGACACGGCTAGGGCGGCGGTCACCGCGCTCGGGCCCGGTATTACCGTGACCTGGGATCCGTGGTGGAGAGCCGCTCTCACCGCCGACAACCCGGGATCGGAGATGCCGGGTGTCCCCGCGTCGCTGAGCAGCGCCACGGTCTCCCCCGCCGCCAGCCGGCCGGCCAGTTCCGCCGTGCGGGCCGACTCGTTACCGGCGAAGTAGGACCGGAGCCTCCGCGGCCGGACAGCCAGGGCGTCCAGTAACCGGCCGGAACGCCGGGTGTCCTCGGCGTAGATGCAGTCCGCATTGGACAGGGCCTCGGCAAGCCGGGGAGGAGCGTCCCCCAGGTTGCCGAGCGGAGTGCCGCACAGGATCAGGAGCCCGGCCACGGAGAGACGCCTCCTTTCCAAGACAGCCTCCAGCCCACCTGGGGAGGAGCCCGGTCGCCCCGCAGTTCGAGTACCGCGGCCGCCTCCCTGAACACCGCCAGCCCGCCCGGTCGGAGACCTCGCACCCCCACCACCAGCAGCGCTGTGTCAAGCCCCACCGCCCACAACTTGGCGGCGATGGACAGGCCGTGGACCGAGCGTCCGGGAATCAACACCCCGCACCCTCGGGGAACCCCGTGGATACCCACCAGCCTCCTCCAGAAGCTGTCAGCCACCGTCACCGGACCCGAACTCCACTCCCCGCACCGCAACTCTCCCACGGCTCAAGGCAGATAGGCAGTGCTCACCGACGGACACACCTCCGGGTCGGAGCAGGCCACCATCACCAGTCCGGCGGGAATGGGAGCAACCAGGACATAGTCGTCGGCGGAGGCAAGGAAGCCAAGCTCTCCCTGCGGCTGCGGGTCGCCCACCCTCATGCCCGCCGCCGCGTAGTCAGCCAGCAACCTTGCCAACTCCTCGACTTCAGCTGGATCATCTCCGGCATACTCCCACACGAGCACCACCTCACCGTCCTCGGCATACCCCACCAGGCTACGACCCCCGCCCCATCCGGTCGCCGCGTCCACCGCCACCTCCGGACCCAGGATCTGCTCGAACATGACCAAGATGTCCAAGAAGCCCCATGTGTAGTCGTAGATCTCCTCATATCCCTCGGGGAGCTCACCGGCCGGCCTCTCCATCTCGATCACTTCCGTGGTCGGGGACGGGGCGCCTTCGTATATCTCCTCGGTGGAGCGGGGCGGGTCCAGGTATTGGTCGTTCACCGCCGACCATCCCCCCTCCCTCCACCGATTCAACACGTACTCAAAGCCTGCGTCGTAAGGGAAGTAGAGAGCCAATTCCATGAACTGCGGGATGTCGATGTCGGGTGGCTCAAAGTCGGCGAACTCCGCCGCCAGGCGGCTCCGGGCGGCGACGTCGAGGTTGTTCACATAAACGAACTCCGCCAGGGTGGCGTCTCCCTCCACCAAGCCCACCAGACCCGAGGCGGGATCGTACATCTGGCTGTCCACCAGGTCTTCCATCCTCGAACCGAAGTCGAAGTGCTGATCGGTGAGAGCGTGAATCAACTCGTGGATCAGCGTTATGGTCTGCAATCCCGTGAACTTTTCACCCGATGCGGGAATCACCAACTCCTTGTCTTCGCTGGAGTAGAACCCCGCCACGCTCTCGCCGTACAGTTCTCCGTACAGCGCCCTGAGATCATCATCGGGCTCCAGCAGCCCGAGCAGTTTGAACAGCGCCTCGTCGACCTCGATGTCCTCCAGTTCGGAGTCCACCTCCATCCGGACCCGCGCCTCGAAGTCTTCGGGCGAAAGGACCGTGATCACCGGCAGTTCCCCGAACTCCAGCCCCCTGATGCCCTCGGTGACCTCCACGGCTTCCCAGACCTGTGCGGAAATCTCGGGGCTCAGTCCCTCGATCACGGGTAGGTCGGGGGCGGGCTCTGCCACGGTCGTAGTTGTGGTAGGCGCCGTGGTTGTGGTAGGCGCCGCCTCGGTGGTGGGCGGAGCTTCGGTGGTGGTGACCGGAGCAGTGGTGGTGGTAGTGGTGGCCGGCGCCTCGGTGGTGGTGGTCGCGGGAGCCGTGGTAGTAGTGATGGCGGGCGCCGCGGTGGTGTCCACCGACTCCTCGGCGGCACCCGGGTCCGAGGAGTCCGAGGCGCCTCCGCAGGCCGCCGCCACCAGGGCAACCACCAGAGCCGCAGACACGATGGCGGACCGAACCTGACGGGTCGGGCTCGAGGAGTCCGGGCGGTTCACCGTCCCTCAGCCCTCCGGCTTATGCATAGTGCCCGGGTTGCGACAACGGCGCCAGGTTGGGGAAAGGTCACTCCCCAGAGCCTATCCCTGATGCAGCGGGAATGAGGATGGAAAACAGGACCAGTCGAAACCCCTCAGCCACCCCGGGAAGCTCGCAACCCGCGTCCAACCTCCACGTCGGAAGCGGCGATCAACGTCAATGATTCGCCTTCTCCGCCCAGCCAGGCATAGGTGGCGCCGGAGAACTCCACCCCATCGTCGGTCACCGTGGGCTCCCCCGCATCCATGGCCTCCCGTATGTACTCCACGAGGGCTGTCCGCATCTCGTCTGCGTCGGCCACCGTGTCCCCCAGGTAGTCCACCACCAAGGCGATGTCCTCACCGTCGCTGAAGACCAGGTACCGGTCACCTCCCCAGCCCCGCGATGCAACCGCGGCCTGCTCGGGGGGGAGCGCAGAAGCCAACAGGGCGTTCCACCCCCATTGTCCCCACACAGAGTCGGAGACCAGCCGGTAAGCATCCGGAGGGGACGCATCCGGCTTGGGCAAGAGCACAGGGTCCACCGGCCCGACACCCTGCTCCAGAATCAGTTCGGTGGAATCGGGCGGGTCCCGATGGGTCTGGTTCACCAGGTCCCAACCGCCCGACTGGATCAGCGCCTGTAGGAATTCGAGAACCGGCCCCGACGCGAAACCGAGGCTGTGGGTCAGGAACGAAGGGAGGGCCAGATCCTCGGAGGCCACTTCCCATGCCTCTCCGAGCACCTGCTCCCTGGCCGAGTCGCTCATGCCCTCCATGAAGAGCAACTCAACCAGCGTGGCGTCGGCCTCTGCCATGCCCCCCAGGACCGCCAGGTAATCGCTGTCGCCCACCCTGGCCAAACGGGATTGGCGCCTCCAGACACCCAGGTGCCGGTCCACCAGCGCCTTGGCGACCTCGCCCACCAGGGTCATCTCTTCAAGCGGGCTCGGGTCCTCCAGGGTGGACACCAGCCACAGCTTCTGGCTGGACACGTCGTAGTAACCGGGAATGGGACGGGTCCGGAAACCCGACAGAACCGTCACCCAGTCCTGGGTCGGCTCGATCAGACCCAGCAGCCTGAACAGCGGCTGATCGACCTCGTAGAGCCGCGGGTCGTTTCCGACGCCGGCGCGGAGCCGCCTCACCATCTCCTGGGACGTGATCCCCTCGATCTGCAGGGGTTCTACAAAGGTGAAGCCACGGAGGGCCTGGGTCTCCTCCACCAGTTCCACCATCCTGTCCCGGAAGGACTCGGGCAGGAACAACAGGCCCTCCACCGGGGCCGGACGGGTGGTCGGCGTGGCGGTGGTCGGCACGGTTGCAGCGGTGGTGGCGCTCACCTCGGCGGTCACCTCCACTATTACCGTGGAGGCGGGAGAGAGGGCCGGTTCATCAGCGCAGGAACCCATCAACACAGTCAGCCAGGCCGCCGCGGACCATCCCACAAGAGAGCTTCGCCTCACCGCTCGGAGGCTACCTTATGTTCGATCCATCACGGAGACGACCGGCTAGTCTATGACCCGATCACCGGTGAAAGGGTGATCTGCCCGGAGGGATCGCATAGTCCGGCCTAGTGCGCGGCACTCGAAATGCCGTAGGGGGTTGACGCCCCCTCGTGGGTTCGAATCCCACTCCCTCCGCTCGGCCACCGCATACGGTTCCGACCCGAAGGAGGGATGACCGAGCGGCCTAAGGTGACAGTCTTGAAAACTGTTGGGCATCCGTGCCTCGTGGGTTCGAATCCCACTCCCTCCGCTTACGGTGACCTGGACGAGCCTTACCGCGCTGTCGAAACTTTGGCCAATAAAGGACTGTTAGCCATCGTCCAGGCCCTCGAGTTCGGTGACATCGGTTCGCTTTCGGACCTGCTGCCCGAAGTGGACGGCCTCTCGGGCTAAACGCTTCTTTAGGGCGAGTGCTTGCGTCGCGTGGCTTGACTCCAACAGACAACCAACCCGGGAGCCCACTGTCTTGGGGGAACCCTGGGGAATTCGCTACCGTCAAGATGTGGTATGAATGGTGGATTCACCAATTTCTCTGAAGTTAAAACAGCGATGCGAAATCTCCGAGAGACGTGGAGCGCTCAGGATCAGCATCGGTCGTTTGACCGGTGCATCGTAGGCGCAGAGGATTGCGGGCGGCAAACCATCAAAGCACACACGATCCCGCTTGCGTCCCTTAAGCTCATCTCTGACGAATCCGGCAAGATAATGGCAAACTCATCCGAACCGCCACGAGACCCTCTTAACTACCTAAGCCGACAACCATTAACGCGCCGGAGCATCAAGTCCTTCACTACGGGGCGGTGGGCCTGCATCGAACACGACCACGCTTTTGCTTCAGTGGATGGCGCAACCCTGGATTTCGATGATGAGCGCAATGTGTTTTTGCTTGTATATAGAACAACCTTAAGGACTTTGCAGTTGGGACTCCGCACTGTAAGCAGAGTGGCTGTCCCCCTAGTCGATCCCTACGTAGCCCCACCAGCAGGGTTACCGGATGGCTATTTGCAGCAGTTGTCGCAGTTTGCCGTGGGTGCGTCAGAAGTGATTGCGCGTGTCTTCTATATCAAGATTCAGCTTGACAAAATGCTAAGGGAAGGCTCATACGCCGGTCTTGAGTTCAAAACAGACATCTGGTCTGGCGAACCCGTCGCTGCAGGTGCTGGCATGAGCTGGAGGGAAGGGCCCGGCAACGGCACATATTGGAGTGGGAGAGACGACCTTCTTCCCGTCTGGCTGATGTTGCTACCGCAAAAAGGCCACCAGGCTCTTGTGACAGCCAGCGTAAGAGGTCACTACGACAGCGGCCGATATATCAATGAGCGAGTGTGCAGAGAGCATCGTCGGTCCAGACGGCATAGGCACTGTCGGAGCAGGACTGTCTCGCAAAGGTTTTTCGAGAATGCCTTTGACCTTGGCATCAGTACTCGGCAGTGGGCAAGCATGAGACGGAGCCAGCGTCGAACCCTACAAAATTACCTACTCGTTCGGTCGGCGTACACCAGCAAAACTCCCAGATTGCCTCATCTCTTCAAGCACCTTGAGATAGCATGCACCGGTTAGTCTCTTCTGCGCATGGGCTCGATTCCCTCTAGTTGACGTCGAACCCGCCGGGCGCGTATGTGGTTGGCGTTGGGGTCGCCCGGGCCCAGGCTATTTCGAAGTTAGTTTCAGGGATAAGCGATGATGGAGCTTCCTTAGGCAACTGTTCGGGGTGGCGGAGGTGAATGATGAGATCGGCTGCAAAGGGGAAACGTTTACTGGTGATAGCCGAGGCGCTTGAGGCATGAAGCGGTCCGATGATCCCCGGTGAAGAGAGGCTTACCTGCGGGTGGACCGGGCCGCTTCCTTGCTGGAGAGAACCCCCATGAGTGTTGATCCGGGAGTGTGGGAGGATAGACATCGGTGGGCAGAGGCCGCCCGGGCGTGGCTGGGGGGCACCGGAGTCATCGATGATGCCATCGAGGCCTCCTTCCGGTTCGAGGAATCCGCCAAAACGGCGACATAGGGCACCCCTCCGGTCCCTGCCGAGTAGGACCCAACCCGCCGCCGTTAAGTGTGTGCTTTTGTTGGGGAATGCGTCACAGCATGCTGATAGATTGCAACCTCATGGGTAGATACAGAAAGAAGCAATACAGAAGGCGAAGAGGCAAGTACCGGGGACGATCCACAAAACCCAAAAGAGTTCGCGGCTATACGCTCCGAGACCGGCGGGGGAGAGTGAAATATGTGGGTATCACCAACAACCCCAGACGGAGGGCTTCGCAGCACAGACGATCAGGAAAGCGAGGCAAGCTCCGAGTAGAGACCGGTCCCCTCTCTCGGAAAGGAGCCCGACGTTGGGAAGGGGCGAGGCTCGCAAGACATCGCAAGAAGACTGGCGGAAAGAACCCTCGGTACAACAAGACCAGGGACGGTGGCTACCGGCGCCGGTCTAAGGGACGGTGGTAGGAAAAGAGCCAGTTCCTTATTGGGCACCTGCCCCCGGTTTTCCCTACATTGTTCTTCCCAATGATTCTCCCTGTGCGCTCACCACGCGATTCTCCGGGTGGTTTTCCCTTGTGACCAAGGACTGGGTGACAGCCGCTACCGACGGTTCGGGATCGGGGGGCCAAGGCCCGGCCGGCTGGGGCTGGGTAACCAATGAGGGGCGTTGCGCCTGGGGCAGTGCACCGAAGGCAACCCACCAAGAAATGGAAGTAACAGCCGTATTGGAACTGCTACGCAGCCACCCGCCGGGGCCCTTGCTTATCCAAACGGATAGCAAATATGTGTACGACGTTTTCACAGAGCTGCTGCCCCGATGGGAGAAGCGGGACATGCGTACCGCCTCAGGCAAGCGTCCCGTGCACCAAGACCTCATCCAGCAGATAGCAACGTTGCTCAAAAGCCGGAAGGTGGAATGGGAGCGGGTACCGGCTCACTCTGGGCATCCTCTCAACGAATCCGCCGACCGGCTCGCTGAGTTCGGGACGGCGAAAGCCAGACTGGAGTTGGAGTTGCCCGGCTTTTGCGGACCTTCCTCGGCTTGATTCAAAGAGGGTTCCCCGCACAAGGCGGCCCGCTCTGATGAAAGACCACGGTCGGTGGCCTGCTGCCACTAGGTTCCTGGAAGCCTCTTCATAGCAACGTTATTTGGGAGGAGGCACAAGGCCACACGTGCCCAAAGGGAGGTCATCGTGGCCTAAACGGGTTTATGTCCCTGCCAGCGCTAACCAACAACTTGATCGATGGAGATTCTCTCAGGTCAACTATGAGCCGTAGAAGCAAAGCGAAAAAGCGACGCGGCAAGCGCAACCGAAGGAAGACACGAGGGAAGCCTTCGCGGCCCCGTATCGCTGAACCGACGCGTTCGCCACAAGGTACAACGTTCAGGGGGCCAGAATGCCTGACGCCGATGTCCCTTATATTCCATGGTCCCGAAGATGCCGTCACGACGTTTCTGGTGAATCTGGATCCACAGGGCGAACACCTGGGAGGTGTCGAGGATCCCACGGACGTCACATTGGTGAAGGGATGCCCAACCCGATACGCCATAGAGCACTCCGACAGCATTCGGGTTTGCACACTTGGTTACTACCGGGAGGACGGACCGTCGCTGGTTTGGGACTTGCAAGAAGGCATCGTCACGGCCGCCCCGCGGGTCGAAGAACGCCACTATGACCCTGTTGACCTGCGAGAACAAGAGCGGATCGAAGCGGAACTGTTCCGAGAAGACCCTATGCAGAGAGCAATGGGTGAGATGACCACCGAGAAACTGACCGTCCGTCAAACTGTGCAGACGTCAATTACTTATGGGGATAACTGTCTCATATGGTGCACGTCGTTCCAACCCCGCGATGACAGGGAGTGGTCCGCGTGGCGGGCCTCGCTAGAGCCATCCTATGACCATGTGACCACCATTTACGACCCTCACCGCTTTGCTCGGGCGTTGGGGTCTATGGCGTTCCAACAGAAGGGCCTTTTGGGGAACCCCCTGATGTTCCGAAACCCTAAGACCGGGCAGATCGCGCAGTGCCGCAACTTGGCCGTGGTTTATGGACCCGTGGTTTACATGGAGAACCGTCGCGGGTTCATCGAGAAGTCGCCAACCCCGGTGGATTTCTTGGTCCGAGGCATCTTCACAAAGACGATGGAACATCAACATCAGAAAGAGTTCCGATTCGCGATACTGTCAGACCGCACCCTTCCCGAAGACACTCTGCATCTGAACGTGTCCCCCGAGATGAGCCACTCACTGCGACCACTACAGGACCCTCACGATGATGGGAACCGGAAACAATCACCCATCGTGGGCGGCTGCATGCCATCTCCCGCCATCCGGCAGACCTTTTCGGGTTCATCAAGATCACGACTCGGAATACTTCCGGTGGAAATCACCCTCGCTTCGCAACTCAAAGCCAGTTTGCCCCTCACCGGAACCCAGGACGTGACCACAACCACCACTCGCTCCGCTGTTCACAACGTCAGAGAATCAGATGATGAACAAATCGAACAGGCAATAAGGGCGGGGTCCAAGTCGCCCAGGGACGCTCGGATAGCGAAGTTCGTCTTCGATGCCGGACCTCGGAACATCTTCCGCCTCTACGACCTGGACGGCCTAAGCGGAACCTACCGGCTGGTCGAAGAGTCCGGGCGGGTCACACTGAAAGCCAGTATCCCACCACCCGAGAGCGGTGAGCAGATCGCTCGCCTCCATAACCTAAAAGAATTCGCCGGAGCATTTCATAACGAGCCCGGACCCATACAACTGAAGCTGTCCGCTACTCTGATGAACCCGGCGGCCAGTGGGAAAATCGTCTCTCATATCACCACCCCAGACCTGTCATGCCACTGTATGAGCCTCCCCGCCGCCGGGGCGCACATCCTCATAACAGCGACCTCCGAAGACGGAACAACAACATCCACTTTCGAGATCGTCATAGACCGCAATCTGGGTGTGAGGTTCTAGTCGGCCGGGAAGTCTCTGCCTCGGCGCGGCAGAACCCTATTCCGAGCCTTGTCTACCTAGAGGCCGAAAAACGTTTATCCCCAAGGGCCGGTTTCGGCAAGGCCCCTCATACGCTCCGAGATCGGCAACAACAACTCGTCTTCCGCAGGTTCGCCGACGGTGCTCACCACAAACCTGTACTCCCGCTGCCAGTCAAACGAACGACCTTTAGAAAAACAGGAGGCAATGCCGCGCAGGTGCGAGGGTTGGGAAAAAGCCAGTTCCTGGTCGTCGGTGTAGAGCACCGGGCCATGGAATACTTGCACAACATTGTCTATTTGGTGTTTCCGGTAGCAGCTCAGCCTCAGTCCGTCCATGTTGCTGAGCCGGGTTCGAGGTAGGTTCCCCGCGAACCTCTTTCCCAGCTGTGTAGCGAACCTCAACGGGTTGGATATTACGGTCGCGCTCTCCGCTGAAAACTGCTGCTGCAATCGCCTCAGATCTGTGTCCCATGCTGGCCTTATCGCAGTGCAAAACAACCAAGTGCTGTCGGTGCCATAGGTCGCCTCACCCGCCGGTGACACGACCCTACTGAAGGGGACTGCGCTTCTGCGGCCGTTTAGAACGGTGGAGAGCTTGGCTATTTGACGGGCTTCCATCTCGTCGCGGATGCCGGGTTCCGTCCCTTCGTAGTTGCGGTAGTAGTTAGCGGTCGCCAACTTCAGCTTCTTGGCCCGGGCAATGGCGTACTTGGATTTCGAGAACTTCACAAGGGCTGGGGAGGAGACGAAGTCTGAGCACAAGTTCGCATGCCACACCAACACCAGTGTCCGTCGAGGGCCGTCGTCCACGAACGCGGACTCCAAGTCGACCCAGTCACAGTCAAACCGACCCGCGAATTCGGCCACCAGTTTCTCTTTGCTCAAATCCCTCCGGAACTGCCGCCCGCTTTCCAGATCTGCCCGCGTCATCCGACCGGTTGCCTTAACGATCATCCGAATCGGTCCGGGTACCGGCTGTCGCCCAAGGGTCACCTTCACATGCGCTACAGACCGGTAGTCAGATGTCCGCCTCCGACTGGCGGGCACCGCAGGGCTGGCGTACAAGCAAGACCCGTCACCCGATGGGCTTGGAGCCATGTCGACATTCAGGTCGAGCGCAAAGCTGGCACTTTCCGCACGCAACGGTGCGCTATCAAGCAGAGTGATTTCGGCACCGGCGCCTCCATCAACTGCCCGAGACACATCGGTTACGGATGTCCCCAAAACCTCACCCAAAGTCTGCCGCATGCTCGTGAAGCCTATCGGGCGGGCTCCTTCGGTAGCGTCGACAAGATCAGACGGCGCCTCGAATGGCGGTTCCTATAAAGTATCCTGCCACCGGAAGGGCAAGCCGGACTCTGTATAAGCCCGCTTTCGAATGTGGAGCATCACCCCTTCCAAATATGGAGCACCTCGAAATCCCCATCCGCGGCCCAGGTCAAGGGTGGTCACTAACACCCCGCTCGCCTGGCCCGCCGGCGACTGGCCGCCCGTGCGTACCCGGGTAAGAGAAAGCTTCGAGGCCAATGGGCGGGAGGGCGCGAGTTCAAAGCACCAGGACCAAGGATCGAGACTTGAACCGAGAGATTGCGATTGCTCGATGAGCGGGACCGAGAGCAGCGGGCGCACCTTGGAGCGTGAAACCTCGAATCCCAATCCACTTCGCAGTTCGCTGGTGCTTCCCTGTGGCGCCCTCCTGAAAAACCGACTCGCCAAGTCCGCCATGTCGGATTCACTTGGAAATGGTGAAGGCGATCCCACCGAGGCTCAAATCCGACTGTACGAGAGATGGGCGAGGGGCGGGGCGGCGGTTTCGATCATAGGTGAAGTTCAAGGTGATCCTCGCTATCCGGAAAAACCTGGGAACCTGGTGCTCGGACCGCACACCGATCACCAGGCCATGGAGTCACTGACCCGCCGCGCCGTGTTCGAGGATGCTCACATTTGGCCCCAACTCGGCCACGCCGGCGCCCTTTCGCACCTGCCGATCAGCCAGCCGAAGGGACCATCCGCGCTGGACATCGAGGGTCTGCAATGCGCGGGTATGTCAGTTGAAGACATCAAGGAACTACCCGACATGTATGCAAGAGCCGCAGCATACGCGAAGGACAAAGGGTTCACCGGCGTTCAGGTTCACGCCGGACACGGATTCCTGCTCAGTCAGTTTCTATCGCCACTGTTCAACCGCCGCAAAGACGGCTACGGCGGCTCCATCGAAGCACGATGCCGGATAGTGCTCGAAATAATCGATCAGATACGGCGCGCCGTGGGCCCGTTGTTTCCCGTGGGGATCAAGATCAACTCGACGGACAGACTGGAAGGCGGACTGACAGAGGATGATGCCCTGGAGGTAGTCCGCCTTCTCGACCGAACCTCGGTTGATCTCATTGACATCAGCGGCGGGACCTACTTTCCCGGGGCGAAGGCAAGCTCCGACGGGCAATCGGACGGCGAACCGTACTTTCTCGGTTTTGCCCGACGCGCCAAAGGGGTAACCGATGTGCCGCTAATGCTGACAGGAGGCTTCAAAAGGCGTGAACAGGCGGTGGATGCAGTGGTGGGTGGCGCGGTTGACATGGTGAGCATGGCGCGTGCGATGGTGCTCAATCCGCGGCTGCCAGAGGTGTGGTTGACTGAGGAAGGTGGCGACCCTGAGTTTCCGGTATTCGACTCCCCACCTCGGGGTGGGGCGACAGCCTGGTATACGATGCGAATTACCGCACTGGCAGAGGGCCGGGAGGACAAGTTCATGCTGGACCCTCATTCCGCCCTGCGTTTTTACGAGGAACGTGATGCGCGACGTTGTATCAAGTGGCGAAGGAAGTTTGCGCACCTGGCAGACTCGCCCTGAGGGTCACAGCTAAGCCGGCGTCTCTTACCCTCCATGGATTCGTCCCTTCTGTGCAGCCTGTCTCCGACCTGCCCGCTCTACGGTTGTCAGCGGGCGTCAAGCCAGTCCCGGACCATCGAACCGAGCGTGCCGAGTGGTACGGCGCCGTTGCCGAGGACGGTCCCGTGGAAGCTTTTGATGTCGAACGCCGCGCCGAGTCGGGCTTCGGACTCGGCGCGTAGGGACTCGATTTCGAGGCGACCGAGCATGTAGGAGAGGGCCTGGCCGGGAGTGGCGATGTACCGGTCGATCTCCTCTGTGATCTCGTGGAGCGACATGGGCGAGTGGTCGGCGAGGAACTCGATGGCCCTGCGCCGCGACCAGCCCAGCGCATGGATGCCGGTGTCCACCACCAGTCGCCCGGCCCGCAGGGAGTCGGCGGTGAGCATGCCGATCCGCTCCCAGTCGTCCTGGTAGAGGCCCATCTCATCGGAGAGGCGCTCGGTGTACAGGCCCCATCCCTCGCAGAAGGCCGGCAGGTAGTAGCGGTGGATGTCGTGGATTCCGGGGTTCTCGATGGCCAGGGCCATCTGGAGGTGATGGCCCGGTATGCCCTCGTGATAGGCGATGCCGGGAATCTGGAACCTGGCCCAGGCGGTGGGGTCCGCCACGTTGAAGAAGAAGGTGCCCGGTCGGACCCCGTCGGCCGACGGCGGGTAGTAGTAAGCCATGGACCCGACGTCGATGGGGTGTGCCACGCAGGGCGCTTCTGGGACGGGATCGAACCACTCGCCCATCGCGGCGGCGGCCTTCTCGAGGCAGCGCAGGGAGTCTGCGACCAGCTCATCGGAGCCTGCATACCGGAGCCCCGGATCGTCGCGCAGGCGGGTGTATATCTCGGAGACTTCGTCCGTGTCGAGCAAAGGTCCCGCCACGCGCCGGTATTCGTTCTCCAGCATCCCGATCCGCTCAAGGCCCAACTGGTGGATGGCCTCGGGCTCCATGTCGAGGGTGGTGTGGCTTCTGACCATATCCCGATACACCGCTTCACCGCCGTCTAGGTGGCAGAGCCCGGGCCGGTTATCGGGACGTCCTGAGGGAAGGGTGATCTCAGCCAGTGCCTCCTGGAATCGGATCAGGCCGGGACGCAGGCCCGTCTCGATCGCGTTCACCACCTCGGACCGCCACCGGGTGGCCTCGTCCGGCCCTAGTTCGGCGGGAGGGGGCTGGTCGGCGATCGGATCTTCGGCCGGTGGTCGGGCAAGGATCTGTTCGAGCTTCCCCATGGTCTGGCGGACGTGGCGGGCCAGGGGAACCACCCCGGTGGCGGCTCCTTCCCGGAGCCGGTCAACCAACTGATCGACCATCGCCGGGAAGCCACCCAGCTTCTCCAGATACCGGAGTCCATGGTCGGGAGTGACCAGAGGCTGAAGGTAAAGCGCCGGTATCAATGATCTCAGCAGTCCGCTTTGAGTACTGGCCGCTTGCAGTTGCGGCCACCAGACCGTCACGCTGGCGTCCATGAAGGCGGCGGCGGCGACGGTCTCCGCGAGGATCCGGTCGGAGTCCTCCTCGGCGGTCACCTGCGCCGCCTCGGCGGCGAACCGGAGAAAGGCCTCCCTGGAAACCGCGATTCCTTCAGCGGAGAGGTCGTCCCACCGCTCCAAGCGACTCAACTCGCCCCGGGAGAGGTTGGCGAAGTGGCGGTGCTCGAGCCGGAACTCCCAATACTGGTCGGCCAGAGTCCGGGCGGTTCGGGTCACTGGCCGAACGACTCCTGGTGAATGATCTCTTCGGGCGGCTTGCGCCCCCCGTACCGGGACGGGCGGGCGTCGGGAGCAGGGTAACCAAGGGCGATGGCGTAGCGGCAAACCCAGCCCGGCGGCAAACCGAGCACGCCAGCGGTGTCCTCGGTGCGCTGCAAGGTGATGGGGCAGGTGGACATCCCCAGGGCGTCGGCCGCCAGCATGATGTTCTGCGCCATCCGTCCCGTGTCGAACTCCCGGGTGTTGGGTTCCTGGACGAGGGCAAGCGCCACCGCCGCCGCCCGGAGCGGGGTAGTGAAGGTGCCGCAGTCGGCCAGTCGCTCGATCTGTTCGGGGTTGCGGATGACCACGACCGCCCACTTCTGGAGGTTCTTCGAACTGCCCGTCCACCTGGCCGCCTCCAGCACCCGGTCGAGGTCTTCCTGGCGGATGGGACGCTCCTGGTAATTGCGAATGGCCCGCAGGCCGAGGATGTTTCGGTAGGTCTCGCTCATGGACCAGCACAATACCGCAAGGGGAATAGGGCCGGGCTTCTCCTCCCCCACGCTTTCCCGGCATCCGCCTCTCATGCATCCCCCCTTGGTGGCCGGTTTCGAAGAGCTGCGCCTCGGATAAAGGCCGCCACCGACATCGCGGCACATCTTGCAGTTAGCTAATAGATTGATGTCTTACGGTATGTTCGCCCTACTACATACGCGGCCATATCTGAACGATGAGGCGATGCATCCAGCGTCCTCTGTTTTCGATGTCCTCCTCCGTCCATCTGTGTTCTGATCGCTCCACTAAAAGGCGATTGACGAATAAGTTATCAGACTTGTGAATCACTTTGCGTTTTATGTCCCACGAAGCGTTGCTAATGGTCTTGTTTATTCGCCCGTTGAGCAACGTTAGGTTTCCGAGGGTTTCTATGAGTTGGTTACGCTTCTGTTCGGCGACACTCTGTTCGCTCCCCTTTGGCAAGGGCCATTTGTCTGACGTCCAGCCCTGAGGCATCAAGTGTTCAATTTCGACATCAGGAGACAACCCCACAGTGGCAGCCTCCCTGCGAATCAGATGCGCTTCCACCGCGCGGAGGACCAATCGCCGGGCGTGTCTAGACAGTCGCCGATTCAAAACCGCATGTTCTACGTCGTTGTCTGTCGGCCAGAGGGTCGTCACTGTGGAAAAGTTCAGCAGTTGTTTTCTAATAGCTGTCCCTACGTCCTGATCGCTACCACACGATGCAATTCTCCTCAGTAGCTCCAGGGCAACTTGATCATAACTGCGGGCTTGACGCCCAACAATCAATCTTCTAACAAAGTAGCTCTCCAACATGGCTAGCCAGGACGCCCGCTCTTCCGGATCAACATTCAGTCGCTGTAGCTGCAATAACAAAGGCCAGAAGGCACCAATCGCCATATCTAAACGCCGCCGGTGGAACGTTCTCTCCCTGCCTCTGATGGTACTATCTAACTTCTCACACTTCCTATAATATTGCGCGTCTTGAACCAGAGTTTGTGCCATCGATTCCAAATCCTGTCCATCACTGTTGGTGTAGCTCTGAAACTCTCGGAATACTCGTCTTGCCGAGACTGGGGCGTTCATCCTTGACTCAAGCCAGTAATCTGCAAAGATGTCGGTACGAGGCCTATATTGGGCCCCGCGTCCCGCCCATCCACGCCACCAGCCATCATCAAACAGGTCCAAGTAGTCTTCAAAGAAGGAATCCTGTTCCAATCCAGGAGCTTCTTGAGCTTTGGACAACAGGAAATTCTTGATCTTATCCCACTCAGTTAGAGGTTCACCTCGAGCATTTAATGTTTCAAAGATCGTATGTTCTCTCTCTTGAGGATCCAGGTAGATACACACTAAATTTAGTTTCATAATTAGTGTGGTCGCTAAAGCGGCAGCAGCAACATCGGTGTGTGTCTCATGAGCACCAAGCCACGTCTGGATTCGTTGCTGAAAGAATTGATAGCAACGAGCCATAGGACCAACAATGCCGACAGTAGATTCTCCCCTGAGAGCCGCACCTATCACATCGCCAAACCTCTCATAGTCGGTTCCTCGCTTGTGCCTTCGGTGGCTAATCTTGGTTCTGGTCTTGGGAGATTTACCAAGACCAGAAGGGTTTGCAATGAGTTGCTTTAAGCGATCCGCGGCGGCGCCGTTCCCTGCCTTCTCAATCTGGACGGCGGCCGCGGCCACCAAAAGTTGCAGCGTTGTCAGGCGCTGCTGGCCGTCTATTACCCGTATCTGCCGGGATAGGTCTGGAGTGTTGCCGCTCATCTTTAATACAACAGCACCGAGGAAGTGAGATTCCACGGAGCGGGGGTCTACGCTTTCAAGCTTCCTTGTCAATGCATGCTCAACAAGGTCATCAGCTAAGGCCACCACATCCCACCAGAGCGGTTCCCATTGATCCAGGAGGTTCCAAACATACAGTCGCTGATAATTCGGAACGACGTAAACTACCTGACCTTCAAAGGGGTCTGCTAGGGCATATGTTCTTGGCTCCAAGGTACCAGGGTCTCCGAACGCGAGGCGACCCTCGTGTATTGTAGCCTCTTGCTTTAGAACGTAGACGGGATCAACCACATAGAACCCAGGGGAGCCACTAGGGTGTAGCTTCCTCGTTCTTTGAAGACCATCCTTTTGTGCCGCACGGTCCGGTCCGGTCCGGGCGGGTAGAGTCAGCAGGAACCGACAAGACGAGGATTGCCCGCGCCACCATGACGCGTCGCGGGTGGGACAAGGCAGGTGCGACCGTGTCGAGAGCCATAGAGACTTCGGGTCTCACCAAGTACTACGGGGACACGGCGGGGATCGTCGACCTGGATCTGGCGGTGGATGTGGGAGAGGTGTTCGGTTTCATCGGTCCCAACGGGGCGGGCAAGACCACCACCATCCGCCTGCTTCTCAATTTCCTGAAGCCCTCGGCGGGTTCGGGGTCCATATTCGGGCTGGACATCGAAGGAGACTCGCTGGCGATCCGCGGCCGGGTCGGGTACCTGCCGGGCGACTTGGCGCTGTACCCCTCCATGACCGGCCGGGAGTTCCTGGTCTACTTCAGCAGACTGCGAGGCATCGACACCGCTTCGGTCACACTGCGACTGGCCGAGCGGTTCGAGTTGGACCTCGACAGGCGCATCAAGGAGTACTCGAAGGGGAACCGCCAGAAGGTCGGCGTGGTGAACGCCTTCATGCACGAGCCGGAACTGCTGATCCTCGACGAGCCCACCGGCGGTCTCGACCCCCTCATGCAACAGGAGTTCGCCGAACTGCTGACCGAGGTCAGAGCCGAGGGACGCACTGTGTTTCTCTCCTCCCACTACCTCCCCGAGGTGGAGCGGGTGGCGGACCGGGTGGGGATAGTCCGCCAGGGCCGTCTGATCGACGTGGACACCCTCTCGGGGTTCAGGTCGAAGGTCCAGTCGAACCTGACGATCAAGTTTGGCTCGCCGGTCGACCCTGCTCAATTCGCATCCATCGAAGGCGTGACCGTGATCGACCTCCTTGACGGGGGCACCTTATTGCGACTGAGCATCGCCGGACCCCAGAAGACAGTGATCGCAGCGGCCTCTTCGAGGGACGTGATAACCATCACATCCGAAGAGGCCGATCTCGACGAGGTCTTCCTCTCCTACTACGGGTCCGAACTCCATCCTGACCTCTCGGGTTGAGACCGTGATACCCGCCATCCTCGGCAAGACCCTGCGCGACCGCCGCCGAGCGGTCATGGGGTACGGCCTGGGGATCGTGGCGCTGTCCGTCTGGTTGGGGGTGATGTTCACGGTGATGCGGGACTCCGACGACTTCATCGACTTCATGAACAACCTCCCCTCGGGAATCCTGTCCGCATTCGGGATAGACTCCGGCACTTTCTTGACGGCGGCGGGCTTTCTCTCCTCCTACCTCTTCACGCTTTTTGCTCCCCTTTTCATCCTGTTCTTCGTCATTAGCGCGGCTGCCGCCGAGGTGATGGCGGAGGAACGGGACGGTCTCATCGACATGCTGCTCTCCACTCCGACATCCCGGACCCGGGTATTCCTGGAGAAGGCTGGAGGAGTGGCGCTTGCTGCCCTGGTGCTGGCCGCGGTCCTGACCTCGGCGCTCCTGGTCGTCAACCCGATATTCGACCTGGCTCTGTCGGTCACCGGCGTCCTGGCCGCCGGCCTGTCCCTGTGGTTGCTCAGCCTGGTGTTCGCATCGCTGACGCTGGTAGCGGGCACATTCACCGGCCGCAGCGTGGTGGCAGGCGGAGTGGCGGGTTCTGTGGCGCTCCTGGCCTGGTTCCTCAACAGCTTCGCCCCTCTGTATCCGGGTCTCCAACCCTTCGCCGCCGCCAGCCCGTTCACCTGGTACCAGGATCCGAATCCCTTGACGGAGGGAGTCGGCCCAGGGCAACTGTGGCTAGCCCTCACTGCCGCGGTGTTGTTAGCTGGGGCCAACTTCCTGTTCCGCCGCCGTGACATCGCAACCGAGATGGCCGTGATACCCGCCACCAGGACCCTCCGACTCCCTCGCAGACGCAAGCGTCGGTCACTCCGGGCGGCTTGGCTTCTGAACGGGTCGATCCGCAAGACCATATGGGATCGCCGTCGCTCCGTTTGGGGCTGGGGAGGGGGGCTCGGGCTCCTGACGCTGGTGATGTTCTCCGTCTGGCCGACGCTGGCCGACGATGCCCAGGCTTTGGCGGACCTGTTGACCTCCTTCCCCCGGGAGGTGTTCGCCATGTTCGGCATGACCAACCCCGAGGAGATCGTCACCCCGGCCGGCTTGGTCTCTTCCCGCACCTACCAGGCGATCGGTCCGATACTCATCATCATGTTCGTGGTCCGGGGAGTCTCAACGGCGATGGTCAAGGAGGAGAGCGACGGCGCCCTCGACCTGGTGCTCGCAGCGCCCTCCACCCGCAGGACCGTCGTCTTGAACAAGGCCCTGGGAGTGGTGTGCTCGACCGCCCTGGTTATCGCGATCCTCACGGTGGCGGCACTCGTGGGAGACCTTGCCTATGACACCCAACTGGGGGTCGGCAGCATCTTGGCCGCCGGTGCGGGTCTGGGCCTCCTCGGCCTGTTCTTCGGCGGGCTGACCATGGCGATGTGGGCTCTCGGAGGGTCGTCCTTCCCGGCGGTTCGGGTGACCGCGGTTGTGGCGATGGCCACCTTCCTGCTCAACGGTCTCGGCGCTCTCAGCGACGCTATGGCGCCTGCCCGGGTCACGTCACCCTTTTACTGGTACTTCGGCGACAGGCCACCCCTCGCCAAGGGTTTCGAACCGACCTATTTCCTGCTACTCGCCGGCGCCTTGCTTCTGGGATGGGTGGCCATCAGCCGGATCGACCGGAGAGACATCGCCACCTGACGGGTGAGTTGTGCTAGGGGCTGTCGAGCCTGATGAAGCCCTCCCTTACCAACCCCACGAACAACTCCAGGATGTGGCGCGGCTCCAGGTCGAAGTCGAACTCGGCGGCGATGGCGTCGGCCACGTCGTTCACACTCCGGCGCCCGTTGGTGAGGTTCCAAATCTCGTCTCCCATTATCCGGAGGGAGTCATAGCGCATCCGGGGGTCCCGGGCATTCATCTCCTCGGCCATGCGGATCCGTGTCTCATAGGAGGTGCCGGCGAGCCCTGGCGCGTCCCGTTCCACCAGTCGTTTGGGGACCACCTTCCCCGGCGCGAATTCTTCCTCGGGAACCGACTCGGGCAGCCATCCCAGCACATCGTCCAACCGGTCCTGGATCCTCTGTTGCATCCGGTCCTTGGTGGTTTCGAGGGTCCGGCTACCTTCCGGGTCTCCTTGGTCGGCGAACACCAGGGCCGATTCAATCGCCTTTCTGTCCCTCCGGGCGAGGTGAGCGAGGCGCTTCCTCGTGGCCAGGGCGGGCCGTTCGCCTCGCAACGCGATCTGGCTCAACCTCAACTCGCTCCGCGCCGTCACCTCCCTCATGATCTTGACTCCCTCACGGGGGCCGGCATAGGCCAACTCCAAAGCAGCCAGGGCGATCACCATCCCGCATCTCCGGAACACCGCGGGGTCGAGCATGCTGGGCTTGAGATAGTCGGTGTGGAAAAACAGGTCCGGCCATGACATGAACAGCGGAGACGCTATGCCGAAGGCGGGGTAGTACTTGTTGTCGCTCCAGGGCGTGTAGGGCAGGTCCGGGAAGTTCACGAACGGGATCTCGTCGTCATTGCTGAACACCCAGCGCGTCTCCTTGGGAGTCGCCTCGATGAGCGACACGAAATAGTCGTTGATGAAGGTCGGGACGGAGTCCGGGGAGTGATAGAACAGCAGTGCGGCCTTGCTCTTTCGCTGGTCGTGGCCGACGCTGTCCAGGGCGATCGAGACGATGCCCCGCTCGGCCTCCTCCCGGTGGTTGTGGAGATAGTGCTTGGTCCCGTGCCCTTCGACGTCCACCAGGAACCTTATGGTGCGTCGCGGTCGCGGGATACGCCCATCCGAGATGAGGAGGGAGATCACGCGTCCCACTTCGGCCAGCAATGCGGGGCCCGAAGCACAGTTCGCCCCCGGCTTGGTACCCGCCGTGGAGTGACAGACAAAGTGGATGAACTCATCCGCCCGGTCGGAGCCGGCTATCTCTCCGAAGAGATTCTGGGCCTCCCCCTTGAAGGTCTTGGCCTGGATGTCGATCCAGACCCTGGATGTCCCCTGGCGCGCCATCGAGGCGAGGCGCTCCGCAGCATGGTAATTGACGGCGATCGCCCAGAGTCTCGGGAGGTTGGAGGGCATCCGCAGGAGCTGCACGGGATCCGGCAGGGACTCCCTGGTCCGGAAGGGAGCGGTGGGGTACAGCAGCGTGTCTGTGATCACGCCCACCGCACCGTGCTCGGTGGCCAGACCAACGGCGTTCGCGAAGGAATCGGGCACCGTGGTGCTTCGCACCAGGACCGCCTTGCCCCTGACCTCCTGTCGCTGGAAGTCCTCGGGCCGCTCACCCGTGCCTACGTCCACCACCTCGACCGTCAGCCCGCCCTGCGGAGTTGACGGCGTCCACCACGGCAGGCAGGACGGTGAGTCCTCGTAGGAGACCAAGAGCCTTCCATTCCGGGACCCCACCCGCAACTCGGCGCTCAACGGCTCCCAGGCCAGGGGCATGGTCTGGGTGAGCAACCTGTGTTCGCCGTCCAGGGGGAACCTCTCCACCCACACTCGCTCCACCCCGTTGTCTCTGAGGAGTTGCGCCGCGAAGTCGGTGGCGCGGTGGTACCCGGAAGAACCCGGGGAACGGTAGAACTTGGTCATGTGGGCGGCAGCCTCCAGGGCTCGCTCCCCAGACAGTTCACCCTCAATGAAGCTGATGAGTTCTCTTCTGCGCATCGGCTCGACCTTCTCTAGATGACGTCGAACCCGCCGGGGGCGTAGGCGGCGGCATTGGGATCGCCCGGGATGTACCTGGCCCTGCCCGGTTTCCCGACCAACTCGCCGTCCTCTATGACCACGTCACCCCGCACCATGGTCACCACCGGCATGCCCAGCAGTTCGGTGCCCTTGAATGTGGAGAAGTCGCTGATCCCGTGCTCTTCGTCAACCACATGTCTCTTGGAAGGGTCCCAGACCACGATGTCTGCGTCGGATCCGGGTTGGAGAATCCCCTTGCGGGGGTATATGCCGAAGATCTTGGCGGGGTTCTCGCAGAAGACCTGGACGAACCGGGGCAGGGTCATGCGCCCTCCGTTGACGCCGTGTGTCCAGACCACCGGCATCATGAACTCCAGCGTGGTGAGCCCCGCGCCGATCTCGAAGATGTTCTCCTCACCCGCCTCGGGCTCCTCGGCCTGACCGTCCAGGGTCCCGGTCAGTTTCAAGGCCCGGGTGTATCCGGTGTAGTCGCTGGCGATCACATCCAACGCTCCGCTTGCCAGCCCCCGCCACATGGCGTCCTGATCCTCCTTTTCCCTCAGGGGCGGGGCCACCTTCAGCAGGTAGCCCTCCCGGATGAGGTCGTCATTGGTGAGGGCGAGATAGTGCGGGCAGGTCTCCCCGTAAATGGAGAGACCCTGGCTCTTGTACTGCTCGAGGATGTTGACCACCTCTTTGGTGCTCAGGTGCACCGGATAGACCGGGCAGTCGGCGACGGTGGCCATGGTGGCGGCGCGGTGCACCGCCTCGGCTTCGATTATGTTGGGAGCCGCGGCGTTGTAGTGGTGGACGGATACCTTTCCCTCCGATCTGAACTTTCGCTCCAGGTAGGCCTTGCAGACGCCGTTCTCGGCATGGATCATCGCCATGCCGCCCTCCCGGCCTGCCAGGTCCATGACCGTCATGATCAAGTCGTCGGGAATGGCGAGGAGGTTGGTCCGCGAGTCGGGTCCCGCCCACGGGTTCCACACCATGAACATCTTGAAGGCGTTAACGCCCAGGCGGATCAGTTCGGGGATGACCTTGTCGATGTCCTCCTCGTCTCGCTTGGTGATCAGTCCGTGGATGGCGAAGTCGGTATAGGAGACCTCTTCCGCGTATTCGATGAACCCCCTCACGATATCGGGGTTGTACTTCCTGACTCCCCAGTGGTTCCCGAACATCTCGTGGCGATGTGTCTCCGAGCCGATGAAGGGGACCACGGTGGTGACGCCCCCGTAGGCGGCGCAGATGGAGTAGGTGTCCATCTTCTCCCCGAAGATGGGATGCGCATGGGAGTCCAGTCCACCCGGCAAGACGTATTTGCCCGCAGCGTCGATGGTGCGACCGGCGCTCCGGCCCGACAGATCGTCCCCCACCTCCAAGACTCTGCCTCCCCCGACGAGGACGTCCGAGCGGGTGATCCCCTGCCCGGAGACCAGGAGACCTCCACGGATGAGGACATCGGCGTCTCTTGCAACCATGCTCGCTCTATCAGTCCTCGGTGCGGTCCAACTTGTTTGAGTTCAGTGTACCTGTCGGGGCTCGGCGGGCGCCGTGATCACGTGGGAGTTTGGGATTCGGAGGGAAGGGTGTTCAGGCGATGTCCAGCGCCCGGGCCGGGTTGGCGACCATCATCTTCCGTATCTCCGCCGCGGTTACCCCCAGAGCACCGAGCCTGGGCAGGAAGTCCTCGAAGATGTGACAGTACCCGGACCGGCCCGCGTTGCGCAGGTCTGTCTCGCGGTTGGTGTCCTGGGAGAGGAGCAGGTTGTCGAGATACCCCCTCTGAACCAGCGCATGCACCAACTCGGCCCTGGTCTCATCCAGCAGGTAGTGCTCCTTTCCGATCACGTCGAACTGGATGAAGCATCCTTGGTCGGCCAGCCGGGACAGCACGTCAATGTCCGGCCGCTCGTCCACGTGGCCAACTATGAGCCGGGAGGGACTGACCCCCGCCGACTTGAGAATCTCCAGTTGTTCCACTCCTGCCACGCCCCCCGGCACCTCCATGCGCCGATCCCCGGTGGTGTGGGTGGTGATCACCGCGCCTGTTCGCTTCTGAGCCACTGCCACGGCCATCAACACCTTCAACTCCACACCCTCCACCCTGGCCCGGTGTATCGCCGACTTGAACAGACCGCACCGGCGTCTCCCGGCGCCGACTCCCTCCTCTATCTCTCGGGTCACGTGGTCGGCAAGGCGCTGTCCGGACCATTCGTGGACGAATCCCGGGATGTGGGGCTCTATGTAAAACCCCGACGTCGCCACTATGTGCACCTCGGCGGCCTCCGACAGCCTGGCCAGCACCTCCAGGTCCCTGCCCCATCCGTCGCAGGTCACATCCACCATCGCCCTGCCCCCGGCCCGGCGATAGGCCGTCAGTTCGGAAACCATCACATCGAAGTCATCCAACCGCATGTAGGTGCTCTCGGGACGGGTGGCAGCCAACAGGTCCGCCCTCGGCCCAAGCCGCTGATCGCACCAGATGTGCTCGTGGGGCAGGCAGACTCCCAACTGGCCGGGGTCGATGGGACCCAACACGGTTTGGATCATCCCTGCATCCGTCCCCTCACCTAGATGAGGACCGCGCCCTGCTTCTCCATCACATCCAGCAGGCCCAGGACCTCGCCGGTGGTGCGGAGCTTTATCAGACCGTGCGCCATGTTGCCGCCCGCATAGTCCTGGCTGGCCCTGGTGAGCGCGGCGACCGCATCCGAGACCACCAGGCTGCCGAAGCCGCGGTCGGAGAGCTCGAGGCACGTCTGGCTTATCCCGAATTCCAACATGGCGCCCATGACCACCACGTTGATGAGATTGTTTCGCACCAGATAGGACGCAAATGCTGGATTGGACAGCGCGCTCCAGCCTGGCTTGGGAAGGACCAACTCATGTTCGCCGGGCTCCCAGGCTGACGGATAACCGCCGTCTCCTCCCTTCAAGTTCCACAGCCAGCCGGTGGCCCGTTGAAACTCCGAGACGTCGTCATCCCGGTAACCCAGGCTGGAATAGACAACACCCATCCCCAGACGGCGCGCCGCTCCCAACACCTTGGGGATGGTCTCGGAGACCATGGCAAGGAGTTCAAAATACTCGTCGAACTCCCTGGTCAGCACCTTCCGTCTAACCCGCCGCGCCAACCACCCTCGGTCAGGGTCCGTGAAGGGCGTGTGGACGTCCTGGAGCAGCAGGCATGAATTGCTCGCCGTCAGGGTAAGAGGCCTCGACTCCCTGGTGACCAGGGTCAAGGGGTGGCGCGGTGCGATCAGCGTCCTCCGCCCGGTCGTTGTTTGTGCCGTTCCTCCCTCTCCCACTGCTCCTGCCACTCCCACCGCGACTCCATGTCTGCGGGATCCGGGGTTACTTTTGCCGGAGCGAAGTCGAAGTCCCATCCTTCGGCAGCAACGGTGTCCACCACCATGCCTGCGTCGAAGCAGAGCCCGGTGAACCTACCCGGAGGCTGGCTGGCCAGCCAGACGAATCCCTCTCCCAGCACGGTGGGATCGGTCCATGCGGACCTGACGTCTTCGGGGACCTGGGCTGCCTGTGCCAGGGTCATCCCGGTTGGCTTGATCCGCTTCCCGGCGCCGGGGCCCATGGTGTTGACCGCGATGTTGTATGGCGCCCACTCTATGGCCAGGGACTTGGAAAACCCTTCCAGGCCATGCTTTCCCACGCAGTACGCAGCACCGTTGGGATAAGCGAAGAAGCCGGCGCGGCTGGCCACCGAGATGATGTGCCCGCCACCCTGAGCCCTCAGCGAGTCCTGCACCGCCTTGGCGCCGTTGAACAGGCCACCCAGATGGATATGCAACTCGTGCCACCAGAACTCATGAGAGGTGTCGTCGAGACTGATCACCGGCATTATCGCCGCGGCATGTACCAGCACGTCCAGCCGGCCCCACTCGCTAACCACCCTGCGGACCACATCGTCGAACATCTCGGGGTCGGCTACGTCCAAGGGGAGTTTGACCAGATGCGTATCCGGAATCTCCGTTCCATGGAAGGAGGCTTCCATGTCCCCTTCATCCACATCGGCTGCGCAGACCCTGACGCCGGCTCGTGCGAAAGCCTTGGCGATTCCGCTGCCGAGGCCTCTGGCCGCACCCGTCACCAGCGCCACTCTCCCCCGCAGGTGGCCGGCGGTCGGTTCTCTTTCGAGAGTCATGACCAGACTGACCGCTTGAATGAGCCGCAACTCACCCTCTCGGACAGGCACTCCTGCGGCGGATGGGTTACGGCGGGTCGCACAATCGAACCTCAGACTCGTTGCAAGTCGAGTTTACCCCTCGCCGTTGGAACCAGGTGGCCTGCCGAGAGGATGCGACGCATGGTCCCCCGCGGCAACCTGGACTGGGATGCCAGTGAGTGCTATCAGAAAAACCAGGAAAAAGCGAGGCCCAGGGTGTCTAACCACAGCCGGAGCGGGGGCTTCCCTTCACGGTTACAGAGTCGAGGTTTCGGTGTCGAGGCCCAGGCGCATACGGCCCATGGTCTCCATCGTCCTCGGCGCCACGATGGCGTGCTGGGCCGCCACGGCGGTGTCCCGGAAGCAGCGCTGGATCGGGCTCGTGCGATACACCGCTGCACCGCCCGCGGTCTTGAACATCGACGCGGCCACATCGGCCGCCGTCTGGGTGGCATGGGTCGCCGCCAGCCGGATGCGGCGCCTCTGGTCAACGCTCGAAGGCCGTCCCGCCCGCGCGTCACCGAAGGCGTCATCCACCGCGTCGAGCAGCATCGTCCATGCCGCGGCCAGCGTCGCCTCCGCCTGTGCCACCTCCGCCTGGGTCGCGGCCCGATCGGCCAGCGTCCTGGTGCTACCCTGGGGCTTCTTCGCCCCGGCCAGACCCACCAACTCCTCGATCGAGCGCCGGGCGATGCCCACCGCGGCGGACGCCACCCCGCCGGCCAGCAGGCCGAAGAACGAGAAACGGGACCAGGCGTTGTCCCGTACCGGCCTCGCCGCACCGATCTGCACCCAGCGTCCCTCGGGCACGAACACATCGCGCGCCTCGAAGTCGACCGAGCCGGTGCCGGCCAGTCCGGCCACGTCCCAGGTGTCTATCAGCTCGACGTCGTCAGGATCCATGAACACGAAGGGCGCGGCCAGCCCGTCGGCGCGGGGATGGGGCCTTCCGTCGGCTCCCACCACCAGACAACCGCCACCGATGGTGGTGCAATGCTTGACGCCCGATCCCCACTGCCACCGCCCCGAGACCCGCAGGCCGCCGTCGACGGGCGCCGCCCGGCCCCGGGGAACCACGAATCCTCCCCCGATGGCCCCTGGATCGCCGAACAGGTCTCCGGCGTGCGGATCGGGAAGGTACGACGCCAGCACCGACGTCGTGGAGGCGATGGCTACGCACCAGCCGACCGAGCCGTCGTGGTAGGCGAACTCCTCGAAGACCTCCAAGCTCTCGGTGACCGCCACCCCGGGTCCGCCCAGATCGTCGGGCACGCATAGCCGGAAGGCCCCGGTCGGCCGGATGGTATCGACCAGGTCGAAAGGCAGCGTCCCGAGCGCCTCGATCTCCGCCGATCGGGAACGGATATGCGGGCCGAGGTCGCGGGCCGCAGCGAGCACCGGATTCGTCATGAGCTCCAATCTAGAGCCGTACGAGCAGGCAGGCAATGTTCGCGGTCGGGACTAGGACTCTCGACTCCCCGGTGACCAGACCTAAGGGGTGACCTCAGTACCCCAGGCCTGTTTGGCTTGCGTACCATCCCCATCGCGACTTCATGCCTTCCGGATCCGACGTGACCTTCCCGGGAGCGAAATCAAAGTCCCATCCTTCGGTGCCGACGGTGTCTACGATCATTCCGGCATTGAAACAGAGTCCAGTGAATCTGTTTGGAGGCTGGCTGGCCAGCCAAACAAAGGCCTGACCCAGTTCGGTCGGATCCGCCCAGGTCGACTTCACGTCCTCGGGCAACGACTCGGCCTCTGCCACGGTTACGCCCGACGGTTTGATTCGCCTTCCGGGCCCGATGGCGTTGATAGCGATATTGTGAGGCGCCGCCTCAATGGATAGCGACTTGGTAAACCCCTCCTGGCCGTGTTTTCCCACACAATATGCAACCTCATTGGCAAAGCCGTGAAAACTGGAGAGGCTGGCCACGGACATAATGTGCCCGCCACCTTGGTCCTTCATCACCTCCCACACCGCCTTAGTCCCATTGAACAGGCCACCCAGATTGATAATGACCTCACGCCACCATTCGGTATGAGTTGTCTCCTCGAAACTGATCAACGGCATTATCACGGCAGCATGGACCAACACATCCAACCTGCCCCATTCATCAAACACCCTGCGGACGACACAGTCGAACCCTTCAGGGTCGGTTACATCCAGAGGGAGTTTGAGCAGCCGGGTTCCACTCGTCTCCATCCCCATGAATGAAGCTTCCATCTCCGCCTCATCCACATCGGTCGCGCACACCTTCCCACCCGCTCCTGCGAAAGCCTTGGCGATTCCGCTGCCGAGACCCCGGCCCGCGCCTGTCACCAGCACAACCTTCCCCTCCAGCCGGGTTGTGGCCGGGTTGCCTTCAAGGACCATCAAGGTGGGATAATATCGGGCAGGTTGCTAGCGGCGGTTCAACGAGAGGAGTTGGAGATGGGACGTGTCCAAGTTGGTAGGCCCGGCGGGCGCGCGCTGGCGCGGGCGAGCATCGCCTTCGCCCTAATAGCGAGCATTCTTGTTGTTCCGGGCTTGGGGACCGTGTTGGGACAGGAGTCCCCGGACTGTGAGGTGATAGACCTCGGGACGCTGACCGACGACTCGATGGAGTCGGTTGGGCGTTGGACGACCGAGGAGTGCGATTCACGGTTCCGCTCCGGCAACGACGCCCTCACCTACCGGTTCGAAGTGGCCACGGCCGGACGAATCAGGATCGACCTGACATCCGCAGAGGCCGACCCCTACCTCTACCTGCTGGCGGACGACGGCACCCGCATCACCGACAACGACGACGGCGGAGTCAACAACGACGCCCGCATCGAGCGAGACCTGATGCCCGGCACCTACATGATCGAGGCAACGACAGTCGGCGGTCGGAGCCGGGGACCTGCGGACTTCGCCATCTCCATCAGCTACGTCTCCGGTTGCGAGCCGGTGCATCTCGGCACACTGGAGACGGGCGCCGATCTCACCGCATCCGGGTCCTGGACGCTTGACACCTGCGGTTCGCGTTTCGTCGTCGAGCATCCCGCCCACGGTTACACGTTCAACCTTGAGCAGGGCGGCCGCGTGCGAATCGACCTGACGTCGGAGGACGGGGATCCTGTCCTGTCCCTGGCTTCGCTCTCGGGCGCGATAATCGGAGCCAACGACGATGGCGGGGAGCGCCGCAACTCCCGCATCGACCGGTACCTGCCGGCGGGTGGATACTTCATCGAGGCGACCACCTACCTGGAACGTGACAACCAGCCCCTGAGGTCCGACTTCGACCTCACGGTCCACCTGGTGGACGAGCAGGCCGAGCAGAAGCTAGCCAATTTGAAGATCGAGGATGCGCACGTCCCCCCGGAGGTGGTGGCCGGCGATCCCTTCCCCGTCCACTTCCGAGCTGGGAACGTGGGGGGCGACCTCGCCCGGGGCGGCTACGCCGTGCTGTACGTGGTCGGGCCCCGCGTGTTCGAGCGCCTCGGCAACATCGAGGGGCACTGGCAGGCCGGAGTCTCGTATCACTCAGGGCCCGAAGCGGCGAATGCAGGCAGCACTTCGATCGACGACATCGCCCCATTCGAGGTCAGATTCAACCGGCCCGGCCCCTCATGGCTGTTCGTCGGAATCGTCACCTATGACAGGCAGGGTGTCGAGATCGGGTTCCACGGCCTGTGGCAGAACCTGATGGTCCTGAGCGGTCCGGTCTTCGAACCCGTGGACGTGCGGGTAGACGGCGACATCTACACGGTGGCCACGGTTTACGACGCCGACGGCGAGGTCACGACAGATGTGATCTCCGGCACCGGCTCAGAAGTAGACCGGGAGGTTCGGTTCAGGGCGATCTACACGGCCGGCGTGAAGACCCAGCTATTGGACGGCGTATTCGAGCGGCCGGGGATAGCGGCGCTGCCGGATGAGGCGAGACCGGCGCCGGTCGCCGTGTCTGACCTGTCGACGGGAACCCTCCGGGAGGCTTTTGCGCAGCAATACGACTCTGTGGCCCGCGCATCGGGGATGCTGGACTCTCTGGCCGCCGGGGAGGCGCTCAATCCGATCGAGGTCGAGGATTCCGTGCTGAAGGCGGCCGATGCGGCATCCTCAGAGTTCGCGTGGATGGCCTCCTCCTGGCGCTCACTGCGGAATCGGATCAACAACGGCGCGACGCTGTCGTTCGAGGAAGCACTCGAAACCCACTCCCAGGTCGCCTATGCCGAAAGCGTCGTGGCGGCGGCAGTTACGGCTGGAGAGATCGTCACCGCGGCCCGGGCCGCCGAGGAGGGATGGAGGGACGCCGACGTCCGCGAGATGATGGCAGACCAGGCGGGCTGCAACCCCGGGACGGATGCGCTGCGGGACGCGCTTGAGACAGCGGACATCGCCAACGTCGATCAGTTGCTCGCTCTCGATGCCGAAATGCGTGCGATCCGGCTGATACACGGGTTGGCCGTTGACAGCGCGCTGTGCGCGGTTGAGAGGTCCCGCGGGGTGAACCTCCGTTTCCTGCGCCGCCTTGCGATCAGCCACAGTCCCGAGCTTCGCGGGCTGATCGGCCTGGCCACGCCCGCGGCGCCCGGACCTGAGTCATACCGGCTGCGCGTAGTCTCCCGGCTAGGCGAAGACGGCCGCCTGGAGCACGGCGTCGAGTTGGCCGGCGGCCGGTTGATCCTGCCGCCGCAGCGGTTCCTGCCTGTCGACCCACCTGCCGGGACGTGGCACCTGACCGGGGACGTGGAGGTGAGGGACGGCTCGATCGGGAAGGTCCGGGCGAGGCGCATTGCCGGCGGCCGGACCGAAGTGGGATTCGTCGGCGCCGACGGCGAGGCGATCACCCCCGACCTTCGCTACCTCCCGGCCGACCTCCCGGTGGGTGTCTGGTTCCGCAGCAGCGAGATCGAGGTACCAGCAGCGAAGTTGATGGACCCGCCGAACTCCGGTGAACAGTAGCAATTCCGTCCCGATTAGGTTTGGGGCACAGTTTGCCTTACGGCTACTTTCTGATCCATAGTGTCGAAGCGCTCTAGGTCCATGGTGGTCGCCGTCCTCTTCGGCATTGGCCTATTCGCCCTCGTATGGTCCGCCCGGCAGCGGACTGAGGAGTATCAAGCACTATGGGAGGCGTACGCTCCCGTGTGCGCGGTTCTGGAATCCGACGGTCGCATCGTGGAGCATCCCGGGGACAACGGGGTTGTGGTAAGACTCCCGCAAGACAAGTTCATGCCATCGAGTGAACAGGCACGATCTCTGTCCCGATTCCTGTTCCTCGCACTGTCGCAACGCAACGATGAGCCCCCCTCTGCTTCCTTGTGCGGAGGCCCCCATTTCGTCCCTTATGAATGGGTGCGGTTTGAGCATCCCGACGGGGAGTGTCTGGTCTATTTCAATAGCGGGCCGGACGTCATAAATGCCGCGTGGTGCCTGCCGGGGGTGTAGCTCTTTCGTCGAAGTTTTGCGGAATCTCGCCGACCGGCCGATTTCAGGGGCAGAACGGCAAGTCGAGATCCCTCAGATCGTCGACCACGGTCTCCAGCCGCTGCCATTCGGCCGGTAGACAGCCGCTCAGCCGGTTGTCGCCGACCAGCAGGTAGGTGAGGTTTGCGAGTCCGCCCAACTCGGCGGGAATCTGCCCGGACAAGCGATTGCCGCTGAGGTTCAACTCCACCAGCGCCGCCAGCGCGCCGAGTTCGGCCGGTATCTCACCCGAGAGGTTGTTGTTGCCCAGCGCCAGGTGTCTCAAGCCGGTCAGTTCTCCCAATTCCCTGGGTATCGAACTCCACAGCCCGTTGTACTGGAGGTTCAGGGTCTCTAGGTTGGTGAGGCCGCCCAGTTGGTAGGGAATCTCCCTGGACAGACGGTTGCTGCTCAGATTCAACACCCTGAGGTTGGTGAGCTTCCCGAATTCGATGGGTATGTGTTCGGTCAACTGGTTGTCCTGCAGGTTCATGTGTTCCAGCGAAACCAGCGAGCCGAAGTCTCGGGGAATCTCGCCCCACAGCCAGTTTCCACCGAGGTCCAGACGGACCAGGCCGAGAAGTCCCCCCAACTGGGCCGGTATCTCCCCGGTCAGGTCATTGTGGCCCAGACTCAGTTCGACGAGGTTCTCCAGGTCGCCCAGTTCCTCCGGGATCTCGCCCCACAGTTTGTTGTGCTCCAGGTTGAGAGACGCGAGTTTCCCCAGGTTCCCCAGTTCCGCCGGGATCTCTCCCCACAGAGTGTTGTGGCCGAGCCGCAAACCGGTGAGCTCGCTGAGGCTTCCCAGCTCAGCGGGGATCTCCCCGATCAGGTCGTTGTGCTCCAGACTCAGTTCGGACAGGTTCACGAGCCAGCCGAGTTCCGCCGGAATCTCACCGGACAGTCGGTTGTGGCCGAGTCGCAGACGCACCAACTCGGTGAGTCTTCCCAGCCCGCCGGGCACCGGGCCCGACAATTCGTTGCGATCGAGGGTCAAGACCGAGAGGTTGGCGAGGTTGCCGAGCGAAACAGGAACGGGACCCGACAGCCGGTTGTCGTGCAGAGCCAGGCGCTCCAGGTTGCCCAGGTCACCCAACCAGGACCCAAGCCGCCCGGACAACCGGTTGTCTTGCAAAGCCAGTTCCTCGAGGTTGACTAGCCCGGCGAGTTCGGCGGGGATCTCCCCCGACAGGTCGTTTCCATCCAGGTGCAACCGGCGAAGATTGGTCAGTCTCCCGAGTTCCGGCGGGATCTCACCCGACAGACGGTTGTTCCACAGGTTCAGCCTCTCCAGATCCGTCAGGTTGCCCAAGGTAGCCGGGATCTCCCCTGAGAATTGATTGGAGCGAAGGTACAACTGGGTTAGGTTGGTGAGATTGCCAAGCCAGGCGGGAATCTCACCCGACAACTGGTTCCGTCCCAGCCACAGCCTGGAGAGTTTGGAGAGATAGGCGAGTTCGGACGGGATCTCTCCCGAGAGTCGGTTGTTGTGCAGGTACAGGCGATCGAGTTCGGAGAGATTTCCCAGCTGGGCGGGGATAGCTCCGGACAGCTGGTTGCCCTGTAGCCACAACTCGCGCAGGTCGGTGAGATTGCCAAGCTCTGCCGGGATCTCTCCCGACAGGTTGTTGGAGTCCATGTCGAGCCGCCGGAGGCTGGTCAGGGAACCCAGTTGGGGGGGAATCTCACCAGACAGGCGGTTGTTCCACAGATTCATGATGCGCAGATTGCCGAGCCTGCCCAACTCCGCAGGAATCTCTCCCGAGAGCCGGTTCACCCGCAGGTTCAGGATCTGCAGGCTGGCGAGTCCACCCAGTTCGGGAGGAATGTCGCCGAACAACTCGTTGAAGCTCAGATAGAGCGCCGACAGGTCCTTCAGCCTCCCCAAGTCCGGCGGTATGTCCCCCGTCAACATGTTGTAGCTGAGGTCTAGCCACTGCAGGTCCGTCAACTCACCGAGCCAGGCGGGGATCAGCCCCTCGATCGAGTTGGCCCGCAGCACCAGATGGGTCAACCGTCTCAGGCTGCGCCACCCGTTCGGAATCTCGCCCGATAGGTCGTTGTCGCTGACGTCCAGCACCCTCAGGTTTCCGAGCGCCCCGAAAACGGCCGGAAGCGGACCAGTGAACCGGTTCGAACCGAGAATCAACTCCTGCAACTCGACCAGGTTGCCGAGTTGCCAGGCAAGTTCGCCCGTCAGGTGGTTCCGGCCCAGGTTCAACTCCTGCAGTCCGGACAGACTCCCGATCTCCGCCGGCAATTCTCCCGACAGGTAATTGCCACTCAGGTCCAGTTCTCGCAACCGGGCCAAACTCCCAATCTCCGGAGGAAGCTCCCCCGACAGGTGGTTGCCCGGCAGCGACAGTTCTGTGACCCGTCCGTCGCTGTCGGTCGTCACACCCTCCCACTCACCGAGGGGGACATCCTCCAGCCATTTCCCAAACCTCCTCCACTGTTCTCCGTCGGTTGCCTGGTACAGGGCCACCAGGGCACGGCGGTCGCCGGCTTCATCGGCCAGCGCCGTAGCCACTCCCGGCGCCTGTCCGACGAAGACAGGGCCGAATGTGGCTGACACCGCCAACCACAGCACCACCACCGCCCTGGCCATCGTCCGGGAACGAAACCGGGCATGGGATCCTTGCGGTGTGCGAGAGCGGATGAGCCGGAGCGCCGGTTTGAGCGGTACATGACGGCGCGAAACGGCCAGTGTTGTGGGAAGGGAAGACATCGCGCCGACACTACATGTTCTCCCTATCGAGCAGCGGCTTTGGCCCTTGGGTAGCCACCGCCACAATGCCAGGTCCTCGGGATGAGGCCGGGTGCCCCGACTCCCGTTTAGCTATTCTCCGCGGTCACCTAGTGAATGGCGAGGGCATGTTATCAGCTATGCCGAACCTGTTTCGACTCTTGGTGGCGGCTTGCCTGCTCCTCTCCGCCGTGGCCTGCGTTGAAGGCGCTCGGGAGGAACCGGAGGTTTCTGCGCCCATGAAGATCGGGCTGCTGCTGGATTTCAGTGGCGCCCCGGAGACGGCGGCTGATAGGAAGCGGGCCTTCGATCTGGCTATACGGCACGTCAACGAGGCCGGAGGGGTGCTCGGGAGGCCGGTGGAGAGCGTGGAAGCCGACTCCACGCTAGACCCTCGGGTAGGGGTCGAGGCGGCGCGCCAACTCGTGGAGTCGGAGGGTGTCCACGCCATCGTCGGGCCCAACGCCAGCGTCATCGCCTTACCCGTTGCGGAGATGGTCGCCGGACCGGCCAGCGTGCCGACCATCAGCCCCTCGGCCACTTCCCCCCAGTTGACCGCGGCTGCCGACGACGGCTACTTTTACCGCACAGCCCTCTCCGACACGGCCCAGGGCCCGGTCCTCGCCCGCGTGACCGCCGAGCGAGGCTTCGACAACGTGGGCCTGATCTACGTCGATGACCCGTACGGTCGGGGTCTGGCTGACAGCTTCGAGGAGTCGTGGGACGGGCAACTGCGCGCCGTTCCCGTCGATCCCGAACAGACGGCCCATCTTGCGGACCTGCAGGAGAGCGCCGGCGGCGGCGCCCAGGCGCTGGTGGTGATCGCATTCGAGCACCAGGCTGTGGCCATCGTTCGAGAGGCGCTGCATCAGGGCATCTACAACCAGTTCCTGTTCGGCGATGCCAGCAAGAGGTTGAGCCTGGTCAAGGAGATGGGAGGCGACCGGTTGGGCGACATGTACGGCACCGCAGGGGTTCCCGCCCCGGCCAACGACGCCACCGCCGCGTGGGACGCGGCCTTCGAGGCCGCCTATGGAGGGCCTCCCCAACTCACCTACGTCAAAGAGACCTACGACGCCACCGTTGCGCTGGCCCTGGCGGCCCAGGCGGCCGGAAGCCTCGACGGCGCAGCCATACGGGACCAGCTGCGGTCCATCGGCAGTCCGCCCGGTGAGCCGGTCCTGGGGACTCCCGAGGGAGTCGCCGAGGGCCTTCGCCTGCTCGCCGCCGGTGGCCAGATCGACTACCAAGGGGCCGCCAACTCCCTGGACTGGGACAGCAACGGCGACCTGCGCCAGGGCTACATCGGCATCTGGCGGTTTACGCGGGACGAGCGGATCGAAGAACTGGAAACGATCCTCTTCCAGAATTGAAGGCACCCTCAAACGAGCCTTCCTCCATTTCGACCCCGAAGGGTCACAGGGAAAACCCCCAGCCAAGAACCTGGTACGACGCGCCCCCGATCACGACGACCTCAGGAAACCATTAGGTGCCTTGAGAAGGAGAACAGACCAATCAAGGGTTGGTGGAGGTGACGGGATTGAGAAAGTGCAGGTAGATAGCCGTTCTTGGTTGATGTATCCCACATTACATCCCACAATCTGTTGTAGTTGCGATGCACACTCCCCCCTCCCCAACCTTGGAGGAGGCAAGTGTGAACCAATCCAGGTTCATCGAACAGCGAGGAGTTGCCAATTGGGTAGTTCCTAGCTTGGCCCACCTCTGTTGGCGATCACTGAAACTCCCCACTCTCGATCACTGAAATTCCCCACCTCCTGGGGGCAAATACCCGTTGTTGGGTAGGGCCCCTTCCAAGCTGCTTGGGTAGCAAGTCCGGCAGCTGTGGAGAGGAGCCCTGCCCCTTATGTTGGCATTGGAGGAATGCGTGGAAGTTCATGCATTGAGACAGCGGGGGTGGTCGATCTCGGCCATTGCCCGTCATTTGGGAAGAGACCGAAAGACCGTGCGAGCGTATCTGTCCGGTGAACGGGTCCCTGGAGAACGAGCCCCGGCTGTGTCGGATCCGTTCGACGAGTTCGAGGCTTATGTGCGTCAGCGCCTGTCCGATGATCCCCATGTTTGGGCGTCGGCGCTGTTCGACGAGGTAGTGGCTTTGGGCTATGAGCAGAGCTATGTGACGTTGGTGCGGAAGATCCGCCACCGTCGGCTACGGCCGTCGTGTGGCGCCTGTGCGGGAACCCGGGGTCGTGCCACTGCGATTATTGATCATCCACCGGGTGAGGAGTGTCAGTGGGACTGGACAGAACTCCGGGATACTCCCTGGGGGTCCCGAGCCTATGTGTTGGTTGGTGTTCTGTCGTATTCGGGCCGGTTCCGGGCGTGGCTCACCTCGAGTCAGGACCAACCCCACCTAGTCGAGGGGATCGACGGGGTGCTGCAACGCCTGGGGGGCACTGCTCGGCGGTGGCGGGTTGACCGGATGGCCACAGTGGTGGCAGCGGGTACTGACCGGATCCAGTCGTCGTTCGTTCCGGTAGCGAAGCATTACAGAGTGGGGGTGGATCCGTGTCCACCGCGCCAACCCCAACGCAAGGGCGTGGTGGAAAAGGCCATCCACTACATCTCGCAGCGGTGGTGGCGCACCGCCACAGTAACCAGCCTCGCTTCGGCACAAGACAGCCTCGACGAGTTCTGCCAGACAGTTGGTGACAGCCGCCGGCGGGGTGAGAGCACCGTTGGTGAGTTGGCCGCCACGGAGCGGTTGTTGGAGCTTCCTCTCATGCCCTACCCGGCTGAGGGCACCCTGACACGTAGAGTCGCCTCGAATGGGTTGGTGTCGGTGTGGGGAAACCAGTATTCGGTGCCACCTGGGGTGATAGGAACCCAGGTGACCATTCGTTGGCGTCTGGGAGACCCCACCATCGACATGGTGTCCGAGTCAGGTCGGCTGGTCGCTACCCATCGGAAGGTATCCCGTGGTCTGGGACGGACAGTTCGTTTGCCCGAACACATCAAGGCGTTGGAGAACGTGGTCCTGGCAGCGTTCACCACCAAGCGGCCTTGCAAACCGAAACCGAACCGGCCACCGTCGGAAGCTGCCCTAGCCGTCGCTTCGGGCATCGGGAACATCCAAAGCAGCGAAACAGTCATAGATCTCGGTGTGTACCAACGGCACATCGACCGCCAACACCGGAGGCGGCGATGAACAAAGACTCGGCGTATCAACAACTCCGGTCACATTTGGCCTATCTGAACTTACCGGCCGCTGCCGAGGCGCTCCCCACCCATCTGGAACGGGCACGACACAACTGTGCGGGTCATACCGAGTTCCTCGAGGGACTGTTGCGGGTGGAGGTGGAAACCACCGAACACCGCCGATGGGCAACCCGTCTCAAACTGGCGAACTTCCCCACCCGATGGAAACTGGAAGACTTCGACTTCGGAGCACAACCCAGCATCAACGAGAAACTCCTACGGGAACTGGTCACAGGCGCCTATCTGGCTGACGCCACCAACGTGCTGTTCATCGGACCACCAGGAGTAGGCAAAACCATGCTGGCGGTCATCCTCGGCAGGGCGGCGGTGGACACCGGTCACAAGGTGTACTACACCACCGCAGCCGACCTGGCAGCACGCTGCCGGAAAGCCGCCCTACAAGGAAGATGGGCCAGAACCATGCGGTTCTTCAACACCCCGAAAGTGTTGATCATCGACGAACTGGGCTACCTACCGATGCCGGCAGAAGACGCCGCCACACTGTTCCAAGTGATCTCCAGACGATACGGGAAAGGATCGATCATCCTCACTACCAACCTCGGTGTGACATCGTGGGGAGAGATCTTCTCCGATCACACCATCGCCGCGGCCATGCTCGACCGACTCCTGCACAAGAGCGTGGTGTTCACCATCACCGGGGACAGCTACCGCCTCAGAAGCTATCAAGCACAAGCCAGAAAACAGCGACCGAAAGGAGACCCGCTAGCCTAAAACCACCAAACCCAGGGTGGGGAATTTCGGTGATCGACTCTGGGGAATTTCGATGATCGCCATCACCTCGGTATTCTGGCAGCCAATGGATGGAACCTACTTTCTCTACACGGACGGCGCCTCCCGTGGCAATCCCGGACCCGCAGGAATAGGGGCCGTGCTGTACCAAGGTGATCCCGGAGACAACAACCATGTGGACGCCTTGGCACGGAGCATCGGCCCGGCCACCAACAACGAAGCTGAATACCGAGCAGTTATTGAGGGCCTTAGAATGGCGAAACTCCATGAGCCACGCCGTTTGGTGTTGCGCGCCGATTCGAGGTTGGTGATTAATCAATTGTCTGAGCGATTTCGGATCAAAGCACCAAACCTCAGAGAGTCCCACAGGGAGGCGAAGAGCCTGATGAAGAGCCTTCCCGTAGTCGAGTTGCAGGACATCCCGAGAAGATGCAATAGCGTTGCCGACCGACTAGCCAATCTGGCGCTAGACCTCTTCCTGCCACCCCCCTGCTTTCCTGTGGCAAAGCCTGCCTTGGGCGATCTCCAGGTCGTACCGACTCGCTTGTAGCTCCATCCAACAATCCCCTCCTACCGATAGTCAAATCAACCGTCGCCTTGGGGCTAGAGTTGCAGTCTCACCCGCCAAATTCGGGTCAGAGTACCAAATGCCTGCTCAGAACAGGTACGGCATCTAGTTACCAATCCGAGAAAAGTGGGGTTCCCCCGTTTATTGGCTGGGGTGACGAGACCGTCCCATTAGACAGGAGACCTGCGAAGGGCCTGTCGAAGTGAGCTAGGCGACTCCTCAGCTGATGCAACCACAAGAAGACCAGTCAGCCAAGAGGCGTTCACCCGCTATATGGGCGCATTACAGCAACTAGTTCGCCTACCGAGCGGCGCGATCTCCGGTTTCGCCCGTTCCCTCCCAATGTGCTGAACCGTGAAGTGACCATTTTCTCCTCCACGTTGAACCATTGGCGAGCGTATTCGACCAGTTCTCGACCCTTCATTCCATTCGACGCCCTTTCGGAAGGAAACGTCAGGATGACACGGCAACCGTTGATCGATAGACGCTCCAGCAATTCCAGCATCGCACCTAAGGCTTGAGACTTGATGCTGTAAGCGGAACGCGGACGTTCGGAGGTCGGCGGGTATCGGCCAACACCTGATACCGGCCCGCACTTGCCGCGCGCGACTGTTTCCAAGACGTGATAGAAACGGCTGTAATGGACGGCCGAATACGGAGGGTCTACGAATACAACGTCACCATCGTTGAGTCCTTCGACAAGTTCATTGGCATCCGCCACCATCGCCGTGCCTTTCCGGAGGGCATGCCGCTGGGCCAGCCTAGGAAGTAGGTCTTTGAGAGTGGCCATCGGGTCACGCTGCCAGCTAACGGAGATGTACGGTAGCGCCGCCTCGGTCGGCTGGAATGGCTGTGCAGTGTGACCAGGCGCTGCTGCACAGCGCGACGCTGCCATGACCAGTAGCGCTTTACAGAAGCGCGCCACGCACTTGTTGTCCTGAGGTATTTCCTCTAGGAGGATGTCGAACATCCTTGCCTGGCTGGGTGAGAAGTAGTGGCCTCCGTAGGATGTCCACACGGGTCCACCCGGCTGTGACCTACATAGCTCTCTAGCCTCCAGCACCTCCTCTTTGGTATTGGCTAGTGATGCCTTCTGGTCGAAAGATACGCTCTTAAAGGCATTCTCAGCGGGATGAAGCCAGGTCTCCACAATCTGTGCCTGACTGGTAACATCGTCGCGCTCAATCACTGCTCCGGCTAACACAACCGCGTAATACTGGAGGTCTACGGCCAGAACAGGAACATCAACAGCCTCGGCAACGTGCCATGCAACGCGGCCCGTACCCGAAAAGAGATCTACGAACCGAGCACCGCTATCCACCTCTGTGAGAAGCGTTTCTCCCAACCCATTTTCAAGTAGGCCAAGCTTCGAGCCCATGTACTTCATCATGAGAGACCAATGAGAGCTAACCGCCCGAAGTTTATCATCTCCCAGATAGCATACGCTCTCTTCTGAAACAGGTCACGTGTTTGACCACCATCCTCCGCATACCAACTCTCTAATTCTTCCAATGCGCTATCAACGTCCGCCCAGCTATCGATCATGTCAACTGGTGTATGACCGTCGGTCCACAGCCCGGTCCTTTTCGCTCTGTCTTGCCACCACGACCCTGTGATTGCGAGGTTAAGGCTTGATTCTCTCATAAATTCGTGAGCGGTGCCCGTCGCTACACGGAGCAGTACAGCGGCCCTACTCAACAACGGCCGCGGGTCGCCGGTATAGTCCTCCGTGGAGGCTCGCCGAACTAGTGAGTCGTGCCCGACTGCGAGACGCTCGTCTATGAGAAACTGCCTCGTTGCTGGCTTCGGCCAATGAACGTCACCCACCTTCCTCAGCATCTCATCCACTTCCTTCTCATATTTACTCACATTATCGCGCGGTTTAAGGCCAGTATTTGCCTCAAATAGGTGGTCAATCGCTTGGCCCAACAGATGTTGATCTAATACACCAAACCCGCCTCGTGTACCAGATGGTTCGAGCATATGGATGGTATCAATCACGAATTCCACTGTCTCATTATTACTTGGATGATAGTAACCGAGTAGCTCGGAAGGATCATAGCTGGCTCGGTTTCTCAGTCCACGATCTTTAGCTAGTCGCTCTAGATCGAGTCCGAAGTCATGTACCATTGAGGCGGCCACTCTATTCCATGTTCCTGCGGCACACGGCAACTCCTGGATCCACTCCTCTAGTGGGACCGTATATGGACGGATGACATCTCCTAACATAGAGCCGGCATCCTTGGAGTCCAACCAATAGTCCAAATATGCCCAAATCGCTTCATGCGTGCCGTGTATTTCATTCGCCGTGGGTAAGAACAGGATTCCGCCACCTGCTTCCACGACACAATGGTGACGAGCAAATATACCGATACCTTGACTAGCAAGAAGGGACATTGTAGCCCTAATCTCGGCGTAATACCCTAGGTGCAGCGCCATTGTTGGATGTCCGCACGCATGTGCGTACAGGGCTTGGCCAAAGTAGGACCATCCGTCAACTAAGTGTAGAGGTACAGACGCGGCTATATACTCACCGAGCTGCTGCGTGTGGCTTGCTGTCTTACCCTTCTTGGCCTTTGTAACCTGACGACCCGGGTTGTTCCGATAGATGTTGTTGTTATCAAGCCAGTTATCGTTCGTAAAATGCCTAACTAGACCCGCTGCATAACCTTGAACACCGAGCGACGATGCACCATCCAGGCACGTTTTGTCTTGCGTGCTAAGTTTCAGCGTCATAGCCCAATTGTTGCGCTACCTTCTGTGCCGCTAGCGCGAGTTCGCCATCACCATCTGTCAAGTGTTGTAGCAACTCGATTCGTAGCTCTCTATAACCAGTACTTCCTCGAAAACGAGCTTTTAACCGTCGTTCATCCGAGTCTAGGTCCTTCGCATTTGATGACCTCCAGTCGAAGGTTGCCATGACTTCGGACATATTACGAATATGCTCAATGATCGCCTCTTGCATGTATAGCGACTCTATAGCTTCAGTGACCGCCTGCTCTGCGGTCGCTGGGTAAGGTGAACATCGCCACTTATGTAAACTCAATCTATCGGCTCGAACGAAGCAGAGATCGTTGAGCATGTACAGATAGCCCCGAACCCCCATATCCAAATTGAGCAAAGTCGCCGCACCACTAAATGCCGGATCGGAGCTGTCTCGCCCGTTGACTGCATCCCTTAAGCTCAACGCCCACTCATAAGTCGATTTGGTGATTTCGGTAGCTAGTTCCTTCCATGCCACTATTAGGAAAGCGGCTTGCTGCGCCCGTGACCACGGCAATACGAGCTCATCTTGCCCGACTGGTGCGCCAAACAGTCCACCAATCTGTACCCGGCTTCCCGACCAACTCTTAATCATGGTCGTTTGGAGAGTCCGCACCCACGAGTTCTGAGTGACCATTTGTCGCCGGTAGCTACCTAACATATCAATCCTTTGGTACCAAGGGCTCATCGGGTGTGACCACAACGCCTCCGTAATCTCTTGTGCACGGGTGGTTCTATAGATGTTATCATCAAAGCGTTGTAGCCACTCCTCGGAGCGCAATAGTGGGTATAGATCAAAGGCAAGGCTGGAGTTGATTCGTTTCGGCTTGATGTTGATTGTATAGAATAGATATGCCTGCCAACTGCGGTCTAACCCATGAAAAGCTACTATGGGAAGTTGATAGTCAGTTATTCTCGACTCCGTGTCGAAGGCCCACAATCGATGTTGCCCATCAATTACTTCTAGAGGTGCCAGCTCACCAGAAAGCTCCCAATCAAGGGGTAGTGCGTCCGGTAACTCTATAACGGCAGTCCCGTCATCCAGTGACTCAACCGTAATGAGATCGTCTTTATGGACTGACTGATTATCTCTGGTGTCCTCTGATGTCAGGATATTCAAAACAACCGCAGTTGGTAGCCAACCTGGTTTCTTGAGATCCTCGAATTGTGAAGTGCTACGTTTTCTTATCGTTAGGCTAGACCAGGGAAACCCATAGCGAATATATTCGGCAATTTCCTGAGAACGAGCAGGCTCATGTTCGCGCTGAATTCTCTGATCGGATGCGCGAGGTCCCTCAGGTAGGCGACGCTGGATGCCAGCTAAGCGGCGGACCTCGGAAGCGTCAAGCGAAAACAACAAGAACGACTCTGGAGGTTTACGACGGTGACCCTCCACAGAGTACTTCACGTCGTCCCACTCTGGCAGCCACTGTCGAACAGTAAGCGCTTGTATTCGCTTTCGTGACATCACATACCCTCTATTCCTTTAAGACACTGCGTTCCCAAGACGATCACTATTTCAAAGCAAAGATACTAACCAAAAGGCTCGCTACGAGCGTGACGAAGGACACTGACTGCAGGCCCACTAGGTCTCTTACTAGTGAACTCAAGACGGGTCTGGTGTCTCCTCCATTTCACGTATAGGGCCTCGGACTTGATTTGCTGTTGAAGTGGCGAGGGCCTTACCACTGGGTTACAACTCTGGTGCAGTTTCATATGGGGGATACTATACCCGCTCGTCAGGGGCCTCTCGCATTGGTGTTCCTGCCGCAACTGGGCTACCCCGGCCAAGGTCCTCTAACCGACCGGAGGGATTGCACCTGCTGAAATCGGCGACCGAGAACCGCATCCCACCGAGCTAGCTTGTCGCCCTATCTCTTGACAGCTGGGGGATCGCTATTACACAGCCAGTTTGTCATGTCTCCTGGTCCGTGCTAGTTCAGCTATCAAATCCTCACCGGGTACTTTCCCTTTCGTAAGTTCGCCTCTAAATACGGGCTTCTCCTTGCACCGATGTCACAGACAACCTCCCGGCCTGTCCGGCATTGAGGACTCCACCGGAGGGCCTCAGCAACGGGTCCTTTTGCTGGTCATGGCTTGCCTAGGTTCGTGCGCATCTTCGGAAGGGCGTCGCCTACCCCGTCGTGGCGGAAGGCTACGATGGAAACGGGACGATCACTAGCCCATTGTTCTACGTGTTTGATGGCCGTTCGGAGGTTCGGAGTGCGGTCGGTGAGAAACCGCGAGAGTGTGTCGTCGGGCACGATGATGACCCCCACGTCTATCACCCCGGTCGCCAGGCTGCTCTGCAGGTGCATCACGTCAATTGCAAGCAAGTCGCTCCGCGACGAGACCTGAACCTCAATCCCAATCTTCGCTCCCCTTGAGTTGCTCTTGGTCCAGTCAATCCCACCCGACGCCACCTTTGCCCAGCCACCTAATTCAGCAAACCCTCGGTCGATCCGTTCCCGCAAGCCCCGCGTGCCGTTCGCGTGCCGTTCTTCCTTTATTAGCAGGCGGAACCCCAGTGTGCTAAGTGCCTCATCCACAAGCTCGCTTAGCGCATGGCGTTCGATGAGGAGACCGAAGCCGTTGTAGTCCAACCGGGCGGTGATTTGCGGCATAGTCAGACTCTTAGAAGACCGGGGCTTGACACTTCTTCCACGTAGTCGTCGTTCTGGTGGTTTACGATCTCGCCACGAAGGCGAGCGATGGTGGCATCAGGAGACTCGATCTCAATACCGATCCATCTGCGGTTCTTCTGCTCGCATACCGCGAATGTGGTACCGCTGCCCCCAAACGGGTCGAGGACGATGTCACCGGGGCACGTGCTCATTTCGACAACCCGTTCTAAGACCTTTGTGCTCAGAACGTTCGCACTGCGGTTCCTCGGCTTGAACTTCGGATGACGGACAGGGGGGATATCGGTCCATATGTCCTTGAGGTTGACACCGTTAGGATTCATAGCAGCCCGGTGTCCCCCGTAGTCCCGGATCTCCCCTCCGCAATGCCGGCACGTCTCGATAGGGGTGCGAATCCGCTGAAACCGGCCGGGCTTACCCTTCGTGTAGTAGATGAGGGAGTAATGCGCAGGGTATAACCGTCCGGGAATCGGAAGACGATTCTTCTGCTCCACGGCGATCCAATGCCGGAAGTCGAGACCCAAGCTGTCAAGAAAGGATCCGAGCCGAATGTTCCACTTCGGCAGGTTGTAGATGAAGATTGCGCCCCCGGGACGAAGAAGTCGAACGCACTCTCCCACCCACTCATAGCACCAAGAGACATAAAGGTCCTCCGGGTAGTCGTCTGAAGTCCGGGATCCGTATTGCTTTCTGAGATTGAACGGAGGGTCCGCGAACACGGTGTCGACAGATTCCGGCGCGAGAGTAGGCAAGATGGCCATGCAATCCGCTTGATAGAGCCGCCCCAAGTCAGTGGTCAACACAGGTTCTGGCCGACCGTTGTGCTCCGCTTGGGTGATCATGCCGTGAACTCCCGGCACGGGAGCCGCTGACTCTCCAGCCCCCGGATGAACGTCCGGCCTTGGTCAACGGCGCCAGCCAGGCGGATGGTGTGGCGACAGAAGAACTCAATGACATAAAAGCGAAGGTACTTAGGGCTCATCCAGCGGCACGTGCCATGGTGGTTCCGTTTCAGCATCCCCCAGAAACCTTCCATGCTGTCGGTGTAGAGCCGCCCGCTAACGTACTCGCCGGTGATCTGCCCGGCATCAGGAGGCGCGGTTCCTGCGACACGGTTATCTCCGCTGCTGTGGGACTCTAACCACATCCCTGTCATTCTAGGGTTCTGCGGACACCGTGTGGAGCCTCGGCATCGCGGCGCAGGATTGTTGGCAGTGTTAAGAAGCACGAATGGTGGAGGCCAAAACCGCCCGACGGCCTTGACCTTTGGTTGATCGCCACCCGGTCCCCGGGATTGGTGCTGCATGTTGGTGGAAAACGGGTTGGTGGGGTGCGCAGGCGTTTGTTGTTCGAGCTGGCTGTAGGCCTCAGGTTGTTCATCTAGCTCGGCTGGGTACTTCCAAACCAGCGTACCCCTGGAGCGGCGCCACCCCTGAGCCTTGCTCATGTTGTCATCTTCTGTTCTGTCAGGTAGATCGTTGACCGAAAGACCGGTCATCGATTCCATTGTCCATTCCAGTCCCGATGCCCAGACCTGTGGCGGGAACATCAAAGCGATCCTGACCGCGGTGCGGAGGTGTTCCTGAGATCGACTGGGAGGGGCGGCGCAGTCGCTCCAGTTCTGTTTTGTGGACCCACAAGCACATCGTCGAGCCCCGCTGATGTAGGGGAACCAGAGGTCCCTTATGTTGTGGTGAAGCATGACCACGAGTATTGCTGGCCCCTGTGACACTTCTTATCCGATCTTGGATCACACGCCCTGGCCGACCGGCATATCGAGGGATGGTTCAATGCAGCAGATCTTCCAGGAACGTGTGTGGATGTAGCGCGGGGTGACAGATGGGAAGCAACCCCCTCGGTTCAGTTGCTTGCGTTGACCACCACCGGTCTGACTAACGGCTCTCTTTTGACTTGAGTGAGGAGTGATTGATGGTCAGCAGGCGCCAGTACGGTTAGCCGCCGTATAGGAGTGCTCTAATTCGTCGCTTCGGAGCCAGTGGTTGGCTCGCTCAACCGCTCGGATGGGATGGGGAAATCCGTGACCCTATTGCAATCGGTAGAGCGTTGACTGGGATACTCGCAACATGGCGAGCACCTCGTCTTGTTCGAGCAGTTCGGGGCTCATCGGGCGGTGACCTTGAACGGAGGAGTGGGGCTTAGGATCGCCCACGCGACGCCGTGAATGCCGATGAGGTGGCTGGTTTCTCTCAGGGTGGCCAGTGTCTCGGGGTTAGGCTCGCCCCAGTAGGCGGCGGCGTCCTCTAGGGTGCTGAGCCGCACCACAGGCCCTCCGAAGCCACCTTGTATCTCGAAGTTCACGGGTACGAGTTCCTTCGCGAGGGCCCGGGCGATGGTGGAGCGTCCCTTACCGAACACGAGAGCGGCGGCCTCGGGGGTGAGCAGTTCAAAACCCCTCTCTCGGGCTTGGGCGCGTCCCCTCTCGGTGCGGTATTCCTCGGCAAGGCGATAGGCTGTGTCGTCGGGGTTGGCGTCGAGCCCAGCAGTGATGTATTCCTGAATGTTCATGAGGGATTCCTTCCCCTGGCTGCTCCCTATGTTAGAAGGTAACCTCTAACTATCCGAGCATTCCTACGCCTTCATCACCTCCCGGCCGAGGCGCTGGCGGTCGCTTCTCTAGTACGCCTGTTCGACTTGGTTCCCGACAACAATGTCCAAGATTCATCTCTGCAACCTCTCGAGGAATGGGATCTCTCGTTGGTGAGGGTCATGCACCCCGGCGGCACGACCGACCCCAGCCCGGACACCCGGACAAGCTCCCCTTCCCCACAAATACGCGAAGCCTCGACTCAACTGCAACCCGGGATGCATGCAGCCTAGTCGAGAGGACAACTCCCGGTGTTCGGGAGCAGGATACAAGAGGGCGGCTTGCTATTCGGGGAACGGATGTAGGATTCCCGGAAGGACTCCGACGATGCCGGACCTGTGTAAAGCCCAAGCCTCGGGATGCCCGACACAGAACCCGGGTTCCGCCCGAAAAGGATGATCGGAATGAAACGAGATGTTGCCTTCTACTACCCGGGTCCCTACTGGGCCGACGCGGATTGGATTAAGAACCTTATCCTTTTCTTTGACGGGGTGGCCATGCTAATCCCGGAATACATGAGCGATTACAGCAGTTTCGAAGACTATCCCCTCGTGACTTCGCTGAAGGAGAATGGGCTATTCCATGTGTTCCGCCCGGAAGAGAGAATCGGCAAAGAGGAGACCAAGGAACTAGCGAAAGCTCTTGTTGAGGTCATCGACTCAGGAGGGTTGGACCATTTGACCAAGGAGTCGAGCTACGGCGTTGACCTCTCCAGATTCGGGTCGTTGTCCATGTCGAGATTGGGGTATTACGGGGATAAAAACCTTGCCGATTCTGTCGTTCAAGAGCTTAAGGCTCGTGGTCTGGCCCAAGATACGGAGGACGGCGTATCCATCCCGATGCACCGGACAGTGCGGACGTTGATTCTAGTCCTACTCGCTCAGATCCTTAGATCCAAGGGCAACAGCATGGACTTAACCCTTTCTCCGACGACCGATCAATGGCATCTGGTCGAAGCCTTGAACGAGGTTATCGCCAATCCGGATTCCTCGGAGCCGAGCATTGGAGACATAGTTTCCTTTGACATGGCAATGGTTGGGGTGGACTTAGCTGGGATCCCCGTTGAAGAGATTCTGGACTTTCGAAACCAGAACTACTCCCAGCATCGAAACTACAGCCTGTCGGTGCGTCGTTTTGCTCGTGATTTGAGCCTCATGCCACTAGATGAACGTGAAGCCGCCTTCGAACAACGCCAAGAGGAACTCGACGACGCTGCTCGTGCCATAAGGAACGCGAGCAGGAGGGCGTGGGGAAGGCCAGCATCATTTGCCATTGGTCTTGCAGGTGCAGGCGTGGCCTTTCAAGGCGGATCACCCGCAGGAAGCGCAATCGCGGCCGCAGGTAGTATTGCCGCGTTTTTGATGTCCCTGGCACATAATGAGCAAGGCGCTGGTGTTTATTCGTACATCTTCTCCGCGCGAAGGTGATTGGCGTTGAGATTCTGGAGCGCTGAGTGTCCTCAACCGCTGCACGGTTAGGGTGTCGGTGGCTCTGCGAGATCTTTGCCGAGAAACCGTTTTGCGTTGGCGCAGGTCGACCACACGTTTGCACTAAAGCCTGCCCACACCCGAAAACGCGTGGGCAGCCCTCCGGCAACCCGAAGCGGCGTGGGCAGGTTTGAGGGTCTTCTAGCGAAATGTTCGTCGAGTACGTGATCCGGGTTCTTACGAGACAAACGGCTGGCGAACGGCTGCGAGCGCTTGACTGTTTCCGGGGGGTGTTGCCCCAGGTCAGACCGTAAACGAACGGTTTGCAAACGGTTTGCGAACGTCATAGAAGCTCGTTTAAACAAACGTCTCTTTCTGGGTGTTGTTGCGTGGCGGTGGGCAGGAAACATCGTTACATCTCCCTCTGACCGTCCCCTTCAAGGCTGGGCCGTCCCCTTTCTATCGTGACTCTGGCCCGCTCCTTGGTGGGTTGTCTCAGGTGACGGGCATGCCCGCGGTCGTTATTGTTTGGAGTCCATGGCCTGTTGGAGTCGGTTAAGCTGCTCAGAGACCGGACGAGGATTTGTGACCCTGCCCTCCTAGCAGCCTATATTATTGACGATCCGTAGGGCACCGTCTGAAGCGAAGAGACCGTCTGAGAGGAAAAGGGTGCGCTGGTTGGTGCGCATCATCTCCTGCCCGGACGCTTGCGTCCGTACGGTGGCAAGGTTGCTGATATGTCCCTAGTTGTGTTTCGTCCTTCCAGAGAGAGGCGCTTCTTGTCCAAGTTGCGGGCGTGGTTTGTGATGGCTGGTTTGGTGATGGTTGTCCTGCCTGCTCCCGTAGGTGCTCAGTCATTGACTGACCGGGTGGTTTTGCAGTCGGCCGATCCCGATCCTTATGCGGCTGACCCGTTGGGGTTGGTGGCCCACTTTGGGCTTACGTCGTTTCGGGGGACCGCGCCTGACCGGTTCGAGGTGTGAGTGTGCGATGGGGTTCATGGTTCCCTGGATCTGACGCCTGAGAACGTATCGGGACTGCTGAATGCTGAGCTACCTCCGTTTTTTTCGTGGCTTTCGGAGGGGCGTTATGTTTTGTCGTTCGTTCCCGGTGGGTCGGTTCGGGCCAACAGCCAGCAAGGTTGTTTGGATTCGGTCGGTAATCGGTCGGCGGGTGGGAACCATGCAGCTATTGTCGTCTCGACTCTGCACATTGCGGCTGCTGCCGGTGGCTTTTCTTGGGGTGGACCTGGTTCCTTTTGTGGGGACAGTGTTTCCATCAGGTGGTGCAATGAGTTTTACCCTGAGAACCAGCGGTGGGTTTGGATGGAATGGTTCACTAACGTAGGCGTTCGCTGGTCGCCCGTTGCTCTGTCTTCTATCCAGGGCGGCATAGGTTCACTTGATGACCTTCACGCTCTAGGCCTGATCGGCATCGTAGCTCATGAGATCGGGCATACGCTCAGTTGGCCGCATTCCTTTACTGGCACGACGATACGTGACGATGGCACCATAGACGAATACGACAATCCCATGGATTTGATGAGCCGCCGGCCAACCGCAACGTATCAAGATAACCGAGGAACTGTCAGCCGACGAACACTGGCGGGGACTCACGCGTTGAATCGGTACGCAGCTGGGTGGATTCAATCCGATCAAGTCGAGTTTTATCCTTGGGATTACCTGTCGCTACATGCAATAAGCCCGGTCGGTTCACCCGGTACTCAGATGGTGATCATGGAATGGTCCACCGGCGTTTTTGCATCCATGGGGGTCCGCGTACAGGAATCATATGATTCCCTTGTCCCGAAAGAAGGCGTCGAGATTTATCTAATTGATCAATCCACGTCTCAGTGCGACTACCCCTCCATTGATGCTTGTTGGGGTTCTGAGAGACGAACGAAACCGGCCCCATCGGGCGAAGATGACCCGGTGCTCCATGTTCAGGGTCTGGGCGAAGGTGTTTGGTGGGGAGACAGCGAAACGGATCCGGACAGATACGAACTCAATGTGATCGAACGGTACGGAGACACCTTCATAATCGAAATAGCCCCAGGCAATGACTACCCGACTTTCACCGACGTACCCACCGACAGCTTCTTTTATGTTCCGGTAAGGTGGGCCCAGTCCTGGGAGATAACCGCCGGCGTCGGCGAAGACCGGTTCGGGATTCGGTCAGGTTTGAAACGAGAAGAAATGATAACATTCCTGTGCCGAGCCTACGCACCCGATGAGTGCACAAGGACCCAGTACGACGGTAGCGCCTACTTCACCGACGTCCCAGGCGATCACTGGGCAAACACCACGATCGGCTGGGCTTTCGAGAACGGCATCACCAGCGGAGTCGGGAACGGCCTTTTCGGGATGGGCCAGACCCTCACCAGAGAACAAACCATGGCATTCCTCCACCGGGCGGAAGGAGCACCAGACACCGGCACTCTGGGCACAGACCACTACGATGACGTTCCCCCCAACGCGGACGCCTGGTACCAGACACCCATAGGTTGGGCCTATGACCAAGGAATAACGGGCGGGACGGCAGACAGGACATTCGGTTTCCGATCAACGCCTTCCAGGGAAGAAACCATGCTATTCATGTGCCGCACCCTTGATCGGGCGATCTGCCCACCATCCAAAGAACCGGTGATGCCAACCGCAAGAAAGAGTTGAAGCACCCAGTGCGCCTGGAAACAGAGCCTCGACGGCCCGGCTCCCCGGATGATGGCGATCACGGACTCAAACCACCGATTGAGTCGCTCTTCCCAAGTTACAGTCGTGACAAAGGATCTGGATATGGTGACGTCATTCCCTGAAGCATCGCGAAGGGCCAGAACAACAGAAGGTCGCGAAGCCTCGATTAGTTCAGCCGCCACTCCTGGGTTAATACGTTGATCAGATCTCACTGCCGGCGTTCTAGCACCTCCGGCGTCAACCGGGTTCTCAACGGGGATGTGGCCCACACCCTACAAGGCATGGTCGAAGTGGAAATGCCCGCCCACGTCTACTTCAAAACGTTCGTAAACCGTTCGCTGTAGCGTTCGTAGCGTTCGCAAACCGTTCGTTTACTGTGTGACCTGGGGAAACACCGACCTGAAGTGGTGAAACGTTCGAAACCGTTCGCCAGCCGTTTGTCTCGTGAGAAGCCGGACCAGGTACTCGACGAACGTTTCGCTAGGAGCCCCCCGAACCGGCCATCAAACCTGCCTGCGCCGCCCCGGGCGGCTGGTGGTTGCCCACGCGTTTTCGGGTGTGGGCAGGCTTTAGTGCAAACGTGTGGTCGAGTTCGCCCACCTGAAAAACGTTCGCGGCCGGCGTTCCGCCGATCCCCTTCGGTTCTGACACCGGCCGATTCAAGGTTCCCCTCTGCATCCATCTCGTTCGGGTTCTGGTCCCCATGACCCTGTCCCCTGGCTCCTCCTCATGTCCGCTCGATCAGCCTCGCGCTGTTTTCTGCTGTTGTGGAGGGTCTTGGGTGGTGAGGCCCGTGTTGGTTCGGTCCGGTCGTTCCGGTGGCCCTTTCGGTCGGGGAGTTGATGCCTGAGGGGTAGATTCAGCGACCTCGGGGGTGTTCAGGGGCATGGTTTGTTGGTGTCCGCGAGGTTGAAAAGGGGTTACTGGTTTGAGCGACATGGCGGTGCGAGAGACCAACAAACCCAGATCACCCTCTCCCACGCCGCCGAAGAACTCCAAACCCATGCCACCCTCCTCTCACGCCTCGAACAAGGGCCAATACCACAGCCGCCACCTCGCCACCCGATACCAACACTGGCTCACCCCCCAACACCCGATTTGCAAGACATGGGAGCATCCCGGAACGATTCAGTATAGTGAAATGACATATATGTGGGATTTGCCTCTACCGGTCGCTGAGTTTTCCGCGGGGATGGGCCTTTTCTACCATTGCCACGGTGGATGAGACAGTACCGACGACGCAGGCACCCAACGGACCTCGCAGATCGCGAGTCCTGACGCCGGCGATCGAATCGTGGGGTAGCTCTGACCAGGTGTCGCTCTATCTCGACCGCTGTCAAGTTGACACGCCCCAAACGGTCGTTGATGCGGTCTGGCACCAGGTTGGCCTGCGCAGAGACATCGAATGCCTTGACGTCGTTGACTTTGGTGCCGGTGACGGAAGGTTCGCCTCGACCGGGGCCTATCGCACATACCTGGGATTCGAAGTGGACCGGTCAAAGTATCGAGGAGTGGATCTGCCCGCGAACGCTTCGATCAAGAACGCATGTGCGTTCTCCTCTCGACGACAAGACTTCGGTGCCTGCATCGGCAATCCTCCGTACGTGCGAAACCAGGACCTCCCCCCTGGCTGGCGTCACGCTGCAGCGGAAGTCGTCGAGCAAAGGACCGGAGTGGCCATGTCGGGACTCGCGAACGCATGGCAGTACTTTACTCTTCTCGCCCTGAGTTCGACTGCACCTGATGGCCTTTGCGCGCTAGTGATCCCGTACGAGTGGGTGTCGAGGCCGTCATCGGAACCACTCCGCCGGTACGTTCTCGAGAACGACTGGGGCGTCAGTGTCTACCACCTGGGTGATGCGGTGTTCGACGGGGTTCAGACCACCGCCTCTCTGACTGTGATCGACAAACGTGAACGGGCACGTGCAAGTTGGCGCTACTTCACCGACTTCGAGGGATCGTCGACTGAGCGGTCAACTCCGACGGGCTCAGACGCTGGGGTGCTGGCTTACACTTCGGCGCGAGGTCGCTTCCTTGACCAGCCATTCGCCAAGCGCGGCCTGAGTCCTGGCACGCAGAAGGCACTGGTCCTAACGGAGGGGGAGAGGGCCAGACATGGGCTTCGTAGAGGCACCGACGTGGTTCCATGTGTCACCAGCTTGCGGGGCCTCTCGCCCGGAACTACGGCGATCTCAAGCTCCGTCTTCAAGCGACACTTCGAACAGGCAGGTCGCCGGTGCTGGCTGCCGCGAACGGACCGCGTCCCAAGCAAGCGACTGAGCGCGTATCTCAACAGCGTCCCCGCTGAGCTGTACCAAACGAAGACGTGCCTCGCTCGTGACGAGTGGTGGCGCTTTAACATGCCCCCCGTCCCTGTTGCATTGATGGCATCGTCGTTCAAGAAGGACGCTCCTAAGTGCGTCGACAACCTGATCCAGGCAAGAGCTGTCGGCTCCGTCTGCGGGATCTACAACACCGACGAGCATGATCTAATGGCGTTCCGTTCGTTGCTAAGCGATCCAGACCTGCCCGAGCGGATTGTTCCGCACGCTCACGGGATGAGGAAGCTTGAGATCGGGCAGATCAACACTCTGCTCCTGTCGGCGCGTGAGGTGCGCGGCGGGGTCACATGAGCGCCACGTCGAGAGTGGAGCGCGGTGTGCTCACCTTCAGTGTCGAAGCGCGCCTGCTCCGTGAGCTGGGCGAGCGGCTCGTCCGGTCACCCGAGGTGGCACTCGTCGAACTCGTGAAGAATTCGTACGACGCCGATGCGTCTCGTTGCACCCTTCGTCACGAATCAGGCTCGATTTGGGTTGCGGACAATGGGCGCGGGATGACGCTCCGTGAGTTCCGGACGGCATGGATGCGCGTCGGGACCAGCTCAAAGGAATCGGCCGCTACCTCGCGCCGTTTCAACCGCCAGATTACCGGCGAGAAGGGGATCGGTCGCTTCGCTGTTCGGTTCCTCGGACCATCGCTAGACCTCGAGTCCATCGCGTATGACGAGGAGCGTGGCGAGCACACGCGACTGCGAGCCCACTTCGACTGGCCAGTGTTCGATCGACACGAAGACATCGGTCAGGTTGAAGTGCCATACGAGCTTGAGGCCTTGGAGGGAGGACACGAGACAGGGACTACTCTCACTATCGGTGACGCTCGCGAGCTGACGAAAAAGGAACTGCGCGCAGTCCGCACGGCCTCCGTCGGTCTCCTGTCGCCCCTGCGCCCCCTCTTTCGCAATTCGGATCCGAGCGCTCCAGCAGCGACGGCTAGGCGCGTGCCCGACCCGGGGTTCGCGCTCGAGATCCAAGACGAGGACACCACAATCGATGATGTCGCTGCCTCGGTGCTCAAGCACTTTGTGATACGTGCGGAACTCAAGGTGACGAGGACTCACGTAGCCCTCAACGTATTCCGGCGAGGCGAGTCCAAGCCCTACCTGAAGATCAAGCACCCACAGGAGTCCGACCTCGAGCCCGTCTTCGCCGATGTGCGGTTCTTCCCAAGACGCTCTGGAACGTTCCGAGGCACCGACATAAACGGCACGGCCGCGTACAAGTGGATTAAGGACAACGCAGGAGTCGCCGTATTTGATAGAGCGTTCCGAGTTCAACCCTACGGCACAGCCGGTGACGATTGGCTATCTCTCCAAGCCGACGTGGCGCGCCGGAAACGGGATCCGAGGTCGCCGCTCGCGCGCAAGTATTTCCCGATGTCGGAGGCAGAACAAGGTGACACGAAGCTCAACTGGATGCTCCGGCTCCCTCAGTCCGCCCAGGTGGTCGGAGTAGTCGAGGTCCGAGCCCGCAGGGGCAGGGGCGCCAGTCGCGAGAGCAACCTCGTGCCGGCGGCTGACCGGGAGGGATTCATTGACAACGCCGGTTTCAAACACCTGCGGGACCTCGTCCGCGGAGCACTAGAGGCGATCGCCTACGTCGACCGCGCAACTCAACTCGAAGAGCAAGCGGAGGCCGAAGCGCTGAGCCGCGCCGAGTCGGACGCTGAGACCCGGCGGGCAATCAACGCGATCCAGGCAAGTCCCTGGATCTCGGAGCCGCAGAAACGCCAGATCGTTGCCGCCCTCGAAAGGAGCCAAGGCCTGCTCCAGACGCAGGCAGAAGCGGCTCAAGAACGAGAACGACAGCTTGAAGTGATGAGCCTGCTTGGGGTCGTGGCAGGCTTCATGACGCACGAGTTCGGGGCGGCCGTGGCGGTTCTCCAAGATGCGCAACGCGATCTGGAGAGCGCCAATGACCCGTCGGCGGCGGAACGCGCGGCCCTGCTGGCGGAACGCATCAAGACACTCCAACAGTTCGCCTCCTACGCCTCGGGCTACATCCAAGGCAGCAAGACAACACCCGACAGCCCGTACAAGGCCCTACCCCGCCTCCGCCAAATCGCCAAGGTCTTCGGGTCCTACGCAGCCGAGCGCCACATCGCCGTCGAGATCGCTGTCGAAAAGGACGTCGACGCTCCGCTAGTCCCGCCGAGCCTCTACAACGGCATCGCACAGAACCTTCTGTCGAACGCGCTGAAGGCGACAACAGCCAATCCGAGCTCGGATCCGCAGACGATCGCCTTCCGCGCGTGGAACGAGCGCTCCTGGCACACCATCGAGGCATCGGACACTGGCGTGGGGATCGACAACGCCTTGCGCGACCGAGTGTTCGATCCGCTGTTCACAACCACGTCCGGCCGCCTCGACCCGCTTGGCTCCGGAATGGGTCTCGGGCTCACGCTTGTGAGGCGCGGCGCTGCCGCCTACGGCGGAAGCGCCAACGTCGTTGACCCGCCCCCCGGGTTCAACACCTGCATTCAAGTACGCATCCCGCTAGCTCAGGAGGGCCCATGAGCGAAATTGTCTTGATCGATGACGACGCAGAACTTCTGGACGGCCTACACGCCGCCGTAGCGGCTCGCTTGCCAGACGTAAGCATCGCGAGGTGGCAGCCCGGCTCGGAAGACAACGTGGCGGTCGCGTTCCGAGAGCGCGTCGACGACGGCGAAACGGTCCTCGTGGCAACAGATCAGGATCTCACGGCAGGTGGCCTCCGTGGCTTGTTCGGCGCCACGATCGTCAGGTGGTGCCAACAACTCGCGATACCGGTCGGCGACTTCTCCCGTAGGACACCACAGCTCCTTCCACGAGACGCCGACCTGTTTGAGCTTCGCATCCCGCCCAACGACAAGGACGGTGCTGACTACATCACAGCGACCTACTACGGCTTCACAGAGCTTGCGGCCGCGATTTCGGAACTGGATCTGGACCCTGGCACGACCAGCCTTGCCAGGTACCTCGCGCACGCAGTTCAACGACCCCACCTCGAGTCGGACTTCGCTCTGTATATGGCTCGCCTTGGGAACGGCGGAACGGCCGTAGCCACGCGAATCATCGGCAGCCAATCCACCACGTCCACAGGTGAGCGGTCGCCGGAGACCGCTATCAGCTACACGCTCGGCCACTACCTCGCAAACGTGATCACAAGATTCGCGGGTCCGATCCTCGGGATAGACGCGCTGTGTGCATATGTAGGGGCCGGCGTCGACGAAGGAGCAGAGTTGACGAAGATGTTCAATGCGGCGCGCTATACGGGCCCGTTCTCACGACTGGACCAGCTGTTCTGGAGAGAATCCGTCGACGCCGTCCTAGAGGACCTCTTCGGTTTGGTGACTGACTCCGCGGACGACATCGGTGCCTTTCACCGAGCGGCCATCGAAACGGAGCTCGGCCGCACCCTGACCCGGCACGAGTGTGCTCGCGACGGCTGTGCGGGGACGAGAGGAGGGTTCCACTGCCCCTTCACAAATCGCCCGGTATGCGTCCGCAGCGACTGTTCAGTCGCCGGAAGTAGCTGGATCCCGAGCGGTGCCACCTCAAGTCGCGTTGAGCGCGAATACCACGACGAGTGGGCGCCACTCCTCGGCCAATGAGCTCAGAAAACTCGCCCGCCCGCCTAGCCAAAACGGTGGAGAAACTGCTGAACACGAACTGGAACTCGATCCGGGGAATCGTCACGCGAATGAATCCGTCCGTATCTGTCGCGCCAACGTCGGGCAACGAGATCTTCAGAGTCACACCCAATGAGCACATCTCCGTGAAGGTGAACCCAATCAGGTTCTACCTGCCTGAGCGGGCAAAACGGGACGCCCCAAACCTGCATGTCGTCATCGACGGGTGGATCGAGTTCGACGGCACCGTAGACCCGCTCAGAACCACGCAATTCAGCACAAGGGTCGCTTACGTCCGAGCAAAGCAGTCACAATTCGAGCACGTCTACGGTGCTCACTACGACCAGTCCAAGGACGACCTAGGACACCCTGTCTTCCATGCTCAAATCAGCTCGATGAAGAACCTCACAACAGGAATCCCCGGTTGCGAGAGCGACGCGCTAGACGACAAGGTCGCGCCCATTCTGTCGAACGTCCGAACACCAACACCTCAGATGGATGTCTTCTCGGCCGTCGAACAAGTCTGCGCCGACCACCTGCTCTGGGAGGGATCGCAGAAAGACGTGCGCCGCGCATTCAAGGAACTGCGGAAGCACTGCGCATTCTTCACGGGCTCAGGGCACCTGATGAACCGATTCGCCCCGGCTATGGCTGACTGTTGCCGGTCGACCCATTGGTACCACAGCCGCGGGTGTGACGACGAGCATCGTTGATGGGCGGGATGCAGAGTCCTCGGCAGCCCTACGATTCTCGATACCGGTCGCCTAGCCGCTAACGCTCTTAGCCTCAATCCACCGTTTTGGTGCCGGTTTGTGTGATTAGAACCATTTTGGTGGTGTTTCAGCAAAGCCTGCGCCAGCTGCCAACTGTTCGACAACCCGCAAGCAAAGGGTTTCATCTCATCACAACACCTCGGCTGACAGGTGGTCGAAGAAGAGTCCCACCACGGCCCCGCCGCTGCCCGGCGGGGTGAGAACATACGGCACGAGTTCATAGACTCTGGCCTATCCGCCGGGACCGGTAGGAAACCGCCAAGCTTCAGTTGTAAACCGTCCGGTCGGGTGGCCTGGAACGAAGGCGAGGTGGACGAGCGGGGAAACTGGCCCGCCGGTGCCGCGTGTACGAACAGCCTCCCCCACCCAAGAACCCCGAGAATCCTCGACGTTCAACTAAAACCAGGCACGCCTTGAGAGGCCGGAAGAGCCACAAAACACAGGCCGCACCCCCTGCGGATGCTATGAGAGGCCGCATCGAGCTGCTTTCGTAGCTCCGCTGAGGCTGGTAAGAATCTGACACCGACGTCACCGGCCCTTTAGCAACAAAACCGACAGCACAGAATGTTTCGGGCAGGGATTTGAGTCCGGGAGGTACGGAACCGTCCATCGCTGCGCCCGACACTCCCCGGACATCCTTATCCCCCCGCCCCTGCAGAGCCCCGCCCAACCACGGGTCAGACTAAGCCAAAATGCGGCACCAAATCACCTATATTGAGCCCGGGCAAAACGCTGCTCGCGATGTTGGTTCCAAGACCTCCGTTACGCCTGGTCTTCTCGAAGCAGAGCGGTGAATCCCGCCTGCTCGAAGTCCCAGTCGTAGGCAAGCGCCTCCGGTATCCCCCGCTCCTCCATCACAAGGAAACTGGCGCAGTCCGTAAGGCTCCATCGCTGGTCGGGGCGGGCTGAGTAGCGCTCCACGGCGGCCCGAAACTGGGCATCCGTCTGCGGAACGATCTCAATACCCGTGTCATCTTCAAGCCTGCGCACCATCTGGGCTGCGATTCGCCGACGGAATTCCCCCATGCCCGCCATGGCATCAAGTGCCTCTACCAGCACGAGTTGGGTTGTCACAACCGCAACTGATCCCAGGCTCTCCGACACAGCCACTGCCCTTCTGTGCAGTCCATCCCTGGGATGCCAGAGCGCGATCCAGTAGCCAGCGTCGGCGAAGACCGTCCTCAACCGCTGTCTACTTTGGGATGGCCGTAGAGGTAATGCTTCTTGTTTTTCGCGAGGTCAGTCGGCAGGACATCCCATGCGTCCGCGGGGATGGTCTCGTGGAGTTCTTTCACCGCCTCCAATACGGCACCCAATCCGCCGGGGGGTGACGCGTTCTCCATTGACACCATCACCTCGGCTCCCTCCTCCAGATCAACGGGATCAACGGGCATGAACACCCCGTTGATGTAAGTGGCTTTCACGGTCGTGACCATGAATCTCATTCTACACCCTCCCCAACCACGAGCGCCCTGGGATGGCCGGCCCATGGTGCAAACACTGCGCGGGGCGACAACTGGAAACCTCGAATGCACGGCTCAACTGAGTCCCACGCCGCTAAACTTTCGCCGGCAAGCAAGAAAAATGCTCTGTCACCACACAGTCCCGCCTGTGGGACTAAGCGTGGGACGCCCTACAAGGATCGGGCTATCTAGCTGGTGTTTTGCAAGGACTCAAAATCCATTGGGGGCAACTCCGTGTGGGTTCGAATCCCACTCCCGGCACGTAGATCAAGGCTGTTTCCCCAGGTCACAGCCCTTCAGGGAGAAAACGTTATCAGTTGTGATACCGAAAAAGGGCCTAAGCAAAACCTCGAGAAGCGGCCAAGGGGTCGCAGATGGTTGGAGAAGATTCCGTCTACACCTACCGCCCCCTTTCAGTCTGTTCTCCCCCACCATGTTGAGGCTCTATACCAAGTGGTAGAGGTGCTTCCCGACAAGATCCGTCAACTGCTCCTCGTCCAATTGGTGAGATGCGTAACCCAGCATCATCCAGACCGCTACATCTTTGTCGCAGGCCAAGACCCATCCATTGAGGATTGCGAAGAGATTGGCAGTTCCCCAGCCGGTGCGCTTGTTCCCGTCAAAGAAAGGATGAATCTGCACCACGCTCGCCGCGTAGCAAGCCGTCAGCCGGGCGATGTCGTTCGTGTTCTCGTAGAACCTGATATGCCTTGGCCTAAAGATCGCCTGTTCCAAGAGCCCCTCGCTGCGCAACCCGAAACGGCCGCCATGCAACTCTATAGCCCGCTCATGGATATCCAGGACATCCTCGACAGGGACCCAGATCGGTTCCGCCCCCTCCACATCTCTCACTATTCGAACAGGATCAGGCGTCAGCGAGGATCTGGAGCAACTCGCTGTCTCTCTCGAAGATCATGTCGATAGCGTCCCGCCGCTCCTCTTTGGTCAAAGGCTCTTCCCGTAGCCGCAACCGGTTCTCCACCCGGTTCCGCCGCTCCTCCTCCGGCTTCCTTCCGTTGGGATTCAGGTTGTCGTCCATGGCTTGCTCACTGTTGGGTTACGGGTATGCACCTTTATCCTACGCACCGTGCTGATCATAGACAAAGCGGTTTCCGCGCCTCGCTTGTGGTACGGTGGGAAGTATGGTTTAGATTGTTGTGCCCCCCTTGGGATGGGCCAGTGACATCATTCCACCGTCGTCCGCCTCCGCTAGATGGAAAGCTATTGCCCCAGGTCATTGTGCAAACAGCAGAGTGAAGTGTCACTTCTACTGTCGGCTCGGGTCTTGAGTCACGGCCAGTCGGTCCTTAAGCGTGGTCTTGTTGGGTGGTGCCCAGAGGCTCGGTGGGAAACATTCAGAGATCTCAGGATCGTCGTGTTTCGGTTTGGTTGCTGTCAGTGCCGCGCCGTAAGTGTTGGCTCCAATGACAATTCCTCTGTTAAGGAGGCCACGTATTGGGCGGCGTTGCTGTCGCCTCCTAGTACTTCGATCACAAGCCGGTGGTTTAGTTCTTGTCGGACTTCATCGGTGTTGATGTGGGCGAAGCCTTGTAGCGGTCGGCCCTTGAGTTGGTGAAACAAGTCAAGCCCGGCTTGAAGCTGCGCTGCGGAGAGGTTGTCTATGTCCAATGCGGGCATTGTCCGGGCGAGTTCGTGTGGTACGCTGCTCCGCCCGAGGTATGGGCGGTTGGCGTGGACTATACGCAGAAGCAGCCCGGGGGTGCTGTTCAACCACAGGCACAGCGTCTCCTCCGCTCCGGGGCGTGGTCGTTTGGGTATCAGGGTGATCCACGACCTGACCCCCAGCATTTTGCGGTTGGTGTAGGCCGCGGCCAGCCGCTGTGGCGCGTGGCCGAGTTCGGCTGCGAGGTGGAGGTGTCCCTGTTTCTGGAGCATTTCGTCTTGGGCGGCTTGTTTGCCTATGCGGCGGGTGAGAACTGCGTTGCCGTCGAGGGCGAGCGTCTTTTCTTTGTTGCTGTTGTGGTGCCAGATCGCCGGCAGGTCCAGCGGGCGGGGGCTGCCCTCTTTGCAATCGAAAACGCCGTTGGCTTTGCCTTTTATTTGCATGTGGTATGGACCCTGATCGGTGATTTCTCCCAGTGGCACGATCGGCACCGCTGCCGAACCTAGCTGGCCCTCGGTTCTCATTCTCATGACGCTGTCTGTCAGGGTTGCATGGGTGAATGCGGCGTGAGGCCAAGCGTCTCCGGTCAGTTCCCGTTGGGGAATGCTGAGTATCTCGCCGTAGTTGTGTGTCGGGTGGGGAAACGAGATTTCGGAGCGCAGCAGGTTGGTTCGACCTGAGACGAGATGATCAACTCGGCTGTTCAGCAACGCTCGAGTGAGCGCCATGGCATCGGCCGGTTCGTCGGGGTTGTGGCGCAGGTTCACGAACTTGATACGGTGGTTGGGGTCCGCCTTTTCCCGTCGGACGGCGACTATGAGCGTTTCCGCTATTCGCGTGGACTCGGAGAAACTGACCCACCTGCGGCCCGGCAAGTTCGCTTTCTTGTGCCTGTATCTCGGGTCGTGGCTGACAACGACCCATTCTATGTCGTAGTCCCTCAGCAGCTGCTCTCTCACCGGTCGCCATCTGCTGCCCGTTATAGCGGTGAGGGGCAGCACCAGAGCAACCATGCCCCCGAGGCGTACCTCTTGGTCGATCAGTGCTACGAAAGCGGAGCCGAGGCCTGCGTACAGGCTACCAATCGTGCTGCTGAGGGTTTTGCGCAACGCGGCGTTCATTTTGGTCTTGTCACGCTTCGAGTGAACCGATCCGAACATCGGGTTCCACTCGGTGTGTTCTTCGCTGCCGGGTCCCCCGGCCCGGGTGTACGGCGGGTTGCAGATGAAAAGGTCCACATTCACGGGCAGATGCAAATCCCTATGATGCTCGCCTGTCCCGGTGACCCTCGTAGCGGCGCCGAGAGAAGGGAACAGTTCCATTGACATAGTGCTCCCATGGTTCGGAGAACCATGTAGGAAATCGAGGCTCCCGAGCCGAGGTATCCCGGAATCGGGATTGCAGTCGTGGGGCATCACGTAGATAGGCAGTCCGCTCAGGACCTGGGTTGTCTCGGCCATAGAGAGAGTGGTGTTAGTCAGATGTTGAGCACCGGGCACAACGTCATAACCGTAGAGGGAATGCTCCAGCAGGGGCTTGAGGTTGACTTTTATGGGATTGCCGGCGATGCTGCCTGCCGTTGACTTGGCCCGACGACAGGCAGCGAGCACTTCTTGGAGTGCGGCCATCAGCAGGGTGCCGCTGCCGCATGCAGGATCGACTATCCGCAGTTCGTCACCGAGTGCCCCTTCGTTGGTTAGCGACTTGCCACCCAACGGTCCACGCTCGGATCCGAAAGCGAGTCCAGCCAGAACCACCGCCGCTGGAATCGTTGTGTAATTAGTGGCCAGGAATTTGCGACTCGACAGCAGCCGGTGAAACACCCGACCCGCGATGTCGTGACGGCGAATGGCCTGTTCCTGCGCCATCTCCTTGGCTTGCTTCCGCAGGATCCCCAGCGCATGTTTGTCGCGGGGAGCAGCGATCTGGCGGAGGCTCCGCCGGGCCAAATCAAAAATGGGATACCAGTTAATGGACAAGATGAACTCCCAGTCACCCAGTGTGTCCGACGGTGTGTCCGTGTGTTGCGGCACCCGTATGGATTGACCCGTGTGTGGGGACGGGATACTCGCTGGCCTTAGATCGGAAGCCAGAAGCTCCTGGAACAGAAAGGCATTCAGCCAAACAAGCGCGCAGGTAGCGGCCGGGTCCGAATCGTCGTGCGGCTGTTGAATGTACGGGTCGTTTGCCAGAATCGCAGCAGCAGCATCTATGGCCTCCGAGGCGTTCCTGACTATATGCTCCACGCTGGCACTGGTACTCGACTGAATCCAGTAGCTCCCCAGGAGATTTGCAAGATCCCCCAAGCCTCCCGCTTGCTGCGCTCCCCAAACAATGCCCCCCTCCTTGTCGCGTTCAACGGGTCGGAAAAGCAGATCCTCACAAGAAACCAATAGTTGCTTGGAAAGGCTTTCTGGCATGTGTTGAAACTGTTCCGGATAAACAACGGCAACCGCCCTGGTAATGGGCATGCCACGCCACATCAGGTGTCCACTGTCGGGCAGTCTCTTGAGAGCATCACCGCTAACTCCTCTAGCGGGATGGAACTCCGCCTCCAACGCTACGCACTCACTGTCCATCTCAACAACCACATCCAACTTGTGGACATGTAACCCGCCCCCAGGAACACCTGGAATCCTCTGCTCCGCCTGCGCCTCCAACCCGTAGTGGCGTAGCCACTCTGCGGTCTTGTCGTTGAGGCTCTCCTCAGCCGTGGACCCCTCGGGGGTTGACCGCTCCTGCGCTGGCATCCTGGATATTCTCCTATCCTCCGTTACGCCATTGGTGCTCCGTAACCCGCTCCCTCACCAGGGGCGCGTCCAGACCATTCCTTTCGGGAGAGGCTACTCGACACTGTCACTGTCGGCAGTCCCGATGTGCAGTCATCGCTGACAACCAGATCCCAAACCGAACTGCCCGCCCCTCGTTCTTCGAAGATACCGTGCATCAACTTCCTTTTAGGTGCGACCCGTAGGGCGGGTTGCTGGGTTACGAGGGCGGGGAGTGGATGATCCGGCCGGAGCGATAAAGAGTCGAGGCGAGCATCACGGAGGTATCGAGGGCGGGCGCGGGAGATGTGGGGTCGCTATTGTCTCGGATATACCCCCTATGGTCACACCGGTTAATCGAGTGCCCTCGTGGAAGGCGCGCATGTGTGCGATGGAGCGCGATTGGGACGAGATCGCCGTGCGGCGGACGAGGACGCTGCTTGTCGAGTGGCGTGGGGCCATGACGGAGATGCGCGGCCGGCATGACCGTCTCGTTTCGGACGGGCTGTGGTTGACCGGGCCATCGGACTTTCTTAAGATCGTGGGTCTCGCCCGCCACGAAAACACGCATTCTCGCATGTTGGAGTGGCTCTTGAACCCGACGGCCCGGCACGGCTTGGGAAATGAGTTCGTGGAGCGTTTGGTAGAACACTGCACCGGGGAACCGGTGTCCGTCTCATTGGCAGTGAGGAAGGTGGCGTTCTCCGTGTGGCGGAATGACAGAGAGGCCGACCTCGTAGTGTGGGGCCGGAACTTCACGCTCATCATCGAGAACAAGGTCGACGCGTTAGAGCAGCCGAGCCAGTGCGACGATTTGTACGAGAACTTCAAGAACGAGAACGCTCCTCTTTTCGTGTTCCTGACCCCCGACGGTCGGAAGCCGTATTCGGCGACCACACGGTGCTCCCAACGTGCTTTCAATACTCTCTCGTGGCCCGAGGTCCGGGCGATGTTGGAGGAGGCCCTGAGCACATCACAGTCCGCCGCCGAGGTTGCCGACGCTACTGATGTCGTCAAGAATTACCTACGGACCCTCAAGGAGCAGTTCGGATGAATCGGATCGAAGACGAACAGGTCAAGTTCTTTCTGGAGCATGAAGCACGGATCAGGGAATGGGTTGCTCTAGAAGTCGAAGTGTCGAAATTCGTGGATCGGTTCTATCGCAGTCTCAAAGGCGATCTCGACGCGGCCCTAAGGAGCGGAGGGTTCGCTGAGGGCGGCGTAAGGTCGTTTCTAACCGGAGGAAACTGGCCAGGTCTGGGACTGCGTCGACAGGGTTGGCCGAGAGGTGACAAAGACCCGGACGTGAGATTGGAATGGCAACGCAAGGCGCTATTCCCTCCTCATGGATCGCTGTACTGCGGAGTCAGGACAAATGTAGAAAGCTACAGGTCGCGTTTCACAAAGGAAGCTCGTCCCGCCTTTCCACGATCCAGCCCGTGGTGGCCGGCCTATCAGTATCTTGATCCTCCGAAAGGCAGGTTCTGGGAGGATGACAACCTCAAGGAATATCGCACCTACATAGTGGGGACCATTATCACAGCATGGAAGGATCTGGCCCCGCTTGTAGATGAAGCAGTCGGCCACCCACCGAATTGAACCGTGCAACCAGGCTGTGACAACCCCGTGGTTCACAACCCAATCGCGGATCGGACGCCAGGTCGTCGCGCTACAACCAATGGGGGCGACCAGAGGCTACGACCCCAGAGCCACAGCGACCTGTACCCCACATACAAGTCGGCGATTCACTATAGGAGCATCAGCGAGGTCTCAAACCCCCAACTAAGGACCTCGACGTCCCCCCTCCCCACAGAATCGCGAAGCCTCAGAAAATCAGCAGCAGCTCACCCAGTGTCCGAGGTGCCGAAGATGTCATCTTCGAGTATCCGGTAAACCGTCTCGGAGGATCTCAACGCAGGCACCAGGTGTTCAAGTGCGAATTCTCGATTGGTTCGACCCAAATGCTCCCCTGGGAGCAACTTGCGGGCTTCAGCAAGGATGTTCTGGCGCACGTGTCGGGTGTCCAACGTAGCGGTGTCTCCAAGCAAAACGGCAATGCTGTCAGGCAAGCCTGTGACACCGCGACGTTCAAAGAAGGTCTGTAACACTACAGAGTCATACAAATAGTTTTCCAGTTCACGTCGCCTTAGTATCCGCAGTATTGGGTTGTTCACCAGCATTTCGGCCCTACGTTGGTCCGTCATTTCGTCTCTGTCAATTAGTTTTAACACCTCCACGCCCTTCACAATCTCCTTTATGACAGTTATTAGGTGGTCACTGTTTTCTACTTGACTAGCGCCACCACGAGACAGGAAAAGGGTATCACCGTGGTCGTCTGCAAATAGCTTGGAATAGCACTTAGCATCAAACCCAGCACTCGGGTTATCACGGTTCCCTTCGCACAGGATGATTCTCGTAGGGGCTATCAGGGCCGCCAAGTCGTCGAGGGCGACCTGGTAAGTGCTACGCCAGAACAACCGTCCGATCGCCGGTGGTCGCAACACCACCGGTTCATCATAATCCTGCCCTGTGAAGTCCAAAAACGTAACATCACCGTGCGATTCCATTCGCTGAGCCGCCGCTCTAACAAACCCAACGGAATGAGTGGCTATCCACAACTGTGACCTTTCGGGCAATAGTACCATTAGTGCATCCAACAGTTTTCCTTGGATCGAAACAGCAATGTGTGCTTCCGGTTCATCAATACAGTAAACTGCATCCTGGAATTCGTCACGTTTGACAAACATGTCAAGCAGAAGATCAAAGGCTGCCTTCTCACCACCCGAAAGGTTCTTGTATTGAAAATCCGAAGCGACACCCTTTGCAAATCGGAAGCCGCCCTTGCCGGTGATGCCACCGAAATCCTGAAGCTGCAGACCGCTAAACAAGGCTGCCATCGCGTCCTGGATCTCTTTGATCGACGATTCTCGGTAGGCTCCGAAGGTCGTGTCAGCGGGGGCGGCGCTGTCTAGGTCAGTCTGACGCTTCCAGACAAGGCGTCTATAGTCGTCCGAAATTGCCTGATCAGAATCGATTATACGAGCAAACCGTGGATTCTCGGATGCTCGGCCAACCGCTGAGATACTATCCACTCGAAACTCAGGTTCGTTTCGATAGGGTGACCTAATGTAGAACGCGGTCCGCCAATTGCCAGAAGATGGCTGGGAGGAGTGGAACTCAATCTCTATCCTGTTCCAGAGTATCTCTGTAGTGGTTCGTTGCTCTGCTTCGGCAACGCTCTTATAGTAATATTGCTGTAGCGCATCATCCATTAGGTAACGGCCAAGAGTCGGCTCTCGTTGTGCTTTGAATAGGAAAGCATCGAACACTGACGACTTGCCACTACCGTTGGGACCTATCAACACAACGAGGCGCGTTGATTCCGGAATGTCGGTTATCCTAAGATCCGTGAATCTCTTGTAGTCACGCAAGCGGGCACTCTTGATCCTCATGATGTTTACCTTAGTGTTGGCTCAGCCGAGTGAGGTCGAGCCAGTGGCGAAATGAAACCGTAACAATGATAGGCTCAGGTGCGAGCCGTCGCGGCATGCTGCAGTAGTGATTACCAAACAAAGCGGTGCGTGACAACACACTGGACGAAGATGCAGGGGACGATGTGGCCAATCTGGAACCCCTCAACCTTCATCGCAACCCCACACCTGCAACACCGGCTATGGCGATCACATCAGCACCAGGTCTCCTGCCTTCTGAGTCCACGGGCCATCCCTCCCCGGATGGAACACCCGGGATCATGCGCTGGCTGTACCACCTTCGTCGACCCATGGAGTCTGCTTGTGCCGTACTCGACAAGACCAACTCCGTCCCTGTTGGCGATCACTGAAATTCCCCAGTCTCGATCACTGAAATTCCCCACCTCCTGGGGGCAAATACCCGTAGTCGGGTAGGGCCCCTTCCAAGCTGCTTGGTAGCAAGATCCGGCAGCTGTGGAGAGGAGCCCTGCCTCTTATGTTGGCATTGGAGGAATGCGTGGAAGTTCATGCATTGAGACAGCGGGGGTGGTCGATCTCGGCCATTGCCCGCCATTTGGGAAGAGACCGAAAGACCGTACGGGCGTATCTGTCCGGTGAACGTGTCCCGGGAGAACGAACCCCTGGCGAGTTGGATCCGTTCGACGAGTACGAGCCGTATGTGCGTCAGCGACTGTCCGATGATCCCCATGTTTGGGTGTCGGCGCTGTTCGACGAAGTAGCGGCTTTGGGCTATGAGCAGAGCTATGTGACGTTGGTGCGGAAGATCCGCCACTGTCGGCTACGGCCGTCGTGTGGTGCCTGTGCGGGAACCCGGGGTCGTGCCACTGCGACTATTGATCATCCACCGGGTGAGGAGTGTCAGTGGGACTGGACAGAACTCCGGGACACCCCCTGGGGGTCCCGAGCCTATGTGTTGGTTGGTGTCCTGTCGTATTCGGGCCGGTTCCGGGCGTGGCTCACCTCGAGTCAGGACCAACCCCACCTGATCGAGGGGATCGACGGGGTGCTGCAACGGCTGGGTGGTACTGCTCGGAGGTGGCGGGTGGATCGGATGGCCACAGTGGTGGCGGCGGGTACTGACCGTATCCAACCCTCGTTCGTTCCGGTAGCGAAGCATTACAGAGTGGAGGTGGATCCGTGTCCACCGCGCCAACCCCAACGCAAGGGCGTGGTGGAAAAGGCCATCCATTACATCTCGCAGCGGTGGTGGCGCACCGCTGCGGTTACCAGTCTCGCTTCGGCGCAGGACAGCCTCGACGAGTTCTGCCAGAAGGTTGGTGACAGCCGCCGGCGGGGTGAGAGCACCGTTGGTGAGTTGGCCGAATCGGAGCCGTTGTTGGAGCTTCCTCTCATGCCCTACCCGGCTGAGGGAACCCTGACACGTAGAGTCGCCTCGAATGGGTTGGTGTCGGTGTGGGGAAACCAGTATTCGGTGCCACCTGGGGTGATAGGAACCCAGGTGACCGTTCGTTGGCGGCTGGGAGACCCCACCATCGACATGGTGTCAGAGTCAGGTCGGCTGGTCGCCACCCATCAGCAGATACCCCGCGGTCAGGGACGGACAGTACGGTTGCCAGAGCACGTCGAGGCGTTGGAGAACGTCGTGTTGGCCGCGTTTACTACCAAGCGGCCTTGCAAACCGAAACCGAACCGGCCACCGTCGGAAGCTGCCCTAGCCGTGGCTTCGGGCATCGGGAACATCCAAACCAGTGAAACGGTGATCGACCTGGGTGTTTATCAGCGGCACATCGACCGCCAACACCGGAGGCGGCGATGAACAAAGACTCGGCGTATCAACAACTCCGGTCACATCTGGCCTATCTGAACTTGCCGGCTGCTGCCGAGGCGCTCCCCACCCACCTGGAACGGGCACGACACAACCGTGCGGGTCATACCGAGTTCCTCGAGGAGCTGTTGCGGGTCGAGGTGGAAACCACCGAACACCGCCGATGGGCAACCCGGCTGAAACTGGCGAACTTCCCCACCCGCTGGCAGTTGGAAGACTTCGACTTTGGAGCACAACCCAGCATCAACGAGAAACTCGTACGGGAACTGGTCACCGGGGCGTATCTGGCTGACGCCACCAACGTGCTGTTCATCGGACCACCAGGAGTAGGAAAAACCATGCTGGCGGTCATCTTGGGACGAGCGGCGGTGGACACCGGACACAAGGTGTACTACACCACCGCAGCCGACCTGGCCGCACGATGCCGGAAAGCAGCCCTACAAGGAAGATGGGCCAGAACCATGCGGTTCTTCAACACCCCGAAAGTGTTGATCATCGACGAACTGGGCTACCTACCGATGCCGGCAGAAGACGCCGCCACACTTTTCCAAGTGATCTCCAGGCGCTACGGGAAAGGATCGATCATCCTCACCACCAACCTCGGAGTGACATCATGGGGAGAGATCTTCTCAGATCACACCATCGCCGCGGCCATGCTAGACCGGCTCTTGCACAAGAGCGTGGTGTTCACCATCACCGGGGACAGCTACCGCCTCAGAAGCTACCAAGCACAAGCCAGAAAACAGCGACCGAAAGGAGACCCACTAGCCTAAACCACTAACCCAGGGTGGGGAATTTCGGTGATCGACTCTGGGGAAAATCGATGATCGCCATCATCCCTCCATATGGCCGAGCGCCTGCCAGAAACCATGTTGCCCGCCTGGGGTCGCCACGTTTGGGCCACGTCAAGCAAGAGATCCATGCAGGCCGGTAGCGGAGTCAGGTACCTAGGTGTGTGGAAGTTGTAGGGAAAAGGTCAAGGCTTACAGGGACTAGGGCGAGATTCCACCGAAGCGTGAACCGACATCCCCTTTTAATGCCTTGAAAACGGCGTCGGATCGGCGGCAGTGCCTGTCATCAGCGTTTTCGACTGTGGGGTAAGTCGACCACACGTTTGCACTAAAGGTGTGCCCACAGCAGTTTTTCGGTGGGCAGCCACGGGCTGGTCGGGGTGGGCCGGTGGTTTGGGGGTGGGTTCGGGTGGTTTGTTCCTAAAACGTTCTTTGTGTACTTGGGGGACTGCTCCCGAGGGTGGCGTCCCCGCGAACGCTACGAACGTTTGCTGTTCCGGGGTAGGTGTTTCCCCAGGTCAGAGGCTAAACGAATGCTGCGAACGTTTCTACGAACGGTTTGCGAACGCTCTTGGCTGGGTGTTGTTGCATGCTGGAGGTCATGAAACACGGTACGTCCCTTACGGACCGCTCCTCCCTTGGACGGCCGGTCCCTGCTCACGTTGTTCCCGGCCTGCCTGTCGGTGGGTTGCCTCAGGTGTTGCGGATGTCGGCGGTGGTGGCTGTTACTGGTCTGTCTCGTACGACTTTGTGGCGTCTCCGCCAAGCCGGAGAGTTCCCGAATCCTGTCCGTTTGGGTGGAAGTTCATCCCGGGCGGTGGGATGGCTCCGAAGCGACATCGAAGCATGGATTCCCAGCAGACCAGCAGCCTAGATAGAACGCCGACCAAACTCCCGGGTCCGGTCTGCAGGGGGGTTGTATCCATCCAGGGAACTGTTTCATCCACAAGGAGGGGAGGAGAGACTACCAGTGTCACAACAACATCAAACGGCCCAGCAACAACACAGAATTCGGGTGGTGTTCAACCCTTCCCATGCGGCTGGTCTGATGGCACTAGCCCAGCTGTGGGAGATCTCTCCGGGTGCCGTTGCCCGGGGGCCTGATGCTTCTATGATTTCCAAATCGTGTTTGGAGGGGTGGGGTGTTTAGGTGGGTGGGGGGTTTTCGAGAAGGCGGTAGAGCTGTCGGGCGATGTATCGTTTGAGGCAGCGGCGGGTTTCTTGGGTGGTTTTTCCTTGGCTGGTTCGTTTGGCGATGTAGGCCTTGGTTTTGGGACAGTGTCGGGAGCGGCTGATGGCGATGGTGTGGAGGGCCTGGTTTAGTTGGCGGTCGCCGTGTCTGTTGAGCCGGTGGCGGGTGTGTTGCCCGGAGGATGCTTCGAGTGGTGCTACGCCGGCTAGGCGAGCGAAGGCTGCTTCGTTGCGGCATCGGCGGGGGTGGGACCAGGCGATGAGCACTTGAGCGGCGGTGATGGGGCCTATTCCTGGCTGGTTCAGCAGGTGCGGAGCGACAGAGATGACCAGTTCGGTGATGGATGTTTTGAGGTCTTGGGTCTCTGTGGAGAGCGCGCGGATGCGCCTGGCCAGGCTGCGCATTGCTTGTTTGGTGGCGGTGAGTTCTCCGATGGGTCCGGATCGGAGACGGAACGCCGCGCATGTGGCTACGAGAGCAGGGGTGGTAAGACCTCGGAGTTGGTCCCTGAGATCGACCGGCGCGGTGACTAGGAGGGCTTTCAGTTCGTTGATCGCCGATGTTCTAGCTGTTATGGCGCCTCGGCGGGTGGTTGCTAACACTCGGAGGGCTTCTCGGTCTCCCCGAACTCGAGGAACCGATGGCCTACGGCGGCCTAGCACCTGGCGGGCGGCCCGTCGAGCGTCAAGGGTGTCGTTCTTGGCGCCGTCCACAGTTGGGGTGGGATGGTTGAACTCTGTAACCTGTTCACCCCGGCTGGCAAGGTAGCCTGATACGCCTGCTCCGTAGCTTCCGGTGCCTTCCACCGACCATATCCGGTCGGTGGCCTGGGTGTGCTGATCGGCCCATCCCACCAACCGTTCATATCCCACCCGGGTGGTTTCGAACACTCCGGAGGCTTGTTCTCCGGTGGTGGCAGTATCCACTACCGAGGCGGTGACCCAATCACGATCAGGATCGATCCCGATCACATGCTCTACTTCTGTGCCTATCATGAGAAACTCCCTCTTTGGTTGCTGACGGTGCGCCAAAAGAGGGGCGCAAACCGCGAAAACGGCAGGACTGTGATGGGTCACACCCCCTGGGGGTGGACAGGCTTCTGATCAGGCCAGCGCGGTACGCCAGGCAAGCTGCTGGAGGTCGGTGTCGGACAGATCAGGCAAAGGACACCAAAATCGGGGTCAGTCAAATCGTGGGTCACGACACCACCACCAGCAGCTATAACCTGAGAGCCTCTAAAGGCACCTTCTTTATTCTCACAGTCAAATCGTCTGTGTGAGGGGGTGGGTTCATTATGGGTTTATCGGGTTAGGTTCATTCGGTTGGGGAAGTGGATTTCGAGTTGGTTGAGGGCTCTTTTCCAGCCGTGGGTTCCGGTGCCGAGGTCTCCTCCTCTCTTGTTGGTGATGTTGCGGGCTGCGAGGCGCAGCAGTTTCAGAGCTGATTGGTCGGTGGGGAAATGGCCCCTGGTTTTGGTGACTTTCCGCAACTGGTAGTGAACACTTTCGACCAGGTTCGTGGTGTATACCACCCGGCGGAGTTCTGGCGGGAACCGCAGGAACGGGGTGAACTCTTCCCACGCTTGGCGCCATACTCGGATCATCCCCGGGTAGCGGTTTCCCCACTGGTCGTCGAGTTCCTCCAAAGCCTCGGCGGCTGTTTCGGCGTTGGTGGCGGTGTACACGGCCCGTAGCCCCTTGACGATGGTTCTGCGGTCTTTCCAGCTGCACAAGCGCATAGAGGCCCGTATCAGGTGGATGACACAGGTTTGGACCAGCGCCTGGGGCCAGGTCGCCTCGATCGCGTCGGGCAGGCCGCGGAGGCCGTCACAGCACACGATCAGCACGTCCTCGAGGCCTCGGGTGCGTATCTCGGTGAGCACTGCTAGCCAGTACTTGGCGCCTTCGCCGCCGTCTCCCAGCCACACACCAAGGACGTGTTTGCGGCCGTCCACGTCGACGCCGACCACCACATACGCTGGGCGATTGACCACGGTGCCGTCGGTACGGACCTTGACCACCATGGCGTCTATATACAAAAGTGGATAAACACTGTCCAGGGGGCGGTTCTGCCATTCGGTGAGTTCCTCCAAAACCCCGTCGGTGACCTTGGACACCAACGCCGGCGACACTTCCACACCGTACATGCGCTTTAGCTCTGAGCGGATGTCACGGGTGGACAGACCCCGGGCGTACAGGGCAACGATGTTGGCGTTGAAACGCTCCAGCCGGCGGGCGCCCTTCGGAACGATCTTGGGTTCGAACGAGGAGTTACGATCCCGGGGAACGTCCAGATCCACCGCGCCGATCTCGGTCAGCACCTGTTTCGGGGTGGTCCCGTTACGGTTGTTGCCCGTGCCATGGCCGATCGGGTCGCCGTGCTCATAACCCAGATGATCGGTCATCTCCTCGGCCAAAGCCCGCTCCAGGACCCGCTTGGTCAACTCGGCCAACACCCCATCACGACCCAAAAGATCCACACCACCCTCCGCCGCATCAGCCACCACAGCATCCACAAGCTCATCAGACACAGCAGCCGCAGCCGCCCGCTCCGTCACATCCTTAACAGCCATACACATCATCTCCTCTCAGGCCAGGCTCTCACACCAGCCACGGTTTACAGAACCCCCCTCACACAGACATGTATACAGGCTCTTGCCCGGCGGATCGTCCGTGAAACCCTTAGAGAACACGGCGTTCTCGACCCTCCCCAGCGCGGTTCCTACGACCGACACAGTAAGGCGAGGATGGTTCACCGGACTCTGCGGATCACTCCCGCGCAAGCCTCATGGGTGGACTCCACTGCTAGTCGGTATAGGCTGAGCCGCTCCGATACCATACGAGGCGTTCTGGCTCACTCCCTCTGTCAACCTATCACTTATGAACACCTCGGCCGAGCACTGGCAGAAAAGAGAACGGTGCGCTGGTCGATTCGTATCACCCCCCGACAGCACACTCGAATCCGCAAAATCGCGACACTTCTCACATGTTCCGAAACCGACGCAGTAGCCGCACTTCTAACCTCGATGGCTGCCCGCCGAAGTTTCCTACAACACCTCAAAACCGAGACGTAGACGCGATCGTCATGGAGACAATGGCGGGCACGTCACATGTGATCAGGAGTGGACCTCGGTAATCCCCTTCGATTCAACGTGAGAGTCTCGGCAGAGAGATGGTCTTCTTTAGACGAGGAATCGGTATTTCGTCACCAGCGGCGACTCTGACCAGTTCCTGCCGAAACCGAAGTACTGCCCGGCGTCGGTAGCGTAGATCCCGATCAACACGAAAGCGTAGATCAGATGGTCGTCGAGAAACGGGTTGTGCTCCGGCCACAACGCCGCCAGCCACATCAGGACCAACAGCAGGGCACCGGAGACCGACGCGATGCGGACCCCGATTCCCAGCACCAGGGCCAAGCCAATGCCTAGCAGTCCCAGCATGAACAGCCAGTCCGCGAAGACGCTCCCGGCCATGCCCTGGAAGAACTCCTGGAAAGGACCGCGGGTCCCGAACTGGAAAAAGCCAGAGGTGGGGCTGCCGCCGTCCACCCAACCGCTTCCCGCCTCGGTCGCGAAGCCCAACCCGAACAACTTGTCCAAGAATGGCCAGAGAAAAATCCACCCCATCATGATCCCAAGTACCCCCCAGAGGAACTTCTCGGCCTTCGGCCGTGGTGTGATGGAGGTCATAAGTCACCTCGATTCACTTAGAAAAGCGGGGAGAGTAAAAGTCCCCGCCAGCTACGCCACAAATCCTACAAACTCCCCCTTGCTCCCGCCTCCGGGTTTCAGCCCTCCAACCAATTGCATAGTTCAAAAGCGTTCGTGGAAACGTTCGCAAAGCGTTCGTTTGAGGTCTGACCTGGGGAAACACCGAACCCGAAGCCGGAAGGTGGTCCTAGCCGCTCGCCCGGATCCTCCCCCACATGGAGTCGGTTGAAGTTAGTAACGAACGCTATGGCAGAAAACGCCCTCCCGGCCTCAAAAGAGCAGACGCACCTCTGGCTGTTGATGGCTGCCCACCAAAACCGAGTGTGGGCTCACCTTCAGTGCAAACGTGTGGTCGAGATAACCCACAACAGAGAACGTTTAGCGACAAGCATCTAGCAGAGCTAACCAGCCAACAATGGGCAACGTTAGAGACACGCAGCATTCAACTCTGTTTCGGATCCGGTCCAGGGTTACCATTCGCCCTCTCCCTTCCGCTAACCCCTCCTCATCCTGACTCCACCACGTCCGACTCGAAGGGTCACTGGGTAGCAGAGACAGGTTCGTTCGGCCCTCGGGTGGCCTACTAGCTTTGGCGGGCGGCCAGCCATCTGGCGAACGCAAGGGTTTTGTCCCTACCTTCTGCGGAGAACAAATTCGTGTGTTGGTCGTGCAACTCGAATCTCACTGATCGCCAACACCGGCCTCCGATCTCTGCTGGAGATCGATCCAGCAAAGAGATTGTGGCCCTTCGCGAACCCTCAGACTGTTAGGTGTCGGCGGGGTCGAATGCCAGTATCGGCCGTCTTGTGGAGCTGAGAACCTCAGGTTTGGCCGGTAAAGCCCTGGCGGGTGTGTTTCACATCATGGTTTGACTGGGGGTTGATTGCGGATTTAACGGTGGCGATCCGGGCCAGGTGACATGCCCGCAGGGGCGAGAAGTCTCATAGGCTTCCGCCACCCCGCCCGCCAAGTCCGGGCAGAGACGGCTGAGCGCTTCTCTACCCGGGCCTCAAGATCCTCCGGGTTCCCGGCAATCGTGTGAGGCAAGCTCCTTTTGAACCATGTGCTGCATGTCCTCGTGAGGCATGTCACAGAATTGACAGAACTCGTCGCATCCGCGCCTGTTGGAGCACCATCCTCGGTTGACTTGAATTGTCTCGTCGGCACGCCGTCCGACAAAGTGTAAGCTGCTATGAGCGTTGAGATTCGTCAGCACCCACCAACTTCCATCAGGACACGGATGGGCCAGCGCCACATGATGGCATTCCTTTGACGACATGAAGCGATCCCGTTGATCCAACTTGCCGATCGTCTTCTCTCTCCAAAGCAACCGCTTCGCGTACTCCCTGACACCCTCGTCGGTGTGATCGGTATACACACCCAGAACGTACGGCCAATCCGTAGAGGGACTGGCTTCGTACCAACGGAAAACCGTAGCCCGCAAGGTGCGAAGGGATGCCCGATGTCGGAAGACCAGAATTCACGTTGGGATCTCTGGCGTGTGTGTTTTCTAGCTAAGCCAAGGAACCTTCTAAGAGCATTAATCCGGCCCAGTATGCTCTTCGCCGCTCGGCCCATCCACGGGAAACTCTGGGTTGCCCAACTGCTGGCCACCCCGCCCACAAAGCCCGACACGGCACCCGAAAGCGCCGCTATCACAATCACGGTCTGCCATGACCCACTCTCCATGACCTTAGATTTGTCTCCCCCGTGCCCGTTGAGATATGTACCTTCCCGCAAATGCCACGGTCGAAGACTACCTATCGGCACCTAAACCGGAATCGACCGCTTCGTTTGGGTCAGATTCTCAGGAGTCCTGGTGTTGGCGATCACTGAAATTCGTGGTGTTCACCATCACCGGGGACAGCTACCGACTCCGCTCATACCAAGCACAAGCCAGAAAACAGCGACCGAAAGGAGACCCGCTAGCCTAAAACCACCAAACCCAGGGGGGGGATGCTCCTATGTTGTCAAATTGGGTTTGAGGGTGGTGAGCCAGTGGTGGTATCGGGTAGCGAGTTGGTGGTTGTGGTCGAGGCCCCGTTCGAGTCTGGAGATACGCGTGGCGTGGCTGTGGAGGGCGGTGGCGGCCTGAGCAAGGGTTGTTTGGGCGTTTCGGCGGAGACAACGGAGATCGGCGCCGGAGGGTGTTGGTGGAGGGTTGGTCAATAGGTGGTAGATCTCTCTGGCGATGTGCCGTTTGAGACAGCGGATGATCTCCCGGCGGGTTTTGCCCTCTGCTTTGCGTTTCATCACATAAGCGATGGTGCGCTGGTCTCTGGCGGTGCGGATGGTGGCGATCCGCCAGAGGGCCTGGTTGGCCTGACGGTTCCCACCCCGGTTCAGGCGATGGCGGACAATACGACCCGACGACGCTTGGACAGGGCTCACACCGCACAAAGCGGCGAAGGACGCTTCCGTGGCCATCCGTTCGGGGTTGTCACCGGCGGCGATCAGCAGCGCGGCGGCGATGTAACCCTGCGCAGACCTTGACACGGGCTTTGGGGGAAAGACCCGAAAGGTGGTGTTTGACCTGGTCGGGAGCAGTCACCACCAGAGCATGAATCTGGTTGACGGCCTGGGTACGGGCCTTGATCGCCGAACGACGAGCCACCGACAGCATCCTGAGTGATTCGACTGGTCCGTTCCCGGTCTTGGGCACACCGCTGGCCTGCCCGTTGAGAGCAGCCCGCGCTGCGGCCTGGGCGTCGGTGGTGTCGGTCTTGCCATATCGGCGGCGGAGCTGCCGGTTGGGACGGTTCAATTCCACGACCTCGACACTGATGCTCATAAGGTGGCGGGTCAAGCCGGCGCCGTAGCTGCCGGTGCCCTCTATACCGACCCGGGCAAGGTTGCCGTGTGACTGCAGCCAGCCACCCAGTTGTTCATATCCGGTGGCGTCGGCAGGGAACGGCGATGACGCCAACACCCGACCGGCCGTGTCCACCACCGCTGCGACATGAACATCTCGATGGGTGTCCACCCCACCGAACACAACACTGTCTTCTGACATGAGCCTCTTCTCCTCTCCTAGAATCAGTTACCTGTTTCCCCTTGACCTGAAAAAGCGGTGGACAGACCACTCCGGTGGCAAAAGCAAGGCTCCTATCAGGTCACATCCGCTCTGTCAGGGGAACTACCCGCCCCCAGGCCGGGAGCAGGCCGACAGATCCCAGAAAAGGCACCAAGCCGAATTTCAGTCGGGTCAGACCCGCCCCGGCCCAGGGGCCCACTCAAGTATGGAGTGGAATTTCGGGGATCGACCCTGGGGAAAATCGATGATCGCCATCACTGAACCCCGGGTGTCCCAAAAACGCCACGCCAGGCAACTCCCGTGGACCGGGCGAGCCACTGCTCCTCGACTGATCCTGATATCCGCAGCTTTCCTCTCCCAGGCAGGATGTCGAGCAACCTGCATGATCCCAATGCAAGTCCTGCGGGTGGCTACGCTAAAGCCAATCCTTAGCGGTCCCTGGATTACCAGGCGAAGGCCCGTGTTCAATTGGATTGACAGATCTGGACACCGGCTTTTACTGCCCAGTCTCGGACTTGCGTTCCTCTCTCGCGGAATAGTGACAGCACCAATTGGTTGTTAGCGGTGATGTGATAGGTCTGCGGAATGCCAAAAGGCGAAAAGAGATCGCTCGTTACGTTCCGCGTGAGAGCCACGAGCGAGGGGCCCGGGTCCGCTGCACCGTCTATCGGTGTGGTGCGCTTGCCAATGGGGGTATCCCCTGCCACGGGCCTAGCTCGGCGCATTGCCATTACCCGACCTAGAGGATTGGCATGGCCAAGAGAAAGTCCGGGGTTTGTCAGTATCTGTGATCCGATACATAAGTCGCCGACTGCGCCTGCCTTGTTAGCGTGCCGCGCTAGGACCCCGAGACCATTGATCACATCCCCGACCAATTCCTCATCCCAAACCGGAATCCCTAATCCAGCCAGCAGAACTCCAGATCCATCAAGTCGAAGATCGAGAACCACATCCCTTTCGTAGCCATTCCTGAGTTGAATGCTCCGAAAGCTGACAGACGCCTGGGTGACATGTCTCGGGTCAATATGGCGGGGAAACTCTGCCAAGGCTGGGTTGACCCAATCCAACCACCTACTGGGGATATCCTCTTCGAGTTGCAGGTCTCCAGGGGTGGAAGGTACACAACTCAGCACCAGCCAGGGCCCCACTGCATCTTCGCCAGGCGGGGTTAATGATCGAGCGGAGACATGTAGGTCCTTGATTCGCTTGTCAAGGTCAACGGCGCTGAAGAGGCGATTGTAGTACATGTCGGCAAGCTCAGGCTCAGACAGGTAACGGCGGGTGGTCCCTGACCGGATAGGGAACCGCAAAGTGTCATTGCCGACCGCTACCCCATGCGGCCTTCTGGTACTTGGGTTGATACTCACAACGTAGATCAAGCCATCGCCCACTTCCACTGAGCAGTATTCCACCTTTGGAAATGGGGATATGCGGCTCGCCACAATCTGCTGTATCCGGTGAGAATGGTCATCCCCACCTGTGTAGGGAACCAGTCTCGATGCTCGACCCAAACCATCTTCTTCCATACCGATGATGATCAAACCACCAGTGGCATTCGCAAAATCAGCGACATCCAGCGCGGCGTCTTTAGAGTGTTTCTGACCCTTCCCATAAGGTTCCCTCTTGAAGTCCAAATCTTGATCCTCTGACAACTCGACCAGTCTTAGGAGGCTCGCAGGAGTAACTTCATCTAGGCTGGCCCCCAACAAGGCACGTAAACGGAGAGGAATCCACCCAGGCACCCAAGGCATCATAGTCAACTGGGCGACATGGAAGCGTCACACTCCCAAATTCCTGCTAAGGCGTGCGACCTGATGAAAGAGGGAATAGAACTCGCCCTGCTGCCCCGCGAGGCCTACGTTATCGATGTGGCGTACCAGGAGTACACTCGCACCCGCCACCTCTACAAACCGGTCCAGGCTGATCGCCATCACGGGATTCCCCAACCAATTGAACACTACAGAGCCCGAGGACTGCTCCTACATGAACCACCCCCGCCACCCCATCTCAACGAGTATCAATGGGCCGGGATGGATATCCCGGTTATCGGCATTGGCAGGGGGTCAAGTCCGACTGCTACTGGTCTCGTGTATAGGTGACTTCGGGTTCCCCTCGTATAGCCACGTCAAGGGAAGAAGGCGGTGCTGACGGCTCCGCTATAACCACCTCATTAGATGGAGGAGGTGCAGGTGGCTCTGAGGGCAGTTGGGGGGTTTCGTCAGAAGGTGACATCAAAGACCATCATAACAACCCCGCCAAGCACGAACATGGTAGATACGAGGGATCCCATGTAGAGCCCAGTGCGGAACTTGACCTTGGAATTCAAGTCTTCAAGAGCTGCATCCAGGTTTGTTGCCAGGTTTTTGTATACCCAGGTTTCCGTTTTCCCTGAATGTTGCAGGTTTACGTAGTTTTCTATGATTTTCTTTGGGCGAAGAGATGCCATCGTCTCAAGGGGCCAAGACACCCACGCAGCGCACACTGCCACAATCAACACGCCTAACCCAGAAAGACTCCCCCCTACGACTCCAGCGACTCCGAGATCGTCCAATAGATCTCTTCCCAGCAACACCGACACGGCAATCCCACCAATCAATATCGACACTGAGAGCAGGGCAAGAGATCGGGTACGTTGTCCTTCCAACGCTCGCAAGTTGTCCTCACACGTCCGCCATCCGCATTCGTAAGCTAATCGGGAAGCCACATCCTCAGATCTGCGCATTCTTTCGGTTGTTGCTTCGCTCTTGCTTGCCACCTCACCGTTTGAGGGTTGGTTTCCCTGCTCGTAAGAGTCTGTAGCGTTTTTCACGAGATTCGCCCTTTCCTCGAGCCACCAGAAGGTCAACCTGGCCAAGTTACACATGAACCTGCGGTCTCCATGCAAATTAGCCGTTGATCGTGACGATGCCTGCAAATGCTCCTCATCATCACCACTACCACCGACAGTGTCAGCATCCGTACACCCCAAAGTGCCCTATCCCCATTTTGTGGCATCCCCCTCGCAAAATTGCGGCATCTATCCGGAACCCCATGCCAAAACGCCAAGGGGTGGCGGCCGATACCCCACCGTAGCCTCTTGGCATCTGCAATTGTGCGGCCCCTCAGAAACCCTCGCGGAAGTGGTGGTCAGGGGCGGTGGTCGATAGGCCGTCTTGGATCCACGGGGTGTATTGCGGGGTCAGTAGAATTTTGGTTTGCCCCGTTGAGGTATTGGGCCCACTTTTGCATGATGGGGCGGCGGAGTTCCAGTAGGTCGCTTCGTGCGTAGGCGCCTTCGACGCCTTTCACGACGTGTGCGAGCGCTTGTTCTGCTATCTCGCGGGGTGTGCCGGTGTCGGAGCACCAGTCTCGGAAAGATGATCGCATTCCGTGTGGGACACACCCGATGTTGTTCTCTTTGCATAGTTTGCTCATGGTGGCGTCGGACATTACGTTTCCCCGCGCGGTGGGGAACACAAGACCGACGCCGTTGGTCCTATGGTGGACTTGGTTTAGGATGTCGATAGCTGCTGTGGAGAGAGGTATGCGCAGCCGTCGTCCGGTTTTGGTTCTCCGGGCGGGGATTGTCCACACCTGGGTGTTCAGGTCAATCTCGTCCCACGTGGCGTTTCTGACCTCGCCGCTTCTAGCTGCTGTGAGTGTCAGGAGTTTGAACGCGGCAATGGTCGCCCAGTGCGCTCGGGTATTCTCGATCGTTCGGATAGCGGCGGAGACTTGACTGTGATGCAACGACCGGGCGTGTTGTGGAGGTGTGCGATTGTTGCCCAGCGCGGCGGGGATCCGGTCATCGGCCGGGTTGTCCTCTCGATATCCCTGGGCTATCGCCCATTTCATTACCGCGGCGATACGCCGCCGAACTTTTCTTGCTGTCTCGGGCTTGGAGGTCCAGATCGGGCTGAGACAGGCCAGGACATCTCGGGATGTGATCCTGTCGACTCGCTTGTTACCAAGCTTTGGGTGTGCGTAGGTGTTGAGGGAGGATCGCCAATGCTTCTCGGTCAGACCACCTGGTTTCCATTTGGTGCTATGAAGGGCAATGACCGTCTCGACGGCGGCGTTGAAGTTGGGGATTCGGTCTTCTCTTGGGTTGCGGCCTTCTTCTATGGCTTGGCGGTTTCGGAGGGCTCGCCGCCGGGCTTCGGCGAGGGTTACTGCTGGGTAGCTACCCAGGCCGAGGTTGGTTTCTTTGCCGTGGATTCGGATGCGCTGGGCCCAGGTCTTGGATAGTCGTCCGTTCTTGCGTCGTTTTACCAGTATGGTGAGCCCATGCCCGCCGCGTCCGTCGCCGTATCGTCCCGGTTGGCGAACGGACCTTACGAAGGTAGCGTTCAGTGTTGTTGGTCGCTTCATTTGGTCGGGGTTTCCTTTGTACAGTATCGGATATATTATCAGTATAATGGTGGGATGATACGGATTTCTGCGATACCGGGTGAAACAAGAACACAGTGGAAAAGGGCCAGTAACCTGGGATAATAGGAGTGCCTTGGTTATATGTGGAACTCCTTGAAACACGAACACCAGTGCCCACTCCCGGCACCGATCCCTCATGCGGTTTACTGACATTCTCAACTGAGGCATGAAGGTGACGGACGACCATCGGCGCCTGTGAGCCGGATGGCAACGGGTGGTCGGCCGCTTTGCGTGATGTAGCGGCGTGGGTGGCAATGGTCGATGGGGGGTAAAGCTGGAAAATCGAACCGGCCGATTACCGTTTAAGGAACCAGACCGGAGGAAAGCGTCCTGTGAACGAACCTGCTTGGACAATGGGAATCGAGGAGGAATACCTCCTGGTGGAGCGTGAGACCGGAGAGCTCATCTCCACCCAGCCCCCCGGGCTCATGGACAGGGTTACAGAACTCCGGTACGGCCAGGTAAGCCACGAACTCTTCGACTCCCAGATAGAGATCGGCACGGGGATCTGTGAGAATGTCAAGCAGCTTCGCGCCGACGTCGGCCTGTTGCGCCTTGCGGTCAGCGAGGCCGCCGAGGAGTACGGACTCGCCCCCATAGCCGCCTCCACGCATCCCATAGCAAGATGGAAGAAACAACAGATCACAGAGGGCGAGCGTTATCAAGCTCTCACTCAAGACCTCCAGGCGGTGACACGCCGGATGATCATCTCCGGCATGCATGTACACGTGGGGATCGAGGATCCCGAGTTGCGCATCGACCTCATGGGTCAGGTCACCTATTTCCTGCCTCACCTACTGGCTCTTTCCACTTCCTCCCCCTTCTGGGAGGGGGCGGACACCGGGCTCAAGAGTTATCGCATCTCTGTGTTCAGCTCTGTGCCAAGGACCGGGTTGCCCGAGAAGTTCGACTCATGGGCCGAATTCGAGAGGCATGTCCATGTATTGGTGAGGGCTGGTGTCATAGAGGACTCCACCAAAATCTGGTGGCACATCCGACCCTCGGAACGCTACCCCACGCTGGAGATGAGGGTCACCGACCTGCCTACCAAAATGGAGGACACCGTGGCCATCGCCGCTCTGTACGTATGCCTTCTCCGCATGCTGTGGAGGTACAAGATGGAGAACCTACGGTGGCGGGGATACTCCAATTTCCTGGTGGCGGAAAACCTCTGGCGCGCCCAACGCTACGGCGTCCGCGGCAAGATGATCGACTTCAGCCGGGGAGCGTTGGTGCCGGTCCCCGATCTTGTCGAGGAGATCATCGACTTGGTACAGCCTGACGCCGAAGCCCTGGGGTGCACCGAGGAGATAGGTCACATCCGGACGATCTGCCGGAGGGGCACATCCGCCGATCGCCAGTTGGCCGTGTACAACCAGGCGCTGGCCAGCGGGGCAACCGATGACGAGGCCATCAAGGCCGTTGTGGAAGCCCTAATTGCTGACACCCTGATGCCTCCCCAGGAGTGATACGTGCCACCGACCATCAAATTCCAGAAGAGCGTTCAGGGTTTTACCGAAAGGGCCGACTCCCCGTCGGCATGAGAGGGGAAGGGCATGCTCGGGACACCGAGGCTTCCACCAGCCCATCCTCGGCGCCGAGCGAGACCAGCCCGAGCATTGGGCCCGGTTCCCTCGATTTGTCGGTCCACAGCAGATCATCCGTCTAAAGTGTTGTCACAATGAACGATGCCGAGCTTCTCCAAGAGGTAACCGCTTTGAGGGAGCGTTTGTCCAGGCTGAGCGCCGCCTGCCTCCACATCAACGAGAGCCTCGACTTCGATACGGTCCTGCAGGGGGTTTTGGACAGCGCCCGGACGCTGACCGACGCGCGGCATGGAGTCCTCACTCTCCTGGATGACACCGGCGCCGTCAAGACTTTCCTGAGCTCGGGAATGTCCCTCGACGAGAGCCGACGTCTGTGGGATGTGCCGAACGGGCAGAGATTCATTGACTACATGGCAGAGATCCAGAGCCTGGTGCGGGTACCGGACCTGGAGGAGTATTTCCAATCGCTGGGTTTGGGAGACATGCGTCTACCGGTGGAAGGGGGTTCCTTCCTGGCGGCGCCGATCAGACATCGGGGAGAACATGTCGGCCATATCTTCCTGGCCAACCGGGAACAGGGCCAAGAGTTCACCGGGGAGGACGAAGAGGTCCTGATGATGTTCGCAGCGCAGGCGGCCCTGGTCATTTCCAACGCCCACCGACACCTGGAAGAACAGAGGGCAAGAGCCGACCTGGAAGCCTTGGTCAACACATCGCCGATAGGCGTAGTGGTCTTGGACGCCAGGACGGGGCAGGTTGTCTCCAGGAATCAGGAGGCGAGAAGGATCGTAGGAGATCTGAGGATGCAGGAGGGCTCTGTGGATCATCTCATAGAGGTGGTGAACATCCACCGGGCTGATGGTCGGGAATTGCCCCTTCAGGAGATGCCTGTGGCGCAGGTGCTGGCAAGCGGCGAGACGGTACGCGCAGAGGAGATCGTGATCGAGGTCCCCGATGGAAGGAAGGTCACAGCCTTGGTAAACGCCACACCCATCCGCTCAGAGGAGGGAGAGGTGGTGTCGGTGGTGGTGACCATGCAGGACATGACACCCGTGGAGGAACTGCAGAGACTGCGAGCTGAATTCCTGGGTATCGTCAGCCATGAACTGAGGACCCCGCTCACCACCATCAAAGGCTCGGCGGCGACAGTGCTGGGATCCTCCTCGGCGCTCGATCCAGCCGAGACACTCCAGTTCTTCAGGATCGTGGACGAGCAGGCTGACCACATGCGGGATCTGATCAGCAACCTGCTGGACGTGAGCAAGATCGCTACGGGCAGCTTGTCCATCCAGCGGGAACCGGTCGAACTGAAGAGCCTTCTGGACCAGGCCAGGGCCAGCTTCCTGAGCGGCGGAGGGAGGAGCGTGATCAGCATTGACATGACCGGGGAACTGCTTCCCGTGATGGCCGACCGCCAGCGCCTGCTGCAGGTGATCGGCAACCTGCTCGACAACGCAGCCAAGTATTCTCCCGACCGGTCCACCGTCACGGTCGAAGCGTCACAAGAGGACCACCACGTTGTCATCTCGGTCACCGACCAGGGTCGGGGGATCGCGGCCGAGCACCTGCCGTTCCTGTTCCGGAAGTTCTCACGTTTGCACGGAGCCAGCGCCGGGAGGAGTAGCGTCGGAGACGGACTGGGGCTGGCTATCTGCAAGGGAATAGTCGAAGCTCACGGCGGCCGCATTTGGGCGACAAGTGACGGACCGGGCATGGGAGCGCGATTCAGCTTCAGCATCCCTCTTGTCGATGACGGCGCCTATCCCATTACGACCGACTCGGGCCGGTTCCACCCGGGACCGGACGAGTTGGGAGAGCAACGCCGAGTACTGGTCGTCGATGACGACCTGCAGATCCTCAGGTATGTGCGGGACATTCTGGCCGAGGCGGGATATGTCCCGATTGTCACCGGAGATCCGAATGAGGTGTGTCACCTGATGCGGAGGAACAAACCCCACGTGGTCCTGCTGGACTTCATGCTGCCGGACAAAGACGGTGTGGCCCTGATGAAAGAACTCCCCGAACTGGCCGAGGTGCCGGTGATATTCCTGTCGGGGTACGGGGAGGACGAGATAGTGGCAAGCGCCTTGGACGCGGGCGCGGCCGACTACGTGGTGAAACCGTTCTCCCCCACTGAGTTGATCGTGAGAATCGGAGCGGCGCTCCGCCCGCCGAGGGCACCCGGCGACTTCGGGCATCCGACGCATTTCCGGGTCGGTGATCTGGCGATCAACTACCTGGAGCGCACCGTGACCGTGGAGGACCGGCCCGTAAAGTTGACCGCCACCGAATTCAAGCTGCTGACCTTGCTTTCCCTCAACGCCGACCGGGCCATGTCTCAAGACCAGTTGCTCAAGTCGATTTGGGGCGCCGAACAGGCCGGTGACCCGCGGGTACTCCGTTCCTTTGTCAAAAACCTCCGCCGCAAACTGGGCGACGAGGCAACGAATCCCACATACATCCTCACCGAACGCGGCTTCGGTTACCGCATCGCCAAACCCCAACCGGTCAGCTGAAGGAGTCGGCTAGTTGAGCACCACCTCGGGTATCAGTTTGGTCCCACTCTTACGGTAAATCGCCCACAGTCGTCCGGATCCATCGAGAATCCGGGTCGGCCTGTCTTCTTCAGGGTGTGGAAAGGTGTTGGTGGACAAACGCCTCCCGTGGCGGACCATCTGCAAGGTCGGGAGATCGACCGTCAAGGCCGGCAGGTCAGCCAGGCCCTCGGCAGGCGAAAGCATCCACTTCTCCCAGTCCCCCAGGTCATCGGGACCCGGAGCGGCGCCCGTCCTCTCCCCCACCGAAAGGCTCCCCACGCGTGTTCGTCGCAACTCCACCAGATGGGCGCGACCCCCGAGCGCCCGAGCAAGGTCGTCGGCAAGACTCCTCACATAGACACCCTTTCCGCACACCACACGGAGCCCCACCAAGGGGTTCGATCCTGCTTCGAAACGCGTGACGTCCAGGGAGTGAACGTTCACCCGGCGCGCCTTTCTCTCCACCGCCTTTCCCTCCCTGGCCAGTTCATACAGGCGCCGTCCCCCCACCTTTACGGCCGAGACCATGGGAGGGACCTGGCTGATCTCCCCCACGAATTCCCCGAGAGCCGCTTCCACGTCCATCCTGGAGACCGGCATATCCCCGCTCCAGACCTCCTCCCCGTCTGCGTCCAGTGTGTCGGTGGCCACCCCGAAGCGCGCCACCGCCAGATACTCCTTTTCCAGGGGCAGGAGAAAGCGAATCAGGCGGGTGACCCGTCCCACCGCCACCACCAGGGCGCCGGTGGCCATCGGGTCGAGAGTCCCGGCGTGGCCAACTTTGCGGATGCCGACCGAGCGGCGCACCGCGGCCACCACGTCATGGGAAGTAATCCCCCCGGGCTTGTCGAGGACCAGGAAGCCCTCAGGCAAAGGGGACTCTCTGCAGGACCGCCTCCACAGCCGCAGACGGATCACCCTCGAATGCGAAACCGCTCGCGTTGTGATGCCCACCGCCTCCCAAAGCCTCGGCAATCGCCCCCACGTTGACCTCCCCCCGGGACCGAAGGCTGACCCGCACCCCACCGTGGTCTGCCTCCCGGATGAGCATCGCCACTCCAGCCTCTCGGGGGAGGCGGACCAGGTCGATGAGGAGTTCGGTCTCCTCGCCGTTGAGCGAAGCCCCTTCCAGATCCTCTCTGTAGAGAACCGACCACACCACTCGGCGTTCGGTGTCCAGTCGAGCCCGGGAGAGCACCGCCCCAGCCACCGACAGCAGTCCGAATGGCTCCTCCTCGTAGACGGCCTGGCCGATCACCGCGGGGCGGGCGCCCGCTTCCAGTAACCGGGCGGCCAGTCGGTGAGTGCGGGGGGTGGTGTTGGAGTACTGGAACCGTCCGGTATCGGTGACGAGACCGGTGAGGAGGCAGGTGGCGACCACTTCGTCCACCGGCCATCCCAACTCCAGAATCAGGTCAAAGACCAACTCGACCGTGGCGGAGGCGCCGGAGTCGATCAGATCGATGGTCCCGAAGCCGGGATTGGATACGTGGTGGTCGACCACCACCAGATTCTCAGCTTGCTCGGATATCCAGTCCAGGTTCCCCAACCGATCCACCGACGCGCAGTCGAAGGCCAGGACGGTCTGGGGCAGGTCGGACGGCAAAAGGGGAACGGAGAGGAGGTCGGTCGGGAGGAACCGGTAGCGACTCGGAACAGCCTCCGGAGAAGGGATGGCCAGTTGCACAGACCTTCCCGCCAGACGGGCGGAAGCGGCAAAGCCCAGCATCGACCCCAAGGCGTCCCCGTCCGGGCGCTCATGACAAACTCCCCCCAGCGACCCGGATGCGAGTATCACCTCTGCGGCCTCCCGGATCTTCTCCGGCAGTGCCCGGCTCACTCTCCTCCTCCCGCCCCCGGCGTGGGGGCCCCCCTCAGCAGGCTTTCGATCTTCACGCCTGCAATCACCCCCTGATCCGGCCGGAACTCCAACCGGGGGGTGTACTTGAGGCGCACCTGGGAAGCCAGCAGGGCTTGCAGGCGACCGGCCGCCGATGCGAGCCCCTCGCCGGTCTCCTCAAGCCTGGTCATGTCGGCAGCCGAGAAGAACACCACCGCTCTTCGCAGGTCCGGGGAAGTCTCGACACCGGTGATGGTCACCCCCGACAACCGGGGATCGGAGAGGCCATGGACCTCCGACGCCAGAACCTCCCAGACGATTGCGTTGACCCGCCGCATGCGGGGAAACCGGTCGACACCCATTTTCTCATCTCGCCCTGGATTCGGGGTGATCGAGATAGGAGATCAGGACCTCGGTCACGTTCACTTCGCCCCTGCGGTCAAGGTAATGCTCCGCCCGTTGCATCAGCCGCTCCAACTCCCGGCGGTTGGGCGCCACCAGCGCCACTCCCAGGCCCGCCCGACGCCACAGATCGTGATGATCCACTTCCGCTACCGAGTAGGAAGCAGTCCTCCGGAGGCCCTCCACCACCGGACGGAGAACCGATCGTTTCTCCTTCAGCGACCGGGTGGCGGGAAGCGAGAGCTCGAAACGCATAGCCGCCGCCTCCATCAGGTGCGAGCAACCTCCCTCACCGTGAACGCTTCGATCAGATCGCCCTCCTTGACGTCGTTGTATCGCTCGAGAACGATCCCGCACTCCAGGCCGAACACCACTTCATCAACGTCCTGCTTGAACCGCCGAAGCGAGGCAATGGATCCGGTGTAGATGACTACGTCGTCGCGATACAGTCGCACGTCGGCGCCCAGGGCCATCCGCCCCTCGGTGACCAGGCACCCCGCAGCCATGGCTCGGGGCACCCGGAAGAGGGCGCGCACCTCGGCGACTCCCAGGATGTCCTCGTGCCGCTCGGGAGCGAGTCTTCCCACCAGGAGCTGTTCCACATCATCCAGGAGCTCATAGATCACCGAATAGGATCGGAATTCGATCCCTCGCTGCTGCGCCTCGCGCGCCGCCTTGGATTCGGCGCGCACGTTAAAGCCCACTATCACCGCTCCGGTGACGTCACTCAGATTCACATCGTTGAGATTGATCCCGCCCACTGCCGCGTGGATGATCTCTATCCGCCCTTCCTCTCTCTTGATCTTCCCGATCGCTTCCCGCAGGGTCTCCACAGAGCCATGGGCATCCGCCTTCACAACCAGCCTGAGTTCTCCCTGGGTGGACTGGAGTTGCTCAAGGTGGGAGACAAAACGGTCCCGGGCGCTGGGCATCTCCATTCTTATCTTGCGTTCCCGATCACGGTCGGCCTGCGACGCGGCCAACTGCCGTGCGAGGCGCTCGTTCTTGACCACCTCAAAGCCATCTCCCGCTCCGGGCACATCATTCCATCCCATGACCAGCACCGGCACCGAGGGGGTAGCGGATGAGACCCTTTGCCCGGCATGGTTGAACATGGCCCTCACCCTTCCCGACACACCGCCCGCCACCAGTGCATCGCCTCTCTTGAGAGTGCCCCTTTGCACGATTACCGTCGCCACCGGTCCCATCCCCCTGTCCAGTCTCGAGTCGACCACCACTCCTGAGGCAAGTGGCTTGGGGGAAGCCTTGAGTTCTTGGATCTGCGCCATCAAATCGATTGTTTCCAGAAGCTCGTCCAGGCCGTCTCCCTCGGTAGCCGAGATCTCCACGCTGGGGACGTCTCCTCCCAACTCCTCGACGATGACGTTGTGCTCGGTCAGCTTGGTCCGCACCGACATCGGGTCGGCGCCCGGTCGGTCGATCTTGTTGATCGCCACCAGCATTTCCACACCAGCCGCCCGGGCATGGCTGACCGCCTCCACGGTCTGGGGCATTACGCCGTCGTCGGCTGCGATCACCAAAACCACTATGTCGGTCAACTCCGCTCCCCGGGCGCGGAGGGTGGTGAAGGCCTCGTGACCGGGGGTGTCGATGAAGGTGATGGGATTGCCCTCCACGGTTGCCTGGTAAGCGCCGATGTGCTGGGTGATTCCGCCTGCTTCCCCCGAGACGACGTCGGTGCGACGGAATGCGTCCAAAAGGGTGGTCTTGCCGTGATCCACATGGCCCATCACCGTCACGATGGGAGGTCGCTCGACCAGGTCCTTGGGATCGTCGGCCGGTACGTCGCGAAGGCGGACCACCGGGACCCGCTCGGGCGCCGACTCGATCACCTCCACCAAGGCCCCGAAACCCTCCCCCACCTCCGCCATCAGGTCTTTGGGCATGAGCTGTCCGGCGCCCACCACCCGACCCATGCCGATCATCCGGGCAACCACGTCGCCTACCGGAACGTCGAGGGCTTCTGCGTATTCGGCGACTGAAGCCGTGTCTTGTACCTCCACCATCGACAATTCCTCCACCGGAGGGAGGGGCGCTTCCTCGGGGACGGGAGGAGCCTCCACGGATACCTGCGGAGCGGGAGCCTCTTCGACCGGCTCGGGCTCGGGGGCCGGGGTTGGTTCGGGGGCCGTCTCGGGCTCTCCCACCAGCGCAAAACGCACCAGTTCGGCTTCCTCTGTCGAGATGGTGGAGGAAGCGGCCCTCACCACCAACCCGATCTCCTTGGCCTGGCGGATCACGTCCTGGGATGAAAGGCCCAGTTCGCGGGCGATCTGATAAATCCTGACCCTAGCCATGTCGCACCGAAGCAGACGCGCCGGTCAGGCGGTTGCTGAACTGGTGCCGGCAGTGGTAACCGGAGATGCAGCCACCCCGGCGCCGGATTTTTGGGTCCCGGACTCGGCCCCCGGGGAGGGGGGAGGCTCGTCGGAGCGGATGTCGATCCTGTACCCGGTGAGACGGGCGGCGAGACGGGCGTTCTGACCCTCCTTGCCGATCGCCAGGGAAAGTTGATGCTCGGAGACGATCACCTCCGCGCTCTTCTCCTCCTCGTTGATCCTGACCTCGCGAATGCGAGCAGGGCCCAACGCGTCGGCGATGAAGGCAGCCACGTCCTCCTGGTACTGGACGACATCCACCTTCTCGTTGCGGAGTTCCTTGACCACCTGTTGCACTCTCGACCCGCGGGCGCCCACGCAGGCGCCGCGGGGATCCACGTTCGGATCATGGGAGATCACCGCGATCTTGGTGCGATGTCCCGGTTCCCGTGCGATCGCCACGATCTCCACTACGCCCTCGACCAGTTCGGGCACCTCCAGTTCAAGGAGCCTCCTCACCAGGTCGGGGTGGGAGCGGCTGACGATGATCTGGGGGCCCTTGGGCTCGTTCTTGACCTCCAGGATCAGGGCCTTGGCCCGGTTGCCCCGGTCAAGCAACTGGTGCGGGATCCGCTCTGAGGCGGGCATGAGCGCCTCGGCGTTGCCCAGGTCGAAGATGATGTAGCGCCCGTCGACCTGCTGCACAATCCCGGTGACCAGGTCACCTTCCCGTCCCTGGTAGGCAGCGTAAATCTGTTCCCGCTTGGCGATCCGGAGGCGTTGAGCGATCACCTGCTTGGCGGTCTGGGCGGCTATCCGGCCGAAGTCCTGGGACATTTCCTCCCACTCCCTTGTGACCGCGCCCTCCTCGTCCAGGTTCTGGCCGAAAACCCGGATCTCTCCCGACTCCAAGTCGATTGTGACCCGCGCCTCGTCAGCCTTTCCCGATGTGCGCTTGTAGGCCGAGACCAGGGCGTTTGCAACCGCGTCCAGAATGGTCTCGACAGGCACTCCCCGCTCTCTCTCCAAGAGTTCCAGAGCCTCCATCACCTGGTAGTCGATCTTCACGGGCGAGCCTTCCCTTTCCCCGGCTTGGGAGAGGCGTCCCAGCGGAAGACGGTGCGGGCCGACAGTATTGCCCCGTACAGGAGAGCATGACGCTCACCTTCCACTGACAGTTCACAGCCTTCCTCGTCCGCCGAGGCCAACCGCCCCCGGAGACTGGTGTTTCCTCCCTCGTTGCGAACCTTCATCACTACCTCCCGGCCGACCGCCTTTTCGAAGTGCCGGGGCGTCCGCAACCGACGCTCCAGGCCCGGGGAGCTCACCTCCAGGCGATAGGGACCCTCAAGGTCGGTCTCGGCGTCAAGAAGCCGCGAGAGGCGGCGGGAGGTCTCGGCCAAGCGGTCGAGGTCAATCCCTCCCTCAGCGTCCACCACCACCCTGAGAATGCGCGCTCCCCCGTGGCCCAGCAGTTCCAGGGAGTCCAACTCCAGCCGTTCGGCTTCCAGGTAGGGGCCTACCACAGCCGAGAGTCTCTCGGCCGCGGTCATCTTGGGCAAAGTGCCGGCGTCGCGCATAAGTACGGTTGTCACTCCTTAATCGTCAACCTAGTCTAACCCTCTCCCCAGGGTGATAAGAGGTCGGATGCTCAGGCCCCGTTCAACCGGAAATCGTCCATGAAGGAAGCCAGCCGCGCCGCGCTGTCCACCTCCAGGCCGGCGTAGAGGCTGGCCCGGCACCCCCCCACAGACTTATGGCCCCTGAGGCCCACCAACCCCGCGTCCTGGGACTCCCGAAGAAAGCGTGCCTCGGCCTCGGGAGTGGGGAGCCGGAACACCACGTTGGTGTGGGACCGGTAGCGCCGTACCACCGGGTTGTGGTAGTAGCCGTCGCTCCGGTCGATAACGTCGTAGACCAGGCCGGCCTTCCGGGCGGTGCGCTCCTCCAACCCTGGGATTCCCCCCAGATCGCGGAGGAGCTTCAGCATCTTGCCCATCAGGTATATCGGGAACACCGGGGGCGTGTTGCCCAGCGAGTCCTTCTCGGCGTACCAGCGGTAGTCGAGCATGCGAGGGAGGACCGGGGAAATATTCTCCAGCGCAGAGCGCCGGATGAACACCAGCGCCATTCCGGCCGGCGCGAGGTTCTTTTGCACTCCCCCGTAAACCAGGTCGTAACGGTCCCAGTCGATGGGCCGGGCCAGAAAGTCCGATGACATGTCGCACACCTGGGGCAGGTCCACCTCCAAGGACTCCACCATCCTGATCCCGCCGATGGTCTCGTTGGACGTCAGATGCAGATAGGCGGTGTCGGGCTGGATGGCGACCTCCTCCGCCACCGGCATCCGGGCGTACCCGTGCGGCTTGCCGTCCCAGGCGCAGTAGGCGTCTCCCCACCGCTGCGCATCCCCCAGGGCCAAGACTCCCCATGAGCCGGCCGCGACGTAGGCTCCTCTACCCCGGTTGCCCAGCAGGTTGAGGGGAACCATGGCGAACTGCATGGTGGCGCCGCCGGGAATCACCAGGACCTCGAAGTGGGCCGGCGCCCCGGAAACCTCCCGCGCCAGGGAGAGGGCTTCGGCATGCACTGCCGAGTACACGTCGGATCGGTGGCTCATCTCCAGGACGGACATCCCGCTTCCGGCGAAGTCCAGGAACTCCTCCTGCGCCTCCTCCAGAATGGGCAGCGGCAGGGTACACGGGCCGGCGCCGAAATTGTCAACTCGCATGACACCAATTGTCGCACGACGGGGCCAAAACATGAAACCATTTCCATTTTCCCTCTAATGTTTCCGGCATGTACCGGTACAGCGGACGGCACGTGCTCAAGGTCGGTCCCCTCCTGACTCATCGGGTAGAGGACCGTCTGGTGGAGGAGTCGCCCATGGAGCTTCGGATGATGGGGGTCCCCATCGCGGTGGTCATGCGCACACCGGGCCAGGAGGAAGACCTGGCGCTGGGATTCGCCATCACAGAGGGGATTGTCGACGGCCCGCGGGAGGTGGCCCGCGTGCGGTCGATCGGTACGGGGGACCGGTACGAACTGGAACTGGCCGAGGGGGTGGAAATCGATCCCGAGCAGTTCCGCCGCAACACCTACACCTCCTCGTCCTGCGGGGTGTGCGGCAAGGCCTCCATCGATGCGGTGCTGGTGGCCTCCCGGCCGCTTCCCCCCGGACCCGAACTCACGCCGCAGATGATCACCTCGCTCCCCGACCGCCTCCGCCAGGCTCAATTGTCGTTCGCGGCCACCGGCGGGTCCCACGCGGCAGGGTTGTTCAGTCCGGGGGGAGAACTCCTGGTCATTGCCGAAGACGTCGGACGCCACAACGCAGTGGACAAGGCCATCGGAGCCCTGGCCCGCCAGCGATGGCCCCTCGGCGAATTGATCCTGGCGGTCTCGGGAAGGATCTCCTTCGAGATAACCCAGAAAGCCGCAGTGGCGGGCATCCCGGTGGTGGCGGGCATCTCCGCCGCCTCATCCCTGGCGGTCGATCTGGCTCTGGAAGTGGGAATGACCCTGGCCGGGTTCGTACGGGGAGAGGAGATGGTGGTATATGCCGGCGAGAGGCGTCTGGGCCGCGACTCCTCGCCTTAGCCCGCCCCAGGCACTGCGCCGCCGCCCGCCGTGGGTGTGGGCCAGGCTACGAAGAACCCTGCCGAGGGCAGACGGATGTCCCGCCCAGGCTTCACACTGCCCGGAGCGCCAGCTGCGCGGAACCCCCCGAACGCTACCGACGCGCCCGGGCGCGCCTAGCCCGCCGACAGAGCGGCGCCCACCATACCCGCCACCCTCCCGGTCACCTCGGCCGTTGCGACTTCGGCGGTCTCCAGGTCGGAGCGGGTGGTCAGCTCTACCAGACCGTCGGCCAGCTTCCGGGGACCGACCGTGATGCGGTAGGGGACCCCGATCAGTTCAGCATCGGCGAACTTGACGCCCGGCCGCTCCGGCCGGTCGTCCAGGAGGGCCTCGACGCCCGCTGCGGTAAGTTCGTCGTAGAGGCGTTCTCCCACGGCCAGAGTCTGGGGATCGTCGGCCCGCAGGACCGTGATCACCACGTGGTAGGGAGAGACTGAGACCGGCCAGACGATCCCCCGCCGATCGTGGGAGTGCTCCACCACCGCGGCCATGGTCCTCTCCACGCCGATCCCGTAGGAGCCCATCACGATGGGGGTGGAGTCGCCCTGGGCGTTCTGGACCATCGCCCCCATCGCCCTCGAGTATCGGTCACCCAACTTGAAGATGTGTCCGACTTCGATCCCCCGCCACACGTCGAGGTTCCCGGAGCACCGAGTGCACTGCTCCCCCAGGGAGACCCCCCGCAGGTCGGCCCACAGTTCCACCTCGATGTCCCTGCCCACGTCAACCGAGGTGAGATGCCAGTCGTCCCGGTTGGCGCCGGTGACCAGGTTGCGCCGTCCGGCCAGGCCATGATCGGCAATGATGGGGAGATGCTGTACCCCTACCGCACCCAAGCTTCCCGGATCGGCCCCCAGGGCGGGGCGTATCTCGTCGGGGTGCGCCGGGCGCAGATTGGCGACGCCGAGCGTGTCGACCAGCTTCTGCTCCAGGAGTTCGTGATCTCCCCGCAGGAGGACCAGGGTGAGCTTGCCGTCTACCACATAGACCAAGGTCTTGATCTGTCGCTCCGGGGCGGCCCGGTCGGGGTGGGCGTCGGCCAGCGCGCGGATGGTGCGGATTCCGGGGGTGGCCAGCGGCTCGGTTTGCCCCTGGGAGGGGCCGTCGTCGAACTCCGGTGTCACCGAGACCGCCCTTTCCAGGTTCGCCCGGTAGTCACACCCGTCGCAGGTGACAATCCAGTCCTCACCCGCCGGGCTCGGAACCATGAACTCGACCGACTCGGACCCGCCCATCGCTCCCGAGGACGCCGCCACGTCCATCGCCTCCAGCCCGCAACGGCGGAAGATGGCCGTATAGGCCTGATGGTGGAGGTCGAAGGCGACGTCCAAGCCTGCCCGGTCCACATCCAGCGAATAGGAGTCTTTCATGGTGAACTCCCGGACCCGCAGCACTCCCGCCTTGGGCCGGGGTTCGTCGCGGAACTTGGTCTGGATCTGGTACCAGATCTGGGGAAGATCGCGATAGGAGAAGACCTCTCCCGCCAGCAGGGCTATCACCTCCTCATGGGTCATGCCCAGGCAGTGATCCACACCCTTTCTGTCCTCCAGCCTGAACATCTCCTCTCCCATGGCCTCCCACCGTCCCGACCGGCGCCACACTTCGGCGGGATGGAGGGCCGGGAGATGCAGGTGCTGTCCCCCGATGGCGTCCATCTCCTCCCGGATGATCCGGTCCACCTTGTCCCGCACCCGCTGACCCAGGGGCAGCATGGAATAGTGCCCGGCGGCCAACTGGCGTATGAAGCCTCCCCGGAGAAGGAGGCGGTGGCTGGCCGCCTCGGCATGGGCGGGATCGTCCCGCAGGGTGGGTATGAACAGCTTGGACCAGCGCATCCAAAGAAAAGATACCGTATCCGACACCGATTCGGGGTTCCCCGACCTCCCGTGCGGTTTGCGAATCCCGCCCCGGCGAGAGACATTACCCTTTGGCGCGGGTGAACGAAAAGATGGAGATCGGTCTGGTCGGCCTGGCCGTGATGGGACAGAACCTGGTCCTCAACCTGGTCGATCACGGCTACCGGGTGGCCGTCCACAACCGGACGACCGCCACCACCCACCGCTTCCTTGCCGAGCGGGCCACCGGCCTGGCGGTGACCGGCGCCGACACCCTCGAAGGCCTGGTGGAGATGCTGGAGCCGCCCCGCAGGATTCTCCTGATGGTCAAGGCCGGCGCGCCGGTGGACTCCTTCATCGGGCGCCTCCTTCCCCTCCTCTCCCCGGGCGACGTGTTGGCGGATCTGGGCAACTCCTTCTACCTCGACACCGCCCGGCGCCTGTCGGAGACCAAAGCGCAGGGGATCCACTACCTGGGCGTGGGAGTGTCGGGAGGAGAGGAGGGCGCCCGGCGCGGCCCGTCGATAATGGTGGGGGGTGGTCTGCAGGCCTGGGACCTCCTGAGAGACCCCCTGACCGCCATCTCCGCCAAGCTCCCCGACGGGACCCCGTGCTGCGACCGGCTGGGTCCCGGGGGTGCGGGCCACTTCGTGAAGATGGTCCACAACGGCATCGAATACGGAGACATGCAGCTTCTAGCCGAGGCCTACCACCTGCTCAGGTCCAGCGGGATGGCCCACGGGGAGATGAGCGAATTGTTCCACGAGTGGCGGAAGGGGCCCCTTGATTCCTACCTGGTGGACATAACGGCCGAGATCCTTTCCCGCAGCGATGACGACGGCCAGCCGCTCCTGGCAAGGGTGCTGGATTTGGCTTCCCAAAAAGGCACCGGGAGGGACACCGTCAAGGTCGCCCTCGATCTCGGCCAGCCCATGACGCTCGTGGCCGAAGCGGTCATGGCCCGGGCGGTCTCGGCCCTCAAGGCGGAACGGACCGCCGCTTCCCGGGTACTGGGAGGCCCGGGTGAGCCGCGGCTGACCGGAGACCGCGTTCGCCTGGCCGGGTGGATACACGACGCCCTCCACGCCTCCAAGATCATCTCCTACGCTCAGGGTTTCATGGTGCTGCGGTCCGCCGCCGATGAGTTTGGGTGGGATCTCGACCTGGCGCGGATAGCGGAAGTGTGGCGAGAGGGGTGCATAATTCGCGCCCGGCTTCTCGAAGAGGTGATCGGCGCTTTCCGCTCCGAGCGGCCACCCGCCAACCTGCTACTGCACGACCACTTCAACCGGGCGATCGGCGCGGCTTCGGAGGGTTGGCGGCTGATCGTCGCCAAGGCCGCCCTGGCCGGCATTCCCGTCCCGGGGTATTCCGCGGCCCTGGCCTTCTACGACGGTTACCGTTCCGAGCGGCTTCCCGCCAACCTGGTGGCGGCGCAGCGCGACTACTTTGGCGCCCACACCTACCAGAGGACCGACCGCCCCCTCTCCGAGTACTTCCACACCGACTGGTCCTCCCCCGAGACCACCGGGCTAACCCGATGAGCGTCCCCGACCCTCACCGGCTGCCCCGGACGGCGATCCCCCGCCGCTACCAGTTGGTGATCGAGCCCGACCTCGAGCAGTTCACCTTCCGAGGGAGCGTGGAGGTCGACCTGGAGATCACAGAGGCGCTCTCTGAGATCGTCCTCAACGCGGTGGATCTCGAGATCACCCGGGCCACACTCCGGGTCGCGATGGAGAGCGCCGGCATCGAGGGGACCGTCAGCTACCAGACGGAGTTCCAGCGCGCGGTCATCGGCCTTTCTGAAGTCGCGCCGGCCGGCGCCTCCGTGCTCTCCATGGAGTTCACCGGCGTCCTGAACGACCAATTGCACGGGTTCTATCGTTCCACCTTCACCGACGTCGACGGCCAGAACCAGGTGATCGCCACCACCCAGTTCGAGGCGACCGACGCCCGGAGGGCCTTTCCCTGCTGGGACGAACCGGAGTTCAAGGCGGTGTTCGGGATTACCCTGGTGGTGCCCGGCCACCTCATGGCGACATCCAACAGTCCAGAGATCAGCCGGACCGAGCATGGACCGGACAAGGTGGCCATCACCTACGCCGACACCATCGCTATGTCCACCTACCTGGTGGCGTTCGTGGTAGGGGACTTCGAGGCCACCCCGGCGGTGGACGTGGACGGCGTGGCGGTACGGATCGTGGCCCCGCGGGGAAAGCTGCACCTGGCCGACTACGCCCTGGAGTGTGCCGTGTTCTGTCTGCGGTACTTCCGTTCCTATTACGGCATCCCCTACCCGGGCGACAAGATCGATCACCTGGCGGTCCCCGACTTCGCCTTCGGCGCTATGGAGAACCTGGGATGCATCATCTACCGGGAGACGGCCCTACTCACCGACCCCGGAAGCGCCACCACCGCGGAACTGACCCGCATCCTGGACGTCATTGCCCACGAATTGGCCCACATGTGGTTCGGCGATCTGGTCACCATGAGGTGGTGGAACGGCATCTGGTTGAACGAGGCCTTCGCATCCTTCATGGAGATGAAGGCCACCGATGCGATGCGCCCCGAGTGGAAGAGGTGGCTCACCTTCGCAGGACTGGAACGGCCCTGGGCTTACGGGGTGGACTCTCTGGCCAGCACCCGGCCGGTGGAGTTCGAGGTCCGATCGCCCGCCGAGGCTAACGAGATGTTCGACGCCCTCACCTATGGGAAGGGCTCGGCGGTCTTACGGATGATGGAACAGTACCTTGGCGAGGAGACCTTCCGGGAGGGGGTCGGAAACTACCTGCGGGAGCACGCCTACGGGAACACCGACACCGCCGACCTGTGGGCGAGTCTCAACCAGGCCTCGGGCCAGCCGGTGGGAGAGATCATGGACACCTGGATCTACCAGGGGGGGTACCCGCTGGTGGAGGTGACCCGGAGCGGCGAGGGTGTGGAGATCACCCAGCGCCGACACCTCAGAATCCCAGCCGACGACCAGACCCGGTGGCGGATCCCGATCCAGTTGCGGGGAGAGACCGACGAAGGGGGCTTCCACGCCAACCAGTTGCTGACCGATCGACGGTCAACCGCGCAGACAGGCCTCCGGCCCGGATGGATAGCAGCCAACGCCGGCGGGAACGGCTTCTACCGGGTGCGCTATTCGGACCGGCTCCTCGAAGCACTGGTGGCCAACCTGGGATCACTCGACGACCTGGAGCGGTTCTGTCTGATCGACGACGCCTGGGCGCTGGTGGAGAGCGGAGACATCGATGCGGCTTCCTACCTGCGGCTGGCCGCCGCCTATCGAACCGAGACCGAATTCGTGATCTGGACGACGGTGCTGGGCGGCCTGGGAACCATGGACCACCACCTGGTTTCGGAGGCTCAGCGGTCGCCTTTCTCCGACCTGGTGATGGAGTTGATCGAACCGGCTCTCGACCGCCTGGGCTGGGATCCCGCGCCCGAAGAGAGCGATCTGACACGCCAACTTCGCGGGCTGATCCTGGGAAGCGCTGGGAGGCTGGCTCGCAACCCCGAAGTCGTGGAACGATCCGGGGAGGTCTTCGAGGAATGGCTCACCGACCCCGGGCGGATCGATCCCGAGGTGGCCCAGACCTGCCTGTACACGGTGGCCGCCACCGGCGACCACCAGACCTATGAGCGCCTGTTCTCCCTGTATGAAGAGAACGACTCGCCCCAGGAGAAGCTGCGGTTCCTACGCTCCCTCACCTACGTCGAGACCCATGCCAGCGTCGACGCCACCCTCGAGGCGGTGCTGGAACGGACCATTCGCAACCAGGACGCCTCATGGGTGGTGGGGGGACTGTTCCGGCGGAGAGAGACCGGCCCGTATGCCTGGGAGAAGACACAGGAGGCCTGGGCCGACATCGTGGCCGGCCTCCCCTCCATGACGGTCAGATATCTTGTAGACACGGCCCACAGCCTCTCCGGCCCGCAGATCGCCGATAGCGTCGCGGCTTTCCTGGAGATAGCCGACATGCCGGAGGCAGAGAAGGCCAGGGCCCAGGCCCTGGAACGGCTCCGCTCCTACGTGATGCTCAGAGAGCGCCAGGCTGCAGCGCTGGCCGCCTACCTGGACGGGAGTTGAGGCCGGTCACCTTTCGGCCCTGTTCAGCGGACTTCGGCTGAGGCTCCAGCGCCTTCCAGTTGCTTCTTGGCGGCATCGGCGGCTGCGGCGTCCACGCCTTCCAGTATGGCCTTGGGAAAGCGTCGACCAGTTCCTTCGACTCCCGGAGGCCCAGCTTGGTGATGGCCCGGACTTCCTTGATGACCGCGATCTTGGCGTCGCCGATGGCGGTGAGCACCACGTCGAACTCGGTCTGCTCGACCTCTTCCTCCTCCTCGGCCCCACCGGCGGCGGGCATGGCAGCCATGGCCATCGGCGCGGCGGCGGTCACATCGAAATGTTGCTCGAAAGCGTCCAGGAACTCCTTCAGTTCCAGAACGGTCATCTCTTCAAAAACACCCAACAACTCATCAGTAGTCATCTTTGCCATTTCTTGGTTCCTTTCCTTGGTCTCGAAATCTCAGTTTGTGGCGGCTGACGCTTTGCGCTCCACCAGTTGTGAAAAGGCTCCCGCTGCGGAGCGGGTGAAAGAGGCAAAGACTCCGGCCGTCTTGTGGAGGGGCGCCGAGATCCCGCCGGCCAGCTTCCCCAGGAGCTGTTCCCGGGATCCCAGGTTGGCGAACTCGGCCACCTGGTCGACTCCGATGAACTTCCCGTTCATGATCCCCCCCTTCAGCACCAGGTTGCGGAATTGGCGGCTCTGCTCTCTCACGGTCCGCGCCGCCGCCAACGGATCCCCCTCCGCAAAGACCAGGGCAGTGGGTCCCGAGAGATGGTCCGACAGGCCCTCGTGACCCATCTCTTCCATGGCTCGGCGGGTCAACGACATCTTCATCACCCTCATCCGGGCCTCGCCCTCCAGGAGGGAGCGGCGGACCTGCTGGACCTCCTTGACGGTCAGCCCACGGAACTCGGTGAGATAGATTGCGTCCACGGCTGAGATCCGCTCGCGGATGGCAGCCACCCGCTCTACCTTCTCGGCTCGGCTCATCGGCATTTAAAGTTCCTCCAAATGAAAAACCCCGGCATCCTCAGCTCGGATACAGGGGTGAAGAACACCGACCTGCGCTGGCGGATCAATCCTTTGAACCTTCCGGCAACCAGCGGTCTCGGGCCGAGGGCAGAGATTGGTTTTGTCTTCGGGGAAGTGTAGATCAAACGGGTTCGGAACGCCAAACCGGTTTGGCGAGTCTGCCCGGTCCATCAGGCGTTCCGGGAGTCTTGGAGGGAACGTCATTTGCCGTAGGCAAGACACCCCTCGTCTCGACCCGGTGTGTCTGCAAAACGTGCGTCATGCTAAACGTCTAGTTGAGGTGCATCGCTCATCGGGCGAGAGGGATCCCTCTCTGCGCCGCTTCCGGATCGACCCCTAGTGCAACAATCGTGCAGCGGGGGCTAAGGCAGTCGGATCGCCACCCTCAGGAATCGGTCAACTCATCCAGGCGGTTCACGTCTATCTTGACTCCCGGTCCCATGGTGGAGGAGATGGTCAGAGATCTCATGTACCTGCCTTTGGCGGCCGGCGGGCGGGCCCGGTTGAGCTCGTCGGCCAGGGTGGAGAGGTTCTCGGCCAGCTTGGCCGTGCTAAAGCTCACCTTGCCGATCACCGCGTGGACGTTCCCGTACCGATCGGTGCGGTATTCGATCTGGCCGGCCTTGAAAGCCGAGACAGTGGCCCCGAGGTCGTTGCTCACCGTGCCGGACTTGGGATTGGGCATCAGGCCCCGGGGTCCGAGAATCCGACCCAGCCTGCCCACCCGCGGCATCATGGCGGGGACCGCGATCGCCACGTCGAAGTCGAGCGGCCCCCCCTCGGAGATCTCCTTGATCAGATCGTCCGCTCCCACTATGTCGGCGCCGGCCGAGCTGGCCTCGTCGTGCCGATCGTCAGGCGCGAACACCGCCACCCGCACAGTTTTCCCCGTGCCGTGGGGAAAGGAGACATTTCCCCGGAGCATCTGATCGGCCCGGCGCGGATCGACGCCCAGCCGGAACGCGGCCTCCACCGACTCGTCGAATCGAGCCGAAGCCATGAACTTGACAAGGTCCAGAGCCTCGGTCGGGGCGTAGGCCGACGCGCGGTCGTACCTTCGCATTGAATCCTGGTAACGCTTGCCCTTTGTTGCCATTTCTACCTCCGTGGTCCAGGCGGCCCGGGCTTGTCCGAGCCTCCCACCGGCGTGTTTGTTCGGATTGTTTAGTCCTCGACCTCGATCCCCATCGAACGGGCGGTCCCGGCCACTATCCGCATGGCCGCTTCCACATCGTTGGCGTTGAGGTCCGGCATCTTGATCTCGGCGATCTCCCTCACCTGCTCGGAGGTGACGGACCCCACCTTGACCTCATGGGGTTCGCCCGACCCCTTCTCCACCCGGGCGGCTTGGCGCAACAGGGAGGCGGCCGGGGGGGTCTTGGTAATGAAGGTGAAGGTGCGATCCTTGTAGATCGTGATCTCGACGGGGATGATCGAACCGCGCTTGTCCTCGGTGGCGGAGTTGTAGGCCCGCACGAAGTCCATGAGGTTGATTCCATGGGGACCGAGGGAGGTCCCCACCGGAGCGGCGGGAGATGCCTCACCGGCGGAAAGTTGCATCTTGACCTTGGCGGTTATCTCTTTGACAGCCATCTTCATCGACTCCTGTTTGAGGGGCGGCTTCTAATTCTTCTGGATGTCGGCGAATCCCAGTTCCACCGGAGTGTCCCGGCCGAAGATCTCCACCAGCACCACCACCTTCGACTGGTCGAGGTTGATCTCCTCGATAATGCCGCTGAAGTCGTTGAAGGGCCCCGACACCACCCGCACGGTCTCTCCAACTTCCCAGGCCGGCTTGAACCGGGGCTTGGACTTCGTCCTCGTCTCCTGAAAGCCCAGCATGCGCTCCACCTCACGGCGGGAGAGAGGCGGCGGGCGATTCTGCTTACCCATGTTGGAGGCGACGAACCCCGTAACTCCGGGCGTCTCCCGCACCGCTGCCCAGGAGTCGTCGTCCAGCCACATCCGGACCAGCAGGTATCCGGGGAAAACCTTCTTGGGAACCGTGACCTTCTTCCGGTTCCGGATCTCCACCACGTCCTCGCGGGGAATGTGAACGTCGAAGATGCGACCGGCGAGACGGAGCCATTCCACCCGCTTCTCCAGATTGGCCTTGACCTTCTCCTCATGGCCGGAGTAGGCGTGGATCACGTACCAGTCTCCGGGAAGGTCGTACGGACTGACCGGGGCCTCCTCCTCGATCTCGGCCAAAAGCGTCTCGGTCGCTGCCGGCTCAGCCACTTCCGATGCCTCCAAGGAGTGTGAGAACAATCTGTTTGAGAGCCACGTCGAGGCCGAAGATCACCAAGGCGAGGATCACCGAGGTGGTTATGGTCACCACGCTGAAGTTCACGAGTTGACGGCGAGTCGGCCAGGACACCCTCGACAATTCGGTGCGCACCTCCCGAAGAAAGATCATCAACCGGGTGTGGAAGGGAGGGCGCTGCGCCAGGGGTCTCTTGCGCGGGGTAACCGCGCGCTCAGCCCGAGCGGACGGCCGCTTGTCTTGGGATTGTTTCTTCTGCCGCCGCTCCTCGCGCTCGACGAGACGACGCATCTGTCGGTTCATGCTCAAGCCGTTCCGGGTTTTGGGTTTGAACGATCGTGACTGGTTAGCAGGGGTGGCGGGACTCGAACCCACAACCTCCGGTTTTGGAGACCGGCGCTCTGCCAAATTGGAGCTACACCCCTCAAGGGGTTTATCAGCCTCGCTTGAAGTATACCCTGCCGGATCTCGGGAGTAAACCCACTATCGAGCCGACACCCTCCCGAAAGAGGGTCAGCCGCCGCCCCTGACCCGGCGGCTTACGGTCCAGGCGACCACCGAGGCCACTCCCACCACGGCTGCGGCGATCGCTACCTTCTCGGCCGATCGGGCCGGCTCGACCTCGGCATAGGAGTCCGGGAGGTCCATGCTTCCCCTAACGGCCGGCATCAACCCGGCCGGCGCCGGCATCAGGTTGCCCTTCATCCCCGACAGCATGCGATGGATCCGGTCTTCGATGGCGCTTTCGGCCTGGCATCGAAGACAATGATCGGCGTGCCGGGCCAGGAACGTCGCCCTGGACTTCTGGTCGACCGCGAAGAACCGGACCAGGGGGCGGGTGGCCCAACAGACCGTCGACTGCATCAGCCTCAAGGGGAGTTCTCCAGAATGGCGCGAAGCCGCTTTCGGGCGCGATGGAGGCGGACTTTGGAGGCGGAGACCGAGACGCCCAGGGCCTCCGATATCTCGGCGTGGCTCCACCCGTATACGTCCCTGAGCACCACGACCACTCGAGCCCGCTGGGGAAGCGCGGCCAGGGCCCGCCTGAGCCTCCCCCGCAGGTTCGCCGATTCCAGGGCCAACTCGGGATGGCTGAACCGCGAAACCGGCGCCGCCATGTTCTCCACCAAGTCCAGGGGCGACTCCTGGGTTCGCTTGCGGCGGCTCAACTGGCTCCAGGCCACGTTGACGGTGATGCGATACAGCCATGAAGAAAAGCGCGCCTCCCCCCGGAACTTGCCGATCCCTCGCCAAGCCCGGAGCAGAGCCTCCTGGGAAATGTCAGCAGCCAAATCGCGATCTCCCGCCAAACGCATCGCCAAGGTGAACACCTCGTGCTGGTGACGCTCGGCCAGTATTGAGAACGCAGCCTGGTTCCCCGCTCTGGCAAGGTCCACCAACCGGTGTTCGTCGTCCCCTTTGACCGGATAGGCGTTCATGGGGTTACAGGGTACCGAGACCCGAAAACCGGCGGCCGGCGACGGTGCTTCAGCCGGCGGCGGCTTCGATGGTTGCGGCCATGAGGGTCTTTCCCTCCGATTGGAGGCTCATCGAGAAGCCGAGTCCCTGTGATCGACGGCCCTGCACCTCGGCGGGGACGCCCGGCCGGAGCGGTCTTCGGAAGCGGAACCGCGCACGGCGGAGAGGCGCGGCGCCGGGAACCAGCCTCGCAACGCCCTGGCACATCCAGGCGGCACAGGCAAGGCCGTGCACCACCACGCCGGGAAGCCCCGCTCCCACGGCCGACTGATGGTCCCAGTGGATGGGGTTCCAGTCCCTGGTGGCGGCCGCGTAGCGGATCAGGTCTGCCCGGCTCGCCGACTTCGGGAGGGCCGGGATCTCCTCGCCCTCTTCGGGGAGGCCGGCGGGGACAGCCCTCTGGTTTTCCGCCCGGTGGTCGGGTGGGGGCTCGTTCTCCTCGGACCCACTCCGTGCAGGAGGCTCGCCGCCGGCTATCAGAAAGGACGACTCTCCCTCCACCACCGGTTCCCCGCCGGATCCGGTCATGCGAATGGCGAAGTCCACGAACCACACGCCCCGGCGGTGACGAACTCGTCTTACCTCCCCGCGAACAGCCCAGTCCTCTCCCGCCCGGAGCGGCGCACTCCATCGGAAGATCTGCTCGCCATGGACGGCCGCTCCTCCCTCGGCCCGCACCGCCGGATGGGAGAGCAGTTCCGGAGCCACGGCGAAGAGCGCGGCGCTGGCAAGCCCGGGAGGGGCGGTCTCGACCCAGCGGTCCGAATCGTCACCGGTGGCCGCGACGTAGGATCGAATCCTCTCGGACGACAGCCGAAGCGGCGTCGGCCCGATGACCTTTCCCTCCAGATCAGAGACGTCCATTCAAAGTCCCTTTACGCCCCCGATGGCGCCCGTGTCCCGCCTCAGCGGGTTTCCCGGTGGGAAGTGTGGAAACGGCACCACCGGCAGTACTTTCTCAGCACCAATCGTCCTTTCACCAGGTTGCGCCGCTGCGCCTTGTCACTCGGGTTGGCCCTACCCCGGGTGGTCACGTAATTGCGACGTTTGCACTCTGTACATGCGAGCTTTATCGGAGGTCTTTTGTCGCTTGGCATTGGGTCCTAATACTTTCTTTTTTATTCGGTGATTCCGGTTGTTTGTTATTTGGTGATTTTGGTAACCCGACCAGCACCCACCGTACGACCACCCTCACGAATAGCGAAATCCAACCCCACCGACATCGCAATCGGAGCAATCAACTCCACCGACAACTCAACATTATCACCAGGCATCACCATCTGCACACCACCAGGCAACAACACCGAACCAGTCACATCAGTCGTACGAAAATAAAACTGAGGACGATAACCCGAAAAAAACGGATTATGCCTCCCCCCCTCCTCCTTCGTCAACACATACACCTGCGCCTCAAACCCAACATGAGGAGTAATCGACCCCGGAGCAGCCAACACCTGACCACGCTCCACCTCCGACTTCCCCACCCCCCGCAACAACACACCCACATTATCCCCAGCCCGCGCCTCATCCAACAACTTCCTAAACATCTCCACACCAGTCGCCACCGAACCACGCGTATCACGCAACCCCACCACCTCAACAGCCTCACCAACCCCCAACACACCCTGCTCAACACGACCAGTCACCACCGTCCCCCGACCAGTAATAGAAAACACATCCTCAATCGGCATCAAAAACGGCCGATCCACATCCCGAACCGGCACCTCCACATACTCATCCACCGCATCCAACAACTCCATCACCCCATCACCAGCCACCGAATCACCCTCCAACGCCAACAAAGCAGAACCCCTCACCACCGGAACATCATCACCCGGAAACTCATACTCCGTCAACAAATCCCGAACCTCCAACTCCACCAAATCCAACAACTCCACATCATCCACCAAATCACACTTATTCAAAAACACCACCACCCGCGGCACACCCACCTGCCGCGCCAACAACACATGCTCACGAGTCTGCGGCATCGGACCATCCACCGCCGAAACCACCAACACAGCCCCATCCACCTGAGCCGCCCCCGTAATCATATTCTTAATATAATCCGCATGCCCCGGCATATCCACATGCGCATAATGACGCAAACCAGTCTCATACTCCACATGCGCAATCTGAATCGTAATCCCCCGCTCACGCTCCTCAGGAGCCCGATCAATATCATCAAACCCCGTAAACACATTCACCCCACCAACCCGCTCAGACAACACCCGAGTAATCGCAGCCGTCAAAGTCGTCTTCCCATGATCAATATGACCCATAGTCCCCACATTCACATGCGGCTTCACCCGCTCAAACCTCACCTTACCCACAACCAAACACCCCCTTTTCTCATTCCTTTGATAGCCTGCTTTATTTCCATGTAGCGGCGGGCAGACTTGAACTGCCGACCTCTCGATTATGAGTCGAGCGCTCTTACCAACTGAGCTACGCCGCCTCTGCCCGTCATCGCCACAGCCCGACGGGAGAGCCCCCTTCCGGATTCGAACCGGAGACCTCCTCCTTACCATGGAGGCGCTCTGGCCGTCTGAGCTAAGGGGGCGTCTTTCGTCTTCTAAGGAAAGCCAGTGCCGGGAGAAGGATTTGAACCTCCGAAGGCATCGCCGGCAGATTTACAGTCTGCTCCCTTTGGCCGCTTGGGTATCCCGGCCTGCTCAAGGCTTTCCCGAATGGGATATCCTAGCGCGTCCGCCTCCCGATTCGTATTCCATATCACCCGGCGCCGGTGTCGGGTGATCTCAGGAAAACGGGTCGGCCATCTCTTCGAGGACCTTGATCCGGGCTTCGATGGGCGGATGGGTGGACAGGAGCTTCATGACGCCCCCTCCGCCCCGGCGGAAGTTGCTCTTGAGGGGGTTCTCGATGTAGAGCTGGCTGACTGCGTCGTTGACCCGCATGGGGATGCGTTCGGTAGCGATCCCGATCTTCCCCAGCGCGGACGCCAACAGGAGGGGTTGGCCGGTGAGATCCACCCCGGAGCGGTCCGCCTGGTATTCCCGGGAACGGGAGATGGCCATCCTGATCAGGATGGCGGCGATCGGCGCGACGATCATGGCCACGATCATGATGATGGCTCCCGCTTGGTTGTTTCGGCCGCGGCCTCCGCCCCCGAACCAGAACGCCATCCGGGCGAGGATGGTGAGAGCGGCGGCGATCATGGCCGCAACGGACGAGATGAGGATGTCCCGGTTGCGGATGTGGGAGAGTTCGTGGGCCAGCACCCCCTCCAGTTCCCCCTGGTTCATGATCTGGAGGAGTCCGGTGGTGACCGCCACCACCCCGTGGCGGGGATTGCGTCCCGTGGCGAAGGCGTTGGGCTGGGGTGAGTCGATCAGATAGATGCGGGGCATGGGCATCTCTGCGGTCTCGGCCAGAAAGCGCACCGTCGCATAGACCTCGGGAAGTTCATCCTCGGTGACGGGCTTGGCTCGGCTCATCGCCAGCGCCAACTTGTCGGAGAAAAAGTAGGCGCCCATGTTGAAGAGAGCGGCGAGCACCAGCCCGAACCAGAACCCTCCGTTGGGGAACAGGGAGATGGCCACCCACCACAGGAGGGTGGTGAGGAGCGCCAGCAGAATCACGGTCTTTAGGTTGTTCATCTCTTCGGCGAAGTCTATATCCCGCGGCGGGCTATCAGCACCCTGAAGTCCCCCAGCCCTCGGGGGTGGAGGAGGGTCTCCGCACCGATCCGAGCCGAGCGTGTCTCGAGGCGCCGCAGTTCGTCTCCGGACCGGGCTAGCTCGGCCTCTTGTGCTCTGAGGCCTCCGATCCGCTCTGAGAGGCCGAGTTCCTCCAGCAGGTCGTCCTGGCGGTGCAGGGAGACGGTGGCTCCGGTTGCCCGGGCGGCCTCGGCCACCGCGGTGAAATTCAGGTCGGCGGTGATGTCGGTCCGGCCCGGTTCGGAAAGCGGGTCGGGGCCCAGGTGATGGGCCCGGTAGGTTCGGAGGGTCCCCTCGGGGCGGCGGCTCTCCAGGCCTTCGGCCGTGTCTCCATAATCGAACACCACCAGCGCTCCCGCCGCCAGCCGACCCAAGGCGGCGCCTACCCATCGTCCGGCGGCCAACTGGCATTCGACCATCCCCCCCTCGGGAGTCGGCCCCGCGAACCTTCCCAGCCACTCCTCCACCTCCGGTCGGGCCGGGGTCTCCGCCCACGCCAGTCCGTCTCCGCTCTCGTCGACCCTCAACTCTCGCCACATTCCCGCCCGGCGGCGCGCCAGAGCCATCGGGAGGTTGTCCAGCAACTCGTTGGCGAAAATGACGCCCGCGATCCTTTGAGGCAGTCCCTCCAGGGACTCCACCACCCGCCGCGTCCCCACCAACTCCGCCAGCGTCCCTCTGGCGGGTGGGGAAACCTCCACCGCCCAGGGATCGGCGCGCTCGCCGAGGACCGCAAGCATCGGCCGGAGGAGCGACCCGGATCCGGCTCCCGCGTCGACCACCATCGGGCGGGACAGTCCCGCCTCGGCCGCCTCCCGCATCACCAGTTCCGCCAGGGTCTCCCCGAACAGCGGACTCACCTCCGGGCTGGTGAGAAAGTCCCCGCCCTGGACGGACCGCAGCCGTTCCCCCATGAAGTACCCGCCGTCGGGGTGGTAGAGGGCGAGTTCCATGAAGACCTCGAACGGGATGGCGCCTTCCTCCCGGATCCGGTCGATCACATGCTGAAGCACTGTGGTCGAAGATCATACGGGCTGTCGAATGCCGCGTTACGACCCGCCGGTTGACCGGGAGAACGGCGTGCTCGGCGGTTAGCCTGTCTTGTTGAACCAAGAAGGCAACCCCATCGCCCATCCCCGGGGAGGAGGTCTCCGTCCATGTCCCAGTTGGCCCATGCGGAGCTGAAACACCAGGCCCGCCGGCGAGTCGCCGACCAACAACCCCGCCTGGAAGAACTGAACCTCTGGCTGCACGACAACCCCGAGACCGCCTACCAGGAATACCAATCCTCAGCCCGCCTCTCCCAGTTGCTGGATGGCTACGGTTTCACCGTCGAATATCCCGCCTACGGCCTGGACACCTCCTTCGCCGCCCGGTCCGGACAGGAAGGACCGGAGTTGGTGATCTGCGCCGAGTACGACGCCCTTCCAGGCATCGGTCATGCCTGCGGGCACAACATCATCGCCTCGTCTGCGGTGGGCGCCGGTCTCGCCCTCCAACCCCTCACCGAGGAACTGGGTTTCCGGGTCACGGTCCTGGGCACTCCGGCCGAAGAGGGGTATGGGGGGAAGGTGGATTTGATAAATGCCGGCGCCTTCTCCGGCGCCGCCGCCGCCATGATGGTCCATCCCTCCCCCCGCGACGTGGTGGACCCGACGTCTCTGGCCGTCAGTCACCTGGAGGTGGCGTTCCACGGGAAGGAGGCGCACGCCGCCGCGTTCCCCGAGGAGGGCATCAACGCCCTAGACGGGTTCGTCCAGTCCTATGTGAACATCTCCACCCTCCGCCAGCACATCCTGTCGACCGACAAGATCCACGGGATCATTACCGACGGCGGGAAGGCCCCGAACATCATCCCCGCCCTGACCCGGGCCAAGTGGTACGTCAGATCCCAGAACTACGAGCGACTGCAGGTCCTGGAAGGGCGGGTCCGCTCATGCTTCGAGGCCGCCGCCCTCGCCACCGGATGCCGGGTGGAGATCCGGGACTACGGACATCGGTACGCCGAGTTGGATCACAATCCCCTCCTTGTGGAGTTGTACGGGGCCAACTCCGAGGCCCTGGGACGGGACCCCCTGAGAGGCGCCGAGATGCCGCCCTCGGAAGCCGGCTCGACCGACATGGGGAACGTCTCCCAGATCGTTCCCTCGATTCACCCCCGGGTCTCCCTTCACTGCGCTCCCATCGGCAACCATCAACCCGCCTTCACCAGCCAGACCATCACCCCCGCAGGCAACCAGGCCATCTTCGACGCGGCGGTGGGCATGGCCTGGACCGCCATCGACCTCGCCGCCGGCAACCTTTGGGACCAGCTGTGAGACAGTTGACATAGATTCGGCCCTCGCTTGGTCATTTGGCACACCGACCGAAAGTCGCGAAAAGAAGGGTCCCCTATTGGGAGCCCTCCCCCGCCACCACCTTTCCATGGTCGAACCAGCTCTGTCCAGCCCGGAGCGGGTCTTGAGAGTCGGGACGTTCTGATCCCTCGACGCGGTCCGATTGACGCCTTATGCGGACCGTCTCGGTGCTTGGGTCATGTCATTGTGAGCCCTGGGTGGGACATAGTCAAGGTCGGGAGAACCGAATGTTTCACAACCTGCCGACCAGTGTCCCCAAAAAATGAAGGGACCCCCGCCGGAGCGAGGGTCCCTTCCTGGTTCTAGGCGATTCTGTACTGGGACTAGAAGTCCATGCCGTGGCCGCCGTGCTCGCCGCCGGGCATCGGGGGCTTGTCTTCCTTCTCCTCGGCGATCAACGCCTCGGTGGTCAACAGCAGCCCTGCGATGGACGCAGCGTTCTGCAGGGTCGAACGCGTCACCTTGGCCGGGTCGATGATCCCCGACGCCATGAGGTCCTCGTAGTCGCCGCTTGCCGCGTTGAAGCCGACGGTGGTCTCGCTGGAGCGCACCCGCTCCACAACCACGCCGCCCTCGTATCCGGCGTTGAAGGCGATCTGGCGAAGGGGCTCTTCGATGGCCCTGCGCACCAGCGCTCGGCCGGTCCGCTCGTCAGAGGTGGCGTCGGCGAGTTCGTCGATGGCGGTCTGGGCCCGGAGCAGGGCCACTCCGCCACCGGGGACCACTCCTTCTTCCACCGCGGCGCGGGTGGCCGAGACGGCGTCCTCGATGCGGTGCTTCTTCTCCTTGAGCTCCACCTCGGTGGCGGCGCCCACCTTGATGACCACCACTCCGCCCGAGAGCTTGGCGAGCCGCTCCTGGAGCTTCTCGCGGTCCCAGTCGGAGTCGGTGTTCTCGATCTCCCGCTCGATCTGGGAGATGCGGGCCTTGACGTCCGCCTCATTGCCGGCGCCGTCCACAACGGTGGTGTCGTCCTTGGTGATCACGACCTTCCGGCAACGTCCCAGCATGTCGAGGGAGATGTTCTCCAGCTTCAGGCCGACCTCCTCGGAGATCACGGTGCCGCCCGTGAGGATGGCGATGTCCTGGAGCATGGCCTTGCGGCGCTCCCCGAACCCGGGGGCCTTAACCGCAGCTGACGAGAAGGTGCCGCGGATCTTGTTGACCACCAGGGTGGCGAGAGCCTCGCCTTCCAGGTCCTCTGATACCACCAGCACCGACTTGCCGCTCTGCATGATCTTCTCAAGCACAGGCAACAGGTCGTTGACCGAGCTGACCTTCTGGTTGGCGATCAGCACGTAGGGGTTGTCGAGCACCGCTTCCTGGCGCTCGGGGTCGGTGATGAAATAGGGGGAGATGTAGCCCTTGTCGAACTGCATGCCCTCGGTGAACTCGAGCTCCAACCCGAAGGTCTGGCCCTCCTCCACGGTGATGACCCCGTCCTTTCCGACCTTCTCCATGGCCTCGGCGATCGTGGAGCCAATGCTGGAGTCGTTGTTGGCCGAGATGGCCGCCACATGGGCGATTTCCTCGGATGTCTCTATTTCGCGGGAAAGCGACTCGATGGAATCCACCACCTTGTCAACCGCTTGCTCGATGCCGCGCTTGAGTCCCATGGGGTTGGCGCCGGCGGCCACATTGCGAAGTCCTTCCCGCACCATGGCCTGGGCCAGGACGGTGGCGGTGGTGGTCCCGTCGCCGGCCACGTCGTTGGTCTTGGTCGCCACTTCCTTGGCAAGTTGGGCGCCCATGTTCTCCCACGGGTCCTCCAACTCCACCTCTTTGGCGATGGTGACGCCATCGTTGGTGATAGTGGGTGCTCCCCACTTCTTTTCCAGCACCACATTGCGGCCGCGTGGCCCGAGGGTGACCTTCACCACATCGGCCAGCTTGTTGACGCCGGATTCCAGCCCTCTGCGGGCATCTTCATTGAATCTCAGGTTTTTTGCTGCCATATTTCAACTGCCTCCCTGAACTAATTGACCACGGCCAGCAGATCGTTGGCAGAGAGCACCAGGTAGTCGACTCCGTCGACCTTCACCTCTGTGCCGCCGTACTTGGAGTAGAGGACTTTATCGCCCTCGCTCACATCCACCGGCATTCGCTCTCCGTCCTCGTTCCGCCGACCGGGACCTACCGCTATTACTTTCCCCATCTGGGGCTTTTCCTTGGCAGTGTCGGGAATCACCAAACCCGAGGGAGTTCTTGTATCCTGCTCCTCGTCGGGTTCTACGACCACCCGATCACCGAGAGGCTCCAGCCTCATAGTGGTCTCCTTCCTACTCTTTGCGAAAGGAAAATCCCCACGAGGGGACACCTTCCTATTTAGGGAGAATTGTAGCAGTCACCGTCTACGACTGCTAATCCGCCGGGCTGCAGCCGAGCCCGGCCCGATGCTTCACACCGCCCCGAGCCGCAGGCCGGGATCGACTCCCGCGCCCCAGGGCGTGGCTTCCCCTCTTTCCAGGCGGTACACGGCGGCCGCGCCGATCATGGCCCCGTTGTCAACGCACAACCGAGGCGAAGGAATATACAGCTCCAGGCCGCGCTGGTCGGCTTCCGCGGCGAGCCTGGCTCTCAGGCGGCGGTTGGCCAACACTCCACCACCCGCGCCTATCACCCGCGCCCCGGTGTCCTCTGCAGCGTTGAGTGTCTTCTGCACCAGCACGTCAACGATCGCCTCCTGGACCGAGGCCGCCACATCCTCACGGCTGGGAAGCTCTCCCCGCCCGGCGGCCTTCTCCAAGAAGGTGGTAACCGAGGTCTTCAGGCCCGAGAAAGAAAAGTGGTGCCGACGCCGGGAGAGCGCACGGGGGAAGCGAACAGCCGCGGGATCACCGCTATCTGAGGCGCGGTCGATGGCGGGCCCGCCCGGGAACCCCAGTCCCATCACCCTGGCCAGCTTGTCGAAGGCCTCCCCGGCCGCGTCGTCGATGGTCTCCCCAAGAATCCGATAGTCCCCCCAATCCCGCATGTGGACCAGCTGGGTGTGCCCCCCCGAAGCCAGCAGGGCAACCGCCGGAGGGCGGAAGTCCGGGTACTCCAGCCGGGGGGAGAACAGGTGGCCCTCCATGTGGTCGATGCCCAGAAAGGGAAGCCGGCGCGACCATGCCAGGGCTTTGGCGAACGAGTGGCCCACCAGGAGGGCGCCCACCAAACCTGGCCCCTGGGTGGCGGCTACCGCCTCCAGATCGGTGAGATGGACTCCGGCGTCCATCAGGGCCCGGTGGGTTAGCCCCCTGATCGCCTCCACGTGGGAGCGGGCCGCAACCTCCGGCACCACGCCCCCGAACCGGGAGTGCAACTCCACCTGGGAGGAAAGAACGTTGGATAGCACCCGATCACCGGAGACGACGGCCACTCCGGTCTCGTCGCAACTGGTTTCGAATGCGAGTATCGGCCCGGTCATAGGAGGTCCGCGGCGATCCGGGCCAACCGGGCGCGATACTCGGGAGTGTCGAGGCCGTGCACCCACATGATCAGAGCATCCTCGGACACGTAGTACTTCTTGCGGACCCCTACCGGGGCCATTCCGAAACGCCAGTACAGGGCCTGGGCGGCCTGGTTAGAGGAGCGCACCTCGAGCGTGAGGCTGCGGGCTCCTTCCCGTGTGGCTCTGGATACGAGTTCCAGCATCATCCGGGTCGCCACCCGGTCCCGGCGCCGCTCGGGACGGGTGACCACCGTGGTGATGTGGGCCTCCTCCGTCACCATCATCATTCCCCCGTACCCAACCACCTCTCCTTCGGCGAGCGCCACCAGGTACACCCGCCGGGGTGCCGCCAACTCGTCAAGGAAGGTCTGCCTCGTCCAGGGAGTGGGGTAGACCCGCTCCTCGATCTCCAGCACTTCATCCACCCGACCAACCGTGAGCGGGACTATCTCAACCATCGTCTACCGGGGGGTAGAACCGAGAGCGCAGCCTCTTCCAGTTGATGTTGACGTCGGCGTCCCGCAGGTACTGGGGACGCACCGCGTCGGGATGGGGCGCCTCTCCCCGCTCCAGTATCCCCAACCCCGCTTCGGCCAGAGCCTCGGCCGTCGGGTAGCGGGGCCGGCCCACCCGTACACCCCGCAGCCCCGCCAGCGCCCCGGGGCCCAGGGCCGGGACGTCTCCCACCAGGAGCGTTTCCTCGCGGTGGGTGCTGAGCATGGCCACCAGACGCTCCGGGGTGGTCAGCTCGACGGGGTAGTCCCGCACCACTCCCCCGGGCAGCGGGCTGTATCCGGCTATCGCCACCTCCCCCCGGCGCACATCCACCACCGGGAAGATGCGTCGTCGCCCGGTGGCGGCGCGCAGGGCCAGGGCGTCCAGAGAGGAAGCGGGCGCCACCTGGGCGCCCACCGAGGCTCCTATTCCCTGGGCAACCGAGATGCCGACCCTGATCCCGGTGTAGAGCCCCGGGCCGACGTCCACCACCACCGACTCGATCTCTTCGGGAGACCATCGGGCGGTCCTCATGCAGAAGTCGAGAGCGGCCACTACGAAGTCGGCGTGCCCGCGGGCATTCACGTTCTCCGCGGAGGCCACCACCCTCAGTCCGTCGGCCAGCGCCACCGAAGATGCAGGAGTGGAAGTGGTGATCGCCACGATCTTCAAGCCGCCAACTCCTCCAGGGGTCTCGACCGCCAGGATGCAGGGGCCACGAAACTCAACAGGCGCTCACCTTCCCATCCGATCTCGAAGCGCACCAGCAGGTGTTCGGGCAGGAGCGACTCCACCGCTTCTCCCCACTCCACCACCAACACCCCGTCCGCGGCGGCGTCCAACACCCCCAGATCCAAGAACTCGTTGTACGACCCCAACCTGTAGACATCCACATGTACGAGCGGCAGGAAGCCGTCGTCGTAGCGGCGCTCCAGCACGAAAGTGGGGCTGGGAACCGGCCCAACCACTCCCAGGGCGGCAGCCAGCCCGCCGGTGAAGAGGGTCTTCCCGCATCCCATGGGGCCGGAAAGGGCGACAACGTCTCCGGCGCGGAGCAGTGGCGCCAGCCGGGTGGCCACCGCGTAGGTGTCTTCTGCGGTGGGACAGACCACCCGGACAGTCATCGGCTGTTCATCAGAACAGGCCCAACTGCTCCGGCTCGGCCAAAACCCCCTCCCCGGCGTTCATCGAGTCGAGGACCGAACGCATCAGGGCCAGGTCCTCACGAATCTGGTCGGTGACCCGCTCTCCTCCCCGGAGGGCCGCGGCCGGATGAAAGGTGGGGATGAGGACCTTGTCTCTCCACCACCTGTAGCTACGGCCCCGCATCCGGCTGATACCGGTGTTGGTGCGCAGGAGAAGCTGGGTGGCGAAGTTGCCGAGCGTCATGACCACCTTGGGGTCCACCAGGTCGAGTTGGCCTCGGAGATAACCCTTGCACGACTCTATCTCGTCGGGCCGGGGATCCCGGTTGCCCGGAGGACGACACTTGAGCACGTTGGCGATGTACACCTCGTCGCGCCCCATGCCCACTTCTGCCAGCAGCCGGTTGAGCAGATGGCCGGCCGCTCCGACGAACGGCTCGCCCTCCAGATCCTCGTTGCGGCCCGGCGCCTCCCCCACCATCATGACGTCCGCATCGGAGCGGCCCACCCCGAAGACGACATTGGTCCGGGTCTCCGACAGACGGCAGTCCGTGCAGACGCTTGCCCGGGCGCCCAGAGCGGCCAGTTCCTGCATGTACGGCTAACGGCCCGGGTTGGAGGCGTGGGGATGGCTCTCGGCCACTCCGGCGGGCGTGGTCCTGACGAATCGGGCGTTTCTCCGGAAGGACGGTAGGTCGTTGGCGCCCAGATAGCTCATGGCGCTCCGCACTCCCCCCATCAGCGGACGTATCACCTCGGCCGCGGTTCCCCGGTAGGGCACCGTCCACTCGATTCCCTCCGGGGAGCGGTGCTCGAAGTATTCATCCTCCAGTTCGGCGCCGCGGCGGGCGGCACGCAGCACCGCAGCCTCCTGGGACGCCATGCCCCGAACTCTCTTGACCGGCCCGGTGGAGGTCTCCTCCACTTCCCCGGGACTCTCCCGGGTTCCGGCAAGAAGGCTACCCACCATCACCGAGTCGGCACCGAGCGCCAGGGCCTTGGCTATGTCGCCTCCTGCTCTGATCCCTCCGTCGGCGATGATAGGGGCGCCCACACCGGCCTGCACCACATCGTGGAGGGCGGTCACCTGCGGGACTCCCACCCCGGTGACCACCCGGGTGGTGCACACTCCCCCCGGCCCCACCCCCACCTTGACCGCGTCCGCCCCCGCCCTCACGAGATCGGCCGCACCCTGGCCGGTGGCCACGTTTCCGGCTATCAGGTCAATCTCGGGGAACTCGTCCTTCAGAAAGCCCACCGCTCTCAGAGCGTGCTCGGCGTGACCGTGGGCGATGTCCAGAACCAGCACATCCACTCCGGCAGCCACGCAATTCTTGGCGCGCCGGGCCATCTCCTCCCCCACTCCCAGGGCTGCGCCCACCAGCAGGTCCTCACCCGCCTCCTTCACCTTCTCCACCTGCTGCGCGTGGTCCTCGACCGGCAGGAACCGGTGAATGATCCCGATTCCACCCATCCGGGCCATGGCCACGGCCATCTCCCACTCACAGACGGTGTCCATGTTGGCGGCCAACACCGGGACATCGAGCGGGATGCGACGGCTGAGACGGGTACGAAGGCTCACCTCCTGGCGGGAACCCACCGCCGAGCGACGGGGCACCAACAGCACATCGTCATAGGCGAGGGCGAGGGGAAATTCGGCTGGATTCATGAAACGTAACGCCTGGGTAAGCGGGGACCGATCCGGGAAACGACTTCGTAGTTGATTGTATCGGACAGTTCCGCCCAGTCATCGAAACTTATTGACTGGGATCCGGAGGCGCCCACCAGCACCGCCTCGTCGCCCACCTCCACCGCCTGTTCCCCCACGTCCACCACCAACTGGTCCATGGTCACCCGGCCCGCCAGGGGGAAGCGCCGCCCCCCGATCAGGACCTCCCCGCCGCCCGAGATGCCGCGGGGAATGCCATCGGCGTAGCCCAGGGGAAGAGTGGCCACCATCGATGAGGCCGGAAGGGGCCGGACCCGTCCGTAGGAGGGCCGGGCGCCTTCGGGGTGGCGAAGCACGTGGGAGACATGGGAGACGATCTTCATGGCGGGGCGCAGGTCGATGAGGGGGCGGGCGGCGGGATGCGGGTAGAGGCCGTATGTCCCCAGGCCGGTCCTGACCATGTCCAGGTGGGCCTCAGCGTGAAACAGGGTGCCCGGGGTGTTGGCCAGATGCCGGAGGACAGGCGGACTCCCTACCGGCAGGGCCGGTTCCGTCAACCGCAGGGCGCGCTCGAAGGTCTCCATCTGGCCGCGGGTGAAATCGGGGTCGGTGTCGGCGACCGCGAAATGGCTCCAGATCCCTCCCAGGCGCAGCCAGGGGAGGTCGCAGACGCGGCGGGCCAGTTCCGGCAGCGCCTCGGGATGTGCGCCCACCCTGTGCATCCCGGTGTCGACCTTGAGGTGGATCTCCATCTCCCCTGCCTCGCGGCGACGGACCACCCGCGCCAGGGCGTCGACGCTCGGGACTCGGTACAGAGTGGGGGTCAGGCCCTCGGAGACCACGGTCTCCAGATCGTCCCACGGGGGCTCGGAGAGAAGTAGCACCGGCGCGGTGACTCCCGTCTCCCGAAGTTGCACTCCCTCCTCCACCGTGGCCACAGCCACCCATGCGGCGCCGTTTTCCAGGGCGGTCCTGGCCACCGCCGGAGCGCCATGACCGTACCCGTCGGCCTTCACCACCGCACACAACCTGGCGCCGGAGGCATAGGCCGCCAACTGCCGCACATTGTGGGCGACCGCGCCCAGGTCGACCTCCACCCATGAGGGTCGGCTCACGGCGGCGTCTCCCAGGCCCAGCGTCCCACCTCTTCGGATAGGGCGTCTGCGGTCACGGCTCGCCGGGCGGACAGGGCGGCTCCCGCCCGACCGTGCCAGAAGGCGGCCGAGCGAGCCGCGGCTCCGGCCGACAGGCCACGCGCCCACAGTGCGGCAACCCATCCCGCCAGCACATCGCCAGTGCCGATGGTGGCCAACTCGGGACCGCCCTCCCGCACCACCCAGGTCTCTCGGGGATCGCACACCAGGGTGGGGTTGCCCTTGGCCAACACGACCATCCCCGAAGCGGCCAGTTCCCGGATATCCTCCAGCCCGGGGGCGTCACCCGTCAGGTGGGCCAACTCGCCCCGGTGGGGAGTGATCACCGTCGGTCCCCGCCGCGCCGACAGGACCGCCGGATCGGACGCCCACAGCGCATCGGCGTCCACCACCAGCGGGCCCTCCCATCCCTCTATCATCCCCCTCGCCCACCGGGCGGTTTGGCCCTCTCTGCCGATGCCGGGGCCGATCACCATAACGTCAAACCGGGACGCCATCTCCAAACATGCAGCCGTCCGGGCCGCTTCGAAGCGCTCCTCCGAGCCGAGCCCGAAGGTCAAGAGTTCGGGAGCAGGCCCAGCCACCACCTCCTGGCATCCGCCCGGGACCATCAAACCCACCGACCCCGCCCCGGCGCGCAGCGCGGAGCGGGCGGCCAGGAGGGGGGCGCCGGTCATCCCCCGGGAGCCTCCCATCACCATCACCGACCCGGCTTTCCACTTGTGAACGGTACGGCGCCGAGCCGGCCGGGGACAGTCCTCGGCCTCGGCCAGCAACAAGGAGGGTATCTCTCCGGCCTGGCCGATGTCCGCCACCTCGACCTCACCGCAGTAGTCGGGGCCCTCCCCCAGGAGGTGGCCGGTCTTGAGGGCATGAAAGGTGACGGTCCTCTCCGCCGCGAAGCATCGATCGGGGACCTGTCCCGTGGTGGGGTCCACCCCGGAGGGGAAGTCGACCGCCAGGACCGGGGCGGGATGCTCCATCCAGGTCGCCAGAGCAGGAGGGCACCGCCCGCGGAATCCCCCTCCGAACACCGCGTCCACCACCAAGTCGACCCGGGGAGGTGGAGGGCCGAGGGGCTCTATCTCCACTCCGGCCGCCAGCGCCCGCCCCAATGCCCACCGGGCTGCGTCGGTCTTGGGCTCTCTCAACTGGTACACGATCACCGCCGCACCGCGGCGCCGCAGAAGTCCGGCGGCCACGTATCCGTCTCCCCCGTTGTTACCCGGTCCGGCCAGCACCGCCACCAGGCTCCCGTACCCGGCGCCCATCCGGGCCGCAGCGATCTCCACCGCCCATCCGGCCCTCTCCATGAGCACCTCCACCGGCTCCGGGGTGACCCGGTCCAGGCGAGCAGCCTCGGAAGGCGTGATGACCGGCTTCATCCTCGGAGTCTCAGGGGTGAGGCCGACCACATGTCGGGAAACTCAGTGCTCTCCCAGGGCCAACGCCATCACCAGAGCGGTTTCGTCGGTGTGGGTGATGGTCACCTGCACCTCTGTCACCCCCAGGCCCTCGGCGCGCCGCAGAGCGGTTCCCGACAGGTTCACCCGCGGCCTGCCTCCCCCGGTGATCTCTATGTCGGTCCAACGAAGGCGTCTCCAACCGGTCCCGAGCGACTTCATGACCGCCTCCTTGCCGGCGAAACGGGCCGCGAACCTGCGCTCGGGCCTCTGGTAACGGTCGGCGTACTCCCGCTCATGAGGGGTGAAGCAGCGCTCCCGAAAACGCGGGTAGCGCTCAAGCATCGACCTCACCCGGTCCACGGGCGTCAGATCCACTCCCATGCCGATAATTCTCACCCCACCGATGCTACCCGGCCGGCTCCTGCCCCTGCATGGAGATGCCCCGGCAAGCCCGTGTCGGCCCGGCTGCGGACAGCCTTGTCGCAGGTTGTGAAAAAAACACGGTCGGGAAGATTGAAAGTGTCCCACCACCCGTTCATATTGACAGGAGCCAAACACCGAGACGGTTCGCCCAGGCGCCGCCCGGACCGCATCGAGGGATCAGACCCATTCCGCTCGCCAGCCTTATCCCGGGCTGCACCGAGCGTGTTCGGCCTTGGAAAGGTGGTGGCGGGGGAGGGCAGCCCGAAAGGACCCCTTTTTCGCGGATTCCTCGCCAACTTAACCCTATTCGACCGTTACGGTCTTGGCGAGATTGCGGGGTTGGTCGACGTCGAGGCCCTTGATCGTGGCCAGGTGATAGGAGAAGAGTTGCAGGGGGACCACCGCCAGCACCGCGCCGATCAGGTCGGCGTCCTCGGGAAGGGTGATCACCAGGTCGGAGGGGACGGCGGCCCCCGCCCGGTCCTCGGAGCCCACCAGGGTCACCACCGTACCGCCCCGGGCCTTCATCTCGGAGAGGTTGGAGAACATCTTTTGACGGAGCCGACGGTCGGTGGCCACTCCGAACACCACCACCCCCGGCTCGATCAGTGCGATCGGCCCGTGCTTCATCTCGCCTGCCGCATAACCCTCGGCGCGTACATAGGAGAGTTCCTTGAGCTTGAGGGCGCCCTCCAGGGCCGCCGGATAGTCCACGGACCTTCCGAGGAAGAAGAAGTCCCGCACATCACGCCAGTCTTCGGCCAGTTCCAGCATCCGGTCGGAAAGGCCCAATACCTCTTCCAGCCGATCGGGCAGGCTGCGCAACGCGTTCACGGGCCCCGCCGCCTCGGCGGGGGTCATCACCCCCCTCTCGATCGCCATGTGCAGCCCCATCAACTGAAGGAGCGCCATCTGGGTGATGAAGGTCTTGGACGCCGCCACCCCGATCTCCGGCCCGGCCCGGGTCTGGAACACCATGTGGGCCTCCCGCGCCAGGGACGATCCCACCACGTTGGTGACCGCCGCCACCCTGGCCCCCTGATCCAGGGCAAACCGGACCGCCCCGAGGGTGTCGGCTGTCTCCCCCGACTGGCTGATCCCGATCACCAGCGACCGATCGTCGAGCACCGGGTCCCGATAGCGGAACTCCGACGACAGATCTACCTCCACAGGGACCTTGGCCCATCGCTCAAGGGCGTACTTGGCCATCATCCCGGCGTGATAGGAGGTGCCGCAGGCAACCACGAACACCTTGTCTATGCCCTTTGCCACCGGCCCGGTGAGCCCGGTCTCCTCCAGCAGCGGCTCTCCCCCGGCGCCAATGCGTCCCAGCAGGGTTGCGGCGACCGCCTGGGGCTGCTCATGGATCTCCTTCAGCATGAAAGTGGGATAGCCGCCCTTCTCAGCCGCCTCCACATCCCATTCCACTTCCCGTTCCTCGGGTTGGCTCTCCTCACCGAAGAGGTCCGTCACCCGCACCGAGTCCGACCGGACCTCCACGACCCGCTCCTCGGGGACGACCATCATTCGCCTGGTGTGCGCCATGAAGGCAGGAATGTCCGACGCCAGGAAGTTCTCCCCCGAACCCCGACCGATCACCAGGGGGCTACCCTTTCGACCTCCCACCACCAAGCCGGGGTCGGAGCGGCGGACCACCGCCATAGCCAAAGCTCCCTCACATCGCCGCAGGACCTCGGCCACCGCCTCCGCCAGGGAGAGGGCGCCCAACTCCTCGATGAGGTGTGCTGCCACCTCGGTGTCGGTGTCAGACGAAAAGCCATGCCCCCTGCCCTCCAGCCAGGTCTTCAATTCCACCCAGTTCTCGATTATCCCGTTGTGGACCACGGCGACCTCCTGCGCGCAGTCGAAGTGGGGGTGGGCGTTGGGAACTGTGGGGGCGCCATGGGTTGCCCAGCGGGTGTGTCCCACCCCGTAGCTCCCCGGGAAGGACTCCGATTCCCGAGCCACCGCTTCCACCAGTTCGGCGATTTTCCCGACCCTCCTCACGCTCCGCAGAACGCCGTTCTCCCCGATCACCAACCCCGCCGAGTCATAACCGCGATACTCAAGGCGCGCCAGTCCCCCCAGAAGCAGATCCTGGGCCGGGCGCGGCCCCACATAGCCAACGATGCCACACATGATTTCACACTCCTAAGAATCCCTGCCCGGAGCGCGCCCACGCGAACCTCATTCTCCACTGCGGGCGGCCTTTGTCCCCGTCGTCACCGACGGGATTTGTTCCGCTCGTCACGACCGTGGCAGCCGGGAAGGCATCCGCCGAAGGTTCGATCACCTTCCTCCTCGTCACCTCCCGGCAGTGTCCCGGAAGGTCTGGCGCTTGTTGTTCAGGATCGCTCTGTCACGCACCGAGCCTTGAGTCTTCGGTCACTCCCTTTCCGTAGCGGGACAATCCATCGCCGCGGCTATCACCCCGGCTAAGTCCTGAGCATACCGCTCGGCATGCTCCGACTCCCGGCATTCTATCATCACCCGCACCAGCGGCTCGGTGCCCGATGGCCTCACCAGCACCCTCCCTGTCTCACCCAGCTCCCTTTCCACCCGGGCCACCGCCTCCCAGACTTCCGGAATGCCCTCCACCTCCCGCGGGCGGTCCACCTCGACATTCACCAGCACCTGCGGATAGCGTTCCATAGCCTCCGAGCGAAGATCAGCGAGTCTCCTCCCGCTGAGGGCCACCACTTCCAGCAGTTGCAGGGCAGTGAGCAACCCGTCCCCGGTAACCGCCAGATTCCCGAAGATTATGTGGCCGGACTGCTCCCCTCCCAGCACCGCCCCCCGGCGAATCATCTCCTCCCGAACGTACCGGTCCCCGACCCTGGTGAGCGCGGTTTCGATCCCCCGGGAGGCCATGGCCAGGTTGAAACCCAGATTCGACATGACCGTGGCCACCACCAGGGGCGGCCGAAGCCGGCCGTTCCGCTGGAGATGTCGGGCCAGGATCGCCATGAGAAAATCACCGTCCACGATCGCTCCGGTCTCATCCACCGCGATGAGACGATCGGCGTCCCCGTCCAGGGCGAGCCCGATTCGCCCCTCGGAGAGGGACGCAACCCATTCGGGATGAGTGGCGCCGCACCGATGGTTGATGTTTGATCCGTCCGAGCAGTCCGCGGTGGTCTCGGTCTCCACCCCCAACGAACGGAGAACCCGGGGCGCGGCCCGAAAGGCGGCCCCGTTGGCGCAGTCGACCACTACCGACAGCCCGGACAGGTCGGCTGACACCGAACCCGCCAGCCAGTCCAGGTAGACGTCTATGCCCTCGGGCCACTCCGAGCCCGGGGATGCGCCTCCGTGTGGTGGGAACCATTCGTTGTCGACCGGTGGGACGGCGTCGGAGATCTCCGCCTCCACGTCATCAGGGAGCTTGGCTCCGTCGGGTCCGAGCAGTTTGATGCCGTTGTAGGGAGCCGGGTTGTGAGACGCCGAGACAACCACGCCCATTGCCGCCCTCGCCGCCACCGTCAGGTGGCTTATCCCTCCCGCCGGTACCACTCCCAGATCGACCGGCTCCACACCCGCTGCCTGTAATCCGCAGCGAAGGGCGTGGGAGAGTTCCGGACCCGAGGGACGGGTATCCATGCCGACCAGGACCCTTCCATCCCCCGCCGACGCGCCGGCCGCCATCCCTACCCCGAATGCCAGCTCGGCGGTGAGATCTCGACCGGCTATGCCCCTTATGCCGTCGGTGCCGAAGAGGTTCTTCGCCGAAGCCACGAGCCCTGGCGTCCAGTAGGACCGGTAAGGGTCAGCGCTTGGTGTACTGCGGAGCGCGCCGGGCTTTCTTGAGGCCGTACTTCTTGCGCTCCACCACCCGCGCATCCCGACGCAAGAGCCCTTGCTTCTTGAGGGTCATCCGGAGCCCGGGTTCGATATTCGCCAGGGCGCGGGCGATTCCCAGCCGCAGCGCATCGGCCTGGCCGGTGACACCTCCGCCGTGGAGAGTGGCCTTGACGTCGTACCGGCCCCGCGTGCTGGTTATCTCAAGGGGCTCCAGGACCCGGATGCGGCGTGCGATGGTCGGAAAGTAGTCCTCGATGGGGCGTTCGTTGAGGGTTATCTGCCCGCTTCCCTCATACAGCCTTACCCTGGCCACCGACTCCTTGCGACGTCCGGTCGCCTGCACCAACGGAGCAGCCATCAGCCATCCACCTTCCGGATGTTGAACCGCAGGGGAGCGGGCTTCTGGGACGCGTGGGGATGCGATGGCCCGGCATAGACCTTGAGCTTGCGGAATACCTTCCTGCCCAGCCGGTTCTTGGGCAGCATCCCGCGCACTGCCCGTTCGATCACCGCCTCCGGGCGCCGCTCGATGAGCGACTGGAAGGACTCGGCCTTGATCCCTCCCGGATAGCCGGAGTGTCGGTAGTAAATCTTCTTCTCGCTCTTGGCCGAGGTAACCGCCACCCGCTCCGCATTGATCACCACGACGTAATCGCCTCCATCGACATGGGGAGCAAAGGTCGGCTTGTGCTTCCCGCGGACCACCTGGGCTATCTCGGACGCCAACCTGCCCAGTGGAAGATCGGTGGCGTCCACCACCCACCAGTCCGGGACCGGCGGAGCACCCGCCGGCGAGTAGGTCTTCGAGATGACAGGTTTGGTTCGCGCAGTCAAGCCAATGACTCCATTTAGATCAGAAAGAGAGCGGGCCGACCCCGAAACGCTCGGCTCGCATCATCATGATAGCAGAACCACAGCAAATCAAAATCCACTATCAGGGGCGGGCCTACCGTCCAGCGCTTCCGCCAACTCCGCCACCGACGGCACCCGCCGGGTTTGATCGAGGTTCAACCCGAGCGGATCCACCAGCCAGGCCTGGGCGTAACCGGCCTGGCGGGCCCCCGCCACATCGTGAAACATGGAGTCGCCCACATACGCCACATCCTGAGGGGAAACACCTCCCAACTGTTCAACCCCCAAGGCAAAGATCTCCGGATCGGGCTTCTTGAACCCCACCTCGGCGGAGTCGATCACGAACTCGAAGAGATGGGAGAGTCCCGCCTCCTCCAGGGAGTCTCGAATGGAACCGTCCGAGTTGGAGATGACCGCGCACCGCAGCCCCCGGTCGAGGATCCGGGTGACGCCGGCCTCCACTCCCGGGAGGGGAAAGGACCACATCCCGTGCCCGAACCTTATCCTGGACCCGGCTTCGGCGGGGGAGGGAACTCCCAGGGTCGTGAAGTAGTGCTCCAACCACCACTCCCACCCGTAGCGGCGCTCGCCCCCCGACCACAGCCGGGAGTAGGCGTCCATCGCCAGGTAGTGGGCCTCGAAGCAGGCATCGGGTTCCAACTCCACCCCCAACACCCTGCCCATCAGATCCGGGTGCTGGAGCACCAACGTCCCTCCCGCGTCGAACAGAACCGCCTTCACAGCCATTACCCGCCTCCCGGTCCGCTTTCCTCGGGCGCCCCGTACCCTACTTCCCAGAGGATCAGCCCCTGGGGAGGCGCCACCTGACCGGCTGCCCGGCGGTTCCGGGCTGCCAGCACCCCGGGAGTCTCCGAAGCCTCCCTACGCCCCCTGCCCACCTCCACGCACCATCCCACCATCGACCTCACCATCTGTTGGCAGAAAGAGGAAGCCAGTACCTCGAAGGTCAGGTGTTCGGCCTTCTCGACCCTCCATCGCGCCTCGCGTACCTCCCTGACGGAGGACCGGCCCTCCGCCGCCCGGCAGAAGGAGGAGAAGTCGTGGGTTCCCACCAGGAGGGCCGCCGCCCTGTTCATAGCCTCGATGTCCAACGGGACACCCAGATGCCACACCAGGCGGCGTCCCAGGGGATCGGCCACCGGATCCGTCCGGACATGGTAACGATAGGCTCGCCACATCGCCGAGAATCGGGCGCTCCATCCCTCCCCGGCCCGGGACAACCGGCTGACCGTTACATCGGGGGGAAGCAACCGGTTCAACGACCGCACCACGGCCGCCTCGTCATCGATCCGGCGCGACCGCGTCAAACTCACCACCTGGCGCCGGGCGTGCACACCCGCGTCCGTTCGGCCGGCACAGGTGGTCAGCACATTCTCGCCCAGCACCACGGAGAGGACCCTCTCCAACTCCCCTTGCACGGTGCGCACTTGCGGTTGACGGGCGAAGCCCCGAAAGTCGGTCCCCTCATAGGCCAGATCAAGACGGTAAGTGAATACCCCGGTCTCCTTAGTCGGCGCCACCTCAGAACAGCCGGGCGCCCCAGAAGAGTTGGGTGATGATGAGCAAGCCCGCCAGGCTGGCGAGCACGGCCAGCGCCGCTCGCCACCAGACCGTCTCCAGCGCCTCGGCGGTGGCGAACACCAGCGCCGCCAGAAACCAGACCCGTCCAAACCATGCCAGGGGAGCAACGAGGTAGGTCAGAAGGAGCGGGAGATGGCAGAAGCCCTGGAGGCGCATGATGGTGAACATCTGGGTCTCCGTCCTGCACAGCACCCTGCCTGCCAACAGCGTCAAACCGGCGATGATCACCCAAACCATCACCGAGTTGATAAGGATCGCCACAAGGAGCCGCCATGAGAAACGCGCTCCCCCGACCAGTTCCCACACATAACCGATCAGGGCCACTCCGGAGACCAGGAGGGCGGCGTCGGCGGTCGCCCGTTGGTCCAGAGCGATGTCGACCAGGGAATCCTTTTTGAGGAAGGCGGCCTCGACGGCCCTGCGGATGGCGATCACGGAAGCATCCCGCCCGGTGGTTTCCCGGGGCTGTCGGTCACACCAACTCGATTACGGCCATCTCCGCTCCGTCCCCGCGACGAGGACCCAGCTTGACGATGCGGGTATAGCCGCCCGGACGATGGTTGTAGCGAGGCGCCACCTCGTCGAAGAGCTTGGTAACCACCTCGGTGTCCCGGATCGTTCTGAGGACGATGCGACGGGAATGCAGGTCCCCCCTGCGGGCCCGGGTGATGAGCTTCTCCACCACGGGCCGCACCGTACGAGCCCGGGCGTGGGTGGTGGTGATCTTCTCCTCCGAGATCAACGAAGCAGCCAGATTGGCCACCAGCATGTGGTGGTGGGCAGGTGAACCGCCCAGGCGGGTACCTTTAGGCGGCCGGGGCATCCGTGGTCTCCTGTTCGCTGAGACTCAACCCCATCTCGTCAAGGCGCTCCTGCACCTCTTCCAGACTGCGCTGGCCGAAATTGGTGATGTCCAGGAGTTGGGCTGCGGTGCACTTCACCAGGTCCCCGACCGTGGCGATTCCCGAACGCCTCAGGCAATTGCGGGGGCGCTCCGACAACTCCAGAGCTTCGATGGGAAGATGCAGGTCATCCGTGCCGGTATCCGGGACCGGAAACTCGCCCAGTTGCAATCCGGTGCCTTCGCCCACACCGGCGAAGAGGTTCACAAGCTCACCCAGAGTCTTCCCCACCGAGGAGACCGCCTGGGAGGGGCGGATCGAGCCGTCGGTTTCCACGTCGAGGATGAGCCTCTCGTAGTTCGTCATCTGCCCGACCTGGGTGTTCTCCACTGAGTAGGAGACCCGCCGCACCGGCGAGAAGATGGAGTCGATGGGGATCACGCCCACCACACCGCTGGTCTTGGCTTTGTTGTCCTCGGCGGATCGATAACCGACGCCGGCATGCACCCAGGCCTCGATCTCAAGTTTTCCCTTCTTGGAGAGGGTGGCGATGTGTGCGGTGGGGTTTACCACCGACAAACCGGCAGGAGCCTCGAAAGCACCTGCCGAGACCGCGCCGGACCCTGTGGCTCGGAGTGACAATCTCTCCGGTCCATTGCCTTCCAGGCGCACCACGACCGCTTTGAGATTGAGGATTATGTCCACCACATCCTCAACCACTCCCGCAATGGTGGTGAACTCGTGCGCTGCACCTTCGATCTGCACGGCGGTGATCGCCGCACCGGGGACCCTGGAAAGCAGTGAGCGGCGAACAGTGTTCCCCAGGGTATGACCCAGTCCGGGCTCCAACGGCTCCATCACGAACTTCGAGCGGACATCGCTCAGTACGGTCTCCTCGATCTCAGGACGCTGAACTATCAGCATGGCGAAAACCCCCTTGCACCCGTTTGGGCTATTTGGAATAAAGCTCAACGATCAACTGCTCGTTGATCGCGGTGTCAATCTGCGCCCTGTCGGGCAGACTGAAAATTTCTATTCTCCGCTCGGAGTGGTCCACCGTCAGCCACTCGGGAACATTGCGGCTGAGAGTGTCGATGGCATGTTGCACGATTATCAGATCCCTGCTCTTCTCCCGCAAGGTCACCACGTCCCCCTGCCGGACCTGGTAGGAGGGAATATCCACCTTTCTTCCGTTGACCCGAAAGTGACCATGGTTGACCAACTGGCGGGCCTGCGCCCTGGTGGCGGCCATACCCGAGCGCCACACCACATTGTCGAGGCGCAGTTCCAAGAACCTGAGCAGGCTCTCGCCGGTGACCCCTTCCCCTCGGGCGGCCCGCTCGTAATAACCACGGAATTGCCGCTCGAGCACTCCGTACATGGCCCGCAGCTTCTGCTTTTCCCGGAGGCGGATCAGGTAATCGCTCTCCCTGATGCGACGACGGCCGTGCTCGCCGGGTGGATAGGGACGTCGGTCGACAGGGCACTTCCGCGACTGGCAGATCGACTGGCGGGCGCGACGGCAGGACTTGTGCCGGGGACCGGTGTAACGCGCCATCAGCCTCTTCTCCTCTTCTTGGGGCGGCAACCGTTGTGAACGGTCGGAGTCGCATCGCGCGGTGACCCGGAGACCTCCAGACCCATGTGTTGGAGGGTTCGCCAGGCATCCTTCCCCGGCCCCGTCCCGCTGATGATCACCTCGATCTTCCTCACGCCGTGTTCCCCGGCCTGGCGGGCCGCTTCCTCGGCCGCCAACTGTGCGGCGTAGGGAGTGGACTTTCGGGAGCCCTTGAAACCCACCGAACCGCCTGAGGTCCACACGATGGTGTTCCCCTGCAGATCGGTGATGTTGATGATGGTGTTGTTGAAGCTCGCCTTGATGTGGGCCCTTGCATGCGCTACGTTCTTGCGCTCGCGGCGACGTACCCGTTTTTGCGGTCCTCTGGTTGCCATCCTGCGTCCCTCAGCGTTCTCAGTGTTTGGCCGGCTTCTTCTTGCCGGCGACAGCCATACGCCGACCCTTGCGAGTCCGGCCGTTGGTATGGGTGCGCTGGCCCCGCACCGGCAACCCTCGACGGTGCCGGATGCCCTGATAACAATTGATCTCCGTCTTGCGGCGTATGTTCTGGCTGACCTGGCGCCGCAGGTTCCCTTCCACCTGATAGTTGGCGTCGATGAAACGACGGATGGAGGCGGCTTCCTCCTCGGTGAGGTCCCGCACCTTCGTGCCCGGGTCGATCCTCAGGTAGTCACAGATCTCCAACGCCCGTGATCGGCCCACGCCGAAAATGTAGGTGAGTGAGATCTCCAACCGCTTGTCTCGCGGAAGGTCGACACCGGCGATTCTGGCCACGGCTCAGCCCTGCCTCTGCTTGTGTCGAGGATTCTCGCAGATCACCCACACGCGACGGTGGCGCCGGATGATCTGGCACTTCTCGCACATTTTTCGGGTCGAAGGCTTCACCTTCATCTGTATCTCCAGACGATCCTTCCCCTGGTGGGGTCGTAGGCGGACAGTTCGAGGTCCACTCGGTCACCGGGAAGAATCCGTATGTACCGCATGCGCATTTTCCCCGAGACGTGAGCCAGCACAACCAAGCCACCGTCCACCTCTACCTTGAATGTGGCATTCGGAAGGTTTTGAAGAACGGTGCCTTGGACCCGAACGACAGAATCGTCTTCAGTCATTCAAAGTTAATTGCGCCAACCGCACACATCTTAGCGACCCGCGGTGGTTTCCAGCAAATTAATTGCTACGGGGGTGGTGGTAACCAGCGGGCCGTCGGGAGTGAGGCAAACGGTGTGCTCCCAGTGAGCGGAGAGCGACCCGTCGGCGGTCCTCACCGTCCATGCGTCCCGGTCCACCCGGGTGGCGGCGCTCCCCAGGTTGAACATGGGCTCGATGCACAGGGCCATCCCCTTGCGCAGTCGAACTCCCCTTCCCGCAACCCCCAGATTGGGAACGTCCGGCTTCTCGTGCATCTCTCTACCTATCCCGTGTCCGACATAGCCCTCCACCACCCCGTAGCCGTCGCGGCGGGCCACCGCCTCCACCGCCGCTCCAATGTCGCCGATCCGCGCCCCGGGGCGAGCCCTCGAAAGCCCCTCCCACAATGCTTCCTCAGCGGCGGCCGACAGCGCGGAGGCCTCCGGAGAGGCCTCTCCTATCGCAAAGGTACAAGCCGCATCCCCATGGAATCCCTTGTAGATGGCGCCGATGTCGATCGACAGCAGGTCCCCCTCCTCCAGGCGGCGGGCATCGGGGATGCCGTGGACCACCACATCGTTGGGGGATGCGCAAATCGAAGCGGGGTAGCCGCGATATCCGAGAAAGGAGGGAACGCACCCCTCTCGGCGAATCACCCTCTCGGCAATCCTGTCCAACTCCAGGGTTGTGACTCCCGGGGCGGCGGCCGAGCGCACTGCCTCATGAGCCTTGGCCACGCAACGACCCGCCGCCTCCATCTTCCTGAACTGGGCGGGGCTCTTGAAAGTTATCACAACGGGGGGTGCGGATGCACAGTCATCCGAGTGCTGCGATGATCCGCTCGCAGATCTCGGGGATGCCGCCCGATCCCTCCACCGTGCTCACGATGCCCCTGCGACCGTAAAACTCGAGAAGTGGAGCGGTCTGGGTCTCGTACACCTCAAGGCGACGACGGATCGTATCGGGGGTGTCATCCGCACGGCCCCGGGCCAACATTCTCTCGAGGAGAACCTGGCTGTCGACCTCCAGGGAGACCACCCGGTCCAGGGGGTCCTCCGCCAGCAGGCGGTCCAGGAGTTCTGCCTGCGGAAGGGTACGGGGGAAGCCATCCAGGATGAACCCGCCGGCGCAGTCGGAGTCCGTCAACCGCCCCGCCAGCATTTGCCCGGTGATCTCATCAGGAACGTACTCCCCTGCCTCCATGAGGGCCCTGACTCTCCGGCCCAGATCGGTGCCGGAAGTAACATGCCGACGGAACATCTCCCCGGTCGAGATGTGGGGAATCCCCAATCTCTGGGCCACCCGCTCCGCCTGAGTGCCCTTCCCGGCGCCGGGCGGACCCAAGAACAACAGCCTCATGGGCCAGAACCCCTCGCGGTCAAGTGAGAAAGCCCTCGTAGTTGCGCATCGTCAACTGGCTCTCGATCTGCTTCATGGTCTCCAGCGCCACTCCCACCACGATCAATATGGAGACTCCCGAAAAGCTGATCGGGATGTTCCAGAGCAGTCCCGCCAGCGCGGGCAGCACGGCTATCACCGCCAGGAAGACCGAGCCGGGGAGGGTGATCCGGTTGAGAATCCTCCCCAGGTAGGAAGCCGTCTGGCCACCGGGGCGCACTCCGGGGATGAACCCGCCTTGGCGTTGCAGCATCTCGGCCTGGCGGGTGGGGTCGAACTGGATGGCGTTGTAGAAGTAGGTGAAGAAGATGATTAGGGAGAAGAGGAGGAACACGTACCACCAGGTGATCTGGCCGCCGCCGCCCAGATTCTCGTCCACCCATCGGTAGAGACCCTGCACCCACGCCGCGTCGGACGGGATGGCGGTAACCAGCAGCGAGGGGAAGAGCAGCATCGATGTTGCGAAGATCACCGGGATCACCCCGGCGGTGTTCACCTTGAGGGGGATGTAAGTGCTCTGGCCTCCCATCACCCGCCGGCCGCGAACCCGTTTGGCAAAGGAGACCGGGATGCGACGCTGACCCTGATCAACATAGATGATGGTGACGATCACCACCAGGAAGACCAGCATGATGACCAGGAACCGCAACACCAGGCCTACTGCCGCGGTCTGGCCCCAGATCTGGCCGAACACGAAGGGGAACTGGCTGAGGATGGAAACGAAAATGATCAGCGACATGCCGTTGCCGATCCCCCGCTGGCTGATCTGCTCGCCCAGCCACATCACGAACGCGGTGCCGGCGGTCATGGTCAGCACGATCAGGGCCACCCGGCCCGGGGTGTAGTTGGGCACCAGGTCGATGCCGTTCGTGAACCGGCCGACGTGGAAGAGGTAAGTGAAGCCCGTGGACTGGATGAGCGCCAGGACCACGGTCGTGTACCGGGTCCATTGGGTGATGACCTTGCGGCCGGCCTCGCCCTCATCCTGCAGGGCCTGCAGCTTGGGAATGACCACCGTCAGAAGCTGCATCATGATTGAAGCGGTTATGTAGGGAATGATCCCCAGTGAGAAGACCGAAAACTGCTCCAATGCTCCTCCCGAGAACAGGTTGAGGAGACCGTAGATTCCGCCCGCCTGCTGCTGCTCCTGGAAGGCCTGCACCGCATCGAGGTCGATGCCGGGCACCGGTATGGTGGCCCCCAGACGGTAGACGCCGAATATGGCGAGGGTGAAGAGGATCTTTCCCCGCAGGTCGGGGACTTTGAACATGTTGCGATAGATGTTCAGCATGACCGGGCGACTCCCGGTCGGGCGGCGGCCATCGACATCAGTCGACTATCTCCCATTTCCCGCCGACTTCCTCGATTTTTCGCCGGGCGGCGGCGCTGAAGGCATGGGCCTCGATGGTAATCGCCGATGCGAGTTCCCCCTCGGCCAGGATCTTGATCTTTCCCCGCCGCTTGGCGAGGCCGGTTTCCCTTAGGGTGTCGGGCGTCACTTCCGAACCCTGGTCGAACACCGAGAGCGCTCCAAGGTTGACCACCGCGAACTCTTCCCGGTTGGGGTTCTTGAAGCCCTTCAGCTTGGGCAAACGGCGCGCCAGCGGCGTCTGGCCGCCCTCGAACCCGGGCCGCAACTTGTTGCGGGCGTTGATGCCCTTGGTTCCCCGACCGGACTTCTTACCTCGCCGGGCGGCGCCTCCCCTGCCCATGCGGACCCGGCTCTTCCGAGAACCTGGAGCAGGTTTGAGATCGTGCAACATCAAACGGTCAGCCATGGGCTTCCTCCACTTCCACCAGGTGGCGGACCCGGCGAATCATCCCGCGTATCTCGGGCCGGTCGGCGTGTTCCACGGTGTGGTCGATGCGACAGAGACCCAGGCCTCGGACCGTCCGGCGCGTTTTCGGCTTCTCACCGATCACGCTGCGGCGGAGGGTGACCCGAAGGGTCTTTTCCTCGCTCATCGGACCGCCTTGGGGGCGGCGCGCATCGCCTCGGTGGAGCGATAGGCATCCAGCAGGGCGGGAGGAACGAACTCCTCGGGACGCTTCCCGCGCAGACGGGCCACCTCATCGGGACGGCGCTGGCCCATGAGAGCGTTCATGGTGGCCCGGGCCACGTTGAGATGGGACGGGGAACCCAGCGACTTGGCCAGGGCGTCCTTGATACCCGCCGCCTCGAGGATCTGGCGGACCGCCCCACCGGCGATCACGCCCGTTCCCGGAGAGGCGGGCTTGATCAGCACCCTGGACGCATCGTGCTTGCCGATGGTCTGGTGAATCACCGTCACGCCGGTCATGGGGACGGTGACCATGGAACGGCGCGCCATCTCCATAGCCTTTTGGATCGCTACCGGCACTTCCTTGGCCCGGCCGTGGGCAATTCCCACCCGGCCGGCGCCGTCGCCCACCGCCACCAGGGCCGTGAAGGAGAACCGGCGGCCGCCCTTCACCACTTTGGCCACCCGGCTGATCTTGATGACCCTCTCTTCGTACTGCTGTATCTCTGCCATCGGCTACCTCAAAAACTCAGTCCGTCGGCGCGGGCGGCTTCGGCCAGGGCCCGCACCCTTCCCCCGAACCGGTAGCCGCCCCGGTCGAAGACTACGGTTTCGACCCCCGCCTCGAGGCTTCGTTCCGCCAGGAGTTTCCCCACCTCACCAGCCGTCTCAACGGTCAGGGAGCGTTCACGAAGCTCCGGCTCCAGGGAAGATGCCGCCGCCACCGTGTGGCCCCGATCATCGTCGATGACCTGGGCGTATATGTAGCGGTTGGAGCGAAACACCGCCAAGCGGGGCCGGTTGGCGCTCCCCCTGATCTTCTTGCGCACCCGCCGATGACGACGCAATCTGGCCGCGGTCCGTGTTGACCTCATATTCTTCCCGCCTTACCTGCCTTGCGACGCACCTTCTCGTCGACGTAGCGGATGCCCTTTCCCTTGTAAGGCTCGGGAGGGCGAACACGCCTGATGTCGGCCGCAATGTGGCCGACTTTTTGCTTGTCGATGCCCTTCACGATGATCCGGGTGGGAGCAGGGGTTTCAAAGGTTATTCCCTCGGGAGCCGCTATCTCCACCGGATGGCTGAACCCCAGTTGCATAACCAAGCGGTCTCCCTGCGACTGTGCCCGATAACCCACGCCCACAACGGTAAGTTCTTTCTGGTAACCCTGTACCACCCCGGTGACCATGTTCGCCAGGAGCGTGCGGGACAATCCATGGAGCGCCCGCGACATCCGGGACTCATCTACCCGGCTCACCAGCGCCTGGCTGTCGGAGACATCGATCCTCACCCGCTCATGGAAGGTCCGGGACAACTCGCCCATGGGGCCCTTCACGACCACCGACGATCCCTCCACGGCAAGGTCCACACCGGCAGGAATCGTTATCGGAGCCATGCCCACTCTGCTCATCACCACACCTCGCAGAGGATCTCGCCGCCCAATCGCCTCCGCCGGGCTTCCCGGTCGGTGAGCAGTCCCTGGGAGGTGGAGACGATCGCCACCCCCATTCCCCCCTGCACGCGGCCGATGTCCAACGCCCCGCTGTAGCGGCGATGGCCCGGCTTGGAGATCCGGCGCATACCGGAGATGGCGGAGATCCTGTCCTCGGTGTACCGGAGTTCGATCTTCAACATCCGGTGCGGCTTCGAGTCGTCCACCCCGGCGACGGAGAACCCGTCCACGAAGCCTTCGGCGGCCAGAATGCGGGCAATCCGTTCTTTCAGCCGGGATGAGGGCATCTCTACGTGCGCGTGGCGGGCGGACACTCCATTGCGTATGCGAGTCAGCATGTCGGCCACCGGATCGGTCATCATCGTTACCACGACGCCTTTCTGATTCCAGGCAACTCCCCGCGGGAAGCCAGTTCCCGCACGCATATCCTGCACATCCCGAAGGCGCGCAGGAAGGCGCGTGCCCGACCGCACCGGCGGCACCGGTTGTAGGCTCGCACCTTGTACTTGGGCGGGCGTTTGGCTTTGGCAATGAGGGATTTACGCGCCACTCGAAACTCCTTAGTACAAAGACTCTCTGACCCGGAACGGAAACCCGAAAGCCGCCAGAAAAGCGCGGGCATGGTCATCGCGGTCTGCGGTAGTGCAGATAGTGATGTCCATTCCCCGGGTCTCCGACACCTGGTCGTAATGTATTTCGGGAAAGACCAACTGCTCGTCGAAGCCGAAAGAATAGTTGCCTCTTCCATCAAATGATCTGGGGTTCATGCCTCGAAAGTCCCGCACCCTGGGAATAGCGATCGACATCACACGGTCGAAGAATTCCCACATGCGATCTCCCCGAAGCGTCACCGAGATACCCACCGGCATCCCCTTTCTAATCCGGAACCCGGCCACCGACTTACGGGCCCTGTTCAGACGGGGACGCTGTCCGGTGATCAGTTCCAACTCCGAAAGGGCGTTGTCCACCTGCTTGCGATCCCTGACCGCTTCCCCGATCCCCATGTTCACCACGATCTTCTCCAAACGGGGGACCTCCATGGGGTTGGCAAGGCCTAGTTCCCCCTGAAGAGCGGCGGCCACCTCCGACCGGAACCGATCCTTGAGCCGGGGAGGCGCGGCGCCGTTACCCTGGCTCACAGGTCACCTCCGCACTTCCGGCACACCCGGTGCTTGCCGCGCTCGTCAAAGCGCTGCCCGATCTTGGTGGGTCCGCACTCCTCACAAACGATCATCACGTTGGAGGCGTCAACGGGCATGTCCTTGTCGATGATTCCGCCCTGCATGGTCCCGCTCTGGGGACGCTGATGGCGCTTGGCGGTGTTCACCCCTTCCACGATCACCTTGTTCCTGCCGGGAATCACCCGCGAGATTCTCGACTCCCGGCCGACGTCCTTGCCGGTGATGATCTTCACCCGGTCTCCTGTCCGCAGCTTCATAACACCTCCGGCGCCAGCGAGACAATCCGCATGAACCGCTTCTCCCGCAATTCCCTGGCCACCGGGCCGAAGATCCGGGTGCCCCGAGGCTGGCGCTGGGGATCGATGATCACACAGGCATTGTCGTCGAAACGAATGTAGGTCCCGTCGGGGCGGCGCCGCTCCTTGCGGGTACGCACCACGACTGCCCGGACCACCTCCCCCTTCTTGATCACTCCCCCCGGGACGGCTTCCTTCACGGTCACCACGATCTCGTCCCCCACCCGTGCATAGCGCCGACGGGTGCCGCCCAGCATTCCAATGCACAGCACGGAGCGGGCGCCGGTGTTGTCAGCCACCCTCAGCCTGCTCTCTTTCTGGATCACTTGGCTCGCTCCAGGATCTCGGTCATCCTCCAACGCTTCTGGCGTGACAGCGGACGGGTTTCCACGATCCGCACCGTGTCTCCGGCCCGGGCGTCGTTGTCCTGGTCGTGGACGTGGTATAGCCTGGTCTTTCGAACCACCTTGTGATAGCGGGGATGCTTGTAAGAGGTGGCAACCCTGACCGAGATGGTCCGGTCCCGTCGGTCCGAGGTGACCACGCCCACCCGGCTCTTGCGTCTGCTCCGGTCACTCATTGGCGGCGGCCTCCTGCTGGGCATACCAAAGCTCTATCTCCCTCTGGCGGAGAATGGTGCGTATGCGGGCCACGGTCTTTTTCACCGCCCCGATGCGGGCGGTGTTGTCCAGTTGGTTGGTGGCCAACTGGAAACGGAGGTTGAAAAGCTCCTCCTTGGACTCAGCAAGCTTCTCGGTGAGCTCCCGATAGTTCATTTCCCGCAACTCGGCCGGACTCATGCTTCCTCCCTGGCTACAAACCTGGTCTTCACGGGAAGCTTGTGTCCCGCCTTGCGCATCGCTTCCCGGGCAAGATGCTCCGGCACCCCGCCCAACTCGAACATGATCCGGCCAGGCTTCACCACCGCCACCCAGAACTCCGGGTTACCCTTCCCCGACCCCATCCGGGTCTCGGCCGGTTTGGCGGTCACCGGCTTGTCGGGAAAGATGGTTATCCACACCCGTCCGCCTCGTCTCACCGACCGCGTTATCGCCACGCGGGCTGACTCGATCTGGCGGGCGGTGACCCACCCCGCGGTCAAGGCCTGCAAGCCGTATTCTCCGAAATTCACCTTGGTGCCGCCTTTGGCGACTCCCCTCCTCCGGCCCCTGTGGACCTTGCGGTGACGGGTTCTCTTGGGCATCAACATCAGGAACGCTCCTCCGATGAATCCTCCTCGCCCGTCGGGGCGTCGGCCGCCGGGGCGCCCGTTTCGGAGTCTTCCATCTCCCACATATCGTCTGTGTCCTGTGCGGCCCGCTTGCGGCCGCCGCCCGCCTCGATGACGCGTTTGCGACCATCCCGCTTGGGCGCCGCAGGCTGGACCGGGCGCTTGCCCCCGCCGGCCTCGATCAGACGCGGGCCCTTTCTTCCTCCGGCTGCGGCCTCGGCGCGCGCCTTGGCGGGAGTGCGGCGACGCCTCGTAGGGCCGCCGGCCGCCAAGGCCACCTCTGCGGCTATCTTCTCGCCCGAGGAAGGGGCCTTGAACACGTCGCCCTTGTAGATCCACACCTTCACGCCGATGGTTCCCACCATGGTGTGGGCGGTCGCCACCCCGTAGTCGATGTCGGCCCGAATGGTGTGAAGGGGAACCCGTCCCTCCAGATACCACTCCCTGCGTCCCATGTCGGCTCCGCCCAGCCTGCCCTTGCACTCCACTCGCACTCCCTGGGCGCCCGCTTTTCGGGCCGTGCCCAGCGCTCGCTTCATGGCGCGGCGAAAGGAGACACGGTTTTCCAACTGGTCGGCGATCCCCTGCGCGAGGAGTTGAGCATCCAGTTCGGGATCCTTGACCTCGATGATGTTGAGCTTGATCGACTTCGAGGTGAGCTTCTCCAGGCCCTTGCGCAACCGCTCTGCTTCAGCTCCCCGGCGGCCGATCACCACCCCCGGTCGTGCGGTGTGGATCTCCACCACCACCCGGTCGCGGGTTCTCTCCACCTCGATGCGGGAAACCGCCCCTCGCAGGAGCCTTCCCCGCAGATAGTCGCGTATCTGCCAGTCCTCGTTGACCAGGTTCACGTAGTCCCGGTCCGAATACCATTTGGACTTCCAGTCGGTCACGACCCCCAATCGGAACGAATAGGGATGGGTCTTCTGTCCCATTAGATCTCCTCTCCGTCGTACTCGGAGTCTGCCACCACGATGGTCAGATGACTGGTGCGCTTGCGAATCCTGGCAACCCGACCCCTTGCCCGGGCGCGGTAGGACCGTAGCGTGGGGCCCTCATCCACATATGCGGCCTCCACCTTCAGATCCTCGGGATCCAACTCCAGGTTGTTCTCCGCGTTGGCAACCGCCGAGTTCAAAACCTTGAGAATGGCGGGTGCGGCGCCCCGGTTGACCGCTGCTAGAACGTGCCTCGCCTCGGACACCGGCTTCCCCCTCACCAGATCGGTCACCCGCCTCATCTTGTAGGGGGAGTGTCGGAGGAAACGGGCGCGGGCCTGGGTCCTCACTTCTTTCTCACCACCTTCTCCCGCTTGCCGCCCGGATGCTTGCGGAAGGTCCTGGTGGGAGCGAATTCTCCCAGCTTGTGGCCGACCATCGACTCGGTCAGATAGACGGGTACATGGCGGCGTCCGTCATGGACGGCGATGGTGTGGCCGATCATGGCCGGTATCACCGTGGACCGCCGGCTCCAGGTGCGGATCACCCGCTTCTGGCGCGCCGCGTTGAGTTCCTCCACCTTCTCCAGCAAATGGTCATCCACAAAGGGGCCCTTCTTCAAACTTCTGCCCACTGCTACCTCCGACCCTTGGCATATCGACGGCGAACGATGTACTTGTTGCTCTGCTTGTTCTTCTTGCGGGTGCGTCCCTCCGGCTTGCCCCAGGGGCTGACCGGCGTCCGCCCTCCCGAAGACTTTCCCTCTCCCCCACCCAGCGGGTGGTCTATGGGGTTCATAGCCACTCCCCTGGTCTGGGGGCGCACGCCCTTCCACCGATTCCGTCCCGCCTTACCCAGCTTCACCAATTCGGCCTCGGTGTTGCCCACCTGACCGATGGTGGCGCGGCAGTCCATGGGAACCATGCGCATCTCCCCGGAGGGAAGCCGGAGCAGGGCCATTCCCCCTTCCTTGGACATGAGTTGCACCGACGATCCCGCCGCCCGGGCGATTTTGGCGCCCCCACCGGGTCGGATCTCCACCGCATGAACGGTGGTTCCAGCCGGGATGTTGCGGAGGGCCATGGCGTTACCCGGGCGAATCTCAGCCTTTGGTCCGGAACTGATCCGGTCCCCCACACCCACTCCCACCGGGGCGAGAATGTACCTCTTCTCTCCGTCCACGTAGTGAAGCAGGGCGATCCGGGCGTTGCGGTTGGGGTCGTATTCGATTGCAGCCACCTTGGCGGGCACGCCGTCCTTGGTTCTCCGGAAGTCGATAACCCGATAACGGCGCTTGTGACCTCCCCCCCGATGGCGGGAGGTGATCCGTCCATGGCTGTTGCGCCCCGCCTTGGAAGGCCGGGGAGCCAAAAGGGACTTCTCGGGACGGCTGCGCGTGATCTCAGAGAAATCGGAGACGGTCTGGAAGCGCCGGCCGGGAGAAGTGGGATTGCGTTTTATCACTGCCATGTCTTACACCCCGAACAAATCGATGGAGTGGTCCTCGGCCAGTTTCACCAGGGCCCGCTTGGTGTCTTTGCGTCTGCCCATGGTGCGACGGGTGCGCTTGCGCTTTCCCCGCCGGTTGTAGGTGTTGACCGAGAGCACCTCCACATCGAAGATGGTTTCCACCGACTGGCGGATCTCTGTCTTGTTGGCCCGGGGATCCACCAGGAAGGAGTAGGTGTTGTTGGACTCGATGAGGTCGAATGACTTCTCGGAGACCACCGGTCCCAGGATCACGTCGTGCGGATACTTCATGATGCCTTGGCCTCCAGCGGTTCCAGAGAGCCGTACGCACTCCAGGTGCCCGCACAGAACAGCAGGTTCCGGCACCACAGCACGTCGTATGGAGTGACGTACCGGGCTTCGACTATCCGAACATCGGGGAGGTTCCGGAAGGACAGCTCCTCGGTTCCGCCTCGCTGCTCGACGACCACCAGTGTCTTGCCCTCCAAGCCGATCGCCTCCAGGAGAGCGAGCGCCGTCTTGGTGTGGGGCGTCTCCCACTCCAGGGATACCACGGTGTGAATGGCACCCTCCGACGCCCGGGCCGAAAGAGCGCTCGCAAGCGCCAGCCGGCGCATCTTGGCCGGAGTCCGCTGGTGATAGCTGCGAGGCTTGGGGCCGTGGGCGACGCCTCCCCCTCGCCACATGGGGGAACGGATGGAGCCGTGGCGGGCCCTACCGATCCCCTTCTGCCGCCAGGGCTTGCGGCCCCCGCCCCTGACCTGGGCCCGGGTCTTGGTGGAAGCGCTTCCCGAGCGCTTACCGGCCATCTGGGCCGTGACCACCTGGTGCAGAACCGGAAGGTTGGGGGAAATCCCGAACACCGACGGATCGAGAGGGGACTCTCCCTGGAGAACTCCGTCTGCGTCATACAGGGGGGCGGTCAGTTCAGCCACCGGCCTTCACCGCCCTTCTTACCAGAACCAACCCTCCCTTGGGACCGGGCACAGCCCCCCTCAGAAGCAGAAGGCCCTCTTCGGGAAGAACCTTGACGACCTCGAGATTGAGAACGGTGGTGCGCTGCGCGCCCATGCGGCCGGGCATCGCCTTTCCCCGGAAGACCCGGGATGGGGTGGCGCAGGCCCCGATCGCCCCTCCGGCCCGGTGCTTTTTGTGGTTGCCGTGACTGGCGCACTGTCCGGAGAAGTTGTGTCGCTTCATCACTCCCTGAAAACCCTTGCCCTTGGAGACGCCGGTGACGTCAGCCCGCACGCCCTCGGTGAAGACCGCATCCACTTCGATCGTCGAACCGGCCTCGAACTGCCCGGAGTCCTCCACCGCAGTCTCCACCAGGTGAGGCGATGGATCCACCCCCGCCTTGGCGAAATGACCGGCCAGGGCTCTTCCCACTTTGGCGTTGCGGGCCGTCTCCAACGCCAGTTGCACAGCCTCGTAGCCGTCCTTTTGGGCGGTCTTGATCTGGACCACCCGGCAGGGACCCGCCTTGATCACGGTAACCGGCACAGCCTGGGCCGACTCGTTGAATATCTGGCTCATCCCCAGCTTGGTGCCAAGAATGGTGTTCACAGCTTTATCTCCACTTCTACTCCGGCGGGAAGATCGAGACGCATCAGCGAGTCCACCGTTTTGGCGGTCGGGTCGAGAATGTCGATCAGACGTTTGTGAATACGCATCTCGAAGTGCTCCCGGGAATCCTTGTCCACGTGCGGTCCTCGAATCACGCAGTAACGATGAATCTCAGTGGGCAATGGAACGGGACCCTTGATTTTTGCCTGGGTACGGGTGACCGTAGCGGCGATCTTACGCGCCGACTCGTCCACGCTCTGGTGGTCATAAGCCTTTAGCTTTATTCGGATCTTATGAGATTCATCCATGAAATGTTTCTACTGCTTTTCCTGTTTTGTATTTCGGGTCTTATCCCCTATTTGGTTCTGATAGTTTGCATTCAAGTCCGTCGAATAGCTGTTTGTTATTTGGTGATTTTGGTAACCCGACCAGCACCCACCGTACGACCACCCTCACGAATAGCGAAATCCAACCCCACCGACATCGCAATCGGAGCAATCAACTCCACCGACAACTCAACATTATCACCAGGCATCACCATCTGCACACCACCAGGCAACAACACCGAACCAGTCACATCAGTCGTACGAAAATAAAACTGAGGACGATAACCCGAAAAAAACGGATTATGCCTCCCCCCCTCCTCCTTCGTCAACACATACACCTGCGCCTCAAACCCAACATGAGGAGTAATCGACCCCGGAGCAGCCAACACCTGACCACGCTCCACCTCCGACTTCCCCACCCCCCGCAACAACACACCCACATTATCCCCAGCCCGCGCCTCATCCAACAACTTCCTAAACATCTCCACACCAGTCGCCACCGAACCACGCGTATCACGCAACCCCACCACCTCAACAGCCTCACCAACCCCCAACACACCCTGCTCAACACGACCAGTCACCACCGTCCCCCGACCAGTAATAGAAAACACATCCTCAATCGGCATCAAAAACGGCCGATCCACATCCCGAACCGGCACCTCCACATACTCATCCACCGCATCCAACAACTCCATCACCCCATCACCAGCCACCGAATCACCCTCCAACGCCAACAAAGCAGAACCCCTCACCACCGGAACATCATCACCCGGAAACTCATACTCCGTCAACAAATCCCGAACCTCCAACTCCACCAAATCCAACAACTCCACATCATCCACCAAATCACACTTATTCAAAAACACCACCACCCGCGGCACACCCACCTGCCGCGCCAACAACACATGCTCACGAGTCTGCGGCATCGGACCATCCACCGCCGAAACCACCAACACAGCCCCATCCACCTGAGCCGCCCCCGTAATCATATTCTTAATATAATCCGCATGCCCCGGCATATCCACATGCGCATAATGACGCAAACCAGTCTCATACTCCACATGCGCAATCTGAATCGTAATCCCCCGCTCACGCTCCTCAGGAGCCCGATCAATATCATCAAACCCCGTAAACACATTCACCCCACCAACCCGCTCAGACAACACCCGAGTAATCGCAGCCGTCAAAGTCGTCTTCCCATGATCAATATGACCCATAGTCCCCACATTCACATGCGGCTTCACCCGCTCAAACCTCACCTTACCCACAACCAAACACCCCCTTTCTAATCACTTACCTGTCCTCATGTGAAGCAGTTCTTCACTAATGGACTCGGGAACATCCTGGTAAGCCTTGAATTGCATCGTGTACGTAGCTCGCCCCTGCGTCCGAGAACGGATGTCTGTGGCAAAGCCGAACATCTCGCCCAGTGGTACGGCCGCGGTGATGATCCGGGCCGCTCCCCGCTGGTCGGTTTCTCCGATCCGGCCCCGGCGCGAGGAAATGTCGGCAAGCACTTCTCCCATGTACTCCTCGGGAGCGACCACTTCCACTTCCATCACCGGCTCCAACAGCTTGATCCCCGCCTTCTGTGCGGCGGCGCGAATCGCCATCGAACCGGCTATCCGAAAAGCCAGTTCGGAAGAATCTACCTCATGATGTGAACCGTCGACGAGGGTCACTCGCAGGTCCACCAGCGGATAGCCGGCCAGAATGCCGCCATCCAGAGCCTCCTTGATGCCGGCGTCCACGGCCGGTATGTACTCGCGGGGCACCCGTCCCCCGGTGATCCTGTTCACGAATTCGTATCCCCCTCCCGGACCCATGGGCTCGATGTCGATCACCACGTGGCCGTACTGGCCGCGGCCTCCGCTCTGGCGTACGTAACGGCCCTCGGTGCCGTCGGTCGCCGACATGATGGTTTCACGGTATGCGACCTGGGGCCTTCCGATGTTGGCGGCAACCCTGAACTCCCGCACCAGGCGATCCACAAGCACCTCCAAGTGGAGTTCGCCCATTCCGGCGATGATGGTCTGGCCCGTTTCGGCGTCGCTGCGCACCAGGAAGGTGGGATCCTCCTCCGAGAGCTTCTGGAGGGAGTGGCTCAGCTTGTCCTGATCGACCCGGGTACGGGGCTCGATCGCCACCCAGATCACGGGTGCTGGGAACGCCATGGTCTCCAGGCTGATCGGAGCGTGCACCGCCGAGAGGGTGTCACCGGTGGTCGTGCCGCGCAACCCCACCGCAGCCACGATGTCGCCCGTGTAGACATGTTCCACTTCCTCGCGATGGTTGGCGTGCATTCGCAGCAAGCGTCCCAGCCGCTCCTTGCGGCCGTTGGAGGTATTGAGGACGGTCCCGCCCTTGGAAGCAGTACCCGAGTAGACCCGGAAGTAGGTGAGCTTCCCCACATGGGGGTCGCTCATGATCTTGAAGGCGAGAGCAGAGAACGGCTCGTCGTCGGTGGCTCTGCGTTCCAGGGTCTTCTGGGGGTTCTTTGGAAGGAACCCCTGCACCGGAGGCAGATCCAGGGGACTTGGCAGATAATGGATGACCGCGTCCAGAAGGGGCTGGACTCCCTTGTTCTTGAAGGCCGCCCCGCACAGGACCGGCACGAACAGGTGGTTGAGCACCCCGACCCGGATCGCCGAGCGTATCTCGTCGGGGGTGATGTACAGGTCTTCCAGGAACTTGACCAAGAGCTTCTCGTCCACCTCGGCCACTTGCTCTAGGAGTTGGGCGCGGTAGTGGTAGGCGATGTCCATCATCGGCTCGGGAATCTCTCCGGTGTCCCAGCGCTTCCCGTCGTCTCCCCTCCACTCGTGGACCTGCATCTCCACCAGGTCCACCACGCCCCGGAATCCGCTTTCCTCGCCCACCGGCAACTGGAGGACCAACGGCGTCGCGTCCAAGCGATCGCGAATCGACTCGACGTCCGCGAAGAAGTCGGCGCCCACCCGGTCGAGCTTGTTGATGAAACAGATTCGCGGGACCTGGTAACGGTCGGCCTGGCGCCAGACCGTCTCCGACTGCGGTTCCACCCCGGCGACCCCGTCGAACACCGCCACCGCCCCGTCCAGAACCCGGAGGCTCCGCTCCACCTCTACGGTGAAGTCCACATGTCCGGGGGTGTCGATGATATTGATGCTGTGGTCGTGCCAGATGCAGGTGGTCGCCGCCGAGGTGATGGTGATGCCCCGTTCCTGCTCCTGGGCCATCCAGTCCATCGTGGCGGCGCCCTCGTGAACCTCTCCGATCTTGTAGTTCCGACCGGTGTAGTAGAGAATCCGCTCGGTCAGGGTGGTCTTCCCTGCGTCGATGTGCGCCATGATCCCGATGTTTCGTGTCCTGCTCAGAGGCACCTGGCGCATGCGCAGTAGGCGATTTCCCCGGTCAGCAGCCACAGCAACACCTCTTACCAGCGGTAGTGGGCGAAGGCCTTGTTCGACTCCGCCATCTTGTGCATGTCTTCGCGTCTCTTGATCGCAGACCCGGTGTTGTTGGCCGCGTCGAGGATCTCGCCGGCCAGCCGCAGGGCCATGGTCGGCTCCCTTCTCTGACGCGCATACCCCACCAGCCACCGGATTGCCAGACAGCGCGCCCGGTCGGGACGGACGTCCATGGGCACCTGGTAAGAGGAGCCTCCCACCCGGCGGGACCGCACTTCCATCTGGGGCTTGAGGTTCTCGATCGCCCTTCTCAACACGCTCACCGGATCCTGGCGGGTCCGCTGCTCCACCCGCTCGAGGGCGGCGTAAACGATCCTGCGCGCCAAGTCCTTCTTCCCCTTCCACAACACCTTGTTGATGATCCGGCTGACCAGGACGTTACGAAATACCGGATCGGGATCGATCTTGCGCTTGGTGGCGGCCGCCCGTCTCATAGCGCCGACCTTCTGGCTCCGTAGCGGGAACGAGCCTGCCGGCGTTCGGAGACTCCCGCCGCGTCCAGAGTGCCCCTTATCACCTTGTACCGCACGCCGGGAAGGTCGCGAACCCGGCCACCCCTGACCAGCACGATGGAGTGTTCCTGGAGGTTGTGTCCCTCCCCGGGGATATAAGCGGTCACCTCGATCCCCGAGGACAGTCTTACCCGGCACACTTTCCGCAAGGCCGAATTGGGCTTCTTGGGCGTCACCGTATACACGCGGGTGCACACTCCCCTTCGCTGGGGAGCGCCGGCCAAACCGGCCGTCTTTACCTTCTTCTTCTTAGGTTTGCGCCCGCGGCGCACCAACTGTTGGATAGTCGGCATAACTTTCCTTCACCGGCGAGACCCGACCTCCGCGCGCGGGAGACCGGATCACCTTTTTCCTGGTTTTTGACCGCACCCGGAGGACACTCCGGGACTGGGTCAGGCGGAGAGCCTTAGGAGGCGGGGTGAGGCACTAAGACCACGAAGGGCAAGTATATACACTTCGAGCCCGCCAGACAAACTCAATTCGGCGCCGCGCCCTCCCCGGACGCCGTCCCCTGATGCGGGGTGTGATACCACTCCCGACGGTGGGGAAGCACACGCACCAGCAACCACACAAAACCCCAGATCAACGTGATCGGATACCAGCGGAGATAGGGCCGCACCTCCCTCACCCGCCAGAGCGCCCACACCGGCCGGCCGGCCAGCCACAGGGCAAGCGCCGCCCACACCGGCCAGGAGAAGGGAAATCCCCATCCGCCGACCGCCGCCCAGACCCCGAGCCCGAGCGTTAGGAGCATGCGAAACGAGCGTCCCGGGACCGCCAAGCGGAGCGCCATGAGCATCATCGGGGCGGAACGCTCCGCCACCGCCCGGCTCAAGAGCGCCCCTCCCCTGCGCTTGCGCACTCCCGTCCTTCCCTGCGCCCACCTCCGGCGCTGTTGCACTGCAGCCCGGAGGTCGGTGGGCTTCTCGTCCCAAACCCGGGCTTCGGGCAAGTACCTGATCCGATGACCCGCCTGGAGCAGCCTGACTGTGAGGTCGAGGTCCTCCGTGAACGACCCGCTCCATCCCCCAGCCTCCCCCAACGCTACGGCGGTGACGCAGAAACCGGTCCCGCTCAACTCGACGGGCCGGCCCCTCCTTCTGCTGCGGGCATAAGCCATCTCCCTGGTCATCCAGTCGCCCAGCCCGGCTGCAGCCGCGATCGGGGAGGCGTCGAGGTTGGAGGGAAGCACTGAAGCCTGGACGACTTCCGCCCCCTCGGCCATGGCCCCGTCCAGACGGGAAAGGAGGTCACCCTCCACCCGGTTGTCGGCGTCCAGCACCACCAGCGCCTCGTTCGGGGCGAGCGGGTATTCGGCGAGGTGCCATCGGAGCAGTTCTCCCTTCCCGTCCGGGCCGCGGGACCGTTCCACCACCCGCGCCCCTGCGCGCCCGGCCACCCCGGCGGTGTCGTCCTCGCATCGGTCGGCCAGCACCCAGACCGTGTAGGCCTCAGACGGGTAATCCTGGCCCAGCAGGTCCCCAACCAGCGCCCCCACCACCCGCTCCTCATCGTGCGCCGGGATCACCACCCGGAGCGGCCGTGGCGGGGCGGAGCCGGTCGACGGAGTCGCCGCCTCAGGCACCCGACAACCTCAGACTGACGTCCACCACCGGCGCCGAATGGGTCACCCATCCCGTCGAGATGATGTCCACCCCGGTCTCCGCGACCCTCCGGACGTTGGCAGGGGAGACTCCCCCGCTGGCTTCCAGCGTAACCCTGCCTCCCACCCGCCGTACCGCTTCGCTCATCTGGCCGAGGGTCATGTTGTCCAGGAGAATCACGTCTGGACCGGCTGCCGCCACCTCTTCGAGTTCCGCCAGGGCGGAGACCTCGACGATCACCGGAACTTCTCCCCCGGTCCCATCCCGGGCCATTCTCACGGCCGCGGCGGGACTTCCGACCAGGGCGAGATGGTTGTCCTTGATCAGCACCGCGTCCCAGAGACCCATCCGGTGGTTGACTCCCCCTCCCACGCGAACGGCATCTTTCTCCCAAGCCCGCAATCCAGGAGTGGTCTTACGGGTGTCGCTGATGCGGGCGCCGGTGCCTGCCACCACTCGCACCAGTTCACGGGTGGCGGTGGCGATCCCCGACATGCGGCCCAGGAGGTTGAGCGCCACCCGCTCTGCGGCGAGGATGCTCCGGGCCGGACCGCTCACTATCGCCGCCTCCGCTTCCTCGTCCAGGTCGGCCCCGTCGGAGGTCTTCGGTTCGAACCTCACCCGGCGGTCACGGAAACGAAAGGCAGCCTCAGCCAGAGCCAGACCCGCCACCCTTCCCGCCGACTTGAACACCACCACCCCCGTGGCCATGCGCCACTCGTCAACCAGGGCGTTGGTGGTCAGGTCCCCGGCCGTCCCCAGATCCTCGGAAAAGGCCTGCTCCAATAGGTGACGGGGGTCTCCCGGGCGGGTCAGCTGCGGCCCACCTCTAGCATCCGCTCGACCGCCCGCCGCGCCCGGACCGCCACATCGGGATCCAGGACCACCTCGTGGGTCATTGTCAAGAGCGAGGTCTTGATGTTGTCGAGCGTGATTCTCTTCATGTGGGGGCACAGGTTGCAGGGCCGCACGATCTCCACGTCGTCCAGTTCGTAGGCGACATTGTCGGCCATGGAGCATTCGGTGAGCATCATCACCTGGGAGGGTCGGTTGTCCCGGACCCAGTTGACAATCCCGTGGGTGGAGCCCACGAAGTCGGCCTGGTCGAGGACGTCTGGAGCGCACTCGGGGTGGGCGATCACCGGAATGAGAGGGAGCTGTCGGCGGAGGGCGGTGAGTTCGGGCCCGCTGAAACGCTCATGGACGATGCAACGTCCCTCCCACAGGATGACCTCCACATCGGTGTGGGAAGCGACGTAGCGGCCCAGGAAACCGTCCGGCAGGAAGATCACCCGCTCGGACCCCAACGACTCGACCACCGCGGCAGCGTTACCCGAAGTGCAGCAGATGTCGGACTCGGCTTTGACCTCGGCGGAGGTGTTCACGTAGCTGACCACCGGCGTCCCCGGATGGAGTTCTTTGAGCCGACGCACGTCGGCGCCGGTGATCCCCTCGGCCAGCGAACACCCGGCCCGCAGATCGGGGATCAGCACGGTGGCGTCGGGGTTGATGATCTTGGATGTCTCGGCCATGAAGTGAACCCCTGCCATGAGGATCACCTCGGCGTCGCTCCGGGCCGCCATCTGGGCCAGGGCCAGGGAGTCCCCCACCATGTCGGCCACCCCGTAATAAATGTCGGGCGTCATGTAGTTGTGGGCGGTGATCACCGCGTTGCGCTCAGCCTTGAGCTGTTCGATCTCTTGGATCAGCGGCTCGAGCGCGGCCCGTTCCTCGGGCGGGAACACCGATGGCTTGCGGGAGATTTCGAGAGTGGCGACGCTCATTGTCTGTCACGTGTGGGCAATGGCCCAAGAATACCCCTGTCCCGGCGCCCGCCGTCCACCATATGGAGCCGGATTCGCCAGGTCACATCCTTTCTATCACAGCCGATGCGAAGGCGGAGGTGCTCACCTCGGTGGCGCCGGTGCGCAACCGGGCCAGGTCGTAGGTGACGATTCCCTCCGAGATGGTGCGCTCCATGCCGGAGATGACCAGTTCAGCCGCTTCCTCCCATCCCAGGTAGCGGAACATCATCTCCCCCGACAGGATCAGCGAACCCGGATTGACCTTGTCCATCCCTGCATACTTGGGAGCGGTTCCATGGGTGGCCTCGAATACCGCATGCCCGGTATTGAAGTTGATGTTGCCTCCCGGAGCGATCCCTATCCCCCCCACCTGGGCGGCAAGTGCATCGGAGACGTAGTCACCGTTCAGGTTGAGGGTGGCGATGACGTCGTATTCGGCAGGTCGGAGGATGATCTGCTGCAGAAAGGAGTCGGCTATCACGTCCTTGACCAGCAGCAGGTCCCCGGGGTCTCCTCCCGAGTCCGCCCAGCTCACCGCCCGGTCAGAGAACTCCTCCCGGACCACCTCGTACCCCCAGTCGCGGAAGGCGCCCTCGGTGTACTTCATGATGTTGCCCTTGTGGACCAGGGTGACCGAACGGTAACCCCTGTCTAGGGCGTATCGGACGGCGGCCCTGACCAGGCGCTTGGTGGCCGTGATCGAGACCGGCTTGATCCCGATTCCCGAATCTGGGCGAATCGCCCACCCGAACTCGGTTTTCAGGTAGTCGATGAGCCTGGCGGCCTCCGGTCCCCCATGCTCCAACTCCATGCCCGAGTACACGTCCTCGGTGTTCTCCCGGAAGATCACCATGTCCACCAACTCCGGGCGGAGCGACGGAGAAGGCACCCCCTTCAACCATCTGACCGGCCGGATGCAGGCGTAGAGATCGAGCGTCTGACGCAGTGTCACGTTGAGGCTGCGGATCCCTCCCCCCACCGGAGTGGTAAGGGGGCCCTTGATGGCGACCAGGTACTTCCTGATGGTGTCGAGAGTCTCTTCGGGAAGCCATGAACCGGTATGGCGGAACGCTTTCTCACCGGCCAGCACCTCTGTCCACGCGATCCGGCGGCCCCCGTTGTAAGCCTTCTCCACCGCCGCGTCGGCCACACGACGGGTAGCCCCCCACACATCGGGTCCTATCCCGTCACCCTCTATGAACGGGATGATCGGGTTGTCGGGCGTGGACAGCCCCTGGGCGGTGTTCTGGATTCTTTCCGGCATGGTTGTCTACAACCTCGATCCTGCAACGACTCGGGCCATCCAGCAGATTACACGCCCGGGGAGGCGTTCCAGCGGACCCTCGGGCGACCCGCCCGAATACGGGGCCGCCGCAGGGTTCCCGGCGGCTTTGGGGGATGCCGGTTCCTGGGTGTCCGGACCCGGTCGGGGCAGGTTGAACGGCAGGGCCGAACGCTCACCCTTCGAGGACGACCAGCAGATCCTTGGCCTCCACCTGGCTTCCCGCCTGCACCAGCAACTCCTTGATCCGTCCGGAGTCCGGGGCGTAGATGGTGCTCTGCATCTTCATCGCCTCGAGAGTCAGCAATTTGCTGTTGGAGGTCACTTCGTCACCGACGGTTACGAACAGTCCTGTCACCACCCCGGGCGTCGGCGCGCCCACATGATGAGGGTTGGCCCCGTCGGCCTTGCGAGCCGCCGGTCTGTCCGACTGGAGGGACCGGTCGCGGACCCGCACCTGCCGGGGCGCGCCGTTCAGGTCGAAGAAGATGGCCCGGGACCCGTCGGGCTGCGCTTCGCCCACGGTGTGGAACTTCACGAACAGCCGCTTCCCCGGCTCGATGTCGAACACGCATTCCTCGCCCTCCTCCAGCCCGTAGAAGAACACCGGGGTCGGGAGCAGTCCGACATCGGCATATTTATGGCGGCTCTCCGCAAAGCCGGCGAACTCCGTGGGATAGAGCAGGTAGCTGAGCCCGTCGGCCCTCTCCGCATCTCGGCCGAGCAACTCCGAAGCGCTCGCCATCGCTCCTTCGATGTCGGCGCTCGGAAGCCTGGCGCCGGCCCGCCCCTCGATGGGCTGGTTGCGGCCCAACAGTATCCGGCGGATGTCCTCCGGCCATCCCCCGGGCGGTTCGCCCAGCGACCCGCGCATCATGTCCACCACCGATTCGGGAAACCCGACGTTGTGGTCCGGGGGTAGCCGGCGAACCTCATCGCAGGTCATCCCCTTGGAAAGCAGGAACAAAGCCAGGTCGCCCACCACCTTGCTGGACGGGGTGACCTTCACGATGTCACCCAGCAGACGGTTGACGTCGGCGTACATCTCTTCCACCTCCCGCCACCGCTGGCCAAGGCCCAGGGCGGTGGCTTGCTGCTGCAGGTTGGTGAACTGCCCGCCCGGGATCTCGTGCTCATACAGCCGAGCGCTTCCCGATCTGGGAGCGTTGTCGAAAGGCCGGTAATAGGTGCGGACCGTCTCCCAATACAGGGAACAGTCGCCCAGCGCCTCCGAGTCGAGTTCCGTGTCGCGTTCGGTGCCCCGGAGCGAACCCACAATCGTATTGAGGTTGGGTTGACTGGTGGAACCCGAAACCGCCGCCACGGCCGCGTCGATGACGTCGACGCCGGCCTCGCTGCCCTTTATGAGGGTCGCCGCCTGCAGGCCACTGGCGTCATGAGTGTGGAAGTGGACCGGCATCCCCACCTCCTCCCGCAGCACCCTCACCAACTGATCGGCGGCATAGGGACGGCACAGCCCCGCCATGTCCTTGATACAGAGGATGTGGGCCCCCATGTCCTTCAGGCGCCGGGCCAGGTCCACGTAATAGCGGAGGTCGTACTTGGGACGCCCGGGGTCGAGGATGTCGCCGGTGTAACAGATGGCCGCCTCGCAAATGGCATGCGTTTCACGTACCGCCTCGACAGCCACCTCCATGTTGCGCAGGTCGTTGAGCGAATCGAAGACCCGGAACACGTCGATGCCCTGGCGGGCGGATTCGATTACGAACTCACGGACGACGTTGTCGGGGTAACTGGTGTACCCCACCGCATTGGAAGCCCGAAGCAGCATCTGGAAGCAGATGTTGGGAATCGCCTCCCGCAACAGGCGCAGGCGCTCCCATGGATCCTCGTACAGGAAGCGGAGAGCGGCGTCGAAGGTTGCGCCTCCCCACATCTCCAGGCTGAACAGGTTCGGCAGGCGCCTCGCCACAGCCCCCGCCGTCCCCAATAGATCAAAGGTGCGGACCCGGGTCGCCAGCAGTGACTGGTGGGCGTCGCGGTAGGTGGTGTCGGTCACCAGCAGCCGGTCCTGGTTCCACACCCACTCGGCGAACCTCTCCGGTCCCATGTCGAGCAGCAGGTCCCGGGTGCCGGGGGGCGGCTCCACGCTCATGTCGACCGGCACCGGTGGTGGGGCTTTGAGGTTCATGGGCTGTTCGGTCCCCACCACCGTGGGGTTCCCGTTGAGGATGGTGTCGCCGATGTATCTGAGCAGCCGGTTGGCGCGGTCTCGCGGAGACTGAATGTCGAACAGTTCGGGTTTCTCGTCCAAGAAGTGCGTGGTCACGCCGCCCGTCTGGAAGTCCGGGTGGTTGACGACATTGCGCAGGAACTGGATGTTGGTCTCGACGCCGCGGACCCGGAACTCCTGCAGTGCCCGATCGGCCCGCATGCAGGCATCGCGGAGGTTCTGGTCCCAGGCGGTCAGTTTCACCAGGAGAGAGTCGTAGAACGGACTGAGAACGGCTCCGGCATAAGCGGTCCCGTCGAGGCGGATTCCCATCCCCCCGGGGCTTCGGTAGGTCTGCAGGCGGCCGTAGTCCGGGGAGAACTCGTTGGCGGGATCCTCGGTGGTTATCCGGCACTGCAAGGCGGTCCCCCTTCTTTGAATCTCGCTCTGGGGAGGAATCGAGAGGGGGGCCTCGTGGAGCCGGCATCCCTGCGCCACGAGAATCTGGGAGCGCACCAGGTCGATCCCGGTCACCATCTCCGTTACGGTGTGCTCCACCTGGATTCGGGGATTCACCTCGATGAAGAACCACTCTCCCGTGTCGGAGTCCACCAGGAATTCCACGGTGCCGGCGTTGACATAACCCGTGGTCTGAGCGACCCGGATGGCGGCCTGGCAAATCTGGTCGCGCAGGTCGTTCGGCAGGTTGGGCGCCGGCGCCAATTCGACGACCTTCTGGTGACGCCTCTGGACCGAGCAGTCCCGTTCCCAGAGATGCACCACCGAGCCGTGCGAGTCGGCCAGGATCTGCACCTCGATGTGGCGCGCCCTCGCAACGTAACGCTCCATGAACACCGAGCCGTCTCCGAAAGTGCGCTGCGCTTCCCCTCGCGCCTCCTCCAGCCTGCCCAACAAGTCATCGGGACCGTCGACCACCCGCATCCCCCGGCCTCCTCCTCCAAATGACGCTTTGACGATCAACGGATAACCCACCGACCCGGCGCTGTCGAGAATCTGGCGGGGGTCTCCGGAGACAACCCCGGTACCGGGAACGGTGGGGACCCCTGCCTGGCGGGCCAGCCGCCGGGCGGCGGTCTTGTCGCCCAGGGCCTCCAATATTTCCGGTGGAGGGCCCACGAAAGTAATGCCGGCGTCCGCACATGCCCGCGAGAACCGGCTGTTCTCCGAGAGGAACCCGTAGCCGGGGTGGATGGCGTCCACCTCCCGGTCCTTGGCCAGCGCGATGATGCCGTCGATGTCGAGATAGGCCGCCACCGGCCCCTTGTCCCCGCCTACCTCATAGGCCTCGTCGGCTTTGAACCGGTGCAGACTGAAGCGGTCCTCGTTGGAGTAGATGGTGGCGGTCCGCAGGCCGAGTTCCGTGGCGGCTCTCATGATCCGGATGGCTATCTCGCCCCGGTTGGCAGCCATGATCTTCTTCACGATGTTCACAGATTATCAAGGGGGGCCGGCGTTCCGGCACCCGGGTTTGCGGCGACCGGCCTCCATCTGACCGTCGCCTGTACCTGGCGCGTCCTCACGTCCGGGGAGCAACCCGTCGGAGGGAGTTCCCACTCGTCCCCCTTTGAGCGAGCCGGGCCCCGGTCAGAAACCGAACCGGTCCAACAGCACCGACCGGCGCTGCCACTTCTTCTCGACAACCACCCGGAGATCCAGATAGACCTTCGCCCCGAAGAAAGCCTCCAACTCCCGGCGGGCGAGGGTTCCCGCCTCCTTCAGAAGAGCGCCGCCCCTGCCGATCACGATGCCCCTCTGCGAACCGCTCTCCACCACCAGCTTGGCTGCCACGGCCACCAGTCCGTCGGGCCGGACCTCGAAGTCCTCCACCGTCACCAGGAGGGAGTGGGGAAGCTCGTGCCGGAGGCGGGCCAAGAACTTCTCGCGGATCACTTCGGCCGCGAAAAACCAATCGGGCTGGTCGCTGACCGCATCGGCCGGGAAATACATCGGTCCTTCAGGGAGGCGGGCGGAGATCTCGGCAACCACGGCTTCCAGGTTCTCTCCGCGGAGGGCGCTGATGGGCACATAGGCGCCGAAGTCCCATCGGGCCGCCTCGGTGAGAGCCATGGCGATCTTCTCCTTGGAGAAGCCGTCAATCTTGTTGACAAGAACCACTACCTTGGAGGGATCCCTGGTCAACCGCTCGGCGATCCTCCGGTCCCCCGGGCCGATGGGCCGGCGGGCGTCCAGCAGGAACGCGATCACATCGGCGTCGGCCAGAGCGCCGTACACCAGGCGGTTGAGGCGGTCACCCAACTCGTTGCGCGGTCTGTGCAGACCGGGGGTGTCCACCAGGACCATCTGCCATGAAGGGGGATCGGCGGCCGGATCGGTGACCACTCCCCGGATTGTGTTCCTGGTCGTCTGAGGCCGGCGCGACGTGATGGCGACCTTCTGTCCCACCATGGCGTTCACCAGGGTGGACTTCCCGACATTGGGACGGCCCACCACCGAGACGAACCCTGACTTCATCATCATCCGAGGCTGGGACTAGCCGACTGCCGCCGCTCTCAATCCTCCCCCGCTCCGCCGCACCCGGACTTCCGACACCCGATGACCGAGGACTTCCTTCACCAGGAATTCCACGCCCTGGGTTGACAGTACCTCCCCCACCGCCGGTACACGGCCGGCCAGGGCCAGCACCAAGCCTCCGACCGTGTCCCACTCCTCCTGCGGAAGAGCGACCCCCAACAGGTCCCCCAAGTCGTCCACCGGGAACCGGCCGTCCACAAACAGCACTCCCCCCTCCTCCACCCGGAGCCACTCGTCCTCTTCGTCGTGTTCATCCACGATCTCACCCACCAACTCCTCCAACAAATCCTCTATCGTCACCAGGCCCGCCGTGCCGCCGTGCTCATCGATTACCACCGCCATGTGGGCACCGTGGCGCCGCATCTCCCGCAGCAGATCGGAGACCGGCTTGGTCTCGGGAACGTACAAGGGGGTCCTCTGGATCTCGGCCACCGTTGCCCCGCTCTCGCCCTCCGCCAGCGCGGGGAGTAGGTCCTTGGCGAGGGCCAGGCCCACCACCCGGTCGATTCCCCCGTCCAGCACCGGGAATCGGGAGAAGCCGTACTCCTTGACGATTTCGGCCAACTCGTCCAACGTGCCGTTCACCTGTACCGTCACCATGTCAGGCCTGGGAACCATCACCTCCCGGACGATGGTCTCGGAGAACTCCAACACCGACGAGATCATCTCCTTTTCCTCCGACAACTCTTCTTCATCGGGCTCTGTCTCCTCGGAGTCGAGCACCCACCGCGGTCTCCAGAGGCGGGAGTGCAGGAAGGCGGCGGCTTCGACCAGCACGCTCATCCGCTCCGCCCCCATCCACAACCGCCCCAACAACCCGGCCAGGATCCTGGAGGCGGCGGTGATGATCACAGCCCAGAGCGCCGCCGCCCAGGCTGCCGCCCCCGAGGCGGCCAGGCCCGCGGTCAGGAGAACCACCGCCAATATGGCGATCACCCCCTCCACCCGCCATCCCGCCCGAGTCATCAACCCGTCCGGAGCCAACAGGCGAAGGTGTCGCTCGGCCCGAGCCACCCCCTCGGCCGCGGCCCGGGCCACCGAAGGCCGGTCCATCCGCTCCAGCGCGGCCAGTCCCATGCGCAGCAGGCCAGCGATCACCAGCAGAGTAGTTCCTGCCCAGACCAGCGTCATCTTCGTCTCAGCCCCTCTCGGGCAAGATGCCGGCGCTCCCTCTTCTCCATCACCTCGGCGTCGCCGTCCGAGTCATGGGTGTAGCCCAACAGGTGCAGCACGCCATGCACAACCATTAGGCCCATCTCCTCGGAGAAACGGGTTCCCACGCGTGCCGCCTGGCGGCACACATAGCCGGGGGCTATGACAACGTCCCCCAGATGCAGCGGCGGGCCTCTCTCCCCGCCCGCCGGGCTCCCCTCCCCCGGTTCGATCACCTGGAGAGGTAGCGCCAGAACATCGGTGGGACCCCTATTGCCGCGGTGCAGATAATTCATCTCCGCCATCTGCTCTTCGGGGACCAGGGTCACATCCACCAGACAACCACGGCCGTACCCCTCCCCGGTCAGCACACCTCCCGCCAGGCGCCCCAGGAGACCATGATCCACCGATGAGTCCTGCTCGTCGATGATCTGCACGTTCATCTACGAGCCTCGCCGCGCGGATCGGGAGGTTCCTCGGGATTGTTAGATGAAGGGTCTTCCATTCAGGGGAAGTTAGGGTATTGGATGCGCTGATGGTAGTGGCCCGACATGGCCTCTATAAAGGCATTCCTGATGGTTTGAATGTCGGCGAACGTCAGAGATGCCTCGTTCAACTGCAAATCGGACATTTTCTCCCTTATTATCCCGTCAGTCACCGCTGCGATGGCCTGAAGGGTGGGTTCGGATGGCGAGCCCTCTCCCGGGGTGGACTGGAAGGCTGCGCGGCACGCTCCCTCCACCGCGTCGGCCAGCATCAGGATAGCCATCTCCTTGGACCGGGGCTTCTGCCCGACGTGTCGATAGTCGTCCACGTTGACATTCTCCTCCCCGTAGAGCCCCATGGCCTTGTCGTAGAAGAAGCGCATCACGCCGGTGCCGTGGTGGGTGATGATCCCCGCCGCCACCGATGACGGGATCCGATGGCGGGCCGCCAACTTCATCCCGTCGGTCACATGACGCCGGATAACCTCCGCCGACTCCTCGGGGCTCATCTGGTCGTGCGGATTGACCGTTCCGAATTGGTTCTCGATGAAGAGCGAGGGATGCTCGGTCTTGCCGAGGTCGTGGTAGTAGGCGGCCGCCCTAGCCAGGAGATTGTTGGCGCCTATCGCGGAAGCGGCTGCCCCGGCCAGGGTGCCCACCATCAGGGAGTGGTTGAATGTACCGAACGCCTTCTCCTGAAGAAGTTGCAGGGCTGCATGATTGCGGTCGGTGAGGTCCAACAGCCTGAGTGTGGTGGTGACGTCGAAGATGCTCTCGAAGAAGGCCATGGCCGCCAGTGCCACCAGGGCGGCGATCAAAGAGGAGGCGAAGGCCAGCACGGCAGCCTGCAGCATGGTCCCCGTCGGCGACTCATTGATGCTGGTGTGAAAAATCCAGGCCGTTGCGGCGGCAATCACCGCCAAGGCAGCCGCCGAAATCGCCACCGAGTTACGAAACGCCCGCCGGCTGGAAGCGGCAGAGACGAAGCCCACCGGCGCCAGGGTGGCCAGAAGGGCATAGATGGTGGCGCCGGCGTCACCGGTGCCAACCGCGGTGACCACCGCCAGAATCACCGCCATCAAGATCCCGAAACGGTGGTCCAGAAGGACGGCTGCGAAGTAGCCGAAAGCGACCGCCGGGAACACATACACACCCACCTCATAACCGAACACCTCCCCCACGAAGGTCACAAACCTCACTGCTCCCGAAGCCAGCACCGTAAGCAGCCCGAAAAGGGTGAGCAGGTGGACCTGGTCCCAAAGGTCGGTACGGTAGCGGGAGAGGTACAGAGCCAACACGGCCACCACCGCCCCGAGCACCACCAGGACCCCCGCCTCCCGCACCGGCCTCCCGGTAGCCGCGCCGGTCTGGTCGATGGCATCGATGCTCAGCCGGGTGAGCGGCTCCCCCTCGCTGACAATCGGCTGTCCGGAACGATAGGAGACCGTCACCTCCTCCTGGGCGTCGCGGGCTTCGGAGCGCAATTGTTCGGTGGCGCCGGTGTCGAGCAGGGAGTTGGGCCGCAGGAAGGAAGCGGCGATGTCCGAGGCGGCATCACCGGCGGCCGGGTGGCGAACATCTCCTATGAAAACCACCGGTGGATCCGAGAGGATCCGGCTCTGGGCGGAGAGAAGTTCCTCGCTCTTGATCTCCTCCGCGAAGGAGTCGGCTATCAGGGTAAGAGCGGCCTGCTCGATCTCCACCAGACCGGGAGGTTCTCCCAGGGCCTGCCGGATAACATCCTCCGTGGCCACCTCCACCAGGGTGGCGACCGAACTCTCGTCCAGTTGGGGATAGGAACGGAGGAGTTCGGGGACTTGCAGCGTCGCGGGGCGGGTCAGCGGTGTGAAGGGTACCGGAGGGAGCGTGCACGCCGCGCCGATCCCCAGACACACGATCTGCTGGGTCCGCCGCGGCAGAAAGACCGTGAAGTTAGGGGGAAGGTCGGGATCGGAGCTGTCGATTATCACCTCCCACACCCCTTCGGGGACCTCCAGGCTGAAGTCCCCATTGGCCTGGGTCTGGGTGTCGTGTCCCTCCCCGGAGGGAGCCAACGCCCGTACGGTCACCAGTTCCACCCCCACCTCCGGATAGTCGCCGGACTCGGTGAGGAAGGAGTCTGCATTGAAGTCCAGGAACACCCGGCCCACCAGGGTTACGGTCGCCGGGGGAGGAAGGGTGGTGGTGGTAGTTGTGCTCACCGCCGAGGTGGTGGTGGTAGGAGCAATAGTGGTGGATGTGGTTTCGCCGGCGGGGTCTTGGGCGCCCGCGGCCGGTCCCCCCGCGTCTTCGACGGCCGGTGGAGCCTGGTCCGGCTCGGTCTGGGAAGCAGGGTCGGTGGTGGTTGTCGGGACCGTCGTGGTAGTGGTGGTTGCCGGGGCCGTCGTGGTGGTGGAGGGAGGGGGGACGGTCGTAGTGGTGGTGCTGGTTGGAGGAAGGGAGAGGGTATCCAGCCACTCCGGCTGCGCGCCGAGCACCCCCCTTCTCACCGCCGCGAACAGGTCTGACAGGTCATCGCTCACCTGCTGTTCGATGCTCTCGTTCCGGCTGGTGACGCCGTCGATCTGCTCGGCCGCTGTCTCGCGGAGGGATCGGGTCGCCTCGCGGTCCACGACCTCGCTGTTGCGCTGGGCCACGTAGGGGCGGGTGGCCAGGTCGCCCTCGACCAGTTCCACTTCCCCGCTGGCGGCGCCCACGGTCAAAGTGGCCCAGGAGAGCATTACCGTCGAGACCAGCACCAGCCCTCGGATCACCGTCCTCTCCCACGGCGCCGGAGAACGGTTACCGGAAGCGGTCATGGTTTGGTTCCCCCGATCCGTCCCGGCTCCTGAGGAAGTTGCTCTTCTCATAGCTCTGATAAGCGTCGATTATGTCGGCCACCACCCGGTGGCGCACCACGTCCCGGCTGGTCAGCTCCACGAAAGCCACCCCGGGGATGTCGCGGAGGATGTGGCGGACCACGCTGAGCCCCGAAGAGCGGTTGGAGGGGAGGTCTGTCTGGGTGAGATCGCCGGTGATGATCATCTTGGAGTTGAAACCGAGCCGGGTGAGGAACATCTTCATCTGCTCGGGGGATGTGTTCTGCGCTTCGTCGAGGATCACGCATGCGTCGTTGAGAGTGCGACCCCTCATGTAGGCAAGAGGGGCGATCTCAATGGTGCCCCGCTCGATCAAGCGGGACGTCTCCTCGGGACCGAGCATTGTCCACAGAGCGTCATAGAGGGGGCGCAGGTAGGGATCGACCTTGGCGGACAGGTCCCCGGGCAGAAAGCCCAGCCGCTCCCCCGCCTCCACCGCCGGACGGGTGAGGACGATTCTCCGACAACTCCCCTGGACCAGCGCCTCCACCGCCGCCGCCATCGCCAAATAGGTTTTCCCGGTGCCGGCCGGACCCACCGCGAATGTGGCGGTGTTCTCCCGGATGGCCTGGACATAGAGCAGTTGACGATGGGTCTTGACCCTCACCAGCCTCCCGCGCCCCACCGACAGTGTCTGGCTCAGCACCCCGGCCGGATCGGGAAGCTCGTCGCGCACCATTTGCACAATCGGACCGACATGTCCGGCCAGGGAGGTTCCCTCCTGGACCAACAGGAGTAGCTCTTTGATCGCCGACTCCGCCAGTTCCACTTCATCCGCAGGGCCCTTGAGGGAGATGCTTGCGCCCCGCGCCACCATACGAACCTCGGGAAAAGATTCCTGAAACTCCCGGAAGTGGGAGTCGCTGGTCCCGAGCAGGTCCCGCAGCAGATGCTGGCTGGGCACCAACACTTCCCGCTTGGAGGCTTCAATGGTCATGGCGGACCCCGGAGATCAGGAGACTGCGGGAGTCATCCCGGCGGCCATTTCATCCGGCGGCCTCCCAATAGATGAAAGTGCAGATGGAACACGGACTGGCCTCCATCATCTCCCACATTCGTCACCCAACGCCAGCCGTTCTCCAAACCTTCCCGGGAGGCGATCGTCCGGGAAAGGCTCACCAACTCTCCCATCATCTGGGGGTCATCGACCTCATTGAGTGACTCGACATGCCCACGGGGAATCACCAGCACATGCGTCGGCGCCTGAGGGTTGATGTCCCGGAAGGCCAGCGCACTCTCCGTCTCGGCCACTATCTCGGCCGGAATCGACCCCTCCGAAATCTTGCAAAACAGACATTCGCTACTCACTGAACCTCAAACCTCCCAGCCGAGGTGGTATGTGTAGATTTCCACGCCCGCCGCTCTCGCATCCTACCAGCCCCTTGCACGATCCGGCCTGTTTTTTCGCGACCCCCGGCGCCTTCTCGTTCCCACCCCTTGAGGCAGGGGAGCCTCCCCCCGGAGTTCTGCCAGTTTGCGCAGGAGATCCTCCTCGTCGGGCGTAAGGGCCTTAGGAACCTCCACATCAACCTCAACCAGGAGGTCGCCGCGCCTCCTTCCGCCCATCCGGGGCGTTCCATGGCCGGGGAGCCTCTTCACCCAACCCGGCTGGATGCCCGGCGGGATTCGCAGAGTTTGAAAGCCCCCCTCCAGCAGCGGTATCTTGATCTCGGCCCCCAGCGCCGCTTCCGTGAAGCCGATCGCCACACGGTGGATGAGATGATCCCCCTGTCTCTCGAAGCGGCTGTCGGGGCGGACCTCCACCTCCACATACAGGTCGCCGGCCATCCCGCCCAGCGGGGCGGCTGCCCCCCTGCCCCGCAGCCGAAGCCGGTTCCCATCCGAGACCCCGGCCGGTATCTCGACCCTCAGGGAATGAATCTGTGAGTGAACACCGCTGCCGTTGCACCGCCTGCAAGCCTTGGTCACCTCCTGGCCGCGTCCCCGGCACCGGGGGCAGGTGGTCGTGGTCATCATGGATCCGAAGAAGCTCTGGCGGGTTGTGCGGACCATTCCCGCCCCGCCACATCCCCGACAGGACAGAACTTCGGCACCCGCCGCTGCCCCGTCACCGCCACACGTCGAACACACCCCCTCGGCTTCGAACTCGACCTGGGTCTCTGCGCCGAAGGCCGCTTCCTCCAGGCTGAGACCGATCCTCACCAGGACATCCAGTCCCCGCGAGGACCGGGGCACCCCGGCGCCGCCAAACATCCCCGACCCCCCGAACACTGACCTCAGCAGATCGTCGAAGTCCGAGAACAGCCCTGACACATCAATCTGCTCTCCCCGGTCGTAGGAACGACGGCGATCCGGATCGGAGAGGACCTCATAGGCCTCGGCCACCTCGCGGAACCGCGCCTCGGCAGCCGCGTCCCCGGGATTGGCGTCGGGATGGGTCTCCCTGGCAAGCCGTCGAAAGGCCCTCTTTATCTCCGCGGCGTCCGCGTCGCGGTCAACCCCCAGGATCCGGTAGTAGTCCTTGGCCATCTGCGAGAAGGGCTCAGGTGCCTATACGGCCGGCCAATTCCTCGCTAACCCTCTCCACCACCGAGATGGCTCTGCCGTAGTTCATGCGCATCGGCCCCAGGACGCCTATCCGCCCACGGGAGCTACCCGCCAGAAACGAGGTGGAGATTACAGCCAGATCCGCTTCGGCCAGGTCTGGGATCTCTTCGCCGATGCGGATCGTAATGCCCGGATCGGTGGCCAGCAGTTCCAGCATGGTGGTCTCCCGCTCCAGCACCGTCAGCACCTGGGCCACCGCGTCGAGATCGTCCCACAAATCCGCAAGGCGTCCGGTCCCCATCACGTAGACGTCCGAGGCGCGGAGGGCCACCCGCTCCAATGCATCCCACACTTCTCGAATACAGCCCCCGAATGGGCTCTTCGATCCGCCCGGCGCCGCCAGAGCGGGGGGGAGGGGGACACCCAGGGGCGAACCCACGGCATGGCTGCGGACTACCTGCTCCAAGTCGGAGATCTCCCTCCTGGTCATCGGCGCGGGGAGGTGGCAGAGTTCCTGGAGCACCCGTGCCGACTCGGTTACAACCACCATCATCGCCAGCCGCAACTGGAGCGAGACCAGGTGAATGCTCTGGATCCGCTCGGCAGCCAGGCGGGGACCCACCACCACGGTCGGTAACCGGGTGATGTCGGATACGAGCCGGGAAGTCGCATGCAGCAGCCGGCCCAACTCCAACTGAACCTCGGAGAAGAACTCCGAAATGCGGGACTGAACCGCCCTGCGCAACCGGAACGCCGCATGATGGTCAACGTAGAAACGGTAGGCAAGGGCGGTCGGGATCCTTCCCGCCGAGGTGTGGGGCTGCACGGCGAATCCCTCCTCCTCAAGGCGGGCCAATTCCTTCCGGACAGTGGCAGGAGAAACCGCGAGTTCACTGTGATCAAGCACCATCCCGGAACTCACTGCCGTCCCTGTCCGGATGTAGCACTCCACCAACGAGCGCAGTATCTCCGAGCGCCGATCCTCCAACATTGTCTCCAGATTACCAAACTCTCAGCAGACCCCACCGGCGGTCACTGGAAATAGAGGCCGGCAGGAACCCGAGAGCCATCCCCCGCCGGCACTGGCACACCCCCACGTATCACGCATGGCTCATTTTCGTTGTCTTATGGGGTTGCGGCGGCGTCGGGGGTTCCTTGTGCGCCGGCCGTTTGTCGGTCGGTCGTGTTTGAGAGGTGGTTTGAGGTGGTACTACCCGGATGGTGTCCTGCGTACAACCCAGTGGTCGTCATGAACTTTGTGGTGGCAGCGTGAGCAAAGCAGACACATGTCGTCTTGGTCGGTATTGCCTTGCACGGCCCAGGGGATGATGTGGTGGGACTGACACCAGTTGGCGGTGGCGCCGCATCCTATGCAGGCTTTGTCCCGGGCTACGAGAGCGATCCGTTGGGCGGGGCTGGCGGACCGCCGTGAGCGTCCCAGGTCCAACGGTTGTGATACACCTTTGAATATGGCGGGGAGGATGTCCGACTGGCAGGCCAGGTCTCGGATCTTCTCCACCGGGATGGGAGTCCCATCACCAAGACGCCCGTTGCGGAGTTCCCGGGAGACGACGTCGTAATCGGCGATCAGTAACAACCTCGGCCCCCGAACCCGACCACCGTCCTCATCGGTTTCCTCACGCGTGACCAAATGTGCCAGGGCGTCTGCCATCCGCTGACCCGGAGTGCACCTCGCACGCGGGTCTTCCTCCCGCCAGATTTCGTCCATCTTCTGCGACAACGCAGTCTCCAACAGAGCACCGGTGATCGGATCGAACCGGCCGTACAACACCGTCATACCATCAACACGGTCGGTTCGGATCCTGGCGAACCGCCGCGACCGCTGATGCTCCAACCGTCCCATCCCATCATCCTCCGAGCGCTGTTGCTCGTACTTACGGACCGTCCCCCCGAACTTGTCAGGAGACTGGGTACGCGCCTTGTCCACCAACTCGGTCTCGTCGATCTCACCCCGCTTCTTGGCACGGGCCAGGATCCGCGCGTTCTCATAGGGAATCTCACCATCCCGCATCCCTTCCGAAGTCTGGGGCAACTCTTCCAACTGCACCGCGGTTTCCACCTCTGACCGGGCCTTGCCGCGGGGACGCAAACCCTTCTCCCGCAGGCTGTTCTCCGTCAGGTGAACACCCACTCTGCGGGTCAACTCCGCAAGCGTCTCGGCCCGCACCGCCGCGGCCTTGTTCTCCACCCGGAAAGTGGACTGCAACCGCGCTTGGAGTTGCTCCAATGTGGCCTCCCCCACAGCCAGGCTGGGTAACACCACCCCGATCTCGTTGACGACCTGTCGGTCATTAGCTGTCTCTTCCATGTCTACCAAGTATGCCAATGGCGTGTGACAAAACACTGCCTAATATCACGAAGTTCGTAAAACAAACACTAAATGTGTTAGTGGTCGATTGTCCTCGACTAGTCCCCCCCTCTCGTCCCCTAGGGGGAGCCCGACCTGCACGCCAGGTCAGGGAACCCTCACGATGGGCCTTGCCCCCGACACCCGGCTGGAATCGATTCAAGCCGTGCCACCAGCCGGAATTCTCCCCCTTTGGGTTTCCCCTCCCGACCCGCCGCCGCCGTTCCGTTCAAAATTTTCGGACAGGGGCAGGCCTGCCCGAAACCGAGGATTCCCTGGTCGTCGGCTGATGCTCATTGCCTTGGGCGTTGCCGGGAGGCCGCCCTCCGGAGATGAGACTTGGTGGTGATCCGCTCGGTCCGGACCGTGTCGGATGTTTGTGCTTTCAATATGTGAACCGGGTGTGACAAGTGTCAACTCCCGGACCCCGCAATTATTCCCAAACCAGCCGACTGCGGCGGGGGCAGCGCCAGAATCGCCCGGCTCACCTCGTCGGTGAGGAGCGGCCGCTCTACCACCAGGCGATCTCCCCGCAATCCGATGACCCCGGCCCGGTGAAGCTCCCGTCCTCGGGGAGATTCCCAGAGCGCCTCTCCCGCTCGACCAGTCCTCACGCCGGCTGTTCTCCGGATGCCAAGCAACACCCGCTCCGTCTCCGCCGCCCAGCCCTCGATCAACTCGAACCGGCGGCTTGGGGATCGGCCCGCTTCCACCGTATCCAGGTACCTGTCGAGGCCGCGCAGATTCTCCCAGCGACGCCCGTCCCGGAATGAGTGGGCGCCGTTCCCGAATCCCAGGTACTCGCCCTGTCCCCACACCGAGAGGTTGTACCGGCAGAGATGGCCGGGCCGGGCCGCGTTGGAGACCTCATAGCGCACCAGACCGGCCCTGGCGCACTCACGGTCAGCCTCCTCCCAGCACTCGGCCTGGCGATCGGGGTCCGGTGGACGAGCGCCCGCCCTCACCGTTTTCCACAGAACGGTCCCGGGCTCCACCGTCAGGGAGTAAGTGGAAAGATGGTCCGGGTTGGTCTCCAGGGCCCTTCCCAAGGTCTCGGTCCAGGAGGACGCGGTCTCGGGGGGAGAGCCCATGATGAGGTCCAGGTTCACAGAGGCAAACCCGGCCTGTCGGGCGGCGGTCACCGCCCGGACAATCTGGGCCGGAGTGTGGCGGCGTCCCAAATAGGAAAGCACCTCGGTGTCGAACGACTGGGCGCCCAGCGACACCCGGTTGAACCCGGCGGCCACCAGCGACTCGGCCTTCTGGGGAGTCCAGTCCTCCGGGTTGGCTTCAAGGCTCACCTCCGCTCCCTCCCGGAGGCCTAGGCGGGAGGACAACTCCTGCAGAATCCTCCCCAGTAACTCCGGCGCCATCCGCGAGGGGGTCCCTCCCCCGAAGTTGACCGCGTCCAGCGGCCCCCACACCGGAGCGGCGCGGATCTCGGCGACAAGCGCTTCCCCGTACCGGGAGGCAAGTTGGTCTCGCCCGGCCACCACCGCGAAGTCGCAGTAAGGACAGACCTCTTCGCAGAAGGGAATATGCAGATAGGCCGATCTCCACCTGCCGGCTTCGTCCGCCAAGCGCGGATCGTCGGGGGGAAGGAGCCCCCCGCGCAGCTTCAATCCCTGACCCGGAGCGCCGCCACGAACGCCTCCGACGGCACCTCAACCGACCCCACCATCTTCATCCGGCGCTTTCCCTCCTTCTGGCGAGCCAGGAGCTTCTTCTTCCGGGTCACGTCACCGCCGTAGCACTTGGCCAACACGTCCTTGCGTTTGGCCCGGATGGTCTCGCGGGAAATCACCCGACTGCCGATTGCGGCCTGGATGGGGACATCGAATAGTTGGCGCGGGATCAGATCCTTGAGCCTGGTGACCATTTCCCTGCCGTAGGCATAGGCCTGCGGGCGATGGACAACCGCAGAGAAGGCGTCCACAGCCGATCCGTTGAGGAGGAGGTCCACCTTCACGAGGTCCGAGAGTTGGTAGCCGTCCGGCTCGTAATCGAGGGAGGCGAAGCCTCTTGTCTTGGACTTGAGTCGGTCGTAGAAGTCGAAGACCACCTCGGCCAGTGGCAGCCGGCACATTAGTTCCACCCGCTCCGTGCCCAGGTAATTGAGTGGTCCCAGTTCCCCTCGCCTGGACGTGAGTATCTCCATCACCGCTCCCAGATGCTCCGGAGGAACCAGGACCAGCGCCTTGATCCAAGGCTCTTCCACCACCATCTCCCTTCCCGCCGCCGGAAAGTCGGCCGGAGATCGCACCTCAACCGGCTCATCGCCGGGAAGCGTCACACGGTAGGCCACCGAGGGAGATGTGGTCACCAGGTCCAAGTCGTACTCCCGCTCCAAGCGCTCGCGCACTATCTCCATATGCAGGAGGCCAAGGAACCCGCATCTGAACCCGAACCCCAGCGCCTGAGAGAACTCCGGGGCGATCTGAAGGGAGGCGTCGTTGAGTTGCAACTTCTCCAGAGCCTCCCGGAGGCGGGGGTACTCATCGCCGTCGGTCGGAAAAATCCCCGCGAACACCATCGGCCGAGGATCGGTGTAGCCCTTGAGGGGTACAACGGCCGGCCGGTGAGCCGAGGTGACGGTGTCGCCCACCCTGACGCGATCGATCTCCTTCGCGCCGGTGATCAAATATCCCACCTCACCGGCGACCAGCGTCTCCACGGGAACCGAGCCTGGGGTGAGCACACCTATCTCGGCGGCATCTCTTTTCTCGCCGGTGGCCATGAACACAACGCCCTCCCCCGCCGCAATACTCCCCTCCATCACCCGCACATAACAGACCACTCCCCGGTACAGGTCGTAGTAGGAATCGAAAATCAGGGCGGAGAGGGGAAGATCCTCCTCGCCCGAAGGAGGATGGATCACCTCCACGATCCGCTCTGTTAGCTCGTCGACACCCTCCCCGGTCTTGGCGGAGATGAAAATCGTGTCAGCGGGGTCACCACCTACCACCCGGGCTAGTTCCTCGGCCGCTCTCTCGGGCTCGGCCGACGGGAGATCTATCTTGTTGACCACCGGGATGATCTCAAGCCCGGCTTCCACGGCCAGGTAGGCGTTGGCCACGGTCTGGGCCTGCACTCCCTGGTTGGCGTCCACCAAGAGGACCGCGCCTTCGCAGGCTGCCAGAGAACGGGACACCTCATAGGAGAAGTCCACGTGCCCGGGAGTGTCGATCAGGTTGAGCACATATGACCGTCCGTCGGACGCCGCGTAGTCGAGCCGAACCGCCTGCGCCTTGATGGTGATGCCCCGTTCCCGCTCCAGATCCATGGTGTCGAGGACCTGGTCCCGCATATCCCGCTGGGAGACCGCTCCGGCCGACTCCAGCAACCGATCGGCCAGAGTGGACTTTCCGTGGTCGATGTGGGCGATTATGCAGAAGTTCCTGATCAGGGAACGAGAAACCAAGCTGTGAGCATCCTCGGTGAGACGAAAGGACCAAGCCCCATTTTACCTGCGTACCTGGGCGGGGAGCCAGACGTCGGAGAGTAGCGGGTCTGGTTCCGGGAGAAGGGTTCAGTCATCCGGTTGGGATGCGCCGGCGGGCCAACCGGATTGTGCCGGCCGGTGCGGTGACGCTAAAATACGCTCCCGGGCGGGAACGGTCTTCTCCGATGCCCACAGAGCACGTATCCCCGAACTTCGCATAGCCCTATGGCCAACATCAAGTCACAAAAGAAGAGGAACCGACAGAACGAGCGGCGCCGGATAGCCAACAAGGGCGTCCGGTCGGAGATGAAGACCCGCATCAAGACCGCCATGGCAGCCGTGGAGGCGGGGGATCCCGAGGCTGACCTGAAGCTCCGCCAGGCGCAGAGGCGTATCGATTCGGCCTGCTCCAAGGGAGTCATACACGCCAACAAGGCGGCCCGGTTGAAGTCCCGTTTGTTTCGCGCCGGCGCCTCCGGGTAGGTCCAAGGCCCGGTTTTACCGTCTTCGCCCTCGGGCGAACCCCTGGTAGACGCCACACAGCTCGACGACGGTTCGTTCCAGGACCGGCTGGTGAAGGGGGACCGGGAACAGCTTCAGAGTCCGATCGGCCTGCACCACCAGCGAAAGCGCCCGCTCCGCCGCCCGGACCTGTTGACGTCCACTCACCAAGGTCAGAGGTCTTCTCTGATTCCAGATCCGATCGTGGCGGCGCTGGCTGGAGCGAGCCCGGCTCTTTGCCGACGAGCGGAGCCTTGCCTCCGCCTTCTCATCGAGCGGTCCCGGCGCCGACTCCAACATCCTGGAGAACACTCCCTCCTCCTCCATCCGGCGAAAGTGCTCCCGGTCGTGGGCTTGCGAAGCCAGGAGGCGGAGCCGCAGATCGGACTCCAGGGTGCCCAACAGGATGTAGGGACGGCCGTCGGAAGAGCGGGCGTTGGCCAGGTAGTCACCCAGCCTGCGGAGCGCTCCCTCGGTGTTTCCGGCCAGAATCTCGTCGAGTATCCGGAACACCGGTTGGTCAGGCCGGTTCCGAAACCGCTCGATGATCATGGCGGCGGTGATTGGCCGGTTCTCGCCCTGTAGTTGTTCCAGGGCGCGCCGGAGGGCTGAGCGGTCGGTTCCGAATCTCTGCACCAGAGCCGCCCGGCTTTGGTAGCTCATTCGCAAGCCCTTCTCCCTGCATTGGCGATCCAGCCAGCCATGCACCTGGTTCTCCCACATCTGGCGCAGCGACTTGACCTTGCCGATCTCCTTGATTTTCTTCGACAGGTCCTTGGGAAGGCGCTCGGCGACGATGGCCACCGCCACCGCCGAGGGATCCAGAGCGCTGAGCATCTCCCCCAGGGCTTGGGACTCCGCGGAGAGCAGGTTGTGAGCGTCCACCAACAGCAACCCCTGCTTCTGGCCGAACAAACTGGAAGACTGGAGGAGAGGGACTACCTCCAGGAGATCGTGCCGGAAGACACCCTGTTGATCGGGCATTCCAGGCGGCGGGGCGCCCTGGCCCCGGGAGGAGAGCACATCCATCCTTATGATCTGAGCCTCCTCCACCCCGGCCCTATGCAGATGTCTACGAGCGGTCTCCAGCCCCTCCTCGCGTTCGCCCGGGCTCCCGCGGGGAATGACGACCGCCAGCACGTCGCTCACACGCTTCACGGTAGCAAACTCCCCACCGGAGCGTGGCGATCGGATTGCTCGCGAGATCTGAGCCCTATGCCGCGAAATCCGGCCACACCTTTTCCCCTCATGGGATGCCCACCCCCTCCACCACCTTTCCGTCGAGATCAAGTGGTCCAGTCTCCAGTTGAGTCGTTGACCCTGGCGGTTGATCTCTGGGTTTGCCGTCCCCGGGTTGAGCTCGGAAACCCTGGGGCCGGGAGATTTTTTTTCCGTTACCGACAGCGTGACAGGCCTGGCTTCGGATCCACGTCCCCCGCCGTTGGTTTTTCTTGCCAGTGTTGGTCGGGTTTTCGCGGAAACACGACGTGAACGACCGCTGTGACGGTGGATGACAGTTCCTCGAGGCCAGCCTCATGGACTGCCCGCCGGGGTCGGTCTGACAACTATGTCGCCCTGCTGGTCGGTGCGGATCACGCGGGCGCCGGCTTCGGTCAGCACCTCCTCCACCCAGGGGGCGGGATGGCCGTAATCGTTGGGACCCACACTGATCACCGCCAGCCGACCGGCGTTCGCCCTGAGCCACCGGCCATCGGATGTGGCGGCTCCCTGATGGGGGACTTTGAGGACATCGGGTTGGATGTGACCCAGCTCCGCCTGCGCCACCGCCTGCACGTCGGCCGCCATCAGAAAGTCGGTGCCTGCCAATTCCACCATCAACACGATTGACTGGTCGTTGACATGTTTGTACCGTCGCTGAGGTCCAATCACCTCGACCTCCAACTCCCCAACCCGGAGGACCTGACCGGGAGATGGCCGATGAACGGGTATGCCCTGCTCCGCGATACGTTCACTGAGCATTCGATGGGCAGGGGTCTGGTGGGGATGTGAGGCATCCCAGACCCCTCCCACCGGCATGTTTCCCACCACCGCCTCCAACCCGCGGACATGGTCGGCGTGAGGGTGGGTGATCACCACCAGGTCCACTTCGCTCACTCGGTACTTTCGAAGTTTCTCCGCAAGTATCACGGGATCCGGCCCTCCGTCGATCAGGATCGTCAGCCCGGTTCCCAGCACCAGGATGGAGTCCCCCTGGCCCACATCTAGGAAGACCACCGACGGAGGTCCAGCCCCATCGGAGCCGACCAGGGGAAACCCGCCGGCAAAAACCCTGACCACCGCCAGGATGAGCACCGCCGTGGTCAACATCGGCAGGCGGACGTCCGACCATCGCCAGGCTGCGAGTCCCGCCGCTAGGGCAACCGCCGTCCCCAGCCAGCCCAGTTGGGGAAAGGGCGAGAGAAAGCGGGACACCGCCAGCACTCCCTCGGCTGCGAACGCCGCCAGCCCCACAAGGGGCTGCCAACCGCTCACCGATCCGATTCCCCCCAGGATCGTGGAGACCACCACCAGCGGAGCGGCGGCCAAGTTGGCCACCGGTGAGAGGAGGGGAAGCGACCCGAATGATCCCAGCAAGATCGGCGCCACCGCCACCTGGGCTGCCAGGGCCGCGCCCAGGGTCTCCCACACCCAGCGAGGCCGGCGTCCCGACCCAATCCTCATCCCCGCCATCACTCCCAGCGTGGCGGCCACGGACAGGGCGAAACCCAAACTCCGGGCGAGTTCGGCCGACACCAGGAGCGCCAAGATCACGGTGGTCCCCAGCGCCGCCCAACTTCCCAGGGGGAACCCAACTGCCCGGGCGCCCAGCGTCAGCGACGCCAGCAGCCCGGCCCGCAGGACCGACGGTTCCCACCGGGTCACCACCATGAACACCCCCAGGGCCACAAGCCCCACCAGGGAGCGAAGGCGGGGACGACTCGCCACCGGCCACATCAGGATCCAGAGCGCCCCCAGGAAGAGGGCGACGTTTCCTCCCGAGACCGCCACGTAGTGACTGAGGCCGGAGCGCCGCAGGTCAGCCAGATCGGAGCCGGAAAGCTGGGTGGTGTCCCCAACCAGGAATCCGGCCACCAGCCCCAGCCCGTCCTGGGGTCCGGTGCGGAGGTTCTCCATCACCCTTCGCCTCACCGTATTGCCTACGTTCACCAGCCATCCCTGGGCAGGGGAGACCCGCGCCAGGGCCCCGCTCCACATTCGAGATGCATAGACCGAGGTCCCCCGGCGTCCCGCCTCCTTCACCACATACCCGGATGCCTCGAAGACCTCGCCGGCCGCCAGGTCCCCGGTATCGGCGGCATGGATCACCATAACCGGACCAAACCACTCCCTCCAGGGGTGATCCTCCGCCGTCCGGTACGCGAGGGGCCGGGCCACCAGCCACGGGCGATCCCGGACCCCCCGGGGATCGGTCCGGGCCACCGCCCGGATGGTTACTTCCCCCTCGACCACCACCGCGGCAAACATCTCGGCCTCCCGATGGGCCGCTCCCCATCCCGCCCAGGAACCCGCCACCAACCCTGCGGCCATAACCAGGGCCACCCCGGACCGCTTCGTGACGACCGTCGCCGCTCCTGCCGCCACGGCCGCCCATAATCCCCAGGCATGCCGGCCCGCCAAGGCGCCGGCCCAGACCAAGGCGGCCGCCACAAGAAACCGAGCCTCGCTCCGATCCGGCAGGGAGGCTGCCCATCCCGGCGGGTTCCCCATTCCCCACCCTCCCGGCACCTTCAAGGGACGGTGACGTGCCTGCGGAGTTCGGCCAACTTCCGCTCACCGATGCCGGAGACATCCAGCAAGTCCTCCACCTCCCGGAAGGGCCCATTGGCCTGGCGGTGATGGACGATCCTGTGCGCCAATACCGGCCCCACGCCGGGAATCTCCACCAACTGGTCGACGCTTGCCCCGTTCAGGCTTACAGGGCCCGACGATCCACCCGAACTCCCGCTCCAGGCATTCTGGGCGTCCAAGCGGGTTCCGGGACCCGGAACCACTACCTGCACCCCGTCGGACACCGGCGCCGCCAGGTTGATCTCGTCCAGCCGGGCATCGGCCAATGCTCCCCCCGCCGCCATGATCACGTCCCCGACCCTGGCCGAGGCGCCCACTCTCACCAACCCGGGACGCAACACCCTTCCCGACACGTGCACGACGATCTCGATCTCCGGTACAACTTCACCTCTCTCCCCCTCCCCGGGCACAAGGGAAACCACCCCTGTCGCGGGGATCGGCGCCACTCCAGGAGGCTGGGGGCGCCACAGCCCGAAGAACACCCCGGCGCCAACCGCCGTCACCAACATGGCGACGGCCAGCCCCCAATGCGACTTCCCCATACCTCACTATGGATTGACCACCACCCACAAGTCCACTGCTGGGCGCCGGTTTTTCAAAGGCCGGGGAAACCCAAACCTCTCTTACAGTCCCGAATATCACTAAGGTGGCAAAACAAACACGAACATGCTAGATTGTGACCCAGTGTCCCGCCGTCCCGGACCGGAAGAGGAATGCGAGAGACGACATAGACACCACTCGCACTACGACTTTTCTAGAGTTTGAGATCAGCTCGACGGCCGCAGCCGACCCGGCCGCGTGGCGGAACCTCCAGGCGAGCAGAAATGAAGGAGTCAGCAATGGGAAAGAATCGACTAATCGGCCTCTACCTCGTGGTGGTGGGCGCAGCGGTGGCCCTTCAGTTCGTTCTGTATCCGCTCTATGGGAACAGCACCGACGCAGGAATCACGATCTGGCTGACGCTGGACTGGTTCATGGCCCTCGGCCTGGTGCTGGCGCTGTACACCACCAGCCAGCGGAGACAAGCGGATAAGGGAGACGGCGACGACTGTTGCTCAACCAGTGCGGCCGTGATGTTCTATGGCACCGCCATCCTGGCTCTTGCCTTCTTTCCCAACTGGTTCGGAGAAGCCTTCACCGAGCATGCCAACGACACGGCGGCCTGGACCATCTGGCATCTGATCGACTCGGTCCTGCCGGTCCTGTTCGTGGCGGAGGGACGACGGCTGTTGCGGGCCTCGTGATCGTCCGCCTGCGCATCTCCGATCTGAGGGTCTGAGGGTTTCGATGGTGATAAAGCGGGCGATCAGCGTCTACCTGGGGTTGGTAGCGATATGCCTGGCCGTGCAGTTCACAACCTGGACTATCTACGCCCAAGCCTCGAAACAGGCCGACGAAGCGGCGGGCACCGTCTGGAACGTGATCGGCTGGAGCATGCTTGCCGGGCTGGTGCTGGTAATGGCTGTCACCTACCAAGAGAAGCAGGGAGGCCACCCCGAGTCTCCGACCGCCGCTCGGCAGTGGCTCACCGCCAACCGTCTGTTCTACGCCGCGCTGGTTCTGACCCTTGCGTTCCTTCCGAACTGGTTCGCATCACGCTGGGGAGAACCCCCCAACGAGGCCACGTTCTGGATGGTCTGGTATGTGATCGACACGGTGACCCCGGTGGTCTTCGGCGTAACAGCCATCAGGCTCTGGCGCACCGCCTCGGATTAGGACAGATCAGCCGGGAAGCAGGTTGAGCCGAACGGTCTCGGACTACTTCACCACCAGGTTGACGATCCGGGGCGGGCGGGCCACCACTCGAACCACACGCCCTCCTTCCAGCCAGCGTTGGATCCGCTGGGACCGCAAGGCGTACTGCTCCGCGGTAGCCTCGTCTATGTCGACGGGGACCTCCACGCGGTCCCGAACCTTGCCGTTGACCTGCAGCACCATCACCACCTTGTCTTCCCGGGCCACCTCCTCGTCCCAGGCCGGCCACCCCTGGGTGGCGACCATCCCCTGATAACCCAGCCGGTCCCACAACTCGTGGGAGACGTGGGGCGCCAAGGGTGCGAGCATCAACAGCAGCAGGCGGTAGACCTCCCGGAAGGTCTCGGTTCTTCCTCCTCCCCGCAGGTAGGCGATCACCTCGTTGATCATCGCCATCAGCGTCGACACCACGGTGTTGAAGTGGAAGCGGTCTATGTCGGAGGTCACCTTGCGCAGGGCGCGGTGCGCCACCCCCAGGATCGCCCGGTCCCGACGGTCCTCCTCCCGGTCGCTGACCGAGCCGACTTCGCCCATGCCCAACCGCCACACCCGGTCAAGGAACCGGGAAGTGCCCTCCACTCCCCCGTCGATCCACACCGCATCATCGGTCGGGGGTCCGATGAACAGTTCGTAGAGACGGACCGCGTCCGCGCCGTATCGCTCGTAATAAGGCTCGGGAGAAACAGCGTTCCCCCGGGACTTCGACATCTTGGCGCCGTCCTTCACCAGCATCCCCTGGGTGAACAGCCGCGTGAAGGGCTCTTTGGAGGGGCAAAGGCCCAGGTCGTAGAGGACCTTGGTTATGAACCGGGCGTAGAGAAGATGCAGGACGGCGTGCTCCACCCCGCCGATGTACTGGTCCACCGCCATCCAGTACCTGACTTTCTCCCCGTCGAAGATCCGCTCGGCGTTGTGAGCATCGCAGTAGCGGAGGAAGTACCAGGAAGAGTCCACGAAGGTGTCCATCGTGTCGGTCTCCCGCCTGCCCGGCCCTCCGCACCGGGGACAATCGACCTCCACCCAGTCGGTGGCGAGGGCCAGCGGCGACTGCCCCCGGGGCCGGTACTCCTCCACGTCCGGATGGATGACCGGGAGGTCCTCCTCGGGTACGGGCACCAGGCCGCATGACTCGCAGTTCACCATGGGAATGGGGCATCCCCAGTAGCGCTGCCGGGACACCAGCCAGTCATGGAGCCGGTACTTGACCGCCCGGCGTCCGATCCCCTTCTCCTCCAACCAGGCGATGATCCTCTCCTTGGCGGCCTCCGTCTCCAGGCCGTTCAGGAAGTCCGAGTTGATCGAGATGCCGTCCCCCGTGTAGGCCTGCCCTTCCCACGCGTCGGGTGGCCGGACGGTACGGATTATCTCCAGTCCCCGCTCCGCGGCGAAGTCCCAATCCCGCTGGTCTTCTCCGGGGACTCCCATAATCGCTCCCGTCCCATAGCCCATCAGCACGTAGTCGGCTATGTAGAGAGGAACCCGCTTCCCGTTGGCCGGGTTGACGCAGTACCGCCCGATGAAGATGCCGGACTTCTCCCCGGTGGCCATCCTCTCCAACTCGCTGGCCGCGGAGACCCTCTTGACGTAGGCTCCGATCTCCTCCTCGTAGGGCCCGCCCGCCACCAATCGTTCCACCAGGGGATGCTCGGGAGCGAGCACCGCGAAGGTCATCCCGTATATGGTGTCGGGCCGGGTCGTGTAGACCTCGAAGGCCCCGTCGCCGTCCTCCACCTCGATGGTGAAGTCACACCCCTCCGATCGGCCAATCCAGTTATGCTGCATCACCTTCACCCGCTCAGGCCAGTCAAGCCCCTCCAAGTCCTCCAGCAGGCGGTCGGCGTAGGCGGTGATCCGGAAGTGCCATTGCTCCAGATCCCGGCGGACCACCGGGGACTCGCATCGCTCGCAGGCCCCGTTCACCACCTGCTCGTTGGCCAGCACAGTCTGGTCCTGCTCACACCAGTTGACGGCGGACCGGGACTTGTAGGCGAGGCCCCGCTCGTAGAGCTTGAGGAACAACCACTGGTCCCACCGGTAGTACTCGGGTGTGTGACAGGCCAGTTCCCTACTCCAGTCGTACACGGCCCCCAGCCGCCGGAGTTGGGACTTCATGCGGGTTATCTGGCGCTCGGTGAACTCCCGGGGATGCACGCCGGTGGCGATGGCGGCGTTCTCCGCCGGCAGGCCGAAGGAGTCCCAGCCCATCGGGGAGAGTACGTTGTAGCCCTGCATTTTCCGGTAGCGGGTGAGAAGGTCCACATAGGTGTAGTTCCGGAGGTGCCCCATGTGGAGATCCCCGGATGGGTAGGGGTACATCTGCAGGTTGTAGTACTTGGGCCGGTCGGAGTCCTCTTTGGTGTAGAAGGTCCTGTCCTGCTCCCAGTAATCCTGCCACTTCGCCTCGATCGAGGCGACATCGTATTCCATAGGGGAGAACTTTACCGGCCTGTGAGCCTCCCAATCGATATTGGAATTCCTCAGAACCCGGCCTCTGTCCACCCGGCTGGCCGGACCGCCGGAGGTTTGGGAGTTAGGATGATCGCCCTAGGCACCTGACAGAAGGGAGGTCAGACCGATGGCGCCGCGGCTCAAGTACTGGGGGTGGGGACATGAAGGGCAAGGCTTGTCACCCGGAGACCGGGAGACGCTGCTGCGGACTCTCGCCCAGTTCGGCATCCGGGGCTCGGGGAACGCCCAGGTGCCCCCTCTCGACGGAATCTCCCTCCGGGCGCCCCGCTTGAAGCCGCCCGACAGCCTGGAAGCGATCTGCACCCAGGAACCCTACGAACGAGTCCTGCACGCCTTCGGGCAGTCCCAGCCGGACTCGATCCGGATATTCGCCCGGGACTTCGACCATGCCCCAGATGTGATCGCGTATCCGAGAGACGAAGCCGACGTGACGGCCCTGATGGAATGGGCCGGAGAGGTCGGAGCGGCCCTGGTCCCATACGGTGACGGCTCGTCGGTCGTGGGCGGAGTCACGCCCGACGTCGGCCCCGGCTTCTCGGGAACGATCACCTTGGACATGAGCCGAATGAACCGGGTGCTCGAAGTGGACCCGGTCTCGAGGGCGGCGCGCATCCAGGGCGGAGCCCGGGGTCCGGAACTGGAGGCCGCCTTGAAGTCCCACGGGATGACGCTTCGGCACTTCCCCCAGTCCTTCCAGCACTCCACCCTGGGAGGCTGGATAGCAACCCGCTCCGGCGGACACTTCGCAACTCTCTACACCCATATAGACGACTTGGTGGAAAGCATCTGCTTGGTCACGCCGGCCGGGAGGATGCAGTCGCGCCGCCTGCCCGGTTCCGGCGCGGGCCCCAGCCCGGATCGCCTGATGATCGGCTCGGAGGGAACCCTGGGAATAGTCACCGAAGCCTGGGTGCGATTGCAGGGTCGAGTCTCCTTCAAGGCCACCGCCGGATATCGTTTTCCGGGATTCCTGCAAGCCGCCGGGGCGGTGCGAGCAATCGCGCAGGCGGGACTGTTCCCGGCCAACGCAAGGATCGTCGACGGGGTGGAACTGGCCGTGAACGGCGCGGGGGACGGTTCATTCACGCTGCTGGTCGTGTCCTTCGAATCGGCCGACCACCCGGTCGGCGCCTGGATGGACCGGGCCGAGGAATGCGCTCGCGATCACGGCGGCGTGCCCGATGTCGACTGGCGGGCCAATCCCGACGCCCACCTGAAGGGCGCGGTCGGCGCTTGGCGGGACGCATTCATCAGGATGCCTTACGGCCGCGAGAACCTCACACCCCGAGGCATCATCTCCGACACCTTCGAGTCCGCCATCACCTGGGACCGGTTCGAGTCCTTCTACCACTCGGTGAAAGACGCCACGGAACAGGCCATCCGGGCAGCAACCGGCCGCGATGGCGCAGTCTCGGTTCGATTCAGCCATGCGTACCCGGACGGTCCAGCTCCCTACTTCGCATTCCACTGCGGCACCGATCCCGGATCCATGCTCGAACAATGGCGGGACATCAAACGCTCCGTTTCGGACGCGGTGCTGGACAACGGCGGCACCATCACCCACCATCACGCGATAGGACGAGACCACCGGCCCTGGTACGAGAAGCAGCGGCCACCCTTGTTCGGGGATGTCCTGGCTCGGGCCAAGGGACTTCTCGACCCGAAGGGAATCCTCAATCCGGGAGTGTTGTTGGCGAGGCCCGCCGACACATCGACGGTTTAGGATCCAACCGGACCGTCCTTCCCAGGCGGCTCGAAGACTGAATTCAACAAACAGTCCGGCCTAACCAATAAACTGGCTGTCACGTGACCCTCAGCTCCCTGCTCCGTTCCCGCCAGGCCGCCGGAGACCCCATCAAGGTCGGGATAGTGGGCGCCGGCCAGATGGGCGAGGGACTGGCTATCACCATGGAGCGGATGGAGGGGATGTGCGCCTACGTGATAGTGGACCGGGGAAGCGGACGTTCGGCGGCGATCTACCGCTCGGCCGGGATCGAGGACACCGAGGTCATCCAGACCGACGACCCCGACCGGGCATCGCAGGCAATCGCAGACGGAAAGCGGGTGCACACCACCAACGCCGCCGTGGCCAGTGCACCTCCCCTCGACATCACTGTGGAGGCAACCGGGATACCGGAGATGGGAGCCAGGGTGGCCCTCGAGGCGATTGCAGCGGGAAAGCACGTGATGCAGATGAACGTGGAGGCCGACGCCACCGTGGGCGCGATCCTCCGACAGCGGGCGAGGGAGGCGGGAGTGGTCTACTCGCTGTCGGGCGGCGACGAGCCGGGGGCGATAGCCGAACTGTACGAGTTCGCCACTCTCCTGGGATACGAGGTTGTGAGCGTGGGGAAGGGGAAGAACAACCCATTGATCCCCACCGCCAACCCCGACACCATGGAGGAGACCGCCCGCCGCCAAATGATGAACCCCAAGATGCTGGCGTCGTTTGTGGACGGCACCAAGACCATGATGGAGATGACCACCATCTCCAACGCTCTCGGGTACCTGCCCGACCGCCGAGGGATGCACGGTCCGGAGGTGACTCCCGACACCCTTGCCTCCACCTACATTCCGGAGGAGGACGGGGGAATCCTCTCCGAGGCCGGACGCGTTGACTACGGGCGGGGGGTCGCCCCCGGGGTGTTTCTGGTATTCACAACCGACCATCCCAAGTTGGTGCGGGACCTCCGGTACCTGAAAGTGGGAGAGGGCCCCTACTGGGCGCTGTACCGCCCTTACCATCTCACCAGCCTCGAGACCCCGATCTCCATCGCCAAGGCGGTGCTCCGGGGCGAGACCACCCTGGCCACCGACCGTCCCCCCTCGGCCGAGACGGTAGCGGTCGCCAAAAAGGACCTTAGAAGCGGGGAACGGATTGACGGGTTGGGGGGTTTCTCCGTCTACGGGGTGATTGAGAAGGCCCAGGTGGCCCGCCGGGAGGACCTGGCACCCCTCGGCCTGGCATCCGGCTCCCGGCTCACCAACGACGTCAAAGCGGGGGCAGTTCTCACCTACGGCGACCTGGAGTTGGACAACAACACCATCGTCGGTCTGCGAAGGTCCCAGGATGCCCTGATGGGCGGCAACGTGCTGGACGATTCTCGCGACAGGCCATAATCGGTAGGCAACCAAAAGCCCCGTCTGGAGAGATACATGAACATAACAAGAGTCGGAGTCGTCGGAGGTGGATTGATGGGTTCGGGCATCGCCGAGGTGTGCGCCCGGGCCGGGTGCGATGTGACCGTGGTAGAAGCCGACTCGGCACGAGCCGAGGCGGCCTACCAGCGGATGGTCGGCTCCACCGCTAAGGCGGTGGCGCGGGGAAAGATGACGACCGACGAACAGGAGAGCACCCTCTCCCAGGTGACGGTGAGCGACGACCTGGAGAGTCTGTCACCGAGCCAACTGGTGATAGAGGCGGTCTCGGAGGTAATCGCGCTGAAGCTGACCATATTCGAGCGTCTTGACCACCTGGTCGAGGACCCCGACACCATCCTGGCTTCCAACACTTCATCGATTCCCATCGCCCGCCTGGGCGCGGCCACCACCCGTCCCGAGAACGTGGTGGGCATCCACTTCTTCAACCCGGCTCCGGTGATGAAACTGGTTGAGGTGATCCCGGCGATCACCACTTCAGAGGACACGCTGAAGATCGTGAACGACTTCGTCTCGGTCCACCTGCGAAAGAGCGTGGTGCTGTGCCGGGATCAAGCAGGGTTCGTCGTCAACGGGCTGGTGGTCCCGTTCCTGATGTCGGCGGTGCGCATGCTCGAGGCGGGCGTCGCCACCCGCGAGGACATCGACACGGCCGTCAAGACGGGATTGAACCATCCCATGGGACCCTTCGAGTTGGCTGACTTCATAGGACTTGACACCATCTATGAGATCGGCAAGGTCCTGTACGAAGAGTTCCGCGACCCTGCCAACGCTCCCCCACCGCTCCTGGCCCGACTGGTCGAGTCAGGATGGACAGGCCGCAAGAGCGGGCGAGGCTTCTACAGCTACCTGTAAGGAGCAAGCCCTTCCTGGATCAGTCCCGCGGGTCGGGTTCCATTGAGCGACCGCGGAGAGTCGGCGGCCGGCGCAGCCACGGCTATTAGATTGGGCCGGGCTTCGGAGAGAGGAGGTCCATGGGCCGGACAAAGTACGGGCTGACTTTGTCGAATCGGAGCGTCCTGTTGGGGATGTCATCGATGGAGGAGATGAACAGTCTGGCCCGGGCGGCCGACCAGGCCGAGGTTTGGGACTCGGTCTGGCTGGGCGACTCGATCTTCGCCAAGCCCCGGGTGGATGCCCTTGTTGCCCTAGGGGCTCTGGCCGCCCATACCGAGCGCGTAAAGCTGGGCGTGGGCTGCATGGCCAGCACACCTCTTCGCGACGCCCTGCTTATGGCCTACCAGTGGCTCAGCTTCGACTTCGTCTCCGGGGGGCGATCCATCTTCGTTGCCTGCCAGGGACAGCGGGAAGCCGGCGGCGGGCAGTTCGAAGAGGAGTTCGCCGCCTTCGGGATCGATCCATCCACGCGGAGCAGGCGCATGGAAGAGGCCATCGAGGTCCTCCGACTGGTGTCGGAAACCGAGAACGCCTCCTATCACGGGACCTACAACAGCTTCGAGGACGTGACGGTGCTGCCCAGGCCGGTGCAGCAGCCCCTTCCCATCTGGATCACGGGACATGCCAATCCCGCCTTCCCCAAGCTGTCAGAGAGGATCCTGCGACGGATCGCCCGGCTTGGAGACGGCTGGATGACCACCGCTAACACTCCGGACAGCCTGGCCACCACCCTGGCGACCATCAAGCAGTACGGCGAGGAAGAGGGCCGCCCGCTGGGGGACGACTTCGAGGCCTGCTTGTACTACAACATTCACGTCACCGAGCGGCCCGAACGTGGGATGGAGGAAGTGCAGTCATACATGCGGGACTACTACTTCACGGACTACGAGCGGGGGTTCCTGGAACGCTGGGTGGCGATCGGCGATCCCTCCGAGTGCATCAGGCGCATCAATGAGTTCGCCGACGCCGGAGCGACCACCATCACGCTCAGGATCGCAGCCTACGACGAAGCCCATCAGTTCCGGAGAGTCACCGAGGAGATACTCCCCGCCCTGGTGGAGTGATCGGCTTCAAGTGATCGAGCGTTTCGACCACGCGGTGATAGGGATCCCCGACCTGGAGGCTGGGATAGCCGCCTTCCGCAGGCTGGGGTTCGATGTGTCCGAGGGTGGCCGCCACCCCTCCCTGGGCACCCGCAATGCCATCGTGCGCTTCGGCCTCGACTACCTGGAGCTGCTTTCGGTGGAAGATGCCTCCAAGGCGCGCGCAAGAGGGCCGTTCGGAGAAGATCTGCTGTCATTCCTCCGCAAGGCGTCGGGTCTGATCGGATTCGTGCTGGCGGGATCCCGCCTGGAGGAGCAAGCAGACGGCTTCAGGTCCCTGGGCATCGGCGCCGACGGCCCGTTCGAGATGGACCGGATCCGCCCTGACGGAAGGCGGTTGGAGTGGCGGCTGGTGGTCCCCGGCGGATCGCCGTGGCGTAAGCCCTGGCCCTATCTGATCGACTGGACAACGCCGGAGCCGGACCTCCTGGCCTGGGATCCGCCCGGAGACCACCAGAGTGGGGTTACCGGCGTGGCGGGGATGGACCTGGTTACCGGAGACCTGGGGGCAACCCTGGAGATCTACGAGGGCGCGCTGGGACTGCGCGACCGGATGCCGCCCCCGTCACCGGGAGAGGCGGGAACCACGAGCGTCTACCTGCGGATCGGCTCCTTCAGGTTGGGACTGCACGAGCCCACCGGGGACGGGGCGGCCGGCCGGGAACTGGACCGGCGGGGGCCGGGCCCGCTCCGCCTGCTCTTGTCAAGCCCCGATCTCTCCCGCTCGGCCGCGACTCTCTCCACCCTGGACATCCCGTTCCGGAAGACACCTCTAGGGCTCGACATCGACCAGGACGCCGCCGCCGGCGCCAGGCTCCGGATCGTTCCCGCCTAGGTCAGGTCGCTACGAGCTGACCACCCTTGTACACCGCGGCGATCCGCTTGGTGTTGGAGATGTCGGAGAGAGGATCCCCCTCAAGCACCAACAGGTCGGCCAGCTTGCGCTTCTCCACCGATCCCAGTTCGTCGCCCTGACCCAGGAGGTCGGCCGCCCGGCTGGTGGCCGCCACGATCGCCTCCATGGGAGAGAACCCGCACCCCTCCACCAGGAGCCGGAGTTCCTCGTGCATGCTGTGTCCCGGCACCACGAAGGGGTTGGTGAGGTCGGTGCCCGCGGTTACGTTCACTCCGCCCTGTTGGGCTCGCCCGATGAAAGCCATCTGGTTGCGCAACTCCACCGGCGCCTGCTCCCAGTCGGTCTCGGAGTAGTCGAACGGGTAGGCGTATTGGCCCCATTGTTCCGCCACCGCGGCGGGCATCTCGTCGAGGCCCGGCGGGTTGACCGCCTCGGGCGTGTTGCCCAACAGGATGGCCTGGGAGAGGGTGAGCGTTGGGGTGATGTATGTACCCCGCTCCGCCATGAGGTCGATAAGACCATCGGCCAGATCCGACTCGGGGTCGACAAAGCGCCACGGTTGCCAACCAACCAGGGGATCGAGAATCCGGCCGGTCAATCCGTTGAGTTCATCCATCCGCTCCTCGGGAACCAACTCCCGTCCTATCCGTACGTGCTCCAAGGCATCCACGCCGACCTTGACCGCCTCCTCCACGGTGACCATGTGGCCCACATGCGCCGAGACCCGCACTCCCCGTCGATGAGCTTCGGAGACCACCGCCCGGAGCACCGGAAGCCGGGCCCACACGTACACCTTGAGAAAGTCCATGCCTGCGTCTATCAGCTTCGAGGCTTCCCGGCGGGCCGACTCCTCATCATCGATGATGGCCAGCCACCGCCAGGGGGCGGGCGGATCGGCCGGGCCGTCGAGGATGGTTCCCGCTCCGAAGAACCGGGGCCAGTCGTCCCTCCCTTCCTTGAAGGTCCGGAACACCTCATCGGGGTCGAAGTTGCCGGTGTCCCGAACGGTGGTGACCCCGTGGCGCAACAGCGTGGTCATGAACAGGTCCGCCAACCCGGGGGGATCCTCCACCTGCAGGAACGAGTTGTCAGCCAGCACCCCGACATGAACATGGCAGTCGATGAGGCCCGGAATGACGGTGGACCCTGCTATGTCCACGACTTCGGTGTCGGCGGAAAGCTCGACCTCTCCCCGGCGGAAAACCGCATCGATGCGTTCGCCGTCGATCAGCACCACCGCATCGTCGATGGGGGCCCTTCCGGTGCCGTCTACCACCCTTCCCCCCACGAGTGCCTTGGTCATAGTCCTGCTCCTTCCTGCTTCGCTCGGTTGCTTAATCTAATCCCGCGCCCCGACTCGGGGGTCGGAGCCGGAATGGCCGTGACAACAGCACTGGGGTTTGGGAACGGAGTAGCCTTGCCGGGGCCCCCGAAACCACCAAGGGGAGCGTCGGCGAAGGGCCTTGCCATTCGCCACTGTCCACAGCACGGAACAGGGAAGTGACTGGAGACATGCCCGGTCGACATCCAACCGACTACATTGCCGGGACCGACACCATGAGAGCCGCGCTTCTCACAGGAATCGGTGGGCCTGAGATGTTGGAGGTCCGGGACGACACACCAGTGCCCCGCGCCGGCCGGGGAGATGTGGTCGTGCGGGTTGCCGCCTGCGGTCTCAACAACTCTGACATCAACACCCGGGTCGGTTGGTACAGCCGTTCCATAACCACCGCCACAAAGGAGTCCGGATACGACGAGGCCGACGTCACGGACGTGGGCTGGAGCCGCAGGGGGCTGTCCTTCCCCCGCATTCAGGGCTCCGATGTGGTGGGGCGGGTGGTGGAGGTCGGAGAAGGGGCCAACCCCCGACTCATGGGCCGCCGAGTGCTGGTGGACCCATGCCTGCGAGACCGGCGCCGTCCAGACGATCCGGCATTGGCGGGCTATGTGGGGAGCGAACTGGACGGCGGCTTCGCCGAGTACTGCGCTGTGCCCGGCGAGAACGTCTATCCGGTCTCCAGCAACCTCTCGGATGTGGAACTGGCCGCCTTTCCCTGTTCGTGGTCGACCGCCGAGCACATGCTGGCGCTGGCAGGTCTTCGCGAGGGAGAGACGGTGGCGGTCCCGGGAGCGTCCGGAGGGGTGGGTAGCGCCCTGGTTCAACTCGCCAAGCTCCGTGGCGCGCAGGTCGTGGGCATAGCGGGGGTCTCCAAACTGGCTGAGGTCGAGGGACTCGGTGCCGACCACATGGTGGCTCGACAGCCCGGTCGGGTTCCCGAAGCTGCGGTGGAGGCCAACCGAGGCCCCTTCCATGTGGTGGCCGACGTTGTCGGAGGTGACGACTTCGGCGGTTGGCTGGAGGTGCTGCGCCATGGAGGAAGGTACGTTACCTCAGGCGCCATAGCCGGACCCATGGTGGAACTCGATCTGCGCACCTTGTATCTGAAGGACCTCACCCTCCATGGGGCAACGGTCTATGACCCCCAGGTCTTCGGGGATCTGGTGCGCTACATCGAGGAAGGATCGGTCCGGGCGATCGTGGGAGGCTCATATCCACTGGGGGAGATCCACGCCGCGCAGAAGGCCTTTCTGACCAAGAACCACGTCGGCAAACTGGTCATCACCATCTGAATCCCTTTCGGCCACCCGTCTGTATACCAAACCTTAAGTACCATCGGAGACGGCAGCGAAGTAGGGGAACGGCATGTTCGATTGGGTACTGACCGGAGGCACGGTAATCGACGGGACCGGGCGCCCCGGCTTCGGTGCGGATGTGGGTCTGGCCGGAGACCGCATAACGGCCGTCGGACGCCTCGACCGCGAGGGAGCCCACCGAGCGGTCGATGCCAGCGGCCTCGTCATCTGTCCCGGCTTCATAGATGTCCACTCCCATTCGGAGTTCGCCCTGCTGAGAGGGGAGGGACTGGAACCCCGCCTCCGGCAGGGAGTCACCACCGACCTGATGGGGCCTGACGGTTTCGCCTATGCCCCGCTCTCGCCGTCCCGTCTGGCCGAGATGAAGGCGTACCTGGCAAGGTTCATCGGGCCGCCGGACGCCGAGTGGGAGTGGTCCGACGCCGTCGAGTACTGGGACCTGTACGACGGGCGGATAGGGATCAATCTCATTCCCCAGGTGGGGTTCAACGCGGTACGGGCGGAGGCGGTGGGATGGGATCCCCGTCCGGCCACTCCCGCGGAGATCGAACGAATGCAGGAACTCACCCGCCAGGTCATGGAGCAGGGGGCGCGCGGCATCCAGACGGGCCTCGACTACTTCCCCTCCGGACATGCAGCCACAGAGGAGTTGGTGGCTGTGGCGCGGGTGGTCAACGAGTACGGCGGCACCTACGGGTCACACGTGAGGGGCAACCGGGGGGAAGTTGTACCCGGCGTGCGCGAGGCGCTCTCGGTCGGGCGGGCCGCGGAAGTCCCGGTGCACATCTCCCATCTGTTCGGATCCGAACGGCTCTACCAGGAACTCGTGGAAGCGCGAGAGGAGGGTATAGACGTCACCTTCGACGCCTACCCCTACATGGCGGCCAGCAGCCACCTGGCCTATTCCCTTCCCCAGTGGGTCGATCAGGGTCCGCCCGAGCGGGTCGCCCAGGTGCTGGCGGACCCCGAGGTCCAATCGAGGGTGGCCCCCGACGTCGAGAGTTTCTTCTCCAGTTATGTCGCCCGGCCCGGTGACGCCTTTTTCTCATACCTCCCCGAGGGCCCTCACCGCTACCTTGAGGGCCGCTCCCTGCAGGACGCGATCGATGCCATGGGTGGGACGCTGAGCGAGACAGTCTGCCGGTTGTTAGTGGCGTGCCGGATGGACGTGCTGATGGTGTACCGCTGGAACGACGAGGCCAAGTTGCGCCGGGCCATGACCCATCCGTTGGGAATGGTCGCATCCGACGGCGTCTTCCTGGGGAGCCATCCGCATCCCCGAGGGTTCGGCACCAATGCACTGGTGCTGGCCCGGCTGGTGAGGGAGAAGGGATGGCTGGAATTCTCGGACGCGATACGGCGGATGACAAGCATGCCGGCCGCCCGATACGGCCTCACTGATCGGGGGGTTATCCGGCCCGGCGCCGCCGCCGACCTGGCGGTGTTCGACCCGGCCGCCTTCGAGGACCGGGCGACGTTCCGGCGCCCCCGCTCCAACGCGGTGGGAATGGATTACGTCTTCGTCAACGGTCGGGCGGCCATAGAAGCGGGCCGCCTGGCCGACACAACCGCCGGCCGGGTACTTCGCCGACCGGGCTGATTTGGCCCGCCTGGCTGTATCTCCAGGCGGTGCCTATCTGGGATCCGGGTGGTAACGATGGCCTAGCCGGGCGGCCTTGGTCTCCAGGTACTGGCGGTTGTGCTCGTTGGGAGTCACCACCAACGGAACCCTCTCTTTAATGGTCAACCCGTAACCCTCGATCCCTCCTCGCTTGACCGGATTGTTGGTGAGTAGCTTCATGGTCCTGACTCCCAGGTCATAGAGGATCTGGGCCCCCACCCCGTAGTCACGGGAGTCCACCGGGAGCCCCATGTGCTGGTTGGCGTCCACCGTGTCCAGTCCCTCGTCCTGAAGGTTGTAGGCGACAAGCTTCGGGAACAGCCCGATTCCCCGGCCCTCGTGTCCCCTGATGTAAAGCACCACTCCCCGCCCCTCCTCCGCCACTCTGGTCAGCGCCAGGTTCAACTGTTCCCCGCAATCACAGCGAACGCTGGCGAACACGTCGCCGGTCAGGCATTCGGAATGAACCCTCACCAACACGTCCTCCCCATCCCCTATGTCGCCCATCACCATCGCCATATGCTGCCGACCGTCCACCAGGGAGTGATACCCCACCGATTGGAAAACTCCCAGCGTGGTGGGAACTCGGGCGCCCACCACCCGCTTCACCAGCTTTCCCTCGGTCCGGCGCCGGTAGGAGATCAGGTCGGCGACCGATCCGATCAGCAGGCCGTGTTCCTTGGCGAAGCGCTGCAGGTCCTCCAGCTTGGCGACCTCGCCATGGTCGTTCATCACCTCGGCGATAACCCCCGCCGGGTAGAGGCCCGCCAGGCGGGCAAGGTCGACCGACGCCTCCGTATGGCCGGCGCGCCTGAGCACTCCTCCCGGCCGGTAGCGGAGGGGGTAGACATGACCGGGCCGGTCGATGTCCTGGGGGCGGGTCTCAGGATCGAGAATCGCATGCACCGTCCGGGTGCGGTCGGTGGCCGAAATCCCCGTGGTGACCCCGTGGCGAGCGTCCACCGCCACGGTGAAGGCGGTGCTCTCCTCGGAGGGATAGGTCTGGGGGATCATCAGGGGTATCTCCAGTTCGTCGAGACGCTCTCCGATGATGGGAAGGCAGACGATCCCGCTGGTGTGGCGGATCAGGAACCCCATCTGCTTGGCGGTGATCTTCTCGGCGGCCACTATCAGGTCCCCCTCGTTTTCCCGATCGGGATCGTCCACCACGATCACCATCCGCCCCTCGCGGATTTCTTCGATTAGCTCGGGGATTGTTGCGAAGTTCACGTTCTGATCACCAGTAGTTTCTCGACGTATTTGGCCAGGATGTCCACTTCGATATTAGCTTTGTCCCCCACCTTCCAAGAACCCAGGGTGGTCGATGCCAGGGTGTGGGGGATCAGGGCGACTTCGAATGACCCTCCGGTGACTGCGGTCACGGTCAGGGCCACACCGTCCACAGCCACCGAACCCTTGTAGACGAGATAACGTTCCAGTTCTTCGGGAACAGACAGAGCGACTCTCCGGCTGTCGCCCTCCGGCTGGATGCCGAGCACCAAGCCCACCCCGTCGACATGTCCCTGCACGACATGCCCGTCGAGTCTGCCACCCAACCGGACCGGACGCTCGAGGTTCACCGACGATCCCTCATCCGCTTCACCCAGATTGGTTCGGGAAAGGGTCTCCGCCACCGCCTCCACCCGGAACCCCGGAGGCTCGACCGCCACCGCGGTCAGGCATATCCCGTTGACGGCCACCGAGTCCCCCACCTCCAGGTCCTCGGTGACTCCCGACGCCTCTATGGTCAGCCGACTGCCCCGGTCGGTCTCCTCACATCCAATCACCCGCCCCACCTCGGCCACGATCCCAGTGAACATCAGGCGCTCTCCTTCCGGGGCCGCCACTCTACTCGAAGGTCTTCTCCCACCCGCCTCACATCCTCAATTATGACCTCCCGGGAGTCCAACAAAGTGGAGAATGGCCCCTGCATAACCGGCATACCCTCGCCTCCGGCCACCCGCGCCGCCATGTAGAACACCCCCCGGTCGATCAGGCCGACCGACCACAAAGCACCTGCCAGCCGCGGGCCTCCTTCCACCAGCACCTCCAGCAGTCCCCGCTTGCCCAACGCCATGGCCGCACGGGCCAAGTCCACCAGTCCCTCCCCACCAGGGGCGATCACCTGAAGGTCCGGCGGTACGACGTCGGTGGGCTGGGGGGCAACCACCAGAGGACTCCTGTCCCACACCTTGCGGACCGGCGGCAACCGAGCCCGCCCGGCCACCACCACCGCCAGCGGCTGGGGAGTCCGAGCGCCCTCAAGCCGCACCGTCAGCCGGGGATCGTCGGCCCGGAGGGTGCCGGCGCCTACCATCACCGCGTCGGCGGACGCCCGTAGACGATGACCGTCCCGGCGAGCGGCCGGCCCCGATATCCATTGGGAGGTTCCGTCACGGGCGGCGGTCCAGCCGTCCAGGGTGGCGGCGGCCTTGAGGGTGAAACGGGGTCGTCCGGTCCGGCGGTGATGGAAATAGGCTGGATCTGCCGCTTCCACCTCATCGGTCAACAAGGGCCCGGCCACCTCCATCCCCACCTCCTCCAAGATGGCCCTGCCGCGTCCCGAGACCCTCCGGTCGGGATCGTCTGCGCCGACCACGACCGCCACCACTCCCGAGTTCGTGATCCGGTCGACACAGGGAGGAGTGCGTCCGGAGTGCGCACAGGGCTCCAGGGTGGTGATCAGGGTCCCTCCCCGGGCCCGGGGACCCGCCTCGTCCAGGGCCAACGTCTCGGCGTGGGGCGTGCCGGGACCCTGATGCACACCGGTTCCAACCAGTTGTCCACCAGAGTCCATCACCAGGGCGCCCACCCGCGGATTGGGGTGGGGACGGGCCCCGGCCGCCTCCCTCAGGGCCCGGCGGAGCAACCGCCGCCGTTCGGCGATGACGGGCCCCATTCCGGCCTAGCCTCCGTCCGCAGGAGACATGGCAGCCGAGATGGAACGCCGCAACATTCCAACCGCCTCGACCGGGTCTGCACGGCCGAAGATGGCGGTGCCCGCCACGAAGACATCAGCTCCGGCGGCCGCCGCCAGAGGGGCGGTCTGGGGCGTGATGCCACCGTCTATCTGCAGGGCCGTATTCAACCCTTCTTCATCTATCCAGCGTCGGATTGTCTCCACCTTGGAGAGGGTCTCCGGGATGAACGCCTGCCCCCCGAATCCCGGTTCCACCGACATCACCACCACCATGTCCAGTCCGGCCAGATAGGGGCGAATCACGGCAGGCGCCACCGCCGGAGAAAGGGCCAGGCCGAATCCCATCCCCAGTCTCCGGGCAAGGCTTCCCGCCTCGGTCGGGTCGGGACACACGTCGGTGTGCAGGGTGACATGATCGGCACCCGCCTTCGCCAGGGCTTCGAACAACCCGAGAGGCTCACAAACCATCAGATGGCAGTCGAAGAAGGCATCCACCGCGGGGCGGACCTTCTCGATCACCGGCGCGCCGAAGGTGAGATTGGGCACGTAGAGGCCGTCCATCACATCGAGGTGGAACATCTCGACGTGGCGGTCCACTCTCTCCATCTCCGATCGGAGTCGTCCCAAGTCAGCGGCCAGCACCGAAGGGGCCACGCGAATCTTCCTGCTCACGCGGCCAAGACTAACTCTGGGATGGACCGGCCCCCGACAACCGTCCCAGCCCGCTTCGGACTCCTCTTGCCCAGTCCGCACCCGGCATAGGCCGCCTGCCCGGAGGCTGGACGACCTCCAGGACCAGAGCCCCGCGTCCGGCGCCGCACCACAGTCCTCCCCTCGCCAAAGCCATCACACCGGCCTCGAGCGGCGTGGGAGGGTCGGGCGACCATCGGGCGTCCAGGATACGCATCCGCTTCTCCCCCCACCAGGCAAAGGCCCCCGGGCGGGGAGACATCGCCCTCACCTGGCGGGCAAGTTCCTGCCCGGGCTTGGTGAAGTCCAAGCGGGCGTCACCGGCCGACAGCCGGGGAGCGTATGTGGCGTCGGGTTCGTGCTGGGGTGTCCCCGCCACCTCCCCGGAGATCGCCCCGGCCAGGTTGGCGACCAACAGGTCGGCGCCCACGTGGGAGAGGCGTTCGGTGAGTCCTCCCCGGGTGTCCCTCTCGGTGATCGGATGGGTTGCGACGGCCAGCACCGGCCCCGAATCCAGGCCCTCGGTGACGCGCATCAGGCTCACCCCGGTGACCCCGTCTCCAGCGCGGATGGCGGCCGCTACCGGAGCGGCGCCCCGCCACCGGGGCAACAGCGAGAAGTGAACATTCACGAACCCCGCCTCGGCGCGTTCCAGCATCGACCGGGTGAGCAACATCCCGTAGGCAACCACCACCCCCAGATGGAAGGGGACAACCGACTCCAGAGCCTCTTCGAGTCCGGCCCGGTCGGTGGGACAGGCGGTGGCCAAGCCCAGATCCAAGGCCGCTTTCTTTACCTCCGAGGGCGTCTTCCTCCCCGATCTCCCCCGCCTCCGGTCCGGACGGGTTACGACCAGGGCCACATCGGCATTCTCCGCCAGGGCGCGGAGGGCGGGGACCGCGGCTACGGGGGTTCCCAGGAAGACCACCCGCCCCGAGGGTGGAGTGCTCCCGATTACCCCAAGGCCGCTTCCCTGATCTCCCGCAGGGCCTTTCGTCGCTCGCCGCGGTTGAGACGGTCCAGCAGCAGCATCCCGTTCAGGTGGTCCATCTCGTGCTGTAGGACCCTGCCCATCAGTTCATCCCCTTCGTATGTCACCTCGTTTCCGTCCAGGTCCAGTCCTCTCACCACTGCCACCGCCGGGCGGAGGATGGGCCAGAAGTACTCGGGCACCGAGAGACACCCCTCGTTGTACTCCCACTCCCCCGCGGTCTCTGCCAACTGCGGATTGATTACTACCCGAGGCCCCAGTTCATCGTCGATGTCGAAAACGAAGACCCGCCGCCCGACCCCGACCTGGGGTGCGGCCAGCCCCACACCGGGAGCGTCGTACATGGTCTCGACCATGTCGTCCACCAACTTCTTGATCCTTCCGTCAATCTCGGTCACCGGCGTCGCCACCGAACGGAGGATGGGGTCACCGAAGACACGGATGGGAAGTATGGCCATGGGTCCCTGATGATCCTACAAGTCGATGGGATCGGCGTCGATCCGCACCACAAGTCCCCTCTTCCGCCACCGGGAAGCCAGAACCCGCATCTCCTCCTTGGCAGCCCAGAGGTCGCCGCCCTCCACCAACCACCGCAGCCCCGATCCGAATTCCGCCGGGCCGTGCACCGAGACTCCGCGTTTGCCGAGCCCGCTCATCTCGATCGCAAGCCGGTCGGAGGCTCTCCCCGGATCGGCGCCCCGCGCCTCGACCGCCATCAGCTGACCCTGCGGCGGAAAACCTGCTTCCACCCGGCGGTCCAACTCTTCTTGGAGGAAGCCGACACTCTCCCCCTTGCGCAGGGCGGAGAGGACCCGATGAGCCGGAGAGGAGGTCTGCACCATCAGCCTGCGCCCGCTTCCCGGAGAGAGGTGTCCGGCCAGGCGGACCATCACCCTGAGCGCCTCCTCCTCCGCCCGGTAGTGGGGGGCATGCAACAACCCGTCGGCATCCACCACCACCGCCAGTTGGAACTGCTCCGCCCCCGCAAGGGAGGCCTCGGTGCCCACTGCGATCGGCGCCCGCCCTCCCACCACTCCCACCCGGCTCCCGCCCAGGCGCCGCTTGAGTTCACCGCGCACCCGTTCCACCCCGGCGCCCAGCGGTTCAAAGTAGTTTCCCCCACACTTTTGGCAGACGCCCAACTCCATCCCGCACCTCTGACAGGCCGGCCCTCTCTCCGCCCGACCACCGCAACTTCGACACCGGCGCAACGTGCGACAGGCTCCGCAGCGCATGGCGGGAGCGAACCCGCGTCGATGGGCAAATACGAAAGCCCCGCTGGGCGAGGTCACCGCCCGCAGGGCCGCCAGGGTCCGAGGATGGAACAGACCGTGGTTCCCGCCCTCCCGCCGGTCCACGACCTCGATGTGGGACCACAGCCTTCGGCGCCGACGACTGTAAAAGAAGTCGGGCCCCAGCGCAAGGACATCCACGCTCGGCATCGCCCCCACCGAAGCCAACACCGCCCCCTCACGGATGCTTCTCTCCCTCAGGATCCGCCGGGTGCCGACCGTGGGAGCGCGACGGCTCTTGTGCGCGCGGCGGCCGTCCTCGACCACCACCACCAAGCCCGGGGCGGCCATCGGCCAGAATGCCACCCCGGGGGTCCCCACCAGCGCCATCCCGCTCCGGGTGGCCAACTGTCCCCACACCATGGTCTTCTGACGATCCGAATGACGGGTGCTGGCGCCCAGCACCCGACCGGGGAAGGTCTCCTGAATCAGGTGGGTCGTGCGCTCTTCCTCCAAGGCGGTGGGCACCACAACCATCACCGATCGCCCGGCGCCGAGAGCAGGGCCCAGCAGAGGCTCGACCCACTCGGGGTCCGAAGGGTTGATGAGCAGGCACCCCGGCCTTCTCCGACGTCCCGCCGCCACATCCTCACCCAACCTGGCCGCGGGATGGTCATCACCGAGATGCGGAGAGAGGGTCGAGTCCTCCTGGCCGGGGGGAACTGTTCGGGGAGCATTGGGCGGCGCGGTCCTCGCCAGGATGGTGGATAGCGGGGTCACATAGTGATGGGCGGCCCATCGGCACACGGCCAGTAACGGTCCGTCGAACACCCGCAGGTCACCACTCACGGAGGACACCGGCTTGAGCTTGTGGGGCGAACGGTCGCCGCACTCCACCACGTATCCGTGAACGTGGCTTCCTCCCAACGGCGCCCGGACCTTGGCGCCCAGGCCGATCCTGCCGGACAGATGGGCGGGGACCGAATACCAGAATCCCTGGTCCACGTCGAAGGAAGCCACCGCCGGGACTACCCGGACGGCGGAAGTCACAGAGAAAGCGCCTCGGCCCTCAGCCGCTCGGCCAGATCGGTGTTCTCCCAGGCAAACCCGGCGTCCTCCCGTCCGAAGTGCCCGTAGAGGGTGGTGTCGCTGAACCGTATGTCCCAGAGGCCGAGGTCTTCGATCATCCTTCCCGGCCGGAAACTAAGCACTGCGCCCAGCGCCCGTTCTAAGGACTCGAGGGGCACCGTATTGGTGCCGTAGCAGTCGACATGGAGGGAGAGCGGCTCGTGCATGCCTATCACATAGCTGAGCTGCAGGGAGCAACGGCGGGCCAAGCCGGCCGCCACCAGGTTCTTGGCGGCATAGCGGGCCGCATAGGAAGCCGACCTGTCCACCTTGGTGGGGTCCTTGCCCGAGAGGGCCCCGCCACCGTGAGGACCGTATCCCCCGTAGGTGTCCACCACCAGTTTGCGACCGGTGAGCCCCGTGTCGGCTGCGGGACCCCCGGCGACAAAGGAGCCGGAATGGTTGATGAGAAAGCGGGAGTCCTCCCCCAGGAGGTCGGCCGGGACCACCGGGCGGATCACCTCCCGCTCGATGTCCTTCCGAAGGGTCCGGAAGTCCACACCATCTTGGTGGTGGGCCGAAACCACCACTTGGGTGACCCGCGCCGGACGCCGGCCCTCGTACTCGACTGTGACCTGGGTCTTCCCGTCCGGGCGCAGGTAGTCAATGATCCCCAGGCGGCGCGCCTCGGCCAACCGCCGGGCCAGTTGGTGCGCCAGATGGATGGGGAGAGGCATGAGCGGGGATGTCTCGTCGCAAGCGAAACCGAAGATGATCCCCTGGTCCCCCGCTCCGATCTCCGCCCCCACCACCATGTCGGAGATCTCCTGGGACTGGGGCTGGATAAGGTTGATGACCTCCACGGCGTCGCTAGGGAACTCGGGATCGCCCGGTCCGTACCCCGCATCGGAGATCGCCTGCCGAGCTGTGTCCTCCACTGTTCTGTCGTCAAGGCCATGGGACGTCTCACCGGCAAGTATCACGCGGGAGCCGGTCACCAGGACCTCACAAGCCACCCGGGGTCGGGGAAAGACGGGAAATGCCTCCATCACCGCGTCCAGGATCCGGTCGGCGATGAGATCGGCCACCTTGTCAGGGTGCCCTTCCGCAACAGACTCGGACGTGAAAGACCATATTCTCGAGCCCAAGATCAACCCTCCGTCAATTCTCTTCCAGCATGAGGGCGATCTCGTCCCAAAGTCGCTCGGCAACCCGCACTTTGGACTGGAGCGGCCAGGACTCCGTCTCGCCGTCGCGTCGGATCAGGGTGACCTGGTTGTTGTCGGATTCGAAGCCCGACCCGGGAATGGTGACGTCGTTGGCGACCATCAGGTCGACGCCCTTTGACTTCGCCTTCCGGACCGCCCTCTCCACGCCCCCTGTCTCGGCGGCGAATCCGACCACCACCCGGGGACGCCGTCCTCGCGCCAAGACCTCGCCCAGCACATCACGGGTGGCCTCCAACTCCAACATCCGCAGCCCATCCCCTCGAGCCAGCTTGCTCGTCTGGGCGGTCTTGGGACGAAAATCGGCCACCGCGGCGGTCATCACCGCCACATCCACCTCGATGGATCCCACCGCCTCGGCCATGTCGTGGGCGGAGACCACATCCACGCGCTTCACACCGGGGGGCGATTCCAGGCGAGAGCAGGTGACCAGGGTGGTTTCCGCTCCTCTACGAGCCGCCTCGGCCGCCACCGCGTGGCCCATCTTGCCCGAGGAGTGGTTGCTCAAGAACCGGACCGGATCGATCGCCTCCCGGGTACCCCCCGCGGTCACCACCACCCGGACTCCCCGTAGCGGGGCTTCGAACATGGCCTCGATCATTGAGAAGACCTGTTCGGGCTCCACCATCCTGCCCGCTCCCCTGTCACCTCCCGCCAGGCGACCGCTCACCGGGCCCAGCACTGCCACTCCGTCAGATCGGAGGGTGGTCACGTTGCGTCTGGTCGCCGGGTGCTCCCACATCGCGGTGTGCATCGCCGGAGCCACTGCGATCGGGCAGGTGGCGGCCAACACCGTCGCCGAGACGGGGTCGGAGGCCTGACCATGAGCCAGCCGGGAGAGGGAGGCGGCAGTGGCGGGGACCACCACCACCAGGTCAGCCCACTCGGCGGCTTCCGTGTGGGGACTGACCGAATCAGGAGAATCGAAGAGGTCGGTGATCACCGGCCGACCGGTGATGGCCGCCATGGTGTTGGCGCCCAGGAACCTGAGGGATGAGGCGGTCATGACAGTCCGCACTTCGGCTCCATGGTCTACCAGCATCCGGGCCAAGGTGGCCACCTTGAAGGCTGCCACTCCCCCCGTCACCGCCAGCAGGACACGGCGGCCCCCGATCATCAGAGTTCCGGGGTTTCGGGGTCTTCGCTCTCTTCAGAGTCCTCGGAGGAACCCAAAACCACCTTGCCTTCCACAATCTCCTCCATGGCGATGGTCAAGGGCTTCCGGGCGTAGGTGTGCACTTGGGGCGGGATGAACTTTCCTATGCCCTGTCCCAAATGGGCGTAGTACCCCTGAATGTCACGGGCGCGGCGAGCCGACACCACCACGGACGAGAATCGATTTCCAATCCGATCTACTACTTCTTCGATTTTCATTCTCAAAGGCCGCCTCTCAAAGTTAGTCCGGCGCCGAGGGCTGGTAACGCGTCTCAATTATACGGACCAAAGCCTCCACGGTTTCGCTTGTTTCGGCGCTGGTCACGATCTCGTCGTACAGGTCGCCTTGCATCGGGTCGTCCCGCTCCGCCAGGGCCAGGCGACGATCCACGAATTCGCCGGACGCGCCCCGGGAGCGCAATCTCGCCTCCAGGTCACCCCGTGAAGGGGGTTCCAGCAGCACTGCGACCGTCTGGGGGAATGTCCGCTTGACTGCCAATGCTCCCTGCCGCTCGATCTCCAGCACAGCCACCTTTCCCCGCTCCAGGACCTCTTCGACAGCCCGCTGGGGAGTGCCGTAGAAATGCCCGTCGTAGGTGACCCACTCCAAGAACCCGTCCCGGCTGACCATCTCCCTGAAGGTCTCCTCGTCCACGAAATGGTAATCCACCGCGTCGGTCTCGTCCTGGCGGCGCGACCTGGTGGTGAACGAGACAACCACCTCAACCTCTTCCAACTCGGCCAACTCGGCCAGCGCAGTCGACTTCCCGACCCCCGAAGGGCCGGACACCACCAAAACCAGGCTCGAAAGCTTGGTCAAGACCTCGCGGCGTCTCCTCTCAGGACAGTTCTTTGATCAAGGCTTCCCGCTGGCGGTATCCCAGGCCCCGCAGACGCCGGTTCTCAAGTATGCCTACCCTCGCCATGAGCTGTTGCGTACGCTGCTTGCCGATTCCCGGTAATGACGACAGCACCGCCGACACCTTCATTCCCCCCACCAGTGGATCATCGGTGCGCTCCAGTAACTCGGCGATGGTTACCCGCCGGTCGCTCAAGTCAGCCTTGATCTCTGCCCGGCCCTTGCGAACGGCTGCTGCCTTGGCAAGAGCTTTCCTGCGCTGCTCTGAGGTTAGAGGTGGTGGGTTCATGATTCTCCTTATCACCAAGTCGGACGGTCAATACTGGTGTGTTAGAAGTTAACACTTCGTAAACCGAACGCGTACCATACCATCATCGGGGGCCAGCATGAAAAACCGTGCCCTCACAGGTCACTCCCGAGGACCGTGTGCTCCCGGGCAATCACCCAGTGGGCGCCTCCGGCAAGGATGTCGGCCATCTCAGCCATGTTTCCCCATGAGGATAGACGGTCGGGAGCTTCGGCGATTCTGGAGAGGCGTTCTGTTTTTCCCGAAGCCTGGACCGCCACCCCAAGCTCGCGGGCCGGGAAGACGATGCCGTCGGCGGCGCATCGAAGAGCGAGTTTGGTGATCCGAGAGACCTGCTGGCCCGGAGTATCCCTGATTCCCAGTCCTCTCAGCTCGTCCTCACCGAGCCACCCCGCCGGGGAGGCCGAGACCGTCACCTCGGTGTCCGGATAGTGTCCCCCGGCGTCGACCGCCGCCTCCACGGCTCTGCGGCCGCCCATGCCCGACACGCTCACCCACCGCGCCCCCAGCTTCCCCATGCGCGCCACCGCCCTCGCCACCACCGAGGGCCGCGCCAAGAGGCTCAGATCGACAAGGATCGGTTTCCCCAGAGCGCACAAAGCCCCCACCAGGATCGGGCCGCAGTCCAAGAGCAAGTCCATGCCTATCACCCAACCGCCCACCCTTCCGCTAAGTTCCTGGGCTGTCCGGATCGTGGCCTCAGCGTCCGCTCCGACCAGCCGGACAAGCACCCGCTCGGTTCCCGAACTCATGGACGCCAGTCCTGAAGGCTGCGGGGAACCCCGATGGCGTCGAGGTTCGAGCAGAGTATCTCCGCCGCGGCGCCGGCCGCAGCCAGGGTGGTCATGTAGGGGATCCCCCGCCGGCGAGCGGCCCTGTAGAGTTCTCGGCCGTCGAAGCGGGAAACGTCGGTCCCATAGGTGTTGACCACCAGCGTCGCCTCCCCCGATTCGACCAGGTCCAAGGCCTGCCGGCGCCCCTCCTCCCCCGGCCCCAGTGACTTCACATTCCTGCTGTCCCAAGCCGCGGCCGTCCGGTGGTCGGCCACTTGAGACATGCCACTCCGGGCCCATGCCTCGATGAGCGTCGCTCCCGAAGAGACATCGTCCTCCGCCAGCAGCATCAGCACCGATCCCTCTTTCACCAACCGGTCGCCCGCACCGAGGAGCGCCTTCCCGTAGGCCGTCTTCCAATCGATCCCGACTCCCATCACCTCCCCGGTGGCGCGCATCTCCGGGCCCAGCACCGGATGAGAACTCGGAAAGCGCTCCCATGGCAGGACCGCTTCCTTGACTCCAACCATCGGGGACTCCTCCTCATCCCCGTACAGGCCTTCGGACCGCAACTCCCGAAGGGAGGCGCCCATCATCACCCGCGCCGCCAGCTTGGCGAGAGGGAGGCCTCGCACCTTGGAGATGAAGGGGACGGTGCGCGAGGCGCGGGGGTTGGCTTCCAGCAGGAACACCTCCTCGCCCTGGACGGCGTACTGGACGTTGATGAGACCCCTCACACCCAGAGCCGCGGCCAGGGAGGCGGTCATCTCGTGGATGGTCTTCCGGGCGGGGGGTCCCAGGGTGCGGGGAGGCGTGATGCAGGCCGAGTCCCCGGAGTGAACGCCGGCCTCCTCGACGTGCTCCATTATCCCCCCCATCAGCAGCTCGTGCCCGTCATAGACGGCGTCCACGTCGATCTCGATCGCCGACTCCAGGAAAGAATCGATCAGGAGAGGGGCTCCGGCCAGATCGGCTTCGTCGACGCTCCCGTACACCCCCTCCAGATAGCGCTCCAAGTCATCGGAGTTTCCGAGTACCTCCATCCGTCTTCCCCCGAGCACGAACGACGGCCTGGCCACCACCGGAAAGCCCATTTCCGCCACCACGTGGCGCGCCTCGCTGCGGGAGCGGGCCAAGCCGTGGCGGGGTTGGGAAATCCCCAAGCGTTTGCACAGGACCGAGAACCGCTCACGGTCCTCCGCCAGGTCGATTGAGGCCGGAGAGGTGCCCGATATCGGCGCCCCCGCCTCGGCGAGTCGCTTGGCCAGGTTGAGCGGGGTCTGGCCGCCGAACTGGACTATCACACCCACCGGCTCCTCAGCGGCTATTACATCGAGAACATCCTCCACCGTCAAAGGCTCGAAGTAGAGACGATGGGAGGTGTCGTAGTCGGTGGAGACCGTTTCGGGATTGCAGTTGACCATCACCGTCTCGTATCCGGCGTCTCCCAGGGCGAAGGCCGCCTGCACGCAGCAGTAGTCGAACTCGATCCCCTGCCCGATCCGGTTGGGACCCGCCCCCAGCACCACCACCCTGGGACGGGTGGCGGGCGGCACTTCGTCCTCATCCTCGAAAGTTCCGTACATGTAGGGGGTTTGCGCGGCGAACTCGGCGGCACAGGTGTCCACCGTCTTGTAGGTACGGCGGATCCCCCGAGACAGCCGGGCGCGGCGAACCTCCCCTTCGCTCTTCCCCCACAGGTAGGAGAGTTGCGCGTCGGAGAATCCGTAGCGCTTGGCCTCCTCCCACAACTCCTCCTGCGGGCCCCGCGCCATCAACTCTTCACGAAGCTCGACGATCTCGAGGATCTGCTCGGTGAACCAGGGGTCGTAGGCGGTGAGCCGGGACACCTCATCGGGGGACCATCCTCTTCGGAGCGCCTCGCCGACGGCTGTCACCCGGTCGGGGGTGGGGGTCGTCAGCAGTTCCGAGAGTTCTGTTGCGGTGAGCTTCTCCAATTGCTTCGAACCCGGGTCGGCGCCCAGTCCCATCCGGCCGGTCTCCAGGCTCCGCAGCGCCTTCTGCAGTGCCTCCGGGAAGGTGCGGCCGATCGCCATCGCCTCCCCCACGCTCTGCATGGAAGAGCCCAGACGGCGGGGGGTGGCCGGAAACTTGGCGAAGTCGAAGCGGGGCGCCTTCACCACCACGTAGTCGAGGGCCGGTTCGAAAGACGCCGGGGTGAGCCCGGTGATGTCGTTGGTGATCTCATCCAGGGTGTAGCCCACCGCCAGCAGCGCGGCGATTTTGGCGATGGGAAAGCCCGTGGCCTTGGAAGCCAGGGCAGAGGAGCGGGAGACTCGGGGATTCATCTCGATCACCAGCCGCCGCCCGGTCTCCGGTTCCACCGCGAACTGCACGTTGGATCCCCCGGTGGCCACCCCGATGGCCCGGAGCACCTCGATCCCGTCGTCCCGCATCTCCTGGTACTCCCGGTCCGACAGGGTCTGGACCGGCGCCACGGTAATCGAGTCCCCGGTGTGGACCCCCATGGCGTCCAGGTTCTCTATCGAGCAGATGACCACCGCGTTGTCGGCGTGGTCCCTCATCACCTCCAACTCGAATTCCTTCCATCCCTCCACCGACTCCTCAACCAGGATCTCCGAGACCGGGGACGCGTCCAGACCCCTGCGCGCCACCTCCTCGAACTGCCCTGCGTCGTGCGCCATCCCCGTCCCGCCCCCGCCCAGTATGTACGAGGGCCTGATCATCAGCGGGTAACCGAGGTCTGCGGCGATCCGGCGCGCATCGGCCATCGACCTGGCGTACCCGGCCCGGGGAGTCTCCATCCCCGCCTCGGCCATCACCTCCCGGAACCTCCCCCGGTCCTCGGCGCGTTCGATGGCCTCCATGCCGGCTCCGATCAGTTCCACCCCGTACCGATCCAACGTCCCCCTCCTCACCAACTCGGCGGTGATGTTCAACGCGGTCTGCCCTCCCAATGTAGGGAGCAGGGTGTCGGGACGCTCGCGGTCGATGATCCTCTCCACGACCTCGGGGGTGATGGGCTCCACATAGGTCTGGTCCGAGAACTCGGGATCGGTCATGATGGTGGCCGGGTTGGAGTTGACCAGCACCACCCGGTACCCCTCCCCCCGCAGCGCCTTGGCTGCCTGGGTGCCCGAGTAGTCGAACTCACAGGCCTGGCCGATCACGATGGGACCCGATCCCACCAGGAGGATGGAGCGGATGTCGGAACGGGCGGGCATATCCGGCTCAGACCCCGCGGTCGATAAGGCGCAGGAAGTCGTCGAAGAGGCCCACCGCATCGCGGGGTCCCGGAGCCGCCTCGGGATGGTATTGCACCGCGAACGCCGGGATGTCCCGGCATTCCAGCCCTTCCAGGGTGCCGTCGTTGAGGTTCTGGTGGGTGGGGACGATCGCTCCGAACTCCGACTCCACCACCTCGGGCAGGAGCTTCGGTGTGACCAGTCCGTCCCTCCCGGGAGCCGAGCCGGAGGAGAGTGACCACAGATCGACGGCGAACCCGTGGTTCTGGGAGGTGATGTCCACCCTTCCATCCGATAGCCTGCGCACCGGATGATTCCCGCCGTGGTGACCGAACGGAAGCTTGTAGGTACCGGCCCCCAACGCCAGTCCCAGGACCTGCTGTCCCAGACAGATCCCGAACACGGGCGTCTTGCCCAAGATCCCCCGAAGGGTGGCTATGACCGCCTTGAGCGGCTCGGGGTCCCCGGGGCCGTTGGACAGGAACACGCCGTCGGGTCCGGCTTCCAGGATGTCCGAGGCAGAGACTCCCGACGGCATCACCCTCACCTCCAACCCCCGGCGGGTCAGGTGTTCCAGGATGTCCCGCTTGATCCCCAAGTCGATGGCGACGACTCTCCCCCGGGCGGTTCCGGGGGGCGAGACCGTGTAGGAATCGGCTGTGGACACCGCCGAGGCGAGGTCCTGCCCGACCATCACCGGAGCGGCGGCGGCCATGTCGGTCAACTCCCTCACCGACGCTCCCCCGCCCATGGCGGCGGGCATCGCTCCGCGCTGGCGGATGTGACGCGTCAATCGGCGGGTGTCGATCCCCGCCACGGCCACCAGCCCATGCTCGCCGAAGAACTCCGAGAGGTCACCCTCGGCTCTCCAACTGGAGTAACGCCGGGAATAGGCTCTCATCACCACGCCGGCGGCCGCGGACCTCCGGGCCTGCGAGTCGAGGGCGGTAACCCCGTAGTTGCCGATGTGCGGGGAGGTCATCACCACGATCTGTCCGGCGTAGGAGGGATCGGTGAACACCTCCTGGTAACCGCTCATGGCGGTGTTGAACACCACCTCACCCACCGTGGTCCCCGGGGCTCCCACCGACCATCCACCGAATACCTCCCCGTCGGCAGTCACCAGGAGAGCCTGCTCGGCCCGGCGCCGGGAAGCGGAGGACCCGAGGGGGACCGGGACGGGCCGGGCCACCTCATCAGGTCGGATCATGGCGGCCAGCGTGGCGAGTACCCCGTTGACGAACCGGCCGCTGCGCTCGGTTGAGTACTCCCCGGCGATCCGCACGGCCTCGGAGATGATCACCGCCACCGAGGTGCGGCTGTGGTGACGGAGTTCGTACACCGCCATGCGCAGGACTGCCAGGTCCACGGCAGGCATCCGGGCGGCTTTCCATCCCTCGGCCGCCCGGTCGATCAGGGAATCGATGTTCTCGGCGTCCGCCAACACCCCCCGCACTATCAGGGAGGCCTTGGGGAGCTTTCCCTCCAGGAGTTCGTCGCTCCCGGCGCCCAGGCCATCGGACATAGCCATTTCATAGAGGATCCGGAGCGCCTGGTGTCGCGGGTCATCGGAACTGTCGAAGAACTCGGGAGTCGCCTCCGAGCGGGGCTGGCTGTTCACACCCTGGTGAGATAGGCGCCGGTGCGGGTGTCCACCCGGATGCGGTCACCCTGGGACACGAAGAGCGGCGTCTTGACACTGATGCCGGTCTCGACGGTCACCTCCTTGGTGGCGCCCGACACCCGGTCTCCCTTCACCGCCGGCTCGGCGAAGGTGACCTCCATCTCCACGGAGGGAGGCAGTTCCATGCCTATCGGGCGCTCCCGGTGGAAGGCGATAGTCATGGTCATACCTTCCACCAGGTAACCAGCGTCGTTGCCGACGTCGGAGGCGGAGAGGGCGAACTGGGAGTAGTCCTCGAGATTCATGAAGTGGAAACCCAGGTCATCCTGGTACAGGTACTGGTGGTCCCTCCTGGAGATGATCGCCTGCGGCACGTCCTCATCCGCCCGGAATGTCCGGTCCAGCACCTGGCCGGTCTCGGCATTCTTCAGCTTCATTCGCACGAAAGCCCTTCCCTTCCCCGGCTTGACATGCTGGTAGGTGACGATTGAAAACACCCCGTCGGGAAGTTCCAGGGCCATGCCGGGACGCAAATCGTTGGTGGAGATCATCAGCAGGCCGAAGTGTAGGTAATCACAACCCCACCGCCGCCAACCCCACCTCCAGGTCGTCGAGGGTGACGTCGACCACCACCGGCTTCCCGAACTCCTCCAGGAGCACCATCTTGGGCAGGGACCCGCCTCGCCGTTTCTTGTCCTTTCCCACCAGGTCCACCAATACCGGGCGGGGAACCGGCGGGGAGGCGACCGGCAGTCCCAAAGAGGCAATGACCTCCCGCTGGCGTTCCGCTTGAGAGAACCCCGTCTTCCGCTCCGAGATCGCCCCGGCGGCCACCATGCCCACCGCCACCGCGTGGCCGTGCGGAATGCCGGTGGCGGTCTCCACCGCGTGGCCCACCGTGTGACCGTAATTGAGGATCGCCCGTCGGCCCGTCTCGAAGAAGTCGCCGGCGGTCACCTCCGCCTTCACCCGCACCGCCCGGGTCACCACCTCGGTGAGCGAAGCGCCCAGCCCGTCGGATTCCAGGACTTCCACCAACCGCGGGTCTGCGATGAGCCCGGCCTTCAGGGCCTCCCCCATGCCCTCCACCAGGAGTGGACGGGGAAGGGATCTCAGGACCTCGACACTGATCGCCACCCTCCGGGGATGGCGGAAAACGCCCACCTGGTTCTTTCCCTCCCGGTTGACCCCGGTCTTCCCCCCGATGGCGGCGTCCACCGCCCCCAGGAGGGTGGTGGGGACATACACCGCCTCCACTCCCCGGAGCCAGGTGGCTGCTACGAACCCGGCCAGGTCGGTGGCAGCTCCGCCCCCCACTCCCACGATCGTGTCGTGGCGGTCCATCCGGTGACGGTCGAGTGCCCGGTAGACCTCCTCCACTACCCGGAGGGTCTTGGCCTCCTCGCGGTCGGGTATCTGCACCGTGTGGACAGCCACCGGATCGGCTTCCGTCGCCGAGGCATCCTCCGCCATGCGGGACACCGCCGCGGCGCCCACGCGGGAGGCTGCTCCGGGCTGAGTGAGCACCACCACCCGGGACCGGGGATCTCGGGGACGGGGAGGAAGGAGAGGAGCGGGCAGGCCCTCGGAGACGAGGATCTCGCACTCCTCTCCGATCAGGATGCTTTCCACAGTTTCCACACTTCCTCGGCCACCAGTTCCCGGGTCTTGCCGTCCATGTCCATCCGCAGGTGCGCGGTCTCTTCATAAAGGTGCTTGCGGGACTCCCAGATCTCGGTGTATCGAGCCCCCAGGTCGGCATGACCCTGCAGAAGGGGGCGGTTGGCCGTCTTGCCCTTGGCGATCAGAGAGGAGAGCGGCGGGTCGAGCCACACCACCAGACCGCTGTGCCGCATCAGCCTGCGGCTCTCGGCGTCGAGGATCGCTCCGCCTCCGGTGGCCACCACCAGTCGGCCTCCGGTCCGGCAGATGCGAGCCACCTCTTGGGATTCCATCATCCGGAAGGCCGGCTCTCCCCGTTCGGCGAAAATCTGGGGGATGGTCATGCCGGCCCGCTCCACGATCTCGTCATCCACATCCAGGAAGGGAAACCCGCTCCGCCGGGACAACATGCGGCCCACCTTGGTCTTCCCGGAACTCATCATCCCGATCAGCCACAGCTTCGGGGTCAGAACTGCTCCACCTTTCTCCAATGGGACCGCCATCCCGCCAGCAGATCCTCCACCGTGTCGCCCCCCACCATCCTCTGCACTTCTTGGGCCAGAACGAAAGCCACCATTTGCTCGGCAACCACTCCCGCCGCCGGAACCGCGCAGACATCGGACCGTTCCCGAAAGGCCTTCTGCGGTTCACGGGTATCCACGTTCACGGTGTTCAGGGGACGCATCACTGTGGAGATGGGCTTCATGGCCGCCCGAACCCGGAGAATCCCGCCCAGAGTGATGCCACCTTCGGTACCCCCCGCCCGATTGGTCTCCCGGAAGTACCCCTCCTCGTCCTCGTAGAAGATCTCATCATGGGCAACGGTGCCCCGCCGGGCGGCGGAACGGAGACCGTCCCCAATCTCCACTCCCTTGATGGCGTGGATGGACATCAGCGCCCCCGCCAGCAACCCGTCCAGTTTGCGGTCCCAGTGAACGTGGCTGCCGATGCCGGGCGGCAGCCCGTAGGCCAGGACCTCCACCACCCCGCCCAGGGTGTTACGGTCCGCCTTGGCCGTTTCGATCTCGGCAACCATCGCCGCCTCCGCCTGGGAGTGGAACACCCGCACCGGCGATTGGTCGATGGTCGTCAGATCGGTGGGAACCGGGAGGGGATGGTCGGGAGCGGAGGCTTCCCCGATCGCTACCACATGGCTGAACACGCTCACGTCCAGCGCCGCCAGCAACACCTTGCACAGGTACCCGACCACGGTCCGGGCCGCGGTCTCCCGCGCCGACGCCCGTTCCAGGACGTTGCGGGCGTCGTGGGTGTTGTATTTGATCATCCCCGCTAGGTCGGCATGCCCCGGTCGCGGGGTGGTCATTCGCCGGCGCGGCTCACGTCCGGGGAAGGGACTCATCTCCTCCTCCCACTTGGCCCACTCGGTGTTGCGGATGATCACCGCCACCGGGCTCCCCAGGGTGTAGCCATGACGCACCCCTCCCATAATCTCCAACTCGTCGCGCTCCAGCTTCATCCGGTTCCCCCTGCCGTACCCCATCCGCCGGCGCGCCAATTCCCCGGCCAGGTCCTCGGCGCTGAACGCCAACCCGGCCGGCACTCCCTCCACGATGGTCACCAGCCCGGGCCCGTGGGACTCACCTGCAGTCAAGAACCGAAGCATGTCCCAGATGCTACCTGCCACAAGGCACCCAGCCACTGCAGGCTCTCCTCCCAGCGGCCACAGGCATTCAACCGCGACTCCCCGCGAATGCGCGGTCTCAAGGAAGCAGTATCGCCCACCAGGCGCCTGCCACCAGAGAGGGCGCGAAGGGGAGTTGGGTGCCTCGGTGGGCGCGGCGGGTGATCATCAGGCCCAGGGCCGCCACTCCTCCGATCAAAAACCCCGACAGAATCGCCTTCAGGGCCACCTCGACGCCCCAATAGCCGCAGACCAGGCCCAGCACCGCCGACAGCTTGACGTCGCCCATCCCCAGCGCTCCCCGTCCCAGGGCCGACAGCGCTCCCATGCCAAGCAGGCTCAAGCCCGCCCCTAGCGCGGCGCTCCCCAGCCGCCCCGGTGTCCCGTCGAGCAATGCCCCCGCCACCAGCAGTACGGCGATGACCGCTGCGCCCGGATAGAGAATCCGGTTGGGGATCAGCCGGTGCTCCAAGTCGGTAATCACCACAGAGGCGGTCACCGTAACCCACACCAGATGGGCGGCCAGCACGCCGGACCATCCCACCTCCTTCAATACCACCGCCCATCCCATCCCCAAAGCGGCCGCGAGCAGCCACCCGTTGGCAGGACGCCATGACTCCGGCCTATCCAGACCGCGCCTCGCCAACTGCCAAGTGATCCAGGCGTCCACCGCCGGTCCGATCACAAACCCCGCCAGAAAAGCCCCTCCCAACTGGATCATCCGGCGCCGGTCGCTCCCGTTCTGGCAACCCGTTCCATGAGACCGGCCGGAGCCCTGTGACCCGTCCACATCTCGAAGGAAGCCTCCGCCTGGGCGGCCAGCATCTCCAGTCCGTCGGAGGCAGGCTTCCGGCGCTCTCTCATCCACCTGACGGCTCCCGTTTCCTCCCCGCCGGCCACATACGCCATGTCGAACAGGCCCATGGACTCTTCCAGGAGCCTCACCGGCAATTCTCCTCCCCGCATGCCCAGGGGCGTGGCGTTCACCACCACCGCTCCCGGCAGGCTCCCTCCCCACTCCAGCAGTCGAAACGGAACGTCAACCCGCCCCGCCAAGGACGAGACAGCCTCGGGTCGGCGCGCCGAGCACCACAGGTCCCGGTCATCCAACGCCACCATGGCGGCCGCGGCGGCCCCACCCGCTCCCACCACCAGCACCGGGCCGTCGGTGGGCAGTCCCGCCCGGACCCACACCCGGCGGATGGCTTCCACGTCGGTGCTGTGTCCCACCAGCCTCCCACGGTCTTCCAACGTCCATGTGTTCACCGATCCTGCCCGCGCCGCGTCAGTACTCAACCCGTCCGCCAAGCTGGCCGCCACTCCCTTGTGCGGCATGGTGATGTTGGCGCCGTGCAACTCTCCGGTCCGCATCTCCGAAGCCGCCGATGTCATCCCCCGTTGATCCACCCGCCTCCGACTGTACACCCCTTCCAGGCCCAAAGCAGCCAGAACAGCGTTGTGCATGGGCGGCGAGAGTGAGTGGGAAACCGGGTCTCCCAGCACCGCCAGCCGATATCCCCCGGGAGGCGGGACGGACGGTGACCCGCCTGTCATGGGAGCACCCCCTCGGCTCGGGCTTTGTCCACAGCCGCAAAGTGCTCCTCGGCGGTCACCGAGAACGTGTGTTGGCCGTCGGTTGAACTGAGCACGAAGAAGCGATACTCGGTGTCGGCCGGCGAAGCGGCTGCCTGGAGCGACGAGAAGCTGGGAGCCGCGATGGGAGTGGGGGGAAGGCCCTGAACCCGATAGGTGTTGTAGGGAGAATCCACATCGGGATCGAAGAGGGCGATGTCGCGGGTTCCCACCGCATAGAGGATGGTGCTGTCCATCTGAAGCACCATGCCGTCATCAAGGCGGTTGCGCAGGACGCTCGACACCACCGGGCGTTCCTCGGCGATCCGAACCTCCGCCTCGATGATGGAGGCGATGACTATGCCCTGGTAGGGGGTGAGTCCTCCGGCTTCGAGATCGCTCCAGTCAACCAGGGAGAAGCGCTGCTCCATGGTTTCCGCCAGCCGCTGCAGTATCTCGACGGGGCCCGCCTCGTTGCGGAACTCGTAGGTGTCCGGGAACAGCAGGCCCTCCCACGACTGCAGGGTGAGCGGCCGGGTCTGGTCCACCAGCGAAGAGACGACCGATCCGTCCAGGAGAGCTTCGGTGAACTGCGCCCTGTCAGTCCGGGAGGCGTCGGCCAGGATGTCGAGGATCTCGTCGATCCGCTGGCCGGCGAAGACGGTGATCCGGTAGGTGGGCGCCACCGGACCCTCCAGGAGTTCCACCAACAGTTGCTCCACCGAGATGCCGGTGACCAACTGGTAGGTGCCGGCTTGTATGGAGCCGGCCACCCCGGCGTCCTGGACCGCCGCCAGCAACAGCCCCGAGTCGGAGATGACCCCCGCCGACACCATGATCTCCGCCACCCGGGTCGCCGACGAACCGAAGGGTATTTCCACCTCCACCGAGATGCCGGGGGTTACGACAGCCGCGGGCGCGGCGGTCTCCACCGGTCCGAGCCGCTCGCCCACATTCTGACCCAGCCGGGCGCCCTGGTTGATGACGAACAGTCCGGCCACCACCACGATGGCGGCCACCGCCAGCAGACGAAGCGGTCCCCAGAGATTCGGCTGGCGGGGTGGCTGGTCGAAGTCGGAGGCGCCGCTCAACTCCGACCACCCGACTCTCCGGCCTCCGGGGACCGGCCCATGAGGTACTCGGAGAGGATGATGGCTGCCGCCACCTTGTCGCGGCGGTGACGGCGCTTCTTCGGGGGAGCGCCTCCTTCTCTCATGATCCGCTCGGCCGCCACCGTGGAGTACCGCTCGTCATGCATGTCGACCGTCAGGCCGGTAGCCGATCCCAGCTTCTCGGCCAGTCGCCGGGCTGAGGCGGCGGAAGGTCCCTCCCGGCCGGACAGACTCACCGGCAGACCGACCACGATCGTGTCCACATCGTGCTCCCGCGCTATCTTCTTCACCTCCTCCACCACATCGCTCCGGGACCGGTCGATGACCCCGAAGGGCTGGGCGATTATCCCCCCGGGGTCGGACAGAGCCACCCCCACCCTCCGCTCACCCGGGTCCACGGCCAGAACCCGTCCCAGTTCACACCCCCGCAAGGGCTTGGGCCGCCGCGCTCCCGGCCTGTTCCAGGGCCTCCTCCAAGAACTGGCCGCGAGGCCCTCCCCCCTGGGACAACTCGGGATCACGGGAACTCCCCCCGCCCATCAGCCGGGCTGCGGTCCCCACCAGTTCACCGGCGGATACGCCCTCTCTCACCAGGAGGGGGCTGACCGCTCCCACCACCGCACCCTTGCCGTTGGCAACGGAGCCGACGATCACCACACCGGGGGAGATCCGATCCCTCACCCCGATGGCCAACTGCCTCAACTGGTTGGTGTCCAGCCCCTCCTGGGCGGAGATGACCAGTTTGAAGTTGTTGCATGTCCGGGCCGACCCCGCCAGTTCCTCGGCGAGTTCGCCCCTCCGGGCGGAGCGAATCTCATTCAGTTCGTCCTCCAACTCGCCAACCCGTTCCAATAACGCCTCCACCCGCTCTGGGACCTGCGTCCAGGGGACGGTGAGCCGCTTTCCGGTGCGGTCCAGGGCGTCCCGCACCGCTATCAGATGGTCGTAGGCCGCCTGGCCGGAGAGCGCTTCGATCCTGCGCAGGTTGGCGCCGATCGAAGACTCGCCCAGTACCACCACCGGGCCGGTCTGGCCGGCGGTGGGAACATGCGTGCCCCCGCAAAACTCCCGGGAGTAGTCGCCCACCTGGACCACTCGCACCTGCTCTCCGTACTTGTCACCGAAGAAGGCGAGAGCACCCGAGGCGCGGGCCTCGTCGATGGGCATGACCGTGGTGTTCACGTGCCCGTTGCCGATCACTTTGCGGTTCGTCAGGTCATCTATCTCGGCGAGCTCTCGGGGTTCCAGACCCGAGTAGTGGGAGAAGTCGAAGCGGAGCCGGCCGTCGGTGACCAGCGACCCCGCCTGGCGGACGTGGTCTCCCAGACCCTCCCGGAGGGCCCAGTGGAGAATGTGGGTGGCGGTGTGGCTCTTTCGGATTCCCTCGCGGCGCAGGGCGTCGATGCCCGCTCGGACGGTCTGGCCGGTTCCGATCCATCCCCTCTTCACCCGGGCCCGGTGCCCCGACAGGCCCTGGAGGGGATGGCGGGTGTCGGCGATCTCCAACTCCCCGGTGTCCGAGACCATTATCCCCGTGTCCCCCACCTGGCCGCCCGCCTCGGCGTAGAAGGGCGTCCGGTCCAGGAACACCTCCACCTCCTCCCCTTCCCGGGCCACCGAAACCTGCTCGCCCTCCGCCAGTATGGCCAACACCCGACCCCTCGCCTCCTCATGGTCGTAACCAAGGAACTCGCACGTCCCGACCTCATCCAGCAATCCCCGGTACAGGTCGGCCGCGGCAGCCTCGTCTCCCCCCTTCCAGGCCTGCCGGGCCCGCTCGCGCTGCTCATCCATCAGGCGGCTGAACTCATCCTCGTCAACCGCCACCTGCCTCTCCTCGGAGATCTCCATGATCAGCTCGAAGGGGAACCCGTACGTGTCGTGGAGCCGGAAGGCAACCTCTCCGGAGAGAACCTGGCCCTCGTCCAGGCTCTCCATCTCTCCCTGCAGGATCGAGTGCCCCGATTCCAGAGTGCGGAGGAACCGGTACTCCTCCTGGGAAACGATCTTCAGTATCAGGTCATAGGTATCGATGATCTCCGGATAGGCGTCGCCCAACGCCTTGACCGTGGCGGACGCCAGCCTGGGCATCATGAGCCCCTCGTATCCCAGTTGCCACCCGTGCCGCACCGCCCGGCGGATCAGCCTCCGCAGGACATAGCCCCGTCCCTCGTTGGAGGGGACCACCCCGTCGGCGATCAGGAGGGTCATGGCCCGACCGTGGTCGGCCAGGATCCGCAGCGACACGTCCGAGAGGGGACCCGCTCCGTAATCCACTCCGCAGATCGATGAGGCGACCTCCAGCACCGGACGCATCACGTCGGTCTCGAAAGCGCTTCCGACTCCCTGGAGCACCATGGCGGTCCGTTCGAGCCCCATCCCGGTGTCCACACCCTTGCGGGGAAGGTCCCCGACCACATGGAATGGCCGGTCCTGGATGTTCTGCATGAACACCAGGTTCCACAGTTCCACGTAGCGGTCCTCTCCGCCCCCGATGGGACCTCCTCCCTCTCCGTACTCGGGACCGAGGTCGTAGAAGATCTCTGAGCACGGCCCGCATGGCCCCGGCACCCCCATCTGCCAGAAGTTGTCCCTTCCTCCCCGCTGCACCCGATCGGGGGGCGCCCCTACTTCCGAGACCCACAGTTCGGCGGCCTCGTCATCGGTCTCATAGACGGTGAACCACAGGCGCTCAGGGTCGAGCCCGTAACCCTCGGTCACCAGTTCATAGGACCAGCGGATTGCGTCTCTCTTGAAGTAGTCGCCGAAGCTGAAGTTGCCCATCATCTCGAAGAACGAGGTGTGGCGGGCGGTGGTCCCGATGATGTCGATGTCGATGGTCCTGACGCACTTCTGGACGCTCACCGCCCGCGGGTAGGGCGGCGTCTCCTCTCCCAGGAAATAGGGCTTGAAGGGAACCATCCCGGCATTGGTCACCAATAGGGTGGGGTCGACCGGGATGAGAGAGGCCGACGGGCGCACGGTGTGGCCGCGTTCGGCAAAAAAATCGAGAAAGGTCTGACGTACCTGGGCGCTTTCCATTTTCGTGGACTCTGGGGAGGCGTCGCGGGTTTCAGGCTAGCAATATTGGAGGTTGAGCCAATACCAGGAAAACCTGCACGACCCTCCCCGGGATCCGGAGACCCGTTCGGACCCCCGCTCCCGCCGGTGGGCGCGCCCGGCGAGACATGTTTCGCGACAACCGGCGGATCCCCTCCGAGAGGCCGGGAAATGTCCCATGGTTCCCTTATGATCGTCTCTGATGGATCCCGCGCCCGGAACTTTGCTGGAGGAAGCCGAGACCCCCGGTACCTTCGACCGCGCCTCCGGCCCCGAACCCACGGAGCCACCCCCTCCCGATGGCGACGCTCCGGCCCCGGCAGAGGAGGGCGGACCGCTGGCCAACCTCTCCCCCAGCCGGGCCTCAGACTTCAAGACCTGTCCCCAGTTGTTCAAATACCGCCACGTGGACAAGCTCCCTTCCATCCCTACTCCCGCCCAGGCCCGGGGGACCGCCGTCCACCTCGCCCTGGAGAGGCTGTTCCTGCTTCCCGCCGCCGAGCGCCATCCCGAACGTCTCCTGGAACTGTTCGACGTCGCCTGGGAGGAAACGCTCGAAGGGGACGAATACCGGGAACTCTTCGCCGGGGACCCCGAGAGCCGGGAGGAATTCCACCGGAGCAGCCGGGCGGTTGCCGAGAGGTACTTCCAAATCGAGGATCCTCGGGACTTGGAACCGTTGGAGAGAGAATTGCACATCTCCCTGGAGATCGATGATGGGAAATCCCGCCAGGACGACGACAGAAGGCTCGAGATTCGCGGGGTGATCGACCGCCTGGACCCTGCTCCCGGAGGCGGGTTCGTGATCACCGATTACAAGACCGGAAAAGCTCCACCCCTGCGTTTTGCCGACTCCAGCTTCTTCGCCCTGAAGGTGTATGCCCTGATGATCCAGGAGAACCACCACAGGACCCCGGACCTGGTCCGCCTGCTCTACCTGGGCAACTCGGAGGTCCATAGCCTTCCGGTCTCGCCAACGCAATTGCGGGGAGTGAAGAAGCAACTCCAGGCTCTGTGGTGGGCGATCGACCGGGCGATCAGCACCGGCACATTCCCGACCAGAAAGACCCGTCTGTGCGACTGGTGCTCCTACCAAGCCATCTGTCCGGCCTGGACCGACCTACCATCCCCTCCCGATCCCAACAACTAAAAGTGTCACACCCCCCTCCTACGCTTTTCACGTATGGAAAAGCAAGTGATTCAAAGCACCGGCGACACCCATTCGAACCACTGCCGGGAGATCGTGGAGTGGCTGGCCGAGGGTGGGATCACCGTCGAGTCGGTTGAGCAGGGACCGGCCGATGCCTGCCCCGTCTGCCAGCCCGTCGACCTCCATGTCGCCGCCTGACTCTCCGGGACAACACCTTCGCGGCCACAGGATCTCGCCAGGGGACTGGCCCAACCTGATCGCCCGGACCGAGGGGACCCAGCTGATCATCGGCGGGCCTGGAACCGGCAAGACCGAACTCCTCGCCCGCAGGGCCGCCCATCTGATCAACTCCGGAATCGCCCCTTCGGACGGGGTGCTTGCTCTTACCTTCTCCCGGGAGACCGCCTCGGATCTCCGAGGCCGCATAACCTCCGGCGCCCGGCGTTCCTTCGGGGAACTGTCGGTGGGGACCTTCCACGGCTTCGCCCGGGCCCTGGTGGAGGAGCACTCCCGGATGCTCTTGGGCGGCACCCGGCCGCCGATGGTTCTCACCACGCCTGAACAGATCCAGTTCGTCCGAGAGACGCTGGACGATGAGCCACCCCAAGACTGGCCGCTTTTCTACCGGCGGATGCTGAAGACCCGCACCCTGGCCGAAGAGTTGGCCGACTTCATGCTCAGGTGCGGTGAGCGGAGGGTGACTCCGGAGGACCTGGCCGCCCAGGCAAGAGCGAGACCGGCCTGGGCGGCCCTCCCCGGGTTCTACCAGCGGTACCTGGACCGCCTGCGAGAGGAAGGGAAGACCGACTACACCGGCCTCCTGCTTCTCACCAACCGCGCTTTGGGAGTCACCGACATCGGAAAGCGCACGGCCGCCCGGTTCCCCTATGTGCTGGCCGACGAACTGCAGGAAGCCACGGTGGTGCAGACGGAGATACTGAAGAAACTGGTGGCAAACGGATGCCACCTGACCGCGGCTGCCGACCCGGACCAGACCTCCTTCTTCTTCCGGGGCGCCGAGCGGGCCTCAGTGCAGTCCTTCCCCTCCGACTTCGCCGCCCTCGGGAAAGCACCGCCGGAGGTCTTCAGGCTCGATACCAGCTTCCGTGTTCCCGCAGAGGTGCTGGCGCCTGCCGGAGAGTTGTTCGCCGCTCATCCGTATCTCCCCTCCCCCGCCTCCCATTCCGGGAAGGTGGACCTCTTCCTCTTCGACCAGGAGACCACCGAGCACGACTGGATAGCCGCCGAGATCAAGCGCCTCCGACTCGTCGAGCAGGTCCCCTACTCGGAGGTAGCAGTCCTCACCCGGACCTCTCAGGTGTTGGCGGGACTCTCCCGGGCGCTGGACCGAGAGCGCATACCCCACACCCGACCCGGCGCTCGGCTGATCGACCACCCCGCGGTGCGTATGGTGCTCGACCTGGCCTGGGTTGCGGCGGTGGACGTTCCCGATCCCCAGAACCACCCCGAGTGGTTCACCCTCGCGGTGAACCGCACAGTGGAAAGCATGCTGCTGGGCCCCCTGTTCTCCCTGACCCGGGGCAGGGTGGCCGAACTGGGCGGCATCCGCCGGCGGGACGGTCAACGCTGGGCGGAGGTTCTTTCAAGGCACCTACCGGAAGCCCGGGCGCTCAACAACCTGTTGGTCGACTCCTCCTGGGCAGAGACTCCTCCCGCTACCAAGGGATTCTGGGAACTGTGGGAATCCGTCCCCCAGTTCAGCGAGATCGTGGAATCGGAAGGGCTTTCCGACTATCGCTCCGCCCTGGCCTCCTTCGCCCAGACCCTGGGCCGGCTGGCCGAGCGTTCCCCCGAGACCTCGCTCCTCGACTACCGGCGCCTGATACTCGAAGGCGACCTGGAGGCGTCCCCCCTCCGTCCACCGCACAGCGAGGTGGACAGCCGCGTGACGATCAGCACCATCCATCAGGCCAAGGGCCGACAGTTCGAGTTGGTGTTCATCGCCGGCGCCACCGAGGGGGTGTTCCCCGACACCCGGCCTTTCCACTCCCTGTTGGAGGGTCAGTTCCTGTCCCGGCCGGACCTGGACCACTTCGGGCTCGTGCAACTCCAACTGGAGCACGAGAGAAGCCTCGCCTACACAGCGATGACCCGCGCCAGCCGCCGGGTGGTGTGGACGACCACCTCTCCCGATCTCAACGAGGCCCGGCGCACCGTCAGCAGGTTCATGATCTCTCTGGCCGACCGGGTAGGCCAACCGCTGGAGGGTCCCGCCCGCCGGCCCGCCTCCTCCCCGGTGGGGAGACTCGAGACAGAGAGCTATCTGCGACGCACCCAGCGGGACATCTCCGAGACCCTCCCACGCCGGCTGGCCGCCGCCAGGGTGCTGGCCCGCCCGGGTCGCCGGGACCTCTGGGATCCCCGGGGATTCGCGGGGGTGCGCCCTCCGGGGCCGGACACCGGTCTCATAAGCCCGGGGCACGTCATGTCCGCCTCCCAGGCCGAGGCCTACCAGAAGTGCCCCCGTCGCTACGCCCTGGAGTCACGCCTGCGCCTGGATCCCTCCGACGACAACCCATACCTCCGCTTCGGCAGCCTGATGCACGCCGTCCTGGAGAAGAGCGTCCGGCGGTCCTCCGAGCAGGGAGAGCCCGGCCTGAACCTCTCCGACGCCCTGCATGAGTTGAGCGTCCGGTTGGCAGAGATGGACTTCGGAACGCCGGTGCTCGACTACGCCTGGTTGGAGCGGGGGACCAGGCTCCTGGAGCAGTTGGCGGAGCGATGGACCGCGGACGGCAGCCGGGCCATCGGGTTCGAAGAGAGAATCCGGGTCGACCTGGACGGGAAAGAATGGCGGGGGCGGATCGACCGGGTGGACCGCATGGAGGACGGGACACTCCGCATCGTGGACTACAAGACCTCCAAGAACCCGATGGCGGTCAAGGACGCAGCAGTCTCCCTGCAGTTGGGGTTCTATCTGTGGGCGCGGTCGGGTGGGGAGCCCGACGCAGACCGGGTGGCGGCGGCGGAGCTGTGGTTTCCCCTCTGCGACAGGGAAACCTCATGGACGCGATCCTTCGACCGGGCCAACCTGGAGGAGGTGTTGGGGGAACTGCGGGAGATAGCCGAAGCGATATTGGCCGAGAGGGCGGACCCCCTTCCCTGGCCACCCCGACCCTCAAGGGAATGCGGGAGGTGCCGGGTCCGTTCGCTCTGTCCGGCCTGGCCCGAGGGGCAGGGGGCCTTCGCCTCGTGAGCCGCTCTCTCCCCATCCGGCTCTCCCCCGAGCAACAGGCCGTGGTCGACTACCCCCTTCTGCCGCTTCGGGTGTCGGCAGGGGCCGGAACAGGCAAGACCACCACGGTCTCCTACCGCATGGCAAGACTGGTGGCGGATGAGGGGGTGCCGCCGGAACAGCTTCTGGGACTGACCTTCACCAACAAGGCGGCCGAGGAACTTTCCCACAAGATCCAAGAGGTGCTCTCCGACTCAGCCGATCCCCTCAGGGAGGCCCAGGTCAACACCTATCACGGCTTCTGCGCCCAGCTGGTGACCGAGTTCGGGGCAGTGCTGGGGTTGGAGAGTGGTCTCTCCATCATCGGCCCCGCGCAAACTCGCCAACTGGTCAAGCGGGTTATCAGGGAGAACGCCCTCTCGGCGCTGGACAACACCGACATGTTCTATCTTCCGGGAGCGATCATCCGCTTCTCGTCCTCCCTGGCCGATCACCTGGTTGATCCCGACCGGGTGGACGAACAAATGCTGACTACAGAGATCCCCCTGCTGGACGGCGCCCGCTTCCGCCGCAAGGGCGACCTCGCCGATTACGAGCGACTGGTGGCGTCCTTCGCCAAACGGCGGGGAATGGTGGAAGCGGCCCGCGGGTACCAGGAATACAAACGGAGGCTCGGGGTGGTGGACTACGGAGACCTGATCGGCCTTGCCCACCGGATCCTGGAGACCGAACCCCAGATCTCCCAGCGGATCAGGGACCGCTACCGGGCCGCGGTGGCCGACGAATACCAGGACACCAACGCCGCCCAGCGGGTGATCCTCCAGTTGCTCTTCGGTGACGGATTTCCCCTGACGGTGGTGGGCGACTCCGACCAGACCCTGTATGAGTGGCGGGGAGCGTCCCTGGAGAACTTCCGGAGTTTTCCCACCCACTTTCCCGCAGGGGACGGAACACCGGCCAAGACCCTCAATCTCACCCTCAACCGGCGCTCGGGACCCGAGATCATCCACTTCGCCAACCGGATAAAAGATGAGATCGGCTCCGACACCCCCGGCCTCCAGCCTCTCCCGGAGGCGCCACGCTCAGGTGTGACCGCCGAGTGGCATCCCACCTTCATCGACGAAGCGGCCTGGATAGCCGAGCAGTTGATCGAACGCCGACGGGAGGGGAAGAGTTGGCGGGAGATGGCGGTGCTGTTCCGCAAGACCAAGGACATGCCCGGGGTGTATCGACAACTCGTGTCCCACGACATCCCCGCCGAAGTCGCAAACCTGGGGGGCCTGCTGGCCGTCCCCGAAGTGGTGGAGATCCATTCCTGGCTGAAGGTGATCGGCAGGTTCGATGACCGGGTGGCCGCCGCCCGGCTGTTGAGCGGAAGCCGGTTCCGGCTTGGCCTGGGGGAAATCAGGATCCTGAGCCGGTTTGCCCGCCGCCGCCCCGAGGGGCAACCCGCCCTTCTGGACGGCTTGGAAGACGATGGGTTCTGGGATGAACTCTCCGACTCCCAGGTCGAGGCGTTCGGACGCTTTCACGCCGAATACCGGGAACTGCTCGGGGTTTGCCAGGGCAGATCGGCCGGAGACGCCTGCCGGACGGTCCTCGAGAAGACGGGAGTCTGGGCGGATGTGGAATCGATGTCACCCAACACCCGACTGTCGGCGCGCCTCAATCTCTACCGTTTCCTGGAGTTGGCGGAAGACTGGTCGCCCCTCGAGGGCCAGTCCACCATCGGGGGATTCCTCGACTACCTCGACGCCCTCTTGGAGGAGCCTGCCGAAGAGGTGGATGCCGCTCGCCTCTCCGATGAGGACGCGGTGGCGCTGCTCACCGTCCACAAGGCGAAGGGCCTCGAGTGGCCGGTGGTGTTCGTGCCCGCCATCTACAATCGAAACTTCCCGTCACAGGCGGTGGGCGGATACGACAATCCCTACCGGAAAGCCGAGACCATTCCCTGGGAGTGGCGGATCGACCCTCCGCCCTATGAGCCGATCACTCCGGGAATGGACACCCCCCGGCTCACCGGCCTCCTCCACAGGACCGCCGAGGAGGTCAAGGCCCAACACCGGTCGCAGGAATGGCGGATCGCCTATGTGGCCGCCACCCGAGCCCAGGAAGAATTGGTCCTCTCGGGAGCGCACTGGTACGGGTATCCCGAGCCCACCATGCGACCTCAACTCCCCCGCCAGAGCGAGTTCTTCAAACTGGCCTGGCAGGCCGCCACCGGCCAGGCCTCCGACCGGGATCCGACCGGAGAACTGGACCGGACCTATCCAGCCCCGCCCCGTCCCGAGAGCTTCGCCACCCCCGCCCAGGCCCTCCACAACCCCGACCCCCTCTTCGGTGACCGAGGGTGGCCGGAGGGAATCCGCCGCGCTCTCGAAGACGCCGACTGGCCGGCGGGGATCGCCCGCCGGGAAGAGGTCGAAGAGGAATACCAGGCAGCCTTGGAGGACTTCTCGGGCCTCCTGTTCCGTCTACCCGATCCGACACCCGAAAGCACCCTCAGGGAGGTCTCCACCTCGGCCACCGGCCTGGTCACCTACGCCCAGTGCCCCAAGAAGTACTTCTGGACAGCCGTGGACCCCCTTCCCCGCAGTTACTCCTACGCAACCCGCCGGGGGACCCGGATCCATCGGCAGATCGAGCTACATCACCAGGGCAAGGTCCCCCTGCTGGAACCCGATGACGAGTTCCGGGAACTCACCGGTGACGACCGGCCCGTCGATTCGGCGGAGGGCGCCCACCCCTTCGACGTCTTCTTGAAATCCCGCTTTTCGAAGATGAAGATCCAGTGGCTGGAGAAGGGGTTCACACTCCGGTTGGGCGAGGGGTTTCTGGTTAGGGGACGGATCGACGCCGTCTACCGGAGGGAGTCAGGCGCCTGGGAGATCGTGGACTTCAAGTCGGGCCGCCCACCGGGCGACGATCCCCATGGGGCCCGTTTGGCGCAGATGCAGGTGTACGCCCTGGCAGTGAGCGAGATCCCCGAACTGGGCCCGGCCCCCGGCGACCTGTCGGTGACCATCGCCTACCTGGGAGGTGGCGGACTGGCGGAGATCCCGAGCGCGGAGCAGGTAGACAGCGAGTGGCTGGACGCCGCACGAAGGCGCCTGGACGGCATGGCCCGCTCAATCTGGGACGAACGGTGGGATCCCACTCCATCGGCGGACTGCCGAGGATGCGACTTCTTCCAAGTCTGCCCGGAGGGGAAGGCCTACGTTGGGTCGATCGGCAGAAGGGCCTGACCGGACTGGGAGTCTCGGATCAGCCGCCGCCCTCCGGCGCCGGATGGTGACTATCGGGACCGAACTCGTGGGTGCGCCAGCGGTGGTAAAGCGCCCACAGCACCAGCAAGGGAGGAAGCACCACGAAGGCGGCGATCAGGGCCAGCAGGATCGTGACCGCGGTCAGCATGCCCAGCTGTCTCATCGGATCAAGCGGCGCGAAAAGGAGGACGAGGAGCCCGATGGCCGTGGTGAGAGCGCTGGCCAGCAGCGCCCCGCCGGTGGTGGTCATGGCCCGCTGCATGGCGTGGCGGATGCGGCGCGACTCCTGTTCCTCCTCCAGGAACCGATGGGTGAGGTGGATGGTGTAATCGACCCCGATGCCGATAGTGAGCGCCGTGATCAGCGCCGTCACCATGTTGTAGGAGATCCCCATCACCCACATCGCTCCCAGCACCCAGACCAGGGCCACGGCGATGGGGGCGATAGTGATCAGCCCCAGGGCCGGACGGAACTCGGTGACGCCGAAGAAGAGCACCAGGATCAGCAACGCGGCCAGGGTGGTAAGGCCCACACTGACCACCTGGCTGGCGGTCAACTCCTCGGTCACCAGGGCGATCAGGGAGTCGCCGCCGGTGATGGTGATCTCAGAACTGTCTCCTCCCCACAGCGCCTCTAGCTCGGCGATCAACTCCCGGGAAGCCTCGACGCCTTCCACCGTGACCGGTACCTGGAGGATGGTGCGGTCCGGGCCCCCGGATCGGAAGTCCACTACCCTGGCGAAGCCGGCTGGATCGGCCCCTTCGAGAAGCGCCCATGCGGCCCGGACCTCTTCGTCGGGGGCGAAGACATCGAGGTCCAGATCGGCGTAGGCGGCTGCGAAGGCCGGATCGTAGTTGTCGCCGGGAAGCCCGCTCTGGTTGATCCAGTCCACCAACAAGGTCCCCGCCGACGCCAGGGGAGGGCCGGCGACGCCCTCGGGCCTCCTGCGAGGGTCGGCGAGAGTGGTGTAGAAGTCGAACAGGTCGCGGAGGGACCGGACGGTGGCCAGGTCGGCCTCAATCAGGATGGTCATGGTGGAGGCGCCGCCGTCGAAGTTCTCCTCCAGGAACTCTATGTTCTTCTCGGTCTCGGAGCCGCGGGGCACGAAGTCCTTGAGGGCAAAGGTGGTGTCGAGACCGGTGGAGGCGACCGCGGCCAGGATCGTGACCACGATGGCGCCGCCCAGGATGGGCAGCGGGCGGCGTACGACCGTGTTCGCCACCCGGGAGAGGACCGCTCCGGCGCCCGGTATCGTCTCGGCCACCGGCCTGGCCGCCAGGCCCCGTCCTTTGCGCAGGTTCCCGCTGTCGAGCACCAGCCGCGCGGCGGGCACGAAGGTAGTCATCACGATCCAACCTGAGAGGACGCCGATGCCTGCCACCAGCCCGAAGTCGGCCACCGGCTCGAACTTGCTGGTCAGGTTGGTCAGGAAGCTCACCGCCGTTGTGGCCGCCGCCAGCATGACCGGAAGCCCCGATGACCGGACGGCCTCCCCGGCTGCCAACCGAGGAGAATCCCCACTCGCACGGCCTTCTAATGCCAACGCCTCCCGGTAGCGCCCGGTGATCTGCAAGGCATAGTCCACGCAAAGGCCGATCAAAAGGACCGGCACCAGAACGATCATGATGTTCTCCGGATCCACCAGGCCGGCCCCGCCGGGCGACAGCCACGCCTGGGCGCCGAACGTCCAGAGGATGGTGAGCAGGAGCCCCACAATGGCCAGGGCCACGTCCGAGGCGGTGCGGTAGAAGACGGCCAGCAGCACAATGATCACCACCAGTGCGATGCCCATCAGGAGGAACAGGCTCGACTGGCGAGCCTGCCTCCCCTCGGTGTTGCTGTTCGCCTTGGTGATCGCAGACACCGCCAACGGTGCCAGGTCGGACGAGTCGGTGATTTCGTGGGCGCGCAGTTGGGCGGCCTGCAGCCCCAATGGGTCACCGGCCTCGTTGAGAGTTACCAGAGAGAGTCCGGCGACAGGTGTCCCGGATGCGTCTCGAGGGACGAAACGCTCCAGACCGGCATTGGCTTCGGCGAACTCGGACTCCCGGACCGCTCGCGCCAGGACCGTTTCCAGTTCGGCGTCGGAGACCGTGGCCAGGTCCAGCCCTCCCGCGGCCAGGAGACGCTCTGTTATCGGAACGTAACCGGCCAGGGGATCGTCGACGACGAACGGTTCGACCATCGGATCACTGACGATCCTGGCCAGCAGGTCGCTGACCTGCCGGAGAGAAGTGGCGGAGAGAACATCTCCCCTGGCCAGGACCTGGACGATCTCCACACCCGCGGAAGCCGGAAAGCTCTCCCGGACGGCGGAGGACGCTTCAGCCAGTTCGCTCTCGACAGGGAGGAAAGAAGCGGTGGCGTCGATGGGCGCCGGTGGAACGTCCTGCACGGCGAACCCGGCAAGCAGCGCCGCGGTGATGGCAAGGACCGCCGCCAGGACCTGCTTGGGCGCTCTCTGGATGCCGCGGGCCTGCCATCGGAACATGGTGATCCTCAGAGGCGTTTCATGGCCGAAGAGCCCGGACGGGTCCCGTCGGCGTCTATCGCACTCGACATATTCCTACCTTAACAGAGGGAAGCCTCCGTAGACCAGAAGGAGTCGGGGGTCGTCCCACTCGGCAAGACCACGGGCCGCGCCCTGAACCGGTCAGGCGATCCGGCCGTCGCTCGTCTCCACCAGGATGGTGACCGGGCCGTCGTTGGTAAGGGAGACTTCCATCATGGCGCCGAACCGTCCCGTGGCCACCGGCACCCCCCTCCCCCGCAGTTCAGCCGCCACCTCATCCACCAATCGCTCCGCCGGTTCGGGCCGCGCCGCCCGCACGAAAGACGGGCGGCGGCCCTTCCGAACGTCACCGTACAGAGTGAACTGGCTGACCACCAGCGCCGCTCCCCCGGTGTCCGCCACGGACAGGTTCATCTTCCCATCGGAATCCGAGAAGATCCGGAGGCCTGCGATCTTTCGGGCCAGGGCACGGGCATCCTCCGGCGTATCCTCATGGGTGGCGCCCACCAGGGCCAGGAGGCCACCGGCGATCTCGCCCACCGTCTCCCCATCCACCACCACCCGCGCCGAGGAGACTCTTTGCACCACTGCTCGCATCTCCGCCATGATGGCAGAAACCTCCGCCGTCCGATGAATCATCGCTCCTTCTCCCTCCCTGAGCCTCACAGATGAGCACCCCCAAGGACCTGGTGGGCAAGCAGAGCAAGCGAATCTGCCCCGGCGCATTTGCAAACCTGGGAACCCAGCCACCCACAACCAACCGGAACGCTCCGCCGCTTCGCCGCTGGAAGGCGACTTGGGCAGCGCTCTCCACCGAGTTGATCGGTGGACGCCCCGCCACCGGGTCGGAGGACTCCTTCGACGCGGTGCAGGCGGCAATCGTGGCCGCCCAGATCAAGAGAGCCAAACCCCTCCTGCCGGGCCCGGACCGGGAAGAATTCGACCTCGACTGGCCCCGTTTGAGCCATCCGATCGCCGACCAGGAGTTGGAGGTCTTCTTTCAGTTCGTCCACGCCGACTCGGATGGGTTCATCAAGATGTACCGGTTGAAGACAGCCCAGGTCAAGGAAGGAGAGGAGTTCGTCTCCGCCCCCGAAGAGATCGCCACCGTTGTCTCCGACCCTCGCTTCCCCCGCTCGTTGGAGGCCTATGAGATAAGGACCGCCGACGGTGAGATGATCCGCCTGGAGATGGACCCGAACAAAGCCCGGGAGACGCTGACGCACCTGGAGAGCGACTACCAGGCCATGGTGGGAGCCGATCCGGACGGCATTCACCCGGGCTCCCATTGTTCGATGTGCGACGTGGCCGACCTGTGCAGGACGTTTCCGGCCATCGATCCGTCAATGGAGACGGTAGCCCCACACAGAAAACGCCGGCTGCCCTCCGCCTACCGGATAATGCTCTCCAAGTCCCGACTCGAGGACATGGACTTCTGCCAAAGAAGGGCGGCCTGGAGAGCCTGGTTCTCCATCCCGGCCGATCTCGACCACAAGTTCCGCCAAACCTCTCCGGGCCTGACGGTCGGGAGCAGGTTCCACCGCCTGATGGCCGAGGCGCTTCTGTCGGATGACCCGGGTTCGCACTTTCGCGGCGATCCCGAGATGGAGCCTCTTTACCTTCAGCATCAGAACCTTCCATGCGCTGCTCCCGTCCGTGTCAAGGCGACCGAGTTCCCACTGGGGTTCACCATCCGTTTCCGGGTCGACGGCAACAGTGTCTCGGTGGTCTCCTACGGTCTGGCGGACGCGGTGGGACGGGAACCCGACGCCACGCCGGCGACCATCGACCACAAGACCGGCCTCTCGGGAGGATCCAACCCTCACGAAGCCGAGATCTATGCCCTTGGGGCGCTGCTCCGGTTTCCCAACTCTCCTGCTGTCGCCACCCACACCCACCATCTCGCCGTAGGGAGAGACCCGGTCTGCGAACGAGTGGTCTGGGAACGGGACCGGATCGGTGAGGTGACGTCCCGGTTGGGGAGCCTGGCGGAGGCCGCCGCCCGATGGGACCCCCTCGACGCCACCTCACCTCCCTTCCGGGTGGGCGAGTGGTGCGGCACGTGCCCCTTCGAGCAGAGGTGCCTCTCTTACCGCTGAATCCAACCACCGGAGCCGTGCGGCGGGCCTGTTTGACCCGGCAGGACCAAAGAACAGGAAGATCGCGAAAGAATTCGCCTCAAACGGGTTGACGTCATCCCACCGGTCGGCTCCATGATGACTGTTGCTGCACATTGCGCCAACCGGTCCGGGTCAGAGCTCATCCGGACCGTAGAAATCCCGTTGGTTTGTCGTTGGAAAGCCTCCCAGCCGGAGGTGACCCCAACCTGGTTTTTCGCGAGTTTCCGAGCTCGGTGGTGGTGGCGGGGGACGGGCCCGGAAGGGGGATTTCGCGAGACAGTGACAGTTTTCGCGAAAAAGCCGGGTGGGTAGCTACAACAGGCTCTCGTTGGCGCATTGCCGGCCGAATCGTCAGCCTGAGACACCCGCCATTTGAATCTCGGTGGGCTCCGCGCAGCAGAACCAGGACTCGGTGAGTCCGGGGACCGACTCTTCCCAATCCACCTCACCCAGCGAAGGCGTCTGTTTTCCGATTGCCCGGCGCGCCGCCGACCACTGGGCATGGAGGGTGCTCCGGGGATCCATCTCACCCCGACTCCCCTCCTCTGCCAATGCCAGCACCCTCCGCTGCAACTCGTCGACGGCGGGATGCGGGGACTGCCAGGTGTAGGTGAGGGTGCTGAAGTCATAGGGGCCCAGGATCTGGCGGCGGGCGCCGGGAATGGAAAGCACCAGCGAACCCTCGGGAACCAGGAGCCGTATCCCCATTTGCACCGGGTCGGTGGCTCCCATCAGGCCCTGGTCGGCGATGAAGGAAAAGATGTCGTCCAGGTCGGAGAGTTCCGTCCAAGGGGTGAAGGGAAGCCAAGAGGGGCGGACCACTAGTCCCGCCTCTCTCAACACCGTCACCGCCTGAGGCAACTCAGAGACCGTGTGGCCCTTGTCAAGATATGCCAGCGCCCGATCATTGACCGTCTCGAAGGCCGAAACCACGAACACCACGTTGCGCTTCGCCATCTCCACCCAGATCGAACTGTGGGCGAGGATGTGCTCAACCTTAACTGTCAAGTCGAAGGTCAGATCGGGAAACTCCGAATGCGCAGCTTCTATCAGACGGCGGGCGTGCGCCGGCCCGTTGAGAAAGTCGGGGTCTCCGAAGGTGATGTGCTCGGCTCCGTTCTCGGTCAGCCACTGCAGGTCCGCCAGGATGCTCTCGAGGTCGACGATCCGGTACCGACCGTCGTACACGGCAGGCAGAGGACAGTGGCGGCACCGGTGGCGACATCCCCTGCTCCCTTCCACGTACCCGACCAGTCTCCTGGTTCCCCCATGGTTCATGCAGGCGTAGCGGTCCAGAGCAGGCAAGAGGCCGCGGGCAGGTACCAGAGACGAGGAACGAACCGTGGAGATGGTGATCGGGACCGCCCCTTCCAGAGACCTATGTCCCAACCTCCCGACCCAGTCGACCAACTCGGCGGTGTATTCCCCCGCTATCGCCCGGTCGGCCACCTCGCCCACCACGCGGTCGGAAGCCGCAGCAGCGTAAAGCCCGTAGAAGGCGATGGCCAACCCGGGACGGGCCGTTCTTATCCGGCGGGCGGTCTCCACACCGAGTCGCATAGCGGTGTGCATCGGCACGGAGATTCCGACCACATCCGCCCACGCCACCTTGGCGTCGTCCCACTCCTCCACCGCCAAATCCATCGCCTGCACCGAGTGTCCTGCGGACAGGAGTGCGGCGGCGGGCCATGCCACATGGAGTGGCTGGTGACCCAATTCATAGGTGGAGATCAGTAGTACCCGCAGGGTGGGGCGTCCTTTCTTCCCGGGTGCCGGCGCCTGCCAATGCAACCGGAGACCCCGGTTATCGGGGGTAGTCTTCGCGGTAGCGATGACCTACTGGAAAGAATACAGCCTCTCATATGTCGATGGCTTCGTCCACCAGCACCAGGATGCGGATCCCCAGGAGACGGCCGAGTGGATCGAGTCGCTGGACGCGGTGGTGGAGGAGAGAGGCACGGCGCGAGGGGAGTTCCTCCTCACCAAGCTGATGGACCGGGCCCGGCAGAAGGGCATGTCCGCGCCGGGCTCGATCAGCACCCCTTACATCAACACCATCCCGCCCGAGGAGGAGCCGTCCTACCCGGGCGACCTGTTGATGGAGAAGAGGATCCGCCGCTTCATACGATGGAACGCAGCGGTGATGGTGATCAAGGCCAACTACATGGAGAAGGGGATCGGCGGGCACCTCTCCACCTTCGCCTCCTCGGCGCTGCTCTACGAAATAGGATTCAACCACTTCTTCCGGGGAAAGGAGGAAGGCCAGCCGGGAGACGCCATCTACATCCAGGGACACGCCGCTCCGGGAACCTATGCGCGGGCTTTCCTGGAACGCCGCCTCGACGAACACCATCTCGACAATTTCCGCATGGAGATCGACGGCGGGGGGCTCTCGTCATACCCCCATCCCAGGCTGATGCCCGAGTTCTGGGAGTATCCCACCGTCTCCATGGGACTCGGCCCGATCAACTCCATCTATCATGCCCGCTTCAACAAGTACCTCCACAATCGGGGCTTGGACCACACAGAGGACAGTCGCGTGTGGTGCTTCGTGGGCGATGGGGAGTGCGACGAGCCCGAGGCACTGGGCTCCATCTCCCTGGCTGCCCGGGAGGGTCTCGACAACCTGATTTGGGTGGTGAACTGCAACCTCCAGCGTCTGGACGGCCCGGTCCGAGGCAACGGCAAGATCATCCAGGAGTTGGAGGCGATATTCCGGGGAGCGGGCTGGAATGTGATCAAGGTGGTGTGGGGATCGGGGTGGGATCCACTGTTGGCGCGCGACCACGACGGAGCGCTGGTGGATGTGATGCACCGGACCCTCGACGGCGAGTACCAGCGCTACAAAGCCGAGAGCGGCGCCTACGTGAGGGAACACTTCTTCGGAAAGGATCCCCGCACCCTCGAGATGGCCAAGATCCTGAGCGACCGAGACATATGGGAATTGCGCCGGGGCGGCCACGATCCCCACAAGGTGTATGCCGCCTACGAAGCGGCCACCCGCTCCTCGGGAGCCCCGACGGTGATCCTGGCCAAGACCATCAAGGGCTGGACCCTGGGACCGGACGTGGAGGGAAGGAACGCCACCCACCAGATCAAGCAACTCACCAACCAACAGCTCATGCAACTTCGCGATCGACTCGAATTGCGCCAGGAAATCCCCGACGCGGCCTTCGAGGAGGATCTCGACCCGCCTTACTACCGCCCTCCCACCTCTTCGCCCGAATACCAGTATTTGATGGAGAGCCGGAAACGCCTGGGGGGCTGGCTTCCCAGCCGGGTGGTCCGGGTCCGAAAGCCGCTGGCGCTGCCCCCTCCCGAGACCTTCGACGTGCTCAACCAGGGCAGCGGAAAGGTGGAGGTCTCCACCACCACCGCCTTCGTAAGGCTGCTCAGAAACCTCTGCCGGGTGCCGGAGTTCGGGCCCCGGGTGGTGCCGATAGTCCCCGACGAAGCCCGCACCTTCGGCATGGATCCCCTCTTCAGGGAACTCGGCATCTACGCCTCGCGCGGCCAGCTGTACGAGCCGGTGGACGCCGCCATGATCCTGGCCTACCTGGAGAGAAAGGACGGGCAACTCCTCGAGGAGGGAATCACCGAGGCAGGCTCGCTCGCCTCCTGGACGGCCGCCGCCACCTGCTACGCCAACCGGGGAATCCCGATGATCCCCTTTTTCATCTTCTACTCAATGTTCGGCTTCCAGAGGGTGGGGGACATGATCTGGGCGGCCGCCGACGCCCGGGCGCGCGGGTTCCTGCTGGGCGCCACCGCCGGGCGCACCACCCTGATGGGCGAGGGTCTGCAGCACCAGGACGGCCACAGCCTGCTGCTCTCCACCACCGTCCCCTCTATGAGAAGTTACGACCCGGCATTCGCCTACGAGTTGGGCGTGATCGTCGAGGACGGGATCCGGCGGATGTACCAGGAGAACGAGGACATCTCCTACTACCTGACCGTGTACAACGAGAACTACCACCATCCCACCAAACCCGCCGGTGTGGACGGGGGCATCCTGGCCGGGCTCTATCGATGGGCCCCCTCCCCCGAGGGAGTGTCGAAGCAGGGGTCGATCCTCTTCTCGGGATCGACCGTGGGCGCCGCCCTGGAGGCCCAGCAGGAGTTGGCCGAGCACTACGAGATCGGGGTGGAACTGTGGTCGGCCACCTCCTACCAGGCCCTGCGCACCGAGGCGATGGAGGTGGAACGCTGGAACCTGCTCCATCCCAACCAACGTCCCAGGCAGCCGTACGTCACCCGGAGACTGGCGGCGGCGGGGGAAGTGATCACCGCGGTCACAGACTTCATGAGGGCCGTGCCGGACCAGATCTCAAGATACGTGCCAATCCCGTACGTGACCCTGGGCGCCGACGGCTTCGGACGCTCCGACACCCGCAAGAAGCTCCGGCGTTTCTTCGAGATCGACACCGGCTACCTGGTGGTGAGTGTGCTATCGGCGCTGGCCACCAAAGAATTGCTGGCGCCGTCGGTGGTTACCGAGGCGATGAAGCGCTACTGGATCGACCCCGATCTGGAGCCTTCCTGGAAACGCTGATCAAGGTGCCGGACAGCCCGTCCGGTACCTCTAGCCGGAGCGGGAGAAGAGCCCTTTTATGCGGGATCCGAGCGTCTGGAAGAACAAGGCGATCCCCCTCACCTCTCCCGCCTGGACCTGGGCGGCCTCCTCGACGGTGACCGCGCTGAGCTTTCCCTCCAGACAGTCGGCGAACTCGCCGATCAGCCGATTGGAGATCTCCTTGATCAGCCCGCTCCGCCCGAACTGGGCAACCGCGCCGGCCAGGGACACGTTGGCCTCGATCCTCACCCCGGTGCCCCCCTCGGTCTCGCTGAGTTGATACTCCACGGTCATCCGGCCCCGACTCCCTCCCCGCTTGTCCACTCCCTTGCCGGTAATGGTGGCAGACCGGTTCTCCGGATCCGCGGCGATCGTGGCCTCACCGTCGAAGTTGGCGCCGAGCGGCCCGAGCTTCACCGAGATCTTGCCGGCGTACACGCCGTCGCCCTTGTCCTCGGTTAGCTCCGCACCGGGCATGCACTGAACCACCGACGGGATGTCCTGGAAGAAATCCCAGACCATCGGGAGGGGCTTGGCTACTTCGATTTCGTGTTCGATCTTCATGTGGGGCTCCTCTGGCTCCTGTGCCGGCCTCGGCCGCTGGATTGGAAAAGTGTGGAGGCAGTCAGTTTCGTCGAGATGATACCGGACCTTTCCGGTCCCGCAGATAGCCGCCGGATTGACGGCGCCGCACAGCCAGTATCTCCGCCATGATCGCCCATGCGATCTCCTTGGGCCCCTCGGCGCCGATGTCCAGACCGGCCGGTCCGTACATCTTGGCGAGGTCCTTGGTCGAGGGCGGCGATGCCGACTCCTCCAGATCGCCTATCAGACGCTCCAGTCGTGCTCCGGGACCCAGCGCTCCTATGTAGGGGACGTCACTGCCAAGTACAGAACGCAGGTAGTCGAGATCCCGCAGGTAATTGTGGCTCATCACCACCACGTAGGTGCGCCGGTCAAGGCTTATCTCCGACCCCAGCCTGGAAGCAGGCGCCGGCACCAGGTGGGCGGACGGAAAACGCTCGGGGGTGAGCAGCCCTTCCCGCTCGTCGGTGACCACGACCTCGAATCCGAGCTCGGCGGCGTAATGGGCCACGGGATCGGCGTCATGGCCGGCCCCGCAAATCAGCAGCCTGGAGGGGGCGCCCAACGCCTCCACCATCATCCGCCGACCCTGGGGAGCGGCTATGTAGGAATTGCCCTCGGCGATGGCTTCCCGAGCCATGGCGACCGCCTGCGGCTCCAAGGAGGAGTCCGACAGGGAACCGGCCTGCACACCGTCGGCCCCCACGTACAACTTGGCGAACCCGGGCCCGAACAGCTCATGCACCACTGCCAAAGGCCGCCCGTGGGTACGGGAGGATGCGACCTGCTCAGCCCACTCCCGGGCATCGACCGCCGGGACCACCAGCAACTCCGTGGCACCGTTGCATCCGATCCCCCATCCCCAGATCGCCTCATCGTCGGCGGTCAGGTCGAATTCCACCAGTCGGGGGGCACCTGAGGCCAGTACCTCTTCCACCACCCGGTGCAGGTCCTGATCCAGGCAGCCGCCGGACACGGTCCCCACCGAATACCCGTCCTCGGCCACCAACTGCCGGGCGCCAAGCTGCCGGTAGGTGGATCCCCTCACACCGACCACCGTGGCCAGTGCAAATTCCTTCCCCATCCGCCCCCAATCCAGGGTGGTCTGAAGAACAGTGTCCATGTCCGACATCGCGCTTCTCAGGATACGCCATCGCGGGCAGCGAGCGGAAAGCGGCAGCCACTCTTTCGGAACCGTCTGGCAGGGCCTGCTCAACCTGTTGCGAGCCCGCCGACACCACCCCACATTCAAACACGTACGGCGGGTGAGGGAGTCCCGACTGGGTCGGGCCGGAGCCGCGAGAATCGCGAGTAGGGGTGTCGAACCGGGAACCCGGCTCTGGCGGGGCTGGCTAGGAGACTCTCAACAGGGGCGGTGACTCCCCGGGCAGGGCTTGGTCGGTGGGAACCATGCCCCGCTCGGTGCGGACTTCGTCGACCCGGTCGAACACCTCGTCCATGGCCTGATAGTGCCTCCCGGTGATCTCCCCCGCCTTGTTGTTCGCCTTGGCGATGTGGCCCTGCAACACGTCGATCGACTTCTGGGTCTCCAGCCACTCCTTCTTCATCCGGTTGAGTATCTCCAAGACCTGGTCACCGGTCTTCTCCAGCGCAAACGCCACGTTGGCCTCCCTCACCAGGGTGAGAATGGCGAACAGGTTGGAGGGCCCGCACAGCAGCACTCCCCTCTCGAACGCGTAGTCCAAGACCTCGTGGTCGCTTTCCCAGATGAACGAATACACGGACTCGAGCGGTATGAACATCAGGACTAGCCCGGCGTCACCATACGACTTGCCCGAAAGGGATCTGACATGTCCTCGCACCGCATTCAGGAACTCCCGGCGACGTCTCTCCTTCTCCGGGTCGGGAGATTCCTGGTAATGACGGAAGGAGTCGAAGGGAAACTTGGAGTCCATGCACAGAAGCTGTCCCCGGGGAAGATAGAAGGCGAAGTCGGGGATCTGACCGCCGGGCAGCCGCTTTCGCACCTCGTAGGAGACCCCCTCCTTCATCCCCACCGCCCTCAGGATGTCCTCCGCCACCTTCTCGCCCCAGTTTCCCTTCTGGCCGGAGGAACTCAGCATGTTGGTGAGCGACTCGGTCGTACCGCCCAATTTGGTCAGGGACTCGCTTACCTGACCGAATTGCTCGGACCAATTGCCCTGCCGGTCAGCAAGATCACTCTGGATCCCGGCAATCTGCTCTCCGATCTGCTCTGCGGTCCGGCTGAAGGTCCGCTGCTGCTGGGCGATTAGATCGGCGTTCGACCGGGACTGGGTCTCCAATTCGGCTTTTGCCATCCGGGCCGCCTCCGCTGCCGCAGCCGCGGCGGCGTTCTCGGTGAGAGCCCGGGCTTGGAGTTGCCGTTCCTGCCGATCCTGGCCCAACGCTTCGAGCACCGCCTGCAAGGCGCCTTCAGATTCATGCCGGACCTGTGTTTCCCGCTCAACCCTGCGGCGCTGGACGATATCCCACACCAGCAGCAGGGCCACCACGACCAAGGCGATAACGATGAAGAATTCCATACCCATAAGTATGGATGGTGGGTGTGACAACTCTTGGTATTGCGGTCCGCGGCCGGGCTCCGAGTAGTCAGTGGACCGTGTCCCCCGCCAGCAGGTCGAGAGCGTGGGGAACCACCCCGAGCACGGGCTCGAGATTCTCCACGGCCCCCTTGGGACTGCCCGGCAGGTTGATGATCAGAGTCGACCCCCGGGCGCCCACCACCGCCCTGGAGAGGGCGGCCATGGGGGTGACCGCCAGGCCGGCGGCCATCATCATCTGGGAAAGTCCTGGGACCTCCCGGTCGATCACCCGCCGGGTGGCTTCGGGCGTCACGTCGCGGGGGCCCAGCCCTGTCCCTCCCGTCGTCACCACCAGGTCCACCTCCTCACAGGCCTCCACCAGCGCCGCCACGATCAGTTCCTCGGTGTCCTCCACGGCCCTCCGCACCCGGATCTCGTATCCGGCTTCCCCCAACAACCCCGATAGCACCTCCCCGGAGCGGTCCTGGCGGGTCCCGGCGATCACCCCGTCGCTGAGAGTGATCACCGCCGCTCTCCACGTCTTGTCCCGGGCCATCGGATTCGAGTCTACCCGGCGGTGATAACCTCCCCGACTTGATGGAGATTCCTCCAGCACCCTACCTACCCACCTCCGACCCCGAGGTCGTGGAGTCGACTCCCCTCTCCCAATCCGGATGGTACGAGAACGGACAGCACGGCGGCCTGGTGGCCGGTCTCCTGGCGCGGGCGGTCGAAGCGGTCCCCACCCTGACCTCCATGGAGATCGCCCGCCTGACCGTGGACATCTTCCGGGTGGTGCCCACCGTCCCGCTCCGTGTCACCACCTCCATTCTCCGGGAGGGAAAGCGCATCCAGTTGGTGCGGGCCCATCTCCGGGCCGGGGACACCGAGGTGGCCCAGGCCACCGCCATGCGGCTCCGCACCGCCGACCGACCCCCGCCGGAGGCCGCCAGGCCCGATCCGGCGCTGCTTCCGGTCCCGGTGGAAGAGGCTTCCCCGGTTGACATGGAACGGGTGGGAGTTGGTGTCAGCGGTCGGCCGTACTTCCACCGTCACGGCGTCGAGATGCGCCAGGCCGAGGGAGTGTACGACCAGGCCGGCCCGGGAGCGGTGTGGATGAGGATCCTCACTCCCCTGGTGGCCGGGGAGAGACTCACGCCCCTGCTCCGGGCGGTGATCAGCGCCGACCACGGGAACGGGGTCAGTTCGGCCCTCCCCACCTCCTGGGTCTTCATGAACGCCGATCTCAACGTCCATCTCCTGCGGATGCCGGCTGGAGAGTGGGTGGGGCTCCGTTCGGCGTCATGGTTCGCCGACCTGGGCAGAGGGGTGGCCCACTCCCAGTTGTTCGACGCAACCGGGGCGATCGGGAGATCGGTCCAGACCCTCTTCGCCGATTACCGCACCTCGATTCCGGGAACCATGGCGCCTCCCGACTTCTCCCGGCAGGACCGACGCCCGTAAGCCGCGGTTTGCTCCGGCCGGTGAGAGTCCCCGCTACTGCTCCTCCTCGAGAGCGGCTTTCACCGACTCCAGGACGTCGTTCACCTGGAGCGAGACGTCGTCGAGCCGTCTGCGGCAAAACCGGATGAGATGGCCCGCCCGTTCCACCTTCTCGGCCATGGCTTCCAGGTCCACCTCGCTTCCCCGGAGATAGTCGAGTATCCCCTCCAGTTCGGCCAGTCCCTCCGCGTAGCTCTGGGGCGTCTTCGGAGGAGGCGGGGATTCACTCATGGCTTATCACTCCTTTGAGCGTTGGGAGACGGCGGGCCGGGGGCGGTGTCCAACACCCTGCTGACCACCGTACCATCCGACAGCCAGGTCTCGATTGTCTCGTCCCGGTCCACCCCTGAGACAGTACTGATCACTCCGCCTCCCACCCGGCGGGTGATGGACCATCCTCTTGCCAGGTTGCGCCGCGGATCATAAGCCTCGGCGACCGCCATGGCCGTGTCGATCCGGGTTCGCTCCCTCCGCAGAACCAGGCCGGCTTCGCGCGCAAGGGAGCCATGACGGGCATGGAGCCTCCCACCGGCCCGTTTCAGGAGGGGACCGACCTGGGCCGGCAGCAGTTCGCCCGAGCGGTGGAGTCGCCGTCGGAAACGGGCCACGGTTCCGTCAACTGCGGCGGCCAACTCGGCGGGCGAGCGGTCCAGCAGTCGCCGATGCCGCATCACCACCGACCCGGCCGTTTCCGCCAGGCTTCTTCCCACCCCGTCGACCCGGCGCAGGTAAAGGCGGTTGCGGGTCACCAACCAGGAGGCGCATGCGGTGGGAGTCTTCTCCGAGCGATGGGCAACCAGATCGGAGACGGTCCGGTCCAACTCGTGGCCGATGCCGGTTGCAACGGGCACCTCACAGCGGGCGATCGCCCGGGCCACTTCCTCGTGGTCGAACACCGCCAGGTCGGTGGTGGACCCGCCACCCCGGACGATGCAGATGACATCCGGACGGCGCGCGGCAAGCCGGCCGAGGGCCTCGATGAGGGAAGCCCTGGCCGCGTCACCCTGCACGCCGGAGTGATGGAACTCCACCCGCCATCCCAGTCCGCTCTCGGCTAGGGTGGCGACAAAGTCGGCTTGCGCCCTGCTCCCCTCGCTGGTGATCAAGCCCACCCGATGGGGCGCCGCGGAGAGGGGAAGGTTCCGGTTGCGGTCGAAGACCCCTTCGGCCCGGAGAGCCGCCACCACCCGTTCCCTCTCTTTCTTCCACCTGCTCAGGGTGTAGTCGGGATCTACCTCGTGGATCTGGAGCGTCAACCTGCCCTGGGGCCGGTAGAAGTCCACTCCTACTTTCACCTTTATCTCGTCTCCGTCCGACACTCTCCCCCACTTCGCCCTCCGGAGCGCCCGATTGATCTCCAGGCGCCGGCTCTCCCATATCACCGCATGCAACAGGGTCTGTACATCCCCGGAGTCCTCCGGGGCCCGGTCCATCAGGTCCAGGTAGATGTGCCCGGCATTGGACCTGGTGAGGTTGGCCACCTCTCCCGTGACCCACACCAGGGAGGGAAAGGCGCCCACCAAGGCTCCCCTAATGCGCCCGGCCAACTCCGAGACGGTGAATGTGGTCTCCTCCGGGGAGGCGCCGGTGGGAATCAAGGGCGAGTCTCTGTTCATCTTCAGGATCCAATAGAGGGGTGTTCGATTAAGGGAATAACTATAAGTTCTGCACAAGATTTAGACTCGCCACCATGTCTCACAGACCCTCTTGGCTGAGGGCTGGCGCCATAGGCTTTGTGATCGTGATGTTCGCCACAGCCTGTGGGAGCGAAGAACCGGCGCCCGGTTCCCCTACCTCCCAAGCGCCGTCCGACGCCCCTGTCGACTCCGGTTCCCAGGCCACTGCGACCGACTCCGCCTCCGCGGAATCCGCCTCCATTTCCGCGGAACCCGCATCCGGTTCCACAGAGTCCACCGGTTCCTCCCCCACCCCCGAGACGACCGAACCCGCTGCACGCGAAGAAGCGGCGGCAGGCACTTCGTCAACAACCGTACCCACAACCCAGCCGTCGGTGAACGGCGACGGAGGGTGTCCGGCACCACTCGATGCCCCGGCGATCGCGCGGCCGGTGGCCGCGGACAACCCCCACCCTCCTCCCTCCCACCTGGAGATGGCGGTGGCGCCCTGGCCGACTGACTGGTCGCGGACCACCATCGACCTGGGGGAGTTGGGGTTGGGCATCCACTCAATCGACCCCCGCGATCTCATCCGCCCCCTGGACCGGCCGGTGTTCGTGGACGCCGAAGCAGCGCGGGAGTGGCTTTCCGAGCAGGATCCCGGGATGCTGGTCCGCATCGGCGACGACGCCCGTTTCTATCCCCTCCGGGTCCTGACCCGACACGAGATCGTCAACGACCGCTTCGGCGATCGGCCGGTACTGGTCACGTACTGCCCCCTGTGCAACACGGCGGTGGCATTCGACCCGGTGGCGCCCGACGGCGCACACCTGCGGTTCGGCGTCTCGGGGCTGTTGCGCCACTCCGACCTGGTCATGTGGGACCTGGAGACCACTTCGCTGTGGCAGCAGGTCACCGGAGAGCCCATCGTCGGCGCCTATGCGGGCGGTCCCGCCCTCCCCTACCTCCCCTCCGCGATAGTGGCCTTCTCGGAGTTCGCCGCCTCCCATCCCGATGGTTGCGTGCTCGGCCCCGACCAGGAGTTCGGCATCTCGTATGGAGTCAATCCCTACATCGGCTACTCCTCGTCGTCCCGGCCGTTCCTGTTCGGCGGGGAACTGGACGACAGCCTGCCGGCTCTCTCCCGGGTGGTGGGGGTGACCGTCAACAACGAGTACCGGGCCTATTCCTTCGACGACCTGGCGACACTGCGGGTGATCAACGACACCTTGGACGAAGTCCCGATCGCCGTAATGTGGGGCGCCGCCCACACCGCCGACGCGCTGGACGACACGATCATCGCCAACGGACGGCCGATCGGGACCGGAGTGGCCTTCGTGGCCGTCTCCCCCCAGGGTCCGCTCACCTTCGTATCGGCAGGGGAGGATCTCTTCGAAGACCGGGAGACCAATAGCACATGGAACCTGCTGGGCCAGGCCATCGACGGGCCCCTGGCCGGCGCACAGTTGGAGTTCGCCCCCCACCGGAACGAGTTCTGGTTCGCCTGGCATGCCTTCTTCGGAGCTGACGGAGAGCTTTGGGCGGCCCCCTGAGCCAGGCGCAGATCAGCCGAGAGCGCGGTCGAGAGCGCCGATGAGGCGCTCGACCTCCCCGGCGGTGGTGTAGTGGATGAAGGACATCCGCAGCACGCCCGGGTCCGGTGGAATACCCATCCCCTCCAGCAGGCGCGGAGCGTAGAAGTCCCCGTTGCCCACCATCATCCCGCTTCGCAGTAGCGACTCGGCCACCTCGCCCACCGACCGGCGCGACGGGACGATGGCCACCGTGGGCGCCCGCCGGGAGGGATCGGCCGGCCCGCAGAGCCGCACGTCCTCACGACCGGCCAGGTAGCCGAGCAACAGACTCACCAACTCCGTCTCGTGCGCCCGGAACATGTCGTGCATGGCGCGGCCTCGCTCGACGGGAGAAGCCGGGGGGCCCTGGTGGTGAACATACAGGTCTTCCAGGTATTCGACGATCCCCGCGCAGGCCGCCACCTGGGCATGGTCGGGTCCGGCCGGGACCAGCTTGTGCCGGAAGTCATCGGGCGCCAGGAAGTAGTGGCCCTCGTTCCCCAGTCGCTGCGCCAGGTCCCGGCGGACGAACATCACCCCCTGGTGCGGACCCCAAGTCTTGTAGCCGGAGAAGAGGTAGACGTCCACTCCCAACGCCCCTATGTCGGGGAGGCCGTGGGGAGCGTATGACACCCCGTCGACCACCACCCTGGCGCCCACCTCCGAGGCCCGGGCCACCACCTCTTCCACCGGGTTGATCGCCGCCACCACGTTGGAGGCGTGGGGAAACGCCACCAGCCGTGTGCGCTCGGTCAACAGCCCCTCCAGGTCGGCGACGTCCAGGGTCCCCGTCCGGGGATCCACCAGCCACTCCCGGACCTTGATGCCGGTCGCCGACAGGCGCCTCCACACTCCGGTGTTGGCCTCGTGGTCCTGGGTGGACGCCACGATCTCGTCCCCCTCCCGCCACATGGCTCGGAACGCCCGGGCCAAGACGTAGGTGTTCTGGGAGGTGGAGGGACCGAAATGGATCTCGTCGGTCCCCACCCCCATCCAAGCCGCCAGGCGCTCATAGGACTCCTCCATGGCGGCTGCGGCCCTGACCGACAGCGGAAAGGGGTATTCGGGCTGGACCCTGGTGTGCCGGTAGTAGTCGGTCAGCCGATCGATCACCTGGCGGCACGCAAAGGACCCGCCGGCGTTCTCGAAATGGGCCCATCCGGATAGCCGGTCATCCGAGAAGGCGGGGAACTGGCTGCGGGCGTACTCGACGTCGAAAGGTCTCAATGGTTCCTCCAGCTTTGTGTTGGCAGTCCCCAAGTTTGGCAGGCGGGATCGAGTTGGCGCGTCAGGGGACCGGAAGCGACCGGGCCGTGACAGCCGACCCTACCCACAAGTAGGCTGGGCACATGGAGATGGAGGGAGTTGGATTGGACCTCGGAGACCGGATCGCCGGCGGATTGCTGGGGGTGGCGGCGGGCGATGCACTGGGAGCCACCCTGGAGTTCATGAGTCCCGCCCAGATCCGGCGCCGGCACGGCGTCCACCGGGAGATCACCGGCGGGGGGCCGTTTGGATGGCGACCCGGACAGGGGACCGATGACACCGACCTCACCTGGGCGGTGCTGGCCGCCTATCTCGAGGTGCCCTTCACCCTGGAGAAAGCGGCTGACAACATGCTCGATTGGTACCATTCCCGCCCTCCCGACATCGGCGGCGCCACCGCCGAGGCCCTGGCACGCCTGCTCCGGACCGGCGACCCCCGGAGCAGCGGAGCCACCAGGGAGTCCTCCTGCGGGAACGGGTCCCTGATGCGGTGCATCCCCACCGCGCTGGCCCGAAGGGATCCGGGCGTCCGGCGCCGGGAACTGGCCGAGATCTCCGCCATAACCCACGCCCATGTCCAATGCACGGACAGTTGCCTGGCGTACGGCGAGATCGTCCATGCCCTGCTCGAGGGGGCGGAGGTTCATGACGCACTGGCCGCGGCCCGGGCGCTGAACCTGCATCCCCGGGTCCGCGAAGCCCTGGACATCGACCCGGGTTTGCCGGTGGAACGCCTCCGTACCTCCGGGTACGTGATCCACTCCCTGGGCTGCGCGGTCTGGGCCATCCAGCAGGACGCCAGCTTCGAAGAGGTGATCGTGGCGTTGGTGAACCGCGGCGACGACGCCGACACCACCGGCGCCATAGCCGGCGGCCTGGTGGGCGTACTGCTGGGAGTGGACGCCATACCCGCCCGCTGGCTTCGAGAACTCGAGTACCGCGACCGTCTGCTGGCTGCGGTCCCCCGCCTCCGGGCCCTGCGCGGGTAGAGCGACTCCTTTCCGAAACCCTAAGGTCTATCCGGCGGGTGGGTGGTCCTCGCCCTTCAACCTGGCCAGGTCGGCGAAGAACCTGGGGATCAACACCCGGGGAATGCGATGCCCGTGGGTGATGGCGGCCACCCCGATGGCGAACAGCACCAGGTTCAGCGCGTCCCTGTCCTCGGCAGCCAGGGTGGCGAGGAACCAGGCGTACGCCATGCCCTGGAGGAGCATTCCCGATGAGAGGCTGCGCACCCGAAGGAGCAATCCGCCGAGGAGTAGCGACGGCGCCAGCCACACAGCCGGCACGTACCCACCGAGCACCATTCCAGCCATCAGGCCCAACGCCATCATGCCGTCGAAGACGGGGTCCCAGGCGCCCAACCTGGTCATCCCGGGCGCCCGCCGGGCCAGGATGCCGTCCAGGGTGTCGGTTATCCAGCACAGGATGAGGATCCCGGCCGCCAGCCCCAAACGAGCCGATGCGATCACCACCACCAAGAGCGCCGACAAGGGGAGCCGCGAAAAGGTCAACTGATCGGCGGTTCGCGCAACTGCCGTCGTAGCCATTCCTTCGTCCTCCGAAGCCCCGGGCTCTCCTACGGCAATTATCCTAAGAGACAGGCCGGTCCGAGATGGGGTGAGGGAGACCACACATGGCCCACTCGGGTTACTCGAAGTATTCGTCCTCTTCGAAATCGGTCCAGGACTCGAACACGGGGAACGGGAGAGGCAGGACACCCTCGGCATCCGTGATCCTGAAGGCGATCCGGTCGGGATCGAAGACATCTCTGATCCCGATCGAGACGCCGGTCGCGTCGATGCAGTCCCGGCATCGGGACGGCAACAGCCGCTCCGACCCCGATCGGCCCAGCACAACCCTCACCTCGGAACCATCCGCATTGCCGCTGATCCCGAAGTCCTCGGAGAGGATCTCCCACTCGTGTATCGCGCGGTCATCCTCGGCGAACTGCGCCCACACCGAGACGCGCCCCTCGCCGGAGAAGTCCAGGATCACAGCCTTTCTGGGACTCCCGTCGCGGGAGGGATCGAACTGGCGAAAAGAGCGGCCTTCCAGTTCCTCCTCGATCAACCGTGACTGACCGGCGTCCAGCGGGGTGTCTGCAGTACTGTCACCGCAGCCGGAGAGACCCCACACCGAAACCAGCACAGCCGTGGCCAGGACCCTTCCCGCCATACGGTTGTTCACAGTCGCCCCCGTCCTGGCATGCCTGCCGACCCTAGGGTCGACGGCGCCCTGGCGGGCAGGGGTTGGGGCACCCGGCTCACTCCGGCGGTCCCGCCTCCTTCAGAGCCCCCACCTCCAGGGGACTCTCAGACCTCGATCACCACGGTCGTTCCCATCTTGTCATGCCATCCCTGGCGGCGGTCGTCCCACAACAACGACAGGTAGACGAGCAGCACCAGCAGTCCTCCGGCCACCGGGATCAGACCCAAGAGCCCCGGGAGTATCCAGCGTCCTATGGCCTTCCCCCAACCGGGGACCTCCCCGTCTTCGGCCCGAGCCACCATGATCCTCATGGCCATCTTCCCCAGGGTCTGGCCTCTCAGGGCGATCAGGGTCGGCTCATAGAGGAGCATGAGAACCGTGAAGAACGCCAATCCTCCGAAGCCGATGAACAGAGCCGCCGCCGCCAGGGCGTCCTCGTCGGTTTCGGACCCGACCAACAGGCCGGCGACTCCCACGATGGTCAGAAAGATCACCACGAACCCGATTATCGCCACGTCGATGATCCTGGCCACCAGGCGCTTCCCTGGCGAAGCGAGTTCTCGCACCTCTCCGTTCCCCAGGGTTACCCTCCCGGTCATCGCACGCGGCTCGGTCATGATGTCTCCTTTCGTCTACGAAAGCGGTGGGGTCCATCCTAACGGTCGGCCCACGCCGGCATCTCCGATCGGCCGCGCGCCTACCCGGCGGTTGGGGTTACCATGCCCGGAATCGCGTACCCACACCCATGAACGCTCTGATCCAGAACATCCTCGTCCTCACCCTGGCGGTCGCCCTGGACGGCTTCCTGCCGGATTTGCCGAGCCGCATACACCCCGTGGCCTGGATGGGAAGGGCCATCAGTTCACTCCAGCGGCTCTCCCCCACAAAGCCCACGCTTGCTGTGCTGTTCGGCGCCGTGTTGGCCCTGGGAGTGGTCGGGGTGTCGGCTGTGGCAGCCCACCTGGTGTTGGAGGCGCTGCACAACGTGGGAGAAACGGCCTACGTGTTGGGCGGCGCGCTGATCCTTCGCTACACCTTTACGGTGAGAGGATTGTCCCGGGCCGCGCGCCGCGTTCGGGACTCCCTTGAACTGGGCCGGTTGGATGAGGCCCGGGCCGGTTTGAGAAGCCTGGTGAGCCGGGATCCCTCATCCCTCGATCAGCCTATGATTGCGGCGGCCGCCATCCAGTCCGTCGCGGAGAACACAACGGACAGCTTTGTGGGTCCCTGGTTGGCCTTCTCCATCTTCGGCGTACCGGGAGCGGTAGCCTATAGGGCGGTAAACACGCTGGACAGCATGCTCGGCTACCGGGGAGCCTACGAATATCTCGGCAAGGTGTCAGCCCGACTGGACGATCTCGTCAATTTGATCCCAGCGCGCCTGAGCGCCCTGTTTCTACTGTTGAGCGGCTTCTGGCAGGGATTGCCCGCAGGACGCGGGTTGCGGACCCTGAGGAGGGACCGCAGGTTCACGCCCAGCCCCAATGCCGGCTGGACCATGAGCGCCATGGCGGGCCTGCTGGGCGTGCGGCTCGAAAAGCAGGGCCACTACTGCCTGGGAAGCAAGTTCAATGTGCCGGGCGCCCACCACATCGACCAAGCGGTCAAGCTGGGCGAACGCACCGCGGTTCTCGCTTGCCTAAGCGCCTTGGGTCTTTTGGTCCTGCGACTCACGGTGGCGGGTTGAGAAGACCTCCACATCCGAGGTGAACCCGGTACACGGCGGCCTGGAGGAGGCCGAACTGCGGGCCATCGGCCTGGGCCGCGACCAGGTCATCGACTTCAGTTCCAATATCAACCCCCTGGGACCCTCGCCCCGCGTCCGGAGGGCGGCCGCCGAAGCCGATCTCTCCGCTTATCCGGACCGCCACAGCCTGATTCTGCGGGAAGCGCTGGCCGACCGGCTAGGAATGGAGACCGAGAACATCCTCGTCGGGAACGGATCCACAGAACTGATCCGCCTGCTGGCCCGAGCCTGTCTCCGACCCGGGGAGAAGTGTCTGATCTTCCAGCCCACCTTCGGAGAATATGAAACCGCGGCATCCCAGGCCGGCGCCGAGACTGTATCCATCCCGGTCGGAGAGCAGCAAGGCTTCCAATTGCCGATCACGGCGGCGCTCCGAGCCATAGAGGAGGTCAGACCCCGGCTGGTCTTTCTCTGCAACCCCAATAACCCGACCGGGGTGTATCTGAGCCGCGGTCCGGTGGAAGGGATACGGAGGGCGGTGGCCGGCTCCGGCCTGCTGATGCTGGACGACGCCTACGTGCCGCTCGCCGATCACCGGTGGGATACGACTCCCCTACTCAAGCACGGCGGCGTGGCCCTCCTGCGGTCGATGACCAAGGATCACGCCCTGGCGGGGGTCCGGCTCGGCTACATGCTGGCCGAGCCCGACCTGATCGCGGTCATGCGCGAACTCCAGCCGTCCTGGAGCGTGAACGCGGTGGCCCAGGCGGCCGGCCTGGCCGCCCTCGGCGATGAGGCGCATCTCGATGAGGCCAGGATGGTCGTGTCCGAGTCGAAGCGCTACCTGTCCGGGGAACTGGAAGCGCTGGGGATCCCGGCTAACCCTTCCGCCGCCAACTTCATCCTGGCCAAGGTGGGCAGCGCCGCCAAGATGCGGACCGCGCTCCTCCGACGGGGGATCGCGGTGCGGGACTGCACATCTTTCGGCCTGCCCGAACACATTCGCCTCGCAATTCGGCGGCGGGAGGAGTGCGAGAGATTGGTGGAGGCCCTCGGAGAGGAGTGGACCGGTGGCCGGTAGGGGGCCGGGAGGCGTGATCATGGTGCAGGGCACCTCCTCCCACGCCGGGAAGTCCATCCTGGTGGCGGCGCTCTGCCGTGTCTTCGCCCAAGAGGGCCTGCGGGTGGCGCCCTTCAAAGCCCAGAACATGTCCCTGAACTCATTCGCCACTCCCGACGGCGGCGAGATAGGTCGCTCCCAGGCGGTCCAAGCCGCCGCCGCCCTGGCGTCACCGCGGGTGGAGATGAATCCGGTTCTTCTCAAGCCGGAGGGAGAGAGGCGCTCCCAAGTGGTGGTGATGGGCCGCCCGCAGGCTGTGGCCTGTCCGCGGGAGTATCACCGACTGCAGGCCTCCCTATGGCCCAAGGTGACCGCGGCTCTCGACAGGTTGCGATCCGAATGTGACGTGGTCGTGATCGAGGGCGCCGGCAGCCCGGCGGAGATCAACCTCAAGTCCCAGGACATCGTCAACATGCGGGTGGCTCTCCATGCCAAGGCGCCCGTGCTGCTGGTGGGCGACATCGACCGGGGCGGAGTCTTCGCCCAGTTGGTGGGAACGATGGAGTTGCTCGACCGCGAAGAGCGGGCGCAGGTTAGAGGCTTGGTAATCAACAAATTCCGGGGCGACCCGTCCCTGCTCGACTCCGGTCTCGACTTTCTGAGGGTGCGAACCGGCGTGCCGGTGGTGGGGGTGCTCCCGTATTTCACAGACATCCGGATTCCCGAGGAAGACTCGCTCGGATTGGTGGCGGGCGCAGACGACGAGGACGGGAGGGCGGTGGACGTGGCGGTGATCCGCCTGCCGCACATCGCCAACTTCGATGACTTCGATCCGCTTCGCTACCAGCCGGGGGTCCGGCTGCGCTATGTGAGCAGGTCGGCCGAATTCGGTGACCCCGACCTGGTGGTCATCCCCGGGAGCAAGACCACCATCTCCGACCTGGACTGGCTGCGCGCCGAGCACTTGGACGCGAAGATCCTGGCCGCCCGCGGGGAAGGCACGCCGGTGATAGGCATTTGCGCGGGTTACCAGATGCTGGGTGGTCGACTGGTCGACCCCCACCTCGTCGAGTCCCCCCGATCCGAGGCGGATGGCCTGGGACTCTTGCCCACCTCTACGACGTTCACAAGGGACAAGACCACCTACCAGACCACGGTTCGGGTCACCGGAGGCCACGGGCTCCTGAGCGGGTGTCGGGATACGGAGGCCACCGCATATGAGATCCACATGGGTGTGACGACCGGCCAGGCCGTTCCCATGCCCTTCACAATCGAGTCCCGGTCGTCGGATCGGGTGGACCTTCCGGAAGGCGCGCTGGACGAAGAAGGTCTCACCCTCGGGACCTACCTACACGGCCTCTTCCACAACCCGCAGGTACGCAGTTCGATCCTCGCGTGCGCCGGCCGGCGCCGGGGCTTGACCCTGCCTGCCGGAGGGCCGGAACTCGATCAAGACGCCGAGTACGACAAACTGGCCGCCTGGGCCCGCGCCAACCTCGACATGGCGTACATCCGCAGGATTGTCGGGCTGCCCGCATGAGGACCCTACAGACACCGCGGCTCGGAGAGGTGCTGACCAGGGCGTCCGCCTCCGCTCCCGGTGCCTGCGGCGAGCTCGCCCAAGGGATGTTGGAGGGGAATCTGGTGATGGTGACCTGCCCGGTAGACCTGTTCTCCACGGCGACCGTCGAAGTCTCCCCAGGCGCCGGGGTGGTTCACGGACCTGACGACTCTCCCAAGTCGATCATGGCGGTCTCCAGGACCCTGAGGCGCTTGGGACGCACGGATGTGAATGCCCGCCTGCACCTGGAGAGCCCCCTGCCACGGCAGAAGGGAATGGCCAGCAGCACCGCCGATGTCATCGCCTCGATCGGCGCCACCGCCGCAGCCCTCGGCGAATCCCTCCCGGTGGCTAGGCAGGCGGAGTTGGCGCTTTCGATCGAGCCGAGCGACGGGACCATGTTCCCCGGCGTGGCCCTGTTCGATCACCGAAGCGGTCTCGTCGCCCGCCCCCTGGGCGAGCCGCCCCCCATGGAGGTCCTGGCGCTCGAATTCGCGGACCGGGTGGACACGGAGGCGTTCAACCGGGTAGACCGCCGGCCGGCGCTGGAGCGCCGGTCAGAGCGTTTTCTCGAGGCTTACCGGCTGATAGCCGCCGGACTGGAGACCGGCGACGGCGTCCCTATCGGGATGGGCGCCACGATGGACGCCATCTCCTATCAGGACGTTTTCCCCAACCCCTACCTGGAGGCGGGCTTGGAGTTGGCGCGCACCGCAGGCGCAGTCGGAGTGAACGTGGCCCACAGCGGCACGGTCCTGGGGCTGTTGTTCCTCGATGACCCGGAGCAGACCGCTTGGGCCGCCCGCCGGGCCCGGGCAGCGTTTCCCGGCTTGGTCTCCACCCGCCGACACCGCATGATCGGAGGAGGCCTGACACTGGTGCAACCCGGATGACAACGACCTGTTGGAGCTCTGGCTGGGAGGTCTCCCGGCCTCTATCCCCCGATGCGGTTTCCCCGCCGACCTGCCTCACCGGAGGGGCCCTCCCGCCACCTCCTAGTTGTCCTTCCCACAGAGGTGGGTTACAAGTCGGGTGATGGGTGGTTGGTCTCCGAGTGAGCTGTGGGGTCGGTGGTGATTGTAGGTGCGGAGGAATCTGGTGAGCGCTCGGCGGCGTTGCTGGTTGGTTTGGTAGGGGCGTTTGTAGGCCCATCCTTGTAGGAGGGTCTGGTGGAAGCGTTCGACCTTCCCGTTGGTTTGGGGCCGGTAGGGGCGGATCAGTTTGTGAGCAGCGCCGATCTGGGTGAGGGCATCGGCGAAGACCTGGCTGCGGCGGTAGGCCATGGCGTTGTCGGTCATTACCCGGTCGATGCGATACCCCCAGGTGGCGAACCAGTGGGCGGCGCGGAGCATGAACCCGGCACAGGCTTGGGCGTCCTGGGCGTCGAGGACTTCTGAGTAGGCCATGCGGGTGTGGTCATCGACCATCGAATGCACATACTCATATCCCACTTTCTGTGAGGGTCCCGCTCCTGGTCGTCCCAGGACCTTCCATCCGCCTCCATCAGGTACTTTCCCCAGCTTTTTGATGTCCACATGGACCAGTTCGCCTGGACAGTCTCGCTCATAGCGGATCGGGACGCCGGTGGTGCGGTCCAGGTCGCACAGGCGGGACAGTCCCCGACGGCAGAGCACCCGGTAGATGGTCGATCGCGGTACACCCAGCCGCCCGGCCATCAAATGAGGACCTTCCTTCTCTCGGATCCGATCAGAAACGATCCGTTCCTCTGTCTCCGAAGAGACCCGGTTGGAACTCCGGTGGGGCCTGCTGGAACGATCCTGCAAACCTGCTTCGCCTTCCTCCCGGAAGCGTTTCAGCCACCGGTAGGCGGTCTGGCGGGAAACCCCCGCTGCTTCGGCGGCGTGAGCCACCGGCCAACCATGCACCAGGATCCGATCCACCAGCAACTTTCGACCAAACGGTGTCAACCGTGCTTTAGAGTTTCCCATGAGGGCCTCCTGGATTCGCGGATATCAATCACCCACGAATCAAACCAGGGAGGCCCTCCCTTATCCAAACACCAAACTGTCAACAACGTCCCTGGGAAGTACACCTAGTGACTGCCGTTTTCCGGCAGCACTCCGGCCGCTTTGGCAACCTTCCCATACCACTCGGCCAAGGAGACGACCGTCTCGTGGGCGTTGAGCCCGCTGGGATTGGGGACCACCCACAGTGCGGCGCCTTCCAGAAGCTCCGGCTGGCGACCCGAGCGAGCCCGCGGCCGACCGAAGCCGGTCCGGTAGGCGGTGATCCCCACCACCGCCACCAGCCGGGGACCCCATGACCTGACCTTCTCCGCCAGGACCGCCGCACCCGAGCGAAGCTCCGCCGCGGAGACCTCCGAGGCGCGGGCGGTGGCCCGGTCGACCAGGTTGGTGATCCCGAGTCCCCGCTCGATCAGGTACCGCCGGTCTTCGTTGGTGAATCCGGATTCCCGACAGATCTCATGGGAGGTGATGCCGGCCCGCCGCAGAGCCGGATAGAACCGGTTGGTGGGATGGGCGAAGTGGGTCTGGGTCGCAGCCGTCCACAGGCCGGGGTTGATGCCCACGAACAGCAGACGGACGCCGGGTCCCACCAGGTCGGGCACCGTCGCGTCCCGGTAGCACTCCAACTCGGCCCGGCTGAACCTCGGCCTGCGGGCCGCGCCTCTCATCGGCGCCGCCGGCGCATCAACCGGTCCAGGGTCTCAGTCCGTTCGGGTTCGGGGGGAGGGGCGGATGCAGGCTGGTGAAGCGGTTCGTCCACCACCACGACCGGTTCGTCTTCGGGGGGGCGTCCCACGGTCTGCGCGGTCACCCCTCCTCCCGTCGAGAAGCGAAGCCTCCGGGCCGCCACGTCCGCCAGGAACAGCGCCAGGGCCAGCGCCGCCAGCCATGGCCAGATGGCCAGATCATTCACCCCGCGGGTGGCGACGGCGTCGAAGAAGCTGTCCGGCGGCGGGTCGACCCGGCCCCCGGTGACCTCGGCGATCTCCCGGGCTAGGGCCGGGTCCGCGGGCAGGAAGGAGAACTCCTCCTGATAGGTGGAGACCGCCCCCGCGCTGGCGGTGGTCATGGCGCCGTCCGGCGTGTTGATGACAGCGGTGATCCAGTAGGCCCCGCCCGCATCCGCCGGCGCTTGCGCCTCGAAGCGGCCCGAAGCCACCCTGCGGAGGGAGATCACATCCACCTCTCCGTCGGGCCCCCGGACCCGGGCGACGCCGGTGGCCTCGGACGGCAGGCCCGGAAGGTCCAGGCCGATCGAGAGCCTTCCCCCCTCGACCGTCGCCGAGATCACGCCCTCGCCCTGCACCGACAGGGTCTCGCGGACCACCGTCCCCCAGAACTGCACGAACTCCGGCCACTCCACCCACTCCGAGCTCCACCGGGAGGTGGCGTCGGACGTCCACACCGCCGCCCGGCCCAACCCCCGCTGCCAGGAGGCCAGCAGCGGATGTTCGGCCCCCACTTCCAGGGAGACCGTTGCCGTCCCCTTTGCCTTGGTGGCTACGTAACCCCGCAAAGGCGGCGCCTCGGCCAGGATCTCGCTGATGGGGCTCAGCCCGGTCCGGACCGGATAGAAGAGGCCCTCCCGCACCAGGTTCTCGGCCACCAGCAGGGTCTCCTCGACGAAGATTTCCGGCACCAGGTCGAGGTCCACCCCGGGGTAGTAACGCCCTCCCCCGAGTTCGGCCATCCGTTCGAGAGTCGGGCCGGGGCCCTCTCCGGTTCCCAGGACCGAGAGGGTCACGCCGTCGGCGGAAATCTGGCGCGCCAGGGGAAGCAATCCGGCCTCATCGGGGTCCCAACCGTCGGTGAACAGCACGATGTGGCGGAGCGACCCCTCCACTCCGTTCAGAACCCGGAGCGCCTCGGCCAGCGCCGGGCGGATCTCCGTGTCTCCCTCCGGAGTCAGGGTGGACAACGCGGCGGCTACCTCGTCGTCGCCCGGCCGGGGACCGAGCGGAATCGTCCAGTCGAAGCCCGAAGAAAAGGCCAGCACCCCGACCTGGTCGGAACTGGTCAGGGCGCCGATCGCCTGCGACGCCCCGGCCTGGGCGATGGCCGTCTTGGGAGTCCCTCCCGCGATGCGCTCCGCGTTGCCCCCGCAGTGACAGGAACCCATCGACCCGGAGGTGTCGAGCGCCAAGACCTCGGCCACCGGTTGGCGCCGCAGCAGGTCATCGGGGTCGGAGGAGACCGGCAGCACGCTCTCCAGGGGAGTCTGGTGATAGTCCCCCACCCCGAAGCTCCGGTCTCCTCCCACAACTACCAGGCCGCGTCCGAAGTCCTCCACATAAGCGACCAGGTCCTCCGCCTCGGTGGCCTCCCCGACGTTCACGTTGACCAGCACCACGCCGTCATATTCGGCCAGATTCTCTGCCGAGGGGATCCCGACCACCCGGTCGACGGTCAGTCCCGAGGCCTCCAGCGCGGCCTGGAGGAAGGCCCCCTCACCCCGTCGGGCCCGGTCCTCCACCACCGCCACCCTTGCCGGGCCCTCCACCCGGGTGATCCCGACCGCCCGGTTGTTCTCGGCGTACTCATCCCAGTCCGCAAACAGTCGCGCCTCCACAGCCAGTGGTCCGCCCCGCTCCGCGCCTGCCTGGTCGATAGGAACCAGAACATCCACCTGATTGGCGCCGGCCCGCAAGAGGACCTCCCGCGTCTCCACATGGTCACCAGCCGTGATCCGAAGCTGCGCCTGTCCCGGGAGGCTGGAGCGGACTCTTACGGTGGCGAGGAGCAACTCCCCCTCCCGGACCAGGCCGGGGACTTCCACCCACTCCACCAACGCCTCGGCGTCCAGGGCGCTCTCCAGCACCACCACGTCAACGGCCACCCCGGCGTCAGCCAACTCCTCGATCACCTCCCTCACCCCTCCCCCGGTGGCGGCCATGTCGCTCATCAGCACCACGCGGCGCGCCCCGGCGGTGGGCAGCAGGGCGGCGGCGGCCCGGAGAGCCGATCCCAGTTCGGATGCCGAGTCGTCCACGACCGAGCGGACCGGCAGCAGTTCCCGACCGGTGGTGAGAGCCGTGTCCATCCTGGCCTCTGAACCGAACACCATCAGACCCACCAGGTCGTCGGCTCCGGCGTGCGGCAGGGCTTCGGCCACCAGTTGCTCCTGGTGGGCCCGGGACTCCGATCCCATCGAAAGGGAGCGGTCCAAGGTCAGCAGGACGGCCCTCTGCCGCTGGGGGAGGCTCAGCACCGGCTGGGCCAGCGCCAGGAGCGCCAACCCGACCCCCACCATCCGCAGAGCCAGCACCCAGCGTCGACGGCGGCGGCCCACCGTCCATCTCCCCCGCCTGGCCATGTGCCAGATGGCCGCCACCCCCAAGGGCGCCGCCCAGATCAACTCCGGAACCCCGAACCTCACGGGCGTCCTCTCCGCGGAGGCGCGGCCAAGGGCGTCACCAGTCCCGGACTCGGGCGTCCGCCGCCGCGGGGGCCTCTGAGGGCCACCCACCACTCGAGGACCATCAGCGAAGCCGCCAGCGCGGCCACCCACAGACCCCACTCCCGGATGGTGGAGGTCCTCTCATCCGTGACGAACGTTCCCGCCTCGACGGCCAACTGCCGGGAGTGGCCCGCCGACTCGTCGGGGGAGAAGTTCCTGACCGCCAACTCGGCCCGTTCGACCTGTTCGTCCACATCCATGTACTCCACCCGATAGACACCCGGGCTGCCCGTGCGGGTGAAAGACGCCGCTTTGTTGCCCACGATCACCGGCTGTCCCCCAGGTCCCGTCACCCGGACCGTGCCCCTCCCCGAGGACAGCAGGGGGATGGGCGCCCCGGCCGGAGACGGATCGATGCCACCCGCCGCCTCCCCTCCCAGCCACTCCAACAGCTTGACCCCCAACAGGGGAAACGCCATCTGCACCACCAGGTTGGAGTGGGTGAGGTCGAATGTGAAGTACACCGCACGATGGCCGTTCACCCGACCCAGCAGCACCAGGGGGACCTCCCCGGACTTGACCACCGGCAACCACTCGTCGGTCTGGATCACCTGGGTCTCGGCCACCGCGGTGCCGGCCAGGCTCACGTCGTCCAGGACCGGTTCCCCGGGCCGCTGCCAGGTCACCCCCAGGTTGGCGGCAATCCCCACCAGCCGGAGCCCGGGCGGAGGGGGATCGGTGCGGATCAACCAGGAAGGCCGGTCGACCTCCCCCGGCTCGCCCCGGTTGATCACCGACAACTCGGCGGAGTCCACCGACGGGTCCGCCTCGGTCAGATCGGGGATCGACCGGACCAGCGCCGACACGAACGGCGACTCGGTCCCCTCCACCCGCACGGAGTTGACCGAGGGGATCGGCAGGGCCGCCCAGGCGCGGTCGTCCAGCGGCAGGGAGTCGCCGGAGTGCACCAACCTGGCCGACACCACTGCACCGGAACCCACCGGAGCAGGTGTGAACGCCTGTTCCTTCCCGCCCGGATCCGGGGACACCTCCAGCCGGGCGAAGACCGTCCCCTCCGCTTCCAACTCCACCCCGACCGCCCGCGCCGGGCCACCATGGTTGGCGACCGATGTCAATGCCCTCACCAAGCCCGCCGAGTCCCTATCCAGGTAGAGGGATTCGATGGCCCAATTCGGTCCGGTCTCGTCGAACCGGACGTGCCGGGCGGCCGCCACCGGCTCGGCCCCCAGCGGAGCGAGGCCGCCGTCGGTGAACAGCACGAGGTCGGTGGGACGTTCGGGGGTGGCCAATCCCCTTCCCAGCCGGATCGCCTCGGTTAGATCGGCTTCACCTCCGGTCAGCTCGAGGCTCGCCAAGGCGTCCGCCACCTCTTCGGACTGCCGTGAGAAGGCGGTCACCACCCGGGGCAAGGCGCCGGCCTCGACCACGGAGACCAACTGCTCCCCCGACATCTCCCCAGCCCAGCCCAGCGCCTCCTCCCGCGCCCGTTCGAATCGGCCCTCCATCCCCATGGAGCCCGAGACGTCCATCACCAGCACCGTGTGGGCGCCGAGCCGGGCCTCCTCTGAGCCAAAGGGACGGGCAAGGGAGAAGACGAAGGCGGCCAGAACCGCCAACTGCAACACCAACAGAGGGGTGACTTTCAAACGCCTCCACGGACGGGAAGAAGAGAGCGGATCGCCGGCGGTCTCCCAGAGGAGCAGGCTCGAGACCTCGACCCTCTCCCGACGGCTGCGCAACATGTACAGGGCGATCAGGGGAAGAGCCAGCGACGAGAGCCCCAGAGCGGCGGGAACCAGAAAACTCAAAGCTCTCCTCCCACCGGGTCACGCCGCCCTCCCCCACCCGAAGTAACCCCGGCCCGCACCATACCGTCCGCGACCCCTAACCCGCGAAAACCGTCGCTAACCCGCGAAAAACATCGGCAAACACCCCACCTGAAGGGCCCACCCCCACCACCGCCTTTCCGTTGGTCGGGACGCGCCGGGGCTGTCGCCGGGAAGGGGCGTCTCCGAGGATTCTGATCCCTGGGATGGATCGGACTACGCGCCGGTTCGATCCGTGCAGGTGCTTTGCGGCTGTCCACAATGTGCATCGTGGGTGTGACAGGGTCAAGGGTCCGCCGTCGGCTTTTTTCACAGACCGGGAAGGGCCTGCACAGGACCCCCGGGGGGAGCTTCGCCAGGAGACATCCCGACTTCATGGGCTTAGGACAACACTCCGGCGCCGGCCAGTTGCCAGAGCGTCTCCTCAGCAACATCCGGACCGGGTTCCACCAGCAGGTAATGGAGACCCGACCGGGCGGCGCGGGCCGCCATCTGCAAGCACAGGTCGTCCAGCCGGGCCCGGTAGCGTTCGTAGGCGTCGACGGTGCCCGAGAAGTCGGACTCCTCACCGGTCTCCGAGTCGCGGAGCCGGATGTCTCCCAAAACCTCGGGATCGAGTTCGGGAGTCCCCAGGACGTGCAGCACCACCCCTCCGACCGAGCCGCCCAACAGATCGAGACCCGACTCCCAGTCGGTCACCAGGAGGTCGCTCACCAAGACGACATAGTGGCCGCGACCCCCGGCTGCGACTGCCGCCATCGACGGCGCCAGCCTGCCGTCGCCGGGTTGGACGCCCAATCCCTCCAGCCAGGCCTCCAGCCGGGGCCAGGCCGAGAGGTGCCTTCCCGCCGGCCCCCGGGTGACCACCCCGGCGCCGCCGGCGCCGGGCGCCGCCCACAACTCGACCCGATCACCACCCGCCAGAGCCAGGTAAGTCATCAGACCGGCCAGACCGAGCGCCGCGGGGTGCTTGTCGTAAAAGCCCATGGAGGGAGATCGATCCACCACCACTCTCACCGATAGTTCTCTTTCCGCCTCGAACTCCCGGATCAGGGGCGTCCCCAGGCGAGCCCACAGCAGGTGGTCGATCCTCCGGTAGTCGTCACCGGGGGTGTACTCCCGGAAGTCCACGAAGTCGATGCTCTCTCCCTTGTGGTGGGAGGCGTGCCTCCCGCCGTGGGGGGACCGCACCCGACCCCTGGCCGCCATGGAGAAACGGCCGATCCTCTCCCGCAGTCCGGCGGAGACCAGCATCAGCGCTCGGCCACCGGTTCGGGATGCGCCTCCAACACCTCCTCGATCAAGCCGTCCGCGCTGACCCCGTCCACCACTGCCTCATAGCCCAGCACCAGACGATGCCTGAGAGCCGGGTGGGCCAGTCGGCGTATGTCGGATGCCGACAGGTTGGGACGCCCGGCCATCAAGGCCAGGGCCTTGCCTCCCAGGATCAGCGCCTGGGCGCCTCTCGGACTGGCTCCGGCCCGGACGTAACGGCGGATGCCGTCGGTCGCCCCGGGAGAGTCCGGATGGGTCGCTCCCACCAGAGTGGAGGCGTACCGCAACAGGTGCCGGGCGGCCGGCAGTTCCCGGACCATCGACGCCATCCGGGTCAGGTGACTCCCCTCCAGGACGCCCGCGGGCCGGTGTTCGGCGCCGCCGGTTGTGCGACGCAGGATCTCCACCAGGTCGTCAGACGGCGGGAACGGCACCAACTCCTTGAGCATGAAGCGGTCCAGTTGAGCCTCGGGCAGCGGATAGGTGCCCTCCATCTCCAGGGGATTCTGCGTTGCCATCACCATGAACGGCCTGGGAAGCGGGCGGGTGGCTCCGGCCACGGTCACCCTCCTCTCGGCCATCGCCTCCAGGAGAGCCGACTGGGTCTTGGGCGTGGCCCGGTTGATCTCATCGGCCAGCACCAGGTTGGTAAAGACCGGACCGGGGTGGAAGCTGAACTGACCGGCCTGGAGGACGTTGGTGCCCAGGATGTCGGCGGGCATCAGGTCGGGTGTGAACGAGATGCGGCCGAACCCGATCTGGAGTACCTGCCCCAGGGCGGTCAGCAGCCGGGTCTTTCCGAGGCCGGGCACCCCCTCCAGGAGGAGATGGCCCTCACAGAGCACCGCCACCAGCACCTTCTCCACCAACTCAGTCTGGCCGACGATCACTTCGGCTATCTCCTCGCGGGCCCGGGTAAGGCTGGTTGCGAACCCGTCGGGGTCCATTGGGGGGGTATTTGAGCTCATGGTTCCAACTCCGTGAAATAGGTTTGCACAACTTCGGTCAGATGGGAGGGAAGGGGACGTCTCTGGAGGGATTCCAAGGCCGCCGACCGGTACTCGGCCAAGCGGTCCGTATAGGGAACCAGCGCCTGATTTGCCACCGAGGGCGCCACGCCGGATCCCGCCACATCGCCCGATTCGGTGCCATCGATCGGGACGTGGACTTCCTCTCCCATTCCCTCGGGAGGGGGGTCGAAAATGGATGCGGGGGATGAAGCGGGACTCCGGGCGGGATCATTGTCGCCCACACCCGCAACCTGTCCGCCACCCATACCGGATGGGTCGGGTTGGCCTCCACCGCCGCCTCCCATGATCTCTCCCTGGCCGGCACCGGATCCCGGTCCCTGGTCCGAAGGGCCCCCCTGGCCCCCCTCCGATCCCTGCCCCTCGCCCTGTCCGGTACCCTCCCCCCCACCGGATCCCGGCTGACCTGCGCTCTCCTGGGCGTTCCGCAGCCTCTCCTCGGCGTCGGCCAACTGCGCTGCTGCCGCCGCCTGGGAGGAGGCCTCGGCCGCCCTTGCCTGTGCGGCGGACACCTGCTGTGCGGCCCGCTGCAGGGCGCCGGCCGCAAGGGCAGGGTCGAGACCCTCGGCGGCCAGGGCCGAAGCCGCCTCCCTCAGCGCTTCGGCGAGCGACTCGTCGATGCCCGCGAAGTCGGAGGCCCGGTCGGCCAACTCCCGGGCCAGGGCCGCCATCTGGTCTTCGGTGAGGGAGCCGAGCGAGGAAGCCAGGTCCTCCAACCGGGCGGCGGGATCCTCCCCTTCCCCGACCGGAAGCCGGGACAGCCGGGAGGCAAGTCCCGCCAGCGCGGTGTCCTCCGCCAGGCGGTTGGGTCCCAGCCGCTCCTCGAGTTCCAGGCGCGCCACGGAAAGCTCCGAGAGCGCCTCCTCCAGGGTCTCGGCCTCCGAAAGCCGTTCCGCCAGCTCGCTCAACTTCTCGGCGAGGTCCTCGGGAGCCTGCTCAGCAAGGGCCTCGATGGACTCGGTCTCGCGGTCCACCACCTCCCGGACCCGGCGCGACTCAGCCAGGGCCTCGTCGGTCACCGAGGGGGACACGGCCATCATCCCGGCCGAGACCACCGCCAGCAGCACCAGCCCCAGCATCCACGCCGAGGGGTACTGTCCCCGCAGGCCCTTCCGGTCGGCGCCGGCCGCCCAACTCCCCGCCGCCTCCACCTGTCTGGTCTCCGCCGGGTCCAGCCGGGAGCGTCCCGCCAGTTCCCAGGCGGTGGAGAGCCGGTCCTCTCCTCCCAGGCGGTGGTCGGCCCACAGGGCCGCCTGTGCGGCGCTGGGAGGACTCACTACCCACCATCCCAGCACGCCGGCCACAGATACCGCCACCAGGGTCACCGCCACTCCATCGGCCCAGGGCACCACGAAGACCCGGGAAATGCCCCACACCGCCGCCGCCCCGGCCGCTCCCACACCCAGCCCGAGTACCACCTCTCCGACCAGGCGGGAGACCCACAGGCGCCTCCGCGCCAGGGCCACCAGCCTGCGGAGCGGCTCAGGCGGAGGCATCGGGAACCCGGCCGCGCCTTCGCCGCGCCGGCAACGCCCGCGGGGCGGTCACCCGGCGGGAAGCCCTCCACAAGCACAGGGCGATGATCGCTCCGTATACCAAGGTGGTGGCGATCCATCCTGGTATCCGGCGCACTCCGAACACTGCCTCCTCGATCTCATCACCCTCGAAGACGTTTTCACCCTGGCGCAGCGACACCAGCAACCTGATGGGGTCCATGGGCGTGGGGAGGTCGGCGCCTTCGAAGACACCGGCCAGGTCGTCATAGGGAAACGCGGCGGCGTCCGCCACGGCCACATAGGGATTCAGCCAGGTGCTGACCAACTCCCGGCCGTCGTCCTCGATGTCGACCCTGATGACCAGCGCCTCCACCCCCATCAGCACGAAGGACCCGAAGAAGATCGCCACCGCCAACACGTAGGACAGCGCCACCGCTCCCCGGTTGGACCTGGCCCGCGAAGAGACCCAGATCGAGACGGAGGCCTGCATCGCCACCACCAGGATCAGCATGCCGAGGACCACCAGGACGTCCACCAGCCCGATGGCCCCGAAGGCCAGCGGCAGGCCCAGCAGGGGGATCACCGCCAGGATCAAGACCAGGAAGTAGCCGATCGATGAGAAGAGCTTCCCCACCACTATCCCGAAGGGCGTGACCTGGGTGATCTGGAGAAGGTGCAGGGTCTGGCGCTGTCGCTCCCCCACCACCGACAGGGCGGTCAGACCGGGAACCATGAACGCCACCGCGGTCAGCAAGACCAGGGTCATCCCCTCGAACACCCACTTGCCGGCCTGACTGAGCCCCGAGAGAGGCCCGCGCACCCCGAAGAAGTCGATGTTGATGCTCCTCCCCGCCACGAAGAAGAGATAGGTCAAAAGCCCCACCACGATCACCCAGCCGGTGATCACCAGCCAGCTCCAGCGCCCCCGGAAGCGCTGCCGGGACTCCCGGGCCAGGACCGGGTTCATTGGTCCGTGTCCTGGGTTATGCGGAGGAACAACTCCTCCAGGCCGATCTCTTCGATGCGCCACTCCGCCACCCGCACCCCGGCTCCGACCAGCCTGGACAGAAGCTCGCTCGATGCGTCGTCCCCTGCCTCGTCGAGGGAGAACCCGATCCGCCCGCTCTCCACCGTCAACCCCGAAACCCGGGGGTCCTCCTCCAGGACGCCCAACGCCAGATCCACATCCTGATCGAACAGGCGCATCCTGATGAAGCGGTCGGAAGCCAGCGAGGCCCGGATGGAATCCATGGGGCCTTGGGCGACCACCCGTCCCTCGTCCATCACCACGATGTCGCTGCAGATCCCCTCCAGTTCGGTCAGCACGTGAGAGGAGACCACCACCGTCTTCCCCATCCGCCCCAACTCGGCAATCAGTTCTCGGAGATGGACCCGCGCCCGGGGGTCCAGGCCGGCGGCGGGTTCGTCCAGCACCAACAGGTCGGGGTCGTGCACCAGCGATCGAGCCAGGGAGAGGCGCTGCTTCATGCCCCGGCTCAATGTGTTCACATCGTCGGTCGCCCGGTCCGCCAGACCCACCAGATCCAGAAGATCGGAGGCCAGAGCGGACCTGCGATCCGCCGCTATCCCGTGGCTGGCCGCGAAGAACTGCAGGTACTCGGTGGCGGTGAGGGACTCATAGACCCCGAAGAAGTCCGGCATGTAGCCGATCAGGCGGCGGACGCCCGGCGCGTCCAGTTCGGGATCGAGTCCCCCCACCTCCACGGTTCCCTCGTCGCGGGACAGCAGAGTGCTCATCAGCAGTATGGAAGTGGTCTTGCCCGCTCCGTTCGGGCCCACCAACCCGGTGACCGAGCCCTGGGGAATGCTCATGTCCACCCCGTCGAGGGCCACTGCCGTGCGGTAACGCTTCTTCACTCCGGCAAAGGAGATCATCATGGTACGTCCCCCCATGTCATCACGGCTGTCAAGGGCGACACCCCGAGCCGGGCCGTGGACACCCTCAACAGAACCTCGCCCGACGGGGCGACGATCCGCTCTGCGTCCAGTTCGGAGTCGATGTCGACCGGCACGAACTCGGCGGCCTCCCAGTCCCAGGCTTCCCAGCCCTCCGTGCCCTCGACATCCTCCTCTCCGTCGAAGGGAGCGATGGCGCGATCCAAACCGACGAATTCGGGATCCAACCCACCCAGTCCCAGTCGCAGGGGCGCGGACAGGTCGGTGGGCACCCGGTAGGAGAGGATCCACAGTTCGGCGAAGACGGGGGCGCCCTCGAATCCCCCGGCTCGGAATGCCTCGTCCAACCAGACCGGACGGGCGTGAGCCCAACCCGTCGCACCCATTCGATCCACGGAGATGGGATACAGATCAAGCTTCAGTCCGGGCACCTCCTGGGTGCGGCCATCGACCATCACGTCGGAGATCGACTGCTCCGTGACCGCGAACGCGAAGGACGGGACATCCACCATTCCCGACTCCTTGGCGACGTTCACCAGACTCCCGATGACAATCGGCCAGTGCTCGCTCAAGTTGTCGACGGTGTCCAGGGCGTCCATCCCCCAGAAAGCGTCGTGAAACTGCCACCACGAACTCGATGAGAGAACTTCCTGCCAACCGATACTCCCGTTGGCGCCGGGTTCCAGAGCCCCCCGGACGGCAACCCTGGGATAGGCATGGACACCCCACATCACAACCGAGCTCGAAGAGGCATTGGTCATCTCCACTCCCCGGTCACCGAACGCAGCCACGACACTGACCGGCTCTGCCCGGCGAAAAGCGTTCACCGACAGCCACCCCAGGGAAGGGAGGTCGTATTCATAGACGCCGGAGGGGGTGATCGTCGGTTGAGCGGAGTCCCCGGAGATGTCCGCCAGGTTCTCGGGGTAGACGTCCCAATCGGGACTGAAGGAGATCTCCATCGTCCTGGCCCTGCTGGTGGCCGCCACCATCCCGGTGCGAGTCTGCGGGTCCGGTCCCGAGACCTGGACCGTGCCATGCGACCAGAACGTCCGGTTGACGCCGCCGGTACCCACGATAGAAAAGGCCACCACCCCGATCAGGCCCAGGGCGGGGATGGTGAACCAGGCCCACTCCAGCCTGCCGCGTCTCCGCAGAATCCACAGGTTGACCGGCCCGACCACCACTGCGTACACGACCACCACCACAGGTAGCCAGGGGTATCCCGGGGTCTCGCTCTCAACCGACAATGCCGCCTGGGTGAGGGACATCGGTCCTTCGATGAGGGGGATCTGCTGGCTTCCCGACAGTTGGGCGGGTCGGAGCAACGATGCCCAAACCTGGGTCGGGTGGCCGGACAGGGCGTCGAGCGCCAGCACCTCGCCTTCTCCCACCCCGTACCACCCTATCTCGGCGTCGACGCCGGGAAAGTTCCCCCACCAGACCGCGTCCAGTCCCATCGTCTCCAGGGCTGCAGCGGTGGTGACCAGGCGCCCCCCTCCCTCCAACCAGGACACCGTACCCGCGGCCAGGGCTCGAGGCTGGTCCATCACCAGATAGGAGAGCTGATGGAGTTCCCCCCTCTCCAGGCGCTCGGAGGCATCCTCCATCCCGACCGGTGTTATCGGCTCGCCACTGACCGCAGATCGCACCTCTCCCAGGACCTGTTCCAAGCGGGGCAGACCGACCAGGCCCACCAGTATCTCCTTGGCCGCCACCCGGGGGCGGAAGAAAGCCGACGCAACCGGGGTCTCCTGATCGCCGCCATCCGGTATCACCCGCAGCAGGATCACCCTGTGGTCGACGGGCGGCGCCACCACCACCTCATAGGCCCTGGCTCCCCCGGCCGGGACCTCCACCTCCAGCCTGGCCAGTTCCTGGCCCTGCACCACTTGGAGTTCGCCCACCAGGAGGATGTCCGTCTCGATGCGGGCTTCAAGCTTGATGGGCCAGTGGGGGTCCACCCACCCCTCCAGGCCTCCCTCCACGACCAGCCTCACCTCCGGCCTCTCGTCCTGGGCCAGCGCGGTCCCTCCCCCCCACAGCAGAAGCGCAACGGCCGCCAAGCCTAAGATCAACCGGCCCAACCCCACCGGAAAGACCTTCTGAGCCATATAGAACGGCAATTTTAGAGAAACCGGAGCCCTATGCCCGGTAGCCGGCTCTCCTGGGCGGCCCCTGGTGAGGTGCTCGCTCCTATGAGGACCGGAGGGTCCCATAGGGCGCATTCCTCTCACGCCCAACCGGCTGGGACGAGGTCCGATTCCTTGCGCGGGAACAATCCGGGATTCAGTCGATCACCAGTCTTCCGCGGGTGAGGCCCCGCGCGATCACCATCTTCATAATGTCGTTGGTCCCCTCCCCGATGACCATCAGGGGAGCGTCGCGATAGAGGCGCTCGATGTCCAGCTCCGGGCTGTATCCCATGCCCCCGTGGATGCGCATCGAATCCAGGGAGGCCCGGCAGGCCACCTCTGAGGCGAAGTACTTGGCCATGGCGGTCTCGATGTCAACCCGCTTGCCCAGATCGGCCTGCGAGGCGGCCCACCACACCAGGAGGCGCGCCGCCTGGGTGTCGGTGGCCATCTCGGCCAGCTTCAGCTGGATGGCCTGGAATCCTGAGATCTTCCGGCCGAACGCCTCTCTGGTGTTCGAATAGGCCAGCGCCTGGTCGTAAGCCTCCTGGGCCACCCCCACCGCCCGGGCGGCGATGTTTATGCGCCCGATCTCGAGTCCGCTCACCACCTGCTGGAACCCCCGTCCCTCCTCTCCCCCCACCAGGTTCTCAACCGGGACCCGGACGTCGTCCAGTTGCACCTCGCAACTCTCGGGGCCCTTGTAGCCCAGCTTCGGCAGGTCCCGGCTTATCTCCAGACCGGGAGTCCCCTGGTCCACCAGGAGCAGGCTCATGCCGCGATGCGGCGGGCTGGCCTCGGGATCGGTCTTGACCAGCACCGGCAGCGGATCGGCGTACCGGGCGTTGGTGATCCACAGCTTCGATCCCCGTATCACGTAGTGATCACCGTCCCGGACGGCCCGGGTCTTGATGCCCTGGAGGTCGCTGCCCGCGTCCGGCTCGGTGAGAGCGATCCCGGTGCGGCGCTTACCGGACGCCAGGTCCGGAAGGTAGCGAAGGCGCTGGGCCTCGGTGCCGTAGCGGGCCAGGATGAAACACGACAGCGAGTGGCTTCCCAGGATTCCGGCTATCCCCATCCAGCCCCGCGAGATCTCCTCGAAAACCAGCGCCATGGAGACGAAGTCGGCGCCCATCCCCCCGTACTCCTCGGGCACGGTGATCCCGAACAGCCCCATCTCCTTCATGGAGTCGACTATCTCGGTGGGATACCGGCCGGCCTGCTCCCACTCCTTGACCACAGGCCGGATCTCCGAATCCACGAAACGACGCAGCGTCTGCCGGAACAACTGGTGCTCGGGGCTGAGATCGAAGTCCAAATCGGCTCCTCTGCCGGTCGTCGCCCTGGTTTCGGGAAGGGAACTGACCTAATGGTAGGCCGGGACGATCACCGGTCCTTTTCGGGGTTCCCCCTGTCGCCGGGCTCCCAGCGAGGTGATCCGGCGCAACCGGGGAGATCCGGGGCAACCGATGGCGTGAGGCCCCCCGCCGGGCCGGTAGGATCCGTGGGAGCACCATGAGAATAGTGATCCCGGGGGGAACAGGAGAACTCGGCACAATCTTGGCCGAGGCGTTCACCGGCAACGGGCACGAAGTCGTGCTGATCAGCCGCCAGGCGCCCAGGGGATCCTTCCGCACGGTCCGCTGGAATGGAAGAACCCACGGCGGATGGGACTCGGAGATCGACGGAGCGGACGTGGTCATCAACCTGGCCGGCCGAAGTGTCAACTGCCGGTATCACGACCGCAACCGCCGGAATATCAAGCAATCGCGGGTGGTGACCACCCGCCTGGTGGGCGAGGCTATCTCCAACGCCCGCCATCCTCCCCGCGTCTGGCTCCAGGCCAGCACCGCAACCATCTACGTTCACACCTACAGTCCTCCCAACGACGAGGCCACAGGGGTGCTGGGTAACCGTCCGGACGACCCTGACACCTGGCATTTCAGCTACGACGTCGCCAGGTCGTGGGAAGAGGAACTGGACCGTGCGGATACGCCCGGCACCCGCAAGGTCAAGTTGCGCACCGCCATCCTGCTCAGTCCCCACCGGGGAGGCGCCTTCGATCTGTTGCTCAAGCTGGTCCGGCTCGGATTGGGCGGCAAGGCCGGTGACGGCCGCCAGTTCATGTCGTGGGTGCATCACGTGGACTTCTACCGGGCCGTCCAATGGATCATCGACCGGCCAGAAACCAGCGGTCCAATCAACATCGCCTCGCCCAACCCCTTACCGAACGCTGCCTTCATGCGGGACCTGCGCGCCGCCTGGGGCATGCCCTTCGGTTTGCCGGCCACCAGGTGGATGACCGAGTTGGGGACCTTCCTGATGCGCACCGAGTCGGAGTTGATCCTCAAGAGCCGGCGGGTGGTTCCGGGCGTCCTCGAAGAGCAGGGTTTCGAATTCCGCTACCCCTCCTGGCCGGAAGCGGCCCGGGACCTTTGCGCACAGCGGCGGGCACATCGTCCGTAGGAACCCACACCGGCCCTGGCTCCACAGGACCCACACCGGCCCTGGCTCCACAGGACCCACACCGGCCCTGGCTCCACAGGACCCACACCGGCCCTGGCTCCACTCCGTAAGGCCGTGTCCGCCAACTTCCGGTTCCCATTCTGCGCGGCATTAAGGCCCTCGGTCGGCTAGGATTTCCGTTCAACATTCCCTCTTCCGGGAGGCCCGGATGGCGACTTATCAAATCCTCTATTGGGATGCAATCCCGGTTGGCGTCAAAGCCACCAGGGACGGCCGGCGCGGCCGGGTGAGAAAGCACCTGAGCAATCGTTTCCAGATGACGGTGGACGCCGTGGCCACCGCCACCGGGCGGACCGAGGAGCAGACTTATCTGGCCGGGTGGTCGTGGGGAGAACCGGAGGAGGAGCCAGGGGACCCCCGCCAGGTGGCTGACCGCGTGATAGAGCGGCTGGAAGCCGACTATCCCCCCGGGCGCCTGTCGGATTTGCGTCGGTCCATCATCGCTTCCCACCGGAGAGGCTTGAACCACCGTGAACCCCGCTGACGCGGAGACGTCGCCCCCGGACACTCACGACGGGACCCGGGAACGGACCGTGATGGTGGCCTGCGCCGCCCTGGGAAAGGAACTCCGGGAGATCATCGACCACCACGGCTGGGACGTGGACCTGCGGGTGATCAACGCCCGGCTCCACAACCGTCCCCAGTTGATAACCGGGGCAGTGGCCGAGAAGCTGGCCGAGACCCGCGGGGAATACGACCGCCAGGTCGTGGTGTACGGACACTGCGGAGCGTCGGATCTCGACGCCATGCTCAAGGACACCGGCGCGGTCCGTCCGCTCGGGCCCCACTGCTACGAGATGTTCGGGGGCGAGGAGTTCGTGAAGTTGATGGAGGAAGAGCCCGGGACCTTCTTCCTAACCGACTTTCTGGTGAAGTCGTGGAGGAACCTGGTCGTGGAGGGCCTTCTGTTGGAACGGCACCCGGACCTGAAGGAGATGCTGTTCGGGAACTACCGCCGGGTGGCCTACCTGGTCCAGTCCGAGGAGGAAAAGCTCCTGGCCAGAGCCCAGGAGATAGCCGACTGGCTGGGACTCCCCCTGATCACCCGGGTGGTGGGCTACGGCCACCTGGAGACGAGGCTGGCGGCGATCATGGATCGAAAGCCCCAGCCGGTCACCTCGGTCACCGTAGGGATCGAGGGATACGACGCGTACCCGACCCTGTCCTAACCACCCGACGTCCTCCCGACGCCTCGGACCCGGCCCCGGTCGGTATTACTTCTTGGAGGACTGGTAGTAGGGGTCGGCGCCCGATGCGTGGTCGGTGACGTCCACCACTTCGCTGAGTTCGGGGATCGACTCTCTGAGGATGCGCTCGATGCCCTGGCGGAGGGTGACCTGAGCCATCCCGCACCCCTGGCACCCGCCCGACAGGCGCAGGAAGGCGACCGTCCCGTCCACCGACACCAACTCGGCCATCCCGCCGTGCATGGCGATGGCCGGATTGATGTTTTCGGTCAGGACGATCGAGATCCTCTCGGCCAAAGGCCCGGTCAGATCCCCCCTCGGCTCGGTCGCCGCCGCCATGGTGGGGCTCTGGGGGAGGTTGGGGTTGTTCATGGCCAGACCCTGAGGGGTCAACTCCAAGGAGGCGCCCGACAGCTTCTCCACGTCGTGTTCAGGGATCAGGATTGCCAGCCCGTTGTGGTCTTCCAGGATCTGGGTCTCGGTCTGGTCCTCCACCGGCACGAAGCTCAGATCGTATTGGAATTGCGCACCCCGGATGCCGCTCACCTCAATGGCGAGACCGTACTCCTGATCTCCGGGCTCCTGGTCGCGGAGCGAGATGATCATGTCCACCGCGTCGGAGGCGATGGTCAGCACTTTTCCAGACATAGCATCAATAGTACCCCCGCCAATGGAGACAACCCGACCACAATGGCCCTTGAAGCGCCTACCTTGAGAACACTCTGATGCCACACGTTCTTCTCATCGTCCCTACCCAGACCTACCGGGCGTCCGACTTCCTCGAAGCGGCGGCCGATCTGGGGATCGATCTGTCGGTGGCCTCGGAGGAGGAACTCCCCCTGGTGGCGCCGGACCGGCGGGTGTGGATCGACTGCTCCCGCCCGGAGTGGTCGGCGCGGATTCTGGCCGACCACGCCGCCCGGCTCCCCATCGACGCCATCGTTCCCCTGGACGACCAGGGAGTGGTGGTGGCCGCCCGCGGCGCCGAGTTGATCGGGCTCCCCCACAATCCCCCCGCCGCAGCGGCGGCCACCCGCAACAAGGCGATGCTGCGGCGCCGCCTCGCCCAGGACGAGATCTCCCAGCCCCGGTTCGGGGTCATCCAGCACGGGGACTCCCCGCCCGAGATCGCCGCCGAACTGGGCTACCCGGTGGTCTTCAAGCCGCTGTCCCGCTCGGGCGGACAGGGCGTGATCCGCGTCGACCGGGCCTCCGACGCCGACCGGGCGATCCGCCGGATACGCCGCATCCTGGCCGGTGCGGGGGAAAACCCCAACCAGCCCATCCTGGCCGAGGAGTTCCTCCCCGGAGGGGAGGTGGCGGTGGAAGGCCTCCTATCGCGGGGTCGGCTGAAGATACTGGCCGTCTTCGACAAGCCTTCTCCTCCCCAGGGGCCCTACTTCGAGGAGACGGTGCTCATCGCGCCTTCCCGCCTGCCACCTGAGGTCCTGGGAGAGATCGATCACCTCACCAGGCGGACGGTGACCGCCCTGGGACTCAAGGAAGGGCCCATCCATGCAGAGTTCCGCATCGGGCGCCACCGGGTGAGCGTCCTTGAGGTGGCGGCCCGCTCCATCGGGGGGCTGTGCTCGCGGTCCCTCCGTTTCGGGCTGATGGCCGAGTCCTGGGAGTCGCTGATCCTCCGCCAGGCCCTGAGGATGGAGATGCCTTCTGCGATCCGCCAGCCCGGAGCGACGGGGGTGATGATGCTTCCCATCCCCCGGTCGGGAAGGCTGGTGGAGGTCGAAGGCACCGCCGAGGCCCGCCACACGCCGGGGATCACGGGTCTCGAGATCACCGTCCCCCCCGGCGGAGAGGTCAGAGCCCTCCCCGAGGGAGACCGCTACCTCGGGTTCCTATTCGCCGCCGCTCCCCACCCCTCCGAGGTGGAGCATGCCCTGAGACAGGCCTTCTCCCGGTTGAGAGTCATCATCGAATAGCCGGCCTCGGACCGGGCCGGATTCAGCGGACGATCTCGGCGGCCGCCGCCAGGAACCGATCGTTCTCCTCGGGCGTTCCCACCGAGACCCTGGCCCAATCCCCCGGGTAGGCCCGCAGAAGCACCCCGTGGCGCAGGAAGCCCTCGGCGGTCTGCTGGGAGTCCAATCCCACCGTGAAGTAGATGTAGTTGGTCTGACTCTCGATCTGGGTGATTCCCAGGTTGCTCAGTCCGCGGTGGATCCGGTCCCGCTCCCGGGCGTTCTCCGCAACCCGCCCGGCGATCTGGTCCTGGTGACGCAGCGCTTCCACAGCCCCGGCCTGTCCCACCGAGGAAACGGTGAAGGGCGACTGCACCTTGCGCAACTCCTGGAGGGTCTCGCGGCTGCCCACCGCATAGCCGACCCGGAGCGCCGCCATCCCGTAGATCTTTGAGAAGGTGCGAAGCGTCACCACATTGGGCCGCTCGGCGGCCTCGCCGACCGTCCCCCGGTAGTCGGAGGCGGTGGCGTACTCGTGGTAGGCCTCATCCATGACCACCAGCACCCGCTCGGGAATCTCCTCCATCAACCGGAGAACGTCGCCGGAGGCCAGGTAGGTCCCGCTGGGGTTGTTGGGATTGCAGATGTAGACGAGGACCGTGTCGGGACCGATCGCGGAGAGGAGGCCGTCGGGATCCATGCCGTGCTCGGCGGTGAGCGGAACGGCGACCGGCGTCATCATGGCATAACGCGTGCACAGGGGGTACATGGCGAAGGAGGGCCAACCGAACACCGCCTCGCGTCCGGGGCCTCCCACCGCCAGAGCTATCAGCCGGATCAGCTCGCCCGATCCTGCTCCGCACCACACGTTCTCAAGACCCACCCCCAGGTGCTCCGAGAGGGCCGAGCGCAGCCCGTAGGCGTCGATGTCGGGGTAGCGGTTCACGCCCGAGACCGCCTGTGCCATCACCTCCCGGACTTCGTCCAGCGGCTGATAGGGGTTCTCGTTGGTGGCCACCCGGACCAGGGAATCGAGATCGAACCCGAACTGGCGCGCAAGCTCCGAAAGCGGCGGCCCCGGTTTGTAGACGGCGATGTCGCTCAGGTCGGAACGAAGAAACTCCATCTCCGGTAAGAATACGACCTGACGGGCCAGCCTGTATCGGCCTCCGGAAGGCTTGCTATCAGTTGTCCAGATGGTCTCCGAAGGATCGCGCCTGCCGCCGGTGGCCGCCACCGCCGCCACCTCTGCGGGGAGCGCCTTGACCGCCACCGCCCCGGCGCCTGCCGTCCGAACGGCCGCCGCGACCGTCGCCGTCACGGCGAGGACCGCGACCACCGCCGCCCCGACCACCGTCACGCCGGGGACCGCGTCCACCGCTCCCCCGACGATCACCATCACGGCGGGGACCGCGTCCACCGCCGCCCCGACGATCACCATCACGGCGGGGACCGCGTCCACCGCCGCCCCGACGATCACCATCACGCCGAGGACCCCTGCGATCATCTCGCCGGGGACTCTCCTGGCCGGGAGGCGGGCCTTCGAGGCGCTCGGCCAGGATCAGGCTGACCCTGCCCCTGTCCATCCCGTCCACGACCACCTTCACCTTCTGGCCCTGGGAGAGGTAGTCCTCAACCCGGTTGACCCGCCGGTCGGCGTCGAGCTTGGAGATGTGCAGGAGGCCGTCGCGTCCGGGCAGGATGTTGACGAAGGCGCCGAAGGTGGTGATGTTGACCACCTCGCCCTCGTACTCCTTTCCCTCCTCGGGCTGGGGCGGGAAGGCGATCAGGTTGATCTTCTCCACCGCGGCCTGCAGGGCGGGACCGTCGGCCGATGCGACCCGCACGATTCCCTTGCCCTCGGTCTCCTCGATCTCGATGGAGACTCCCGTCTCCTCCTCGAGTTCTCTCACCATCTTGCCCTTGGGGCCGATCACCTCGCCGATCTTGTCCTTTGGTATCTCGATCGCCTCGATGCGCGGCGTCCACTCCTTGAGTTCCGAACGCGGCTCGGAGATCACCTTGTTCATCTCCTCCAGGATGAAGAGACGGACATCCCGAGCCTGGGACAGCGCCTGGCTGAGCACCTCGGTGGGGAGCCCTGCGATCTTGGTGTCCAGCTGGAGGGCGGTGATCATCTCCGCCGTGCCGGCCACCTTGAAGTCCATGTCGCCCATGAAGTCCTCGTCACCGATGATGTCGGTGAGGGTCACGTACTCGCCGTCCTGGTGGATCAGCCCCATGGCGATCCCCGCCACCGGGGCCAGGATGGGCACGCCGGCGTCCATCAGCGACAGGGTGGAGGAACACACCGCGGCCATGGAGGTCGATCCGTTGGAGGACAGGACCTCGGAGACCAGCCGGAGCGCGTAGGGGAACTCCTCGGGGGTGGGGACCACCGGCAGGAGCGACTTCTCCGCCAGGGCGCCGTGCCCGATCTCCCGACGCTTGGGGCCCCGCATGAAGCCGGCCTCGCCGGTGGAGAACGGCGGGAAGTTGTAGTGGTGCATGTACCGCTTGCCTTCCTCGATCCCCAGGTCGTCGAGCATCTGCTCCATTCTGAGCATGCCCAGGGTGGAGATGTTGAGCACCTGCGTCTCTCCTCGCTGGAAGAGTCCCGAACCGTGAGTGCGCTTCACCGTGCCCACTTCGATGGTCAGGGGGCGGAGGTCGGTGGGTGAGCGTCCATCCAGACGGACGCCTTCTTTCACCACCCGGTCTCGCATCGTGGCCTTGAGGACCTGCTTGAAGGCCTTCTTCGCCTCCGACGCCGCCTCGGGGTCGTCGCCGGCCACTGCAGCCACCGCGTCCTCCCGAAGTTTTCTCTCCGCGTCCGAGCGCTGGCGCCGGTCCGCCATCCTGACCAGGTCCGAAAGGCCCGGTCCGGCGGCCTTCTCCACCTGCTCCACCACCTCGGGCGAGAGGATGGGCGCCGCCGGCCAGTCGACCGTCGGGATGTCCACCAACGCAGCCAACTCCAACTGGAGGTCGATGCTCTCTGAGATCACCGTCTTGGCCTTCGCCAGTCCCTCCACCACGGCGGCCTCGTCGCTGGGTGGGTCTCCCTCGGCCACCAGGCGGACGCCGCCGGGGGTGGCGCCGGCTTCCACCATCATCACATCGATCTCACCGTCGGCGTTGCGCCGCCCGGCCACGGTTATCTCGAACACCCCCTCGGCGATCTCCTCGTGGGTGGGGAAGGCAACCCACTCGCCCTTGACGAGGGCAAGGCGGGCCGCTCCGATTGGTCCCTGGAGGGGGATGGGGCTCACCGTGAGCGCCGCCGACGCTCCGATCAGGGCGAGAACGTCGAAGGGGTTCTCCCCGTCGATGGAGAGCGGCATGGCCACCACCTGGGTCTCGCAGCGAAAGCTGTCGGCGAACGACGGGCGGAGCGCCCGGTCGATCAGCCTGCAACCCAGGATGGCTCCCTCGCTGGGCCTTCCCTCCCGGCGGAAGAACGATCCGGGGATGCGCCCGGCCGCGTACATGCGTTCTTCCAGGTCGACGGTGAGCGGGAAGAAGTCGATTCCCTCCCGCATTTCCTGATTGGCGGTCGCTGTTACCAGCAACTCCACCCCTCCGAGTTGGAGCACGACTGCTCCGTTGGCCGAAATGGCCAGTTTGCCGGTGCTGAGGGTGATTTCCTTTCCACCCACCATCCCGGTAACAGTTCGTTCAGACAAGATTACTCCTCAATACGTCTAGATGTCCCCGACGCGTACTTCTTGTACGCAGGGCGTTACCTCCGGAGTCCCAGCGAGGCAATGAGCCGGCGGTACCGCTCCACGTCCTGGTTTCGCAGGTACTTGAGCAGCCGACGACGCTTTCCCACCATCTTCAGCAGGCCCCGACGACTGTGATGGTCGTGGCCGTGAACCTTCAGGTGCTCGGTAAGGTGCCGGATCCGCTCGGTCAAGACGGCCACCTGCACCTCCGGAGTACCGGTATCGGTGTCATGCGCGCCGTATTCAGCAACCAACTCGGATGTAGTCCTCAAAGGGAATCCCTTCGTGTGAAAACAGGGCTAATGCGTCAAAATGGACGAGCCCCGATTAACTCGCCGTCCATTCTAGCAGTCCACCGGGGACAAACCTATTCCAATGACGTCAACGGCTCTGCCGCCGACTCCAGCCGCATGCGCACCTCCGCGATGTCGCGCTCCACCTGCGCCAACAAATCGTCCACCGACCCGAACTTGATCTCGGGCCTGATCCGGTCACCGATGAAGCACAGCTTCAACCCTTTCCCGTAGAGGTCGCCCGAGAAGTCAAGGAGGTGAGCCTCGGTCATGAGCCGGTTCTCCCCGAAGGTGGGGCGCACTCCGAGGTTGACCGCCGCCGGATGGCGCTCTGCCTCCACCTCGGCCCAGACTGCGTATATGCCCATGGCCGGCATCGACATGCGCGACGAGATTTCCAGATTGGCCGTGGGTATCCCCAGCTTGGCGCCCCGTTGCTCGCCATGGATCACCGTCCCGCGCAGCTCGAACGGCCTCCCCAGGAGTTCCGCCGCCTCTCCGGTGAGCCCCTCCGCCAGGCACCGGCGAATCCGGGAGGAGTTGATCGGAGCGCCGGAGGTATCCGACAGAGCGTCGGCGGCCAGGAGACCCACCACCTCCACACCGAAACCGTGCTGCGAACCGGCCCGGCGCAGGGTCTGGGCCGACCCCTTCCCGCTCTTCCCGAACCGGAAGTTCTCGCCCACCACTACCAGGCTTGCCCTCAACCGCCCCAAGAGCACTTCCGCTATGAAGCCATCCGCCTCCATCTCCCGGACCTCCGAAAACGGCATCACCCCCACCACTCCTACGCCCATCCCCTCCAGGATCTCGAGGCGATGAGGGATCGATGTGAGCATCCTGGGGGCCTTCTCGGGGGCCAGCACCTCCAGGGGATGCGGATCGAAGGTGGCCACCGCCGGCGTCAGGTCTGCACCGGAGGCCCTGCGCACCAACTCCTCGAGGAGGCGCCGGTGACCGCGATGGACACCGTCGAACACCCCGACAGTGACAGCCGTACCGGATACGGAGGAGGGAAGGCGCCAACTGTGAGGCGGGCCATCCAATACGATCAACTGCTTTTCCCCCTACGGGCCGGTTATCCCTTAAAGATTACGGCCTCGGACACCCCCGATTTTCAACGATAAGAGAGGGAGGCGGACCGGATACCATTTAGAGCTAATAGCAGAGACGATCAAGATCGTCGGCTTCTCGGGAAGCCTGCGGCGGGGCTCATACAACAGCGCCCTGCTGAGGCTGGCCCCCGAGGTGGTTCCCGAAAACGCCGAGTTGGAGTTGGCCTCCCTGGCCGACATCCCCTTCTACAACGGTGACGTCGAAGACGCCGGCATGCCTGAGCCAGTGGCTGAATTCCGGGCGAAGTTGGCGGCGGCCGACGCCCTGCTGATCTCCACCCCCGAGTACAACTCGTCGGTGCCGGCGGTGCTGAAGAACGCCATCGACTGGGCGTCCCGAGGCCCGGACTCGCCGCTGAAGGGAAAGACCGCCGCGCTCATGGGCGGAGGCGGAGGCTTCGGTTCTTACCGGTCCCAGTCGCATCTGCGCGACGTGCTACGCAACACCGGCGTGTTCGAACTGCCCTCTCCGGCCGTTCAGGTACGCGGGATTTGGAACAAATTCGACGAGAACCTCGAACTGCAGGATCCCCGCATACGCGACAGGGTGGCGGCGCTGCTGCGGGAACTGGTCTCCTGGACCCTCGCCATGCGCCACCACCGGCGCTGAACTCAGCGAAGCCGGTCTCTCCGGTGGACTACTGGTAGCTGACGAAGACCACGAGGGGGCTCAGTTCCAGGACCTGTTCGGGGGTGGCCAGGGGAGAGTCCTCATCGAAGAAGTTCTTCCATCCCCAGTGCCAGCCCTGATCGTCGGTGCCCGCCGTCAAGGCCCCCCAAGTCTCGTACTTGGTGGCGAGAGGACCCTGGCCGTCCATGTGGATCACCACCGCCAACTCAGGCGGGGTGGCGATGGTCTCCCGGTCCCGGATCATGGTGAATCGGAATTGGTGGACCATCAGGAGTTTCTGGGGTAGGCGTTCCCTCCTCACCAACGCCGCAAGCCACTCGGCCACCGCGTTGACCTCGGACGCGTCGACCGACCCTATCTGGCGCAGATGCACCTGGTTCGGCTTCAGTCGCCATTCGGGGTCGAGCGCCAGCCCCACATGGGGCAGGACCAGTAGTTCCTCGTAATACTTGGCCTGGGTCAGGAAGTCGGTCCGCCCCGGCTGGAGGTCCAGCACCACGTAGACGCCCTCCCGAGCGGCGAACTCGACCCAGGGCATCATGTCTTCCACGGAGATCTCCCCCGAGTAGTCGCCGTCGCGACCCGCCCGTGCGGTGGCCAGGGTGGCGATCATCTCGAACGTGGGGATGCTCTGCACCCCGTCGGCGGCGTACTCCTCGAGGTAGGGAGCCATGCGCTCCAAGCCCTCGGCAGGACCCTGCTCCCCCAGCACCCCCAGCACCCCGGTGTGCGTGGCCCCGTAAAAGGCCACCAGCCGCCGGTCGGGAAACATGGTCCTGCCCCCGCCGGGGAGTTCAGGACCCGAGAGGTTTACCTCCAGCCACCACCGGTCCGAATCAGGCAATGCGCCAACGGCCCACACCTCCGATACGCCCACTGCGTGTTCTTCCAGCGCGGCCCCGGCCTCGGCCCACCCGACCGTCTCCTCGGGGTTCCAGTAAAGAGCCGTCTCCCCCAGGGATGAGACCGCCGCGGCCACCGCCAGTCCGGCAGCGGGCCGCGCAGGATCGACCAGCCACAGGCGAGAAGCCCCTGCATCCCAGCCCCCGCCTCCCATGACCAGATCCGACACCGAAGAGGGTTCGTTAGAAACCCGCATGCGGGGAGCCAGCAAAATGCCCAACCGATCTCCGGTCAGCACCAAAGAGTGCAGGGCGAGATTGCCGGCTACCGGAGAAGCGCCGGTCACCACCGAACGATCATGTGAAGAGATCCAATCGATCAGTTCCTCGGGTTCCGCCGGCATGCGGATGATCTCAGCGCCAGCGGTGCGGAGGGAATTAGGTATTCCGTCTATCAGCCAGATCCGCCTCGGCGCCAGCCGGCCCAATTCTTCCACCAAAGCTGCTTGAGAAGACGGGAGGAAGAAGAGCAAGGGAGAGGACAACCGGGCCGCCAATTGGGCGGCGATCGCCGCCGAATCAAGGCGAGAGGGATGGGCGACCACCACGTCATCCGCGCAAGTGTGGAATCGCTGGGAGATGGCCACGGCAATCTCGGCCGGATCGTCGCCTTCGATGTCCACCAGCACCGGCGGACCAGATGCATTCTGACCAGGATGAACCGGATCGCAGACCCTCGGTGGGAGGGTGGTAGTGGTGGTCTCGGGCACAGAAGTGGAGACAGGGGATCCACCATCATCAACACTGCTCTCCTGAGAACGGGCATTAGTAGTACGGGTGGGGGTGGAAGGAAGCGTCGTGGCCGCGGTGCCGGGAGCCGACTCTACGGACGCGACCTCCTCCACCGAAGGAGCGGCAGACGGATCCGATTCGCCATCCCGGGAGCCGAACCAGAGAGCCGCGACCACGATCACGACAACCGCACCCGCCACAGCCGCCACCACCGACCCCCTACGGCTCCCCGAGTCCGGATGTCTATGCATCGAAAGCGGTCAGCGGGAGGGGTCGGGACAGATGAACCACTGCGTGTTGGGAAGGCTAGAAGCGCTTTAGTCGTCATGGCGGTAATCGGGTCCGGAATACCGTGGGCAGAAGGGGTAGGCGACCGATAAACCTTTTCCGAACTGGACAAGGGCCGTCAGTGGGCAACCCTGATTGCCTTGAAGCCAATCGGAATTGCGGTCTCATTGTCCGGTGGACCCGAGAAGCCAGAGCCTCCGCCGCCAGCCGGGTCGAATGCGGCTTCTACCACCGCTGCCTGCCCGATGCGGTACTAAGAGAGGAAACCGAATACTATATAACCTGCGGATGCCCTATCACGATGTCGAACACTTGACAGTCCCGGATAGGGTCGACAGTGGCAGGATGCCTCCCGCCGCGAGAGCAGCACTGGTATTAGGTCTGATCTATGTGTTCCTGGTGGGCGTCTCGTCACTGGAGTCCGGCATCAAACTCCTGGGGGCCGATGTCCAGGAGACCCTCTTCTCCACCGTCAGGAACCCGCTTGCTGGGCTCTTCGTCGGGATTCTCGGCACCGTGCTGGTGCAGTCGTCGTCAGCCAGCACGTCGGTGATAGTCGGCCTCGTGGCCTCCGGTGTGCTGGGCTTCGAATTTGCCGTGCCTATGGTGATGGGCGCCAACATCGGGACGACGGTGACGAACACGCTCGTATCGCTCGCCCATCTCAGGCGGTCGGCCGAGTTCATGCGGGCTTTCGCGGCGGCGGTGGTGCACGATTTCTTCAACGTGGTGATCGTCTTGGTGCTCCTGCCTCTGGAACTGCTCACGGGCGCCATTTCCAGCCTGGCCGAACGGATCAGCGAGCCCCTGGTCGGCGCGGCCGGCACGGAGTGGAAGAGCCCCATCAAGGGGTTGGTGAAGCAACCGGTGGGCTGGCTGGAGGATCTTTGGAGCGGCTTCGGGGCAAACGGTAGTGCGCTCGGCACTCTCCTGGTCGTTTGCGGGGTGGCGACGGTGTTGTTGGCGCTGGCGTTCGTAACCAAAAACATGCGCCGTCTGGTGGCTCAACGGGTGGAGAGTTCCCTGAACATGGCTCTCAGCAAAGGCAGCGGCTTGGTGGCCCTGCTGGTGGGGTTGGTGATCACTATCTCGGTGCAGTCATCCAGCATCACCACTTCGATGCTGATCCCGTTGTCCGCTGCCGGGGTCCTGACGCTTCGCAACGCCTATCCCGTCACCCTCGGCGCCAATGTCGGCACCACCATCACGGCGTTGCTGGCTGCACTGGCGACCAGTAGACCCGAGGCGCTCACCATAGCCCTGGTCCACACGCTGTTCAACATAGGCGGAATCCTGCTGCTCTACCCGATCACCGCCCTTCGGCAGATCCCCATCCGCGGAGCCGAGATCCTGGCCCGCCTGGCAGTCGACCGGCGCTTGCTGGCGGTGGCCTATGTGGCGGGCATGTTCATAGCCGTCCCGTTCATCGGCGTCGCTCTGCTCAGCTGAACAGTTCCGCCACATACCGGTCCACCCATCTGTCAACCACCGGGTCATTCACTCCTCGTAATCAGCACTTCGCGTGGTTCTAGATACCCGGGAACCGGGGAAATCTTTTCCTGGCCCATCGGGGAGGCCGTGACCGGCTCAACTATGTTTGATCTGGGTGTACGCGAGCGCCCGTGTTACAGCCACGAGTGTGGGCCTTCTACTCGGATTCCTTGCATTGGGGTATCCCGGACCGCACATCGGTGACCCCGGCCAAGACTTGGCGCCTGCCGGCACTGCTTTGGTTTCCCAGGTCGGTCTGACGAACGACGAACTCGTGCTGCATCCGGTCGCCAGAATCTCGGGTGACTTCGTTCCCAAGTCGGTCGTGGCGTCGGGAACCGGGCTGTACTTCGCTCAGAACATGATGTACCGGCATACGATCTCGGTCCTCGACCACCACAAGAACCTGGTCGCCACGATCGATGATTCAGTTGACTTGCGGGCGTTCGGGTACGACGTCCCCGGAGATGTCTACCGGGGAGCACCCGTGGAAGCGGCCTTCACATCGGATGGCTCGTTCGCCTTCGTGTCCAACTACCGCATGTACGGCCCGGGGTATGACCCCCATGCCGGCAGTGACTCCTGTCGGAAGGACCAAGGACAGGACAGCTTCGTATACCGGATAGACACCACGACACTCGACATCGACCGCGTCTATCCGGTGGGACGGGTCCCCAAACACCTGGCCGTCACACCGGACGATCGCCTGCTGCTGGTGTCCAACTGGTGCGGATTCGACACCACCGTAATCGACATAGCCAGCGGCGAGAGAGTTGCTTCGGTGGACGTTGGTCGTTACCCGAGAGGTATCGCCGTCACCAGTGACAGCGACACCGCCTACGTAGCTCTAATGGGATCCACCGACATAGCCGTGATCAACCTCTCAGCCCTCCTATCAGAGAACATACCCAGTGCGCTGGATGCATCCGTACGGACATACATAAGAGGTGTTGGAGTCTCACCGCGCCACCTGGTACTGAGCCCGGATGATGAGACCCTCTATGTCACACTGAGCGGGGAGGACGCGGTTGTAGCGGTCGACCTCAACTCAGGTCAGGTCATCCAACGAGTACGTACCGGCCACGCGCCTCGAAGCATGGACATCTCCACCGACGGCACAGCACTGTACGTGGTCAACTACGAGTCGCACACCATGAGCAAGATCCGGACACTCGACTTCACGAAACGGCAGGAATTCGAGACAACACCCAAACCAATCGGGATCACCTACGATCCCTTCAACAACGAAGTCTGGGTATCAACCTACACCGGCACCATCCACGTATACGCCGAACGCGAGTAGTTGCTCAGTCTGATCTGGGAAATCACATAGGTGAGCCGATTCCCAAGCCGGGCCGGTGGGTCAACCCCCGCCCCGATTCTTACCCTCGCTGTGATTACAGGTTGACCTTCTCGGCGAGGGTTATTCTTGGCTATTCCGCCAGGTCCCCGGGGTGCTGGCCCAACCGGACGGGATCGTGCGCAACTGGGACGGTCCGGCAGTACTGGCAAGGTTTACAGGAGTTCAACCGTACGAATGGATCTAATCAACCTCTACGACTACGAGGCACGGGCCAAGCAGATCCTGCCGCACAGCTATTGGGAGCACCTCGAAGCCGGGGCGATGGACGAGCTTACCACGGCTCGAAACCGCTCTGCCTTCGAGGCGCTGACGCTAAGGCCCCGCTTTTTGCGGGATGTCACCGAGCGGAAGATATCGACCACTGTCCAAGGGACGGACATCAGCTTTCCGGTGATGATTTCGCCCGCTGACGGTCATGCCACCGCGCACCCTGAAGGCGAGCGCGCCACCGCGCGCGGTGCAGGGATGTCCAACACCCTGATGATGTGCAGCACCAATTCCAACAACAGCATGGAAGAGATTGCCGAAGTGGCCACCGGACCGCTCTGGTTCCAGCTTGCTCACCGTGGCTACAACTTCACGGAAAACCTGGTCAAGCGCGCTGAAGCAGCCGGTTTCAGGGCCATAGTGCTCACCATCGACGCGCCGATTCTCATCCCCACGGAACGGGCCGTGCGCAGTCGTTATCAGCGCCCGGGCGAGTATGGGAACTTCCGTGAGGAGCAACACCTAGTCTCCGGCGTCAGCGGCGGGGACGAGACACCGCCCTGGGAAACGCTCCGATGTCCTCCCCTCACATGGAAGGAGTTGGATTGGTTACGGAGCCTCACCAAACTGCCCCTGGTGTTGAAGGGAGTTCGCGTCGCGGAAGACGCTCGTAGGGCTGTTGAGAGCGGCATCGACGGGATACTGGTGTCTACCCATGGCGGACGCCGGTTTGATGGTGATATGTCCAGCATTGAGGTGTTGCCGGAGGTCGTTGCCGCCACCCAAGGAAAGGCGGAAGTGTACGTAGATTCCGGGATCCGGCGCGGAACCGATGTACTCAAAGCGTTGGCCTTGGGCGCTACCGCTGTCGGGGTCGGCAGACCACTGTTCTGGGGTCTGGCCGTAAACGGCGCACAAGGCGTGCACCACATGCTTGAGTTACTGAGAGAAGAGTTCGACCGCGCCATGGTCTACTGCGGCCAGCACAGCGTGGACCAACTGGAGGACCGACTACTCAACATCCCGAGAGAATGGGGACCTTTCCGGACGGAAAACGACATTGCGGATCACGTCCCGTTTCCGAGGGAGACAGGGCAATTTGACCGCCTGTAGTCCAGGTAGCTTTTTCGTTTTGCTCTGAGCCGAGGATCTTTCCGGAGGCGGGGTTAGACGCCTTCTGCGAGGATCATTCGCGCTCTTGCGGACCGGTCGATGAGGTCCCGGAGTTCTGCGAACTCGGGGGAGTCGGCGAAGGCGCGCGCCTGGTCGAGGCTGGCGAACTCGATCACCACTACGCGACCCGGCTGCCATTCACCGTACTTGTGCTCGGTCCTTCCGCCCCTGACCAGGTACTTCCCGCCATGGGTCTCGACGACGCCCACGATTCGGTCTGTGAACTCGGCGTATGCCTCTTCGTCGGTTACTTCCGTGTTGACTATCACATATCCCAGCATGGCTGGTCTCTCCTTTCGTGTCGGTTGTGAGATCAGGAATCGGGTAGGGACTCCACCTGGACTGCGACGATATCGATGCCGTAGTACTTGCGGTGCCGCACCGAGGACGCGTAGTGGCGCAGCAAGCGGAACGATAGGTCTCTCACGTCCGCAGTGTCGGTATGTTCAACCAGGTACGCCAGGTGGTCCTCGATGTTCCCCTCGCCGAAGATGGCCATGAACTCCAGGTCGATCGTCCCGGCGCTGCGCTGAGCGGTGACAATCAGACGCGGTGTGGCCTCATCTGCGTAGTCCTCCCGCAGCTCCAACATGGTGGAGAGGGTCTCCTCTCCCGCCGCGGTCAGACGTTCCGTTGAAGGAGGACTCCAGCCTGCCCGGGTGGCGAGTCCGGTGAGGAAAGCGTTGACCCTGGGAAGATCGGACATGTCGAGTCCGACCTCGAGCCGCGTGCGGCGCGGGCTGGACAGTTCCATAAGGGAGGTCATCACCACCACCGCCAGAACGCCGACGACCAACCCGCTGCCGAACAGTACGCCCCAGGCCCCACCCAAGAGGTCCGCCAGGACGTCATTGCTCTCCAGACCGACGCCTATCGCCAGGGATGCCCCCGCCACCATCCCCTTGCGGTGGTCGAGACCGTCCTTGACTATGGTCCGCATGCCCTCCACCAGGAGCAGTCCCATGATCATCAGAAGGACCGCTCCCATCACCGAACTGGGCGTGGCGAGCATGACGGCGACAAACTTGGGGAAGAACGCCAGCAGGATCAACAAGGCGCCGATCGTGTGTCCGACCCGGCGGGAGGCGACCCCCGTGAAGTTGATCAGCGAAATGCAGGAAGCGGTGACGATGATGGGAGGGATCGTTCCCGCTATCCCCGACAGCAGCATCGTCGTTCCACTGACATTGAGGGTCCCCTGAACCGCGCGGAAGTCTGTGGCGCCAGGCCGGCGGCGTGAGACCTGCTGGAGCACCGCCCCATCGCTGCTCGACTTGACCGCCACCACCAGGCTGACGATCAAAAACATCGGCAACAGCCCCCAGAACTCCGGGCCGGGCGTCAGGTTCAATCCCGGCCACGCGGCCGTGTCCGGCAGATCGAACCAGGGCGCCTCCAGCACAGGCCCGAAGTCGTACAGTCCCACCGCCATGGCAACCACCGATCCGGCGCCGATCCCGATGGGTATCGCCCACAGGCGCCAGATATTCGTGCCTCGCACCACCAGGAAGAGGAACGTGACGAACGCCGCCCCGGAGGCCGCCAAACCCAGCGATGGCGCCACACCATCAGGTGTGTCCGCCAACCTGCTGATGGCGATCGGTATCACCGTCGCCGCTATCAGCACCTGCGCGGTCCCCGCCACGACAGGTGTGATTATCCGGCGCATTCTCGGAAGCCAGGTAGCCACCAGGAACTGAAGCACCGACGTGACCACCAGCAGCATCGCCAGGGTGGCCGGACCCCCCTCCATCAGGGCCACCACGGACACGCCTATGAACTGGCCGCCCGACGCCATCATCATAATGTGTCCCGCCCCGAACTTTCCCAGGCGGCTGGCCCCGACGATGGTGCCGAACCCGGTGATCGTCAGGGCGGCAAAGACCACCCAGGAGAGATAGGCCCGGTCCTCGCCTGACCCGAGGACGAAGATCGTCACCACGATGACCGTGATCGACAGGCTGATCATGATCCCCTGAACGGCCACCCCCAGCGTCAGGCGGGCAGAACACCCCTCATCGGGTTCAAACCGTATGTAATCGTTGACCCTCATCAAGCCCCGGTTCCGTCCGAAATAGGATCACCACCCCCCGGAATTCGCTCGTCAACCACGGCATTCAGCCTAGTGGAAGAGGCAATCCCCGGTATGCACCCGGGCCCGCGAACTGGGGACCGGGCAGCTCGCTGATGGGACAGGTGCTCAAGAGTTATTCTTATCCGGTTGAGCATGAACATTGGATCCGGTGACGCGATTGATCACGACTACGTCAAGCTCGTTGAGAAGGTGGTGAGCGAGGAGGACTTCTTCGGCAGAGCCGCCCGGAACGACCGGGAATCCCGCTACCCGTTCGAGAACATGGCGGCCCTCAAGTCGGTCGGAGTGCCTTCGATGGCCATCCATCCCCAGTTCGGAGGATCGGGACATAACATCGCCACCCGCACCAAGGTGGCGGAGGTGATCGCTTACGGCGACCCGGTGTCGGCGGCCTGCACCAACATGCACTGGGGGGCGCTCGACCTGATCGGACCCTACGCCTTCGGGGATCCGAACATCGCCGCCCTGCTCCGGGACTGCGCCGAGAACCAGTCCATGTTGTGCTCGGCCGCCTCCGCGCCTTCCGACGAGTTGGACGTGACCAAGGTGGGCGCCCGGTTCCGTCGGGTGGACGGGGGATGGCTGGGCGGCGGCCGCGGGGGGTTCGCCACCAACTCCGACGGCGCCACATACGTGGGAACCATCGCCTCGGTGGTGGACGACCACGGAGAGTTGGTGGGTCGGAAGCTGTTAGTGATGTTCGTTCCGGTGGGGACGCCCGGCATGATCATCCACGACGACTGGAACGCCATGGGACTCCGGGGCACGGCCACCAACTCGGTGACCATCGAGAACGCCTTCGTGCCCGACAGGTACGCAATAGTCCGGGATCTCGATCAGCCCCAGGCCACCTCCAGCGACGACGAAGAGGAAGACCAGCACATGGCGTTCGGCCTTCTCAATCTCTCCGGCGGTGGGATGCAGGTGGGCCATTGCCGCCGGATCCTCGACTACATGGCCGGATACCTCCGCAAGCGCAAGGGAGGGATCGCGGTGGCCATAAAGGGCCAGAAGGCTCTGACCCGCGCCGATGTCGGATGGGCACAGTCCACCTACGGGCGGATGAGCTTCTGGGTGCGGACGGCGTCGACAGTGCTCTACGACGCCGCTGCCAAGATGTCGGATCCCCACTTCCCCCGGGAGAAGCGGGCCTGGATCAGCCTGCTGGCGCTCTACCACGTCCGGCGGATGACCGAGGCAGTGGCCCGGGAGTCCTTCCGGCTGGCCGGGGCGCATGGGATCGTTTCCGCAAGCCCGTATGAGAGAATGTACCGGGACCTGCTGGCGCAGACCGCCATCATCCTCAAGGCACCGGAGATGGAAGAACACCTCGGCAGGGCCGAACTGGGCATGGACTTCGACCCCATACCGGGCGGCTGACCTAAAAGGCTGTGACCTGGGGAGACAGCCTTTATGCGTGCCCGGGGTGGGACTTGAACCCACACGCCACGATGGACACTGGATTTTAAGTCCAGCGCGTCTGCCATTCCGCCACCCGGGCCTGCACCACAGGATTGTAAGCGAAGGCGGAACTGAGCACCTGGGAGTAGCTGGTCAAGGACAACGCGCCTTTGGGACGGACAATCCAGACTCCGGTTAGGAGATAAGAGTGATTAGCTGACCCCCGGGGAGATAATCGTCGCCCTCGTTGATCCGCTCCGGTTCGCACTCCGCCCGCGGCAAGATCGCGCTTGGCGTTGGCAAGGAAGCATTGTATCCTTACTTCATTATCAAGGAGGCATATGCTTGCCAAGTTGACTTCCAAGAATCAGTTGACGTTGCCCAAGGCCATAGTGGCCAGCTTCGAGGGTGTGGAATACTTTGATGTAACCACAGACAATGGCCGGGTGGTGCTGACGCCGGTGCGCCTTGTCCGAGCCGACGCAGTGCGGGCGAAACTGGCCGAACTGGGTGTCTCCGAAGCTGATGTGGCGGAAGCCGTGGCATGGGCTCGTCAGGGCTGAATGCACCCCCTGCGTTTGGTGATCGACACCAACGTGCTGGTGTCCGCACTGCTGTTTCCCGCGGGGTCGGTGACCTGGCTTCGTAGCGCGTGGAAGTCGGAAACTGTCTTGCCTTTGGCCAGTCATGAAACGACGGTGGAGTTGATTCGGGTGCTCTCCTACCCGAAGTTCTGCCTCACCGAATACGAACGCGATGAGTTACTCATGGACTACCTGCCTTGGTGTGAGACCGTCACAGTGGGTGAGCCACCAACGGTTCCCGAATGCCGGGATCCCCATGACCGTCCGTTCCTGGAACTGGCGTTGGCGGGACGGGCGGGTGCACTGGTCACAGGTGATAGGGACATACTTGTCCTCTCGTCTGAGTTCACCGTTCCGATTCTTACCCCGAGGAGCCTGAAGAGCCACTTGATGCTCCCCGAGTCCGGGGACTGAGCACCCCAACACCACGACCCGCTAAAGGGTGGTAATCACCCCGTCCAGGAGATCGGATTCTGAGATGAGCGCCTCGGTGCAGGCCAGGCGTCTAAGCGATTCGTGGGCGATCACCGCGCCGGCCAGGAGCACCGGCGCCCGGGCGGGGTCCAGGGAAGGGATGGCGGCCGTCTCTGCGATGGTCAACTTGGCCAACTCGGCTAGCAGTATCGCCATTTGGGCGGCCGTGATCGCCGAGTGGTGAACGCGCCGGCGGTCGTAGGCCTCCAGTCCCAGGCCGATCGCCGCCAGGCTGGTCCAGGTGCCTGCCACGCCCACCACCCTGGACCGGAGGGGAAGGCTGACCTCTCCTAACGCCTCGGCGGCCTGGGCGAAGGCTGCCTGGAGTTGCGATCGGGATGGCGGGCGGTCCCCGAGCACCGACTCGGTCATTCGCACCGAGCCGAGTTGGAGACTCACTCCCTCGATCATCCCCTCCCGGTTGCGCCACACGAACTCGGTGGATCCCCCGCCGATGTCGACCACCATGCAGTTCTCGGGATCGGACAACTCCCCGACCGCGCCGGAAAAAGACAGGCGGGCTTCTTCCTCTCCTCCGATGGTCTCGGGACGGAACCCCAGCGCGTGCTCGGCGCGGTCCAGAAACACCTCCCGGTTGGCGGCGTCCCGCACCGCCGAGGTGGCCACCGCCCTGCCGGCGGTAACCTTCCATTCGGCGATCAACTCCCCGTAACGCTCCAACGCCGCCACCGTCCGTGCCATGGACTCATCGGCCAGGCCTTTCTCGGTGAGGCCCCTGCCCAAGCCAGTGACCGTCTGCCAGCGTCCCGCTTCCCCCTCCGGCGTTACCACCAGCAAACGCGCCGAGTTGGTGCCGATGTCCACCGCCGCCTTGTTCAGGGTTCTCTCCAATCGGGATTGGCCGCCGGACCCTCGGGAGATTCCAGGACGCAGGGGAGCTCGCAATCCAGCGGCTCCACCCGGGGTGCGGCCCACTCCCCCACCGGATTGTCGTTTCCGGCCCGGTGGTCGGCGAAGTGAGCGTGGATGCACTTCACCCCCTTCCGGGAGCCCGCCACCCCGCCGGTGGGGCGGTGCCTGGCTGTGTCGGGAAGTTCAGAGTCGCGCTGCGTGGCATAGCGGAGGTGGGCGGCTTGGAGGCGGGCGCCGAAGGCCGGGTCGAGCTCCGACCGAGCGTCCATGGCCTTCACCCCTCCCTCGGACTCGATCCGGGAGACCCGCTTCACCGCCAGGGGGCAGGTCAGCCAGTAGCGGGTGGGGAAGGGGGTCCCGTCGTCGAGCAGGGGTGGGATCTCGATAACCACCGGCAAGCCCAGGTGACAGACCGAGATGACCCTTGAATCGGACCGGGGGGGCCTGCCGATCTGGAGGGCCACCACCCGGCGGTCCGCTGGCGACTCGACGGCCGGGTCCATCAGGAGTCGGCGGACAGATCGCTCCCGCTGAGGTAGCTCCACCATCGCGAGTACCAGGGCTCCTCCTCGATCATCTCGGCCATCTCCACCGGATCCTCCGCCGACGGGACCGGATCGGGGTCGCGGGGAGACACCACCACGAATGCGGTCTCTCCCTCCCTCACATACCCCAGCCGCTCCCGGGCCAGACGCTCGATCTCGATGGGAGTGTGAAGGGCGTCCAGCCGCTCCTCCAGTTCCGTGTTCTGCGCCACCAACTCATCCAGTTCCTCGGCGTACTCGGCTATGTTGGTGCTCTGCTCCTCCAGGCGGTCCAGGACAGGCACCGCGTACACGGTGGCGCCCGCCGCCAGGATGGCGGCACCCGCGATCCACAGCCACCGGTTTCTCCAGGAGCGCTTTGGTTTGCGGGCGGCCTCTTCTTCGCTCATCGTCCCAACGCCTCCCATCCGCCGAACCGCGCACCCGATCCCAGTTCCTCTTCGATGCGGAGCAACTCGTTGTACTTTGCGGTCCTCTCCGAGCGCGCCGGCGCCCCGGTCTTGATCTGCCCGGCCCCCGTGCCGACCGCCAGGTGGGCGATGAAGGGGTCCTCGGTCTCCCCGGAGCGGTGGCTGACCACCCTGGTGTATCCCGAGCGGAGCGCTCTGTCCATGGTGCTCAGGGTCTCCGACAGGGTACCGATCTGGTTCACCTTGATGAGAATGGAGTTGGCGACCCCTCTCCTGATCCCCTCGGCCAGGATCGCCTCGTTGGTGACGAAGAGGTCGTCCCCGATCAACTGTGCCCGATCACCCACCTGTCGGGTCAGCATCTCCCATCCCTCCCAGTCGTCCTCGGCCAGGCCGTCCTCCACCGAGACCAGGGCGTGGTCCTCCGTCAGGGAAGCCAAGTACTCCACCATGCCCTCCGCCGGGAGTTGTCGTCCCTCCAGGTGATAACGGCCGTCCCGGTAGAACTCGGATGCGGCCACGTCCAGCGCCATGCCGACCTCCCGGCCCATCCGGAAACCGGCTCTATCCACCGCTTCGCCCAGAATCTCCAACGCGGCCCGGTTGGAGGGAAGATCGGGGGCGAAACCGCCTTCGTCCCCCACATTCACCGACATGCCGTCGGAGCTAAGAATCCCCTTCAGCGTGTGATAGATCTCGACGCCGGCCTCCAACGCCTCTCTGAACGTGGGAAACCCGGCCGGGACCACCATGAATTCCTGTATCTCCAGGCCGTTCGAGGCATGGGCGCCGCCGTTGATCAGGTTGAGCAGCGGAACGGGCAGGATCCGGGCGGTCGGTCCGCCGAGGTACCGGTAGAGAGGCAGACCTCCGGACGCCGCCGCGGCTCGGGCCACCGCCAGGGACACTGCCAGAATGGCATTGGCACCCAACTTCTCCTTGTTGGGCGTGCCGTCCAGGTCGCACATGGCCTGGTCGACGCCCACTTGGTCCAGGGCGTCGCGGCCCGCCAACTCCGGGCCGATCAGCCGGTTGACGTTGCCCACCGCCGTCCGGACGCCCTTGCCGGAGAGCGCGGTCCCCCCGTCACGCAACTCCAATGCTTCCCGGGAACCGGTGGATGCGCCGGACGGGACGCCTGCCCGGCCCCGGGCGCCCCCGGCCAATGTCACCTCCGCCTCCACGGTGGGAAATCCCCGGGAATCGAAGATGCGGCGCGCGTCAACCGCCTCAATAGTGGTGGAGACCATTTGGTGGGAAACGCTACCAGCCGACGAGCGGTTTTCTGAGGACTATTGCTCCAGCTTGGCCCGTTCCCAGCGCTCCTCGAGTTGGTCCACGGTCAGGCCCTCCAGGGGACCCTCTGCCTCCATCTTCCGGAACCGGTCGCCGAAGCGGACGATGGCCCGCCGGAGGGCGGTCTCGGGGTCGAGTGCCAGATGGCGGGCCAGGTTGACCGTGGCGAACAGCAGATCGCCCAACTCGGCCTCGGCGGACTCCCGGTCGGACAGGGACTCTCGCAATTCCTCCAACTCCTCTGCGACCTTGTCCACCACCGGGGCGACCTCCGACCAGTCGAAGCCCACCTGGGCGGCCCGGCGTTGGATCTTGGCGGCCCGGGAGAGGGCGGGCATCGAGCGGGGTACGCCGTCCAGGAGAGAAGCGTCCTCGGGCCGGGGCTTCTCCTGTCGTTTGATCTCCTCCCAGTTGGCCTTGACCTGCTCGGCTGTGTCGGCGGCCACGTCGGAAAAGACATGGGGATGGCGTCGCACCAGCTTTTGGCGGAGACCCTCGGCGACGTCCTCGATGTCGAAGATCTGTGACTCTCGGGCTATGGAGGCATGGAACAGCACCTGCAGGAGGACGTCGCCCAACTCCTCGCAGACTTCTTCGAAGGCCATCCAGTCGGGCTGTGAGGCTGCGGTATCCTGGCGTCCCGCGTCCAGGGGGAGAGCCGCCAGGACCTCGGCCAACTCGTACGTCTCCTCCAGGAGGTTCTTGACCAGGCTGTGGTGGGTCTGGCGGCGGTCCCAGGGACACTCGGCGCGCAGGCGGTCCATCACCTCGACCGCTCCCGCCAGACCGGTCGGGCCGGCGTCGACATAGAGCGACGTGCGGGGACCGGCCAGGGTCGGGTCCACCTGTGCAGCCCGGGAGCGCACCACCTGCTGCCCGGGGCCGCCCAGGTCGACCAGCACCGCCACCTCCGGGTCGGCAGCCACCCGGGTGAGCTGTGCGCAGAAGTCGGCCAGCCCGGCTTCTGTGTCGAGGGCGGCCACCAGGGTGGGGCCACGCAGGAGAAGCGGTGAGGGCAGCCGGTGGGCATTCAGGACGGTCAGGCCCCCGTCCAGGGGGTCGATCCCCAAGGCTTCGAGGGCCGCGTCCAGGAAGGACTCGGCGGGATACACCTTCACCTCCATGCCTTCTCGCGCGGCCAGGGAGCGGATCATCCCCACCGCCCTCTCCCCCACCAGGGGGCTGCCGGGGGTCACGTAGGCCACCGGCTGGGACCGGGCGGCCTCCACCACCCTGGAGGCTATGGCGCGGTAGACCGATTCGAAGTCCTCGCCCTCGAGGTACAGATCGTCACAGTTCGTCACCGGGCGGATGGAGGCCAGCTCCCGGGCGGCGGGGTGGTCGGTGGTGCGGAGGATCACCCGGCGGGATGGATCGGACAGGGTGGCCAGCGCCGAGGGCGGGACCCGGTCGAGACCGCCGGGGCCCAACCCCATCACCACCAGGGTCAAGAGGGAAGCAGGACCTGTGGCCTGGGCTCGGTTGTCCATCTCCCGTACTGGGGCTCGATCTGCACGTCCGACTCGGCGGCCGCTCGCAGGAACCACTCCTCGATCAATATGGTGCGCCGTTCCTCGTTGTACTCGAAGCGGATGTCGGCCTCGTGATCGGCCAGCAGCGGGTCATCCCTTTCGGTGACCACCAGGACGTGGAAACCGAAAATGGACTCCACCGGCCCGTACGGAACACCCACCTCGGCGGTGATCGCGGCTTCGGCGAACTCGGCCACATAGGCGTTTGCCGCCTGGCAGTTCAGCGCGCCCCTGGTCTCGGACGCGTCCGGTTCGACGGAGAGTTCGGCCGCCAGCGCTCCGATCTCCTCTCCGGCCAGGGCCCGCTCCAGGACTGCCTCGGCCTCCTCCTGGGTGTCGACTAGAACGTGGGTGGCGCATACCTCGGTCAGTTCCGCCCGCCTGGACTCGAACACCTCCTCCACCTCCTGGGCGGAGAGCTCGCCTTCCCTGGCCGCCAGTTCCTCGTAAACGACGTTGATCGTCTCCTGGGTCATGATGAACAGCCGGACCAGGTGGTCGGTCATGCCTTCCTGTTGCAGGGCCGTCTCATAGTCCCCGTGGAGCTCTATCAGATCGGTCCTGACAGTCTGGTAGGTGTCCTCGAGAATCGACTTGAGCGGCTCCCGGTCGGGGTGGATTCCGAACTCCTCGTCGGCCTTGGTGACGACGACTTCGGTTATGACCAGGCTGTGCAGGCGGTTCAGGAATTCAAACCTGTCGATGATCTCCCCCTGGTCGTCGACCACGTCTCCTCCCACCAGGTCCTCGGGGCCTTCCACGTCGGCCATGTAGATGGAGTTCCCGTTGACCGTGGCCACCAGGTCACCCTGGCTGGAGCAGGCGGTCGCAGTTAGCAGGACGGCCAGTGACAGGATGCCGAGACGTGTCCGTCCGGGCGGGGAAGCGCTTTTCATCATCTAGATGGTATTGCGGTGCGAGAGCCTTCCGGCCGCATTGGCTCCCGGGCATCGGGCGGCCACATCTCCCGGATGAAGCCGAGCACGCCCGGGAGGAGGGGCCGGGGCGCGGGAATGAAAAGGAGCCCCATGTCCGGCTGGTAGAAGGCACCGGGCGCCAGGCGCTCGGCTCGCACCCGCTGCGATTCCCGAAGTTGCACCCCCGAGAGCCGCACCTCGTCCCTGATCCCCATCACCTCTCCGATCCCCACCCGCAGGCACTCCACCCGGAGCGCAGCCACCCGGGCGAGGGCGCGCGCCCCTGTCGGCAGGGGGCCGTACCGGTCCTCCCAACCGGCCACCACCTCATCCACTTCCGCTTGGGTCGAGGACGAGGCCAGGCGCCGGTACGCCTCCAGTCGCAGTCCCTGGTCGGAGACGTACTGGTCGGGCAGGTGGGCCTCGACCGCCAGGTCGATCCGCACCGACGGCGCCTCGGACTCCGCGGAGGCGGGCTTCCCTTCGAGTTCTCCCACCGCCTCGGCCACCAGTTCGGTGTAGAGGTCCAGTCCCACAGCCTGCAGGTGACCCGACTGCACCTTGCTGAGAATGGAACCCGCTCCCCTGATCTCAAGGTCTCGGAATGCAACGTCGAACCCGGCGCCGAAGTCGGTGGCCCGCCCGATCGCCTGGAGCCGCCGGTGAGCCGCCTCGGAGAGGACCTCGTCCACCGGGTGGAACAGGTAGGCATAGGCGCGCTGGTGCGACCTTCCCACCCGGCCGCGGAGCTGGTATAGCTGGGCGAGCCCGATCCGGTCGGCTCGTTCGACTATCAGGGTGTTGACCTGGGGCAGGTCGAGACCGGACTCGATGATCGTGGTGGACACCAGCACGTCATAGCGACGGTTCCAGTAGTCGATCATCACCTGTTCCAACTGGGCCTCGGACATCTGCCCGTGGGCCACTGCCAACCGCGCTTTGGGGACCAGGTCGGCCAGGCGGGCCACCACATGGTCGATGGACATCACCCGGTTGTGCACGTAGAACACCTGGCCCTCCCTGAGCAGTTCCCGGCGGATGGCCATGGACACGGTCTGCTCGTCATGGGGCCCCACGTAGGTGAGAATGGGCCGCCGTCCCCTCGGCGGGATCCTGATGTGGGAGACGTCCCGGATGCCGGTGAGGGCCATCTCCAGGGTACGCGGGATGGGAGTGGCGGTGAGGGTGAGGACATCCATCCCCACCTTCATCCGCCGCAGGGCGTCCTTGGCGGCCACGCCGAACCGCTGCTCCTCGTCGACCACCAGCAGTCCCAGGTCGCGGAACCTGACGTCCCGCGACAGCAGGCGATGGGTGCCCACCACCACGTCGACCTCGCCCGATGCGATCCCTGCCACCACCCTGCGGGCCTGCCCGGGGGTGAGGAAGCGGGACAGCACCGCCACCTGGACCCCGTGGGGAGAGAGCCTGTCGGAGAAAGTCTGGTGGTGTTGCTGGGCCAGGATCGTGGTGGGACAGAGCACCGCCACCTGCTTTCTGTCCATCACAGCCTTGAAGGCGGCCCTAACCGCCACCTCGGTCTTCCCGAACCCGACGTCGCCGAAGATGAGCCGGTCCATCGGCTGATCGGACTCCATGTCCGCCTTCACGTCGGCAATGGCTTCCATCTGGTCAGAGGTCTCCTCATAGGGGAAAGCCGCCTCCAACTCCTGCTGCCATGGGGTGTCGGGTCCGAAGGAGAACCCCTCCGCCGAGGACCGGGCCCTGTGCAGGGCCACCACTTCCTCGGCCACCACCTGCACCTCGTTTCTCACCCGCTCCCGGGTGGTCGCCCAGTCCTTCCCCCCCATCCGGGAGAGGCGGGGCGCCTCTCCGCCTGTGTAGCGGGTGATGAGGGAGAGTTGGTCGACCGGCACGTACAGCCGGTCGCCGCCGGCATACGCCACCAGCAGGTAGTCCCGCTCCACCCCGAGGATCGCCTCGGAGACCATCCCTTCGAATCTCCCTATCCCGTGCTGGTAGTGGACCACGTAGTCACCCGGGGACAGGTCCCGGGTGCCGACCGTCGTCCTTCTCGATCTCGGAGGGGCGCGATGCGCACGATGCTTGCCGGCCAGTTCCCGCTCCCCCAGGACCGCCACCGCCGGTGACTCCAGAACGAAACCGTGACGGATGCCGCGGGGGATGATCGCCGACCCCTCACCGGCGAGGCTGTCCCGCCTGGGGATGGCGATTCCCTCCTCCGACAACACCCTTTCCCACCGGGTGGCCGCCGCGGCGCCCTCGATCGCCACCACGACTCTCACGTCCTGGGCGCGCAGCCGGGATAGCGCGGCCGCGATGGCCGGCCCGTCACCCGGAGGGGCTCCGAAGGTACGCACTCCCAATACAGGATCGGAGGGTCCCATCGGGACAGACGGCATCTGGAGAACGGGGCGGCGCGACAATGCCTCCTCGAGCGACTGGTAGAGCCTGGGACTCCTCTCCGGCATCGCGAGCGCATCGGACCAGGTTTCGGAGAGGTCACCTGCCAGATCCTCCTCCTCGGACACCAGGCTGCGGGAGCGGCCGATCAAGCGGGGAGGGTCGGTGACGACCACCAGGGTTCCGGAACCTACCCGGTCCAGGAGGGTGTCCGATGGGGCGAGCCATGGCATCCACGACTCCATGCCCTCGAACATCTGGCGTTGGGCAAGGCGATCCCAGATGTCCGCCGCCCAGGGGTGGGTGGACAGGAGCTTTGCCGCGTTGGCCGCCACCTCGGTGTCCGGGCGAAACTCCCGGGCCGGGTAGAAGGACACCCGCTCGCCGTGCTCGTCGGAACGTTGCGTCGAGGGAGTGAAGAACCTGATCTCATCCACTTCGTCTCCCCAGAAGTCGAGCCGAACGGGGCGTCCATCGTCGGCCGGGTAGGCATCCACAATGCCACCCCTGACGGCCATCTCCCCCGGCGACCCGACCCTGGCGACCCTCTCGAATCCCCGGGCAGAGAGGGCGGCGGCCACCTCGGTGGGTGAGGTGGACTGGCCCCGGGTGATCACCAGCGGGGAGGGATCGGAGGGGCTAAGTCGCTGGGTTACAGCCCTCACGGAGGCCACCAGGACCTGTCCCGGAGCGGGTTGCGAGAGGGCGTGAGCGGCCCGGCAGCGACGGGCCATGGTGGTGACATTGGGAGAGACCCGCTCGAAGGGGAGGGTCTCCCAGGCCGGCAACAGCAGGACTTCGCTGCCGAAGAGAGTCATGTCCTCGGCCAGTTCCTCGGCTTCCCGCTCCTCGGAGACCACCACCACCAGGGTTGCGGCGCTCCTCTCCGCCAGCGCCGAGAGCGCCACGGCGCGCGCTTCCGGGGCCACCGCCCAGCGCCCCGGGGGTGTCGGGAGGAGGGTCGGAGGCCAACTGTCGATTAGGGAGGAAAGCGGCGTTGAAGCCAAGCCCAAGGAATGTTAGGGAGGTTGGAGGTCTACGGGGTCGGGTTGATCAGCCCCTCTTGCCTGTACCACGCCACGAGCTTGGTCAGGAACTCCTCCGGTCCGATGTAGGACATCCCCAGTTCCCGGACCGCCCGCCCCCCGTCGTAGCGGTGGCCGTGGCCGATGATCCGGACTGTCTCCCGGCAGAATGGCGGCTGTTTACCCAGCAGCCGCCAGGCTCCCTCTATTCCTGCTCCCGCCGCATAGGCAACCGGCCGCGGCAAGTACCGCATTTTGATCTGCCGGCCCACCTGCTGTCCCAGGATCTCCACCGCCTCCCGGATCCGCAGGGTGAAGGAGTTAAGAAGGTAACGACGGCCCGGCTCACCCCGGGAGGCGGCCAGCAGATGCCCGCGGGCGCAGTCGTCGATGTCGACAATGCTCACCCAGGTGTCCATCATGACGGGAAGGCGGCCGTTGACCACGTCCAGGAGCAACTTTCCCGTTCCGGTCTTTCGGCCCGGTCCCTGGACCGAGGAGGGATTGACGATCACCAGATCCAGGTCTCCCGCCTCGGCGACCACCGCCTGCTCCGCCAAGTGTTTGGAGCGGCCGTAGTGGGAGAGGTAGCTCCCCCGGTGGGTGGTCTCCTCGTCTCCGACTTCACCTCTGCGCTCGCCCATCACCATCGCCGAGGAGGTGTACACCACGCGACGCACCCCCGCCCCGCGGGCCGCCCGCATGACGTTCACCGACCCGTTCACGTTCACCTCTATCAGTTCTTCCGGCCGCCGGGGACAGGTGACATTGAGCCCGGCCACATGGTAGAGAAGGTCCACTCCTTCCATGGCGGGCGACAGGGTCTCGGGATCGGTGATGTCGCCGTGGACCGGCACCGCTCCATCCCTGGACACCTGGGCGGCGCCTTCCTCGGAGCGCACCAGGGCGCGTGGCTGATCGCCCTGACGGGAGAGGTGGCGTAGCATCGCTCCTCCCACAATCCCCGTGGCGCCGGTGATAAGGGTGGTCATGTTCTGGTCACCGGATGTTCAGGATACGGGTCTCTCTGTGAAGACGGTGTTCCAATAAGCGGTGAGGTACTGCCAGCCCGAGGCGATAGTGAGGATGACGGCCACCCACATGGCCCACTGGTCGAGATAGAGCGGACCCCATGGCTCTGGCAGGCGCATCATGGCCAGTGCGATCACCGCGAACTGGGCCGTTGTCTTTATCTTCCCCCATGCAGAGGGCTTGATGAGCCCTCCCTTCACCGCCACCACCCCTCGGAGGGCCATCACCACAAACTCCCTCATCATGATCGCCAGGGCGGCCCAGACCGACACCCGGGACACCGAGACCAGTGCCAGCAGGGTAGCTGTCACCAGCAGTTTGTCGGCCGTAGTGTCGAGAAAGCTGCCCAGCACCGACTCGCTCTTCATCCGGCGCGCCAGGTATCCGTCCAAAAAGTCGGTGAACGCCGCCACCAGGAACAACGCGAACGCGTAGCCGTAGGCATGCTCCAGCCGGTCGTGCGCCCTGATCAGAGCGATGATCGCCGGCACCAGCAGCACCCGGGCAACAGCCATCATGTCGGGAAGGGTGATCGGTCGTCTCCTCTATTGGGTCCAGTAGTTCCTTCGTCAATGCTACCTTCCGACACTCGGTTTTGGCTGCCAGGGCCTGGTCGAGTTCAAACTCCACCTCAGCCAGGTGGCGTGCCCTCGCTGATCGAATGTCATTGCCTACGGCGACGGAACATCCAGCCGAATCGCTCCCGTTCCTGTCATCCCCTTAGAGCAAAGTTTTGTGTTTGTTTTGCCAACTTCGTGTTATTCGGGGGTGTTGTGTCACACCCCTTTGGCATACTGGTACACATGGAAACAACAGCTAATGGCCGTCGGGTCACCGACGAGGTTCGGCTGGTTTTGCCCGCCCGGCCGGTGGGAGAGGCGACGTTGGAGCAGCTCCAGGGTTGGTTGCGGTCCACGTTCCGGGTGGAGAACCAGGTGGCCGGGTTCCGCACCGGGATCTTGGCGGAGTTGACCCGCCGAGAAGGCGCCCACATTACAGAGAACAACCTGCGGGAGAAGGGTTTGCGACCCCGCGGCAAAGCCCGCTCCGAAGTGGAAACCGCGGTGGAGTTGGAGGAGTTGCCCAAGACGGCGGAAGGAATGCGGGATGGAGAGATCCCGTATGAGAACGCCCGGATCCTGGCCAAGGCGTCCCAGGAGGGAGAGATTGACGAAACAGAGTTGGTGGACAAGGCGCGTACCCAGTCTCCTGACAAGTTCGCAGGGACGGTCCGAAAGTACCAACAGGAACGTTCCTCCGATGATGGGATGTCTCGTTTGGAACATCAACGGTCACACCGGTTCGCCAAGATCAAAACAGACCGTACTGATGGTATGACGGTGCTGTACGGGCGGTTCGATCCGATCACCGGCGCTCTCATCGAAACCGCATTGTCGCAGAAGATGGACGAACTGTGGCGGGAGGAAGACCCCCGGGCGCGGTGCTCTCCGGGACAGCGGATGGCAGACGCCCTCGCACATCTGGTCACCAGAGAGGACACCGACCAAGACGGAAAACGTCCCAGAGGACCCCGGTTGCTGTTGATCGCCGACTACGACGTGATCAACCGGGAACTCCAGAACGGGCGTCTTGGTGACGGGACTCCCATCCCGATAGAGAAGATCCGGGATCTGGCCTGCCAATCGGACATCCTCCCCGCCATCTTCAAAGGCGTATCACAGCCCCTGGACCTGGGACGGTCACGACGGGCCGCCAGCCCAGCCCAACGCATCGCTCTCGTAGCCCGGGACAAAGCCTGTGTGGGATGCGGCGCCACCGCCAACTGGTGCCAATCCCATCACATCATTCCCTGGGCGGTGCAAGGCAACACCGACATCGACGACATGGTCCTCCTATGCTCACGCTGCCACCACAAAGTGCATGACGACCATTGGGTGGTACGGAAAACACCAACCGGGAAGTACCACCTCAAACCGCCACTGAATCACGACCGGCCAACAAACAGCCGCCGCAACGGGACAAGCCGACGGCGCCGTCGGACCCCCTTCAAACAGAGAAAATGAAGAACCACCCTACAGCCCGCGCCCTCTCCGTTCTCTCAAGATCAAGAACCCTCGCCTGCCGCCTGGCTAAAGGTTGTGAAACAAACCGGCGCCGCGAGATTGACTTTGTCCCATCGAGAATGCATCTTGATACAAGCCAAGCACCAAGACAAACGACTCCGGCGCCGAGCGGACCTCGTCCAGGGATCAGAGGGTTCCAGCACCCCGGGAAGCCCCACCACAGGCTGCCCGGACCGCGCTCGACCCACGGCAAGGTGGTGGCGGGGGCGGGCCCTAAAGGGCCCCAAAATTCGCGACTCTTCAGCCCACGATCCACCGCAGACCGGTGGGCTGACCCTTCATCTCAGGCCGTCGTCGCTGCTTCTCCGTGGGAAGACGACCACGCCATCCGGGCGGCCGGACATTGCTGAACAGTGTCCTCCGCGTCGGCATCCACCGGCAACCCAGGTATAAAAACCCCATAGTCACTCTGACATTGGCGACGGCCGTAATGGTGTCGGCCGGGTCCGCCATCGGCGTGGCGTCAGGTTCGGGTCCCTTCGACGACGTTCCCGGCCACCACTGGGCCGAGGAGTCCATAACGTGGGCGCTCGACAATGGCGTGACCGTGGGGGTGGGAGATGCTCAATTCGATCCCGAGGGATTGGCGACCCGCGCTCACATGGCCACTTTCCTGTACCGGACTGTCAATCTTCTCCAAGGAGATCGGATCACCGCTCACTCATTAAAAGGGACTATCGCATTCGCCAGCAAAAGGCATGGGTACACATGCAAACCGTATGGATGCACAGAGATCTTCATCATGAACGCCGACGGCGGCAACGTCCGCCAACTGACGCGCAATGGTTTCCCAACCTGGAGTCCGAGTTGGTCACCCGACGGAACCATGATCGCATACATGGGCTTTGAGAACTTCGGCCAAGCCGAGATCTACATCTTGGATGTCAGAGAAGCCATTTCACAGCGCCTCACCTGGAACAACAATGAGGGCCACCACGACGGGGATCCCAGTTGGTCTCCCGACGGCGCCCGAATCGCTTTCACCAGCGACCGGGATGGCGACCAAGAGATCTACACCATGAACGCCGACGGGACCAACTTTCGCCAACTCACCGACAATGACCACGGCGACCTGAGTCCCGCCTGGTCACCCGACGGCACCCTCATCGCCTTCCACAGCGACTGGACCCGCCCTAGGTCCGGTCACTGGAATGGGCCGGACATTTTCCTGGTGAACGCCGACGGAACGAGACTACGCCAACTCACCCAGGAGTACAGCAGCAACCATGCCCCGGGTGGATCGCCAGGCGGCGTTGATCTGGCCGTCGCCAAGCGGGAACCCGGCGGGAGCTACAACCCCAGTTGGTCTCCCGACGGTGCCCAAATCGCGTTCACCAGCGACCTGGACAGCAGTACCGAAATCTTCCTGATGAATGCCGACGGAACCGGCCGGCGCCAACTCACCCACAACAACCGGCACTTTGAAATCGAGGGCCTCTCGACGAGTTGGTCACCGGATGGCGCCCAGATCCTCATTTCCGGAAGCGACCCTCAAGGCACCCTATCCATAAGCAATGTCGACGACACGGATCAGCGCCAGATCACCCATAGCGATCACGACTACTGGATATCGTCATCGGCGTGGTCACCCCATATCCTGGGGGCAGGATCGGAGTTTTACGGTGATGTCCCGACGGGACACTGGGCCGAAGAAGAGATCGGGTGGGTCACCACCAGTGGCGTCAACCCCGAAGCCGGGAAGGATCGCTTCGAACCGAACGGAGTCGTCACCCGTGCCCAGATGGCCGTCCTCCTTCACCGGGCGGCGCAATTCGTTGTGGCCTCCGCAGTCTGCGGACCAGACACCGATTGGCTGCAGTGCTCCGACACGGCGGAACGCCTGAACAATTCGCCTCAGGATTGGCGCCTGAACAATCCGACGCAGAGTTCCGGATCTGAACTATTCAGCGATGTTTCCCGAACTGACCCCGCCGACGCCGCCATCGGCTGGGCAGCAAACAACGGGATCATCACCGGTGTCACCAAGGACCGCTTCGATCCCGGCGGAGTCGTGACTCGGGCTGAGATGGTCGCCTTTCTCCATAAAACAGCAATCGTTTTGCAACAATCCTGAACAGCCTCCACTTGGCCTCTTCAATCCTGGGTGGATCCGGGGTGCTCAGCGACAGGGTCGCCATTCTCCGGCGGCTTGGCGGGCGGCTAGAGGGTTCTCGACCCATATTTCTGCCAATTCGGCCGACTTCTCGACTGCTTGGTCGATGACGTCGCGCTCGGTGCGGCGGAACGGCTTCAACACGTAGGCGGCGGGGTCCATGCCGGACGGTGGCCGTCCCACTCCGATCTTGAGCCGCCAGAATCCTTCGGACCCCAGCGCTCTGGCCACCGACTTGACGCCGTTGTGACCCCCGGCGCTCCCGCCGGGACGGAACCGCAGCCTCCCGAAGGGCAGGTCGATGTCGTCGTGGATGACCAACACGTCTTCGGTCGCGGCGCGGTTGTAGCGCACGAGGTAACTGACCGGCCCACCGGAGACGTTCATCATCCGCAGCGGCATCCCCAACAGCACTCGCCGACCGCCGATTCTCACCGTGGCGGTCTCGCAGCGGGAGCGCAGCGGTCTCCTTCGCCAGGAGGCCCCGTGAGAAATGCCGAGGGCTGTGACCGCCTCCGCGCCCACGTTGTGACGGGTTGCCTCGTACGCCTTGCCGGGGTTGCGAAGTCCGACGATTATCTGCATACACTCCCCCGCCTCCTCCCTCTTGGGAGCGCCGATTCGTACCGTGGGACGGCGCCTTTCCCCGGTGGGTCAGGAAGCCGTGACCCGCATGAAGTCCACATGCCGAACGTAGTCGCGAAAGGGATGCCGGTCCACTTGATGCGGGGTGACCACCATCCGGCTACCGTCATCGAACTCCAGGGAGACCTCCCTCTCCCCCGGCCGGGTGGTGCGCAAGAACCGCTCGAACTCTTGGGAATCGAGCGTCAACAGCACCGACTCCTCGTCGCCGCCGTATATCACGGCCGGAACCCTGCCGGCGCGGATGATGCGGCGCGACTCCCTGCTACCGGTGGTGCGGCCCAACACGGCTGCAAGAGTGTGAGATTCCATGGTGGTTTTCTCCATACCTGTTCGGGGAAAGGCAATTATGCCCCGGACCGGGCGCTTTTTCCAAAGCCGTTCGGACCGAGAGTCTCCAGCCAGGAGACGGTCATCTCGGCCAGGCGCTGATTCACTTCGTCGGCCCGGTGGCCCCGACCGCGAAACGAGTGGTCCAGCCCTTCCAGATCGACCACCGTAGCCGTTCTGAGAGGCCTCACCTCCCGATCAAACAGTTCGGGAGTGGCAAAGGCGTCCCGACTACCCCGGAAGAACAGCATGGGAACCGAAATGCGGATCAGGTGCTCGGAACGGAGCCGGTCGGGTCGGCGGGGCAGATGGAGGGGATAGGCGTAGAGCACCAAGGCCCGGACCGGATCGCCGTCGGCAGCCAGGTAAGTACCCATACGGCCGCCCATGGAGCGGCCCGCCAAAACCGGCGCCTCGCACACCTCGCCCCTAACCCAGTCGGCGACCGCGCGGTGGCAGGCCAATAGCCGGTCGATCCGATCGGGACGGCGGCGACCCTCCTCGGTATACGGGTAATTGAAGGTGACGCAAAACGCTCCGGCTGCAACCAGTTGGTCCCGGAGTCCGGTCACCAAGGGGTGGCCGGCGCCGGCCCCGGCGCCGTGGGCCAGAATCAGGGTGTGCCTCGAAGCCGGATCACCCGCCGGCCACAGGGTGGTCCACTTTCCCGGAGCCCACTTCACCCGGACGGCGGCCAACTCCATCCATCCAAGACTACCGGGGGAACCCTCACGAATAGCCTGGCAACATTGCTCCCGAACAGTTCTACGCTCCGGACAAATGCCGAGAAAACTGACGGCTTGGGTGGTAATGGCCCCGTTGCTCCTGGGAGCATGCGTCACCGGATCGGAGGACACACTGACCCCCGCCGATCCACCCGCCCCGAGCACCTCGATCACCTCAGCCACGACGATCACTCCTCCGGACCCACCCTCTCCCCCTCCATCCTCCAGCCCCACCTCCCCCGCCGCCCCGGACAACACTCTCGCTACAACCACCACCGCCGTACCGGCGACTACGAGAGCGACCACGACCTCCACGTCTCCCCCGCTCACCACCACCACCACAACTCTCCCGGCCACTACTACCACAACAGCCCCCACCACGACAACTGCTCCCACCACAACTCTCCCCGCCACCACCACAACTACTACTGCCCCCGATCCGACCACCACCACAACCACCCTCCCCGCCGCTACAACCACGACCACCACCCATGCTCCCGAACCCGAGACTGTCAGCACCCCAACCTTCCACGAAGTCTCGGTCTCCACCGTGGAGTTCATGCCCGGCCTGTACGCCGACGTTCACGCTCCCACCCAGCCGGGCAATTACCCGGTCATCACCCTCACCTTCGGAAGAGGCTGGAGCATCGGTGACCGCACCCAACTCTCGGAATTGTCCCACTACCTCGCCTCCCGGGGGGTGGTGGCGATTAACGGAGAACACCGAACCCTGCTGCGGCTCCGCCGCCTCTCTTCCATGGCAGGCGAGGTGGCCTGCCTGGCGGCGGCCGCCCCGCACCTGGCGGCGGACCATTTGACCCTGCCTGCCCCTCCGGTCTGGCTGCTGGGCTACTCGTCGGGAGCCCACCTAGCCGCGCTTGCCACCCTCACCGACCGCTCTCTTCCACCACGATGCCCCCATGCCTCTGGTGAGATCGCGGGCATGATCGGGCTGGGTGGACCATATGACCTCGATGATCTGTGGAACGGTGGCGTCCCCGACTACTTCTTCGATGCCGAAGCCCTCGTCGGAGAGCTACCCAACCTCGCATCCCTGCTCGAGCAGGGAGACCTGATGGCCATGCAACTGTTCCTCTACCTGTTGACCGGCGCCTCCCCGGACCAAGCCGTGGAGTGGAGAGAACTCAACCCCCTCACCTTGGCCGACCGGTATCCGGAGCGCTCCTTCCTGCTGGTCACGGGTGATGAAGACGAGTTGATATTCCCTCTCCACTCCCAACGCTTTGCCGAGGCCTTGCTGGCGGGCGGCCACCACGTCTCGCTCGAGGTGGTACCCCACACCAACCACGCTGCCCTGACGGATCCGGAGAGAGTCGGGGAATTGATCCACGCCTTCGTCGCCGGGGCCTCCTGACCAAACAACCCAACTGCCCCCCACAGGACCGCGCCCGAAGGCTCCCCGCTCAATGATTTCGGAAGTCTCTCAATGGCATCCTCGGTCCGAACTGCGGCGCCTTTCCCGCCCTCTCCAGCAGCCTCACCACACGCCCCCGATGCGGACGAAACGGCTCCAGCAGTTCCATCATCTCCTCATCCGTCCCCCGCGGGCGACCAGTCATGTGCCACGCCACCACATTCTTGAGGTGGTAATCCCCCACCGCCACCGCGTCGGCGTCCCCGTGGCTGATCGCCACGGTCTTGGCCGAGGTCCATTCGCCGATCCCGGGCAGCCGTTCCAGGAACAGCCGGGCCTCCCCGGATGGGAGATCAGCGGTCTTCTCGATGCGATCGTGCCACTGGGCCGCCCTCAGAAGGGTTACCGCCCTCTTCCGCTCCAGCCCCAGCGGATGGAGGTCGTAATAGCCGAGCGAAGCCAGCCTTCGGGGATCAGGCAGGAGGCGCACCCCCACCTGCGGACCCGGCGCCGGCTCTCCCCACTTCCGGATCAGGGCACGAATGCTCCTGGCCGCCTCCCGTCCGGTCACCTTCTGGGCGAAGATCGCCGCCCACAGCCCCTCGGAAACCAGGCCGGTGGCCCCGAATCGCCATCCCGGGTTCAAGTGATGCAGTCTTCTGACCAAGGGATGGTCTGTGACAAAGCTCCGGGGTTCGTCACCCAGTCCCACCCAGCGTTCGGCCCGTTCACAGACCCAGTCGGTCCCTTCGCCCCACGTCCTGATCAGCACCCGTCCTCTCTCCGGCCGGCTCACCTGCACGGTGACCGCACCATCGGGGGTCCGGGCAGCCCGCCACCATCCGCCCTCGTTGAAACGGGCGACCATCTTTCCCAAGGGCGCCAGGGTTGATCTCAAATCGAGATGTCGGCCCTCCAGATCGATCGATCGCACCCCGTCGGGAGCTAGGTGATCCGCCATCGGTGAAGGACGGGTCAGGAGTCTCCACCACCCAGGTAGGAGGTGCGCAGGTCAGGATGGGCCAGCAGGTTCTGGGCCGAGTCGTCCAACACCACGCGCCCGGTCTGCAGCACCCAGCCGCGGTCGGCGATGGAGAGAGCCATGTTGGCGTTCTGTTCCACCATGAACACCGTCATGCCCGCTTCGTGAATCTGCTGGATCAACTCGAAATTCTGCTGCACCAGTGCCGGCGCCAGACCCATGGAAGGCTCATCCATCAACAGGACCCGAGGTCCCGCCATGAGCGCCCGGCCTATGGCCACCATCTGCTGTTCTCCCCCCGACAGCGTGCCCGCCTTCTGAGTCAGGCGTTCCTTGACGCGGGGGAACAACTCGAAGACCCGCTCCATGTCGGCTGCGATCTGTCCGGTGTCCTTCCGCAGGTAGGCGCCCAGTTCCAGGTTGTCCCTCACGCTCAGGCGCTTGAACAGGCGTCGGTTCTCCGGAACCATGGTCACGCCCTTGCGTACCCGGTAGCTGATCGGGCGGTCGGTCACCACTTCGCCGTCCAGGAGGACGTCGCCCGAGGTGGGGATCAGCATGCCGAGCAATGTCTTGAGGGTGGTGGATTTCCCGCTGGCGTTTCCGCCCAGCAGGCACACCAGCTCGCCCTCGTAAATGGCCAGGTCCACGTCTTTCAAGGCATGGACGGCGCCGTAGTGGGCATTGACCGAACGCATCTCCAACAGGGGCTTGGAGTCTGTCATTTGGTCGTGGCCCCGTGACCCAGATAAGCCTCTATAACGCGAGGATCGGACGAGACCTCCTCGTAGTCCCCGTCGGCGATCATGACGCCGTGGTCGAGAACGATCACCCGATCGGACACCTCCCGCACAACCTCCATATCGTGTTCTATGACCACGATCGTGAAGCCCCACTCCTCCCGAAGGCGACCGATCAGACCGGTGAGTTCGGCCGACTCGACCGGGTTCATTCCCGCCACCGGCTCGTCGAGCAACAACAGCTTGGGCTGGGTGGCCATGGCCCGGGCGATCTCCAGCCGGCGACGGTTGGCATAGGAGAGCACCGCGGCGGGTTGGTCAAGCCGGAACCCCACCAGGCGGGTCCCGAAGAAGCCGAGGATCTTCTCCGCCCGGGCGCGGATCTCGGCCTCCTCCTGCCGGAAGGCCTTCGTGTAAAAGAGCGCGCCGAACGTGCCCTGCTTGGTCCGGCAGTGCTGGGAGACCATCACGTTCTCGAGCACCGTCATGTTGGCGAAGAGGCGGACGTTCTGAAACGTCCGGGCCACGCCCCTGGAGGTCACCTGGTTGGGATCGAGACCCAGCAGGGTCTCCCCCTCGAAGAGGATCTCCCCGTTGGCTTCCACCGAGGCGGTTATGGCGTTGAAGAGGGTGGTCTTTCCCGCCCCGTTCGGACCGATGACCGAGACTATCTCTCCCTCGTTCACCTGGATGTCGACTCCGTCCAGGGCGCGAAGGCCTCCAAACTCCACAGTCAGGTTGCGGATGTCGAGAAGAGGTGTTCCGTTCACGCTGTTCCACCCGCAGTCCCCGAGCCCCCATCGACGTCGTCGTCATCCGTATCGATTTGACCCCTCAACCAGGCGTCCTGGAGGAATTCCTCCTGGTGCAACTCCCGCGACCGCCGGGCACTGGGAATCAGCCCCTCAGGTCGCGCCAGCATCATCCACACCAGCAGGGCGCCGTAGATGAGCAGCTTGAACTCGGAGAACTCAACCAGCAGACCGGGCTGCTTCGGCCCGCCCAGAACGCCGATCAGCACCACCGCGCCGGCGATAACCCCGAAGATGTTCCCCATCCCGCCGAATATCACCACCACCAGGATGATGATCGAGACCAGGATGAGGAAGCTGGTAGGGAAGACCGACCCGACCTTGGCCACGAAGATGGCGCCCCCGAACGACCCGAGCACGGCCCCTACCACAAATGCCATCAGCTTGACGTTCACCGTGTTGATTCCCATCGCCTCGGCAACCGGTTCGTCCTCGCGTACCGCCATCCAGGCCCGTCCCAACCGGGAGCGTTCCAAGCGCCAGGAGATGTAGATGGCGATCGCGCAGAAGAGCAGCACCAAATAGAAGACCCGGCGTGGATTGGTGCCGTCCACCGTCAGCAGTCCGAACACATCCACTCCGTCGATGGCGGTTATCCCCTGGGATCCCCCGAACCAACCCGACAACCAGTCGGACAGGAACAGCAGGCGAATGATCTCCCCGAACCCCAGGGTCACGATGGCCAGGTAGTCGCCGCGCATCCGAATCACCGGAGCGCCGATGAACAGCCCCACCAGTATGGCGATGAAGATCACGATGATCAACGCCACGAACCACGGGAACTCCGGAGCGATCCTCGGCGAGGTCGCCGCGGTGAGAACCGCCGTCGAGTAACTGCCCACCGCGAAGAAAGCCACGTAGCCCAGGTCGAGGATGCCGGCCAGGCCCACCACGATATTGAGTCCCAGCGCCAGTAGAACGAACAAACCGATGTTGGCCAGCAACTCGTTGGTGAGCTTCCCGACCAGTAGCGGCAGGATGACCAGGACCACTCCCACGGCGGCGATGAGCATCAGATTCACCCGCGTCTGGCGGGGGCCCTCCATGGCCTGGATCCTCTCTTGCATGTTCTTGACCCTCCCCTGTCCGACCAGAGAAAGCAGCCCGGACACGACGGCCAGTACCCCGGCGCCAACCAGGGTGAGCCCGCCGCGGGGCGCGTACATCCACTCGACGAGAGCCTCGAGGTTCACGCCCTCCACCAGGTCCACCACCAACGACTCCAAGATGGCGGCGCCCACCACCGTCAGAGCCATCGTCATGATCACCTTCTGCGTCCGGGAAGGAGCCAGGCGGAGAGTCCCTCCCACCAGACCGAGCCCTGCCCCGATCACCAGCCAGATCCCAACACCGAAGGCCGTCCCCCGGCCGAAGCTCAAAAACTCCAGAAGTTGCGGGCTCCAGTTGATCAGGGGGTCTCGCAGATCGAAATTGGCCAGCAGCAGAGCCAGGACCGACAATCCGCCACCGCCCATGAGGCCACCGACAAAGGCGCCCAGAAGCAGGTCGCGCCGGCTGGGCGGGTTCTCGAGAAACTCCTGGTGCTCGGGACGCCGACCCAGCAGGACTCCCAACACCAGGGGTACGGCCAGGACGGTCACATAGCCAAGGCTCAGAATGGGAACGATGATCTCTCTCACATCCAACCGGACAGGCATGCCCGAGAGGGAAATGAACACCTGACCGACAGCCCCCAGCCCCCCGAGCCGAAAGACCCGCCGCCATGTTCCCGGTATACGCCGGAGCACGGTGTTAAGAACGGTGGTGCTCATGCCCGGTCCTCAGCCGACAGGCGTTCGCCGAACAGGCCGCTGGGTTTGAGGAGCAAGACGCCGATCAGCATGGCGAAGGCGACCGCGTCCCGCAGTTGCGACACCCCGCTGACGCCCAGCGGTTCCAGGATCAGCAGGGGCCCGGTCGACTCGGCCAGGCCGATGAACAGTCCGCCGGCCATGGAGCCTCCCAGGTTGCCGATGCCCCCCACCACCGCCGAACTGAAGGCCTTGATTCCGGGCAGGAATCCCGTGTAGTGGATGACGCTCCGGAACAGGACCCCCCACAGGATGCCGGCCACCCCGGCCATGGCGCCGCCTACCGCGAAGACCTTTACGATGGTGCGGTTGACGTCCACGCCCATGAGCCCGGCGATCTCCTGGTCCTCGGCGACGGCTCGCATCGCCTTGCCGGTCTTGGTGCGCTCGACTAGGAGCCACAGACCCAGCATCGCCACCGCCGCCACGCAAATCACCATGATCTTGGTGCCTTCGATCTCCAGGAAAGTGCGCTTGGCGGTGAGCCAATCGGGCATGTCGGGGTATGCCTTGCTGGTCGGGCCCAACAGCACCACCGACGTGTTCTGGATGAAGAAGGAGATGCCGATCGAGGTGATCAGCGGGATAAGGCGGGGCGCCTTTCTGAGGGGTCGGTAAGCAACCCTCTCCATGATCACCGCGGTCAGGGTGCAGACCAACATGGACACTGCCACGATGAAGAGCAGCGACCCGATGAAGTTGGTCTCCCACAGGCCCGCGTCGTCCAATTTGTTGGAGGTGATCATCCCGGTCATGGCCCCGACCATGAACACCTCCCCGTGCGCGAAGTTGATAAACCCGAGCACACCGTAGACCATCGAATAGCCCAGGGCGATCAACCCGTACATTGCCCCCTGCGCAAACCCCGAGATCACCAAACCCCGGAACTGGGGACCGGTGAGACCCGTGGCGTCGGGATTCACTACCCGGGCAAAGGGGTTGTCGACATTTATCTGCTGGGCGATGAACGCCAGCAGGCCCACGGTGACCACGGTAAGAGCGAGGACTCGCAGGACCGTCAGAAACCAGTCGACCTTGGTTCTGGGAACCCACATGCTCGCGCTCGCCATTGCCGCTCCTTAAAGCCTTAAAGAGACGATGCCGAAGCTTACACGGAAGACCGTGGCAGCTCCGGCATCGTCCAGTGGTTATTTATCGGTTCAGTTGCCTCCGCCGGAGTAGACGACATTGCCCATGCTCGCCTCCGGGTTGTCGGCGCTCTGGTGGTGGACCACGGTGATCAACTGCGAACCGCAGTCACCGAAGTCATCACAGCTGATCAGCCCGATCAGACCCTGATAGTTGCGGACGCCGTCCAAGAAAGCACGCACTCCCTGCCGGTCGACTATCAAGGAACCGTCGTCAGCGAGGTGCGAAGCCGCGGCGATGGCGTCCAGCAGCATCGTGGTGGCGTCATAGCCATGCGCCCAGAAAGGCGCCGCAGGCGGTTCACCGTAGTCGCGCTCGTAAGCAGCCAGGAAATCCTGGGCCGACTTCCCGGTACTGGCGTTGACATTCTCGCCGAACCGCGTGTCCGGACCCGAGAAGTACATGCCTTCAGTCTGCGACAAAGCCAGATACGAGGTGTTCAGCAAACCATCAGCCGCCAACAGCACCGTGCTCTCCAAGCCCGAAACCCCTGGCGCCTGCTCAGCGATGAAGTCGCCGGCGGGCTGGAAGATCGGGAAGAACAACGCACCCGGACTCCCCGCCGCGATCTCGGTGAGGACCGGCACCATGTCGGTGTCCTCCTTGTTCACAGCCGAGAAACCAGTCACATCACCACCCAACGCGTCGAACGCATCGGTGAAAGCCTTCGCCAGACCCTGCGTATAAGGATCGCCGTCATGAATGGCAGCCGCAGAGGAGATACCCAGTTCGTTGAAGACGAACTCCGCCATCACCCGACCCTGGAACAGATCGTTATGAGCCGTCCGGTAATAGCCGTAGCTGTAGTTCGCTCCCGCCGTCCCGGCCAGGTCCGAAGTCAACGCAGGCGAGGTGTTACCACCCGAGATCAGCACCATACCCGCATCGGTGATCAACGGCGCCGCAGCCGTGGCCGCACCCGAGCACGAAGTCCCGATCACACCGATCACATCCTCATCGGCAACGATGATCTGAGCAGCAGCCTGACCCCCATCATTGGAACACAGGTCATCCAAGCCGGTACCCATATCGACATCGAAACCGTGGATCTGCCCGTAGTCGGAGATGGCCAGCACCACGGACCGCTCGATCGGCAGGCCGAAGAAGGCCACATCACCGGTGATCGCGTTCAGCGAACGGATTTGGACAGCCTCACCGGGCTCCACGGTAACGGTGCCCAAAGAACCGTCGCCGAGGGGCTCCATCGTCCCCTCTCCGCTTCCGCCTCCGGAGTAGACGACATTGCCCATGGTGGCTTCCGGATTGTCGGCGCTCTGGTGGTAGACCACGGTGATCAACTGCGAACCGCAGTCACCGAAGTCATCGCAACTGATCAAGCCGATCAGACCCTGGTAGTCCCTTACGTTGTCGAGATACTCGCGGACTCCCTGGCGGTCAACCATCAACGAGCCGTCCTCGGAAACGTAGGAGGCGGCGGTGATGGCGTCGAGCAGCAAGGTGGTGGCGTCATAGCCGTGAGCCCAGAAAGGCGCGGCAGGCGCCTCGCCGTAATCCCCTTCGTAGGCAGCCAGGAAATCCTGGGCCGTCTTACCGGTGCTGGCGTTGACGTTCTGACCGAACCGGGTGTCCGGACCCGAGAAGTACATCCCCTCGGTCTGCGACAAAGCCAGATACGAGGTATTCAACAAACCATCAGCCGCCAACAGCACCGTGTTCTCCAAGCCGGAGACACCGGGGGCCTGTTCGGCTACGAAGTCGCCGGCGGGCTGGAAGATCGGGAAGAACAATGCCCCGGGACTCCCCGCCGCGATCTCGGTGAGCACCGGCACCATGTCGGTGTCCTCCTTGTTCACAGCCGAGAAACCGGTCACATCACCACCCAACGCGTCAAACGCATCGGTGAAAGCCTTCGCCAAACCCTGCGTATAGGGGTCTCCGTCGTGAATAGCAGCCGCAGTGGAGATGCCCAGTTCGTTGAACACGAACTCAGCCATCACCCGACCCTGGAACAGGTCGTTATGAGCCGTCCGGTAATACCCGTAGCTGTAGTTCGCTCCAGCCGTACCAGCCAGGTCCGAAGTAAGCGCAGGCGAGGTGTTACCACCCGAGATCAGCACCATCCCAGCATCGGTGATCAACGGCGCCGCAGCCGTGGCCGCCCCGGAACACGAAGTCCCGATCACACCGATCACATCCTCGTCGGCAACGATGATCTGAGCCGCAGCCTGACCCCCATCATTGGAACACAGGTCATCCAAGCCGGTACCCATATCCACATCAAAACCATGAATCTGCCCGTAGTCGGCGATCGCCAAAACCACGGACCGCTCGATCGGCAGGCCGAAGAAGGCCACATCACCCGTGATCGCGTTCAACGAACGGATCTGGACAGCCTCACCCGGCTCCACCTCCACAACACCCAACGAACCATCTCCGAGATGGTCCATCATGGGCATCTCCTCCGTAGGTTCATCCGGGGCGGCAGTGGTCGGAGCCGCGGTGGCGGTCGGTTCTTCGGTCTCGTCGTCGCCGCAAGCCGAAAGGACAAGCGCTGCGCAAGAGAGCACGACCAGGAACTTGAGCAGTCCCCTAGCCCTTGTAGTTGTTGGTAAGCGGAGCATGTTTCTCTCCTCTGTTCCGAAGGAATTCTGTAAGTTGTTCACTTCAATGAACGCTGGAGATGATACCCCCTTTCTTAACGGAATGTAAACGAAAAGAGGCTCCATTCTCGGCGCCCTCTCCCTGCCGGCGGCCCCGCCGGTCGCTGTGGAGACTGCTAGCGGCCCTTGGGATGCCAGACGGTCTTGATCTCGGTGAAAGCCGAGATTCTGTAGAGACTGGCGTCGGGGCTCTCCCAGCGGCCGGTGCGTTTCAGGTTGTGGGACGCGGCTTCCTCCAGGTCCTGGAGGGCATCGGGATTAACACCGGAAAGGTCTACGGCGTTGACGTCCATGTGACCAGCCAGCCAGGGCGCCAGTTCTCCGGGAAAGCCGGTGAGCATGTTCACCACCCCCGCCGGGACATCGGCCGTGGCCAGCGCCTCCGCCAGGGTGATGGCGACCATCGGCTGGGCGGGTGACGCCACCACCACCGCCGTGTTCCCGCTGGAAAGGACCGGTGCCAGTCCGGCCACAAGCCCCCGCAAGACCGGTGCGGAGGGGGCGACCACCCCCACCACCCCCACCGGCTCGGGGACGGAGATGTTGAAGAAGGGCCCGGCCACCGGGTTCATGTTCCCGGTCACCTGCACGTATTTGTCGCACCACCCCGCGTACCAGACCAGGAGGTCTGCGGCCTCCGCCACCTCCGCGCGGGCGCCGGAGACCGAGGAGCCTCCCAACTCCAGTTGGGCGGCGAAGGTCGCCGCACGGTCTTCGACCATCTCGGCCACCCGATAGAGGATCTGGCCCCGGTTGTATCCGGACCGCCCCTTCCATCCGGCCAAGGCGCCGCGGGCGGCGCGCACCGCCATCCGCAGATCCTTGCGGGAAGCCCGCGAAATCTGGACCACTTCCGAGCCGTTTTCGGAGACAAACGGGAAGGTGCGTCCCGATTCGGACCGTGGAAACCCCCCGTCGACAAAGAGCTTGTAGGTCTTCCGAACGGCCATCCGCTCGCCCATCATCCGACTCCTCTCAGATAGGCCGCAAGACCGTGCCGGCCCCCCTCCCTGCCGAATCCGGATTCCTTCACTCCCCCGAACGGGGAGGCCGGGTCGAACTTGTTGTAGGTGTTGGCCCATACCACCCCTGCCGCCAGGCGGTCGGCCATCCACAGGATGCGCGACCCCTTGGAGGTCCATACCCCCGAGGCCAGCCCGTAGGGCGTGTTGTTGGCCCGCTCCACCGCCTCGGCCGGGGTGCGGAAGGTGAGTATCGACAGCACCGGGCCGAAGATCTCCTCCCGGGCGATGCGGTGGGACTGCGAGACGTCGGTGAAGAGGGTCGGCGGGAACCAGAATCCCCTCTCGGGAAGTTCGCACGGGGGCTGGTAGATGAGGGCGCCCTCCTCCTGCCCGGATTCCACCAACTCGGTGATCCTCTGCAACTGGGCCGCCGAGTTGATGGCGCCGATGTCGGTGTTCTTGTCCAGGGGGTCCCCCACCCGCAGGGTGGACAGCCGCAGGCGGAGACGGTCCACGAACTCGGGGGCGACCGACTCCTGCACCAGGAGCCTGCTGCCCGCGCAGCAGACTTGTCCCTGATTGAAGAAGATGCCGTTCACGACCCCCTCCACCGCCTGGTCCAACGGTGCATCCTCGAAGACCACGTGCGCTCCCTTCCCTCCCAGCTCCAGGGTGAGCGCCCTCCCCGAGCCCGCCAGGCGCCTTCGTATCTCCTTTCCCACCTGGGTCGAGCCGGTGAACGCCACCTTGTCCACTCCGCGATGGCCCACCAGTTCAGCCCCGGTCTCCCCCGCCCCGGGAATCACGTTCAGCACACCCGGGGGGAGACCGGCTTCGGCGGCGATCTCGGCCAATCGCAGCGCCGAGAGCGGGGTGGTCTCCGCCGGTTTGAGGACCACGGTGTTTCCGGTGGCCAGGGCGGGAGCGACTTTCCAGGCCGCCATGAGCAACGGGAAGTTCCAGGGAATCACTTGTCCCACAACCCCAATCGGCCGGGGCTCGACGCCCGGAAAGGCGTACTCCAGCTTGTCGGCCCACCCGGCGTGATAGAAGAAGTGGGCGGCCACCAGGGGAAGATCGACATCCCGCGCCTCACGGATCGGCTTCCCCCCGTCCCGCGTGTCCAGAACAGCCAACTCGCGGCTTCGCTCCTGGACCAAACGGGCGAGACGGAAAAGGGACTTTGCCCTTTCGGTGGCGGGCATGCCGGACCATCCCGCCGCCGCGTCCCGGGCGGCGCCCACCGCACGTTCCACGTCGGCCGGCCCCGCTTCGGCGACCATCGACAGATGCTCCTCGGTGGCCGGGTCGATGGTGGAGAACCACTTTCCGGATAGAGGTTCGGTTTCCTCTCCGTTAATCCACAACCCTGACCGCTGGCGGATCCCGGCCAGGTCGGGATTCTCCCGGGACTCCTGGTACTCCCACATGGGCGGGCCTGTCCCGGAACGCGGCGCCAAGGAGTCGTGGCTGACCATGCTCTCAGGCCTTGGTGAAGTAGTCAGGGGATTGATACCTCTCCGTCTCCAACCACCTGATTTGCATCAGCAGGTCGTTGAGCAGGCTTGAGGCCCCGAAACGGAAGAGTCGGGGAGTCATCCACTCCACACCCAGGGTCTCGTTGAGCAGCACGAGCCACCTGATGGCCTGTTTGGCAGAGCCAATCCCCCCGGCGGGTTTCATCCCCACCGCCCTTCCGGTGTTGCGATGAAAGTCCCTGATCGACTCCAGCATCACTAGGGTCACAGCCGGGGTGGCGGCCGGGGAGACCTTGCCGGTGGAGGTCTTGATGAAGTCGGCGCCGGCCGCCATGGCCAGCATCGAGGCTCTTCGAACGTTGTCATAGGACCCAAGCTCTCCGGTCTCCAGTATCACCTTCAGGCATGCATCCCCCGCCGCTTCCCGGACAGCCGCCACCTCGGCGAAGACCTTCACATAGTCCCCGGCAAGAAAAGCCCCGCGGTCGATCACCATGTCCACCTCGTCCGCCCCGTCGGCGACCACCCGCCCAGTCTCGGCGACCTTCAAGTCGAGTGGGGCCTGCCCCGAGGGAAAATATGTGGAGACCGCCGCCACCTTGACCGGACTGCCCCCCAGAACCTCCGCCGCGGTCCCCACCAGGTTGGGGTACACGCACACCGCCGCCACCGAGGGAATGGAGGCGTCGGTAGGGTCCGGCCTGATAGCCTTGTGGCAGAGTTGTCTTACCTTTTCTTTGGTGTCCATCCCCTCGAGGGTGGTCAAGTCGGTCATGGATATGGCGGCCCGCAGGGCCCACATCTTGGCTTCCCGCTTGATCGAACGAGTGGCGAGAGCCGCAACCCGCTCCTCCACCATCACCTCGTCGGTCGGCGGGGCCGATCTCACAAGAGACCGGAGTTCTCGCTCTGACAATCCCGCGCCCGCTCGACCCGGAGCAATAGTCACCGCATGTTCAGCCATGAAGCCCCGATTGTAGGAAAGCGTCCCGCCTATGGGACAGGCGCCGGAACCCGGTGGCATGGTATCACCCACAATCCCTGGATACCGATCGCCATCGCCTCGCTGACCTGGGGAAGCGCGCCGGCCGCCACCAAGGCGGTTCTGTTGAACGGTGTGAGTCCCTTCACCATCTTCCCTCTCAAACAAGCCGGAGGGGCCCTGATGGTGATCTCCGCCCTGGCCCTGGTGGGACGCCTGCCCAGGATCGACCCTGCCACGCTCAAAGCGGGAATCGTGATCGGCATCTTCAACATGACAGTGCCCACCATCTTGTTCACATTGGGGTTCGAAACAATCCCGGCCAGCATCGGGGCCGTGATCGTGGGCATCATCCCCCTCACCACCATTGTCTTCAGCCACTGGGTCGTGCCCGGAGAACGCTTCCGGGCAGGCAGGCTGCCAGGCCTTCTGATGGGGATGTTCGGGGTGGCGATCATGGGATGGGCGCCGGTCGGCCAACCCTCCTCCCGATGGGTCCTGGGCGTGGTCCTGACCACTCTCGGAGCGGCCTGCGCCGGGTTGGGAGGAGCCTTCACCCGTCGATTCGCGGTCCGCTACCAGAACCGCTCTTTGATCGTCGTCCAGTTCATCACCTCGGCGGTGCTCCTCTCGTTGATCTCGATACCCTTCGACGGCTACGCCGGATACCTGACCATCGACGCGGCCAGCCTGTGGCTGATCGTCTATATGGCGGCGGTGCCCACCGTGATCTCCTTCGCGGCCTTCATGTGGGCTTCCCGTATCGCCACCGCCGCCCGGGCCGCCCTGATCGGTTACCTGGTGCCGGTGTTGGGAGCCATGGGGGGAGTGGCGCTCCTGTCGGAACCGGTCACGCTGCAGCTGATCGTGGGAGTGGTGGCGGTGGCGGTAGGCGTCGTGTTCAGCGACCGTCCAGACCGAGAGGACGACCGAAGGAGAGCCGCAGCCCGGACAGCTCCGCGTTGCTAAAGTCATCCGGGAGGGTCACCCCGAAGGGCTGGAGGAGCGGGAGCGAGAGTGTCCATTCTCGCCCCCCGCCTCTTTCTCGCCCGTGGGTCTCTCCAACCCGACAAGCCACCTGAGGGAATCACACCACCCCAGCCGCCCCAAATCCAGATCTGGAGAGACCGCCAATCATGTTCGGCCACAAGACCCCCATCCGTAACGGGCTGGGCGGGGCCGCGTCCGGGGAGAGCGGGCGCTGGCTCGCAGTCACCCACAACCCGTGGATTCCCATCATGATCGCCTCCCTGGCCTGGGGAAGCGCGCCGGCCGCCAACCGAGCGATTCTCCTCCTCGGGGTCAGCCCATTCACCATCTTTCCGCTCAAACAGGCAATCGGAACAGCGGCGATCATCAGCACTCTGGCACTGACCAGGCGCAATCTCAGAATGGACCGGGCAACGCTGGTGGCCGGGGCAGCCATCGGGGTGTTCAACATGACTATTCCCACCATCCTGTTCACATTGGGGTTCCTGGTGATACCGGCCAGCATCGGGGCGGTGATCGTGGCGATCATCCCCCTGACCACCATCCTCCTGACCCACTGGGTGGTACCGGGAGAGACCTTCAGGATCGCCCGCCTACCGGGCCTGGCCATGGCCGTCGGGGGTATCGCCGTGATGGGATGGGCGCCGGTGGGACAGCCCTCCTCCCGATGGATTCTGGGGATAGTCCTGATGACCGGAGGCGCCCTGTCGGCAGGGCTGGGCGGCGCGTTGACCCGTCGTTACGCGGTCCGGCACCGGAACGCCCCCCTGATCGTCTCCCAGTACCTGACCTCGGCGGTAATCCTCTCTCTGTTGTCGATTCCCTTCGACGGGTACCAGGGGTATCTCACCATCGACGCCACCGGGCTGTGGCTGATCGTATATATGGGAGTGGTTCCCACCACCATCTCTTTCGCCGCTTTCATGTGGGCCTGCCGCATCACCACCGCCGCCCGGGCATCCCTCACCGGGTACTTCTCGCCTCTCTTGGGAGTCACTCTGGGAGTGGTCCTGCTGTCGGAGCCGGTCACCCTCCAACTGGTGGTGGGAATGACGGCGGTGGCCATTGGAATCGTGGTCAGCGACCGCCCCGACCGAGAGGACGACCGGCGACGGGCGGCATCCGCCGGTCCTCCCGCCGCGGGTAAACTTCGCGATCACCCGTGAACTCCTCACGTCACATACTGGTTGCGGTGGCGTGGCCCTATGCAGCAGGCTCCCGCCACCTGGGGCACCTGGCCGGGGCCTACCTGCCCGCTGACATCTTTGCCCGCTACCACCGCCTGGCGGGCAACCGGGTGCTGATGGTTTCGGGCAGCGATGTCCACGGGACACCCATCACCGTGCTCGCCGACCAGGAGGGGGTGGAGCCCCAGGCGATCGTGGACCGCTATCACGCCGAGTTCGTCGCCGATTGGGAGAAGCTGGGCATTTCCTGGGATCTGTACACCTCCACCGGCACCCCCAATCACTTCGCCGTGACCCAGGACGTCTTCTCCCGCCTCCTGGAGAAGGGCTACATAACCGAAGGGGCCTCCATCCAGTTGTACGATCCGCAGGCGGAGCGGTTCCTTCCCGACCGCTACGTGGAGGGGACCTGCCCGAACTGCGGCTACCGCGACGCCCGGGGAGACCAGTGTGACGACTGCGGCCGCACCCTGGACGCCATCGAGTTGATCGATCCCCGCAGCAAGATGTCGAACGCCACGCCGGTAACCCGGGAGACCAGGCACTACTTCCTGCGCCTGGACGCCTTCGGGGACCGGCTGGCCGAGTGGCTGACCACCAGACAGGGATGGCGGCGCCACGTGAAGAACTGGGCGATGGGCATGGTGAACGAAGGGCTACCCCAGCGGGCCATAACCCGTGATCTCTCCTGGGGAGTGCCCCTCCCCCCGCCCGCCGACCGGCTGGGAGACCAAAAGCGCATCTACGTGTGGTTCGACGCGGTGATCGGCTATCTGTCGGCTGCCAAGGAGTGGGCACAGATTCGGGGAACCCCGGACGAGTGGAAGCGCTGGTGGGAGGACCCGGACGCCGAGTCCTACTACTTCATCGGAAAAGACAACATCCCCTTTCACGCGGTCATCTGGCCGGCCATGCTGATGGGATACGGAGGGCTCAACCTTCCAACCGATGTACCCGCCAACCAGTACGTGACCTTCCGCCAGGAAAAGGCCTCCAGCAGCCGGGGAGTGGGCCGCTCGATAGGCTGGTACGCCGACCGCATCCAACCCGACGCCCTCCGGTACGCGTTGGGATCGGTGCTCCCCGAACAGAACGACACCGACTTCTCCGACGCCGAGTTGATCCGGAGGGTCAACGACGAGTTGGTGGCCACCTGGGGCAACCTCGTGCACAGGGTGCTCTCCATGGCTTATTCCTGGTACGGGGGGAGGACGCCGGAGGGCCAATCCCCGGCTACCGACGATGTGGCTCTCCTGGCCAAGGTCGACGCAGGGCTGACCCAAACCGGCAAGATGCTGGAGAAGGTGGAGTTACGAGCGGGCCTGCGCCAGGCGATGGAGGGCGCCCAGGCAGTCAACATCTACCTCAACGCCCAGGCCCCATGGCTATTGCGCAGAGAGGACCCCCGCCGGGCCGAGACGGTGCTTCACACCGCCCTCTCGGCCATCAACGGGCTGAAGACGGCCTTCGCTCCCTACCTGGCCTTTTCCTCAGACAGGCTCCATGAGATGCTCGGACAGCCGGGATCGGTGGCGGATGGAGGCTGGACCAGGTCCCCGTTGGTCCCGGCCGTCCTGGAAGCGCCCCGGCCGCTGTTCGCCAAGCTGGACGAGGACCTCCTGGACTGAGCCCCGTCCAAGGCCGACGCGAATCGTCCGGGCTGCGCGGTCACATAACGGGTCTGCTCTGTCACAGCGGTAACTCGCGAAATTCCCGGCCCCTATTTTGGGAAGCCCTCCCCCGCCACCACCTTTCCATGGGTCGAACGGGCTCCGTCCAGCATGGGACAGGGCCTTCCTATCAGATCGACTTGATCCCTCGACGCGGTCCGGGCGGCGCCATTGCGGACCGGCCTTGGTGCTTAGCTGGTGTCAGTTTGAGACGTCGGTGGGACAGAATCAACCTCCCGCGCGCAACTTTCTTCACAGCTTCTGGAAAAACCTGCGGCAGGTGTCGACCCTACCCCGCCACAAGCCGGGTTAGGCGGGTGGGTAAACGCCCGCGGCCTTGGACTCTTCGGTCTGCCAGAAGATGCCGGAGATTTCCCCGATCAGGTCGACGAGGCCCTGGGAGACAGCGGGGTCCATCGACTTCTTGGCGTCACTGGCCGCTTTGAGGGCCCGCCAGAACAAATCATGCAACTGGGGGAACGATTCAACGTGGTGGGGCTTGAAGAAGTCCGACCACAGCACCGAGAGGTGGTGCTTCACCAACTCGGCCTGCTGCTCTTTGATGATGATGCACCTGTCCCGGAACACCGGATCGTCGGATTCGGCGTACTTGGTGCAGGCGTTGAGCACCGAGCGAGCCTCGATCATTGCCTGGGCGGGGTCATAAACTCCACAAAAGAGGTCGCAGTGGGCATGAACGACGGTGGCAGGCCTGAATAGCGGCATGGTTAACTCCTCTCTGGGGGTAACAGGAAGCCTGTTGTAGCCAGAATAGCGATGATGAGCAGACTCCGCCTCAGACGGTTCGCGGTCTCCGGCGCCTCGATGAGCCCTGCCCTGGGTGATGGCGCCCGCTTCATCGGACGGCTCGCCCACCGGGCAGAGTCCATCCGCCGGGGGAGCATCGTTGCCTTCCCGCATCCGGTCCGAGGTGGGTTCTGGATGGTCAAGCGAGTGGTGGGGATGGGAGGCGAGATGGTTACCATCGAGGGGGGAGAAGTTCTGATCGACGGGAAAGCGGGTCTCGACCACTGGGGAACCGGGTTCTCGGTGCCCGAGGGGCGGTGGGCAGTGCCCCAGGAAAGGGTGTTCGTGCTCTCGGACCAGCGGCCACTTACCAGGGACGACTCCCGAACCTTCGGGCCGGTAGGGACCGACTGCATGTACAGGATGATCCTCAGGTACCCGAGCCGGAGCGCCCCGGCCGTCCGGCCGTCCGGGGGCCATCCCGCATAGAAGGTCATCGAGGACAATGCATCCGCCACGCCCGCCCACCAATCGCTTGGAGAGATGGCAGAGGACCCTGCTCGTGACCCTGGGGACGCTGGTGGTGATCATGGCCGTCACTGCGGTGGTGCTGGTCATTCGAAACGCTCTGGGAAGCTCCGGTCTGACCGGCGGACCGGCCGGCGCCGACACAACCACCGTCACCGCCGCCACCACCACTCCGTCGCAGAGCCCCGGGACCGGGCCAACCCAGCCCGCCACCACTCCGGTTCCCGAGACGTCCCCGCCCGCCACCACTCTTCCTCCCGCCACATTCGTGGAGGAGCCCATCGCGGCGGCGGATCTCTACCTCCAACCCGAAGGGCTGGGACCTCTTCCCTTCGGAAGCGGCGCACAGAGGACCATCGCCGTTCTGACCGGAGCGCTCGGGAACCCGGACAACGACACGGGATGGGTACCGGCGGACCTCGACATCCTCCGGTGTCCGGGGGTCAGGGCGCGGGTGGTCAACTGGGGAAGCCTCACGGTCTATCTCTCCGACGGTCCCACCGACTGGGGGCCGGACGGCCACGAGCACCTGTTCTCTTTCACCTATTCCCTCCTGGAGGGGCAGTCTCTGCCGGCCGGACCCGAACTCCGCACCTCCGAGGGCGTGAGACTGGGCACAACCCTGGCCCGTGCGTCTTCGATCTACGGCGAGGCCGCCATTACCTACATTTTTGCACCGGAACCGCCCGACGACTCCTCCGAAACACCCGACGACTCCTCCGAGGAGATCCCTGAGGCGCAGGACGCCATCGAGGAGGCCCCTGAGGCGCAGGAAGCGATTCTGGAAGTGGACGTCCCCGGACCGGGCTACCTGACGGGAGTCTTCACCGGAGCCGGGCCGGAGGACACGCTCGTGTCCATCTCCGGTGGAACGGGTTGCGAGAAGTAAAGAAACAGAACAACGCCGCCGGTGGTTTAGCATCCCTCCTAATGCGAAGAATACTGGTGGCGACGGTTGTGGCTGTCCTGGCGGCGGCGTGCGGCGGAGACTCCGGAGAAGAACCGGGAACCACCTCCCAGTCGCCCACCACCGAGGCCTCGGCGGAGACCTCCGACACGACAGCCTCCTCCACAACAGCAACCCCAACCGGCGAGACCCCAACCACGAGCGCAACCCCCGGCGCTACGACCACCCCCACCGAGGACACCACCGACACCACCACCGAGGGCACCACCCCCGAGGACACCACCACAACAACCACGAGCGCAACCCCCGGCGCTACGACCACCCCCACCGAGGACACCACCACGACCACCGCCGTTCCCGGGCCGCCCCCGACGCCCAGTCCGCTGACAGGTTTGGGCGTGGCCGACCCGGACTCTTTGAACCGACGGACCATGGCGGTGAAAGTCGACAATCATTGGGACTCCCGTCCCCAGGTCGGCATCGGCGAAGCCGAAGCGGTATTCGAACTGCTGGTCGAGTCGGGGATAACTCGCTTCATAGCCTTGTTCCACTCCGTCGACTCCACCTACGTGGGGCCGGTGCGCTCGGTGCGGCCCACCGATCCCCACCTGCTCCGACACCTGAACACCACCGTGCTGGCCAGCGGGGGCCAGGACTGGATCATCAACACCTTTCCGCGCAACGGGGTGGGGGTGATCGGAGAGATCGGCGTGGGAGGGTACCGCGAGGAGACTCGGCGGGCGCCTCACAACTACTTCGTAAACACGGCCGAGTTCCGGCCCACGGCCGACCAGCGCCTCTATCCCAACACTCCCCCACCCCCTCTGTTCGAGATCGGGGACCTGCCGCTCTCGGGCATCCCGGGCGGAGTCTCCAGAGTGACCATGGAGTGGGCGCCGACCAACACCGTCACCTGGAAGTGGAACGGAAGCACGTATGAGCGGCACCTGGAGGACGGTCCCCACACCTGGACCCACGTCGAGGGGGCGGAGGAAGTGATCACCGCCGATGTCCTGGTGGTGATCTTCTCCCGATTGTTCTACACCACACCCCCCCAGGGCGGTGTGACTCTCCCCACCATGGAGACCACCGGCGAGGGAAGGGCGCTGGTGTTCGCCGAGGGCCAGGTGGTGGACGGAAGATGGGAGCGGGCGGACACGGCCCAGCCCTTCTCTTTCATGCTGTCCGATGGTTCTCCCATAACGGTTCCCGCCGGTCGCCCCTGGATCAGCCTCTTTCCAGACGGGCGTCTTGTTTCCTGGTAGGCGTTGGAGACCCGTTGGAGAGCGCCCGGTTCCTGGCCCGGCAAGTCCGAACCGGACAACGATCGGCGCGAGACGGCGTCGCAGAGGCCCTGGCCGACCTTCACAATTCCCAGGACGCACTGAATCTCACCACCTTCATAGACGAAAGCGCGATCTCCCGCGCCGAGGAGTTGGACAGGCGGGTGGCGGCGGGCGAGGATCCCGGTCCGCTGTGCGGAGTGCCGGTGGTGATCAAGGACCTGATCGATCAGGCCGGAGTTCCCACCACTTGCGGATCGGCCTTCTATAGGGCCTATCCCCGACACTCGGCACCGGTCGTCGAACGGCTGGAGAGAGCCGGCGCGGTGATCGTGGCTCGGGCCGGCCTGCACGAGTTCGCCTTCGGCTTTTCTTCCGAGAACCCATGGTTCGGCCCGGTGCGGAATCCCCACGACCCGGCCACTTCCCCGGGAGGATCGTCGGGCGGATCCGGCGCCGTGGTGGCGTCCGGTGTGGCGCCGATCTCCATAGGCACGGACACCGGCGGCTCCATCCGGGTCCCGGCTGCGCTGTGCGGGATCTTCGGACTCAAGGTGACCCACGGGCGCGTGCCGCTCACCGGAGTCTTCCCGCTGGGCGCTTCCCTCGACACGGTGGGACCCCTAGCGGCCAACACCGGGGACCTCGCCGTCGCCTACGCGTCGCTGGCGGGATGGCATCCTGAAGATCCTTGGTCGGCTCCCCGGCCCACCGATCTCGACCTCCTCAACGCCCCTCTGGAACCCCGGGACCTCCGGGTGGGTCTGCCCGAGCAGTGGATAGCGAACGCTCCCTATGCGGCGGGGTACAGGGAGCGCTTCGACGTGATCATCGGCCAACTGGAGAGCCTGGGTGCCGTTGTCGAACAATTCGACGACCCGGTTCTGCTCCCTCCGGGAAGGCTCGAAAACTTCTTCTACCCCCAGGTGGCCGCGGTGCACCGTCGGTGGTGGGAGGAGGGACGACCCTACGGCAGGGAGGTGGCGGGGCGGATCAGGGAGACGCTGGAAGTCGGCGGAGACCACCCCGCAGAGGCGCTGCTGGACGCCAAACGCTGGCAGGCCCATCTGCAGCACCGGATGGGCGCCGCCTTCCAACGCTTCCACCTGCTGGCCCTTCCCACCGCCGGCGCCCTCCGCAAAGTCATCGGCGACCAGGAGATAGACACGGTCACTCACGGCAGGCTTGCTTACCGGGCGGTGCTGTCCTGGTTCAACTCCCTGGTCAACGTGTCCGGTTGTCCGGCGATCAGCATCCCCGTTCCCCAGCCGGACCAGACCTCCGGCGTCCCCTTTTCCCTGCAATTGGTGGCTCCATGGTGGAGAGAGGACCTGTTGCTCCGAGCATCGGCGATCCTGGAGAAGGAAGGTGTGGCCCGCTCGGTCCTGGCAGTCGGGGCCTGGCCGCACCGTCAGTCCCGGTAAGGCTACGATTCCCGGTAAGGTTGCAATTAGAGGTTTGAAAAGTCGCGGCTCCAAGTATTATTGGTTGCCTGACACTGAGGTCTGAATATCTAACGTGACATCACCAACCGCCCACGCCGAGGCGGACGTTTCCGACCCGTCCCCCAACGGCGATATCACCCCCCTAAGACAAGTAACCGTCCGCTTCGCCGGCGACTCCGGCGACGGAATGCAGTTGGCAGGCAACCGTTTTGCCGACACCTCTGCCGCCTTCGGGAACGACCTGTTCACCCTGCCCAGCTTCCCGGCCGAGATCCGGGCGCCCGCCGGCACCCTCCCCGGAGTCTCCTCCTTCCAGATCCAGATCGCCGACTGGGACATCTCCACTTCCGGTGATCGGCCCGACTGCCTGGTGGCGATGAACCCGGCTGCTCTCAAAACAGACCTCGCCGATCTTCGCCAGGGAGGGACCCTGATAGTCAACAGCGAGGCCTTCGACGAGCGGGGCCTCGCCAAGGCCGGATACGAGGACAGTCCCCTGATGGACGGCAGCCTCAATCAATACGACCTGATAGAAATCCCCATGAACACCATCACCAAAGAGGCGGTAGCGGACAAGGTCAGCGGGCGATCGGTTCTCCGCTCCCGCAACTTCGTGGCGCTCGGGTTCCTGGCGTGGCTGTTCCAGCGGCCGCTCGAACCCATCATTACCTGGACCGAGAACAAGTTCGCCAAACTCCCGATGGTCGTCGCCGCCAACCTGGCCGCCCTGAGGGCGGGGTACAACTTCGGAATCACAACCGAGACGTCGCGGAGCATCTTCCAGGTCAAGCCGGCCAGCCTTCCCTCCGGCGTCTACACCAGCATCACCGGGAACACCGCGCTGGCGTGGGGGTTGATCGCCGCCTCCTACTGCGCGAAGCTGCCGCTCTACTACGGGTCGTACCCGATCACGCCGGCTTCCGACATCCTCCATGAACTGGCCCGCCACAAGCGGCTGGGGGTGCGCACTTTCCAGGCCGAGGACGAGATCGCCGCCATCGGCGCGGTGATCGGCGCCTCCTTCGGGGGAAGCCTGGCGGTCACCGGTTCCTCGGGGCCGGGGATCTCGCTGAAGAGCGAAGCGATCAGCCTGGCGCTGACCGCCGAGTTGCCGCTGGTGGTCGTCAACGTGCAACGGGCCGGCCCGTCGACGGGGATGCCGACCAAGCCGGAACAGACCGACCTGCTGTTCTCCCTGTTCGGCAGGCACGGGGAGTCGCCCCTCCCGGTGCTGGCCTGTGCGACTCCCTCGGACGTGGTGGAGACCACCATCGAGGCGGCCCGGATCGCACTCAAGTACATGACCCCGGTGATCCTCCTCTCCGACAACCACATCGCCAACGGCTCCGAGCCCTGGAGGATCCCGGCTGCGGCGGACCTGCCGGACATAAGCGTTCGGTTCGCGTCGGCCCCGAACGGCGCCGGTGGGCGCTTCTTGCCCTACCTGCGCGACTTCAACACCTTCTCCCGTCCCTGGGCCATCCCCGGCACCAAGGGCCTGGAACATCGGATCGGGGGCCTGGAAAAGGAGAACATCAGCGGCGACATCTCCTACAACCCGGACAACCACCAGTTGATGACCGACTCCCGAGCCTGGAAGGTGGCGAACATCGCCAACGACATCCCACCCGTTGAGGTACACGGGGAGTTGGACTCCAACCTCCTGGTGCTGGGCTGGGGTTCCAGCAAAGGCACGATGGGAGCGGCCTGTCGCAACCTGAACCGGGAGGGTTACAAGGTCGCCTACGCCCACCTTCGATACCTGAATCCCCTCCCTGCCAACCTGGGGGATGTGGTGCACTCCTACGAGAAGGTGTTGATCCCGGAACTCAACACCGGCCAGTTGCGCTATGTGATCCGGGCCAACTTCCTGAAGGACGCCTACGGTCTCAACAAGGTGACCGGCACTCCCTTCTACATCGGGGAGATAAGGGACCGGATCCTGGAGGTGCTCGAGTCGTGAGCAAATTGACCTACACCCGGTCCGACTTCCAGAGCGACCAGGAGGTCCGGTGGTGCCCGGGGTGCGGCGACTACACGGTCCTCGCTTCGGTGCAGAGCTTCATGACCCAGATGGGGATACCGCGAGAGAACATCGTGGTCGTCTCGGGGATCGGCTGCGCCGCCCGCTTTCCCTATTACATGAATACCTACGGGTTCCACACCATTCACGGGCGGGCGCCGACCATCGCCACCGGCTTGGCGACCTCGCGCCCCGATCTGTCGGTATGGGTGGTGACCGGTGACGGCGACGCCCTCTCCATCGGGGGGAACCATCTGATTCACGCCCTGCGCCGCAACGTCAACATAAAGATCCTGTTATTCAACAACCAGATCTACGGGCTCACCAAGGGTCAGTACTCACCCACCTCCGAGGTGGGGAAGCGCACCAAGTCCACTCCCTTCGGCTCGATCGACTTTCCCTTCAACCCGGTCAGCCTGGCCATCGGGTCCGAAGCCTCCTTCGTGGCGAGAACCCTGGACATGGACCGCAATCACACCCAGTACGTCCTCGGCGAGGCCGTCAACCACACCGGTTCGGCGTTCATCGAGATCTACCAGAATTGCAACGTCTTCAACGACAAGGCCTTCATCGCCCTGACCGGCCGGGCCGAGCGGACCGTCAACCGGATCAACCTGCAGGAGGGCAAGCCGGTCGTCTTCGGCGGCTCGGGGGAGAGTTGCGTGGTGATGGAGGATGGCGAGGCCCGGATCAGGCCCACGTCCTCGGTCGATCCCGACCAGATTCTGGTCCACGACCCGTCCCGGGAGAACCCCAGCGTGGCGTTCTCCATCAGCCGGCTCTCCCACACCCCCCACGGCCCCACTCCGCTGGGGGTCTTCCGCAACATCTCCCGTCCCACCTATGGAAGCGAGATGCAACAGCAGATAGTGGACGCTCAAAACCGGGGACCGGCGGACCTCGACGCCCTGTTCGGTTCGGCGGGGACGTGGGAAGTCACGTGAACGGGACCGAGCTGGCGGAGAGAGGCAATCGATGCGGGTGAACGTGCTCGGAGGTGAACTGGAGCTCTGCTCCATCCAGCCTCTCACCGGGTACTACCGGACCGGGTCCTGTGAGACCCGGGGCGATGACATAGGTGTGCACGCGGTGTGCGCCGAGATGACCGAGGAGTTCCTCGAGTTCAGCAAGTCCCGGGGCAACGATCTCAGCACCCCGATGCCTCTCTACGGGTTCGAAGGACTGGCGCCAGGTGACTGCTGGTGCCTGTGCGCCTCCCGTTGGCAGGAGGCCTTCGAAGCCGGGATGGCCCCGCGGGTGCGGCTGGAGTCAACCTCGGTGGCCGCCCTGGAGTGGATCAACCTGGACGACCTGAAGAAGCACGCCCTCTAGGAGCTATTTGCTGGAGGCGGCTACCGCCGCGGCCACTGCCGCGCTGATGATGGGATCGGCCAGCCGGGAGAAGGGAAGGGACTGAACCCAGACCCGCCCCACCCCGCTTATCGTGGCCAGGAAGATCCCCTCGCCGCCGAAGGCCATCGTCTTGAGCCCCCCGGCCCGCTCGATGGAGTACTCCATTCCCTCTTCGAAGCCGACCAGGCACCCGGTGTCGAGACGAATGGTCTCTCCCGCCAGATGGCGCTCCACGACCATGCCGCCGGCGTTCACGAACGCGATCCCGTCGCCCTCCAGTTTCTGGAGGATGAAGCCCTCGCCGCCGAACAGGCCGCTGCCGAAGCGGCGATTGAAGTGCATGGAGACCTTGGTCCCCAGGGCCGCGCACAGGAAGGCGTCACGCTGGCAGATCACCGGCCGCCCTATCTGGGCCAAGTCGAGAGGCACGATCTTGCCCGGCACCGAGGCGCCGAAAGCCACCTTGGCCCGTCCGCCTCCCGAGTTGGTGAAGTGGGTCATGAACAGGGACTCGCCGCTCAGGACCCTTCCGGCCGCGCTCTTCGCCTTCCGGAAGAAACCGCCTCCTCCCTCGGGCTCGGACCCGTCCCCCATCTTGGCTTCGAAGGTGACGCCCTCGTCCATGAAGATCATGGTTCCGGCTTCCGCAACCGCCGTCTCCTCCGGGTCCAGGTACACCTCCACGAACTGCAGGTCGTCTCCACGGATCTCATAGTCGATGTCGTGGCTTCGCATGGCACTCCTAACCGATAGCTTGGTGGTTTAGTCTGGCCGATCCGGGGTGCTAAGCGGCGGAAATACCGCGAATCGGGGAGGGGCGGTCCTTGCTAAGGTCATGGCCAAGTGAGCAACCTCGACGTCAAGCCTTTCGACCGCCTGGGCCGGATCCTGGCGGACCTGCGCATCTCGGTCACCGACCGGTGCAATTTCCGGTGCACGTACTGCATGCCCAAGGAGATCTTCAATCGCGACTACAAGTTCTTAGAACGCACGGCGCTCCTCAGCTTCGAGGAGATAACCCGCCTCGCCCGGATCTTCACCTCCCTGGGCGCGAGGAAGGTACGGCTCACCGGCGGCGAACCCCTCCTGAGAGCCGGCCTGGAGAAGCTGGTCAGAATGCTGGCCGAGGTGCCCGGCGTCGCCGATCTTACCCTCACCACCAACGGAGTCTTGCTTCCCCGAAAGGCGCCAGCGCTGGCCGAGGCCGGATTGGACCGGGTGACGGTGAGCCTCGACTCTCTCTCCGACGAGGTCTTCTCGACCATGAACGACGTGGGCGCCAAGGTGTCCGACGTGCTGGCCGGGATCGACGCGGCAGCCGATGCGGGGCTCACTCCCATCAAGGTCAACATGGTGGTCCGGAGGGGGGTAAACGACCACTCCATCCTGGAGATGGCGGAGCACTTCCGGGGGAGCGGCCACATCCTCCGCTTCATCGAATACATGGATGTCGGCGTCACCAACGGCTGGAGGCTGGACGACGTGACCCCGGCGCACGAGATCATCAGCACCGTCAACGCCGTCTTTCCCATCGAGCCACTCGACCCCAACTACCGGGGCGAGGTGGCGAAGCGCTGGCGGTACGCCGACGGTCAGGGAGAGTTGGGGGTGATCGCATCGGTGACCCAGCCTTTCTGCGGTGACTGCACCCGCGCCAGACTCTCGGCCGACGGAAAGCTCTACACCTGCCTGTTCGCGGTGTTCGGGACCGATCTCCGGGAGGCGGTCCGCTCCGGGGCATCCGATGAGGAGCTTCGCCGGCAGATCGGCTCGGTCTGGTCGGAGCGGGTGGACCAGTACTCGGAGCTACGCTCGGGCGAGACGGTGGGGATCGGGCAAAAGGTGGAGATGAGCTACATAGGCGGGTGAGATGCTGACCGAAACAGACAGAGTCCCCCGCTGACGCGCCAAACTAAGTGAACATGGGTTCCAATCAGAACGAAGCGACCGAATACAAAGTGTCCAATGGATGGCGGGTGGGCCACGTCCCGCAGGAATCCACCACCCGCTCGGGACTCCTGGTGTCAACCGGCGCCAACGGCCAGAACGACGCGCTGTCGCTGATCGACGTGGTGACCGGCCGACACTTCTGGGCGGTCCCCACCGGCGCCTGGCGTTTTCTGTGGCCGCCCACCGGAAAGCCGGTGGTGGCGGTCCGCCAATCGCAGATCATCGCCGAGGAAGAGCCCGAGCAGGCTCTCGACGAGGGTCAGTATCTGTAGGTTCCCAACCCTCCGGACGGAGAAATGACTTATCAACATCTCGGCCGGGAACGCCGCCGGCTCACCGCCACGGTTGCAGACCTCGAGGTACCCCGCCAGAGAGCCTTCCTGGTGGGAGTGCGTTTGGGGCGCAACTCATCTCTCGAGGTGGAACAGTCCCTCGAAGAGTTGGCTCTGCTGACCGACACCGCCGGGTCCGAGCCGGTCGACCGGGAGGTGTTCAACCGGCCCGCTCCCGATCCGGGGCTGTTCATCGGCAAGGGCCAGGCAGCGTCAGTGGCCGACATCACCAAAGCAGAGGACATCGACGTGGTGGTGTTCGACAATGCCCTCACCCCCGCACAGCAACGCAACCTGCAGGGACTGTTCGAATGTGACGTCGTGGACCGCGAAGCGGTGATCCTCGACATCTTCGCCCAGCACGCCAACTCCCGGGAGGGAGCGCTCCAGGTGGAACTTGCGCTGCTGCGCTACCGGCTGCCCCGTCTTCGCGGCACGGGCGAGGAGCTTTCCCAGCAGGCGGGAGGGATCGGAACCCGGGGACCGGGAGAGACCCGCCTCGAGAGCGACCGCCGCCGCATCCGCCAGAGGATCACCTCCCTCGAGAAGGACCTCGCCGCCCTTAGGCGGCAGAACCAAACCCGGCGCCAATCCCGCGTCCAGGCCGCAGTGCCCATCATCGCCCTGGTCGGTTACACCAACGCCGGCAAGTCGACCCTCCTAAACCAGCTGACCGGCGCCGGGGTGCTCACCGAAGACCGCCTGTTCACCACCCTGGATCCCACCATCCGCCGCCTCCGGCTACCAGGAGGCCGGGAGATGCTCATGGCCGACACCGTGGGATTCGTGCGGAGACTCCCCCACCGCCTGGTCGAAGCTTTCCAGTCCACTCTGGAGGAGGTCCGCGACGCCGACCTGATACTCCATCTCGTGAACGCCGCCGAATCCGATCCGGAAGGCCAAATCGAGGCGGTCCGGGAGGTCCTGGCCGAGATCGGGGCGGACTCGGTGCCGACCATCATCGTGGTGAACAAGATCGATGAGGCGTCTTCCACAGTGGTCCGGCGCCTCTTAGGAGCCTCCGAGACCGCAGTCGCCGTGTCGGCGCTCACCGGAGAGGGAACCGAGAAACTGATGGAGACCCTCACCCAATGGCTGAACGCCCGCTCCTCGACCATCTCGGTGCGGGTGCCCTACGCCCGAGGAGATGCGTTAGCGGCTCTCCACCGCACAGGAGAAGTTCTCTCCTCGAGCGAGGGCCCCGAAGGAATGGATTTGGTAGTCAGGCTCCCCCCCGACCAGGTGAGTCGCTTCTCTGCCTTCATTAACCGCCAGACCGACGACATCTGACCCACCCCCGCTCGGGGCCCGGACGGGAGTCGCTCCCACTTGGTGGCCATATAGGGAGTGATCGGGTCGAATTGTTGATATTTTAGTGAAGATGATTGGGATTTTTATGAAAACTCTGTGTGCATAGTGTGCGGATGGTGTTTAGGGTGGGTGGTAGGAGGCATTTATGGCCAGTCCCTACCGGAGAGCGAGGGGGGGAAGGTCGAGGAGGGGAAGGTCGGGACTGGTGGCCGTTGTGGCGTTGGGGGCTTTGTTGTCGGTTGTGCCGTTGGCGGTCGGCGGGATGGGACTGGAGGACAATGGGTGGGTCAGTTTGGAGGCTGGTTCCAACGGTGCCTGCCCGATGCCGGAGGGGCTGACGTTTGTCCGGCGGGACGGTTCGACGTGTCATTACACCTACGAGGAGGTTGAGAGCGTACCTGCTACTGACACGGGCACGACCGAAGAGGTGTGCCCGTCGCCTGCGGGGTACACGCTGGTCCGGAAGGACGGGTCAACGTGTCATTACACCTACGAGAGCGTCGAAAGCACAGCAGCGACTTCGTCGACCGTTGAGGAGTGTCCGTCGCCTGCGGGGTACACGTTCGTCCGACGAGACGGGTCTGTCTGCCACTACACCTACGAGGACACAGAAACCATCGACGCCACCGGAACCACGACCTACTCGTGTCCGACCGAAGCCACCCTGACATTTGTTCGGCGGGACGGGTCTGTCTGCCACTACACCTACGAGGACACCGAAACGATCGACGCCACCGGCACCACCGTGTACACCTGTCCCACCGAGGACGGACTGACGTTCGTCCGACGAGACGGGTCTGTCTGTCACTACACCTACGAGGACACCGAGACGATCGACGCCACCGGAACGACGGTGTACACGTGTCCGACCGAGGACGGATTGGCGTTCGTCCGACGAGACGGGTCTGTCTGTCATTACACGTATGAGGACACCGAGACGATCGACGCCACCGGGACGACGGTGTACACGTGTCCGGCTGCGCCCGCCACCTACACCTACAGCAGCAGGAGCGGCAGAACCTGCACTTACACCCGGTCGACCAGCACCACCCGCACCGCCACCACATCGTATTCGTGCCCTTCTGCGCCTTCCACGTTCTCGTACAGCAGCCGAAGCGGGTCCACTTGCACGTACACGAGGTCGGGGTCCACCACCCGCACCGCCAACACCTCCTACTCGTGCCCCTCTGCTCCTTCTACGTATTCGTACAGCAGCCGGAGCGGGTCCACTTGTACGTACACGCGGTCGAGTTCCACTACCCGCACCGCTAACACGTCGTATTCGTGTCCCGGTTCGTTGGGGACCTTCACCTATAGCAGGAGGAGTGGTTCCACCTGTTATTACACGCGGTCGGGTTCCACCACCCGCACCGCCACCACCTCATATTCGTGCCCGTCGGCGCCATCTACCTACTCCTACAGCAGCCGAAACGGCACCACCTGTACGTACACCCGATCCACGACCACTACCCGCAGGGCTGTGGCACACCCCACTGCGGGGTATAACTGCCCCGGTGCTCCTTCTACGTTTTCGTATAGTCATCGGGTCGGGTCGACGTGTTATTACACGCGGTCGGGTTCCACCACCCGCACCGCCCGAACGTCATATTCGTGCCCGTCGGCGCCTTCCACCTATTCGTACAGCAGCCGCAGCGGCACCACCTGCACCTACACCCGATCGACCAGCACCACCCGCACCGCCACCACCCTCTACTCCTGCCCGTCGGCGCCTTCCACCTATTCGTACAGCAGCCGCAGCGGAACTACTTGTACTTACACGCGGTCGACCAGCACCACCCGCACCGCCACCACATCGTATTCGTGCCCGTCGGCGCCGGCCACCTATACGTACAGCAGCCGCAGCGGAACTACTTGTACTTACACGCGGTCGACCAGCACCACCCGCACCGCCACCACATCGTATTCGTGCCCGTCGGCACCGGCCACTTACTCGTACAGCAGCCGAAACGAGTCCATCTGTTCTTACAGGCGGTCGGGTTCCACCACTCTTACCGCTTCAATCCGGACAACTTTCACCTGCCCCGACGGATACCAAAAAGGCCTCGGCGGCCAATCACAAGCCGGCGGCAGCAGCGGAAACAACAACGACGACGGCGGCGTGGAAGGCGAATCCGGGCTCTCACCCACCTGCTCCCGCACCATCACTCGCGACACCACCCGCAACGCTTCATCACGGACAGACTGGACCTGTCCCCCCGGATACCAAAAAGGCCTCGGCAGCCAAACAGGACCCACCGGCAGCAGCGGCGACGGTGGCGCCCAAGGCGAATCCGGGCTCTCGCCCACGTGCTCCCGCACAATCACCCGAGAAACCACGCGCAACGCCACCACCCAAACCACCTTCTCCTGTCCCCCCGGATACCAAAAAGGCATCGGCGGCCAAACAGGACCCACCGGCAACAGCGGCGGCGTCGAGGGTGAATCGGGTCTCTCACCCACCTGCTCCCGCACAATCACCCGAGAAACCACGCGCAACGCCACCATCCAAACAACCTATTCCTGCCCGCCCGGATACCAAAAAGGCATCGGTCCCCAATCAGGAGCCAGCGGAGGTGGTGTGGAAGGCGAATCCGGGCTCTCGCCCACCTGCTCCCGCCCAGTAACCCGAGAAACCACCCAACCGACCACAACCGAAACCCAATGGTCCTGCGGAACCGGCTACACCTTGGACGAAACCACCGATCCACCCACCTGCAAAAGGACCGTAACCAAACAAACCACCCGACCGACCACAATCGATCCCGTTTGGTCCTGCCCAACCGAATACACCCTGAACAAAACCACCAACCCGCCCACCTGCGAACGAACCGTCACCAAACAAACCACCCGCTCCACCACCACCACCACTACGACCACCACCACCACTACTACTACGACCACTGTTCCGCCCTCCACAGACGCCTGCACCACGGACCTGCCACAAACAACCACCAGACACGACTGGACCACCGACTGCAAGGCCGTCCATCGCACCAGCACCACCGAAACCGTCTACGCCAAGCGATACACCCTTAGAGACGTAACACCCGACAAGATCAAACTCGAGGTCTCCTCAAGCGTGCCGTTCGTCCTCACCTGGGCAGAAATAACAGCAGGAACCGTCGGAACCACCACCGACCTTGCCTCCCAAACCTCCACCGTGCACGGCAACCTCGTCGAATGGAACCCACCCGGGCTCACCACCGGATCCGTTGACTACCGGATCGAGATCAGCCGCACCAGCACCACCACCACCAACCTCGGATCCCACACCATCGAAACATCCCTACTACTGGCAAAACCCACCGGAGTAGTCGCCGACGGGTTCAACCTGGCCCACCCACAAACCCCCGCGTTGAACATCAAATGGAACCAAGTAGCCCACGCACAAGGCTACGACATCACATACTGCGTCGAAACAGGCAGCGACTGCCCCGACACGGTAACCACCCAACAGGCCTACTGCGTAGGAGACGGCACCGGGAACGACTGCACCGGCACAAACCAACTGGAAATCGCACCCGACTCCCAAGGAGTGTTCACGGTCAAAATAGTCAAAAACACCGGAACCCACAGCACCCTCACCATCGGCCGAAACTACCGGATCCACATCCGCGCCAACGACACCACCACCGGCTACCAACACCACCAATCCCAATGGTCCGAACCCGTCACCACCTGGACAGTCACAGGCGCTCCACCCACGCCCACAGGACTACGCGCCAACGGACACAGCCCAACCGCACACGTTCATCTACGACCCGACGAAGCCCAGATCAAGATGACATGGAACCCCGTGTCCACCACCGACGCTCCGGCCACCACCGCCGAGTACTACAAGGTCCGATACAAAACGTGCGCCGATCCCCCGACCTGCAGCGGCACCTGGACCCCGGTATCCGACAAGATCACCAGCACATCTTATGCGATCACCGGGCTGCGGATCAGCCGCCTTTACGCCGTCCAAGTGCGATCCGGCAACGCAGCAGACCAATCGCCCTGGTCCAGCGAAACCATTCTCGTTTTTACAACTGCGGAGGAACCATCAACCAGCGGCGGGTTTAGCGTAGCCGGGATACCCTACCGTCACGATCTGTCACCCCTCCACTACGCCTACAAAATATGCACAAAAGATATGACCCAAACATGGATCAACGAAATCAAACAAGGATTCACCAAATGGACCACAGCCATGCAAGGCTTCACCACACCAGACGGCCGAAACATCAGCTCATCCGTAATCACCCAAGAATCCGGCGACAACTGCCTTGAAGAAGACACCAGAAGAGTCTCACTCCAAACCAGCACACAGGTAAAGGTGTACTACCCGAAACTCTCGGACACAGCATTAGCTGTCGTACCGCCGTTCGATCCCAATGTAAGCGGATACACCAAATACGCCATGTTTTTCGTGAAAGGACCCACGGATGCCACATGGGCAGGAGGAAACAACTGCTCTCTGCGCCTCGAAGTTGCCACTCACGAAGCGGGTCACATCTGGGGTCTGGGACACGCCACGACAAACCCCAACGAAAGCATCATGAGAAAGAAAACTGACACCGCCCCTACAACGAATCGCATATGTGCACCACAACCGATGGACATCGTCGCCCTCAAAGCACTCTACCAATCAGACAACACACCATAACACCAGGGGAGAACGAAAGGACAAAGAAGATGAACACCCCCAAAACCCTGCTAGTTGTCACAAGTTTGGTATGGGTCATCGCGCAAGCCTGCGGCACCGCACCCGCTAACTCACCGCCAACGGATGCTGTTGTCACGACCACCACTCACAACCCTTCATTAGAGTTGCGGCCAACCACAACCATCACGGCTGCGCCTACAACAACCGCAACTCCGTCAAGGGTCGCAAAAGAGGAAGCGAACGCTGCATATCTAGAGGAAACGATTCCTCCATGCACCCCGGTAGCCGGAACAAACCGAGACCCCTGCGCTGCCGGAACACCACCCTCCATCGAGCCCGATGATGGTGTAATGATATCAGAAGCAGCAAAGGTTTACGCTCCCCCACTCCACGAAGTCTTGAATTACAGAGACAGGGATCCTGCTAGGTCGGTTCATATAGTTCTGCGGGGCACTGTACTGCCAGACACGACCAGGTGTCAGATCTTCCTCTTAACTCTGCCAACGTATTGGGATGATTTTGACCGAAAGCGTTTTGCCGGATGGGAGCATCTCTATTGTTTCTCCGATGTGCGGGTAAACGAGTACCTGCTGGGAACAGGACCTCCCCAACTGAGCGTGATTACGAATTGGGATCGGCCGCTGGGTCCTGAGTACCGTCTGGGGCCGCCTCTGGACGAACAGGTCATCGACACATACGAGGGCGTCGAAGGGATCCTCTTTCTCTCCACGGGTTTCAACCTTCAACTTGAAGCCTGGGAAATGGTGTACTTCTGGGACGTGCAGCAAGTCGGCGGTGTAACAAGGGTGATCGCTCCCGACAAACACGAATACCCCCAAACAACAGAGAACCTTGCACTGTTGGACAACACCCTTGAAGACTTCCGGACCAAGATCACCCAAGCAGCAGCCACCCGAACGGCGAACACCGGAGGGCGGGTCGGCACCGACCCAAACCTGCCCCTGCTGATCACCGACGCCAACAAACTCAGTACCCACTACGGAGCCATCGGCGCCGTCTACGACGACCCCACCCAAACACCCGCCAAACCACCACCAGTCCCCGGAGCCGAAGACCCCGAAAACCCACCCGCCAACACCGGCGAAAACGAGACTCCGAACGGAACCCCACCCACCCCCGGCGATGATCAAACCCCACCCGTCCCCGGTGACGATGATGAACCACCCGGCTCGGAACCCTAAACGCCCGAACCTCGGAGACCATCCAAAGGCAAAGAGAACCAGAATGACCAGAACAAGAACCACACTGGTGACTCTGGGACTGGTCCTTGTTGTCGGACAAAGCTGCGGCACCGCGCCCGCTAACTCACCACCAACGGATGCTGTTGTCACAACCACCACTCACAGTCCCTCTAAAGAGCCACGGTCAACCACAACTACCACGGCTACCCCTACAACTACCGCACCTGCACTAGAAGAGGCGAATCTCACATACCTGGAGGAAACGATTCCTCCGTGCACCCCGGTGGCCGGAACCAACCGAGACCCATGCGCAACCGGACCACCACCCTCCATCGAACCCGCTGACGGTGTAATGCTATCAGAAGAAACAAAGGTTCACGCTCCCCCACTCCACGAAGTCTTGAACTACTGGGACCTGGTAGCTACTAGCTCCACGCACATTCTTATCCGTGGCACTGTACTGCCAGACACAACCAGGTGTGAGATCCACGCCACAACGCTGCCAACGTATTTGGAGGAACGCATCCGAAAGGCTTTTGCAGGATGGGAATATCTCTTTTGTTTCTCCGATGTGCGGGTGAACGAATACCTGCTGGGAACAGGACCTCCCCAACTGAGCGTCATCACAGGTTTGAATTGGCCGTCGAATCCTGGACACTCCCAGCCCCTGGACGAACAGGTCATCGACACATACGAAGGTGTCGAAGGAGTCCTGTTCCTCTCCGCTGGCTTCAGCGTTCGGATGGAAGCTTGGGAAATGACGTTTTTCTGGGATGTGCAGCAAGTAGGCGGTGTAATAAGGGTGATCGCCCCCGACAAACACGAATACCCCCAGACACCCGAAAACCTAGCACTATTGGACTTCTCCTTAACCGACTTCCGAACCAAGATCACCCAAGCGGACGCCACCCGAAAGGCGAACACCGGCGGACGGGTCGGAACCGACCCCAACCTGCCCCTGCTCATCACCGACGCCAACCAGCTCAGTACCTACTACGGAGCCATCGGCGCCGTCTACGACGACCCCGCCCAAACACCCGCCAAACCACCACCCGTACCCGGAGCAGAAGACCCCGAAGAACCACCAGCCAACACCGGCGAAGAAGAGACCCCGAACGGAACCCCACCCACCCCCGGAGATGACAACCAACCCCCTGTGCCCGGAGACGATGACCAAACACCTCCTCCCACACCCTGACACACCGCCATCCTTCGGCCTCCTCGAACCCCATGGGAAGGTAGAGCCCAAGATTCATCCATTGCGGATAAACGGATGACAAGGAAGAATGCCATGAAAGGTGCAACAACTAAGAGGAGAGCGTTGCCGTGGCTATTGGCAACACTGGTTTTTATCCAAGCCTGCAAAACAACCGCTACAGGAACAGGACCTACCACGGACCAACCCGACGTAACCGTTCCCACCCCTGTAACCACACTTCAAGAACCAACAGCCACAACTGCGCGAACGCAAGATGCCAATACTTATAGAGACGTGACGGCAGGTCAGGCTCGAGAAGAAACACCTCCTGCATATCTGGAAGAAGTCATTCCCCCCTGCACACCCATAGACGGCAGCGACGCTGATCCCTGCGTTCCTGGAGAACCGACCAGAGTCCGGAAAGCCGCCGCGGAAGGCTCCTCTGAGGGTCTGCCAGACCCACTGCCAACCATGGCTGACCTGCTATTAGGAAAGTGGAGTCCCCAAGGCACTGCGGACCCGTTGTTGCTGCCGCACGTAGTCATCAGAGGCACACCGCAACCTGGTACAACCAGATGCGAAGACTATCCACTAAAGGTCGCGAGCTACGCTGCCGAACTGCATCCATATCATGACTTAATCGTCCATGTTCATTGTTTCGCTCAAATCCGTGTAAGCGAGTATCTGGTAGGGACAGGACCTCCAGAATTGACTGTGTCGCTGCACCGGGAAATAGTACACCTTCCCACTGATGGAGGCTATCGTGATTCGTTTATAGCTCTGCACGGGGGCGAGGACCAATGGGTGGACAATGCCCTCGACTTTCCTGCTCGCCGAACAGGCGCGGTTTACGAAGGTAAAGAACTTGTGCTGTTTCTTGGAATCCCCACGCTCACTGTGGAAGCATGGGAGACGGAGTTGCTAATGGCCGTGTGGTTTGTGCAGCAAACTGGTAATAACCCGCCGAGAGTTGTTGAACGGAACATAAGGCTGGCGCGTACTTCTGAGCAGCGTGCCCGGATGAACCTGACATTGGCAGAACTAGAACGACAAGTGAAAGCGGCAGCCACTAACCGTGTTGCCGTCACCGGAGGGCGGATCGGGATGGCATCTGATCTTCCGATGCTGGTAACCGACGCCAACAAACTGCGGGACTTTTATGGAGCGGTCGGAGCGGTCTACGACGGTTCGGAAAACTCCACCGTCCTACCCCCACCGGTCCCTGGTGCCGATCAACTCCCCGGCCCGCCCGCCAACACCGGAGAAAACGAAACCCCGAACGGAACCCCACCCACCCCCGGTGAAGACGACCAACCACCCGGCTCGTAACCCCTAAACGCCCGAACCTTGGAGACCATCCAAAGGCAAAGAGAACCAGAATGACCAGAACCAAAACCACACTGGTGACTCTGGGACTGGTCCTTGCTGTCGGGCAAAGCTGCGGCACCGCGCCCGCTAACTCACCACCAACGGATGCTGTCTACGACGACCCCACCCTAACACCCGCCAAACCACCACCCATACCCGGAGCCGACGACCAACCACCCGGCTCGGAACCCCTAGACCCCTGAACCTAGGAGACCATCCAAAGCCAAAGAGAACCAGAATGACCAGAACCAAAACAACACTGGCAACCCTGGGACTGGTCTTGGCTGTGGGGCTAATCGGTTGTTGGTTTTCGGCTGCTACACCCACATTGAAATCACATCTTGAGCAAGTGATCCCTCCCTGTGTTCCTATCGATGGAAGCGACATAGATCCCTGCGAACCAGGGGAACCGGATAGTTCGTTGAAATTGTCTGAACGTCTCCCGGATCCTCTGCCAACCCCCAACGAACTACTACTAGGGGGATGGGGCCCGGTGCATCTTACATCACCTCTACTGATGCCGCATATAGTTATCCGAGGAACGGTGCGACCGGACACGTTCCGGTGTGACGACTACCAGGCCAAACCGCCGAACTTTACAAGCGAGAGTGTCCACTCAATTGCTAGGCCTCACGTGCATGTGCATTGTTTTGCGGAGGTCAGGGTAAATGAGTATCTGGTGGGAGAAGGACCCCCGGTCCTCACCGCGTCGCTACATCGCCGGTCGTTACTTCTTTCCACCGATGGAGGGTATCGGGAATGCTTTATAGAACAGCAGGGAGGCGAGGATGCATGGGTGGACAACACGTTGAATTTCCCGGCCAGCAGAGCCGAGGAAGTCTACGCAGGAAAAGAACTCGTACTGTTTCTTGGAATCCCCACTCTCACCGTGGAAGCCTGGGCCACCGAGTTGGAACTGGCCGTGTGGTTTGTGCAGAAAACTGATGACAACCCACCCAAAGCTGTCTCCCAGAACATACGGTTGGCTCGGACTCCGGAAGCGCGTGCCCGGTTGAATATGCCCCTCGCCGAGTTGGAACAGCAAGTACGCGCGGCGGCAGAGAACCGCACCGCGGTCACCGGAGGGAGGATCGGGATAGGCAAACTGCCGTTGCTGGTCACCGACGCCAATGAACTCCGCACCTACTACAAGGCGGTAGGTGCGGTCTACGATGGCTCGGAGAACTCCACCGTGTTACCACCACCCATTCCCGGAGCGGACTACCCCAAAGGATCATCGGCCCAATACTGGACAAACGAACCACCCCAATCCCCGTACCGCGGTGACCAAACCCTGTACTGCGGTGACCAAACCCTACCCACCCCCATCCACAGCAGCTAAACACACGGATCGGAACCCCAGCACCGACCCCGGAGACCAACCAAAGCCTCTGGAGTGGTGGGGAGACCCGTATCCAAAGTGTTTCAGAACCGGTGATCCAAACGGACAAGGACGTGATGACTGGTACGCCAGCCCTACCCACACCGGGCCAGGTCCTCTTAGGCGGGATCCCCCATCAGGGCGCCCGGGTTCACCGCGGCCAGGGCGGCGCCGACGATGCCGGCATGGTTCCCGAAGTGGGCGGGGGCCACATCCACCGGCACATCCAGGCGGTGGCCGAAGCGGGACCACTTGTTCACCCCTCCTCCCCCGAGAACTATCAGGTCCGGAGCGAAGAGCGCGTTGACATGCCGTAGGTAGCGGTTCAACCGTCTGGCCCACTTCTTCCAACTCAACTCCCCCTGCTTGAATACGCGGTAGGCCACCCGGTCCTCGATGGGGTGATGACCGCCCAGTTCCAGCATGCCCAGTTCGAAATTGGGGACCAGCCGGCCGTCCCGGAACATCCCGCTCCCTATCCCGGTGCCGAGGGTGATCATCAGGATCGTGCCGCTCCGATCCTTGGCCGACCCGAAGGTGATCTCGGCCACCCCGGCCGCATCCGCATCGTTGAGAACGGTGACCGGGCTCCCGACCGCCCCGGAGAGAATGGCGACCACGTCGGCGCCCAGCCAGGCCTTGTCCAGGTGGGTGGCGGCGCTTACGACGCCCGATCTGATCACCCCGGGAAACCCGCACCCCACCGGGAGGGTTTCATGCCCGCTCTCTTGCCGGAAGTGCTCGGCTATCTCCGCCACCACCTCGCCCACCGCCTCGGTGGACCCCGAGCGGGGAGTGGGTATGCGAAAGCGTTCGGACAGGAGCGCTCCGGTGGCGGTGTCCACCAGATTGCCTTTGACTCCCGATCCTCCTATGTCTATTCCCAAAGCCGTCACGCCTGGTCCTCCTGGCGTCCGGCTCGTCCCAACACGTGATCGATCTCGATCAGGCGTCGCCGGACTTCAGCTTCGAAACCGCTCTGGGTGGGACGGAAGAACACCTGTGGATTCACCTCGGGCGGGAAGTATTCCTGGGGAACGATGTGGTGCGGATGGTCATGGGGGTATACGTAGCCTTCCCCGTGTCCGATAACGTCTGCTCCACGATAGCCACCACTGCGAAGATGAAGGGGGACGGAGGGACTGGGCCCCTCCCGGACCGCCGACCGCGCCCGGGCCATGGCGGAGGTGACCGAGTTCGACTTGGGCGCCTGAGCCAGGAACAGGGTGGCGTGGGCCAGGTGATAGGCGGCCTCGGGCATCCCCACGTACGAGAGGGCCTGGGCCGCCGCAGTCGCCACCGGAAGCGCCCACCGGTCGGCCATACCGACGTCCTCCGATGCGAGGATGACGAGCCGGCGGGCGATGAACTCGGGGTCCTCGCCGCCCTCGAGCATGAGAAACAGCCAGTACAGGGCGGCGTCGGGATCAGAACCTCGCACGCTCTTGATAAAAGCGGAGATCACGTCGTAGTGACGGTCTCCCGCCTTGTCGTATCGAACTATCCGACGTCCCAGCGCTTCGGAGACGTCATCGGTCTCGATGACTCCTGACCCCCTGCCCTTGGCCAGACGCGCCGCCACCTCCAAGGCGTTCAGCAGTCCCCGGGCGTCTCCGCCGACCCTGGTCACCAGCGCCTCCCGGGCGTCCCCGGCAATCTGCAGGTCGTCCTCTCCCAATCCTCGTCGCCTCGCCGACAGCGCCCTGTCCACCAGCACCTCCAGCGCCTCGTCAGGGATCTTGTGAGTGCGGAACAACACCATCCGGCTCATCAGCGGACTGTTGATCTCGAAAAAGGGGTTCTCGGTGGTCGCCCCGATCAGGATCAGGGTCCCGCTCTCCACCCCCGGCAACAGAGCGTCCTGCTGGCTCTTGGAGAAGCGGTGTATCTCATCGAGGAACAACACCGTGCGCCGGCCGTCGCCCTCCAGGCGGCGACGGGCGGACGCCAGGATCTCCCTCACCTGCTTTACGCCGGCGGAGGTGGCGCTGAGCGTCTCGAAGGCCGCCGAACAGTGCAGGGCCACCAACCGGGCCAGGGTGGTCTTGCCGCTCCCCGGAGGGCCCCACAACACCATCGAGACGGGCCTGCCCGACTCGACCAGAACCCGGAAGGCGGACCCGGCGCCCAGGAGATCGGGCAATCCCACCACTTCGTCCAGGCTCCTCGGACGCATGCGCTCGGCCAGCGGCGCCACCTCCGCCAGGACCTCCGCCCGCCGGGCGGCGAACAGGTCATCGGCGCCGTAGCTGGCCATCGCTCCTAAGCCGGCGGAGAGGCCTTGATCCGGCGGGGATCGACCGCGATGCCCAGTTCCTTCAACTGCCGGTTGCTGACCGAGGCGGGAGTGCGACTCAGCGGTTCGGCGCCGGTCTGGGTCTTGGGAAACGGAATGATCTCCCGGATGCTCGCCACCCCGCGAAGCACCGCCACCAGCCGGTCGAATCCCACCGCGAAGCCGGCATGGGGCGGCGTGCCGAAACGCAGGGCCCGGATGAACCATCCGAAGCGCTCCTCCGCCTCGTCGTCGGAGATCCCCAGGATCTCGAAGACCCTCCGCTGGACGTCGGAGTCGTGAATCCGGACACTCCCCGAACCAAGCTCCACGCCGTTGAGGACCAGGTCGTAGGCTTTCGCCGCGGCTTCCAGCGGACGGTCCCTCATCGTCTCCACGTCCGCCGGGGAGGTGAACGGATGATGGAGGAAGGTTATCTCTCCATCACGCTCCTCGAACATGGGGAAGTCCACCACCCACAGGAACTCCAGCCGTTCGGGATCGTCGGGCTGTCCCAACTCCGACCGCAGACGCCCCAGGACGTCGGAGACGGTCCGCTCGGCGTCCGCCACCAGCAGCAGGGCGTCGCCCGGATTCCCCCCCAGGCCCCGGACCACCCCGTCGAGTTCGGCGTCGGACAGGAACTTCGCAACCGGCGAGCGAAGACCACCCCCGTCCTCCACCACCATCCACACCAGCCCTCCCGCTCCGAACTGCCGGGCCTTCTCTATCAGGGCGTCGGCCCGGGCCCGGCTCATGGATATCGGGCCGGCGTTTATTCCCCTCACCACCCCTCCCGCCGCCAGGACACCGGCGAACGCCCGGAAGCCGGTGTCGGCGAACACGTCCGACAACTCGACTATCTCCATGCCGAAGCGAAGGTCTGGTTTGTCTGTGCCGTAGCGGCTCATCGCCTCTGAGTAGGTGAGCCGCCGGAAAGGGGCATCGAGCGTCTGATCCGGTCGAAGCGCCGCCGCCACTGCCAGGATCACCTTCTCCACGGTGGCCAGCACGTCCTCCTGTCCCCAGAAGGACCCCTCGATGTCGATCTGGGTGAACTCGAGTTGCCGGTCGGACCGGAAGTCCTCGTCCCGGTAGCACCGGCACATCTGGTAGTAGCGGCTCACCCCCGCCACCATCAGCAGTTGCTTGTAGATCTGGGGAGACTGGGGAAGGGCGTAGAAGCTCCCCGGGTTGTGGCGGCTCGGGACCAGCAAGTCCCGGGCCCCCTCGGGGGTGGACCGGATCAGGGTGGGCGTCTCCACCTCCCAGAACCCCAGGTCCTCCAGCGTCCGCCGAACGGTACGCAGCGCCTCCGATCGGGCCCGGAGATTGCGGGCCATGCGGGGGCGGCGCAAGTCCAGGTACCGGTATTCCAGCCGAAGCAGTTCCTCGGCGGTGATGCGGTCCTCGATGAGGAAGGGAAGTTCCTCCGACCGGCTCAGGATGCTCAACTCCGAGGCCTCCACCTCCACCATCCCGCTGGCCATGTCGGGATTCTCCGAGCCCTCGGGGCGACGCACGGTCTTTCCCTCCACCTGCACGCAGAACTCCCGCCGCAACTCGGCCGACTCCCGGATGCCCGCAGGATCCAGCACCACCTGCACCATCCCGGTGTGGTCCCGCAGGTCCACGAACACCACCCCGCCGTGGTGCCGTCTCCGGTCCACCCACCCAGCCAGAGTGACCGTCTCCCCCACGGTCTCCAACCCTATCTGGGAGGCGGTGTGGCTCCTCACGCTCTTGTCTCCGCGTCGAACGCCTTCATTCCCCACTTCTCCAGGTCTTCCAGGCCCAGAGTCTCGCGATCCCGTCCCTCGCGCATCTCCAATCCCACACCGCTCACGACTCCGACATACCTGGCCCGCGAACGGGTGGCGGCCCGGAATTGCGCCTTGACGCTCCGGGCGTCCAACTCGAACCCCACCCGGAGTCCCGCCCTGCGAAGCGGCGCAGCCCACTCCATCAGGTCGAGGGCCGTGATCCCTCCTTCGCCAACCAGGAAGACATCCAGGCCGGCGTCCTCTCCCGGCGCCGCCAGGAGCATCCGGTCGATCCCCCCGGCAAACCCCACCCCGGGCACCGGACGGCCGCCCAGGGTCTCGGCCAGGCCGTCGTACCGGCCTCCCCCCAGCACGGTGGACTGGGAAGTCTCCAGGGTGGTGGCGACATACTCGAACGTCGTCCTGGAGTAGTAGTCGAGCCCCCGCACCAGCCGGGACGACCTCCGGTATGCGATTCCCAGGTCGTCGAGGCCCTGTCTGACCTCCCCGAAGTGGTCCCTGCAATGCCCGCACCAGTAATCGGCGATGTCCGGCAGGGCCTCGGGATCGGGTCGGCACAGCTTACAGTCCAGAATCCGGAGAGGGTTCAACTCCACAACGTCGCGGTGGCTGGAGCACAAGTCGGCCATCGACCGGACCATCGCCGCCTTCAGGTCCTCCAGATGGGCCCCCCGACACTCCGCATCGCCAAGGCTGTTGATCAGCAGTTCGTTCTCCACTCCCACCGCCGACAGGAACTCTTCGGCCAGGGCGATCACCTCCACATCCGCCGCGGCCGAGGCCGACCCCACACACTCCACCCCGATCTGCCAGAACTGGCGGCGCCGCCCGCCCTGGGGCTGTTCGTAGCGGAACATCGGTCCCGAATAGGCGACCTTCCAGCGTCCCGTCCCTCCCTGGGCGAGGTACGCCCTCATCACCCCGGCGGTGCCCTCCGGACGAAGGCTGAGGGAGCGTCCCCGACGGTCTGGGAAGGTGTACATCTGCTTGGTGACCATCTCATTGGTCTCGCCGACTCCCCTCTCGAACAGTTCGGTGAACTCGAAGACCGGAGTGATTACCAACTCGTACCCGTAGGAGCCGGAGAGGTTCTCCCATAGGGTCAGCACCTCTCTCCAGCGGGCGGAGCGAGGCGGACCGATCACGTCGGTTCCCTTGGGGGAGCGGATAATCATCGTCTAGAGAAGGGAAGTCAGAAAGGGGTTGTGAAGACGTTCCCGACCGAGGGTAGTGGTCTCCCCGTGTCCCGGATACACGGCGGTGTCGGGGGGCAGACCCAGGATCTTGCGGCGCATGCTCTCCATCAGGGTCTCGAAGTCGCCGCCCGGCAGGTCGGTGCGTCCGATCGAATCCCGGAAGAGTTGGTCCCCCGAGAAGAGGACCCCCTCCTCTGAGAGGTGGAAACAACAATGCCCCGGAGTGTGCCCGGGGGTGTGCAGCACTGCCATCTCCAGCCCGGCCAGGGCCAGGACGTCGCCGTCGGCCAACGGGCGCCGGGAGGCCGGGGGCCGGTACTCACCGGGCAGTACCTCTCCCATGAGGGCGATGACCTGACGGAGGGGATTGAGCGACAGGAAGTCGTCGTCGGGATGCACGTAGGTGACCACTCCCAGTTGTTCCTCAACCGCCCCGGCCCCGCCGATGTGGTCGACGTGGCCGTGGGTGACCACCAACGCCACCGGCGCCAGATCGCGCCTGGCACACAGTTCGGCCACTCCCCGGGGATCCGGAGGTGCGTCGATCACCACGCACGGGCCGCCTGCCTCCGGGGCCACCACGTAGCAGTTGGTCTGCGTGTACCACAGAGGGACACTGTCAATCAGCATCTAAGGACTGGTCAGGACGGCGCGTCGGAGGTGATCCGGAAAGCCTTGAACACCCCGTCAACCCCTCTCAGGTCGGAGAAGAGGCGGCGCAACAGTTCGGCGTCGGAGAGTTCCACCTCGTACTGCAGGACAGCCACCCGGTCGTCGCCCACCGCCGAGGTGGCCGCCACGATGTTGCCTCCCATCTCGGAGATCACCGCGGTGACGTCCCGCAGCAACCGGTAGCGGTCCAGCGCCTCCACCTGCACCCAGACGGTGAAGGAACTGATCAGTTCCCGAGACCAGGCCACCTCCACCATCCGTTCCATTCCCGGGGTGCGGACCTTCAAGTTGGTGCACTCGGTCCGGTGCACCGAGACCCCTCGGCCGGTCGTCACGTACCCGATGATGTTGTCGGAGGGAACCGGAGCGCAGCACCGGGCGAGGTTCACCATGGTGTCCCCCATCCCCTCCACCAGCACCCCCGGACCCTCGGTATCGGTCCGGCGACGGCGGACGGGGGGCGTCAGCAGACTCACCTTCTCCTTTTCCTCCGGAAGGGTGGGCCTCACCGCCCTCTCCAGCCGCTGGATCACGGTGGAGGCGGACATCTCACCCTGTCCCACCGCCAGGAAGAGATGGTCGACCTCGGACTTGCCGAGGTCCACGGCGATGGAGGCCAGCAATCGGTCCCGCCCGGCCGCGGTCAGTCCCAGCTTGGCCTTGCGAAGCTCGGCCAGGAGCACCTCCCGGCCCTCGGCGATGGAAATCGACCGGCGCTCCTTGGAAAACCACTGCTTTATCTTGGACCGCGCCCGGGAGGTCTGAACGGTCTTCAACCAGTCCCGGCTGGGCCCGCCGCCCTGGGAACGGGAGGTGATGATCTCCACGATGTCGCCCGAGGCGAGCGGCGTGGAGAGAGGCAGCAGCCGGCCGTTGATCCGCGCTCCCACGCACCGGTCCCCCACCTCGGTGTGGATGGCATAGGCAAAGTCCACCGGGGTGGCGCCCGCCGGGAAGGACTTCACCTCGCCGCGGGGAGTGATCACGAACACCTCGTCTCGGTAGAGGTCCAACTTGAGATGATCCAGGAACTCGCGGGGGTCTTCGAACTCTTCCCGGAGTCCCCCCAGGTCGCCCACCCACTCCAGGTCCACCGCGCCGGACCCCTCCTTGTAGCGCCAGTGGGCGGCGATGCCTCGCTCGGCCAGCTGGTGCATCTCCGTGGTGCGGATCTGGATCTCAATGGCCTTGCCGTCGGTCCCCACCACCGTGGTGTGAAGGCTCTGGTAGAGATTGATCTTGGGCATGGCGATGAAGTCCTTGAACCGCCCGCTCAACGGCTGCCAGTGGGAGTGAATCTCGCCCAAGGTGGCGTAGCAGTCCCTTATCCGGGGGACCACCACCCTGATCCCGATCAGGTCGTAGATCTCATCGAACTGCTTGCCGGTCTCCATCATCTTCCGGTAGATGGAATAGTGGTGCTTCGGCCTCCCGCTCACCTCGGTGGGGATTCCCGCGTCCGACAGGACGCCGGAGACTTCTTCGACCATTTTGTCTATCACCACTCCCCGCTCGGGGGCCAGGTTCAGCAACTTGGCGTCGATCTCGGCGTAGGGGCCAGGGTGGAGGATGGCCAGGCAGCGGTCCTCCAGTTCGTGCTTTATCTCCTGGATGCCCAGCCGGTGGGCCAGCGGGGCGTACACATCCAGGGTCTCGGTCGCCACCGCCTTCTGCTTGGACGGGCGGAGAGCGCTCACCGTCCGCATGTTGTGAAGACGGTCGCAGAGCTTGATGACCAGGACCCGCACATCGCGAGCCATGGCAACCACCATCTTGCGAATGGTCGCCGCCTGCGCTTCCTCCCGGTTCGGATAGGTGATCCGGTCCAGCTTGGTGACCCCGTCTATCAGGTCGGCTATCTCGGCGCCGAACGCCTTCTTCACGACCTTGTAGCTGAGGTCGGTGTCCTCGAGGGTGTCGTGCAGCAGACCGGCCGCCAGGGTGGCCGTGTCCATCCCCAGGTCGGCCAGGATCCGGGTGACCGTGAGGGGGTGAACGATGAAGGGGTCGCCCGACTTGCGGAACTGGCCGCGATGGGCTTTCTCGGCAACGTCGTACGCCCGGCGCAACAACTCCACGTCGCCTCGGGGATGATGGTGCACAAAGCGCGATATCACTCTCGCCAGCGGGTCGTCCGACCCGGGGATTCGACTGGAGGCGGTGCGCTGCGCCGAGGTCTCGGCCACCCTCAACAGTCTAGCCGACCGCCGTCCGGCGAGGACCTATCTGCGACGCCTTCGGCGGGGCGGGCGAGGTGAGGCTCCTCCCTCCATGGAGAACAATTCGGAGGTGGTGGGCGGCTCGGAGGGCTCGGTTGGTTCCTCCGGCAAGTCCCGGTCGGACCCGCCCCGCTTCTTTGCCACCCTGCGTCGCTGATCAGTCCAGGCGACCTCCCTCTCCCTCCACAGGGCCAGCAGGGGGGAGGCGACGAATATGGACGAGTAGGTACCCGCCGCGATCCCCACGAACAGCGCCAGGGAGAAGTCCCTCAGAGGCGCGGCGCCCAGTATCAACGACCCCACGAACAGGATGCTGCCCACCGGGATCAGCGAGGTGAGAGAGGTGTTGATGGAGCGGGCCAGCACCATGTTCATCGACCGGTTGACAATCTCCGAATAGGTGAGAATGTCCGAGAAGTCACCCTCGAGTTCTCTCACCCGATCGAAGACCACCACCGTGTCGTAGAGGGAGTAGCCCAACACGGTGAGCGCCGCCACCACCGTGGCGGGTGTCACCTCGAAGCGGGTGATCGCGTATATCCCGATGGTCAGCACCAGGTCGTGGAGGAGGGCGACGATCCCCGAGAGGGCCATCTTCCATTGGAGGCGGATCGAGATGAATATCACCACCGCCCCCAGGAACACTCCCAGCGCCCACAGCGCCCTCCGGGCCACCAGGGCCCCGAAGGTGGGACCCACGGCCTGGCGGTTGACGTCCTCGGGCGGGGCGCCCACCAGCACCGCCAGGGAAGCGACCATCTCGTCCTCCAGCGCGGAGGAGATCGGCCCGGTGTGGATGCGAATCGACTGTCCCTCGTCTATCTCCTGGATGCGGAAGTCGACGACCCCCAAGCCCGTCATGGCGCTCTCCAACTCCCCAACCGTCACTCCGCTCCGGTTCTCGGTCTGGACCTGGACACCCCCGGTGAACTCCAAGCCGAGATTGAGACCCAGCGCCGTCACCGTCGCCACCGACACCAGCAGCAGGACGGCCGAGATGTAGAACCACCGGCGTCGCAAGCCCACGAAGTCGATGCGGGTCTCGCCCCGGGAGATGTCTCGCCAGAGGCTCATCGGCTCTCTCCCGCGGCGGCGGGCATGGAGAACCAACCCTTCCTACCCAATGGACTGTGCGCCAGCACCCAGGCGGCCCGGCGGGTGAAGGTCCGGGCCACGAAGATGTCCAGGACGGTGGCGATCCCCAACGACAGGGCGAACCCCCTGACCGCTCCGACCGTCAACAACCACAGGAGCGTGGCGCCCAGGATGGAGACGGTGTCGGCGGTCAGGATGGTGCGAAACGCGGTGCGAAAACCCTGGGAGGCGGCGGAGGGAACGGTCCTTCCCGCCCGGAGTTCGTCCTTGATCCGCTCGAAGTAAACGATGTAGGAGTCGGCGGTGATGCCAACCGCCACGATGATTCCGGTCACCCCGGCCAATGTGAGGGTGACCCCCTGGTAATGGCCCAACAGGGCGTAGATAGCGATCAGGAGGGATCCGAAGACCGCGATCCCCAGCACCGCCACCAAGCCCAGCGCACGGTAGTAGAGCAACAGCACCACCGCCACCAGGACCAACCCCGCAATTCCCGAGATGAGGCCGATCTGCAGCGAATCCGATCCCAGGGTGGCCGAGACCTTCTCCACCTGGCTCCTCTCGAAGGCAACCGGCAGTGAACCGTAGCGGAGGATCACCGCCAGGTTCTGAGCCTGGTCCTCCGCGGCGGGATCGGCGCCCAGGGTGATGATCGCGTCCCCTCCCGTGATGCCCACCCCGGCGGCCACGTCCTCGGCGACCTGGGGAGAGGCGATGATCTGTCCGTCCAGCACGATGGCGATCTGGCGGCGGGGGTCGCCGATCCGGTAGCCGGCGGCCTCACCGGTGAGTGCGGCGAACAGGTCACCCCCCTCCGAGGTGAGAGAGAGATTCACCACCCATTGGGCCGAGACGCTGTTGAAACCGGGAAGGGCCTGCGAGACGTCCGATCCGGTCATGGCGGCGGGGCCGACGGTCAGGACCTCCATCCCGAACAGGGTGAAGTTGGGCAGGTAGGCAATGGTGTCGGGGTCATCGGAGACCGTTAGGCCGGTGACCGGGTCCACTCCCTCCGGGACGTCCGGCAGAGTGGTGGTGGTGACGGGGGCGGTGGTGGTCGTAGCCGACTCTTCCGCGGCGGCTTCATCACCCTCCGACGGTGCAATGGTGGTGGTGGTCACAGTGGTGGTGGTGACCAGGGGACCGTCAAGGCCCGGAGTGGACTCCAGCACCGGGCGGAACGACAGCCGGCCGGTCCGGCCGATGGCGTCGAGCGCCTGCTGCTCGTTCTGGACCCCGGGTAGCTGTACCAGCACCGTGGTGCCGCCCGAGATGGAGATCTCCGGCTCCTGGACCCCGCCCACGTCCTCAATGCGGCTGCGCATGATCTCCACCGCATACTCCATCACATCGGGGTCCGTGTCGTCGGGTGCGGTCAGCACCACCGAGGTACCGCCCTGCAGGTCCAGTCCCAGCTTGGGCTCGATGCCCAGCAGGTAGACGGCAGCCAGGCCTCCCCAGGCGATCCCTGCGACAATCAGCAGGCCGATGACCCGCCGAAGCACGGATCAGCCTTCCACGGCCTGTTTGGAAGCTATGGCCCTCTTGGCGATGCGTATCGACCCGTACTCAAGTTCGATCACAACTGAGTCCTCCTCCACGCTGCGGACCTGTCCCATGATTCCCCCGATGGTCTGCACCTGGTCGCCCAACTCCAGGTTCGACACCAGTTCCTGCTGCTGGCGGGCCCGCTTGCGCTGGGGCCTGATGAGCAGAAAGTAAAAGAACAAAAGAAACCCGCCGAGGACCAGCCAGGTGAAAATCGGGCTTCCTGCCGACTCTTGAGCGAAAATCATTACCGACAACTCCTGTTTAAGTGCGCCTGAAAGCTATCAGATTAGCGGGCCGGGTGCGTCGCGGGAAACTCTCAGTTCTGCGAACCGGCGACAGAACCCGGAGAAATCTTCCACAACTATCGCCTGGCGGGCGGCGCTCATCAACCCTGTCACATAGGCGAGGTTGTGAATGGAGATCAGACGCTGAGAAGACATCTCCCGCACCCGGAGCAGATGTCGCAGATAGGAACGGGTGTAACGACCACAGACCGAGCATTCACAGTCGGGGTCGAGAGGCCGCTCGTCGGTGGCGAAGGGTGCTGAGCGCAGGTTGTAGTCGCCCCTTCGTCCCAGGACCTTCCCGTGCCGGGCAAGGCGGGTGGGCCAGACACAGTCGAACATGTCCACGCCCCTGGCGATGGCGTCGAGCATCCCCTGCGGGTCCCCGACGCCCATCAGGTAACGAGGACGCTCGGTGGGAAGTTCTGTCATGGTGGCCTCCAACGCCAGGTTGCGCTCCGACGCCGGCTCGCCCACCGACAGGCCTCCGATGCCGAAACCCGGAAAGCCCAGGGCGGCGGTGGCCGCGGCGCTGGCCCGGCGGAGGTCGGGCGACACGCCGCCCTGCACGATCCCGAACAGGGCCTGGTCGGGACGGCGATGGGCGGCCAGGGACCGCTCCGACCAGCGGAGTGTGCGCTCCATCGCCTCCTCTAGTTCGGACCGCGGGGAGGGAAGGCCCAGGCAGATGTCGAGCACCATGGCGACGTCCGCTCCCAGCCTCTCCTGGTGGCGCACGGCCTGCTCGGGGGTGAGGCTCACTTCCGACCCGTCGTAGACGGAGCGAAAGACCGCTCCTTCCTCGGTGATCCGAGGACCGAGGGAGAAGACCTGGTACCCACCCGAATCGGTGAGGACCGGACGGCGCCAGGACATGAAACCGTGCAGACCCCCCATCCGGTGGATCAGATCCGACCCCGGTCTCAGCATCAGGTGATAGGTGTTGGCCAGCACCATGGTGGTCCCTATCCCCTCCAGGTCGGCGGCGTCCAGGCCCTTGACGGAGGCGCGGGTGCCGACCGGCATGAACACCGGTGTGGGGACGTCCCCGTGCGGGGTGTGAAGCGTCCCCGCCCGGGCAGGGCCGTCGGTCGCCTCCGGCGTCCAGGAGACCGGGGTCATTCCCGGCCCATCCCGGGGTGGCGCTCGGCCAGCATGGCGTCCCCGAAGGAGAGAAAGCGGTACCCGTGCTCCAAGGCGGTCCGGTACGCCTCCCTCCATTCCTCGCCCATGAACGCCCACACCAGGGCCAGCAAACTCGACCTGGGTGCGTGGAAGTTGGTGACCATGAGATCCACCACCCGGAATCGGTAGCCCGGCGTCACGTACAGTCGGGTCTGCCCCTCGCCGGCCGTGACCAGCCCGCCCGAGGTTGCGCGCGTCTCCAGGGTCCTGACCACGGTGGTGCCCACCGCCACCACCCGGCCGCCCCTGGCCCGGCAGCGTTCCACCGCCGCCGCCGCCTCGGCAGGGAGCCGGAACCGCTCCACGCCCATGGGATGGTCCTCGATCCGCGCGGCGCCGATCGGGCGGAAGGTGGCCCACCCCACCTCCAGGTCGATCTCGGTTCGCTCCACCCCCTTTCGGGCCAGGGCCTCCAGGACCCGGTCCGTGAAGTGCAGCCCGGCGGTGGGCGCCGCGGATGATCCGAGCCGGGAGGCGAAGACAGTCTGGTAACGCTCGGGGTCCTCGAGGGACCGGCTGATGTAAGGGGGAAGCGGCACCTCCCCTTCCTCTTCCACGAGTTCCTCCACCTCGCCGGGGCCGGACAACTCCAGCACCGCCACTCCGTTAACCGGGCCGGAGACCACCTCGGCCCGAAGCGGGCCGAACTGCAACAGGACCCCCGGGCGAAGCCTCCGGGACGGACGCAGGAGCGCCTCCCACCGCTCCGCGGAGAGTCGGCGCAGCACCAACGCCTCTACCTTGCCCCCCGTCCCCACCTTCACGCCGTGAAGACGGGCAGCCCGCACCCTGGTCCGGTTGACCACCAACAGGTCTCCCGCCTCCAGGAGGTCGGCCAGTTCCAGGAAGGTCCGGTGCGTGAGGGTCCGGGTGTCCAGCAGCCGCGAGGCGTGGCGCGGCTCGACCGGGGTCTGCGCCACCGCTTCCGGTGGAAGGGGATAATCCAGCTCGACGGTGAGCATCTCCGGCCGGAGTCAGACCAAACGGAGTTGGGGATCGGCCGGAGGGGTCAGTCCGAGGTGGAGGTAAGTCCCCTCGGTGGCGACCCTCCCCCTCGGGGTCCTCTGCAGAAGTCCTGCCTGCAGCAGGAATGGCTCGTAGGCCTCCTCCACCGTCTCCGGTTCCTCGCCGACCGCGATGGCCAGGGTCCCCAGGCCGACCGGCCCGCCACCGAACTTGTGGACCACCGACTCCAGGATCGAGCGATCCACCTTGTCCAGTCCCAGATCGTCCACCTCCAGCATCTCCAGGGCCCGGCGGGCCACCTCGCCGGTCACGGACCCGTCCGACCGGGCGATCGCGTAGTCGCGCACCCGGGCAAGGAGCCGGTTGGCCACCCGGGCGGTGCCCCTGCTCCGCGCCGCGATTATCTCCGCGCCGGCGCCGGTGATCTTCACTCCCAGAATCCCTGCGGAGCGGACGACTATTTGCCGGAGTTCCTCGGGCGTGTAGTAATCGAAGCGCTCGATGATCTGGAAACGATCCCTCAGGGGGGAGGAGATCATCCCCAGCCGGGTCGTGGCGCCCACCAGGGTGAACGGCTGGAGATTGAGCCGGTAGGTAGTGGCGCCCGCCCCTCTCCCGACCACGATGTCCAGGGCAAAGTCCTCCATCGCCGGATACAGGACCTCTTCCACTATCCGGGACAGACGGTGAAGCTCGTCCACGAAGAAGATGTCGCCTCTCTCCAAGCCCGACAGGATCGAAGCCAGGTCTCCCGGCCGATCCAGGGCGGGGCCCGAGCTTCTTCGCATGTTCGCCCCCAACTCCTGGGCGATCACCCCCGCCATGGAGGTCTTTCCCAGTCCGGGCGGACCGGAGAAGAGCACGTGCCCCATGGGAATGCCCATCTTCGCCGCCGCCTCGATGGAGATCCGGAGCCTCTCCTGCAGGAGGGGTTGGCCGATGAACTCCCCCAGAGACCGGGGGCGCAAGGAGGCTTCCAACTCGGCCTCCGCCCTCACCGGCTGCTGGGCGACCACTCGTTCCTCTCTCATCTTCCCAGCTCCGCCAGCGCGGCCTTCAGCTGGTCCTCGAACCCGACGCCGGTGTCAATCGCCTCGGTGGCCCGCCGGATCTCGTGACTGCGATAGCCCAGACCCGAGAGCGCCGCCCACAGGTCGGCGGAGCGGGATGCGCCTTCCAACACATTGGCTTCGGAAGACTCCAGCTTGCCCTTGAGGTCCAGGATCAGTCGCTGGGCGGTCTTCTTCCCCACTCCGTTCACCCGGGTGAAAACCGCCACGTCCTCCTGGCGCACCGCCTCGCGAACCTCCTGTGCGGCCAGGGTGGATAGGACCGCCAGGGCCATCTTGGGCCCCACCCCCTGTGCGGACAGCAACACCCGGAACAGGTCCCGCTCCTCGGAGTGGCCGAATCCGTACAATCTCATCCCGTCGGCCCACACGTGCATGTGGGTGCTAATCACAATCTCCCTCCTTTCCCCGGGGAGGTCCTCCACTGCAGACGGCGCCATGGTCACCTCGTATCCCACACCCCCCACATCAATGACGATCCCCTCCGGTTTTCTCTCGGTCAGCGTTCCCCGTAAGGATCCTATCACGGCACGATTTCCAAGTGCAGGTGCTGGAGGTGACAGATCGCCACCGCCACCGCGTCAAAGGCGTCATGGGGCAGGCCGTTCTCCGACAGCCTCAGGGTCCTCCACAGGGACCGTTGCACCGCCTCCTTGGTGGCGCGCCCATCACCGGTGACCACCTTCTTGATAGTGCTGGGAATGTACTCCCGAACGGGTATCCCCGCCTCCGCAGAGGTGAGCATCACCACTCCGGTGGCTCTCTCCACCGCCGACGCCGCCGAGCGGTTCCCCTTTATGTAGACCTTCTCCAAGGCAAGGGCGCCCGGTTGGTAACGTCGGATGACGTCGGAGAGGTCGCCGGCCAACTCCTGCAGCCGGTTTTCGAGCGGCCACTTCACCGGTGTGCTGATCACCCCCATGGCCACCACCCGATGGGGGCTGCCCCGGCTTACCACTGCGTACCCGGTGCGGGCCAGACCAGGATCTACTCCCAATACCAACACCTAGTTAAAGTGTAAGGAAAGGCGGACTCTCATCCCGGCCTTTTCCTCTCCCGTCGCCCTCCCCGGCGCCTGTCACGGGCCGGCCAGCGCCTCCAGGATCTGATCGCTGATCTCGAAGTTCGAGAAGACGCTCTGCACGTCGTCGAGGTCCTCCAGGGCGTCCACCAGCCTCAGCACCCGGGGAGCGGTGCGTCGGTCCACGGCCACCTCCGAGATGGGGAGTTGGGTCAGTTCCGCCGACTCCACGGCCAAGCCCGACTCCTCCATCGCCGCCCGCACTCCGGCCATGGCCCTCGGCGGGGTGATCACCTCCCAGGAGTCACCCGTCTCCCTTACGTCCTCCGCTCCCGCCTCCAGCGCCGCCAGCAGCACATCGTCCTCGTCCCCGGCCGTGGCGATCAGCCCCTTGGGCTGGAAGAGGTAACCCACCGATCCCGGCTCTCCCAGGCTCCCCCCGTTGCGGGTGAACACCGCCCGCACGTCGGCGGCGGCCCGGCGACGATTGTCGGTGAGGACCTGCACGTAGACCGCCACTCCCCCGGGAGCGTACCCCTCGTACCACAACTCGTCGTAGGCGACCCCCGCACTCTCCCCGGTCCCCCGCTTGATCGCCCGGAGGATGTTGTCATTGGGCATGGATACCGCCTTGGCCTTCGAAACCGCCGCCGCCAATGCATAGTTGGCCTCCGGATCCCCCCCGCCCTTGCGAGCTTCGGTCTCGATGGCCTTGGCCATCTTGGCGAAGAGCTTCCCGCGGGCCGCGTCCTGTCGCCCCTTGCGATGCTTGATGTTCGCCCACTTGGAATGGCCGGCCACGGTCCTCTAGCCCCCTGTGTCTTCCATCCACAGCCGGTGGATGCGGGAGTCGTCGGTCAACTCCGGATGAAATGACGTGGCGACAATCCGGCCGGACCTGACCATCACCGGGCGGTCCCCGATCCGGGCCAGCACCTCGACGTCGCTCCCCACCTTCTCCACCCAGGGCGCCCGGATGAACACACCGTGAAAAGGCCGGTCCAGACCCTTTACGTCCAGGTCCATCTCGAAGGACTCGTTCTGTCGTCCGAAGGCGTTGCGGCGCACCACCACGTCCAGCGCTCCCAGCAGTGGCTGGTCCCCCTCCACGATGGCGCCTGCCACCAGAATCATCCCCGCGCAGGTGGCCAGGGTGGGAAGCCCGTCGGCCAGGGCGGCGCGCAGGGGGTGTAGTAGCCCGAACCGTTCGGCGAGGCGGCCGATGGTGGTGGACTCGCCGCCCGGAATGACCAACCCGTCCAGTCCCGTCAGGTCCTCCGGCAGACGCACCGATCGGGTCGGGACGCCCAGACGCTCAAGAGCGACAAGGTGCTCCCGCACGTCTCCCTGGAGCGCCAACACCCCGATGGTGGGCGGCACGGTCACCAACCCCGGGCGGCCAAACGCTCAGCTGGTTCCAGGGTTCCTATCTCTTTGCCCCGCATGGGCTCTCCCAGACCCCGCGACACCTTGGCGATTACCCCGGGGTTGTCCCAGTAAGTAGTCGCCTCCACGATTGCTGCGGCGTAGGCGGCGGGTTGGGAGCTCTTGAAAATGCCGCTGCCCACGAACACCCCGTCACAGCCGAGGGCCATCATCAGGGCCGCATCGGAGGGCGTGGCGATCCCTCCCGCCGCGAAATTGACCACCGGCAGGCGACCCAGGGAAGCCACCTCCTTGACCAGTTCGGGAGAGACCCTCATCATCTCGGCCTGGTGTGCCTGCTCTTCGTCGGTCATGTCGGCCAGCGCCTCCATCTGGCTGGTGATGGCCCGAATGTGCCGCACCGCTTCCACCACGTTGCCGGTACCGGCTTCTCCCTTGGTACGGATCATGGCGGCGCCCTCCGACAGCCGTCGCAGCCCCTCCCCCAGGTCACGGGCGCCACAGACGAAGGGAGTGGTGAACGGCCACTTGTCCACGTGGAACTCCTCGTCGGCGGGGGTGAGCACCTCTGACTCGTCTATGTAATCCACCCCCAAATCCTCCAGGACACGGGCCTCGAGGAAGTGCCCGATCCGGCACTTGGCCATCACCGGTATGGTCACAGCCCCCATGATCTCGGTCACCTTGGCGGGATTGGCCATCCGCGCCACTCCTCCGTCCTTGCGGATGTCGGCCGGGACCCGCTCCAATGCCATCACCGCCACCGCCCCCGCATCCTCGGCGATCCGAGCTTGGTCGGCGTCGACCACGTCCATGATCACGCCTCCCTTCAGCATGTCGGCAAGTCCCCGCTTGACCAACTCCGTGCCGGTCTTCATACCGTTGCTCTGGTCCATCCCCCTAATCGTAGCCATCTTTGCGGTCGGGCGGGCCGCAATAGCGACGGTTTACCCGGAGGGTTCCGACGTCATGCGCTCCGGCGAATCACCCTTTCGTAGCAATCCCGGTAGGCCGGACCCACCCTGTCCCAGGAATACCTGTCCGCCCGCAACGGGCCCGCCTCCGAGAGCCGAGCCGTGACCGGGGGACTCTCCAGGACCCGGTGGACCTGTTCCACCATCCCATCGACGCTGCCAGGCGTGAAATACCTGGCCGCAGAGCCGGCGACATCCCGGAAGGACGCCAGGTCGGAGGCGATTACCGCGCAACCTGCCGCCATCGCCTCAACCAGCACTATCCCGAAGCTCTCCCCTCCCAGGTTGGGGGCGACATAGACCTCGGCCGACCGCAGCGTCCGTATCTTGACGTCGGTGTCCACCCTCCCCAGGAAGACGGCGCCCTCGGGCGGATCCGGGCGCTCGGCGCCCATCACCACCAACTCCGCATGGGGATGGCGACTCCTGATCCGCGGCCAGGCTTCCAGCAAGACGCCCAGACCCTTGCGCGGCTCGTCCCGGCCCAGGAACACCACCCTCCCCCTCCTACGTTCGGCCCCCGCCCCACCGATGGCCGTCTCCACTCCGTTGGGAACGATCTCCTCGGGTTTCCACCCGGAGGGCAGGGCCACCGCCGCCTGACGGCTGACCGCGGTAACCAGGGTCCGGGGCGCTTTGAGGGAGCGCACCCAGGGATGCAGACCGCGGTAGAGCCGGCTCACCCATCCCGGGGGGTCGGCGTGGAAGGTGGCCACCTTGGGACCCCGAGTCCGCAACGCCGCCAACCCCACCATGGGCATGAGCGGCTCGTGAATGTGCGCCACCTCACCCCAGCCGAGGGTCTCCTTCATCCGGACGGAGACTGTCGGCGACAGGCAGATGGGCGCCACCGACCGGTTGGCCCGGACTCGCACCACCCTTCCCACCTCCACCCCTTGGGAGTCCCCGGGCAGGCGAGGAGCGACAACCCGCACCTCGTCGCCCTGGCCCGTCAGCCATGCTGCCAGGCCCAGCACCTGCATTTGGACACCCCCGTCCTGGGTCAGGTCATACGGTGAGACCAGGCAGACCCTCATGAGCCAGGGTCAAACCCGGTCGGAGGGCCAGTTGGGCTGGAGGAGATGCCACTGCTCGGGAGCGGCCTTGATCAGGTCCTCGAATGCGCATGCCATGAGTTGCGCGCCCTTGCTGAGCCTCTCGGAGAGGCTTCCCTCCCCGGGAATGGCCAGGGGCGGCCTCAGAGCGGCCCGGTAACGGCTCTTCTTCTCGAAGTAGACGGCCACCGGGATTACCGGGCGACCGGAACGAATGCCCAGCAGCAACGGCCCGGCCGGCAGGGTCGTCTCCTCCCCGAAGAACTGCACCGGGATGCCCCTGCCGCTCAGGTCCCGATCAGAAGGAAGGCAAACCGCGGTCCGGCTGTCAAGCTTTTTCTCGAGTTCGCCGAGAAGACCCCGGTGGGCGAACACGACGTTTATGCCCGTCAATCCCCGCATCCGGGAAAACCAATCGCGAATGTAGGAGTTCGCCAGGTTTTCGGCCACCGCCACCACCTCCACGTTCATGTCCCAGACGGCTGCGCCGGCCATCTCCCAGTTGCCCAGGTGGGGTAACACAACCACCACGCCCTTCCCGTCTTCCAGGGCGTTCTCCAGCACCTCGGCCCCCTCCAGATGGAAGCGCCCGGCCATCCGCCTCACATTGCGGGGAGCGGCCCAGAGGGACTCCCCCCAGTACTGGCCGTAACTGGCGAAAATCTTTCTGACCGCTCGGGAGCGGCTGCCCAGCTTCTCGTCCAGTCCCGTCCTGCCGGCGTGCCTTCCGGCCATGCGGCGACGCCGAGGCAGGAGCAGGGAAGCCACCACTCCGGCGGCGCCGCCCAGGGGTTGCACCACCCACAGCGGCCAGATGCGCATGAATCCCGAGGCCGCCCTGACGCCCCAGTAGGCGATACGGGATTTCACCGCTTCAGTTCTCGGTAGGCCACCACGAAGCGGGGCAGGGCAGAAATCCAGCAGAGAACGGTCATGGCCCACAACATAGGCTCGACCCATCCGGTCAGCAGCCCCAGAGCAAAGAGAATCACCCTCTCGGCCCTGCCCATGAAGCCCCCGGTCCCCCTCAGTCCTTCCGCTTCGGCCCGGGCCCGCAGGTATGGGATCATCAGGGCGCCGGACACCGAGAGGACGATCAGCATCAGCGTCCGCGGCTCGCCGGCGCGGGCCACCGCCAACCCCGAGAAGCAGGCGACCTCGCCGAGCCGGTCCACCGAGGCATCCAGGAACGCCCCTCTCTTGGTGACCTTGTCGGCCGCACGGGCAAGCGAGCCGTCCAGACCGTCGATAGCCGAACCTGCCAGGGCGATCACCGAACCGGTCACCAGGAACTCGAGGGAAATGATCACGGCCCCGACGATGGTCACCCCCAAACCGAAGAAGGTGAGGGCGGCAGGACTGATCCCGCACCGGTTCAGGAAACGCCCGATAGGATCAAGCACCCTTCTCAGGTGAGGGCGCACCCAAATGTCTATCACGGTTCCCTCACGCTAACCGTTCTCAGGACAAGCGGCAATTGTCCGTCACTGCCAAACAGAGCCATGCTCCCCGAAATTACCGCGTGCCGCAGCCAAATAGGGGGCGGGCTGTTTGCGCTATCCTGAATTCACCTGCCAAATTGTCACGAGGAGCCCGCTTGTCACCTGATTCGATTCGCACCATCGCCCTGATAGGCCACGGGGGGAGTGGTAAGACTTCCCTCGCCGAAGCTCTGCTGTTCACCGCGGGCGTCACGACCCGGTTGGGGTCGGTGGACCGGGGGACCACCATGTTGGACCACGAGCCGGAAGAAGAGGAGAGAAAACTCTCTCTCAACCTGTCGGTCGCCTCCCTCGAGTGGGACGGATGCAAGATAAACCTGATCGACACCCCTGGATACGCCGACTTCTCGGGTGACGCCCGGTCCGCCATCCGGGTTGCGGACCTCGCCCTCTTCGTCGTCTCTGGAGTGGACGGTGTGGAGGTGCAGACCGAGTTGATGTGGAAGGTGGCGGCCGAAGAGGGCACTCCCCGGGCGGTGTTCGTCACCAAGCTCGACCGGGATCGCTCCTCCCTGAACCGCACCCTGGATGAACTGCGGGAAGCGTTCGGCAAGGGGATAGCGCCGCTGGTGATCAACGTGGGAGAGGAGGCAGGCTTGAGGGGCGTGGCCCGGGTCAGTTCGGGCCAGGTGGACCTCTACGAGGAAGGCAATCCCCGGGGCACGGTGGCTACCAGTGCGCCTGCGGAGGTGGCGGCCGTCCTGGAAGAGGCCCACTTGGAATTGGTCGAGTCGGTGGTGGAGACCGATGATGACCTGATGACCGCCTACTTCGAGGGAGAGGAACCCGAACAGGCGGTGATCGTGTCGGTCATCCGGGAAGCCATGCGGGCCGGAGAGATCTTCCCGGTACTGGCGGGCTCTTCCAGTCAGATGATCGGGATCGACGTCCTTGCCGACTTTGTCAAGAGTTTCGCTCCATCCCCGCTCGAGCGTCCCGCTCCTCCACTCTCGGAGGGCTCTGTCGAGATAGACGAGGACGGCGCGGCGGCGGCATATGTGTTCAAGACGATCGGGGACCCCTACGTGGGGCGGATCTCCATCCTGCGCGTGTTCAGCGGGTCTATCCAGTCCGACGACACCCTGGAGTTGGCGGGAGGGCAGGCGGTACGGGTCAGCAACCTGTTCTTCCTCCAGGGTCGCAACCCGATCACCACCGACCGGATCCTGTGCGGGGACGTGGCCGCGGTGGCCAAGGTGGACAAGGCCACCACCGGGTCCACCCTGCGCTCTCCCGGATCGGACGCCGTGATACTACCGGCCGTCTACCCGAAGCCGGTGATGGAGTTGGCGGTGTTTCCCCGCTCCACCCAGGACGAGGAGAAGCTCTCCACTGCCCTGCAGAGGGCTGTGGAGGAAGACCCCACCCTGGCCGTGGAGCGACGCTCCGAGACCGGCGAGACGATCCTGGCAGGGCTTGGAGACGTCCATCTCGACGTGACCCTGGCCCGTATCAACCGCAAGTTCGGGGTGGAAGTGGACACTGCCCTGCCCAAGATCCCCTATCGCGAGACGATCACGGGAAGGGCCGAAGCGGAAGGCAAGCACAAGAAGCAGACCGGGGGACGCGGGCAGTTCGGCGTCGCCTTCGTGCGGTTCGCCCCTCAGGCCCAGGGCGAGGGATATGAGTTCATCGACTCCATCAAGGGAGGATCCATCCCCCGCCAGTACATACCGGCGGTGAACAAGGGGATCCAGGAGGCCTTCGCCCGGGGCGTGCTGGCCGGATTCCCGGTGATCGACGTCTCCGCCGAGGTGTACGACGGGAAGTATCACTCGGTGGACTCGGACGAACTCTCCTTCCGGATGGCCGGGATCGCCGCCGTCCGGGCCGCCGCGCAGGAGCTTCGTCCCGTCCTCTTGGAGCCGATCACCCAGCTTTCCGTGAAGGTGCCCGAAGAGTACACAGGGGACGTGATCGGGGACATCAACTCCAAGCGGGGCCGCGTGTACGGCATGGACACCGACGGGTCCCTTCGGATCATTTCCGCCGAGGTGCCAATGGCGGAGATCCAGCGTTACGCCGTGGACCTCCGCTCCATGACCAGCGGGCGGGGGACTTTCGAAGTGGCCTTCGACCACTACTCCGAAATCCCTCCCCAGGAAGCACAAAAGGTCATTAACGCCTCCCGGAAGGACGATAATTAAGCGCATGGGTGATGATGCAAGAATCCTGCTCGGGGACCGCGAGCTGGAGTTGCCCCTGGTAGAGCCCACGCGCGGCGATCGGGGGCTTGACATCTCCCGTCTTCGCTCCGACCTGGGGGTTATCACCGTTGACCGGGGCTTTGCCAACAGTTCGGAGAATCCCAGCGCCGTCAGCTATGTGGACGGCGAGAACGGAGCCTTGAGCTACCGCGGCTATCCGATAGAGGAGTTGGCCGGCCGGGTCAGCTTCCTGGAGGCTGCCTGGCTGTTGCTGTATGAGGACCTTCCCGCCCGCCACGACATCGGCCGGTTCGAGGAGGAGATCGGTCGCTACGCCGTCGACCGACCCTACATGGACGACTTTCTCGATACCTTCCCCGCCACCAGCGATCCGATGGCATCCCTGGCGGCCGGCGTCCTGGCCATGGCCGGACTCCACCCGGAGTTCTCACAGTCCAGCAGACCGGAGGCCGTCGAAGAGGCGGTCCGGATCCTTCTGGCCGACATTCCCACGCTGGCCGCGCTCATCAACCGCCGCCTGCTGGGACTGGGACCCATAAGAGTCAGAGAAGACCTTCCCTACACCTCCCGTTTCTTCCACACCGCCCTGGCGGAATCCGACTCGTCCCCCCTTCCCGACCCCGAAGAGGTGGCTGTGTTGGACTTGCTGCAGATCCTCCACATCGACCATGGTCAGAACTGTTCTTCATCGGCGGTGCGGCTGGTGGGCTCGGGCGGGGCCAGCATTTTCTCGTCGATCGCCGCGGGGATCAGCGCCCTCTCCGGACCGCTCCACGGAGGAGCCAACCGGGCGGTGCTGGGGATGCTGGAGGAGATCCAATCCGAGGGGGGAGACATCGAGAAGGCCCTGCACCGCGCCAAGGACCGCTCCGATCCGTTCCGGTTGATGGGTTTCGGGCACCGGGTGTATCGCAACTTCGACCCCAGAGCCAGAATCATCAAGGCGACAGCCGGGGAGGTGTTGTCCCGGTTGGGCAAGGACGACCCCCTGCTGCAGCTTGCCAAGGACTTGGAGGCTGCGGCGTTGGCCGATGAGTACTTCGCAAAGCGGCGCCTCTACCCCAACGTCGACTTCTACTCGGGGTTTTTGTACCGGGCACTGGGGTTCCCGACCGCGATGTTCACGGTGCTGTTCGCGATAGGCCGGTTGCCGGGATGGTTGTCCCACTGGAGGGAGATGGCGTCCGATCCCAAGGGGCGCATCTTTCGACCCCGGCAGGTCTATGTGGGTCGGACCGAGAGGAAACTCTCCTAAAGGCAGCTGAGAATCCGCCGACCTCAGGTTTGCGGAGGTTCCAGGTCCTCTATGAACACATCCTCGGGGGACTCTCCGGTGACGCCGTCGATCTCCACCAGCGCCCTGCGCTTCGGCGGGCTCTCCGAGGAGTAGACGATCACCTGCCAGCGGGGACGGGACCGTATCCCCGCGAACGTCACCGCCACCGAGGCGTGCCCGACCCCGAAGGGCACTCTTGCGGCCGCGGTCTGCAAGGCGCCGGCCTGGTCGAGAACTAGAGGCCACGACGCCCACCACTGATACGCGCCGATCGCGGCCAGGAGGAGAGCGGTTATCCACAGCCCGGGCTCCGAGAGGGCCAGTCCCGCCAGGAGCCCGGCCATCGCCAGGTAAATCCAGGCGGCCCACCGACGTCGACCGGGGTCCGGGAAGCGATAGGGGCCCGGCGCCCCTGCATCGAGGTCGTCGGGGACGGCCTCGGCGCGCGCCGTCTCCTCGGGAATGACGATCCCATCGGATCTCCGGTAGCTCATGGACGCCCCTCAGGCAGGCCGCCGGGAGGGAGAGCCTCGTCCGCAAGGCTCTGCACGACCTCGGCCAGCGGAACCGCCCTTCTCTCACGCCTCTCCCCATGACGGCGCACGCCCACGGTCCCGTTCTCCACATCCTGGTCGCCCACCACCAAAACCGCAGGGTGCTTGGAGGTCATTGCCCGCCGGATCTTCTCTCCCAGCCGATCGGACGAAGCATCCACCTCGGTCCGCAGACCTGCCGACTCCAGCCGCCCTCCCACCTCCCGGGCATAGTCCAGATGCCGGTCTGCCACCGGCGTCACCGATACCTGGACCGGCGCCAGCCACAGAGGGAAGGCCCCCGCGTAGTGCTCCACCAGCACTCCGAAGAACCGTTCGATGGATCCGGCTTTCGCGCAGTGGATCATCACAGGCCGACGAAACACGTTGTCGGAGTCGGCATACTCCAATCCGAAGTTCTCGGGAAGCGCAAAGTCAACCTGGATGGTGGACATCTGCCACCTCCTACCGATGGCGTCCCGCACGTGAATGTCGATCTTGGGTCCGTAGAAGGCGCCCTCGCCCTCCGCCACCCGGTGGGAGACGCCGCCGGTCCTTATCGACTGCAGGAGGGCGTCCTCCGCCACGTCCCACATCCGGAGGTCGCCCACGAACCTTTCAGGGCGGGTGGAGAGATCGGCCTCGAATTCCTCGAAGCCGAAGTCTCTCAGCCAGTTGAGCACGAAGAGAAGATGCATGTCCAGTTCGTCGGGGAGTTGTTGGCGGGTGCAGAAAGTGTGGGAGTCGTCCTGGGTGAATCCGCGGGCCCGGAGCGCGCCGTGAATCACTCCCGACCTCTCGTACCTGTAAACCGCGCCCAACTCCGCCAACCTCATGGGAAGATCCCGGTATGAGCGACCCCTGCTTCCGTAAATAAGGACGTGAAAGGGGCAATTCATGGGCTTTACCAGGTACTCGTCCCCCCTGTCCATGGCCATTGCCGGATACATGTAATCGGCATAGAAGTCAAGGTGACCGGAGGTCTCCCAAAGTTGGCTGCGAGCCAGGTGTGGCGAGAAGACGAACTCGAACCCGTATTTCTCATGGAGCCTGCGGCTGTGGTCCTCTATCAGTTTTCTGACCATGCCGCCTTTCGGGTGCCAAACCATCAGCCCCGATCCCAATTGCCGGGGGAACGAGAACAAGTCCAGGCCCGGGCCGACCTTCCGATGATCCCGCCGTTCGGCTTCTTCCAGCCGATGCAGATAATCCGCCAAAGCCTTCGGCGACTCCCAGGCCGTTCCGTAGATTCTCTGCAACTGCGGGTTGTTTTCATCTCCTCTCCAATAAGCTCCCGAGGAGCGCAGCAGTTTCACCGCCTTCAGCCGCCCGGTGGAGGGAACATGTGGACCTAGGCACAGGTCGACAAACCCGTTGTTGCTGTAGATGGTTACTTCTTCCCCCTCTCCCACCTCGGAAGATTCCACCGATTCGATTATCTCCACTTTGAAGGGATGAGAGCGAAACACTTCAAGGGCCTCTTCCCGACTCATCGAGCGGCGTATGAAAGGTTGGTCGGCAGCGATCAACTCGACCATTCTCTCCTCCAACCGCGACAAGTCCTCAGGGCCGAAAGGTCGTTCCATCCCGAAGTCGTAGTAGAAGCCGTCCTGGATGGCAGGTCCGATGGCGAATGTGGATCCCGGGTAGAGATCCAATACCGCCTGAGCCAGCACATGGGCGGCTGAGTGTCGCAGGACCTCCCGGCCCTCTTCCATCCGGTCGGTGATTATCCGAATTCTTCCCGACTTGTGGAGGGGACGGGTCAGATCCAGTAACTCGTCATCCAGTTGCACCGCCACGGCCGCCCTGGCCAGGCCGGCCCCGATCCCCCGGGCGACCTCCCAGCCGGTGACGCCCGGCTCGCTGTTGATCACGCCGCCGTCGGGCAGTTCCAACTGCAGTTTCAATCGTGTCTCCTCACTCGACAGAAAGGGTACCTCACGAGTCTTCGGGGTCATCCGCTCTGAGTTGGCCCAGGTAGGAACGGTCGGTGTGGTGATGACGGAATCCCATGGAACGGTACATGTTCACCGCCGGGAGGTTGGCGGCGTCCACATACAGAACGCAGGCCAAAGCACCGTCGCCGTCATGCATGTGTCGGATCCCCTCCAACAGCAGGGCCTTTCCGAGCCCTCTCCCCTGATAGCCGGGGAGGACGGCTATCACGTAGATCTCTCCGGCCCGGGACGATGGGACTTTGGTCCAGCAGAACCCGGCCAGATCGTCGCCGTCCCAGGCCATGCGCAAACCCTCGGCGGAGAACCAGGAGCGGCGGCGACGACGATCCAGATCGGCGATTCTCCAGTCGCCGTTCTCCGGATGGCCTGCAAAAGCCCGGTTGTTCCCGTCCAGCCAGGCCTCCTCGTCAATCCCCTCCCGGAATCCCCTGATGGCGATCTCGGCAGGAAAGTGCGGCCGTTCGCCGAGCGGGAGGGGCGCCCTCATGTGGTAAAGCTCCCGTTCCAAGGCGAAACCGGCCGTCTCGGCGGCCCTGGTGAGTTCGGGAACATATGCCCACAGCCGAATGCCTGTCCCGCCCCGGGTGCCCACGGCTCGTCCGGCCTCCGCCAACAGATGCGACAGGTAGTCGTCACTGCGGTAGTCAGGCCTGACAGCCGCCTCCACCGTCCAAAGCCGGCTGTCCTCCTTCAGAAGGGCGAGGTACCCGACGATCCCCCCTCCCTCATCCTCAGCTATCAGGCCTGGTGGGAAGGCATCGGCATGAGGAGGGAAATCTACAAGATGAAAGTACTTGCGCTCCCCCATTGCAGGGTGGCCGTCATGCTCTTCGATTCGAGCGACCAGACTCTCCAATGCGGCCAAATCGCTTGGCAGATCCACCCAGCGTATATTCAACATTGATCAACTACTTTAAATGCCGGTGCGGGGGATCCTGCGCCTATCCACCCACGCCGGAGTGGGGCCCTTTGACTAACTATTCGCCGTGGGCGCTACTGGGATCGAACCAGTGACCTCTGCCGTGTGAAGGCAGCGCTCTCCCGCTGAGCTAAGCGCCCTTCCCACACTGGCAATGGTAGCCGGAAGGAGTGGTTAGCCGCGTGTGCGGGCTATTCCGCTCTTACCCAGCACCGCTGCGGCGACTCCCATCTCCCGCCACGCCTTGTAGGAGATGCCCTTCCGATCCGAATAGGACCTGGCTACCTTGACAAACTCAGACTCCAACGCCTCTATGTCGATGGGATCTGAAGATTCCGCCAAACGTCGTTCAGCATCGATTCGCCGTTGGATCAAAGCGAGCCTCTGAATCTGGTCCGACTCGACATCCAACTGCTGTTGCACTGCATCAAGTTCCTGCTGAGGAGACTTGCGACGCCCCCGACGGGCTGACGTTGCCTGCAAGCCCTCCAGATACTTCCTCACGGCTCTGGTTTCCGAGCGAGCGGCGGCTCTGGCTTGTTTTACTTCAGGAGATAAGTTACTCCGCTTGTCCATTTCTTTTCTACCTTTTCTCGCGCGTAGTTCCCACTATAAACGAACTCTGAAACCTATACAAAACTACAGGCAACGGACAATAACGATCTCGATACAACTATTACACACCACTCGTAAACCATCGTAACTAGATCTTCAAACCGCTTATTCCAGGTATTCAGGATCATCTTGAAGGCCGGGGATTTGGCGTCTCCTCATACTCAAACGGCGCCCTAACCTGTGAGGACCTGGTCCTGTGCCACGCCGTCGATTCCTGTGCGGAACTCGCGAAAACACATGCTGGGTTCGCGAAAAGTTCCAGACAAGATGCATCTCCGAATACCTTAGGAACACCCCTCCTGTTTGCTTACATCTATTCAGCCGGGCGCCGTTTTGCGATCCGGAGGAAACAGGGTGGGCCCTAGTGGAATTGAACCACTGACCTCTTCCGTGTCAAGGAAGCGCTCTCCCTCTGAGCTAAGGGCCCCATCGGAAGCCCCCGATCCCGGAGGCGACGTCCGGAATCGAACCGGAGTAACGGGTTTTGCAGACCCGTGCCTAATCCACTCGGCCACGTCGCCGTGCCTCTTCTCCTGCTTCAGCAGAAAAAGCAGTGACGAGCGGAAGACGGGGCTCGAACCCGCGACCTCAACCTTGGCAAGGTTGCGCTCTACCAGCTGAGCTACTTCCGCGTCTCGGGGCCATTATAGTCCTCCCCTCACCAGCCGGTCGATCCGAATCCGGCTTCGCCGCGCTCGGTCGAGTCCAGGCGGTCCGCCTCGGCCAACTGCACCGAAGGGACGGTGACCACCATCAACTGGGCGATGCGATCACCCTTTGAGAAGCGGGCAATCTCCCGGGAGAGGTTGACCAGAATCACCGAGATCTCGCCACGATAGCCGGAGTCGATCAACCCCGGACTGTTCACCACCCCGATGCCGAGCCGCTCGGCCAGACCGCTGCGCGGCAACACCAAGCCGGCGCACCCTTCGGGAATGGCGACAGCCAGACCGGTCGGCAACTTGACTCTCTCCCCGGGCGGGATCTCCGCATCGACCGCGGTGGGCAAATCGAAGGCGGCGTCTCCCGGGTATGCAGCCCGCGGGAAAGGTACTTCGTTGTCCAGTCTTCGAACGCTAACGTTAATATTCTGCATAGTGGAAGTCGGGCGGACCAACCACAAAGTAGGTCCGCTTGTCCAACCGAAACTTTACACCGCGGAGGCAACGACCGCGCGGGAGGCACCTGTTGCCCAGCACCCAGCGGAGCCTTGGACACGTCCGCAGATCGGCTCCCCGTCGTAGGTCACGTCCGCAGAAGGCCCTCGACACTGATCCCGCTTCCTCGCTTCCCGACTCGGGGATCGACCACAACCGCGCCCAAGACGCTCCACGGGAGGAGTACGTTCCCAACCGGAATGGAGTGAGCCAAGCGGGCAACGGTACTCACCCGGTCATGAACGGATCCCATCGGAACCCGATCACTTCAGAACATCCCTCCCTGGGAAACGGGTACGGCGAACACCCCAACGGAACAGCCACCCAGACCTACGCCACGGCTACCGCCACCGGTGTGCTCTCCCGCCCCCCGGCCCAGGCCTACGACCTGACCGAGGCTGACATCCGGGAAATGTGGAATGCGCCGTCGCCACCCATTTCACTCCCGCGTCTGCAACCTCGTTCATCCCGCTCCCTTCAGCAGCTGACGGGACGCCCGTCCCGCTCCGCCATGTGGATCACGATTTCGCTGGCGGCCACGGCTGCAATCATCGCGGCAGCCATTCTCACGCTCATACGGGGAGCAGAACAAGACCAGGACGAACTGCGTGCCACTGTGATGAACGCGGCCTCCCTCGCCGCCGGATCGGTGAACGAAAGCCTTGCCACCCTCGAATCCTTGCGGGAAGGCAGTGCATTCACCCCGGAACTTGTCTCCTCGATCTCCGCTTTGGGAACCTCCTCACGCAGCCTGGTGGAATCCGCCGGAGCCCTTCCCACCGATGGATCCTCGCTGGCCGAGATGCGACTGGCGGCCACGGCGCTGGCCGGACGGATCTCCCGGCTGGGTGAGACTTTCGGGGCCACGTTCTCCTACCGGGGACAGATCGCCCCGAATCTGATGCCACCCTCGCTGACAGAGCCATTGGAGATATCCAATCTGGCGGACAACACGGCACTGCTGGCCGGTTGGCAGTCCCGCCTTGAGCAGGCAGCGGCCAATCCACCCACCCAGCCTCGCCTCCTTCAAAACCACCAAGCCCTGCAAGCGACGTTGCCTTACCTGGCCGTTCACCTCGAGTCTTACGCCGACGCTGTTCAAAACGGCCGCCCGGAACAGGCTTCGGCCGCGCTGACGCAAGTGGCGTCCCTGCTCTTGGCGATTGGACAGGATCTTGACCAGGCCGTCTCCGAGATCACCGAGATAGCTGAAGTCGAGATCCAGTCCCTGAGGACCGATCTTCAGAATCTGGCGGTGGGCACCTGAAGGACCTGACCGGGCCTCAACACCTTGGATTCCAACCGGTTCAGTTCCACCAGTTCCCGCACCACGACCCGAAGGTCCACGCTCTCGGGTGAGAACCGATCGGCTATCTCCCATAGGGTCTCTCCGGGCGAGACCACCACCGCCTCCATCTCCTGTTGCCCCGACACGCCCACCGCCTCCCCTTCGAATACCAAGAGCAGGGCGCCAGTAAAGATCACTACCAGGAGCCCCAGGAAGAGAGCTCGTAAACCTACCTGCGGGTCTGCCGGTGTCGAACGCATGTTCGATCAGTATATAGAACATTTGTTCGAATGCCAAATCGAACAAATGTTTGGTTTCGCCAGGACCTCGGAGTAGTGTCTACAGGCATGAGCCGCTTAACCGACCGCCAACGACAGATCCTCGAACTGATCAGGGACCGAGTCGCCGATCGAGGATACCCCCCCACGGTGAGGGAGATAGGTGAGGCGGTGGGTCTCGCTTCACCCTCCTCGGTCCACGCGCAGATCTCAACCCTGGTAAAGGCAGGGAGGCTTCGCCGGGACCCCTCCAAGACCCGTGCCCTGGTGGTGATCGACGAAGTCCACCCCGCACCCAAGCCCGCCACCTCAGACCCAACCAGCCTCCGGTCGATTCCACTCCTCGGGTCCATAGCCGCCGGAGCGCCCCTGCTCGCCGAACAACACGTCGACTCCGTGCTGCCTCTCCCCACCCAACTGGTCGGCCAAGGAGAGATGTTCATGTTGGAAGTGCAGGGAGAATCCATGACCGGAGCGGGAATTCTCTCCGGTGATCGGGTGGTGGTCAGGGCACAACCCACAGTGGAAAACGGCGAAATAGCAGCCGTGCTCATGGACGAGACGGAAGCCACCGTCAAGCGTGTCCGATTCCGGACGGACGGACGGATCGAACTCGTCTCGGAAAACCCCGATTACCCGCCCCTCGTCCCCGATCATCCTCGCATCCTGGGCAAGGTCGTGACGGTAATCCGCTCCCTCAAATAGGCGGGCAAACCTCCCCGACCCGGCCACCCCTCTTTGGCATGTCCAACCTCCGAGGTGTAGCCTCCACCGCCCCCGGTAGGCCTTCTCCACAGGTTGTGAAAAAACGGCCGGCAGGAGTATTGACTCTTGTCCCACCAACCCACCACAGTGATAGGAGCCAAACACCAAGCCGGTCCGCTCACGGCGCCGTCCGGACCGCGCCGAAGGTCAGACTTCTATTCAGCAGGCCCGTTCCGGCCTGAACCGGCCGCGTTCGACCCTGGAAAGGTGGTGGGCCCGAAAGGGGGATTTTCGCGAGTTTCGGGCGGGACCCTCAACCCGGCCATTTGCCGCGGTAGACCAAGCGGGCGGGACCGGTGATCCATGATGTTCCCCCTTCCAGGGTCACCTGGGCCGTGCCTCCCACCAACCTCACTTCCACTTTCTCCCGGGTGAGACCCTGGGCGAGGCCTGCTGCCGCGGCCGCCACCGCGCCCGTGCCGCAGGCGTGGGTCTCGCCCACCCCTCGCTCCCAGACTCGCATCGATATCCCTCCGGGGGAATCCACCCTGGCCATCTCCACATTGATTCCGTCACTGAACATGCCCTGCAGCGCCTGACCGGTTGCCGCCAGCCCAATGCCATCCAGGTCTTCCACCCAGGAGACGGCATGGGGGTTGCCCACCGACACCAGATGGAAGTCCCGCCCACCGATGCGCCGCTGCTCCCCGACCGTCACCGGACCCAGTTCGGCGGTCACCTCCGATGAGGACACCTTGACTCTTCTCAGGCCCCCGGGAGTGTCGACCGAGAACTCCCGCCGGTCGGTCAAACCCAGGTCCACTGCCAGTCGGGCCACGCATCGAAGCCCGTTTCCGCACATCTCGGCCTCGGAGCCATCCGCATTGAAATACAGCATGCCCACCCCATCCCGGTCTCCGGAGACCACCAGCACCCCGTCCGCTCCTACTCCTCTTCGCCTGTCGCAGAGGGCGACGATCTCGGTGTCGGAGAAGGAATAGGATCCGACCACCACCACGAAGTCGTTCCCCAGCCCTTCCATCTTCCAGAACTTCATGTGACTACTCCCGAGAACGCTTCCCACGCCATGGCCAGCCTCTCATCCGGGTCCTGGGACCATGGCAGCCATCGGATGCGGGGATCCCGCCGGAAAAAGGTCCGCTGCCTCTTCACCACGCCCAATGTAGCCCGCTCGGTCTGCCGGAATCCCTCCTCTTCGGTGATCTCGCCTCGAACCACAGCCAGCAGTTGCCGGTATCCCACCGCCTGGGATGCGGTTGCGCCCATCCGTCCGGCCAGCCCGGCCACTTCCTCCAGTAATCCCTCTCTTCGCATGACCGCCAGCCGGTCCGCCACCCGGGCCCCGACATGTTCACCCGGATCAAGCCCCACGGCCCGGAAGGGGATCAACGGTTCATAGCCCTGCACCTGGAGTCGACGGCCCTCCTCCGCCTGTTCAGAAGGAGTGCGTCCGCTCAGGCTCAAAACCTCCAAGGCCCGAGCCACCCGGCGCGGATTATGCAGGTCGAGGTGGCTGCCGGCATCGGGATCGGCCTCCAGCAACCGAGCGCGGGCCACTGCGGGAGGAAGCCTATCGAGAGCGGACCGGATCCGGGGGTGGTGCGGCGGGAAGGAATAAGGGTCCACCACCGCCCGAAAATGAAGGCCCGATCCACCGCAGACGATCAAGGGAACCGCCGATGAGGCGATGAGGCGACGAGCCCTCCTCTGGAACTCGGCCACCGTGAAGTTCTCATGCGGCTCGACGAGGTCGATCAGGTGATGGCGGACCAGGGCCTGCATCTCCTTCGAAGGCTTGGCCACACCGATGTCCATACCCCGGTAAACCTGCATGGAGTCAACCGATATGATCTCGGCGCCCATTCTTTCGGCCAAGCCCATGGCCACCTCGCTCTTGGCCGAGGCGGTGGGTCCCACCACAGCCATCAGAAGGCTCAGTACAGCTCTCCCATCATGTGATGCCTCCTGGCCAGGGTGATCTCGGCCTCAAGGAACGTTCCGGCGGGGAATTCTCCCCGGAGATGAACGATCTTTCCTCCCCGGGTGCGGGATTTAACTACCAGTGGGTCTTTCCGGGAAGGCCCCTCCACCAGAACTTCCACCCGCCTCCCCACCATCTCGGCGTTCTTTTCCTCCGATATGCGGTTCTGGATCTCCACCAACCGCCGAAAGCGCCCTTTGACCGCGGCGGGATCCACGAACAGGTCGTCCATCTCCGCTGCGGCGGTGCCGGGCCGGGGAGAGAAAATGAACATGAACGCCTGGTCGAAGCGGGCTTCGGAGACAACAGCCAGAGTGGCTTCGAAGTCTTCCTCGGTCTCCCCCGGGAACCCGACGATGATGTCGGTGGAGACCGTCAGGTCATCGATCGTGTCCCTGGCCATGGCCAGGCGGGCCAGGAAACGCTCGGCGTTGTAGCCGCGATGCATCCTGGCCAGGATCCGATCGCTGCCGCTCTGGAGAGGCAGATGCAACTGCTCGCAAACCGCCTCGGTCTCGGCCATGGCCCTGGCCACGTTCTCCCTGAAGTCCGCGGGGTGAGGGCTGGTGAACCGGATGCGGCGAATCCCCGGGACCTCCCCCACCCTCCGCAGCAACTCCGCGAAGATGGGGCGGCGGCGTCCGTTCAGGGCCAGATCCCGCCCGTAGGTGTCTATGTTCTGCCCCAGGAGGGTGACCTCCACCACTCCCTCCGAGACGAGTTGTTCTACTTCCCTGACAATCTCACCGGGTCGGCGGCTGACCTCGGGGCCCCGGACGGCGGGAACGATGCAGAAGGTGCAGGTGTTGTTGCAGCCCAACTGGACCGTCACCCAGGCGGAGTGCCGGGATTCGCGACGGGTGGGCAACTGCGAGGGAAGGTCGTGCAGCGATTCGTATATCTCGGTGACCCCTCCCCACTCCTGGGCATGATCCATGAGATCCAGGATCCGACCCAGATTGTGGGTACCCATCACGACATCCACCCACGGCGCCTTCTCCCGCACCAACTCCCGGTCCTTCTGGGCGGCGCACCCTCCCACCACCAGCATCATGTCGGGCCGCTGGTCTTTGAGGACCTTCAACTGTCCCAGGTTTCCGTACAGACGGTTGTCGGCATTCTCCCGAATGGTGCAGGTGTTGACGAACACCAGATCGGCCCCGGTCGGGGAGGCGGCCGGCGCCATCCCGTCCGACTCGAGCAAGCCTGCGATCCGCTCCGAGTCGTGTTCGTTCATCTGACACCCGAAGGTGCGTATGTAATAGGTCTGGCCCTGCCTCCTGGGCTCCCTGACAGAGGGGGGGCCTTTGCGGACCGGACTGGCGAGCAGGGTCATGCTCATCGGGCGTAATCGGTGTAGCGGCTTTCCCTTATGACCGTGACTTCGACCCTCCCCGGATACTGCATCTCATCCTCCACCTGGCGGGCGATCTGGCGGGCCAGCGCTCCGGCGGTCAGGTCGTCAACCTGCCGGGGATCCACCAGCACCCTCACTTCTCTCCCAGCCTGGAATGCGTAAGCCTTCTGCACCCCCTCAAAGGAAGTAGCGATCGTCTCCAGACCCTCGAGCCTCTGGGTGTACTGCTCATAGGACTCCCGCCGCGCGCCGGGCCGGGCCGCCGACAACGTGTCCGCGGCCTGGACCAGCACGGCCAGGACCGTGCGGGGCGCCACCTCGTTGTGATGGGCTTCGATGCCGTGCACCACCTCCGGGTCCTCTCCCAGACGGCGGGCTATCTCGGCGCCCACGTGGGCATGGGACCCTTCCAGCTTGTGGCTCACCGCCTTGCCGATGTCATGCAGGAGGGCCGCTCGTTTCACCGGAACGGGATCCACTCCGAGCTCGCCGGCCAGCAGCCCGGCGGCATGGGCCGACTCCACCAGGTGGTCGAGGACATTCTGCCCGTAGGAAGTGCGGTAGCGGAGTTGGCCGAGCAACTCGATCAGTTCCGGTCTCATCTTGCTCAGATTGACCTCCAACAGCGCCCACTCCCCTGCATCCCGGATGGCATGGGAGACCTCCGACTCGGCCTTGGCGACGGACTCCTCGACAGATGTCGGATTGAGACGCCCGTCGAGAATCAGGGCTTCCAGGGCGAGGCGAGCCACCTCCCGTCGCACCGGGTCGAAACTGTTCAGGACCACGGCCTCCGGGAGCTTGTCATCGATTATCAGGCTCACCCCGGTGGCGGCTTCGAAAGCGCGGATGTTCCTGCCCTCCCTGCCGATTATCCGGCCCTTCATGTGCTCGCTGGGCAGTTCAATCACCGTGGAAGTGGCGTCCTTCACCACCTCGTGGGACATGCGCTGCACCACTCCCGCCAGAATCCCCCGCGACCGCCACTCGGCTTCCTCCCGGGAGCGGATCTCTATGTCGCGGATCAACATCATGGCGTCCCGGCGGGCCTCGTGCTCCACCCTGTCCATGATCTGGCGGCGGGCCTCTGTCCGGTCAAGGCCTGCAAGGCGAGTCAAGTCGCTCCAAGCCTGGTCCTCCACCTCCTGGGCCTCCTCCCTGAGCCTCTTTGCTTCGACTTCCCGGTCGAGGAGCAGCCGTTCCCGTTCGTCCAGGTTGGCGGCCTGTTGCTCCAGCCTTTCCTCCCGTTGGGCGATCCGGCCCCTCTGGGCTTCCACCACTTCCCTTTGGCGACCGAGTTCCTCCTCCTCGGTCGCTCTCTGCTTCTCCGCCCTTGCCCGCGCCTCCTCCTCGGCCCGGGCAAGGATCCGCTGGGCCTCCAGCCGGGCTTCGGCGACCTTGTCCTCGACGTGAGCTGATCCGCCACCGACCCGCACCCTGATCAAGGCAATGATCAGTCCGACTATGACAACGACGACCGTGACCACCAGGGCCACGACCCAAGCAATTTGAGTTACTGGCATTCGGGGCGTTTTCCAGACCGAGTCTTGACCGGGCTGTCCCCCGCGGGAGAGCGCCCGGATCCCGGTTCACATTGTTAGCAAGATTCGAACCCTATTTTAGGTGCTCTCTCCGGCCTTGGCAGCCGATTTACCAGCCGAACCCCCTCCGGTCGGGGTCATCGGGCCGAGGCCGCGCCTTCCATGGCGTCCAACACCGCTCGCACCTCGCGGTCGGAGTCCAGACCGGGCACGCCGAATCCGACCCGTTCATAGATCTTCGCCTGCAATTGCATGGCGACCTCGGGGTTCTCGCAAAGGAACTGCTTCACGTTTTCCCGGCCCTGCCCGAGTTGGTCGTCATCGAGGGAGAACCACGAACCGCTCTTTTGCACCAAGCCCATATCCAAGGCCACGTCCAGAAGACTTCCCTCCCGGGAAATTCCCTTGCCGAACATGATGTCGAACTCCGCCTTGCGGAAGGGAGGGGCCATCTTGTTCTTCACCACCTTCGCCCTGATCCGGTTGCCCACTTCTTCCCCACGGTGCTTGATCGAACCGATACGGCGCACATCCACCCGCACCGAGGCAAAGAACTTGAGCGCCCGACCCCCGGGCGTGGTCTCCGGAGAGCCGTACATCACCCCGATCTTCTCCCGCAACTGATTGATGAAGACCGCCGTCGTCCGAGAGCGGTTGAGCGAGCCCGCAAGCTTTCGGAGAGCCTGTGACATCAACCGGGCCTGCAACCCCACATGTGAGTCGCCCATCTCTCCCTCGATCTCCGCTCGGGGCACCAGAGCCGCCACCGAGTCGACCACCAGCACGTCGAGAGCGCCGGATCGGATCAGCATGTCGGCAATCTCCAGAGCCTGCTCGCCGGTGTCCGGCTGGGAGATCAGCAACTCGTCCACATCCACTCCCAAAGCCGCGGCATAGGTGGGATCGAGGCAGTGCTCGGCGTCCACGAAAGCGGCTATCCCCCCGTTGCGTTGGGCTTCGGCCACCACATGGAGGGCAAGAGTGGTTTTCCCCGAACTCTCGGGACCGAATATCTCGACCACCCTCCCCCGCGGCATTCCGCCTATCCCAAGAGCCACATCCAGGGACAAGGCGCCGGTGGAGATCACCTCCGGCCTCCCGTGGGCAGCCTGGCTCATTTTCATAACAGCCCCTTTCCCATACTGTTTGGTGATCTGGCCCACCGCCATCTCCAAGGCTTTTTCCCTGTCCATCGTTGGTTCCTTTCTCTTTGAACGGTCCTAGACAAGCTATAAGACCGCTGTGACAAAACTACGTGATTGTGGTCCGGTTTCGAAGCATCTTCAAGCGATCAGGGCCGGATTCTTTCCCAACATTGTAATCGAACATTCGTTCGGTACCAAGCATCTTCCGGCCGAGGCGCCCGTACCCCGTCCCGTCTCAACCCAGGGGAAACCTCTCCAGCGCCTCATAGCGGGGAGGGCCGCCGCCCAGGTGGCTGCGGAAGACCGTCACCTCCCTCACCGTCATGTCCACCCCCGCCGAAGGGGCCGAGTCCAAGAGCGCCCGGACGTCCTGGGGCGGACGGATCCGGGACAAGGTGAGGTGGGGAGAAAAGGGCCGCTCCGACAACGGGATCCCCGCACTGGCCACCGCATCCTTCGTACCGGCGGCCAGAGAGAAGAGGGATCGGGATCCCCGAGACACCCCCACCCACAGGACCGAGGCCCGCCGAGCGCGGGGAAAGCTCCCCAACTCCCCGAACCGACACCGAAAGACATCGCCGAGGGGAGTCTCGGACAGGTGATGGGACATCACCTCGAAACGGTCTCTGGCGACATCGCCGAGAAACCAAAGGGTCAGATGCCAGTTCCGGGGAGGAGTGGCGCGCCCGGGGAGCCTCTTGTGACCGGCCATCTCCATCACTCGCCGGCTCAACGCCTGTCGGGCCTCGGACGTGAGGTCCACGGCCAGGAAGACCCTGCCTACCGATTCCACCATGCTCCGCTGATGCCGAGCCGCGCCAGGTGGAGGGCGGCGGTGGTCGTGTAGACGCGCACCCGCTCTCGGTCTCCAGGCATCTGCAGCCGCCGGGTCTCGGTCCTCTCGGGCGTCGCCACCCCGACATAGACAACTCCCACGGGCCGGTCGGCCGGAGCGGGACCCGCCGATCCGGTCACCGCCAACCCCACGTCCACTCCCAGGGTCCGGCGTGCCCCCTCGGCCATCTCCCGGGCGGTACGGGCGGACACCACGCCGTCCCCGAGCGCCTCGGCGCTCACGCCCAGCAACCGCTCCTTGAGATCGGACGCGTAGCTCACCACCGATCCCCGGAACACACGGGAAGACCCGGGGGTCAGGGTGATTCGGGCCGCCACCATCCCGGCCGTCATGGACTCGGCCGTCCCGATGGTCCACCCTCTCTCCTCCAACAACTCCAGCAGCCGCACCTCGACCGTCTGATCATCGAAGCCGAACACCGCCGGTCCCAGGCGTCGGCAGATCTCGGCGGACAGAGGAGCGATCATACGCTCCGCCTCCCCCACGTCCGCCGCCTTGGCCGTCACGCGCACCTTGATCTCTCCGGCCGAGGCCAGATAGGCCAGGCTCGGGTTCTCCGAGCGGAGGTAGAGGTCCTCCAGCAACTCGGCGGTACGGGACTCCGATCGGCCCCAGGTTCTGATGATCCTGCTGACCAGTGTCTCGGCGACGCCGGCCGCCTCGGCCAACCGGGGCATGACCTCCTCGGCAAGCATCCCCGCCATCTCCCGGGGCACCCCGGGCAGCGCGAATATCCACTTGCCCCGGTGAGACAGGGCCAGGCCGGGAGCGGTGCCTCTGGGGTTCTTGATCAACTCGGCGCCCTCGGGATACTCGGCCTGGCGGAGATTGTTGGAGGGCATCTCTCTTCCCATCCCGGCGAAACGCTCCCGAAGGACCGCCGCCCATTCATTGCTGAACAGCAGGGAACGGCCGGTCACCGCACAGATCGCCTCCCGGGTCAGGTCATCGGGCGTGGGCCCGATCCCTCCGGTGATGATCACCGCGTCGGATCTCTCCAACGCCGTGGCGATCGCCGCCTCCATCCGGGCGGGGTTGTCTCCGACCGTCACCTGGAAGTGGGCGTCGAAACCCTTGGTGGCCAGGACGTCGGCTATGTGGGCGGCGTTGCCGTTGACGATCTGGCCCAGCAGCAACTCGGTGCCGACGGTAATGACCTCCACGATCATCAGGCGCCTTTTCCTCGCACCACGTCGGGAAGCGGCACCTGGCGGGCGTCTCCCCCCGGGCGCAGGTAAGCCTCGTAACCGGCCTCCCGGGCGGCCTCCACCACCTGGGCCCGTCCCCAGGCCACCTCGGAGACGACGTGCCCGTCGCTGGCCAGGGTGATCGGGACCCCCGCCTCATGGAACATCTCCAAGAACGCAGGCGAGGGATAGACCTGGCGGGCCGGGTTGCGAAGGCCCTGGCTGGAGACCTCCACCGCCACCCCCTTCCGGGCCGCGGCCTCCACCACCTGTCGATAGAGATGCAGCGGCTCACGGGAAGGCCGGTACCCGTACTTCTTGCACAAGTCGACATGGGCCACGACGTCGGCGATCTCCGAGGCGATCATCTCCAGCACCAGCCCGAAGTACTGTTCCCAGGACTTCTCGACGCCCCGCCGCTCGAACTCGCCGGCGCACTCCGAGGTGTCTATCGCCCATCCCCCCACCCAGTGAACCGCCCCCAGGAGGTAGTCCCAGGGATAGGGAGACAGCAATTCCAGCACCGCCTCCTCGGTTCCGGGTATGAAGTCGACCTCCAGTCCCAGCAGCACGGGAAGTCCTCGATCCTTGGCCTCCAACACGGCTTCCACATACTGGTCCATCCGGAAGACCCGGTCCAAGTCCACCATTCGGGCGGTGAAGTCGGCCAGGGCCCGGTATGCAGGACCTTGAGCGCGGTCGGCCTCCCAGAACCGGCCCAGTGCTTGATCCGACTCCTCGAACCGATAGAGGTGCTCGGTGAAGCCCAACTCCGGCACTCCCAGCGCCGCGGCGGCTTCGCAGTACCTCTCGATCAGATCGACCGGGAACCCTTCGGGAACGGGATCGGACCGATGAAGTCGATGGGGGTACAGATGGAGGTGATAGTCAGACATGGGCTGGGTCGAGCGGGGACCGCTCCCTAATGTCGGACCGCCTCCACCAATGCCTGCAGGGGTCCGGGCCCCACCGCGTCAGCCAGGTGACTCCAGGCCTCATCGCTGACCGGTTCCTCCCGCTCCAGCATCCCCGCCGCCAAGTCGACCGCGTCGGCCATCCCCACATATATCCCGGTCTGGTCCCTGTCCAGCGCGGTGGCGATCGCCATCCTGGCCGACACGGGATCGCCCCTCCCCAACGCCTCGATGGACCGCTCCACCGCGGTGAGCGCCTGACGCTGCAACCGTCCGGGATTCGCCATCAGACCTCCCGGAAGAGGTACCGCCGCAACACGTTGATGCGCTGTTCGATCTCACCCGGATACAGGTACCAGAGCATGGCGGCCACCGTGGACAGCAGGGGGTTCCCGTCCTGGGGGGTGAAGGCGAAACCCACCACCTGGTTGCCGTTGCGCACCGACAGAGAGGACAGGGCCACCACCGCGTGGGAAAGGAGCCTGCCGTAGTAACCGTGGTCCCTCCCGAAGGAGAACACCTGGTTGGCGGACCGTTTGTGCGTCACGGCCACCCATGGGTTCGTGTAGAAGCGATCCACCACTTCCTCCGCCTCTATCTCCCGGTCCAGGGTCACGGAGAAGTGGGTCGTGTGCATGTACTGGGTGTTCAGCTTGATCGCCGAGGAGTACACCGGGAGGTCGTGTCCGAGTGTGGCGAAGAGATGATGCGCATCGCGGGCGTGGTGGGTCCCGAACCTTCCGTCCTTGTGGGAGTCGACGGTCGGGCTGGCCACAAAACCTCGATCCTGGCTGATGTCGTTGGCTCGCCGTATGCACAGGAACTCCCCGTTCTCCAGGTGGGAGGTGCCGTCGGAGTCGAAGGCCAGAGACTTGATCATGGCGGAGATGTTGTGGGTGTTGCACGACACGATGTGGAGGTAACGGTCCTGTTCGGCGTCCAGGGCGGCGTCATTGATCCCCCGCGCGTACATCTTCCCGAACCCGAACTCCGATCCCTGGGCCAGAAAGCCGCGGGGACCGGCCACCGACTCATACAGTTCGGCCTTGTTCTGGTTGCCGGCCGGGGTGCAGTCGATCACCACCGAGGCGCGCTCCAGGGCTTCCCACTTCTCATATTTCGGATTGTGTCCCAGCGACTGGAACTCAACCCGGCGTTCTTTGTCCACGGCCAGGATGGCACCCCTGCGTACCAGGTCCTCGACCTTGCCCCGCTCCGCCAGCAGCGGAGTCCGCTTGTGGAAGGTGACTTCGTCTAGTCCGAATGCCTCCCGATTGTCGGCCAGCAGACCTATCAACGGTTCGCCGACGGTGCCGGTGCCCACTACATGGACGATCTTGCTCTCTGCCAAGACTCCTCTCCTGGTACGGGTCGGTACCAAGGTTAACCCGTCCAAGCGGCCTTGCCGTACACCAATACGCCACAGCCGATGCTCCGAGAGGCCGTTGTCCCGCTATTGTTGTCCGCGCGTCTCACCGGAGTACACAGCCACGCCACAGACCCTCTTCGAAAAGGTATGGAACCGCCACCTGGTGCGGGAGGTCGAGGGCGAACCGGCCCTGCTCTACATCGACCTGCACCTGGTCCATGAGGTCACCTCGCCGCAGGCCTTCGACGGGCTCCGGCTGGCCGGACGTACAGTGCGCAGACCCGACCTGACCCTGGCCACCATCGACCACGGCGTGCCCACCACCGGGCGGGGGCTTCCCATCCGCGACCCCCTGTCCAAGAAGCAAATCGACGCCCTGGTTGACAACTGCGGGGAGTTCGGGATCACCCTGTACGGTCTGGATGACCCCCGCCAGGGCATCGTCCATGTGATCGGCCCCGAACAGGGAGCGACCCAGCCGGGCATGACCATCGTGTGCGGCGACTCCCACACCTCGACCCACGGGGCGTTCGGCGCCCTGGCGTTCGGGATCGGCACTTCCGAGGTGGAACATGTCCTCGCCACCCAGACCCTCCCCCAACCCAAGCCGGCCTCGATGGCCATCACCATCGACGGGGACCTAGCCACCGGGGTGACCGCCAAGGACATCATCCTGGGGATCATCGCCCGGATAGGCACCGCCGGCGGGCAGGGACACGTGGTCGAATACCGGGGCTCGGCCATCGAGGGCCTCTCCATGGAAGGTCGGATGACGGTGTGCAACATGTCCATCGAGGCCGGCGCCCGGGCGGGAATGATCGCTCCCGACGAGACCACGTTCTCCTACCTGGAGGGACGGCCCCACGCACCCCGGGGCGCCCGATGGGACGAAGCCCTGGCGGAGTGGAGTTCACTCCCCACCGATCCCGGCGCGTCCTTCGACGCCGAAGTCCGCATCGACGCCGGTGATCTGAAACCCTACGTGTCGTGGGGCACCAATCCCGGACAGACCGCGGCGGTAACCGATCACATACCCCATCCCGAGGAGTTCGACGACCCCCTGGAGCGGGACTCCACCATCCGCGCCCTTGCCTACATGGACCTGGAACCCGGCACCCCCATCACCGAGATCACCATCGACCGGGTGTTCCTGGGGTCTTGCACCAATGCCCGGATCGAGGACCTGCGGGACGCAGCCGCCGTCGTCCGGGGAAAGAGGGTGCACCCGTCGGTCTCGGCCATGGTGGTGCCCGGTTCCGGACTGGTCAAGCTGCAGGCCGAGCGGGAGGGCCTCGACGCCGTGTTCGTCGACGCCGGGTTCGAGTGGCGAGACGCGGGCTGCTCGATGTGCCTGGGGATGAACCCGGACATCCTTCAGCCGGGAGAGCGGTGCGCGTCCACGTCGAATCGCAACTTCGAGGGCCGCCAGGGCCAGGGCGGGCGCACCCACCTGGTCTCCCCGGCCATGGCCGCCGCCGCCGCGGTCTCCGGCCGGTTCGTGGACATACGGGAGTGGGAAGGGCGCCGATGAGACCGGTCTCCGTGATAGACGGCGCCATGCTCCCCCTTCCCCGGGCGAACGTGGACACCGACCAGATCATGCCCAAACAGTTCCTCAAGCGAGTCGAGCGGACCGGCTACGGAGAGTTCCTGTTCTGGGACTGGAGACGCACCCGGGGAGGAGAACTCGATCCCGGCTTCGCACTCAACCAGGCCCGGTACAAGGACGCCAAGGTGCTGGTGGCCGGCCCCAACTTCGGGAGCGGCTCGTCGCGCGAGCATGCCCCCTGGGGCCTGCAGGACTGGGGATTCGAAGCAGTGATCGCTCCCTCCCTAGCCGACATTTTCCGCACCAACTGCACCAAGATAGGCCTGCTCCCCGTCCAGCTTCCAGCTGCGGAGGTGTCTATCCTCACCCGGCTCGCCACCGAACGCCCTGAAAGCCGGATCACCATCGACCTGGAGTCCCAGACGGTGGAGGCGCCCGGCCTCTCCACCACCTTCGAGATAGACGCCTTCACCAAGTGGCGGATGCTCAACGGCTATGACGACATTGGTCTCACTCTCCGCCACCTGGGGGAGATAGACGCCTTCGAGTTGACCCGGTCGCGGGTCCTTCCCTCCCTAAAGTAGAAACCGGCGTGGAAGAACTGCGGAGGCGAATCCTGGATGCGGGGCGGGTGGAATCCGACCTGGTGATCGTGGACAGCTTTCTCAATCACCGGACCGACCCGGCGCTCATGAGCAGCGTGGGAGAGTGGCTGGCGGAACGGCTCGGCGATTTTGACCTGGTGCTGACCGCCGAAGCATCCGGCATACCGGCCGCCTTCTGCACCGCCAAGGCCGCGGGGGTGGACTTCATCTACGCCAAGAAACAGAGCCGCCAACTCGATCCCGACCTCCACGTCATCCGGCGGGTGAGTTCGCCCACCAAGGGAGGGAAGACCTGGATAACCATTCGCAAGGAACTGCTGGGAGTCGGGCGGGACATCGTGGTGGTGGACGACTTCTTGTCGCGGGGCCGCACGGCGGAGGCCCTCGGAGAGATGATCGAGGAGTCCGGCAACCGGCTGGTCGGCTTCGGATTCGTCATAGAGAAGACCTTCACCGGGGGGCGGTCTCTCCTTGAGGGGCACGGATGGAAGATCGAATCTGCAGCCATCATCGAGTCCATAGAGAGCGGTCGGATCGCCATCGCCTGATTGCCGATAACCCGGCCCTGGCGACTAGCCTGAAGCTCAAGAACCGATTCCAAGGGAGCCCGTTCATGGCAGTGAAGTTTCTGAGCCCCGAATGGCTGTCGGAAGTGACAACGGCGTTGGAAAACCACCAGGGTTTTCAGGAGGCCGCCCGCGACATGGAGTTGGCCATCCAGTTCAACGTCCTGGAATCACCCTTGGGCGACACCGGCTACCACCTGATGATCACTCCCCAGGCGATCACCATTGCCCTGGGCGTCCGTGACGACCTCGACATAACCATCAGCCAGAACTACGAGACCGCCGCGGCGATCATGAAGGGGGACCTCAATGTGCAGTCTGCCTTCATCACCGGGAAGATCAAGGTGTCGGGCAATCTGGCCAAGCTGATGTTGCATCGCAACGGGATCGAGCAATGGCTGGCGGCGGTCTCGGACATAGACGTCGAGTACTAGCCAGGGGATAGCGCCTCCCCAAGCCTCACCTACCGGTGTGGTTCAGACAAGCCCCATCTCGATCACGGCGTCGCGCTCTCCCACCAGTTCGTCCACGGATGCCTGGATTCGCTGCCGCGAGAACTCCGAGTGCTCAAGGCCCGACACGATCTCCCAGCGGCCGTCTCGGGACACACAGGGGAAGGATGAGCACAGGCCCTCGGGCACCCCGTAGGAACCGTCGGAGATTACCGCCACGCTCACCCAGTCGTCGGGAGGAGTGCCCATCGCCCAGTCCCGTATGTGGCTGATCGCCGCGTTGGCGGCCGAGGCGGCCGAGGAGGTGCCCCTCGCCTTGATGATGGCCGTGCCCCGTTCGGCGACCGTGGGGATGAACTCGTTCTCCACCCAGTGGCGGTCGCCCACCAACCCGAATGCGTCCCTTCCCCCGACCTTGGCATGGAACAGGTCCGGATACTGGCTGGCGGAATGGTTCCCCCAGACACTCATCCTGGTCACCATGCTGGCGGGCTTTCCCACCTTGGCCGCCAGTTGACCGATGGCGCGATTGTGATCGAGGCGGGTCATGGCCGTGATCTGGGCGGGATCGATGTTCGGCGCGCTTGCGGCGGTGATGTAGGCGTTGGTGTTGGCCGGATTGCCCACCACCAGCACCTTCACACCGGGATCGGCCGACTCCGAGAGGGCCCTGCCCTGCTCGGAGAAGATCGCCCCGTTCGCTTCCAGCAGATCGGCTCTCTGCATGTCCGCCCGGCGCGGCATCGCTCCCACCAGCAGCGCCACGTCGGCGTCCGCGAACGCCTGCCCGACGTCGGTGGTCGGCACCACTCCCCTCAGGAGGGGGAAGGCGCAGTCCTCAAGCTCCATCGCGACTCCCTCGAGAGCGGGGAAGGCCGGTGGTATCTCCAGTAGCTGGAGAACGACCGGCTGGTCCGCTCCGAGCATCTCCCCGGCGGCGATCCTGAACAACAGGCTGTATCCGATCTGTCCCGCAGCGCCGGTGACCGCCACCCGTTGAGGTGCACTCATTGAAACTAAACCCTTCCGGTTGCTGTTGGTCAAATGCTATATGCGGTTGGGGACCCGGCATGCTTGCCGGTCCTTCTTCGATTCATCGGGGAAGCCGGGCGCGGGCCCCCTCCAGTCTCTGCAGCGTCCTCTCGGGCCCCAGCGCGGCAAGCGACTCGAAGAGGGGCGGGCTGACCGAGGACCCGGTCACCGCCACCCTGATGGGCTGGAACCCGCGCCGGGCGTTCACCTCCAGCCGGGCCAGCAACCCCCGCAGAGTCTCCTCGATGGTCTCGGTCCGCCACTCCCCCAGTTGTCCCAGGGCCGAGATGGCCTCGGTCAGGACCGCCCCCACGGTCTGGGCTCTCATCACCTTGCGCCAGGATCGCTCGTCGTACTCGATCCCGGCATCCAGGAGGAAGGACAGTTGGGGTCCCACCTCCGACAACAGCTTCACTCTCTCCTGCACGAGGGGGAGCACCGGGATGACCTGCTCCCATTCGGCGTCGGACACCGAGGCGCCCAGGTGCCGTTCGGCATAGGGACGGGATCTCACCGAGAACTCGGCGGCCGAGATGTGGTTCCGTATGTACTCGCCGTTCATCCACTCGAGCTTCACGGGATCGAATACGGCCGGGCTGGATGAGACGTCCGCAAGATCGAAAGCCTCCACGGCTTCCTGCGGGCTGAAGATCGTCGCCTCCGGACCGATAGACCATCCCAGGAGCGAGAGGTAGTTGAACAGCGCCTCGGGAAGGATCCCCCGGTCGCGGTATTCGCCCACGTCGGTGGCCCCGTGGCGCTTGGAGAGCTTGCGTCCGTCCTGGCCGTGGAGCAGGGGAAGGTGGGCGTAGACCGGTTCGGGAGCGGACATCGCCCTGGTGATCTGGATGTGCCGGGGCGTGGAGGGAAGGATGTCCTCTCCCCGGGCGACGTGGGTGATTTCATAGTCCACGTCGTCCACGGTGGAGGCAAGGTGGTAGGTGGGCGACCCGTCGCTACGGAGGATCACGAAGTCATCGATCACCTCATGGTCGAAGCGGACCTCGCCGCGCACCATGTCCCCGAAGACCGTCACGCCGGGGCGCGGCATGGCGAAACGCACCACGTGGTTCTCCCCTGCTTGTTGTCGGCGTTTGGCTTCCCGGACGTCCAGCGACCTGCAGCGCCCGTCATACCCGGGCGGCCGTCCCGCCCGCTGAGCCTCTCTCCTGCGTTGCGCCAGTTCCTCCGGGCTGCAGAAGCATCGATAGGCGGCCTCGCTTTCCAGCAGTTGGGCGGCGACCTGGCGATAGCGCTCGTAACGCCCGCTCTGGCGGTAAGCGCCGTGCGGGCCCCCTACCTCCACCCCCTCGTCCCAATCGATTCCCAGCCATCGGAGCGCTTCCAGGATCCGGGTCTCGAAGTCGGATGTGGACCGTTGGCGGTCGGTGTCGTCCACCCGGACGATGAATACGCCGTCGTGGCGGCGGGCATAAAGCCAGTTGAAGAGGGCGGCCCGGGCCGTGCCGACATGGAGAAGTCCGGTCGGCGACGGCGCCACCCTCAGCCGGGGCGTCATCCTCGCACCACCGGGTTGACCAGCGATCCGATCCCATCGATTCGCACCTCTATGACGCTGCCCGGAAATACGGGGCCCACCCCGTCGGGAGTGCCGGTGAGGATCACGTCCCCGGGAAGCAGGGTCATCATCGATGACACGTAGGAGACCAACTCTCCGGGACCGAACATCATCTCCGAGGTGAACCCGGACTGGCGCAGGTCGCCATCGACCAGGCACTCCACCGCCTGCTGCTCCAACGGATCGAACTCGGTCTCGATCATCGGTCCCAGCGGGCAGAAGGTGTCGAAGCTCTTGGCGCGGGTGAGATTCAGGGGGTCTTCCAGAAGTTGGGGGGCGGTTATGTCGTTGGCGGCGGTGTAGCCGAGGATGTAGGCCCCGGCGTCCTCCACCCTTATGTGCCTGGCCACCCTCCCTATGATCACCGCCAACTCCGCCTCATGGCTGACCACCGACACCGCCGGAGGGATCACCACCTCCGCACCCGGACCGACCACCGCAGTGGTGGGCTTCATGAAGACGTAGGGTTCCCCGGGGTACGGAGCGTCCGGATCGACGTAGTTGCGGCCCACGCCCACCACTTTGGTGGGTAACACCGGCGACAGCACCCTTACTTCATCCCAGCCCAGCATCGTCTCGGTCGGCTCCCACACCACGAATGGAGAGCCCCGGTAGAGGGTGACCCCCTCCATCTCCGCCAGCCCGTAGGCAATCTCGTCGCCGTGGCGGAACCGGACGATCTTCGCCAATGAACTCAGCCCCCGGCGGCGAGGGCCGACCGGAGATCGTCAGGCGACATGACCAGGAGGTCGGATCCGATCTGTTCGGCGGCGGCCGCTCCCGGGACCGGCTCGTGGCGGGAGTGGCGGAGCCACCGACGCCCGCGCTCGACCATCTGATCCGATGCTCCTTCCTCGTATCCCATCACAATCCGGGCCACGTCCAGGTCTTCGGGGACGGGCGCCCGGCCGAAGAGGGACGCCCGGGCCGCCATCAGGGTTACCAGGACCGCCTCTCCCTGCATCTCGTCGGCGGTAAGGCCCGCCTGGCGGACGATCCGGAACGCCCAGCCGGTGTCGGGACCGGGGCGACCGAACAGACCACCCGGCGTCACCTGGTCGGGCGCGGTGATCATCCCCGGCCGGCTGGGGCTCCACCGAGCCGGCGCCGCAGGGGCGAGAGTGGTCCGCGGGAGATCCTGGTCGGGAGGATCGATGTTCGGTTGGCGAGGCATCTAGGCGGAAGGCGCCGAGGACCGCTCAGACATACTCCAGCCAGTCTCCCAGGTCCGGGTCGCCGCCCGAGGTGAGCGTCTCGAAGAGTTCCTGGGCGCGCCGGGTGACCGGGCCGGGACGGCCGGTGCCGACCGGCCGGGCGTCGATCTCCCGCACCGGGGTCACCTCTGCGGCGGTGCCGGTGAAGAAGACCTCGTCGGCGTTGAAGAGATCCCCCCTGGTGAGAGTGGCCTCCCGGATCTCGATGCCGTCCCTGGAGAGCAGGGTCATCACCGTATGGCGGGTGATGCCGTCCAGGATCCCCGAGGAGATGGGAGGGGTGAGCACCACGCCGTCTCGCACCAGGAAGACGTTCTCTCCGCTACCTTCGGAGATGTTCCCGTCGCCGTTGAGCAACAAGGCTTCGTCGTAGCCGTTGCTGAGCGCCTCCATCTTGGCCATCACGCTGTTGAGGTACTGCCCGCATCCCTTGGCCACCGGCACGAAGGCCGCCGGGCTGATCCGCCGCCAGGAGGACACCCCCACCCGAATGCCGTTCAAGACGCCTTCCTCTCCCAGGTACGCACCCCACCTCCAAGCCGCGATGGCGGTGTGGGAGGTGGCGCCGGTGGGGTTGAGGCCTATCGCCCCCAGCCCGTAGTAGACCAGGGGGCGTATGTATCCTGACTCCAACTCGTTTTCCCTCATTACCGCCCGGCAGGCCTCGGCGAGATCTTCTACCGACCATTCGAGGGGCACGCGGTAGACCCGGGCAGAACGATGGAGCCGTTCGAGGTGTTCGGTGAGGCGGAAGATCGCCGTCCCGTCGTCGGTCTCGTACGCCCGGATTCCCTCGAACACCCCGGTTCCGTAGTGAAGGGCGTTGCTTAGCACATGGACGTTCGCCTCGTCCCAGGGGACCAACTCACCGTCCATCCAGATATACATTGAGGGTTCCATGCGCCCCTAGTTTGGCACACTCGGACGGCCGGTTAACCGAACGTTTCGGATTGTCCGTTCCGTTCCGGTCTCGACAGCCCCGGTAACCTGGGAAACGATGCGCAGGACGATCGCCTCTCTGTTCGGGGTGGGTCTGCTGCTTGGCAAGGTGACGGGGCGCGACGCAGGTTCCGGAACCCTGGGCGCCGCGGTGGGACTGGCGGCGGGAATGGCGGCCGGAGAACTGGGATGGCCGGCGCAACTCCTCCTGGCCGCTCTGGTGGCGGGGGTCTCGGTGTGGGCCTCCCATCCCTTCTCGGACGATCCCGGCTGGGTGGTGATCGACGAGGCCGCTGGGGCGACCCTGGCGGTGGTGGGTCTGGGTCTGGCCGGGGCGGTGGCGGGATGGGTCATGTTTCGAATCGTGGACATCACCAAGACCGGCTTTCCGGGCGTGAGATGGGCGGAACGGCTTCCGGGGGGCTGGGGCGTAACCGGCGACGACGTGGTGGCCGGGGCTTACGGACTGGCGGTTGGGTGGATCGTCCAGCTCTGGTTAGGCTGATCGCGGGCCCGCCCGGGACCACCGGCGAAACACCAGGCCGCGGCAGGAAGCGACCATGACCGAGTACCTCTTCGACACCGACACTCAAGAGGCTCTGACCCCGGTGGGCGACGGTGAGTGGACCGCTCGGGTGAGTCCCCTGTGGAACATCGACGGAATCCCCAACGGGGGATACCTGATGGCATTGTGCCTGGTGGCAGCAGGACAGGGGGTGGCCCACCCCGACCCGCTCTCGATGACAAGCCACTTCGTGGGACCGACCATGCCGGGTGAGGCGACAGTTGCAAGCAGGGTGATCAAGAGGGGCCGCAGCGTCTCGGTCAACGCCGTCGATCTGATACAGAACGGCAGGGTTACTGTCACCTCCCTGATCACCTGGGGCGACCTGTCCACTCTCACCGGTCCCACCGGTCCCCTGCGTCCCCCTTCGAGCCTGCCGGAGAACTCGGAGTTGCAGAGCGGCCCTCAGAAGAGAGGGGCTTCCACCTTCATCGAGCGATTCGAGTTCCTGATGCCCTCCGACATGGCTCAGGGCGCCGCAGGCCGACCCACCGGGAAGGCCGAGGCCCGGGGCCGGATGCGTTTTGCGGACGGCCGCCAACCCGACCTCATGGCTGTGCCGGTGTTCGCCGACGGTTTCCCTCCCGCCGTCTTCCAACTGGGCCATTACGGATGGGCGCCGACCCTGGAGTTGACCATTCACTTCCGCGCCCGCCCGCAACCGGGATGGCTGACCATCGATCTGGCCTGCAGCCACCTCCTCGAAGGCACCTTCGAGGAAGACTGCTACATCTGGGACTCCCAAGACAACCTGGTCGCCATGTCCCGCCAACTCGGACGCACCCTGGTCGGATAGGCAAGCCTGCCGGAGACAGGTTGGGTGTCTCATTTCCGCTGTTTGAAGGGGCTTCGGCGGTTTCGGTAGTTGCCGTTGCGCCGGGTGGACGTTGGCCGCTCGTGTTTCAGAGGTGGTTTGAGGTAGTACTTGCCGGATGGTTTCCTGCGTACTTGCCATCGGTCGTCATGCACCTTGTGGTGACACCTGCTGCATAGGAGGACCATGTCGTCGAGGTCGGTGTTGCCCTCAACTGCCCAGGGGATGATGTGATGCGCCTGACACCAATTAGCGGTGGCGCCGCATCCCACACACGCCTTGTCCCGAGCAACCAGCGCTATCCGTTGGGCGGGGCTTGCGGTCCGCCGTGACCGTCCCAGGTCCAAAGGCTGTGACACCCCTTTGAAGATGCCGGGGAGGATGTCCGCCTGGCAGGCCAGGTCCCGGATCTTCTCCACCGGGATCGGGGTCCCGTCACCAAGACGTCCGTTCCGAAGCTCTCTGTCGATGATGTCGTAGTCGGCGATCAGAAGCAATCTGGGTCCGCGGACCTTACCGGTGTCCTTGTCGGTTTCTTCTCGGGTGACCAAATGGGCTAGGGCGTCTGCCATCCGCTGACCTGGAGAGCACCGCGCACGGGGGTCTTCCTCCCGCCAGAGTTCGTCCATCTTCTGCGACAACGCCGTTTCGATGAGAGCGCCGGTGATTGGATCGAACCGACCGTAGAGCACCGTCATCCCGTCTGTGCGGTCTGTTTTGATCCTCGCGAACCTCTGCGAGCGTTGGTGTTCCAGGCGGGACATCCCATCGTCCTCGGAACGTTGTTGCTGGTACTTTCGGACCGTTCCCGCGAATTTGTCAGGTGACTGGGTCTTGGCTGGGCCGATCAACTCGATTTCGTCTATCTCCCCATCCTGGGAGGCCTTGGCCAGGATCCTGGCGTTCTCGTAAGGAATCTCACCATCCCGCAAACCCTCCGACGTCTTCGGTAGTTCTTCCAGTTCCACGGCGGTTTCCACTTCCGAGCGGGCCTTGCGGCGAGGCCGCAAACCCTTCTCCCGCAAGTTGTCCTCGGTCAGGTGAACACCCTCTCGGCGGGTAAGTTCCGCCAGGGTCTCAGCACGCACTGCGGCGGCCTGATTCTCCACCCGGAAGGTGGACTGCAACCGCACCCGGAGCTGTTCCAAGGTCGCGTCGCCCACCGCCAGATTGGGAAGAACCGCGCCGATCTCGTTGACGACCCGACGGTCAATAGCTGTCTTGTTCATGTCTACCATTATACCCCGGTAGGTGTGACAAAACAATGCATTATATCACCAAGTTGGTAAAACAAACACTAAATTGTTACTCAAAGGCAGGGCTCCTTCACCTGATCCCCCCCCCCTGAAACGACCCACGCACCCCTCTATCTTCGACCACAATCCCTACCTGGTGGCGATCCATGCCTCAGATGTGACTAAAGCTCCGTGTTGGCTTCACCCACGTACCTTGAGGCCTCGGTGGCAGGGTCGCCGATAGGCCTCCAGGCATAGCGGTCCAGGTAGGGGTTGGGAGTTCCTTCGACGGCGTCGGCTATCAGCCCACCCAGGACCGGGCCGAACTTGAAGCCGTGGCCGCTGCCTCCGCTGGCTACTGTCAGACCCTCGACTCCCGGATGGCGGCTGATCAGGAAGTCTCCGTCGAAGGTGTCAGTGTAGACGCACATCTTCAGAGCATGCAGTGGCGCATCCGCCAGGGCCGGCAGGGAATGGGAGAGGAAGTCTCGGCAACGCGCCTCGTCCTCGTCTCCGGGCGGCACGCGAGGGGCGTCGGGCGATACGGAATACCCGGGCCCGTGGACGCCGATCTTGACCACGCCCTCCCGATTGGCTGGGAACCCGTACCAGCCGGTGGTGGCTATGTCTGCCCCCCAGGGCGGGAACCGAGGTGGTCTGAAGGGTTCCGGGTCGGCCGGGTTGAAGTAGAGAATCGGCTGGCCCGACAGTCGGAGGAATCCGTCCAACTCCGGAAGAAGCGAGGGAGTCCACACTCCGGCTGCCACCACCACCCGATCGGCCTTGATCTCCGTTCCGTCCTCGATGACCACCCCCGTGACACGCCCGTTCCCCCGACCAATCGCCGACACCTTCGCCGCCCTCATACGGATGCCTCGGGCATTGGCTTCCCCGGCCAGCAGGGAAACAACCGTTCCTGCTTCTGCCCAACCACCCCTGGCATGGAAGTAGCCGTCTATGTAGTAGTCGGAATTCCATCCGGGATGCCGGTTAGCGATCTCCTCTGAACCCAGTCTCTCCGGAGACCAACCCTCCTCGGTGAGGGTGCGGTAGGAGTCGCCCTCGAAACCCTCCTCTTCCAAAGGTCTGCTGCTAAGGAACAGCAGGCCGTCCTGGTGGTAAAGATCGCGTCCCCAGTGGGCGTTCCACCGGTGCCAACCGTCTATGGCTTCATTGCCCAGGCGACAGTGCAGCCGGTCGGTCCCGTAGTCCATTCTCACCATCCGGCTCACGTCGTTGGAAGCGGCAAATGGATGTGGTATGGGACCGGCATTGACCAAGGTGACCCCGTATCCCCTCTTCTCCAGCTCCAATGCTCCCGACAAACCGAATATGCCCGCCCCCACAACGACAACCGACTGTCTGCGGCCAGTAAACGAGGGCGGGTGTCCCATGGCTAGCACCAAGTGGCCATGGCCACGCCAGTTGTGCCGGCGTAGAGAACCCGCCACGCCCCGGCCGCGCTCAGGAACATCCCGTTGGCCACGGGTGACCCGGTGGCAGCCCGATCGATCAACTCACCCGCGGCGATGTCTGCAGGTCCGGGGTCAGACCGCGGTTGCCGAGACGGCCTGCGCCTTCTGTCTCTTCGGCTTCTTGGTCTTTGACCCTGGCTGTGGGACATAGAGATCGGGAACGAAGGCTTGCTCTGTGATGGGCGGGCGAACGTATTCCTCCCCGCTTTGGCGATCCGGAAGACTTAGTTCAGGAACGTCCACCTCGTGGTAGGGGATGCTGCGCAGCAGATGGCTTATGCAGTTGAGCCGCGCCCGGCGCTTGTCGTCGGCGTTCACCACATTCCAGCGACAATCAATGATGTCGGTGTGGACGAACATGTTGTCCTTCGCCCTCGAGTAGTCGATCCAACGCTTCCTGGATTCCAGGTCCATCGGACTCAGCTTCCATCGGCGCCGGGGATCGGTGAGCCGCGCCTGGAACCGTCGTTCCTGCTCCTCGTCGCTCACCGAGAACCAGTACTTGATGATCTGGATGCCGGAACGGATCAGCATTCGCTCGAATTGGGGACAGGTAACCAGAAACTCCTGATACTCCTGTTCGGTGCAGAACCCCATCACCCGCTCCACGCCCGCTCGGTTATACCAACTGCGGTCGAAGAGCACCATCTCTCCCGCCGCCGGCAGATGAGCTACGTATCGCTGGAAATACCATTGGGTCTGCTCGCGTTCGGTGGGAACCCCCAGCGCCACCACCCGACACACGCGGGGATTCAGTCGCTCGACTATGCGCTTGATCACGCCTCCCTTACCGGCCGCGTCACGTCCCTCACAGATCACCAGGACTCTGAGACCCCGATTGACGATCCATCTCTGCAGCATCGCCAACTCTTCCTGCAGTCTGCGCAACTCCCGCTCGTAGTATTTTCGTTCCAGCCTGCCCTTTGCTGTGTAGCGGGGCGGACTCACGGACGAATACATCGCATCCATTTTTCTCTCCTCTCGCCGGCGACCTCGTCTCCTTGTCGGCTAGAAAGGGAACCTTCCGTCTAGTTCTAGGAAGATTAACACGGGATCCAAGCTCTGGCCTGCGAGGACAGGAGTTTTTACGGTCTCGGCTGAGCGTCTGTCGAGGGACCTTCCGATGGATTAATGACTTCCAATCCCCAACTGCTCCACCCCTCGGTCTTGGTGCGGGCGAACAACTCGATCTTGCTCTGGGTGGGGAACATGTCTTCGATCCGCCTTCTGACCTCCCTGGGCTTCTCGGAGTGGGATCCCCGCCTGCTGCGCACCAACTGCCGGACGTTCCTGGCTCCCCGGGGCGCGGGGATCCGACCCCTTTTGAAGACAAGGCAAAGCTCGCATTGGCTCAGGGTGTAGAACCCCGGATTCACCCGCTCCTTGTCCCACACGAAAGCCACCGTGGCCCACTGGAAGTCCCAGGCCCTTCCCAGTTCGATCGCCTGGTCGAGGTGGGGGTTCGTCGCCCACATGAACAGCAGGCAGTCATCTTCGGCGATCCCGGCCACATCAAGCCTCTTCAAGTCGGAGAGCCCCACGGTGGGATAGTGCCGGACCGCGCCCCCGGTGTCACCCGAGCCCGCCCCGGCGTGCTGGAGTTGTCCCCGGTAGTCCCAGGGCGGGTCGGCATAGATGATCCCGAACCTACGGTCCGGGAGTGCGGGAAAAGCCGTCATCTTCGCTACTCGACTTTAACCGCCGCGGCCTCGCCGGACCCGGATCCCCATCCGGGCCGGCCATCGGCCCCGTGGTCTCAGCCGGCGCGCATGGGCATCACCAGGTTCCAAGCCTCGGAGTGGCGTCCGTCGCCGATCCGCACCGGCTTGGGGCGAGCCAGCGGGTCCTCGGCCAGACAGATCTCGGTCTTGTCGGAGATCAGGTTCGAGAGGGCATCGGACAGGAACAACGAGTTGAATCGGAGCGTCACTTCCCCGGGAAGCGCAGCATCCTCGGCTTCGAGGAACCCGCTCACCATCCCGGCCGGCGACTTGGCGGTGAACTCGATCCCTCCGGGAGAGAATGTCAGCTTGACCGGGGCGGGTGACTTCCTGTCCAGGGCCACCACCCGGGAAGCCAGATCCCGCAGCGGGGCGCGTTGGCACAGGATCCGGGACTCCCAGGGGGGCGCCCAGCCTCGATAGCGGGGATACTCGGACCAGTCACAGACCACTCCCATCTCGCCGATCCCGTCCACGGAGAACCACACGTGACCGTCCGCCACTCGGATCCGGTATTCAGACGCCTTTCCGAAGGACCTCAGCATCCGCTTCAGGACCCGGGCATTCACCGAGAAGACCCCCGGGGACGCGACATCCGGCAAATCCCGAACCGCTAACCGGAAGGTGTCGGAGGCAACCAGCCGCAGTTTTCCCTCGGACTTGTCGAACCGCACGGATCCGAAGATGGGATGATTGTCGGTGGCCGCCGCGGGAACAACCCCACCCAGAGAGGACCGAAGAAGCTCTCCGTCAATCGCCTCCAGGTAGCCGGCCGGCTCGGGAGGAACAACCCCACAGAGTTCGTCGCCTTCGTTTATGACGACCCGGGTGCCGCCACCCGAGATGACCAACCCCGGGTTGTCGCTTTCCAGGACCACCTTCCCGTTCGGGAGAGACTTCACGACCGAGACCATCTGGCGGAGCATCACCTCTGCGGCACCAGGATCCTCCACCGAAGCATCCAACCGGCAGTACATGATCGCTTCCCTTCCGAAGGCCTCCAGATCGATTCCTTCCTCCGAGACCGTCACAATCGTGGGCGCGGCCGTGCCCACCGCGGCCGAGATTCTCCGCAGGGTGCTGTTGAGCCTGTGGCGTTCGAGCGTTGCTTTCATATTCCCTCTCCTTGTGGGATCCGCGATGGTCGCCTGCCCTCGAGGCAAGGCTCATCAACAGGCTCTAACCATCGTCCACTATCGCGTTCTTATCCAAGGTGTGGGCCACGCACGGGCCAACCCCCGATCCGGACAGCCCGGTTTGTGCCAGGTCAGCGTTTATTTCCCCACTCCGTTCTCTCCCTTGATCCCCCCTCCCGGCATCCTGGGAGTCTTGGGGAATCAAGCCCCCATGGCGCTTCGGCTCTTCTCAGCGGCCCCTGGCTCTCGCTCGCGCCGCAACAACGCCACCCACCCCGACGATCACCCCTACCAGGTACCACCATCCCCGGTTAGACCACCCCCCGACCGACCAGAGGGGGACGAACGCCCGGACCGCTGCGGCCCATCCCAGCGCCATGGCCGCGGTGGCGCCCTTCCACGGAAGGGGCCGCACCAACAGCCAGATAGCCGCAACGGCGAACAGCGCGGCCGCGTACAGGCCGACAGGATGACGGGTCAGTTCGCTGCCGGGCAGGGCCATGGCCCACCACAGCCCCGAGGGCGACCCCAAACAGGCGCCCTGCCATAAGCATCCCGCCTCCCACACGGCGATGCCGCTCAAGGCCGCCGGCGCCAGGAAGTCCATCCGATTCGGAAGGTCGGAGCGAGAAGTCCAAGCCAGGAAGCCGACGGCCCCCGCCGCGGCCGGAACCGGGGAGATGCCCCCCCGCACCAGGATCAACTCGATCGGGTCGGCAAACACGTTGACTCCCTCCGCCCACAGATAGGCAAGTCGTCCCACTCCAATCCCCACCAGGACGGCGCCCAGGAGGTCATTGAACGGGTCCCCGACAACCTCTGAGCGGATCCTCCTCAGCGCCCACAGCGCCAAAGCGGCGGCGGCCATCGCCCCAACCGACCTTCCCAGAACAGTCAGGTCCATCTCAGGGCCCCGCTTCTTCGAACCCAGTCCCCGCGAAATACATCACTAACCCGCGAAAACGATGCCGATTCTCCTCCCCTCCGGGCCCACCCCCACCGCCACCGTTCCGTTGGTTGAGACGCGCTCCGCCGGTCCCGGCCGAGGTGCGGGTCTCGAGGAATATGATCCCTGCCGGCGGTCCGAACGGCGCCGTATCGGACCGAGAGGTGATGCGACTGTCTACCACCGTGCACCGGGAGTGGGACACCAACAACCCCCGAGCATCGGTAGATTCCCCGAGATTGCGATTGTTTTCGCGGGGCTGGCCCAGCGATCCTCGATACGGGCACCTTTCGATCGGCTCGGTCCCTCAGCCGAGGCGGGAGAGTTCATCGCTCCACAGGCTGAGAGTTCCCTCGTCGATGATTCCCCGGTGTACGTAGAGGACCTCCCCCGCCGTGTCGGTGAACACCGTGAAGGGGATCCCGAAGGCCTCGTACTGGGCCATCATTTGATTCCCCTCCGACAGATAGTTCTCGAATGCAATGCCATGTGACTCCATGAAGGCGAAGGCGTCGGAGGGCGCGTCGTCCACCGCCACGCCGATAAACCGCACCTGCTCACCGTATTCCTCATGAGCCCGGCGCAACACCGGGGCCTCCGCCCGGCAGGGTCCACACCAGGAGGCCCAGAAGTTCACCACCGCCGCGCCACCCGTGGACAGTTTCCCGGTCAACTCCTCGGGGGTGATCCACTCCAAGGTGTCGGGAACGGTGGCTGAAACCGGCTCCGGCTCCGCGCCCGAGCCGCAGGCGGCGGTCAGCAAGGCCACCACCGCACCGAGGACCGCCAGTCGTTTGCTCATCGCCAGTCCTGATGTTACGCGCCAAAACGCCCTATGTGGTCGTCCTTTCCCATGAGCCCGCCCACCAGGACAAAGGGAGACTTCCTCATGCCCCGTCCGTCTACACTTGACCCGGCAGGCCGGTGTTGACCGGCGTCTGTGACCACTCTTTCCGGGGTAGCTCAATTCGGCAGAGCGGCGGGCTGTTAACCCGAAGGTTGTGGGTTCGAGTCCCACCCCCGGAGCGCCTATAACCACTATTCCCGCAGGTCACAGCGTTATTGGCTTCTTCCATTATCAGTTTTTCTATCGTCTTTGATAAAGGCAAGGTGCTGAGTTTCCTGGTCGTCCGCCTCCGCTGGAGAAAGGGATGTTGTCCCAGGTCAACGTACTGTTGATAAAGTGACGTGTCAGTTCTACTGTCCGTAGGTCAAACTGCCGGAGGAACACTCCCGCGGTACGCTGGGAAGGTGGTCCCGGTTCTGTACTTAACCCGCCCCGGAGAGTAGGTGCTACTTGGCCAAAGCGTGCTTTACAGCCTGATTGACGATCCGGTTTCAATCCTCACCCGCCCCGGAGGGCGGGTGCTGCATGGTCGCCCGGCGGAGGTACTCGGCGATCGGGAACAGGTTTCAATCCTCACCCGCCCCGGAGGGCGGGTGCTGCTGTACACAGTGTTCGCACCGGCGACCCAGCCCTCGGTGTTTCAATCCTCACCCGCCCCGGAGGGCGGGTGCTGCACGAGATAATCGGCGCCCCGTCCATGCAAACCCTGGTGTTTCAATCCTCACCCGCCCCGGAGGGCGGGTGCTGCTAGTACTCGATGGCTTAATGTTCGTCTTGTAGAAAGGGTTTCAATCCTCACCCGCCCCGGAGGGCGGGTGCTGCTGGCCAGCTTCGGCGTCATGGGACACGGGGTGCCAAGTTTCAATCCTCACCCGCCCCGGAGGGCGGGTGCTGCTAGGAGAATACACCTGTTATGCTGCATGGTTTATATGTTTCAATCCTCACCCGCCCCGGAGGGCGGGTGCTGCGCTTAGACGATCACATGGATGCCCTTTGGGACGCTGCCGTTTCAATCCTCACCCGCCCCGGAGGGCGGGTGCTGCCAGCCGCAAAGAAGGGGCGTGGGAGGTCCGGCCCTGACGTTTCAATCCTCACCCGCCCCGGAGGGCGGGTGCTGCCTCTTCCTGCTGCCGACACCCCGCACCGTGGCCGTAAAGTTTCAATCCTCACCCGCCCCGGAGGGCGGGTGCTGCTGCCCAATTCCCCGAGAACCCCCACGGGAAGATATGTGTTTCAATCCTCACCCGCCCCGGAGGGCGGGTGCTGCGCACCGAATGCACCGCACAGTAGGGCAAAATCACGTTGTTTCAATCCTCACCCGCCCCGGAGGGCGGGTGCTGCGGGGTCATCCGAGTCTAATGTGTCGTTGTGTTGCGTGTTGTAACGGTTCGGTTGGACCAACAGGCCGCAGGGCCGTTTTGGGTGGGGTTTCGGTGCCGAATCACGGGCGGGTTCCGGTGGGTAACCTCCCGGGTTTCCGGCGTTGCTGAAGGTTCGCAGGCAACAGGCGTGTGTTTCGGGGTACTTCTATGCAATAAGGGGATCTCTGATATCAAAAGCGGGTTGGTGTCCTATGAGGTTTGTGTGTTGATGGTGAGGTGAGCGCAGTCGGTATATGCGGATACTGTCTTCGTTTTCGTCTATGACCTGTAGGAGGTCGTGTTGAAGCAGGAGCAGTTGCTCAGGGGATAGAATGCATTCGAATACTGATTTTTGGACTCTTTGTCCGTAGGATTCCATGATTCTGGCGACATTGCGGAGCCTTTTTTTGCCTGCGACGCTGGCGGTGGATACGTCGTAGGTCACTAATACTTCCATGTGTTATCGGGCCACGTAGGCTGGATAGTGGGAGAGGTCGCCGCGGAGGTACCGCGCGAGGAGGCGGGCTTGGACATGGGGCACGAGGCCGAGGGCTATTTTTCGTTTGGCTAGTCGGTGGGCTACTTGTCTCTTTTTTCGTTCTTGGTATTCAGATAGTATTTTGCGCCGGCCTTTGTCAGTGAGATGTACGGCTCCACCTGGTAGTAGTTCGAAGTGGCGGGTTTGGATTTGCCTACGATTGATGAGGGTGATGGCCAGCCGGTCAGCAGCCAGGGCTCGGAACTCTTCCATTAGGTCCAGCGCCAGTGAGGGGCGTCCTGGTCGGAGAGTGTGGAGGTATCCTACTTGCGGGTCGAGGCCTACGTTTTCGAGGGCGCCGACGCACTCTTCTCGGAGGAGGGCGTACAGGAAGGACAGGAGACAGTTGACGGGATCTCGGGGTGGCCGTCGGCTGCGGTGTCGGAAGCAGAAGTTGTCTTTCCGGATTAGGTTGTTGAGGGAAGCGAAGTAGATCCTTGCTGATTCTCCCTCCGCTCCCCTTACGTGATCGAGCTTTTCTGTTTTCTTGAGCATTCCGAGTATTGCAGCGAGTTGTTGTGCGGCTGTTCGGAGTCTTTGTGAGGTTTCTCCTGTGCTGTCTCTAGCTCCTCTGAGTAGAACGAGGCGACTGTTTTGGATTTTGGAGGCTACGAACTGGCGGGCGATCCGGAGGGTGGCCTGTGAGTCGCTAAGAGCCATGTGTTGACTGCGGCGGAGCAGAACATTTCCTCGGAGCGGACCCGTGAGGCGTGCCTTGAATCGACCGTGGCTACTCATAAGAACGATGGGTCTTCCGTCTTCGGCGCATCGGTGCATCAGGTGTGGGCTGATGGCGATCGGACCGAAGGTGACGATGCTCTCAAGGCGCAACAGTGGTATGCGGAGGGGTTTCTGTCCTTCATTGACCACCCGGACGGTGTCATAGTTGAGGTGTAGGGACGCTCCGGGGGTTAGAACATATAGGGTGTTGAGAAGTTCAAACATCGAACCATCCGGTGATGTCCTGCGTGACAGAGGGTTTGAATAGTGCTCCTTGGTGGCCGCGTATTCGGGCTGGCTTGCCCACGATGGTCGGAAGGCAGGCGTTGACAAGGGAGCATTTCGGGCATCTTGCATCGTTCACGGGTGCGGGTAACGATTGGTCTTTGATCATCCGGCGCACCTCCGCGGCCGCGGATAGCGTGCGTTCCCGAAGTCCATCGTCCATTTGGACTTTCTTTCTGCGTTTGGTGGCATGGGAGTAGAGAATCCCTTCGGGTATTGACACGTCAAGCATTTCTTCAAGGCAAATAGCCTGAGCGCATAGTTGGAGGGAGGCGGGAGGGCCCAATCCCCCGGATTTCTGCTCAACGGGAATGGGACCTTCAGGGTGGAACTCAACGATGTCGGCTTTGCCGATGAGACCGTGCTCGAAAGACCAGAGCGGAACGGATCGCATCTGACGCACACCATCGACGGTGGTGGTCAGTCCCGTGTCGGTTCGTTGGTGTTCCAAAGATCCCCTAACAGTGAACACGTTTTCGTCGAAGGTCTGTTCTACGTGTATTAGGGAGCATTGGCGCGGGCAATAGCTGAAGTGTTCCAGTGCCGAGATTGGCACCATCGGTTCAGGGTCACCCGCGCCGGTCAACGTGCTATGCCACCAGAGTCCGGAGTCGCACCCCGGGGAACTGGGCCAGTGCACCGTCTTTGGGGGAGGTGATTGTGTAGTCCGTGACTTGTCGCGGTGCGGGGTTGTCGCTGGCGGGGGTTTGGATGAGGTCAAACAGCCTGTGGGCGGGGGCGTTGCCAAGTTTGCTGTCGTGGGTGAACACATACAGGCCCCGGCAGGCCATTTCGCCCCGGGTGGCGGATCTGTCGATGTCCCACATCATTTCGAGGGCTTTCCAGAACACTGCCACATCGTCGCTGGTAGCGCCGGTGTCGTCGGCGAAGTGGGGATTGAAGAATCCGTGCGCCCGGTACAGCCCATAGGGAACGGTGGCTTTTCTCCCCATAGTCCCATAGTTGGTGGCTTTGCTTTCGTCGTCGTCCCTGTTGACATCGCTTGCGTTTTGGGCGGGTCCGACGATGGCCGAGTCGAGAGGCACGATGGGATCGATCGACCGGGCGAAGGTCAGTTGCATCGGTCCGCGCACCTGCCCGGCGTTGTGTTCTTTCATGGACATGACCGCTCCGAACATGCGCACGTCGTAGAACTCCTCGCACATCCAAGCCCTGCCGTCTTTCGGATCGGGCTTTGCCCCGTTGGAACGCTGCTCGAAGACTCTCTTGCGCCGGTCGGAGAGAAACTGGCCGTGTTGGACATATATTTTGTTCCGCCCGTCGCCGTGGGCCATGTCTACATAATCCCGGACTTTGCGTTTGATCGCCACATCCGTGACGAGACCTTGCATCGTCTCGGGATCGAGTCGGGGCAGGTTCCCCGCGTCCGGGTCTCCGTTGGGGTTGCCGTCTCTCACGTCGAACAGCAGTACGAAGTCGTGACGGCGGTCAATAGCGGTGGTGATGTTCATGGGTTGCGTTGTCCTTTCGCTTATAGGTGTTGTTGGGCTTTGATGTTCATGCGTGGTCTTGTTCGGCAGCTTCACGGCGGCTGCGGGCTTCCATGGCGGCGGCCCGATCGTGGGCGACTTGGTGGTAGTAGCCGAGGGAGAACAGGGCTTGTTGTTCCAAAGTAAGGATCTTGGGGAACTCCGCTATCTGACCGCACACGTCCGCTAAGCGCAGTCGCAGAGCGTTCCTGCGTCGGTCATCCAGTTTGGAGAGGTGGGGCTGTGCGCCGCGCAAAAGCTGCGCGAACACCATGGCCGGCCTGGCGGAGGCGGCCCCATAGTACCGGTCAACCACGGTGGTGTTGGTCTTCCCCAACGCGGCATATTGGACTCGTTCTATTACAGCTAAAAGCCTGCCGCAGTGGTAGGCGGTGTCCGGATGTTCAGTTTCAAGGGCAACCATATAGCCCTCCTCTCTTGTTAGCCTTTCCCGGCTGAGCAGCACCAGCTTGATCAGCGCTGCCCATTCCCTCCGGACTCCCTGCTCGGCCCGGTTGCGCAGCACCGCTTGGAAAGCCAGTTCCATCGGCAAGGGCGAACCGGTGAGCACCGAATAGAACAGCGACCGGGGGGTAGTGGGTGGCAAATCTTGAATCTTGCGAACCGTGGCAACGGCCAGGCGGAAGAGGGGCAGCGGATCGGGATTTGTTCCGGTGGGGTCCTCTTGACGGGGGTGGATGATTCGCTGCATTTCGAACCACCGGGCCATGTTCTCTTTGGCGTGGCCCACGGTTGTGTCGATCCAGTCCCGCACCACTGCTCGACTGCCGGACGCTGAGAGCGAAAGGGCATAAAACGCCGTCTCGTTCTCGACCGTGGCCGGCTGGCCAGAGCGGACCGAGTCAAAGAGTTGCTTCACCTGTTCGGGTTTGGCGTCGCTCAATAGGGTTCCGAAACGAAACGTGACGGGTTCCCGGGTCCAGAACACAAACGTGTTAGCCCCTATCACATATCTGGTGTCCTCCCCGCCGACCAAAGCGTTGACGCCCCGTACGAATCCCTCGGCGCATTCTTGACAGATGGGAGAGGTTTGGGATGCCCTCAGACCGTAAGACTCGAAAGCGTTCACATTGGCGGAGATCAGATCCGTGCCGCTTGCTTGTCCCCCTCGGATGCCCTTGACTTTCGACTGCAGCCGACAGAGGATCGGCTTGGTGCCACCGCAAACCAAACACTGAGCTTCGAAATCCGAGGGGGGTTGGTTGATTGACAGCCAGAATCGTTGCACCGACGGCAGATCAAGGGGGTAAACGAGGGTTCCGTTGTCGAAACGCACCGAGAACGCCACCTTCAGGCCGTAGTCCCACCCCTCTGGGAGTTCCAACTGTTCCGATCCGCCGAGTTGATGGAAACGCTTTACGGATCTCACGGACGGTTCATTGGTTTCTTTAGCGCACCTCTCCACAAGGTCCCAGTAGGCACGGTGGCGAGCGTCGACCAGTTTGATTTTATCGGGGTGTTTGGGTCGCCCGAAAGTGTGTTCCCCATCGTCGGCGAGCAGCAGGGGGCGGATCACAGCCCCGGAGCGTTTGACCATCGGCGCAGTCATCTCTCGGCCTCTTTTGCCCCGGCGGTTGGACTCGTCAATTCGGCTTACCGGGTGTGGGGAGACGGGGGTCCCGTCGGGGTTCAATACCACTGTCCAAGCAACTGGCGTGGGGGCGTACAAGGGAGGTGCCTGGTCGATGCGGTCAGAATATTCCTTCAGTTTTTCGAGGACCATCAGACCGGTGCCTTTTCGAACCGGTCGGGTACCCGCAGGACACCCTGTTCTACAGAGGCTCTGAAGAACCTCGGGACTCCCTGTCCTTTCCCGTCGGGCATGTAGTCGATGTCGAGTAGCATCAACCCGAGGTCAAGGTCAAAAGGGACCGGTAGATCATCAGGAGTTGGGGGTCCGAACGACGCTGCGAACTCCCGGCACCCCAAATAGGGTGTCGAGTAGCACCGACCGCGGTGGACCCTCCTGCGGAACTGGTCGCGGTATTTGGCAACGTGATCGTTCACTCCCGGTCGGAGAGTCATGTCGGCTCGGATGATGTAGGCCACGTCACGGAGCAGCAGCCCGTGCCTTTGGGTTCGACGAGCCGCCGCGTCGTATCCGCCGCCTCTCTTGGCCCACTGTCTGGCCGTCCGAGAGACTTGTCTGTCTTTGATCTCGTTCCGCATGATGGACGCGTAGCGGACCGGTTTCAACACGTGTATCTCCTTCACGACCCAATCCAACTGCGGTTTCCAGAAGATCGCCTCCAGCACTCCGCGGGCTGCGGAGGGAGTCATCATCGGGTAAGAGACCCTTTCCGCTTTGGTTTCCGGCCGGGTGAAGCAAGCGTAATCGCCCCACATTCTGACCTCGAGTGGCTCAAAGGGGGTAGTCATAGGATGCTGGCTCCTTTCTTTTCGGTGCCGGGACGCTGTTTGCCGGTTTTCATATGATCCACTCGGGGTCGGTTTCCACAATTCCCCGCACCGGGTCATACTGGCCGTCCCAACGGCCCAAACCGGGAATGATCTCGTCTATCAGCCCCTTCCGTTTCAACCGTTGCGCCTCAAAAGACCGAACCGCCACGATGTACGGCTGTAACAGGCGGCGGATGCGGCGGGGCGACCCGCGGCCGTGCCGCAGGTCGTCCAAAGCCCTGTCCAAGAACGAGGTATCACCGGGGGGATAGCCAACCGCGACATCGTAGGTGTCGTCAGGAATCATCCGGAACCGGTCCGCCACCCTCGGATAGTCCAAGTTTCTCCTCAGGGCTTGGATGTTGTGCTCGTCTGAGTTAACAGCCAACCCGAATAGCATCTCGAAGTACGCTCCTACAGTATGGAGCTCATTGGGATCAAGGTTGCCCAGGGACCGCACGACCCGAGCGATGTCCCGACCGGACCGGTAAACACCCGGTGGAATGGCATCATCGGGTGGAGCGAAAACCACTACCCGCCCAGGCATCCCCTGTGTGCCTTCACGGTTGCATCGGCCCGCCGCTTGGATGATCGCATCCAAAGGTGCCTCAGAGCGGAACACCGCAGGGAAGTCCAGGTCTACCCCTGCTTCCACCACCTGGGTAGACACCACCCGGCAGGAATCCCCCGATAACAACCGCCGGCGGATGGTCTCCACGGTTTGCTTACGATGGGCTGCGCACATCAACGTGGACAGATGCAACACGGCGGGATCCTCTATCTGATCCAGCAGTTCCATGGCGTGCCGCTTGGTATTCACAATTGCCAACGCCTGGGGTTCGGAACCCATCCACCGGGCCACTTCTGACCAACTGGTTCGCTCTTCGAGTCGCCAATGGTAGGAAACGCGATCCCGGAGCGCCTCGAAATGGCGCGGGTGATCCTGCACGATCTCCGTCGGGGCTAACCATTGAAACCCCGCTATGGCCTCGAAAGCGGGTTGGGTAGCCGTGCATAGAACAACGGTCACCCCGTAGCGATTAATCAGCTGAGTTAGAACACTCAACACAGGGTCGAGCAGCCCGTAAGGCAGTGCCTGCGCCTCGTCGAGAACAATCACGCTGTTGGCGATGTTGTGCAGTTTGCGGGTAGCGGATCGCTTGTTAGAAAAGAGGCTTTCGAACAGCTGCACCGTGGTGGTGATCACCACGGGAGCATCCCAGTTATCAGCTGTGAGGCGCCGCCACACATCATCGCGGGCGAATCCCTCATCCTCGCCAAAAGCGTCGGCCATCGAGTGATGCTCCAGCACTACCCGGTCATGTTGGCTGTTCTCAAGAATGGTGCGGTAAACATCGGCGGTTTGTTCAATAATCGTCAAAAACGGCACCGCTACGATCACCCGCCGCATATCGTGCTTGATCCCGTGACGCAAAGCGAAAGCCAACGCAGAGCGGGTTTTGCCTCCCCCCGTCGGAACCGTCAGGCGAAACAAACCAGGTGAAAACTCTGCTGCCTGTATGCACGATTCATAAACCTCTCTCCTGATCCGGTTCACCATTCCCCCCGACACCGGCTGCTCGTCAAGAAACGTCTGATACCTCGCCCACAGTTCCCCCAGACCGACACAACTCCCCCGATCCACCTCAGCGCGTCCCAAATGATGTTGTTCAGTGTCGAGACTGTCCGCGTCCACCAGAGCCGAATAGCACAAACGGAGAAACATCTCCGCCTCCACAGGATCGTCCTTGATGAACTCTGGGACAACAGCCGCGCAGGGTTCGCTAATACCGGGCATCAATTGTTCCATTATCCGCACAGCTTCGGACGGATCCGGCGAACGTCGCATCTGCGCCACCCACGACCGGTAGGTCTCTGGGCTTTTCAACCCACCATGGTGAGCGTGTATGAGCATCCCCACAATGCCACCCTGACCGTCAAACTTCTCCGCCAGCAGGGCACCAGCACACTTGTGATCCTTGCCCACCCTGCTACGAACACCCTGTTCGCAATCGATAAGCAATTCCTGCCAACGCGGGTGCGCCTTGCCCACATCATGCCACAACCCAGCTAAATAACTAAGGTCACCCCCACCAAACGGACTGCTCAATTCCTTCGCTAGCTGCGCCACCTCCTCCAAATGCTCGGTAAGCAACTGGCGACATCCCCGCACATTAGCCGAGTGAGCGTAAGGTCCCCCGAAAGCAACAGCCTGCGCGTCCACTCGTTACCTAACCCAGGGTGGTAAATGCACAATCAACAGGCATCCATACAACCGCCGAAATCATGACCATAAGTATGACCGCCCCCTGTGACACCCTCACTGGCAAGGACACCACAGCATGTCCCGAAAGGTTGACCTCGACGATCTTCGCCGCCGGCCAAGCAGTAGACCACTGGGGGGACGAACAACAAGCATTTGCACCATAATGGCCCTGAAGTGTGGAAGAATTTGCAAGACAAATGCTGCTGAGAAAGGGAGGAAACGAGCATGAAACAGGGTGCTGAATCAGGACAGCATGAAACGAGTCCCCGCCGGTCACCATCAAGAAAACGGAACAGTACCCGCCGAGGAGCCGTCAGGCATGTTTGATCGTGGGCCATCTCGACCACACGTTTGCACTAAAGGCTGCCCACAGCGGATTTCGTGTGGGCAGCTGCGAGCCGGTCCGAGTGGTGGAGGGCTGGTTGAACGGTGGCTCTGGGTGTCGTCCATGAACCGTTCGCTACTCTCTCCAGAAGGGGCAGCTGCTGGCCCGATGGACCGCGAACTGTCACCGTTTCGAGTCGGTGTTTCCCCAGGTCAGAGGCTAAACGAACGCTTTGCGAACGGTTAGCGAACGTTTTCGGCGAACGGTTTGGACTGGGCTGTGTTTGCAGGGGTGGGCTGTCTCGGGGCGGTTGGGTGGGCGGGCCGCTTCGGTGAGGCCGGAGAGCATGGTGTTTCCGACCGTCCTTTGGGTCTATTGCCGAGGTGGGCTGGTACTTAGACTGGGGGGCGATGGCGGAGATCCATGCGCTGGAGCCGGTGGGTTTACGGGATTTGTGGCCTCATGAGGCCCATTGTTTCACGCCGTGGCTGGCCGAGAATCTGTCTTTGTTGGGAGCAGAGTTGAAGTTGGTCTTGGAGCGGGAGGGAGAGGAGGTGACTTTGTCGGGTTCTGGGCGGGTTGACATCCTCGCACGGCAGGCGACTACCGGGGCCAGGGTGGTGATCGAAAACCAGTTGGGGTCGTCTGACGATTCTCACTGTCTGCGTTTGTTGGGGTATGCAGCCAACGCGGATGCCAGCATTTTGGTGTGGGTGGCGCGGGACTTCAGTGAATATCATCGGAGCATCCTGTCATGGCTGAACGAGAGCGATAACATCGCGGTTTATGCGGTGGAGGTGCGGGCTTTCTTGGTGGACGGCCGCAAGGTGGCCGATTTCAACTTGGTCGTCGAACCGTCACAGGCGGGAACAGCTTCCGCTCCGGGCAGAAAGACAGCAAGTACCTATTTTGCGGAGTTTTACCGTCCGGTGGTGGCGGCTCTTCGGCGTTCGGGATTGCTTCCGGTCGGCCGGGGCGGTTTCCGGGGTAGGTATCGCTCGTTTCAGACCGGATATGAGGATGTCTATTACTCCGTCCAAGTCGCCAAGGATCGGGCGACGGCGGCCCTGGGGGTGTACGGGGCAGACAGACAGCACATCTTTCGAGCTCTCGCTCAGCACCGAGACGAGATAGATGCCAGGCTGAACGGCGTTACCGAGTGGCATGAGTACTGGGTGTGGCTCAAAACGGAAGTGGTGGTCGATGACCCGAGTTCCATCCCCGACGAGGTTGGAGAGTGGCTCATCGAGAATCTGCTGAGGCTAAAGAAAGTGGCACAACCGGTTCTGGACCGGGTGATGGCCGACATAGGCACTTGCAGTGACAGCCCTGAGGAGCCAGGATGAGTGGATTCCACTATTGGGCGGTGGGCAACCTCACCGGAAACCTCAACAGAGGATTGTTCGCCGAGTGGCTGGTCGGGACGGCGCTTGGCGTCATCAAAGACGGCGACACCAGGGATGAGTGGGATGCGTTCGATCTGCAGTACGGGGACCTGAAGATCGAGGTCAAAGCCTCCGGTCTCAGCCATCCTCACAATCCCCTCAGACGGTCCATCCCCAGGTTCGATATCGCTCGCCGCGACTGGACATGGGACGCAGAGATCAACACATGGAGGCCTCTCGACCCGCCCCGTCGCCAAGCTGACGTGTATGTGTTCTGTCTCCACAAAGTCATGCCGGTGACCAGTGAGAACGTTCAAGACCGGGACTGCTGGGTTTTCTGGGTAGTCCCGACACGGAAACTCGACAACGAACTCGGTGAACAGAAGAGCCTGGGGGAATCAACCCTGGACAGTCTCACAACCCGCGTGGAATGGTCAGAAATACGGTCGTCTGTCCAAACAGCCCTATAGGCAAGGCCACCAACCCAACAACCGCACGCGCTCCGGGGTGACACCGAACATCAAACCCACCTTCCACTTGTAAACAGGTACGACCCACCCCGGAAAAGAGCGACCAGACCTGGCCACTTTCACTGATCGTCAACACCGCCCTGAGATTCCCCCAAACTGACGGTGGGCACAAAGGCGACGGAAAGTCCCTCTCTGACCTCCGTCTTCACCAGATTGGAAAGAAAGCCACCAAAAATGCCGTGACCTGACCCTTCAAGTGGCGGCACAAAATGCGCCCGATTTCGGGTCGCCGGTGATGATCGGGGTGACCGTGTTCCTGCTTCTTGGGCGTCTTTGACCGGCAGCTATCCTCGGAACCATGAATGTCATGGGCGGGACAGGACCCGAACAAGAAGCCCGACTGCGTGACCTGTTCGACAAATGGCATGGAGACGCGCCTCCACCCGACCGGGTATACGAAATCATGCGAGAGCTGTTCGATCAATGGCACATCGAAGCCCATCAAGACACCGACCACGACCCTCGAACTTCAGAGTAACCAGAGGTTCCCGCTACTGCCCCGCAGCCGCACAAAGAAGACGGATCGAAAGGCCACCCGGAGAACCTGATGACACCCGCTGTCGTGGCGGGTTTCCCCTCCCTTTCACCATGCAAGACCCTCGAAAGGAGCGTTCGCAAACCGTTCGCAGAAGCGTTCGCAGCGTTCGCAAACCGTTCGTTTAGGGCCTGACCTGCGGAAACACCAACTCAACATTATTGAGCGTTCGCAAACCGTTCGCCGGAACCCACCCCCGTAAAGAGCCACCCGAGTACCCAACGAACACTTTAGGTAGAACACACCCGAGCACGCCTTCCATATCAGCTGGTACCGTCCCGAATCACCGGTCACCGCCCACGCGTTTCGAGCGTGGGCAGCCTTTAGTGCAAACGTGTGGTTGAGTTCGCCCACTGCGAAGAACGTTTCGCGACGGGGATTTCGCAGGGTCATGCCAGCCCCCCGAAGTGGCAGAATTGGGAGGAATCTCGGAGTTCGCCTCGGTTAGACCTCTTGTCTCTCGGGTCCTTTGGCGCTCTGTTCCCTCCCCTTTCCTTGGCTTCCTTGGCTCTGCTGTCTCCGATTGGGGAGGGTCGGTTGGTAACTGGTCCGGTTTGGAACGGGCGAAGTTCCGGCCGACCAAATCGACAGGCGTGCCCACGAGCCGGGGCCGTCTTCTCTTAAGTTGCCGCCGAGACCAGCTATACCGGCTCTTCTCATCATCTTGGCATAACCAGAACGTATTCCCTGATCCCCACATGGATTCGGTGATGGCCCTAGCCGCAATGATTGACACGGTCGGAGTGTATGTCGCCCACAGCGGCACCGCCGTGGGACTGTTGCTTCTCGATGACCCGGATCAACCAGCGTGGGCCGCCGACCAAGCAGAGGAAGGGCTTCCCGACCTGACCGCCGTCCACCAGCACCAATTTGATTGGTCAGTAGACCCGGAGAAGTGGGCGGGCGCAGAAGGTCCGTTGTGACCGGTTGACCCTCGGCGGTTGCGCCGCGGATCTCGAGGCCGGTCAGACGTCTATGACGACCGTGGTCCCCATCTTGTCGTGCCAACCCTGACGGCGGCTATCCCACAGAAGCGAGATGTACACCAACAGAGACAGCAGTCCCCCAACGACCGGGATGAAAGCCAGCAGCCCGGGAAGCACCCAGCGCCCCAGCGCCTTCCCCCAACCGGGAACGGTCCCGTCCTCGACCCGCACCACCATGATACGCATCGCCATCTTGCCCAGGGTCTGTCCCTTCACAGCGATCAGGGTCGGCTCGTACAAAAGCGCGATAATCGAAAACAACGCCAATCCGCCAAAACCCGCGAAGACGGCCGTCAGAGCCAGGGCATCCTCACCGGTTTCGGATCCCAACACCGCCCCTGCAAACCCAACAACGGCAAGGAACACCGCCACTGCGACGATAATCGCGATGTCGATGATCCTGGCTGCCAGCCTCTTGCCGGGAGAAGCCAAGTACCGCACCTCTCTGTTCCCCAACCTGACCCTCCCGGCCATGGCCCGCGGCTCGGTCATGATGTCTCCTCTCGCTCGGTCTACCTTGACGATCCATCCTACCGCCACCTCCAGCAGGCCTTCAAACGTCTGCTTCAAAACCCCAAACCGCCCACCTAGCTACCCTTCCGTGACAGTCCACGAGAGTCGATGATCTCATAGGCAATGAGCCCCGGCCCGGGGCCGGGGAACCACCCGCTAACCCGACCCTTCCAGAAGCACCGGCCAGCAACCCGAACAAGCCCCCCAGCAACTGGGTACTTTCAGTGATCAGGTCTGAGCACTTTCGATGATCGCCAACACACGCACACTCTTGAAGGGCTAGTTCGTAAGGTGGTTGACGGCAACCGCGTCTGTGTGCGACCTCGATGGTTCAGTCTACCGAAAGGAAGGGGTTCCTGGGATAAGAATGAGCCGCCAAACGCCTTCCACAATGCTCCCCAGCTGACACTCCCCACCGATCTCCGAGAGTTACGAGCCAGATGAATGGCACTAAATTTGGTTGATTAACGGCGCAAAGGGCCGCTAGGCTCCAAGCCAGGCAAAAAGGGCGAAATGGCTCAAACACAACAAGAGGGTGTGGACCAATACCCGAACTCCGCTAGGACTACAGCGGATCGTCTAACTGAACAGGTTCACTTCCATGCAACGGGAGAGGACTTCCTAGATTGTCTCGCCTCCCGTTCTCATGAACCGGATGCAGTTCCGCCCGACCTAGTTCAACGCGAACTGGACGCCATCAGAGCCGACCTCCCTTGACAGGTGCCCACCCACGGAGAGACCTTTCTGTTCCTGCGTGAGTACGACAATCTATCACCAGCATTGCAAAACCGTTTTCGCCAAGCCCTAGGACGCTTTGTTGCGGATCTCATAGCTATCGAGGAAGGGCTGATGACATGGTTCCGCCCGGGACTTCGAGTCAAGCCACTGCAGGGAAAGGCGGATTCATACGAGATGACATGGGCACCAGATGGCCGGGCGATCTTCAGGTTCGATAAGGGCGTCATCTCCGGAAAGAGGCATGTGGTGTGGGAGAGCATCGGCACTCATAGCATCTTGCCTTGAGGTCCAAGCCAATCCACTGAGACAACAGTTAACAATCGATGTCCACGCGTGGACATTCATAGCCTTCTTGCTCATGGGGATCGGCTCGGGAAACGCGTTTTGAGCGATCCGAGGGATGGAAGCCGACCGGCGCCTTTAGGTCACGTATTCGCCCCAGCGTTCCATAACTGGCCGTCTGACTTCCAGTAGATCAGAACGGGCGTAGGCCCCCTCAACCCCCTTCACAACATGGGAAAGGGCCTGTTCAGCAACTTCCCGCGGCACGCCGGTCTCGCCGCACCAATCCCGAAAGGAACTGCGCATGCCGTGGGGAACGCAAGAGATGGCATTCTCGCGGAAGAGCTTAGAGATAGTCGAGTCGCTCATGGCCCGCCCGGTCACACTTGGGAAGATCAGCCCAACGCCTCGGGTGAACCCAGCCGCTTCCGCGAGGATGGCCAACGCCGCTCCGCTCAAAGGCACCCTATGAGGTCTCCCGGTCTTTGTCCGCGACCCTGGAACCGTCCAAACCCTACGGTTTAGGTCAACCTCGTCCCATGTGGCTAGTCGAGTTTCTCCGCTTCGGGTGGCGGTCAACGTAAGAAACCACGTTGCAAGGATGGTCGATCGGTAAGCACCAGACGACTCGACAGCAGCTAGAGCCGCCCCCACCTCACCGTGGGGCAGAGCTCGCATATGCCGGGTCTGCGGAATATGCTTACCTAATGCGTCACGTATTCGGCCGTCAGCAGGGTTGTCTTCTCTATAACCCTGTGCCACGGCCCATCTCATAACGGCTGCGAGGTAACGTTTGGTTTTCCTTGCCGTTTCAGTTTTGCTATGCCATAGAGGGCTCAGGATCGCCAGGACATCGGAGCTGTTGATCTGATCGACTCGCTTATGACCGATCCTTGGTAGCACGTTCGCCGAGAAAAGGCTTCGCCACTGGTTTTCTGTTCTGCTGCGCGGTGTCCATTTGGCCCTGTGAATGGCGATCACTTTTTCGGTTGCCTGGTGGAATGTTGGTGTTTTGCTGGCGTGTGGGTGCCGGCCGTCCTCAATAGCTTTGCGGTTTGTAAGAGCGCGCTTGCGGGCTTCTGCCAATGTCACGACGGGATAGTTCCCGAGCCCCAGGTTGGTTTCCTTGCCATTGATGCGAACGCGCTGCGCCCATGTCTTGCTCAGGCGACCGTTTTTCATGTTGCGGACCAGCAACGTGAGTCCGTAACCGCCGCGGCCATCGCCGTAGCGGCCTGGTTGTCGGACCTGGCGAACGAAGGTTGCGTTGAGGATTGTCGGTCGCTTCATCGTTATTTCTGCCCCAGCATTATCGGTTGCTCTATCAGTATAATGATGCAATGGGACGAAACAAAGCGAACCCGTCTGGAACCACAAAATGGGCATAAGTGGCCTGTGACCTGGTAATTTAGGGTACCGTATGAAACCACTTAGAACTGCTTGCAACCGCATTATTGCTCTCACCCCCGGAGCGAAGAGAAGCGCTATACCCCCGCCCAGGGCATTTCACTCTTGTTCCCCCACGAATCAAATCTGGGAGGTCCTCAGTCACCAACTGTGGGTCAACCACGTCCCTTTGGGAGGTCCAAGCCGACGCTGAACACTATCTGCAGGCTTCCCTTCGCGGGTAGGCTCCGGTAGCGTTTGCCCAGTAGGTCAATAGGAGGCCCCCGGCGCGCCCCGCGCTTTGGCCTGCGGGCGAATCCAAAGACCCGAGGCGACGAAGAAAGATGAAGTGACCACGACAGGCACCGATGTTCTTGAGGTAAGAGCGGCGGCGCGGCGCATCAGGCGGCGAGCCCAGATCGCCTATGTCTTCCATGTGGTCCTGGGGATAGTGCTCTTTCTGCTGTCCTGGCAGTTTGTGGCCGCGCCCTTCTCGCCCCTTTACAACCTGGTTCCGGCCCCGATCGACGCCGTTACCCACTTCGGGGAGAACCTGTTCTTCAGTGAGCGGATGAGGGAGCGGTTCGTTCACGCCTGTCCGGACCTGTTGGAAGAGGTGGCGTTTCAAAGGGGTAGGATGTCCGCCCTTCCTGATCACTGCTTCGGGTACGTTCTCCATCTGGTGCGGACCACCCGCAACATCCTGATCGCAGTTGCGGTGGGGACCATCGTCGGCTTGGGGATTGGACTGACCAGTCTGCTCCTACCGTGGATTGCCGATCTGGTCACGCCGATAGCCGGTTTTTTCGGGACCACCCCCATTTTCATCGTGGCGCCCTTCTTCGTGATCTGGTTCGGGATCGAGTATCCGCTGCTGACCACCATCGGGGTGGTTGCCTTCTACACCACCCTCCTCATGTATTTCTTCAGCCGCCGGGCAGCCGAGAACATACCGGCGGAGATCATCGAGTCAGCCCTCACCCGGGGAGGGAACCGGCGCAGCATTTTCCGGTGGGTCTACCTGCGGGGAACCATTCCGGAGATCGCGGCAGGTTTCCGGATCGCGCTGGGGGGAGCCTGGGGCCTGGGGACGCTGGTGGAGGTGCTGGGACCGCAGATGGGAGGGGGGTTCCTGATCCGCATGTGGAGCTACGCGATGGGCCTTCAGGAAGGGCCGACCGCGGTGGTCTCCCTGATTGTCTTCTTCGCCGTCCTGGCTGTGGTGGTCGACGGGATCCTGGTTCTGGTGATACGGCTGATGACGAGATGGTCCGAGGCCGGCCGCCGCCTGGGTTTGTAGGTATGGAGGTAAAGATCCAGGCCCTTTCGGGTACAGCCGACGAGGAGGCCACCACGGCATGAGGCAACCCGCCCTCTTCCGGAGCCTTTTTTGGATTGGTTGGCTGATCTGGGCCGTCCTGATTCCATGGCTGCTGATCCAGTTGCCTGGGAGCCTTCCTCTGGTCACCTGGACGCATGATGAGGGTGCGATCAACGTCACGTGGTCTTACATCGTTTCCGGGTTGGTGTTGTTCTGGGCCTGGCCGACTGTGTTCCGCCCGAACCGGGTCAAGGACCGTCTGGTCAGGATGGGACGCGGGATAGCGGCGGGGCCGCGGATGCTGTGGACCGGTATGCGCCGCAGCCCGCTCTTCTTCGTCGCCTGGGCATCGTTACTGCTGGCGTGGCAGGTGGCGTCATACGTCGCGCCTCGGGGAATTCTCGAGCATCCCATCGTTCCCGGGTGGGACTACGTGTTGGGTGACACCTTCTTCGAAGTGTCCCGGTTCTGGACCGTCCGCGCCTTTGACTTGGGGTTCGCGATTTTCAATCTCGAGGGTCTGGCGCCCCAACCCATCTATGGCGGGGAGGCGACCTGGCCGGCCGTGTTCCTCGCCATCGCGTATCACTCCGGTTTGACCCTTTCCAGGCTGGCCTGTGGCTTGGTGGTCGGCATGACGGTCGGTCTCCTGTCCGGCCTGGCCCTTCCCTACTGGCCGGCGGTGCGCGAGACCGTGTGGGCGCCCATGAACTTCATGCGGATGATCCCCCTCCTGGTGGCGGTTCCCTGGTTGCAGTTCGTCCTGGGCTCCAGCCTCTTCGGCATCACCATGTACGTAGCCTTCGGAGTGTGGACGATACTGGTGGTGGCCACCATGACTGCGGTGGCCAACGTGCCCGACCGGTACATCGAGAGCGCCCGTACCCTGGGCGCCTCCCGCCTGCACACCTATCTCAAAGTGATAGTGCCGGCGTCGATTCCGGAACTGCGCACCGCCCTGCTGCTCGCTATTGGAGGGAGTTGGTCACTGGTGATCGCCGCTGAGTTCCTGGGCTTCTCCGCCGGACTCGGGTACCTGGCCGACGGGGCGGTGCAGAACACCAACACCGCCCTGCTGCTGATAGTGGCCTTCATCGTGGCCCTCTATTCTCTCACCACCTTCTTCCTGATCAACGAGGGATTCAAGAAGGCGATTAGGTGGATGCCGAAACGAGTCACCAAGAAGACGGATATCAGAAAGGTGGCCGGGGCGGCAGGAAGAGCCTGACCCCCCCCGTTCACCGATCGAGTTGGGGAGCCTGGAGCTAGAGGACGTGGCGGGTGGTCTGGTACACGGTCCGGATCGCGAAGTTGGAGCGGAGGCGGGCCACGCCGGGAAGGCGGGACAGGTGCCGATTGTGGATCCGCTCGAAGTCCCGGTGGTCCTTCACCGCCAGGTGCAGCAGGTAGTCGGCGTCACCGGCCACCAGGTGGCACGACATCACCTCGGGGCAGTCCCTCACTGCTTCCTCGAAGCGCCTCAGCCACTCCTCGCTCTGGCTCACCAGCGACACCTCCACGAAGACGTCCAGGTCACGGCCGATCGCTTCGGTGTCGAGGATCGCCACGTACCCGTCGATGACACCCTCGGCCTCCAGGCGACGCACCCGGCGATGGCATGCCGATACAGAGAGCCCGACCCGGGAGGCCAGTTCGGAACGCGACACGCGTCCGTCCGATTGGAGTTCGTCGAGGATGCGGCAATCGATGGAGTCAAATGAAGGCATAAAACGATATGATGCTCAAAGCCTAGCTTTACCGGCATATCGTGGCGTGGTTTATCAACAAATTGTCATTATTTGCTCCTATTTCTTCAAAACGCGCTATATAATTGCATTTGCAGCCTCGGAGGCGAGAGGGCTCTATGCGAATTAGCGTTCCCAAGGAGATCAAGAACGAGGAGCGCCGCGTCGGTCTCACACCCGAGAGCGTCGCTGAGGTGACGGATCGAGGCCACGAGGTCTTCGTGGAACACCGCGCAGGCGTGGGAGCGGGGTTCAGCGACGCGGAGTACGTTGCCTGCGGGGCGCGGATTCTCGACACGGCGGACGAGGTGTTCGAGGCGGGAGAGCTCATCGTCAAAGTCAAAGAACCACTGGCGGTGGAGCGAGCCCGGCTACGGCGCCACCACACCCTCTTCACATACCTGCACCTCGCTCCTCACCCCGAGCAGGCCCACGACCTGGTGGCCAGCGGGGCGACGGCGATCGCCTACGAGTCGGTGACCGACCGAGCGGGCCGGCTCCCGCTGCTGGCGCCCATGTCCCAGGTGGCGGGGCGGATGGCCGTCCAGGCCGGCGCTCGATGCCTGGAAGCCTCCGCCGGCGGACGCGGCGTGCTGCTCGGCGGCGTTCCGGGAGTGGCCGCCGCCCATGTCGTGGTGATCGGCGGGGGCGTCGTCGGGCGCAACGCGGTGCAGATGGCCCTCGGACTCGGCGCCGACGTGACCGTTCTCGACCGAGACGCGAGCGCTCTCGAGTCCCTGGCCTCCCGGTTCGGACCGGCGGTGCGCACCCTCTACTCCAGCCCGCGCACCCTGCAGAGGCTGGTGCCCACCGCCGACCTGGTGATAGGGGCGGTGCTGCTCCCCGGGGCCCGGACACCCCGCCTGATCAACGCCACGATGGTCAAACAGATGCAGCCCGGCTCGGTGATCGTGGACGTCGCCATCGACCAGGGCGGCTGCGCGGAAACCTCGCGGCCCACCACCCACGCCGATCCGACCTACGTGGTCGACGGCGTCGTGCATTACTGCGTCACCAACATGCCCGGGGCCGTCCCCCGCACCTCCACTCAGGCCCTCAACAACGTGACACTCCCCTACGTGCTCAAACTGGCGGACCTGGGACCGGTCGAAGCCATCCGATCGGACCGGGGTCTGCAGAACGGCATGAGCGTGCGGCGAGGTCGGATCACCGAGCCCGCCGTGGCCGACGCCCTGGGCTTCCCCTACACCCCACCCCTGGAAACGCTCGACTGAACTCTCCCTCAGCCGCGGGCTGATCCGTCCTCGACCCTGGGGACTTTCACTGATCGTCACCAGCCTGGGCGAGGTTGGTCCGGTTGGGGATCGACGAGGTCAGGCAACGTTTCGACGAGCGGGAGTGCGTCCCCAGGTACGGACCCGAGGAGTGGGCCGAACACCAGGCCCGGGTGAAGTGTCTCATCTTCCCCGGCATCTACTGGGCGCCGGAGCTACTTGGGGGCCGGCCACCTCCCCGAGATCAGGTCTCTCGTAACCGAACGGACCCGAGAAGCGGCCCGAAGACCAGGGGTCAGGGATTGCCTCTGCCGGTGCACTCCTCAGCGGTCGGGTCCCAGTTGCCCCCTTGGATCCAAGTAAAGGTGTCTGTTTTCGGATCGTACTTACTGACCGGCTGCGGGTTGCCGTCTTCATCTGTGTAGCGGCATTTCTCGTTGTAATTCGGATCACTTCCCGGAACGGCAGGAGGACGCACCAAGTGCTCGTCACGCGCATAGTCGACCCCGGGCTGGGGCAACCTGACCGGAACCCACCGGTTGTCCTGACTGCACGCCCAAAAGAACTTGCCCCGGTCATCACCCGTCAACTCCGGCACCGTCACACCCCCACAGGTGTGCAACGGCCCAGGAGGAAGACTCGGCGTACCCACCTGGACCCACCCCAAACTCCCTTCAGTCCCCCACTTCGTGCGCTCACCGGCGGGCAAACGCTCATGCAACCGACCGGCCGCAACCTCCTCCGACAACCTCTCATGGTAAGTCTGATCGTCCCCACTAAGCACACCCTCCACCTCACTCAACGTCACCGTACCCGAGAAATACGACCTCAACGCCTCATACACCTCCGCCACCGTCGGGATCTGCATATCCGTCGACACATTCCAACGAAAATCCTCCACCAAGTTCCCGGCTGGGTCCCTTAGCCATAAACTAGCGGCCCCTACCTGGCTGTAGGACACCAGGATCACTGCGTTCTCAGGGATCCTTGGACGCACCGTGATGAATAGTACCCGATCGTTAGCCGCCACTTGAACGCCTACAACGGTGCGGGCCGTGCCGTCGTCCGTGGTGACGCCGAATTGGAAGCTATTTGTGGTTTCGTAGTCCAGCACCTCGTCGAACGACATTTGCAGGCGAGTAGAGGTACCAAAATGGCCTTCCACAACGACGGAGGTAACCGACGGCGGCGTGGAATCCTGCTGTGCTACCGCGGTCCCAGGAACGAACGACAAGACCAGGACGACGGCCACCAGACACGCCCACCCACGCCTCCCCCCCCCCCCGAACTCCGGACGGCTAACGACGGAACCCGAACAGCACCGTCTGCACGAGACCTATGTAAAGAACGCGATGATTTGGGCATATCGAACATTATCGCCACATTATAGGCACAAATAAGGCCCTATAGTGTAAGAAGCGCGTTTTCTTCCATCGGTCGCTGAATAGCGAGACGTGACAATCCCCACTGACACTTCTTCAAATTGCTTCTGCCTTTACTCCGGGGACCCTTGGCGTTGACAAAACCATGCCGCCCACCAACCATCCTCGGCTGACAAGAGCAACCCGAAGGCGCCGTCAGATAAAGGGCAATCAAGACGGGACCGGCGGCCCGCAGGAAACCGCGCCCGGCCGGTAAAGCGAGCAGGCGCTGACCTGACCGCTCGAGGTCAGGGATTGCCTCTGCCGGTGCACTTCTCAGCGATCGGGTCCCAGCTGTTCCCGTCGTTCCAAGTAAAGGAGTCTGTTTTCGGATCGTACCTACTAACCGGAGCCGGGATCCGGTCGCCGTTTTCATCAAGAACCAGGTTGCCATCTTCGTCACGACGCACATAACGACACTCCTCGTTGTATCCCGGATCACCAGGACGCAGGAGCTGATGGTCATACGCGTAGTCAACACCGGGCTGGGGCAACCTGACCGGAACCCACTCACCGTCCTGAGTGCACATCCAAAAGAACTCGGCCCAGTCATCGCCCTGGAACCCCCCCTCCGTAAGCGTCAGTACACCACCAGGCACCGTCTTACCCCCACAGGTGTCCGACGGCCCAGGAGGAAGACTCGGCGTGCCCACCTGGTGCCAACCCGAACTCTCGTCAGTCCCCAACTTCGTGCGCTCACCGGCAGGCAAACGCTCATGCAACCGACCGGCCGCAACCTCCTCGGACAACTTCTCGTGATAGGTCTTGCCCTCCGCGGCGCCAAGGACACCCTCGGCCTCACTCAGCGTCACCGTACCCGAGAAATACGACCTCAACGCCTCATACACCTCCGCCACCGTCGGGATCTGCATATTCGTAGACACATTCCAACGGAAATCCTCCACCAGCAGTGAGGTGTTGTGGCTTTTCACGTGATAAATGGGATTGGGGAGCTTGGTATAGGACACAATGACGACCGCCCCATCAGGGATGGGATCCACCTTGAGCCCCACCCTGTCGCCTGGGAGGACATGGGAGAGCCCTCGGAGCCTTCGTTTGTCGCCGTCAACGGTGACCGTAAACCCTGTAACCACATTGACTACTCGCTCAGTGAAGGTTAACCAAATACGGTCAAAACCCCCGAAGCTTGTTATGACGGCCCCGGTGACCGACGGCGGCTCGGCCTGGGCTGCCGCGGTCCCCGGAGAAAGCGACAAGGCCAAAACGACGGCCAGCAGACACGCCCACCCACGCCTCACCCTCACCCCCCCCCCCCCGAACTCCTGACGGCTAACGACGGAACCCGAACAGCACCGTCTGCACGAGAACTATATAAAGAACGCGATGATTTGGGCGTATCGAACATCATCGCCACATTATAGGCACAGACTAGAGACACTATGGTGCAATAATCGCGTTATCTTCAATCGGTCATTGCTAACGAGACGTGGCGATCACCCCCTGACACACCATAAAAAGCTTCCGCTTCGAATCCGGGACCCCTTGGCGTTGACAAACCATGGCCCCCAAACCATCCTCGGCTGACAGGAACAAACCGCGGGGCGCCGTCAGGAAACGGCTGTCAGGACGGAACCGGCGGCCCGTAGGAATCCAGGAACACCTCCCTCCCCTCCCGGGAGGAGTCGTAGATGGCCATGATGATCGCCAGCGGCACCCGGGCGTCCTCCCCGGTGAGAACCGGATCGCGGTCTTCGCGGATCGCGTCCACCATGTCCTGGAGTTGGATCCGGTGGCGCGACTGGGGATAGGCCCAGGGGTCGTCGATGTCGCTCAACTCGAAACTGGGTTCCACCTCGACCCGGCCCTCGTCGCCCTCGACGTCCCAGAGGAGAAACTTGTCGTACTGCGCGTTGGCCACCACAGTGCCCTTGTCGCCGTGGAGTTCCACCCGCGACTTGAGGGCGGTCCGGACCGACGAGGTGCTCTCGATGATCCCCGTAGCTCCGCTCTCGAAGGTCACCACCGCGGTGGCGGTGTCCTCGATCTCGATGTCGTGGACATGGGTGGCGACCCGTCCCATCACCGAGCGCACCGGACCCATCAGGTACTGCAGGAGGTCGATGATGTGGATCGACTGGGTCATCAGACAGCCGCCCCCCTCCAGTTCCCTGGTACCCCGCCATGGGGCGGAGTTGTAGTAGGCGGTGGTGCGGGCCGACTTGTCGATCGCGTCGCCCAGAAAGACCCGCCCCAGGCGGCCCGAGTCCACTGCCTCCTTGAGAGTTCTGGCCACTATGCCGAAGCGCATCTGGAAGATGACCCCGAGCTTGGTGCCGTTGGCCCGGCAGGCGCCGATCATCCGATCAGCCCTCTCCAGGTTGATCTCGATCGGCTTCTCCACCAGGGCGTGCTTCCCGGCGTCGGACGCCGCGATCGTGACGTCGGCGTGCAGACCGGAAGGGAGGGAGACGATCACGACATCGACGTCGTCGTGCTGAACCAGGTCCCGGTAGTCGGTGAACCAATGCTTGACGCCATTGGCTTCGGCGAACCCCCGGACGTTGTCCTCGTTCCGGCTGCACACCGCCACCAACTCCCCGCCCTCCACATGGTTCATCTCCTGGGCCATGAACCCTCCCGACATCCCGGTGCCCACCAGGCCGAAGCCGATCTTTCCATTAGCCATCGCTGTTCCCTGCGCTTTCCTAGCCGAGATCTCCGAGAGGACAGACAGGTCCTTGCATCACACCTTTCATGTCCTCTCCTGACCGATGACCAAAGAATTTACAAACCTCGCCACCCGGCGCCAAGGGTTCCGGCTGCGCATAGCCGACCTGTTTCAGGAGTTCGGAAGCCATCCCCATACACTCAAAGCGAGTGACCCGCCCATCAGGCACCCAACCGCCCTTCCCCACTCCCCCGCTGGTTGACTTGGTCGACACATCCGTTTCCCTGGGCGGCACCCCGGTGCTTTGGGGGTGCCGGCTCACCCTCCGTCCCGGGGAATCCCTGGGAGTCGCCGGGCCGAACGGCGCCGGCAAGTCCACGCTGCTGGGTGTGGTCGCCACGTTCATAGCTCCCACCGGAGGATCGGGAACAGTGCTGGGCGCCCGGCTCGGCAGTTCCCGAATCCCGGCGGTACGCTCCGGGATCGGCTGGTCCGGACACGTCCCCGCCCTCTATCCCGACCTGACCCTGGGTGAGAACCTGGCACTCGAGGCCCGGCTGACCGGGCACCCCGCCTCCCGGGGTCAACTGGTCCTGACCCAGGTCGGCCTCGGGGGCGCGGCGGGGATCAGGGCGGAGCGGTGCTCCAACGGGATGCTGCGGAGGGCCGACCTGGCCCGTCTGCTGATCGGCTCTCCCCGACTGGTCCTGTTGGACGAGCCGGACGCAGGCCTCGACCGGGACGCCGCCCCGATCATCGACCACCTGATCACGACGACCACTCGCCGGGGAGGGGCTGTCCTGTGCGTCTCCCACGACGCCGCCAAGCTGTCGGGCTGGGTCGACCGGGTGGTGGAGATGCGAGACGGGAGGATCACGTGAGCGGCGGATTCTGGCGATCGGCGGGCCTGATCGCCCTGCGGGACCTGCGGGTGGAACTCCGGAGCGGGGAGGCCCTCACGGTGGTGTTTCCCTTCGCGGTGGTGGCGAGTTGGATCGCGCCCCTGGCGACCAACGCCTCTCCCCTGCTGCTCCGGGACCTGGCCGCTCCCGTCTACTGGTTGATCACCCTGTTGTTCGGGATGATGGTCGTGCTACGCCAGACCGCTCTCGAGACCCGGGCCCAGCGCCGCGCCCTGGCCCTGACCGGTCTGGACCCCGCCGCCCGTTTCGCGGGCCGGTCGGGAGCCTCTGGGCTGGTTCTGGCGGCGGTGGCCGGGACGCTGATACTGCCGGTGATCATCTTCTACGACTACCGCCCACCCTCGGGTGGGGCCCTCATGGCGCCGGTGATAATCCTTGCATCGGCGGGGCTGGCAATGCTGGGCACCCTGGCCGGGGACGTGACCATCGGGCTCCGGGCCCGGACCAGCCTGGCTCCCCTGCTGATGGCGCCCCTGGCCGTGCCGCTTCTGATGGGGGCCGCCCAGAGCCTGGAAAGTCTGGTGGCCGGCGAGAGTATCATCACCTGGGTATTGGTGCTGGTCATCGCCGATCTCGGGCTGGCGGCCGCGGGAGTGATGTCGGCCCGGGCCCTGGAGGAGATTTCCCTGTGAGAAAGAGGTTGCTGGCAGTCCTGACCGGCGTGGCGCTGGGAGCCGGATTGGTCCTGGCTTTCACCTCTCCCCCCGACCTCCTCCAAGGAGATTTCGTTCGCATCCTCTACATCCATGTCCCGTCGGCCTGGCTTGCCTTCCTGGCCTTCGGGGTGACCGCCGCGGGAAGCATCGGATGGCTGTTCACCCGGCGGATGAGCTGGGATAGGGCAGCCGAGGCATCCGCAGAGATAGGAGTGCTGTTCACCGCCATCGCCCTGGCGACCGGCATGATCTGGGGAAAGCCCGTGTGGGGGACCTACTGGGACTGGGGGGATGCCCGCCTGGCCACCACGGCCATGATGTTCTTCGTGTACCTGGGCTATCTGGCCCTCCGCCGCACCACCACCGACCCTCGCCTGCGGGCTCGCCGCTCGTCGGTGCTGGGCGCCGTCGCCGTGGTGCAGGTGCCGCTGGTCTACTTCTCGGTGAAGCTGTGGCGCACTCTCCACCAGGGCTTGACGATCCGGCCCGACGGCATCCAGATGGACGGCGCCATGGTCTCGGCCCTCTTGGTCAACCTGGCAGCCTTCACGCTTCTCTACGCCACGTTGCTCTCCTACCGGACCGCGCTGGCCCGGATGGAAGAGGCCGCGGCGGCCGAGAGAGCCCCCGCGCCGAGCCCGGTTACGGTCCCCCGTTTGGGTGAGGCGGAAGCGTGAACATTGGCTGGGTCTGGGCGGCCTATCTGGCCACGGCCGGGCTCATGGCGGGCTACATCCTCCGCCTGACCATCCGGTGGCGAAGGGCGACGAGCCGCCCAGACTGATGAAGTCACGCCGCTGGCCGTTTCTGATCTTCGTGGGGGTGGCGATGCTGATAGCCGGAGCCTTCCTGATCCGGAACATCGACAGCGACCTCGTCTACTATCTCACCCCGCGCGAAGCGGTGGACCAGCGAGCCGACTTCCCCGACGGGCGGCGGTTCCGGCTGGCGGGCATCGTGGTGGAAGGTTCCTTGGAGAGCGGATCGGACCCTCTCCGGTTCCAGGTCACCGACGGCGCCTCCACCATTCCGGTGGCGCTCACCGACACTCCGCCCCTGCTGTTCGACGAGGACGTCAACGTCCTACTGGACGGAGCCTGGCTGGGTGATCACTACCGGGCCGACGGCGCCCTCATCTCCCATGACGAGAACTACCAGGCGCCTCCGGTAGCCGACGACGGCTCCCGCTGATGCTTTCTCTCGCCGGAACCCTGGCGGTGTGGACGGCGCTGGTCGCCGCCGGGTGGCTGGCGGTTGGCGCCTGGCGGGCGGCGAGAGACCCGCTTCCTCCCTCTGCCTCGATCGTTGCCCTCCGCCGATCCCTCCTGGTCATGGTCCTCGCCGCTTTGGGGGCGATGGTCGTCCTCGAAGCGGCCCTCCTGGCCAACGACTTCACCGTCTCCTATGTGGCGAATCACCATTCCCGCCACACGCCATTTCCCTTCAACATCGCCACCGCCTGGGCAGCCCTGGAGGGCTCGATCGTGCTGTGGGGCCTGGTCCTCGCCGCCTACGCATACGCGGTGTGGCGCAGGGCGACCGCCGGGGGAGCCGAACCAGACTCCCTCGACTGGGGCGCCCTGGCGGTGATCGGAGCGGTCGGGGTTTTCTTCTTCGGGTTGATGGTCACCGTCGCCAACCCATTCGAAGTGTGCACGGAGGCCGCCGCCCGTTCCTGTACGGCGTCGAGCGCCCTGCCCTTCTCCCGCGCCGTTGGCCCTGCTGACGGGCTGGGGCCCAATCCTCTCCTCCAGAACCACCTTCTGATGGCAATCCACCCCCCACTCCTGTACCTGGGCTACGTGGGCCTGACGGTCCCCTTCGCATACGGGATATCGGCCCTGGCCCTGCGCAGATCCGGCCCCGCATGGCTCCGCCGCAGCGGGCTGTGGACCCGGGTGGCCTGGGTTTTTCTGACCGCCGGCATCACGCTGGGCGCCTGGTGGGCCTACGAGGTGCTGGGCTGGGGAGGCTACTGGGCCTGGGACCCGGTGGAGAACGCCTCCTTCATGCCCTGGCTGGTGGCCACCGCGTTCCTCCACTCCTCCCTCGTGCAGGAGAGGAGGGGGATGCTGGAGGCGTGGAACTTCGTACTGGTGATCGGCGCCTTCTCCCTGACCATCCTGGGCACTTTCATCACCCGGTCGGGAGTGATCGCCTCGGTGCACTCCTTCACCCAGTCCGCCATCGGTCCCGCACTCCTGGGGTTCCTGGTGGTGGTGACGGTGTGCTCCTTCGCCCTGTTCGCCACCCGTTCCCAGCAGGTCTCCTCCCCGCCCCGCCTGGAGTCCCTCTCCAGCCGGGAAGGAGGTTTCCTCCTCAACAACCTGCTGCTGACGGTCTACGCCATGGTGGTGCTGACCGGGACTCTTTACCCGCTGGCCCTGGAGGCGTTCACCGGGTCGGAGGTGGGCGTGGGACGGCCCTTCTTCGACCGCATGGCCGTCCCCATCAGCTTCGCCCTGCTCTTGGCGATGGGCCTCGGACCGGCCCTCCCCTGGCGGGTGGCCCGCGCCCGGGTGGTCTGGCCCCGCATCCATCTACCCCTCCAGATCGCACTGGCCGCGGGCGTGTTGGTGATCATCACCGCCACCCGCGTGGGGTACGTGGTGTTGGCGGTGATGGCCGGAAGTTGGGTGGTGGCGGTGGCCGCCGGCCGACTCTGGTCCCAGGCCCGGCGCGCCGGCAGACCCAGGGGGGCGAACGCCTGGAGCATGATCCCGAGAGTGGTCAGATCGGATCGGGGCTTCTGGGGCGGGCAACTGGCCCATGCCGGAGTGGCCCTGGTGGCGGTGGCCATCGCCTGTACCGCCAATCTCTCCCAGAATCTCGACCGTGTGGAGATGGCGCCCGGAGACCGGGTGGAGTTCGCCGGATACGAGTTGGTCCACACCGGCGTGTCAACCACCAGGACTCCCAACCGGCTGAGGAGCACCGCCCACGTGGAGATATGGAAGGACGAGCGGCGGGTGGGACTGGCGGAGCCCGCCCTCAGCCAGTTCGAGACCTCCGCCCTGCCCATCGCCACTCCCGGCATCCATCACACCCTCACACAGGACCTCTACTTGAGCGTGACGCGGATCGACGAGGAGGCAATCACCCTGCGGGCGGCCACCGCTCCCCTGCAATGGGTGCTGTGGCTGGGCGGCCTGACCTGCGCGGCGGGCGGCCTCTATTCGCTGGCGGGCAGGAAACGCCGAAGATCGGAGTCCGTCCGTCCCGCCGTGGGAGCGCGTCCGGGTGGCTGAACCCGCCGGTCGGCGCAGCCTGCTCCGTTGGGTCTCTCCCCTGCTGACCCTGGCGCTGGCCGCCTTCGTGATCGTCTCGCTGACCACCGCTGACCCGGTAAACCGGGACCGCGCCGAGAGGATCGGCAAGCAGGTCCGGTGCCCGGCCTGCGAGGGGGAGTCGATCGCCGAGTCCCCCAGTTCCTACGCCACCGACATGATGGGCTATGTCCGGGAGATGATCACCGAAGGTCTCTCCGACCAACAGATCCTGGACCGGCTGATGGCCGCCTACCCCCGCTCACAGATGCTCGATCCCCCGTTCCAGACGAGAACGGCCCTCCTGTGGGGGCTCCCCGCCGCCGCGTTGGTGACCGGTCTCCTACTGGCCTTCTTTCGCCTCAGAAAGCCCATCCCCCCTGAGTCGGTCAGGGAGTCGCCGTGAGCGAGGAAAGCCACTGGCAGGCGCGACTCGATCAAGCCACCCGGGACCTGGAGGAGTTGGAACAACAGCTTGCCGAGGATGAGATACCTCCCTCCACCGCCCGGCGGCTCCGGCGGGTCTACACCGAGGAGATGGAGGAGGCCCGGCGCAGGCTGGCCGGGAAGGCGGCGGTCTCACCGGACCTCGAGTCCCCCGATCCGGACCCGCGATCCCGATTCTGGACACCCGGGAGAGTGACGGTCGTCGCCATCCTGGGGACCGCGGCGGTAGCCCTCGTGATCTCGGTGGGATGGTTCGCGCAGTCCGAGGACCGGGCCGATGCCGACGGAGGGGAGTTCGATCCGTCCCAGTACTCCAATGAGACCATGGAGGCGGTGATCTCCGCCAATGCCGACCACCCCCAGATCAACGGCATGCGCCTCGCACTGGCCGGACGCTACTTCCGGTCCGGTGACTTCGGGCGAGCCTTTGCCCATTACCGAGGGGTGCTGGAACGCAACCCGACGGCCGCCGAAGAGGCGGAGGCGCTGAGCCGCCTGGGATGGATGGCCTGGGCGGGGTCGGGAGAGATCGAACTGGCGGTCGATACGCTGGACCGGGCGCTCCAGGCGGTTCCCGGCTACCCCCAGGCGCTCTACTTCAAAGCCATCGTCCTGTGGTGCGGAGCCGGTAAGGCGGCGGAAGCCGTCCCTCTTCTTGAAGAGGCGAGCGCGGCGCTTTCCTCCGAGGAGACGGTGGCAGCCGAGTTGGCGGCGGCCCGGGCCGGAGAGGAGTGCGCGTGAGGAGGCGACCGGGACGAGCCGCGGTGGTGCTGGCGGTGGCGGTGGCCGCCGCCACGGCCGTGCTTGCCGGGGTGTTCGCCACCCGCCTCTCCGAGGACCCCCAGCCGTCCGACTCGCCGCTGGTCGGCGCCCCTTCCCCGGTGATGACCCTGCCGCTCCTGGATGGTTCCGGCGAGATCACCATCCCCGACCCGGAGGCCCGGGTGACGGTGATCAACTTCTTCGCTTCGTGGTGCCTCGAGTGCCGGGTGGAGCATCCCGACCTCCTGGCCGTCGCCGAGGCGTTCTCGGACTCGGGGGTCCGCCTCATCCAGATCGCATACCAGGACCGCCCCGACGACTCGATCGCATTCCTGAACGAGTTGGGCGTCTCTCCCCTGGTCAGGTACGCGTCTGATCCGGGGAGTCGCGCCGCCATCGCATTCGGGGTGTTCGGGATCCCCGAGACCTACTTCATCGGACCCGACGGGGTGGTCACCGCAAGGTTCACCGGTCCCTCCGACTCTCTCTCGCTGGGCCGCCAGATCGACCTGATCCTCGGGAGCGGCCCGCCGGAGTGAGGTTCAGCCCCTCCTAGGGGATCAGTTCGAACGAGACCCCGGCGGGCGGCGCCTCGGTCAACTCCCTGCCTCCGACTCCCAGGAGGTGCCGATCGAAAAACTCGACCAGGTAATGGTCGACCACCGCGAACGCCTGGGCGGCCGGCATGGTTCCTCTCAAACCCAGGCGGCTTCCCAGAGGAGAGAGCAGCGGGGCGATGGTGAAGTCGCTGTGAACGGTGTTATGGATGCCTATCCAGTAGGTCCGCCGGTTGCTCCGCTCCACCAGTCCCCGCAGCACCTGATCGTTCTCCAACTCCCGCCACGGGTCGGAGCGGATGAACATCGACGGTACGTCCAGTTCGCCGGACAGTTCCGCAGAGGTGATCGGCTCCACCCATCCGTCCAGGGCCGCCACCACCCGGCAGGCAGGCTCCAGGAGACAGGTCCTCACCGCCGCGCCTCCCCCCAGGGAGTGGCCGTAAATGCCCAGCCGGTCCAGATCCGCCATGTCGGCCAGCCAGCCGAAGGGCCCGTTCACGCCCTGTTCCAACCCCCTGATAACCATGCGCACGTCCTCCGAATAGGTCTCCAGCAGCCGGATGGCCGCCTCCTCGAAGGCCTCGTCTCCCACCTCTTCGGATTCGGGCAGCGCCTCGGGATCCAGAAGGGCGATCTCGCCGTCTTCGAAGACGGTGGCCACCGACCCGTAGGGGTGGTCCACCGCGATCACCAGGTAGCCATGGCTGGCCAAAGACTCCATCTGGTGGACCGCCGCGTTGCGGAACAGCCGCCAGCCGTGGGAGTAGATGATCACGGGGATCTCTCCCCGGTATGCAGCGGCCTCCCCGTAGCTGTGGGAGGGGGTGTACCGGGTGTGATTCAGGAAGAACCCCGGAAGCCCGAACGACTCGGCCATGGCCGGCCCGACCACGTCCAGGTCCGCCACCCAGGGAGTGAGCGGTGCGGCGTCCTCGGGCACCCTGGCGGGATACCAGGCCTGGACCATCAGCCGCCGAAAGCTCCCCGCGTGGGGGCCGTACTCCTCGACGCGGTCCACGCCCGAAAGCTCCAGGCTGGTGGTGGCCACCTGATAGGGGCCGGTGGGAGGGGGTATCTCCACGATCGGCAGCGCCCACACCGGGGTCACCACCAACAGGACCCCCAAAAGACCGAGGGCGGCTCTCCGGATGCGCTGGTAGGAGACCAGTTGGCGCTCCCCGGTGAGTACATCGCCCAAGGCCATTCCCAGGGCGACCCCGTACAACCCCCAGAGTTGCCAGCGGAAACCCTCCGCCAGGAACTGCCAGGCCAGGACGACCACCAGCACCGTGGCGGCGATGCCCCGGCGGGGACGCCGGCCCTCCAGGGCCGGCCACAGCACCGCCAGCACGCACACGCCGGTGAGCAGCCATTCCCAGAGTCTCATCAGAACGCAATTATGTCCCGGTCAGCGCCGGATTGGCCCACCCAATTCCGCAGCGAAGCTAGCCGGAGATCGACAGCAACTCTTCGATTGCCGCCCGCAAGGTGGAGGAACCCTGTCCACCATGCAAAGTCTTGACAATGGTCTTATCGGCGCCGACCAGGATGGTCACCGGTTGGTAACCCACCCCGTAGGCCGAGAAGATCCGCTGGTTTGCGTCCAGTCCCCACATGACCAGTCCCGACCTGAGCAACTGGCTTGCCCTACTGGAAGTGGCGCTCGAAGAGGCCTTCCACGCCGGCGCCACGAACGCCACCCGATCCTGGTATTCGGCGGCCAGACCATCGATAACGGGTAACTCCCGTTGACACGACGGTCACCACTCAGCCCAGAAGACCAAGAAGACGGGCCGGGGCTCGGCAGACAGCGTGAAGGTGCCGCCGTCTCCCAACTCCAGGGTGAAGTCGGGAGCGGATTCCCGGTTGTGCGGCTGGGTAGTGGTCGTGGGAGCCGCAGTGGTAGTCGTGGTCGGAACCGTCGTGGTGGTCGTGGTGGTGGTCGGCGGCCTCCTGGCAGTGGCAGGGGCCTTGGTGGTAGTAGTAGTAGGCGCCACGGTAGTAGTGGTGGTCGGCGGCCTTCTGGCGGTGGCAGGGGCCCTGGTCGTGGTGGTAGTGGGCGCCACAGTGGTAGTGGTAGTCGGCGCAACGGTGGTAGTGGTGGTGGGCGCAACGGTGGTAGTCGGCGCATCCGTAGTTGTGGTGACGGCGGCGGTGGTGGTAGTGGTGCTTTCCGGGGTCGGAGTCTCCTCCTCCACCGCCTGGTCCCTGGTTTCGACCTGCTCGGGAACCGTCGTGGTGGTCGGAGGTTCCGGAGCGGCGGTGGTCGAAGGGACGTCCGCCCCTTCGTCCTCGGCCAGAGCCGAGGTCTCCACATCGGAGGAAGGAGGCTCCTCGGGTTGAGCGGTCGTCGCAGGAGCGGCGGTGGTCGGTGCAGGGGCGCTCTCGGCCTGCGAACCCTCATCCTCAGACCCGCATGCGCCCAACAGGAGTCCGCACAAGACCCAGAGTGTCAGTAAAGCCCGCCCCGAAACCGACCTCCAGGCCGGTATTACGTCATTCACCCGGGACCCGACAGGGTGGCTGAACCAACCGAATCGGAACCGATCGAGAAAGTGTTGCTCCCGCTCAGCAGCGCGTCCAGGTCCGCCCGGAGGTCCCCGCCGTCTCTCACGCCCGGCCAGGTGACGAGCAGAGACCCATCGGCGGTAACGATCGCACCGGCGGGTTGGCCGCCTATCCCGTAAGCGGCGAAGATCTCCTGTGTCTCGTCAAGCCCCCAGAGCACCTTCCCCGAGGGGATCAACTGCGCCGCAGCATCGGCGGTGTCCTCCAGGCTTGACTTCCAGGCCGGCGCCACCACGACGACCCGGCCCTCGTACTCTTCAGCCAACCGGTCTACAGCGGGCAACTCCCGCTGACACGCCGGTCACCACTCCGCCCAAAAGAAGATCAGCACCGGTGTGGTTTGCTGGGAGAGAACGAAGGTCTCACCAGTGCTCAACTCCAAGGCGAAGTCCGGCGCCGGCGGCCCGAGAGGCTCCGACGGCGGCACCGTGGTTGTGGTGGTGGGCTCGGGCTCCTCGGCCGGGGTCTCGGGGGCGGCTTCGCTCTCGGTGGGAGCGGGGTCGGCAGCCGCAGTGGTGGTCGGCGCCGAAGTGGTTGCCGTCGCTGCTTCGGTTGTAGCGGTGGACGCCGCGGCCGTGGTGGCCGGCGCGGCAGCGGTGGTTGTGGGAGCGGCCGTCGTGTCCGGAACGGTGTCCGCGGCGGCGGTCACCTCCGCCGGCTCACCTCCGGTATCCGACCCTCCGCCGCACGACGCGGCAATCAGCGACAGCAGGACCAGACCTGCTATCCCCGACCAACGTCCACGACGCTTCATTTGGGAAAAGTATAGGTATTAGCAGGCACAATGCGCTTTAGATCCACAAGGCGCGCCCTCCCGGTTCGGGCGACCCGACATGAGCGCCTTCTTCCAGGTGCTAGGAAGGTGAAACCCTCCCCATCGCTTCCTCGGACATCGACAGTAGACCGTCCAGTACGGCCCTGATCTCATCGATTTCCCTGGATCCCTGCCAGGTGTCCATCAGAGTGCCGTCGGAGGCCACAATGGCGCCGGCAGGCACGCCGCGGAACCCGTAAGCGGCGAAGACCTCCTGGTCAGCATCCAAACCCCATGGCACCAGGCCCGAGGGCAGTAGCTGCCCGGCAACCGCAGCGGCGCGCTCAAAGCTCGACTGAACTGCAGGAGCCAAGACAACCGCCCGGCCCTCGTATTCTGCGCCCAACGTCTCGATAGCCGGCAACTGCCGCTTGCATACCGGTCACCACTCCGCCCAGAAGAACAGCAGCACCGGAGTCGTCTGCTCAGAGAGAACGAAGGCGCCCCCTGTTTGCAACTCCAGGTTGAAATCTTCAGCCGGTTCCCCGATTCCTGAACTACATGAGGCCGCAAGGAACGCGACCAGGATTGTCCCGACCAGGGTCAACCGGAAGTGGCGGCGCTCCACGGACTAGCTGTCCTTCCCACAGAGGTGGGTTACAAGTCGGGTGATGGGTGGTTGGTCTCCGAGTGAGCTGTGGGGTCGGTGGTGATTGTAGGTGCGGAGGAATCTGGTGAGGGCTCGGCGTCGTTGCTGGTTGGTTTGGTAGGGGCGTTTGTAGGCCCATCCTGCGAGGAGGGTCTGGTGGAAGCGTTCCACCTTCCCGTTCGTCTGGGGCCGGTAGGGGCGGATCAGTTTGTGAGCAGCGCCGATCTGGGTGAGGGCATCGGCGAAGACCTGGCTGTGGCGGTAGGCCATGGCGTTGTCGGTCATTACCCGGTCGATGCGATACCCCCAGGTGGCGAACCAGTGGGCGGCGCGGAGCATGAACCCGGCACAGGCTTGGGCGTCCTGGGCGTCGAGGACTTCTGAGTAGGCCATGCGGGTGTGGTCATCGACCATCGAATGCACATACTCATATCCCACTTTCTGTGAGGGTCCCGCTCCTGGTCGTCCCAGGACCTTCCATCCGCCTCCATCAGGTACTTTCCCCAGCTTTTTGATGTCCACATGGACCAGTTCGCCTGGACAGTCTCGCTCATAGCGGATCGGGACGCCGGTGGTGCGGTCCAGGTCGCACAGGCGGGACAGTCCCCGACGGCAGAGCACCCGGTAGATGGTCGACCGCGGTACACCCAGCCGCCCGGCCATCAAATGAGGACCTTCCTTCTCTCGGATCCGATCAGAAACGATCCGTTCCTCTGTCTCCGAAGAGACCCGGTTGGAACTCCGGTGGGGCCTGCTGGAACGATCCTGCAAACCTGCTTCGCCTTCCTCCCGGAAGCGTTTCAGCCACCGGTAGGCGGTCTGGCGAGAAACCCCCGCTGCTTCGGCGGCGTGAGCCACCGGCCAACCATGCACCAGGATCCGATCCACCAACAACCTACGCCCGAACGGCGTCAACCGTGCTTTAGAGTTTCCCACGAGGGCCTCCTTTGATTCGAAGGATTTGCTTACCCCACGAATCAAACCAGGGAGGCCCTCCCTTATCCAAACACCAAAACCGTCAACAACGTCCCTGGGAAGTACAACTAGCGGCTCAGGTCGATCACCCTGTCGAGCACCGCCGCGGCCGCTCCCGAGTCGATCGAGCGGGCCGCCGACCGGGCGCCTTCTGCCGGGGTCTCGGCCAGACCGGCCACCATCAGGGTGGCCGCCGCGTTGGCAACCGCCGCGTCCCTCCGGGGACCGGTCTCACCGGCCAGCACGGACCGCAGGATCGCGGCATTGGTCTCGGCGTCGCCGCCGGTCAACTCCGAGACGTCCGCCGGGTCCACTCCGAAGTCCTCGGGGGTGAGCACCACCGGCGTCACCTCGCCGTCCGCAAGTTGGAACCCCCGCGTCGGGCCGGAGACCGAGACCTCGTCCAGCCCGTCGTCGGCATGGACCACCAGTGCCCGCTCGGTCCCCAAGCGCGACAGCACCCCGATCATGCGCTCGGCCATCCGGCTGTCATAGACGCCGATCAACTGGCGGGTGGCGCCGGCAGGATTGGTGAGCGGTCCCAGGAAATTGAAGACGGTGGGGATAGCCAGTTGCTGGCGGATGGGCACGACATACTTCATGGCTGGGTGGTATCGAGGAGCGAAGAAGAACCCGAACCCTGCTTCTGTGACCATCTCGGCTGTCTGTTCGGGGTCCAGTTCGATTCCCACCCCCAAAGCCTCCAACACGTCTGCCGACCCGCACTTGGACGAGGCCGACCGGTTGCCGTGCTTCGCCACCTTGGCGCCTGCCCCGGCTGCGATCAGGGCGGCCGTGGTAGAGATGTTGAAGGTACCCGAACGGTCCCCGCCGGTCCCGGCGGTGTCCACCACCGGTTCCCCGATCGAGACCCGCACCCCCACCGAGCGCATGGTCTCCACCAACCCGGCCATCTCTTCGGTGGTCTCGCCCTTGATACGTAGCGAGACAAGGAACGCCGAGGTCTGAGCCGCAGTTGCCCGCCCGCTCATGATGTCGTCCAGCGCCGCCCGAGCCTCGGATCGGCTCAGGTCCACCCCGGCGGTCAGTTTTCCGAGTACTTCGGACCAGTCCATGCAGGGATCTCCGCCTAGCCGTCCGCTGGACCGGTGCGCGCCACCCTGGTGACCAGCCAGGCCACCACGGCGCCCACCAACGGCGCCACGATGTACAGCCAGATGCCGCTCAGGTCGCCGGCCACCACCGCCGGACCCAGCGACCGGGCGGGGTTCACGGAGGCGCCGGAGATCGGCACCCCGGCCAGGTGGATGGCGACCAGCGCCAGGGATATCACGGTCCTCGCGTGACCGAGACCGTGGCCGGCAACCACCATGATCACCAACACGAAAGCCCCGGTGAGAAGGATCTCGGCTCCGAATGCCGGCCCGGCGTCCCTATAGGTATTCATGGTGTCGGCTACCGCATCGGATCCGACCATAGCAAGCACTGCCACCGAGGCCAGTATCGCTCCCACCACCTGGGCCACCCAGTATCCGATCATGTCAGCGGTGGTCAGAGACCCTCCCAGCCGCATAGCCAGGCTCACTGCCGGGTTGAAGTGCCCTCCCGAGATGTGACCCACCGAGTAGAGGGCGATCATCAACGCAAACCCGAACCCGAAGGCCACGATCAGCAGGTTCCCGTTCGACGAGAGGGCAGCCAGCGAACCTACCGACACCAGGATGAATGTGCCGACCAACTCGGCGACATACGACTGCTTCATGATGCTTCCTCCTGGCTATGCGATGACTACCCGAAACTCTACCCTTCTCGACTTACAGGAAGAGGGCCAACGTTCAACCGAAAGGCGACCGTTTTGAGAATTCCGAGAGTCCGTTTGCGGGGGCTGGTGATGGGGACCGCGGTGGGCCTGCTGGCGGTGGTCCTCGTGACCCTGATCGAGTGGTGGCTGGGAGCGCTCGGCTGGGAGATGTTCCCCGGATTCGGCAGCGCGGACAGTCGCGGAGGCGGAGCGGTGGCAGGCCTGGTGGTGGGAGTGATGGTGGGCGGATGGGTGTCAGGACGGACCGTCGCCATCGGCCAACGTTTCCATGGTTCCCTCACCGGCCTGGTGATAGTAGGAATCCTGGTAACCCTGGCCTCCCGAGGAGGGGCCAACACCACACCCCTCCAGGTACTGTCGGCAGCGGCCCTGGGAATGGTCCTCGGCGGCCTAACCGGATGGTGGGCGGGCCGCCGCTGACGAACTCGGCGACCGGAGTCCGGCGATCTCATTGCCAACTGTCCAAACCGATGGCACCCGTGGCCGGTGAAGCCATAACATAAGGAGAAAGAACGAGTTCGCCGGGTGGCCGCGGGCGGAGGGGAATCCCGACGCCTGAGGAAAGTCCGGACTCCACAGGGCAGGGTGCTGGGTAACGCCCAGGCGGGGCGACCCGACGGAAAGTGCCACAGAGAACAGACCGCCGATGGCCTCACCGGAGGCACAGGCAAGGGTGAAACGGTGGTGTAAGAGACCACCAGCGCCCCGGGTGACCGGGGCGGCTCGGCAAACCCCACCTGGAGCAAGGCTAAGCAGGGACGCAATGGCCCGTTGATCAGTCCCGGGTGAGCCGCAAGAGGTCACCGGCGACGGTGATCCCAGATGGATGGTCACCGGGGACCGGAGACGGTCCCCACAGAATCCGGCTTACAGGCGGGCTCGTTCTTTCCGCCTCCTCAGTCCCCCGCAAGGTAACTCAGCGCCGCAAGTGCGTAGATGCGAGAGGCCTCGTACACTCCCCCGGCGGCAAGGTGTTCGTTGGGTGAGTGTGCGCGGGGGAGGTAACCGGGACCGAAGGCCGCAACCGAAGGTATCCCTGCGGTGGCCTGGAAGCTGTAGGCGTCGGTGGCGCCGGGGAAGATGACCGGTTCCAGGCGCTTGCCGAGCACATGGGAGGAGGCGTGCTGGATTGCGCTCACTACCGGGTGGTCGAAGGGGATCTCGGTGGCTTCGATGCCGCCTATGATCTCCAACTCCGCCTGAAGCCTTGGATTGTCGGCCCTCGCGTCATCCAAGAACCTCTCCAAGTCGGCCGTGACGCTTTCGGGGGTCATGCCAGGCACCAGGCGGATGTCGCAGCCGAACCATGCGTTTCCCGGGTACACCCCGTAGTAGACCCCTGCTTCCGCCAGCACACCCACATTCACGGTGGGACCGAGGCCCCCCAGATGGTGCGGCTGGTAGGTGAGGTAGCCCTTCATCTGGGCGTGCATCCGCTGCATGAGCCAAGCCATCTCAACCGTGGCATTGACCGGATCGAACCGGTCGGAGACGCTGGAGTGCATCTGGGTGCCCTTCACATGGATGTTGAAGAGCAGCCCGCCCCGGGAGACCACCCCGATGTTCTCCCACTCGGACAGCACCCCGCAGGGCTCGCCGATGATGGCCGCGTCTCCGTGCAGGTAGCCCTCCGCCGCCATCCACTTGGAACCCAGGGCCGAGCCTGCTTCCTCATCGGCGGTGAATACCAGTTGAAGCTGGCCCGGCCATCCCTCGATGCGGGACAGCGCCGCCGCCGAGTACACCATGGCGGCCACCGCCACCTTCATGTCCCCCGAGCCCAGTCCGTAGAGGTCGCCGTCCCGTATCACCGGATCCCATGGATCGGTCTCCCATTGGGACATGTCCCCGGCGGGCTTGGTGTCGAGATGGCCCGACAGGATGAGGTTGCGGCCGTCCCCGGCCCCGGGAATCCTCACCACCAGGTTGGGGCGTTCGGGCACGGCCGCCAACTCGGTTATGTCGGTCATACCCAACTGCTCCAGACGCTCCCTCACCAGGAGGGCTACCGCCCGCTCGTCACCGGGCGGGGTAGGGCTGGGGGTGGCTATCAGTTCCCGGGCGAACGCCAACTGTTCATCGGCGGTGTCCTCCAGGAAGGCGAGGACGTCGAGTTCGGAAGGAGTCAGATCGGTCACGACCAAGACATTAGCCGAGACCCGCAGGCCCTCAGATCAGCACGGGATCGATGGGGTAGATGGGTCGCGGGACGTGGTGGAAGCGAAGGCTCTCCAGCCGGGGGGTGCTGGCGCCGGGAAGGTCGAGAGTGATGGCTTCGGGAGCGGATGCCGCAAAGTTCGGCCGGTAATCACTGCACGATCGCACCACCAGGACGTCCGTGAGGTCGGGCTCCAGCCCGGCGTGCCGCCAGGTGGCGGGATCGCCGGTGATGGAGGGCTGGGAAGTTATCAGGAGGTGGTGGGAACCGGAGGTCACCACCGCCCACTCCCCCATCGAGACTTCCATTCCCGTGTGGGAGTGACCGGTGAGCCGGTATGTTCCCCCTCCTGCGTTGGCAACGGTGCCCTCGAGGTTGACCGGGCGGGCCGCGGGGTTGAAGGCTCCTCCCACCTCCAATCGCACCGAGTTCCCCACCTCATCGGCGAACCGGCGCGCCGCTCGGGGATCCAGCAGCGAATGCATCACCGTGAGGTCGGCTCCGTATTCGGCGGCTTCGGTGACCATGATCGGATCGTCCCCGGAGGCTCCCGCTGTCGGGCAGTCTGCGGTGTGCGCCATCACGAAGGGCCTGGTCGAGGACAGGCGTGCGTTGGCAAAGGCCGCCGACGGGGTCATGATCCGGGGGGTGGTCATGCGACCTCGCCTCCGCCAAACCTCGTATGCCAGCTCCTCGGCGATCAGGAGGGCGCCGTCGGGGTCGTCGTCGGTGACCACCAACACCCCGAGACCCAGTTCCGGAACATCCAACCAGGGTTGGACCGGGAAGAGCGAAATGTCGAGCACCCGGCCGACGGTCATCTGGTCGGCGAGATCCCGGACCTCCGACATCGGGCCCAGATCGGTGCGCATCCCTTCGGCGGGAATCAGGAGGGCTCTTTTGGCCAGCGCCATCACCGGGGAAATCTCCTGCCGCACCACGGCGGTCAGCAGCCGGGCGATCCGCGCGCCGGTCGATCCCATGTCGACGTGAGGCTCGGTGTGGTATCCGACGACCACATCCGCCAGTTCCACCAACCGGGTGGTCACGTTGGCATGCAGGTCCAGGCACACCCCTACCGGAGCGTCGCCCATCCAGCGTCGGGCGACCTCGATCAGCGTCGAGTCGGCGTCGAACACCGACTCCGAGGTCATCGACCCGTGCAGGGCCAGCACCAGCCCGTCAAGGCGTCCGGCCTGTCCCAGACCGGCGTCGAGAAGCCCCACGAGACGCCGGAAAGTCCGCTCCGTGACCCGTCCCGACGGGAGAGCATAAGCCGAGACCAGGGGAACCGCCTCGGCGCCCTGCCGGGCCAGTTCATCCATCACCCCCGCAAACTCGGTGTTGGTCCCCGCCAGCGCCTCCACCGCCTCGCCTCCAACCAGCACGTTGAAGTCCTCCCAGACGGTCGGCTTCGGGCTGAAGGTGTTGGTCTCCTGAAAAACGGAGGCAACCCCGATTCTCGGACTGGATCCGACCATCAGCCGATCACGTTCACAATGCTTGCCGAATCTGGGTGGCGATGACTCCCGGCGCCGTCTCCGTGACAAACAACATGCGCCGAGTCTGCAGGTCCGTTTCGGATCATTAACCCCTAAGTTAACCGATTGGTAGGTGGGATGTGATCGTTAGCTGTGGTGAGGCCCTGGTGGACCTGGTTCCGGATCCCGTGCCGGGCGGAGGGCCCATGAACGTCGCCGTCGCCTGCGCCCGTCTGGGGGTTCCGAGTGCTTTTGTTGGTCGTATCTCCACGGATGCCCACGGGGAAGCGATCTGGGCATTCCTGAGAAGCAACCAAGTGGACGTTCGAGCCTGCCAAAGAGGACCTGAACCCACTGCCAGGGCCGTGGTTGAACACACCCCCCGGCTGCGTTTCCGCTTCGAGGGTGATGCAACTGCCGAGACGATGCTCTCCTCGGTCGACATGAGGACTCTTGGGCCGGGTCCTCACATCCTCCATGGCGGGACTCTCGGAATGTTCCGGGGCCGCACTGCTGAAACCCTCGCCCGGGTGGCCGAACGGCACCCCGGCATTGTCTCCGTGGATCCCAACGTGCGCCCCCAGATCATCGATGACCGCGCCCGCTGGCATCACTATCACAACCGTTGGCTGGCCACGGCTGACATCTACCGGGCCTCCGACGAGGACCTGGCATGGATATGGCCCGGCCGGAGTGGAGCGGAGTGCGCCGCCGAACTGCTGTCAGGCAAACCCTCGGTGGTCTTCATAACCCATGGAAGGTCAGGCGCCACCGTTTACACCCTGGAGGGGGAACTGTCGGCAGACGGCGAAGCGCTGGAGGTGGCTGACGAAGTGGGCGCCGGGGACACATTCGCGGCGGCGATCCTGGCCTCAGTTTGGAAGATGGGTTTGCCGAATGCTCCGATGAGAATCGGCGACGTGGGTATGGCCGAGTGGCGAAGGGTGATGGAGCGGGCCATCGCCGCGGCGGCGATCACATGCTCTCGCCCAGGCGCCGATCCCCCGTTGTTTACCGACTTGCCCCCAGAGTTGAGGTTTTGAGACCCGAACCGTTGCGATCGCGGTCTCAACCGGGAGGCGGGGTGAGCTCCATGGGAACGTGGCAGGCCGCCGACCGCTTGGCGGCGTCCACCATCGCCTGAGCATGTCGAGCTGTCTCAAGGGTCATCTTCGGCGCCACACCATCCCTTACCGAGCGAATGAAGTGATCCAGGGATGCGGCCAGATCTCCCCCCACCCGGTCCAGTATCACGGGCCAGTGGGTGAGGTCGGGCTTCGAGTATGCCTCGGCGTCCATGATCGACAAACCATGATTGGAACTGTCGACAAAGACGGCCCCTCCTGTTCCAACCACTTCCAGGCAGGCATCCAGACCTGCCGGGAGACGATTGGGCATCACCCAACTGGTTTCCAGAACGCCGATCGCGCCGTTGTCGAATCGCACCATCACCATGGCGGAGTCGTCGTGCCCATAGTCGGCCAAGCGGCGAGAGATGGTCTCTGCATAGACGCGGGTAACCGGCGAGTCCGCCAGCCAAGCCATGGCGTCCAGGTCGTGGATTCCGGTGGAGATCAAGAGATCTGTCCACACTCCGTAGATGTCGGCTCCGAGGTATGACCCGCGGCGGCGCGTGAACATGGTGTGGATGTCCCCCAGCCTGCCACAGGCAGCCGCCGCTTTGGCCTCCGAATAACGAGGGTCGAACCGCAGGATGAAGTTCACCATGGTGAGGACTCCCGTCTCTCGCAGGTCGGCTATCAAGCGATCCGCCTCCGCCAGGCTGGGCGCCAGCGGCTTCTCCAACAACAGGTGCTTGCCGGCCTTCGCCAGGGGCATGGCGCTCTCGTAGCGATAATGCTCCGGCACGGATACCGATGCGGCGTCGAATTGGCAATCCGACAGCAGACCCGACACCTCAGTGAACCAGGGGACCCCCAATGGTTCGGCCACCGCTGCCGCCGTCTGGGGGTTGACGTCCACGATCCCCACCAACTCGGAGTACGGATGCTCGGCGTAGATGCGAGCGTGTAGTGAACCGATCGCCCCGGTGCCCACCACCGCGGTCCGCAGGAGCGCCACCCTCAACCCTCCCGGGGAGCGAAAGCCCGGTCATGGCCGGGCATCACAGTGTTCGGGCGGAGGGCCTGGAGCCGGTCCAGGCTGGAGTGCAGTTCCCGCAGTTGACCGCTGCTGTACCAGTGGGAGAACGTCCGATCCGTGTATTCGCCGCGGGTCATCACCGTGTCTCCCGCCACTATCACCTTCTCTCCCTCTTCGTTCTCGGCCATGACGCTGATGTGACCCGGCGTGTGTCCGGGCGTCGAGATAGCCACCACCCCGGGCATCAACTCCAACTCCTCTCCCCTTCCCACCTCGATCAGACGACCCATCACCGATAGACGCGCCTCCGTGTCGGCGGCGCCGTACAACTCCTCGCAGAAGTCGGCTTCTCCCTCACCCAGCACGATGTCGACGCCGGGAATGCAGACGGCGCTGGCCATGTGATCGTGATGACAGTGCGTGCATACAACCAGGTCTATGTCTTCGGGCGTCACCCCGAATCTCTTCAGACCTATGCCCAACTGCCCGTAGAACCCGGTGTGGGTGTTGCCGGGATCGACCAGGATGTTCTTCTCCCCCCTGATCAGCACCGTGGTGGAGACCGGTAGGAACCCGAGATTGGAGTCGAACAACATGTCCTTTTCGGGGTTGATTCCCATCATCAACTCCATCTCATCCAGGACGGCCTCGGTATCGGCCGCGAAGAAATAAACCACCTCGTCATCCAAGAGGGTGAATCTCAACACCACCGGCTGGATTACTACATCTATCTGATTACCCATGATTCAACTCCTCTCAAGTCCGGGGCCGTACAACTCCCGGACGGCTCTCTTCAAGAAGGGTCCCGTCATCTCTCCACCCCGGCCGTCACCACCTCGGAGATGTTGCGCTGGAAAAAGGCGGTGATGAGGATCACCGGCAGGGCGGTGATCACCGTGGCGGCCGCCAACTGCCCGATGGCGATGTCCATCGTCGAGCGGAACAACCCGAGGGTCACGGTGAGTATGGAAAGGTCGCTGGTGAAGAGCAACGGGGTCAAGAACTCCACCCAGGCGAGAATGAAGCCCAACAGCAGTCCGGCGAAGATCCCGGGCCTGAGCAGGGGGATGATGATGCGAAACATCAACTGGCGAAGCCCGGCGCCGTCGATCCGGGCCATCTCCTCCACCTCCACCGGTATCGCCCGGACGAACGATCCCATGATCCACACCATGAAGGGCAGAGTAAAGGCCACGTAGGGAAGCACCAGCCCTATGTAGGTGTCGTACAGGCCCAATTGCACCACCGCGATGAACAGGGGAAGGACGAACAACAAAGTGGGGAGGATGTAGATGGCGGCGAAGCCGCCCAGAATGATCCTCCTCCCCGGAACCGACATCCGGTGCAGGGCGTAAGCGGCGGGCACCGCGATCGCCACGGTCAGGAAGGCGGTCGCCAGCGCCACCACCAGGCTGTTCACCATCGACTCCGCCACCGGGATGCCCGAGGCCTCGTCGAAGATCCGCTGATAGTGCTCGGTCTCGATGTAGGTGGGAACGAACGCCACGTCAACGGAGCGAATGTCCGGTTCGGTCTGGATGCTGGTCAGGATGATCCCGTAGAGGGGGAAGGCCGTCACCACCAGAACCAGAAGGGCGGCGCCATACGTCAACAGCCGTTTGAGACGGCGCACCGCAGACGTACCCACCAGCGCCACCATCTCTACGTCCCCGCCAGTCGCCGGGACCTGGCCAGCATCCACCCCAGACCGGCGATGACCAACACCGTCAGGGCGGACAGTAGGTATGCGGTGGCCGCCGCGTTCCCGAAGTCGAACTGTACGAATCCCTGGCGGTAGGTCAGGAAGTTGAGGGTGGTGGTACCCCGGGTGGGGCCGCCGCGGGTCAGAACGAAGATGGTGTCGAATACCTTCATCGCCCACACGAACAGGAAGATCACCACCGGCACCACCACCGGCAGCATCAGCGGGAAGGTCACATGGCGGAAACCCCGCCAGGAACCGGCGCCGTCGATGGCGGCCGCCTCACGGACAGACTTGGGCACGATCTGCAGGCCGGCCAGGATGAACAGGGTGGCGAACGGAATCCACCTCCATACCTCGGTGATCAGCACCGAGTGAAGGGCGATGGTCGAGCCGCCCAACCAGATTATTCCCCCCTCTCCACCGAATGCCCTGATCAGTCCGTTGAGGAATCCGAATTCGGCATGGAACATCTGAACCCACAGCACCCCGGAGGCAACGGGCGGCACCGCCCAGGGGAGCAGGACGGTCACTCTGAGCAGACCCCGACCGAAGAACGTCTTGTTCAAGAGGAGGGCTATCAGAAAGGACAGCACCACCGTCAACAGACAGAGCATCACCCCGAAATAGATGGTTATCCAGGTCGCCTGCCAGAAGTGGGCATCGGTCAACTGGTTGATGAAATTCCTCAACCAGACGAACCCCTCGATCCGGAATCGGGGGGACAGGTCTATCTTGGAGACGCTGTAGGCCAGGGTCGAGAGGGCCGGGTAGGCGTACACCCCGCACACCACCAACACGGCCGGGGCCACCATCGCCGCCGCGACCAAACGACCGCGGCGGCGAGTCCGGCCAGCCCGAACCTCGACCACCTGCGCCTGAGGGGTCATGGAGTCGGGCGCGGTTTTACGCTTCGTCCTGCCTTCGGGCTTCCACCGTGGCCGCCGCGGCGTCATCCAGTGCCTGCTTAGGCGACTTGCGTTGCGCCAGCACCTCGTGGATCTCGTCGGAGAGGAACTGCGTCCAGCGGGGACGGTCCTCGGACCATCCGCCTTCCACGGGATACTCGTAGGCCTTCGCCAGCGCCGGATAGAACGGGAAGGCTTCCACGATGTCGGGCTCGTTCAGAACCCCGCTGTAGATGGAACCCCATCCGCCCAGCGCCACGACTCTCTGGCCCTCGCGGGAAGAGATCAGGTCCAGCAAGCGCCAGGCCTCGTCCTTGTTCTCGGCATAGACCGGGACTCCGAAGAACTCCGACCCGTCCACCGAACCGCTGGTGACCACCGCCGGGTTGGGAGCGAATGCGCTGTGGCCGGCGATCCCGGGCGCGGCGTCGGGAATGGCTGCCACTCCCGCCACGAACGGCCAGGAGATGAACATGCCCCGCGTCCCGTCGAAGAAGCCGGGCGTGGCGTCGAACACCCACGTGTAGGTGCTGACGGCGGGATCGATGCACTTGTGAACATGAAGCAGGTCATGCAGCTTCTGGAGGGCTTCCACCCCCGCTTCGCTGTTGAAGGCCGGCTGCTGTTCCTCGTCGAGGAAGGTGCCGCCATGCATGTGGAGCATGCCGCCCCAGGTGAACAGAACGTGCTGGTCGGCCCAGGCGTCGGTGAGTCCGTAGTACTGGACACCGTCCCGCTCCCCGGTCATCGCGATGGCGTACTCGACGAACGTGTCATAGGAGTTGGGTGTGGAATGCCAGTCGAGCGGAGCGTCGGGATCGAGCCCTGCGTCCGTCATGAGCTTCTTGTTCCAGTGCAACAACTGGCTCCCCATGGTCCACGGCACCGCCCAGGTCTCCCCGCCAAACTCCACGGCGCCCATGCCGCGGGTCAACAGGTCCGGTTCGCTCCTCACCCGCTCGTCCATGAAGGGACCGGCGTTGGTGAGCCATTCCCCCTGCTGAAGTTCGGCTCCCAGCGTGGCGGTGACGAACACCGCGTCCCAAGGCGAACTCTGGGCCAGGAAGGAAGTGGTCAGCTTGGTGCGCAGGTCGGGGCTGGTGACCTCTTCGACGTTGGGAGCGAATCCCACGTTGGCCTGGTGCTGCTCCAGCAGTTGCTTGATCGGGTCCATGTGGGTCCCTATCAGCACCCCCAACTCGCCGGTGAAGTCCTCACCCGGTTCCGCCCCTTCATCGGTGGGATCCCCTCCGCCGCAGGCCGCCAAGAGGCTGGATAGTCCACCCATTGCCGCAAAGGCCATGAGTGCTGACGTTCCTCCCAGGAACTGGCGACGGGTGACTCCGTAATCAGATCGTTTGGGTGTCAAGGTTTCCTCCTTGCTGAGACAAGTCTGTTTGCCTAATACCCTAGCCAATCCGATCCGGCCCGGCAGTGAGGAGTTGAGGTTTTCCCCGAACCAATCAGGTCGGGGCTGTTGGACTTACCGCTCCCAGAGGATCGGGCCACATGATGTGGCCTGATCCCCCAACAGGAACGTCAGCCGCCTGAAGGTGGTTCGCAAGCTTCTCGGAACAGTTCTTCGATCTGTTCGAAGAAGTCCTCCATGCTTTCGTTGTCATCGAGACCGTCCCCTTCGTCGGGAAGGTCCTCAAAGATGCCGGGAAGCTCCAGAGAGTCCAGTTCGCAGTCTTCCAGGAACGCGAACCCGGGAAGGAACTCGCCGAATGGGAACCCGAAGTCCCCGAACGGCCCCTCTTCCTCATCCCAAGGGCCCTTGTCTTCATCCCAGGAGCCTTCGGGATCGCTCTTGGACTCCTTATCGCCCTTCCGGTACTCATCGCCGAACAGCCTTCCTTCGAAGTCCTTCCAGAAGTCGTCTTCGAAGAACCAGGCAGGCCCGAACTGCCGGTCCCCGGGAGGATCGAAACCACCCCTTTCGAGATAGTCGCCCACCTCATCCACCACCTCCTCGATCACGTCGATGAACCGCTCCAACAACGCCAGTTCATCATCGGAGAGATAGGAACCTCCCTCACGCCGGTCATCCTTCCATGAGAAGCCGTCCCTTTCGAATTCCCTGTTCCCACTCGGCTTCCTGGCCTCCCAGCCTTCCATCCAATCCCCCTGCTTCCCGGCGGGAAAGCGGAACCAGAATCGCCTTCCCCCTGCCCACGGACCCTCCTGGTCCCACTCGCCGGAGGGGTCCACGCGGAAGGAGTGGACTGCGAACTGCCCACGCTCGTCAGAGTCGCCCCGTCGGTCATCGTCCATCCAGCGGTCCATCCCCAGTCCGATCGCCACCCCGACGCCAAGAGCCACCAATCCAACCACAAGCCCTCCCCAGAAGGACGGAGCGCGCAGGAAGCTGAATGCCCCGCGGGCTCGCTTGTTCGCCAAGGGTGCATTGACCTCCAAGCTCTCCTCTGCAGACAGCGTTTCCTCCACACCCTGATCGGACGGCTCTTTCATGACTCTCCTTTGGGTTGCCTCGCTTACCCCTTGTACCGCATGCCTGATAAAGAGGGCGTAAAACAATCTTATGCGCTGAGGATGAGCAGACCCCCGGCCCCCGGTCAGCCGGCCCGCCTGCTGGACCCGGCGGGGACGAGGGGTTTGTACAATCCAGGTTGGATATGAAGAGTTCCGACTGGGATCAAGGCAAGAGCGCCCCTTCGACACCGGACAAGCCGCCATCGGTACCTGGTGCGGAGAAGTCGTCCTTCCCCTGGAAGGTGGCCGGAGGGGGAGCGCTGGCCCTCCTCTTGATCTGGTTCGTCCTCCAGAACTCCCACTCCGTGAGAGTCAACTTCCTCTGGTGGAGCGGGTCCTACCCGATGATTCTCCTGATGGCCGCGGTAGCGGTCGCCGCCATCCTGGTCTGGGAGGCCCTCGCACTCCTCCGACGTCGCAGGAGACGACCGGCAAAGGACCGATGACCGGACGCTTGACGTTGGTCGGCCGCCAGCCAGGTTCGCCGGGGTTGACCGGCCGACGGTTGTGTGACTTGACCCATGTCGCCGCCCGGCGCGCGACCTATTAACCTCTGCACCTATGAATCGCATCTCAAACCGGATCGGAAGCATCGCCCCTTCGGCAACCATGGCGGTCTCCGCCAAGGCCCAACAGATGAGAGAGGCGGGGCACGACGTCATCAGCTTCGGGCCGGGAGAGCCCGACTTCCCCACCCCCGACCACATCGTGGCCGCCGCCGCCAAGGCCTGCGGCGACGTCGGGAACCATCGCTACACCGCCACTCCCGGTCTGGCGGACCTGCGAGAAGCGGTGGCGGACGCCACCAACGCCAATTCGGGAATGGACGTCTCCCCGTCGCAGGTCCTGGTGACCAACGGAGGAAAGCATGCAGTGTTCGCCGCCTGCGCCACCCTGCTGGACCCCGGAGACGAGGTGATCGTCCCCGCCCCCTACTGGGTCTCCTATCCCTGGACCATCCAGTTGGCAGGAGGAGTCGGCGTACCGGTTCTCGCTGACCAGACCACCGGGTTTCAGGTCACCATAGACCAGTTGGACCGGGTGGTCACCGAGCGCACCAAAGCCCTCATTTTTGTCTCACCCTCCAACCCGACCGGCGCCGTTTACAGTCCCGAGATGGTGAGGGAGTTGGCTGAGTGGGCGTCGGAGCGGGGAATCTGGGTGATAGCCGACGAAATCTATGAGCACTTCGTCTATGACGGGGCGGAGTTCTCCTCCATCGCGGCCTCCATGGAGGACCGGTGGGTGATCGTCAACGGAGTGGCCAAAGCCTACGCGATGCCCGGCTGGCGGGTCGGGTGGATGGTCGGACCACCGGACGTGATCAAAGCCGCCAGCGGCTTCCAGTCCCATTCCACCTCCAACGTGTGCAACATCGCCCAGCATGCCGCATTGGCCGCGCTGACCGGGCCGCAGCAGTCGGTCACTCAATTCAGAGAGGCCTTCGACCGGCGGCGGCGCACCCTTTACGAGGCACTGTCGAGCATCGCCGGAATGGACTGCATCATTCCTCAGGGTGCCTTCTACGCCTTTCCCAACTGCTCCGGGCTCCTGGGCCGGAGCCTCGGCGGCCGCACGGTGAGCAACACCATAGAGTTGGCCACAGCCATACTGGAGGAGATCAAGGTGGCGATAGTGCCCGGAGAGGCGTTCGGCGCCCCCGGATTCGTTCGTTTCTCCTATGCCCTCTCCGACCACGACCTGGCCCGGGGAGCCCGGCGCCTCACCGATTTCCTGGGGTAGTACGCCGGCGCAGGACAGACCCGAGACGGAGACACAACCGGGAGGCCCACAGTGCCGCGAATAGGCCTGCCGTGGCAACTCCTCCGCTCTTTCCCCCAAGGCCATCCGGGTGGGCTGCCACCCTCCCGCCACGGCCGGCGCCGGAGGAACCTCCTGTCCCATCCACCTTCAGCGGGGGATTTCGGCCGACCCTGGTCGGATATGTACGCTCTGACGGATAGCAGAGAGGTCGGCAATGAGCGGAGTCAGCGTCAAGGCGCAGATACTGGTCGAACCCCACACCCTGCGCGCCACCACCCTCAACCGGCGCCCCGTCCGGGAGGGCGGATGGCTGGCGGTGGAAGCCACCACCCTCTCCGGAATCGACGCCCAGGCCTGGGCGGGAGAGATCTCGAGATTGACCTACCCGCTCATCCTGGGGAGACAGGTCGTCGGGAGGATTGCCGACAGCATCAACGGGGACCTGCCCTATCCGATCGGCTCCCGGGTACTGGTGGAGCCGGTCATTCGATGCCGGAGTTGCTCATCCTGCCTGGCCGGCCTGTCCTTCTGCTCCCGCCGCTATCCGGTCAACACCTACGGGTTGCTCCCCTCCACCGAACACCCGGGACTGTGGGGAGGGATGGCCGAGACTCTCTATCTCGATCCCAACGCCCGGCTCCACCACATCAGCGATGACATCCCGGCGGTGACGGCCACCATCGCCCACTCCCTGGCTGACGGCTGGACATGGGCGGTTGAAGTGCCCCGTCTCAAGCCGGGAGAGAACGTGCTCATCCTGGGCCCGGGGCCCCGTGGGCTGGCCTGTCTGCTTGCCGCCAAGAGCGCCGGCGCCGGATGGGTGGGGATCAGCGGTCTGGACGTGGACTCCGACCGGCTGGAGATGGCGCGCATCCTGGGCGCGGACCTGATCGTCAACGCAAGCGCCGAGGACCTGGCGATGGCAGTGGGAAACAGTCTCGGACAACGCCCGGACCTGGTGGTGGACGTAACCTCCAATGATCCGGAGGCCATATACGTGGCTCTGGAGATAGTGCGTGCGGGAGGGCAGGTGATACTCGCCTCGACCAAGGGCGGGCGTCCCATCTCCTCGCTCTATTCCGACGTGATCGTCACCAAGCAGTTGAAGGTGGTGGGGGTACTGGGGCCGTCCCGCAAGGGGTTCGAGTGGGGAGTCCAGCAACTGGAGACGGACCCCCGCCTCGACACCCTGGTAAGCCACCAGTTCCCGCTGGACGAGTCCCACGTGGCCCTGGCCGCCACCGCCGGCCGGTTGGGGCATGAAGAGTTGATCTCGGTGGCGATCAGCCTCTGACCCGCCGGTTGGCAGCCGCGCGGTGAACCCGGACACGCCTTCATCCGGCTGGGTACCCGCTCGCTCGTCGGTTTGGGCGTGGGTCGGATACGACCTCGCCAACACCATTTTCGCCCTCGGGGTGATCGGGCTCTACCTTCCCCAATGGATCGTGGAGAACGACCTGCCGGACTCGGCGCTGTCGGTGGCGACCGGCGGCGCCGGCCTGGTGGTGGCGTTCCTAGCGCCCTGGGTGGGAACGCGGACCGACTACCGCGGGGACAGGATCGGCGCATTGGCGATCACCACCGGGATGGCCGTCTGCGGAAGCGCGCTGCTGGCGGTGGGCCCGGTCCTCCTGACCATGTGCATCTTCGGGGTGTCGCTGATCGGATTCCATGTCGGCTCCGCGGTCTACGACTCCCTGCTGTTGGACGTCAGCACCCCCGAAACCCGCAGTCGCGTCTCCGGGATGGGCGTGGCGCTCGGTTACCTGGGGTCTTTCATCGGACTGGGTATCGGGACCCTGGTCCTGGGGGTAGGAGGAGGCTACCCGGCGGTGTTCCGCTCTCTGGCGGTTGGCTTCGCGGTGTTCTCGCTACCTGCCTTCTTCCTGATCCGGCCCGCACCCCGGCCTCCGGTCCAGGGCGATCCCCCGCCTCTGCGGAGAATCATGAGTGACCTGTTCAGATCTTGGCAAGCCACCCGCCAGTATCCCAACCTGACCAGGTTCCTGGTGGGCAGGTTCTGCTACACCGACACCGTCAACACCCTCATCGGAGGCTTCCTGGCCATATACGCCACCGAAGAAGTGGGCCTGACCACCTCCCAGGTGACGGTTCTCCTGGGCGCCGCCATCGCCGCCTCCATGGGCGGGGGGTTCCTGGGCGGCTGGCTGGCCGAGCGCTTGGGACCGGGGCGCGGTCTGCGATTGATCCTGGCACTCTGGGTGGTCACCATTGCCCTGGGCGTGACTGCGGCGCTATCGGGCGCCGCCTGGTTGATCTGGGTGGCCGGGCTGTCAGGCGGCTTGTCGCTGGGGGGCCTTTGGGCCACCGACCGGGTGGTGATGACCGGTCTCTCCCCACCCGAGCGGGTTGGCGAGTTCTACGGCCTGTACGCCACCGTGGGCCGTTTCGCCGCGGTCCTGGGCCCGTTGCTCTGGGGCTTCATCGTGGACGTCCTGGGCATGAGCCGCCATGCCGCCATGTTCTCCCTGATGCTCATCGGCCTGACGGCCCTCTGGGTGCTGAGGGGCATAAACCCCGGGGCTGGTTACGAAGCGGCGTCCTCGGACGGGGACTCGGGGGGGAACACCATGGAGACCGACCCGCCCAGCGCTCCGTTGGGCACGTAGTAGATCACCCCTTCGTCGTCACGGAGGATTGTCACCCGGGGACGGATGTCGATCACCTCACCGGTAGCAGCCCCGCTCTTGATCCTGTCGCCGATGCGGTACTGGTCCTCGAGCAGAATGAAGAACCCCGAAATGACGTTCTGCACCAGGCCTCTTGCTCCCAAGCCGATCGCCACGCCGGCGGCGGAGGCAACCCCCAGGAATGGCGCCAACGGCAACCCCCACACCGAGATGATCATCAGTCCCGCCGTGATGACCAGGGCGATCATCACAATCCTCCGCACCAGCGACCATAGACTCGCAGCCCTGGCGCCGTGCTCCTCGCCGCGTTCGGCCATCTCCGAGACAACCCGCTCTCCGGCCCTCTTAATGGCTGCGTAACCGATCCACAAGCCCGCGGCGGTGACCAGCGTCCCGATCGTTTCTTCAATGAACACCCATTCGGTGATTGCTTCCATGATCCGGCAGTCCTGTTCTGGTCGGGGGAGGTTTTAGGAGGTCCAGATAGTCTCTCCTCCTTCTCTACACTTTACCGAGTCATCTTCTCCTCCTTCCCCTCCCCATGTCCCGCACCTCCCGGCTGCTGCTGATCGCCCTGATCGGCACAACCGCCCTGATCATGGCCGGTTTGGGCAGCTATGCGGTGTGGAGCCGATCCCACCAGGGAGTGGTTCTCGGATCCGTGACAGTCTCGGGAGTGAGCCTCGCCGGCCTCGACAGAAGCCAGGCCGAAGCCGTCCTGTCGGAGATGGAGTCACAGCAGGGTCAAGCGGTGATCGAGATCGTGGTCAACGGCGAACCGTCCACCGTGACGGCCTCCGAATTCGGCTATCGCCTGAACCTCGGGGAACTGGTGGACCGGGCGATGCGAAACGAAAGAGAGGGAAGCTTCGTCAACAGGTGGAGGCGGTGGCTCAGGAGTCCCTGGGACGACCCCATCCCCCTTGTCCTGGTTCCCGTGGCCGCCATCGACCAGGCATTGGTGGAGGACTTCGTCAAGGACCTGGACCAGCAGCACGGCACACGCCCGGTAGAGGGAACCCTGGAGTTCGTGAACGGCCGACCCGTTCCCAGCTACCCGTCTCCGGGCTGGCTCCTGGACAGCTCGGAGGCCGATGTGGAGATCCGGGCAGCAGCCCTGAACGGGGGCGGGACCGTGCGGTTGGACACCGTGCTGGTGGAGCCTGACACCGACATCGAACAGATCACCGACGCCGTCGAGACAGTGGAGCAATGGATATCCGCCCCGGTGGTCTTCAAGGACCCCGACACCGGCGCCGAGTTGGTGTTCACCGCCCAGGAGATAGCCGACGCCACAATCTTCAGTTTCGACCTTGACCGGTCGCCTTCCGTGCACCTGACCATCGACCGCCGGCTGGTGACCCGCAAGGTGTCGGCCATAAACGACCAGGTGGGGACCCCTCCCGTCAACGCCTACTACGAAATCGACGAGAACGACCGGGTGATCATCTACCCCTCCGAGACGGGGATCGGAGTGGACGTGGACACAGTGGGCGACATGCTGGAGACTCTCGCCGCGGGCAGCGAGCGCCAAGGGGTGCTGACCAAGGTCGCGGGCACCCAGCCCCACGTGACCACCGAGGACATCGAGAATCTGGGAATCCGCCACCTGGTGTCCCAGTACACCACATACCACGATTGCTGCGCGGCCCGAGTTACCAACATCCAACTCTTCGCCGACCGGGTCAACGACGCCCTCGTGCCGCCCGGGGAGACATTCAGCCTCAACCGTCATGTGGGAGAGAGGACCGAGGAGGACGGATTCGTGGAGGCGGGCACACTGCTGAGGGGAGAGTTGACCGACACCGTGGGCGGTGGCGTGAGCCAGTTCGCCACCACGTTCTACAACGCGGTTTTCTGGGGCGGGTATGAGGACATCACCCACAAGACCCACAGCTTTCACTTCACCCGCTATCCCGAAGGCATCGAAGCCACCATCAACTGGCCCGAAGTGGATCTGGTCTTCCGCAACGACACTCCCTCACACGTGCTGATCAGGACCGAGTACACCGACACCTCCATAACGGTGAAGTTCTTCGGCAACAACGACGGACGCGTGTTGATCGGACGTTGGAGGGACGGGGAAGGCCGTTTGAGGATCCTGTCGGAGGGGGGCCCGCAGGCGCGGGTGGTCTCGGCCATGCTTTCGGAACGCACCGACGAACGGGAACCACCCGAGATTCTGTACCGCGCCAACCCGGAACTGGCCCCGGGCGAGGCCGAAGAAATCCAGACCGCCAAAGTGGGATGGACCGTGAAGGTGACCCGGACCATCAGGCAGGGAGAGGAGACCGACAACCGGATCTGGACGGTTCGCTACATACCTCGCCAGGAGATTGTGGAGATGCATCCCTGCCTGATGGCCTATCTGACCGATACGGGAGTGCTGACGGCGCCCGAAGATCAGGAAACGGCGCCGGGATCGGGATCCGGCGCGGTGGGCTCACCCGCCGAAGGGGCGGAGGTGGTGTGTCCCGAACCCGAGGAAGAGGTCGCCCCGGAGTTGCCCGAGGAACTGACCGACCGCTTCCCCGAACTGCTGCCCGACGACGAAGGGCAACTCCCCATCGAGGAGGAGGACGGTCAAGTCCCCATCGAGGAAGAAGAAGAACAGGCGCCGGTGGACGACGGCGAACAGTAGGACTCCGTCAGCCAACGGGAAGAACAGTCGTCCCCCGATTATTCCGAATAGAAGAGAAAAAACTCCCCGATCGACTCTGACACTCGCTCCACCTGCCCCTCAGTCCATCCCCCCGAACGGCGCAAGGTGAGGGTATTGGACAAGGTGAAGACCCGGTTGATGTGGGGGTCGAGGTCCATCAAGCGGACCGAAAGGAGAGCAGGGAAGGTCTTCTGGGACCGGGCGGCGTCGGAGTCGCCATAGCTCTCCCCGTCCTGGCCCCCCAGGGTGCGGTTGGTGTCGATCACCAGGACGTCGCCGACCATCTCGGTGGAGAGGATCTCTATCTGCTGTCCCAAGGGTCCCCTTTCATCATCGCTCGGGAGATTCTAGCCGGAGACCCGGCCGGCTCCGGGACCCCTCGCCGATCGGCCCGGGGAATACGCCGAACCGCGGCATCCGCTCAGTTGCGACGACCCACCACCCCCCGTTGCGGGGCGAAGGAACGGCGGTGCCGCTCTCCGATGGATTGGACCTTGAACAGGTTGGTGGAAGCCTCCTGGTTGGGAGGGGTTCCAGCCACCATCACCACCAAGTCGTCCCGCCGGCAAATCCCCTCCCTCTCCAGGATCTTCTCGGCTGCCGCGAACATCAGGTCGGTGTGGTCCCTCCGGGCGAACTCGAGGGGAGTGACTCCCCGGTAGAGGGCCGCCTGTCGCAGGGCGCGCACCACGGGGGTGAAAGAGATGATGCGGGCCCGGGGCCGGTACTTGGAGAGGAGCAGGGCAGTGGACCCGGACTCGGTGAAGGCCACCAGGGTGTCGATGCCCAGGTTGTGAGCCGCGTCCACGGCCGAGCGGGCGACCGCCGAGGCGGTGCCTCCGCCCGCGGTGATATAGGGAACCGCCGGATCGCCCTGGGCCTTCAGGAGTTCTCTCTCCATTTCGACGCAGATCTCCGCCATCACCTCGGTCGCCCGGACCGGGTAGTCCCCCACCGCCGTCTCGGCCGACAACATCACCGCGTCGCTGCCGGCGGCCACCGCGGTGGCCACGTCCGTCACTTCCGCCCGCGTGGGCCGAGGCGATCGGGTCATGGACTCCAGCATCTCGGTGGCGGTGATGGATATCAGCCCTGCGCGGTTGGTCCGGCGCAGGATGTCCGCCTGCACGATGGGAAGCCGGGCCAGGGGTAGTTGCACGCCGAGGTCGCCCCTGGCCACCATCACCCCGTCCGCCTCGGCCAGGATCCCGTCCAGGTTCTGATAGGCTGCCGCCAACTCCACCTTGGCGATGACCGGCGCCACGCCCGCCAACTGCTTGATGGCCCGCACGTCGTCGCCGGTCCGCACGAAGGACGCCGCCACGTAGTCCACCTCGAGTTCTGAACCCAACTCCAGATCGGCCCGGTCCTTCTCGGTAACGGGAGGCAACTGCAGGAGGGTCTCGGGGAAGGCCACCCCCTTGCCGCTGGTCAGCTCGCCCCCCCACCTCACCTCGGTCACCAGTCGGTCCGGATGCCTCTCCACCACCGTCATCCTGATCAGCCCGTCGGCCAGCACCACTCCGTCTCCCTCTCCCAGGTCTTCGAGCAGCCTCGGATAATTGATGGGAATAGTACGACGGCTCAGCGGGGACGTGTGCCCGGGAACCAGGGAGACCCGTTCGCCGGTGCGCAGGGAGATCCTCCCGTCCGCTACCTTCCCGACCCTCAGCTTGGGACCGGAGATGTCCTGGAGCACCGCCACCGTCTTCTTCTCCCGCTGCCCGGCTTCTCTCACCCACTCCACGAACCGGCGGTGGAGATCATGGTCTCCATGGGAAAAGTTGAGGCGGGCCACGTCCATTCCGGCCGCCACCAACTCCCTGATCTTCTCCGGGGAAGCCACCGCCGGCCCAAGGGTGGCCACGATCTTCGTGAATCTCTCCATCGACAACCGAAACCCTACCGAATCGGTCCCGTGTCTACGGCTCGAATATCTGAGCGCCGTACAACTCCAGGTTCGCCCTTCTAACGGCCTCCCGTCCACTCCGGGACGCCAGCCACTCGACGAATGCCCGGGACTCATCCGCCACCGGAGAGCCCTTCACGGCCATGGCCCGATATGGGTTGTCAAGCCCTGCCGGGTCCAGGGCCGCGTCCACCAGGCCGGTGGTCTCCTCCGCGGTCAGGAAGACGCTCAACTCCACCAAGACGAACGCCTCCCTGTGGGAAGCCACCTGCAGGGTCAAACCCATTCCCTGGCGTGTCTCCACATACCACTCCCTGCCGGTCGGATCAACCCCCGCCCGACCCCAGATCTCCCTCTCCACCTGGTGGGTGCCGGATCCGTCAGCCCGGCTGACGAACGGGTGACCCTGCTGGGCGATCCTGCCGAAGGCTTCAACGGCGGACAATCCCCTCAGCGCCCCGGACCCCCGCCGTGGGCCGGCCAGGATGAACCGACTCGAGAACACCTCCTCCGCCAATTCCGCCCTTCCTTCGGAGATGAAGCGCTCCTCGAGCGAAGGGTCGTGGGTGATGGTCACATCCGCCGATCCCGCTTCGGCCAGGGCCAACGCCCGGGCAGTCGGGGCGCCCACCACGCTCAAGCGCACGTTGGCACGCTGCGCCTCATAGTCGGAGGTCACCTCTTCCAGGAGTCTCCCGTCCACCAGGGTCGTGCCCGCCACCACCGTCACCCTGGTCTCGTCCGGTGAGCATCCCGTCAACGCTCCCGCCGCCAGACCGGCCGCCAAGACCGCCGTCAGCCATGACCGGCGTCCCATCTCAACCGCCCGGGAGCAACCGCACTGCGGATGCCTTCACCCCGGTCACCACCTTCGAGCCGATCTCCAGGCCCATCTCGTCCATCGCCCCCGGAGTAATCACTGCGGTGACCTCCACTCCCCCCACGTCCACCTCCAACTCCACCCAGCGACCCCCCTGACGGACCTCGGCCACCCGGCCCGCCCAGCGGTTACGCACCGAGCCGGACCCTTCCCCGGCGCCCAGCATCGCCACGGACTCCCCCCGGAACAGCACCCGGCACCGAGTCCCGGTCTCGATGTTCCCGACGCCCCACACCTGCACAGACCCCACCTCGGCCACCGCGAAGCCTCCACTCCGGGCCACCCCGACGCCCTCCCAGAGGTTGGAGACCCCCACCACCCCGGCCACCCGGGAGTCGATCGGATGAGACAACACCTCCCCGAGGGGTCCCTGCTGGCGCAGCCGACCCTCCACCAGCACGGCCATGTGGGTCCCCAGGGCGGCCGCGGTCTCCAGGTCGTGGGTGACGATCACCGCCCCCCGCTCTCCCACCCCCTCGGCGATCAGCTTGGCCACCGCCGCCCGGTCCTCGGCGTCGATCGGCGCCAGCGGCTCATCCAGCAACACCCACGGTTCCCGCCGGGCTAGAACCCGGGACAAGGCGATCCTCTGTCTCTCCCCGCCGCTCAGCAGCGCGGCGGGCTCCGACAGCCGGTCTCCCATTCCCAGGCGGGCGGCAAGTTCCGCGGCGCGGGCGGATTGGCGGGCATCAAGGCCCAACCCCAGGTTCCAACCGGTCCCACCCCGGAAGAGATGGGGAGTCTGGGGCAGGTAGGCGCACTCCCATTCCGGTCCTCCCGGGAGGGTCCCCGCCAGCAACCTCAGCAGGGTGGTCTTGCCTGCTCCGTTGGGCCCGAAGACCACCGTCCGCCGACCCTCGGTCAACTCCAGTCCCTCCACGTCCAGCACAGGATCACGACTCGGGTAACACAAGGAGACTCTCATGGCCCGTCTCCTCCCAACCGGCCAACGGCCACGTTCACCAACAGGGCGATGACCAGCAACACGGCGCCGGCCGCCACCGCCGCTCCGAACCGCGCCTGGCGCGACTCCTCAACTATCAGGGTGGTCAGCACCCGGGTCTCCCCCACGATGTTGCCTCCCACCACCAGCACCGCCCCGACCTCGGCCACCACCCTCCCGAATGAGGCCGCCACGGCGGTGGCAACCCCGGCCCTCGCCTCCCGCACCGCCACCATCCCCCGCGCCACCCGCCCCAGCCGCAGAGCGGCCAGTTGCTCCATGGGGACCATGCCCAATCCTCTGATGGACCCCGAGACGACCCCGGCCGCCACGGGAGTCGCCAGGACCACCTGGGCGATCACCATTGCGGCCGGGGTGAAGATCAGACCGAGGCCTCCCAGGGGACCCGACCGCCAGAACACCAGCAGGAGCAGGAGTCCGGCCAGCACGGGCGGAAACCCCATACCCACGCTCACCGCCAATCGCAGGACCCCTCTTCCCCGAAACCGGCCGAGCGCAAGAGCCGCTCCCAGCGGGACCCCCAGCAGCACGCCGATCCCGGTGGAGGCTGCGGAGACGGCGAGGGTGAGGGCCACCACCATCCAGAGTTCGGGCCCGGCCCGGGACAGGACATCCACCGCGTCCGCCAAGACTTCCCACAGGAACTCCATCCAGTCCCCGCCTCAGCGCCGGTGCAGAGACCGGCCCGCCGGATTCCGCCGGGAGCGAGCGAGGTAGCAGAGAGTCCCGACGGTGGTCACCGGAACCCCCCAGATCAGAAACAGATATACCCCGGTGCGCATGGCGCTGATGCTACCTCTGGCAGTGCCGCCGGCTCCTCAGTCCGCCTTCCCCCGGCCCGGACTTCCAAAAAGGAGGGACCCCGGCCGTCCGGTTCCTTATTCTTGGGGTCGCGCCGACACCGGAGAGACATTGGCCCGCAAGACAGGCTCCAGAAACTTCCCCAAGCGAACGGTCGGGGTGGCTGTGTTCATCCTCATCCTGGTTGGCCTGACCGCCAGGGAGATGCTCTCGGGGCCGACTCCGGAGCCCGACGACGGCGGGGGCCTCGTGATAGGAACGCTGTTCCCGATTACCGGGGACCTGGCCTCCTTCGGACCAACCCTGACAGCCGCAGCCCGGGTGGCGTTGGAGGACCTCAATGCGGCCGGTGGGGTGCTGGGCGCCGAGGTCACTCTCTACGAGGCCGACTCGGGAGACCTCAGCCAGGACGTGGCCAACCCCGAGGTGGACCGGCTTCTTGCCCTGGAGGTGGATGCGATCGTGGGCGCCGCCAGTTCGGCAGTCTCCAAGCTGGTCATCGACAAGATCACCGGAGCCGGGGTCATCCAGTTCGCCCCCTCCAACACCTCCCCCGACTTCACCACCTACCCCGACAACGGGCTGTACTTCCGCACCGCCCCTCCCGACCTGCTGCTCTCGGCCATGACGGCCCAACTGATGGCGTCGGAGGGCATCGAGACGGTAGGGGTGATCTACCGGCAGGAGTCCTACGGGACCGGGCTTGCCGTAGCCTTCCGTGACAGCTTCGAGGAACTGGGAGGTGTGATCGATCCCTTCATCGCCTACGCCCCCGGCACCGACAGCTTCGACGCCGAGGTGGACCTGCTGGTAGCCGCCGACCCCGACGCCGTTTTCGTCATCGGCTTCGAAGAGGCGGCTGCACTGGTGACAACCATGCACGAACGAGGAATCGGGCCCACCTCGGACACCATCGTTCACGGGACCGCCGGCCACATCGCCAGCATCGGGGGCTCGGTCTCCGACCCCACCATCCTCACCGGGATGCGGGGGGCCGAGAACTCGGTGGATCTCAGGACCATCCGTCCCTTCACGGACCGGCTCGAGACCGCTTACGAAGGCGGTGTGCACGGCATCTACGGCTACGGCGCCGAGACCTACGACGCACTCATCATCATCGCCCTAGCCGCGGAGGTGGCCGGCTCCACCGACCCGACCCTCATCGCCCGGGAGATCAACGACGTGACCCGGACGGGGACCAAGTGCCGCAGTTTCGTCCAGTGCCGGGACCTGATCGCGGCAGGAGAGGATCCCGACTACCTGGGGATCGGGGGCGACTACGAGTTCGTGGACGTCGGAGAGCCGTCGATGGCCAATTACCGCATCCTCACCTACAGCGGGGGCTCCCGCCCGGACCAGAGCCTGGATGAATACATCACCTACGGGGGATAGCCCCTATCGGACCGGTGTGAACCCGTAGTTACAGGCGGGCGGAGAGTATCTCATTGACCGCTCGAGGGTCGGCGCGGCCGGAAGTGGCTCTCATCACCTGGCCAACCAGGAAGCCTCGCACCTTGCCTTCGCCCGATCGGTAGCGTTCCACCGCCTCGGGATTGGCGGCCATCACCTCTTTCACCACCTCTTCCAGGGCCGCGCGGTCCGAGAGTTGCAGGAGATTGCGCCGGGTCGCAACCTCGGACGGACTCCCCTCCCCGTCCATCACGCCCTCCAGGACCTCGCGGGCAGCGCTGGCGGACACGCGGCCTTCACTGACCAAACGGGTCAGCGCGGCGATCTGGCCTCCCCGAAGGGGAACATCCGCCGGTGAGACCTCCCTGCGCCGGAGAGAAGCGGTCACCTCGCCCGTCACCCAGTTTCCAGCCGCCACCGCATCGGCGCCGGACTCCACGGCCTCCTCGAACAGGCTTCTGAGTTGCGGATCCGAGGAGGCAAGCACCCGGGCCGCGGCGGGCTTCACTCCCATTCCGCGGTAGCGATCCCGGCGGAGAGCGGGAAGCTCGGGCAGATTAGACCGGGCCTCCTCCACCCAGGAGCCGTCAAAGACCATGGGCGCCAGGTCCGGCTCGGTGAAATAGCGGTAGTCGGAGCTCCCCTCCTTGGTGCGCATCCCGTGAGTAACCTCCCCCTCCTCGTCCCAGTGCCGGGTCTCCATCACCACCCTCTCACCGGTTGCGACCAGCGCGGTCTGCCGCTCGATCTCCGAGCGAATGGCCCTCTCCAGCGATCGGAAGGAATTCATGTTCTTGATCTCCACCTTCACGCCCAACTCCGGGCTCCCCTCCGGCCGGATGGACACATTGGCGTCGAACCTGATCGAGCCTCTCTCCATCCGGGCATCGGAGACCCCGGTCTCCACCACGACGGCCCGCAACTCCTGGGCATAGGTTCGCGCATCGGCCGCGCTTCGAAGATCCGGACGGGAGACGACCTCAACCAGGGGCGTGCCGGCCCGGTTGAAGTCCACCAGGGTCTCCGCCGCCGAGTGGATCCTTCCCCCCTCGCCCACATGCACCGACTTTCCGGTGTCCTCCTCCATGTGCACCCGCTCGATCCCCACCCGGAACCGGCTCTCGTCCGATTCCACGTCCAACCAACCGTCCACGCACACGGGAACGTCGTACTGGCTGATCTGGTAGTTCTTGGGTAGATCGGCGTAGTAGTAGTTCTTGCGATGGAAGACCGAGCCGGGGTTGATTCGACAGTTGAGGGCCAGCCCCAACCGGATGATCCTCTCGATCGCCTTGCGGTTGGGCACAGGAAGCGATCCGGGCAGAGCCAGGCACACCGGGCAGACATGGGTGTTCGGAGGATCGCCGAAGGAGACCCGGCATCCGCAAAACATCTTGGAGTCGGTGTCCAACTCCACATGGACCTCGATCCCGATCACCGGCTCCCACTTCACAGCGGCACCCCCGGCGGTGGAGCCAGCGCCGGCGGGGGCAGGGCGTCAAAGCCGGTCAGTCTCTCCACCTCCGCCGCCACGGCCATCATCACCTGCTCGCCGAGAGCCGGCGCCATCACCTGGAAGCCGATGGGCAAGTCCTTGGAGTCGAGGCCGATCGGCACCGAGATGGCGGGATGTCCCGACAGGTTGGAGGGGATGGTGCAGATGTCGCTCATGTACATGGTCAGAGGGTCCTGGGTGCGCTCGCCCAACCGGAAGGCGGTGGTGGGACTGGTCGGGGAGACAAGCACGTCCACATTGCGGTAGGCCTTTTCAAACTCCGCCTGCAGCAGGGAGCGAACTCTCTGAGCCTGACCGTAGAAGGCGTCGAAATAGCCGGCCGAAAGGGCGTAGGTCCCCAGCAGGATGCGCCTGATCACCTCCGGACCGAACCCCTCGGCGCGGGTCCCGGCCATGGTGGCCGAGGCGGTGGACCCCTTGATGGAAAGCCCGTAGCGCATCCCGTCGAACCGGGCGAGATTGGCCGAGCACTCGGCTGGGGCGATCAGGTAATAGGCCGACAACGCCACATCGAACAACGGGAGGGAGACCTCCATCACCTCCGCACCCTGGGCCGCCAGCCTATTAAGCATCTCTTCGGTCGCCTCCGAGACGTCGGGCTGGTACCCATCCCCTCCCAACTCCTTCACCACTCCCAGCCTCAGCCCGTCCACGCCCCTGTCCAGGCTTCCCGCGAAGTCAGGCGCCTGTCCGGCATAGGACGTGGCGTCGGCCGGATCGTGGCCGGCCACGGCGGACAGCAGGAGCGCGGCGTCCCCCACGGTGCGGGTGAGCGGACCGATCTGGTCCAGTGAGGAAGCGAACGCCACCAACCCGTACCGGCTGACCAAGCCGTAGGTGGGCTTCATCCCCACCACGCCGCACAGGGAGGCCGGTTGGCGGATGGAGCCGCCGGTGTCCGATCCCAGGGCGGCGATCGCCGAACCTGCCGCAACCGCCGCCGCCGAACCCCCCGACGATCCCCCGGGGACCCGGCCGGTGTCCCAGGGATTGCGGGTGGGCCCGTAGGCGGAGTTCTCGGTTGAGCTGCCCATGGCGAATTCGTCCAGGTTGGTCTTACCGACGATCACCGCTCCCGCCTCCCGCAGACGGGCCACCGCGGTGGCGTCGTACGGGGGGCGGTACCCGGCCAGGATCTTCGAGGAGCAGGTGGTCTCCAACCCCCGGGTGCACATGTTGTCCTTCACAGCCACGGGGATGCCGTGGAGGGGTCCCCGGTCTTCCCCCCTGTCCAACTCTCTGTCAGCCTGACTGGCGGCCGCCATGGCCCCCTCCCGGTCGAGGTTGAGGTAGCAATGCAACTCCGACTCGGTCATCTCCGCCCGGGACATCACCGCCGCCAGCAACTCGACGGCGGTGGTCTCCCCGGAACGCAGCGCCGCGCCGGCGGCGCCGATCGAGAGCGGTCCGGAGGGCATCCTTCCGGTCAGTCGAGGGCCGGGGAGGTCACGAAGAAGCCGTCCCGGCTTTCCGGCGCCATCTCCAACACCTCATCGCGGTCGAGGGAGGGGCGCACCTCGTCGGCCCGGAACACGTTGGTCTGGCCCAGCGGATGAGCAAGCGGGGCGGCGGCGGACGTGTCTACTTCCTGCACCCGGGAGGCATGGTCCAGAATGACCCCCAACTCCTCCCGGTACCGGTCCAGGAGGTCCGGAGACAGAGCCAACCGCGCCAGGTTGGCGACATGGGCTACATCGACATCTATCGGCATAGGAGAAGGAGTTTAGAAAAACCCGGCCGCCTAACCGCTAGCTTGATGGGGATGAGCGAAGACCGCGCCGACTCCCCCGACTACCGCCGCGTGCTTCTGGGAGTGGCCGTTATCTGCCTCACTGCCGCCTCCGCTCTGACGTGGTGGCAGGGATATCCGGAGACCGCCTCGGTGCTGCTCCGGGCCGACATCCTGCTGGCGGCGGTGTGGCTGGCCTACCCGGCTCTCAGTTCCATGAGGTGGGGGGTGGTCCTGGCGGTGGCAGGAGGCGGGTTGCTGCTCCTGACCAGGTGGCGTCTGATGGCGGGGTTGCTTTTCGTCGCCCTCGCCCTGGCGCTTCTGTGGGGAAGGATCAGAGGAAGGGGGGCGCCCTAGCCTCCGCCGGGCGGACTGCCCCGCACCCCTCAGCGTCCTCTCAAAGGGACCTGGAGAGCAGCCGGGTGTTCCGCAGGATCGCCGGGCGGACCTTCTAACCTAGCCCAACATGGCGAACACCACAGCAGAGTCCACCGCATCCCCCTATCCGGTCTGGTTCGAGCGCGTCAACTGGCCGGGAATGGACGAGGTGCACAAGTCAGGAATAAGAGTTCTGGGCCCGGGCGATCCAGGGGACCCCTACCGCGGCATCGAGGAGGCCAAGGCCATATTGGCGGGACACAGCCGGTTCGACGGGGAGGTGATGGACCGGGTGCCGAACCTGGCGATCATCGCCCGCACCGGGATCGGCTACGACGCCATCGTGGTGGAGGACGCCACGGAGCGGGGGATCTGTGTTTGCAACTTTCCCGAGGGACCCACCATCCCCACCGCCGAGCAGGCGATCGCGCTGATGCTGGCAGTCGCCAAGCGTCTCCCCATCCTCCAGCGCCAACTGCGACAGGGCGATCTGGCAAGCATCAAGAACCACAGGGCGGTGGAACTGAATCGAAAGCTTCTGGCCCTGGTGGGATTTGGCCGGATTCCTCGCCGGGTGGCCACCATGGCCGCGGCCATCGGAATGGAGGTAACCGCATTTGACCCGTATCTGACCGACGAGCAATTCGGGTCCGTAACCCGGGCGCCGGATCTGGCGGGGATGGTGGCCTCCGCCGACGTCGTCTCCATCCATGTGCCCCTCACTCCCGATACTCGGGACCTATTCGACCGGGAGATGCTCGATTTGATGAAACCGGACGCCATTTTGATCAACACCTCCCGCGGGCCTGTGGTCAACACCGACGCGCTGGTGAAGGCGGTCTCCTCGGGCCATCTGCGGGCGGTCGGCCTGGACGTCACCGATCCCGAGCCGCTCCCGATCGGCCATCCGTTGCTCGGCTTCGAGAACGTGTTGGTCTCCCCTCACGTGGCGGCCTGGACCACGGAGGCCAAGGGGCGGATGCTGGCGGAGGCGATAAGCCAGGTCCTCTCGGTTATGGCGGGGCGCCGCCCCAGCTACCTGGTCAACCCCGAGGTAATGGAGCGGGCGGGTCTCAGCCCCTAGGATTGAGCGTTGTCGCACAGATCGGCCGCGATGAGATGAGCAGGAAAGTCCCAGGTATCGGGCTGATCGGGTTCGGATGGATGGGTCAGTCCCACACCCGCGCCTTCAGAAACATCGAGGTCTACTTTCCCGAGAGCGACATCCGCCCGAGACTGGTGGCGATGGCGGATCCGGTCTCGTCGCGGGTCACCACTGCGGTCGAGGACTTCGGATACGAAAGAGGAGGCGCGGACTGGAGAGAGGTGGTTCACCACCCCGACGTGGACATCGTCGACATAACCGCTCCGAACGCCTTACACCGGACCATCGCCGAGGAAGCCGCTGCCGCCGGCAAGACCGTGTTCTGCGAGAAGCCGGTGGGGGGACATCCCGAAGACACCATGGCCATCGCACGCGCAATCCGGACCGCCGGGGTGCTTTCCGGATGCGGCTACAACTACCGGTGGGTACCGCTGGTCCAGCATGTGCACACCCTCATCCAAGAGGGCCGGTTCGGCAGGCTCACCCACTACAGGGGACGGTTCTTCTCGATGTACGGGCGGGACCCGCTCTCCCTCCTCACCTGGAGATTCACCGAGAAGTCCCGCTACGGGACGCTGACCGACATCATGTCCCATGCCATCGACATGGCCCTGTTCCTGTGCGGACCTATCCGCCGGGTGGTGGCCACCAGGGAGACCTTTATCACCCATCGTCCCATTCCCATGCCCGGAAGGGGAACCCACTATGACGTGGGCTCGGTCGCCGATTCCACCGGGCCGGTGACCAACGAGGACTACGTCGGCGCCCTGGTGGAGTTCGAGAACGGGGCGCGGGGGACCCTGGAGTCCGACCGGACCATCGTCGGCCCGCAGAGCGACATGGCCTTCGAGTTGAACGGGACCAAGGGGGCTGCCTCATGGACGCACGAGAAGCTCAACGCACTGGAGTTGTACCTGCCCGAGGAGCAACCCGTCGACGGGTTCGTCCGGGTCCTGGGGGGAGACTGGCTTCCCCACCAGGGCAACATCGTCCCCGGCCACGGGAATTCGATCGGCTACGAGGCCCTGAAGCTCATCGAGTTGTACGAGTTCCTGCAGGCGGTCGGATCGGGGGCGACGTTCTCTCCCGACTTCGAAGCGGCGGCGCGGGTGGCCGAGGTTCAGGCGGCCATGGCCCGGTCCTGGGAATCAGGCGCATGGGAGAGCGTCGAGACCCTCTGACCCTCAGAGATCCGGCACCGAGAACAGGACGCCCCCGAAGAGCAGCCAGGCCACTCCGAGCGTCCAGAGAATGTTGACTCCCTGGGCAACCAGGAACCCGGCGGCAGGGCGGCCGCCTTCCATCGAGACCAGGTCCCGGAAGCGAGTCTCGAGGCCGATGCAGAGGAAAGCCAGGGAAAACCACCAGGTCCGTATGCCTTTCAGCAGGCCGCCGGTGGCATCGACCACCTCGGGACTCAGCAGGAAGGAGAACAGGAGGGACACCACCATGAACCCGAGCACGAATTTGGGGAACCGGTCCCAGATCATCCCGGCGGTGGGTCGCTCCTCCCGGTCACCGGCGCCGCGGAAGGCCCACCACAGTGATATGGCAAAGGCCGCCAGGCCCAACAGGGCGTTTTGTGAGAACTTCACGATCACCGCTGCATTCAAGGCCGAGTCGCCAAGGATCTCCCCGGAGGCCACCACCGCGCCGGATGTGTCAATGGTCCCTCCCAGCCAGGCGCCCGCCACGACGGGCGCCAAACCGACGCTCTCGGCTATGGCGGGCATGAAGATCGCCATCGGAGCGGCCACGATCAGCACCAGGGAAGTGACATAGGAGAGTTTCTTCCGGTCACCCCCCACCGCGCCGCAGGCCGCGATGGCCGCCGAAACGCCGCAGATCGAGACCGCGGTGGCCAGGATCACCGAGAATTCCTTGTCCACCCGGATCCGGCGGCAAAACCAGTAGCAGAACCTCCACACCACCAGGATTACCAGCAGGGCTTGGCCCAGGCCGAACAGGCCGGCGCGGAGGATCTCACCAAAGAGGATGGACGAGCCGAGAATCACCAGTCCGGTCTTGATGTAGTACTCGGTCCGGACAGCCTCTCTCATCCATGGCGGGACAGAGCCCAGGTTGGAGATGACCAGGCCCACCACCAGGGAGACGATTACGTAACTGATCCCCCACTCCTTCAGGGTGGGGATTCCCGCCACCGCCTGAGATGCCCACCCCAGGCCGAAAAGGACCGCAAACCCGACGACATAGGCCCTCACGTCCCCTCCCATCAGACGGAGGCCCGCTGCAGAGAGAGCCACCAACAGCAGTCCCAGCAGCACGGCTGCCAACACGTTGTCGGCCGAAAGCAACTCGGCTGGCGAACCACCACTCCACGAGAAGGAAGGCAGGACGGGCCGCAAGCCGACAATCGCAAGGAGGATCAAAGCGGCGCCCAGCCATACCGACACCCAGTCCTCGGACCTGATGAGTGGGCTGTTCCAGGAAGGTTTGCTCATCGACCTGCCCGCCGCTTCCTGGCCCTAACCCTCATGAAGCCATGATATCGGCCACCGAGGAGCCGGCTCTGAACTCCCGGAACCACTCCCGGGAGGCCCTATTGAGGAGATTCCGAGGGCAAGGGTCATCAATCCACATACCCGATATCATCCCGCAGAATGGATCGGGGAGGGAATCGGAACACCCGGCAAACCATCCGGCGAGGTGGAACAGAACCGCCCTTCCACCCACGAAACGACCTCGGATTAGGAGGATGAGCGAAGTGAACGGAGTATTATCCCGCTTGACCCGATCCCTTGGATCGGGAGCCCTGGAAGCGATTGCACGCTCCGATGTCGACCCGGACGGTGCGATCGGGGAGACGCCCGGGGAACACAACCAAGGAGACGACTGAGCATGGAGACGATCCGGCTTACGATGGCGCAAGCCGTGGTCAAATGGCTGATTGCCCAAAAGACCGTGATCGACGGCGAGACAGTACCGCTGTTCCCCGGCGTCTTCGCCATTTTCGGGCACGGCAACGTCACCTGTTTGGGGGAAGCTCTCCAACCGGTCTCCGATCAACTCCCCACCTGGCGGGGACAGAACGAGCAGGGCATGGCCCTGGCGGCCATGGCCTTCGCCAAGGCCCGTCGCCGCCGCCAGATCATGGTGGCGTCCGCTTCGATCGGCCCGGGATGCACCAACATGATCACCGCCGCGGCGGCGGCGCATGCCAACCGGCTCCCCATACTGCTGTTCGGCGGCGACACCTTCACTCACCGGATCGTCGATCCCGTGCTGCAGCAGGTGGAGAACTTCAATGATCCCACTACGACGGTGTGCGACACCTTCCGGCCGGTGTCTCGTTACTGGGACCGCATCACCCGGCCCGAGCAGATCGTCCAGTCCCTCCCCCAGGCCCTGGGGGTCATGCTGGATCCCGCCGATTGCGGACCGGCCTTCATCGCCCTTCCACAGGATGTCCAGTCGGAGGCCTACAGCTACCCGAGCGCCTTCTTCGCCGAGCGGGTCCACTACATCCGCAGGCCTGTCCCCGATCCCCGGGACACGGCGGCCGCTGCCGCCCTGATCAAACAGGCCCGACAGCCCCTGATCATCGCCGGCGGGGGTGTCCATTACTCCGACGCGGGCCGGGAATTGACCGACTTCGCGGTGCGGAGAGGCATACCGGTAGTGGAGACCGTGGCCGGCAAGGCCGTAATGGAGCACAGCCATCCCAACTACGCAGGGACCATCGGAGTGATCGGAGGAGCATCCGCCAACTATCTGGCCGCCCGAGCGGACCTGGTGATGGCGGTCGGCACCCGGCTCCAGGACTTCACCACCGGATCGTGGACCGCCTTCCAGCGCCCGGAGGTGCGTTTTGTCACCGTCAACGCCGCCCGCTGGGACGCGCTCAAACAGCAATCCCAAGCGGTCATAGGCGACGCCCGGCTGAGCTTGGAGGCGATCGACGACCTGCTGGGTGGCTACCAGGCCCCGGCGGAGTGGATGGAGACCAGCCGGGCCCAGATGAACGAGTGGAACACCTATCTGGACAGTTGGCTGACTCGTTCCGACACTCCCCCCGCCTACCAGTCGGTGATCCAGACCATTTGGCAGATCAGCGATCCCGACGATTACTGCCTCTCCGCGGCTGGAGGGCTTCCCGGTGAACTCAACATGGGGTGGAGGTCGAAACGGGCCGGGACCTTCGACTGCGAGTTCGGCTATTCCACCATGGGATACGAGATCTCCGGCGCTTGGGGCGCCAAGATGGCCCTCGGTGATCGGGACGTGGTGACCTGGGTGGGAGACGGCGGGTACCTGATGATGAACTCCGACATCTACTCCACCGTGTTCTCTGGCCACAAGCTGATCGTGATCGTGTGCGACAACGGCGGCTTTGCCGTCATCAACCGGCTACAGGTCAACGTGGGAGGAGAGGAGTTCAACAATCTGTTGGCCTCTTCCCGCCACCAGCGGATGGCCCGGGTTGACTTCGTGGAACACGCCCGCTCCATGGGTGCGTTGGCCGAGCGGGTTGAGCGATTCGATCAGTTGCCGGCCGCCTACCGGCGCGCCAAGGAGGCGGACCGTACCTATGTGATCGTGATCGAGACCCATCCCTATCAGTGGGGCGAGGGGGGCGCCTGGTGGGAGGTGGGCATTCCCGAGGTAAGCGAGCGGGAATTGGTGAGGATTGCCAGGGGGCAGTACGAAGCAGAACGGAAACAACAGCGAGTCGGGGTGTAGAGGCCTTCTGAGAACGATGCAACCTTTCGCGGGAAAGACCGCCGTAATCACCGGTAGCACCTCCGGCATGGGGGAAGCCACCGCCCGATTGATGGCGGCGCGAGGAGCCGAAGCCATCCTGTTGACCGGGCGATGCCGCCGACGGGGTGAGGCGGTGGCCCGGTCGCTCGCCGACCACGGTGGCGCGGAGGCCGTGTTCGTGGCGGCCGACCTTGCGCTTCCAACGGCATACCGGCGAATAACCGAGACTGCCGACCGATGCTTCGGACGCATCGACATCCTGGTCAACAGCGCGGGGAGCACCGCCCGGGGGTCCATCGAATCCACCACTCTCCATCAGTGGGACGAGATCATGGCTACCAACCTCCGTTCTCCTTTCTTCCTGATGCAGGAGGCGGTGCGGATTATGAGACGGGAACGAAGAGGAGGAACCATCGTAAATGTGGGGTCGGTGGCCGCCCACGGTGGTCCCCCCCACATCACCCCTTATTCCGCATCCAAGGCCGCGTTGGCCGCTTTGTCCCGCAATGTCGCCTATTCGGTGATGCGGGACGGGATCAGGGTCAACTGCCTCCAACCCGGCTGGGCCGACACTCCCGCCGAGCACATCACCCAAACCGGTGACGGGGCGGGAGATGACTGGTTGGTCAGAGCGGAGGCCGGGTCGCCCTTCGGAAGACTCCTGAAAGCCGGCGAGATAGCGGAAGCCATCGCCTTCCTGGCCTCCGACGCTTCAGGGCTGATGACCGGAGCCGTGATCGACTACGACCAGTCGGTTCAGGGAGCGGGCAGTCCTCCCCAGCCTCCACCTCCACCGGGCGCCGCATGATTCCCCTCGTGGACCGCATCGCCGGAGCCCCGATCAGTTGGGGTGTGGACGGATCTCCCGGCTGGGGGCACTTACTCTCCAGCGACCGCGTGCTGGAAGAGATGGCCTACATCGGCCTCTCCGCTACGGAATTGGGCCCCGATGGCTTCCTGGGTGAGACCCCCGAGGAGGCTCGGGAAAGGGCGGCGTCCGTCGGGTTGTCGGTGGTGGGAGGCTTCGTGCCGCTGCTGCTCCACCTGCCGGCGGAAAGCCCGCAACAGGCTGCCTACGCGAACCGCGCCATCAAGACCCTGTCCGCCTGCGGATCCGAGGTCCTGGTCCTGGGGGCCGTCCTGCACCGCCGGGGCTATGACCGGTCCGGCAGCCTGAGCGACGCCCATTGGGAGACCTTCGATCGCAACCTCAAGCGACTGGTGGCTCAATCCGGCGAAGAGGGCCTGGAGGTGGCGCTTCACCAACACTGGGGCATGGCGGTGGAGAGACCTCAGCACCTGGAACGAGTGTTGGCCAACACCGACGTCTCCCTCTGCCTGGACACCGGGCACATGTTTCTTGCCGGAATCGACCCTTTGGAGGTGGCCCGCTCGGTGCCCGACCGCGTCGCCCATGTCCATCTGAAGGATGTCGAGGACTCGGCGGCCACTCGCGTGCGAGCCGGAGAGGTCCCCTTCCGAGAAGCCGTGAAATCAGGTCTGTTCCGGCCTCTGGGCGCCGGGGACGTCGACATCCGCGGAGTGATCACCGCCTTGGAATACGCCGGTTATCAGGGGTGGTATGTAATAGAGCAGGACAAAGTCCTCCGACACCCCCCTCCTCTCCGCGAAGGACCGGTGGAGGATGCCTCGATCAGCGTCGATTATCTGCGGGACCTGGCCAGGGTGATCGAAGCTCCACCGGAGATAGACAGTCCGCCCACATGATGCGCTTCGCTTCAAACCGATATAATCAAGAAAGTTGTCATCCGCGTGGTGACCGGAGGTCATCCGGTCACCACGGACGGACTATTGCACAACTGTTCATGAAAGGAGACGAGTCCTTATGAGAAGCAAGTACCTCTTGGCTGTTTTGGCGGCCATGGCCCTCATAGTGGCAGCCTGCGGTGGAGACGACGCCGCTGAAACCACTGCCGCGTCTGAGACCACCGCCGCCGAGGCAGCCGCTCCCGAGCCCACCACGGCTCCCGCGGACGCGGTGGCCCAGCGCGAACTGAGCTTCATCGTGGTGTCCCACGGCCAGTCCTCCGACCCCTTCTGGTCGGTGGCCGCCAACGGCGTGAAGGCAGCCGAAGAAGACATGGGCGTATCGGTGGTATACCAGGCGCCAGGGACATTCGACATGGCCGAGATGGCCCAGATCATCGACGCAGCGGTGGCTTCCCAGCCTGACGGGCTGGTGGTGACCATTCCTGACGCCGACGCCCTCGGGCCGAGCATCCGCGCAGCCGTGGAAGCCGGCATTCCGGTGATCTCCATGAACTCCGGCTCTGACGTCTTCGCCGACCTCGGCGTGCTGGTTCACGTTGGCCAGACCGAATACGAAGCCGGGTTGATCGCAGGTCAGGAAATGGGCGCCATGGGAGTGAGCAACGCCCTCTGCATCAACCAGGAAGTCGGAAACGCAGCCCTCGACGCACGTTGCCAGGGCTTCGAAGACGGCCTGGGCGGCAGCGTGGAAGTCATCCCGGTGGATCTGGCCGATCCCACCGGCGCACAGGCCGCCATCGAAGGCGCCCTGTCCTCCCGGAACCCCGACGGCGTCCTGGCCCTGGGGCCGACCGGCGCCATCCCGGCGTTGAACGCCATGGAGAACCTGGGCATGCTGGGTCAGGTGGAACTGGCCACCTTCGACCTCGGTCCCGAGGTCTTGGAGGCCATCGGCGCCGGCGACATGGCCTTCGCCATCGACCAGTACCAGTACGCGCAGGGTTACCTGCCCATCGTGCTGCTGACGATGTTCCACGAGACCGGCGGACTCCCGCTCGGCTCCGTGAACAGGGTGGTCTTGACCGGACCGCAGTTGGTTACGGCCGACAACGCAACCGATGTGATCTCCTTCGCGGAGGAGGGACTGCGCTAGGCAGCCAAACCGAAACCGTCTGAAAGGGAGGCCGGTTTACCGGCCTCCCTTTCCTTATGCCTGCTAGGTTCTTACCAAAGGAGACCAAGGAGACGAGACCAAAGGAGGTTGTCCTATGACGGACGAACGGGTAAGGCAAATGAGCCTCGCCAATCGGCTGCTGACCAGACCCGAGTTCGGGGCCTTTCTGGCCCTGGTGGTGGTTTGGGTCTTCTTCGCCATCGTGGCCTTCGACAACAACTTCGTGTCGTGGGTCACCACCGCCGCCATCCTCAACCGCGCCGCTCCGCTGGGCATTCTTGCCGTGGCGGTGGCGCTCTTGATGATCGCCGGCGAGTTCGACCTCTCGATCGGGTCGATAGTGGGATTCGCCGGAATGGCGATCATGCTGCTGATCACCCCTGCCGAGGCCGGTGGATTCGGGCTTCCCGTCTGGATGGCGGTGCTGATCGCTTTGATCATCACCCTGCTCACCGGCTTCTTCAACGGAGTGCTGGTGATGGCCACCAGATTGCCGTCCTTTATCATCACCCTGGGGTCGTTGTTCATCTTCCGGGGCCTGGCCGTGGCCATTCCTCGACTGATGACCAACCGGACCCAGTTGGGTGGATTCGAAGACTATGACTCGGGCGGATGGGCCGCTGCCTTCGCCACCAAGATAGAGTTCGGCGGCGCGCGGTTCGACATCGCCATCATCTGGTGGATTGCCATTGCGGCCATCGCGACCATAGTTCTGCTGAAGACTCACATCGGAAACTGGATATTCGGAACGGGGGGCGATGCCAACGCCGCTCGCAACGTCGGTGTCCCGGTGGCAAAGCTGAAGATCGCGCTCTTCATGGTGACTGCGCTCGCCGCGTTCATAGTGGCGTTGATCCAGGCGACCCAACTCAACAGCGCAGACTCCCTGCGCGGCACTCTCAAAGAGTTCGAGGCCATCATCGCGGTGGTGGTAGGCGGAACTCTCCTGACCGGTGGCTACGGGTCGGTGCTCGGCCCGGTGTTCGGCGCACTGATCTTCGCAATGGTGCAGCAGGGCATCATCATCACCGGCGTTGACGGGGACTGGTTCCGCGTGTTCGTGGGCGGCATCCTCGTATTGGCCGTGATCTTCAACAACTTCATACGACAGAGAGCGAGCAAACGATGAGCGACAAGATCCTGGAAATCCAAGGAGTATCCAAGTTTTTCGGCAGCGTCATCGCCCTCCAGAACGTGTCCATGTTCGTTCGCCCCGGAGAGGTCACCTGTCTCCTGGGCGACAACGGAGCGGGAAAGTCGACCCTGATCAAGACGCTCGCCGGTGTCCACAAGCCCAGTGAGGGCAAGTACTTCTTCGAAGGCGACGAGACCCTGTTCGAGTCGCCCCGGGAAGCCTTGAACGCGGGCATCGCCACCGTCTACCAGGACCTGGCGATGATCCCTCTGATGTCCATCTGGCGGAACTTCTTCCTGGGCTCGGAGCCGCTGCAAAAGAATGGGCTCTTCGATGTCGAGAACGCCAAGCGCATCACCCGCGAGGAGATGGCCAAGATGGGGATCGACATCCGGGATCCCGACCAACCGGTCGGCACCCTCTCGGGTGGCGAGCGCCAGTCGGTGGCCATCGCCCGGGCGGTCTACTTCGGCGCCAAAGTGCTGATTCTGGACGAGCCCACCGCCGCTCTGGGAGTCAAGCAGGCCGGGGTGGTGCTTCGGTATATCGTCGAAGCTCGGAACCGGGGAATCGGAGTGATCTTCATCACCCATAACCCCCACCACGCCTACCCGGTTGGGGACCACTTCGTGATCCTCAAGCGCGGCCAGATCCTCGGCGACTACGCCAAGGAAGAGGTGCCGATCGACCATCTGATCCAGATGATGGCCGGCGGCGCCGACCTCGAACAACTGCAGCACGAGTTGGCGGAAGCAACCGGAAGGAGCTAGTCGCTCCTGAGGGGTGGAGGTCGCGTCATGGGCCTCCACCCCAATCCCTCACCGTCGCCACGGCCTCGGGGGTCAGAGGCAGCCGGTAGTTCCAGACCGGCCTGTCGAGCACCAGCCTCACCACCGTCTCGGCATACTGCTCGGACGGGGTCTCCTCCCAAGAGGGCCCCTCGAACCAGGGAGTGTCCGCCGCCAGGTTCTGGGCCGCCAGGAACGCAGCTCGAAGCCGGGCATGGTCGGGGCAGGCGTGCTCAAGATGGTGCGCCAACTCATGGACCAGTGAGTGGCGCAGGTGTCCGGCGGTGGCGGGGATCTTCAGCACCACCCTGGCCTGTTGCGGGAGGTAGAAGGCTCGCGACCCTTCCAGGTTCCAGTCTCCCTCCAGGGTCACCCCGCCCATGCAGTCCGACTGGTTGGGGAAGACCGTCAGGAACTCCTCCCAGACGTCCTGGCTCAGAGTCTGCAGGTCGGCGGGGGTATCCTCGGGAAACGCCAGCGAAGGGGACGGGGTCCCGCATGAGGGGATCAGGGCCAAAGCCAGCCCGACAGCCAGAAGACGGAAGAGACCTGACTTCCCTTGCGTTAATCTCTGGGAGGTTGACACGTTCAGCACCGACTCTATAGACGACGTAAGCCAATGATCACCACAGACCTGTACAAGCGACTGATCGACCTCCGCGCCCATGCGCCGCACAAGGCCTTGGAACTCGCCCGGAGTCGTCGACGCCGACCCCTGCTTGCTCCTTACGACGAGTTGAGTGGCGGGACCTCCACCGGCACCCGGCTGTTCCTGGTGGCAGCCGACCATCCTGCCCGGGGGGCCATAGGCGTCGGTGGGGATCCGATGCGCATGGCCGACCGCCGAGACCTTCTCTCCCGGCTGAGCACTGCCCTGTCCCATCCGGGAGTGGACGGTCTGTTGGCCACTCCCGACATCGTCGAGGACCTGCTGTTTCTGGGATCGCTGACCGGATCGTCGCTTTTGGACGACAAGGTGGTGTTCGGCTCCATGAACCGGGGCGGCCTGAGTGGGTCCGCGTGGGAGTTGGACGATCCCATCACCGCCTACCACACGGGCGGTCTTTTCAAGATGCAACTTGACGGGGGGAAACTTCTTCTCCGGATCGATCGCGATGACCCCGACAGCCTGAAGACCATTTACCAGTGCGCCCGGGCCATCCGGGTGATCACTAGCCAGAAATCTCCCCTTGCGGTGATGGTTGAACCCCTACCCGCCTTTCGGGACGAAGACGGAGCGCTCAGGATCGACACCAGCCCTGAAGCACTGATCGGAGTGATCGCCATTGCCTCCGGGCTGGGTCCCACCAGCGCCTATACCTGGTTGAAGCTCCCTCCTCCCGCCTCCGATCCCCACAGGGTGTTCGCCGCCTCCTCCCTGCCGGTCCTGCTCCTGGGAGGAGACCCGGGCGACAGGGGCGACGAGCTTCTGGCCTCCTGGGCCGAAGCGATGGAGGCGCCGACAGTCAGGGGACTGGTGGCCGGGCGCAGCCTGATCTACCCCGCCGACGATGATGTGGAGGGCTGGGTCGACAGGGCGGCGCGGATAGTGCACCCCGACCTCTAGGCGCCCGAAGATGGCTGGCGACGCAACTCCCCTGTTCCGGCCGGCAGGGTCCCTGGCGGACGGCACCGATCCGATCCGGCTCACTCCCGAGGAGGCGGGGTGGGACTGGTGCGGCCTGGCGGTGATCGAACTGGCCGCGGGACAGAGGCGCCGGATCGAGTTGGGAGAAGCCGAAGCGGCGGTTGTCCCTCTCGGGGGCTCATGTCATGTGGAGACTCCCGACGCGGCATTCGAGTTGGAGGGGCGGGCCAACGTGTTCTCGGGCCTGACCGATCTGTGCTTCCTCCCCCAAGGATCGACGATGACAATTCACTCAACCGGCGGCGGCCGCTTCTGCGTGGCCACCTCCCGGGCCACCAAGGCCACCGAGCCCCGCTATTACCCGGCCTCCGGGGTGAGGGTGGACCTGCGGGGCGCCGGACATGCCACCCGCCAGATCAACAACCTCCTGACCGCCGACGTTTCGGGTCCCGACAAGCTGCTGGTGGTGGAGGTGCTCACTCCCGCGGGGAATTGGTCGTCCTACCCTCCCCACAAGCACGACGAACTGGCCGAGGGCGAGACCCCGCTGGAAGAGATCTACTACTTCGAGATCGACGGGCCCGGGGGCTTCGGGATCCACCGCACCTACACCCTGGACTCAGAAATCGATGAGACCGTGACCGTCCGGAGCGGCGATCTATTCCTGGTGCCAAGGGGTTATCACGGACCATGCGTGGCCGCCCCGGGCTATCACATGTATTACCTGAACGTGATGGCCGGACCCCAGCCCGGACGGGAATGGCTGATATGCACCGATCCGGCGTACACCTGGCTATTGGAGGCCTGGGAAAACGAACCCACCGACCCTCGCCTTCCCCTCTATTAGTCTGTCCTGCCCGGGCTCAGATCCCCTTCTCAGGGCGATCCAGACCGGAATTCGTTCACTTCCTCCAGGGTCGGGAAAGCCGTCGAGCACCCCGGGCGGCCCACGGTTATGGCGCCGCAGGCGTTGGCGAAGCTCACCGATTCGGCCCAGTCCTGTCCGGTCATACGGCTGTAGATCAGCCCGGACGCAAAGGAGTCCCCTGCCCCCACGGTGTTCACGATGTCCGCCGGGTAACCCGGGATCTCCTGGCGGGTCCCGTCGGAGTGAAACAGCCAGGTGGGCTCCGCCCCTCGCTTGAGGACGACCGTCGAGGGACCGCCTGCCCGGAAGGCCAGATCGGACACCATCTCCTCGGTTGCGGAGAGTTGCGAAGATGTCAGGGGGCCGTGAGTGAGGACGGGGCCCGGGTCGGGCGCCAACGCACCCCACAGTTCCTCGTAGGTGCCGATCACGACCTCGACGCGGGCCATGGCGAATCGCATCGCCTTTCCGTAGTCGAGCGGATCGGGCCACTCGGCGGGCCGCATGTCCAGATCCAGGAAGGAGGACAGACCCAGGCGCTGCCCCTCCTCCACCAGCCACCGGGCGGTTTCCGCGCAGTCCCCCCGGCTGAAGGCATTCCCCGAATGCTGGATGGCCCGGATACGTCCCAGCGGCAAGGAGGCCGCATCCTCAATGGTGAGGTGGATGTCGGCCGGGTCGGAACGATAGAACATCAGGGGAAAGTGATCGGGAGGCTCTACCCCGAGGAGGGCCAGGGAGGAGAGGTGACCGGGCTTGCGAAGCACGAACCTCGTATCCACCCCGTCGGCGGCCAGCCTGTGAAGCACCAGGTCCCCCACCTGGTCTTCCCCCACCGCGGTGAAGGCCGCCGACCGAAGACCCAGCCGGGCCGTCCCGATGGCGATGTTGGTGGGGCTCCCGCCCACCATAGCCTCGAACCCGGTCACCTCCTCGAACGGGGCCCCGATCTGCTGGGAGTAGAGGTCGAGGTTGACCCTCCCCACCGTTAGGAGGTCCAGGAAGGCGTGGTCCGGATCGCGGGAGTGAGAGGCCCCGCTCATGACGATCCCGACAAGACCTTCTTCAAACCCTGGTACACAAGGCCTAGATGGTGCATGGGCATGCTCTCGTTGGCGGTGTGGGCCTCCGAGGTGTCCCCGGGCCCGAAGTTGATCGCCGGAATGCCGCGGGCGGCTATCCGGGCCACATCGGTCCATCCCTGCTTGGGACCGATCCCCACCCCGGCGGAGGAGACCAACTCGGCCACCAGCGGGTGATCGGTGACGACCTCACCCGATGGTGCGGCGTCGACGATCTCGACAGAGTCAGCCTCCTGACAGGCTTTGCGCACCTCTTGTTCCGCTTCGGGGATGGTGCGGTGGGGTCCGAAGCGGTAGTTGAGATTGACCTCGAAGGCCGGGGGAATGATGTTGGCGGCGAGCCCGCCTTCGGCAAGGGTCACCGACATCACTTCCTTGTATATCAGTCCATCCAGGTCCACGGGCGCGGGCGCTCGCTCGTGCATTCGGGACAGCCATGCACCTGCCTTGGAGATGGCGTTCTCCCCCCACCACGGCCGGGCGGAGTGAGACGACTTACCTCGAAAAGTCACCCTGGCGTTCATCGTTCCATTGCACCCCGCCTGGATCTCGCCGTCGGACGGCTCCAACAGCACCCCGAAGGAAGCGGAGGTCAGCCACCCGCATTCGTTGAGCACCGGCTCCAACCCGTTGTCGGCGAACGGTCCCTCCTCGGCTTCGTAGAAGACTCCGGCCAACCGGTAGGGCCACGATGGAACCGCATCCTCTAGCAGGTGGAGCATCACCGCCACCCCGCCCTTCATGTCGGAGGCCCCCAGCCCGTACATCCTCTCCCCCTGGATATAGGCGGGGGGCTGTCCCTGGGACGGCACTGTGTCCAGGTGACCCGCCAGCAACACCAGCGGACCCTCCCCGGGCGTAGCGGCTACCAGCGAATTGCCGACGCGGTGCTGGGAGAGCCGGGGAGCGGTGGCAGAAAGCCTCTCCGCTACGTAATCACAGATCCGGGCCTCGTCCCCGGTGACGGAAGGGATGTCGATCAACCTGGTCAGGGTGGTGACGAGGTCGTTCAAACCTGCACCCCGAAAGTTCGCAACGCTTCGTTGAGTGAGGTCTTCCGGTCGGTGGAAGCCGTCCGCTCCCCGATGATCAGGGCGCAGGGAATCCCGTATTCCCCGGCAGGGAAATCCCGGGGGCGCATGCCCGGAATGACCACGGAGTTGGCGGGCACCACACCCCGGTACTCGGTGGGCGTCTCTCCCCGCACGTCGATGATTCGAGTGGAGGCGGTGATGGTGGTGTTGGCGCCCAACACCGCGCCCTCCTGGACCACAACCCCTTCCACCACGATGCACCTGCTCCCGATGAAGGCCCCGTCCTCGATGATCACCGGACGGGCGCCGGGCGGCTCCAACACTCCCCCGATCCCCACACCGCCCGAAAGGTGGACGCCCCTTCCGATCTGGGCACACGACCCCACCGTGGCCCAGGTGTCCACCATCGTCCCGCTCCCCACATACGCTCCGATGTTGACGTAGCCCGGCATGACTATCACACCCGGCTCGCAATAGGCGCCGTAGCGCACCACCCCCGGCGGCACCACCCTCACCTGTGCCTCGGCCAGGTTGCGCTTGGTGGGGATCTTGTCGTGCCACATGACCGCTCCCCCATCCATCTCCTCCATGCCGGTGAGCTGGAAGTACACCAGGATGGCCTCCTTGACCCACTCGTTGACATGCCACTCCCCGGCGGCCTTCTCGGCCACGCGGACCTCTCCCCTGTCGAGTCTCCCGATGGTCTCCATAACGGCATCTCGTGCTTCGGCCAACTCCACCTCGCCGGCGAAGGCCGCTCTGATCAGGTCCTGGTCAGACATTCTTCCAATACCTCCACGGCTTGTTTGCACTCCTCGGGACTGGGTACCAGCGCCAACCTTATATAACCCTCTCCCCCGGCGCCGAACGCCCGGCCGGGAGAGACCACCACCCCGCGTTCCAGCAGACGCACGGTCATCTCCACATCATCGCCCACTTCCACCCACAAGTACAACCCTGCTTCGGACGCCGCTACCCGGTATCCCATCCCTGCGAAGACCTCCCTGAGGATCGCCCGCTTCTCCGAGAAGATCCGTCGCCTCTCCCCTACATGGGCGTCGTCCGCCCAGGCCGCCGCCGCGGCCATCTGGGTGAACTCGGGCGGAGCCGTGCCGGTGGACGTTCGCAACGAGGTCAGCGCCTTGATCGCCCGGGCGTCTCCCACCATCGCCGCCGACCGGTAGCCGGTCATCCCCGAGCGCTTGGAGAGGCTCAGGTAGCTGATCACCCCGGTCATGTCAGAGTCGGCCACCTCCAGCACCGAGGCAGGCGGTTCGTTCTCGTAGAGGTCCACATAGCAGTCGTCGGCGCACAGGAGCACCTCGAACTCCCGGCACCGGTGGTAGAACTCTTCGATCTCCGAGCGGCTCATGACCGAGCCCGCCGGGTTGTGCGGCGAGTTGGTCCACAACAACCGGGCGCGAGGCCACAGGTCTTCAGGCACGTCCGAGACCCGGAAAACGAAGTCACCTCCCAGTGGGATGGGATGCCCGGTCCCTCCGGCCAGGAGGGCTCCCCGGCCGTAAATGGGATAACCGGGAGTGGGCCAGATCACCACATCCCCCCGGCCGGAATCCACAAAGGCAAAAGGCGTGGAGAAGATCGCCTCCTTCGATCCGGTGGCGGGAAGCACCTGGGTGTCGGGATCGACCTCCCGCCCGAACCGGCGGCGCACATAGCCGGCGATCGCCTCCCTCAGTCCCCGCAGCCCCCGGGTGGTCGGATACTGCGACACCTCGGGGACGGCCCGGCGCAGAGCCTCAGGAATGAAGGACGGGGTGGGCTCCCGGGGATCGCCGATCGAGAAGTCGATGAGCCTCTCCCCCCGGTCGCGCATCTCCCTGGCCCGGTTCTGGATGGCCGCGATCGGATAGGACCCCATCTCCTCCAACACCGGATTGATCCGCATCCCCATCACGCTAGCCGTTTGGTGGCCTCATAAATGTCACATTCGAGCCTTCACCGTGGGCGAAGCTGGGTATAATGTAGCAACATACACTCATAGGGGAGGTCGTTGATGACAAGGCCGGCGCGAACCATCACCAGTCGGGAGTTCAACCAGAGCACCGGCGCCGCCAAGAAAGCCGCCCGAAACGGTCCGGTCTACATAACCGACCGCGGGCGGCCGTCCCACGTGCTGTTGAGCTATGAGCATTACCGGGAGATGGCCGACAGCAAGCCCAGCATCGTCGACCTTCTGAGCGCAACGCCCGGCGTCGGGGACATAGATTTCGAGGTCCCCCGGCTGCGTGATCTCCCGCGAGCAGCTGTTTTGGACTGATGTACGTGCTCGACGCCAATGTGGTCTCGGAGATTAGAAAGATCAAAAGCGGGAGGGCCGATCCCAATGTTGCTGTTTGGGCCAGGTCGGTGAGGTTGGAACAGCTCTATGTCTCGGCAATCACGATCCAAGAAATCGAGACCGGCGTGCTACTGATCGAACGACGTGACGCGATCTCAGGCGCTGTTCTGCGAAGCTGGTTCGAAAATGATGTTCTCAGGGCCTTCGAACGGCGTATCCTCCCCGTCGATGCGGAAGTTGCACGCCGCGCCGCGCCTCTGCACGTTCCCGACCCCGCACCGGTCACTGATGCCTTAGTGGCCGCCACGGCTTTGGTTCACAGCATGACCGTGGTGACTCGGAACATCAGCGATTTCAGCCGCTTTCACCGACTTGAAGTGCTGAACCCCTGGGAACCGACCCGTCGACCCTAGCCTCGGATTGCTGAGCAAGAGCTTTGCCCCTTCAAACGAGTTGCTTCATACTCCACTTTGGGAATAGACCACAGTCCACTTTGGGAATAGACCACAGTGCCGTTCCGACCGGCCTGCTGACCTTCGGTCCATACGCGCGGGAGCCGGATCGGCAAACTCTCTGCTCGGCAGGTGATGCACCTGCAGGAACACCCTCGTCAGTGCGTACAATTGCCGGTCGTGCGTTACCGGCTGATTTATGTGGGCCTGGGACTCCTGGCCGTGGCGACCCTGTCTATCTGTTTCGTCTTCGGACGAGGCGGTGATCCGCTAACCCTGCCCGATCCGCTGGAGAGGGTCAGTCCCAACCCCTACGACGCGGTTCTCCCTCAGAGCGGCTTGGAAGTCGACCTGCAGGTCGGCTACGAAGCCCGCATCTATGTGGACGGATACCCGATCCCTGAGTCGGAATTGTCCTTCCAGGAGGGCGTGGGGGTCTACCGGTGGAGGCCTAGCAGCCGGAGCCTGATAGCCGAGCGGTGGGCGGTGGGCGAGCACACCATCCGGGTGGAGTGGGAGAAGGTCTACGGCCTGCCCGACGTCGGGCAGTTCACCTGGACCTTCAGGGTGCAGTAGGCGCCTTGAACCGGCGCAGCCGGAGGGAGTTGGTCACCACCGAAACGCTGGAAAACGCCATTGCTGCGGCGGCCACCATCGGATTGAGCACTCCGGCGACGGCCAGGGGAATGGCGGCTACGTTGTAACCGAACGCCCAGACCAGGTTCGCAACGATCACCCGATAGGTGCCCCGAGCAAGGGCGAGAGAAGTAGGAACACCCAAGGGATCCCCGCTCATGAGCACTATGTCGCCCGCTTCGACCGCCACATCGGTCCCGGTGCCGATCGCGATCCCCAGGTCGGCCGCGGCCAACGCCACCGCGTCGTTTATCCCGTCGCCTACGAAGCCCACCACCGCTCCGTCTCGCTTGAACCGGGCGATCTCTTCGGCTTTTTCGGCGGGAAGGACGTCGGCTTTGACTTGATCGATCCCCAACCGGCGACCCATCACGGAAGCTGACCCCAGGTTGTCCCCCGTTAGGAGGGCCAACGTTATTCCCATCTTCCTCAAGCGGGATAAAGCCGCCGCGGCAGTTGGGCGCGGAGAGTCAGACACAGCCAGGAGGCCGCGAACTTCGCCTTCCCAGCCCGCCAGGAAGACGGTTTTGGCCTCGGCTTCCAGTTCTTTGACGGCTTCTCGCCAGGCGGAATCCGACTTTAAACCCGCATCGGCCAGGAACCCGGGCTTTCCCACCCACACCTCCACACCGTCGACCCATCCCCTGACTCCCCGGCCGGCCACCTCCTCCACCTGCTCCGGCATCGTGGGTCCGACTCCCCGATCCTGCGCACCCCTGGCCACTGCTTGACCGATGGGATGGGAACTTCCACCCTCCACGGAACCCACCAGGTGCAGGAAGACGTCCGGGTCATCTGCGCGTACATCGGTGAGGGTCATCCTCCCCTCGGTGAGCGTGCCGGTCTTGTCAAAGACCATGGTGTCCACCTCACGGGTCCGCTCGAACACCTCTGAGTTCTTGAACAGGACACCCAACTCAGCGCCTCGGCCGCTCCCAGCCATAATGGCGGTGGGCGTGGCCAGACCCAGAGCGCACGGACAGGCGATTATCAACACCGCAACCCCGTTTTGGATGGCTTCCCACAACTCCACCCCCCCTACCAGCCAGCCCACAAAGGTGGCGATCGCCAACAGTATCACCACGGGCACGAACACCGACGAGACCCGGTCGGCCAGCCTCTGGATGGGAGGTTTTGAAGATTGCACCTCCTCGACCATTTCGACGATCCGAGAGAGCGCCGTGTCGGCCCCAACCTGTTCCACTTCGAACACCAACCTCCCTGTCAGGTTCACGGTCCCGCAGTAAACCGCGTCTCCCTCGAGTCGCTCCGCCGGCAGCGACTCCCCGGTCAGCATCGACTCGTCCACCGTGGAATAACCATGGGTGACAACGCCGTCGGCCGGTATCTTCTCACCCGCCAACACCACTACAAGATCCCCAACCTCCAACTCCTCCTGGGCGATGTCTTCTTCCACGGAGTCTCGGATCACCCGCACCGAGTCGCTGAATCCGAGTTCCAGCAACTTTGCCACCGCCTGCGACGCTCGACCCTTGGCCCTGGCTTCGAGATAGCGCCCCAAAAGGATCAAGGTGACGATCATCCCCGCTGTCTCGAAATACACGGCCTGGCTGTTGAAGGAGGCCCAAGTCGAGTAGATGAACGCGGTCAGAGACCCCAGGGAGATCAGTGTGTCCATGTTGGCTTGACCACCGCGCGCCCGTTGAAAGGCGATCTGGTGAAACTGCCGTCCCCACACGAACACCACCATCCCCGCCAACACCCATTGGATCGCCAACCACAAAGGTTCGTGGGGAGCCAGCATCGAAATGGCCATCAAAGGCGCTGCAAGAACCGCAGCAGCCACGAAGTTGCGCAACTGCCGCCGGGACTCCTGTGCAAAAGGCCCTTCGCCGTCGGCCTCTGTGGCTTCGGGCGTGATGGGCCCCATGTCGTATCCGATGTTCCGTATCTCCTCGAACAGCGAGACGACGTCCGTCTCGGAAGCGAAGGTGACCCTCACCTTGGCGGCCATCAGGTTTACCCGGGCCTCTGCGACATCCTCCCTCCCGACAAGGGCACGCTCCACCCGCCCCGCGCAGGAGGCGCAGGTCATGCCCTCAACAGCAAAGTCGTCAGTCTGGAGCGTCGTCAAGACGTACCCGGTGCTAGCTGACTTTGGGCCCCAGAGGCCCCATCTCGTACCCGACGTTCCGTACTTCGTCGAACAGGGAGGTGACATCGGTGCCGCGGGCAAAGGTCACCTTTACGCTGGCCCCCTTCAAGTTGACCTTGGCCTTCTTGACTTCCTCCCTCTCAAGAAGAGCCTTCTCCACATGCGCTACGCAGGCGCCGCAGGTCATGCCCTCCACCCGGAAGGTGTCCGTCTGGAATGTTTTCACGACAACTCCGATTATAAGAAACTCTGTATCACCTCTTAACGGACAGGGAGGCGAGGTTTGTTCCACGACCCTCGGCCGATCAACCGGCCAGGCCCCTCACCGGCAACCTTGCGGACTTTGGGTCGTGCGGGCCTGTAATTTGGAGTACATAGGTTTCAATGCTGTATCTCGACCACGCCGCCACCACCCCGATCCGCCCGCAGGTATGGGACGAGATCTCCCGGCTGGCCGACCGCGGATGGGGTAATCCGACCGGTTTTCACGCCTCGGCCCGCGCCGCTAAGAACGCCCTGGAGGAGGCGCGGGAGAGGGTGGCGGCCGTGCTGGGATGCCGCCCGCTGGAAGTTGTGTTCACCGGCGGCGGCACCGAGTCCGACAACCTCGCCGTGAAGGGAGCGGCCCTGGCGCGGGGAGAGCGCCTAGGAGTGGTCACCTCCGCCGTCGAGCACGAGGCGGTGCTGAGTTCAGTCCGCTTCCTCGAGGACTGGGGATGTCCGGTGACCAGGGTGGGGGTGGACCGAGACGGTCTGGTGGATCCCTCCGAGGTGGCGGAGGCCGTCACCCCCCACACCGCGGTGGTCTCGGTGATGGCGGCCAACAACGAGACCGGCGCCCGCCAGCCGGTCCGAAAGATCACCGAAGCGGTAAGAGACCGCCCCGGGTGCAGGGCGCTGGTGCACACCGATGCGGTGCAGGCCTTCATCTCCGAGGAACTCAGAGTGGAAGACCTGGGAGTGGACCTGATGTCACTGGCTGCCCACAAGTTCGGCGGCCCGACCGGCGTGGGTGTTCTGTACGTCCGGGAAGGGGTGGCACTCGAACCGGTGTCCCACGGTGGGGGACAGGAACTGGGCCGCCGATCGGGCACCCATAACGTGTTGGGAGCAGTGGGGATGGCGCTGGCCATGGAACTGGCCGCCGGGGACCGGGGGCGTTTCCACCGGGAAGCGAGCGAAGCCCGGCGCAGATTCGAGAGTGCCTTATCGGAGCGGGTTCCCGGCCTGGCGATCACATCCCGCTCCGCCCGGACAGTCCAGCACTCCCACATGAGGTTTCCGGGAGTGGCCAACCAGACCTTGCTGGTCCGCCTCGACCGGCTGGGGCTGGCGGCCTCGGCCGGTTCGTCCTGTCAGTCGGGCGCCGCCCAGGTCTCCCATGTGCTGTCGGCCATGGGGATTCCAGACTCCGAAGCCCGCTCCAGCGTGCGGTTCTCCTTCGGGTGGACCACCCGGCCTTCCGATGGAGACCTCGCAGCCGAACTTACCTTAAGCGCCCTGGAGGGCCTCCTGTGAGGGTGCTGGCCGCCATGAGCGGAGGGGTGGACTCCTCGGTTGCCGCCGCCCTGATGCACCGGGAGGGCCATGAGGTGACCGGGGTGACCCTCAAGCTGTGGCAGGGTCCGGACGGCGAGGCGCCGACTCACGGATGCTGCACGGTCTCCGACTCCGAGGACGCCCGCCGGGTAGCCGCCGGGTTGGGCATCCCCTATTACGTCTTCGACTACACCGACGACTTCGCTTCGGCGGTGGTGAACCCATTCGTGGACTCCTACCGAAACGGGCGCACGCCCAACCCCTGCGTGGAGTGCAATCGCTCCATCAAGTTCTCCATCCTCCTGGAGGAGGCCGCCCGGCTGGACTGCGATCTGCTGGTCACTGGCCACTACGCCCGGGTCGGCAGACGCGGCGGCCGGTGGCGTCTCAAAAGGGGCGTGGACCAGTCGAAGGACCAGTCCTACGTACTCCACATGCTGGGGCAAAGAGAACTGGCCAGGACCCGGTTCCCGGTCGGAGAGATGACCAAGACCGAGACCCGCCGGGTGGCGGCCGACCTGGGGCTCCGCAACGCCCAGAAGCGGGACAGCTATGAGATCTGTTTCATCCAGGACGACTACCGGCGCTTTATCGCCCAAGCCGCACCGGAGGCGATCCGGCCTGGCCGGATCGTCGATTCCGCCCAAAACCAGTTGGGAGAACATCGGGGCGTGGTCAACTTCACCGTAGGCCAGCGACGAGGCCTGGGCGTGGCCGTGGGGGAACCCCGCTACGTGGTGGAACTGGACCCTCACACTTCCACCGTGGTGATCGGATCGGCGCGGGACCTCCTGACGAAAGCCATCGAAGTGGAGAGGGTGTCCTGGGTGGATGGCGCTCCCCCGCCGGTAACCCAACCGGAGTGCCTCGTGCAACTCAGGGTCCATGGCGAACCCGTTGGCGCCCTGCTGGCTCCCTCGGATTCCCGTCCGGGCCACTGGACTGTCACTTTCCACCAACCCCAACGTTCCGCGGCACCGGGCCAGGCGGCGGTCTTCTACCGGGCCGACGAGGTCCTGGGCGGGGGAACCATCGCCAGGCTGCTGAGATGAGCGACGCCTCCCGCCGCGTGGAGGAACTTCGCGCGGAGATCCGTCGCTACGACCACCACTACTACATACTGGATGCTCCCCTCATAGACGACGCCGGCTACGACGAACTGTGGAGGGAGTTGGAACGGCTCGAGACGGAGCATCCCGAGTTGGTCACCGTGGACTCCCCCACCCAGCGAGTGGGGGCTCCGGTTTCGGAGTTGTTCTCGCCCGTGCAACATCTCCGACCCCTGTTCTCGCTGGACAACGCCGTCTCCGCCGATGAGCTCGAAGCATGGGAGCAAAGGATGGAGCGGATGCTGGGCCGCTCACCCGAGGGATACGTGTGCGAACCCAAAGTCGACGGGCTGGCGGTGGTGCTCACCTACCGGGAAGGCGTCCTGGAGGTGGCGGCGACCCGAGGAAGCGGGGAGGTGGGCGAGGACATCACCGCCAACCTGCGGACCCTCTCCTCGATCCCGTTGCGCCTTCTGGGTGACCCCCCGACGTTGCTCGAGGTACGGGGCGAGGTGTACATGACCCTGGACGGGTTCGACGAACTCAACCGGAGCCGGAGGGAGGCGGAGCAGCCCACCTTCGCCAATGCCCGCAACGCGGCCGCCGGGTCGGTCCGCCAGAAAGACCCCCGGGTGACTGCTTCCCGGGCCTTGGAGATCTGGGTCTACCAGGCCGGTGTGCTGGAGGGAGGCCCGTCTCTCCGACGGCATTGGGAGGTGCTGGACTACCTGCAGTCCCTGGGACTGCGGGTCAATCCGGGGTCAATCCCGGCGCCGGGTCTGGGAGAAGTGAAAGCCTATGTGAAGACGATGCTGGACGAGCACCACCGTCTCCCGTACCAGACCGACGGGGTGGTGGTCAAGGTGGACAGCCTGGCCGACCAGGACGAGTTGGGCGCCACTGCCCGGGCGCCCCGCTGGGCGGTGGCGTACAAGTTCCCCCCCGAGGAGCGGGTGACCACCCTCCGGGGGATCCAGATCAACATCGGCCGCACCGGGGCGGCGACCCCCTTCGCGGTGCTGGAGCCGGTGTTCGTGGGAGGCGCCAACGTGAGTATGGCCACCCTGCACAACGAGGACCAGGTGCGCCAGAAGGATGTGAGAGTGGGCGACCGGGTTGTGGTGCGACGGGCGGGAGACGTGATACCTGAGGTGGTCGGGCCGGTGCTCGCACCGGGAGAGGACCGGGCGCCGCCATGGGAGATGCCCAAGGAGTGCCCGTTCTGTGAGAGTCCGATCGAACGCCCCGAGGGGGAGGCCGTGGCCCGGTGTACGAGGGGTCTGACCTGTCCCAGCCGCCTCCGGGAGTGGCTGTTCCACTTCTCGTCGCGGGGCGGGATGGACATTGAGGGACTGGGGTACAAGACCGTGGACATGCTGCTTCGGGACGGCACCATCAAAGGCCCGGCCGACGTCTTCTTCCTGGGCCCCGAGCATTTCGAAAAGCGGGAAGGCTGGAAGGACAAGTCGATCCGGAACCTCCTGGATGGGATCGATGCGGCCCGCCGCCGCCCCCTGTGGAGGCTGCTGGTGGCGCTGGGGATCCGCCATGTCGGCCCGGGGGGTGCGAGGCTGATCACCGCCCGGTACCGGTCGATGGACCGGATCGCCGCGGCCACCGAGGAGGACCTGGCCGCCATCGACGGGATCGGGGAGACCATCGCCGGTTCGGTCAGCGAGTGGATGGCCGACCCCGACAACCGGGAACTCCTGTCCAGACTGGGCGAAGGCGGGGTGAGTCTGGCCGACCCCGAGCCGGATACGGAGATCCCTCAAACCCTTTCGGGACTGACTCTTGTAGTCACGGGGGGGCTGGAGTCAATGAACCGGGAAGGGTTGCAGCAGGCCATCGTGGCCCGAGGAGGCCGGGCCACGTCGTCGGTCTCCTCCAAGACCTCCGCTTTGGTTGCCGGAACCTCTCCGGGCGCCTCCAAGCTGGCCAAAGCCGAGCAAATGGGTACCCCGATCCTCACCGAAGAACAGTTCCTGTCACTGCTGGAACAAGGTCCTGGAGGAATACTCCCCGATCGGGTGTGAGCGCTATCCGCCGCGACCGCTGCCTGTACATCAAACGCAAGGTGTGAACACCGTCCCCAGATCAATCAGAGTGGCCGTCGCGAACGACCTCTCGTATGTGGCCTGCACTGGTGACAGCCTCACCCACAGCTGCGGTTCCCACTCGTGGGAGACCGTGACTCTCATTTTCCCGTCGGCAGTCACGCATACCTGGTCATCGGCGGTGCAATCTTTCCCAGCCACCACACAGTTCTCCGCCAAGTCGGCTGCGACCCGTTCCGTCCGCTCCCGCACGATGTCGGTGTACTGCACAAACCGGGCGTAGTCGCCCAACATCGAAGCCAGCAACAACGCCGCCTGGGCTATCACCAACGCCAACAAGCCAGTCCCCACTGTCGCTCCTCACACCCCAGGCGTATACAACGCCGTGGCCCGGCTGGCGGCGCACGTCACCACCACGCCCACCTGCTCGGTGTTGTCCCACTGCCTCGGCAACCGAACCGTTGGACTGGAACAAACCCCGAACAGCACCTGAGCGACCGCCTCCTCCGCCGCAGCCTGCGCCGCCGACCGCCCCGGATGGGCGGCGGCAGCTACCGCCGCCCGCTCGGCCGCCGCCAACACCCTCCCGTCCACGATCGGCTTTTGGCCGACCTGGTGCAACATCGCCACGCACAGCGCCACCACCCCCACCACTTTCAAGAGCCCCAGTGCCTCGCTCATCTCACTCAGACACGAAAGTGCCACAGGGGGGAGGTTCCCCGAAGGGATCAACCCCCACCGGCACACAACTCGTCGCCCCGGCCGGCAACATTCCTCGCGCCCCCCGGGCCACAGTCCGCACCGTGACCCCCACCCAACATTCGGTCGGGTGGGCTATAACCTCCACCCCGGTGAGGTTCACCTGCCGCAATGCGCCGGCCAGGCCCAGGGCGGTCAACACGGCAGCCTCCTCGGCCGGGGCCCACAACGGATCCCCCTTAGTGCAGTCCCACGCCCGGTCGCTGTCACTCCGCAGCACCTTCACCGCCGCGGCGGCAGCGGCAGACGCCGCGCCGGCAGACGCCGACCGGGCCAGTTCGCGTAAGAACACCGAGAACAGCATCCCCAGCAGCAACAGCATCGCCGTTCCCGTCTTCAGGAACCCCAGCCACTCGCTCAAAGGCCTCTATCTCCCCGTGGCACTCCCGTACCGATCAGGCACAGGGCGGGGTGTTGGCTGCAGTCCAGGTGCCGCCCGCCAGTTTGCAGGTGGTCTCGTTGGTGATCAGAGACAAGTCCACACCTTGGTCCACATCCATGTCCTCACCCATCGCATTCGCAACGCCCCACACCACCGCGGTAACCATTGCGCCCAGCGCCAACACCAGCAACAAACGCGCCAGGGCGCCTAACCAACCGCTCATACCTTCTCCTTTCCGGTTGCCTTACTTCAGAACGTGAAGGTGGCGGACACCACCGCGAACATCAACACGGCAACGGCGATCACCACCGACGTGGCTCCCGCTGCCTCCACAGACCGTCCCAACCGTTCCACCTCCTCACGCCTCGTGGCCGACAGTTCCCTCACCACGTCGGCCAATACCTCGTCAATCTGCTCCATCACTCTCCCCCCAGACCTGTCAATCGTGGACAACATGGAGACCATCGCCTCCGCAGGGGAACCCCGCAGTGCTTTCTCCACTGCATACAAGGGGTTCTTTCCGCTGCTCAACGCCCGGCTGATGGCCGACTTCACCGGCCCGAACGCGCGATCCTGGACTTTCTCCGCCGCCTCCACCACCGCCGACTGCAGCGGGTCGGCAGACCCCGACGCCAACCGCACGCCCCGAAGCCACTTCAACAGTGCCCTGTCCCGCGCCGACCCGAACCCGGCCAGCACACTGGCCCGCAGCGTCACCACCATCAGGCGCCCCAACCAATTCATGACCGCCACCAGCCACACCAGCGCCGGGCCAAACCCGACCACCGCCCACAACACGCCGCCCACGCCCACACCGATCGCCACTGTCAACGCCCACCCGACCGCGGTAACCCGCCCGGGCGGCCACCCCATGGCCGTCAACGCCTCAGCCTCCCGCACCGCCTGCGGAGGCGCCAGCACCACGGTCGCCACCCCAGCCACCATCAGTCCCGCAACAGCCCACGCCTCCCAAGCAATCATCCGGCGTTCACGTCCTCAGAAACGCGGTGGCAGCACCCGCCATCCTCTTGACGTTCAGGCTGGCTATCACCGAGGCCGCCAGCACAATCCTGTCTCCGGGGCCCGTAATCCAGACCCCCACCTCCGGATACAACCACCCCGACACGCCTACCGTCGCAGCGCCTGCCGCCAGCATGAACATGGCCGTCGGCATCTTCGCCGCCACCTGCTTCCTCAACTCCCGCAGAATCTCTGCCTCCTGCACGGTTTCGGACCGCAGGACCCGGACCGCGTCCGACCACCTTCCTCCCCCCGTCGATGCCTTGACCAGGATCATCCCCAACCACGCCCCCGCCGGCGCATTGACCTCCCTCACGAACCTTCCCGCCGCAGCCACGATCCCCCGCCTGCCGACTGTCCTCCCCAACTCCTCGGCGGCCTCGGCCACCGGGCCGGACACCAACCTTCCCGCCTGGCCAACAGCCTCCTCCACGGTATGAGCAGTCCTCGCCTGGCTGGCCAGGACCGTAGTGAAAACCGCCATCGAAGCAGCCATGCTCACGCTCCGCCGGATCTCCCGGGCCGCCCGCCACATCGCTACACACCCCCACGCCACCATGCCCACCGCCAAGGCCAGCTCCATCCACCGTAGCCACCACAACGCAACAGCCACCGCCGCGGCAGGAACCCCGTACGCCTCCACCAAGAGCCGCAGACGGCCCTGGGTCCGCACCCGCCCCACCTCGGTAGGCACCTGCACCGTCGGACCAGGCGGCCTCCACATCACCGCTCCCACCACCAGCACCACCGCCGCCAAGACCACCCAGCCCCGAAGGTTCACAACGCCACCCCCACCGACTCGTAAAGATCCGCCATCCGCCCCTCCGGCCGGCCGGTCGGAACCGCCCACCGAACCCCCGGCTTCCACTTCCACAAGCCCCGGGTGCGGATTAGCCCCGACCGCTCGTCGATACCCAACACCTGGGTCACATCCGCCACCACCCGCTTGTCCTGCTCGTTCCGGCCCATCCACACCAACAAGTCCACGCCGTTGGCGATCTGACGCCTCGCGTACCTCTCCGTCGCCCCCTCGCTCGTGGCATACTGCACCAGTTTCTGCAGCATCCCCGCCCCCGGTGGACTGTGAATGGTCGCCAAGCACCCCACCCATCCCGATGAGAACGTGTCCAACATGGCCTCAGTACCCGGCCCGCGAATCTCCCCCACAACCACCTTGCTGCTGTTGGCCCGCTTAGCGGCTCGAATGTGATCCGCCATCGAATACACCGCAACACCCTCCTGGTTCTCGTCCCTCGTGAACCGGGCAATCGTGTTCTCATGAATCCCATACTCCGCCAGCATCAGTTCCTTGGTGTCCTCAATCGTGTCGATCCGCTCCGACTCCGACACCTCCCCACAAATGCACTGCACAACGGTGGTTTTCCCCCCACTCGGAGGTGACGCCACCACCACGTTCGCCCGAGCGTCGCCCGCCGCAGCTTCCACCAGCAGCGACAACAGCACCTCATCGGCGATCCCCAGTTCCTGGAGAGTCCTCGTGCCGCCCATGTTGTGACGCAACACCGCATTCGGCGGGCTGCTCACGAACCCCTCTCCATGCAACCTCCAACGGGGCGCCAACTGCATGTCCAACATCGGACGCATCGGAGAGAACAGCTTCTTCGCGCCCCCGTGCGACGCCACCGTCCTCAGAGTCTCCAACAAGTCCGCATCCGTTGGAAACGGCGACGACCGCTTCTCCCGCTCCCCGTTCGCCCACAGCACATACATGCTCTGTGAACCTCGGATTTGTATCTCTTCAACACCCTCCATGGCGATCAACTCGTGGAACGGCTCGCTAGCCGCCGACACCGCCCCCCGCCGACGTTTCCGCCCGTCCGCCTCGTCCAACCGATGCGCCTCCGACGCCTTCCACGCCAACCATTTCCGCACCCGCCGGATCTTCCGTAACTCGCTCTTGCTTCCCTCCGCCGACACAGACAACACCCAGGACGCCGCCACCTGAATCTTGATCTGCGCCTGGTCCACCGCCTCGTCAGTCACAATCACCACCCCCAACTCCACCCTCCCCCCGGCACCCTGCAATCCCAACAACTCCCGGATCCCAACCGGAGGCCGCGTCGTCACCGCCACTACCCCCATCGCCTCCGCAGCCGTCTGCCCCAACCGCTGATTCGGCGCATCCGAATACGCCGCCACAATCTCCGCCGACGCCAGCGGATCCGGACTGTCCCACCCCAGCCCCACATCACCGCCCAGCACCCGAGCCGCCGATCTCACCATCTCCGTGTGCACCCAAGTCGCCACCCCCTTCGTCTCCAACGCCCGATCAAACACTACGAATAGCACCGGCGAACACCCCTAACTCAGCAGCCCGGCCAGCCCACCGCCGGCGACTCCCAAATAGCCAACGTCTCCAACCCCTCCCCCACCAACCGCGCCACCATATCCGCATCCACCTCCAACGTCACATCACCAGGATCCACTGCACGCAACTCCGCAATCAACACAGCACACCCACCGGGCTGCAGCCCGAACACCGCCACATCACCAGCCCGCGGGCCCGGCCCGGCCCACAACGACGCGTCCACCGGGAACCGCATCAACGTCGCTGTCTCATCGTCGGGCGCCAACTTCCCCTCCACCAACACCGCGGCAGGCACCACCACTCCATCCGGCAACGCCACCGACGACACCGCCCCACCCGACAGCATCTCCCTCGTGGCGAACAGCGACGCCAACGACTCCGGCGCCGGCACCGTCACATACTCGCCCACCTCTCCGGCACGCCACTCCCCGATCGTCACCGCCACATCCACCCTCGGTTCCTCCTCTCCCCTCAAGAGCCAAATTGAGACCACGCCCACCACCAACGTCGCCACGATCCACGCCCACTGGGCGGGCGCCAACCCCAACACCCGCGATTCCAACACCTACTCATCACCCCCGAAACCCGTCGTGGTCCTCTCCCAATCCGAGTAATCCACCAACCTTCGCACCATCGACACCCCCGAATGCAACCTCACCACATCCCTGCTCACCTCGCCATCATTCGTTGTCTCCAACCGGGCATACAACGACCACTCCCACACCGCCGTATACGGCACAAAGAACCCACACTCCCCCTCCGGATCGGCCTCATCCACATCACACCACTCCGAAGGATCAGGATGTTCCCGTTCCAACGCCTCCCAGCGAACCCGCGTCTCTTCCTGCTCCTCAGCCGACATCCGATTCCACCTGTCCACCCAATCCTGAGCCACCGTCCCGATCTTCACCCGCTCCGTATACGACCACGGCTTCAACGAATTCCACCTCGACCACGTCTCCACCGGATGCCACCAACACCCGGCATCATCCTCCACCGCCGCCGCGGACACACCATCCGCCACCGGCCACACCGGCGGCTCCGCCGACGCAGGCGACGAAATCTTATCCGACGCAATAAACCAAAACGACCCGCCCGCCTGGGGAGGCTCATCACCAGCCCACACCGCATCAACCGACCCATCATTGGCAAACGACGTCGCCCAGCCCACCAAATCACCGATTGAATCCCGCAACTCCTGCTCCTGGTCCGGCGACAACCCGCTCGAACACACCAACGGCACCCCCGTAGTGGTAGTAGTCGCCGGAGTAGTGGTAGTAGTCGTTGTGGTTGTGGTCTTCGGACACGGCGGCACCGTCCCCGTCCGATGCCCCCCACCCGAGTGATAGGTATACGTCTGCGACACCCCATCCTTGCAGGACGGCCGGGGAGGATGATTGGCATGACATCCAGACCCATTCCGATGAGTCCCACTCGGACACGGTTTGGGATCAGGTGGCGACGGGCGCGTCGTGGACGTCGTCGTGGTGGACGTGCTGGTGGTTGTCGAAGACGACGTGGTGGTGGTGGACGCCCGGGTAGTAGTCGTCGTGGAGTTCGTTGTGCTCGTCGTGGCAGGAGCCACATGGGTATGAGGTACGTACTCCCGACAGTCCGATCCCAGGCCCCCAGCCCAAAAGCCCGAACACTCCAGCCGCGTCTGGCTGCTGACATTCGAACACTTCGGGTCCGAGCCCGGAGTGCATGGCACCATGACAGTCCAGACCTTCCACTGTTCGCACTGGCCGTACCAGTCCCACGAGAGGCATCTGCGGCGTTCCTCGGGTTTGGTCCCGACATACGTAATGACCTGGGACACCGTGCCCGGCCGGGTTCTGGTATCCGCTTCGGACTGTTCAGGTGACGGGAGCAAGACCAGTACCACCGCGGCGGCCAGCACCAGACCCGCCGACCAGAGAATGGAGCGGTGGCGCTGGCGGACCTGCGCGGGAGTCACGAGGGCGGCACCCCCAAATACTCACCCTGAAGGCGGGGCAGGCCCCTATCCAACCGGAACAGGGTGTTCGGATCATCATTTGCGCGGGGGTCAACGTAATACAGGCGGGTGTTGGGCGGCGGGAGAGACTGGTCAAAGAACCGCGAGTCGGGAAAGTGGGGATTGGGATCGTCAGGACACCGTAACTCCCTTTCCGGGACATAGTCAGGAAAGTTCGGGATGGTGCCGTCCATTTTGTCGCAGAACTCTCGGTAAGACTGCCGCCAGGTGCCGTCCGCGGTGCGAACCATCAACGTCTCGGTCCAGTCCACGGGGCCTCCGATCTGGAAGTCTCCCCGTAGACGATCCTCCGACACTTCCCGGCCTTGGGCCGCCCTCCATTCGTAATAGCGGATGGCCGCCTGCCGTTCCTCCTCGCTCAAATCCCTCACCGGCCAAACCGCCCGCCACTCAAGAAGGACCATCGACGCCTGCGCAAAGCCTCCCCGCCACCTGACACCCTTGATCTCAATGGTTTTCGTCGCCCGACCGACAGGTCCCATCCCCGAGGCTATGAACGGGTCCTGTATGTTGTCCACCGCCTCCAACAGGTCGGCAAGGACCTGGCCATCCCGCACGGCGGCCATCCGCTGCTCGACCGTGCCGGACCAGGCGTACTCGATAGCGGTCTGGACGGCTTGGAGAGTGCAAGGATCCTCGACCGGTTGGTTCTTGCTCCACACCTCCTCCACCGGTGGGCATTCCCGTCCCAGGGCCTCAGCGGTCCCGGGAAAGCGCGGCTCCGCAAAGGGAGTGGTGGGACGGATCGAAGGCCGGGGCGGAAACTCGACATCCCAGTCCGCGGCCCACAAGCCATCGACGCGGGTGACGGCCACCATCAGCGTCTCCCCAAGAGGAAAAGCGAGCGTAACCGCTATCTGGTTCGGGTACTCAACCCAGCCCACGTCGTAGCGGTGGGGGAAGTAGATCCCCTCACCCTTCAGCAACTGAACATTGTGGACGAGTTGGATCGCCTGCCAGAACATCGCCCGTTCCGCGGCGCTGTCCTCCCGGAGGCCGTGATAAAAGCGGTAATAGCGATAGGTACCCCAGTCGCGCTCGGACTCGTTCAGATGCCAATCATCCGCACCCACGGAGTGCGGGTCAACCAGCGCCACCGCTTCATCGATCAAACCGGGCCGCCACCACTCGACCACCACCTCGTCTGCACTCCCACTTCTTTGCGGGAATTCACCCCGCTCTTGCTCCTCCCCGGCCTCTTCCCGGCCTTGGTCCTCCTCCGGTTCGGGATGGGGATCCTGTGCCCCAGCCAGGGGCCCGCACTCCTGGGTGTCTGTGTTCCACCCTCCCCCAGCGGCCTCACAGACATCGGCAGACAGGAGAGCCTCGAGGATCACAATGGCGGCCTCGGCTACTTCCTCGGGGGTTGTTGGCGTGCCCTCAGGCGTCAGCGGCATGTCGTCCGGGTGGTCGGGATGGCACTCCCCGCCTTGGTGGGCGTGGGTCCCCTCCGGACACTCTTCTTCGACCGCCACCTCAGGGAGGTCGCTGTCGACGTCCTCCCGCTCTGCGGCTATTTGTGTGGTGGCGGGAAGTAACCGAGGTAGGGCTGTGTTGATGGTGGCGGCAGGCGCCGGTTGGGTGGTGGGCGGGTGGGCGCCATCCCCGCAGGAGGCCAGTAGTAGGGCCATCAGGGTGATAGCGCGGGTGGCTGTCATTGAGAGGGTTCTCCTTGTTGATTCTTCAACAGCGATACACCGTGTCCAACGCACCCCAGCCGCTTCCTCCTCACTAGCCCACGACCAGGGAGATCAGTTCCGTCACCGGATAAGCGTCGGTGGAATAGGTGTTAGGGATCCTCAGGGTCTTCATCCCACCGCCCACGGCATACCAGCCCGACCAGACGAATGAGGTTGCGATCTCATAGGCGCCGATCCCGGTCCGGCATCTGGGGCCGTCTTCCTCACATGTCTTGGTCTGGTAAGTGTGGCTGGCCGCGCCGTCCGGATAGCCCGTCAGCCGGGAGTGGAGAGCTTCCCCGAATACTTGGGCGGGACCATCGTCCCAGTCAATCCTCACCTGGCGCACCTTTACCTCTGCCCGGAGCGATCGGCCGGTGTAGGGAGAGGTCGAGGCGTAAGTCCAGGCAGCCGGAGTGCTCAATGCCGCGAAGGTCTCGATGCCGACCAGGCCCCGGGGGGACGAGGGGTTGAAGGAGACCTGGGGAGCCTGGTGGGTGTAGTCCCCGATCTCGCTCCACACATAGCCCTCGATCTCTTCTCTCTCCACCGCCGGCCAGGAACACCGGTGGGCCGTTCCCACCACCCGGTGCCCACCCCGTCTCCCGTCGGGAGACCAGCCGTAGGTCAGACCACTGTCCTCGTGGAGTTCCAGGAACACCCATTGAGTGGACCTGGTCCCCATGTAGAAACACCCGCTGGAGCTGATCTGCAGGTCAAGACTGCCGAACGAGGGACTGTATTGGGAGCCTCGGAGCTCGGTGTGGACACAGTTGGTCACGGGATAGACCTCCCCGGTTTCCTCGTCGATTGCCGCCCTGACCGTGCACACTCCCTCCGAATGGGTAGGCGGCGCCGCCACGGCAGGGAGTGTTTGGGCCAGTCCCGCCGCCAGCAACACCCCGCATACCCAAGCCTTCACCCTGGGAATGCTCACGGCCCCTCTCCCATTACTCGAACCTCCCCACCAGGCTCTCCAATCCTTGCCTGGGTGGGGAAGAGGCAGGGGTGGCGGAGTCCACTCCGGACCAAGGGAGGAGTCCGGACACCCGCATCCACCCGCCACCAGGGCCGACAATCCCCCGTTTCACCGTTGATGCCGGCAAAATGCCCCTGCCTCTTCACTTCCCCTCCTTAATCGGTGGCGAGACGGAAAGCTACCTACGTCGCGAGGCTCGGGGAGAAGGAATCGGCGGGTGTTGTATCGCGACCTTCCAGGACTAATCGCGACGATGGAACGGCGCCTACCCGGGGGGCCGGGTCCCGCGTATCGGAGACCGACCGCCACCGAGTTGGATAGAACTCCCGCAACAGCGACGCATAGGATGTTCGCTCCCTCAACGACTTAAGCCACGGCTCGGGGTAAGGTGGAAAACATGGGTTGGTCGCGACGCGGAGGGCGCCGAGGAGCCAGGGCGCCGATCAAGGAGCGGCATTGCACCGCATCGGTGCTGTTGGCCCTGCTCCTCTTGTTGGTCGGCGCCTGCGGCTCCGACGATGAGTCCGCCTCAGCGGATTCGGCTGCGGCGCCGGCCACGACGGCTGCGGCTGCCGCGGCGGTAGCGGAAGCCGCAGCCGCAGAGGCCGCAGCCGAAGACGTGGAGATGGCGGCCGCGATGGCCGAGGAGGCCATGGTGGAAGCGCAGACATTGGAGGAGGTGCAGGCGGAGTTGGCCGGTACCCAGGCGGCGAACGCCGAGGCTGCTGCGGCCGCGGCCGAAGCGGCGGATGCAGCAGCGATGGCCGCGGAAGAGGCGGCGATGACGGCAGAGGAAGCGCCGGATGCGGAAATGAGGGTAGTGGAGGAGAGCGATGCCAGCTCTGTTGACGAGGCCTCGGCAGGCGCGGTTGTCGAGTTGTCGACCGCCAACTCCCCCGCCGCTTTCGGGCGGGACGTCATCTACCGAGCCTGGGTTTCGGTGGAAGCGCCGGACGTGGCGGCCGCCACCAACCAGGCCATATCAATCGTCCAGGGCCTGGGCGGGTTCGTGTTCGGGCAGCAGACCCGGTCCAGGCCGTCGGCATACTCCGAGATCGTCTTCAAGGTGCTGCCGGAGGACTTCTCGGTTGCGCTGGCGAGGCTCTCTCAGATAGGTGAACTGGTGGACCAGCAGATCAGCGCCGACGACGTGACCGACCGGATCGTCGACCTCCAAAGCCGGATCACCACCGCCCAAGCTAGCGTGATCCGGCTGCGCAGCTTCCTGGAGACCGCCGCCAACCTGGAGAACCTGGCTTTCTATGAGGGGGAACTGCTGGTCCGGGAGACCGACCTGGAGAGGCTCCGGGGCCAGGTGCGGACCCTGCAGGATCAGGTCGCGCTGGCCACCATCACTTTGGCGATCAGCCAGTTGCCCGACCAACCAATAATCCTTCCCAACACCGGGCTCCTGGTCACCGCCTGGATGTCAACCGGCGGTGAGGACCCCTGCTTGGGATCCAAGAACATCAACGTCCGGCGGGACGACACGGTCAACTTCTGCGTGGAAGTGGCCAACAAGGGCGAGACAGTACTCACTGATGTGGAGTTGAACTCCGACGTCCTGCTGCTGGACATAAACCCGTTCGTGCTGGAACGAGGAAGCTTCAACCGGATAGAGCCAGGACAGTTTCTCACAGCCACCCTCACCGAGGAGATGATCAAGGGCCGCCTCGCCAGCCGGATTGCAACCCGTGGCCTGGAAATACTGATCGAAGCCACCGCCACCCCGGGGGATGCAGCCGGCGGTGCGCTGGGGACCATCTCCGACAGGACCCGGATCACCGTGACCGCACAGGAGGTGATCCCCAACCCGGGCATCTTCGTGCATGCCTGGGTCTCCAGTGATGATGACGATCCATGTCTCGGCGCTAAGACGGTCACCGTCCAGCCCGACGACGGCATTGTCAACATCTGCGTCTTTGTCGGGAACCCCGGAAACGCACCGATCACCGATGTAGAGATCCAGTCGCCGGCGCTGGACCTCGGCGCCAACCCGCTGACCCTTGAACACGGCGGGTTCGAACAGATAGAACCCGGCCAGTTCCTCACGGCCACGCTCACCGAGACCGTCGAGAAGGGTCGCTTCAACGGCCGCGTCGCCATCAGAGGCCTCGACATCGAGATAGCGGCGAACGCCACACCCCTGGACCCGGACGGAATTCCTTTGGATAGCGTCTCCGACACCACCGGAGTGACGGTGACGGCCCAGGAAGTGCTTCCCAACACCCACATGCAGGTCACCTCCTGGGTTTCCGCCGACAGCGAAGACCCCTGCCTGGGCTCGCCCGACATCTCCCTGGAGGCCGATGACGACCGGGTGAACTTCTGTCTGGAGATCGGCAATCTGGGTGACACCGCTCTCACCGACATCAGGATCGAGTCCCACAGCCTCCCGCTGGAGGAGAACCTCTTCGCACCCGATCAGGGAAGCTTCGAGCGGATCGAGCCCGGGGAGTTCCTCACCGCCACCCTCACCGAGTCGGTGGAGAATGGGCGTATGGCGGGTCGGCTCGCCGTCCGCGGCATCGACGTGGAGATCACGGTCATCGCCACGCCGATTGACTCCGAGGAGGAGGTCGTCTTGGACGACACCCTGGCATCCACCCAGGTCATGGTGTACGTGGAGGCGGATCGAAGGGGCGATGACTCACCGTCCGGATTCGGCGACGCCCTCGATTCCAGCATGGAGGCGCTGGTTGCCGTCCTGGGCGGGCTGGCGGTGGTGATGGGCGTCTTGATCCCGTTCCTGCCGTTCATCGCCATCGTCGTGGCAATTCTCTGGTGGAGGCGCCGTCGCAGACGCCGTGCAATGACACCGGCGCCGGCGGAACCGGAGATGGCTGAGATTTCGGACAAGACCGAGGACCGCGACTAACCGGCCTTTCCCAGTCCGGGTGGCGAATCGGTGCGATAGGAAACTTAAGGTCGCTTCTCCTATCACCACTTTGCAACAACAGGAAGTAGCAGTATTATCGCCCTAGCCCAATAGCGATAATAAGATAGGGGCTATATGGTCGCTTACAGTGCAGAACGACAACAGTGGGCATCTGGAACAACCAGAAGGACCTTGGAAGGGTATCGAGCCTTTTTCCCCGCGGCGCTGCCTGTCTCTCTCGATTATCCGCAAGAGACAGTAAAGAAGCTGGTCCGGGCAACAGCCGCCCTCCACCGTCTGGAAGGCGTGGTCCGGGGTCTCGGTTCGATCGAGATGCTCACCTCCCCCTACGTTCGCCTGGAAGCAGTGCTGAGTTCCAGGATTGAAGGAACCGTCACCACCGTGAACCAACTGCTCGAATTCGAGGCCGCGCGTCAAACCAAGGCTTCCGATGACCTCCAGGAGGTCTACAACCATCTTCGCGCCCTCGACTACGCAGTTGATCGGTTGGATGACCTGCCTATTAGCACCCGGTTGATCCGAGAGACCCACCGGGTCCTGATGCAGGACGCTGGAGGGCGCCATGCCTCACCCGGCGACTTCAGAACGACCCAGAATTGGATAGGCTTCCCCGGTTCAACACTGGAAACCGCCAGTTTCGTACCGCCGCCGCCGACCGAAGCGAAGGCGGCAATGGGCGAACTCGAAACGTTCCTTCACGACCGGCGGTTACCCGACCTCATAGCAATAGGTCTCGCTCACTACCAATTCGAAGCGATCCACCCTTTCGCAGATGGCAACGGTCGGATTGGGAGACTTCTGATCATTCTCATGCTGATAGAGCGGGGTATTCTCGACCGTCCAGTGCTCTATCCGTCGGTGTTCTTTGAGCAGCATCGCGAGGACTATTATCGACTGCTCGGACACACCAGTCGAACTTCAGACCCCTTTCCGTGGCTTGACTTCTTTCTCGGGGGACTCGCCGCGGTGGCTACCGATGCAACAAGAAGGGCCGTGAGCCTTGTCGAACTCCAGCAACGCATCCGTGAACGACTTCTCGAGGCTCGCGCAACGTCCACCGCACTACGGCTGGCCGAAAGGTTGTTCGGCCGGCCACTCACACAGGTTGGTACAGCAGCCACCGACCTGGGGGTTTCCTTTGCCACGGCCCAGCGGGCCATAGACATCCTCACTGACGCGGGACTCCTGGAGGAGATAACGGGCAAGCGCCGCAACCGCTTATTTGCAGCAAGAGAAGTCCTTGAAATCGCATACGGCTTCGGCAGCATCTCTATCGAGGACGATCCGCTCTCCTCAGTCAGCGAATTGGCCTGATCAGTTCTTCTCCATTAGTACCGCCAGTTCCACCAGGGTTCGCACCCCGAATCCGGTGGCGCCGGCCGCCAGGTAGTGCTTGGCGCCCTTGGTCTTGGCCGGTCCCGGTATGTCAAGATGCGCCCAGGGGACGTCGCCGGTGAACTCCTGGAGCAACAGGGCGGCGGTGATCCCTCCGCCCCAACGGCCTCCGGTGTTCTTCATGTCGGCCACCGGGGAATCGAGCAACTTGCGGTACTCGGGAGGCAGGGGAAGCGGCCAGACCCTCTCCCCTGCAGCCTCCGCCGCCTCGGCCACCATCCTTCTGGCGTCCTCGGTCCCGTACAGTCCCCCGTATCTGAGGCCGACCGCCACGGCGGTGGCTCCGGTCAGAGTGGCCACGTCGACCATCAGGTCCGGCGATCCCTCGGCGCCCAGGCTCAGGGCGTCCGCCAGCACCAGCCGACCCTCGGCGTCGGTGTTCACCACCTCCACGGTCTTCCCGTTGCGGGCCGTGAAGACATCCCCCGGCCGGGTTGCCCTGCCTCCCGGCATGTTCTCGGCCAGGGCGGCCAGCACCTCCACCTTCACCCCCAGACCGAGCCGGCTGATCGCCACCCCGGCAGCCGCCACCGCTGCGGCACCGGACATGTCGAACTTCATCAACTCCTGGTTCTTGGCCGGCTTCAGGGAGAGCCCTCCCGAGTCGAAGGTGATTCCCTTCCCGGCCAGGGTCAGCCGGGGACCCTGACCCGGCCCGGTCATCCGCACCAGGCGAGGAGGGCGATGCGATCCCCGTCCCACCGACATGATCCCGCCCATCCCCTCTTCGGTGAGTTTCTTCTCATCCCAGATCTCGACCGTCATCCCGGCCTCGGTCGCCAGGGCGGACATCGAAGCGGCGAGGTCGGCAGGGCCCTGATCCTGGGGAGGCTGGTTCACCCAGTCCCGGGCGACGTTCACCGCTTCGACCACCACCCGGCAACGCTCGACGGTATCCACCCAACCGGGGGGCACCGGAGCGGCCAACCCCAGCGCCGGCACCGGTCGGTCAGACGGCTTGCTCCGATAGTCCTCGTATCGATACCCGGCCAGGAGCGCCCCTTCCACCGTGGCGGCCAGCGCGCCCGGCACCGGCAACTGGTGAAGAGTGGTGACAAGGTGCTCGGCCCGGGGAGCAGCCCTGTAACCGGCGCCCGCGGCTCTGCGCACAGTCTCGTGGTCGGGATCGTCGCCCACCCCCACCATCACGACCCATCGGTAACCGATCCCTCCCGCGGTGGGCACCACCGCCACCTGTCCCGGCTTGCCCGAGAAACCCACTCCCTCCAGGTGCTCGCCCACCCACGATCCCAGACGATCCAACACGTACTCGGCGCCCGGCCCCGGCGCCCGGTCGGCGCCCATGGGGACCACCAGCACCGGGGCATCGCCGCCGGATACGGCCGCGGCCGAACCTACATCAGGAAGTCTCGTCATGCCTCTAACCGTCGCTCGCCATCCGTGAGGCGAGTTCCACCAGGGTTCGCACTCCGAAACCGGTGCCGCCTTCAGAGATGTAGTGCTCCTTCTTGGCGGATCTGGCGGGTCCCGCCACGTCGAGGTGAGCCCACGGGACATCGCCGGTGAACTCCTTCAGGACGAGCGCGGCAGTGATCGCACTACCCCATTGCCCCCCGGTGTTCTTCATGTCGGCCACCGGCGAGTCGAGCAACTTGCGGTACTCGGGAGGCAGGGGAAGCGGCCAGACCTTCTCCCCCGCCGCCTCGGCGGCCTCGGCCACCGATGTCCTGGCGTCCTCGGTCCCGAACAGCCCGGCTATCTCGAGACCCAGGGCTATCTTGCACGCTCCGGTCAGGGTGGCCAGGTCAACCATCAGGTCCGGCGATCCCTCCACTCCGAGACTCAGGGCATCCGAGAGGACCAGCCGGCCCTCCGCGTCGGTGTTCATCACCTCCACGGTCTTTCCGTTGCGGGCGGTGAAGACATCCCCGGGGCGGGAGGCCCGCCCACCCGGCATGTTCTCGGCCAGGGCGGCGAGCACCTCTACCCGGACACCCAGTCCGAGACGGCTGATGGCAGCGCCTGCCGCTGCTGCTGCTGCGGCGCCCGCCATGTCGGTCTTCATGTTCTCCATCATGGTGGGGGATTTGAGGGACAACCCGCCCGTATCGAAGGTGATGCCCTTCCCCACCAGGGTCAGCTTGGGGCCGTCGCCCGGACCGACCAACCGCACCAGGCGAGGGGGCCGGTGCGATCCCCGCCCCACCGACAGGATCCCGCCCATCCCCTCCTCCGCCAGCTTCTTCTCATCCCATATCTCCACGGTCATGCCCGCCTCGGTCGCCACCTCCGATATCTGGGCCGCCAGGTCGGCAGGCCCCTGATCGAGCCCGGTCTGGTTCACCCAGTCCCGGACGTGGGCGACCGCCTCGGCCACAATGCGGGCCCGCTCGGCCGTATCGGCCCAATCCGAAGGCAGCGGGGAGGCCAGCCGCACCTCCGCCAGAGGCCGGTCCGACTTCTCGCTCCGATAGTTCTCATATCGATACCCGCCCAGGAGGGCCCCCTCCACGGTGGCGGCCAGGGCGCCGGGAGTGGATACTTGGTGGAGGGTGGTGACCAGGCTCTCGGTCCGGGGAGCGGCCCGGTAGGCAACAGCCGAAGCTCTGCGCACCGTCTCATGATCGGGATCGCCGCCCACACCGGCCATCACCACCCAGTTGTACCGGAATCCGCCCCCGGTCGGGATTACCGCCACCTCCCCGGGCTTTCCCGAGAAACCCACTCCCTCCAGGTGGTCGCCCACCCACGAACCCAGTTGATCCAACACGTACTCGGCGCCCGGCCCGGGCTCCCGGTCGGCGCCCATCGGCACCACCAAGACCGGCCCCTCACCGTCTGAAACCGCCGCGGCCGAACTTATTTCAGGAAGTCTTGTCATGGGTGTAACCCTACCGCCCTCCACCCGGGAATCGCCGATCACCTAGGGATAAAAGGCGCCTCTGAGTCGGCGTCGTAGAGGACGCCAGGCTATAGCGGCAACTGCGGTCAAAACCGTGGCGAGAAAGAACATGGACCGGGGACCCACCACGCCGGTGACGAATGAAGCGAACGGCGGCGCTATCACCTGGGCCACCCGCACTCCCGCCACCCAAGTGAGCATCACTACCCCCCGATAGGCCGGGGAACAGGAAGTGATTGCGTCCCGCTGCGCCAGCGTGATTACCAGCCCGAACCCGGCCCCGGCAATCGCCAGGCCCGCAGAGACCATCAGCGGAAAGCCCGCCACCAGCACCGTGAACAGCCCGATGGACATCAGCCAGATCCCGGTGCTCAGCACCCGGCCCGAAATCCTCCCCGAGATGACCCGGACCACTCCCAGTACGGAAACCATCGCTCCCAGGAGAAACGCGGACACCACCAGACCCCGTCCGGTGCTGGCGGTCCCGAACACCTTGTCAAGCATCAACGGAACGGCAGTCAGGGTCGCCCCCTGAAAGACCATCACGCCTATGGCCGTAACCATTATCAGGCCCAGGAAATCCACACCCGTCTTTCGGCGGCGCAGGTCCTGGTGAGCCGCCCGGATGTGCCGTATCGGAGAGGATCCCGCCTCCCTCGGCTGACCGACCGCCAGGCGGTAGGCCCAGATGGCGATCGGCGCCCCGACCAGATATAGCAGGAAGGGCCGGAAAGCCCCTCCCGCCGCCACGATCCCCGATAACACGGGAACCACCAACTGGGTCAGGTACATCAGGGCGAGGTTGGTGCCCAGCACTCTCAGCCGCTTCCGATCGTCCTCGAACAACTCGCCGATCAGGGTGACGGCCACGCCCACGATCCCCGAGGTGCCGATCCCCTGCAACATCCGCAACCCGAGCAGCATCGGAAAGGATGTGGCCAGAAAGCACGCCGACCCGAAGATGGTGAAGATTGTCACACAGGTCAGGATCACCCGGCGCCCACCGAAGCGGTCGGCCAGATAACCGACGAAAATCGCCAGGAATATCCCGGGGAACGCCGCCGAACCCTGCACCCACCCCACCACCGAGATCGAGACTCCCAGAGCCTTGGCCAACTCGGGAAGGACAGGGGAAACCAGGGAGAGGTGGGTCATGCCCAGACAGCAGACCGTCATCAGGAGAGCCAGTTGCTCCCTTCGGGAACTCGGTCTCATGTCATACCGGAGCGGTGTGGCCGCAGGTGCTCGTCGCCGAAGATGTTGGCTGTCGCCCCCAAGGTGATCATCGCCAGCCCAGCCACCAGCGTAAGGGTGATCACGTCGTCAACCCACCACCACGACGCCAGAAGTCCCACCACCGGAGTGACCATCAAGGTCAGATTGACCGGGACCACCGGGATGCGCCTGAGGACCGACAGGTGCGCCCACACCACGAAGGGACCCGCAAATGTGGACTGGTACACCACCACACCCCACACCAGCCAGGTCCATTGGATGTCGGGAATCCCGTCCACGGCCAAAGCCGCTGCAAGGGCCGGAACGCCCCCGGACAGCATCTGCCACGGCGTGGAAGCTAGGGGACTGGCCGTCCAGGAGTGCCTCCGGATGTAGACCGAAGTCCATGCCGCCGAGAGTGCCGCGCCCATCAGCAGCAGGTACCCCCAGATCACCCTGGACTCGGAGAAGCTCAGCGCCCAGGGCTCGACAACCACTCCTATTCCCAGGATCCCGATCACCAGACCGGCGGTCTGCAGGCGGGACATCCGCTCTCCGAGAAAGATGGCCGCAAGGGGAACGGCCCACAGCGTGCTGGTCCACACCAGGATGGCGGAACGGCCGGGAGGGAGAATCTGGAGGGCGTAGAAGACGAAGATGAAAATGGCGAACAGGCGGAAGATCCCCAGGACGATGACGATCCTCCGGTCCCGAGGGTGAACGGAGGCCCGCTGGCCCGCCACCGCGTTCATCCCGAAGCCCACCAGCGCCCCTCCCAGCATGCGGAACGTCATCAGCCACAATGGCGGCATGCTGTCCACGCCTATGGCGATCAGCGGCCAGTTGAAGCCGAGGCCCAGCACGATCGCGCCCAGGAAGAAGTAAGGAAGGACCCGAGACGCCGGTGGAGAAGTGGGCGGATCGGTCACCGGCAAGCTCTCATCTGGTCAAAGATATACCTCCCGAACCCTGTGCCGTGGTTGATGCCGGTCGAGATCCCAGGAGCCCCGGACGGCATCCCGGTAGTCTCCCCGCCAATGCGCAGGAAGGACAGGACTTGAGAGCAGCCGCCGCCACGGGACCGGGCTGGCTCGAGATGGTGGACAGGCCGCTTCCCCGGGTGGACAGGGGGGTCCTGGTCAACCTGGAGCGGGCCGGCATATGCGGCACGGACCTCAAGATTCTGGACGGCTCCACACCGGTCAGTTACCCACGGGTGCTCGGCCACGAATTGGTGGGCACCGTGGCGCAGGCCCCGCCGGAGGCCAAGGTTTCTCACGGAGCGAGGGTGCTCGTCAATCCGGGGATCAACTGCGGCGACTGTTACCTGTGCGGTAGGGACAGGCCCCATCTGTGCGGGCACGGGGGCCTTCTGGGGCGGGATTTCAACGGGGTGTTCGCCGAGGCCATTGCATTAGAGGAGCGCTTCCTGCATCCCGTCCCCGACCAGATCCCACCGGACGAGGCCGGACTCCTGCAGGTCCTGGGCACGGTGGTCCACTCCCAGCAACCGGTGGCGGTTTCCTCCGACACGGTGGCCGTGGTAATCGGCCTGGGCGTGTCCGGCATGCTCCATACCCAATTGCTCTCCGATCGTGGCGCGGGCCTCGTGATAGGCGTCAGCCGTTCCCCGTGGAAGCTGGAGTTGGCGAAGGGCCTGGGCGCCGACCTGGTCGCCACCCCCGACGAAGCATCCGACGTGGTCGCCCGAGCCTCATCCGGGCGGGGCGCCGACCTGGTGATCGAGTCGGTGGGGAAAGAGGAGACGGTCGTCCAATCGATCGACCTCGCAGTGCCGGGAGGCGACGTGATCATCTACGGCACCGTGACCGGCGGGGGAACCGAAATGCCCTACTACCAGCTTTACTTCAAAGAACTCACCCTTCACAACCCGAGAGCCGCTCTCCCTCGGGACTATGACGAAGGTATCCGTCTTGCCGCCGAGGGCCGGATCCGCCTGGCGCCCCTGGTCACCGGTCGCTACCCCTTGGAGGAGGCGGGCGCGGCCTTCGCCGCCGCCAGGAGCGGCGACCACCTCAAGGTCCTTCTGACTCCCTGAGCAAGCCCTCCTCAACTCTCCCGGGAGGGCCCGGCGGTATGATTTCCCCCAATCGAGCAAGGAAGAACATGAGGGAAGCATTCGGGGTCTTGAGCACGGACTGGAAAGAGGGAATCAACTGGGACGCTGTCCGGAAGTGGCGGTTGAAGAGAGCCCACGAGGCGATGAAACGCTACGGTCTGGGCGCCCTCTTGCTCTTCTACGACGAGAACATGCGGTACGTCTCCTCCACCATGACCCCGGGATGGAACCGTCTCAAGCCCGGCCTTCGCTATGTGGTGCTTATCGAAGACCAGCCGCCGATCGTCTATGAACAGGGCGACCTGGGATTCCACCTGAAAGTCCACAACCCGTGGATCCCCAAGGAGAACATCCGGTACTCGTACGCCTGGATAAAGGGAGCGGTGGGTCCGGCCTCCACGCAGCAGGTGAACAAGTTCACCAAGGCCCTGATCAGCGACCTGGAGGCAGCCGGAGTGAAGGACAAGCCGCTGGGCGTCGACTTCATCGACATCAACCTGATCGGGGCATTCCAGCAGCACGGGATCGAGTGGACCGACGGCATGACTCCCATGATGGAGGCCCGGGCCATCAAGAGCCCCGACGAGGTCAAGGCCTTCTCGATGGTGGGGTCGATTTGCGACTACGTCCACTACGAGATCACCAACTTCATAAAGCCGGGGATGACCGAGAACCAGGTGGCGGCCTTCGGGTTCGAGAAGCTCTATTCGATTCCCGGCATGGAGGACGTCGAGGACGTGATCGTGTCATCGGGTCCCAACGCATGGCCCAACTGGCGCAACTTCTCCGACCGGATGATCCGCCCCGGGGAGTTGGTGATCGTCGACCTGGCCGCCCTCACCTGGAACGGCTTCAAGAGTTGCGTGTACCGCACCTACTGCGTGGGCGGGAAGCCCACCGACGAGATGCAGAGCGTCTACGACGAGGCCCACACCTGGCTCTGGGACTCCATCGAGGCCACCCGGCCGGGGGTCACCACCGCCGACGTCGCCTCCAAGTGGCCCAGCGCCCAGGAGGTGTGGGGATACGCGGAGGAGGACCAGGCGGCGGCCAACCTCTGGGGTCACGGCCTGGGTCTGGCCCAGTACGACCCGCCGGTGATCTCCCGCATCTGGTCCCTGGACCATCCCGTGGAGATCGAGCCCGGGATGACCTTCGCCCTGGAGACCCAGCACGGAAAGCTCCACCGCTTCGGGGTGCGTCTCGAGGAGATGCTGTATGTCACCGACACCGGGATCGAGATGGTCTCGTCCTACAAGTCTCACGAGATAATCGTCGTGGACTGACATGGCCGGAGGGGCCCGTCTGGTCTGGCTCGACCAGGCCGACGCACAGAATCCGACCCTGGTGGGAGCAAAGGCCAGCCGGCTGGCAAGAGCCAGAGCCCGGGGTCTGCCGGTTCTCGACGGGTTCGCAGTCTCGGTGGGTGTCTCCGTTCCGGTCATCGGAGCCGGAGAAGCCATGCTCCGATCAACCGATAACTCGGGCGCAGCCAGAACGGCCGTCTACAATCACCCGCCGCCCGTTCCACTCCAGGACCTGGCGGAAGAAGCACGGAATCTTGGAGATTCCTTGGTGGTGCGCTCATCGAGTAGGGCGGAAGGAGAGAGCATCTGGGCCGGAGCCTTCTCCTCTTATCTGGGGATAAAGCCCGAAGAACTCACCCAGTGCGTGATCGGCTGCTGGGCCTCGGTCTTCAACCCGAACACTCTGAAGAGGGGAGTAGTGACGGGGACATCTCCACAAGAGGTAGGCATGGCTGTGCTCGTCCAACCCGAGATCCGACCAACCTACGGTGGAGTTGCCACCGTCGAAGAAAACGGAGCTGTAAAGGTGATTGGCACGCCGGGACATCCCGCCGGGTTGGTGGGGGGCTGGGAAAGAGGCCACATTGCCGTCGTCACCCGGGACGACGAAGTCCAGGCGGATTCTTCACCCCTAGGTTCCCGCCTACTCCGCCGGATCGCCGTTCTGAGCAGAGCCACCGCCGAGAAGATCGAGTGCCATCACATCGAGTGGATGGCCGACCACAATGGAAAGCTCCATCTGGTGCAAGCTCAACCGAAGCTGGATTGGCGATTGCAAAGGACCGAAACCCGGGCGCCTGACCCGGCCCAAAACCGGGAACCATGGATGAGAGGTGTGGTTCGCATGATGATTCGGTACCCGGGTCCTGTGGGCGAGCGACATGTCTGGCCGTGGGCCATCGGTCTCGAAGACCTCTCCCCCGCTGCGATAGGACAGGCCCCCAGGCCGGTGGCGACCCTCGTCGAGGATCTTCAGAAAGGGTCCGCCGCTTTGATGTCACAACGTTGGAGAGAACCTGCTTCCTCGACCGACATCGATCGAGCCCTGGCGGCGTTGCGCAACGGTGAGTCTTCTCCGCTGTTGGACTTGATCTCCCGGCATCCGGAGGTTGACAGGTCTCTCGCTCACGGACAACTGCGCAACCTTGAGGAGTTGGGGCGAGCCCTCACCGCTTCCGGTGTGATCCCCCGCCCCGGCTGGATCTGGTACCTTGACCCGGACAACTTGGACCCGGCACCCTCCAGCCAACAAGGTCCCATTCGCCGGGTGGGAACCACGAACTGGGATGCGTGGACGTATGGAGTGATCACTTCCCAGGGTGAAACCTTCGCCGGGATCCCCGCTGCCGGGGGCTGGGGCGTCGGGCGGCTCCGGTACATTCGCAACGCGGAGGAGGCCGCCCGATTCTGTCCTCGGGAGGTCATCGTCTCATCCCACCCCGTCGGCAACATTGCTCCGCTGCTCTGGAATGCGTCCGGCCTCGTCACCGAGGAAGGAAGCCCCGCCGCGCACCTCTTCGAAGTGGCCGGATGGCTCGGCGTTCCGGCTCTTTGCGGAGTCGATATCGGCCAAAGGATCTCCTCGGGCCGCCACCGATCAGAGGGGGAAAAGGAACTGATAGCGGCTGTCGACGGCCACGGCGGTGCTCTCATGATGCTTCCGCCGCTGTGATCGTGACCCCGGGATAGACAACCCCTCAAGCGGCCCCATAAACACCTCGCGCGCGTAGGAACTGGCCAGTTCCCCTTATCCCCAATCGGACCAGAGTCCATCAAATCGGGTAAAGCCAAAATTCCTGATTACCCCCCGGGATGTTGGCGGCCGGGGAGCTGCGGCCACCATTTAGGACCGCTCCAAAAGCCGGACCGGGTTGTCACAGAATATCGTCTGAAACTCCTGGTCTCCGAACCCGACTTGTCGCAGGGAGTCGAAGAAGTCGGTGGCGCAGAATGGGTAACCACCGCCGTCGAAGGCGCGCAGATGGGATCGGAAGCACACGTCGTTGGAGATGACGACCCGGTCCAAGGCACCGCGTTCAGCCAGCCACTCCAAGGCCGCCACGCGAACCTCCAGGTCATAAGGGAAGTGCGGTCTCACGGTGTCGAACCCGAGCGTGACACCCATGTCCAGCAGTTCCGCCCAATACTCCTTCCGGGGCACCGTATCGGAGTGGCCGATGACTATCCGGTCGGCCGGAACACCCATCCTGACCAGGATCCTGGCCTGGTCTATCCCGACCGTGCTCCGGGCAGCATGCGTGTATATCGAGACTCCCGTTTCTAGTTGGGCGAATCCCCCGGCGCGCAGCACCCGTTCCTCCGCCGGAGACATCGGCCTCCGGAGAGCTCCGATCTCCCCGATGATCCCCGGTCGTATTCCACTGCCCTGGAGCCCGTCTTCAATCTCGGAGATAAGCACCTCCGCCAGCCCGTCCGAGGTCTTGTCAAGGACCTCCTGCGGGAAGAAGGGGTCGCGGTACCACCCTGATCCACCGACAATGTTGATATTGGTCTGCAAAGCGATGTTCCGCAGCGTTTCAAGATCCCTCCCCAGACCCACGCTGGTCACGTCAACCACTGTTCGCACCGGAGTGGCCTGCAGATGGCGAATCTCTCTGGTGGCAAGGTCGACGTCATCGAGCAGGTGATCCGAGTTGAGGCTCACCCGGTACAGATCACACATGATGTGCTCATGCATGAGGACGGCGCCGGCTTCGGCAGCCGGCACTTCACCGGTCACGGTCATGATGGAACCCATGGCCGGAACTATAAGCTCCCAGCCGGGGCCGCATCGGCCTGGTGGCCTCCAACACGACCTTCCCGGCTTCGGGACAGGCGTGAATCAACCCGTTGAGCTTGGGTGTCGGCAATAACAGGAGCGGGACCCGGCAACGACTCGACCGTACGGGTAGGCTCTAACGGAAGGCTTTCCGAGGAGGGATGATCACATGCCTGAGAATGACCTAGTAAGAGTTTCTCTCGAAGAAGTCCATCAACTCGCAAGAGCTGCTCTGGTGGTGAATGGAGCATCTGCGGAGAACGCCGACGCCGTGGCTCGAACCATCACCGCGGCGGAGCGAGACGATTGTAAAGCTCATGGTCTGTTCCGGGTGCCCTTCTATGTGAAGGGTCTCGAAGACGGCAAAGTGAATGGAACGGCGGTTCCCAAGACTCGGGACATCTCTCCGGGTTTGGCGAGAGTCGACGCCAACCGGGGTTATGCCCCCCTGGCGATCCAGGTAGGCATCGAACGGCTTGTCCAAAAGGCAAAGGCAAATGGGATCGCTGCGGTCTCCATTGTGAATTGTTATCACGTAGCAGCGCTCTGGCCCGAGGTGGAGTGGTTGGCGGAGCAAGGCCTTGTCTCATTCGCCTTCACCCAGTACATGGCCTTCGTGGCTCCGGCCGGAGGAACCCAGCGGGTGTACGGCACCAACCCGATGGCGTTCGGTTGGCCCCGCGACGGCGCTCCACCCTTGGTATTCGATCAGGCTTCCAGCGCGAGTTCCCGAGGAGACCTCCTGCTCCATCACCGAGACGGGAAACCCATACCCCCGGGATGGGCCATCGACGCGGACGGCAACCCGACTTCCGACCCTGGGGAAGGCCTGAAGGGCTCTCAGTTGCCGTTCGGCGGCTACAAGGGCGCTGCCCTCGCCCTGATGGTCGAACTGCTTGCCGGGGCGTTGATCGGCGCCCCATTCAGCTTCGAGGCAACAGAGACCGATCCCCGCGAAGACATGCCGCCATTGGGAGGAGAGCTGATCATTGCGATCGACCCGACACACTTCCACGCGGATTCACAGAGTCCGCTCAGCCACTCTGAGAAGCTCTTTGGCCGGGTGCTCGCCCAGGAAGGAACCCGCTTACCTTCCGAACGGCGCTACGCGGCCCGCCGGGAATCCATCAGCAACGGGATCCTGGTGCCGAGCGCCTTCCACAGGACCTTGCAGGAGATGGCATCTGCAGTTTGACCCTGTGTCACCCATGACCGGCGCGTAAGCCTCCGGTCTACCGGGCGCCCTGCTCAACAGTGTCTCGCAGGCGGGGGTCCAACACATCGCGCCCCGCGTCGCCGAGGGTGTTCAAAGCCCAAACGCTGACGAAAATCAGAATGCCGGGAAATAACACCAACCACGGTGTGATGCGGATGTAGCTGTAACCCACCTGGAGAAGCGTCCCCCATGAGGCGGCGGGTGGCTGCACGCTGAGGCCCAGAAAGCCCAATGAAGCCTCGGTCAGGATGGCTACCGCCAGACCGAATGACACCTGTACTATCAGCGGCGAAACGATGTTGGGCAGGATCGTCCTGCGCAGCAAGGTCCCCGGTTTGACGCCAAGGGCAGTCGAGGAGACCACGTACAGCCTCTGCTTCTCGACGACAACCGCATTCCGGACAACTCTGATCAGATAGGGCACGGTCATCAGCGCAATGGCAATCATCAAGGTGGCCAGCGATGCTCCGAACAGCGTCACCACCATCAACCCGATCAGGATGCCAGGAAAACCCAGAAGGGCGTCCGTGGTGCGCATGATGATGCTGTCGACGATGCCTCCCAGCAACCCCGCCATCATGGCCAGCGGGACGCCGGAAATCACAGCCAGTATCTCGGCCGCCACGGCAATCCCCAGGGAGATTCGCGCCCCATGGGCGAGCAGGGTCACCATGTCGCGCCCGGTGTCGTCAGTGCCCAGCCAAAACCGGGCCGACGGGCCGCTCAAGGCGGCGTCGGCATGGATCTCTCGAGGGCCGTAGGGGCTGACAAACGGCCAAATCAGCGCGAACACCGCGATGAGACCGAGGATGACAGCCGCCACCAGCGCCACGCGGTCCCGGGTGACCATGGTTTTCCAGAAGTTCATCTCAACCTCGGATCAAGAACCCGGTAGAAGAGATCAACCAGGAAATTGACAAGCAGAAAAGCCGTTACAAAGAGGAGAAGGGATGCCTGCAAGACCGGATAGTCCCTTGCTGTAACGGCGTTGACCAGGAGCCACCCCAAGCCCGGAAACCCGAAAACCCATTCGATCAGGACGGCGCCACCCATCAGCGTGCCTGCCTGCAAGCCGACGATCGTCAAAGCCGGCAGTAGCGCATTTCGCAAGGCATGTACCCAGATGACGCGGCGACCGGACAGCCCCTTGGCCTTCGCCACGTCCACGAACTGTTCCGAAAGGACGTCGAGCATGCTTGACCTCACGAACCTCGCCGTGGGCGCAGCCAGGGTTATGGCCAGCGTCAGCGAAGGCAATGCGATGTGCATGGCCCACTCTCCGAGGCCCTCGGCAGGAGAGACGTAGCCGGAGGCTGGGAAGATCTGAAACTGGATGGCCAGAACCAGAATCAGCATGATTCCCAGCCAGAACTGTGGTATCGCTATTCCCGCGCTGACAAAGCCGGTGAGGAACCGGTCAATCAGGCTTCCACGCCGAAGCGCCGCCAATACCCCGCCGGGAACCGCGATGAAGACCGACAGGATCAGGGCTACGATCGCCAATTGCGCCGACGGCCAGATCTTCTCGGCGATGACCTGCTCGACAGGAAGTCCATTCACCACCGAGTTGCCCAATTCGCCCCTGACTATGTCAGAGAGCCACCGTCCGTATTGCACCAGCATCGGATCGTTGTAACCGAGTCTCTCTCGCGCCGCGTCCAACTCTTCAAGTGACACCCCGATTTGGCCACCGTACATCGCCAGCACCGGATCACCCGGGGCCAATCTCATGGCGAAGAAGAGAACCGCCGACGCTATCAGCAGAACAGGGATCGCCTGCAGGAACCTTTGACCGGATGCCTTGAGTATTTTGATGCCGCCTTTCTAAATGTGCCCGAAGCTCCCGTACAATTCGCCGCGCCCGGTCTGGCGTACTCTCTGCGGACCAAGCTCCTGCCATATTCTTCGAGCGACGCCCCACATCTCGGGCTCCTTCTCGGGAACCGAGGCAAGCTGGATTCCCACCGGCAGTCCATCCTGGTGAAGGCGCATGGGAAGGGTCAGTGTCGGATACTCGACCAGGTTGATCGGCGCGGTGTAACGGGTCTTCCTGGTCAGCAAGGCTTCGACGTTGGAAAGATCGATCGGACTGGCGGAGACATCGTCCTCCTCGCATCGAGCGAACGCGCGGGACCAGGTCAGGGAATAGGGCCGTACCGGAGTGACGGGGGTTACGACCGCATGACAGTCGCTCAGTTCCTCGGCGTATCGGCGCTGCAGCCGGAGCCGGGCGTCCAACGCTCCCGAATACTCCTCGGCGGTGGTCCTGGGACCGTCGGCAAGCAACTGGCGGGAAGGGGCGGACAGCACCGCCCTGGCCTCTTCGGTGAGATGCAACTCGAGAGCGCGGGAGTACTCATAGGCAAATATCTTCCAGATCGCATCCCGTACGCGGCTCCCCAGACCTGGCAGTTGCACGCTCAATGTGGCAAAGCCGCGATCTTCCGCCCAGGCTCGTACCTCCTCCAGTATCAGAGCATGATCGTCGTCCACATCTTCACCGTCGAGATCCAGGATCCCGATGCAAAGGGTGTCCCGCCCGGAGTCCGAAGGTGCACGGGTACCGTGGCTGTCGTCTCCGTCGCCGCGGCCGCTTTGGGACGGGATGGCCTGAGCCAGAAGGTCCAGGTCTCGCGTCATTACTCCGATGGCATCGAGAGTGGAAGGTCCGGGCCAGATGCCGTCTTTGTGCCAGGCCTGTTTCCCGGACGGCTTGTAGGAGAGAACCCCGCAATACTCCGCTGGGATCCGGACGGATCCGGCTGCATCCGTGCCCAGAGCCGCCGCGCACAGCGCCGCCGCCACGGCCACGGCTGAGCCGCTCGAGCTTCCACCGGGAATCAGGGAGTGGTCCCACGGATTCACCGCCGGAGGCAACCCGCAGCCTGGGGCGCCGTAACCGAGTTCATACATATTGGCCTTGCCCAAGATCACAAACCCCCGGCCAACCAGCCACTCGACCCACGCCCCGGAAACCGTTTCGTCCCGCTCAAGCACCGGAACTCCGAGACCCGCCGCCAACGGGAATCCCTCCACGGCTATGTTGTCCTTCACAGCCAGCGTCCTCCCTCGATCGTCTCCCCACGAGCTGCGGACCTCCGAATCGCCGGCCGGGGCGGGGCCTGTCGAGTCCTGGCGGCCTTCGGAGGTGTGACGCACCGCTACGAAGGCGTTCAGGTGGCGATTGGCGGCGTCGAACTCCCGACGGCTCCTCTCCGTCATGGCGCCAGGGCTCCCCGGGAACTCAGATGTCTCAGGATGGCCTCGCGGGCCTGCTCCAGGTGGATTTGAATCAGGTCGATGGCCCGACCCTCGTCCCTGCGGCGATAGGCGTCCATGATCTCTTCGTGATGCCGGCGGTCGCCTCTGAGTTCGGTGACGGGCGCGTTCGCCTGGGTCCACTGATAACGCTCGCAGATGCCCACCAGCCTGTCATACATGGAAAGCAGGTGAGGCATTCCGGAGGGCTCATACATCGACCTGTGGAACTTGCTGTTGAGCCCGATGAGACTCACGCGGTCCTCCCTCTCCGTGGCAGCATGCATTTCCCCGAGGAGGGACTCCAAGAACGCCATAACTGAGTCATCAGCTCCCTTGATGCCCTCCGCTATTGCTATCGGTTCGATCGCCTTCCGCAGGGCATAAAGCTCGTTCAGTTCCTCCGGGCTCAAGGGTCGGACCCTCATGGAAGAATGCGGTTGCAGAGTGACGTATCCGCGCTCGGACAGCCGCCTCAGAGCTTGGCGGATCGGGGTGCGGCTGATTCGGTACGTGGCCTCCAGGTCCTTGAGCAGAATCCGCTCCCCGGGTTTCAGTTCCCCATGCAGGATCGCTTCACGGATGGTGTTGTATGCAAAGTCTTCCAGCGTCCGGTACATGGGATCGTTGGATTGGGGAAGCTGTGTCGAAGGACGATTCATATCGCAACCAGACTGGCTTGGATGAGTTCTCTCGTGTACCGGGTGTCTGGCCGGGCGAGTACCTCTTCCACCGGGCCGGTCTCAACCGTCTTACCCTCTTTCATCACGATGACCCTGTCGGCGAGCATGTTCATCACTCCCAAGTCATGAGTTATGAAAACGAACGCCAGTCCCTCCTGGCGGGCCAGTGACGCCAGGAGTTCCAGTATCTGGGCCTGGATGCTGACGTCCAGCGCCGAAACCGGTTCGTCGCAAATCAGGACCTGGGGCTCCAGGGAAAGCGCCCGGGCGATCGCCACCCTCTGGCGCTGGCCCCCCGACATCTGGTGTGGATAGCGATCGGCGAAGGACGGATCCAAACCGACGCGTTCCAGTAACTGCCCGGCTTGATCCAAGGGTGGATTGGAAGATTCGAGGTCGTGAGCGCGAGGGCCTTCCATCAGGAGGTCGACAACCCTGCGCCGCGGGTTGAGGCTTCCGTAGGGATCCTGAAAGATTATCTGTGCCCTCCGGCGCATGCCCCGCAAGGCGCCCCTACCCAGTTCATCCAGGTCGGCGCCGAGGATTTGGCGTCGCCCCTCCACCACCGCGTTGTTTGGCTCCAGCCGTATCAGGGCGCGGGCGACGGTTGATTTACCGCTCCCCGACTCTCCCACCACCGCCACGGTCTCAGCCTTCCTCAATTCAAGGTCGAACTCCTGAACGGCCGGGACAGCCTTCCGGCTGTAGGAGAATGTGCGCCCTTCCCTGTAGGAGACGGTTAGTCCGGTCGCTTGCACGATTACATCGTTGGTGCCTTCTGCTCCTTTTCCATTCTGCGGCGGCGACCCCGGTCCGCGTGCCGCCGTGGTGAGAAGGACCGGTCCGGATGACGTCAGGGGGCCTGTACCCACCTCACCCGATGTCGCGGGTGATTCGTCTCCTGGTACATCCCCCAATGGATAGAAGCATGCGGCGCCATGCAACTCTCCGTAATCCTCCATTGGCGGAGAGTGACTTCGACACTTGCTCTCGGCTCGGGAGCAGCGGGGCGCATAGACGCATTTGTCCCAGATCGACTCCGCGTCGATCGGCGCCGTCCCCATAATGGGCCGGACCTCGGTCCGGAACCCGCCCTTGAGATCGAGAGGGCAACTTTCGATGAGGCCACTCGTGTAGGGATGGTGAGGATTGGACAGGACGTCGGGAGTCCTGCCCCTTTCGACGACACGTCCTGAGTAGAGCACCGCCAGTCGATCCGAAACGCCGGCGATGACCCCCATGTCGTGAGTAACCAGCAGCATGCTCAGTCCCAAGTCATCCACGAGGGACCTGAGCAGCCTCAGGATTTGGGCCTGGGTGCGGACATCCAGGGCGGTTGTCGCTTCATCGGCGATCAAAAGCAACGGATCGCAGGCAATGGCCATGGCGATCGCCACCCTCTGCTGCTGGCCGCCCGACAGCTCATGCGGGTAGCGGGACAGGAAGCCCTTGTGACCGGGAAGGTCCACGGCTTCCATCAACTCGACCACTCGTTGGTCCCGTTCATGCCTGCTGAGGGTCAAATGTGCCTTGATCACCTCCTCCACCTGGGTCCGTATTCTCATGACCGGGTTGAGGCTGGACATGGGGTCCTGGAAAATGGTCCCGACCAGTACGCCCCGGATTTCCCGCCAGTTGACTTGCGAGGACGTCAGAGGCTGCCCGCCGACCCTGATCGAACCGCGCGAGACGCTGATCCCCCTGGGCAGGAGTCCCACAATGGCCTTGGCTGTCAGGCTCTTCCCCGCCCCGGACTCTCCGACCAGCCCGAGGCACTGGCCCTGGGAGATTTCCAGGCTGACGCCCTTGACCAAGTCCACGGGATCGGCGCCGACTCCCTCGAGAGACAAAGTCAAATCGCTGATCTCCAGCGTCGGCGGGCGGCCGCCGTCTTGGGATCCTTGCTCTGCCCCGGTCATGGCTTACAGAACAGCGAGAAGCCGGGCCGGGTTCTCATGGAAGATCGTGCGGAATTCCTGGTCACCGAACCCGACCCTTCGCAGAGAGTCGAAGAAATCCGTGGCGCAGTACGGGTAACCCCCGCCGTTGTACGCGCGGAGATGTGAGCGAATGCACACGTCGTTGGAGACCACGACACGATCCAGGGAGCCTCGCTCCGCCAGCCATATCAGACCGGCGATGCGGACCTCGACATCATAGGGAAAGTGAGGCCTTACAGTGTCGAATCCGAGGGTGACACCCATGCCGAGCAACTCCGACCAGTACTCCTTCCGCGGGAACGTGTCAGAGTGGCCGATGACTATCCGCTCGGGCGGAACGCCCATTCCGAGCAGGATGCTGGCCTGCTCGATCCCAACCGCGCTGCGGGCCGCGTGCGTATACAAGGCGACCCCCGTCTCCACTTGTGCAAACGCGCCTGCACGTAGGACTCGTTCCTCCGCAGGAGACATCGGATCCGTGTACGCCCCTATTTCTCCAATGATCCCTGGTCGAATCCACCCGTCGCCAGACCCTCCGTTTATCTCCGAGACCAGGATCTCGGCCAGTTCGTCGGAAGTCTTATCGAAGACGTCCTGTGGCAGGTAAGGATCGCGGTACCAACCACAGCCGGCAACGATGTTCAGTCCCGTGGCCATAGCGATTTGTCGCAGAGTCTGGAGATCTCTGCCCAGTCCGACACTCGTCACATCGACCACCGTCCGCACCGGAGTCTCATCCAGGTGACCAAGCTCACTGACAGCTAGATCGACATCGTTGAGTTGATGGTCCGGGAAACCAGAGATCCGGTAGAGATCACACATGATGTGCTCGTGCATCAGTACTGCGCCGATGTCCGTGCTGGGCACCTCACCTGTCACTGTCACAATGGAACCCATAAGCCTCCCTTTTAACGACCTAGCACACTGGCGAAGGCTTCTGTCACGCGTCCAAGATCGTGTTGTCGCGACCCACGATTCACGACGAGACGAACCGACCGGGTGGCAGACCGCGGTTTTGCCAGTACTCCCCTGGTCTCCAGTTCCCTGCAGAACTCGGCGGCGGTCAGGTCCGCCAAAACGTCAAAGAGAATGATGTTGGTCTGGGGAGTTTGCACCGCCAACTCGGACGCGAAGTGCCGGGTGAGAGATCGCGCCAACTTTTCCGCCTCGCGGTTGTCGAGGCGTGGATCCTCCATGTTGGTTTCAAGAGCCTCAAGCGCCATCGTTGCGAATAGGCCCTCCTGGTGTATGGACGCGATGCCCAGTTGACCCGGAGGTTCCTAGCTTTGGCAATGACGTCTTCGGGGCCCGCCAGAACGGCGCCGTACGGTGCTCCCAGACTCTTGTTGAGGCTCAACGCCACCGTGGTGGCCGGGGCACACAGTTCGCTGACCTCAGCGTCGAGGCGAGCGGCAGCGTTGAAGATGCGGGCCCCATCGACATGAACGCGGGCGCCGTATTCGCGCGCCATGCTGGAGACCCGTTTCATGTCCGACCGGGTCGCCACCGTTCCCCCGGCGTTGTTGTGAGAGTTCTCAACACAGATCAAACCCAGGGGCGGAAGCCCGAAGTGGGACGATCGTTCGGCGAAATCGACCAAGGCGACCGGGTCGACGACGCTGCCGGCTCTTGGCACGGGGACCAACTGGACCCCTCCTGTGACCGAGGCGCTGTTCGCCTCCAGCCACCGTATGTGCGAGTCGGCGTCAACAACAACGTTCTCGGCCGGGTTGGCCAGCGCCATCAGCGCCAGGAGATTGGCGGCGCTGCAGGTGGGAAGGAACACAGCGGCTTCCTTGGAGGTCAGGGCGGATACTGCCCGCTCCAGTTCCCGGGTGTGCTCTTCCGCCCCTCCAATACGTGGACCTTCGACGGCGGATCCAAGACGCGCCAACATCGCCTGCGTGGGTAGGTTGTAGGTGTCGCTACGCAGGTCGATGAACGGGTCGGATCGTCCCCCTGACTGCCCGGAAGACATCATTTCGCAGGCCTCGATACCGGCAGGTAGACGCTGCACGGCTCCTCCGGTCCACTCGTCAATGTCTGCACTGCCGATACGAGTCGGCCGTCCGAGTAGGGATCGGTACCGAGATTGTGACTCCGGTCATAGTCCGGGAAGTCACTGCTGGAAATCTTCACCACCAGGCGAGACCCTGCCGCCAGGCGGTATACGGTCGGGCGGCACCGGATCCGGATCGCCTCGGGCTTGCCCGGCTCTAAGAATGTTTCCTGATCAATCCCATTCCGGTACCTGGCCCGGACAAACCCGCTGGCAATGAGAATCGACGCGCCGTCCGGACGTTCTTCGGCAACCCAGGCACAGAAGTCGGTGTCGACGGCGCTGCTGGCCACCACGAGGTCAACATCCACCGATCCGCGGATTTCAAGCGGTTGGTCAATCGGCGCGGTGGCAAAGGACAGGACATCCGGTCGCATGTCCATGTAGCCGATGTCGAAGGGGCCATAGTAGGCGTCCTCGTCCACGGCCGAAGGAACCGGGTCTCGCGGGTCGTACACATAGCGCCAAGTTGCGGTCTCCGTGGAAGGAGATTCCGAGAGGGCGCCGCCATTCTCTCCGGATGCGGCAGTGGATGTCAGATAGAGGCGTTGCGGAGGTACCACGACCTCAGACCAGCGGTCGGCCTCCTTCCACTGGTTGGACCCATCCCCCATCGCGAAATACCGGATCGGCGGTCCGGGAAACAGAGGTCCGTGCTTGCCCTTGAGAACGAAGTCCGACCATTGGACGAGAACGTCCGGATAGGACCATTGAGCGGCCTCGCCGAAGTCGATCGATCCCCGGTATCGGCTCAGATCGTACTTGGGATCCATGTGCTTCCAGGGCCCGATGATCAGATGCGCAGGGCCGGACTCGCCCGGTCGATTGCTCAGCCTTCCATAGAGTTCGATCACGCTGCCCACATCTATGTCGAACCAACCGGTGAGAAGCAACACAGGCCCTTCGAACTCGTCACAACGCCTGATCCAGGACAGGTAGTCGCTTGGCCTGCTTCCAAGCAGGCTCTGGTAATGCTGTGACAGGCCGCCAAGCAGGTATTCCGGCATTTCGTTCCATGGGAGAAACCACAGCCAGCGACTTCTCTCGACCGTTCGCCAGTTCCGGTAGGCGGACTCGGCGTCGAAGGAGTGCCCGCTCCGGTGGGCGCGCCGACGTGAGTCGGGCCCCATGCGGCCGACATACCAGAGGATTCGCCTGGCGGGCCTGAGCACCGGCGAATCAAGGGCGCTCATCGGAAGACCGGAGGGAAAGATGGCGTCGGGTTTGACGTCCCCGTCAATAGCTACCTTCCACTGTGTCCAAGCCCCGTAGGAGTCACCCCACATCGCAACGGAGCCGTCGCACCAGTCCTGGGCTCTGATCCAGGACACGGTGGCGGCACCGTCCCTTGCGTCGCTGACGGGGTTTTCATGGAACGGCACGAATTCGCCCTCGGATTCAAAACGCCCACGAAGATCCTGAATGGCCACGGCATAGCCGGCCTCGACCGCCTCTCCAACGATCTCGGTATAGATCATCCGTCCATCCTCCACCCGAGCCTTGTCGTAGGGCGTCCGCATCAGCAACGCGGGGTGGGGACCCCCGCTTCCGGATGGAAGGAAGATATCGGTTGCTAGCCGGATACCGTCTTCCATCGGAAGCGGGGTCGTGAACGATTCCACGGATTGGACAGACTACCGCTTACTTATCGGTTAGCCATGTCTCCCTGTAATCGAGGTCACCACTGTTGAGGTGCTTCAAGTCCTGGACCCGGTCTCGCACACCATGGAACCACCGGTCAAAGTACAGGATCGGAGTTGGAACTTCCGCGTTCCACACCTTCTGCACCTCGCCGTAGGCTGCTATGCGCTTGTCCAGATCCAACTCGGCCGCAGCATCCGCAAGCAGCTGAGCGTACGACTCGTCCCCGAACCCCCACGGGTTGACGTCGGGGTGGGAGAGATTCCACAGGAAGGCCGGATCGTAGTCGGGCAGCGCGGCATTGGCCACGATGCTGCCGGGCGCCGGGTGCGGCGTGAAGGCTTCAGCCCACCCACCGAGTTCCGGCATCGAGACGTTCAATTTGATCCCGATCTTTCCGAAGGACTGTTCCATCACCTCTCCGATGATCCGGGTCCACGGCACGATGTTGAGTCCGACATAGCTGAGTTCGGTGACACCTACTTCTTCGAACAGCGCTTTGGCGCGGTCAAGATCATACGGGTACTCGGTAAGGCCGGGGGCCTCGGCCCAGTGGCCCGGAGGAAGCAGGTTGTTAGTCGGCACCGCTATTCCCGTGTCGAAGAACGCAAGGGTGTTGATGGTGTCGAGATCCAAGGCGTGAAGCAGCGCCTGGCGGGCACGCACATCGTCAAACGGCGGAGCGCCGTTGTAAATGCTCATATACGTGACAACCGAGGAACTGGGGGCGAAGAGCGTCCGCAACTCGCCTTCCTTGGCGATCTGCTGGACGAAACGCGGCTCGAGCTGCCAATAGATGTCAACGTCGCCGGCGCTCAGGGCCGTGAACAGCGTGGTCGTGTCGGGCTGCACGGTCACCTCGACTCCGTCAAGGTAGGGCAATCCCTCTTCCCAGTAGTTCTCGTTCCGGGTCATGATCAGACGCTCGTCGGCGACATAGTCGACCATTACGAAGGGCCCGGTTCCGATGCCTTCCTGAGCGATGGTATCTCCCGAACCCTCGGGAATGATCATGGCTCTCGCCAACCCTGCCAGCAGGATCGCGGAAGGCGCAGAGAGGTGCAAGATCACGGTTTGATCGTCAACCACTTCGACTTCTTCGATCGTAGATATCGCTTCGGCGTAGACGCCCGCGTTCGTGTCGGGGTGGAGCAATCTGTCGAGGGAGTATTTGACGTCCGCAGCCGTGAATGGTTCACCATTGTGGAACTGCACACCCTCTCGCAGGTTGAACGTCCATGCCGTCCCGGCATCGTCCACGTCCCATGACACGGCCAGATCGGGGACCGGTTCGAGTTCTTCGGTGTAACGCGTCAGCCCGCTGAATAGACCCGGCCAAGCGTTGCGGTTGTTGTAAATACCGAACTGATGCGGGTCAAGTGTTTGTATCGGCTGAGGCGTACCCAGTTGTAGTGTCCCGCCTCTCTTCTCTGCATCAGGGTCGACCGGGGCCGGCGCGGCTGTGGTAGCCGGCGCGGCTGTCGTAGCCGGGGCCTCCGGCTCATCTTCGGCGCACCCGGCAAGCAGAGATGCTGCCAAACAGAATACGATCGCAACCTGCAGACCTAGCCGCCACCCGCCTGGGGCTCCGCGGCTACGAGGTTTCAAAACTCTCCTCATACCAACTCCTTTTAATCGGTCCGAATCTTGTGTTGTGATGTGTGATCACAGATCACTGACCATAACCCCGGGAGAGCCGCATGTCAAGCGATACACGGCATCTTGATTCGCGGCATGCGCACGCGTACCAGGGCTGAGAGCGCGGTACGGCCTTTAGGGTCTCTGGAGAATCCTCGTCGGTGTGTCCCGGAAGATCGTCTGAACCTCCCACTCGCCGAACCCGGCCTCTCGCAGCAAATCGATGAAGCCTGTTACGCAGTACGGGTAGCCACCGCCGCCGAATGAGCGAAGCTGCGACCGGTAGCAAATGTCGTTGGAGACCACCACCTGATCGAGCGATCCCCGTTCGGCCAGCCAGGTCAGGCCGGCTATGCGGACTCCCACCTCATACGGGGGGTCCGGCTTGAGCGTGTCGAAGCCGAGGGTGACGCCCATGTCCAACAACTCCGCCCAGTACTCCCTCCGGCTCCGGGGCACGGTGTCGGCATGTCCGATCACGATCCGCTCGGGCGGGACGCCGATGCCGATTAGGATCCTGGCCTGCTCGATCCCGACCGTGCTCCGGGAGGCGTGCGTATAGATCGAGACTCCGGTCTCAAGTTGCGCGAACCCACCGGCGCGCAGCACCCGCTCCTCGGCTGGCGTCATCGGAACCCGCTTGGCGCCGATCTCTCCGATGATCCCCGGCCGTACTCCCCCGTCCTGAGCCCCCTCATTGATCTCTGAGACCAGGATCTCCGCCAGGCCGTCCGAGGTTGTCTCGAAGACCTCTCGTGGGAGAAAAGGCTCGCGGTACCAGCCACAGCCGGCCACTATGTTGAGGCCGGTCCGCTCGGCGATCTCCCGCAGGCCCTTCAGGTCCCGGCCCAAACCGACGCTGGTCATCTCCACCACGGTTCGCACCGGCGTGGCTTCCAGGTGGCCGAGTTCGGCGGTGACCAGGTCTGGGTCATCCAGTATCTGGTTCAGGTCATTCGTGACCCTGTGGAAGTCGCAAAAGATGTGCTCATGCATCAGGACTGCGCCGATTTCTTCGGTCGGCACATCACCGGTCACCGTCGTGATGAAGCCCATCACGGGTACTATATGGTCCCTAGCTGGTTGACCCAGAGAACAAGAGAAGGGAACCTTCGATGGATGCGGTCCGCTCGATGCTCTTCACGCCGGGCCACCGTCCCGACCTGATCGCCAAGGCGGTCCGGTCGGCGGCGGACGCCGTGATCGTGGACCTCGAAGACGCGGTGGCCACCAAGGTGAAGGAGGAGGCGCGGGCCAATCTCGCTTCCCTTCCCGAGAGTCCCATCCCCTATTACATCCGTCTCAACGGGTTCGAGACCGGATTCATGTGGGAAGACCTGGTAGCGGCTGCCCATGCCGGAGCGGCCGGGGTGATCCTCCCCAAGGCCGAACAGCGAGAGGTGATGCTGGAGGTGTGCGGGGCCCTGAGCGCCCTGGAGACGGCGACGGGACAATCGGCCGGTTCCATCACTCTCGTCCCGATGATCGAGAGCGCGGTGGCAGTAGAGAACTCCTTCGAGATCCTCGATCGACTCCCGAGGGTGCAGGCCGTCATGTTCGGGAGCGCCGAGCAGGGGGACCTGGTGGCCGACCTCGGCGTTGAGTGGGAACCCACGGGCACCGGATTGAATTACTCCCGTTCCCGGGTTCTCCTGGCAGCCCGGGCAGCAGGCATAGCGAACCCCATCGACGGCGTGTTCATGAACTACCGAGACTCCGAGGCGCTCCGCACCGAAGCCAGGATGGGTCGCCGCATGGGATACGTCGCCAAACTCGCCATCCACCCCGCCCAGGTGAGCGTCATCAACGAAGTCTTCACCCCCACTCCCGAGGAAGTGGCTCACCACCAAGCCATCCTGGACCTGTTCGAAAAGGCCGAAACGGAGGGCACGGCTTCGATCGGCGCCGACGGCCAGATGATCGACTACGCAGTGGCCCGAACCGCCCGGTCCGTCCTTGCCCGAGCCAAGTTCGCACAACGCATCTGATTGCGAATGACCCACGTGGTTGGAGCCGAGGGACAAGTAGTAATCCCTAGACCCATCCGGGAGACGCTTGATCTGCATCCCGGAACCGAAGTGCGCTTCCAGTTGTTGGAACGTGGGGTGGCGGTGATTCCTGTTGGTCGGGAGGACTCTCTGAAGGGCGCCTTCGCGGGGTATCGGTTAGTTGATGCTTTTGTGGAGGGACGAACGCTAGAACCCGAGTGACCTTAAGGTCCGAGGTGGTCAGAAATCGATAACCGTTATCTCATCTACGGGCCAGCGGGTCAGGACCTCGGCGCCGTTCTCGCGGACCACGATCATCTCCTCGACCCGCATGCCGGAGCTTCCGTCCGGCTCTTGGGTCTCGACCGCCATGACCATGCCTTCCTGGATCTCGATCGGGTGGTCCACGGAGATTCCCCGCCAGATCAGAGGGCGCTCATACAGTTGCAGCCCCAGTCCGTGGGCCCATTGGTTGGTGGTCATCTCCCAGTAGTCCTTGGCGCCGTACCAGTCCATGCGCTCGCCCTCCCGGTCGGGAAAGTGCATCGCCACCTCGCCGGTGGTGACACCGGGCCGGATGGCCTCGATCACGTCGTACATCCAGTCCCGGGCGCGCTTGTAGGCATCGACGGAGCGTTGCTCGGGCTTGCCTATCGAGAAGGTCCGGTAGACACATGACCGGTAGCCCTGGAAGGTGGCGCTGTAGAAGTCGGCGTACATTATGTCGCCGGGGCGGAGCATCCGGTCGGTGGTGTTGGCTTGGTGCTTGGGCCAGGTGTTCGGGCCGCTGGTGAGATACCCTCCCTCAACGGTACCTCCCCTGCGCAGCACCGCCTCCACCGCCGCCCCCCAGACCTCTTGTTCAAGCATGCCGGGCTCGGCGGCCTTCTTGATGGCCATGAACCCCGCCTCACAAATTGCAGAGAGGACCCGGAAACAGTCGATCTCGTCCTTGGTCTTGGTCTGACGGGCGGTGTGGAGCGCGTCGGCGGCGCCCTCCCGGACATCCAGGCCCCGCTCTGAGAGTTTCCGGGCCAGAGCCGGCTGGGTGGAGTCGATGCCGACCGGGTCGCGGTGCACGTCGTAGTCGTGGGCCGCCTCGACGATCAGGTCCGCCATGGTGTTGAGGAGGAATTCCCGGGCCGACGGGGACCCGCTGGCGCGGGGCACGTTCCCCAGTCCGGGCGCCGCGTAGCGGATGTCCGGGAGCCAGGGGCAGTTGGCGCGCTCGTTGCTGGCGTGATCGGCGGTGTCCCAATGCACCACTTCGCCTCCAGCGGTCAGGAAACTGTAGTGATCCGCGCCCGAGCCGCCCAGCATGGCCAGCCCGGTGACGTAGCGGATGTTGGGATCGTCCAGTAAGAGCACCGACCCCAGGCCCGCCTCGGCGATCTGGTGCTGTGCCCGCGCCTTGCGCTCGTCGCGCATCCGGGCCATGTTGATCCGCTCCTCCCAGTCCACGGCCATGGTCCCCAGGGTGCCCTCCATGTATGTCGGCTGGTAAAGGCTCATCGTGCTCCTTTCGTCGCAGATGCTAGAGATGTCATGTTCAGACCTGGGGTTGCAGTCGGTCGGCGATGGCCTGGAGGAATCTCGCACCCTCCATGCCGTCGAAGACCCGGTGGTCCCCGGTAAGGGTAAGCCGCACGGTGGGGGCCGCCACCATGGCGCCGTCCACCACCACCGGCCTGGGCTTCACCGTTCCTACCGCCAGTATGCCCGCTTCCGGTGGGTTCAGTAAAGCGATGAACTCGTCCACTCCGGCGCCGCCGAGATTCGAGACGGTGAAGGTCCCGCCGGACAGGTCCTCTGGACGAAGACGCCCGCCTCGAGCCGCCCCCTCCAGCCGACGCCTCTGAACGGAGATCTGCTCCTGCGACAGGGAGGCGGCATCCCGGATCACCGGCACGATCAAGCCGTCGGGAACCGCCACCGCGAACCCGAGATTGACCTTCGGGTGGAATCGGACCGTGGGCGGATTGCCTTCAACCCAACTGGAGTTGACCGCCGGCCTCTCCGCCAGGGCCCCGGCCGCGGCCCACAGCAACAGGTCCGTATAGGTCACCTTCGGCCCATCTCCGGGATCCTCGGGCTTTTCGAGGACGATCTCTCTTACCAGTTGGAACTGGGGGACCGCCGCCGACTTGGACATTCGGGCGGCGATAGCCAGCCGCATCCGGGACAGTTCCTCGGAGTCCCCGGAGGAAGTCTGTGCAGCCTGGTGGGCCTTCACCACGTCATCCTCGGTGACCCTTCCCCCCGGACCCGTACCCTCGACTCCGGCCAGATCGACTCGGAGTTCCCTTGCCCGGCGGCGGGCCAGAGGCGAGACCGGCTTCCGTCCTCGGGGCCTCGGCGGGGTCCTTCGGACTGCGGCCTCAGGAGAGGGAGCCTCCTTGTGTTGCGGCACCTTCTCACCCGGAGCGGTAGCCGACTCCACAGAAGGGGGCTTGGCCGCGGGGTCATCGGCGATCCAGGCAATCGGCGCTCCCGTGGCCAGGGTCGAGCCCGCCTCCGCCAGGACCGCCACCAGGTACCCGCCGGCGGGCGACTCGAATGCCACCTCCGCCTTGTCGGTCTCGATCACAGCCAGGATCTCGCCCTCCGCGACCTGGTCGCCCACCGACCTTGCCCACTCCACGAGAGTCCCCTCTTCCATGTCCTGTCCCAGTCGGGGCATCCTCACCAGTCGCATGTCCTGCTTTCTCTCCCTACCAAACCGCGCCGGTCAATGTAGTGTCCAACCGCCGTCGGCGGTGACTATCGCCCCCGTGACGAAGCTGGGGTCATCCGACGCCAGGAAGGCGATGACCGCGGCTATCTCCTCGGGCTCACCGTGGCGGCCCATCGGCGTGCCGGACAGCATCTCCGACCAACTCTCCGGGTCCTCCCGCAGATCGGCGTTCATTCCGGTGGCGATCACTCCGGGAGACACGGCGTTGACGCGGATCCCGTAAGGCGCAGTCTCGAATCCCACCGAGCGGGTGAGCATGGTGATCGCCCCCTTGGAGGCGGTGTAGGCCACATGCCCGCGTCCGGGAAGCACCGCTTCGATGGAAGCCACGTTCACTATCGCTCCCTGGATCCCGGCCTCGATCATGGACGCCACCACATCTCTGGACAGGATGAACGGCGCTCTCAGGTTTACGTCGAAGGTCAGGTCCCAGGCTTCTCTCGAGTGAGACAGGGTAGGCTCGCGGATCAGGATCGCCGCTGCGTTGACCAGGATGTGGATCCGGTTGTCCCAGTGCGCCAGGGCAGCCGCCACCACCTCCCGGCACGAGGACGCCAGGCTTAGATCGGCGGTGAACCCCACATGGCCTTCGCCCAGCGCGCCGACCACTCCCGCCAGGCCCTCCTCATCCCGGTCCACGCAGAAGAGGTTGGCGCCGTCCGCCGCCAGCCTCATGGCGGTGGCCCTCCCGATGCCCGAGGCGACCCCGGTGACGATGGCGTTCTTCCCCGAGAGCTTCCCGCTCATTGCAGCATGTACCCCCCGTCGGCATAAAGCGCCGTGCCGGTGACGAACGCCGCGTCGTCGCCCAACAGGAAGAAGACGCAGGCGCCGATGTCCTCGGGTCTCCCCAGGCGGCCGATCGGCATCAGCTTCGGGGCCTCCTGCCGGTAGACGTCGGGGGTCATCTCGGTGTCGACCGAACCGGGACTGACCGCGTTGACCCTGATCCCCAGGGGCCCCCACTCCAGAGCCAGCACCTTGGTCAGGGAGAGGAGCCCACCCTTGGAGCAGGCGTAGGGAACCTGCTCGGGATAGGCGATGGTGTCCTCCGCCGAACTGATGTTGACGATCGCTCCTCCCCGACCGTTGTCGACCCAGTAGTTCGCTGCGGCCTGGCACAGGTAGAAGGGAGCGGTGAGATTGGTGGCGATGGTCTCATCGAGGGTGCTCTCGGACTGGGTCCAGAAGTGAGCGAACACGTTGACGGCCGCGTTGTTGACCAGCCCGTCCAGGCGACCGTATCGATCAATGGCCGTCTCGAGCAGCACCGATGGGGTGTCCGGATCCTTCAGGTCCGCAACCACGATTGCCGCCGAGCCGCCCACCTGTTCCACCAGTTGTCCTGTCACTTCCAGGTCCTCCCGGGTGCGGGAGGTGATGACCAGGTCGTATCCCCGCTCGGCCAGGGTGGTGGCGATCCCCTTGCCGATGCCCCTACCTGCACCGGTGAGGATGGCGGCCTTGCGCTCCTCCGAATGGCCGACTCGGGTCATGACCCCATCTCCAGCACCGTCTCCAGGCACGAGGCGGTCCGGTCGATGTCCGACTCGGTGTGTGCGTAGGCCACCACCCCCGGGTGGACGGGCGGCCACAGGATCCCGTGTGCGCACATGCCGAGCAGCACCGCGGCCAGCATGACGAGGTCCCCGGCCAGGATCTCCCGCCGGTTGCGGGGAGGGGCTTCGGTGAAATGCAACTGGAAGATCGAGCCGAATCCGGTCATGTGACCCTGCCCGTGGGAGTCGAGGACCTCCTGGAGAGTGGCGCGCAACCTGTCGCCCAGCCAGTCGACGTGTTCGAGCACCGGCTCCCGTTCCAGGACGTCGAGGACGGCCATCCCGGCTGCCAGCGAGACTGGGTTCCCCGTGAAGGTCCCGGAGTGGAAGATGTGCGTGCCCCGGGCGTGGGCCGAGGCGCCCAGCACGGTTTCCATGATGTCGGCTCGCCCACCTACCGCCGAAAGCGGCAGACCCCCTCCGATGGCCTTCCCGATGCAGGACAGATCAGGCGTCACTCCCAGGTATCCGGGAGCGCCGGCGGTCCCCAGCCGCAGGCCGGTCACCACTTCGTCGAAGATCAGCACGATTCCCTTTCGGGCGGTGACGTCCCGGACCGCCTGGGCGAAGTGCCGATCGGCGGCCACCGCGCCCCCGCTGGAGAAGGCCACCGGTTCCATCACCACCGCGGCCAGGTCGGAGGCGTTGTCGGAGATGAGAGACACCGCGTTCTCCACATCGTTGTAGGGGAGCAGCAGGGTCTCCTCCCGGATGCGGTCGGGAATCCCGGCCGAGTCGGGGACCGGCTTGGGGCGGTGGGGAGGTCCCGCCACCTCCCGCGAGACCGAGGACAGGAGAAAGTAGTCATCGGAACCGTGGTAGTTGCCCTCGAACTTGGCATAGCGCACCCGGCCGGTCGCGGCCCGGGCGGCCCGCAAAGCGGTGCGTACCGCCTCGGAACCGGTGTTTGCAAAACGGAGACGTTCCAGATACGGCATCAGCCCTCGAAGTCGCTCCGCAAACTCCCGTTCGACCGGGGCGGGCGCCAGGACAGTGGCCATCCGGCCGATCTGATCACGCACCGCCGCCACCACCGAGGGATGGGAATGGCCCAACAGAGAGGAGCCGGCGCCCATCAGCAGATCGACATAGTCGTTTCCGTCCACGTCCGTCACCTGCCCCCCTGACCCGGCGGTCAGCACCACCGGGTAAGGCTCGTAATACTTGGCGGCTCCCGAAACCCCCATGGGCAGGATCCCCTTGCCCTCCTCCCACACCGCCCGGGAACCCGGAGTGCGGTCCCGGTAGAGAGCTTCGACCTTCCGGGCCAGGGATCCGGCGCTTTTCACCTTCGGTTCTCCCTCAGAGTCTCCCGGCGTGCATCCGTTCCCTCCTGGTCCGGGGCACCCTCATCGTCCAGCACCACCCCGTAGTCCTCGAAGGCGCTCCTGGGGGAGACGTATCCGAACTCGACATCGCGGGCCACCGCTTCCGGATCCCGGTCCAACGGGTCGCCGTACCCGCCGCCTCCGGCGGTCTCCTGGTTGACCACCTGGTCGCGCTCCAGGGGAACCATCGACTTCTTGGCGCCGAACTCGGGCGCCGCCAGCCGTTCATCGGGCGTGCCGGCATCGATCCGGTACCGGGCAGGGGCCCCGTGGTGGCCGCCGAACAGACCGTAGGGGGGGACTCTCACCCGGTTGCCCAGCACCGACAACTCCCCGGTGGGGGCAAGCAGGCGGTAGTCGCGTCTCACCGACAGCCCTCCCCTCCACTTTCCGGGACCTCCCGAGTCCTGGCGAAGCTCGTACCGGTCGATGCGGAGCGGGTATCTCATCTCGATCGCCTCCACCGGGAGGTTCCAAGTGTTGCCCACAATCGAGTAGATGGCGCTCTGGCCGTCCCGGCCCTCGGCGCCGCCCCATCCTCCCTCGGGGTACTCGTAGAGAACGAACCGCTCCCCGTCCTCGCCAAAGCCGCTCAGGAACAGGTTGTTGGACGAACCCTGGTCGGCGGCCATCAACCGGACCGGGTTGGGGATGTCCCGGGGGATCTCCGCCAGCGCCCGGTACACGGCGTTGTGGATCACCGAGACGATCTCGTTGCCACCGGTGCAGGCGGCGGGGAAGATGGGGTTGACGATCGTCCCTTTGGGGGCGACGATCTCCACCGGACGGTAACAGCCCCCGTTGGGCGGGACGGTGGGATCGGTGGCGGCTTGAATGGTCATGTAGACACCCGAAGCGGTGTAGCCGAGGACACTGTTGAGGGGTCCCTCCACCTGAGAGTCGGTCCCGGTGAAGTCCACCACCACCCCGTCACCCCGTACCTTCACCGTCACCCGGACCGTGCGAGGGACGTCGGTTATCCCGTCATTGTCCATGGAGTCCTCGGCGTAGTAGTCGCCGTCCGGCCATCCGCCGATCGCCGCCCGGATCCGGCGCTCGGAGTTGTCCATCTCGATCGCCATGCACTGCTCCACGGTCTCCAACCCGTACCGCTCCACCAACTCGATCAGACGGCGCCGGGCGGTGAGGTTGGCCGACACCTGGCTCAACAGGTCCGACCGCATGTTCTTGGGGAGTCGCACGTTGGCCAGGATCATGTTCATGATCTCCTCGTCGATCTCCCCCTCCTTGATCAACCTCACCGGCGGGATGCGGAGACCCTCCTGGTAGTTCTCCCGGGCCTGGGCGTAGAAGCTGCCCGGCACCGTTCCCCCCACATCCAGGTGGTGGGCCCGGTTGGCTCCCCAGCCGATCAACCTGCCCTCGTAGAAGATCGGCGTCACCATCGTCACATCCGGCAGATGCGACCCGCCCCGGAAGGGATCGTTGAGAATGATGGAGTCCCCGGGGCGGAACTGGTCGGCGCCCACCTCGTCGATGGAGTAGTTCACCGAATAGGGAAGAGAGCCGAGATGGATCGGCAGGAATTCCCCGTGGCTGACCAACTCGGTCTGGGCATTGAAGATCCCACAGGAGTAGTCATTGCCTTCGTTGAAGATGGTGGAACTCGACGTCTGTCGCATCGTGATGCCCATCTCCCGAGCGCCGGCGGCCAGACCGCTGGTCACCACCTCGACGGTGACCGGATCGACCTGGTGACGGCTCATGGCAGGTCCACCACGATGGCGCCCGTGTCATGCACCCGGACCTCCCCGAAGGGAAGGTAGGTGGTGGAGTCCAACTGCTGGATCACCGAAGGCGTGGCCACCCGCTGTCCGGGCTCGAGGTCCTCCCGGTGGTAGATGGGCACCATCTCCGCCTCACCCTGGACCGAGACCACCCGGCGATGGGATCGGGGCTCGGCTTCACCCGATGCAGCCGCTTCCCCGCCCAACAGGGGTTTGGGCGTGGCGCCGAGGCCGGTGAGCCTCACGTTCACCAGGTCAACCAGGTCGTCTCCGAGCGAGTGCCCGTATCGGGTGCGGTGAGCAAGGTGGAAGTCGGCCATCGCCCGGCTCAGGGTGGAAGCATCGGGGCGAAGCGATGCGAGGGGCACGTTCAGTTCATAGGCCTGACCGGCATAGCGCATGTCGAGGCTGGCTCGGAGGGTCCGGTTCTCGTCCGGGATGCTGTCTTCCTCCAGTTCCCGTTGCGCCTCGGAGGCCAGAGCAGAGAGCGTCTCCCCCAGGTCCGAGGGATCCAGACGGGCCACGCGGGCTCGAAGGGTGGCCACCAGGTCATGCCGGACGTCGGAAGCGAGGATCCCGAGCGCCGAGTTGCAGCCCGGGATGGGAGGAATCACCACCCGGCGCAGGGCAAGTTCCTCGGCGATGTGCACACCGTGGGTGGGTCCCGCGCCGCCGAAGGGCACCAGCGCGAAGTCTCGGGGGTCCCGGCCCCGCTCGATGGAGACGGTGCGCAGGGCGTGCATCATGTTGGCGTTGACCAGCCGGACGATCCCCACCGCCGCGTCGACGACCGAGAGCCCCAAGGGCTTTCCCACATGCTTTTCTATGGCCCGGGCGGCCAGGTCGATGTCGGGGTAAATCTCTCCTCCCATCTGGAAGTCCGGGTCGTAGACGCCCAGCACCAGGTTGGCGTCGGTGACGGTGGGCAACTCCCCTCCCCGGCCGTAGCAGGCCGGGCCGGGATCCGACCCCGCCGAATCCGGGCCCACCGACACCCTCCCGAAGCCATCCACCTTGGCGATGCTCCCCCCGCCGGCGCCTACGGTGTGGATGTCCAGAGTGGGGTACGACACCGAGTAGCCGCCGATCTCGAAGTCGAGTCGGGTGTCGGGCTCGCCGTCCGTGATCCCGGCCACGTCACAACTCGTCCCACCCATGTCAAGGGTGAGCAGATGGGTCTCCCCCAGCAACCGTCCAAGGTAGGCGGAGGCCATCACTCCCCCGGCCGGTCCCGACAAAAGGGTCAGGATGGGAAAAGAGGCAGCCCGGTCGGGGCGCACCAAACCGCCGTTGGACTGCATCATCTGCAACCACACATACAACTTGCTCTCCGCCAACTCGGCGCGGAGTCGGCTGAAATAGCTCCTCACCAGGGGAGTCAGGTAGGCGTTCATCACGGTGGTGCTGGTGCGCTCGTACTCGCGATGGAGGGGAAGCGCCTCGGAGGAGACGGTTATGTCGGCGGAGAGTTCCGGCAGTTCTTCGGCCAGGATCTGTCGGGTTCGAAGCTCATGGGCCGGGTTCATGAAGGAGAAGAGGTAGGAGACCGCGATCGACTCCACCCCGGCCTGACGAATCTTTCCGGCCACCGCCCGGACCGCCTGCTCGTCGAGGGGCGTCACCTCGCTTCCATCTGCCGCGGTCCTCTCGGGGATCTCGAACCGGAGGGGCCGGGGCACGACCGGAGCGGGGATCTTTTCGTAGATGTCAAAGAGAGTGGAGCGGTGGGTTCGACGTATCTCCAGCACGTCGCGGAAACCCTGGGTGGTAAGAAGCGCAGTCCTGGCGCCGGACCTGGTGAGGACCGCATTGGTGGCCAGCGTGGTGCCGTACCCGACGGTCTCCAAACGGTCGCGGTCGGTGGCTTTGGCGAGGGCCGCCAGAAACCCGGGAGTCGGATCGGGATAGGTGGTCAACGCCTTGGCCTGGACCAGTTCGCCGGTGGACTCGTCGATCGTCACCACGTCGGTGAAGGTCCCCCCGATGTCGACTGCCGCCCTGGTCATGCCGAGTACTCCGCCAGGTCGAGACTCTCACGGATCCGCCTGGCGATCAGGCGTTCGTCCGAGATCATCGCCGCTTCCAGTTCGCGGGCGAAGGGAATGGGCGTGGCCTTGCTGCCCGCCCGAAGGGGCGGGGCGTCCAACTCGTCGAACCCCTCGGCAACCACCCTGGCGACCAACTCCCCCGCCCAGCCTCCTCTCTCCACGGCTTCGTGGGCAACCACCAACCGATGGGTGTGGGAGAGGGACTCCAGGACCAAATCGACATCCATGGGCACCAGGGTTCTCAGATCGATCACCTCTACCGAGACGCCCTCCTCCTCCATCTCCAGGGCCGCAGCCAAGGCCTGATGGACGGATTTGCCCACCGCCGCCACGGTGACGTCATCCCCCCGCCGCCTGACCACTCCCTGTCCGAGCGGGATGGGCGCCACCGGGTCGGTGACCGTTCCCGTAGTCCTGTACAGGGCCCGGTGCTCGACGAACAGCACCGGGTGCTCGAGTTCCACCGAAGTCTTGAAGAGCCCTTTGACGTCCTGGGGCGTGGACGGCACGACCACGGCCAGCCCGGGGACGTGCAGGAACCAACTCTCCAGGGTCTGGGAGTGCTGGGAGCCGTGGTGGGTGCCGGAGCCCCCCTGGGTCCGGATGACCATCGGCGCCCGCAGTTGGTCGCCTGACATGTAGCGCATCTTGGCGGCGTGATTCACGATGGCGTCCATGCCGCAGGCGACGAAGTCCATGAACATCACCTCGACGATGGGCCGCATCCCCATCACCGCCGCGCCCACCCCGGCTCCGAGCATCGACTGCTCAGCGATGGGCATGTCGCGAACCCGGTGCTCGCCGAACCGGCGAACGAAGTCCTGGGTGGCGCGGAACACCCCTCCGTAGGAACCGATCTCCTGGCCCATGATGAACACCCGGTCGTCTGCGATCAGCGCCTCGGCCTGGGCCTCCCGCACCGCCTCTATGAAGGTGATCTCCCGCATCAGTAGCTCCCCTCCAGCGCGGTCTGTGGATCGGCGAACGGGGACTCGGCGGCGAACCTGGCTGCATCATCGATCTCTTCGTCCACGGCGGCCTCGATGGCGGCGAGGGCGCCGGACTCCAGCCGGCCGGACACGGCCTGGCGGAAGCGGTGGAGAGGATCGTTCCGGCGGGCCTCCTCCACCTCCTGGCGTTCCCGGTAGAGATGCTCGGCGTCGCCCAGATTGTGCCCTCGCCACCGGTAGCACTTGGCCTCGATCAGGGTGGGACCATTCCCGGCCCGCGCCCTGGCCACCGCGGACTCGGCCGCCGCAAACACCGAGAAGACGTCTATCCCGTCCACCAACACCCCCGGCATCCCGTAGCCTTCCGCCCGCGAGGCGATGTCGGGGTTCAGTTGCATCTGGTCGGCCCGGAAGGAATGGGCGTATCCGTTGTTCTCCACCACGAACACCACCGGCAGACGCCAGATGGCCGCCAGATTGAGCGTCTCGTGAAAGACCCCCTGGCCGACCGCCCCGTCTCCCAGGAAGGCCACGGCGACCCTTGAATCCCCCCTCAGGTCGAAACTCAGGGCCGCTCCGGTGGCGAGCAGGCCGCTTCCCCCGATGATCGGACTCTGACCGATGAATCCGTGGCGGGTGCTGACGATGTGCATCGATCCGCCTTTTCCCCCGCAGTACCCCGTGGCCCTGCCCCACAGTTCAGCACAGATCGGTCCGAGTTCGGCGCCCTTGGCTATCGCGTGCCCGTGGCCGCGGTGAGTGGAGGCGACCACGTCATCGGCCCGGAGAGCGGCGCACACCCCGGCCGGGATCGCTTCCTGTCCCATCGAGGAGTGGAAGGGCCCATACAGGTCTCCGGCGAGATGGGCGCGTTCCATCGTCACCTCGAACCGGCGGATGGTGTACATGGTCTTGAAGATGTCGCGGAGTTGGGCGTCGCTCAAACCGCGAACATCGCCACCCCTTTCTGGAGAGCCGCCATCCCGGTCGCCGAGCGGAGGGGAGGTGACCGAGGAGATGAGGCCGGCGCCTTCGGTCATGATTCCATGCCTCCACCAACTCCCCCGTCATAGTCCCCGCCCGTGCTCACCACCCCCTGGTCGACCAGGTCCTCGATGGCTTCGGGCGAGTAGTTCATCATCTTCATCAGGACCTCGGCGGTGTGCTCCCCCAGCATGGGAGCGGACTGGTTCGGATGGCGCCAGCCGCTGAGCTTCACGGGGCTGGTGAGGTAGGAGAGATCGCCCAGAACCGGGTGCCGGTACTGGCGCACCATGTCCCTCGCCTGGACCTGTGGGTCGGTGAACACCTCGGCGATGTCATTGACCGGAGCCACCGGGAGATCGTACGTCTCCGTCATCTCCATCCATTCGGCTTTGGTCCGGCGCGCGAACTCGGTGGTCAGGATCTCCTCCACGAAGGAACGGTGCTGCAAGCGAGCGGCGTTGTCCCCGGTGCGGGGGTCGTCCTTGAGGTCGGGACGCCCTATGGCGTCGCACAGGTTTCTCCAGAACTTGTCGCCGCGGGCCGCCACGACGACGAATCCATCCTTCACCTCCATGGCCTGCCAGGGCACGATGTGCGCATGGGCGGTCCCCCGCCGCTCGATCACCGCCCCGGTGTTCAGGTGGTCGAAGGCGTCATAGGACAGCATCGAGACCAACGCATCGAGCATCGAGATGTCGGCGTGCTGGCCCTCTCCATGAAGCTCCCGGCCCACCAGGGCGCCCAGCACCGCCAGGGCGGTGAAGATCCCGCCGCAGATGTCGGCGATGGGGATCCCAACCCGCGCCGGGGGGCCGTCTCCCGGGCCGGTCATGTCCAGCAGGCCGCTATAAGCCTGCACCACCAGATCGAAGGCCGGACGATCGCGGGCCGGCCCGGTGGCGCCGAAGCCGGTGATGGAGACGGTGATTATCCGGGGGTTGTGTTCTGAGAGACTCTCTGGGTCGATCCGCAGGCGTTCCATGACCCCGGGACGGAAGTTGTCGATCACCACGTCCGAAGAGGCCACCAGGTCACAGAAGATCTCTCGCCCCGCCTCGCTCTTGAGGTCGAGCACCATGCTCTTCTTGCCCCGGTTCATCTGAAGGTGAATGGCGCTCTCGGATCCCACCGGGGTTATCTTCGGGTTCCGGGCCGCATCGCCCCAGGGAGGCTCGATCTTGATCACCTCGGCGCCCAGATCGGCGAGAATCATCCCACCGTAGGTGCCGGCGATCACCTGGCCCAACTCCAGGACCGTCACACCCGAGAGCATTCCCTTCATTCCGGTCCCGGCCTTCCCGGTCGCGTCTCAATACGAATCAAGCTGTCAGTCCTCCTTGATGGTCTCCATCACCCTCTGGCAGACTTCCAGGACCTGATCGATCTCGGTCTGGCTCTGGGCTGCGTTGGTGAATCCCAGGTGGTAGGGGGTGATGTATATCCCGTGGGCCACCAGCCCCAGATAGAAGGTCCCCGCCATCTCCCGGTCGCTGGCCAGCACGTCTCGGATGGTGCGCACCGGTTCTTCGGCGAAGTACACCCCGAAGATGGGGCCCTGGCCGGTGGCCTGGACCGGCAGTCCCAGGTTGGCGCCGATCTTCTCGATGCCCTTTCGCACCTGCTCGCCGGTCTCCTCGAGGTTCTCGTAGACGCCGGGTTTCTCCAGCTCCGACAGCATGGCAATCCCCGCCGCCAGGGAGGCCAGGTTGGTCTGGAAGGTCCCCGACTGGAAGATGGTGACCCGCTTGTCGTCGGCGTCCCGGGGGGGAGTGACGACCTGGTCCATTACGTCGCGCCGGCCTCCGAAGGCGCCCATCGGAAGTCCTCCTCCGATGGTCTTGGCCAGCGCCACCAGGTCCGGGGCGACTCCCGTGACCGCCGTGCTTCCCCCCAGGGCGACCCTGAACCCCGTGATCACCTCGTCGAAGATCAGCAGGATGCCGTGGCGGGCTGTGACCTCCCGGAGCGCTTCCAGGAACCGCTGGTCGGCCACGATCCCCGCCATCCAGGTCCCCCCCACCGCCTCCACCACCACCCCGGCCAACTCCGAGGCGTGCTCCTCGATCAGGGCCACCGCGGCGTCGGTGTTGTTGAACGGAAGGACCACGGTGTCGTCCAGAACGCTCTGGGGTATCCCGGCCCCCTCGGGAAGGGAGACCGGACGCTCCTCGGGTCCGGCGAAGGAGGTCCCGCTGACCAGCAGGTTGTCGTAGCCGCCGTGGAAATTACCCTCGAACTTGCCGATCTTCTGCCTTCCGGTGAAAGCGCGGGCGACCCGCATCGACATGTGCACCGCCTCCGAGCCGGTGTGGACGAAGCGGATCATCTCCATGTGCGGCATGTGCCTTCGAATCTTCTCCGCCAGGACCAGGTTGTTTGGAGAGGGCGCGATGGTGCTGGTGCCGGAGGAGAGTTGCTTCGCCACCGCATCCATCACCGCTGGAGGCGAGTGTCCCAGGATGTGAGGGCCTCCTCCGATCAACGAGTCGATGTATTTGTTCCCGTCCACATCCCAGAGAAAGGGGCCGCGCGCCTCCTCCACATACAGGGGATACGGGGGGCGGAACCCGGCGTTGCCGGGGACGCCGCCAGGCAGGTGTCTTCTGGCTTCCTCGTAGAGTCGCAGGGATCCGGGCGTGCGTTGCGTGTACAGGTCTACGAACTTTGATCGGGCGTCTGTCATGGCAGTTTCTCTCCTGTGTTCAATCGGGCGGCGCGCAATTCGGCCCGCAAGTCTTGGGTTGCTTTGACATCTATCACGTAGTCAAGAAGATCGGCGTCCCGTACCTCGATCACCACTCCGTAGTCTCTGAGCGCCGACTCGATCGAGACGTACCTGTCCAGCACGTCCTCCAGCACCGCTTCCGGCTCCCTTTCCAGTGGATCGCCGTACCCGCCTCCTCCCGACGACACGTGATAGAAGTTGCCGTGCTGGCCCACGAACTCGTCGGCGAAGTAGATGGGAAGGTCTTCCTCCTGGTCGGTGCCCACATGCTTGGCGACCCGGATGGGGATCCCGTCCTCCCCTCCGAACAGCCCGCGGGGTCCCCCGGGGCCTTCCTCTCCCCGGTCGGCGATGTATGACAACCGCACGCCTCCGGCGTTCTCGGCCCGGAGCACCGACTCCAGCCCCGCACCTCCTCGCCACTGTCCGGCGCCCATGGAGTCGGTGACCGGCGCCAGGCGGTCGAAGGTGACCGGCCACATCCTCTCGATCACCTCGCTCGACTGGTTCAGGATGCCCAGTCCGAAGATGGCGGCGCCGCAGTCGCGTCCGTCCGCTCCATGCTTTCCTCCCCAGCCGCCCGTGTGCCAGTGGTAGTAGACGAAGTAATTGTTGTGCCGGCCGGGACGGTCGTCCACCCCGCCGGCCACCACGTACTCGAGGTTGAAATTCCCGGCGAAGGATCGTCGGGGCGCCACCTGCGCCCACACCCGCTGGACGCAGGCGGTGGTCTTCTCGTAGGCGCCCGACACCTCCCCGCACACTGCGTAGGGCCGGACCGCGTTTACCACGCTGGTCTCGGGAAATATCGCCTTGATGATGCGCAGCCACCCGGCATTCATCAGAGGCTTGGGAAAGATGTACTTGGTGCCGGCCACCAGCGCTCCCGTGGTGGAACCGCGGGTGCCGTTCATGCCCGACTGCACGGGCGGCCCGGACCCTGTCATGTCATAGATAACCCGCGGGGGGTCGTGCTGGATGGTCATCTTGAGAGAGACCTTCACCGGACCGTCCTCGGGCGCCTGCGGATCGTAGTCGATGAAGTCATCGGTCTCCCAGGTGCCCTCGGGGCACCGGAGGATCTCGGCTGCCAGTTCGCGCTCGGAATGGTCGAGCGTCCCCTCCATGGAGCCCACCACAGTCTCCAGCCCGTACTTCTCTATGAGGGTGTGGAGACGGCTCTCCCCCACCCTGGCCGCCTCGATGTGAGCGATCAGGTCACCGGTCGAATTGACCGGCAGGCGGATGTTGGCCATGATCAGGTTCTTCACGTCATGGCGGATCACGCGCCGGGAAACCACCTTGAGCGGGGGAATGACCAACCCTTCGGCATAAATGTCCAAAGCCAGCGCATTCATGGAGCCCGGAGTGGGGCCGCCCACGTCCGACCAGTGTCCCTTGCTGGCGGTGAAAGCGATCAGTTGGCCCTCCCAGAAGATCGGGCTGATGAAGGTCATGTCGGGAAGGTGCGTCCCTCCCCGGTAGGGCTCGTTGAAGGCAAAGACGTCCCCCTCCTCGATACCTCCCTCCACGTCGGCGAAGTCCTCGATGACGGACTGGGTGCTGGGCTGCAGCGCCCCGACATGGACCGCCACATCCCGGGTGCCCTGGGCGACCAGTTCACCCCGGGCGTTGAGCATTCCCCCGCTGACGTCTCCGCAGTAGATCACGAACGACAGGCAGGCATCCCGCAGCGCCTCCACCATCTCGTCCACCAGGCTGACGAAGGCGCTGGAGAGAATCGAGAATGTGACCGGATCGACCCCGTGCGTCAACTCCGGCCCTCGGCGCTCACGGTTCATGCCCCACCTCCCTCTCCGGTGGTGTCGAGCACCAGGTTGAGATGACGGTCCACATAAAGACTCATTCCGGGTGGCGCCAGGGTGGTGGAGTCCATCTGCTCCACCACGGCCGGCCCCACGGTCCGGAACCCAACCGGCAGGGAAGGCCGGGACCACACCGGCGTTTCCACCCAACCTCCCGCCTCTCGCCAGTAGACCTGACGTGACGCCGAGGCGGTGGCCGCGGCGGAACCCTGCTCGGCCGCCTGCGGCCGGTACTTGTCGGAGATCCCCGTTCCGGTGACGTTTATTCCGTGGATCTCCACTTCCCGCTCCCCCAGGTCGAAGGTGAACCTCTGCAGGTACAACTTCCTGAAGAGTTCCACGCTCTCCGAAAGACTCTCCCTGGTCATCCTGCCGGTGACCGGGATGGCGAACACCCTCCACTGTCCCGCGTAGCACATGTCGATTGTCTTCTCTACGAACTGGCTCTCCGGCGCAATTCCCTCCCGGTCCAGGGCCGCCCGTACCTGGGCGTCGAACTCGTCAAAACGATCGTTCATCTCGTCGATGTCAACCGCCGCCGCCTCCCCATAGAACATGCTGGCGCCCAGGTCATGGCGGATGTCGGCCATGAGACAACCCAGAGCCGAAGTGAGTCCGGGCCGGGGAGGCACCAGCACGGTGGGAATGCGCAACTCGGCAGCCACCCGGGCCCCGTGGAACGGCCCGGCGCCGCCGAACGCCACCAGGGCGAAGTCGCGGGGGTCCAACCCCCGCCTCATGGTGGCCAGCCTGATGGCGTTGGCCATGTTCGCCTCGGCCACGGCGATCACCGCCGCCGCGGCGGAGACGGCGTCGCTGCCCAGCCGTCGACCGATTCCGTCATGGATCACCTTGTGGGCAAGCTCCGGTGAGATCTCCATCGCCCCGCCCAGCATGGCGCCCGGCCGGAGGTTCCCCATCACCACGTGGGCGTCGGTGTTGGTGGGCTGGTCCCCTCCCTTGCCGTAACAGGCCGGTCCGGGCACTGCTCCCATACTGTGAGGTCCCGATCGGAGCTTTCCTCCCGGGTCGAACCACGCCACCGACCCTCCCCCCGCCCCCACGGTGATTATGTCCACCGCCGGGAACATGATCGGATGACCCCACTCCACCTCCCAGGTCTCGGTGGTCCTCAACTGGCCGTCGAGGGTCACCGAAACGTCGGTGCTGGTCCCGCCGATGTCGAGGCCGATGATGTTCTCGAATCCGGCCAGGGCCCCTATCTCCCGGGCCGCGATCGCGCCTGCCGAGGGACCCGAATTGGCGGTCCGGACCGGGATGTTGGAGGTGGCCTCCACCCCCATCAGGCCCCCTGCCGACTGCACGATCAGCACGTCGCCGGGGTAGTCCCGACTCCGCAGACCCTGCTCAAGCGCCTGCAGGTAGTCGATCATCACCGGGATCAGGGCCACGTTGAGGATGGTGGTGGTGAAACGCTCGTACTCGAGAATGCGAGGAATGGTCTCATGGGAGGTGCGGACCAGCGCCTCCGGGAACTCCTCCAGGATGATCTCCTTCATCCTCCGCTCATTGCGGCCGTTGGTGTAGGAATGCAGGAAACACACCGCGATGGTGCGGATGCCCCGTCCCCGCAGGATTCGAGCCACCGCCCGCGCCTCCCCCTCGTCGAGAGGGGTACGCACCTCGCCGGAACTGAGCGTCCGCTCCGTGACTTCCAAGCGGTCCCGCGGCTTGACGATCGAAGGACGGGGGGACTCGTGGTAGATGTCCCAGATGTCCTCCTTCGAGCCTCTGGCGGCCTGGGTCAAGACGGCGGTGACTCCCCTGGTGGTCACCATGGCCACCCGCGGGAGACGTCTCTCTATCAAAGCGTTGGTGCCCAGGGTGGTCCCATGAGCGAAGGACCGGAACCGGTCCCCCGTCACTTCCGCTTCATCCATGGCATTGAAGACTCCCCCGAACCCGTCGGGAGTGGTAGGGGTTTTGACGACCTGCACCCCACCCTCGGGATCGGCCATCACCCAGTCGGTGAAGGTACCGCCGATGTCGACCCCGATTCTGAACTCAGCCATCAGATCCCCAGATAGGCCCTTCGCACGAGATCGCTCTCGAGCACATCCTGAGTCTCGCCACTCTCGACCACCAGACCCGACTCCATCACATAAGCTCTCCGGGCGATCTCCAGAGCCAGGAAGGCGTTCTGCTCCACCAGCAGCACCGTCAACCCCTGGCGGTTGAGGTCGAGGATGATCTCGGCCAGATGGTCCACGATGATCGGGGCCAGACCTGCCGACGGCTCGTCCAGCAGCAGGAGCCGAGGCTCGGCCATCAGGGCCCTGGCGATGGCAAGCATCTGTTGCTCCCCGCCGCTCAGGGTCCCCGCCCGCTGCCGGGCCCGTTCGGAGAGACGCGGGAAGAACTCGAAGGCCCGCTCCAGCCGTTGGCGGTACTCGTCCTCTTCGTTGACCATGTGAGCGCCCATCTCCAGGTTTTCCAGGACCGTCATAGCCGGGAAGAGTTCCTTGCCCTGCGGCACGTGGCCCAGGCCCATGCCGACTATCTCGTGAGGCCTGAGGCTGTCGATTCTCTTGCCCTCGAAAGAGATCTCGCCGCTCTGGGGCTTGAGTACCCCCGAGACAGTGAGCAGCAGGGTGGTCTTTCCCGCGCCGTTGGCGCCGATGACCGTCACCAGTTCCCCCTCCGGCACGCTGATCGAGACGTCGAAGAGCACCTGCACCCGCCCGTAGGCCACGTTGAGAGAGTTGATCTCAAGCACCGCGGCGCTTCCCCAGGTAGGCGGTAATCACATCGGGGTTGCCCACTATCTCCTCGGGGGTCCCTTCGGCGATCTTCGCTCCGAAGTTGAGAACGGTGATCCTTGTGCAGATGTTGGTAATGAGGCGCATGTTGTGCTCCACCAGGAGGACCGTGACGCCCTGGCTTCGCAACATCCTGATCAGGTTCATCAGGTAGGCGGCCTCCTCGGGGTTGAGGCCGGTGGCCGGTTCGTCCAGGAGCAGCATCTTGGGCCTGGCCGCCAGCGCGATGGCGATCTCCAGGTAACGGTGCTCTCCCGCCGACAGGTCCCGGGCCACCGCGTCGATCCGCTCGGCCAGACCCACGAACGCCAGCAATTCCCTGACTCTCTCTTCAATGGCCTCGCTCTGTTCTCTGAACCTTCTGGACCGTGTCAGTGCTCCGAACAGCGATGTGGGATTGTTGAGATGGCTTCCGTGGAGAACGTTGTCCCGAACGGTCAGGTTCTCGAACAGGGTGGTGATCTGAAAGGTGCGAACCAGTCCCAGGCGCGCCAGTTCGTGAGGTTGCTCGCCCGATACGTCCGAACCCTGGTACTTGACCACCCCCCTGGTGGGTTTGATGTAACCCGTTATCAGGTTGAGAGCGGTGGTCTTACCGGAGCCGTTCGGGCCGATCAGACCCCGGATCTCCCCCTCCTCCACGGAGATGTCCAACTCGTCGACCGCCGATAGGCCGCCGAACATCCTGGTAAGGCCGGTGGTCTCAAGGATCGGCATCGCTACTCCACCCCCACCCCGGCGCTGGCATGCTCCTCGCCCTCCGCGGTCGCCTCATCTCCAGATTCCCTCCGTTCGCGCCGCCGCCGAAACGCCTTCTGGAGAGCGGGAAAGACTCCAATCGGCATGAACAGCACCACCAGCAGCAGCACCACGCCGAATATCACGAAGCGGTATTCCTGCAGGGCCCGCAGCCACTCGCTCACCAGGACGAAGATCGCCGCGCCCATGACCGGACCCCACAGGGTTCCCGTCCCCCCCACCAGGACGACTATCAAGAAGATGAACATGTAGTCGAGGCCCAGCAGATTCGGGTTGACGAACCGGAAATGGTGGGCGTACAGTGCGCCGGAGAATCCCACCAACGCGCAGGCGAACGAGAACGCCAGGACATAGTATTTGGTGGCCGACACACCGATGGACTTGGCGAGGTCCTCGTTCTCGTGAATGCTGCGCACCCCTCTCCCGAACCGGGAGGAGCGCAGCCTCGACAGGAGAAACACCACCCCCAGCAGCAACAGCAGGGCGAAGTAGAAGTAGGCCAACTCCGAGCGTATCTCCCAGCCGAACAGGCTGGGCGGGGGTACCTGGCGCAGTCCTGACGGACCGCCGGTGACCGGCCGCCACCGTAGGGCCACCGTCCAGGCCAACACCCCGAAGCCCAGGGTGACGATCGCCAGTTCAAGGTTCCGGGTGCGGCGCAGCGCGATATACCCGATCAACAGGCCCACCAGGCCGGCCGCCGTCGGCGCAGCCAGGAACCCGATCCACGGAGATATCCCCAGATCGAGCGCCAGTTTCGCCGACACATAGGCGCCGAACCCCCAGAAAGCGGCGTGTCCGAAAGAGAATTGCCCCATCTCGCCCATGATGTAATCGAGACTGAGCCCGGCGATCGCATATATCACAATCAGGACCAACAGCCCGCGGTTATAGGTGTTGGTAAAGAGGAACAACGGCACCATCGCAACCACCAGGAGCAACAAACCTCCCAGCCACCATCCCGGTGGGATTCTCAACCGCACTTCACTTCCTCCCGAACAGGCCCTGGGGGCGCAGCAGCAGAACGATGATCATCACCACGTACAGGTATCCCTGTCGGTAATAGGTGGATACGAACTGGCCGAACAACGCCTCTGTCACGCCCATGAACAGGCCCACCGCCACCGCTCCCGCCACGTTCCCCATCCCCGCCACGATCACCACCGCGAAGCCGGTGATGAGCAGAGGTTGTCCCAGGTTGGGAGATGCGGACGAGACCAAGACGATCAACACTCCGGCCAGGGCCGCCAATCCGGATGCGACTATCAGGGTGGTGTCATAGACGGCGGTGGTATTGATTCCTATCAGACGGGCCCCCAGCAGGTTCTGGCCGGTGGCCCGGGTCTTCTTGCCCAGCTTGGTGAAAGTGAGCATGAGATACAACCCCAGGACCGCCGCGAAGCACACCCCTACCAGGAGGACGCTGGCGGTAGTTACGTACACTCCCCCGACCTGGACGATCTCATTGAAGGGCTTGTCCACCCCCTTGGGCCCGGAACCCCACACCACAAGACTGCCGTTCAACAACATGAAGCTCAGCGCCACGGTCGAGAGGATCACCACCAACTCCGAATGCCCCAGGAACGGGCGAACCGTGACCCGATTGACCAGGAAGCCGGCCAGGGCCATCACCACCACCACCAGCGCGGCGCCCGTAAAATAACCCAATCCCACCAGATCGGTGACCGTGAACAACAGCATGGCCCCCAGCATGGTCAACTCGCCATGGGCCATGTTGATCACCCTCATGACTCCGAACACCAGGCTCAACCCGGCAGCGAATATCACGTAGATCGAGCCGTTGAGAAGACCGTTCCAGAGTTGCTGGCCGATTACGTCCCAACTCATCCGCCGGACCTCACCTGGTTACCGACCAACCCGGGTTGAGACAACCGATTCACCGCTAGCCGTAGATCGGGACCCGGTTGTCGAATCGTATTGCCGATATTTCCCCGCTGATCCTCTCTGTGAATGACCTGAGGATCGGACCGTACGTGTTCTCCAGCGTTTCGATGTCGGCCCGCGTTGCCAGGGTTGCCACCCCCACCGCTCCGATCACATCGGTCCCGTGAAAGACCGGGGCGGATACCGATCTCAACCCCTCCGTCAGTTCCTGGTCGTTCAATGCGAGCCCCTTGATTCGTGCCTCCTCCAGTTGCTCACGGTAGTCATCGGCTCCGGTAACCGTTGTGATGGTCCTTGGCTCGAAGTCCATCTGGTCGAGGACCGCCTCCACGGCCTCGGTCGGCATGGCCGAGAGAATGGCCTTGCCCAAAGAACTCAGATGGGCGGGCAGCCGACTACCCACCTGAAGGTTGATGGTGATGATGTCGTCGCGGTGACGTCTCGCCAAATAGATGACTTCGGCGCCCTCCAAGACGCCGTAGTTGACGGCCGTCGCCTCCGGCAATGCCACGCTGATCTCATCCAGGTAGGGGCGGATGTGTTCCACGAACTCTCGAGATTCAACCGCAGCCACCCCCAGATTCAAGACCTTCTTGGAAGGCCGATAGAGACGCTCGGTCCTCCTTATGTACCCCAGGTCTTCCAGAACGCCGGTGAGGCGATAGACACTTGCCCGGCTGATCTGGGTGCGGCGCGCGATGTCCGCCACCGAGAGCGCCGGAGACCTCTCGTCGAAGGCAGCCAGTATTTGAAGGCCCTTCGACAGAGACCCTGGCGGATGGCTGGGCACGGCAGTCATCTGAGACCAGCAGGTCTACCCGACACCGAACTCGTCTTCCTCGACGATCACGAACACCGAGTCCTGGGTCTTGGCGCCCATGAAATTCTTCTCATCGGCCAGGAGCGTGGCGTACTCGGGAGAGTCGGCCGTGGCCAGAAAGTCCTCCACGGTGTCATACCACACCTCGGCCACCCCGTCGCAGGGCGCAACGCGCCCGGGAACCTCCAGGGGTCGGCATTGGACGTACCGGCGCACCCTGGGCATGGCCAGCACCAGAGGCGCATGCACATTCTTCCAGTGTTCATGGAATTGTTGGCTGGTCAGGTCGGGTCTCCTGGTCAGGAGGGTCACCGTCTTGATCATCTTCCACTCCTTGTGCCGGGGCGCGGGTCAACGAACGGATGGCGCCGGAAAGGGGTCATCCGTCGTCCACCACCGCCACGGCCTCGATGTCGATCAGGGCGTGGTGAATCAACTCCGCCACGACCACCGACACCCGGGCGGGCTGTCGGTCGGGGAAGTACCGGGCGTAAATCGGCTCGTACCGGTGGTAATGGTCGTGATCGACCAGGTAAATCCGGGTGAGGACCACATCGCTCATCTTGGCGCCGGCCCGCTCCAAGGCCACCTTGAGGTTCTCCAGAGCCAGTTCCGCCTGCTCCTCCAAGGTCTCCCCCAGCACTCCGGTGGTCTTGTCCCAGCCCAACTGCCCCGTCACCCAGAGGGTGTTCCCCGCCCGCACCACGTCATTCCATCGGCTCTTCGACCCGATGGCCCGGAAGAGTTCCTCCTCAACCGGTACGAATACTCTCTCCACTCTCTTCGGCGCCTCCTTTCTCGGTCAATTAGGATGTATCGGCCTGGCCCTGGTGAAGGGCGCAGACCGATACATCAGTAGTTATGGGAGAGTTACGTCTACCCGGCCAGCGGAACGGCGTCCACGGGTTTCAGGGCGCCACCGGTTGACTGGATGATGATCCACTCGTCCACCAGTCGGAGTCCCTTCTCGTTGAACCGCAACGGCTTACCGCGAGGAGTGGTGAACCCATGCTCGTCGTTCATCAGGGGAGCAACGGCCGAATGGTCGGTCGTTCCTGCCGCCTCGATCGCCGCGATCAACTGCAGGGCCGCCGTGTAGCCCAGTTCGGACCACCAGTCCGGTGCATGGCCGAATTCGGCTTCATATGCCTCGGAGAAGGCGGCCGCCTCGGGAATCGACTCGTCCAGAATCCACCCGGTGGAACTGTAAATGCCTTCGGAGAGGTCACCCAGGGCTTCCACTTCCGGCGGGGTGTACACGACCTCGTTGACCATGATGTCACCCTCATAGCCGATCTCGCGGGCGGCTTGGACGGCGTTCACGACCACGTCCTTACCCCACAGACCGAGATACAGCAGGTCCGGATCGTTGCCGACGCCCTTGGTCACTTCGACCCGAGCTTCAGCGGTGCCGTAGGGGAAGTACACCATGCCGGTGTACTCGAAGTCCGCCGCGGCCTCTTCCTCGAAGATGCGAGTGAACTCATCATGGGTGAGACGCACCCAGTCGGAGTCGACACCCACACCCTGGACCCGCTTGTAACCCTGGGAGATCATCCAGCGGGCCAGCACCGACAACGCGTTGCTGTCGGATTGGCTCTGCTTCACGGGGGCGCGGATGTGCACCACTCCCTCGTATCCCTCTTCGGTGATCAACTCGGACCCGCAGGCGGTCACGACCAATGGCATGCTGACCTCGGCCGTGACGTCCTTCATCGCCACGCAGGTGGTGGCGTCATTGCCGCCGGCGACTCCGGCCACGCCGTCTGCGATGGCCTTTCTCGCCGATGCAACCGACTCGTCGGCCGAATAGCCCTCGTCGTAGTGGATCACTTCGATCTGGCTTCCCAGTAGTCCTCCGGCTTCGTTCTTCTGCATCACAGCCAACTCGAACCCGTTGCGCATGATGTCGCCCAGGCCGCTTGCCACCCCGGAGTTGAACCAGATCGTGCCCAGCTTGATGGGCTCTGCCGGTTCGGGAGCGGCGGTGGTGGTTGGGGCCGCAGTGGTGGGAGTTGCCGTGGTCTCGGCCGCTTCTTCCTCTCCGTCACCACAAGCTGTGGCGACGAGAGCCAGGACGGACAGCACTACCAATACTCGTACCCAAGATCTACGTTTACTCATTTACCTGCCTTCTCCTTCCGGACCCATGCCACCAAGAGGATGGACATAGGGTCACGCTGCTCTTCTCGTTCTCAGTCAATCCCGACAGAAATGCCCCCACCTGACGCTGCCAAGCGGGACACCCCGGTCGAAATGCCCGTTTACCGGAATCTCTATCCGATATACGGACGCTAGTAACCGCAGGCGGCGCGCGTCAAGTAATCGGAGAGTTAAGTTTTCCGGAACCCTTCACCGAAAGGATGGGCTCACGTTGTGCCCATAGGTGGAGATTTCGTTTAGTGGGGACCCGATCGGCCGCTCAAAGCCTCTTGATGGCGCGGCCGACTGTGAGAACTCAGCGAACCTGATCCAGGTTCTGGAGACGCAACCGACCCTGAGCGACCATCTTCCCGTCCGAGGCGCGGGTTATCGTCACCTGCCAGATCTGCTGGCTGCGCCCCTGGTGGACAGGCACGGCTTCCCCGTCCAGGCGCCCGAGGCGATGGGAACGGAAGAAGTCGGTGGCGTTGTGGACGCCCACCGCCGCCGCCATTCGGTGTTCCTGTGCCCACATGAAGGCTCCCACCGAGGCCAGCGTCTCCACCATGGTGCTGTGAAGTCCCGCGTTCACGATGCCGAACGGCTGATGGTGCTTCTCCCCCACCTCCACGTGCCCGCGCACCCTCGATGAGGACGACTCGTCCAGAACGATGCCCACCATCTCGGCGAAGCCCCCGCCGACGCCAGGCACGGAAGGGTCGGTCACGACCGCAACTCTACCGGTCCCCGGCTAGCGCAGAGCCGACCACTTCTTGAGGCGGCGGACCGCCTCTGCGATGTCGTCGGTGGACTCGGAGTAGGAGAAACGGACCCAGCGATCTCCCTGCTCGGGATCGAAGTCGATACCAGGAGTGACCGCCACTCCTATCTCCTTCAGCCACCGAGCGCACAGGGTGGGAGAATCCATGCCCAGATGAGAGATGTCGGCGTACACGTAGAACGCCCCGTCAGGCGGAGCGATGCGGGTAATACCAGCCTCCCCCAAACCGGCCACCAGCACCTCCCTGCTCCTGCCGTAAGCGGTGACGATCGCGTCCAGTTCCTCGGCGCAATCGAAAGCCTCCAAGGCGCCCAACTGGGAGACGGTGGGCGGGGCGATGAACAGGTTCTGGGAGAGGCGTTCCACAGGGCGGAACATCTCGGGGGGAACCACCAACCATCCCAAGCGCCATCCGGTCATCGAGAAATACTTGGAGAAACTCTGCACCACCACCGGCGCATCGCTGAACTCGAGTGCGCTGGCGGCCGGCCGCCCATAGTGGATCCCGTGATAGATCTCGTCGCTGATCAGAACAGTCCCCGATGTCTCGCAGAACTCCACCACCGAGTTCAACTCCTCTGGGGTGAGGGTGACCCCGGTCGGGTTGGAGGGACTCGCCACCACCAACCCGTCCAGCGGACCGGCCCTCTCCAGGCGCTCGGTCGAGGGAACGAAGCGGGTCCCGGCGTCCACCCGCACCTCCACCAGCTCCAGGCCCAGGGCAGACAGCACGTTGCGGTAAGCCGAGTAGCCGGGCACGGTCATCGCCACCCGATCGCCGGGATCGAAGAGCGCCAGGCAGGCCAGGACAAACCCGGCGGAGGCCCCGATAGTCAGCACCACCCGATCCGGCGACACATCCAGGCCGTACCGATCCTGATAGAAGCGACCGATTCTCTCCCGGAGCGCCCCCATGCCGGTCGCGGCCGTGTATCCCAGGCGGTCCTCGATCAGGCCCTGCCGGGCAGCCTCCAGCACCCGGGAGGGAGCGGGGGTCATGGGTTGACCGACCTCCAGGTGAAGGACGTCTCCGCCCTCCGCCTCCTGCCGGGCGGCCGCTTTCATCACCTCCATCACGTAGAACGGAGGGACCTGGGAGCGAAGAGACTCCTTCACCGCGCTCGGTGGCCTAGCCGGTGGCGGGCTGTGCCTGCGCAGGGGTGCAGTACGAGACCCCGGTGCCCCCGATGCCGCAGTACCCCCACGGATTCTTGGCCAGATACTGCTGGTGGTAGTCCTCGGCGTAGTAGAAGGACTTCCCCTCACCGATCTCGGTGGTGACCAGGTCGTATCCGTTCCTGTGCAACTCCGTCTGGTACGCCTCGAGGCTTGCCCGGACGGCCGGCAATTGCTCCGGGCGGGAGACGTACACCGCGGAGCGATACTGGGTCCCGTAATCGTTTCCCTGTCTCATTCCCTGAGTGGGATCATGGCCCTCCCAGAAGACGGCCATGAGCGCGTCCAGGTCGATCTGTTCCGGAAGGTACACCACCTGCACCAGTTCGGTGTGACCGGTCATTCCCGAGCACACCTCTTCATAGGTGGGGTTGGGGGTGATCCCGCCGCCGTACCCCACCGCGGTGGAGTACACCCCCTCGGTTTGCCAGAACATCCGCTCGGCGCCCCAGAAGCACCCCATACCGAACCAGATCACCTCGGATCCCTCCGGGAAGGGGGGCACGATGCGAGCGCCGGTTACAAAGTGGAATTCAGGCACCGAAAGGGGATTCTCCCGGCCGGGGAGCGCCTTTTCCCTATCGGGTAGCGTGTTGGACTTCTTGCGCCATGACATAGGCCGGAGGCTACCAGTTACCAGTTATTAAGGGTGACAGAATTCGTCGCCAACGCCCGCTCAACCCAACGCGCCGAACCAGCGGTCGTGGAGTTGGCGGTAGACCCCGCTCTCGATGAGATCCAAAAGGGCCAGGTTGACCTGCTCCCGGAAATCGGCGTCATCCTGGCTCACCACAAACCCGTACTGGACCTGTTCGAAGTCGGGACCGACCGTGACCACCTCGCCGCCTCCCTCCCGGGAGGCGTGGAAGTGAAGCACGGGAGCGTCGAAGACAATCGCGTCGACTTCGCCTGCCTGTAACAGCGAATACGCATCCTCGAGGTCCGGCACCAGCACCGGCCCCACCCCTATGGAGGACAGGTAGGCTGCCCCCGCCGACTGCGAGACCGTGGCAACCCGGTGACCGGGTAGATCGGAGGGACCTGCGATCTCCCCACGCAGTTCGCTGACCGCCAGGGATGAGGCGATGGAAGCGGTGAAACTGGCGAACACCAGGGTTCCCAGGGCTATCCAGATCAGGGCGAACACTCTCCCCTTGTCGCCCCTGGCCACCTTGTCGCCATAACCGACGGTGCTCATGGTCACCACAGACCAGTAGAACGAGTCCCAGATTCCCTGGCGGTAGGGCACGGCGAAATCGGCGTTGTGGTGCCGTTCCAACCACCAGATCACATGGGCGGAGATCAGCACCGCCACGCCGAACACCACCAGCAACCACGGAAGGTCCGAAGAGATGATGGCCCTCAGGAAGAGCAGGATCCGATCACCCATGTGCCGGTCCGCTTGGCTGGGCGCCATGATGGTCAACCCGGTGTTGAGCACCGGCAAGGAGAAATCGACCAACCGCTCCCTGGATTCGGTGATTGCCACTCCCCCCAGGGCCAACCGGGCGACGCCACGGTCGATGTCATCGATCTGCTTGGCCACTGTGTCCACCGCGTGGATGTCGACTTCCATCCCCAGGCGGGCAGCCAGAAGGTGTGCCAACTCCACCTCGAAGCCGGTGTAGGAGCGGTCGTCATAAACCACGAATGGCGGGAGAATGCGTACGGCAACCGCCAGCCTGCCCCCGGCCGCCGAGACCGCGCCACTGATTTCTTCCAGTCCCACCGCCTCCGGGTCCGCAGCCTGTATCCAACCCTCCACGAGGGCCTGATTGGCGTCCACCCACTCCTCGGCATGGCGGCGGATGTCCTCGGGGTCCCCCTCGTCGGCCACCATCAATGCGTTCTGGGCGGAGATGTCCCCCAGCGGGATCACCACCTGCTCCAGGAGCCTGCGGATGGATGGATTGGCTTCCAGGAACCGTGTGTTGGCCACCACTCGTATGTCATTGGGAGGCCAGCCGACCTGGCAGGGATCGTTGGCGCATCCCCGGATCCCGGCGATCGCGGTCCGATCCAGGTAGGCAGCCTGCTCCACAGGCAGTGAGGGGAAGGGCGTCTCGAGCCAGACCACGTCCCGACCGGGCTGTAACTCTCCAACGGTCCAGTTGGGCGTCCACGTGTAGTAAAGAACCGGTCGCCCGGCTCGATAGCGATCAAAAGTCGCCCTTATCGAGGGTGAGTAGGCGCCCTGTACCTGTTCGACCGTGTCCCTCAACCCGTAGGCCTCCAGGTGGTGATCTATGATCGCGGCGCAACCCCACGAGGGCTCGCACCCGGTGAGGTCGGCCAACCCGTCACCGTCCTCATCGAACAGCGCGGCAAGTTCGGGGCTGGCCAAGTCGCCGAGGTTGGTGATCCCGTGGGCGTCCGCGGTGGCCTTGTCCACGAAGTATCCCTGCAGCGCGCCGTCGTCCACTTGGGTTCCAACCATCTCCACACGGTCCTCCTGAAGAAAGACGTCCTGTGTCGGGAACCATCCGTTAGCCCACAGGTCCACCTCACCAACCGCCACGGCTTCGTAGAACTCGTCATTGTCCATGGTCACAGGTCCCTCAACCTGAAACCCGAGCCGCTGTATCAAGAGGCGGTAAACCTCGGCTTGGAACCATCCGGTGTCCCAGGTGGCCCGGGCCATCCGCACCGGTTGTCTTTCACCGCCATCGTCCCCCGACTCGACCTGCGCCATGCCCGCGGCCAGAGGAGAGACAAGCAGTATCGACAGTATTCCCAAGACAACGATGGAGATTCTGCGCATGAAGGGTGTCCGGGTGGGCTGGGCCGAAGGGTAGCAAAGCGATGTGCAATTGCCCTTTTTCGTCCTGAAATTGGAAGTCATTCCACCAGGTGAAACAAGAAAAAAAGAGTCACCGCTTTTTGCGACGCGCCCGCCGGTTCATAAGTAGGGTTGCTGGGAAATACTGTCCCCCCTCTGGCGCGGCGCAGGTCTTTCCGGAGAACTTTCGTCGCGGGTGGTAGTGAAGAAGTCTGGCTACAGAAGGAGGCGAAAATGGCCGACCCACGAGTAGAAAGGAGTTCGTATGTCTGACAAAGAAGATCTCGATCTCACTCAGATCGCCGAGGCCTACGAAGACTGGGAAGAGGAAGAGGAACGCCGCCGTGCGGCGGCCATCCAAAACCGACCCCAGTTCGAGGGCCTCCAAGTCGATCCAGATATTGATTTCTATCCCGAGGTAGCCGACCGGGAGCCTGGTGACAAGAACATTGTCAAGTGGGGATTCGACATCCACCCGCAGGTGACGTTCTACGCGGCAGGTTTCCTGCTGCTGTTCATCGCCTGGACTCTGTTGTTCCCGGAATCGGCCGCGGACGTTTTCGGCACCATTCTCACCTTTATCAACGAGAAGGTTGGTTGGCTGTACATCATTGCGTTCAACATCTTCATCGGCGCCGCTCTCTACTTTGCGTTAGGCAGGTACGGCAAGATTCGACTAGGCGGTCCAGGAGCCCTTCCGGAGTTCTCCACGGGCGCCTGGTACGCAATGTTGATCTCCGCCGGTCTCGGCATCGGGTTGATGTTCTGGGGCGTAGCAGAGCCGATCTACCACCTGACAGCGCCGCCTCCCCTCTTCGACGTCGAGCCCCTTTCAGCGGGCGCGGCAAGAGGAGCGCTGGCAACGTCCTATCTCCATTGGGGGATTCATGGATGGGCGCTTTATGGCCTGGTAGCCCTGGCCCTGGGATTCTTCGCCTACAACCGGGGCCTGCCGCTGACCTTCCGCTCGGTCTTCTATCCGATTCTCGGTCCGAGGATCTACGGTGGATGGGGCAACGCCATCGACATCCTGACGGTGGTGGCGACCCTCTTCGGTCTTGCCACTTCGCTGGGATTCGGCGCCGGTCAGGCTGCCGCAGGGTTGAACAAGCTCTTCGGCCTGCCATCGGGCACCGGCTTCCAGATCATCCTGATCGCCTTCATCACCGGGCTGGCGACCATCTCGGTGGTTGCGGGTCTGGACGCAGGGGTCAAGAGACTGAGCCAGCTCAACGTTTATCTGGCCGCGGCGTTCCTGCTGTTCGTGATGTTGGTGGGACCGACTCTGTTGGTCCTGTCGCTGTACGTTGAGAGCATCGGCGTCTACATCCAGATATTGCCGGAGTTCTCGTTCTGGAACGCAGCATTGATCGAGACCCAATGGCAGCAGTGGTGGACCATCTTCTACTGGGGATGGTGGATTTCCTGGTCTCCCTTCGTCGGAATGTTTATCGCCCGAATCTCCAAGGGGCGCTCGGTGCGGGAAATGATCATCGGTGTGATCGTCCTCCCCTGCCTCCTGTGCTTCCTGTGGTTCGCGGTGTTCGGCGGAGCGGCCATGAATCTGCAGATGACCGGTGAACTGGACGTCGCCACCGCGGTGAACGAAAACGTGGCCACCGCCCTGTTCGTGATGTTGGAAGCCTTCCCATGGACCTTCTTCGTCTCGATAGTCGGCATCCTGCTGTTGGTGTCGTTCTTCGTTACGTCGTCGGACTCGGGTTCTCTGGTCGTGGATCACCTCACCTCCGGAGGGAAGCTCGACTCGCCCAAGCCTCAGCGGGTTTTCTGGGCGTGCATGGAGGGCCTGGTTGCGTGCGTGTTGCTGTTGGGAGGTGGCCTATCGGCGCTCCAAACGGCCGCCGTGGCCACCGGCCTGCCATTCCTGTTCGTGCTTCTCATCATGCTGTGGAGCCTCAAGAAGGCCTTCGACGAAGAACTCGACCTCTTGGAGAGTCACTACGACGAAGCCATCTTCAAGGCCCAGCACAGCGGCTTGCTTGAGAGGCTGGGAAGAGGAGGCGACCCGTCATGACCAAGAGATCGAATGTATTGATCGCCGCTCTCGCGGCGTTCGTGCTGGTGCTCTCCGCCTGCGCCACCGACGGCCAGGACCGGCCGGTGACGATGGCCCGGGCCGATTGGTCCTCCGGTCACATGCAGGCCGCCATCTACGCTCAGTTGATCGAAGAACTCGGACACGAGGTCACCGATCCCGCCTTGGCAGAGTTGCAGCCCTTCTCCTTCTATCCGGCCCTAGCCGCCGGGCAGTACGACCTGTGGGCCAACGGATGGTTCCCGAACCACGACATCTTCCTGGAGGGGGAGAACGTCACCGGACAAGCGGTGGATCTCCCCATCGAACCCGTCGGCTATGAAGTAGCCAAGGGAGGCGTCGAAGGTTGGATGGTCGACAAGGCCACGGCCGACCGGTTGGGAATCTCTTCCATGGCTGACGTAGCCGCCAATGCCGGCGTCTTCGACTCCAACGGAAACGGCAAGGCCGACCTGATCGGATGCAACGCCGGTTGGGGATGCAACACCTGGATCAACGACCTGATCGCCGATGAGAGTTGGGGCGCCAGCGTGGAGCAGATCGTCGGTAACTACGACGACCTGGTCCGAGGCGTCATCGACCGGGTGAATGCCGGTGAGTCGGTGTTGTTCTATGCCTACACCCCCAACTGGACCGCCAACTCCCTGGTTGCCGGGGACAATGCGGTCTGGGTGTACGAACACGGCGTCAACGACATCCGGGCAGTGGCCAACACCGACTTCTTGGATGACAACCCGGATATCCGCCGTCTCCTCGAGGTGGTGGCGATTCCGTTGAGCGACATCGCCGCTCAGAACGCCAAGATGGCCGCGGCCGATGAGTACTCCGACGCCGATGTCCAAGCCGACGCCGAGGCCTGGATCGCCTCCAACCGCGACCGGGTCGACAGTTGGCTGGAGATCGCCCGCGGTTAGCTGATCCCAATCCGTAAGTAATCGACTGTTTCGGCTGGTGGGTCCCCCCGCCAGCCGAAACCCTTTAAGGAGCCCGGCTGGGTTAGCCCGTCAGCCGGCAGTCAATCCGCGAGTCGGCAGGGTCAGGGCGCCGAGTCGATCGAAGACCACCGGGGTCTGCGCCAGGAACCTCATCGGGTCGGAAACCTCTTCCAGCCGATCGGCCGGGACTGTCACGTCGGGATCGGAGGCTAACTCCCCCCACAGGACCCTGCCGCCTTCAAGCACCGCCGCCGCGTTTCGCTGCACTATCCGGTAGGCGTCATCGCGGCTAACGATCTCTACAAGACATTCCACGGATACCCCAAAACGGACACCAGCATCTGGATTCGAAACGAGTACGGCGTCTACCCGGGTATTCGTGGACGTCCGGGGAGGTAGCGGAACAAGGCAAATCAGATGTGTTCCGATGGTGGTGGAGAGAGATCTATGCGCAACAAAGGCGCAGCTGTGTCCAGGGTCTCGCGGTCGCATTGCTCCAGCAGAAACGCAGCCAGATCGTCCTGTCGGGGCTGTCCAAAGACCATCCGGTAGACAGCAAGGGATCCCTGGAGCGCCTCAAGTTGAGATTCGTCTCGGCTCAGGGGAAGGGCCGGCACATGCCGCTCGATGTGCGCGCCGTCCGAAAGTGGAAAGAGCCAGTACGGAACCAGCCCACGCCCGGTCGATGACTTCTCCTGAGCTGCTTCAAACAGGCTGGACCACACATCCTTCGAGAGGCCATGAAGGACCTCGGAGCCATGCTTTGCTGCAATGTTCTTCCGCACAGCGTGTCCCTTGTAGCGGTGAATGATGGCGATCACTGAAAGTGCTCACACCTGATCACTGAAAGTACCCAGTTGCTGGGGGGCTAATTGCCCGTTGTTGGGGTGGGCTCTCTCCAAGCTAGGGGACTGTCACGTTCTCTAGCTGTGGAGAGGAGCCCTGCCCTTTATGTTGGTCCAGGAGGAGTACTTGGAAGTTCATGCTTTGAGAAGGCGGGGGTGGTCGATCTCGGCTATTGCCCGTCATTTGGGAAAGAATCGTCGTACGGTTCGGGCGTATTTGGATGGGCGGGTTCCGGGTCGGCGAGTCCCGTCCGGGCCGGATCCGTTTGATCGGTTCGAGGCGTATGTTCGTCAGCGACTGTCGGATGATCCCCATGTTTGGGCGACTGTGCTGTTCGACGAGGTGGTGGTGTTGGGCTATTCGCAGAGCTATCCGACGTTTGTGCGGAAGGTCCGCTATCGGGGTCTTCGACCGTCTTGTGGTGCCTGTGCGGGCACCCGTGGTCGTGCTGCTGCGATTATCGATCATCCGCCGGGTGAGGAGTGTCAGTGGGATTGGACAGAACTTCGGGACACCCCCTGGGGGTCCCGAGCTTTTGTGCTGGTTGGTGCTCTGTCGTATTCGGGCCGGTTTCGCGGGTGGGTCACATCCAGGCAGGACCAGCCGCATCTGATCGAGGGGATCGACGCGGTGTTGCGGCGCCTGGGTGGTACTGCCCGGCGGTGGCGGGTTGATCGTATGGCCACGGTGATAGACCCGGGCACTGGTCGGTTACAGTCGTCGTTTGTTCCGGTGGCGAAGCATTATGGGGTGGGGGTGGATCCGTGTCCACCGCGGCATCCTCAGCGGAAGGGTGTGGTGGAAAAGGCCATCCATTTCATCTCTCAGCGGTGGTGGCGCACCGCTTCGGTGGCTCGTCTCGCTTCGGCGCAGGACAGCCTCGACCGCTTCTGTGTGGCGGTGGGCGATTCCCGCCGGCGGGGCGAGAGCACCGTTGGTGAGTTGGCCGATACCGAGCCGTTATTGGAGCTTCCTCTCATGCCTTACCCGGCAGAAGGCACCCTCTATCGGAGGGTCGCGTCGAATGGCCTGGTGTCGGTGTGGGGCAACCGATACTCGGTGCCACCTGGGGTGATAGGAACCCAGGTCACCGTCCGTTGGCGTCTGGGAGACCCCACCATCGACATGACGTCAGAGTCAGGTCGGCTGGTCGCTACCCATCGGAAGGTGGCCCGCGGTCAGGGACGGGTGGTTCGTTTGCCCGAGCACGTCGAGGCTTTGGAGAACGTCGTGTTAGCCGCGTTCACCACCAAACGGCCGTGCAGACCGAAACCGAACCGGCCACCGTCGGAAGCTGCCCTAGCCGTCGCTTCGGGTATCGGAGGTGATCTGAACACAGAATCGGTGATAGACCTGGGGGTGTACCAGCGGCACATCGATCTCCAACACCGGAGGCGGCGATGAACAAGAACTCGGTGTACCAACAGCTCCGAAGCCATCTGGCCTATCTCGGTCTGTCGGCCGCGGCCGAGGAGCTCCCCACCCACCTGGAACGGGCACGCCAACACAACATCGGTCACACCCAGTTCCTCGAAGCACTGTTGCGGGTAGAGGTGGAAACCACCGAACAGCGCCGATGGGCAACCCGATTGAAACTGGCGAACTTCCCAACCCGCTGGAAACTGGAAGACTTCGACTTCGCCGCGCAACCCAGCATCGACCAAAAACTGATCCGGGAACTCGCCACCGGCGCGTACCTGGCCGACGCCACCAACGTGCTGTTCATCGGACCACCCGGAGTAGGCAAAACAATGCTCGCCGTCATCTTGGGCAGAGCGGCGGTGGACACAGGTCACAAGGTCTACTACACCACCGCAGCAGACCTGGCAGCACGCTGCCGCAAAGCAGCCCTACAAGGAAGATGGGCCAGAACCATGCGATTCTTCAACACCCCGAAAGTGTTGATCATCGACGAACTCGGCTATCTGCCGATGCCGGCAGAAGACGCCGCGACACTGTTCCAGGTGATCTCCCAACGCTACGGGAAAGGATCAATCATCCTCACCACCAACCTCGCAGTGACATCGTGGGGAGAGATCTTCTCAGACAGCACTATCGCCGCGGCCATGCTCGACCGGCTCCTCCACAGGAGCGTGGTATTCACCATCACCGGCGACAGCTACCGGCTGCGAAGCTACCAAGCACAAGCAAGAAAACACAGACCGAAAGGAGACCCGCTAGCCTAAAACACCACCCCCAGACTGGGCACTTTCGGTGATCGACTCTGGGCACTTTCGATGATCGCCGTCATGAACGCGGCCTTCCCGCTGTTCGAGATCGACAGGGTTTGAAGGCAGATTCCAGTGCATGACGGAGTGGCAGTAAGCGTGGAAGTCCAGCCCCTCCTGGCCAACCGAAGTGGAGGCAAGAATGAAAGGCCAGAAAGGTGAGTTGAAGGCTTGACGAACCTGTCCCTCCCTTGCCCCCGCCTTGCCGTCGTCTCCCTCCTGGACACCGAAGCGCATAGCGAAGTGGTTGCGCAGGCGGCGCCGCGCGATCCGCGCGGCAGCATTACCAGATCGGAATTCGTCGACGCGGGGAGCGCCTGTGCGAAGCGAGATCGCTCTTGGCATCGCCACGGCCAGCCCTTCCCAGACTTCCTCGTCTGTAGCTGCAAAGAGTCCTTCGAGATCCCGTAGGGTGTGAACGTATTCGTCCAGCACAGCCTGGAGGTTGCCTGCCCCACAGTAGTCCACGATCTGTCGCCAGTAGGGTATCTCATCGCCGGGCCGCTCTCCTCGGATTAGGGCCATCGCTTCCGGGAGGTTGAATAGCGTCCGGAGGCTCCACGCAATCCGGGCGGCTGCGTCCCGGGCCGCGCAAGCTGCCGAAGCTTCAGGACCGGAAGCACGTGTGAGAGCTCTGAGCGCGGTCGTCGCTGGGCCAGCCACGGATCGCGTAGCCAGAACGTCCAACAAGTCTGCAGGTGGTTGTCCAAGATCCAATGATCCTCTGGAAGCCGCGTCGACAAGCTTTCTTGCTTCACCAACATGCTCTTCCCAACGGGAGCCCTCATCTTCGTCCTTCTTCGCACCGTTCCAACGGCTCGCTAGGTCCCAACGGGCGAACCACTCTCTGGTCGACTCTCCGTGCCTCTCGAGATCCAGAAGGATTGGAGCCGCCCAGTACCAGCTTTCGTCCCGACGGTAGGAGTTGAGATAAGGCTCGGTGACTCTCTCAAGCGGTAGTACGAGACGAGCTCGGGCGCGAGCAACGGCGTCTTCCAAAGTAGTCCCGTCCCGCGGAACCGGAATAGGATCACCCAGTTCGACAAGGCTGGGACTCGGGTACAGGATGCCCAGAACAGGCATCCCGGTGAGGCGCTCGTTGGCGTAACCGAAGCGAAGCAGCGGGCGGCGTCTCCTGCGTTCCTCGGGACTGTTGCGGATCGAATCGTCAAAGCCCCGGAAGATCTTGCGCTCTACTTCGTAGCTCACCATACTTGCTACGGCTTTGGGAACCACACCCCAGGTCGAGAAGATCAGACGCTTGGAGAGTTGCTGCTCGCGGGCAGTCTTCCAAGCACCGGAGTCCTTGTAATAGGGAAGTGAGGGGGGTAGCCAGAGTAGCTTCCATGCCTGGCTCCGCTCCAGCCACTCCAGCACACTGCGCAGACGGGCGTTGGCAGGGTCAACTCGCTCGTAAGCCTCAACGTCCTCCCAGGAAAGAAACACCCGTCCGCCATCGGATAGGAGCTCGGACAAACCGTCCTCCGACGGTTTGTCAAGCCTCGCAGCAACCTCGGATTTCAACTTGTAGTCGTCCATGAAACTCAAAAGGTATGGCGCCGACTTCCAATATTCGAGGACCCGCGGCTGTCCCACCTCCCGACCGATTTTCTGGAGAGCCAAGTAGTCCCGTACATCGTCTGCGGTGAGTTGGAGGCCCGCGCTCGGTACTTCCCGCATCATTCCTTGCGCGTCCTCACAGACTCGGACCCGCTCTGTACGGGACATGACCCGGCGAAGTTGGGTTTCGATATCTCCCTTGATCCGCTGTAGTTCTTCCGTCCCGGTCTTAATCCGGTACATGGCCTGCCGGTAGGCATCCAGGAGGCCAGGAAGTGTGCTGCTCTCCTCGGGGTCGGGGTCAAGGAACTCTACGGTACGAAGGAAATCGCAGTAATGGTCGTCCTCGGCACTTTCATGATGCAGCGTGTACATCTTGTAGGGCGTTGCCGAGAGGAGCAGAAGACGAACGTCGGAGGTCTCGTCCGAATAGGTAAAGAGCCGTTTCGCAAGAAGTGCCGTTTCATCCCGCCCATCAAGAAGATGCTTGAAACGCTGAAACTCGTCCAGAATCACCAAGTCGGGCTCAAGCGCGTTGACACACTCCTCGGCCAAGATCGAGCGCAGGTAGCCGATGAACGAGCGCTGCTCTTGGCGATCATCCCCTGGGATCCGCGTTCGGCTCCGCCAGAATCTCTTACACAAGTTCTCATACCGTTCCCGGAGGCCCTCGCCCTCCTGAAGAAGCCGCCGCTCAAAGGCTTGCGCGAGACCATTGTCGATGCGTTTCCGACGCCTGAACTCTTTCAACTCCCATCGGAAGTCATCAGTCCTCTTCACCCTCCCCTGGAGAAGGTTCATGGGGCCTTTGCGTGAATCCGGCCACACGCGTTGCAAGAGGTGGTAGAGAAGGACCCGCTCTTCCTGCGTCCCCATATTGCTCTTCAGGTCGAATGAGGTTCCTGGTGTAAGTGCGAGGTAGTTGACCCTATTGCCTCTAAAGTCGTGAATCTCCTGCGGCAGCAGGCCCAGCCGAGTGGTCTGGACAAAAGGGTTGCCGCCGATCTCAAGTCGACGAACGTTCTGGCTCACAATCTGGAGATTGGAGCAGACATAGACGATGTCGATCTGCTCAACCCTGCTGGGTCCGTCCCACAGGTGATCGAGCACTTTGGCAATCACTCCGCGCGCCACAAGCGTCTTCCCCAGCCCCACCTCGTCGGCAACCAGGAAACGGTGCGTCGAATCCGACGCCAGGTAGAGCCGCTCGAATGCATACTCGACGGTGTCTCGCTGGAATCCCTTCAAGCCGCTAAGGACACCGTCAACGTCGGGGCGCTCCCCCGCCCTTTGTGGAGTCATGACTCGATCATCTGCCGCGCCGCCCACACCGGTTCCCATATCTCATCCAGACCCTCGGGCAGGAGATCCGCTCCTTCCGGCGTCTTCGCCAAGTCGGCTATCAATGCGGCGGCTTCATCAATTCGCGAGGGATTGTGGCTCAAGCACCGGAGCAACGCTTCGAGCAGGGCCGACTGGTCCCAACCTCCTAAAGATCCTCGATAAGCGCTTTCGCCACTCTTGGCCGCCTGCACAAAGGCGGACACGTCAGCGCCGTCACCCATGAGGATTAGGAACAGGAGTTGGATCACGCGACAGCGATCCTTCAGGAGCAATCGCAGGAGACGTTCCTTCCGGTCATCAGGTGCCCCGGTCAGCTCGGCGGTGGCTACGAAACGCCTTCGAACTTCGTGAGCCTCTTCCCGCAGCACCACTTCGAACACAAAGAATGCTGTTAGCGCTTCGAAGGAAAGCCCCTTGAAAACGGCGACCGGGTTGATCGAGTCGGTCCCATCTTCTGTCTCATCTCCCTGCCCAGCCGGATCTGCGATCCGCTGAGCCACCTCTACGGAGAGCGTTGCAGGCCACACCTTCACCTCTACTCCCATAGAAAACGCTGGAAAACCTCCAGACAGAATGATGTCCCACCGCTGCCCTTGGTCCACCTCCAGCGCCTCAGCCGAGAGGGGTACAGCCGCGAGGACCCGTGCCAACCGATCAGCCTTCACCTCCGACTTCCGTTCCGGTGGCTCTGATCCCGGACAATCTGGAAGGCTGTAGCTTTGCAGAATGGATCGAATGGTTTCCAGCCTGGGGTCGTCTTCCGGGCCGAGGAACGAGGCAATGCCGCAATCCCTTGTCCCTCCGATGAGTTCGACCAGCACCTCCACATTGGCGTGGAGGGCGGCGTTTGTAGCGTTTGCCGAGCCCGTGAAGAGACGCGATTCACGGCCGTTTTCGAAGAGGAACAACTTGGCGTGGAGACCCGATAGTTCGACCTCCCCGTCAAAGGGCGGAGATCCGTCTAGTGTCTCTTCTTCCTCCCCGTCGCGGGAGTTAAGGTCGGCACCGGGTGAGAGCACATAGCAGGTCTCAGGCAGAACCTCTCGTCCAATCCCGCGGGCTACATCCTCGAATGCCTCCGGTCGGGAAACAAGAACATTGAGCCCGTGATTCTTCACGAGATCTTGAACAGTAGAACCAACAAGATACGGTGACACCACCAAACTCCGCCCGTCCTTCGGGAAGGGCCATCCACGCCTACGCCACAGGCCGAAATTGTGGATGCGGAAGTCCTTGAAGGGTGGGGGCACTTTGAAATCCACCCTTCTGATCTCGTATGCCATTCGCTTGAGGGTCTCCCGAAGCTCAGCCGTGACCGGTCGGGTTGCGAACTCCGGGAGTGCCAAAAGCAGATCCGCGAATGGCTTGTTCCTCCCGAACCCGCGCCGGCGCTTCACGAGTCGCCCCTGTAAGCAAAGGCAGGTATCCCATGTCCGGGCGAACGTCAGGTTGCGAGAGAGGCACAGTACCCGGTATATGGCTGGCCCCTCCTCGGCCTGGAAGTTGAGCACCCAAAGCTTCGGATGGAAAATCCCTCCTTCCTGTGGCGGCTGGACTTCGATGACCGACCCTTCGAGGTAGGCCAGGAGCGGCTGGTCCGGCCTGGGCACGCTGATCGCACCAGCCTGACAGAAGAGCGTGACCTTCTCGGCATGCCGCCGGAGCGCCTCGAGCAACGCCACAGGATCGGCCACAGGCGCACCATCATCGTCGTGGGCGTCGAAGAAGGTGAAAGCCAACGGCGCCGTCAGGAGTGCCATCAGGTCCAACGTAAAGCTGGTCCCCACAGCCCGCCTCAACCTGTAGCCGGCCGGCGGGCGCAGGCTGTCGAGCAGAAGCGCCCGTTCCCGCGTTCCCAGTATCACCTTTACTCCGCCTCAGCCGTCAAGATGTCTTTGAGTATCTGTCGGGATATATCCCAGCGATAGTCCATCAACCCCGTACCCGATCGGCCTCCCCACAATTCGAGGTGACGGGCGCTTCCCAGCCGCGTGCGACTGCCCTTGAGGGCAGTCTCTCTTTCCCAGACGAGCCTCCGCGCCGGGGAAGGTTCCTTGACGACTGCGTCGGAACCATCCCGCCGCAGGTTGACAACCCAGCGTTCCACGAACGACTGCATTGGATAGGCCGGAGATCTGCCCTGGTGACGCACAACTCGCCACACCCCATCCAGCCGCCAATCCGCCACAGCGTCTTGCAGTGCGCCAACCTCAGCAGCCCAATTCTCAAGTTCACCACGGTAGGTTTCAATCAACTCGTCATGTTTCTTCAGTTCCGAAAGCATGAGGTTGTAAAGAAGTGCCGCCCCCTGCATACAAATTGCAAACAACTGAGCATCGCACAACTGTGCGCGTAGGACCGGTGTGACCTCCGGGAGATCCGACAATTCCCACGGTCGAGTGGCCTGGAGGTCATCATGATTGTCCCGGCCCGCGAGCACGGCTAAAAGGCTCTGAGGATGACGAGTCTGGATCCGCTCCCGGAGGTACTCGGCGTCTTGGGGACGGAGTGCAACCGAGACGTTCCCATAAGGGAAGCCAGACGGAGGGGCCGGGAGGTGAGGGTGCCAGTTCGTCGGGGATGCGCTTCTGCCTTCTGGGTCTGGCGACACACTTTTCAGACGGTCGCGGTTCTGGTAGAAGCCGTCAAGCGACCGGAAGTACCCCCATTTGTGACCTGGAAATGCGCAGACACCCCAACTTCGAAGCCCACCCCAATAGACCTCGCTCGGAAGCCGTTTCAGAGCCTCACGGGCTTGGGATCCGAACACTCCCCGAGTGTCGTCCCCAGATAGCATCCTCCTGTTGAGGTTGACTTCCTCCTGCCGAGCCCTCGCCTCGACCCTGGCTGACGAGACCTTCAAACGCTCAAGCCTCAGGAAGGTCCATGGCACGAGTAAGAAATAGCACGCTCGAGTCTGGACCGTGCTGGTCCCCGGGAAGAAGAGGTCCGAGTAGCTGTCGCGGACGGACGAGATCCCGAGTTCGTCAACTGTAGTGGTCTCCCGGAACAGGTCGATGACTTCGGCGGCGCGACGCCGGTCGCTTTCCGAGTAGTCAAGCCAAGACAAGGAGGACGTCATGTTGACAAAATATTAGGTGTGCTTGGGTGACCCGACATTGTCCAGCGCTACACATGCTCCCCCAATCACCCTGCCAACCACGCATTGGACCGTCACCCAGCGACCCACAGGCTCGTCAACAGACCAGCGTCGGTTCCCTAAGGACACCGGGCAGGGTCCCTTTGTCGGGCCAGCACCCGGATCACACCTGTAGAAGGGGTGTCCCCTCAGAGCAAGGGGAGTTTGAGACTGCGGAGCCGCTCGAAGACCACCGGCGTCTCCGCCAAGAACCTCATCGGGTTGGAGACCTCTTCCAACCTATCGGCCGGGACTGTCACGTCGGGATCGGCGGCCAACTTCTCCCACAGGACCCCGCCGCCGTCAAGTACCGCCGCAGCGTTTCGCTGCACTATGCGGTAAGCGTCGTCCCGGCTGAGGCCGGTTTGTTGGATCAACTCCGACAGAAGCGCCCCGCTGACCACCAGGCCTCCGGTCGAATCGAGGTTGGCCTTCATCCGCGCCGCGTTCACCTCCAGACGCTCCATCAAGCCGGTGAAGGTCACCAGCATGTAGTGGAGGACGGTGCAGGCGTCAGGGATGATCACACGCTCGGCCGAGGAATGGCTGATGTCCCGTTCATGCCACAGCGCCACATTCTCGAGTGCGGCGGTCGAGTACCCCCTCAGCAACCGAGCCATACCGGCCATTCTCTCCGAGGTGATCGGGTTCCTCTTGTGGGGCATGGCCGAAGACCCCTTCTGGCCGGGCCGGAATCCCTCCGCCACTTCTCCCACCTCGTTGCGCTGCAGCAGGCGGATCTCGGTGGCGAAACGCTCCAGTGAGGCCCCTACCAATGCAATGGCCCCCAGCAACTGGGCGTGTCGATCCCGGGCCGTCACCTGGGTGGACGCCGGCTCTGATCCGATCCCCAGCCCCCGGCATACGTGCTCCTCCACCGCCGGGGGGCATTGAGCATAGGTGCCGACCGCGCCGCTGACCTTGCCGACTGCCACCGCTTGGCGGGCGGCGCCGAGCCGTTCATGGTCCCTGGCCACCTGGAAGGCCCAGTTGGCCAGTTTGAGACCCCACGAGGTGGGCTCGGCCCACATGCCGTGGGTGCGACCCAGCATCACGGTGTCCTGATGCTCCAGCGCCGCCTCCTTGAGCACCGTGAAGAGACGCTCGACCTCAGCGATCAACAGGCCGGCCGCCTCGTCCATGATCACGCCGCCGGCGGTGTCGACCACATCAGAGGAGGTAAGCCCGTAGTGGACCCACTCCCCTCCCTCTTCCATGCCCGCCGCCAGGACGTCGACAAAGGCGGCGAGGTCATGATTGATGATCGCCTCCCGCTCCGCAACCTGCTTCGGAGTGGGAACCGGCACCCTCCGGATCGCCGTCACGGCTTCGGCGGGCGCCACTCCAGCCTCGGCCCAAGCCTCCAGCGCCAATTCCTCCACTTTCTTCCAGGTGCCTAAGCGCCGCTCAGCCGACCACAACTCGGCCATCTCCGGAAGCGTGTAGCGATCAATCATCTCATCGGCCGGGGGACTCATTTGGTCCCACCGCTTATGTGAGATTACCTGCCGATGTCCCTACGCCCAGCCACAAATAGGCTGAGGGCGGCTGAGACGACCATAGGCTCCTATCCGATGTGCCCTGCCACCAACACCGCCGCACCCCCGGGATCCCTGCCATGGCGGATGTGAAGCGACTGACCCTGGACCAGGCTCGCCGGATGGCGATCACCGCCACGGGGCTTGGGCGGGCCCGCCCCGCGGAGCCGGTGGACGCCGACGGCTTCCGAGAGAACCTCGACACGATGGGTGTCGTACAACTCGACAGTGTCAACGTGCTGGCCAGAGCGCACTATCTCCCCTTCTTCTCCCGGCTGGGCGCCTATCCCCGCGATCTCCTGGACCAGTGGCTGTGGACGTCGCAGGAACTCTTCGAGTACTGGGGGCACGAGCGTTCCCTTATGCCGATCGGCCATCGCCCCCTCTTTGTCCACCGGATGCGTGAGACGCCTCGGGGGTGGATCGAGTCCGTCAATTACGACAACCCCGAGTACGTGCAGGAGGTGCGCCGGGAAGTGGCTGAAAAGGGTCCGCTCCGCACTTCCGACCTGAGCGAGCCGGGGAAGTCCGGCGGATCGTGGTGGGGACACTCGATGGGAAAGCGCGCCTTGGAGTGGCTGTTCTGGAAAGGGGCGGTCACCGTGGCCGACCGGCCGAACTTCATCCGGTGGTTCGACATTCCCGAGCGGGTCCATCCTGCCTGGGCGCTGGACGAACCGCCGGTCGAGGGGCCGGAAGCCCTACGACGCCTGCTGCGCCTGGCGGTGGCGCGCTGCGGCGTGGGGACCGCGGCCGATCTCGCCGACTACTACCGCATAGGTATCTGGCCGGCCCGCAAGGCACTGTCGCACCTGGTCGGCTCCGGTGAGATCCGGGAAGTGGAGGTGGAGGGCTGGTCGGAGCCGGCCTACCTGGATCCCGATGCCGCCCTACCCCGCCAGGTTGGGGGACGGGCGCTCCTCTCGCCCTTCGATCCCCTGGTCTGGCACCGACCGCGGTTGGAGCGGCTCTTCGACTTCAGGTACCGGATAGAGATCTACATTCCCCGCCCCAAGCGGATCCACGGCTACTACGTGCTGCCCTTCCTGCTGGAGGACAAGATGGTCGCCCGCGTGGACCTCAAGCTGGACCGGCGCGCCAAACGCCTGCTGGTGCTGGGCAGCTACGGGGAGCCCGACATCGCCACCGAAAGGGTCTGCCGGGAACTTGCCGCAGAACTCGCGGACATGGCCGGGTGGTTGGGCGCCCAGGAATTGTCGGTATCCCCCAACGGCGATCTTGCCGCCCCCCTCGCCGAGTCGCTTTGATCCTTCGGCAGGGAGCTATCTCACCACCAGTTGGCTCCGCTCTGGACCGACTGAGACCCAACCCACCGGTACTCCCACCGCCTCCTCGATGAACCGTATGTACCGGCGGGCCGCCGCCGGAAGATCCCGGAACCTCCTTGCCTCCGTGATGTCCTCGGCCCATCCCTCCAGTTCTTCGTAAACCGGAGTGCACTTGTACAGCACCCGTTGCTGACGGGGGAATTCCCGGTAGCTGTCCCCGTCGCCGTCGTAGGCAACCGCCACCCGTAGGGTGTCGAGCCCCGAGAGGATGTCCAACTTGGTGATGAACAGGTGCGTCAACCCGTTGACTCTCGCCGCGTAGCGAAGAGCCACCAGGTCGAGCCACCCGCAGCGCCGCCGTCGACCGGTCACGGTGCCGAACTCCCGGCCCTGTTCCACCATCCAATCGCCGACCTCGTCGAACAACTCGGTGGGGAATGGCCCGCTGCCCACCCGGGAGATGTATGCCTTGGCCACCCCGACCACAGAGTCGATGGCGGTGGGCCCCAACCCCGCGCCGATCAACGCACCGCCCGCGGTGGGATTGGAGGAGGTGACGAAGGGATACGTGCCGTGATCGATGTCGAGGAGCGTTCCCTGCGCACCTTCGAACAACACCGAGCGCCCCTCGGTAATTGCGTTCCAGAGAAGAAGAGAGGTGTCGGTTACGTAGGGAAGGAGACGATCCGCCATCTCCAGGTACCGGGAGGTCACCTCCTCGGGATCCATGGGGAGGCGGTTGTAGACCCTGGTGATTATCTTGTTCTTGTCTTCAAGGGCCGCCTCCACCTTCTCCCGGAAGATCCGGGGGTCGAACAGGTCCTGGACCCTGATGCCCACCCGCTGGTACTTGTCGGTGTAGGCAGGGCCGATCCCCCTTTTGGTGGTCCCGATCCGGTTGCGGCCCAGATACAGTTCCATCACCCCGTCCAGCACCCGGTGATAGGGCATGATCAGGTGGGCGTTGGAGGAGATCCGAAGACGTTCGGGGCTGATTCCCTCCCGGGTGAGCATCTCGATCTCTTCGAGGAGCACCGCCGGATCCAGGACACAACCCGAGGCGATCACGGGCACGCACTCTTCGTACATCACCCCCGACGGGACGACCGAAAGGGCAAAGACCCGTTCGCCAATGGTGATGGTGTGCCCGGCGTTGTTCCCTCCCTGGTAGCGGACGACGAAGTCGGCGGACTCCGCGAAGAAATCGGTGACCCGGCCCTTCCCCTCGTCGCCCCACTGTGCGCCCAACACGATGGTGGCTGTCACAGCACTGCATGTTAGCCCGCTGGCCGGTTAAGTTAAATCTCATGTTCCTCTCATATTCGTGGTCCATGCTTGTCGGGGCAATCGCCATGGAGCAATGCGGAAGAAGGCAGTGAGAGAACAGCAACGGCTACGAATCATCACCGACCGGGGGGTGGGGATCAGCGCGGTGAGCCGGACCGGGTTCCGGCCGGTCGCCTTCCTGTTCGTGCATGGACTGGCCTCCAATGCCCGGCTCTGGGACGGCGTCGCCGACCACCTGGCGTCGAGAGGCTATCGGTCCGTGGCGGTGGACCAGCGCTCTCACGGACGATCCGACAGGGTGGACGGACCCTTCGACTTCGCCACCCTGGCAGACGATCTGCTATCGGTTATCGACAGGTTCTTTCCTCCCGAAACGGCGGTCGTGGCGGCGGGACAGTCCCTGGGAGGCAACGTGGTGCTGGAACTGGCCGGTCGCCACCCGAGCCGAATCGCCGCCGTGGCCTGTATTGACGGGGGGTTCATCACGTTGAGCCGAGCCTTCCCCGACTGGGAGACGGCGGCCCGGGAACTGGCCCCTCCGTCCTTCGACAAGGTGCTCTACACCGATTTGGAGAGAAGGCTCCGGAAGCGCTATTTCGACTGGCCGGAGAGCGGCATCCTGGGCCAGTTGGCAAACTTCGAGGTGGCACCGGACGGAACGGCGCGGCCTCACCTGATGAGGGACCACCACTTCCGGCTGCTGGCAGAGATGTGGAAGCACCAGCCGGGCGAGGTCGCTCCCTCCATTCAACAACCGGTCCTGGTGATCTCCACCGCGCAGACGGCGGCCGGAAGAGCCGCCAAGGTAAAGAGCGTGTCCCGTTTCGCCAACCTTCTTCCCGGGGGCCGGGTGATATGGCTGGATGCGCACCATGATCTGCACGCTCAATACCCTCGCCTGACCGCCGGATGGCTGGAGGAACTGGCGCGGGAGGTGTCCCCATGAGTGCCGGAAGGCTCATCCTGATGGGGTCGGGGGAGGTCGCCAATCGCCTGGTGGCCGCCCACCGGCTGGGAGTCGAGCGGGCCGGCGCCCGGGAGGCGGTGGTCTTGGACACCCCTTACGGGTTCCAGGAGAACGCCCCTCTCCTCTCCGAACGACTCACCGGGTTCTTCCGGACCAGCCTGTCCATCGACGCCGCGGTTGCCTCCTATCGCTCCACCTCGGAAGGAGAGGGCGCCCGTGAAAGAATGCTCGCCGCCATCCGCCGCGCCCGGTACGTCTTCGCCGGGCCCGGTTCGCCCGGCTATGCCCTTGCGACCTGGCAGGACACGGGACTGGCGGCGGCGCTTCGGAAACTCCTCTCGGACGGCGCAACCGTCACCCTGGCCTCGGCAGCCGCCCTCACCGCCGGAGCCAAGACCCTGCCGGTCTACGAGATATTCAAGGCCGGCGCCGGGCTGGAGTGGTTGGAAGGGCTGAACCTCACCGCTCACCTGGGTCTGGAGGCGGTTGTCATACCTCATTGGAACAACACCGAGGGCCAGGGATTCGACACCAGCCGCTGCTACATGGGGCGGCGACGCTTCCAGCGGCTTCGAGCCATGCTGCCCGATGGAATGGGAGTGATCGGGGTGGATGAGCACACCGCCGCCACCATTGACTTCGGGACCGGAGAGATGAGTGTTTTGGGAGCGGGAGGGGTCACCCTGAGCGGAGCGGACGACATGTTCGTGGCCGAGGGAGAAGCGATAGCCCTGGACACGATGTTCAAGCTCTTGGAAACCAGCCCCCCGGCGCCTCCCCGGGAGGACCTCGAGACGGTGCCCGATCTCACCAAGGCCAAGGCTGCCCGGTCGGCCGGGCAGATTGCCGAGACCCTGCTCCGGCTGGAGTCAATGGCCGCGGATGGATCTCCCCAGGCTCGAGAGTCCTTGAGGTCCGCCCTCCTGGAGATCTCGGAGTTGTCGGTGTCCGGCCTGGTGGAGCCGACCGAATGGGTGGGAGGCTACGTGGAGTTACTGGTAGATGCGCGGTCCCGCCTCCGCGCCCTGAAGCGGTGGGACGAGGCAGACCGGATCCGTTCCGGTCTGGAGGAACTGGGGGTAACCCTCCGGGACAGTCCTTCGGGTACGACCTGGATACTGGAAGAACGCCGACAGCCGTGACGGGACGGAAACGATGAGCGCCGGCCGGTTGCTGGTGGTAGAGGACGACCAGATGGTCCGGGAATCGTTGCAGCGCGCCTTGCTGCTGGAGGGATTCGATGTCTCTACTGCGACAAACGGCCTGATGGCGCTGGAGATGATCGCGTCCGACTCCCCCGACGCGGTCATCCTGGACGTCATCATGCCGTACCTGGACGGGTTGAGAGTAGCCCGGAGGATCCGGAAAGACGGGGACACCACCCCGATCCTGATGCTCACCGCCCGCCACGAGGTGACCCACCGGGTAGCCGGACTGGATGCCGGTGCAGATGACTATCTGGTCAAGCCGTTCGCTCTGGAGGAGTTACTGGCCCGCATTCGGGCCCTATTACGCCGCGGGGGAATCTCGGGACTGAGCCAACCCATGCGGCTCGCCGACCTGTCCGTTGATCCAGCCGCCCGACGGGTATTCAGGGGAGAGCGAGAGATCACCCTTACCAAGACCGAGTTCGATCTTCTGGAGTTGCTGGTCTTCAATGCCAGGATCGTGCTGCCGCGGGATCTGATCATGGACCGGATCTGGGGCTACGACTTCCCAACCAGTTCCAATCCCCTGGAGGTCTACGTCGGGTACCTGCGCCGGAAGCTGGAAGCCGGCGGGGAGACCCGGTTGATCCACACTGTGCGGGGGGTGGGATATGTGGCGAGGGAGTCGTGAGTATCCGCTGGAGGTGGGCCCTGAGCCTTGGAGTGGTTGCCGCGGTGGCTGTCGGTCTCACTACATGGGCAGCCACCCTGTCAGCGGCGCAGCAACTACGAGGAGCGGTGAACACCGATCTGCGAGAGGAGGCCGCTCACCTGCAGGACGAGGCCGCTCACCTGCACGAAGAGGCTGGAGAATTCGCCGATGTGTCCGGTAGCGAGGAGGATGACTCGGGAGCACACGACGACTGGGGACCACATGGTGACTGGGAATCACTACACGTGGCTCCTGATACTTTCCTACAGGTCTTCGACCGGGACGGGGCAATAGTTCTGCGGGCCGGCCCCGAAGACGTGACTTTCCCGGTCGAGCCCACGGACCTGGCGGTTGCCGGCCGTGGCGGGTCGGCGATAAGGGATGTGCGGGTTGAGGATGTGCCCTACCGGATGCTCACAAGCCGACTCGGGGACCCGCCACCGGAGATCCCGTCCGCGGCCGGGTTCCAGATTGCCAGGGACATGTCCCGGGTTAACGCCAACCTGGCAGGGTTCACCCGCCGGATGATCCCCATCGGAGTTGTTGGCATCCTTCTGGTAGGCCTGACCGGCTGGGTGCTGGCTTCCCGCGCAGTACGGCCGATCATCAACCTGACGGAGACGGCCGAACACATAGCCGCCACGGAGAGATTGGAAGCCGGACTGAAACTCGACCGCTCCGCACCCGGGGAGATAGGACGCCTCGCCGCCGCATTCGCTTCGATGCTGTCCTCACTGTCGGCGTCCAGGCGAGAACAGCAGCGGTTGGTGTCAGATGCGGGCCATGAATTCCGGACGCCCATAACAGCCCTGAAGACCAACCTGGAGACGCTGCTCCGCCAAGACCGGAGTCTCTCCGACATACAACGGCTCGAAATAGCGGAGGCCGCCCTGACCCAATCGAACCAGTTGGCGGACCTGGCGATAGAACTGGTAGACCTCGCTACCGATGTGCACCACCATGATGAGGACCTTACCCAGATAGACCTGGGTGAACTTGCGGTCGACGTGGCGCAACGCTTCCTCCGGGTCGGGGACAAAGAGGTAGTGGTTTCGGGGGAGGGCGCCTTATTGAGAGGAAGGCGTTCGCAACTGGAGAGGGCGTTGGGAAACCTGGTCGACAACGCCGTCAAGTGGGCGTGCGGCACAGTTGAGATAAGCGTCGAGGGAGGAACTGTGGTAGTAATGGATGACGGACCCGGCATTCCCGCAGACGACATCCCGCACGTCTTTCGTCGCTTCTACCGGTCACGCCAAGCGAGGACCACCCCCGGCTCAGGGTTGGGACTGGCCATCGTCGAGCATCTGGTGACCGCCCATGGGGGAACCGTCTTCGCCCGCAATCGCCCCGACGGCGGCGCCGAAGTAGGTTTCAACCTCCCGGTTGAGCGATAAACGACGGCTACACCAGGCAGGCACACCCCTCCTCTCTGCCATCTCAGGGCCGGGAGCGGTCTGAAGAGAACGGGACAACGGATTCCTTGGTTTAGCCCAGGACCATGTCACTGTTCGCCAGACGAACGGCTCATGGTCGGCGGGTGAAGTAGAGCAGAAACTCTATGGCGCCGTGGTCCTCCACCGAAATGACGCTGGCAGACGTCGGAGTGGGGACTCCGTAATCGCCGAAAACCACCTCGCTCGATCCTGCGACGACTATGGTGTCACCCACCAGTCTTGCCCCTAAATCGAACACCGCTCGGTTCGTAACCCCCTTTATCGTGAGATCCCCGGAGGCCGTCCCTGAGAACGTCTCTTCCCGGAAGACCCCGACGGGCAATTCCACGGGCTCGACAAGGGTGAAGACGGCCAGGGGAAATCGGTTGGTGTCGAGAGCCTGCCGCATGTGGCTGTCACGGTGGCTGTTGTCGGTGCGCAATGTCGCCAACGCGACCTCCACCCGGGCAGCAACCAGATTGGCGCCCGCCAGTTCGATGGAACCGAACAGATCAGCGGTGCGGCCCACCGCAGTGGACTCGGCGATCCCGCCCGCAAGTACCTCCACCACCCGGAACCCGGCGAAACTAACCGCCGGTTCTCCCGGCAGACCTTCAGCACTCTCAGACGTCGCCACGGTCCACAACCCGGCAAGGGCCTGCACGTCAAGGCTGGCCGATGTCGTCTCCTCGACGAACACTTCCGTTGAAGGGGCGCCGTCGGTAGCTCCGGCGCCGGACGTTGTCTCGGAAGCCTCCGAAGCAGTCCCGGATGTGTCGCCGACGGCGTCAGCAGTCTCGGCGACCGGGGCGGTGACCGTCGAAGTTGTTTTTACTTCGGCGCCTGTGTCTTTCGATGAGGCATGGTCGCTGACCGTGAGATCCCTGGCGCCCACCGTCTCTGCTGCGTCGGGGCCGGTGGTCGATGTCACGCCGGCGCCCTCGGAAGGCTGGGTGGTTGAGGCGGCGCCGACGTCGCCGAGGGAGGCGGCCTCGAGTTGAGCCACAGCCGCCTCCAGATCGACGGCCTCGGGAGCTTCGGCGTTCCACCATAGGAACGCGGCGGTCGCCACAGTGACGATCACCACTCCCATCCAAATCGCGATCCTGCTGAATTTCCTCATGTGTCTCCCTTTCTTGAACAATAGGGAGGGGGAAATCGGGCGGTGGGTCACTTCGAGTGTCCGGCCCGACACTGCCCCAAGCGAAATGACCCACTGCCCTGGCCTGAGCCTTCCCCGTCCTACCTGATCAGCTCAATGGGATCGAGTTGCTCAGTGGCCGTGACCATCACCCCCGTCGGAGTGCGTATGGGCGACAGTCTCCTCGGAATGGGTATGGGCCACGCTCTCATCAGAGGTCGCGTAGCTGCTGCCCGCCGGGTGAGAATGATCACCACTCTCCTCCTCAGAGTGCGTATGAGCAACACTCTCCTCGGAATGGGAATGCGCAACACTCTCATCAGAGTTCACATAACTACCGCTCTCGGCGTGATCGCCGCTTTCCTCCTCTGAATGCGTATGAGCAACACATTCCTCAGAGTGGGTATGACTCACGCTCTCATCAGAGGTCGCGTAGCTGCTGCCCGCCGGGTGAGAATGATCACCAGCCTCCTCCTCAGAGTGCGTATGAGCAACACATTCCTCGGAATGGGAATGCGCAACGCTCTCATCAGAGTTCACATAACTACCGCTCTCGGCGTGCTCCCGGGTGTCGCCCTCCTCGGTGGTAGCCCCATATACCACCACGTAGGCGAGCGCTGCTTCCGGAGGGGCGACGCCTTTGGCATAGTCTCGGCTTGCCACCGGGTCGGAGCCGGCCTCAGCCACTGCCAGGGATGCGGTCCCAAGCAGCAGCGCCACTCCCACCAGGGTGATTGCTTTGTGCATGTCCTTCTCCTTTCTCTGCTGGGCCATGCACCAACCACCGTCCCACCCCATCCTGAACCGTCCGTGAGACGAGGCTGAACACCGGATGAGAAAGAAGGGATGGAACCCCAGTGACCTGTTCTGGGCCGATCCGCCTAGAAGCTTCCCAACTCTCCCAGCCTGATCCGGTCGACGGCCATGATCAGGAGCGTCACCGTCGCCGCCAGCACCACGGCCATTGCCATGGCGCCGGTGTAGCTGACCGCTCCCGGACGTCCCAGCAGCCGGAAGATCAGGGCCGGCATGGTGATGGTGTCGGGGCGGGCTATGAATGCGGTGGCTCCGAATTCACCCAGGGAGACTGCCGCTGCGAACCCGCCGCCCACCGCCACGGCCCGGGCCGCGATCGGCAGATCGACCTCCCTGAAGACCCGCCAGGGAGAGGCCCCCAGGACCGAGGCGGTCTCCCGCAGACCGGCTCCGACCGAACGGAGCATGGGGGTGACCGTTCGAACCACGAACGGCACGGCCACCAGGGCGTGTGCAAGGGGCACCAGCACCACCGTGGTTCTCAGGTCGACCGGCCAGTCCAGGGCCACCAGCATGCCGAACCCCACGGTCACCGCAGAGGCGCCCAGCGGCAGCATCAGGACCACGTCGAACCACCGCGCCGCCCGCCCCTTGCCGGAAACTATCACGGTGGAAGCGCACAGTCCCACTGTGATGGCGATAACCGCGGTCGCCCCGGCGTACAGCAGCGAGTTGACCATCGCCCTCCCGGGCGTCACCGCCAGCGGTCCGGGGTCCATCAGGAAGCGCCAGCCTGCACCTCCCGAGCGAAGGGACCTCGCCACCAGCATGACCAGGGGTACTGCCAGGGCCCCGAGGGTCCCCCAAACCGCCGCTCCCAACATCAATCGCTGCCGGAGGGTGCGGGGACGCTGCAGATTGCGGTCTTCCGCCTCCAACTCCAATCCCACCGCCTTTCTCTCCTGGTAGCGGGAGTACCAGGCCAGCACCGCGGTCACCCCCACCAGTTGCAATATGACCAGGGCCGCCGCGGCCGGAAGGTTCAGGAACACCACGGTTTGCTGCCAGATCTCCACCTCCAGGGTTCGGTATCGAAGCCCTCCCAGGATCAGTACCACCCCGAAGGAGGTGAAGGTGAACAAGAACACTATGGCGGATGAAGCGGCCAGGGCCGGGCGAAGGAGCGGAAGGGTCAGCCGCCAGAACACCTGACGGGGGTTTGCCCCCAGGGTCCGGGCGACCTCGAACAGGGACCGGTCGATCCGGGCCCAAACGCCCCCCACCGTTCGCACCACAACCGCCACGTTGTAGAAGACATGGGCGGCCAGGATCGCCCAGACGCTTCCTCCGATGCCCAACGAGAGAAAGGCTGACGCCACCACCACCGTGGGCAGCACGAATGGGGCGGTCACCAGGGCTTTGGCCAGAGCGCGGCCCGGAAACCTGAACCTCGACACGGCCCAGGTGATCGGGGCGGCCGCCACCAGGGTCAGGGCCACCGAAGCGGCGGACTGCCACACCGAGAACCACAGGGCGCTCCTCAGGCGCGAGTCGCTCAACACCTCCTCGAAGGCCCCGAACGCCCCCTCCTCTCCGAGGGACAGGCCCAGGATGCGCGCAAGGGGATAGAGGAACAGGTAACCCAGAAAGGCCACCGCCACCCCCGCGGCCGCCCAACGGTAGGTCACCTGCGTCCTGCCGACCCGACCCGCATCCCTTCCGCGTCCTGTCTGAACAGACCGGCTATCCCAGCACCAACTCGGTCCACTCCTCTATCCACCGTTCCCGATTCGCATCGATCAGGGCAGGATCGACGGACGCCGGTTCTTCCGCCAGCGCGGTGTGTTCAATGAATTCGGGTGGCAGGGAGGCATCCATGTTGGCCGGGAACACGAACCACGTGAGAGGTATCTGCTCCTGGAACTCCACCGACAGCATGAAGTCGATCAGTTCGCCGGCGGACTCGGGGTACTCGGTCCCTTCCAGGATCCCGGCGAACTCGATCTGGCGGTAGCAGCCCTCCGTCACCACCCCGGTGGGGGCGACGTCGGTGGGCGGATCGGAGTAGATCACCTCGGCGGGCGGCGAGGAGGCATAGGAGACGACCAGCGGCCGGTCCCCTCCCCATCGGGTGAATGAGGCGTAGTAGGCGGTGTCCCAGTCGGGCACCACCTCCACGTCGTTGTCCACCAGGGCTTGCCAGTAGTCCTTCCACCCGTCCTCCCCGAACACCGCGATGGTGGTGAGCAGGAAAGCCAGCCCCGGGGAGGAGGTGGCCGGGCTCTCCACGACCAACTGGCCCCGGTAACGATCGGAGGTCAGGTCCTGGAGGCTGCGGGGCGCATCCGCATCGGCGATCACGGCACGGTCATAGTTGAGGCACACGTCTCCGAAGTCGATGGGAGTAACCCGGTTCTCGGCGTCCAGACGGATGTTCTCGGGGGTGTTCTCCAGCAGGTCGGACCGGTGGGAACGGAACAAATCGGCGTCCAGGGCCCTCGACAGGAAGGTGTCGTCAACCCCGAAAAGCACGTCGGCCAACGGATTGTCCTTGGTGAGGATGGCCTGGTTGACCAGGGAACCGGTGTCTCCCGCCGGCACGATCTCCACCGCGACGCCGGTCTCGGCGGTGAACGAGGAAAAGGTCTCCTCCGTCACTCCCCCGGCGAAGGAGTCGTGACTGATGATTGTCAGGGTCTCGGGATCAGCCTCTCCACAGGCTCCCAGGGCCAAGGCCGCGATGGTGATGCCGACCGCCAGTTTTCCACGCATTGGGGACTCCTTGTCTTTTGGGGGGAGCCCGGGGAACTGGACTTGTCAACGAAAGCTTCCTTCGCCGGTATTACCCGGATCAGGTGCTAACGGTCGGAGGAACCCATCCTCCCTCTCAGCCCGGTCTCACCGAGCTCCCGTGTTTGCTCTTTCGTCAATGATAGTGATCGAAGAGGCGAGGGTCCCCCGAATCCGGGTCTCGAAGCAACCGGTAGTCCACCTCACGGACGCCCAACGACCTGGATTCGGCCAGCACCCTGGCCTGGGGGGCGATAGCGGTGGCAACCAGCACCCCGCGGACCGGTGTGAGCCGCGGGTCGAGTTCCAACTGCGCGACGTACCGGGTCAGCTGCTCGACTCCCGAGATCTCACCGCGCCGCTTGACCTCCACCGCCACGGTCCCTCCCTCCGGATCGGTACAGAGCAGGTCGATGGGTCCGATGGCGGTCGGATACTCCCGCCGGATCAGCCTCAGGCCGGGGCCGATCACCTCAGGATTGTCAGCGAGCAACTCCTGCAGATGGGTCTCGACCCCGTCCTTGGAGAGACCCGGATCCACACCCAGCTCGTGTGAGATGTCGGAGAACACCTCATGGATGGCGATCTCCAAACGCTCGCCCTTGGGATTGGTCACCAGCCAGAGTTCTTCCCCCTCATCCAGCGTGTTGGGCGCCGACATCCAGTTGAGCGGTTTGTAGGCGCCGCCGTCGGCGTGAACCGCCACGCACCCGTCCGCCTTGATCATTATCAGACGGCGCGAGCGGGGAAGATGGGCGTCCACCCGACCCTGGTAGTCGACCGTGCACTCTGCGATGACCAGCCTCATGGCTGGCCGGCGCCCGCCCCCAGTATTCGCAGCGCCGCCGCCTCGGCGACGATCGCCTTCTCCAACTCCCCCAGGTCCAGGCTCTCGTTGGGAGCATGAATGCCCGATCCGGGGTCTCCGATCCCGGCAAGGAGGAGGGGCGCATCCGGAAACACCCTTGCGAAGGACGCCAGGAAGGGAATGGTCCCGCCCTCCCCCTTATCCACCGGAGTTACCCCCCACGCCGCCTCCAAACCCCGGCGCCAGGCGTCGATGGCGGGGTGGGAGGGGACCTGTTGGAATCCCTCCGCTTCCTCCACGAAATCCACCTTCAACTGCGCTCCCCATGGCAAGTTCTCCCTCAAGTGGTCCGAGAGGGCCTGCCGGGCCGATTCGGGGTCCTGTCCCGGGGCGGTCCGCACGCTCACTTTTGCCCTGGCCACGGGCACCAGCAGATTGATCGCCTCCGACATGGGAGGCGCGTCCACCGCCAGCACCGAGATCGCCGGCTTGGTCCACAGCCGCGACGCCGCCGAACCGGTCCCTATGGTCTCCAAGCCGGCCACCGCCCCCAGGTTCTCGGCCAGTTCGTCCACCGGCATCTCCAGATCGGTGACGTCGCTTCGAACCAGGCCCCTCACCGCCACGTCGCCCTGCTCGTCGTGAAGGGTGGAGAGGAGGCGGACCAGGGTGGTAATGGCATCGGGGAACAACCCGCCGAAGACGCCGGAGTGCCCTCCGAGTTGGGCGGTCCGGACTTCCACATTGCACCCCACGAGTCCCCGGAGGGAAGTAGTGATGGCGGGAACCCCCACCGCCCAGTTGCTGGCGTCGGCTATCACCACCGCATCGCAGGCCAGCAGGTCCTCATAGCGCTCCAGGAAGGCCTCCAGGTTGGGCGAGCCGATTTCCTCCTCCCCCTCCAAGAACACCTTCATCCCCACCGGCGGCGACCCGCCGAACGCCCTGGCGGCCCCCAGATGCGCGATCACCCCGCACTTGTCATCGGCTGTCCCCCGCCCGTACATGCGACCTTCCTTCACCACCGTATCGAAAGGTTCGGTTTCCCACACCTCAAGGTCGCCGACCGGTTGGACGTCGTAGTGGGCGTAGAGCAGCACGGTGGGAGCGCCCTCGGGGCCGGGCAGATGGCCGTACACGGCCGGATGCGCCCCTTCGACCTCCAGCAACCGGACGTCCCGGTACCCCGATTCGGCCAGGAGCCGCGCACACTCCTCCCCGGTCCGTCTCACGTCCCCCGCATGGGACGCCGAAGCGCTGATCGAGGGAATAGACACCAACCCGGCCAGGTCCTCAACCAGTTCGGGAAAGAAGGAAGAGACTGCTTCCCGCAAGTCCCGGTGTGAGGGGGAACCGCCGCTCATCGCCATTCCCATCCGGTCTTGACTACACCCCCCGACACGTTGCGCCACATAGCGGCAAGATTACTCGGGCCGGGCGGGGGTTGGCCAAAGGAACGCCGACCCGCCATCATCTAGGGATACGGTGAATGTGAGACTGGCAGGCATCCCGCTCCGGGTGAAGCCCTCCTTTCTGGTGGTTGTGTGCCTGCTGGGGATGCCGATCGTCCGGCGCCCGACGGTCGAGCCTCCCGAACTGATCATGCGCCTGGCAATATGGGTGGGAGTGGTGCTGGTGTCCGTGGTAGTCCACGAGTTGGGCCACGCCCTACTGGCCCGCCGGTTCGGGGCCGACGTGACCATGGAACTGTGGGCCCTGGGCGGGCTCACCACCTGGCAGCCCGTCTCCCGGCCGATCACCCCCACCAGGCGGGCGGCGATAGCTGCCGCCGGGTCTGCGCTGGGATTGGTGGTGGGCGGCGCGGTGTACCCGCTGTGGAAGATGGCGGGACCGCCGGTCGGTCTGGTCTCCCTGGCATTGGGCTGGATCGTATGGGTGAACCTGGGCTGGGGCCTGATCAACTGGCTGCCGATCCGCCTCCTCGACGGCGGCCACATTTTCCGTGGAGTCATCGACGCTCTGTGGCCGAAGCGTTCCGATCGGATCGCCAACCTCTTCTTCCTCTTCTCGTCGGCGGCGGCGGCTATTGCGGCCTTCCGTCTGAGGTTCCCCATAGCCGGCCTGTTCGCCGCCTTCATGCTCGTCATGGAGGTTCGACTACTGCTGGGGGCGGCGCCCGGGCCCAGACGACCTCCACCGCCGCCCCCTCCCGAGCGCTTCCTGCTCGACCCAATCCCCCCTTCCGATCCGGCCAGCCCGGAGAGCGGACCGTCCCGATAAGGTATGTAGCGACATGGACTTCTCATATACCCCCAAGGTCGACGCTCTCCGGGAAAAGCTCTGGAAGTTCGTTGAGGAACGGGTAATCCCGTCCGAGCCGATCTACGAGCGCCAGATCAAGGCCTCCGGCGACCCCCACCATCATCCCCAGATAATCGAAGACCTCAAAACCGAAGCCCGCGCCCAGGGACTGTGGAACCTGTTCCTGCCCGACGCCGAACACGGAGGAGGCCTTTCGGTCACCGAGTACGCCCCCCTGGCGGAGATCACCGGTCACAGCCCCGACATCGCGCCCGAAGCCATCAACTGCTCGGCGCCCGACACCGGCAACATGGAGATCCTCCACATGTTCGGGACCCCCTACCAGAAGGAACGGTGGCTCTATCCCCTGTTGGAGGGCGAGATCCGCTCCGTAATCTCGATGACCGAGCCCGATGTTGCCTCAAGCGATCCACGCAACATCCGCACGCGTGTCGAGCGGGATGGAGATGAATATGTGATCAGGGGGCGCAAGTGGTTCTCGTCGGGCGCCGCCTCCCCCCGCGCCAAGATGGCGATCGTAATGGGGGTAACCAATCCCGACGCTGACACCTACCGGCGCCAGAGCATGATCGTGGTGCCGCTAGACAGTCCGGGGGTGACCATCGAAGCCACTCCCACCGTTTTCGGATACCAGCACCGGGGAGGCCATGCCACTGTTCACTTTGACCGGGTTCGAGTGCCCGCCGAGAACCTCCTGGGAACGGAGGGATCGGGTTTCGCCATCGCCCAGGCGCGGCTGGGACCGGGGCGGATCCACCACTGCATGCGGGCAATCGGGGCAGCCGAGCGGTGTTTTGCGATGATGGTGAGCCGGGCCAAGGCCCGGACCGCCTTCCGCAAGACCGTGGCTGAGCAGGGCGTGGTCCGGGAATGGATCGCCGAGTCGCGAATGAAGATCGAGCAGGCCAGGCTGCTGGTGCTGAAGACCGCCTGGATGATCGATAAGGTCGGAGTCAGGTCCGCCCGGGTGGAGATCTCCGCAATCAAGGTGGTGGTGCCCGAGATGCTCTGCTACGTCGCCGACCGGGCCATCCAGGTGTTCGGCGGGGCAGGCTTTACCGACGACTTCCCCCTGGCGCATTTCTACACCATGGGTCGCTGGCTACAGATGGCGGACGGGCCCGACGAAGTACACCGCCGGGCCGTGGCGAGAGCCGAGATAGGACGTTTCGAACCCGGGTTCGTCCCCGAGCCATACGTTTGGGATTGACCGAGGAAGGAGGAGCGATGCTGGAGTACGACACCACTTTCGACTATCTGTGCCCCTTTGCCCGCAACGCCCACGAGGCGGTGGTCAGGGGTCTTGAGGAGGGACGGCCCTGGAAGGTGAGTTTCCGGGCGTTCTCCCTGGCGCAGGCCCATACCGCCGAGGGTGACCCCGCCGTTTGGGAGAACCCCGAGGGGCAGTCGGGACTCGATGCTCTCCAATGGGGAGTAGCGGTTCGCGACACCTGGCCGGAACTATTCGGCAAGGCGCACCTCTCCATCTATGCCGCCCGTCACGACCGCGGTCTCGACATCGGTGACACCGGGGTGCTGGCCGATGCGGTGGCCGCGGCGGGCTGCGATCCGGATGCGGTGGCGGAGGTGGTGGCCACGGGAGAGCCCCTGTGCAAGATCGCCGGGGAGCACATGAAGGCGGTCAATGAGTGGATGGCGTTCGGGGTGCCGACCTTCATCACCGCCGGCCAGGCGGTCTTCATCCGGTTCATGGAGAGGGACCGTCTCGACGACCTCGACCGGGCCCTCGAACTCCTGTCCTGGAACCGGCTCAACGAGTACAAGCACACCACCGTCCCGCGTTAACCGGGCTCGGGACCAGTTCTCACCTGGATCCCCGGCCGAACCCGGTGGGGTATACCTCCGAACGACCGGCCTATGTGGCCGCCTCGTGGGCATCCACTCCCACTATCAGGGTGACCAGCCGGTCCATGGAGATGTCCTCGGTTAGTTCCGCCACCTTCTGACCGTGCCTGAGGACGACCACCCGGTCGGCCAACTCCATCACATGGGGCAGGATGTGGCTGATCAGCACTACCGCCACCCCGCTCTCGGCGATCTGGCGGGCCAGTTGGAGCACTCTCGAAGACTCTCGGACCCCCAGGGCCGCGGTCGGCTCGTCCATGAACATCCCCGTCTTCGCCCAGAAAGCTCCCCGCGCGACGGCCACCGACTGCTGCTGTCCGCCTGACATCTCTCCGATGGACACGCCCGTGGAGCGGGGAATGTTGACTCCCAGGGCATCGATCTGGGTGAGGGCCTGGGCTTCCATCGCCCCCCTGTCGAGCATGCCGATCTTGCCGGCCAGCCCCTTCCTCAGAGTCTCCCTTCCCAGGAACAGATTGGTGACAACATCCCGGTCCGGAGCCAATGCCAAGTCCTGGAATATGGTCTCGATGCCCAGGTCCCGGGCATCGGCCGGAGTCCTGAGCACAACCGTTTCACCATTGACCCGAACCTCACCCGCATCCGGGATCACCGCCCCGGCCAGGATCTTGATAAGCGTGGACTTGCCGGCCCCGTTGTCGCCGACCAGCGCGGTTATCTCCCCGGCGCGGATTTCGATGTCCACGTTGTCAAGCGCGGTGATAGGCCCGTAGGACTTGCTGAGACCTATTCCCTCAATGACGACTCGACCCTTATCAACCGACATCAGGCTTCCTCCGTTCCGGCGCGGAGTCCCCGGAAGACGCCCCTTCCTCCCAGCGTCCGCCCGGAGAGTTGATCGGTGGCCACCGCCGCCACCAGCAACAATCCCCTTGAGATGTCCTGGTAGGGCGCCGGCAGTCCCATCAGGTTGAGGGAGTTGGCGATGATGCCCAGCAGCATTACCCCGAGAATCGTACCCGTTATCGAACCGCGGCCTCCGGTCAGGGCCGTTCCGCCCACGATCACCGCCGCGATGATCTCCAGCTCCCTGCCCTGGCCCCCGTAGGGAAACGCCGATCCGGCCTGGCTGGTGAGGACCACCCCGGCCAGCGCCGAGAAGAACCCCGAGGCAAGGAACACCCCCCAGGTGATCTTGGGCACGCTGATCCCGGCCCGGCGCGCCGCTTCGGGACTGCTGCCCACTGCGTAGATGTGGGCGCCTACCTTGGTGTATCGCATCACGAAGCCGATCACGGCAAAGGCCACCACTGTGTAGAAGACAGGTTTCGGAATCCCGAGGGCCGATCCCTGCCCAAGGTTGACATAGGACTCGGCAGGAATGAATATGGATCTCCCACCGTTTACCACAAACGCCACGCCCCTAGCGATAAAGGCCGTGCCGATGGTGGCGATCAACGAGTTGACCCGGAATTTCACGACGATCACCCCGTTCACGAATCCCATCAGCAGGCCCACAACCAGGGCCCCGAGAATCGCCACCGGCACCGGGAGTTCCTGGACCAGGAGGGCCCCGGCGGTCATCCCCGACAGGCCCATCGTGGCCGCCACCGACAGATCGACGTTGCCGGAGATCAGCATCGGGGTGGACACCGCCGCCACGATCCCGGTGATGGCCACCGCCCGGGCCACGTTCAGGAAGTTGCCCGCCTGGAAGAAGAACGGGCTAACCATGGTCATGGCAATGCCGATCGCCACGATCGCCATGGCCAGCCCGAGCGAACGCCGACTCCCGCCGACGTTCGCTCGGGTCCTACGGCTGGGGCCACCCGAATGTGGCTTCGGGCCAATCACAGTTCGATAAAACCCCTAATTGGTTATCAGCACTTCGCCTGATCGATGCTTGCTGCGTCCACCACAGTGGCTTGAGGATAGATCTCGGACGGAATGGGATTCCCTTCCGCAATGTCCTGGGCGATCGCGATGCCGTACTCACCCCAGAGTTGGGGGACGAAGTCCACCGAGGTGAGGAACGTCGGATCGTTGGCGCACAGCGGACCAACCGACTCCTGGGAGAGACCCACGCCACCGGCGATCGAGGTCTCGGCGCGACCCGACTCGCGGAGGGCGTTCACCATCCCCAGAGTCCGCAGGTCGTTGATGCCGAAGCCCATGATGTTCTGGGTGTCGGGGTGGGCGGTCAACCAGTCGGCCACGTTGGCCTGGTCGGTCACGATGTCCGAGGGGCACTCGAGTTCGTGGATGTTGTCATCACCGACGTCGAAGGACTCCTTGACCACCTCACGGAATCCGATGATGGATGCGTAGGGACTGGTCCGGTCCTGCACGAAGGCGGAGTGGGAGCAGAGAAGGACGTCGACGTCGCCGGTCGTCCAACCCCTATCTTCGGCCACCGCGATCAGGTAATCAGCCGAGGCGCGACCGACCGCGTACCACTCCCCGCCACCGAAGAAGGGCTGGCCCTCATGCGGCACGGAGTGGGCGAGGGCCGGGATACAGGCCTCTTTGTACTTGCTCATGATCGCCGGGTTCAGATTGGCGAGGACGTTCATCGAGAGGACCACATCCGGGTCGTGCTGGACGACCAGGTCGGCAACGACCAGAGGCTGCTCCTCGCTCGGGTACAGGTTGTCGAACTCGGTGACGTCGGTCTCCGACGCGGCTGCCGCCACCCGGAAACTCTCGTTGGCCACGATCAGGGTGTCGAAAACGTTGTCCTCCGGGGTCCAGGCAAACCGGTAATTGGCATCGCCGTCCTTGCGGAGCACCGCCTGATAGACATCGGGGTGATCATCGGTCTCGACGAATGAGCAACTGGCCTCGTCCCACAGCATCCAGGTTGCGGCGGCCGCCTGCTCGGCATTGGCAATGGTCGTCGGCAACTCCATTACCACCTCGCCCAGAAGGCTGGCGGGCTCCTCCGGTGTCTCGGGGGCCGCGGTGGTCTCGGGCGCGGCAGTTGTGGCAGGCGCCGCGGTCGTAGCGGCTGAATCGTCCTCATCTCCGTCGCCGCAGGCTGAGACGATCAGCGCCAGAGCCAAGAATGTGGCGATTACCGCACGTGGGAACCTCTGCATAATTCTTCTCCTTTAGGGCTTCGCCTTCATTATTGCCAGCCGACATTCCCCTGGTGGTTGTAAGTAGGATAATTTTTCTTCTTCAAAATCCCTCTTGAACCATCGGTAGGGTCTTTTGGTCAGATGACGAAGCGATACTCTTGCGCCGACTACGGCTGGCCTTCACTCAAGCATCCCACAGTGATGGCGGTTGCCCAGGACTTGGGATACCAGGGTCTCGACATCGGCATTTTCGGAGAAGTGACCCACGTCAAGGTCTCGGATCTGCAGCACTGGCGGCAGGAATCCGCCCGGATCAGCAGGAATCTCAGCACTCTCGGTCTCCAGTGCTCCGATGTGTTCCTGATACCAAGCGTCGACCTGTCCTGTTTGACCCCGTCTCATCCGGATCCGGTCCAGCAAGCCGAAGCCATCCGGATCTTTGAGCGGGCGGCTCTCCTGACCCGGGACCTGCAGGCGTCAGGTTTGACAGTCTGTCCCGGAGTTATGCACGAGGGGGACACCCACCGAGAGGCATTGCGAAGGGCCGCCCGGTCGCTTCGAGCCCGTGTCGAGATAGCGTCTTCCCATGGACTCGAGTTGTCGGTCGAACCGCATTGGGGTTCATTGATCGACACGGCGGAGAAGGTGTGGGACCTGTTGGAAGCAGTGGAGGGACTGACCCTCACCCTCGACGTCTCGATGATGTTCTTCTGCGGGATGACCGTCGCAGAGATCGCCTCATTCGCCTCCAAAACCCGGCACGTCCAGTTCCGGCCCGGCACACGTGACAAGGTCCAGGTGCGGCTGAAGCACAACGAGATAGATTTCGATCCGATACTCCAAGCGCTGGAAGCCTCCTATCAGGGTTGGGTAGGGACGGAGTACGTCTGGATGGAGAGGTGGGGGTGCGACCAGGTCGATGTCACCGAAGAATCGAGACAACTCCTGGCATTCCTCAAGGGCGAGGAACAACCCGCCGCCCTCTAGATGTACTTCCCAGGGACGTTGTTGACAGTTTGGTGTTTGGATAAGGGAGGGCCTCCCTGGTTTGATTCGTGGGTGATTGATATCCGCGAATCCAGGAGGCCCTCATGGGAAACTCTAAAGCACGGTTGACACCGTTTGGTCGAAAGTTGCTGGTGGATCGGATCCTGGTGCATGGTTGGCCGGTGGCTCACGCCGCCGAAGCAGCGGGGGTTTCCCGCCAGACCGCCTACCGGTGGCTGAAACGCTTCCGGGAGGAAGGCGAAGCAGGTTTGCAGGATCGTTCCAGCAGGCCCCACCGGAGTTCCAACCGGGTCTCTTCGGAGACAGAGGAACGGATCGTTTCTGATCGGATCCGAGAGAAGGAAGGTCCTCATTTGATGGCCGGGCGGCTGGGTGTACCGCGATCGACCATCTACCGGGTGCTCTGCCGTCGGGGACTGTCCCGCCTGTGCGACCTGGACCGCACCACCGGCGTCCCGATCCGCTATGAGCGAGACTGTCCAGGCGAACTGGTCCATGTGGACATCAAAAAGCTGGGGAAAGTACCTGATGGAGGCGGATGGAAGGTCCTGGGACGACCAGGAGCGGGACCCTCACAGAAAGTGGGATATGAGTATGTGCATTCGATGGTCGATGACCACACCCGCATGGCCTACTCAGAAGTCCTCGACGCCCAGGACGCCCAAGCCTGTGCCGGGTTCATGCTCCGCGCCGCCCACTGGTTCGCCACCTGGGGGTATCGCATCGACCGGGTAATGACCGACAACGCCATGGCCTACCGCCGCAGCCAGGTCTTCGCCGATGCCCTCACCCAGATCGGCGCTGCTCACAAACTGATCCGCCCCTACCGGCCCCAAACCAACGGGAAGGTCGAACGCTTCCACCAGACCCTCCTACAAGGATGGGCCTACAAACGCCCCTACCAAACCAACCAGCAACGCCGCCGAGCGCTCACCAGATTCCTCCGCACCTACAATCACCACCGACCCCACAGCTCACTCGGAGACCAACCACCCATCACCCGACTTGTAACCCACCTCTGTGGGAAGGACATCTAGATTCCGCCGTCGACCGCCGGATGATTCAGGACGGTATCGGTGTGGGTCTCCCGTTGCGTTCGGCCGACTGATAGCAGGCATCGACCAGCCTGAGCGTCTTGAGGTTGTCCCGCCCCGATATGCAGGGCTGCCTGCCTCCCAGAATGGAATCCGCCACGTGACGTAGAGACTTGGCAAAGGCGTCGGGCACCCAGGAAGCGGCGCTGAGGCGATATAACGGGTCCGAGCCGGCGGTTGCCTGCATGATGTGATCAGGACTCGGATCCGGGTAGGCATCCCAGATTCCGAGATGGCCGAAGAAGAGGCCGTCGGAGGTGGCGGCCCGCAGCGAAGCGGTGTGCCTTCCCTCCGGTCGCCGCGTGTCCCGGATTGTCACCGACATCCCCTCAAAGCGGATAATCGCATAGAGGGCCGACTCCCCGACGATTCCCGGAATGTCGGCCGGGCCCATCCAGGCGCGGACTTCCCGCGGCTCCCCGAACAGCCAGCGGGAGGTGTCGAGAAAGTGGATGGAATTGAAAAGCCCCACGAAACGGGGGGCGTCCGCCAGCCATGACGGCAAGCCGTCGCCCCGCTCGATCGGCCACACCAGGTCAAAGGATGCCGACTCCACCGATCGCCCATCGGCGAACCGTCGGAACTCCAGGATCGCCGGCGCCCACCTCATCTGCTGGTTGACAGCCAGGACTCTTCCACAAGACTCGGCCGCCGCAACCAGTTCGGCGGCCGAGTCGAGGTCAACCGCCAGTGGCTTCTGGGCCAGGACATGTTTTCCGGCCTCCAACGCAGCCATCACTATCTCCGGTTGGGCCCCGGGTGGCACCGCTACGTCCACCAGATCGACCGCAGGGTCCTCCAGCAGACGCTCGATTCCCTCGACTGCGGGGACGCCCGCCGCTTCGGCAAGTGATTCCCGGCGGGAGGAATCGACATCGAAGACTCTTCGGAGCTCAACGGTCTGCGGGTTGGCGCCATAGGCCGGCAGGTGGCCGGCTCGGGCGATTTCACCGGCGCCAACCAGGCCGACGCCCAGCCGGGGAGAACTCACGAGGGCAACCGGACCTCGTGCACGAGTTCATCACCCTCCACCGACAGCCGCCCCAGGCCGTGGCCCTCTCCCGCAATTCCCTCGCCTATCAGACCGATCAGGGTTTCGGCATGCTCTCCCGCTTCGATCAGTGAAGGATCAACCAGAGCCTCGACGGCGTTGCGGTACGTGCCGACTCCGCGGGTCACGTCATAGTCGTTGAGGCGCAGGTGGCAGCGCCAATACTCCTTCCAGGCCGCTCCGGGGTCGGCCGCCCTGGTGGGGTCCATCACAGCGAACAATTCATAGCCCGAGCTTCTCACAACGCTCTCCATGACCTCATGACCCAGCGAGTTCCTCACCTCCAGCCAAAGCAGGGCAAGCCAGAACCGGTAGACATCGTGGATGGCGTCGCGCCATCCGAACAGGCACTCGTCGACAAGCTCGATCGCCTTCTCTCGGTCTCCGCCTTCCACCAACTGAATCAGCCGGTCGAGGGGATGGGTGGCTATCCACACCAGTTGCTCGTCGGTGAGCCATCGCTTTGGATCAGCTACCTTGACCTCCAGGCTCGCCCGATCCGGCAAGGGGAGTTCGGCCCGTTCATAGAACTCGTCGGGAGGGAGGTGACCGTCCTTGTAGGTGTGCTGCAGGCACAGTCCCTGCTCCCGCAGCGGCGTCCAACCCTCGACGATGAACACCGCCTTGTTGTAGCGAAGGGCGGCGTGGCCCATCTCCGAGCAGTGGTTGCAATAACTCGGGTAGTCGCTGGACATGAAAGTGGAGAGAGTCGGGCGCACCGAGAGAGGTAGCGCCCGTTTGCCTTTGTATTTCCCCTCCTGGATTAAACGCATTCCGCTCCCGCACGGACCGAGGATGAAAGTGAACCTTTCAGGATCCTCCACCAGTTCGAATTCGGTGGCGTGCCAATGCCATCCGGCCGCGATGTTGTTGAGCCGCTGCATTATCGGACCCTGGGAGTACTGGGGAATCTCCCCGTCACCCATCAGGTCCAGAACCACCCGCCGACCGATGGCCTCACCTTCATCGGGCCCTGCAATCCTGATCCCTTCAGCAAGCGTCCTGGCCACCGCGTTGCGGAGCCCATCGTGCACTATGACATATTCGGACTTGAGAAGGGCGGCGACCTCCCGGCACCGGTCCGCATCCGCGCCCTCCACCGCTTCGATCAATTCGTCAAATCGGGTGGAGAGTGGCAATGCCGAGTCCTTCCGGCTTCAACGCCCCTTCTGGTGCGGCGATTGTTGTCGTGCTCTTGCCTGGCATGCTAACCGACCGATCGGCCTCGATCGGCCCTGAGTGTTGATCTTTTCGGCGGTCTGCCCGGCCGGGGGCGACGGCTGGGGACCGTCGATAACTGATGGGCTGACCGCATCACGCCCCCTCTCTTCCATGGCACATATCTCAGCGGGAATATATCAGATTATCTATGTGTTATGATTAATGTAATCTGATAACCTTTCCCTCAATAGAAAGGAAGCACACATGTTGGCCAGGATCAATCCCCTCTTCGAGTTCCCATCCGCGGTCTCTAACACCCTCCCCTCCGAGGTCTACCTGGTGGACGACAACTTCGTGGTGACGGTGGACATGCCGGGGATGGACCCCGAGCTGATCGATGTGGAGGTGTCCAAGAACACCCTCACCATCTCTGCCCAGCGTGACACCGCCGCCTCCCGACCGGAGGAAGCCCGGGTGTTCTTCGTGGAGCGGCCCAGCGGGAGCTTCCGCCGCCGGTTCGTGATCGGAAGCGACCTCGACATCTCCGAGACCACCAGCGCCTACGAGCATGGCGTCCTCACCCTCACCATCCCGGTTGCAGCCTCGTCCCGGCCCCGCAAGATACCGGTGGCCAGCGGGGCCAACGGGCTGCCCGCCTAGAAGCCGCCCCAAACCCGGCTACGGGTCGCAGGGGCCAAGTCCCTAAACTGCGACCCGTGGCCTCACCCAAAGACCTGGCGGGTTTCTCCACCCGAGCCATCCATGCCGGCCAGCGGCCTGACCCCGAGACGGGCGCGCGGGCCATGCCCATCTACGCCACCAGTTCCTTCGTATTCGAAGACGCCCAGTCCGCCGCCGACCTGTTCGCCCTCCAGAACTACGGGGACATCTACACCCGGATAAGCAACCCCACCACTGCCGCCTTCGAGGAGCGGCTCGCCTCCCTGGAAGGGGGACTGGGAGGGCTGGCCACCGCTTCCGGACAGGCCGCACAACTGATCGCGGTGCTGACCCTCTGCAAGGAGGGCGACGAGATAGTGGCGGCCCGCAACCTGTACGGGGGCACCATCACCCAGTTCGACGTGACGCTGCGGCGCATGGGGATCCACACCACTTTCGTGGACGCATCCCGGCTGGAGAACATCGAGGGAGCCATCACCGATCGCACCAAGCTGGTTTACGGGGAGACGATCGGGAATCCCCGCGGGGAGGTGCTCGACATCGAGCCGATCGCCGACATCGCCCACTCCCACGGGATTCCCCTGATGATCGACAACACCTTCGCCTCCCCGTGGCTTTGCCGCCCCTTCGAGTGGGGAGCGGACATCGTGGTCCACTCCGCCACCAAGTTCATAGGCGGGCACGGGGTGGTGATCGCCGGTGCCATCGTGGAATCGGGCCTCTTCCCGTGGGACAACGGCAACTTCGGGGTGATGACCGACCCCTCCCCCGCCTATCACGGTTTGCGCTTCTGGGAGAATTTCCGGGAGTACGCCTACCTCACCAAGGCCCGGGCCGAGTTGCTGCGGGACGTGGGCGCCGCCATCTCACCCTTCAACTCCTTCCTGCTGCTGCTGGGACTGGAGACCCTCCCGCTCCGGATGGAACGGCACGTGGAGAACGCCCGTGAGGTGGCCCTTTTCCTGGCCGCCAACCCGGCCGTGTCGTGGGTGAGCTATCCCATCTTCCCCGACAGCCCCGGAAGAGACCTCGTCGAGAAGTACACCCCGGCCGGTCCGGGAGCCGTGTTCACCTTCGGACTGAAGAAGGGCTACGCGGCGGGAGTGCGTTTCATCGAATCCGTGCAACTGGCCAGTCACCTCGCCAACGTGGGCGACACCAAGACGCTGGTCATCCACCCGGCGTCCACCACCCACCAGCAGGTCTCCCCGGAGGCGCGGGCGGCGGCGGGAGTGGGTGACGACACGGTCCGCATCTCGGTGGGGATCGAGGACATCGAGGACATACTCTCGGACTTGGACTACGCCCTCGGAGAAGCCGCCCGTGTCTGAGCGTTCTCACGACGCCACCGCCACCGAACGGCTGGCGATCCTGCGCAAGGCCCGCAGCGTGGCGCTTGTGGGAGTCTCGGCCAACCCGCTGCGCTCCTCCAACTTCGTGGCCACCTACCTGATCCGCACACCCTATCTAATCCGTCCGGTTAACCCGGTCTACGCCGACGTACTGGGTATCCCCACCTTTCCCAGCCTGGCCGATCTCCCCGAGCCACCTGACATCGTTGATGTCTTCCGCCGCCATGACCAACTCCCCGGCGTGGTGGAGGAGGCGATCGAGGTCGGCGCCAAGGTGGTCTGGTTCCAGTTGGGCCTCCGCCACGAGGAAGCGGCCGCCCGGGCCCGCGACGCCGGGTTGCAGGTGGTCCAGGACCGCTGCCTGAAAATCGAGCACGCCCGCTTCGCCGGCGGGCTGCATGCCGCCGGGTTCAACACCGGGGTCATCTCCTCGCGCCGCCGCCGTCCCATCTGAGGCTGTCGGGCTCGGTCCCCAGGTGGCGGGCGATGGCCCGGTAACACTGGGCAGGCCGCTCGGCTTTAAGGACCGGGGGCGAACCGGTGAGGCTATCCAGGAACCGGGGGGCATACCCGGCAAAACCCAGACGCTTGTCAAGCACCACCAGCACCCCCCGGTCGTCGGGAGTCCGGATCAACCGTCCGGCGCCCTGCCGGAAGCCCAGGACCGCCTCGGGTAGGAGGAAGTCCTCGAAGGGCCTTCCCCCGCGGCGGCCGATTACCTCCTGACGAGCGGCGACCACCGGGTCCTCGGGAGAGGAGAAGGGAAGTTTCTCCATCACCAGCAGGCTGAGGGCTTCGCCCGGAACATCGATCCCCTGCCAGAAGGTGCCGCTTCCCAGAAGGCAGGTGGGCTGGGAGGGATTGCGAAGACCCTCGGTGAGCTCCGGGGCCGAGGCCTCGCCCTGGCAGAGCACCGTGAACCCGGGAAAGAGGCGATCTCTCAGGTACCCGGCCGCCCGCTCCATCCGCCGGTTGGCTGTGAACAGCGCCAGCGCCCGGCCCCGGCTGATCTCGAACAGGCGGGCCATCTCCGCCGGAGAAACCTCGGCGAACTCCTCCAGGCTGGATCCGCTGGGATTGGGCAGGTACCCTGCAATCACCACCAGCATCTGCCTGGGCAGGTCGGGGAACGGACTCTCCATGAGCTCTTTGCGACTCTCTCCGATCCCCAGGCCGGTCGCAACGTAGTCAAAGGACCCTGCCACCGTGAGAGTGGCGGACGTCATGATCACCGACTTCTTCTCCTCCCAGACCTCCGCCAGGCGTTGGTTCACTTCCAGCGGGACCGCGCTCAGCTTCCATCGCCACTCTTCTTCGGTCCAGGCAAGGTCGCCGACCAAGGCCACCTCCAAGAGGTCTTCAGAGTCGATGTTCGCCATCTGGAAGCAGAGTTCCGCGATCGTCTTGGCTCCCCCGCTTGCATAGGTGATCCGCCGCTTCAACTCGTCTGACGATCGATCGGCCCGCAAACGCTCGGGGACTCCCAAAGCGTCGAGGGCGTCGGCCAGATAGGAGAAGGCCTCCGCCAACTGTTCCAGCGCCCCGGTCACCTCCCGCCACAGGGAACGGTTGAGGTCCACCCGGGTGATGCGGGTGGAGAAGGACTGCTGGGCTCCGGGCGACCACCCTCTCGTCGCCTCGAGGTACTCCAGCAGGGTCTCCCCCAGGTCGTCGATGCGGGGCTCGCAGGCCCGCCAGTAGCGCACCACCCGCTCGGCCCCGACCTGGCCGCGGTCCCGCGCCGGGCCGGACGGCAGGGAACCCAGGTAACGACGCAGCAGGCTTCCCGAGGACCTGGGGTGGTACACCATGTAAAGAAGGCGCCACAGGACGCGTCGGCTCACCGTCCCCGTGAAGGCCGACCGGGCAGCTGACTCCAACTCGTGCGCCTCGTCCACTATCAGGCGCGGGCTGTAGCCGGTCATCTGATCGCGAAGCAGCATCAGCGAGTGGTTGGCCACCACGATCTGCGCCGCGGAGAGCCGCCGCAGAGCCCGCACGAAGAAGCACCGCTTCTCCAGGGCGTTGCGGGCCCTGCCGGGAGTCTCGGTCATCGACAGCCGGGACCGGAGCCGGTACATGGTGGCGTCGCGTCTTCTCAGCCAGCCGTCGCGAAGATCGTCCCACTCCCCGGTGGGAGTCTCCGCCGCCCAACCCAACACCACCGCCAGGGCCAGGCCGAGATGATGGTCCGCCAGATGATCGGATGCCTGGTCGGAAAAGAGCGGGTTGTCTCGAATCCGACCCGATTCGAAGGGATCCAGCCACACCAACTCCTCCGCCAGGGCATGTACCGACAGGTAGTTACTCAGCCCCTTCAGGACCGTCCACCGAACCGGCGACAGTCGTCCGGAGATGTCGCGCAGGGTCAGGCACACCTGGTCCTGCAGCGCCTTGGTGTAGGTGGAGACGAGAATCTGGGTGTTCCAGGAGGCGGCCAGGCGGGTGGCGGGCACCAGGTAGGCCAGCGTCTTGCCGGTGCCGGTGGGGGCCTCCACCATGAGGTTCTCGGACCGGGCGAGGCTGGCAGCCACCTGTCGCGCCATCTCCTCCTGCGACGGACGATGCTCCATACTCTCGGTCATCAGTTCTCCCCCCTCGGTCAGGGGGGCCACCAATTCGAGGAGATCTATGTCCCGTTCGACTTCATCCTCCCCGCTCCACTCATCGAATGCCGGCTCGGGAGAGGGGTCATGTTCCTCTTCGGACAGGGGAGGCAGCGGGATCATCTCCACCAGGTCCGGCCGGTAGGCCACGCCGATGTCGGCTATGTCCGGCTGGCAGAACACCGCCCATGGGTGGCCCGTGATCTCCAGGATCCACCGCTGGGCGCGGCGAACGGGATCATCGCGGTTGAGTTCCCCGAGCAGGCCGTTCATCACTCCCCACACCATCCGCGCGTCCGACGAAGCCCGATGAGCAGGTCCGACGCCTTCGGTGACGCCGAAGTATTCAGCCAGATCCACAAGGCGCCGTGAACGCGGGGGCATGCCTCCCCCGATGCCGGGGACCGACTCCCTCCCGGCTCGGGGGAACACCACATGAGCCAACTCGAGGGTGTCGAGTCGTTCTCCCCCCGGTTCCCCCAGACCCACCCGGTCCAATTCCGCCATGAGCAGGAGATAGTCATACGTGCTCCCGTTGTGGGCCACCAGGGGGAGGTCCCCGCAGAATTCCAGGAACTCCTCCATGGCGGACACCCGGGACGGCGCCCCTCTCAGGCTCTCTGCGGTGAGGCCGGTCAACTCGACGGTCAGGGAGGCCAGTGGCCGGCCGGGGGTGGGAGCGACCAGGGTGGAGAACTCTCTCGATACCCGGCCGTCCTCCACCAACAGGGCGCCGATCTCGATGATCTCTTGGCCCTCGGGGCGGGGATGATCGGCATTCGCTTCCAGGTCGAAGACCACAAACCGCATAAGGGCAGTGTATGGAAGATGATGGGACACATCACGATTCCCACTCGACCCGCCCTCCCCCCTTGAAGCCGGGCGTCCCCAGCCGACATCTCAGGTCCGCCCAAGGTCGTGGTTCACACGGAGTCCCCAGGGCCCCGGGAGGCCGACAGGCTTGGAACCGGCTTCCACGATGAGCCCCGGGTCTATGACTTGGATCGGGCCACCACCCGTTGCGGGGAGCCGCCACTCGAGTAGGGCTCTTCAGGCACCCTCCACTTAGGAGCAGATGGTCGGATCTGAGCGGAACGGCCCCACATCAGCTTCGGATCGCTAGGCACCCTTCCAGTGCCCGACCGACGTAGTCCCCCCACCCAAGATCAAGTCACGGCTGCTCCGCGACCGCGAGAATCGTTGATCACCGCCTGGTGTTCCTCCCAATCCGGTTCTTGCGCAGGCCCATGAAGGGCATCGCACGCTATGAAGAACTCTTCCAGATCGGCTGTTCCTTCGAAAGCGCATTCTCTCTGCTGTTGTATTAACCGCTCATGGGCGGCCGCCTTCACACAGGAATGCAAGGTCTACACTTCCCCCGGCTCGATGGGCAACGTACACATTACCGAGTCCCTGTCGTCTCACCCGCGTCGATTGAAATCTGTGTCAGGATGTCGCCAACGTGGAGTGGATCTCCCGGACATGGCGGGGATTGGATCCGCAGCAGACCCCGATGATGCGGCATCCCGCATCCATGGCCCGTCGGGCGTAGTCTTCCATGAGATCGGGACCCTGGGGATAGGTGAGGCCCCCGCCCTCGTAGACCGGTATGCCGCAGTTGGACTTGACGATCACGCATGCCCCCTCAGCGGTGCCCGCAATGGCTGCGGCCGCCTCCAACGCCTCCTCCAGGCCGGTCCCGCAGTTGGCACCCAGGGCCGCGGGGCGACCGTCCGGCGGCAGGTCGGTCCACCATTGTCCGAACTCCGCAGGCCGCAGGCCCATCATGGTCCGCCCGTTGGTGTCGAAGCTGAGAGTCACCGCGTGGGGCGCGTCAAAGCCCGAGGCCGCCTCGGTGGCGGCCGAGATCTCCTCCCAGGAGGACAGGGTCTCGATCCACAGCACATCGGCCCCCGCTTCCACCAGCGCTTCCATCTGTTCACGGAACACCTCCACCCCCTCGCCATGGCTCAGGGGGCCGAGGGGCTCGAAGAGGTCGCCGGTGGGACCCACGCTGGCCGCAACCGCCACTGCCTTCCCGGCGTCGGACGCCACCTGGCGGCCGATCACCACCCCGGCCCGGTTGAACTCGGCAACCCGGTCCTCCAGGCCGTGCAGGGCGAGACGGCGGCGGTTCCCCCCGAAGGTATTGGTGAGAAACAGGTCCGCTCCCGCCTCGACGAACAGCCGATGGACCTCCGAAATCATCTCCGGCCGTTCGATGTTGAGCCTCTCCGGGCAGTCCCCGCTCTCCAGGCCCATTTCGAACAGGGTGGTGCCCATGGCGCCATCGGCAACCAGAACGCCCTTTTCCTCCAGTAGCTCTCTAAACAAGTCCCCACATCCAAGTTGGATTCGACCTCGGTGCTTCATCGCCGGCTGCCGGCGCCCGGGACCTGGCACAGGTCAGAATGATGGTCTTGCCAACCTTCGGACGGCCTCGGGGTCTTCCGCCGGCGCCTCAGCGCCGGCCTTGCCCTCTTCGGTAGCCGAGGTACCCAGGAGGACTATGCAGAACAGCCCGAGAAGCGCCTCCCCGAAGAACTCGACATCCACTATCTCCTCGGCGACAATCAGGAAAACACAGCACAGCAGCCCCACCAGCCCGACGCGTCTTCTTACCTTTGGATCTCCCATGGCACTCTCAGTTGGGCAGGCCCAAGTCTAGGGGTGCGTGCGACTTCGATTCCGCTATAGCCATTGAACGAGGTCAGGGAGAAGCGTCGAGAGCGAACCCCTCCACAAACAGGTGAGGCCGCCCCGTAGGGCAGCCTCACCTGGGTCGTCAATGGGTCTTGTGAAGGGCTGTTTATCCGGGGATCCAGGCCTGCCAGACGGACTCGTTGGCGTCCATCCATGCCGCAGCGGCCTCATCCACCGACAAACCCGCGTCCAACTGACCCAACATGAAGATCTGGTCCTCGTTGCTGTAGCTGAAGTTGGAGAGGATCGTGAAAGCGGTCGGGGCTCCTTCCTCCAAGCCGTCCCACATGATCTTGAACAAGACGTCGTCCGGATAGTCGCAGTCGACCGCGCCGGACGCATAGCACTCGTCGGAGTAGGCCGGCAACTCGAACGCGGTGAGGTCGAACTTGCTGAACGCCGAGTGGGGGGTCCACCAGTAGAACAGCAACGGGTCGCCGCGGCTGGTAGCCGAGTCCATGGCGGCCAGCAGGGCCTCCTCGGATCCGGCATACGCCACTTCGAGGTGCAGCCCGAGGTTGTCGATGATGTCCTGCTCATAGGAGACCCAGCTCGGGTCGCCGATCAGGAACTGTCCCTTGTCGCCGGTTTCGGCTGTGGCGTACACCTGGGCCGTTGCCGGGTCCTGCAGACCCTGCCAGGTGCCGGCCGCCGGGTTCTGATCCACCACGTAGGTGGGAATCCACCAGCCGATCTTGCCGACTGCGCCAAGTTCACCGCCGTTAACGACTCCGCCGCCTCCGTCTATGTAGGAAGCAACGTTGTCGGCATGACCGGAGGGCCAGACCTCGAGGGAGGCGTGCAGGTCGCCGGCGGCGATGGCAGCCCATTGGGCGTTCTCGTCGATCTCGACTCTCTCTACGGTGTAGCCCTCTCCCTCCAGAACGGCCGCGGCCACTGCAATGTTGACCGCCGAGCCGTCCCACGGGTTCACCGCAAGCTTGATGGTTTCGACGTCGCCAAGGTCATCTCCGCAGGCCGCCAGCACCAGAGAAAAGGCAGCCAGAAGGAGAGAGGCCTTGAAAATTGATCTTCTACTCATGTCCTTGTCCTTTCATCAACGGGATGGTTGATTTGAAACCTCTCGTAGGTCGGAATCAATTGACAGTTTAACAATATGTTAACCACAAAGGGCCGCCGAATGCCCACTCCGGCAGGATTAATGACTACGCGAGGCCCACGCCCCGAAGTCACCCCTCCTCCGAGGATGGCGGTTGAAACCGAGCCGCCCATCCCTGGGTGATCCGGTCGAGGATCATGGCGAGGATCACTATCGAAGCCCCCGCTTCGAAACCCAGGCCGGTGTCGCTTCGGGCCAGCCCCTTCACCGCCTCCAATCCCAACCCCGCGCCTCCCACCAGGCCGGCAATCACCACCATGGCCAGGACCAACATCACTGTCTGGTTGATGCCCGCCAGGACGGTGGGCATGGCCAGGGGCAACTGGATCTTCCACAGCTTCTGGCGGCGGGTGACCCCGAACGACTCGGAAGCCTCCACAATCTCGGAGTCAACACTCCGAATCCCCAGGTTGGTGAGGCGAATCACCGGCGGGATGGCGTACAGGACCGAGGCGATGATCCCCGGGATCCTGCCGACGTTGAAGAGAATTACCACCGGGACCAGGAAACAGAAGCTCGGGATGGTCTGCAACGTGTCCAGGACCGGTCGCATGCCCCGCTCCAACCAGTCCCGGCGTGACGCCGCCACCCCCAAGGGCAGCCCGATCACTATGGCCATCAACACCGCCACCACCGTTTGCGACAAGGTGTCCATGGTGAGGGTCCACATACCCAGCAACCCGATGACAACGGTTCCGACCACCGATCCCAACAACAGCTTCTTGCCGGAAGCCCACCAGGCTACGAATCCGAAGAACAGCACCACCACCGGCCACGCCTCCTCGCTCAAATAGAGCCGCATGGGGCGGGTGCCGTAGGTGGTGAGGAAGTCGCTGAACGGGCCGGTGCCCACCGGCAGGTTACCCAACTGATACAGGTTGTCCCTCGCCCAGTCCACCGCTCCGTCGATGGGGGCGGCATAACTGAACTGCAGGGCGGTCGGGTAGTCCGTCCAGCCGATTGTCCATCCGGCGATCGCCAATGCGGCAAGCACTCCTCCCGCTACCCACCAATACCGATACCGGAGCCCTTCAGTGTGATGCGCCCCTCCCATGCGACCCTGCCCCACCAGCGAGTGGGAGAAACGGTCCAGCATCACCGCCATCAGCACGATGGCCATGCCGGCCTCTACCGCCCTTCCCACCTCCTGATGGCGGAGCGCCAGCAGCACCTCCTGGCCCAGGCCCCCCGCGCCGATCATGGCCGCGATCACCACGATGCTCAGCGCCATCATGATCGTCTGGTTCACCCCCGCTAGGATGGAGGGCACGGCCTGGGGCAACTGGACCTTCCGGAGCAGTTGGCCGGAGGTGGACCCGAACATCAACCCGGCCTCCAGACTTTCGGTGGGAACCTGGCGTATCCCCAGATTGGTGAGCCGGATAACGGGAGGCAATGCGTAAATCACCGTGGCAATCAGGGACGGCACCCTCGCCACACCGAAGAAGAGCAGGACAGGAATCAGATAGACGAAGGCAGGAAGCGTCTGCATCGAGTCGAGCACCGGCCTTAGCCCCCGGTAGACCCAGTCGTTTCGAGCAGCCCATATTCCCACCGGCACTCCGATCGCCACAGCCAGCGCCACCGCCACTGTCATCAGGGAGAACGTCTGGACGCTTTGTTCCCAGAGCCCGAGGGCGACGAAATACAGCATGCCCGCCCCGGCGGCCAGTCCTCCCGCTCTCCCCAGCCAGCGGCCGAAAACGACTCCCACCCCTGCTACATGGACATACCACGGGATGGCCATCAACAGGTTTTCAAAGGCACGCAGCAGCCAGTCGATGGAGTCGGAGAGCGGATCGAAGAAGTACAGGTATACGCCGAGATCGCGCCTGTTACTGATCCACCACTGCTGGACTTCGTTCACCGCCGGCCCGAAGCCGATATCCCACTCCGGTGGGAATGCCCCCATTCCCTCCGGCAGCAACACTATCAATCCTCCCAAAAGGAGAACGGCTCCTCCCAGGTACGCCACCGGACGGCGCCAGCCCGCTGACCGGACCGTCAGAGAGGTCATTGCCGCCAGAGGTACCGGGAGACGACCGCCGGCTCCAACACCCCGCAGCGTTCACCGCGTTCGTCGACCACCGGCACCGGTCTGCCCTCGGTCAGGAGGCGAGGCAGGATGGCGTCCAGTCGGGCGGAGACCGCCACGGGCTCTCCCTCCAAGACCATGTCCGGGGAGACCGGCGCCATCACCGTTCCGGCAGACAACACCTTGTGCCGGGGAACATCGATCGTGAAGTCCCGCACGTAGTCGTCGGCGGGATGGGCGACTATCTCCTCGGGCGTGCCCACCTGCACTATGGCGCCCGATCGCATGATGGCGATCCGGTCCCCCAGCTTCAGAGCCTCCGAGAAGTCGTGGGTGATGAACACCATGGTGCACCGGAGACGTTCCTGGAGACCCAGGAGCTCATCCTGCATGTCCCGGCGGATCAGGGGATCCAGGGCGGAGAAGGGCTCGTCGAACAACAGTATCTCGGGGTCCACCGCCAACGCCCGGGCCAGGCCCACCCGCTGCTTCATGCCTCCGCTCAATTGCTCCGGGTAGTTCGAGGCCCACCCGTCCAGTCCCACCAACTCGATCATCTCCTCCGCCTTCTGGTAACGGTCCTCCTTGGTGGCTCCCCTCACCTCCAGCCCGAAGGCGACGTTGTCTATCACTCGCCGGTGGGGAAACAGCCCGTAGTTCTGGAAGACCATGCTGATCGTATGGCGGCGCAGGTCCCGCAGCTCGACCTCGGGCATCTCCCCCAGGTCCTGGCCGTTGATGACAATCCTCCCGGCGGTGGCGTCCACCAGGCGGGAAAGGCACCGGATGAGGGTGGACTTTCCGCTGCCCGACAGCCCCATCACCACGAAGATCTCCCCCCAGTTGACCTCGAATGTGGCGTCCTGCACGGCGACCACGCACCCGCTCTTGGCCAGGATCTCGGCCTGGTCGACTTCGTCCCTGGCCATTGCCATGGCATCCGCCACGCGCTTTCCGAAAACCTTCCAAACCCCCGAGGCCAGGATTGGTTGACCGGAGAGACTGTCCGAATGCTCTTCTGAATCAGCCATTCACACCTCGGCCTCCGAGTCCGGTCATCGGGTTAGTTCGGCAAAGGGTACCGCACCTTCCTCTCCGAGACGGGTGGCCGTTGCCCGGCATGAAGAGTCCGGCCGCCACCGGGCGGTCGAACTCTCTTCAACCAGTCACGCTCAGCAGTGCATCGGCCGCCACGGCCCCCGAGACGGTTGCAAGCAACGGGTTCACTTCCACCTCAACCACATCCCCGCTGCCCAGCACCCCTTCCACCAGGGCGGAGATCGCGGCTACGCAGTCTCCGAGGTCCGCTGCCGGGGCTCCCCGGTATCCGGCCAGCAGCCGGCCTACCTTCAGTTTCCCGATCCCCGCCCGCACCTCCCCGGGGTCGACCGGGGCCAGGAAGTGGACGAAGTCGTCCAGCAATTCGGTGAGTATTCCCCCGGCGCCCAACGTCACCAGCCATCCCACCGGCCACTGCCGGCGCACCGAGACCAACAACTCGGCCACCACCCCGCCGACCGTCTCCTCCACCAGGAACGGTCCCTCATGACGCTTCGACATCTCCCCCAGGACGAGATTCAGGTCGGCGGGTGTACGGATCCCGACCCGCACTCCAGCCCCCTCGGTCTTGTGATCAATCCCCACCACCTTGATCGTCACCGGATAGCCGATCTCCGCCGCCGCAGTCTCCACGCCGGAGGCCGGGGTGACCCTTCCCCGGGGGACAGCCAGCCCCCACTCTCCGAGGCGCGCCTTGGCTTGGGATTCATCAAGGTGAACGAGGCGGTCACCCGGCGCCGGGACCGCAGCGGGAGAGATGGGAGGCTCGGAATGGACCGCCTCTCCCCATCGGACAGCCGCATCCAGTCCGGCCAGCGCCTCGGCAATGCCCCGCACCGGCGTCACCCCGGCCGCCGCCAACTCCCTCGCCAGGTTTGCGGAGAGGTTCTCGGGAAGTCCCGACACCACCAGGGCAGGTCGCTCCGACACCGATCGGGCCGTCACCATCGCCCGGGCCGTCTTCCAGAAAGCCGAGAAGTCTCCGTCGCGGTCGGGGAGGTCCAGCACCAGCATCGTGGCGTCCTGGGGGCCGGAGATGACCTCACGGAACAACCCCTCAAGCCGGGTGCGGTCGTCCCAGATGAAGGTGTGGTAGTCGAGGGGATTGCCCACCTTCACCCTTCCCTCCAGTATCCGCTCCACCCGGGCGGCCTGCCCGGACGGGAACGGGGCGAAGTCCAGGCGGGTGCTCTCCGACAGGTCGGCCACATGGGACGCCTCCCCTCCGGAACAGGACATGGAGACGATCCGGTTCCCCCGGAGGGGACCCACTCCCACCAGCACTCCCAAGGTCTCCAACAACTCGGGGATGGTTTCCACCCTCATCACCCCGCCGCGGTCGAAGAGGGCCCGGTATGCCTGGGTCATGCCGCTGATCGAGGCGGTGTGGCTCCGGGCAATCTCCGCTCCCCGCCGGGAACGGCCCACCATCAGGGCCACGACCGGCACCCGGGCTGCCAGGGCCCTCCGCGCCGCAGCCAGGAACCGGGCGGGATCCCGGACCGCTTCGAGAAACAGGCCGACGCCCTTGACGCGCCGGTCCTCCAACAACTCCTCCATCAGGTCCTCTATCCCCACCATGGCCTGATTCCCCACCGTGATCAGGTGAGAGACGGGTAGCTGGCGACCCTGGAAAGACAGGTTCATCCCGACGTTCCCGCTTTGAGAGATCAGGGCCACACCCTCGGAGACCGGCTCGCAGCCCAACAGGTCGGGCCACAGCGCCACGCCGTCCACCGCGTTGACCAGGCCGTAGCAGTTGGGTCCCAGGATCGGCATGTCCCCGGCTGCCTCCACCAGACGCCGCTGGTAGCCGGCGCCATCCTCTCCCTGCTCCGCGAAAAGGGAGGCGTAGCAGACCGCCGAGCCCGCTCCCATCTCGGCCAGGGTCGCCACCGCCTCGATGGTCCGCCCACGGTTAACCGCCAGAAAGGCCGCGTCGGGCGGGGTCGGCAGCGCCCGGAGGTCCGGAAAGCACTCCAGCCCGGCCAGTCGTTCCCGGCCGGGGTTCACCGGCCAGATCTCGCCGGTGAACCCCATCTCCCCACAGGATTCCACCAGCCGGTTGACCAGACTCCCTCCCACCAACGCCACGGTCCTGGGCCTCAGCAGCCGCGACAGTCTCGACACCGTGGTTCAGCCTTCGAGGGGCCGGAGGATGGAACGAGAGATGATGTGGCGTTGGATCTCGGATGTGCCGTCCCAGATGCGCTCCACCCGGGCGTCCCTCCACAGGCGCTCCAGCGGCAGTTCGTCCATGAGTCCCATCCCGCCGAAGATCTGGATGGCCTCGTCGGTCACGTAGGCCAGCATCTCGGTTGCGGCCAGCTTTGCCATCGCCGCATCGGCGTCGGTCATCGTGTCCCGGTCGGCCTTCCAAGCGGCCCGGAGAGTGAGAAGCTCCGCCGAAGCCAGTCGGGTGGCCATGTCGGCCAGCTTGAACGACACCCCCTGGAAGCGTCCGATGGTCTGCCCGAACTGGGTGCGGCGGGCCGCCCATCCGGCCGCCAGGTCCATGGCCCGCTCCGCGCGGCCCAGGCAGTTGGCGGCCACCGCCAGCCGGGTCTCCCCCAGCCAGGTGTTGGCCACATTGAACCCGCGATGCTCCTCTCCCAGGATCTGGGTCGCCGGGATGCGGCAATCGTCGAAATTGAGGACGGAGTTGTTGTATCCCCGATGCGAGACCGACCGGTAGCCCTCCCGGACCTCGAAGCCGGGAGTCCCCACGTCCACCAGAAACGCGGTAATCCGTTGGGGAGTGCGTCCCCTGCCCGGGCCGGGCCCCGGATCGGGACCGGTGGCGGCGAAGAGGATCACATAGTCGCAGATGTCGGCGTGGGAGATGAAGTGCTTGACGCCCGAGATCACGTACTCGTCCCCGTCCCTGACCGCCCGGCACTTCATGCCCCGCAGATCGGAGCCGGCGTCCGGCTCGCTCATCGCCAGCGCCTCCATGCGCTCGCCCGCCACGGTGGGATAGAGGTAGCGGTCCCGCTGGGGCCCGACGCAGGCCAGCAGGATGTTGGAGGGCCGGGCCACCAGGTGGTGGAGGGCATAGGACACCCTGCCCAGTTCTTTCTCCACCAACGCCATGGTCAGGTTGTCCAGGCCGGCGCCGCCCACCTCCACCGGCATGTTGGCGGCGAAGATCCCCGCTTCGATCGCCTTCTTCCTTATCCCATCCGCCACTTCGTCGGGGACGTGCCCGCGCCGCTCCACCTCATCTTCGTGGGGAAGCAACTCGCGGTTGGTGAAGTCCCGGACAGTGGCGAGGATCAGTTCCTGTTCGTCGGTGAGGCCGAAGTCCATGGGTGCTCCCTGTCTCAGCCCCGGCGGTCGAGGCTCATCCGCGACCCGACCTCGGGAGGGACCCCCAGCTTCCGGTGGGCCTCCCCCACGGCAGCCAACGCCCGGGCCGGTCCGGGGAGGACGGGGACGGCGCCGCCCGCCTCTGTGTCGACGTGAAGGAGCATCTGCTCGGTGGAGGACAAGCGACGCCCGTCCTTGTCGTGCATGGCATGGAAGATGTGAAGGCGCCTCTCATCCACTCCCAGCACCTGGGTGGTGAAGAAGAGTTCCTGGTGCACGGAAGCCTCCCGGCGGTAATGGATGTGGGTCTCCACTGTATAGAAGGAGTGCCCGCCAGCTCGATAACCTTCATCGATCCCCACGAAGCGGAACAGGGCGTCGGAGGCCCAACCGAAGGCGGTCAGGTAGGCGCTCTCGGTCATGTGCCCGTTGTAGTCCACCCAATCCGGCTCTACCTGGGTGTGATAGAGCTCCAGGGGGGCTCCCACCTCCACTCCGGGGCGCCAGGTCGGGGCCGCGGCCCCCAGCCGGACCGCCTCCCGATCGGCAACCATCCGGCCCGCCCCGAGGTCGTGAGGTCGAAGGGCTCGCATCACCGAGACCAGAAAGCCATCGCGAAGCTGCTCCAACTCGGCCACGCTCCGGCCCGCCGCCTGTTCATCGATCCCCGAGATGAGGGACTCCGAGAGGCGGTCGGTCAGGGGAGGCGCCTTGAGCTTTGTCCAGGGAAGCTCCAGGGCCGGACCGAAATGCCCGAGCATGTGCCGCATGCCACCCTCTCCCCCCGCAAGGTGAAAGGTGAGCATGGTCCCCATCCCAGCCCAGCGCAGACCCGGACCGTAGATTATGGCCTGGTCGAGTTCATCGGTGGTGGCCACACCGTCACTCACCATCCAGAGGGCCTCCCGCCACATGGCCTCCTGCAGGCGGTCCGAGAGATAGCCCTCGATCTCGTTCCGCACCACCAGCGGGTGCATGCCCAGGTCTTCGTATATCGCCTTGGCCGCGGCCAGCGCGGCGGGGCTGGTAAGGCTGCCCCCGCACAGTTCCACCAGGGGAAGTATGTAGACGGGGTTGAAGGGATGGGCGATGAGGTACCGCTCCGGATGCCGGAGTCCGGCCTGCAGGCGGCTGGGTAGGAGTCCCGAAGAACTGGAGCAGATCAACACGTCGGCCCCAAGCGCCCTGTCGATCTGGAGCGCCACCTCCTTTTTGAGTTGCTCGCGCTCGGGAACCGACTCCACGACCAGGTCGGCCCGGGCCGCAACCTCCTCGATGCTCCCTGCAAAACGCACCCGGTCGGGGCGGGCCCCGGGATAGAGACCCAGCGCCGTGGCGGCAGGCCAGGCCCGCTCCACGAAGGCCAACAGGCTTTCGGCGGCCCCGGGCGCCGGATCGGTGGCGACCACCTCCCAGCCCCGGGAGAGAGCGCGCACCGCCCATCCCTTTCCGATCACGCCGGTCCCCACCAGACCGACAACCCCTACATCGGCGACGAACTGCCCAGACGACCCCCCCGGTTCGGTCATCATCGTCAATGCCGGTCAGAAGGCCACATTGTCAAGGCCCTTGAGATTGAGTATCTCCCTGGCCTCCGCGGAAGTGGCGGTCTCGCGGGAAAGCTCCTCGAGGATGCGCACCATCTTCGCCACCTGTTCGGCATTGTTGTCGGCCAACCGTCCGCGCCGCAGATAGATGCCGTCCTCCAGGCCCACCCGGACATGGCCCCCGAGCACCGCGCCTGCGGTGACTATGTCGAACTGGAAGCGGCCTCCCCCCAGCACCGACCACTCGATGTCGGTCCCGAACAGGCGGTCGGCGACCTGCTTCATGGCCACCACGTTCTCCACGTCCGGGCCGATCCCTCCCAGGGTCCCCACCACGAATTGCATGAAGATGGGAGGCTTCACCAGGCCCTGGTCGGCGTAGAACGCCAATGTATAGAGGTGTCCGACGTCGTACGCCTCGAACTCGAAGCGACAGCCGGTCTCCTCTGTCAACTCGGTGAGCATGTACTCGATGTCGGAGAAACGGCTCACGAAGGGCTCATGGCGGGTTGACTCGAGATACGGCTCTTCCCAGTCGTACTTCCACCGACCCTCGTAGCGGGGGATCATCTGAAACAGCCCGTAGTTCATGGTCCCCAGATTGCAGGTGGCCAACTCGGGCTGCAGCGCCTTGATCACCGCCAGTCGCTCCTCGACGGTCTGGCCGGTGGCTCCTCCGGTGGTGATGCTGATCACCGCGTCACACTGCTCTTTGATGCCCGCGCAGTACTCCCGGAAGAGCCCCACGTCGGGACTGGGACGGCCGCTGAGTGGATCGCGGGCGTGAATGTGGATCACCGCCGCCCCCCGGGAGTGAGCTTCCACCGACTGGGACACCATCTCTTCGGGGGTGACGGGTATCCCGATGTTCATGGTGGGGGTGTGCGAGCTTCCCGTGACCGCGCAGGTAAGGATCACTTTGTCTTGAGTAGCCATCCCCAGACTCCTTCCCCTGACTCCTGCTTCGTTCCGTATTATAGTACATTCCGACTGGCGGCACGTTTTTACCGATAGGCAGAATGCGAACACACCTCCCTTCCCGGCGACCACCATCGTGACTTCACCCGTTCGTTCGGTGACCAGGGCCTTTGCGGTTCTGAGGGTGGTAGTGGCCTCCCCCAACGGAACCAGTCTGGCCCAGATCGCCAGGGTCACCAGGCTTCCCAAGAGTTCGGTTTCCCGCATGCTCGACACCCTCCAGCATCTCGACATGGTGGAGCAGGTGGGCAAGCGGGGTCGGTATCGGGTCGGCCACGGTTTGGAGGTGCTGGCCGGCGGGGGGACGTCACCCCAGGTGCTGGCCCAGTTGAGCCGTCCCCACCTGCAGTCCCTGGTCTCCCATCTGGGAGAGGACGCAACCCTGTCGGTGCCGGAAGGAGACAATACGCTCTATGTCAGCCAGGTCACCGCCGACCGCTCTGTGCAGGTGCAGGATTGGACCGGGTTCGCCTTGCCACACAACACGGTGGCGCCCGGGCTTGTGTTCCTCTCCACATGGGAGCCCGACAGGCTGGGAAGGTACCTGCAGCAGGACCTGGTGAGGCACACCCCTCAGACCCTTGTCGACCCGGCGGCCTTGATGGCCCGCCTGGAATTGGTCCGCCGGTACGGCTACGCTTGGACCCACCGGGAGTACACGGACGACATCAACGGGGTGGCCGCACCCGTGTTCAATCCCCACGGCCAAGCCGTGGCCTCATTGAGCGTGCACGGGCCCTCCTACCGCTTCCCCGCGCCGGGCGAGGAGCCCAGGATCGGGCGTATGCTGTGCGACATCGCCGCCCAACTGACCGCGGAACTGGGCGGTTACTCCTTCTGAGGGACGCCGGACCCTGGTCTACAGCCCGGCGAGAATCAAGGCCAGGGGGTAGAAGACCACCAGCACCCATCCGGCCATCCGGCTCCTCGACCACCGGTTGAATACCACGTCGCTCCTGGCCAGGGTGGTTCCCAGCCTTCTCAGGACCCGGTTGGAGCTCTGGTGGATCCGCAGACGGTCCACTCCTCGCAGACCGTTGGCGATGCCCCCCGCCGCCACCGCGGCGCCCAGCATCCAGAGGAGGCTCCCCCTGAAGTTGCCCACGAAGACGCCGTCCCCCACCACGCCCGCTATCCCTCCCACGGCCAGCGCATTGAACAGATTGGAGCCCAGCACGTTCCCGATGACCAGCGCGTTGTCCCCGTGCCGGGCGGCGGCTACTGCGGTGGCCAACTCGGGAAGAGACGTGCCCAAGGCCACCAGGGTAAGGCCGACCAGCCCTCCCGAGATGTTCAGGCGGTCGGCGATTCCGGTTGCTCCATCCACCAATCGGTCCGCTCCCCACAGGGTCAACGCCAGGGAGACCACCGCCATCGCTATCTCCTTCCACAGGGTGAGCCGCAGACCGAGCCCGAGGAACCGTACGGGGGTCACCACCTGCACCCTTTCCCTCCACGCCGAGACCGCGGCGGAGACGGGTTTATCTCCCTCCCCTGTGGGATCTCCGCCTGGGCCCTCCCCGATCAGACGCGGATCGCGGGACCATTTGACCAGGAGCATCAGCGCCAACACCATCACCGCGATCAGGATCACCCCGTTCCAGCGGGACAGGGCGTTGTTCCAGGCCAGGGCCACCAGAACCAACGATCCCGCCACCATGGCCAGCCACTCCCGGCGCAGGTCCACCGCCACATTCTTGAGAGGTGTGATCACCATGGAGACGCCCAGCACCAGGGAGAGGTTGGCGATGTTGGATCCCACGATGTTGCCGGTCGCCAGGTCGAGTCCCTGCGGCCGGGCGGCGGCCAGTCCCGAGATGAGCATCTCCGGCAGCGAGGTGCCCAACCCCACCACGACCGCTCCGATCAGGACGGTCGACATCCCCCAGTGGTGGGCAAGCCGCTCGGCGGCGGTGACCAGACGCTCCGCCCCGAATATCAGCACGGCCATTCCCAGGACCAGCCAGATCGCGTCAACCAGCATTCAGCCTGACCTTACTTGTCGGGGGCGAAAACGCTACCGCAGGGCCTCCAGGTACTCCTGGCGCCAGGCCTCGGTGGCCTCGCATCGGTTGAACGTGTAAATGTGCAGTCCCTCGATCCCCAGCAGCGGATCGGTAAGGCCGTCTCCCAGGTCCTCCAGCAACTCCCCCGGGTCATAGCCTCCCGGGCCGAGGAGCCTGGTCACCACCCGCGCGTTCTTGGTGAGAAACCTCACCGAGTCCCCCACCCCGATCCGGGCCGAGATCTCCAGCAGCTTCAGCCGCCCTCCCACGCCCGGCACGCCAAGGAGGGCGGGAAGCCCGATCCGCCGGCTCCGGGCGCCGGAGAGGAACGAGCGAATCGCCTGGGCGTCGAAACACATCTGGGTGGCCAGGTGGTTTGCGTAGGGTTGTTTCTCCGACAGCGCCTCCTCGAGTTTGGCGTCCGGGATCACCGGATGCCCCTCCGGGTAGGCGGGGATTCCCACCTCCTCGAAGGGGTGGCCGATCTCCTCCATCGCCCGCAGCAGGGAGATCCCGTCGAAGAACTCGCCGGGGTGGAGGTGGTCTCCCCCCACCACGAAGGCTCGACGAAGACCCAGTTCCGCCGCCCTGTCCAGGGTCGCTTCCAGGTGGGCGCGGTCCCGGTGGAGGCGAGCCGAGAGATGAGGGGTGACGTCGAAGCCGGCTCCGGCCAGTTCCGCTGCCAGGTCCATTGTGGCTTCCATTCCCTTGTTGGGAGAAGCGGTCACGGTGATCACCGAGCCCGGGGGCAGGTGGGCGGCCTGGGTCACCGCGTTCTTCAGAGGGATGATCTCGTAGCGGGCGTTCTCGAGAACCTCGGCGATCGCCGAACGGGTGGCCGGACCCACGCCGTTCAACCGTTCGGAATAGGCGGACGCCACCGCTACACCTCCGAATCGGGATAGAACTGCTTCTTCTTGGCGATGTACTCGCGGAGCGCCTCGTCCGCCGCCTCGTCCAGGGGAGGTGGCTGGTACTCGGCGAGGGACTTCTTCCACAACGAGTTGGCCCGCTCGGCGGCCTCGAGGGCGCCTTCCTCCGACCACTGCTCGAAGCTGTTGCTGTCGGCGGTGAACGACCGGTAGAAGGCGGTCTCGAAGTTGGCCAAGGTGTGGGCCGAGCCGAGATGGTGCTGGCCCGGGCCGGTCTCGATCACCGCCTCCAGGGCCTGCCCGTTCTCCGACAGGTCCACTCCCTTCAGGAGGGCCTCGGCCATCCCGCATTGATCGGTGTCCAGGACGAACTTCTCATACCCCATGGTCAGCCCTCCCTCCAGCCATCCGGCCGCGTGAAGGACGAAGTTGATTCCCGCCAAGAGCGTGGGCTGGAAGGTGGCGGCCGATTCGTAGGCGGCCTGGGCGTCCGGGATCTTCGAGGCGGTCAGGTTCCCACCCGAGCGGAACGGGACTCCCAGCCGCCGGGCCAACTGGGCCAGCACGAACAGGGTGATGGTCGGCTCCGGGGTGCCGAAGGTCGGCGCTCCCGACTGCATGGAGAGAGAGGATGCGAACGACCCGAAGATAACCGGGGCCCCCGGCCTCACCACCTGGGTGTAGGACAGACCCACCAGCGCTTCCGCCAGGGTCTGGGCGGCAACCCCCGCCACCGTGACCGGCGCCATGGCCCCCGCCAGGATGAAGGGTGTGATGATGACACCCTGGTTGCGGCTTGCGTACTCCCGCGCCGAGCCCAGCATGGCCCTGTCCCAGGTGAGAGGGGAGTTGGCGTTGCACAGCGAGATGACCACCGTGTTCTCTTCCAGGAAGTCCTCCCCGAAGAGCAAGGCGGCCATCTCCACCGAGTCGGCCGCCCGGTGAGGAGCGGTAACCGAGCCCATGAACGGCTTGTCCGAGTAACGCATGTGGGCGTACACCATGTCGAGGTGGCGCTTGGGGATGGGGATGTCCACCGGCTCGCACACCGTCCCTCCCGAGTGATGGAGGTAGGGGGACATGTACGCCAGCTTGACGAAGTTGTGGAAGTCCTCCAGGGTGGCGTAGCGGCGACCTCCCTCCAGGTCCCGGACGAAGGGGGAACCGTAGGTGGGCGCCAGAACCATGTTCTTTCCCCCGATCACCACCGACCTGGCGGGATTCCGGGCCACCTGGGTGAAGGACGACGGGGCGGTGGACGTGATTAGTTGGCGGCACATCCCCCGCGGGAAACGGACCCTGGTCCCGTCGACGTCGGCACCGGCTTCCGCGAAGTCTTTCACCGCCTGGTCGTCGGTGATGTCCACCCCGACCCTCTCCAGGATGATCTCCGCGTTGTTCTCGATTATCTCCAGACCCTCCGTGCTCAGCACCTCGTAGGGTGCAAGGTTGCTGGTCAGGAACGGAGACTTCTCCATCTCCCGCCGGGCTGCAGCGCGAGCCGCGGCCCGAGCCGCCCGGCCTCCGGATCTTCTTCTTCTGCTGCTCATCTTCGCCTCTCTCTTGTTCGACGGGAAGTCCCCCGCCTGGATCGTCGCTGGTGAACTCGTCCTTCGCCGTCCCGCGTCTGCCGAGCGCCCGGAAAGGACATGGCCTCCACAAAATGCTCCTGGAAGCGGGGCTCTATGGCGGTCTCTATCTTCTCCACCCTCTCTGTTATCTGTTCTATCTCCCGCCGGCACTCCCCGCTCAGGAGGGTCATCAGCGCCCCGGTCCCGGCCGCGTTACCCGCCGAAGAGGCGCCCTCCGGAGAGATTTCAGGGATCAAACCCAGTGCCATCGAGTGCGGGGCGCTGAGGTGGGACCCAAAGGCGCCCGCCAAGCGGATCCGGTCCACATGGTCGGTCCCCAAGTGGTCCATCAGGAGCTGCGCCCCTGCCAGCAGAGCGGCCTTCGCCAGTTGCACCGCCCGGACATCGTTCTGAGTTACTTGCACCTCCGACCCCTCGTCCCAAAGGATATAGGAAAACGTCCGTCCGGTTTCCACCACCCGGCGGGAACGCTCCGCGGCCCGCCCGTCTATGAGGCCGTCGGCGGTAATCACCCCTGCCGCCGCCAACTCCGACAGCGCTTCGATGATCCCCGACCCGCAGATGCCCGTAACCTGCGTCTCCGCCTCCAGCGCCGAGAACCCCGGCTCGTCCGACCAGGGATCGATACCGATTACGCGAATCCGCGGCTCCAGGGTGTCGGGATCGATGCGCACCCTCTCTATCGCTCCCGGCGCCGCCCGCTGTCCCGACGAGATCTGAGCCCCCTCCAGGGCGGGGCCGGTCGGGCTGGAGGCGGCCAGCAGCCGCTCGGAGTTGCCCAGCACGATCTCCGCGTTGGTCCCGATGTCGCACAGGAGGGTTATCTCCCCCGACTCATAGGGACGCTCGGCCAGGATCATCCCCGCCGCGTCCGCGCCCACGTGCCCTGCGATGCAGGGAAGCAGGTATATGCGGGCCGCGTCCGCAAGGTCGATTCCCACTCTGGAGGCCGGAACCTCCACGGGACCGTCGGTCGCCAGGGTGAAGGGGGCCTCGCCGAGGGGACGCACGTCCAGCCCCAGGAAGAGATGATGCATGATTGGATTGCCGACCACCACCATCTCCAGCACCGACTCCCGGTCTGCCCCCGCCGACTCCAGGAGACCCGAGCACAGTTCGTTGACCGCCTCGCGGACCAGGGCGGTCAAGCGGGCTCCCCCATCCTCGTTCAAGGCGGCGTAGGAAACCCTGCTCATCAGGTCCTCACCCAGCCTCACCTGGGGATTCATCAGACCCTGAGAGGCCACTATCTCCCCGGTGGTCAGGTCGGCCAGGTGTCCGGCGATGGTGGTCGAGCCCACATCCACCGCCACCCCGAGGACGACTTCGGAGAATCCAGGCCACACCGCCACCACTTCCCGGCGGTCCCGCACCGCCGCGGTCACCTTTCCCCGGCCCTCGCGAATCGCCTCCTGCAGGGTCCCGAGCATCTCCGCCCGCACTCCCACCTCGGTGAGGTCCCACTGCTCCCCGAGGGCCCGCAAAAGCCGTTGGGCGTCTCCGGTCGGCTCCTCCAGCGTGGGCGGGGACGTGATCACGTAGTGGAGGGTGGTCACCGGGTCGAGCCGGAGCTTTCCGACGTCCACGTCTTTTCTCACCACCTGCCGGTGGGTCTGGCTCTCGGGGGGCACGTCCACCAGGAGATCTCCGCACACCCTTGCCATGCACCCCAGCCGTCGGTCCGGCTCCAGTCCCCGGCGCCGGCGGTATGCGGACTCGGTCTCCGACCACTCGTTCAACGCCTCCGGCCCCACTGAGATCCCGTGCTTGGCGAATGTCCCGAACACCGGCGTCATCTGACACCGCCCGCAGATCCCCCGCCCGCCGCACAGCGAGGCCAGGTCGGCCCCCACCATGCGGGCGGCCTCGAGCACCGTGGTTCCCCGCGGCACCCGGCCCCTCCGGCCCGAGGGTGTGAAAATTATCCTGGGCTCAGCCGGACTGGACATCGGCGCCTCGCCCGGCCCGCCGACGACGACCCCCTCCCCGCCGGGAGCCTCTCTCCCCGCCCGCCGGGGCCGGCGCCCGGTTGGCCCGGATCCAGCGGGCGCACTCCGGATCGTTGGCCATCATCACGTCGGCGGCCATCACCGCGGTGCGGATCTCCTCGTGAAGGGGGTTGGTTATCGCAGAGGTGAGACCGGCGCTGATCGCCATGGTCAGGAAAGCCGAGTTGATAGCCGAACGGTTGGGGAGCCCGAAGCTGACATTCGACGCACCGCATGTGGAGTTGACCCCCAACTCGTCTCTGAGGCGGCCCAGGATGTGGAACACCTGCCTGCCGGCGTTGGCGAGCGCCCCGATCGGCATGACCAGCGGGTCTACCACCACATCGCTGGCCGGGATCCCGTAGTCGGCGGCCCGGGAGACGATCTTTCGGGCCACCTCGAACCGGACGTCGGGATCCTCGGAGATGCCGGTCTCGTCGTTGGAGATGGCCACCACCGCCGCCCCGTGCCTGGCGACCAGGGGCAACACCCGTTCCAGCACCTCTTCCTCACCGGTCACCGAGTTGACCAGCGCCTTGCCCCGATACACCCCGAGGCCGGCCTCCAGCGCTTCCACGATCGAGGAGTCGATGGAAATGGGCACGTCGGTGAGCGACTGCACCAGTTGGACGGCCTCGGCCAGGATGGCCGGCTCGTCGGCGAGGGGTATGCCGGCGTTCACGTCCAGCATGTGGGCGCCGGCGGCGACCTGCGCCAGGGCGTCGGCCTCGACCCGGCTGTAGTCTCCCCTCTTCATCTCGGCGGCCAGGAGCTTTCGTCCCGTGGGGTTGATCCGCTCCCCGATGATCGTGAACGGACGATCAGGGCCTATCACCAGTTCCCTGGTGGCGGAGGAGACGACCGTCTCAGTCATCTCCCCACCCCGTCTCAGGCATTGGCACGTTGCTTTTCGACCAGCGTCTTGGCCGTCTCCGCGGCCACCGCTGCGTCGCGGCAATAGGCGTCGGCGCCCACCGCCTCCCCGAACTCCTCGTTGAGGGGAGCGCCTCCCACCAAAACGATGTAGTCCTCCCGGATGCCCTTTTCCTTCATGGCGTCGATCACCACCTTCATATAGGGCATGGTGGTGGTCAGCAGCGCCGACATCCCCATGATGTCAGGCTCGTGCTCCTCCAGGGCCGTGAGGAACTCCTCGGCGTCGGTGTTGATTCCCAGGTTGATCACCTCGAATCCCGCGCCCTCCAGCATCATCCCCACCAGGTTCTTCCCGATGTCGTGGATGTCGCCTTTGACCGTGCCGATCACCACCTTGCCCACCGACTCGACGCCGGAGGCGGACAGGATGGGTCGCAGTATCTCCATGCCGGCCTTCATGGCCTTGGCGGCCAGGAGGACCTCGGGAACGAAGAGGATCCCGTCGCGGAAATCTATCCCGACGATCCTCATGCCCTCTACCAGCGCCTCGTTGAGCACCTTTTGGGCATCCCAGGACCGGTCTAGTAGAATTTCGGTTCCTTCGGCGATCTCGTCGGCCAAGCCGTCGTAGAGATCGTCGTGCATTTGCTCAACGAGTTCTTCGTCGTCGAGAGAACCCAAGTCAAAGTCTTCACTCATGGTTTCTCCTGTTGGATGGGAGGGCTTGACGCCGACGGATTTGGGAAACATCTTAGGGCGATGGACTTTGGAAAGTAACTTCACCCGCAGTGCAGGAAAGTTTACACAATGTCAAGCCGGTGTGCAAACAATACAGCGCCCCTTAAAATCCCCTCCTGTCCCCGTCTATAGGGAGTAGAGATATGGACTTCCCCACCAGCGCCCATGTGATAGTTATCGGAGCAGGCATTGCAGGAAACTCGGTGGTAGGACACCTGGCCGAAATGGGCTGGAAGAACATAGTCCAGATAGACAAAGGACCCCTCCCCAACCCCGGCGGTTCCACCGGGCACGCCTCCAACTTCTGCTTCCCGGTCGATCACTCAAAAGAGATGACCTTGCTCACCCTGGATTCCACCAGGCAGTACGAGGAGATGGATGTCATGGTGGTCTCCGGAGGCATCGAGGTGGCTCGCAACGCCGAACGCATGGAGGAACTGCGCCGCCGCATGACGTCGGCCACCGCCTGGGGCGTGGAGTCCCACCTCATCTCGCCCGCCGAGGTGGAGGAACTGGTGCCCTTCATCAACCGGGACATCATTCTGGGAGGCTTCTACAGTCCCGGGGTCACCGTGGTCGACTCGCTCCGGGCCGGCACCATCATGCGGGAGAGGGCGCAGGCTCTCGACGCCCTGACCGTCCTGCCCAACACCGAGGTGCTAAGCATGGAAGTCCGAAACGGCGCCATCGCGGCGGTCGTGACCGACCGGGGCCGGATCGAGACCGAGTACCTGGTCATCGCCTGCGGAGTGTGGAGTCCCCGCATGGCGGAGATGGCCGGCGCCACCATCCCTCTCACCCCCGCCGTCCACCAGATGATCGACGTCGGTCCCATCCCGATCTTGCAGGCGACCAATTCGGAGATCGGCTATCCGATCGTGCGTGACATGGACACCTACATGTACGAGCGTCAGACCGCCGGGTCCATGGAGGTCGGCTCGTACGCCCATCGTCCGATCTTCCACCACCCCGACGACATCCCGTCCCTGGGAGAGTCCCTTCTCTCCCCCACCGAGTTGCCATTCACGGACGAAGACTTCGACCTGCAGATGGAGCACGCCCTGGAGTTGATGCCCGAGATCCTGTCGGCGGCCGAGATCCGTTACGCCATCAACGGGCTCCTGTCTCTCACCCCCGACGCCATGCCTCTCCTGGGCGAGACGGTGGAGGTCAAGAACCTGTGGTCGGCGGCGGCGGTGTGGATCAAGGAGGGACCCGGCGTGGGGAAGATGATCGCCGAGTGGATGACCCAGGGTTATCCGGAGATCGACCCCCACTCCTCCGACATAGCCCGCTTCTACCGCTACGCCCGGAACAACCACCACATCTACGCCCGGTGCTCCGAGCACTTCAACAAGACCTACGGCATCGTCCACCCCCGCGAGCAGTGGGAGTCCAACCGGAGAGTCCGCACGGTCCCCGCCTACCCGCGCCAGGTGGAACTGGGAGCCGTCTTCTACGAGGCGGGAGGCTGGGAGAGGCCCCAGTGGTACGAGGTGAACGCTCCCCTGGTGGAGAAGTACGGCGTCGAAGGGCGGGAACACGAATGGGACGCGCGGTGGTGGTCGCCGATCATCAACGCCGAGCATCTCGCCATGCGCGAGAGCGTGGGGATGGTTGACCTGACCGCCTTCGCCATCTTCGAGGTCACCGGACCCGGCGTGGTCGACTACATCCAGAAGATGGCCGTCAACCAGTGCGACGTGCGGGTGGGCCGCGCCGTCTACACCCCTCTCCTCACCGAGACCGGGGGTTTCCGGGCCGATCTCACCATCCTCCGTCTCGGCGAGCACCACTACCGGGTGATCAGCGGTGGAGGCGACGGCGCCCGGGACCGCTACTGGTTCCGCAAGCACCTCCCCGACGACGGGTCCGTCACCTTCGTCGACAACACCTCAGGAGTGTCCACGGTGGGTCTGTGGGGGCCCAATGCCCGGAAAGTCATCGAGAGCCTCACCTCCGACGACGTTTCCCACCAGGGCTTCCCCTACGGATCGGTCAAGGAGGTCAACCTGAGGGGAATCGACACCCTCATGCTTCGCATCTCCTACGTCGGAGAGTTGGGATGGGAGATCTCGGTTTCCATGGAACAGGGCCTCCAGTTGTGGGACATGCTGTGGGAAGCCGGCCAGGAGTGGGGGGTCGTCCCGGTGGGCATCGGCGTGTACGGAACGACCGGGCGCCTCGAGAAGGGCTACCGCCTGATGGGCGCCGAGTTGGAGTCGGAGTACAACCCGGTGGAAGCCGGACTGGCCCGCCCCAAGGTGAAGAGGGCCGACTTCATCGGCAAGGGACCCTACCTGCAGGCGCGCGCCGAGGACCCGGCCACGATCCTGTGCACCCTCACCGTGGAGGACCACACCTCGGCGTCGGGCATCGAGCGCTACATGGGTGGCAACGAGCCCATCCTCACCGCCGACGGAGAGCGCATCACCGACAGCCACGGCCGTCCCTCCTATGTCACCAGCGCCGGGAACGGACCGTCGGTGGGCAAGTACCTGCTGTTGGCCTACCTGCCGCCCGAGCACGCGGTGGAAGGCCGGGATCTGGCGGTGATGTACATGAACGAGTTGTATCCGGTCAAGGTGGCCGTGGTCGGAAGCACTCCGCTGTTCGACCCCACCAACGAACGGATGAGGGCCTGAGGGTGAACATCCTCGTCTGTGTGAAGCGGGTGCCCGCCCCGGGCGCCCGGATCGTCCTCACCGACGACTCCCAGGGCATCGACACCCGTCACCTGGGATTCACCACCAGCCCGCACGAGGAGTGCGCGGTCGAGGCCGCCGTGCAGTTGAAGGAGAGACACGGCGGGACCACCACCGTCCTTACCCTCGGACCGCCGGACGCCGTCGAACAACTTCGCTACTCCGTCTCGGTCGGGGCGGACCGGGTGGTGCTGGTGCCGGCCGACAGCACCGAGTGGGACCCTCAAGCCACCGCATCTGCGCTGGTGGAAGCCATCAAGGACCTTGAGGGCGGGTCACCCTTCGACTTGATCCTGTTCGGCAACGAATCGGCGGACTCGGGCGGATACCAGGTGGGGATCCGGGTGGCGCGGGCGCTGGGACGTCCCGTCATCAGCGGTTTGAAGGGAATAGAGATCGATGGCGACCAGATGGTGGGCCGCCGCGAGACCGACGAGGGTTTCGAGGTCTACCGGCTTCCGATGCCTGCCATAGCCGCGGCCAAGGAGGGTATCACCCTGCCCCGCTATCCCACCCTTCCCGGCCGCCTCAAGTCCCGGCGAGCGGAGATCCACGAGGTCCCGGCTGAGATGACTCCGGGAGGCCAGGAGATGGTCAGCCTGTTGAAGCCGGCCGAGGAAGTCACCGAGACAGTCATCCTCGGACACGGCGCCGAGGCCGCTCCGGGTGTGGTGCGCCTCCTGGAGGAGGTGGGCCTCCTGTGACCCGCATCCTGGTGTTCGTGGACAACGACCGGGGGACTCTCTCCCCCTCGGCCCTCGAGGCGCTCACCCCCGCCCGCGTCCTGGCCGAGAGCCTGGACGCGTCCCTCGAGTTGGCGACGGTCGGCGAAGGAGGACGGGCGGCCCTCGAACCGGTGGGTTTGGGCGGGTACGTGATCTCCCATCCCATCCTGTCCGACTATGCGCCTGAGGCCTACGGCGACGCATTGGCCCAGTTGGTGTCCGAGAAGGAGTTCTCGGCGGTCATCTCTCTCGGCGATGATCGCGGCGCGGAGGTGATGGCCCACACCGCCGCGGTCCTGGACCAACCCCTGGTGGCCAACGTCACCGAGATCGTGGACACCGAGGGTCCCGACGCCTCCTGGGAGGTAATCCGGGTCAGATGGGGCGGGAGCCTCTTGGAGAGGGCCCGGCTCAGGTCAGACCTGAAACTCCTGACCATCGCACCGCATACTTTCCCGGCCCCCGAGCCCAACGGCGACGCCGGTCCGCTCGACACCTTCGTCCCCGAAATACCCGACTCCCTGGCCCGCACCAGGGTGGTGGAACGGGTCAAACTGGCCGAGGGTCTCACCCTGGCCACCGCTCCGGTGGTGGTGAGCGGGGGAAGAGGCGTGGGAAGCGCCGAGAATTTCGCCATCCTGGAGGAGTTGGCCGATCTCCTGGGAGGCGTGGTCGGGTGTTCCCGCGTGGCGACCAACAACGGTTGGCGGCCCCACTCCGACCAGGTGGGGCAGACGGGGACCCGGATCGCGCCGGACCTCTACATCGCCTGCGGGATCTCGGGCGCCGTCCAGCACTGGGTGGGATGCATGGCCTCCAAGCAGATCCTGGCGATCAACACTGATCCCGAGGCCCCCCTCGTTACCAAAGCCGACTACGCGGTGATCGGCGACCTCCACGAGATCCTGGCCGCGGTCATCGCCGAAATCAAGGCCCGGACCTAGGCATCGCCTCTACCGGGACCCCGCCCATCACTTGACCCCCTCGCCCGCGTTCCACTAGGTGGAACCATTTAGAACGGGGTTTGCGCGACCTTATAGTTGACATTCTG